>OZ245936.1:0-3215000 GCA_965229975.1 Parvibaculaceae bacterium
TGGCATTGTCGGCGAGGTAAAGCTGGCGATTACCGATGGCCTTGCGGCCTACTGGCTGCCCCGCTTCATGGGCGAATTCCTGGCCGACAATCCGAAGCTGGAGCTGCAGGTCATCACCGGCAGCGAGCCCGCGAACGAGCGTCGGGGCGTCTTCGACATGATGGTGCACTACCACAACCCCGCCGACCTCGATCAGGTCAGCCGGCGGCTGGGGACGCTGCACTTCATGCCGTATTGCTCGCTGGACTTCGCCCGGCAGAACGGGCTGCCGCAGTCGGTGGACGACCTGAAGCGGGTGCCGCTGCTCGACGTGGGTCTCTACCAGGTGGACAAGGGCACGTGGTCGACGCGGCTCAGGGATTTCAGCGAGATCGAGTTCACGCGGCTCTACTGCAATTCGAGCGCGGTCCATTACGAGGCGCTGCTGCGCGGCGTGGGCGTTGGACTGCTGCCGACCTATGCCTCGGTCATCTCGGACCAGGTGGTGCCGATCGACGTGGGGCTCAGGTTCGAGACGCCGATCTGGGTGAGCTACCGCAAGGAGGCGGCGCGGCGCAGCGCCGTGCGGACATGCGTCGAGTTCATCGGGTCGGTCTTCGACCGGGCGACGATGCCCTGGTTCAACGAGGAATTCGTGCATCCCTCCGAGTTCGGCGCCAACGTCAAAACCGCTGCCAATAAGCAATAAGGGCGCCTGTCTCGCGCACGATGTTGCGGCCTGCGACCGTGCGCAAGGCGCCCAGTTCGACGTGGCGGCCGGGCTGGAATTCCCAGCGGATCGATGCCTGGAATTTCTGAAGCTGGTACGGCTCGAAGGGCGGTTCGGCGTTGCCGATGGAGGCGACCGTCAGTGACTGGAATCCGATGAACCAGCCCGGGTCGACCTCTATCGCGTAAGTGGTGTCCAAGCGGATCTCGTCGGCCGCCTTGCCGCCCCGGTGACGGAAGGCGAGCTGGGTGTCGAGGTAGCCGGGCAGGCCGAACAGGCTCTCGGGCTCCCCATAGAGCAGGCGCAGGTCGTACGCCGCGTGGCCATCCGTGATGAGCGCACCGTGGCGTTCGTACCTTCGTCCCGGTGCGATGACGCTTGCCTGGATGCCGAGCACGCTGTCGTCTTCGAACTGCCAGACTTCGGTTCTTGCGCCGATCTCGACGCTGGCGAGACCGGACTGGCGGCGGCTGCCTGCGCGGGCGTCCTGCAGGACGGGTTTGAGGATAACCGTGACGTCCTCGGTCAGTCCGTGCTCGAGAAGGATTTCAAACTCGTTCTTCTGGAAATCGGCGTCCGGCTGGAGATGGCCGCTCAGGTCATAGGCCTGTGGCGCCTCGATGGCCGAGAGCTTGACGATGACCGCCGTTTCGTCCGCCGGCTGGAGCCAGGCGCCCGCAGCAGCCGGGGTGGTGGCGCCCGTCGAGGCAAGGCAGGCCGCGGCGGCAACGCGCCGGGCCACAGGTCCAGGTGTCCCCACGATGTCTGCCCCCGGTCTGCCTCAACCGGAGACCATCAAAGGTTGCAAATGAGCGTCCGGCAAGGGTCACGGATGCTTCGCGGGCGTGTGATAGGTGCGGATGACCTTGTGATTGGGCTTTGAACCGGGGCGCCGCCATTCTCCTGACGCGTTCAACGCCGTCCAGAAAGGGAGGTTCGGCATGATTGCTCTTCGACCAAAGGCGGTTTTTGCCTCGGCGCTCCTGGCCATTGCGGCGCTTGTGCCGATGCGCGCGCATGCGGCGAGCGACCCGGTCTATACGGGGATCTTCAGCGATCTTGCCGTCAGCGGATATGACGCCGTGGCCTATTTCCGCGAGGGCAGGCCAGTGGAAGGCTCGGCGGATTTCGAGACCGAATACGAGGGCGCCACCTGGCGCTTCGCCAGCCAGGAAAACCTGGATGCATTCGTGGCCGATCCGGCGGCCTATGCGCCGCAATATGGCGGCTACTGCGCCTGGGCGGTGAGCCAGGGCTACACGGCTTCGGGCGATCCGGACTACTGGAAGATCGTCGATGGCAAGCTCTACCTGAACTACGACGCGGACGTGCAGGCGACGTGGGAGGAAGATATCCCCGGCCATATCCGAAGCGCCGACGGCAACTGGCCTTCGGTTCTCGAGTAGCCACAGCATTCCCGGCGGCGCGGGGCCGACCCCTCGCGCCGCTGCTTTCTCCTGCCATCCTGCCGCGCCGCCTCACCGGGCTGCGCCGCTACCGCCGGGGGCTCCCATGGTGCGCACTGCCGTCACGTGGATACTGTCGATCTACATCGCGTTCGTGTTCGTCCAGTCGCTGTTCTTCAAGTTCGCAGGCGCGGACGAGAGCATCTTCATCTTCCAGACCATCGAGGACTGGTCGGGCATTGCGTTCTTCGAGCCGGGCATGCGCTGGGTCGTCGGCATCGCCGAGCTGGCCGCCTCGGTCCTGCTTTTTGTGCCCGGGGTCCAGGTCGTGGGGGCGCTGATGGCGTTCGGCATCATTTCGGGCGCCATCTTCTTCCACCTGTTCACGCCGCTCGGCATCGAGGTTTTCGATGATGGCGGTGAGCTTTTCATCCTCGCCTGCGGCGTCTGGCTTGCTTCGGCCGTGCTGATTGCCCTGCGGCGGGCGCAGGTCGGCGCGCTGCTTGGCCGCCCCGGTTAACTGCGGCTTTCCGCGGCAGTTGCAGGGGTCGCGGGGTGGTCGTATCTGTGGTGGATGCTGACAGGCATCCTCTCGAAAATTGCAGATACCGTGCGTCCGCGCGGGCGCGAACCCGCGCGCGCGCCGGACGGGACGCGGGTCTACGCGGTCGGGGATATTCACGGCCGCGCGGACCTGCTCGACCGGCTGCACGAGCGGATCGCCGCCGATGCTTCGGCGTCGGGCGCGGACCGGAAAGTGATCGTTTACCTGGGCGACTTCGTGGACCGCGGCCTCGACAGCAAGGGGGTGATCGACCGGCTGCTGGAAGATCCGCTGCCGGGGTTCGAGCGCGTTTTCCTCAAGGGCAACCACGAGGATGCGCTGCTCAAGTTCCTCGATGAGCCCGAGTTCGGGACCGATTGGAAGTATTACGGCGGCCTGGAAACCCTGATGAGCTATGGCGTGAAGGCGCTGCCGCTCAAGGACGAGCCGGACGCCTTCGTCGCGGCGCGCGACGAGTTCGTCACCAAGCTGCCCGAGGCCCACCTGGAGTTCCTTCGCAACCTGCCGCTGATGCACGTGGAGGGCGACTACTTCTTCGCCCATGCCGGTGCGCGCCCGGGCATTGCCTTGGAGGCCCAGAGCGGCGAGGATCTGATGTGGATCCGCGAGGATTTTCTCTGGTCAGATGCGGATTTCGGCAAGGTCGTGGTGCATGGCCATACCCCCGAGGAGCAGCCGGTCGAGCGGGCCAATCGTATCGGGGTCGATACGGGTGCCTATATCACCGGCGTTTTGACTGCGGTCGTGTTCGAGGGCGATGAACGGGCGTTTATCCGGACCTGACGTCCGGGAGCCTGCCTGTGCGGTGGAAATGCAACGCCTGGCCGGATTCTCGCCGGAATCCCGCGTCTCCATTAACCTCGCAGTAACAATGTCCTAGCCGGTTTGCCGGGAAATCGTGTAGTTTGCGCCAAACGTTTTCATGGAGTGGCGTCATGTTTGCCAAACTATCGCGCGTTTCCCTGCTGGCGGCCGTTCTCGCCGCCGCCGGGCTGCTGATGACGGTTCACACGACACCTGTGCAGGCCCAGGGAGCAGATGCCCTGCCGCCCGCCGTCGAGGCGGCCATTGCCAGTGGCGATGCGGCCACAATCAACACCGCGATCGCCGCTGCGAAGGCGGCCATGACGCCTGCGCAGAAGGCAGCGTTCTCGAAGGGGCTCGCGGCCCGCGCGGCCACGCTGACCGGGTCGAATGCCGCGCTCGCGGCAACGCTGAGCTCCGGAGCAGTCGACATGGCGGCGGAAGTCGCCAGTGACCCGAGCGCGTCCGAAGCGGATATCGTCGCCGCCGCGGAAGCGACTCAGAGTGCGACGACGACGCTAGCGAATCCTGCCGTCATCGCGGCGGCACCGCAGGTCGTCCAGGCGGCTGTAACCAAGGCCTCGGCCGTTGCGAGCAATCCGCGCGTGGTTGCCGCTGCGCCGCAGATCGCCGCCCAGATCAGCCAGACGACCGCGACCGTCACGACGAACACAACGACCGACACCACCACGACGGGTGGTGATGACGACGATGATGACGCGGACGAAGACGAGGAAGACAGCGCGCTTCAGACGGATCCCGACCTGAGCGGGAACGGCGACTAGTCACACCGCATGACGGGACGCGCTCCCGGTAGGAATTTAGGAAGGCGGCGCGTGGCAAGATTCATGCGCCGCCTTTCCCGTTTCCAGAGCAGGTAGAGTTACATGACCGCCCTTCGCCTCTCGAACCTGATGGTTCTCGTTCTCGCCGCGGCGCTTGCCGCCTGCACGAGCGGGCCGCGCGGTGCGCCGTCTTCCGGCGCAAGCACCGGCGGCGATGCCCCCGACCGGCTCGAACGGCAGGTCGAGTACCAGCTCGGCACCGGTGACCGGTTGCGCGTGATCGTTTTCGGCGAGGAGGACCTGTCCGGCGAATTCGAGGTGGACGACACCGGCTACGTCTCGATGCCGCTGATCGGCAAGACGCAGGCCAAGGGCAAGTCCCTGCGCGAGTTCGAGAGTGCACTTGTAACGCAGTTGCAGGGGGGCTACCTGCTCGACCCTCGCGTGAGCGTCGAAGTGTTGAATTTCCGCCCCTTTTACATCATCGGCGAAGTGCAGAACGGCGGGAAATACGACTACGTGCCGGATATGACCGTGCTGAACGCGATTGCGCTGGCGGGCGGCTATACCTACCGGGCGGACGAGCGCCGGGTCTACGTGACCCAGGCGGGCACGTCCCACGAGGTCGAGCTGCGGACGGACCAGGGCATCAGCGTGCTGCCGGGCGACATCATCCGGGTTCCCGAACGGCTTTTCTGATCCCGGTCAAAGGCCGAGGGCGCGCCGAGCCGATTGCACATGTTGCAGTGCGGCAACATGGGGCCGGAATCGCGAGCCGGGCCGCGCCGGTCACAAACGGCTGATGCGTCCGGGAAACCTTTTTGCTATCTTCACGTTAACAGTTCCAGCGCATTCGCGGGGGGCGAATCCCAATGAGTAACCGTACGACGCGTGCCATCGCGCTTGCCGGGGCATTCCTGGCGCTTCCGACAATTGCCATCGCGCAGGAGCCGCCGCGCGGTGTCGGCGTCGCCGACCGGCCGCGAGAGGAATTCGATCCGATCGGTATCCGTGCCGGTGCGTTCCTGATCTATCCGCGCGTCACGTCCTCGGTCGAGTACACCGACAACCTGTTCAAGACGAACAACAATGAACAGGACGACGTGATCTACCAGGTCGGATCGTCCGTGGCCGTCCTTTCGGACTGGAACCGCCACTTCGTCCGCCTCGGCGCCAACATCTCCACGAACGCGCACGACGAGAACGACAGCGACGACATCACGGACTACGGCGCCAACCTCTCGGGCCGCCTTGATGTCACGCGCGACACGTTCGTCGACGGGCGTGTTGCCTACGCGCTGACCCATGAAGACCGCGGGTCGCCCGACCTGCCGGGTGCCGTGTCCGCGCCGCCGGAAGTTGAGACTTTCGATGCGGCGACCGGCATCACGCACCGCTTCAACCGCATGAATGTCGGCCTGCGCGGTACCTTCAAGGATCAGGACTTCGAGGACGCGGGCCTGATCGGCGGCGGCAGCATCAACAACGATGACCGCGACCGCCAGACCTATGAGGCCATCGCGCGCGTCGGCTACGACTTCTCGCCTGGTTACCAGGGCTTCGTCGAAGGGTCCTATCAGGACGTGAGCTACGACAATCTCGACGACCAGGTCCTGGCAGGCGGCGGCCGCTTCCGCCGCGACTCCGAGCGCTACGCCGCGCTTGCCGGCCTTGCCTTCGACGTGGGCAGCGTGGCCCGCGGCGAGGTCGGCGTCGGTTACTTCGACCGCAACTTCGATGCGTCCAACCTCGAGGACATCTCAGGCCTCGGCTACCGCGCCAGCGGCGAGTGGTACCTGACCGAGATGACGACCGTCCGCTTCGGCGGGGCGCGTAACACCCAGGAAACGACCATCACGAATTCGTCGGGTATCGAGGCGACGAGCGTGAATCTCGGTGTCGATCACGAGTTGCTCTACAACGTGATCCTCAGTGCCGATGCCGGCTATACGAACAACACCTTCGAGGGCGTCGCCCGCGAGGACGACAAGTTCAATGCCGGCCTCAAGGGCACCTACCTCATCAACCGGAACTTCCGCGCCATCCTCGGATATTCCTACGATCAGCGTGACTCGAACACGGCCGGCTCTGACTACGAGGTCAACTCGGTCAAGCTCACGCTTCGCGCCCAGCTCTAACGCCCGCATCGGGCACCCGGTCACTGGCCCCGCGGGATGCATGTCGCGCATCCCGCGGGCCGTCCCGCGTCATTGCCGAATGCCGGGCGGTAGGATAGAGAGTGTCGGGAAGGTTTTTGGCTGTTTTTCCGGGGCATTGCGGCGGATTGCACGGGTTCCGGAGTGACGTAACCGCGCCCCGGCACCCCGTGTGCGTGCGCCCCCAGTAGGCTCTTCCGAGGCCATGCAAGACGTCCAGCGTGACGACTACAACGATCCCGCCGACCAAGGGGATTTCGCGCTGCGCGACCTGCTGCTCATGCTGCGGCGGCGGGTCTGGATCATCGTCGGCTCGGTTGCCGTCATCCTTGCCCTGACGGCGCTCGCACTGTTCGCGGTGACGCCGCGCTACACGGCGAACGCGCTCGTGAAGCTCGAAACCCGCGAACAGCAGGTGGTTGACGTCGAAGACGTGATGTCGGGGATGCCGGCGGAGACGGCGGCCATCGCCACGGAAATCTCGGTCATCGAGTCCCGCAGCTTCGCGCGCCGTGTCGTCGAGGAGCTCAACCTCACCGAGGATCCCGAGTTCAACGGGCGGCTGCGTGAACCCAGTCTCGTCAGCCGGATCCTGAGCCTTGACTGGCTGCTGGGCGAAGACGAAAGCGAAGCTGTCGTCGAGACGCCGGAAGAAACCGAGGCGCGGGCCATGCGCAGCGCGGTCGGTTCTTTGCTCGGGGCGATCGATGCCCGGCGCCAGGGCCCTACATACGTCATCGCGGTTTCCGCGGAGTCCACCGATCCGCGGAAGGCGGCACTGATCGCCAACAGCGTGGCCGACCTTTACATCGTCGAGCAGCTGGAGGGCCGTTTCGAGGCAACGCGCCGGGCCAATGAATGGCTGAGCGACCGCCTGTCGTCGCTGCGCCAGCAAGTGCAGGCGGCTGAAGAGGCGGTCGAGATCTACCGGGCGGAGAACGACCTGGTGGACGCGTCCGGCCAGACGCTGACCGACCAGCAGATTTCCGAACTGAACGGCAAGCTGATCCTGGCGCGGGCCGAGTACGCGGAAAAGCAGGCGCGCTACCAGCGGTTCCGCGAGCTGACCCGCTCGAACGCCGGCGTGGACACGCTCGCCGAGGCGCTCAATTCGAACGTGGTTTCCGATCTTCGCCTGCAGCTCGCACAGCTCGACCGGCGCATTGCCGACCTGTCTTCGCGCTATGGCGACCGGCACCCGGAAATGATCAAGGCACGGGCGGAACGGCGCGACCTTGCAGCCGCCGTTTCGCAGGAAGTGGACCGGACGCTGGCCAGCCTCGAAAACGAGGTGGTGGTGTCGCGTTCGCGTGTGGAGTCGCTGCGCACCTCCTTGGAGGAACTTACCGGCGGCTCGGGGCGGGGCGTCGCCGAAGTGCGCCTGCGCGAACTTGAGCGCGAAGCGGAGGCCGTTCGCAGTCTCTACGAGAGCTTCCTCAAGCGCTTCCAGGAAACGTCGGAGCAGCAGACCCTCAACGAGGCGCAGGCGCGGGTGATTTCCGAAGCCACGGTGCCGGGCAGCCCGTCCTTCCCCAATGTGCCGCTGACGCTGGGTATCATGGCGGTGTTCTCGCTGATGGTGGGCGGCGCGCTCGCCTACCTGACCGAGCAGCTCGACAATGCGTTCCGCACCGGTTCGCAGATCGAGAGCTTCACGGGCGCCCCGCACCTGGCCTCCGTGCCGCTGCTCGACAAGTCGGATGCGGGCGATCCCATCGATTACCTGCTCAACAGGCCACTTTCGGTCTATTCCGAGGCCATTCGCGCGGTCCGCTCGGCGCTGGCGCTCTACAACGTGGACCGGCCGTCGAAGCTCATCCAGGTCACATCGGCGTTGCCGGACGAAGGCAAGACGACGCTGGCGCTTTCGCTCGCCCGCCTGTCGGCTGCTGCCGGCGACCGGGTGGCGCTGGTCGACTGCGACCTGCGCCATCCCACCGTTGCCCGGCGGCTTGGCCTTGCGCCGGAGATCGGCGCGGCCGAGTACCTGGCGGGCCGCTGCGGGATCGAGGAGGTGCGGCATGCCGATACCAAGGGGAACGTGGACATCTATCCGATGGTGGCGAAGCAGACCCCGGCGAACCCGTCGGACCTGCTGGGCTCATCGCAGATGCGCAACTTCCTTGCGGAGCTGAACAGCAAGTACGACGTGGTCGTGCTCGACTCCGCCCCGCTGATCCCGGTGGTCGACTCGCAGGTGCTTGCCACCCGCGTCGACGCGGTCGTGATGGTGGTGCGCTGGCAGTGGACGACCCGCGACGCCGTTTCGCAGGCCATGGCCACCCTGCGCCAGCGCAAGGCGCCGGTTGCGGGCGTCGCCCTTTCGCAGGTGGACCTGCGCAAGCAACGCCGCCTCGGCTACGGCGACAGCACGTATTATTATGGCCGCTACAGCCGCTACTACACGAACTAGCCGTTTCGCCGCGCCACGCGGCGTTCGGATCGCCATGGGCGCCGGGGTGGTCGCGGGCCTTCTCCTCGCGGCTGCCGGTGCGCTGCGCGTCGGACCGGGGATTGCGGCGGCGACAGCGATGCCGGACGTGCTGATGCTCGACGGCGGTCGGGCATCGTCGGTAAGCGACGCTTCGCTGGATGCCTCGCTAGCAGACATGCGTGCGGCGGCTCTTGGGCAGCCCTCCAGCACCCCCTACCAGCGGGACTTCGGGCGCCTGGCCCTTTTGAAGGCAGGCAGGCTCGAGCGCGCGGATCAGGCCTCGGAAGCCAGCGATCTCTACGCCGAGGCCGAAGAGGCATTCCGTTCTGCCCTTAGCCGCACGCCGCTGGCGAGCGATGCCCGGCGCGGCGTGATCCTCGCGCTGGAGCGCCAGCACGGCATGACCGAGGAGGTGGCGCGGCTCTTTCACGAGTCCCTGCTGCTGGATGCCGGCGACTACGCCGGCACCACCTTTGCCCTGCGCTTCGGCATCCAGAACTGGCGCCGCCTCCCGCCGGAAGCACAGGTGGCTGTGGGGCAGGCCGTGGCCATGCTTGAACGCTCCAACGGCACACGCGAGGGGCTGATCCGGGTCTATGTATCGCTTGCACCGTCAGACCGGCGCATCCTCGATGCCCTGCTGACGGACGCGCCGCGGTTCGACCAGCAATTGCGCTATCTCGAGCGGCATGGCCACGTCGGTGAGTAGGACCTTGCCGGGTCAGCGGTTGCGGGCGTCGGGCGTCGCGTAGGACTGGGCCACGCAGGCGCCGCCGAGGATTGCGAGGCAGGCCGTCACGGCAGGCACCTGCGCCGGGAAATCCACCAGCGAATGCAGGCCGACCATGGCCGAGGCCGTGGCGCCGAAGACCGGGAACATGCGGTGCCGGCGGCGCTCGCCCATGCCACGCCAGCAGCGCAGCGCAAAGGCCGCCACGCAGGCCAGCAGGATCAGCGCTGCCGGCATGCCCAGTTCGAAGGCCAGTTCCAGGTAGGTGTTGTGGGCGAAGTTGACGCTGCCGCGCAGGATCTCCGGCGTCTGTGAGTAGGCGCGGAACGAGGCCTCGTAGGTCCCGTAGCCGTGGCCGAGGATCGGGGCCGCGGCGATCGCTTCCGCCGTCAGCTCGTAGATGAGCGGGCGGTCGGGCGAATCCGCGCCCTGCTGGGCGACGCGTTCGCTGAGTATTGTCCCGGCGGCCAGCACAATGGCAGCGCCGCATATGATGAGGGCTGCCCCCGCCGCGATGAGCCCGCCTGCCGACGCGCCGCGCGCGTTGCGAAGATAGAGGGCCGCGGCGAGCACCATGCCAAGGGCGGCAAGGGCCGTTCCCATGCGCGAGCCCGTGAGCACGACCGTGATGACGAGGACGGGCAGGCAGGCGATCCACAGCCAGCCATGTTCGAAGGCGCTCGACAGGGCGACGGCGAGCCTGCCGGCCGGGCGCTCACCGGGGCCCGGCAGGACCACGCCCGACAGAATGAGCAGCACGGCGGCCGCGGCTGCGAGGCCCAGGTAGCTCGCGAAGGCGTTGCGGTTCACGAAAGGCCCGGTGACCACGTCCATGTAGGCGAAACGCTCGATCCACAGGAGCGTGGTGTTGCCTGCAGAATAGGCGAGAAGGCCGTAGACGGCGTAGGCCGTGGCGCTCAGGACGAAGGCGGCGAAGAGTATCCGCGCTGTTTCGGGGCGGTGGGCCATGAGCACGGTGGCCCCGGCTAGACCCGCAATGGCCAGAAGATCGAGCAATGCCGAGATAGTCGCAGCCGGGTCGGGCGAGATAGCCGCCCCGGCCTGGTCGGAGAGTGACGCGAGGCGCCATGCCGGATGCACCCAGCTCTCGAAAGGCGCGGGCAGGGCCTGAACCAGTATCCAGGCCGTGACGATCAGAATGCCGGTGGCGCACCAGCCAAGGAGGCGGAGTGGCTTCACCTGGCGCTGCACGGGCCCCGATAGCAGGAAGCCGGCCGCCGCGAAGGCAAAGGCAAGGCCGCCGGCCACCGCCAGGGCCGCGCGGGCCCCCGGGATGACGCTGGCGAGCGGCAGCGGCGCGAGGACGACGGTTGCCGTCAGCAGTGCGAGTGCTGCGCCGTCGAGCCACTTCGTGCAGGCTGCTGCCACGTTAAGGCTTGGGCGCGAAGCACTTTGGCGGACGGCTGTGGCTGGACTATTCTGTGCGTCAGGCATGGGTTCCCGCGGTGTCTTCGCCGGCGGTTTCGCGCGTTGTTCCGGAGTACGAGCCAACGATGACTTTGCTCGATTTCCTGAGATGCCGATGCATTCTAGTGCATGGTGAGGTGGAAAAGAGTCTGCCTCATTCAAACCGGCGCGTGCCCGATCCTGATGCAACTTAGTGAGTAGCGCATGCACCCGATAGTCAGGGCAATGAATCGCGTTTCCGGTTGGTTGGTCCCTTCTCACTTTTCAAAGACCACGGCACTCAATCATTTCTACCTGCAAGCAATGCGGGAAATGCTAAAGCATCCGGGTGGCGTTGTTGCTGACGTCGCAGGGGGAAAGCGATGGCTGTTTCCCCAGAGCCTCAAGTCTAGTCTCGGGCTTCACCTCGTCGGTGTCGACATTGATGGGCGCGAGCTCGAGCAGAATCGACTCATAGACCAAGCGGTGATCGCCGACGTCTGCAGGGAGATACCAACGCCACTCGGAAAGTATGCGGTGATTACGTGTAGGGCCGGCGTTGAGCATTTTCCGGATACGGAAGGATTTCTGAGGTCGGCATTCGATGCGCTCGAAGATGGCGGGGTAATCGTTCTCTGGTTCCCGAACAAGTATGCGCCGTTTGCCCTTCTCAACCAGATGCTGCCGAATTGGATCGCCAAACGACTACTTCGTTCTTTGACGGCGGATGGTGAGGCGGGCATCACAGGGTTTCGCGCCTATTACAATCAGACATCGGCCCGTGCATTCAAGAAACTCTCAAAAAGAACGGGGTTTGAGGAGGCGTACTTTTTTGCGAGCTACTATTCGTCAAAGTACTTCATGTTCTTTCCGCCAGTCTTCTTGGTTTCCGTTGTTTTTGACTATCTACGGTTTCTCACGGGCATCAACAACTTGGCGTCCCACTATTGTTTCGTGCTTCGGAAGCCCGAAATGACTTTAGCCGCGGTGAATTAGTCGAGAGAGGTCGTGTGCAATTCGAGGCTAGACCTGCGTAGCCGAGTTGCGCTGGGGGGCTGTTTGCGCAGACGTAGGGCGCCGGTCACCACCAAGGCTGCAAGAAGCGGGATAATCGCTTGAGCCCAATCGATGAAGGTCTTGCTGCCCAGAGGTATGTTGAGGATTGTCACGAGGTAGATCAGCCAAATCGCGGGTTCGTGCCGGTAATGGACTACGAGCCGTGCGAGCCAATTGAACAGTATCCCCCCAAGAAGGCCTAACCCTAATACGCCTGGGAGACCGAAGTTCCAGAATGCCTCGACCTCATGTGAGACGGGGCGTCCTGCATGCGACGTTACTTCGCCGTCAGGATCCTCCCCGGCAAAATTTATTGCACCGTTAAAAGCGCCCACAGTGCGCGGCTTCTCCAACCAAATGGCGCGAGGCACCCAGAAGAAAGCGGCCCCGACGTAAGACTGTCCGCTGAGGGATTCGCCACGGACTGCTCCAGCTAAAGCTGCAAAAGTCGACTCCTGCTCAGAGCGTGATTCTGCTTCGTTTGCGGCGTTCTCTAACCAAAGCAAGGGAGAGTCGAGCCGCTCCCAGCGCACGGTGTCTGCACCAAAATCATTCCGAATAAGTCCGAGGGCGCCGAACAGCATGAAGGCGGCGACGGCCAACATTGTCGCAGCGGTATAGGGAATCCGCTGGCGCTGGAACACGTATATGGCGAGCAACCCCACCAGGAAAAAAACGACGTTGCTGCGGGAACCGCTAGCCAGCCAAACTACCGCGCATGTTGCAATGGTGGCAGCGATGAAAGCGGGATCGCTCAGCGCCCTGCGCCTGAAAGCAAACCAGAACCACAAGGCGGTCGCGGAAACCTCGATCAGCACCATTACCGGCCCAAATCCACCGAGTGTTTCAAATCGCCGGCCAACGAAACTGAAGATATGTGCAGTGAGGCCGCCCCGCATCTGAACGAAAGTGAGCGTTGCCACGATGCTGATGGCGACAAGCGCAAGGCCTACAGTGCGGGCGGGAACGGCAATCGGCGGCGCAAACTGAAGCCTCGGGAGGCCAACTGGTGGAAGGAAAAAGTAGCCAATGTAGATGCTTCCAGTGAATAGAGCCGTGATAAGCGAATGCCAAATACGGAGTTGGCCAAGCTCAACGTTGCTCCATTGGGCGAAGACCGAAGCGGTGGCGGTTGTACCTGCTTCAAAAGGACTGGCAAGAAACAACCACGGAGCAATTAGGTGTGCTGGCTCCTTGAATGCAGCCTTTAGAACGCTGAGAAGAAATGGAAGAAAGAGCGGATGGAGCCATCCATACTCGTGGCGATAGAAGATGAACGGAAAAGCTATTAATGCTTGAGATACGGCAAGTGCCGCAAAACGGGCAGAGAAGAATGCTCCTGGTCCAGTGGTGAATAGTTCGCTGAGCGCTGGTGCTAACAGGCCGTGCCCAAAGATGTAGAGTAGGATGAGGACGCGCGCCCAGATGGGCATGGTGACGAAGGGTGATGCCTTAGTCGGGCGGCGAGCCTCGGCTTGGTAGCGTGGCCTGTAGAGCTGTGCGTCCGTCACGCGGTTTCGTTCCCTACAAGGTTCGAGCACAGTTCACGGTAAGCGGTGCCGTTCCTCCCGCCGTCGAAATTCTCGCGTGCAAACGCTGGGCCCGCGTGAAGTGCTTTGCGCTCGAACGTCCGGGTCGCGGCCTCGGAGGCGATTAGTTGGCCAAGTTTAGCGTAGTCGTGCAGAGGAGCGACAGCGCCGCAACCGCTGGCTGACAGGATTTCGGCGGCGGACGAGACATCGAAGGCAATGACTGGTGTGCCGCAGGTGATCGCCTCGATAAGTGTGCGCGGCAGGCCCTCGCGCTCAGAGCAGATGAGGACGGTGTTCGCGGCGTGGAACCAGTCCTGTGCGGCACCTGTCGCGTTTTCGATGTGAATGCGGGCGGCGTAGCGAGATGTCTGGGCAAGCTCCGAGACACGATGTGCGTAATCTGGTTCCGACGGCCGAGGGCCGCCCACAAAATGAAGTTCCAAGGCTTTCACCTGACCCATGAGAGCGGGCGCTGCTTTCTCGATAAAGGCGGCTTGGCCCTTCTTATGCTCGAAGCGGCCGAGGCAGGCGACGACGTAGGTGTCTGGCGCTAGGCCGAGGCGCTGGCGGGCAGCAGCAATCGAGGCAGCGTCTCGCGGGGTGAAGCGCACCCGGTCCACGATTGAGTAGATGAAGCGGAATTTGGCGGCGTGTTTCGGGTTTTCGGAGAGTGGTGCTAGGGCCGCTATCCAACGACAGAGCATATCCTTCGAAAGAACAAGGAAGACATCGCAATAGCGGAGTGCCGTGCGCCAGTTGCGGCCTGCGCGTGTGACGTTGGGGGGCAGTGTATCGCGCACGTTGAGGATGACCTTGCAGCCTGCCAACTTGGCGCCAGCGGCGGTGTTCCAGAAGGCGCGGATATCGTTACAGTGGAGCACGCCGATGCGGTGGCGACGTGCCAGCCGCCACATCCGAAGGTTATTGGCAAAGTAGATCAAAGGGTCGATCACACGGGCGGAGAAGAAGGTGCGGTCGCTGCGTCTGTCCGTGCGCATGGGCCAGACGTGGCTGGTAACCCCGTTGCGGCCGGCCCAATCGGCAAAGCCGCCGTCGCGGTTGGTGATGACGTCGGTCACGAGGTCCTTATTGGCGTCCAGGATTTCCATCAGGCTGTTGAGACCGCCATTGACGCTGGTGCCGATCTGGATCGCGGCCACGGCCACGCGGATGTCGTCGGTTTCTGGCCTGGTCATGACGCCGTCCAGTGCGCGAGGTCGAGGCCGGTCAGCTGTTCCAGGCGGCGGGTCGCCGGCGCTGTTTCCGCATCGATGCGGCGCATGACGGTCTGTTCGGAAGCATCCGGCTTGCGGTCCAGCGGCGGCGTGTTAAGGCGGCGGTAAAGGCGGCGCGCGGGGCCGGCGAGGAAGCCTGGGACAAGAGCCTTTATGCCGCCTGCAGCGCGCTTTGCGCGATGGCTGACGACGCGCACGTTGCGGTTTTCCCGCCCGAAGGCAAAGTCATCGTAGAAGGCTGGATCGGCGCCGAAGCGTGTGCAAAGCGCGGCAAGCAGCGGTTTCGGGTCTCGGATCATGTCCTCGAACATGACGGCGATTACACGGTCGGCGCCTGCAGAGGTGATCCAGGGTTCGAGGAAATCGGCGTAACGGGTGAAGGCCAGCGCGTTTGAGTGGAACTCGTTGCCGGTGGCGGCGACGCGCGGCGAGCCGAAGGCGAACTCCTCGAAGCTGACATCCACGGGCAGGTTGGATGCCTGGTTCTGGGAGTAGAGGTAGCTGGACCAGAGTTGCGCGCCCGGCCGCCGCAGCACTGCCACGAATACCGGCTCCGTCGGGAGAGGCGGCAAGGCAGCAAGCGCCTCGCGCTGGTAAAGATAGCCGGGCGTTGCCTCGAAGATGATGCGGGCGTCCGGCTTTTCCACGAGACCCGGTGTGAAGAAGTCTTCATATGGGCCGAGGCCGTGCAGCCTGTGGGTGCGGTCGGGGTGGTCTATCGCAGAACCCGCGTCGGTAAAGTACTGCACTTCCTTGACGCTGGAGCCAGCCGCGTCCGGGTGCGCGGCGAGGTAGCTGAACAGGGCCGAGGTGCCGCAGCGAGGGGCGCCGATGACCACCAGGTTGGGGAGTGCCACGCGTTAACCTCAATCCCGCTCGCAGGCCTGCGTACGCCCGAAATCACAAAAAAGCCCGTGGCGATTCTCGCCAATATTCGCTATTGAGCAAGTGCAGCATGATTTCGGTGCGGAACATTTCCGCGAGGGTGTCATGCGGGCGTCACGGTTCCTGCCAGACGCGAGGGGGCTTGAGCGAGTTGGCGGGCAGATATGGCAAGCTTGCGTTCTTCCTGCCGGCGCTTTCCGGCGGCGGCGCGGAGCGCGCCATGCTGCTGGTGGCGAACAGCCTCGCGGAGGCCGGCCACGATGTGGACATGGTGCTGAGCCGCCGTGACGGGCCTTATCTCGAAAAACTTAGCGAGAAAGTTCGGCTGATCTCGCTCGATCAGCGCCACGTTCAGAACGCGCTGCCGGCGCTCAACCGGTACATGTGTGCTGAACGGCCGGACGCAATCGTGACGGCGCTGTTCAATTCCGACGCAGTACTGCTCGCGGGCAAGGCGCTGATGCGCTGGCCGTCGCGCGTCATCATCAGTGTGCAGAACACGCCAAGCGCCGTGGCGAAGCAGCATCCTTCGCGCAAGGAACGGCTGCTGGCGCGCGTACTGCCGTGGCTGCTTCGCTTCGCGGACGGTGTCGTTGCTATCTCGCAGGGCGTCGGTGACGACGTGGCCAAGTCGATGGGGCGCCGAGCGCCGGCCATTCGCGTCGTTCATAACCCGGTCGTATTCCCCGGCTTCGACGAGCTTGCGGCGGCACCAGTGGAGCATCCGTGGTTCGACGAGGAAACGCCGGTCATTGTGGCGGTCGGGCGTCTGACGCGGCAGAAGGACTATCCGACGCTCTTCAAGGCGCTGGCGAAGCTGCGCGAGCGGAAACCGGCGCGGCTGCTCGTGCTGGGGGACGGCGAGGACCGGGCGGCGCTGGAAGCGCTGGCCGGCGAACTCGGCATCCGCGACGCGATCGACATGCCCGGCTTCGTTGACAATCCCTATGCCTATTTGCGCCGGGCCGATCTCTTTGTCCTGTCGTCACTGTGGGAGGGGTTCGCCAACGTGGTGGCGGAGGCGCTGGCCTGCGGCACCAACGTGGTGAGCACGGACTGCCCGCACGGTCCGCGCGAGATACTGGAGGGCGGGCGGTTCGGGCGGCTGACGCCGATGGATGATCCCGCCGCGATGGCGGCGGCGATCGAGGGGGCACTGGCAGCGCCGCTCGACACGGACACCCTGCGCGAGCGGGGGCATGCCTTCAGCGCGGAGCGGGCAGCTTCGGCTTATCTCGAGGTGCTGACGGGGGCTGTGGCGAATAAGTGAGCGTCCTCTTCTGTCACGACCATCGTTTCTTTCGCGCTGCCGACGGGCGGCGATACTCCTACGGCCAGTTCGACCGCGACATTCTCGGGCGCTATGCCGGGCATTTCGGAAAGCTGGCGGTTGCTTCCCGGCAGCAGCCGATGCCGGGCACGGACGACATCTCGCACCTGAGCGACTGCACGCGGCCCGATACGACATTCATCGACATGCCGGACATGTCGTCGCTCCGCACGCTGCTCGTGGGCGATCCGACGGCAGATGCAAGACTGCGCAAGGCGATGGCGGGGTGCGATTACGTGATTGCCCGGCTGCCGAGCGAAATCGGGCTCGCGGCGTGCCGGATTGCGCGGGAGATGGGCAATCCCTATCTCGTGGAAGTCGTGGCGTGTGTCTGGGACGGGCTGATGAGCCACGGCGGCACCAAGGCGCGGGCCTATGCACCGCTCGCCTACTGGCGAATGCGCCGGGAAGTCGCGCGGGCCGACTACGTGCTCTACGTGACGCGCCACTTCCTGCAGAAGCGCTACCCGACGACGGGGGCGAAGGCCAGCGTCTCCAACGTACAGCTTGATGAGATCGACCCCACCGTGGCCGAACGCAAGGCGGCTGCTGCGACTGCACCGCTGAAAGCACCTGTCTTCGGGATCATCAGCCCTCTGTTCCACGCCGAGAAGGGGCTGGACGTGGCGATGGCGGCGCTTGCATCCGTACGCGCCGATGCGCCCGGCGCGACGCTGCTGGTGCTGGGCGCTGGCGATGCGGCGCCGTGGAAGGCCAAGGCACATGAGCTGGGGCTGGGCGGTGACGCCGTGCGGTTTGTGGGGACGCTGCCGCGTGGCGGGGCTGTGATGGGGTGGATGGACGGGCTTGATATCTTCCTGGTGCCGAGCTTCCAGGAAGGACTGCCGCGCGGGCTGATCGAGGCGATGAGCCGGGGGCTGCCGGCGCTCGGGTCGACCGTGGGTGGTATCCCGGAGCTGTTGGAACCGGCGATGCTGCACAAGGCGGGGGATGCGCGCATGCTGGCGGCCCAGATGGCGAAGCTGGCGGCGGAGCCAGATCTGCGTGCCGCGCAGAGCCGGCGCAATTTCGAGATTGCCGCAACCTACACGCCGGAGGCGCTTGCGGCGGAACGGCGGCGGCTGTGGGGGCTTATGGAAGCGGGACCGAAGGCATGACCGGTCCAGCCCGCCTGATCTACCTGCACAACGCGCCTGTCCCGTCGAATGCTGCAAACGCGATTCAGGTGGCGAAGATGTGCGCCGCGTTTGCCCAGCGGGGTATTGAAACCAAGCTGGCCTGCCCCCGATCGCATTCGGGGGGCGGCAGCTATGAGACACTCGCCGACGCCTATGGCCTTGAACGTCAATTCGACGTCGTCTACTGGCGGCCGCTCCGTATTCCCGCAGGCCAGCTTGTCACCGCATTCCTTCAGCTTTGGCACGTGGCCGGACGTGGCCGAACCGTCGTTTACACCCGTGAGTATGCGTTCGCGTATGTTGCGATGATGCTGCGCATCCCGGTGGTGCTGGAGCTCCATACTTCGGTACGGGATCGAGGGAAGCGGACGCAGCGGCGGTTCCGGCGATTGGCCCGCTCACAATTCCTTCGGAGGGTTGTCGCGATCAGTGGCGCGCTGGCTGCCGATATCCAGACGTTCGAGCCGCGTCTCATTGGGCGCGTCCTCGTAGCCCATGACGGCGCGGATGATCCGGGGAAGACACGCGAGCCGGTGGCGCTCGGCGAGGGATTCCACGTGGGATACGTGGGGCACCTCTATCCCGGCAAGGGCATGGAGATCGTGGCGCCGCTGGCCGCAGCGTGTCCGTGGGCGACATTCCACGTGGTGGGCGGGCGCGACGAGGACATCGCGGACTGGAAGGCGCGGACCCGGGGCACGGACAACCTACATTTCGCCGGGCATGTAAGCCACCGGGAGGCACAGCGGTACATCGCCGCCATGGACGTGGTGCTGGCGCCTTACCTGGAGCGTGTCAGCGGGTCGGGGCGTGGTGATCTTTCGCGCTGGATGTCGCCCCTCAAGGTCTTCGAATACATGGCCCTGGGCAAGGCGATGGTGGCGAGCGACCTGCCGGTGCTTCGGGAAGTGCTGCGGCCGCGGGAAAACGCTATGCTGTGCCCGCCAGCGGAAGACGGGGTCGCCGCCTGGGCGGCGGCGCTTGAGGAATTGAGGGACGATCCGGCGTTCCGCGGGCATCTAGGGGAAACCGCGCGTAACGAGTTTCTCGCCAAGTACACCTGGGAGGAGAGGGCGGCATCGATCCTGCAAGGGCTCGGTGTCCAGTCCGGTTGAGATTTTCCGCATGCGGGGGCGCCTCCATGCGGACTGTGTGTTGTGGGTCCGGGCGACCGTTGGCCCTTCTGCCTGGTGGGGAGACAGACGATGACGACCGAGCGTATGGAAGAGCGCCCCGAGCGGCCGCGGAAGGTGACCGGCTGGCCGCGGATCAAGCGCAAGCTCTACCGATTCTCGCTTACCAAGAAGAAGCTCTCGACGCGGAACCTGGACCGGCTGTGCCAGGAATACGCAACCGACGCGCGTACGCTCGTCGTCCATTCGGAGGACGTGGACTACAAGCCCTATTTCCCGAACGCCTACGCGGTGACGAAGCGGCGCGACATGCCCGCGGACATGCACATGGACCTCTACTACCGCGACCTGTCGAAGATCGAGAGCGACAGCTTCGACGTGGTGTTCTGCACCGGGCTGCTGGAGCACATTCCCGATCCGGAGCGGCTGGTGGAAGACATGCGCCGCATCCTTAAGCCGGGCGGCCGGCTCGTCCTGTCAGCGAGCGCGGTGTTCTCGTTCCACGAGTGCCCGGACAACTTCTTCCATTTCACGCCCTACGGCATGCGGTTGATGCTGAAGGGATTCTCGAAGATCGAGATGGTGCGCGGGTCGAGCCAGCCGTTCGAGACGATCGCCATTCTCATCCAGCGCATTCACCTGCAGTGCGACATCTTCCCGCTGGCGCGGCCGTTCATCGAGCTGCTGTTCCACACGATCCGCTTTCTCGACGTCTTCATCGTGCGGCAGTACGACACACGCCAGTTCCAAGACGAGCGCAGCGAGACCGACACAATGCTGCCGTCCAACATGCAGGCTGCCGCGATCAAATGATCACGCGAAGCCAGCGCCTGTTCCGAAAGCTGCTGAACATACAGCGCCGCGTCCTGGTCAAGGTGACGCGCCTGAAGTTCGGGCTCGTGGGGCAGATCGAGATTGCCCGTAGCGCGACCGTGGAGCCGAAGGTGCAGATCGTGCTGAACCGCAACACGAAGCGAGACTGGCTAGTGCGGATCGGGGCAAAGTCGAAGATCAAGGACTACGCCTACCTTGGTCCGCGCACAGGTTTCATCGAGATCGGGCGCAACTGCTCCATCAATCCCTACTGCGTGCTGCTGGGTTACGGTGGCATCACGCTCGGCGACAATGTCCGTATCGCAGCGGGCTGCTCCATCGTGGCGTTCAATCACAATTTCGAGGATGCGGACGTGCCCGTGATCGAGCAGGGCAACCGGTGGCTTGGCGTGACCCTTGAAGATGACGTGTGGCTCGGCACGGGCGTTCGCGTGCTGGACGGCGTGACCATCGGGAAGGGTTGCGTGGTGGGCGCGGGCAGCGTTGTGAACAAGTCCCTGCCGCCCTACTCGGTCGCGGTCGGCGTGCCTGCGAAGGTCATCAAGCAACGGGGCGAAGCGCGCCCATAGGAGCGCCTTGTTTCATGCGGCCGATGGACAGACTTGAGCGTGCGGCAACCAAGTACCGCAAGCTAATCGCAGACGGGGGTTGGGTGGTTGCGCTCAACCTGCTGCGGCAGGTCGCTTCGCTCGCCCTCATCATCGTGATGGTGCGCGTGCTCTCGAAGGAGAGCGTGGGTGAATACCAGCTGATTGTCGCGACCATCGGGATCGCCGGCATCTTCACCATGCCAGGCATCCAGAACGTGGTGACCCAGTCTATCGCCCGCGGTTTCGAAGGGACGTTCAGGCTGTCCGCCCGGCTGGTGCTCGCTGCGAGCCTGATCGGCACGGCGGCGCTGGTGGGTGTTGGTCTGTTCGAGGGTACATCGGGGCGTGAGCAGGTGCTGCTGGGCTGCCTTGCTGCAGCAGCGCTGTTTCCTTTTGCCCACGGCCTCCAACTCTGGACGTCTTACAACGCCGGGCACGCCGAGTTCAGGCTGAACTCGATCTACCAGGGCATCGGCTTCCTAGTCTCGTACGGCGCGGCCATTGCCGCGCTGCTGACGATGGAAATCGGGATCGCCTGGGTTGTGCTGATCACCAACGTGGTGCTGGCGATCCAGAACCTCTGGCTTGCCGGACGCATCTACCTGAAGATTTCGAAGTATGCAGGTGCCGAACCTGGCGCCATCTCATATGGGGTGCGTACCACGTTTCACAGCGCGTTCAACGTGGCGGGCAATCACGCCGACAAGTTTCTGCTGTTCTATTTCCTGTCACCCGAGGCGCTGGCGGTCTTCGCGGTGGCGGAGCGGATTCCCGAGCTGTTGAAAAAATACCTTCAATCCGTGCGCAAGGTGCTGGTGCCGGGGTTCTCCAAGCGGTCTGCGTATACGCCGGAACTGAACCGCAAACTCAACATGGCGAGCTTCGCGATCTCAGCCGGCGTCATCTTCATCGCGCTGGCGATCGTCCCGTGGTTCATCCCGCTCGCCTTCACCGACAGTTACGAAGAAGCAACGCTCTATTGCCAGCTGCTGCTCGGTACGATCGTGATCGGGCAGGCGGCGACGACGAAGTTCACCTTCATCCTTTCCAAGCTGGACGCGCGCAGTTACCGAGATATCACGGTAGGGACGAACGTTGTTCGCCTCGTGGCGTCCGCCGCGCTGGTGCCGTTCTTCGGAATACTCGGCGCCATTGCCTCGACCGCGCTCTACCGCATCGCGACCGCGGTGATGGTCTGGCACTACCTGCGCAAGTTCCACGCGCTGCCAGCCGCCGAACCGGAGGCCCGTGAATGAGGCGCGTTTGCTGATGCCTTTCGTTTCCGTTGCCGAGGCAGCCGGTTCGGAGCCGGACGTCTGCGTCGTCGGGTCGGGGCCGGCAGGCGCCGTGGTGGCAGTGACGCTGGCCGAACGGGGGCAGCGGGTGGTGCTGCTGGAGGCCGGACCCGAGGGGCGTGATGCGGGCGCCATGGACGGGATCGGGCGGCTGGACGTGGGCGGCGATACGGACATCCAGTTCGGCCGGGCAATCCAGCTGGGCGGTTCGTCCAACCTGTGGGCGGGACGGGTGGCGCCGCTCGAAGCGATCGACTTCGAGGCGCGGGACTGGGTGCCGCAATCGGGCTGGCCCCTGGGTGCGGGAGACCTCGAGGCCTACTACGCCAAGGCCGCCAAGCTGATAGGCGCGGCCCGGGCCGCGGATATGCGCAATGCCATGCCCGAGGCCCCGCCCGCTTGGGCCGGGCTTCTGGGCGGCGCGGCGGAGGCCAAGCTGTTTTCCTGGGCGCCGCAGACGTTCCGCGTGGCGCCATGGCTGGCACAGCGGGCGGTGGAGTTGCCAAGCCTTGCCGTGGTGGTGGATGCGCCTGTGGTGGCGTTTGAAGAGGACGCCGAGGGGACCGTGACCGGGGCCCGTGTCCGCTCGCCGGACGGGAGCGAGACAGAGGTATCCGCCCGCCGCTTCGTGCTGGCGGCTGGCGGGATCGAGACAACGCGGCTGCTGCTCGCCTCGCGGTCGCGCTGCGCGGACGGGACCGGCAACCAGTTGGGGAACGTGGGCCGCTACTTCTCGACCCATCCCAAGGCCGATATCGCGGCGCTGGTGCTGGACCGGCGCACGCGCACGGATCATCCGCTATTCACCGACACGGCGCTGGGCCAGGGTGTCATGCGCGCGGGCGTGGGATTGAACGCCGAGGCGCAGCGGCGGCACGCGCTGCTCAACCACTATGTGCAGCTGTCGCCGCTGGTGGAGTACCGCGCGAGCCGTGCCTTCGAGCTGGCGCGCGGGACGCAGGCGGTGAAGTCGCCGCTTATCGACCGCAACGTGGTCGTGCGCGGCATCCTGCCGGGGCTGGGGCTGCTGATCTTCGAGGGGATCAGCCGGCTGGCGCGGTTGCAGCGGCGTGCGGGCACGCTGGTGTTGCGCGGGTTCCTTGACCAGTACCCGGACGCGGACAACCGGATCACCTTGTCGCCCGAGACAGACGGCCGCGGGATGCCGAAGGCGAATATCCGCTGGCGGTTCACCGAGCGGGACAAGGCGTCGGTGCTGAAATTCCTCGAGGTGCTGGACGGTGAGTTCCGGACGCATGGCATCGGGCACATCGAGTACAAGGTGCTTGAGGCGCTGGACGACTGGCCGATCACGGCCATCCATTCGCATTTCATGGGAACGACGCGGATGGGCGATGATCCCGCGCGCAGCGTGGTGGACCGGGACTGCCGGGTGCACACGACGCGCAACCTCTACGTGGCCGGGCCGTCGGTGTTCACGGCTTACGGCTATGCAAACCCGTTCCTGACGATTGCGGC
This sequence comes from Parvibaculaceae bacterium, assembly GCA_965229975.1. Taxonomy (GTDB): domain Bacteria; phylum Pseudomonadota; class Alphaproteobacteria; order CGMCC-115125; family CGMCC-115125; genus Pyruvatibacter. The sequence continues at coordinate 23,505 of OZ245936.1, forward strand.
GCTGTCCTACCGGCTGGCGGATCACCTGTCGGCCGCGGCCATGACGTGACGTTCCACTGACACGCACCGTGGCGGTCGCGAGCCGGTCCGGCTCCTTAAGCCAAGTCAGCGTAACAGGCCTCGATCGCGTCCACCATTGCATCCGTGTCCCAGGCGGAGAGGTCGCGCGTCCGGGCGGCGGCGGACATGGCTGCCTGACGGGCGGGATCTTCAGCGAGGCTTTCGAGTGCGCCGGCAAGGGCGGCGAGGTCGTCGAGGGGCGTGACGATGCCGCTTTCGCCGTGCGTCACGACCTGGGCAATACCGGGGAGCGCTGTCGCGATGACCGGCTTTCCCGCGAGCGCGTATTGCACGATGACGCGGGGCAGGCCTTCACGCTCGGACGCCATCAGGCAGACGTCGGCGGCGGCGATAACCGCGGCGGCATCGTCGCGGTGGCCGGGAAACATCACCTGCGCAGCAATGCCGAGTTCGGTGGCCAGCGCCATGATCTCGGGGCGCTGGGGGCCGTCGCCGGCCAGGGCAAGGACCAGGTTCGGCCGGTTGCGCAGGACCGGGGCGACAGCGCGCAGAAGCTGCGCCTGGCGCTTGCGCGGTTCGAAGGCGGCCAGCATGAGGGCGATGGTGGCGCGTGCGCCCGCCGCGCGCTCGTCTGCCTCCTGCCGGATGTCGGCGGCGGGAACGGCGTTGCGGAAGGCGGCGGTGTCCATGCCGCTGGGCACGACGGTGTGGCTGGCGGGCGTGCCGAGGCCGTGGGCGAGGCACTCGTCGCGCATGCCGGCGCTGACGTCGATATAGGCGTCGGTTCGCCGCGCCGCGATTTTCTCGAGTGCAAGATAGAGGAGCCGCTTGGTGGCCGACACGTTCACGAAGGGCAGGATGTGGACGCCATGGACCACGCGGGCAGTGGCGCGGGGCGCCGCGAGCCGTCCGATGATGCCTGCCTTGCTTTCATGCGTATGCACGATATCGGCCGCGAGGCGGCGGAGCATGGCGCGCATGTCCCGCAGGCACCTGAGATCGGTTGCAGGCGAGACCTCGCGCACCAGGCTCGGCAGCAGGATGGGCGCCACGCTGGCATCGAGGCGGGCGATCATGTCCGGGTGATGGTCGCGGCCGTAGATGAGCGTGACCTTGTGGCCGCGTGCGGCGAGGCCGTTGCAGGTGAGCAGCGTGTTCTCGTCCGCGCCGCCTCGGATGAAGCGGGTGATCACGTGCACCACGTGGCGCGGCGCCGTGGCCGGTGATGCGTGCGTCTCGCCTGGCGACGGTGCGCTGCGGGCGGCCGTCTCAGTAGGCATTCTGCTGGAAGGGAAGCACACCGAGGGTGCGGAACATGATCTTGATGTCGAGCCAGAGCGACCAGTTCTCGATGTAATAGAGATCGTAATCGACGCGGTCGCGCATCATGGATTCGTTCGACGTCTCGCCGCGCAGGCCATGCACCTGCGCCCAGCCGGTGATACCCGGCTTCACGCGGTGGCGGAACGCGTAGTTGTCGATGATCTCCGAATAGGCCTCGTTGTGGGCGAGGGCGTGGGGACGCGGGCCGACCAGCGACATCTCGCCTTTCAGCACATTGATCAGCTGCGGCAGCTCGTCGAGGCTGGTACGGCGCAGGAAGCGGCCGACGCGTGTCACGCGATTGTCGTCCTTGCTGGCCTGCCGGACCACGTCGCCGTCCTCGAGCACCGTCATGGTGCGGAACTTCATGACCCAGATGACTTCGTGGTTGAAGCCGTGGCGGCGCTGACGGAAGAAGACGGGCCCCTTCGTGTCCAGCTTGATGGCCAGCGCGATCAGCAGCATGACCGGTGCAAGCGCAATCAGGCCGAAGAAGGAGAGGATGCGATCCTCCAGCACCTTCACGATATAGGCCCAGTCGCCGAGCGGCCGGCGGCGGGTACGCAGCAGAAGCTGGTCGCGCAGCACCTCGGTATCCGGTACGCCGTCGCCGAGGCCGGGCACGGCCACGCACATGCGGATATCGACGGGCAGCACCGCGAGGCGGTCGGCGATCATGGAGGCGCGGCCGCCGGCCTGGGGCGGCAGCGTGATGACGATCTCGTCGAGATCCTGCTTCTGCCCGAAGCGGATGAGGTCATCCACGGTACCGCCCGCGCGCAGCTTCGGCTCTTCCCCGTCGCGGGCGCGGCGGCGGTCGTCGAACACGCCCGCAATGGCGATTTCCGGATGGTGGCTCAGCAGGCCCTCGACCAGCCGGTCGGTCTGCATCGAGGCGCCGACGATGGCGACCTTGCGGGTGAGCATGCCCTTGTCTGCGAGTTCCCGGATGACGCGCTCGGCCAGGATGCGGTCTGCCACAAGCCCGCCTGCGGCAAGGACGTACCAGAGGACGGCCCAGCCGCGCGAGAAGGATGCCGAAGACTTGGTGAGGAAGGCGACGACCAGCAGGCCGACCAGCGCAAGCGTCCAGCAGACCAGCAGATCGCGGCTGCGGTTGGCCCGGCCCATGACGCGGGAGGGGCGATAGAGCCCTGCCCGGCGGAAGGCGATGATGGCGATACCGGCAGCGATCAGCCCGGCGCCGATTGCCTCGGAGAGTTCCGGTGCACGGCCGAGGATGCCTGAAATGTAGGCGAAGTCGGCGATGATTGACGTGAGGATGATCACCGTCGCATCCAGGAACGCGACACTGTCGACCGCAATCCGCAACAACGGAATGCGCCGCCGGGGCCGCTTGCGGCCGAGCACACCCGGGAATGCCGAGGCGGAATCCGCAGCAACGGATTCCGACCGCCACGCGCCTTGTTCCGACATTGCTTTATGCCCCCCAGATACTCAGTACCCTGCCAAGTGGCCTTCTAGCTTGCAACGGTCACAGGCTCGTGAAACAGGCGTGGCAGAGTTACCCCAATGGGAACACTCCTCCGCGGCCACACAGTTTCCGCGTTCAGTCAGCAAAAACTGCGCCAAAACCAGGAAAGGTCCGGCACGGTCCCTGCATTCCAGCGTGAGATGCCCATGACCGCCATCGGCCATTGGTTATAGATGACAATATAACATTGTATTTTTGTAGTATAAATCATTTGACACTTTGAAGGTGCAGAATTACCTAAGCGCCAATCATCAGGCCTGGGACGGGGGTTCCAGCGCCAGACCGAAGTCCGCGTTGCCCGGAGAGCAGGACATGGATCGTCTCGACCAGCTCGAAGCCCAGAGCATTTTCATTTTCCGCGAAGCGTTCAACCGCATCGACAACATCGCGATGCTGTGGTCGCTCGGGAAAGACTCCAACGTGATGATCTGGCTGGCCAAGAAGGCCTTCTTTGGCCACATCCCGTTCCCGGTCGCCCATCTCGATACCGGCCTCGAGTTCGACGAAACCTACGCCTTCCGCGACCAGTACGTGAAGGAGTGGGGGCTCAAGCTCATCAATGATCCGTGCCCGCCGATCGAAACAATCGATCCGTCGCTCCCCCCGGCCTCGCGCCTTGCCGCGCGCAAGACGGCGGGCGTCAAGGAAGTGATCGCCAAGTACGGCTTCAACGGTATCATCGCGGGCATCCGACGCGACGAGCAGTCCATGCGCGCCAAGGAGCGCGTGTTCAGCCCGCGCGGCGCGGAAGGCCACTGGGATTTCCGCGACCAGCCGCCCGAGTTCTGGGACCAGTACAAGACGGACTACCCGGAAGGCACCCACATCCGCATCCATCCGCTGCTGCATTGGACGGAGCTCGATATCTGGCGGTACATCCAGCGCGAGGATATTCCCCTCGTGCCGCTTTATTTCGCCAAGGACGGCAAGCGCTACCGCTCGCTGGGCGAGAAGGGGATCACCGAGCCCTTCGAGTCCAGTGCCTCGACGGTTGAGGAAATCATCGCCGAGCTTGAGACCATCCGCACCGAGGAACGCGCGGGCCGCGTGATGGACCACGATTCAGAAGATGCCTTCGAGCGCCTGCGCGCCGAAGGCTACATGTAAGCGCAGGGGCAAGAGACATGACCAAGGCAAACGTAAGCGTGGCCGCGTCCAATCCCGCCGCCCAGCGCGTCCGGGATCTCCTGCGCATCGTGATCGTGGGCCACGTGGACCACGGCAAGTCGACCCTCGTCGGCCGCCTGTTCCACGACACGGGCTCGCTGCCGGAAGGCAAATACGAGGCCATCAAGGCCATGTGCGACCGGCGCGGCATGCCGTTCGAGTGGGCCTTCCTGATGGACGCCATGCAGGCCGAGCGCGATCAGGGCATCACGATCGACACGTCGCAGATCTGGTTCAAGACCGAGGCGCGCGACTACACGATCATCGACGCGCCGGGCCACAAGGAATTCCTCAAGAACATGATCACCGGCGCCGCGCAGTCCGACGCCGCGCTCCTGATCATCGATGCCTCCGAAGGCGTGCGCGAGCAGTCGCGGCGTCACGGCTACCTCCTTCACCTGATGGGCATCCGCCAGGTCGCGGTGGCCGTCAACAAGATGGATATGGTCGGTTACGAGCAGGAGCAGTTCGACCTCATCGAGGAAGAATACCGCGACTACCTGCGCACCATCGGCGTCGAACCCACATTCGTGATCCCGGTCTCGGCGCGCGAGGGCGACAACATCGCCACCCAGTCCACCAACATGCCCTGGTACAAGGGGCCGACCGTGGTGCGCGCGCTCGACAGCTTCCTGCCGTCGGCGCCGGCTGTGGACCAGCCGCTGCGTTTCCCGATTCAGGACGTGTACAAGTTCGATACACGCCGCATCATCGCTGGCCGTCTTGAAAGCGGCTCGCTGAAGGTGGGCGACACGCTGGTCTTCTCGCCTTCCAACAAGACGGCCAGGGTCAAGACCATCGAGAGCTGGTCTGCCCTGCCCGGCGCAACGCCGCCGGAGGAGGCCTCCGCTGGCGAAAGCATCGGCGTGACGCTGGATGAGCAGATCTTCGTGGAGCGCGGCGATATCGCCAGCCACGAGGACGGCGCGCCGATTGAGACGGACGTGTTCCGCGCCCGCATCTTCTGGCTCGGCCACGACCCGCTCACCGTGGGCAAGACCTACAAGATCAAGCTCAATACGTTTGAAGCCCGCGTGCAGGTGCAGGCGATCGAGCACATTATCGATACCACCGATCTGTCGGCAACGGACGCAGGCCAGGTCGAGCGCAACCAGGTGGCGGAAGTCATCCTGCGCGGCAAGCGCATGCTGGCCCTCGACGAGTTCATCGAGATGCCGCGCACCGGCCGTTTCGTGCTGATCGATGGGTATGACATCTCCGGCGGCGGCATCATCTCGATGGAAGGCTACGCCGACCAGCGCGAGCTGATCACCACACGCTCGAGCAATATCACCAAGGTCGAGCATGGCATCACCGCCGAAGCCCGGGCGGCCAAGAACGGCCACAAGGGCGGCGTGATCTGGCTGACCGGTCTTTCGGGCGCGGGCAAGTCGACGCTTGCGATCGAGCTTGAAAAGCGGCTCTTCGAGAAGGGCTACAACGTCTTCACGCTCGACGGTGATAACGTGCGCCACGGGCTCAACGCCAATCTCGGCTTCTCGCCGGAAGACCGGGCGGAGAACATCCGCCGCGTGGGCGAGGTGGCAGCGCTGTTCGCACAGGCGGGCGCCATCGCCATCACGTCCTTCATTTCACCGTACCGGTCGGACCGGGACCGGGCGCGTGCTGCGGCGGGCGATGCCTTCCACGAGATCTACGTGGCCGCGGACCTCAAGACCTGCGAGGAACGCGACCCCAAGGGCCTCTACAAGAAGGCGCGTGCGGGCGAGATCAAGGAATTCACCGGCATCAGTGCCCCCTACGAGGCGCCCGAGACGCCGCAGCTGACGGTCGATACGTCCGCGCAGAACGTTGACGCCTGCGTGCAGGAGCTTGTTGATTACGTGGAAGCGAAGTTCCGCGTGTGAGACACGGCCTCTTGGAAAGAGCGGCAGCTACGCCGCGCCCTCCGAGAGCAGTTCGTCGAAATAGGTGATGGTCTTTTTCAGGCCCTCTTCGAGGGGCGTGACCGGCTTCCAGCCGAGATCGTCGGTGGCGATCCGGATATCGGGCTTGCGCTGCTTGGGATCGTCCTGTGGCAGCGGCTTGGTGACGATCTTCGACTTGGAGCCCGTGAGGCGGATGACGTGCTCGGCGAGTTCGCGGATGGTGAACTCGCCAGGATTGCCGATATTGACCGGGCCCGGATAATCGTCGGGCATGTTCATCAGGCGGATGAGCCCGTCCACGAGATCGTCCACGTAGCAGAACGATCGCGTCTGGGAGCCATCGCCGTAGAGCGTGATGGACTCGCCCTTGAGGGCCTGCACCACGAAGTTGGACACCACACGGCCGTCGTTGGCGTGCATGCGGGGGCCGTAGGTGTTGAAGATGCGCGCCACCCGGATACGCAGCTGGTGCTGGCGGTAGTAGTCGAAGAACAGTGTCTCGGCGCAGCGCTTGCCCTCGTCGTAGCAGGCGCGGATGCCGATGGGGTTCACGTTGCCCCAGTAGCCTTCCGGCTGCGGATGGACAGATGGATCGCCGTAGACCTCGCTGGTAGACGCCTGGAGGATGCGCGACTTCACGCGCTTGGCGAGCCCCAGCATGTTGATCGCGCCATGAACGCTGGTCTTGGTCGTCTGCACCGGATCGTGCTGGTAGTGGATGGGCGAGGCGGGGCAGGCGAGGTTGTAGATGTCGCCGACCTCCACGTAGAGCGGCCAGGTGATGTCGTGGCGCATGAGCTCGAACCGCTTGTCGTCCATCAGGTGGGCGATGTTGCGCCGGCCGCCGGTGAAGTAGTTGTCGACGCAGAGGACCGACTTGCCCTCCGCCAGCAGACGCTCGCACAGGAACGAGCCGATGAAGCCGGCGCCGCCGGTCACAAGAACAGTGGATTCATCGATCATGGAGATCCGCCTGGGCGCGCGGGTGAGCCCCCCGGGGGATACGCGGCCGCCCCTGCCAAACGCCCCCGACCTAGGTCCAACTGGATAGCGCGGCAGCGCAGCATTCGCAATCGGTAGCCGGTGTCAGGGTTAGCGGCGAAGGGGAGCGCAACGGTGCGAGGCGGGCCGCAAATCGCCTTTCATATTGCCTGTTCGCACTTGTTGCGGTTTTGGGCTATGCAACCGGTCGAAATCAGCATTGATCCCTCCGCCTCGGCCCCAGACTGGAACACGACGACATGCCGCAGAAGACCGCGCTCATTACAGGCATCACCGGACAGGACGGGGGGTACCTGGCCAAGCTGCTGCTGGAAAAGGGCTACGCGGTCCACGGGCTGCGGCGGCGCTCGTCCAATTCGACGCTGGGGCGGCTGGCGGACGTGCTTGGCGCTGAGACCGTCGAGCGGGAGATCACCTTCCACGCGGGCGACATGACCGACGGGGCGAGCCTCGTGCAGGCGCTCAAGCGCGCGCAACCGGACGAGGTCTATAACCTCGCCGCGCAGAGCCATGTGCAGGTGAGCTTCGAGAAGCCGGAGTACACCGCCAACGTGAACGCGCTGGGCACATTACGGCTGCTGGAGGCCATCCGGCTGCTCGACATGGGCGGGCACGTGCGGTTCTACCAGGCGTCCACGTCGGAGCTGTTCGGCAACGTGCAGGAAACGCCGCAGAGCGAGACGACGCCGTTCCAGCCGCGCAGTCCCTACGCGATCTCCAAGCACCACGCTTTCCTGACGGTGGTGAACTACCGCGACGCCTATGGCTTCCATGCCTCGAACGGCATCCTCTTCAACCATGAAGGGCCGTTGCGCGGGGAAGACTTCGTGAGCCGCAAGATCACCATCGGCGTTGCGGGTATCCATCACGGGCGCGGCAAGAGCCTGCGGCTCGGCAACCTCAATGCGCGGCGCGACTGGGGCCATGTGCGCGACTATGTCGAGGGCATGTGGCTGATGCAGCAGCAGGCGGAAGCCTCCGACTACGTGCTGGCGACAGGCGAGGACCACTCGGTGCGTGAATTCGCCGAACTCGCCTTCTCGCACGTGGGGCGCGAGATCGAGTGGTCGGGCACGGGCGTCGAGGAAAAGGGCCGCGACCGCAAGACCGGCGACGTGCTGATCGAGGTCGATCCGGCGTTTTTCCGCCCGGCGGAGGTCAATTCGCTGCTGGGCAACGCCAACAAGGCCCGGGACGAGCTGGGCTGGGCGCCGAAAGTAACGTTTCCCCAACTCGTTGCCGACATGATGGAAGCCGACTTGGCGCTGGCCGGCGCGCGGGCCTAGAGGCCTGCCGTAATTTCGGGGCCCGCGCCGGAGATGTTTCGGCAAGAGGCTCTTCATGGCGGTCCTGGTCACCGGCGGCGCAGGCTATATCGGCAGCCACACGGTGCTGGCGCTTGCCGACCGCTGCGAACATGTGACCGTTCTCGACAATCTGTCGACGGGCTTCGCCAGCGCCATTCCCGATGGGGTGCGGCTTGTCGAAGGGGACGTTGGCGACCGGGCGCTTCTCGACCGCCTCATGGCTTCGACGCCGTTCGACGCGGTGATCCATTTTGCCGGCTCGATCATCGTGCCGGAATCGGTGACCGATCCGCTTGGCTACTATCTCAACAACACGGTCAAATCGCGTGAACTGATCGCCGCGTGCGTTGCGCATGGCATCGGGCGCTTCATCTTCTCCTCGACGGCGGCGGTCTACGGCATTCCCGAACAGGTACCCGTGCGCGAGGATGCGCTGCTGTCACCGGTGTCGCCATACGGCACGTCCAAGCTGATGACCGAGTGGATGCTGCGGGACACGGCCGCGGCGCACGATCTCGACTACGTGGCGCTTCGCTATTTCAACGTGGCGGGCGCGGACCCGGCGGGGCGCGCCGGCCAGTCCACCGCGCGGGCGACGCACCTGATCAAGGTGGCGCTCGAGGCGGTGACCGGCGCGCGCAAGCACGTGGACGTCTTCGGCACGGACTACGACACGCCGGACGGAACGGGCATCCGTGACTACATCCATGTGAGCGATCTGGCATCGGCGCACCTGGCGGCCCTGGACCACCTGCGGAAGGGCCGGAGCGGCGGCGTCTTCAACTGTGGCTACGGGCGCGGGGCGAGCGTGCGCGAGGTTCTGGACACGGTCGAGGCGGTGTCGGGCCGGGAGATTGCCCGGCGCAGCGGGCCGCGGCGGGCGGGTGATCCGCCGGTGGTGGTGGCGGATGCCTCTCGGCTGCGCGAGACGCTCGACTGGACGCCGAAGCTCGACGACCTTGCCGTCATCGTCGAGCATGCGCTGCGTTGGGAAGAACGGCTGCGCCAGCAGCCGCCCCGTGATGGGCGTGGTGTACGGACTACTCGGTCCGGATGGGACGCCCGGGAAACGCTGTCAGTTCGCTGATCGTATCGCCGCCGCCTGTCATGACCGTGTAAGTCGCGGGGTTGCCGATCTCGTGGGCCGCGATGCGGCTCTGGAAGACGGCAGCAGGCCATCCGGCAAAGTTGAACGTCGTCACGCGCGCGTCGTCATCCGATGTGCGGAACATGGTCTCGGCATCGGCCGGGAAACGGTCCATGGAAACCGCGTAGATGGCGTAGCTGCTCTTGCCACTCGGTGCTGTTTCGAGGGAGCGTTCGGCCGCGAGTTTCAGAAGTTCGGCGTGGGACTTGGGCGCGAGGTCCTCAGCGGTGAATTCGTCCGGGTCGGCGACGAACCAGATGATCGACGGGGTCTCCGGCATGCGGGTGCGGGCCGTGGCCCAGTCGATCGTCACCTGCGTGCCATCGGTGTCGTAGTAGGCGGCAAACTCGGCATAGACGCGGCGCTGGGCCATGTCCTCGAAGATGATGAGGCCAAGAAGCCGCCAGCGGTTCTCCGTGTCCTCGACGAGGGCAAGACCTTCCACGTGGATCGAATGGACGAGGAAGCCTTCGTAGCCGAAGTCCGGGTCGGCCAGCGCCTCCCGCGCTTCGGCTGAGAGCGTGGCGGGCAGGCCGTCCGGGCTCGCCTCGGCACCGCGCAGCCCCAGGATGACGCCGTAACTTGCGACCCTGGCGTGGAGCGGGATCTCGGGGTTCTGCGCCTTCGCCGGCTGGGAAAGGGCCGCGAGGAAGATCGCAACGATGACGGCGGCAGAGGCCGCGAGGCGGCAGGGGATCAGGGTCCAACGCATCCTAGAAACCTCCGCCGGTCATGACGCGGCCCACGTCGCCTGCGAACGCCTTGGTGTCCTTCGCGACCTGGCCCGGGTTGCCTTCGACGACGTTCATCGCGGCATTGCCGATGGCGCCCGCGTTGTCGACGCCGGTGCCGATGCCGACATCGATCACCGCTTCACCGAACTCGCCGACGAGGCCCGAGGGCACAAGCTTGCCAATGGCGCCACCGACCAGTTCCTTGCCGGCCTCGGTGCCGATCTCCATGCCAGCGGTGCCGAAGAAAACGCCGGCACGCTCGCCCTGGCTGGCGCCGTCGACGCCCGCCTTCTGGGATTCCTTGCCGGCCGTGATCAGCGCCTTGAGACCTTTGACCGCAACGCCGATGGGCAGGAGGGCGCAGGCCGGGTTGGCGGTGGCGCAGCCGATGCCGCCGACGCCCGAGGTAATATTGCCGACGGTATCGAGCGTGGCGATGAAAGGTTCGTTGCGCACGTCGATGTCGAGCTTCTTGCGCTCGCGGGCGAGGCGGTCGAGTTCCGCCTGGTAGCATTCGACCGTGGCGCACTGCTTCTCGGGCGCGACGACCGGCGGGATGTAAGGCACGTCCGGCATCTTCTCACCGGGTTCCGACTTCTCCGCCGGGGTCATGTCGGGCCCTGGCGGATCCTCGAAGGGACCAGCGAGCGGTTCGATGCCGGGCGGCGGTGTGTTGATCAGGCCGCTGATATCGACGGGCGGCTTGCCGCCGCCTCCGCCGGGCGGGAGGGAGCTGTTGCCCGGCGGAGCGGGTGGCACTGCGCCGCCCCCGGGCGGAACCGGACCTCCGCCGCCACCCCCGGGCGGCACGGCTCCCCCGCCGCCACCGGGCGGCACGGCGCCGCCGCCCCCGGGAGGAGCCGGTGGAGCGGGATTGCCGCCGCCTCCACCACCACCACCGGGCGGTGCAGGCGGGGCCGGGTTGCCACCACCTCCACCGCCACCGGGCGGTGCGGGCGGGGCCGGGTTTCCTCCGCCACCTCCTCCGCCACCGCCACCGCCACCGCCGGGCGGTGGTGGCGGGGGATTGTTGGCGGCGACCTGCTGGCCTGCGTTGATCATCGCCTGGGCGATGCCGATTTCCGGGTCGTTCACGCTGTAGACGACGACGGGTGCGGCGGGGACCATGCCGCCGCCCTGGATGTTCTGGCCGGCCATCGCCTTGATGAGGGCGCTCTGGACGTTGGCGGCGAACTGGGTTTCGGCGCGGCCCAGCGCATCGGCGAAGGCCTGCGGGCCGCACATGCATGTCTTGGCGTATTCGCGCTTGAAGAGGCGGGCGATGCCGCGGTTGGGATCGCCACCCGCGCCGGCCATCATCACCGCGTTGTTGAGGGCACCCGCGATGCGGTTGAACTGGCTGTCCGGCATCGCCATCAGCTGTTGACGCTGCGGGCCGCTGGCCGCACCGAGCATCATCGCCTTGAGTTCCGACCCGCTCAGGGTTCCGGCGCCTGCCGGGAACCAGCCGTTCTCGTGGAAGAGGGCGGTGAGCTCGTCCTCGGTGAGATTTCCGAAATCGCTCCAGTCGTCGATCTTCTGTGCCGTCCGGGCGGTCACCGGCGGCAGGCTTGCTGCCGCCTTCATGCGGCTTTGCGCCTGGGCGGCGCCTTCGCGCATCTGCTGCTGGATGATGCGGTCCTGCACGGCGGGCGGGCGCACCGGCGGCTGCGGCGGGATCACCGGGGGCTGGGGTGGCGGTGATGGGGGAGGCGAGGGCGGCGGCGAGGGATGGCCGTAGGGACTCGCATGGGCGGGTTCGCCGAGTGACGCGAGGGCGATGAGCGCCGCGCCGGCGGCCACGGCAAGCTGTCGCGCCAGCGCAACACCCCTGTCACGTTCTTTCGCGCGGTGGTGGTGCGCGGTCGTTGCGGGTGTCGGTCCCGTCATTCCCATCGATCCCCGGCTCGGCGCCTGAAACGGCTGAATGCCTTGGATTTTCAAGGATTTCCGGAGGCCGCCGCCATCCGGCAGAGGGTCTATGCCGATAGGTCTATATCCTTCGGTCTATGCCTTGCGTCCGATGGCGCGGGGCAGCCCATTTGGCCAGAAAAATCCCCGAACAAACAGCGCCCTGCCGAGTCGGGCGCACCGATGCCGACTGCGACACGCAGAACACGGGGGTAGAGCCACATGCCTGGCACGAACAACTTCAAGACGACGCTGCTGTCCGCTGCTGCGACGGCGGCCCTTCTGGCGAGCGCGGGCGTTGCGAACGCGGCGACGCCGCATCCAACGCCCACGACGACGTCCAGCGAGGTCTCCTCGACAACGGACACGACGACCGCGCTGACGACGGAGCAGCAGCTCACCCAGACGCAAATCATCTCGCAGACGGTTCTGAACCACCTCAACAACGTGAACATCAACCGCCAGCTCGACGGCGCGCAGGTGGCGGGGCTGCCGGAAACCGGTATCTCGGCCGGCGAAGAGACCGCGGCCGTCGGCCAGAAGCTGAGCGCGTGGACGAGCTTCTCCTACAACGAGGCCGAGAACGACTCGCCGGGCATCGCCTACGAGTCCGATACCAAGAGCGCGTCCATCGGCCTCGACTACAAGCTGGCCGATCCGCTGACGATCGGCTTCTTCGTGTCGAAGTCGTGGTCGGACACGGATTCCGCCTTCAACGGCGGCGGGTCGGAAACCGACGGCACGACGTTCGGTCCCTACGTGTCGATTGCCTTCAACGACTGGCTGTCGATGGATGCGAGCTACGCGCGCACGTCGTCGGAGATCGACAACCGCCGCGTGGCGGGTGGCGTGACGATCACCGGCACGCAGGACAGCACGACCGACTACTTCGCAGCCGGTCTGACCGCGAGCCACTGGTTCGCCAACTCAATCGGCCTGTCAGGCCGCGTGGGCTACTCGATCTCCGAGACCAAGAACGACGCCTACGTGGACAGCACCGGCACGGCGATTGCCTCGTCGAGCACGGATCTCGACCAGCTCCAGGTCGGCGGCCGTGCCATGTACTACACGTCCAACGTGATGCCGTATGTCGGCGTCACCTACATCAACGACGTGAACGCGGCGGCGGTGCGCACGGCGGCGAACCCGCAGCCGGCGAACGACGACGATGATTTCCTGCTGCAGGCGGGCCTGAGCCTTTATGGCGACACGGCGTTCTCGGGGGGGATCGACCTCAGCTACAATGCCGCGCGTGAAGAAAACGACGCGTGGGGCATTGGGGCGAATGTCAGCTACAGCTTCTAGCACCTGGCAATCATGCGTAGCGGAGGCCCGCGCCATCGGTGCGGGCCTTTTGCTTGTGGGCTGCCTCGCCGGCTGCGCCACGGACGACGGCGAGGCGCGGCGGGCGGATGCGTCCGCGTTTGCCGCGGCATCTGGGTTTCAGCGGGTGTCATACCCGCATCCGGTGCTTCCCATCGAAGGTTTTGCCCGGCGCGGTAGCGGCCCGGTTTACGTGATGATCGAAGGCGACGGCGCGGCGTGGGAGACACCGCGCCGGGCATCGGACGATCCGACGCCGCGCGACTTCACCGGGCTGCGCGTGGCGGCGTCAATCGATGATGGGACGGTCATCTATCTCGGACGGCCGTGCCAGTATGTTTCGGAGGGTGTGCTTGCGGCATGCGATGACGCCTACTGGACGGGGCGGCGGTTCGCGCCGGAGGTGATGGCGCGGTACGTCTCGATCGTGCGCGGGATCGCGGATGATCGTCCAGGTGTCCCGCTGCGGCTGGCAGGCTACTCCGGCGGGGGCGTGATCGCGGCGGTCGTTGCGGCGCGCGCCGGGGCCGAGCGCGTCGTGACGCTCGCAGCGCCGCTCGATACGGCCGCGTGGACCGATCATCACGGGGTGTCGGCACTGGCGCCCGTCGAGGATGCGGTCGCGGTGGCGGGCCCGCTCTGCGGCGTGCGGCAGGTGCACTTCTTCGGCGCAGAGGACACGGTGGTGCCGCGCGGGACGGTGGCACGCTACGAGGTCCTCATGTCCTCGTGTCCGGATGCGGTGTTTGAGACCGTTCCGCAATTCAGCCATACCTGCTGTTGGGCGCAATCGCCGGGGCCGGTTATCAGCCGGCTGACGGGCGCCGCAGCCGGTGGTCCGACGGAGCTCCCCCATGACAACTGATGCCGTTTCCGCGCCGGAGCCGTTCTGGCGCAAGCTGTTCCTGACGCTGGCGGGGGCGGAGGAAGGCAATTCGCGCGAGCGGGCGCTGTTGCGCGAACGCGTGGAGCTGCTCTACCGGCAGGGCATTGCCGGCGTTGCGGTTCACACGGTGGTGGTTGCCGCGCTCACGGCCCTGTTCTGGGACTCGGTTCCGCTTGGCGAGCTGCTCTGGTGGTCCGTCGCGATGCTGGCCTTCGGGTGGATACGGGGCGGCTTCATCGTCGCGTTCAACCGGCGCGATCCGGAAACGCGTGACCCGGTAGCATGGGGCGCCATCTTCGCGGTGATGATCGCGCTGGTGGGCATCACCTGGGGGCTCGGCGGCGTCTTCGTGGTGCCGGAGAACGCGCTGGACCAGGTGCTGTTCATCCTGCTGCTGGGGGGCACGGCGGCGGGGACGGCCACGACGCTTGCCTCCATGCGCTTCATCATCCTGATTGCGCTCACCACGTCGCTGCTGCCGTTCATCGGGCGGCTGGCGCTTGACGGTTCTTCCGAACAGCTGCTGATGGCCGGTGCGCTCGTCATGTTCTTCATGACGATGATGGCCACTGGCCGGAACGCGGGCGACTCGATCACCCAGGCCCTGTCACTGCGTCTCGACAACCTGGACCTCGTGGCGGCGCTGTCACGCGAGCGGCAGGAACTCGAACTCTCCAACCGTGCGAAGACGCGGTTTCTCGCGGCGGCGAGCCATGACCTGCGGCAGCCGCTGCATGCCATGAGCCTGACGGTGGCGGCATACCGGCTGCGCGATGCGGATGGCGGGTTCGCGCCGCTGTTCGACCGGATCGACAGGTCGGTGCAGGCAATGGAGCGGCTGGTGAACAGCCTGCTCGACATCTCGCGGCTGGATGCCGGCATCGTTGAGGTGAAGTCGGCACCGGTCGACGTCCGGGACGTGTTCTCGTCGATCGCGTCGGAAGTCGCAGGCGCCGCGCGGCTGGCAAACTGCCGGATCGAAACCGATGACCGGCCCGTGGTGATGGCGACGGACCGGACGCTGCTGGAATCCATCGTGCGCAACCTGCTCAGCAACGCCGTGCGGTATGCGCCGGGATCGCATATCCAGCTATCGGTCGAGGCGCTGGGCGATGACCGCGTGGCGGTCGCGGTTTCGGATGACGGGCCGGGTATTCCGTCCGATCTGCAGGAACGGGTGTTCGAGGAGTTCTTCCAGGTGGACGGCACGTCGGAGGAGCAGGGCGGGCTGGGGCTCGGCCTTGCCATCGTCCGGCGCCTCTCGGCGCTGCTGGGAGGCGACGTTCACCTCAAGTCGACGCCGGGTGAGGGGTCGTCGTTCACGGTGACGCTGCCGCGCGGTCACGTGGCGGGCAGCGCCAAAGCAGACATGGCCGAGGCGGAGCTGGACGCGGCGGCCGGGCTGCTTGCGGGCGTGCGCGTGGCGCTGATCGAGGACGACCGGGACGGTCAGGCCGCGATGCTGGACCTAATGGACGCCTGGGGCTGCGAGGCGGTGGCGGGGCGCAATGCCGCCGAAATCGCGGGCCTGGTGGCGGAACTCGACGGGGAATTCGAGCCGCAGGTGGTGATCTCGGATTTCCAGCTGGGCGCGGGGCGCGAGGGCCCGGCGGAGATCACGGCGCTGCGGCGGTCGCTCGGAAAGGGCGCGCTGCCCGCGATCATCCTGACCGGTGACGGGTCGCCGGAAAGGCTGCGCGATCTCGATGCGCAAGGGCTGGAAGTGCTGCACAAGCCGGTAAACCCGCGGGTGCTGGCAGCCCGGCTGGCGGAGATTATCGCCTAGACCGAGGGGACTTGGTCGCGCACCTCGCCGCGGGCGACGAGGGCGGCCTGGGTGCGGTTGCGCACGCCGAGCGCCCGGTAGATGGCATTGAGGTAGATCTTCACTGTGCCGACTGTGATGCCGATCTCCGCGGCGATTTCCTTGTTGGCGAGGCCGCGGCCGAGCAGGGCGAGAACCTGCTGCTGGCGCGGCGTGAGGGCCTCGATGCCACCGGGAGCCGGTGTCGCCGCCGTTTCGGCGGGCGCGATGCCGGGCGGGAAGATGCGTTCGCCCTTCATGACACGGTTGATGACGCTGGTGAGGCGCTCGTGGGCATGGGTCTTTTCCACGAAGGCCGCGGCACCGGACGCATGGGCGGTCTCGTAGGCCTCGGTGTCGCTGCGGGCGGAAATGACCACCAGCGGGGCCAGTGGCGCGGCGCGCTTGATGGCGCGCAGGCCGTCGGCCGCCGCCATATCGCTCATGGTGAAATCGGCGATGATCAGGTCGGCCTGGCGGTCGCCGGTGAGAATGGAAATCACCTGGCCGAAGGAGGCGGCCTCCACCATCTCGCAGCCGGTGAAGACGGCCTCCACCAGCATGCGCAGCCCGTCGCGCACCAGGGGATGATCGTCTGCGATGATGATTTTCATGGGCGGGCCATCCGTCTTCGTCTTCGCCCTTTGTGCAGGGCGACCGCCTGAGCTATTTCCATCGTAACGCACGATTCTGTTGGATGCGAACGTCCGTGTCCGCCTGGTTTCCGGAGATTTCCTTGGAAAGCTATGCCGCCGATACAGTGATTGCCGGTGCCGGTGTCATCGGCCTGGCCGTCGCGCGGGCGATGGCGATGCGGGGGCACGAGGTCATCGTCGCCGAGCGCGAGATGCTGATCGGCAGCCACACGAGTTCGCGCAATTCGGAGGTGATCCATGCGGGCATCTACTACCCCAAGGGTTCGCTGAAGGCGCGGGCCTGCGTGGAGGGCAAGCATGCGCTCTATGCCTATTGCGAGGCCCACAATGTTCCGCACCGGCGCTGCGGGAAGTTCATCGTCGCGACGAACGATGCGCAGGTGGCGGAGCTTGAGGGCATCCGTGAGCGTGCGGCGAACAATGGTGTCGGCGACCTCGAGATGATCGGGCGGGAGGCGGCGCTGGCGGCTGAGCCCGAGCTTGATTGCCGGGCGGCGCTGGTTTCACCCTCGACGGGGATCATCGACAGCCACGGGCTGATGCTGAGTTACCGCGGCGATGCGGAAGCGCACGGCGCGATGATTGCGTTCGGGACAAGCATCAAGCGCGTGGAGATCACGGGACAGGGTTTCCGCGTCCATACGCGCGGGGACGAGGACGCGGTGATCGAGGCGCGGCGGTTCGTCAACGCGGCAGGGCTGTTCGCGCCGGGGCTTGCGGCGCTGATCGAGGGGCTCGAAGCGGCGCATGTGCCGGCGGCGCATTACTGCAAGGGCAACTATTACTCACTGGCGAGCCGGGCACCGTTCTCGCGTCTCATCTACCCGGTGCCGGAGAAGGCGGGGCTGGGTGTTCACCTGACCATCGATCTCGGCGGACAGGCGCGGTTCGGGCCGGACACCGAATGGGTGGACGGGATCGACTACGCGGTCGATCCGGCGCGGGCGGACAAGTTCTACGCGGCGATCCGGCAGTACTGGCCGGGGCTCAGGGACGGGGCGCTGACGCCGGCTTACTCGGGCATCCGGCCCAAGCTCGGGCCTGAGGGGACCGCGGCGGCGGATTTCATCATCGACGGGCCCGAGGCGCACGGGGTGCCCGGGCTGGTGAACCTGTTCGGGATCGAGTCGCCGGGGCTGACGTCGTCGCTTTACCTAGGCGACGCGGTGGCCGACGCGCTCGCCTAGTAGGCGCCGTCCTTGGCGAGGACCGCCGGAACAGTCTTGAAGACGATTTCCAGGTAGGAGATCACCGAGCGGCTGGTGGCCCATTCGGTGTCGAGGGCGACGCGGGTGGCGTAATCGCAGTCGCTGCGGCCGGAGACCTGCCACAGGCCGGTGAGGCCCGGGCGGACGGCGAGGTAGCCGGCTGCATCCTTGCCGTACATCTGGAGTTCGTCCGGCACGATGGGACGCGGGCCGACGAGGCTCATGTCGCCCTTGAGGACATTCCAGAGCTGCGGCAGCTCGTCGAGGCTGGTCTTGCGGATGAAGTCACCAAGACGCGTGACGCGCGGGTCGTTCTTGAGCTTGCGCGTTTCGGCCCACTCGGCGGCGGCTTCGGGGTCGTTCGCCAGCAGGCTTTCAAGGCGCGCCTCGGCATCGGCGGCCATGGAGCGCAGCTTGTGGCACTGGAAGCCGCGGCCGTTCTGCCCGACGCGGATCTGGGTGAAGATGGCGGGGCCGCCGTCGCGCTTGATCAGCAGTGCGAGGAGGGCGATCACCGGGGCGGCGAGGACGAGGCCGATGGCGGCGCCGGCGATGTCCAGCATGCGGATGACGGCATCGCAGACGCGGCCTGGACGGTAGGCGTCCTGCGACTGCGGGATGCGGTCGGCGGGAACGGGCACGTACGCAGTGGCCGGCGTGCCGTATGCTGCCGAGCGGCGCGCGGTGACGTTGCCGTGCAGGGGCACGACGCGGGCGGTCTCGCGGGTGGCTTCGTGGGCCGTTTCGCGGGCGGTCTTCTCGCCGGAATTCTCGAGCGCGGACATCGGGGGAATGCCTCTTTCGCGTTAACAACTGCGAAAGAGGGATCAAGCCGCGTGCCATGGGGCCGGAGCGGGCGGGAAGGGGCGGAATTCGAGGAAAAACGTAGGGTTTTCAGGGGGTTCGAGCGGCCCCGGCCGGTTTTCTCACCAACAAGGTGTTAACGGCGGGCAAGGGTTCGCGTCTTTATGGGCCACCCGGCTGTGCCGGGGCGGGACAGTCAAAACCCGCCGCGCTTTGTGCTAGAACCCCCGGCAGATACTGAAACGGCCACCCCGACGAAGAGCCGGACATTCGATGAAGCAGATACGACCGGTCATTCTTTCCGGCGGCGCAGGCACGCGGCTCTGGCCCACCTCGCGGGCGCTGCATCCCAAGCAGTTCATGCCGCTCACGTCAGAGCGCACGATGATCCAGGAAACCGCGCTCAGGGTGAGTGACGCCAAGTCGTTCCTGCCGCCCGTCGTCGTGTGCAACGAGGAGCACCGGTTCACGGTCGCGTCCGAGATGCAGGATGCGGGCATCGCAATGGAAGTGGAGATGCTGGAGCCGGTGGGCCGCAACACGGCGCCCGCAATAGCGGCTGCTGCCGTGCTCTGTGCGGCGCATGACCCTGAAGAGCTGATGCTGGTGCTGCCGGCGGACCATCACATCGCGCGGCCGGACCTGTTCCTCGACGCCGTGGCGGCGGGCGCGGCGCTGGCCGAGGAAGGTCACCTGGTGACGTTCGGCATCGTGCCCGACGCGCCGGAGACCGGGTACGGCTATATCCGCGCCGGGTCCACGCTTTCGAACGGCGGCCACGCGGTGGCGGCCTTTGTCGAGAAGCCGGATGCGGAGACAGCGCAGAGCTACCTCGACGATGGCGGGTATTTCTGGAACTCGGGCATTTTCCTGTTCCGTGCCGACAGGCTGATGGCGGAGATGGAGGCGCTGGCACCCGACATCCTGCGCCACGCGGATGCGGCAGTGTCGGGGGGCGTGCGGGACCTCGATTTCCTGCGGCTGGACCGCGAGGCGTTCTCGGCCTGCCCCTCAAACTCGATCGACTACGCGGTGATGGAGCACACGGGGCACGCCGCCGTCGTACCAGCGGAGTTCGGATGGAGCGACGTGGGCTCGTGGACCGCTCTGTGGGCCATCGGCGACAAGGACGAGCACGGCAACGTGACCACCGGAGATGTGGTGACGCTCGATACGTCGAACAGCTTCGTGCGCGCGGAATCGCGGCTGGTGGCGACGCTCGGCGTCGATGACCTGATGGTTGTGGAGACGGGGGACGCCGTTCTCGTCATGCGCAAGGACCGGGCGCAGGACGTGAAGGCGCTGGTCGCGCGCCTGCGCAGCGAGGGCCGCAGCGAGCACGAGATCCACGGACGCGTCTACCGGCCCTGGGGCTTCTACGAGGGATTGGCGGCGGGGGAGCGCCACCAGGTGAAGCACCTGTCGGTCAATCCGGGCGCGTCGATCTCGCTGCAGCTGCACCATCACCGGGCGGAGCACTGGGTGGTGGTGAGCGGAACGGCGCGGGTGACTGTTGGGGACGAGACGCGGCTCTATTCGGAGAACGAGTCCGTCTATATCCCCATCGGCACCAAGCACCGGCTGGAAAACCCGGGCAAGATGCCGCTCTCGATCATCGAGGTGCAGTCGGGCAGCTATTTCGGCGAGGACGACATCGAACGGCTCGATGACGTCTATGGCCGCGTGCCGTCGCCGAAGGCGGCCGAGTAATCAGGACGCGGAGGCTTCGATCTCGCCGGAGCGCAGCTTCGCGGCCTGTTCATTGAGGTGGTCGATCAGCGACTCGATGCTGCCGTTGTTCTGGCCGAGGAATGCGCTGAACTGGTTGCGCTGCTCGACGGCGAGCCAGATTCCGCCCACGCTGACATCGAAGAGCTGGAGGCCACGCGGCGTCTTGAGGACGCGGAAGGCCACGTCGGCCAGTTCCTTGCCCTCCTTGTTGCGGATGACGCCCTGGACGAGAACGTCCTTGTCGCTCTTGGCGATGGCGTTGGTCACGTCGATGACCTGCCCGCCGTAATCGTCCAGCCGGCTTTCGTAGCTGGCGGTGGCGTAGCCGCGGAAGGCCTCGACGAAGGCATCGACCGTGGCCGGGTCGGCGCCGCGGCGATAGGGGCCGAGGACGAAGAGGGCGACCGAGCGCTGGTCCACCACGTCATTCACGAAATCGCGGAACTTCGCGGCGCGGTCCGGGTCGTTGGCGCCGGTCTCGGCCAGGATGTCGAGGCCGCGTTCAACGCCGTCGTTCACGAAGGCCGTGGCGTCGCTCTCGGGGCTGGCTGCCGCGGGCAGCACGAGGGCCGGGGCGATGACCAGGAGGGCGAGGAGGCGCACAAGCATGGGACCGTCCTTCAAGAATAATTGCCGATAGCCCCCACGCGCGCGAAGGCTACCGGACAAATAAGGCAGAAATCGGCTGCCGCAATGGGCGGCATTCAGGCTAGGCGGGCAGCGCCGAGGGGCGCCCGATGGAGTGGTAGGCAAAGCCCCAGCGCGCCATCTCGGCCGGATCATAGATGTTGCGCAGGTCGACGACCACTCGGCCCGGCATCATTTCCTTCACCCGGTCCCACTGGAGGGCGCGGAACTCGTTCCACTCGGTGAGCAGCAGCAGGATATCGGCGCCGCGGATCGTGTCGTAGGCGTCCTTGCGCCAGTCCACGCCCTCGATGAGCTTGGCCGCTTCCTCCATGCCCGCCGGGTCGAAGGCGGCAACTTCCGCGCCCGCCTCGCGCAGGAGGGGGATGATGTCGAGGCTGGGGCTGTCGCGCATGTCGTCGGTGTTCGGCTTGAAGGTGACACCGAGGACGGCGACCTTCTTGCCCTTCACATCGCCACCGGCGGCGTCGATCACCTTCTGCGCCATGCGCTTCTTGCGGCCGGCGTTGGAGCTGACAACCGCTTCCACGATGCTGGTGGGCGCTTCGACCATCTCGGCCGTGCGGACGAGCGCAAGGGTGTCCTTGGGAAAGCACGAACCGCCGTAGCCGGGACCGGCATGGAGGAACAGCTTGCCGATGCGGCCGTCGAGGCCGATGCCCTTGGCGACATCCTGCACGTTGGCGTCGACCTTCTCGCAGATATCCGCCATCTCGTTGATGAAGCTGATCTTGGTGGCGAGGAAGGCGTTGCCCGCGTACTTGATGAGTTCCGAGGTCTGCCGGTTGGTAAAGACGATGGGCGTCTCGCGCAGGAACAACGGACGGTAAAGCTCGCGCATGACGCTGCGGGCGCGCTCGGACTCGGTGCCGACGACGACGCGGTCCGGGCGCTTGAAGTCCTCGATGGCGGAGCCTTCGCGCAGGAATTCCGGGTTGGAAGCCACATCGAAGTCGGCGTCCGGTGCCGTCTCGCGGATGATGCGCTCTACCTCGTTGCCGGTGCCAACGGGCACCGTCGACTTGGTGACAACCACCGTATAGCCCTTGAGGAGCGGTGCGATCTCTTCGGCAGCGGCGTAGACGTAGGAAAGGTCGGCATGGCCGTCACCGCGGCGCGAGGGTGTGCCGACCGCGATGAAGACCGCGTCCGCCTGCGGGATGGCGTCGGCGAGATCGGTGGTGAAGGAGAGGCGGCCGACACGCATGTTGCCGTTGACCAGCACGTCTAGGCCCGGTTCGTAGATGGGGATCTTGCCCTGCTTCAGGGCCTCGATCTTTTCCGCGATCTTGTCGACGCAGATCACCTCGTGGCCGAAGTCGGAAAAGCAGGCGCCCGAGACGAGGCCCACGTAGCCCGTACCGATCATCACAACACGCATGTCACTACCCCCTCATGGCCCCGCGTGCGGGGCGGCTCCGCGGTCCGTTCAGACCACAGAGCGAAGAAACTCCCGCAGCTCGTCGGCCATGTCCTCGCGCTCAAGCGCGTAGGCCACGTTGGCGGCCATGAAGCCGACCTTGTTGCCGCAGTCGAAGCGGATGCCGTCGAAGTCCAGGCCGTGGAACGGCTCGTTGCCGATCAGCTTCGCCATGGCGTCGGTCAGCTGGATCTCGTTTCCGGCGCCACGCTCCTTGCGCGACAGGTGTTCGAAGATCGAAGGCTGAAGGATGTAGCGGCCGACCATGGCAAGCGTGGAGGGGGCATCGGCGGGCTTGGGCTTTTCGACCATGCCGGTCACCTCGACAAGGTTCCCGTCGCGCTTGCCGGACGCGACGATGCCGTAGCGGTCCGTGTGCTCCTCCGGGACGTCCACGAGGCCGACCACGTTGCCGCCATGCTTCTCATAGGCCTCGACCATCTGGGCGAGGCAGCCGGGGGAGGACTTGAGGAGTTCGTCGGCGAGGATGACGGCGAACGGCTCGTTGGCGACGATGTGCCGGGCACACCAGACCGCGTGGCCGAGGCCGGCGGGCTCCTGCTGGCGGAGGAACGAGGCGGCGCCGGCGCTGGGGCGCATCTGCGCCAGCATGTTCAGGGCATCGGTCTTGCCCTTTTCGAGCAGCGTGCGCTCAAGCTCGTAGGCGTGGTCGAAATAGTCAGCGATAGCGGTCTTGCCGCGGCCCGTCACGAAAATGAAATGTTCGATGCCGGCTTCCTTGGCCTCGTCCACCGCGTACTGGATCAGCGGGCGGTCGACGACCGGCAGCATTTCCTTGGGAACGGACTTGGTGGCGGGCAGAAAGCGGGTGCCGAGGCCGGCGACGGGGAAAACGACCTTGCGGATGGGCTGGGGCATAAATCGGTCCGGCGCGGAAGGTACACGAGGTGTGCGGCAGGCGAGCCGTTTTTGCCATGTGCAGGTGCGAAGGGGCAAGCGGCACGAGTTGCGTATTGGCGGTTTTGGTGAACAGGGGCGCAGCAGGCCGTGGCGTCGGGGCGGCGCATCGCATAGACTCATGCCCGGGGCGAAGGGGCAATCGCGGTCCAACACGGCTCAAGAGACACATCATATGCATTTGCGTTTGACGAAAGCTGCCTTCGCGGGCGGCTGCGTGCTCATCCTTTCGGCAATTTCGGTGGCGGGTGGCCGGGCGCAGGAGATGCAGCCCGTGGCCGACGACATCGTGGTCACCGAGGAAATGCAGGACCGGCTGGCGGAGTGGCTGACTGCCTTCCGCGCCGAGGCGCTGGATGCGGGCATCAGCGCGGCCACCTTCAACAGGGCGTTCCAGGGCATCACGCTGGATCAGAAGGTGCTGGAGCTGAACGCCAAGCAGCCGGAATTCGTCCGGCCGATCTGGGGTTACCTGGAATCGGCGCTGTCGAAAAAGCGGATCGCGGACGGGCTGGCGCAGCTGCAGCTCAAGGCCGCGCTGTTCGACAAGCTGGAAAGCGCCTATGGCGTGGACAAGCATGTCCTTGCCGCGATCTGGGGGCTGGAGACCCATTACGGCACCTACATGGGTGACCGGAGCGTCGTCCGTTCACTGACGACTCTCGGTTTCGAAGGGCGGCGCGCGGATTTCGGGCGGACGCAGCTTCTGGCGGCGCTGAAGATTTTGCAGGCGGGCGACATAACGCCCGAGGCGATGACCGGGTCGTGGGCCGGGGCGATGGGGCACACGCAGTTCATCCCCACGACGTATCTTGCGCACGCGGTCGATTTCACCGGCGACGGCAAGCGCGACATCTGGAACAGCCCGGATGATGCGCTGGCTTCGGCGGCCAACTACCTTGCCGAATCCGGCTGGCAGACCGGCGAGCCGCAGGTGCGTGAAGTGACACTGCCTGAGAGCTTCGATTACTCGCTGGCCGATGACGGGACGCGCAAGGCGGTGTCGGAGTGGATGGATCTCGGCATCAGGGACATGGATGGCGGTGATCTTCCGCGCGGCGAGCGCGAGCTCTCGGCAGCGCTGATCGTGCCGGCCGGGCACCGGGGGCCGGCGTTCCTCGCCTATCCGAATTTCCGGGTGATCCTGCGCTACAACAACGCGACGGCCTACGCGATGGCGGTGTCGTATCTCTCCAAGCGTCTTGCCGGCAAGCCGGGCATCGAGGGCGACTGGCCGCGCGACGAGCGTCCGCTGACGCTGGCCGAGGCGCAGGAGATGCAGACGAAGCTCACCGCCATCGGGCACGACACGGGCGGCGTGGACGGCATCATAGGGCCGATGACGCGCAAGGCGATCCGCTCGTTCCAGGCGGAGCTTGGCGTGCCACAGGACGGCTTCGCTACGGCCTCGTTCCTTGAAAAGGTGCGGGCGGCGGAACGGCGGAACTAGGCCGCCGGGCCCGCATTCGGGCCGTTTTCGATCTGTTTACGGGCCGTGCGCCAGACTGGCGGCATGGCAAGTGATTTTCCATCGACGGCCCCGGCGCGCGGGGCGGGGTTCTCACCGTCTGCGCTGCTGGCGCGGGCCGTGCGGGCCAACATCGCGCTCTCCAACCGGCTGACGCCGGCGCACCTGCTGGAGAACGACGCGGATATCTGGTTCGAGGACCGGGCGAACGGGCTTCTGGACGATCCGGCCGTCAAGCGCATCGCCGATATCGGCGCGGGGCGCGAATGGCATTTCCGGCACGACACGCTATCGCGGCACGGCCAGCACCTGACGGGCATCGATATCGACGGGGACGAGCTGGCCTATAACCGCGACCTCGACGAGGCGGTGGTGTGCGACGTGACGCGGAGCATTCCCGTGCCGCCTGCGAGCATCGACCTGATGACCGTGTCGTCGGGCGTTGAGCATTTTTCGGATAACCGCGCGTTCCTGTTCAACGCGGCCGCGGCGATCAAGCCCGGCGGGCGGATGATCGCCAAGTTCCCGTGCAAGCGGGCGCCGTTCGCGCTGCTGAACCGGATGATCCCCAACGCGCTGGCGCAGAAGCTGCTCTACACGCTGCGGCCGGGCTCGGAAGGCAAGCTGGGGTTCAAGGCCTATTACGACCGCTGCCTGTTCACGACGTTTTCGCGCGATGCGGAAGTCGCAGGCTTCGAGGTTGAAGACGCCTACGTGAGCTTCAACAGCAGCGAGTACTTCAAGTTCTTCGTGCCGCTCTACCTGGCGTCGCTGGCGCTGGACTGGCTGCGGGCGGCGACCGGCCTCAAGAACTTTTCCTCGCACATGATCTTCGTGCTGCGCCGTAACTAGGCGGCAAGCTCGTAGCCGGGCGTCGATCGTCCCAGCCCGTTGTAAAGATCCATGCAGCGGTTGAGCCAGGGGACAATGGCGTCGTCCTTCGTCAGCAGCGGATGCGGGTAGCAGCCGCGCGCCCACAGGAAGACGCTCAGGGCCACGTAGTCTGCGTATCCCGGCATGTCGCCGCACAGGAAGGGCGTGTCGGACACCTTGCGGCGCAGGGGTTCGAGGGCGACGGACATGGCGCCGAGGCCTTCGGCGCCGCGCTTGGCGATGTCCTCAAGCGGGCGGCCGCCCATCATCTTCTCGCGGCTTTCGCGCACGTAAGCGCGATCATCCGGCTTCGAGTGGTCGTGGATTTCCTTGACCATGGCCGGGAACATGGACGTGAAGATCTGGGCAAAGAGCCACTTCTCCACGAACTGCGCGTAGGCCAGCGACTCCGCGTTGGGGAAGATCGCCGGGGCATCCGGAAATGCCTGGTCGAGATAGACGGCGATCTGCCAGCTATCGCCGATGAACTTGCCGTCGTGTTCCAGGACGGGGACGGTCTTGTGGGTGCCGTCGCCGATGGTCCTGATGTCGGCGTAGCTGACCGGGCGGTCCTCCGCCTTCAGCCCCTTGTGGGCCAGCGCGTATTTCGCGCGCCAGCAGAAGGGGCTGAAGCGGCGGCCGTCGATGCCTTCCAGGTCGTAGAGGGCGAGCGCCATCAGCCCTCCAGCGCCTTTTGCAGCGTGGTCTTGTCGGCCACGGCCTTTTCAAGAAGCGGGGAGGGCTTGAAGACGTTGCTGTCGTCGGCGGCGTCCCACTCCTTCATCTTCGCAAGCACCTTGTCGAGGCCGACGGAATTCTCGCCCCACCACATCGGCCCGCCGCGGTAGCGCGGGAAGCCGTAGCCGAAGATCCAGACGATATCGATGTCCGAGGCGCGGATGGCCTTGCCTTCCTCGAGGATCTTCGCGCCCTCGTTGACCATCGGGTAGAGGCAGCGCTCGAGGATTTCCTCGTCAGAAATCTTGCGCTGCTTGATCTGACGCTCCTCGGCGAACTGCTTGATGATCTTCTCGACTTCCGGCGAAGGCGTGGCCTTGCGGTTCTCGTCGTAGTCGTAGAAGCCCGCGCCGGTCTTCTGGCCGCGGCGGTCCTTCTCGCAGAGGATGTCGCGCAGGGTTTCGCCCTTGGACGTTTCCTTGTTCCAGCCGAGGTCGAGGCCGGCGAGATCGGACATGGCGAAGGGGCCCATGGGCAGGCCGAAGTCGTAGAGCACGCGGTCCACGTCCCACGGCATGGCGCCTTCGAGGATCAGCTTGTTGGCTTCGCGCTGGCGCTGGGCCAGCAGGCGGTTGCCGACGAAGCCGGGGCAGACGCCGACGAGGACACCGACCTTGCCGATCTTCTTGGCGAGGTCCATGGAGGTGGCGATCACCTCCTTCGAGGTCTTGTCGGCGCGCACGATCTCCAGGAGCTGCATGACGTTGGCGGGCGAGAAGAAGTGGAGGCCGATGACGGCTTCCGGGCGCTTCGTCGCCGTTGCAATCTCGTTGATGTCGAGGGCCGAGGTGTTGGTGGCGAGGATCGCGCCCTGCTTGACGATATTGTCGAGCTTTCCGAACACGTCCTTCTTCACGTCCATGTTCTCGAACACGGCCTCGATAACGAGATCCTTGTCGGCGAGGTCTTCGAGCGAAACGGAGCCGGTGAGAAGGCCCATGCGGGTCTCCACGTCGGCGGCGGAGATGCGGCCCTTCCTGGCGGTGTTCTCGTAGTTCTTGCGGACGACCTCGAGGCCCTTGTCGAGCCGGTCCTGCGCCTGCTCGACGATGGTGACGGGGATGCCGGCGTTGGCGAAATTCATGGCGATGCCGCCGCCCATGGTGCCGGCGCCGATGATGCCCACGGACTTGATGGGGATCTTGGGCGTGTCCTTGGGCACGTCGGGGATCTTGGCGACCTGGCGCTCGGCGAAGAAGACGTGGCGCTGGGCGGCGGACTGTTCGCCCGTCACCAGTTCGCGGAACAGCTTGGCCTCGACCTTCATGCCTTCATCGAAGGGCAGGTTCACCGCCGCCTCGATGCACTGGATGTTGTATTCCGGCGCGAGGAAGCCGCGGGTCTTGCGGGCGATGGACTTGCGGAAGTTCTCGAAGATTTCCGGCTTGCCGCGCGCCTCGGCGACCTTGTCGTCGCGCTCGCGGATCTTGTTGAGGGGCCAGCCCTCGCTGACGGCCTTCTGGCAGAAGGCGATGGCGCCCTCGCGCAGCTTGCCTTCCTCGACGATCTCGTCGCACAGGCCGGAAGCCGCGGCCTCCTTGGCGCTGGCGTGGCGGCCGGAGGTCATCATCTCCAGCGCCTTCTCGACGCCCGCGACGCGGGGCAGGCGCTGGGTGCCGCCGGCGCCGGGCAGGAGGCCGAGGTTCACTTCCGGCAGGCCCATCTTGGCGCTGGGAACGGCGACGCGGTAATGGCAGACGAGGGCGACTTCGAGACCGCCGCCGAGCGCCGTGCCGTGGATGGCGGCGACGACGGGCTTGGGCGCGTCCTCGATCATCGCCTGCACCTCGTGGAGGCCGGGGCCCTTGGGCGCCTGGCCGAACTCGGTGATGTCGGCGCCGGCGATGAAGGTGCGGCCGTCGCAGATGAGGACGATGCCCTTCACCTTGTCGTCGGCAATCGCCTGCTTGAAGCCTTCGTGCAGGCCCTCGCGGACCGGGGCGGAGAGCGCGTTCACCGGCGGCGAATTGAGGGTGACGACGGCGATATCGCCTTCGCGGGTAAGCGTGGTGACGTCGTTGATGGCGGTCATGGCGGGCTCCCTGCCGGTCTTGTCGGATCGGGCCGGGTCTTTGCGCCGGCCTCCCTTTGGCGGCGCATTCTAGTGACCGGGGCGCGCGTGGCCAGCCTTGCAATCGGCGGGGTATTGCCTATGCGCGCAAACGGTTTTGCATAACCGCCATTGCCGGGCCGGGCCCGCTCGCGTATGCCAGACCGCGAAAAGGCATTGCAGGACAGAGTATTTCCGTTGACCGATCACATCCGATCCGACGCCGTGCAGGGCGAGATCGCCGCCATCCGCGAGGGGTTCGAGGCGGGCGGCTACGTGGCCAACAACCACATCGCCACCGCCGTCTACCTCGCCAAGGCGCTGCAAAAGCCGATCCTCGTCGAGGGCCCGCCGGGCGTGGGCAAGACCGAGCTGGCCAAGGCGACGGCGCAGCACCTGAACCGGGAGCTGATCCGCCTCCAGTGCTACGAGGGGCTGGACGAGGCGAAGGCGCTCTACGAGTGGAAGTACGGCAAGCAGCTTCTCTATACGCAGGTGCTGAAGGACAAGCTGGCCGACCTGCTGGAAGGCACCCATGGCCTCGAAGAGGCGATGACGCGGCTGCACGAGTTCGACGACACATTCTTTTCCGAGGAGTTCCTGGAGCCGCGGCCGCTGTTGAAGGCGCTGCAGGTGAAGGAGGGGGCTGTCCTCCTCGTGGACGAGGTGGACAAGTCGGACCACGAGTTCGAGGCGTTCCTGCTGGAAATCCTGTCGGACTTCCAGGTGTCGATCCCGGAGATCGGCACCATCACGTCGCCGGTGAAGCCGGTGGTGTTCCTCACCTCCAACAACACGCGCGAGATCGGCGATGCGCTGAAGCGGCGCTGCCTGCATCTCTACATCTCGTTTCCCGATCAGAAGCTGGAAATGCAGATCATCGAGAAGCGCGTGCCGGAGGTGCCGGCGTCGCTGCTGCGCCAGCTCGTCAGCTTCGTGCAGGAGCTGCGTACCAAGACGCTCAAGAAGCTGCCCGCCGTTTCGGAGACCATCGACTGGGCGCGGGCGCTGCTGTTGCTTCACACGCAGGAGCTGGACGAGGCGATGGTGCGCAACACACTGAACCTGCTGCTCAAGTTCGAAGACGATATCGAGAGCATCGACAACGAGATCGGCGGCATGGTGCGGCGGGCGAAGGAAGACGCCTAGAAGCCGAATTCCACCTGCAGCTGGCCCGTATAGCCGAGCGTGTCCTGGCCGATGCCGATGAGGCCCGCGTCGAACGATATGCGGCTGTTGCCGCTGGTCAGCAGCGTGACACCGGCGCCGATATTGCCGCCCCAGTCTTCCAGATCGATCACTTCGGCGGCGGAGACGCGCAGGCTCTCGTCCTCGCGGGCGAAGTAGTTGAGCGTGGCGGTGGCGCGCGGCGTGACCCGGCGCAGCCAGCCGTCCTCGTAGGTAAAGCTGCGCGAGGCGGTGAGGGCGGCGGAGATCGTCGTGTCGCGCGAACGGCTGCCGGGGACGGCGGTGCCGGACGAATC
The DNA here is from genome assembly GCA_965229975.1 of Parvibaculaceae bacterium. Taxonomy (GTDB): domain Bacteria; phylum Pseudomonadota; class Alphaproteobacteria; order CGMCC-115125; family CGMCC-115125; genus Pyruvatibacter. The sequence goes on from OZ245936.1 coordinate 53,512, forward strand.
CGTGTAGGCGTCGCGCTCGAAGTCCGAATAGGTGACGGCGACGGACGGGCTGAGCACGAGGGGGCGGACCGCGTAGGCGCCCTGCAGGGACGCGGACGCCGTGAAGAGGTCCGTGTCCGCGTTGCCGGTGGCGCCGCCTGACGTGATGTCCTGTTCGCCGGTTTCGCGGGAAAGGGACAGGCCTGCCTGGAGCGTGCCGTCGAGGGCGATGCGCGCGTAGGCGCCGCCGCCGCCCTGCGCGCTTTCGACCTCGGTGCCGGTGAGCAGGGTTTCGCTTTCGCCTTCAAGGTAGGAGCCGAAGGCGCCCGCGGTGATGCGGTCGTTGATGCGCAAGGTGACGCCGGCGAGCGCGTGGGCGGCCCAGCCGTCGCTGCCCGCGCGGCCCCGCCTGTCGAACAGGGTGCCGCGGCCGCGGGCCCAGATGTTGACCGGCATGCCGGCGATAGTGAGCGGCGGCAGGTCCGGCGCCTGCGCGCTGTCGTCCAATTGGAGGCGGGCGAGGCCGCGCAGGGCATCGGTCGAGATGTCGAAGCCGAAGACGCGACCGTCGGGTGAGAACATGACGATGTCGCCATCACCGAGTTCGGGCGCGTCGGTCTCGAAGGTGTCGGGGGGCGAAGGGTCTTCGAAAATGCCCCGGGGCTGCGGATCGCTCATGGGTACGCCGAGTTCGTCAAAGCGCGCGCGGAAGGCATCGCGGATGGCCTCGAGGTCGCGGGCGTAGACGTAGCCCCGCATGGTCAGGGAGTCGCCTTCTTCGGGTGGTTCTTTGCCGTCCTCATAGAGTTCGATCCCGCGCTCGAACTTCTCGATTTCCTTGTCGTTGACGGTGAATGCCTGCTGCTGTTCCTCGTGGTTGCGGATGTAGTGATCCTGAACTGCGGCCTCGTATTCGGCCCACAGCATTTCCCACTGATCCTGCCGGGAACGCACGAATACCTGGGGGCGTATCGGTTTGCCCGCACCGGGCAGGGCGGCGGGCGTGGTGGGCAGGCGGACCGTGTTGATAGAACTCGCGGTGTTCCGCGCGGCGTCGGACTTCTGGTCCGCAGTCTGGCCGGTGGTTGTGCCGGTGTTTCCTGTGGATGACCCGGAACCGCCGCCGCTTCCCGCAGCGGTACAGGTGATCGTGATGGACGCACCGTTGCCGACAGGTGAGAACAGGGAGATGAGCAGGGCGGCGACGCCGTCCTCGTTGATGGTCTTGCTGGTGGTGGCGGCGGCCGGGTTGCTGAAGAAACTGGTGTTGCTGGGGACCAGGTTGATCTGCGCCAGCTGGGCCGGGCCTGCGACGGTGATGTTGAGCGTGTCGCCCCTGTCGAACGCGCCGGCGATGACCGGTGTGACGAGCGTGTTGGGCCCGATCGCCAGGTTGAACGCGCCCGCATTGGCGGCGGTGCAGCCGGCGGAAGCGGCATGGGCATTTTGGGGCGCTGCAGCGACGGCGCAGGCAAGTGCTGCGAGCGCGAGGGCGGCTGGACGGATCATGGTGCGTCTCCCATTCGCGTGGCGTTGCCTCAGAAGCCGATCTCGACCTGGATCTGGCCGGTGTAGCCGAGTGTTTCCTGGCCGATGCCGATTACGCCGGCATCGAAAGAGATGCGGCTGTCGCCGCTCGTGAGGAGCGTGACGCCGGCGCCGACATTGCCGCCCCATTTTTCGAGACCGATCACTTCCGTTGCAGAGATGCGCAGGCTTTCGTTCTCGCGGGCGAAGTAGTTGAGGGTGGCGGAGGCGCGCGGCGTGACGCGGCGCAGCCAGCCTTCGTCGTAGGTGAAACTCTGCGAGGCCGTGAGCGCGGTTGAGAGCGTGGTGTCGCGCGAGCGGCTGCCGGGGATCGCGGTGCCCGACGAGTCCGTGTAGGCACTGCGCTCCGAATCCGCGTAGGCGACGGAAAAGGACGGCGTCAGGACGAGGGGGCGGACGACCCATGACCCCTGCAATGATCCGGACACGGACCAGAGGTCGGTGTCGGCGGTGCCGGTGGCGGTTGCCGTCGTGATGTCCTGTTCGCCGGTTTCGCGGCTGGCGGAAAGGCCGAGCGACAGGGTGTCCACGAGGCGGATGCGGGCATAGGCACCGCCACCGGCCTTGCTGGACTCAACCTCGGTTCGCGTGGCGCCGCTTTTGCTGCGGCCCGCGAGGTAGGACCCGAAGGCACCGACGGTGACGCGGCCATTGAGCTGGAGGGCGACGCCGGACAGGACGTGTGCGGCCCACCCGTTGTTGCCGCCGCGCGACTGGCGGTCGAACAGGGTGCCCCGGCCGCGCACCCAGATGTTGACCGGCATGCCGGCGATGGTGAGCGGAGGCAGGTCCGGTGCGCCGTCAGCGTCACCGTCGAGGGCAAGGATCGCACGGCGGCGCAGGCTGTCGGTCGAGAATGCGAAGTCGAAACCCGTTTCGCGGGGTGTGAAGAAGGTCTGGCCGGCATCGTCTGCCGCCGTCTGCCGTTCGGCGTATTCGAGATCGGAGATGCGGCTGTTCAACGCGCGCTGCTGGGCGCCGAGCGTTCTGACCTTGCCGTCAGCTGCCGCGTATTCCGCCTGCGTTCCGGCCTCTGCCAGCCGTGCGTCCAGTTCGGCGTCCAGCTCGGCGAGGGCTTCGAAGTAGGCCTCCATTCCCTTCTGCTGGCCTTCCGACAGGCCGGCGGGGATGCGGCCTTCGTCGGCCGCCGTTTCGATCTCGCTCAGCTCTACCGCGCCGGCTTGGCTCACCGCGAAGCTGCGCAGGTATTTCCACTTGAGATCGTCGGCGGCCTTCTCGTAGCCGGGGAACACGCCGGCGAGGATCTCCCGGCGTTGACGCTGGGCTTCGAAATAGGCCGCATTGATGCGCTCTCGTTCGTTGCGCAGGCCATCGAGCGCGCCGCCCGTGATGGTGCCGGCGCCGGGCAGGGCGGCGGGCGTCGTGGGCAGACGCTGGCCGTCGATGGCGGCGTCGGCCGCGTCCACGGCATCGGAGGTGCGGGCAGCGTCTTCGCCGGTGGTGTCCGCCGTGCCGCCTGAGCCACTGCCCGAGCCACTGCCCGAGCCACCGCCGGTGACCGAGGCGGCGATGCAGCGGACGGTGACATTGGTGGGCCCGCCCGCGGAGGCGGTGATGGCGAAGCCGAGGCCGGTGACGCCGTCCTCGTTGACGGTGGCGGATGCGGTGGCGTTGCCAGCGGCGAAGAAGACGTTGGTGTTGGACGGGACGAGGGCGACATCGACGATGACCGGGCTGCCGGTCGAGGTGAAAGTCAGCCGGTCGCCCCGGTCCAGCGCACCGTTGACGGTGGGGGCGATGGTGGTGTTGGCGGGCACGGTCTGATCGAAGCCGCCGGCGTTGGCCGCGGTGCAGCCGGCGGAAGCGGCGTGGGCGGAGCTGCTCCCGGCAGTTACCCAGAAGCCCAACGATGCGGCCAGCACGGCGGCCGCGCGTCCCGTGAATTGCGTCATGCCCCAACCCCCAAAGCCGGACGCCGGCAGGGCCGGCTGATTGACCGGGAAACGGCAGCATGGGGGCGGCGGGGCGCGCATCATCAAAAGTGATGATGGGTTGCGTTTTTCGGGGCTGGCGGGCGGTTTTCCGGGCCGGTAGGGTGCCCCGACTGCAACAGGAGGGCGGCCGGCTTTCATGTCCCGGGTGATGACCAGCTTTATCGATGCGCTGCGGGCGGCGGACGTGCGCGTTTCGACCGCCGAGACGCTGGACGCCATGCGCGCCGCCGACATGGTGGGCTATGCGGACCGGGAACTGCTGAAGGACACGCTGGCCGTCTCGCTGGCCAAGACGCCGGAGGAGAAGGACGCCTTTGCCGAGACCTTCGACCGGTTCTTCTCGTTCGAGGAGATGTCCCAGGCGACGACGCGGGCGGGCGAGATGTCCGAGAGCGGCGAGGCGGATGGCGACGCCAGCGAAGGCGATACCGCCGATAACGACAACGGCGGCGAGACGTCCGAGCAGATGCAGGGCGAGCCGGCGACGGGCGGCGAGGGCGGCTCGGGCGGTGGTGCCGGGGAGCCGGGCGAGAGCAGCCAGCGCGCCGCCGAACAATCCCTGATGGACATTCTCCAGTCCGGCGACCGCAACGCGCTGGCGATGGCGATTGCGCGCGCGGGTGACGCGGTGGGCATCCGCAACATCCGCTTCTTCACGCAGCGCGGGCTTTATGGCCGCCGCATCATGGAGCAGATCGGGCTCGAGGAGATCAATTCGGAGATCCGCGCAGCGGAGCGCGAGGAAGGCGTGGGGGGCCCGCGCGGCGAGGAGCTGAAGGGTCTGCGCGAGGAACTGCGCAAGGACGTGGATGACTTCGTGGAGCGCAATCTCCAGCTTCACGCGCAGAACGAGGGCAAGCGGCTGCGCGAGGAAGTGCTGGAATCGATCCGGCTGACCAACGTGGAGATCCGCGACTTCCGCATCATGCAGCAGCTGGTGCGCAAGATGGCGAAGCGGCTGGTTGCGCTGCATTCGCGCCGCCGCAAGAAGGCGCGGCGCGGGCACCTGGATGTGCGCAAGACCATCCGCCACAACGTGGCCTATGACGGGCTGATGTTCGAGACGCACTGGAAGCGGCGCAAGGTGGACCGGCCGGACGTGATCGCGATCTGCGACGTGTCGGGTTCGGTCTCGACGGTGGCGCGGTTCCTTTTGATGTTCCTCTATTCGCTGGGCGAAGTGCTGCCGAAGGTGCGCTCCTTCGCGTTCTCCGGCCACCTGGGCGAGGTGACGGACCTGTTCGAGGAGATGGATATCGAGCAGGCGATCCCGATGATCCTGCGCGACTATGGCGGCGGCTCGACGGACTATGGCGTGGCGCTGCAGGAGTTCGCCGATATCGCGCTCAACGATATCGACAACCGCACGACGGTGATTTTGCTGGGGGATGCGCGCTCCAACTACGTGAACCCGCGCGCGGACATCATGCGGCAGATCTACGAGCGGGCGCGGCGGGTCATCATCCTCAACCCGGAGCCGAAGGGGCTGTGGGGCACGGGCGACAGCGAGATGCTGAGCCTCAAGCCGTTCAGCCACCGGGCCGAAGTGTGCGGCTCGCTGAAGGATCTCGAGCGCGTCGTCGACGACATCTTGCGCACGGCGGCGTAATACCCGACATATCCCTACAAGGGAGATGGGTATGGGGACGCCAGCGCCCGGACGCGGACAGCAGCCGCAGGTCACCTTTCGCACGAAGGGCGTGACGAAGGTCTACGAGACCGGCGAGGTGAAGGTGCATGCCCTGCGGGGCGTGAACCTTGAGCTGTTCGAGGGCGAGTTCGCCGTGCTGCTGGGCCCGTCGGGCAGCGGCAAGTCCACCCTTCTCAATATTCTCGGCGGGCTCGATACGCCGACCGAGGGGCAGGTGTGGTTCCGCGGCGAGGAGCTGACCGGGGCCACGGACCGGGTTCTCACGCGCTACCGGCGCGAGAATGTCGGCTTCGTCTTCCAGTTCTACAACCTGGTGCCGAGCCTGACGGCGCGGGAGAACGTCGAGCTGGTGACCGAGATCGCGCGCGACCCGATGGATGCGCGCGAGGCTCTGGATATCGTCGGTCTGAAAGAGCGGATGGATCACTTTCCTGCGCAGCTTTCCGGCGGCGAGCAGCAGCGCGTGGCGATTGCGCGCGCCATCGCCAAGAAGCCGGACGTGCTGTTGTGCGACGAGCCGACGGGCGCGCTCGATTCCAAGACCGGCATCGTGGTGCTGGAAGCGATCGAGAAGGTGAACGCCGAGCTTGGCACGACCACGGCGGTCATCACGCACAACGTGGCCATCTCCGACATGGCGCACCGGGTGGTGAGCTTCGCGGACGGGCGCATCGCGGATGTGCATGTGAACGCCACGCGCAAGGCAGCGCGGGAGGTCTCGTGGTAGGGCGATGATCCGGGCGCTTCTCCATCCCCTGGACCGGAAGCTGGTGCGCGAGCTGTGGCGCTTGCGCGGGCAGGCGCTGGCCATCGCGCTGGTGATCGGCGCGGGCGTGGCTGTTGTCGTCACCATGTTCGGGATGCTGGCGTCGCTGGAGGCGACGCGGGACGCCTATTACGAGCGCTACCGGTTCGCTGACATCTGGGCGCCGGTGAAGCGGGCGCCGGCGCACCTGGAAGCCGACCTTTCGCGCATCGAGGGCGTGGCGTCGGTCGAGACGCGCATCTTCGTGGACGTGACGCTGGACGTGCCGGGCATGGCGGAGCCGGCGACCGGGCGGATGATCTCGATCCCGCGTGCCGGGCGGCCTGTCATCAACGACGTGGTGTTGCGGCAGGGGCGCTGGCCCTCGCCGGACCACACGAGCGAGGTGCTGGCCAACGAGACCTTCATGCAGGCGCACGGCATGGTGCCGGGCGACGAGGTGGCGGCGATCGTCAACGGGCGCAAGCGCACGCTGACCATCACGGGCGTCGTACTGAGCCCGGAGTTCGTTTACGCCATCGGGCCGGGCGAGCTGATGCCGGACAACCGGAGGTTCGGCGTGCTGTGGATGGGACGCGAGGCGCTGGCGGCGGCGTTCGATCTCGACGGCGCGTTCAACGAGGCGCTGATCCGCCTGATGCCCCATGCCTCCAAGGCGGACGTGATCGACCGGGTGGATGCGCTGCTCGATCCCTATGGCAGTGTTGGAGCCTATGGGCGCGACGACCAGGTGTCGGACGCGTTCCTGAGCAGCGAGATGGACCAGCTGCGAAACTTCGGCGCGGTGCTGCCGCCGATCTTCCTCGCCGTTGCGGCGTTCCTGCTCAACATCGTGATAGGGCGCATGGTGGACACGGAGCGCGAGCAGATCGGGCTGCTCAAGGCGTTCGGCTATTCCAACATGGCGGTGGGCGGGCACTACCTGAAATTCGTCGGGCTGCTGACGGCGCTGGGTGTGCTGCTTGGTTTTGCGGGCGGGGCGTGGATGGGGCGCGGGCTGGCGGAGCTCTACACGGAGTATTTCCGTTTTCCGTTTCTCTATTACCGCGCCGACGCGGCGGTGTTTGCAGCCGGTGTGCTGATCAGCGCAGCGGCCGCGGCGGCGGGGACAATTGCCGCGGTGCGCCGGGCGGTGCGGCTGGAACCGGCGGTCGCCATGCGGCCCGCGCCGCCGACGCGCTACGGACGGGCGCTTGTGGAACGGCTGGTGCCGCGGCGGCTGACGGACCAGCCGACGCGGATGATCCTGCGCCATATCGGGCGGTGGCCGGTGCGCTCGGGGCTGACGGTGACGGGCATCTCGATGGCGGTGGCGCTGCTGATCGCGGCCAACTTCTCGCTCGATTCCATGGACTACATGATCGACGTGAATTTCTTCCGCGCCGAGCGGCAGACGATGACGGTGCAGTTCGAGGAGCCGCGGCACGCGGATGCGCTGCGCGCTGTGGCGAACCTGCCCGGCGTGATGGCGGCGGAACCGTTCCGCGCGGTGGCGGTGCGGTTGCGGCACGGGCCGCGCGAGAAGCGCACGGCGATTACCGGCATGGTGCGGGACGCCAACATCTCGCGGGTGGTGGACACGGATATCCGGCGAGTGGAACCGCCCGCGGAAGGGGGCGTGCTGCTGAGCAGCTACCTTGCGGACCTGCTGGACGTGGAGCGGGGCGGCACGGTGACGGTGGAGGTGATGGAGGGGCGGCGGCCGACGGTTGAGTTGCCGGTGGCCGATATCGTGGAGAGCTATATCGGCATCGGCGCCTACATGGAGATTTCCGCCCTCAACCGGCTGATGCGCGAGGGGCGGACGGTGTCCGGCGTCTACGTGATCAACGACACGGGCGTGGAAGAGGCGCTCTACCGGGAGCTGAAGGAGACACCGGCCGTTTCGGGCGTATCGTTGCAGCGGGAATCCGTGCGCACGTTCCGGGACACGGTGGAGGAGAGTTTTTCCACCATGGTGTTCTTCAACGCGCTGTTCGCGGGGGTGATCGCCGTGGGGGTGGTCTACAACGCGGCGCGCATCTCGCTGTCGGAGCGCGCGCGGGAGCTGGCGAGCCTTAGGGTGCTGGGCTTCACGCGCGGGGAGGTCGCCTACATCCTGCTGGGCGAGCTCGCGCTGCTGACATTCGCGGCGCTGCTGCCGGGGTGCCTGATGGGGTACGGGCTGGCGCAGCTGATCGGCTATGGCTTGCAGACCGAGCTTTACCGCATCCCGGTCATCATCAATCCGCCGACCTATGGGCAGGCGGTGCTGATCGTCGCCGCCGCCTCGGTGGCTTCGGGTCTCGCCGTCGGGCGGCGCGTGGCGCGGCTCGATCTCGTTTCCGTTCTCAAGACGAGGGAATAGGGCTCATGTCCGTGCGCAACATCGCCGGCGTCACGATCGGCCTCGTGCTGCTGATCGCGCTTGTCTTCGCCTTCATGCCGCAACCGGTACCGGCGGACCTCGCCACCGTCACGCGGGGGCCGCTGGCGGTAACCGTGGACGAGGAGGGGCGCACGCGGGTGAAAGACATCTACACCGTGTCGGCGCCGGTGGGCGGCAGGCTGCTGCGCATCCAGGCGGAGGTGGGCGACCCGGTGACGGAAGGGACGACGGTCGTCGCGACGATCCAGCCGACGGACCCGTCGTTTCTCGATGCGCGCTCGCGCGGGCAGGCGGAGGCGAGCGTGAAGGCGGCGGAGGCGGCGCGGGCGCTGGCGGATGCGGACGTGGAGCGGGCGCGGGCGGAACTGGACTACGCCCGCTCGCAGCTTGCGCGCGCGCAGCAGCTGGCGGCGAAGGGGACGGTGTCGCAATCGGCACTCGACCGGGCGCGGCTCGACATGCGCACGCGCGCCGCCGCGCTGGAGGAAGCAAAGGCGGCGCTCAAGATGCGCGACTTCGAACTGGAGAACGCGCGGGCGCTGCTGATCCAGCCGGGGCAGGAGGCCGAACGGTCAGAGGGGGCGGTGTGCTGCGTGCCGGTGCGCGCGCCCGTCACGGGGCGCGTGCTGCGGATCATCCAGGAGAGCGAGAACGTGGTGCCGCCGGGTGCGGCGCTGATCGAGGTCGGCGACGACAACGACCTGGAGATCGTGGTGGACCTGCTCTCGGCGGATGCCGTGCGGGTGCATGAGGGCGACAAGGTGGCCATCGAGGACTGGGGCGGCGACCACGACCTCAACGGCGAGGTGCGGCGGGTGGAGCCGTTCGGTTTCACCAAGGTTTCGGCGCTGGGGATCGAGGAGCAGCGGGTGAACGTGATCATCGACTTCACCGATCCGGCGGAGGCCTGGGCGGCGCTGGGGCACGGGTTCCGGCTCGATACGCGGATCTTCGTCTGGGCGGATGACGACGTGCTGAAAGTGCCGGTGAGCGCACTGTTCCGCGACGGGGGCGACTGGGCGGTGTTCCGCGTCGAGGACGGCGAGGCGCGGGTGATGAAGGTGGAGATCGGCCATCGCAATGCGCTGGAAGCGGAAGTGACCGGCGGGCTCGCCGAGGGCGACACGGTTGTCATTCATCCAAGCGACCGGGTGGAGGACGGCGTCGCCATCGAGCGGCGCGACGGGCGTGCCGCGTGATCGTCACAAAGGCGCGTCAAGGTTAACCCACGTGCCCAAGCGCGGTGCGGAACTTGCTACACTCGTGGCAAGGCGTCATGCGGAGCCGTTGTTCCGGCGGCACACCCTCCGGGAAACTCGCGTATCCACGCGGTTTCGCATGACGCCCGGCCGCACGGGGCGGGTGACTCCGGCGTGCTTCTCAGGCACCATTCCCTCTCGCGTGGGGGCGCTTGGGGTAAACGGGTATGCGTAGCTTGGGGGCGCGCGTGAGCCATCGCGGCACAATTCTGACCATGATCCGGGGCGTGAGCCCGAGGCTGGCGCTCCTGGCGGGCGCTTTCGGCCTGTTGCTGGCGGGGCCGGCGGCGGCGCAGGAACTGCGCTCGGCCAACCTGCCGGACGTGACGGCGCAGGCGGCGGGCCCGCGGTCGATCTCGCCCTCCGTCGAAATGGCGCCTGTGCCGGACGAGCCCAAGCGGAGCGGGCCTCTCCAGGTGCATGTCTTCGGCGACTCGCTGGGGGACGGCATCTGGGCCGGGCTCTACCGGCGGCTGCCCAAGGCGGAAGGCTACGAGGTCACCAAGCACAGCCGCGTCTCAACCGGGCTGGTGCGCAAGGACTATTACGACTGGTCGAAGGCGGTGCGCCAGATAACGGCGAACAGCCGGGTGGACGTGGCGGTCGTGATGATCGGCACCAACGACCGGCAGACGATCATCGAGAACGGCCAGCGGCACGCGTTGCGCTCGCCCGAGTGGGAGCGCATCTACAAGGCGCGCATCGACGACATGATCCGTGTCCTGAAGGACGAGGGCGCGGAGATCTACTGGGTCGAGCTGCCGGCCATGCGCAGCCGCAGCTTCGGCGGCGACATGCAGTACTTCAATTCGCTCTACCGGGAGCGCGCGGCGGCGCACGGGATCAACTTCATTCCCACGTGGCAGCGCACGCTGGACGAGAACGGCGCCTATTCGGCCTACGGGACCGATGACGGCGGGCGCACGCGGCTGATGCGCACCAATGACGGCATCCATTTCACCATGCGCGGCTACATCAAGCTCGCCTCCTTCGTGACGGACGTGATGGAGGGCGAGGCGGAAGCAGCGCCTGCGCAGCCGGTCGCGGCGGAGCCGGTGGAGCCTGCGCCCGGCCTCAAGCCGACCGTGGACGCGGCCCCGACGAGCGACGTGCCGACGCCGCGCGAGCGGCCCGTGGGCGATCACTCGGCGGTGGCGCCCGACGACGAGACGGGCCGCGGCGAGGGGCAGGGGATCGTCTCGCGCGTGGCGAGCACCATCAAGGAACTGCGCGGCTTCGTGCTGCCCGAGCCAAAGGACGGCCGCGCCGACGATTTCAGCCTGCCCGTGCCGTGAGCCGCTTGCGTCTCGCGGCGGCTGCCCTTGGCGTGGCGCTGGCCGCCGCGCCGCAGGGCGTGTTCGCGCAGCCGGTAACCCGTGACGTACCCATCGAGAACGCGGGCGCGCTCGAGCCTTTCTTCGAGGCGGTGGCGGGGGGCGGGCCGATCCGCATTCTCCACGTGGGCGACAGCCATATCGCGCGGGACGCCTTCGCGGGCGACCTGCGGGCGATGCTGGGGGAGGCGTTCGGGGCAAGCGGCCGCGGGCTGCTGCCGCCGGGGCCGGTCTATCTCTTTCATCTTGCGCGCGGCCTCGAACTCGACATGTCGCCGGGCTGGGAACTGTCGGCGGCGATCCGGGACGGGGACGAAGGGCCGTTCGGGCTGGCGAGCGGCCGCATCGAGGCCGCGGCGGGGACCGATCCGTGGGTGGCGCTTTCAGGGATCGCGGGGCCGGCGGACCGGCTGCTGATCGGCTACCGGCGGCAGCCCGAGGGCGGGGCGCTGCAGATCAATATCGACGGCGACGTGCAGGCCGTGCCGACGGACGGAGAGGCGGGGCCCGCCTTTGCGGCGCTGGCGCTGCCGGAGGGTGCGCAGCTTGTGCGCGTCTCGGCGGCGGGGAACGGGCCGGTGGCGCTGACCTCGCTGGCCATCGAGGCCGACGCGGGGCGCGTCACCTATTCGAGCCTCGGCTGGCCGGGGGCGACCGCGGAGATCATGGCGAGGTGGGATGATGCAACGCTGCGCGCGGAGCTGGCGCGGCTGGAGCCGGATCTCATCATCATCGGCTACGGCACCAACGAGGGGTTCGACGACGATCTCGACGTGGATGCCTATGCGAAGACGCTGGGCGAGCAGATCACCCGGCTGAAGCTGATGGCGCCGGGGGCGGCGGTGCTGCTGACCGGCGGGCCGGACGGGACGCGGCTGCCCTATTACGCGGACACGGACTCGCGGGAGCCGGACGAATGGCGCTGCACGCCGCTTTCGCCGGACGAGCGGGCGAACTACGCGGCGCTGGTGGAGGCGGAATCGCCGCTGCTGTTGCGCTGGCACGACGCGCCGAACCTGGTGCCGGTGCTGAACGCGCAGCGCGAGGTGGCGCGGGGCGCCGGGGCGGCGCACTGGGACTGGCGCGCGGCGATGGGGGGGGCGTGCTCGGTGCACGCGTGGCGGCTGGCCGAGCCGCCGCTGGCGAAACCCGACCATATTCACCTGACGACCGACGGGTCGCTGCTGACGGCGGCGGCGCTGCACAACGCGCTGCGTGGCGCGTTTGTGGCATGGGCTGCGGACAGGGAGGGGGTGTCTGTGCCGCAATGGGACAAGGCGGCCCCCGAGTTAAGCAAGGAGTAAGGCTTTTCCCGAGGCCGCCTTCGCGGATCGTCTCATCCGCGAACAGGCATGCCGCCGGGGGGCGCGCGGCACATGCTGTTTCCCACACTCGATTTCGCGATCTTCTACATCGTGGTGTTCGTGGCGGCCTGGGAGCTGCGCCACGACCGCGATGCGCGAAAGCTCGTGCTCGTGCTGGCGTCATACTTCTTCTACGGCTACTGGGACGTGCGCTTCATGGCGCTGCTGGCGGGCTCGTCGCTGCTGAATTACACGGCGGGCCGGATGATCGGCGCGATGGACGACGGGGCGATGCGCAAGTGGGTGCTGGGCATTGCCGTCGCCCTCAACCTCGCGGTGCTGGGTTTCTTCAAGTATTACGGCTTCTTCCTCACGTCGCTGGCCGAGGTGCTGGCGCAGGTGGGGCTGGAGCGCGACCTGCCGTTCCTCGAGATCATCCTGCCGGTGGGCATCTCGTTCTTCACGTTCCAGGGGATCTCGTATCTCGTGGACGTGTACCGGCGGCACGTGAACGCTTCACGCTCGCTGCTGGACATCTTCCTCTACATCTCGTTCTTCCCGCAGCTCGTTGCCGGGCCGATCGTGCGCGCGGCGCATTTCCTGCCGCAGCTCGAGCGCGACGCGCATGTGAACCGCCGCATGGCGGCGCTCGCCGTGGTGCTGATCCTCGTTGGGCTGTTCAAGAAGATGGTGATCGCGAACTACCTGGCGACGGAGCTGGTGGATCACGTCTTCTTCGATCCGACGGCATTCGGCGGGGGCGACCTGCTCTTGGGCGTCTACGGCTACGCGGTGCAGATCTATTGCGACTTCTCGGCCTATTCGGACATCGCCATCGGCGTGGCGGCGCTGCTGGGTTACCGGTTCCCGCGCAACTTCGACCATCCGTACCGCGCGTCCTCGCTGCAGGAGTTCTGGCGGCGGTGGCACATCTCGCTATCCACGTGGCTGCGCGACTATCTCTACATTCCGCTTGGCGGCAGCAAGGGTTCGACCTTCGCCACGTACCGCAACCTGTTCATCACCATGTTCCTGGGCGGTATCTGGCACGGGGCGGCGTGGACGTTCGTGTTCTGGGGTGCGTTCCACGGCGCGATGCTGGGCGTCGAGCGGGCGCTGAAGGCGCGCTGGACGGCGGCGTTCGGCAACGGCAACGGGTATGGCGGCGGGCTCGTCGGCTCGGTGCTGGGCATGGGCCGGGCGGTGCAGGGGTCGCTGGGCACGGTGCTGGGCGTCATCGTGACTTTCCACCTTGTGTGCTTTGCGTGGATCTTCTTCCGGGCAACGAATTTCGCGAGCGCGTGGAGCTACGTGGGCGGGCTGTTCGACTGGTCGGAGCCTGCGCAATACGCCTCGCCCTTCATCGTCGGGCTGATCGGTGCGACGCTTGCCGCGCAGTTCCTGCCGTCCAACTGGGCGGTGTGGACGGGCGCGCTGCTGCGGCGCGCGCCGTGGCCGGTGATCGGCGCGGTGCTGGGTCTCGGCATCCTCGTCATCGAGGCGATGGCGCCCGAGGGCGTGGCCCCCTTCATCTACTTCCAGTTCTAGGGAGGACCGGCGCGCGATGATGGAGCACTTCGACCCGGAAGCCGACGCCTACGAGCCCGGCTTCGAGATGAAGACCAAGCAGGCGCTCAACGCGGAAGCGGAGACGCGGCGCACGGTGCGGCGGATGCTTTACGGCATGCTGCTGGCGGCGGCGATCCTGCTGACGTTCCACTCGGGCGCGCTATTGACCTATGTGCGCGGGCTGCCGATCGGCACGGTGGAAGACACCATCATCGCGCTGACGCAGGCGTGGCACGAGCAGATGGAGAAGAACGGCGCGACGGTGCTGTTCGCGGAAATGCGCGAATGGTTCCAGGGCGTGCATGACGCCACGTGGGACGACGTGGAAGAGGCGGTGTCGGGGCCGAAGAAGAGCGGCGAGACGCCTGAGGACATGCGCGGCGGGGTGAGCGGGTAGGGCGCCCGCCGGCAAGGCCCTGGGCCGTGGCCCTGGACCCTCCGGTCAAGCCGGAGGGAGGGCGGATTTTCCTGATTTTGCTTCTTTGTCATCCCGCGGCTTGACCGCGGGATCCAGAGCCATGAGCGGGCGCTTTTGCGGGGGCTCTTGGAGCCTCCGGTCGAGCCGGAGGGAAGGCGGAAATCTCATGGGATTGGTCGGCCCGGCCCCGGCGGGGGGAGAGGGGGGCACGGGGGCCGGGCCGGTTTCTTCTTATTGGGCGCGGTGAGAGACCGTGATGCCGATCTCGTTGGCCTTGCGGACCACCGCGTCGTCGTTGCGGCCGAGCTTTAGGCCGATGGCGTGCAGCGGCACGCCGTCCTCGGCAAGCGCCCGAAGGCGGTGCACGTCGGAGAACGACCAGCTCTGGCCATGATGGGAAAGCGGACGTTGCATGAGTCACCTCCCTTTGCCGTTGTGCCTGTCGGTTAGACAAATGTGGCCCTGTTCGCGGCGCGGGTGAACCCGTTATCGGGTCAGGACGGCTGACAGGTTGGCGTGCAAAGAAAAAGGCCCCGCCGGGATGGCGGGGCCTTCTTTTTTGTCCGTGTCCGGCGCTTTAGCGCGGCAGGGTTGTTTCGCCCATCAGGAACTTGTCCACCGAATGGGCGCACTGGCGGCCTTCGCGGATGGCCCAGACGACGAGGGACTGGCCGCGGCGCATGTCGCCACAGGCGAAGAGCTTGCCGACGGTCGACTTGTAGCTCTCCTCGCCCTCGGTGTCGGCGAGCACGTTGCCGCGCGGGTCGAGCTCGGGCGACAGCTCTTCGATCATGCCTTCGCGGACTGGGTGGACGAAGCCCATGGCGAGCAGCACGAGGTCGGCCTTGATGGTGAACTCGGTGCCCTCGACGGGCTTCATCTTGTCGTCCACGCGCACGCACTTAAGCGCGGTGACGTGGCCGTCCTCGCCGATGAACTTCTGGGTCATCACGGCGAAGTCGCGCTCGGCGCCCTCGGCCTGGCTCGACGAGGTGCGCATCTTGAGCGGCCAGTGCGGCCAGGTGAGAAGCTTGTCTTCCTTCTCCGGCGGCTGCGGCATGATTTCCAGCTGGGTGACCGAGACAGCGCCCTGGCGGAAGGAGGTGCCGATGCAGTCCGAGCCGGTGTCGCCGCCGCCGATGACGACGACGCGCTTGCCGCCGGCAAGGATCGGCGCGACGTTGCCGAGGTGCTCGTCGCCGACGCGGCGGTTCTGCTGCGGCAGGAAATCCATCGCGTAGTGGATGCCGTCGAGGTCGCGGCCCTCGATGGGCAGGTCGCGCGGGTGCTCGGAGCCGCCGGACAGGACGACCGCGTCGAAGCCGTCCATCAGTTCCTTGGCGGGCTTGTCGACGCCGATATGGACGCCGGTCTCGAAGGTGACGCCCTCGGCTTCCATCTGCGTCACGCGGCGGTCGATGACGTGCTTTTCCATCTTGAAGTCGGGGATGCCGTAGCGGAGCAGGCCGCCGGGCTTCTTGTTCTTCTCGAAGACAGTCACGTCATGGCCGGCGCGGGCGAGCTGCTGGGCGCAGGCGAGGCCCGCGGGGCCCGAGCCGACGACAGCGACGGATTTGCCGGTCTTGCGCGCGGGCGGCTGGGGTTCGATCCAGCCTTCCTCGATGGCGCGGTCGGCGATGGC
This sequence comes from Parvibaculaceae bacterium, assembly GCA_965229975.1. GTDB lineage: Bacteria > Pseudomonadota > Alphaproteobacteria > CGMCC-115125 > CGMCC-115125 > Pyruvatibacter. The sequence goes on from OZ245936.1 coordinate 69,305, forward strand.
GCACTCGATCGTCTTGATGGCGACGGGCTTCTCGATGAGGTTGAGCGTGCATGCCGCCTCGCAAGGGGCGGGGCAGATGCGGCCCGTCACTTCCGGGAAGTTGTTGGTGGAGTGCAGGTTGCGCGAGGCTTCTTCCCAGTCCTCGTGATAGACGAGGTCGTTCCAGTCCGGGATCTGGTTATTCACCGGACAGCCGTTGTGGCAGTAGGGAATGCCGCAATCCATGCAGCGCGCCGCCTGCTTGTTGACGCCTTCCTCCGACATGGGGATGACGAACTCGCGGAAGTGTCGCACGCGGTCGGAGGCCGGGGCCTCTGCGCGCTCCTGGCGGTCGATTTCGAGAAAGCCGGTTACCTTACCCATAAGGCTACCCTTCACTAGTCAGGCTTGGGGGGAGAGCGGCACGCCGCGGGCTTATTCGCCCGCCGCGCGCATCGGCTCCGCGTTGTTTTCGTTCTGCGCCTTCAGTTCCTCGAGCGCGCGGCGGTAATCCACCGGCATCACCTTGACGAACTTCGGCAGGAACTCCGCCCAGTTGTCGAGGATGTGCTTTGCGCGCGCCGAGTTGGTGTAGTGCGCGTGGTTCTCGATGAGCTGGCGCAGGCGCATGGCATCGAACCGGGTCATGTCGCTCATCACGTCGACACGGCCGTGGGTTTCGAGGTCGCCGCCCTGGTGGCCGATGCGCTCGAGCGCGTCGTCCTCCTCGGCCACGTGTTCGAGATCGACCATGGCGAGGTTGCAGCGGCGTTCGAAGTCGCCCGCCTCGTCCAGCACGTAGGCGATGCCGCCCGACATGCCGGCCGCGAAGTTACGGCCGGTGCCGCCGAGCACGACGACCACGCCGCCGGTCATGTATTCGCAGCAGTGATCGCCCGCGCCCTCGACAACGGCGATGGCGCCCGAGTTGCGGACGGCGAAACGCTCACCGGCCACGCCGCGGAAGTAGCACTCACCGGTGATGGCGCCGTAGAGGACCGTGTTGCCGACGATGATCGACTTATCCGGCACCACCGGGCTCTTGGGGTGCGGGTAGATGACGATGCGGCCGCCGGAGAGGCCCTTGCCGACATAGTCGTTGGCCTCGCCTGCCAGCTCGAAGGTGACACCGTGGGCGAGCCAAGCGCCGAAGCTCTGGCCGGCGGTGCCTTCCATCTTCACGGAGATGGTGTCCTCCGGCAGGCCCTTGTGGCCGTAGCGCTTGGCGACCTCGCCCGACAGCATGGCGCCTGCGGTGCGGTTCTGCGAGTTGATCGGCGTCTCGATCTTCACCGCTTCGCCGTTCTCGAGCGCGGGCTTTGCCTGCTCGATGAGCTTGCGGTCGAGGATGTCCACGATGGGGTGGTTCTGGTCCTCGACGCGGTGGGTGGCGACGCCGGGCTTGTCCTCGGGCTTCATGAAGAGCTTCGAGAGGTTTACGCCCTTGGCCTTCCAGTGGTCGATGGCCTTGGACTGATCAAGCACATCCATGCGGCCGATCATGTCGTCGAGCTTGCGGAAGCCCATCTCGGCCATGAGGGCGCGAAGCTCCTCGGCGACGTAGAAGAAGTAGTTCACCACGTGCTCGGGCAGGCCGACGAAGCGCTTGCGCAGCACCGGGTCCTGGGTGGCGATGCCGACCGGGCAGGTGTTCAGGTGGCACTTGCGCATCATGATGCAGCCCGCGGCGATCAGCGGCGCGGTGGCGAAGCCGAACTCGTCGGCGCCGAGAAGCGCGCCGATGGCAACGTCACGGCCGGTGCGCAGACCGCCGTCCACCTGCACGGCGATGCGGCCGCGCAGGGCGTTTTCCACGAGGGTCTGGTGGGTTTCGGCGAGGCCGATCTCCCACGGGCTGCCGGCGTGCTTGATGGAGGTGAGCGGGGACGCCCCCGTGCCGCCCTCGAAGCCCGAGATCGTGACGTGGTCGGCGCGCGCCTTGGAGACACCCGCGGCGACGGTGCCGACGCCCACTTCCGAGACCAGCTTCACGGAGACCCAGGCGTCCGGGTTCACGTTCTTCAGGTCGAAGATGAGCTGGGCCAGGTCCTCGATCGAGTAAATGTCGTGGTGCGGGGGCGGGGAAATGAGACCCACGCCCGGCGTCGAGAAACGCACCTTGGCGATGACCGCGTCCACCTTGTGACCCGGAAGCTGGCCGCCTTCGCCGGGCTTGGCGCCCTGGGCCATCTTAATCTGGATCATATCCGAGTTGACGAGGTACTCCGCCGTCACGCCGAAGCGGCCCGAGGCCACCTGCTTGATGGCCGAGCGCATGGAATCGCCGTTCGGCATGGGCGTGAAGCGGTCCACTTCCTCGCCGCCTTCGCCGGTGTTGGAGCGGCCGCCCATGCGGTTCATGGCGATGGCGAGCGTCGTGTGCGCCTCGCGGCTGATGGAGCCGAAGGACATGGCGCCCGTCGAGAAGCGCTTCACCAGTTCGGCGGCGGGCTCGACCTCTTCAATCGGCACCGGCTGCTGGCCGAGCTCTTCCGCATTCTTGATGCGGAAGAGGCCGCGGATGGTGAGCAGGCGCTTCGACTGGTCGTTGATGGCCTTGGCGAACGCGTCGTACTTCTCCTGGCTGTTGCCGCGCACGGCGTGCTGGAGATTGGCGACGGTGTCCGACGTCCAGGTGTGATCCTCGCCGCGGACGCGCAGGGCATATTCGCCGCCGACGGCGAGCGCCTTCTTGAGGACGGGATCGTTCGAGAAGGCGCGGCGGTGACGGCGGACCGTCTCTTCCGCGACTTCATCAAGGCCGACGCCCTCGATCATCGTGACGGTGCCGAAGAAATACTCGTCCACGAAGGCGCTCGACAGGCCGACGGCGTCGAAGATCTGCGCGCCGCAATAGGACTGGTAAGTCGAGATGCCCATCTTGGACATGACCTTCAGGATGCCCTTGTCGATCGCCTTGATGTAACGCGCCTTGATGGTCTCGTCGTCCATGTCGTCGTCGAGATCATCCTTCGCGTCGATCAGCGTCTCGAAGGCGAGGTAGGGGTTGATGGCTTCCGCGCCGTAGCCCGCGAGCGCACAGAAGTGGTGCACCTCGCGCGCCTCGCCCGTTTCGACCACGAGGCCGACGCGGGTGCGCAGGGTCTTGCGGATCAGATGGTGGTGCACCGCCGAGGTGGCGAGCAGGGCGGGGATCGCGACGCGGTCCTCGTTCACCAGCCGGTCCGACAGGACGATGATGTTGAAACCTTCCTCCACGGCACGCTCCGCGCGCTCGCACAGGGCGTCGAGCGCGGGCTTCATGCCGGCAGCGCCGCGGTCGGCGGCGAAGGTGATGTCCAGCGTCTTGGTCTGGAAATCATTGTCGGCGATGTCGCCGATGCCGCGGATCTTCTCCAGGTCCTCGTTGGAGAGGATGGGCTGGCGCACTTCCAGGCGGCGGTGCGTGCCCTGGCCGTGGATGTCGAGCAGGTTGGGACGCGGGCCGATGAACGACACCAGCGACATGACCAGCTCCTCGCGGATCGGGTCGATGGGCGGGTTCGTGACCTGCGCGAAGTTCTGCTTGAAGTAGGTGTAGAGCAGCTTCGGCTTGTCGGAGAGGACCGAGATGGGCGTGTCGGTGCCCATGGAGCCGATGGCTTCCTGGCCGGTGGCGGCCATGGGCGCCATCAGCATCTTGAGGTCTTCCTGCGTGTAGCCGAATGCCTGCTGGCGCTTGAGCAGCGGCACGTTGGGCTGGGGCGGGTTGCCGCCGATGGGGGGCAGGTCCTCGACATTGATCTGCGCCTTGTCGAGCCACTCCTGGTAGGGCTCGGCCTCGGCGAGCTGCGCCTTGATCTCCTCGTCGGAGATGATGCGGCCTTCCTCGAGGTCGATGAGGAGCATGCGACCGGGCTGCAGGCGCCACTTCTCGACGATGCGCTCTTCCGGGTAGGGCAGCACGCCCATTTCCGAGGCGAGGACGACGTGGTCGTCGTCGGTCACGTAGTAGCGCGCCGGGCGCAGGCCGTTGCGGTCGAGCGTTGCGCCGATCTGTACGCCGTCGGTGAAGGCCATGGCGGCGGGGCCGTCCCACGGCTCCATCAGGGCGGCGTGGTGCTCGTAGAAGGCGCGGCGCTTGGGATCCATCAGGTCGTGGCCGTGCCACGCCTCGGGGATCATCATCATCATGGCGTGCGACAGGGAGTAGCCGCCCATGACGAGAAGCTCGAGCGCGTTGTCGAAGGAAGCCGAGTCCGACTGGCCTTCGACCGTCACCGGCCAGATCTTTTCGAGATCGTCGCCGAGGACTTCCGATTCCATGGGCCCGCGGCGCGCGGCCATCCAGTTCACGTTACCGCGCAGGGTGTTGATCTCGCCGTTATGGCAGATCATGCGGAACGGCTGGGCGAGCGACCAGGTGGGGAAGGTGTTGGTCGAGAAACGCTGGTGCACAAGCGCGATGGCGGAAACCACGCGCTCGTCCTGCAGGTCCTTGTAGTAGGGGCCGACCTGGTCCGACAGCAGCATGCCCTTGTAGTTGAGGACGCGCGAAGAGAGCGACGTGACATAGACGTCGGACGCGGCGCCCGGGGCTTCCTCGTAGATGGCGTTCCAGATGCGCTTGCGCAGCACGAAGAGCTTGCGCTCGAACGCGGACTGATCGGCGACGTTGTCGCCGCGGCCGACGAAGAACTGCATGTGGTAGGGCTCGGTGGGCTTCACCGAGTAGCCGAGGTCGGTGTTGTCCACCGGGACATCGCGCCAGCCGAGGACCGTCTGGCCCTCTTCCTTCGTCATGCGCTCGGCGACCTCGATGACGTGGGCGCGCTTTTCCTCGTTCTGCGGCATGAAGAAGTGGCCGACGGCATACATGCCCTCTTCGGGCAGCTGGATGCCAAGGTCGGCCGTGACGGCGCGCAGGAATGCGTCCGGCATCTGGATGAGGATGCCCGCACCGTCGCCCGCCTTGGGATCGGCGCCGACGGCGCCGCGGTGCTCGAGGTTGCACAGGATCGACAGGCCGTCCTGCACGATCTTGTGGCTCTTGCGGTTCTTGATGTTGGCGACGAAGCCGATGCCGCACGCATCTTTCTCGTTGCGCGGGTCATAGAGACCGCGCGGAGCGGGATATCCTGCCGGACGGAAGCGACCTTCGTTCGTCTTCGTCATGCCGCCAAACCTTTCAAACTTTGCCGGGCGCGGAGATAGGGGCTCCGTGCCCGTTGAAACCCTGTGTTACGCCTGCCGCGAGATGCGGACCGGGGCGCACTGCGTCAGGCTTCGCTCCCCGCCAAGCTCCGCCGTCTTCCGATGTTCGCGCCCGGTCTTGTACCGGACAGGAAGAGACGTGATCGGCCGGAAACGCCGCCTTGTCGCAAATTGACCCTTGAGGCCCCCGCAAACCGGCAACCGCATCCGTGACGCGCGCGATTGACGCTACGTAAGCCTTTGTCACGCGGGGTGCCGGGTGGCTTCGAGGTGCCGCCTGCGATACGTCCGGCGCGCCCCTGCCAGCGCGCATCCCTGCGGCCAGCCCCACGTTTGTTCAACCCGCGCCCCACGCGCCCTGCCGTTTACCTAGGCGGGTCTGCGAGGCGGGCAAATAGTGCCAGAGGCGGGCCGGATGAATCAAGGTCAGGAATAGTGACCTTTCTTCAACCCCGCCCGCGCGATTTGGCATGACGGCGCGAGGCTGCGGAAGGGCGGCCGGCGGAATAAATGGCAGAATTCCGGGGTTTTCTTGTCAATCACGGGCGATTTACCGGGGTGTGGCCTCTCGTGATTTCCCATTTTCGGCCGGGAAACCCAGATTTGGGGGGCGCTGGCGCACCGGCGGCGGCAGCGGCATCCCCCGCCCGCGTCAAACCGCCGCCGGGTGCGTCCAGCGTTAACGCGGACCTCTCCCGCGTGAGGCTGCCGGCCCATTCCCCCCGTCCGTCGCCCGGGCCGGCAGCCTCCCCCGCCCCTTTCTTGCGTCGAGGCGTTGCAGCATGGACCAGGCCCGGCCCCGGGAGATGGAAGGCGATCCGCCCCGGCGCGGATCGGATGCGCTGGCGGCGCTCTACCCCGTGTGCGCGGCTGTGATGGGGGGGCCCGTGTTCCGGGAGGTGGCGCGCAGCTATCTCGCGGCCCGGGGCGATGGCGGGCTGCCCGCGGACCGGGCGGCGCCGGATTTCCCCGGTTTCCTCGTGGGCGCGGCGGTGGCGCGGCGGATGCCGTTCCTGCCGGACCTGGCGCGGCTTGAATGCGCGGTGCGGCGCATCGGGGCAGGCGATGACGGTGCGAGCGCGGCACGGCTGGCGGATGGGCCGGACGCGGATATCGAACAGGCCGTGGTGCAGCTGCCGGAGCGCCATGCCCTTCTCATGTCGCCTTACCCGGTGAGCCGCATCCATGCGGCACGGCGCGAGGTTGGCGGCGGGGCGGAACGGCTGCTGGTCTTGCCGGGCCCGAGAGGCGCGATTGTGCGGCGGCTGGCGCCGGGGGCGTTCGCGCTGGTGACGGCGGTTGCGGGCGGGGTGCCGCTGGGGCGGGCGATGATCGCGGCGTTCGAGGCGGAGCCGGGGGCCGATCCGAAAGCGGTGGCGCGGGCGCTGCTGCGGGACGGGGTGTTCCGGCCTACCAACTGACCCCTCTGCTTGACCGGCAGGGCGGCCCTCCTAGGCTGGCGGCCTGCGAAGCGTCGGGGGCCGGTTACATGCATTTTTCTTCGGACAACGCGTCGGGCGTGGCGCCCGAGATCATGGCCGCGCTGGCCGAGGCCAACGAGGGCCCGGCCTGGGCCTATGGTAATGACGCGATCACCCAGCGGCTCGTGGGAGTCTTCTCTCAGGTCTTCGAGCGGGATGTGTCCGTTTACCCGGTCGCGACCGGGACGGCGGCGAACTCGCTGATCCTCGCGACGCTGACCATGCCGTGGGACGCGGTGCTGTGCTGCCGGACGAGCCACATCAACCTCGACGAGGGCGGCGCGCCGGAGATGTTCACCAGCGGGGCGAAGCTCGTGCCCATCGAGGGGGTGGACGGGAAGGTCACGGCGGACGGACTGGAGGAGACGCTGGCGCGGATGCCGTTCCGGGGCGTGCATCACGCCGACCCGACAGTGCTGTCGCTCACCCAGTCCACGGAGCTGGGGACCGTCTATTCGCTTGCTGAGATCGAGGCGCTGTGCACGATCGCCAAGCGCGAGGGCCTGCGCGTTCACATGGACGGGGCGCGGTTTGCCAATGCGCTGGCGGCGCTGGGCTGCTCGCCCGCCGAGGCCACCTGGAAGCTGGGCGTCGATGCGCTGAGCTTCGGGGCCACCAAGAACGGGGCGATGGCGGCGGAGGCGGCGATCTTCTTCGACCGCGGGCAGGCGGCGACGTTCGAGCGGCGGCGCAAGCGGGCGGGGCATCTCTTTTCCAAGCAGCGGTTCCTGGCGGCGCAGCTCGAAGCCTACGTGGCGGACGGGCTGTGGCTGCGGCTGGCGCGGCATGCGAACGCCATGGCGGCGGACCTGGCGGCGGCGATCGAGGCCACGGAGGGCGTGGCGCTGGCGGGGCCCGTCGAGGCCAACGAGGTGTTCGCGGTGTTCCGGGACACGGGCGCGCTGGGGCAGCTTCGCGAATCGGGCGTGGATTTCATTCCCTGGGACGCGGCCAGGGGGGTCATCCGGCTTGTGGCCTCGTTCCAGACGACGGAGGCCGAGGTGCGGCAATTTCGCCGGGTTCTGGGGGATATCGCGGGCAGCGCGGCGTGAAGCGGCGGGGGCTTCCCCGATAAACCGTTGTTTTGCTGTGATTTTCGTCGTGAAGACTTCGTAACCGGCGGATTCCTGCGACTCTTTGGCCCAACCGGCGGCGCGCGGCGGTTGATCGAGGTCAATGTTGCGGAACCGGGGGTGGCGCACTTAGCCTGCCAATGGTGCCGGAGAGAAACGCCCGCGAGACCTCGTGGGCGGCCCGGCGGTGATGCAGGGGACGCCGGGCGGTCAGGCCCGGGCGGGCACCCAAGAATAGATGTGGCGCGAAGGACGGGTCATGACGCAACCGGACCACTCACGGGCGGACCAACCATTAGCGAATGACGGCCAGCTGACGACGGCGGGCTGGGGGGCCATCGGGCTTTTCATCCTTGGCGGGCTCCTGGGCATTTTCGTGATGGCCGGCGCGCCGAACGGGGCGATGGCGTTCCACGGGGCGCTGATCACCGTGTTCTGCCTGCTGGCGGTCATGTGGATCGGCGACCGGCACTTCGACTTCCTGAGCCGCGGACCCTCCAAGACCGCGCCGGACGGGGTGCAGTACAACGACGCGGTGATCCGCTGGGGCGTGATCGCCTCGGCGTTCTGGGGCGTCGTCGGCTTCGCGGTCGGGCTGGTGATTGCGATCCAGCTTGCCTTCCCGGACCTGCTGACGGGTATCTCGTTCCTCAATTTCGGGCGGCTGCGGCCGGTGCACACGTCGGCGGTGATCTTCGCCTTCGGCGGCAACGTGCTGATCGCCACCTCGTTCTACGTGGTGCAGCGGACCTCGAAGGCGCGGCTGGCGGGCGATATCGCGCCGTGGTTCGTGTTCTGGGGCTACCAGCTGTTCATCGTGCTGGCGGCGACGGGCTACGTGATGGGCATCACGCAGTCCAAGGAATACGCGGAACCCGAGTGGTACATCGACCTGTGGCTGACGATCGTCTGGGTCGTCTACCTGCTGGTGTTCCTCGGCACGCTGTGGCGCCGGCGCGAGCCGCACATCTATGTCGCCAACTGGTTCTACCTCGCCTTCATCGTGACCATCGCGATGCTGCACATCGTCAACAACCTGGCGGTGCCGGTGACGTGGACGGGCGACAAGTCCTACGTGCTGATGGCGGGCGTGCAGGACGCCATGACCCAGTGGTGGTACGGCCACAACGCGGTGGGCTTCTTCCTCACCGCGGGCTTCCTGGGGATCATGTACTACTTCATCCCCAAGCGCGCCGAGCGGCCGGTCTATTCCTACCGGCTGTCGATCATCCACTTCTGGGCGCTGATCTTCCTCTACATCTGGGCCGGCCCGCACCACCTGCACTTCACGGCGCTGCCGGACTGGGCGCAGACGCTGGGCATGACCTTCTCGATCATGCTGTGGATGCCGTCATGGGGCGGCATGATCAACGGCCTGATGACGCTTGCGGGCGCGTGGGACCGGCTGCGCACCGACCCGGTGATCCGCATGCTCGTCGTCTCGGTCGCGTTCTACGGCATGTCCACCTTCGAGGGTCCGCTGATGAGCGTGAAGGCGGTGAACGGGCTTTCGCACTACACGGACTGGACCATCGGCCACGTGCATTCGGGCGCGCTGGGCTGGGTCGGCTTCGTATCGTTCGGCGCGCTCTACTGCCTCGCCCCCTGGGTGTGGCGGCGCCAGCGGCTTTATTCGCTCGCGCTGGTCGAGTGGCACTTCTGGATCGCGACGCTTGGCATCGTGCTCTACATCACGGCGATGTGGGTGTCGGGCATCCTGCAGGGCCTGATGTGGCGCGCCTATGACGAGCTCGGCTTCCTTGAATACTCGTTCGTGGAAACGGTCGAGGCGATGTTCCCCTTCTACGTGATCCGCGCCATCGGCGGCGGCCTCTTCGTCGCCGGTTCGCTGATCATGTGCTGGAACCTCTACAAGACGGCGAAGGGCGAGATCCGCGCCTCCGAGCCGCTGGATGCGACCGTGGGACGGGCCCCGCAGGGCCAGTTCGTCACGGCACCGGCCGAGTAGGGGAGGCGAGAGACAATGTCCAAATTCAGCCACGCCATCTTCGAAAAGCACTCGTTGATCCTGACGGTCGGTATCCTGATCGTCGTCTCCATCGGCGGCATCGTGCAGATCGCGCCGCTCTTCTTCCTCGACTCGACCATCGAGGAAGTGGAGGGGATGCGGCCCTATTCCCCGCTCGAGCTGGCGGGGCGGAACATCTATATCCGCGAGGGCTGCTACAACTGCCACAGCCAGATGATCCGCTCCCTGCGCGACGAGGTGGAACGCTACGGCCACTACTCGCTGGCGGCGGAGAGCATGTACGACCACCCGTTCCAGTGGGGCTCGAAGCGCACCGGGCCGGACCTGGCGCGCGTGGGCGGCAAGTATTCCGACGACTGGCACGTCCTGCACATGGCGGACCCGCGCGCGGTGGTGCCGGAATCCGTCATGCCGGCCTATCCGTTCCTCGCCGAGACGCCGCTCAAGTTCGACGACATCGAGGCGCACCTGAAGGCGAACCGCGCGGTCGGTGTGCCGTACACGGACGCGATGATCGAGAACGCGACCGCGGACCTGAAGGTCCAGACGGAACCGATGGGTGACTACGACGACATGCTCGCGCGGTACCCGAAGGCGCAGGTGCGTGACTTCGACGGGAACCCGGAGGTGATCTCCGAACTCGATGCGCTGATCGCCTACATGCAGATGCTCGGCACGCTCGTGGACTTCTCGGTCTACGAGGCCGAAGGCGAGAACATGCGCTAGGAGCGATGCGATGGGTTACGACGAGATCAGGGCTATCGGCGGCGCCATCGGGCTCGTCACCTTGTTTCTCGGCTTCATTGGCGTCATCGCCTACGCGATGTGGCCGGGGAACCGGAAACGGTTCGAAGAGGCATCCAAGCTGCCGCTCGAAGACGATGAGCCGAAGGGCAAGAGGCCGTCACGATGACTGACCAAGACAACAAGCCGGGCCACGCAGAACCTGACGCGCACGTGGACCATGTCACGGGCACGCAGACCACGGGCCACGAGTGGGACGGCATCCGCGAACTGGATACGCCGCTGCCGCGCTGGTGGCTGTGGACGTTCTACGCGACGATCATCTGGTCGATCGGCTACTGGGTGCTCTACCCGGCGTGGCCGCTGGCCTCGTCCTACACCAAGGGCGTGCTCGGCTACTCGCAGCGCGAGATCGTGACCGAGCAGGTGGCGGAAGCGCGCGCGGCGCTGCGCGAGTACGACGTGCAGCTGCTGGCGGGCGAATTGTCGGACGTGCCGTCGAACCCGGAACTGCACGCGGTGGCGCTGGCGGGCGGCGAGAGCGCCTTCGGCGACAACTGCGCGCCCTGCCACGGACGCGGCGCGCAGGGCTTCGTAGGCTATCCCAACCTCAACGACGACGCCTGGCTGTGGGGCGGCACGCTTGAGGACATCCGCACGACGCTGCGCCACGGCATCCGCTGGGACATCGACCCGGACACGCGCATCAACGACATGCCGCGGTTCCTTGATGACGGGCTGCTGACGCGCGACGAGGTGTCGGACGTGACGCAGTACGTGCTGTCGATCTCGGGCCGGGAAGCGGACCCCGAGGCTGTCGAGCGCGGCGCGGACATTTTCAGCGCGCAGTGCGTGACCTGCCACATGGAAGACGCGAAGGGGAACCAGGAGCTCGGCTCGCCGAACCTGACCGACGCGATCTGGCTCTATGGCGGCGACCAGGAGGCGATCTACAACTCGGTCGCCCATAGCCGGCGCGGCGTTATGCCCGCTTGGCAGGGGCGTCTCGACGAAGCCACCATCGCCAAGCTTGCGCTCTACGTTCACTCGCTTGGCGGCGGGCAGTAGCGCGCAAGGCAGAAGCCGCGTGATGACCCTCCGGGGGCGGACGGCTGGTTGGGAGGACCAGACCAGCCCGCGCCCCGGCAAGGAGGGAAGAGCATGAGTGCCGGGAACCAGCAGGGCAACGGACTGACGCAGCTTGCCGCGGAAGCGGCAGCGAACGCCGGAGGCGGCGGCGCGCCGACCCATGCCCACGAGAATGTGGAGCGCCACGACGTCGAGGCCGTGAACGCGGCCACGTCGCGCTCGCTCTATGCCAAGCGGCAGGCGATCCATCCCAAGCTGGTGCACGGTACGATCCGGCAGGTGAAGTTCGCCGTGATGGCGGTGACGCTGGGCATCTACTACCTGCTGCCCTGGATCCGCTGGGACCGCGGGCCGAACGCGCCGGACCAGGCGGTGCTGCTGGATATGCCGGGGCGGCGGTTCTACTTCTTCTTCATCGAGATCTGGCCGCAGGAAATTTACTACGTCACGGGGCTCCTGATCCTTGCCTCGCTGACGCTGTTCCTCGTCACGTCGCTGTTCGGGCGCGTGTGGTGCGGCTATACGTGCCCGCAGACCGTGTGGACCGACCTCTTCATCATGGTGGAGCGCATGGTGGAGGGCGACCGGAACGTGCGCATTAGGCTCGCTAAGGAGCCGTGGGGCGTCTCCAAGATCTTCAAGAAGATCACCAAGCACTCGATCTGGCTCCTGATCGCGGTGGCGACGGGCGGTGCGTGGGTGTTCTATTTCGCCGATGCGCCGACGCTGGCGCAGCAGCTGGTGACGTTCGAGGCGCCGCCGGTTGCCTATCTCTTCATCGGCATCTTCACCTTCACGACCTACCTGCTGGGCGGTCTCGCGCGCGAACAGGTGTGCACCTACATGTGCCCGTGGCCGCGCATCCAGGGCGCGCTGGTGGATGACCAGTCGTTCCTCGTCAGCTACCGGCGCGACCGGGGCGAGCCGCGCGGGGCGCACCGCAAGAACGAGCCGTGGGAGGGGCGCGGCGACTGCATCGACTGCAAGCAGTGCGTGGCGGCGTGCCCGATGGGCATCGATATCCGCGACGGCGACCAGCTGGAATGCATCCAGTGCGGGCTGTGCATCGATGCGTGCAACGACATCATGACGCGCATCGACCGGCCGAAATGGCTGATCACCTACGACAATTTCGACAACCAGGAGCGCCGGGCGAAGGGCGAGCCGACGCGCATGCGGCTGATCCGGCCGCGCACGGTCATCTACGTGCTGGCGCTGCTGGTGGTAGGCGGCATCATGGTGGGCGCGCTGGCGACGCGCGCGACGCTGGACGTCAACGTGCTGCGCGACCGCAACCCGCTGTTCGTCACGCTGTCGGACGGCTCGGTCCGCAACGGCTACGAGGTGAAGATCCTCAACAAGCTCACCGAGGAGCGCGTCTTCAACATCACGATCGAGGGGCTGGCGGGTGCGACCATGTCGACGCTGACCGACGCGGACCTCGAGAGGCTGACGGTACCCGTGGAGCCCGACCGCATCCGCAACCTGCGGGTCTTCGTGCACCTGCCGCAGGACGACCTGGACCAGCTTGATGACGGTGTGACGGACATGACGTTCGTGGTGACGGACACGGGCGACGGGACGCGGGTTGAAAACGAGACCACGTTCCGCGGGCCGGAGGGGCGCTGATGCCGCGGCTGTTCAAGAACGGGCTGACCGGCTGGCACGCGCTGGCGATGATCGTCGCGTTCTTCGGCGTGATTTTTGCCGTGAACGGCGTGATGACGTGGGTGGCGCTTTCGACCTTCTCGGGCATCGAGACCGAGAACGCCTACCAGAAGGGGCGCGAATACAACCGGACGCTGGCGGCGGCCGAGGCGCAGGACCGGCTCAACTGGACGGTGTCGCTCAAGGAGTTCTTCGCGCCGGGGCGGGGCGGCACGCGGGCGGCGGTGGACGTGCATGTGCGCCATGCCATCGGCACGCCGGTGACGGACCTTGCGGGCGACGTCACCTTCTGGCGGCCCGTGGTGGACGGGCAGGACCGGACGGTGACGCTCAACGAGAAGGCACCCGGCCTCTACCGCGCGGAAGCCGTGCTGCCGCAAGCGGGGCAGTGGGAGCTGCGGGTGAATTTTACGCGGGCCGACGGGACGCCCTACTATCTGGAAAAGCGTATCTGGGTGCCCGAGGAGGCCGTTGGTGGCTGACACGCTGACAGGCGCGGCCGAGACACCGATCCCCGACGTGCCCGACAGCTACCTGCGCCCGATGGAGGGCGGTGGCGTGTCGGTGAACCTCGTGGTGGACGGGGTGCATTGCGGCGGCTGCGTGCAGCGGGTGGAGCGCGCGGTGAACGCCGTGGGCGGCGTTTCCGCCGCGCGGATGAACCTTTCGACAAAACGGCTGACGGTGCGGTTCGAGCCCGCGGACACCTCCGCGCGCGACATCGTGGCGGCGGTGGCGTGCGCGGGCTACGCGGCGCGGCCGTTCGACCCGCGGGCGCTGGAAAGCGCCGAGGCGCGCGAGGAGCGGGAACTGATCCGCTGCATGGCGGTGGCGGGGTTTGCGGCGGCGAACGTGATGCTGCTGTCGGTCTCGGTGTGGGCCGGGCATTCGGGCGGCATGGAAGCGGCGACGCGCGACATGTTCCACTGGATCTCGGCGCTGATCGCGCTGCCGGCGGTGGCTTACGCGGGGCGGCCGTTCTTCAAGTCGGCGGCGCGGGCTTTGTCGGCGCGGGCGCTTAACATGGACGTGCCGATCTCGCTGGCGGTGCTGCTGGCGGCGGGGATGAGCCTTGCCGAGACGATGGCGGGGGCGAAGCACGTCTATTTCGATGCGTCGATCATGCTGGTCTTCTTCCTTCTGATCGGGCGGACGCTGGACCTCAAGATGCGCGGGCGGGCGCGGATGGCGGCGCAGAACCTGCTGGCGCTGCGCGCGGACGCGGCCACCGTCATCGGCGAGGACGGGGCGGCGCGGGCGGTGCCGGTGGAAACGATCAAGCCCGGGATGCTGGTGGCGGTGGCGCGCGGGCAGCGTGTGCCGGCCGACGGTGTGATCGAGAGCGGCATGAGCGATCTCGACACCAGCCTGATCACAGGCGAAACGGCGCCGGACACGGCGGGGCCGGGGAGCCATGTCTATGCGGGTACGCTGAACGTCTCCGCGCCGCTGACGGTGCGCGTGACGGCGGGGGACGAGGAGAGCCTGCTGTCGGAGATCGTGCGGCTGATGGAGGCCGCCGAGCAGGGGCGCGACCGCTATGTGCGGATCGCCGACCGGGCGGCGCGGTTCTATGCGCCGGCGGTGCATATCCTGGCGGCGGCGACGTTCCTGGGCTGGCTGGCGCTGGGCGGGCTGGCGTGGGACGGGGCGCTCAAGATCGCGATTGCCGTCCTCATCATCACGTGTCCGTGCGCGCTGGGGCTGGCGGTGCCGGTGGTGCACGTGGTGGCGAGCGGGCGGCTGCTGGCGCGCGGCGTGCTGGTGAAATCGTCGGACGCGCTGGAGCGGCTGGCAGAGGTGGACACGCTGGTCTTCGACAAGACGGGGACGCTGACGGAAGGGGCCCTGGAGCTGTCGCGTGACGGTGTGGACGAGGCGGCGCTTGCCAAGGCAGCGCAGCTGGCGCGGGCGAGCTCGCATCCGCTGAGCCGGGCGCTGGCGCGCGACGCGGGGCCCGGCGAGACGGCGCAGAACGTGAGCGAGCATCCGGGGCAGGGACTGATGGGCGATATCGGCGGCGTGCCGGCGCGGCTCGGCAGCGCGGATTTCGTGGGTGCCGATGCGGGCGACACAGATGACGGGCCGGAGATCTGGTTCCGGCTGGGGCAGGATGCGCCGGTGCGGTTCGGTTTCACCGACACGCTGCGGGTGGATGCGCGCGAGGTGATTTCGTGGGCGAAGGCGCGCGGGCTTGGCGTGACGCTGCTGTCCGGTGACAGGCCGGGGGCCGTCGCGGCGATGGCGCGGGCGGCGGGCATCACGGATTTCGCGGGCGGGCTGCTGCCGCAAGACAAGATTGCGCGGCTTGATGCGATGAAAGCGAACGGCAAGCGCGTGCTGATGGTGGGCGACGGGCTCAACGATGCGCCCGCGCTGGCGGCGGCGCACGTGTCCATGTCGCCCGCGTCCGGGGCCGACGTGAGCCAGGCGGCGGCGGACCTGGTGTTCCAGGGGGCGCTGCTGTCGCCGGTGACGGCGGCGATCGACGTGGCGGGGCGCGCGAAGGCGCTGGTGATGCAGAACTTCGGGCTGTCGCTCGCCTATAACGCGATTGCGGTGCCGATTGCGGTGGCCGGGTTCGTGACACCGCTGATCGCGGCGGTGGCGATGTCGTCGTCGTCGATCCTGGTGACGCTCAATGCGCTGCGGTTGCGGCTGGGACGGGCGGGCCTGCAGGGAGACGCGTGATGGACGTGCTGGCGATGCTCATTCCCGTTGCCCTGTTCCTCGGGCTGCTGGGCCTTGCCGCCTTCCTGTGGGCGCTCAAGAGCGGGCAGTTCGACGACCTGGACGGCGCTGCGGAGCGCATCCTGTTCGATGACGACGAGGCGCCGCCGCGGGACGATCCTTCCGACGACGACAGGCGCGGGTCCTAAGCCTGTTTCTAGGCCTCGGGCGCGACGATGTCGCGGTAGGCGTGCCAGGTGGCGTGGCCGACGAGCGGGAAGGTGAGGACCATGCCCGCGAACAGGCTGGCGATGCCGAAGACGGTAAGCCACAGGACGAGCCACGCCCACAGGACCATCGGCCAGAAGTTCTTGCGCACCGCTTCGATGCTCGCGAGGCAGGCGGTGACGGCGTCCATGTCGCGGTCGAGCAGCATGGGGACCGACACGGCGGAGACCGCGAAGACGCAGGCCGCGAGCGCGCCGCCGACGATGGTGCCGGTGACGAGGAGGGCGAGGCCGCGCGGTTCGAGAATCAGCGCCGGGAAGAATTCCGCGAAGGGCGGGAACGGTTCGAGGCCGAAGAAGATGGCGAAGAGGAGCGTCGCGATGCGAATCCACGCCAGCAGGATCAGCGTCAGCATGACGCCGATGAAGCCCAGCTGGACGGGAGACGCGACGGAGACGAAGGCGATGTCCACGTTGCGCAGCGGCTCGCCCTTCTCAAGGCGGCGGCTCATCTCGTAGAGGCCGACGGCGAGGAGCGGGCCCAGCAGCATGAAGCCGGCGGCGAGGGGCATGATCAGCGAGAACAGGCCCGTGGCCCACATGGCGCCGCCGAGGCCCGCGGAAATGGCGACGAAGGCGAGGCCGTAACCGAGGCTCAGGCCCGGGCGGGCCCAGATATCGCGCCAGCCCGCGGCGAGCCAGCGCCACGGCGCATCCATGCTGATCGTGTTGATGACCGGCGCTGGCGCGCCCGTCTCATGCGTACCGCTCATGGCCATGATCCCGTCCCTACCCCGAAATGCGGGCAATTTTCTTGGAACGCCCGTCCTATTCATTCCTTATTGGTGTGAATTGTGCGCGAGACATTGACTTCACGCAATTCACGATGAACGCGGGGCGCATTCGCCGGGACGGGGCTTGGAAGCTATATTGGCCGGAATGACAGCATTTATCCGTCAGGCCCTGGCAGGCGCGGCGGCCGCGCTCGTATTCGCCGCGCTTTCCGGCGCGGCGGGGGCCGCGCCCGTGCGGCTTGTCGCCGAGCGGGGCTACGACGTGACGTTCGAGGGGGCGGAGGGCGATCTGCTCGCCAAGCTCAAGGAAGTCTCGGACCTGGTGGCGCAGGAGAGCGAGCCGCCCACGACCATCGGCGGGCTCAGGCGGCGCGCGGAAGCCGACATCGAGCGGATGCGGAAGGTGTTGCAGTCGCGCGGGCTGTTCGAGGGGACGGTCGCGTACGAGATCGATTTCGGACGCAGGCGGACGGCGCAGCTCGATACGCCCGAGGGCGAGAACGATGCGGACGGCGAGACGCTGACGGATGCGCAGCCGGCGCCGGTGCCCGAGGGCGACCGGGACGGGCCCGTCGAAGTGACGGTCTTCGTGACGCCGGGGCCGCAATACACGATCGGCTCCACCAAGGTCGTTTACGTGGACACCTCCGCGGAGACGAACGAACTGCCGCAGGATCTCGGTTCGTTCGGCGCAGGCGCGGGGAACAAGGCGCTGGCGGCGGACATCCTGTCGGCGGAGCAGAAGCTGCAGAAGGACCTTCGCAACCAGGGCTTCCCGTATGCGAAGGCCGCCTCGCGCAAGGCGCTGGCGAACGTGGAAGACAACACGCTGAACGTGACGACGCAGGTGCGCCTTGGCGCAAAGGCGACGTTCGGCGAGGTCACGATCAAGGGAACGGAGCGCGTGAACCCCGCCTATATCGAGCGCCGTCTCGCCTGGGAGGAAGGCGAGGAATACGACGCGGCCAAGGTGCAGGAGACACGCAACGCGCTCGTCGGCAGCGGGCTCTTCAACGCGGTGCGGTTCGACCCGGCGAAGGAGGTGTCGGCGGACGGATCGCTGCCGATGACGGTGACGGTGGCCGAACGGCCGCCGCGCACCATCGGCGGTGGCGTCAGCTATTCGAGCACGGAAGGCTTCGGCATCAAGGGGCTGTGGGAGCACCGCAACCTGCTGGGCGAGGGACAGCACCTGCGGCTGGAAGCGCAGCTTTCGCAGATCGAGCAATCGCTGACGACGACCTACGAGGTCTCGGGCTTCCGGCGGCCGGACCAGACGCTGCAGCTGAGCCTCGATGCGGGTCGCGAGGAGACGGACGTCTACCGTCGTCTCGGCACGGTGATCTCGGCGGGGATCGAGCGGCCCATCGCGGACAGGTGGACGGGCAGCGCGGCGCTGCTGTTCGACATTGCGCGGGTGGACGAGGAAGGCGAGCCGCAGGACACGTCCTATCTCGTGGGCCTGCGCGGCGGGGCGGATTATGACGGCTCCGACAGCCTGCTGAACCCGACGGAGGGCACGCGCCTGATGCTGGGGGCAACGCCCTATACCGGCTACTTCAACCAACCGCTTGCCTTCCTCAAGACCGAGGCGGAGGCGCGGCATTACCTGCCGCTCGACGACGACAAGGAATTCGTGCTGGCGACGCGGGCGAAGCTGGGCTCGATCATCGGCGCGCGCACGGGCGAGCTGCCGGCGGACAAGCGCTTCTACGCGGGCGGTGCGGGCTCGATCCGCGGTTTCGAGTACCAGGACGTGGGACCCATCGGCGAGGACGGCACGCCGGAAGGCGGCCGGTCGCTGGCAGAAATCAACGCGGAATTGCGCTGGCGGTTCGCCGACAATTACGGCCTGGTGCCTTTCGTGGACGGCGGCACGGTGTCGGACTTCATGGTGCCGAAGTTCGACGAGGAGTTCGCCTGGGCGGGCGGCCTGGGCTTTCGCTACTACACGGATTTCGGGCCCATCGGCGTGGACGTGGCGTACCCGATCTCGACGCCGTCCGATGAAGAACCCGCCGTCCAATTCTACGTGAAGCTGGGCCAGGCCTTCTGATGGACCGAGGCGACACCCTGAGCCGCATCGCCGGCTCGCGGACGCTCCGGTACGTGGTTCTTGCCATCGGGGCGCTGGGGGCCGGGTTCATCGCGCTGGTGCTGGTGGCGCTGGCGGCGCTGCAGTTCGGCCCGGTACGGGCGAACCTCGGCGAGCAGCTTATCGCCATGCTGGGCGAAGGCGACGGCGTGACCGTCGAGGTCGGCAGCTACGAGGGCGTGTGGCCGATCTCGCTGGGCGTGCGCGACCTGACGGTGCGTGACGGCGAGACGGTGATTGCCACCGTCGAGAACCTCAGCATTTCATGGGCGCCGTTCGACCTGCTGGGCGGCACGCTGCACATCACGGAAGTGCGCACGGGCGCCGTGGAACTGCTGGCGCTGCCGGAAGGCAGCGACACGGAAGAGGAAGACGACGCGGGCGGGCCGCTGATCCCCGAACTTCCGGTGGCGGTTCAGCTCGACAGCCTCGCCATGCCGGATGTGCGCATTGCGCCGGGGGTTGCTGGTCCCGGCGAGGTGCAGCTCGAAGTGAACGGGCAGGGGTCGCTGGCGAGCGGGACGGCAACGCTCGATCTCCAGGCGCGGCGGCTCGACGGCGGCAATTTTTCCGCCGATGCGGCGATTGCCTTTGCGCCCGCGGATAACACGGTGACGCTGAATATCGACCTGGTGGACGGTGCGCCCGGCGCGCCGGGGCTGATTGCCGGGCTGACCGGCGACATGGCGCTGGAGACCGTGCGCGTGAAGGCGACGAGCGAGGGGCCGGCGGCGGCGTGGCGCGGCAGCCTTGAAGCCTCCACCACCGGCTATGGCCGCGTCACCGCGGCGGCTGACGGCGACTGGCGGGAAGAGGGGGCGCTTGCCTTCGACATCGATGCAGAACCGGGCGAGGCGCTGGGGGACGTGCCGTCGCCGGTGACGCTGGACGGCATCCTGACGCGCACGGGCGAGGCCTACACCTTCGAAGGGCTGAACGTGGCGGCGGGCGACATGACGTTTGCCGGGCGGCTGACCGTCGAGGACCCGATGGGGGCGCCCACGGTGGCGCTGTCGGGTGACGTGGGCGGGCTGCCGATGCCCGATGATGCGGGCGGCGCGGTGCCGGAGACATTGCGGGTCGATCTCGATGCAAGCGCGGACGCGGCGCTGGAGACCATCGACGTACCGTCGCTGACGGTGTCGGCGCCGGGGCAGCTCATCACGTTCGAGGGCGTGGTCGGGCTCGGCGCGGAAGAACTTTCGGGCACGCTGTCGGCGACCGTGGACGACGTGGCGGCCTATGCGGAGATGGCGGGCGTGGACGCGGCGGGGGCGCTGGACCTTGAGGCGGAGATCGTGAACTTCGCGTTCTCCGGCGCGGCGGATGCCTCGCTCGATGCGACGTTCCGGCCGACGACGCTGCCGGACCCGGCGCTGGCGCCGCTGATCGGCGAAGCGCTGCGGGTGACGGCGGAACTGGACGCGGCGGATTTCGACGCGACGCGGATCGAGAACCTCAGCATCGTTCCCTCGTCCGGCGCATTCACGGCGGATGCGCGCGGGCAGGTGTCGCCGGGCCGGGCGGACCTGACGGTCAACCTCGCCTCCGACAATCTCGCGGCGTTCTCCGAGCTGGCGGGCACGGATCTGGCCGGTGCGACGCGGGCGACGGTACGGCTGACCGGTCCGTTCGATGCGCTGACGGCGGATGCGGACGTGACGCTGAGCGAGGCGCGCGTTTCGGGCACGCAGGTGGACGGGACGGCGAAGGCGACCATCGATCTCGGCGGCATGCCGACGGGGCCGGTGACATTCGAGGGCCGTGTGGCGGGTGCGCCTGCCGACCTTTCCCTGCGGCTGGCGGCGGAGAACGGCGACACGCTGATCGAGGAGATCGAGGCGGCGCTGCTGGGTATCACGGCGACGGGCTCGGCGCGGATTGCCTCCAATGGCGCCGTGGCGGCGAATATCGACGGCAATGTCTCGTCGCTGGAACCGGTGGGGCGGTTCGCCGGGACGCCGCTTGGCGGGACGGGCACGTTCACGCTGACGTCGCGGCCGACGGATGGCGGGCCGGCGCTGAAGGCGGTTGCCGATCTCGAGAATTTCGAAGCGGCGGGCGTGACGGCGCGGACGCTGGACGTGACGGCGGACGTGGCGCCGGACGGCGGGCTCAACGCGACGGCGAAACTGAAGGAAGTCGTGGCGGGCAGCGCGTCGATCCGCGACCTGACGGCGAACGTGACAGGGCGCACGGACAAGTTTGACGTGGCGCTGGATGCACAAGGGGTTGCGACCTACGAGGACGCGCGGGGCGACGGGTCACTGGCCGTTATGGCTTCCTATGCGGGAGCGCAGGAACGGGTGACCGTGAGCCGGATCGAAGGTCGTATCTCGGGGCTGCCGGTGAGGCTCGCATCGCCCGTGACCGCCGATCTTTCGAACGGCGTGGCAGCGGGGCCGCTGACGCTGAACGTGGGGCGCGGCAGCATCGAGATGCAGGTAGCGCAGACGGCGAATTCGCTCGAAGGCAATGTGGGCCTCGACCGGTTCCCCATCCGCTTCATTGCGGCGGTGATCGGCCAGCCGGGGCAGTTCGCGGGCACGGTGTCGGGCACGTCGTCGATCGACGTGACAGGCTCACGCGGCTCGTCCACCACGGACATCACGATTTCGCCGCGGGTGCCGGGGAGCGATGGCGATGCGCCGCAGATCAATGTCAGCAGCAGGTGGGACGGCACGACGCTGGACGCGACGGTGACATTCGATGCGCCGGGGGCGGAGGATCTTCGGCTGACTGCGCAGCTGCCGGTGCGGGCGCGCGGCGGGATGCCGGTGGTGGCGGACGACGCACGGCTGGAAGCGCGCGCGGAGGGGCGCGTTGATCTTCAGGAAGTGTGGCCGCTGGTGCCGGTGGAAGGGCACCGCCTTGCCGGGCTGATGGCTGTGGACCTGCGCGCATCCGGCCCGCTGGATGACCTGGTGATGGACGGCACGGCCTCGCTGGATGACGCGCTCTACGAGAACTACGAGTCGGGTCTCCTGCTGTCGCCGCTCAACGCGGACCTGACCGCGCGGCCCGCGGGCGGGACGGTGGAGGTGACTGCCGGTGACGGCGGGTCGGGCCGGCTGACCGGCAGCGGCACGCTGGACATGAGCGACGACGCGGCGAACCGGCTGGACGTCACGCTCAGTCTTTCTTCGTTCAAGGTGCTGCGCCGGGAGGAGCTGGACGCCACGGCAGGGGGCGAGATCAAGGTTGTCTGGCCGCAGCCGGCCGGCGAAGAGCCATCGCCGCTGTCGGTCGAGGGCGACGTGACGGTGGAACAGCTCGAAGCGCGCATTCCCGACCAGCTGCCCTCGGACGTGAAGACGCTGGACGTGACCCGGGTATCCGCGGACGGCACGCCCATCGACGCGCCCGAGGAAGAGGACGAAGCGAGCGGGCCGGCGGCAATCGAGCTGGACGTGGCGATCCGCATTCCCAACCAGGCCTTCGTGCGCGGGCGCGGGCTCGAATCCGAGTGGCAGGGCAACCTGGCGCTCAAGGGCGACGTGCGCGAGCCGCAGGTGACGGGGCAGGTGTCGGTGGTGCGCGGCACGTTCGAGTTCTTCGGCAAGACCTTCGACCTCGAGGGCGGGCGCATCGACTTCACGGGGGGCCGCGAGATCGATCCCTATCTCGACGTGCGCGCCAATTACGAGGGCGACGACTTCACGGCGGTGATCAACGTGACGGGGCCGTCGTCGGACCCGTCGATCAACCTGTCGTCGGTGCCGTCGCTGCCGCAGGAAGAGATCATGTCGCGCATCCTGTTCGGCACCGGCACCGGACAGCTGACGGCGCTGCAGGCGGTGGAGCTGGCGCAGGCGACCGCATCGCTGACCGGGCTCGGCGGCGGCGGTGGCGGCGTGCTCGACGCGCTGCGCTCGTCGCTCGGCGTGGACGTGCTGAGCGTCGGCGGCGAGGGCGTGGAGGTGGGCTCCTATGTGAGCCAGGGCGTCTATGTGGGCGTGAGCCAGGGGCTGGAAGCGGGGTCGGGCGAGGTGTCCGTCGAGGTCGAACTGACCGACGACATTTCCGTCGAGAGTGAGGTGGGCAGCCAGGGCGGCACAAGCGTTGGCGTGAACTGGCAGCGCGACTACTAGGGCTTGCGCGGACCGGCTGCCGCCCGGTTGCGGCTTAGGGCGCACTTAACCAATTGCGTGCAGTCTTGCGGTTCACACGGAAACGGCGCCGCCCGGAGACCCGCGATGGCCACGACAGCGTCCAACAGCTTTGCCGCCGATGCGGCGCAGGACGACGACCTCGACGACGACATGCTCGCCGCGATCGCGGCGGCGGAAGCCGCCGTTGCGGACATGGCGGGCGAGTACCAGGGGCTGCTTGCGGCGGACGCGGCGTCGCTGGCCGGGGCCGTGGGCCTGATGGAAGCGAATGCGCCGGGTACGGACAAACACACGGCGGGCGCCACGGAGGCCTTTCGCTGCCTGCACGACATCAAGGGGCAGGGCGGCACGTTCGGCTACGAGATGACGACCGCGGTGGCGGATATCTTGTGCGAGAAGCTGCGTGGTGCGACCGAGGTGGGTGACGGCATGGTTGCGCTCATCGCGGACGGGCTGGTGCTGTTCGAGGACATCGCGCGCGAGGGCGAGACCGAGGCGGTCAGCGCCCGGGCGCACAGCCTGATCGAGGCGGTGGCGCAGCAGCCGGCCGCCTAGGGCGTTTCACTGAAAATTCTGAGTACCTACTCAGCAGCCTCGATGGCGGCGCGGGCTTCGGCGCGGCCGGCTTCGTTGCCGCAGTCAAGGCGTTCGGCGAGGAACGTGCCCATGTGCGTCACGGCCTCGTGCGCTTCCGGCAGCTGCGGGAAGGCCTGGAAGACATGCGGCATGCCGGGCCAGACCTCGAGGGTGGCGTCGGTGCCGGCGTTGCGCGCCTTCTCGACGAAGCGGCGCGAGTCATCCAGCAGGATTTCCTTGTCGCCCACCTGCACGAAGAGCGGCGGCAGGCCTGCGAGGTTCGCATAGAGCGGTGATGCCAGCGGGTGGGTGGGGATCGTCTCGCCGAGGTAATGGCGCGCGCCGAGCATGGCGCTGTCGGGGCGCAGCATCGGGTCTTCGTCGGCCTTGGTGAGCATCGACCAGCCGGTGAGCGCGAGATCGGTCCACGGCGATAGAAGGGCTGCGCCGGCGGGGCGCGGCAGGCCGGCATCGCGGATGGCGAGGAGCAGCGCCGCGGTGAGACCGCCGCCGGCGCTGTCGCCGGCGATCACGATCTTTTCCGCCGGCTGGCCGGTGGCGAGGAGCCAGCGGTAGGCGGCCTCGGCATCCTCGACGGCGGCGGGGAAGGGATGCTCGGGCGCGAGGCGGTAGTCGATCACCAGCGCGCGGGTGCGCGCGACGCGGGAAAGCCGCGCGACGAGGCCGCGATGGGTTTCCGGGCTGCAAAGCGTGTAGCCGCCGCCGTGGAGATAGAGCAGGACGCGGTCGGGTTCGGACTCCGAGACCTCGACCCATTCGCCGGGCACGCCGTTGGCGGAGACCGCCGTGTGCGTGATCCACTTCTGCTTCATGTTGAAGCGCGCGGCCATGCGGTTGACGCGGGCGCGCATGTGGTCGGGCGTGACGGCGGGGTCGAGGCGCTTCTTCACGAAGGTGCGGAGAAGCAGGTTGACGACTTTGCTCTGCCAGCTGGCCATGCGGTTTGTCCCCGGCTGCGTGACGGCGCTATCCCCCCGAACGCAAGACGCCGTCGCAAAACTGTCGCGGAGTTTGGACGCGCGGCGGGCCCGAGTCGAGTCGTTCTGCCGCGCTGCAACAAATACTGGACGTTTCGCCGCATTTTCGCGGGTAATCTGCGTGTATTGCCGCCTGTACCGGGCATGAAAAAGGGCGTGCCGCAGGTGGTGCGGCACGCCCCGGTTCGCATGCGAGTTTTCTAGTGGGATTTACGCGGCCTCGGCCTGGCGCTCGATTGCCTTTTGGCCGGACTTGCCGGTCTCGATGGCGATGGTGCGCGGCTTGAGGGCCTCGGGGATCTCGCGCTTGAGGTCCACGTGGAGCAGGCCGTTCTCGAGCTTCGCGCCGGTCACCTGCACGTGGTCGGCAAGCTGGAAGCGGCGCTCGAAACTGCGCGCGGCGATGCCCTGGTAGAGGTAGTTGCGGCCCTCATCCTGCGCCGCCTTGCGGCCGGAAATGGTCAGGCCCTGATCCTTCACCTCGATCTCGAGCTCGTCCTCGGCAAAGCCGGCGACGGCCATGGTGACGCGGTAGGCATCCTCGTCCACCTGCTCAACATTGTAGGGCGGATAGGACGGCGCCTGCTGGTCGAGGCGCGAGGCGGTGTCAAGGATGTTGGCCAGACGGTCGAAGCCGATGGCGGTGCGGTAGAGGGGCGAAAAATCATAAGCACGCATGGGACATAACCTCCATTGAGCGATATGCGTGGCGTCTCCCGGCAGCGCCCTGAAGTTCCCGATGCCGCCCGAAGGGGCCGGCGGAACGGCGCGTGCCGGTGCGGACCCATGATTGGCGTCCGCCCAAAATATTTAGGGACGCGGTAAGGCGGTTCAAGAGGTTTTGAACGCAGCTAACCTGCTGATTTCGCGCCGATTTTCGAAACGGCCAGCAATCCGATAGCGACGATTGCCGCCAGCACGGCGTGGGCCCAGAGGCCGCCCCAGGGGGCGATGACGGCGGCGCCGCCAAGGCCGAGCGCGATGCGGGCCGGCCAGCCGAGGGGGGCCGACAGGTGACCGTGCAGGGCGGCGGCCAGCGCCACGAAGGCAGGCATGGCCATCAGGGCCGTCACCGCCTGTTCCAGCGGCGTGCCGGTGATCAGCGGCTGGTAGATGAAGAGCAGGGGTACGAGGTAGAGGCCCTTGGCGATCTTCCAGGCGGCGAAGCCTGTCTCCATAGGGCGCGTGCCTGCAATGGAAGCGGCGGCGAAGGCGCAAAGCGCGACCGGCGGGGTCACGTTGGAATCCTGGCTGAGCCAGAAGATGACCAGGTGGGCTGCCAGCAGCATGGAGGTGAGCAGGGCGGGGGCGAGCAGATCGGACCCCAGCCCCTGGCGTACGTCCGGCGGCAGGGCGGCGAGCAGGGCTTGCGCGTCGGCCTGCGGCATGGGGCTGCCGAGGCTGCCCGCAAGCTCCGGCGCGGCGAGCTGGGCATAAACCGTGAGTGTCTGGGTGACCTCGCCGCGCATGAGGGCCGAGACGATTTCGGTTTCGACCATCAGGCCGTAGATGGCGGGGGCGGAGAGCGTTGCCAGCACGATGTAGGCGGCAGTGACCGGCAGGCCCATGCCGAGCACCAGCGAGGCCAGCGCGATGAAGACGACGGTGAGCAGCAGGCTGCCGCCGGCCCAGCCCGACAGCATGAGCGAGAAGGTGTTGCCGACACCGGTCATGCCGACGACGTTGACGATGAGCCCGACGCAGATCAGCAGCATGGCGGTGGGCGCCATGGCCTTGGCGCCGTCGGCCGCGGCCTCGGCGACGGCGCGCAGGCCCATGGGCGTGGGCGACAGCCATGACGCGGCGATGGTGGCGGCAATGGCGGCGGCGGCGGCGTAAGTGGGCGTGAAGCCGGCGACCAGCATGGCGACGAGGGCCGCGATGGGCAGCAGGAAGTGCCAGCCCTGCGCGAGCACGGGCAGCAGCGGTTCGGCGTCCACCTCCGGGCGCAGGCCCAGCCGGTGCGCCTCGATGCGCACGAAGACGCCGACGGTGAAGAAATAGAGCAGGGCGGGCAGGACCGAGACGGCGACGATCTCCAGGTAGGAGATCTGCGTGAAGGACGCCATGACGAAGGCGCCCGCGCCCATGACCGGGGGCATGAGCTGGCCGCCGGTGGAGGCCGCCGCCTCGACGCCGCCGGCGAAGCGGGCGGGGAAGCCCGCGCGCTTCATCAGCGGGATGGTGATGACGCCGGTCGAGACCGTGTTGGCGACGGCGGAGCCGGTGATCGAGCCCATGAGGCCGGAGCCTAAGACGGCGACAAGGCCGGGGCCGCCGGTCATGCGGCCCGCCGCGGCGCGGGCGAGGGCGAGGATGAAATCGCCCGCGCCCGAGCGCACCAGGAAGGCGCCGAGCAGGATGAACATGAACACGTAGGTCCATGAGATGCGGGCAATGGGGCCGAACATGCCGTCGGTGCCGAAATAGCTGCGGAAGGCGAGGGTTTCGGCGGAAAGCCCAGCGAAGGAGAAGGCCCCGGGCACGAGCGGGCCCCACAGGACCACGTAGGTCAGCGCGAGGACAGCGAGCACCGGCACGACGAGGCCGGTGGTGCGGCGGGCGAGTTCGAGGACGACGAGGATGGCGGCTGCCGCGGCGACCCAGTCAGACCAGATGAGGTCGACGCCGCGATCGTAGAGGGCGTCCTCGGCAAAATAGAGATAGACGGCGGCGGCAAGGGCGGCCGTTCCGAGGGTACCGTCGATGATAATGCGGGCGATGCGGCTGCGGCGGGTGGCCGGGTGCAGCATGGCCGTCAGCGCGGCGAAGAGGCCGAAGTGGAAGCCCGCCGCCTGCAGCTCCGGCAGGGTGGCGAAGGCGTTGGCCCAGACATGCGCGAGGGCGATGAAGACGGCGAAAGCGAAGCCGATACGGCCAAGCGGTGCCGTGTCCTGCGCGATGGCCGTGGTTTCGCCGTCCTGACGGGACGTCATGGGCGGCGGTTACTCCGCCGGCCGCAGGCGGTCGGGCACGGCGAGGCCCTGTTCCTCGTAATAGCGAAGGGCGCCCGGGTGGAGCGGCAGGGGCAGGCCGGCGATGGCGTCGTCGAGAGCCATGTCCTTCGTGGCCGCGTGGATGCCGGCAAGGAAGGGCAGGTTCTCGTAGAGCGCGCGGGTGAGTTCGTAGACGTCCGCGTCGCTCACGTCCGCGTTGACCGCGAGGAAGTTGGGCTGGGCGATGGTGCGCGCCACGTCCTGCTGGCCGGGATAGGTTGCCGCGGGGATGTCGAAGCGGGTCCACAGGTCGCCGTCGCCGTTGATGGCGGCGATCTGCTCGTCGGTGAAGGCGAGGATCACGAGTTCGCCATCGGCGGCGGCGAAGGCGCGGGTGACGGCGCTGACGGGCACACCGGCGGGGGTGTTCATGCCCACGGCCTTGCCGTCCTGGATGGCGTCCGCGCTCGGACCATAGCCCAGGTGGATGGCGTCGAAATCGGTCTCCGGATCGATGCCGAGCGCGCCGAGGATATGCAGCGCGGACCCTTCGCTGCCCGAATTGCGCTTGCCGATGGAGAAAGGTTTGCCGAGGCCCTTGAGGTCCTCGATGTTGCCGGTCGCGGCATCGTCCGCCGCCAGCACGAAATGCTCGACGTTGCGCCAGAGCATGGAGACCGCGCGCAGGTTTTCCTGCGGGCCGTCCGACTCGAGCTGGCCGGTGCCGGTGCGTGCCCACTGGCCGTAGAGGCCCTGGAGGATGGCGAACTGCGCCTCGCCGTCGCGCATCAGCTTCACGTTCTCGCCGGAGCCGGCCGAGCTGATCGCAGACAGCGAAAAGCCGTGCTGCGGCTCCAGCTTGATCTTGCTCAGGGTCGCGATGGCGACGCCCACCGGGTAGTAGGTCCCGCCGGTGGTGGCGGTGGCGAGGATGTACTGGCGGTCCTGCGCGGCGGCTGGCGTGGCGAAAGCGATGGCGGCGGCGATTGCGGGCGCGGCGAGGGCGAGAATCGGGCGGAACATGCGGGCACTACCTGTGTCTGGGCTTGGGGTCCGGACAGGAGGCGCGGGCGGCACCCGCGCCTGATTTGCGGGGAGACTACCACGGCGGGCGCGGGCGGGAATTGCCTGCGGGGGAACCGCCGCCGGGCGCCCGCGTTAACCATACAACCCGTTCACATACCTGACGTTTTGCTCAGGTTGGTGATCACAGGGTTAACGCGGTGTGCAGGGTGAGTTCAGGGCGGATTGGCGAAACTTGCCATCGAGGGACAGAAGGTCCCGCGCACTCTGCTTGAACCCCCGCGCGGAGCCGTCCGCTCACGAGCAAGGAGCTCCATGATGAAGCAACTCTATGCGTTGGCGTTGGGGGCGGCTGCGCTCGCCCTTGCCGCTCTTGCGGTCGCGCCTGCCCAGGCGCGCCCGATGAATGCCGGGCCGGCCGCCCAGGCGCCGGTGGACGTGATGCCCGCGGGTGGCCGCGGGCATGTTTATGTCGGCGGCTGGTACCAGTCCGACTGGCACCGCCGTCACTACCGGGATCACCACAATTACCGGTACGGACCGAAGTACCACCACAAGCGCTACGGCCATGTCCGCCCGTTCCGGCACTTTGTCCGGGACCTGCGCCACCACGGCTATCACCGGTTCCACCGGCCGTCTTTCTATGGCCGTGACCGGCACTGGTCGCCGCATTACCGGGTCGGCGCCTACGATCCGCGTGGTAACCGGGTAAACCTGCGTATCTGCGCCTATACGGGCAAGGTCCTGGGCTGGCATCACTACTGATCCATCCGTCTACGGATCAATGGAAAGGGCGTCCGCTGCCGCGGGCGCCCTTTCTCGTTGGGTGAGGTTCATTTTCGTGACCTCAGTCTTAACGACGCGCCCACAATGGGTTCAGGCGCGGTCTGCCAGTTTCCGACTCATGCATCGCGGAGCCGCCGCGATGCGACCAAGCAGGCCCTCGCCCGGCTCGACGGGGAAACGGGCCGAGGCAAGGAAAACGGAGACTGGTTATGAAGAAACTTCTCATCCTCGCAGCAGTGGGCGGCGCGCTTGCCGCCGCGGCCCCTGCGCAGGCTGGCGGCCTGTCCATCAAGATCGGCGGGCAGAACGGCGGCATCATCATCGCCGATGGCCAGGTGTCGCGCTATGGCCCGAGCTACGGGCAGGGCTGGCACAAGACCGATTTCTACCAGCAGGCGCGCCGCGGCGGTCATCACGGCCGCGGGCACAACATCAACGACGCGCAGAAGACCGTGCGGCTGATCCAGCGCCGCACAGGCAGCAAGGTGACGGACATCGTCTACCGCAACGGCGTCTATCACGTGAAAGGCTACGGGCCGAAAGGCCGGTTCAATTCGGCCAAGGCCGATCCCAAGACGGGCCGGCTCTTCGATGTGCGTCCGGCACGCGGCGGCCATGCCACCCCGGCCCGCGCGATCCCGATCCCGCGGCTGCTGAACCGCATCGAGCGCCATGGCTTCCGCAACTTCGACCGGGTGGACCTGCAGGGCCATGTCTACAAGGTGCGCGGCCTGAACCCGCGGGGCCGGGCCGTTGTCCTGACGGTGAACGCGCGCAACGGCGCGATCCAGAACAAGCGCTTCGCGGCGCGCTACAACCTGCCGCAGGCGCCGAGCCGCAAACCGTTCAACCACTTCACGGGCGGACTGAAGAAGCAGCACTACTCGCACTTCTCCAACGCCCATTACGTGGGCGGCGGCAATGACTGGTCGGACCACTACCGGGTCCGCGCCCGTGACCGCCGGGGCAAGAACGTGGACCTGCGTGTCTGCGCCTATTCCGGCAACGTGCTCGGCTGGCGCTACCTCTAGCTCGGCCTGAACAGCAAGTGCTGCTCAAGAGAGCGCCCGGGCCTTTCGGGGTCCGGGCGTTTCTTCGTTTGTCAGGCCATGGGGCGGAGATAGGGGCCGCGCTGGTGGTCGAGCGTCGGCCAGGCCCAGTCGAGCCACTCGTTGAGCTTTGCGCGGGTTTCGCGCGGGTCGATCAGCTCGTGGATCGAGAAGCCTTCCGAGCGCGGGAACGGGGATTGCGCCGACGCCAGCATCTCCTCCAGTTCCAGCCGCTTGGCGTCGGGATCGTCCGCGGCCGCGATCTCGCGGGCAAAGGCGATGGCGACGCCGCCCTCGACGGGAAGCGCGCCGGTTTCCGCGCTTGGCCACGAGAAGACATGCGCGCCGTCGGCAAAGTGGGCGGCTCCCGCGACGCCGAACACCTTGCGCACGATGACGCTGGCCCAGGGCACGCGGCCATGCATGACGGCGGCGATGGCCTCGGCGCCGGCGCGGATGGTGCCGGATTTTTCCGAATCCGGGCCGATCATGAAGCCGGGCTCGTCCACGAAGCTGATCACCGGCAGGTTGAAAGTGTTGCAGAAGTCCACGAAGCGGCGCGTCTTGCGTGCGGCGTCGGCGGTCATGGCGCCCGCGTAGAATGTGCAATCGTTGGCGAGGATGCCGACCGGGCGGCCACCGAAGCGGGCGAGGCCGGTGACGAGGGAGGGGCCGTATTTGCGCGTCATCTCGAACCAGGAGTCCTTGTCGGCCACGGCCTTGATGAGCTTGCGCATGTTGTAGGGCTTGCGGCGCTCGCGCGGGACGAGGTCGAGCAGCATGTCTTCGGCCCGGTCGAGCGGGTCGTCGCACGCAGTTTCTGGCGCGGCCTCCCAGACATTGGACGGCAGGTAGGAAAGGAACTGCCGGATTTCCTGGAGTGCCGCTTCCTCGTCCGCCGCCACGTTGTCGATAACGCCGGACTTGGCGTGGACATCCGGGCCGCCGAGTTCTTCCTTGGTGGTCTTGTGGCCGGTGGCGCGCTCCACCACGGCGGGACCGGCGATCAGCACCTGCGCGTTCTTCGCCATCACCGAGAAATGCGACGAGACGAGGCGGGCGGCGGGCATGCCGGCGACGGGGCCGAGTGCCGCGCAGGCGACGGGGATCGTGCCGAGGGTCTTGGCGACGGAGAGAAAGCGGGGCGTGGAGAATACGGGATCGCCCGCCGGCCTGCCGCCGCGGCGTCCGCCGCCCGAGCCCGCGACCGAGCCGCCGCCGCCTTCATGCAGGCGCACGAGCGGCACCTTGTATTGCAGGGCCACCTGCTCGGAATAGACGCTCTTGCGCAGGCCGGCCGGGTTGGGCGAACCGCCCTTGAGGGTGAAGTCCTCGCCGCCGACGATGATGCGGCGGCCGCCGACTTTCGCGAAGCCGAGGACGAAATTGGCGGGGGAAAAGCCCGTCTGGTTGCCTTCGTCGTCGAATTCCGGGGCGCCCGCGCCTTCGCCGAGTTCCTGGAAGCTGCCCTTGTCGGCGAGCTGATCGATGCGCTCGCGGATTGTGAGACGGCCCTTCTCGTGCTGGCGCCTGATGCCTTCCGGGCCGCCTTGCGCCTTCGCGGCCTCGCGGCGGGCGGCGATCTCGCGGGCTTCGTCTTCCCAGCTCATGCGTCCTCCGGCGTTGTCGTCCGGCCCTCTTACTGCCAGAGCGTGGCGGCGCGGGCAAAGCGATCGGCCATGTCCGCCTCGCGCTCGCGGCGGATGGCGTCGCGCTCGGGCCCTTCGCGGGCCATGTCTTCGCGTATCTTGTCGAGGCGCAGGCGCCAGAACAGCCAGTGCAGCAGCAGCGTGTTGTCGCGGTAGCGCGCATCCTCGATGTGCTGCTGCGCCCAGTTGTCGGCGGCGTCGCAGGCGAGGTAGGCGGCCTCCAGTGCCTGCGCGGCATCGATCGGGCTCGCGCCCGTCTTGACCGCGAGATAGAGCTTGAGGCGCGCGAAATGGAAGGCGAACCAGGCGCGGGTGAGCGCGAATTCCTGCGCAACCCCGTCGACCGCCTCGGGAAGGCGCGTCAGCTTCTTGGCTTCGCCCAGCGCATCGTCTGCCGCATCGAGTTTCGCCTCGATGATGGGGCGCAGGCCCAGGCGGGTGTCGAGGTCTTCGGGCGAGGCATGCCAGGGATCGCCCATGTCGGTGGGCGGGTTGTCGAGGAAGGCCTCGCCGCCCGCTGCCGCTGCGGGATGCGCCTCGTCCGGCCCAAAGTCGAGGGCGAGGGCGTATGCATCGGCGAGCGTCAGGTAGTGGGTCTGGAGGGCTTCGCCCGCTTCGGGGCCAGCGAGCAGGCTGGCGAACTCGCCGGTGAGCGTCACGGGATCCGCCTTTCCGTCCCACGCGGCGCGGGCAAAGACGTAGGCGTTGAGGGGCGGTGCGCTCCAAGGCCGCCCGCCCACCATCAGGCTCTGCCACGTGTGAACGCCCGCTGACCGGTAGGCCTCGGCGTCCGCGGCGATGACGGCGGGAAGCGGCGGCAGCACGGATTTGAAGAGGATCGCGTCGAGGTAATACTCGAAGACGCGCGGCGGCCTCGCGCCCGCATCGGCGAAGAGCGCGATGTTGGCGGCAAGGCGATCCGGGTAGCTGCGATTTACCGGTGACGACAGGTCGCCCGCGTCCTGCGCGTAGCAGCGCATGCGCGGCGCCCAGAGCAGGCTGACATTTCGGCGCGGGCGCACCGCTTCCGGTGCGGGTTCCGTGTCGTGGTAGGCGATATGCGCCACCTCGGCGGCAGGCTCCACGTCCTCCAGCGCCTCGCCCAGCACGTTGGTGGCGATGAGCGCCTGGTCTGAGGGGGTAAGCCCGTCGCATTCGGGGCTCTCGGACCAGCCGCCGCCGGGAATGTCGTCCGGCCACAGGTGATAGACCTTCGCTTCCGGGTGCGCCTGAAACCACTTGCGCGCGTTGTCGCGGACGATGGCCATGCCCTCCGCATTGAGCGGATCGAGATTGTGGTCCGGCGTGCGCGCGCCGTCCTTCATGCGGAAGGCGTCCGGCATCCGCTCGAACAGGTCGCGCGGCAGCATGCGCTTCAGGCCGTGGCCGCCCAGTTCCAGCGTCATGCCGTAGCGCTCAAGGCACTCCAGCGCATCGCCGCGCACCGCGTGCCACTGGCTGGCGGGGGCGGCGCCGAGGGCAAGGCCGTCTTCCGCCGTGTGGACGAAGATGGTGTTGAGCCGGTTGCGCGCGGCCCAGGTGATCCATGCGTCGTGCTCGCCAAGAAAGGCGTGGTGGCCGAGGATCAGACAGCGCCCGTCGAAGGCGGCGGATTCGGCGCAGGCGGCGGGCACCGTGACGGCCGCGGCCCGGGGGACGCGCGCATCCTGCGGCCGGTGGCCGGGCCAGGCGCAGCCCATGTCGTTGAGCAGCGTGTAGACCCCCTGCAGCAGCCCGCGCGCGTTGCTGCCGCTCAGGCGCACCAGTACGTCGCGGCCCTTGCCGTCGATGTTCCAGGTGAAACTGTCGCGGGGGTTTGCGCGGTGGCGCAGCTCGAAGCGTACCGGGCCGCTTCCGCCGTCGCGCCCGCTCATCTGCGACAGGAAGGCGTCGAGTTCCGCTGCCGCCGTGCGCGCCGGCGCGTCGTTGCCCTGCGCGTCGATGGTCCATCCCGCGGAGAGATCGAGCGGGGTGTTGCCGGTTCTGCTCATCTCTCTCCTGCGCCGGTTCGTGACGGGACGAACCGTGCCGTGCCCTGCTATAGGTTGCGGGAATTGCGCGGTGGTTGGAATCGCGCCGGGGCCATCATAACAAGCCGTTTCACATGGCAAACGACTTCCTCAGCGACGCGGCAAGGACCTTTTCCGAACTCCTGGGCAAGGATTCCGGGCTCGGCGTTTCCCTGCGCATCGACGTCGCGGGGGCGGGCGCCATCCTGATCGACACCAGGCGCAAGCCCAACGCGGTTTCGGTGCGCGATGGCGAGGCGGATAGCGTGATCGTGGTGGAGCCGGACGTGTTCGCCTCGATCATGCGGGGCGACCTTGACCCGCAGATCGCCTTCCGGCGCGGGCGTCTGCAGATCCGCGGCGACGTGGCGGGCGCCATCTCGGTCACGCGCTACCTCGGCGAGCGGGCGCGGCCGGTTAGCCAGAGTGAGGACGATAACGCATGACCATGACGCCGCCCCTGATCGAGGTGCCGGGCAACCCGGCTCCCCCTGGTGCTGCCCCGCGCTGGATCAACGGATACGACGGCGGGCCGCTGCGCACCGCCACGTGGCACCCGGCGGGCGACGCGCGCGGCACGGTGGTCCTGCTCGGCGGGCGCACGGAATTCATCGAGAAGTATTTCGAGGTGATCGGCGAGCCGCTGTCGCGCGGCCTTGCGGTGGCGACGATGGACTGGCGCGGGCAGGGGCTCTCGGTGCGCACCACGGGCAACGCGCTAAAGGGCCATATCGAGGATTTTGCCGAGTTCGACGCGGACTTCGCGCTTTTCCTGCGGCATCTCGGCGAATTGGACATGCCGCGGCCCTTCGTCGGCCTTGCGCATTCCATGGGCGGCCACGAGCTGGTGCGCTGGCTGCATCTCGCGGATACGGACGCGGCGATCGCGGAAGGTTGCCCGAAGCTCGTAGCCGCTGCCGTGACGGCGCCGATGCTGGCGCTGCGCCTGCCGCCCGCGGCAGCGCTGGTCATGCGGGCCGCGGCCTTCACCGGCGTCGCGCTTGGGCTGGGAGACCGCTACATCCCGGGCGGCGGGGACAGCCAGAGCACCGCCAACGATGAATTCGACGGCAACGTGGTGACGTCAGACCCGGCGCGGTTCCAGCGGGCGCTCGACATTCTCAAGGAAGAACCGGCGCTGGCGCTCGCCTCACCCACGCTGGCGTGGGGGGCGGCGGCGGTCGAGAGCATCGAATGGCTGCAGGCGCCGGGTGTGCCGGAAGCGATCACGACGCCGCTCCTCGTCTGCGGCGCGGGGCGCGACATGCTGATCGAGACCGGCTACCTGCCGGACTTCACGGCGCGGGTGCCGAACGGGCGCTACGAGGCGTTCAGCGACGCCAAGCACGAGATCCTGATGGAAGCGGATTCCATCCGCGCGCATTTCTGGCGCGTGTTCGATGATTTCATTGACGGGGCGCTTTAGGCGGCGCCCGCCAGCACTTCCAGCGCCTGCGCGTGCAGGGTCACGTCCCCCGCCGCCACCACGTTGCAGTGGTTCGAGAAATCGTAGGCGCCGGTGATGGGCTTGCCCTCCCAGTCGGTGACGACGCCGCCTGCGGCCTCGATCATCGCGACCAGCGGCAGGATGTCGTAGGCGGCAAGGCCTGCTTCCACGACGAGATCGATCTGGCCCAGCGCCAGCATGGCGTAGGAATAGCAGTCGCCGCCGAAGCGCAGCAGCTGCGCGCGTTTACCCAGCGCCCAGAACGCGTTTTCCATGGCGCCGGGGGCGAACATGCGTGCGTCCGTGCTGCACATGGTGGCTTCTTCGAGGCGCGGGCAGGGCCGCGTCTTCAGTGCGCGCTTGCCCTCCGGCCAGTGGAACGTGCCGCCGTTCGCCGAGCCCATGGCGCGCTCGCGCATGTAGGGCTGGTCCATCATGCCGATCACCGGCGCCCCGTTGTGCAGGAGCCCGATCAGCGTGCCCCAGACGGGCTGGCCGGTGACGAAGGCGCGGGTGCCGTCGATGGGATCGATGATCCAGGTGTAGGGCTCGGTGCCCGGTTTCTCGCCGAATTCCTCGCCGAGAATGCCGTGGCCGGGAAATTCCGCCTCGATGAGATCACGGATGGCGCGCTCACCGGCTCGGTCGCCCTCGGTTACGGGGTCATAGTGGCCGCGGCTGCGCTTGTCGTCGATGACGAGCTCGGAGCGGAAATAGGGCCGGATCGCCGCGCCGGAGGCATCGGCCAGCCGGTGGGCGAAGGCTTCGAGATCGTCGAGGGTCTGGGACATGGCGCACTGGTTAGCGGGCGAAGGGCGCCCGCGCAAGAATGCTATAGAAGGACGTGATGCTCCCGCTCGGGGAACTTCCGGCTCGAGCTCCGCGAGGAAACAGCATGCCAGCTTCGCTGCTTCAGACCTACCGCGCGTTCACCTACAACAACGCCTGGGCGAACCACAGGCTGCACGAAGCGTGCGGCAGGCTGAGCCAGCAGGCATTCGAGGCCGGGCGCACCGGATTCTTTCCGAGCATTCAGAAGACCCTGAACCACATCTACGTGATTGACCTGTTCTACGTGGATGCGCTGGAAGGCGGCTCCCTGGGGCCGAAAGCTTGGGCCGATCCGGTGCCGTTTCCGGCAGCTGGCGAGCTTAGGGCCGCGCAGGCCGCCATCGACAGGCGGCTCATCGCGCATTGCGACAACCTGCGGCCCGAACAGTTCGACGACATCGTGCGCGTGAACCGGGACACAGCGGTTCAGGAGGAACGCCGCGACCGGCTGCTGATGCACCTGTTCCAGCACCAGATACACCACCGGGGACAGGCGCACGCCATGCTTTCGGAGACCGGCGTCGAGCCGCCCCAGCTGGACGAGTTCTTCGCCGCCGGTGAGGCGCCCCTCAGGGCCGGGGATTTTGCCGCGCTTGGCTGGCGCGAGAAGACAGTCTGGAAGGCGTGACCCGCGTCAGCCCGCGGCCGCCATGTTGCGCTGGCGCTTGCGCTCGTGCGGATCGAGGTGGCGCTTGCGAAGGCGGATCGACTTGGGCGTTACCTCGACAAGCTCGTCGTCGTCGAGGAAGGCGATGGCCTGTTCGAGGGACATCGGCTGCACCGTCGTCAGCTTCACCGCCTCGTCGCGCGAGGTGGTGCGGATGTTGGTGAGCTGCTTGCCCTTGAGCGGGTTCACCTCCAGGTCGTTGGGACGCGCGTTCGCGCCGATGATCATGCCCTGGTAGACCTTGACGCCGGGCGTGATGAAGAGTTGGCCGCGCTCCTCAAGGTTCCACAGCGCATAGGCTACAGCCTCGCCGTTCTCCGTCGAGATCAGGACGCCGTGGTGGCGGCCGCCGATGTCGCCGGCATGGGGCATCCAGCCGTGGAACGAGCGGTTCATCACACCGGTGCCGCGCGTGTCGGTCAGGAATTCGCCCTGGTAGCCGATCAGCGCGCGCGCCGGGCAAATGAAGTTCAGGCGCGTCTTGCCGGCGCCCGAGGGCGCCATGCCGGTCAGTTCGGCGCGGCGCTGGGTCAGCTTGTCGATGACGATGCCGGAAAAGTCCTCGTCGACGTCGATCTGGAGGTCTTCCGCCGGTTCGACCGTGTTGCCGTCATCGTCCTTGCGCATGAGGACGCGCGGGCGCGAAATCGACAGCTCGAAGCCCTCGCGGCGCATGGTCTCGATCAGGATGCCGAGCTGGAGTTCGCCGCGGCCGGCAACCTCGAAGGCGTCGCCGCCGGGAACCTCGGAGACCCGGATTGCCGCGTTGCCCTCGGCCTCGCGGAACAGCCGGTCGCGGATGACGCGGCTTTGCACCTTGTTGCCCTCGCGGCCCGCAAGCGGGCTGTCATTGACCGAGAATGTGACGGCCAGCGTGGGGGGATCGACGGGCGGGGCATCGAGCGGTTCGGTAACGGCCGTGTCGCACAGGGTGTCCGAGACCGTGGCGCTCTTGAAACCTGCGATGGAGACGATGTCGCCCGGGCGTGCCTCGTCCACCGGTTCGCGGCTCGGGCCGCGGAAGGCGAGCACCTTGGTGACGCGGGCGCGCTCGCGCTCCTCGCCGGTGCGCTTGAGCGCCTTGATGTTGGCGTTGGGCCGGATGGTGCCGCTTTCGACGCGGCCTGTAAGAATACGGCCGAGGAAGGCGTCCGACTCGATATCCGTGGCGCGCAGGGTGAAGGGGGCGTCGGCGCTGCCGATGCCGCCGGGGGGCGGCACATGGGCGATGATCTCGTCGAGGAGATCGTTCATGTTGGTGCCCGAGGTGGCCTCGACCTTCGAGGCCCAGCCGTCGCGGGCCGAGGCGTAGAGCATCGGGAAGTCGAGCTGCTCGTCGCTGGCGCCAAGCGCCGCGAAAAGGTCGAAAATCATCTCGTGGACCACGTCGGGGCGCGCGGAATCGCGGTCCATCTTGTTGAGCACCACGATCGGCTTGAGCCCGAGCGCCAGCGCCTTCTGGGTCACGAACTTGGTCTGTGGCATCGCGCCTTCGGCGGCGTCCACCAGCAGCAGCACGCCGTCCACCATGGAGAGGATACGCTCCACCTCGCCGCCGAAGTCGGCGTGGCCGGGCGTGTCCACCAGGTTGATGCGCACGTCCTTCCACGTGAAGCTCGCCACCTTGGCGCGGATGGTGATGCCGCGCTCACGCTCGAGGTCGATCGAGTCCATCGTCCGGTCCTCGACCTCCTGCCCTTCGCGGTAGAGGCCGGCGGCCTGGAACAGCTTGTCGACCATGGTCGTCTTGCCGTGGTCGACGTGGGCGATGATCGCGATGTTGCGAAGCTGGGGCGCGGACATGAAACGGATTACTCGCTTGCGGGCTCAATAGAGAAAGGCGCGGGACCGCCGAAGCGCCCGCGCCCTTCTTCAAGGTGCGTTGTTGCGCGCGGGTATAGGGCCGAAAGGCCCTGCCGCGCAAGGGGTTAAGCGTTAAGGCCTACTCCTGGATCGGGCCTTCCGCCGTAATTGTCAGTTCGACCTCGCTGCCGACGGCCGGGGCACCGTAGTCCATGCCCCATTGGGTGCGGTCGAGCGTCCCGGTTGCCGAGAACCCGGCGATGTACTTGCCGGAGAACGGATGCGCGCCTGCGCCGTTAAGGGTCACGTCGAGGGTCACCGGGTGGGTCTCGCCGAGCATGGTCAGGTCGCCGGTCACCGTCGCCGTGTTGTCGCCGGTCGGCTCAACGGAGGTCGAGACGAAGGTCATCTCGGGATATTCCTCGACGTTGAAGAAGTCGGCGTTGCGCAGGTGATCGTCGCGCGCGTCCCAGCCGGAATCGATGCTGGCGGTGTCGATGGTCACGTTGACGCTGGAGTTTGACGGGTTCTCGGCATCGAGGGTGAAGGTGCCGGAAATCTTGTCGAAGCCGCCGATGGTTTCGGAAAAGCCCAGGTGGCTCACCTTGAACATGGCGTGCACGTGACTTTCGTCGATCTGGTAGGTGCCGCTGCGGACGGTCTCGTCCTCCTGCGCACCCGCCGGCGCCGCGTAAAAGGCAAATGCGAGCGCGAGGGCCGCGGCAGCCGCGGTCGCCACGTAGGGCAGCGCAGGACGTTCGAGGCGGGCTGTGCGGGCTTTGCTGGTCGGCATGGGCATCTCCTTGCTCATTGCGCCGGGCCCATGCCGCGTCGCCATGTCGCGTTTTTGGGCCGCGCCGGTTCTTGTCCCCAAGGAGATAGAGGCTAGCACGGCCTTTCCAACCGGTCAGGGCAGCCGGCGGTCACAGGCATCACGAGAAATTTATCGGGGCTGGCGAGCCAGAAGCCGCGGGCGGCCTCGCTTCGTCACGCCTTCGGGCCGGCGGATCGCCAGGTTGTCGATGAACTGGCGGGTGCAGGCTTCCCAGGAATATTCCAGTGCGAAGGCGCGGGCGCGGTCCGGTGAAATCTTCACCGCAGCCCGGCAGGCGCTGGCGAGGTCGTCGCGCAGGCAGCCGACCGGGGCGTCGCCGATCACGTCCTTGGGGCCCTGTACGGGATACGCGGCGACGGGCGTCCCGCTTGCCAGCGCCTCGAGCGTTACGAGGCCGAAGGTGTCGGTCAGGCTCGGGAACACGAAGCAGTCGCTTGCCGCGTAGTGCTCGGCCAGCTCCTCGCCGAATTTCGGTCCGGCGAAGTGAACCTCCGGGTAGTGCGACTTGAGGCTTTCGAGCTGCGGGCCGCCGCCGACCACCAGCTTCGAACCGGGCAGGTCGAGCTTGAGAAACGACTCGATGTTCTTCTCGACGGCAACGCGGCCGACATAGAGCCAGATCGGGCGCGGCAGCCCGAGCCAGTCACCGGCCTTGAGTTCGGGCCGCGGGCGGAACAGCTCCACGTCGACGCCGCGCGACCAGATGGCGGTCGAGGGAAAGCGCCGCTCGCGCATCTCGTCCTGCAACGAGCGCGTTGCCACCATCATGGTCTGGGCCGGGCGGTGGAACCAGCGCAGGAACGTGTAGCCCCACTCGACGGGCGTGCCGAAGCGCGCGTTGATGTATTCGGGAAACCGCGTGTGGAACGAGGTGGAAAAGGGCAGGCCGTGGCGGACGCAGAAGTTGCGCGCGGCCAAGCCCAGCGGCCCTTCCGTGGCGATGTGGATGGCGCAGGGCGAGAACTCGGCCACGGTCTTGCGCATCCACTTGAGCGGCCACAGGGCCAGCCGGATTTCCGGGTAGGTGGGGCAGGGGATCGTCTTGAAACTCTGCGGCGTCACGTAGCGGACTTCGTGGCCCATATTGCGCAATTCGCCGCCGAGCTGCTGGAGCGTGCGCACCACGCCGTTTACCTGCGGCTCCCACGCGTCCGTCACGATCAGCACGCGCAGGGGCGCGCCGGGATCCGAGACGGCGAGTTGCGGCGCGCCAGGGCTCGCCATCACGGGCGCGGGCCGGGCCGCTTTGGTTTCGGTGCCGGTTTCGGGAAGGGGGATAGAGGCCTGGGTCACGCGGCGTCCGTCACTTTCGTGTCGGTGGTTTCGGTCTCGCCCTCGGCCATTTCGCCCCAGACGGTGTCGGCAACGACGGTTTCATCGGTGATGGCGAGGGCGGCTTCCTGCTCGGCGCGTTCGGCTTCGACGTCGGCGGCAAAACGCGTCCAGTGCAGGATCGTGAAGTTGCCCATGCCGTCTTCGGCAAGGGCCGTGCAGCTTTCCACCCAGTCGCCATCGTTCATGTAGCGCACGCCGTTGATGTCGCGCATCTCGGCATGGTGGATGTGGCCGCAGACGACGCCGTCGACGCCGCGGTCGCGCGCCTCGCGGGAGACGGCTTCTTCGTAGTTGGAGATGTACTCAACCGCGTTCTTGACCTTGTGCTTGAGGTAGGCCGAGAGCGACCAGTAGGAGAGGCCGAGCGCGCGGCGCACCTTGTGCAGCATGTTCGAGCAGTTGAGCGCCACGTTGTAGGCCCAGTCGCCCACATGGGCGAGCCACTTGGCATAGCGCACGACGCCGTCGAACTGGTCGCCGTGCAGCACCAGGTAGCGCTTGCCGTCGGCGGCTGTATGGATCGTCTCGTTGATCACTTCCACGCCTGCCAGCGTCACGCCCACGTAGTCGCGCAGCGCCTCGTCGTGGTTGCCGGGGACATAGACCACGCGGGTGCCCTTGCGTGCCTTGCGCAGCACTTCCTGGATCACGTGGTTGTGGGCGTCGTTCCAGTACCAGGAGCGGCGGATACGCCAGCCGTCGATGATGTCGCCCACGAGGTAGAGCGTGTCCGCCTCGTTGTGACGCAGGAAATCCGCCAGCAGTTCCGCCTTGCAGCCCGGCGTGCCGAGATGGGTATCGGAGATGAAGAGCGTCTTGTGGCGGGCGGGCTCGCGCACGATCAGGTGCTTGCGCTTGACCCGCTTCATGCCCTTGCGGCGGCGGCCGAACATGGACAGCCGCTCGCGGAATTTTCCCGGCCGGAGCGGGTGGGAGCCGCGGTCCTGCGAACCGGAATCGTCCATTTCGCGTGCGTGGCGAGCCAGCATGTCAGTCATGGCCATGGCGAGCTTTCAGCTCCCGTCTGTAATCCGTGTACGGAGGGCTTGATCTTCCCGAGCCCTTGCCGCAAACATGTGCCGCGCCGGAAAAGCAAGGCGAATCAATGACTAGCCCCAGCTTTTGCGCGGAATATCAGGATCGGCGATGACTCTTTTGTGACGCTCACATGAACCATTTGTACC
This sequence comes from Parvibaculaceae bacterium, assembly GCA_965229975.1. Classification (GTDB taxonomy): domain Bacteria; phylum Pseudomonadota; class Alphaproteobacteria; order CGMCC-115125; family CGMCC-115125; genus Pyruvatibacter. The sequence continues at coordinate 111,509 of OZ245936.1, forward strand.
CGGACGAAAGGTTAACGAGCGTCACGCGCCAGGCGGTGACTCTCATCTACAACCCGGTTGCCGGATGGCGCCGCCGCCGAAAGCTCATCGAGGTTGTCGAGGCGATGAATCATCGCGGCGCTGTCGTGACCCTCCGGGAAACGACGGGGCCGGGTGATGCGGAGGTCTTCGCCCGCGAAGCTGCCCGCGAAGGCAAGGCGGATATCGTCGTTGCCGCGGGCGGCGACGGCACCATTAATGAAGTCGCCAACGGCCTTGCAGGCACGGAAGTGCCGCTGGGCGTCATCCCCATCGGCACTGCCAACGTGCTGGCCATCGAGATCGGCCTGCCGCATTCGTCGGATGCGCTGGGCGCCCTGCTGCTGGAAGGCGCGGCGCGGCCCATCGGCGCGGGCCGGGTCAACAAGCGCTTCTTCCTGCTCTGGGTCGGGGCGGGGTTCGACGGGCGGCTGGTCCACCAAATCGATCCGGGCTTCAAGCGGCGCTACGGCAAGCTTGCCTTCGTGCTTGCCGGGCTGCGGCTGATCCTTGCCGGCAAACCGGCGCAGATCGTGGTGTCAGACGGGCGGACAAGCGTCACCTGCGGCTGGGCGGTGACGGCCAATGCCGTTCACTACGCGGGCAAGTTCAGGCTCGCGCCCTCGACGCGGTTCGACGAGGTGGGGCTCAAAACCCTTGCCGTGCCTGCGCGCGGCCGCCTCTCGCTGATCGTCGCGCTGGCGGCGCTGGGCCTCGGCCAGCTGGAAAAGCTCAAGGGCGTCCGCGTGCTCGAAGGCGCACACATCACCATGACGGACGGCTCGGCCACCGGCGAACCTGAACCCGTGCAGGTGGACGGCGACGACATGCTGACGCTGCCGGTCGAGATCGAGTGCTGGGATCCCCTGAAGGCGCCGCAGATACGCCTCGTGATGCCGTGAACTATTCGGCGGCCATGGTGCCGTCGGTCACCTTATCCGGCTCCGGGTTGCCGGGCCGGTAGCTGGCGCCGGGCGGGTAGACCTCGTCGAGGCCGCGGGTGCGGCCGTTGGCGCCGACGATGCGGCAATGATGGCGCTTGAGCATGCGCGGATCATCCACGCCGCAGGAATGAGCCACCACGCCCACCTCCTTGTGCATGGCCAGCGCATAGCGGAACACGCGCTCGGTCTTGTCATTGGCGACAAGACCACGCTGCAGGCGCTTGTCGTGGGTGGCAACGCCTGAGGGGCACTTGTTGGTGTTGCACTGGAGCGCCTGGATGCAGCCCAGCGAGAACATGAAGCCGCGGGCGGACGTGATGAAGTCCGCGCCCGCGCACAGCGCCCAGGCAACGCCGGACGGTGTCGTCAGCTTGCCGGACGACACGACCTTGATGCGGTCACGCAGGCCATAAGTCACCAGCGCATCCACGAGGATCGGCAGGCTTTCCTGGATCTGGATGCCGACGTAGTCGATGAGCGGTTGCGGCGCCGCGCCGGTGCCGCCATCGGCGCTGTCGAGGGTGATGAAGTCCGGCGCGCTTTCGGGCCCGCGCCGGTTGATCTCCTCGCACAGCTCCGAAAGCCAGCCATAGGCGCCCATCACGAACTTGATGCCGGTCGGCTTGCCGGTGACCTCGCGGATATGGCCGACGAAGTCCAGCAGCTGGCTGACGTTGTTCACTTCCGGGTGGCGGTTTGGACTGATCGAGTCCTGGCCGACCGGGATGCCGCGGATTGCCGAGATTTCCTTCGTCACCTTGCCGCCGGGCAGGATGCCGCCCTTGCCGGGCTTGGCCCCTTGGCTGAGCTTGATCTCGAACATGCGCACGGTCTCGTGCGCGGCGATCCCGCGCAGCTTTTCATCGTCGAGGCTGCCGTCGTCCTTGCGCACGCCGTATTTCGCCGTGCCGATCTGGAAGACGATGTCGCAGCCGCCTTCCAGGTGATAGGGCGACAAGCCGCCTTCGCCGGTGTTCATCCAGATGCCGGCGCGCGCGGCCCCGCGTGACAGCGCCTGCACGGCGGGCTTGGAAATCGCGCCGTAGCTCATCCCGGAAATGTGGAAGAACTTGTCGGTCTCGTAGGGCTGGCGGCAGTAGGGGCCGACCGTCACGTGCGCCGGTGTCTCCACGTCGGTCGAAAGCTGCGGGAAGGGACAGTTGACGAAGATCTTGGTGCCGACGGGCCTGAGGTCGCGCGTCGAGCCGAAGGGCACGGTGGTGTCGACGCCCTTGGCGGCGCGGTAGACCCAGGCGCGGCTGGCACGCGGGAACGGGAGTTCGGAGCGGTCGTCGGCGAAGAGGTACTGGCGGAAGTACTTGCCCAGATCCTCCATCACGTAGCGCATGCGCCCGATGACCGGGTAGTTGCGCCGGATGGCATGCTTCGTCTGCGTCCTGTCGATCACGTAGAGGATCAGGATCGACAGGAAGGCTGCGCCGATGCCGAACACGAAGAGTGCGGAGAGCAGATCGACAGCGTCTGCGATTGACCGGACCTGCATGAGATCAAGCATCTCGTCCATTTGCGTCCCCTCCTTGCCACGGGCCGGGAGCATGTCTGGGCTGCGTGACGTTTGTGTGCCGCCGCCGCGAGCCTCGCTCTAGGCGTAACACTACGACCATCACGCCGGCCAGCGGGACACGATTGCCCAAATTCTGTGTGAAGGGGTCGTGAGTCCGCGAAGTCAGGCGGTACGCGGGTAACTGCTGTCGTCTAGCGGGCGGCGACGCGCGTCTTTTCAGGCGCGGCGATGCTCGCCGTGTCGTCCTTCGTCGTCACACCCGTCTCCGGCATGTCGATGCCGCGGCGCAGGCCGGGCACGAGGGTCGGGCGCAGGCCGAGTTCGGCCAGTTTCACAGGCGAACCGGAATCCGCGGCGTCGCTGACCGATGCCGTCGTGATCGAGGCATCACCATCTGCGCCGGCGGGCAGGCGCGCGGCCAGTGCCTTGCGCTCGCGGGCGAGCATGTTATCGACGCGCGCGGCGTATTTCTCGCGCAGCGTGGGATCGTAGCTGTGGTAGCGCGCGCTCGCGGCACGCCAGTCGCCGTGGCGGCGCTCGAGATTCTCGAGGAACAACGCGGCATAGGAGACATTGGCGAGCGGATCGAAGGCTTCCTCGATGCTGGTGAAGGCGCGCGGGTGATAGCGCAGGTTCACCTGCATGCAGCCCACGTCGATGGAGCGCGCTCCATCGGCCATCAGCCGGCGGACGGCCCACACGGCCTCGTCCTTGGTGGCGAAGTAGTAGCCGCGGCCTTCGGAGTTGATCGTCCACGGCCAGGGCGAGTGCTCGCCGTCCGGGTCGCGGCGGCCGGTTTCCACCAGCGTGATCGCCTGGAGCAGGGCGGGGGGCAGTTCGCGGCTGCGCTCCACCTTCTCGGCGGTCGTGCGGCAAAGGTCCCAGTCGGCCTTGCGGGCGCCTTCCAGATCGTCCGCGACAGCGGGGGCGGCGGCAAGCATGACTGTCAGCGCGCACAGACCGGCGAGCCGCGCGGTCCACGCGTTGCCTTTGCGGCCCGTCATCGCTGGTTTGTGCCTGGTCACTGCCGGTCCCCTTGGCCCATTCGCAGAAATCTGAATTCCGCGACCGACTCTGGGCTCAAACGGTTAACGGGCGGTTACAAACCGGCCTGCCGCGCGCCGTGCCGGGAAATTGTGCGGTGCAATCAAGGGCTTGCCGTCCGTCGCGCCAGAGATGCATCACGGCACGGCTGCCATGCAAAGAAAATCGGGCATTTTCCGCGAAGGCCCTTGAATTTGGTGCAGCGCAATGCCAATTTGTTGCAACGCGGCATGGCGTGCTGCTCAGCCCGACATGCCGCTGCCCTTCCTGGGCGTTTCCTCCCTGAACTTGGGCCGTCCGGCTTGCCGGACGGCCCCTTTTTTTGTCGCGATTCAGGGATTTCCGGGCCTTGGCGGTCCGGATGGGCGCTATTCCGCGGACAGGGCGCTGGGATTGGATGCCGGCGCCAGGAAAGCCCGGTCCATCAGGGCCAGCCGGGCGATGAATTCACCCATATCGCGTGACAGGCGCTTGAGCCCCGGTGCGCGGGCGATCCGGGTCTCGTCCATGTAGAGCGCCCGGTTGATCTCGATCTGCAGGGCATGGAGCCCCTTGGCCGGGCGCCCGTAGTGCTCGGTGTTGAAGCCGCCGGCATAGGGCGTGTTGCGCACCACCGTGTAGCCGAGGTCGCTGAGGATGCGCTCGGCGGCGTCCGTCAGGCTCGGCGAAGCGGACACGCCGTACCGGTCGCCCAGCACAATGTCGGCGCGGGTATTGCCGATGTCGTCATCCATCGGTCCGCCGATCGACGGCATGGAATGGCAGTCGATCAGCACCGCGCAGCCGAAGCGGTGGAAGGTCGATTCCAGCAGGTCCGACAGCGTCTGGTGATAAGGCATGTAAAGCGTGCGGATGCGCCGCTCGGCCTCCGCGTAGCTCAGGGGCGCGCGGTAGATTTCCGTCGAATCCGCCACCACGCGGGCGATTGTGCCGAGGCCGCCCGCCACCCGCACCGAGCGCGTGTTGGCGTGCGGCGGCAGCGCATCGTGGAACATCGCCGGGTCGAGCTCATAGGGCTCGCGGTTGGTGTCGAGATAGGCGCGCGGGAAGTTCGCGCTCAGCAGCGGGGCGCCGAGGCGCGGCGCCGCGCCGAAGATCTCGTCCACGAAGCAGTCTTCCGAGCGGCGGATAGAGATCGCGTCGAGCCGCGAGGCTTCCAGGAAGGACGGCGGATAGACCCGGCCGGAATGCGGCGAGTTGAGTACGAAGGGGATGGTCTGGATATCGGGCCCCGCGACATCGAAGGGAGGATCGAACGGATCGCTGCCTTCCGCCCTGCGTCCCCGGATCAAACTGCCTGCCATGCCAAAACCTTATCCAGCGTCGCCAATCGGCATCTTCAGGGTGTCCGGCGCTGCGGGGACGGGGCCATCGCGCGGTGAACACTCATTATCATGTAGCATGCCGGCGCCCTGTTTAAATGTCCCGCGGGCCGCACCCCCTGTGGAAAAGGCACAACTTTCCGCGATTTCTTGCGGGAAACCGGGCACTGGAACCGGCCTGATAACCCGGCGTTTACCATTCGATCTTAATAAGCTGACTATGGCGGATCGCGGGCGAGATCGCTGATTCGCGGGGTATTCGGGTTCCGGGGGCTCTCATCATGGCGCGTATCCTGCTGGCGGAAGACGATGAAAGCATGCGCCGCTTCCTGGCCAATGCGCTGGAGAAGGCGGGGCACGTGGTCGAGTCCTACGGCAGCGGCGAGACCGCCCACGAGAAGCTGTTGGGTGAAGTCTTCGACGTCCTCCTGACCGATATCGTGATGCCGGAAATGGATGGCATCGAGCTGGCCCGCCGTGCGGCTGAGCTGGACCCCAACCTACGGATCATGTTCATCACCGGCTTTGCCGCCGTGGCGCTGAACCCTGAATCCGATGCGCCGAAGGACGCCCGTGTCCTCTCCAAGCCGTTCCATCTGCGCGAGCTGGTGCAGGAAGTGGACAGGCTCCTCGTCGCCTGAGATCGGGCGGCAACCGGCCCGCGCCCAAGGCGCTTCCGGCAGGTTGCACCGCCCTGCCAATCCCGATATACGGTTCGGCCTCGCAGGCGCCGGGACGCGCCGGTGCCGAGCGGTTAGATGGGCGCGTAGCTCAGTGGGAGAGCACTACGTTGACATCGTAGGGGTCGCTGGTTCAATCCCAGCCGCGCCCACCATCGCCAGCAAATTCTGCTGAAACAGAAACGGCGCCGCAGGATACTCCGGCGGCGCCGTCTGTTTTCGCGGGCGTCGGTTCAGGCCGCTACCACTCGATGCGTTCGATGCCCTCGAAGCTCACCTCGCTGCCATCCGACAGCTGGATGAAACCCTCGGCGTCTTCCGAAAGCACCATGGCACCGTCTTCCGTGCTGGTGATCGAGCCCTGGTCGAGGGTGATCGTCCAGTCGTCCCCGGCGATCGACGTACCGTCGGCGTTCTCGAGGCGGATAACGTCCGTCCAGGATCCGTCACCGCCCTTGACGGTGTCGTTGCCGCCGCCGGTGCCGAACAGGAACATGTCGTCGCCGTCCCCGCCTTCGAGGTAGTCGTTGCCGGCGCCGCCGCGCAGGGTGTCGTTGCCGGACCCGCCGAACAGGTCGTCGTTACCGGCACCGCCATCCAGCACGTCGTTGCCGGACCCGCCGTAGAGGTCGTCGTCGCCGGTGCCGCCGACGAGGCGGTCATTGCCCTCTTCGCCCTCGAGGACGTCGTTGCCCGATCCGCCATACAGCGTGTCGTTGCCCTTGCCGCCTTCAAGCTCATCATTGCCGCCACCGCCGCGCAGCTCGTCGTCGCCATCCTTGCCGTCGAGTTCATTATCCCGGCTGTCGCCAATGATCAGTTCGTCATCGCCGTCGCCGCTCTTGTCGGCGCCGCTACCGGCCGTGTAGATCACGTCTTCTGGAACGAAGCCGTCAGCCGTACCCGCTTCGCCCATGTCCTGGGCAACGGAGGTGCTGGCTGCCTTCAGCTCGATATTGTCGAGACCGTAGACCTCGGACGAGTCCGTCGAGCGCACCTCGAATTCGAGCGTGATCGTGTCACCTTCCGGCAGGTCGGTGATCTCGAACGTCTTGCCGCTGCCGATGCCGGCATCGCCCAGCTGCGTCGCCAGTTCCACACGCTCACCGTCAACCACGGCATAGGCCTTGAAGAAGTCGAGGGCGCTGCCGGACTCTTCCATGTCGCCTGTGGCTGTCAGCGTGAAGGAGAGCGACAGGCCGGTCCGGCCGGTAATGTCGATCTGCTCGCTGCGCCAGACGGACACTTCGTCGAGATCGCCGCCCGAGTCCGTGGTCTCGCCCATGTAGTAGACACCGTTATAGGTGCCATGATTGCCATCCTCGTCGGCGCGCTCGTCTTCGGCGGCCCACGCGGTGTCGCCGCTGTCGGACTGCTGGTAGTTGCCGACGCCGGAGAAGTTCTCGCTCCAAAGCGTCACCGGGGCTTCCGACACGTCGCTGACGCTGATGTCGAAGGCTTCCGTGCGGCTTAGTCCGGTCGAGTCCGTGGACGTCACGTTCACCGTCACGCTGTCCTCGGTCTCGTAGTCGAGCGAAACGCCGTCCTTGAGCTTCAGCTGTCCGTCGACGACCTCGAAGCGGTCATCCGAAACGGTGTAGGTGTGCGTGTCGCCCGCGTCCGGATCCGTGGTGGACAGGTCGCCGATCACGGCACCTGCCGCGTTTTCCGCGACGGTCGTATTGTCGAGCGAGATGTCCGTCGGGCCCTCGGCCTCGTCGTGGACCGTCAGCTTGATCGTGTCCGTCACGGTCGACGTGTCGCCGCCATTGGCCTCGGTCGCCGTCACGGTCACCGCCAGGTTGGCCGTGCCGGAATAGTCGTCCGGCGTGGTGATCGTCAGGTTGTCGAGATCCCAGCCCGACACGTCCGCAGTCGTGGAACCGCCTGAGGCCGTGAAGGTGTTGGAGCCGTCCGACAGGACCGCGCCTTCGGGGATGCTGCCGATGGTGACGCTCAGGGTCTCAGAGCCGTCCAGGTCGGTCAGTGCCGCGTCGATCGCGGGCAGGGCGATGGTGTCGCCTTCGTAGCCGCTGGCGCCATCGTCGATGGTTTCCACCATCTGGATGTTGTCGAGCATCATGCCGCGGCCGTTGGACACGTCGGTGCCCGCCTCGCGGAACTCGATCTCGGTGGGATCGCCGTCGCCCGAGAGTTCGAGCGTGTAGCTCTGCCAGTTGAGTTCCGACTGGCCGCTGGCATCCTGCGAGATGGTGGCCACGACTTCGCCGTCCCACACCACTTCGATCTTGTTGACCGAGGCGTCGTAGCCGGGCCGGCCAGCGTAGTCGAAGGTCACCGTGTAGGTGCCGCCATCGGCCGTATCGACCGTGCGCGCGATGTTCGGCGCATCCTCGAAGTTGTCGATCGGATCGTTGTTGAGCTCGATGTGGTGGATCGAACCTTCGGCCGAACCGTTGCCGCCTGAACCCTCGTCACGCACCTCGACCGCGCCGTCGGACGACCAGCCGTTCTGCGCGGCCACGTGGTCACCGTCGTCATTGACCACGGCACCGGTCCAGCCCTCGAAGTCTTCCGAGAAGATGATCCGGCTCGTGCTGCCGATGTCCAGCGTCGGGGCTGCGGCCTCGGTGTCCGAGCTCAGCACGTTCACGGTCAGCGTCTGCGACGTGGAGGACGTGTCGCCGTTGCCGTCTTCCGTTGCCGTCGCGGTCACCGTCAGGTCGTAGGACCCGGCGCCGCCCTCGGCGGGGGTGAACGTCATGTTGTCGAGATCCCAGCCGGTAACGTCAGCGGTCGCCGAGCCGTCACCCGCGGTGAACGTGTTGGTGCCATCCGTGATCGTGGCGCCGGACGGGATGCCGGAGATCGACACCGCCATGCTTTCCGAGCCATCGGTATCGTTCAGCGACGCTGCCACCTGGAAGCTGGCCGAGCCATTGTCCAGAACCGTCAGGTCGCTCGAGGCATGGTCAGACGCCATGACCTCGCGGCCATCGGTGTCCGGCCCTTCCCATTCCAGCTTCAGGCCGGCGCTGCCGCTGTTCTCGAAGTAGCGCACCTCGATGGTGTGATCGCCTTCCGACAGCGTGACCGTCTGCGACTTCGTGGAGAAGCCGTGCAGGCCGTCGTGGTCGATGACCAGCTGGCCGTCGATGTAGAGCTCGACGCCGTCGTCACCGCCCAGGTGGAAGGTGTATTCACCGCCATTCTCGATGGTGATGCCGCCTTCGATCTTGGCGCCGAAGGTGTCGGTCGAACCGCCTTCCCAGAATGAGCCGCCGCTGTTGGCGTAGTCGATCTCGTCGATCTGCTCCGAGAAGGTCGGCGTGGCGTTCCAGTCGATGTCGTCGAGGCTCGAAAGGCTCGTGTCGTAGTCGTAGTAGGACGCCTTGAAGCCGTGCGTAAGCGAGAGATTCGGCGCATCGGCGTCGGCCGTCACGTCGACTGTCGCCGTGCCGGAAACAGTCTTGTCGCCGTCGACTACGTCGAAGGAAATCTCCAGGTCGCTGCCCGAGAAATCGTCCGCCGGCGTGAACGTCCAGGTGCCGTTGCCGTTGTCGGTGATCGTGCCGGCGCTGCCGTCGATCGACACGTTCTGCACGGTCAGGGCGTCCGGCGTATCGTCCGTCGTGTTGCCGAGCAGGTCCGCGCGGCTGAACGTGATGCTGGAGTCCTCGTTGGTCGACCCCAGGTCCACGTCACCCACGACCGCCGTCTCGTTGACGTCGCCGACGCTGATGTCGAACGATTCCGTGCGCGTCAGGCCACCAGCGTCCGTGACGGTGACATCGACGGAGACACTCTCCTCGCTCTCGTAGTCGAGCGAGACACCGTCCTTGAGCTTCAGCTGGCCGTCGACGACCTCGAAGCGGTCGTCGGAGACCGTGTAGGTGTGCGTATCGCCGGCGTCCGGGTCGGTGACGCTGAGAGCGCCCACCACGGCGCCGGCCGCGTTCTCGGCCACGGAGGCGTTGTCGAGGGCGATATCGGTCGCGACCTCGTTCACGTCGCCGACGGCGATGTCGAAGGTCTCGGTCCGGCTCAGGCCGCCCGCATCGGTGGCGGTCACGTCGACGGAGATGGACTCCGCCTCTTCGTGGTCCAGCGCGACACCGTCCTTCAGCTTCAGCTGGCCGTCCACGACTTCGAAGCGGTCGTCGGAGACCGTGTAGGTGTGGGTGTCGTCGGCATCGGGGTCCGTGACGCTGAGCGCGCCCACCACGGCGCCGGCCGCGTTCTCGGCGACGGAGGCGTTATCCAGGGCGATATCGGTCGCGACCTCGTTCACGTCGCTGACAGCGATATCGAACGTCTCGGTCCGGCTCAGGCCGCCCGCGTCGGTGGCCGTGACATCGACAGAGATCGAGTCCGCTTCCTCGTGGTCGAGCGCCACGCCGTCCTTCAGCTTGAGCTGGCCGTCGACCACCTCGAAGCGGTCGTCCGACACCGTGTAGGTGTGCGCATCCCCGGCGTCCGGATCGGTCACCGACAGGGCGCCCACGACGGCGCCGGCCGCGTTCTCGGCCACGGAGGCGTTATCCAGGGCGATATCCGTGGCGACTTCGTTCACGTCGCCGACGGCGATGTCGAAACTCTCGGTCCGCGACAGGCCGCCGGCATCGGTTGCGGTGACGTCGACGGAGATCGAGTCTGCCTCTTCGTGGTCCAGCGCGACGCCGTCCTTCAGCTTCAGCTGGCCGTCGACCACCTCGAAACGGTCGTCGGAGACGGTGTAGGTGTGGCTGTCGCCGGCGTCCGGGTCCGTGACGCTGAGCGCGCCGACGACGGCGCCCGCGGCGTTCTCGGCCACGGAGGCGTTATCCAGGGCGATATCGGTCGCCACTTCGTTCACGTCACCGACGGCGATGTCGAACGTCTCGGTCCGCGACAGGCCACCGGCGTCCGTGGCGGTCACGTCGACGGAGATGCTCTCGGCTTCCTCGTGATCCAGCGCGACGCCGTCCTTCAGCTTGAGCTGGCCATCGACCACCTCGAAGCGGTCATCGGAGACGGTGTAGGTGTGGCTGTCGCCTGCGTCCGGATCGGTGACCGACAGGGCACCGACCACGGCCCCGGCCGCGTTCTCGGCCACGGAGGCGTTATCCAGGGCGATATCCGTGGCGACTTCGTTCACGTCGCCGACGGCGATGTCGAAACTCTCGGTCCGGCTCAGGCCGCCCGCGTCGGTGGCCGTGACGTCGACGGAGATGCTCTCGGCTTCCTCATGGTCGAGCGCCACGCCGTCCTTGAGCTTGAGCTGACCGTCGACGACCTCGAAACGGTTGTCGGAGACGGTGTAGGTGTGGCTGTCACCGGCGTCCGGGTCCGTGACGCTGAGTGCACCCACGACGGCCCCGGCCGCGTTCTCGGCCACCGAGGCGTTGTCGAGGGCGATGTCGGTCGCGACCTCGTTGACGTCGCCGACGGCGATGTCGAACGATTCCGTGCGGCTCAGGCCGCCCGCGTCGGTGGCCGTGACGTCGACGGAGATGCTCTCGGCTTCCTCGTGGTCCAGCGCCACGCCGTCCTTCAGCTTGAGCTGGCCGTCGACCACTTCGAACCGGTCATCGGAGACGGTGTAGGTGTGGCTGTCGCCTGCGTCCGGATCGGTGACCGACAGGGCACCGACCACGGCCCCGGCCGCGTTCTCGGCGACGGAGGCGTTATCCAGGGCGATATCCGTGGCGACTTCGTTCACGTCGCCGACGGCGATGTCGAAACTCTCGGTCCGGCTCAGGCCGCCCGCGTCGGTGGCCGTGACGTCGACGGAGATGCTCTCGGCTTCCTCATGGTCGAGCGCCACGCCGTCCTTGAGCTTGAGCTGACCGTCGACGACCTCGAAACGGTTGTCGGAGACGGTGTAGGTGTGGCTGTCACCGGCGTCCGGGTCCGTGACGCTGAGTGCACCCACGACGGCCCCGGCCGCGTTCTCCGCAACGGAGGCGTTATCCAGGGCGATATCCGTGGCGACTTCGTTCACGTCACCCACGGCGATGTCGAAGGTCTCGGCCCGCGACAGGCCGCCGGCATCGGTGGCCGTGACGTCGACGGAGATGCTCTCGGCTTCCTCGTGGTCCAGTGCCACGCCATCCTTGAGCTTCAGCTGGCCATCGGCGACCTCGAAGCGATCGTCGGAGACCGTGTAGGTGTGGCTGTCGCCTGCGTCCGGATCGGTCACCGACAGGGCGCCGACGACGGCGCCGGCCGCGTTCTCGGCCACCGAGGCGTTATCCAGGGCGATGTCGGTTGCAACCTCGTTCACATCACCAACGGCGATGTCGAAGGTCTCGGTGCGGCTCAGGCCGCCCGCGTCGGTGGCCGTGACGTCGACGGAGATCGACTCCGCCTCTTCGTGGTCCAGCGCCACGCCGTCCTTGAGCTTCAGCTGGCCGTCGACGACTTCGAAGCGGTCGTCGGAGACGGTGAGTGTGTGGGTGTCGCCTGCATCCGGGTCAGTTACCGAGATGTTCCCGATAACAGCACCAGTGGCATTCTCCGGCACCGACAGATTGTCGAGCGCGATATCCGTGGCGACTTCGTTGGTGTCAGCGACGGTGATGTCGAAGGTCTCGGTGCGGCTCAGGCCACCGGTGTCAGTCGCCGTGACATCCACGGAAATACTGGCGGCATCTTCCTGGTCCAGCGCGACACCATCCTTGAGCTTCAGCTGGCCGTCGACCACCTCGAAGCGGTCGTCGGAGACGGTGTAGGTGTGCGTATCACCGGCGTCCGGATCGGTCGCCGACAGGGCGCCCACGACGGCGCCTGCCGCGTTCTCGGCGACGGAGGCGTTATCCAGGGCGATGTCGGTTGCAACCTCGTTGACGTCACCGACGGCGATTTCGAAGGTCTCGGTCCGCGAGAGACCGCCCGCGTCGGTGGCCGTGACGTCGACCGAGATGCTCTCGGCTTCCTCGTGGTCCAGCGCCACGCCGTCCTTCAGCTTCAGCTGGCCGTCGACGACCTCGAAGCGGTCATCGGAGACGGTGAGTGTGTGGGTGTCGCCTGCGTCCGGGTCCGTGACGCTGAGCGCGCCGACGACGGCACCGGCGGCGTTCTCGGCCACGGAGGCGTTATCGAGGGCGATGTCCGTGGCGACTTCGTTCACGTCGCCGACGGCAATATCGAACGTCTCGGTCCGCGACAGGCCGCCCGCGTCGGTTGCCGTCACGTCGACCGAGATGCTCTCGGCTTCCTCGTGGTCCAGCGCGACACCATCCTTGAGCTTGAGCTGGCCGTCGACGACCTCGAAGCGGTCGTCGGAGACGGTGTAGGTGTGGCTGTCCCCGGCGTCCGGGTCCGTGACGCTGAGCGTGCCCACGACCGCACCCGCGGCGTTCTCGGCCACCGAGGCGTTGTCGAGGGCGATGTCGGTCGCGACTTCGTTCACGTCGCCGACGGCGATGTCGAAACTCTCGGTCCGGCTCAGGCCGCCCGCATCCGTGGCGGTGACGTCGACGGAGATCGAGTCCGCCTCTTCGTGATCCAGCGCGACGCCGTCCTTGAGCTTCAGCTGGCCATCGACCACCTCGAAGCGGTCATCGGAGACGGTGTAGGTGTGCGTATCACCCGCATCCGGATCGGTCACCGACAGGGCGCCCACGACGGCGCCTGCCGCGTTCTCGGCGACGCTCGCATTGTCCAGGGCGATGTCCGTGGCGACCTCGTTCACGTCGCCGACAGTGATGTCGAACGTTTCCGTGCGGCTCAGGCCGCCGGCATCGGTTGCCGTCACGTCGACGGAGATCGAGTCCGCTTCCTCGTGGTCAAGGGCCACGCCATCCTTGAGCTTGAGCTGGCCGTCGACCACTTCGAAGCGGTCATCGGAGACGGTGTAGGTGTGGCTGTCGCCGGCGTCCGGGTCCGTGACGCTGAGCGCGCCCACGACGGCGCCGGCCGCGTTCTCGGCCACGGAGGCGTTATCCAGGGCGATGTCGGTTGCAACCTCGTTGACGTCACCGACGGCGATCTCGAAGGTCTCGGTCCGCGAGAGGCCGCCCGCGTCGGTGGCCGTCACGTCGACCGAGATGCTCTCGGCTTCCTCGTGATCGAGGGCGACGCCGTCCTTGAGCTTCAGCTGGCCGTCGACGACCTCGAAGCGGTCATCGGAGACGGTGAGTGTGTGGGTGTCGCCCGCATCCGGGTCAGTTACCGAGATGTTCCCGATAACAGCACCAGCGGCATTCTCTGGCACCGACGCATTGTCGAGCGCGATATCCGTGGCGACTTCGTTGGTGTCAGCGACGGTGATGTCGAAGGTCTCGGTGCGGCTCAGGCCACCGGTATCAGTCGCCGTGACATCCACGGAAATACTAGCGGCATCTTCCTGGTCCAGCGCCACGCCATCCTTGAGCTTGAGCTGGCCGTCGACCACCTCGAAGCGGTCATCGGAGACGGTGTAGGTGTGGCTGTCGCCTGCGTCCGGGTCGGTGACGCTCAGCGCGCCGACCACGGCACCCGCGGCGTTCTCGGCAACACTGGCATTGTCGAGGTCGATGTCGGTCGCCACCTCGTTGACGTCGCCGACGGCGATGTCGAAACTCTCGGTCCGTGACAGGCCGCCCGCATCCGTGGCGGTCACGTCGACGGAGATGCTCTCGGCTTCCTCGTGGTCCAGCGCCACGCCATCCTTGAGCTTGAGCTGGCCGTCGACCACCTCGAAGCGGTCGTCCGACACCGTGTAGGTGTGGCTGTCGCCTGCGTCCGGATCGGTCACCGACAGGGCGCCGACGACGGCGCCCGTGGCGTTCTCGGCCACGGAGGCATTGTCGAGGGCGATGTCGGTTGCAACCTCGTTGGCGTCACCGACGGCGATGTCGAAGGTCTCGGTCCGGCTCAGACCGCCCGCGTCGGTGGCCGTGACGTCGACGGAGATCGAGTCCGCCTCTTCGTGATCCAGCGCGACGCCGTCCTGGAGCTTCAGCTGGCCATCGACGACCTCGAAGCGGTCATCGGAGACGGTGTAGGTGTGGCTGTCGCCTGCGTCCGGGTCGGTGACGCTCAGCGCGCCGACCACGGCACCCGCGGCGTTCTCGGCAACACTGGCATTGTCGAGGGCGATGTCGGTCGCCACCTCGTTGACGTCGCCGACGGCGATGTCGAAACTCTCGGTCCGTGACAGGCCGCCCGCATCCGTGGCGGTCACGTCGACGGAGATGCTCTCGGCTTCCTCGTGGTCCAGCGCCACGCCATCCTTGAGCTTGAGCTGGCCGTCGACCACCTCGAAGCGGTCGTCCGACACCGTGTAGGTGTGGCTGTCGCCTGCGTCCGGATCGGTCACCGACAGGGCGCCGACGACGGCGCCCGCGGCGTTCTCGGCCACGGAGGCATTGTCGAGGGCGATGTCGGTTGCAACCTCGTTGGCGTCACCGACGGCGATGTCGAAGGTCTCGGTCCGGCTCAGACCGCCCGCGTCGGTGGCCGTGACGTCGACGGAGATCGAGTCCGCCTCTTCGTGATCCAGCGCGACGCCGTCCTGGAGCTTCAGCTGGCCATCGACGACCTCGAAGCGGTCATCGGAGACGGTGTAGGTGTGGCTGTCGCCTGCGTCCGGGTCGGTGACGCTCAGCGCGCCGACCACGGCACCCGCGGCGTTCTCGGCAACACTGGCATTGTCGAGGGCGATGTCGGTCGCCACCTCGTTGACGTCGCCGACGGCGATGTCGAAACTCTCGGTCCGTGACAGGCCGCCCGCATCCGTGGCGGTCACGTCGACGGAGATGCTCTCGGCTTCCTCGTGGTCCAGCGCCACGCCATCCTTGAGCTTGAGCTGGCCGTCGACCACCTCGAAGCGGTCGTCCGACACCGTGTAGGTGTGGCTGTCCCCGGCATCCGGGTCCGTGACGCTGAGCGTGCCCACGACCGCACCCGCGGCGTTCTCGGCGACGGAGGCGTTATCGAGGGCGATATCGGTAGCGACCTCGTTTACGTCGCCGACGGCGATGTCGAACGACTCCGTGCGGCTCAGGCCACCCGCATCGGTGGCCGTCACGTCGACTGAGATCGAGTCCGCCTCTTCGTGGTCGAGCGCCACGCCGTCCTTGAGCTTCAGCTGGCCGTCGACCACCTCGAAGCGGTCGTCGGAGACGGTATAGGTGTGGCTGTCGCCCGCGTCCGGATCCGTGACGCTGAGCGCGCCCACGACGGCGCCCGCCGCGTTCTCGGCAACGCTGGCGTTGTCGAGGGCGATATCCGACGCGACCTCGTTTACGTCGCCGACGGCGATGTCGAAGCTCTCGGTGCGCGACAGGCCGCCCGCATCCGTGGCGGTCACGTCGACGGGAATCGAGTCCGCCTCTTCGTGGTCCAGCGCGACGCCGTCCTTGAGCTTGAGCTGGCCGTCGACGACCTCGAAACGGTCATCCGACACCGTGTAGGTGTGCGTGTCCCCGGCGTCCGGATCGGTCACCGACAGGGCACCCACGACGGCGCCCGCGGCGTTCTCGGCCACGGAGGCGTTGTCGAGCGCGATGTCCGTGGCGACCTCGTTCACATCACTCACGGCGATGTCGAAGGTCTCGGTGCGGCTCAGGCCGCCCGCGTCGGTGGCGGTCACGTCGACGGAGATCGAGTCCGCTTCCTCGTGATCGAGGGCGACGCCGTCCTTGAGCTTCAGCTGGCCGTCAACCACCTCGAAGCGGTCGTCGGAGACGGCGTAGGTGTGCGTGTCGCCCGCATCGGGGTCGGTCACCGAGAGGGCGCCGACCACGGCGCCCGCGGCGTTCTCGGCGACCGAGGCATTGTCCAGGGCGATGTCCGTGGCGACCTCGTTCACGTCACCCACGGCGATGTCGAAGGTCTCGGTCCGGCTGAGGCCGCCGGCATCCGTGGCGGTCACGTCGACGGAGATGCTCTCGGCTTCCTCGTGATCGAGGGCGACGCCGTCCTTCAGCTTCAGCTGGCCATCGACCACCTCGAAGCGGTCATCGGAGACGGTGTAGGTGTGGGTGTCGCCCGCGTCCGGGTCCGTGACGCTGAGCGCGCCGACGACGGCGCCGGCCGCGTTCTCGGCGACGGAGGCGTTATCCAGGGCGATATCGGTGGCAACCTCGTTCACGTCACGGATCTCGAGCGTGACCGTTTCCCGGTAGGCGTTGCCCGAACTGTCGCGGACGATGATGCTCAGGTCGACGGAAGCGAGGGACTCGTGGTCAAGTTCCGCGCCTTCCTTGACGAGGATGGCGTTGCCGACGATCTCGAAAAGGTCTGAATTGCTCGCCAGTTCGTAGGTGAAGACTTCGCCGGAATCCGGGTCGATGGCGCTCAGCACGGCAACGACAGTGCCGGCGGGCGCGTTCTCGGGCACACCGGAATTGTCCAGCAGGATGTCCGTCGGCGGTCGGTTCTCGATTTCCTCGCTGCCGGTGTCAGTGGCGGTCGCTGCAGTGGCATCATCGGCAGGTACCGCGCCGGCCTGCGCGGCCGTTTCATCGCCGTCCGCGTCGCGGTTGCCGGAAACGAGGCGGGCAATGCGGTCGGTCAGGGCCTGCAGCGTTGACGTGCCGCTTGCAAGGCTGGCGTCAAAAGAAGTGTCGTCCACCGGTGCGGACGGGCTGTCGGGCGTCGTCTCTTCAAAGCCAGCGCCTTCGATGCCGGCTTCGTCGCCGCCGTCGAGGTCAGGGCCCTGGTAGGCATAGGCGCCCGAACCCGGCGCGACTTCGCCTGAACCGATTTCGCTGTCGTAGACACCGGCGCCGCGGCGTTCCTCGTCACCCTGCGGGTCGATGAACTCGCGCGAACCGTAGTGAATGTTGGGGTTGGCCGGGTCGCTCTCGCCCTGGGGCTGGTCCAGGCTGCCGTAATCGCGGGCGCGCTGGGCGGCTTCGTCGCGCTCGGGGGCGCGATCCTCGTCGAGGCGGAAGTTCTCCGCGCCGGCACCATTCGAGCCCGTGTTGGCGGGCGTGTTCTCGGCGCGCGGATCCTGACCTTCGGCCATATCGAACTCCTGTTCTTACTCGCTTCGCCCATAGTCCTTGGGCGGATTGAGAAGTCGCCGGACCCGCTCCGTGGCTCAGATCACACCACGCGCAAATCCGCACTGTTGCAGGGAGTTTGACCGATCACCTGTTAAGTCTTGCTTTAAGGGATTGGTAAAGGCGGCGCTCAGCATTCCTCGCCTAAAACGCGAGTATGCCGTGTACGGACAACCATTTCGTCACCGAACCGGCGCAGGAATCGGGGATCGCTAAAATTCGAATTAACCAAGTCGCAAATTTTCCCGTTTACCAATCGGTGTTTGAGGAAAGTTCGATTTGGATATTCCGAGAATGAAAGCGGCATTTGCACGTTGGCCGCGGGCCGGTCTTGGCGGCCTCGCCGGAGGTCTCGGACTCGGCGGCCCGCAGGCCGGCGGAGACCATGACGCGACGCCGCCGGATCTCGGCGGCGCGGTCTGGCTTTCGTCGCTCGCCATCAACCTGCTGGCGCTGGGCCTGCCACTGGTGATCCTGCAGGTCTATGACCGCATCCTCCCGAACGAAGCCCTCGGCACCTTTGCACTCCTCCTTTCCGGGCTCGCCGTCGTGCTGGTGCTGGATGCGACGCTGAAAATCGCGCGCGCGCACGTCGTGGGCTGGTCCGCCGCGCAGTTCGAGCACCGCACCGCGACCGAAGTGGTCGGCCGCTTTCTCTATGCCAGCCCGTCCGACATCGAGCGGTCGCCGCCTGGCGTTCATCTCGACCGGCTTCAGGCCATCGACACCCTCCGTGAGTTCTACGGTGGACAGTCGCGGCTCCTGCTCGTCGACTTTCCTTTCCTCTTCGTGTTCCTCGGGCTCATCTGGGTGATCGGGGGCATCGTCGTGCTGGTGCCGATCGCCATGATCGGCGTCCTCGCCGTCGTCTCCTTTTTCGCTGGCCGTGCGCTCAAGGACAGGCTCGCCAAGCGGTCGGAGCTCGACGACCGGCGATACTCTTTCATCATCGAGGCGCTGACCGGCATCGAAACCATCAAGAGCATGGGCATGGAGCCGCAGATGCAGCGCCGCTACGAGCGCCTGCAGGCAACCGGCGCGGCCTCGGCCTACAACGCCATCACGCTCGGTAACCTGGTGCAGACGATCGGCGGCACCATTTCCAACCTGACGATGATCCTGATCGTATCGCTCGGGGCGCTGCTGGTGATCGACGGGAGCATGTCAATCGGCGGGCTTGCGGCATGCACGCTGCTCGGCGGACGCACGCTGCAGCCGCTGCTGCGCGGCATGAGCGTGTGGACGCAACTGCAGAGCCTCGAGGTCGCGCGAGAGCGCGTGACCGAACTGCACGAGATGGAGCGCGCGCCGGCCCGCAAGCCGCGGCGCCTCAGCCGCCTCGAACCGGAAGTGGCGTTCCGCGACGTGTCGTTCAGCTATACGCGCGATGGGCCGAAGGTTCTCGATGGCTTCAGCCTGATCGTGAAGCCGGGTGAGATGATTGCGCTGACGGGACCGGAGGGCGACGGAAAGTCGACCCTCCTGAAGCTCGTTATGGGCGAGATCAAGCCGGACTCGGGCGAAGTCTCAATCGGCGGATACGACGCAGCGGGCGACGCACGCGAAGACCTTGCCATTGACATTTCCTACGTTCCGCCGCGTGCACGCTTGTTCAAAGGCACGATCCTCGAGAACCTGACCATGTTCCACGAGGGCGACGCCATCGACCGGGCCCGCGCCGCAGCGCAAATGATCGGCCTCGAAGAAGACATTCACCGTCTGCCGCAGGGCTATGACACCGAGGTCAGCACTGGCATTTCCGATGAACTGCCGGGCGGCATGCTCCAGCGTATCGTTATCGCTCGGTCCATCGCGCGTGGCGCCAGCATCCTCCTGTTCGACGAGGCGAATGCCGGTCTCGACCGCAAGGCGGACGGGCAGCTGATCGACGCGCTCAAGGAGCTCAAGGGCGAAATCACGATCATTGCCATCAGCCACCGGCCCTCGCTTATCAGGCTGGCAGACCGCGTGGTGTCGATCCACAAGGGGCGCGCGCGGCTGCGCCATGACTTTGCGCCGCCCGCCCCGGCACAGAAGACTGCGCCGCAAGCGCCTGCCGAAACGGACGTGTCCACTGGCGCCGAGGCTGCGACAAGCGCCACGTCCAAGAGTGCGGGAGGTGCGGCATGAGTATTGCGGCCAACCCGCCCCGGCTCGAAAACCTATTGCATGGCGGCAGCCTTGCCGGCTTCCGGCCGACATCCGCTACCGGGGCCTGCCTCGTTCCGCTACTCAACGCGCTCGGCTGGCGTGGCGAAGCGCGGCACCTGGCGGAAGCGCTGCCTCACTTCGCGGACTCGCTGGACCTGTCCGACCTCCGGATGGTGCTGGCCAACCTGCACTACGTTACCGTGCCGGAACGCACGACGCTGGAAGACCTGCGCGACGAACTCCTGCCCTGTCTCTTCACGCAGGACGGCAAGACGGCGGGCCTCGTGCTGGCGCGCGAAGGCGAGCAGCTCACGGTGATGGATGGGGTCGTGGGTGACGTGGTCACCGTGCCGGTGAGCACGACGCTCGGCACTGCCTATTACATCCGCAAGGCAGAGGAAACGATCGAGGCACAGGCGCGCGAAGCGCGGCGCAACTGGCTGGCGAGCGTCATAGGCCGGTTCAAGACACTGATCTGGCAGGCGCTGGCGCTCACTTTCGTGATCAACCTTTTTGCCGTCATCGTCCCGCTGTTCATCATGGGCGTCTACGACAAGGTGATCGCGACGCGCTCGACGGAGACGCTGGCATTCTTCCTCGGAGGTGTGCTGCTGGCCATCATGGCGGAAGCCGGATTGCGCCTGGTTCGCGGACAGATGCTGGCCTATGTGGGTGCAAGGCTCGACATGATGATCGGCGCCGCGGCCTTCCAGAAGCTACTCCACCTGCCTGTCAGCATGACGGAGCGTGCCCCCATCGGCGCGCAGATTGCCCGGCTCAAGCAGTTCGAGACTGTGCGTGAAGTCTTTACCGGCCCTCTTGCGGCGGCGGCGCTGGACCTGCCGTTCCTGGTCGTGTTCCTGATCGCCGTGTTCATGATCGGCGGACCTATCGGCTTCGTCCCGGTGGCGCTCATCGCCGGATTTGCCATTCTCGGCTTCGTGACCTGGCCGATTTCAAAGCGCCGGGTTGCCGACCTCGGCGAAGCGCGCTCGGCGCGGCAGGCCTTCCTGATCGAATCCATCGAAAGCCACCGCATCATCCGCCAGTCGGGCAATGGCCTTCATTGGCGAAACCGCTTCCGCGAGCTGTCGGCCGACTCTGCCTCGGCGCATCATGCGGTGTCGCATCTCGGGGTCGTGGTTCAGACGCTCAGCCAGTCGATGATGATGGCAGCGGGTGTCGGCACACTGGCCGTGGGTACGCTACTCGTCATGGACCAGCAGATGACCATCGGCGCACTGATCGCGACGATGGCGCTGGTGTGGCGTCTGCTGGCACCGCTTCAGGCCGGCTTCCTCGGGCTCAACCGGATCGAGCAGGTGAAGCAGAGCCTGTCGCAGGTGAACCAGCTCATGCGCCTCCAGGTCGAGCGGACGCCCGGCCACATCACGAGCTTCTACCGCACCTTCAAGGGCCGCATTCAGTTCAACCGCGTCAGCTTCCGCTACACGCAGAAGGCGGACCCGGCGCTTGTCGGCGCCCAGTTCGACATCAAGGCGGGGGAGATGGTGGCGATCACCGGGCCGAGCGGCTCGGGCAAATCCACCATTCTCAAGCTTGTCGCGGGGCTCTACACGCCGCAGGCGGGCGCGGTCGGCATCGACGGCAATGACCTGCGCCAGCTCGACCTCGGCAATCTCCGCCAGGCCATCGGCTACGTGGCGCAGCGCATTTCGGTGTTCCACGGCACGCTGGCGCAGAACTTCCGTCTCGCCCATCCGACGGCGGGCGAAGAGGATATCCACCGCGCGCTGAAGGAAGCGGGGCTTGAGGAATACGTCGCCGGCCTGCCGGAAGGTCTCGACACGCGCATGGACGACCAGTTCCAGCGGCGCATGGCGGACGGCATGAAGCAGCGCTTCGCGCTCGCACGGGCCTATGTGAAGCAGTCGCCCATTTACCTTTTCGACGAGCCCGCCAACAACCTGGACGAGCATGGGGACGAGCTTTTCCGCGCAAAACTGGCTGAACTGAAGGGCAGGGCCACAGTCTTAATGGTTACTCAACGTCCGTCCCATATGAAGATGGCGGACCGTGTGATCGTGGTCGACCAGGGCCGGGTTGCGCTTGATGGCGCGCCGGACGAGGTGCTGGCCGAACTGTTCGGGGGGAACGCGTGAAGCTGCGCCTTCACAGGCTGAAGCGTCACCTGCTTGGAGCTCCCGATGAGAAGCTCCTTGCGCTGCCGCTCGCCCTCGAGGAGGGCAAGGCGCCGCGCGTGGCGAGCCTCGTGATGATCGTGGCCAGCGTTTTCGTCGGTGCGGCGATCATCTGGGCTTCCATCACCGAAGTGCGCGAACTCGCCGTGGCCGCCGGCCAGGTGGAGCCTGCGGGGTCCGTGCTCACCGTGAAGCATCTCGAAGGCGGCATTGTCGAGGACATTCTCGTCACTGATGGGTCACTCGTGGAAGCGGGCGAGATGCTCGTCCAGTTCCAGCCGGCGCTTGCGGGCGCTGATCTTGACCAGGTGCAGGCGCGCGCGGCGTCCTTGGAGCTGCTGGCCGAACGCCAGGCAGCCTTCATCGAGGAGCGCGAACCCGAATTCGTTGTCGAACGGAAGTATCAGCACCTCGCGGAGGAACAGCTTGAAGCGTGGCGCCTTCAGGACGCTTCGCGCACCGAGCAGCGCGAAGTGGCGAAGGCGCGCATCGAGCAGCGGCGGGCGGAACTCGATTCACTCAAGGAGCGGGTGACCAACCTGAAGACGCAGGTCGGCATCCTCGAAGAACAGGTTTCGATGCGGAAGGGGCTCCTGGAAAAGGGGCTCGTTTCGCGCATCGCATTCCTGGAGAGCCAGCGCGCGGTCGAACAGACGCGTGGCGAACTCATCACGACTCAGGGCCGTGTCGCCGAGGTCTCTCAGGCGCTGACCGAGGCAGAACGGTCTCTGGCAGAACTGAATGCCCGTCTCGACGACGAGGCCAAGCAGGACCGCGCACGGGCGCTGGGCGAACTCGAAGAGGTGCGCAACCAGATCGCCAAGGCGCAGGACCGCGTCCGCCGTCTTGCCATTCGCGCGCCCGTGCGGGGCCTTGTAAAAGGCCTCCAGGTGCATTCGGTGGGCGACGTTGTGCGGCCGGGCGATCCGGTGCTCGAAGTTGTGCCGCTGGACGATGAACTGGTTGCCGAGGTCGAGGTCGATCCCAAGGATATTGGCCACGTAAAGATCGGCGACCGCGCGCATGTTCGGATCACGACCTATGACCCCGCGCGGTTCGGCACGCTCGAAGGGAGCGTGCGCCGCATCTCGGCCTCAACCTTCGAGAACGAGAAGGGCGAGCACTTCTACCACGCCACCATCGCGCTGGACCGCAACTTCGTCGGAAACAATTCGGCGCGCCATCTTGTCCTCCCGGGCATGGTGGTGAACGCCGAAATCGTCACCGGCTCGAAGTCGATCGTGCGCTACCTGCTCAAGCCGGTCTACCGCTCGCTCGATACGGCGTTCTCCGAGCGCTAGGGCACAGCGGCCGAATCGCTATGGCGTGCAGTCCCGCGCGCTTGCCAGAGCGCCGCATCTCTCAAGGAACGTCCGGGCAAGGGTTGCCGCGTGGGAGCCCGGCTCCGCCTCGGCGCTGCTGGCGCGGCGTGCCTGTTCGGTCAGGGTGCGGACGCCTTCGAGGTCTTGTCCGTCGAGATCCTGCGGCCGCACATACCCCATCGACCAGTCGTCGAATGAGCGGCGCTTGATCTCTTCGCGCAGGATCACGATGACGCCGCTATGCCGCGGATCGCCGCCAATGCGTTCGAAGCACGCCTCGACCTTGTCGTGTTCGCCCTCCAGCAGCTGGAAAAAGTTGCCGTCCTCGTAGAGAAGCAGCCCAGTGATTTCGTCGCGCGCGTTGTTTCGCCGCGATACCTTGAGGATGTCCCGCAGTTCGCCGGGGGGCAGCATTCCCTGGGACGAACTGACATAGACGACTTGTTCGAGCATCGTGCGTTTCTTCCTGCCGAGATTCCTTTTGCCCGATCCTAGGTTCGTCACGGCCCATGACAACCGTTCCGGGCCGATTTCCGCGGAATGTGCCCGTTGACAATTGTCAATTACGGGGGCGCGGCCCAAGGCTATTTTCACACTTCGAGTAAGTAAAAACCGGCCGGCGGCTTGGTTCCGGGACGCCGGCGATCAACCTGGAGGTTTCAATGCTTCAACTCGGAGAAAAGGCCTGGTCGCCCTATGCCGCGGGGATCGTGATCGGGCTGTTGCAGATACCGGCCTTCATGCTCATCGACACGGCGCTTGGCGCGTCTTCGTCCTACGTGCTGGCGGCCGGTTACGTCGCCGCGCTTTTCGATCCTGGCGCTGCGGAGAACGCGTACTTCTCCAAGTACATGGCGGGTTCGAAATACGCATGGCAGACGGCGCTCGTTGCCGGGATCGCCCTCGGCGCCTTCGTCTCGTCGCGGCTGTCGGGCATCGGCCGCCGTGGGTTCTCACCGATCTGGACGCGGTCCGCGGGCATCAACGCGCTCGGCGGACGCATCGTGATGGGGGCCATCGGCGGCTTCGTGCTGGTGTTCGGTGCTCGCATCGCTGGCGGCTGTGCCAGCGGCCACGGCATCTCGGGTCTCGCCCAGCTTGCCGTCGGATCGACGGTCGCCGTGGCCTGCATGTTCGCGGGCGGGATGCTCGTCGCCAATCTCTTCATGAAGCGCATCTAGGAGAACGCCATGAGTGTCATGACAATGATCGTTATCGGGCTCGTCATGGGCGTCGTCTTCGGCGTCGCGCTGGAGAAGTCGCGCGTGTTCGAGCCTGGCATGATCGTCGGGCAGTTCCAGCTCTCGACCTTCATCATGCTCAAGATGTTCCTGACCGCGAGCGCGACCGGCATGGTGGCGCTGGCGGGCCTGACGGGCTTCGGCCTCGTGGAGCTGCATCCCAAGGCGGCCATCTACGCGGCAACGGCCGTTGGCGGGTTCATCACCGGTGCCGGCATGGCGATCGCCGGTGCATGTCCGGGCACAGCGCTCGCCCAGGTTGGTGCCGGCTATAAGGATTCCATCGCCGTGGTCGTGGGCGGCATCCTCGGCGCCATGGCCTACGGCTATGCCGAACCGGCGCTTGCGCGCCTCTTCGAGGGCGGCGACGGCAAGATAACGTGGGCGGATACGACCGGTCTGCCGTTCTGGCTGCTGGCGCTCTGCGTTGCCGCGGCGATCGTGGTGGTGCTGATCGCTCTTGAGCGCTGGCGTCCGTGGCGCACGGAACTCGGCGACAACTACAATGGCCTCGGGACGGGGACCGCCAGTTCGCCGCCATCAGGCAGCGCGGTTCCTGCCGAGTAGCCTGGAATAGCGAGAAGGACGGCCCGGCAGGCAACTGCCGGGCCTTTCGCTATTGGGCCAGGGCTTTGGCCAGCGCCGGGCGCTCCTTGAGGCGGTCGAGATAGGCTGCCACGCGCGGCAACTGGCCTTCCAGCAGGCCAAACATGCCGGCGAGGAAGACACAGTAGCCGAGCATTATGTCCGCTGCCGTGAAGTCGTCGCCCATGATGTAGGGCTTGTCGTCCAGCGCGTCGTTGAGGATTTCCAGCATGGCTTTCGCGGTGCCGAAGCCTTCCTCCGCGACGGCAGGGATGCGGGCCTCCTCGGGGCGCAGGAAGGAATGCTGGGCAATGGCCGACAGGGGCGGCATGAGCGTGCCCTCGGCGAAGTGGAACCATTGCAGGTAGATGCCGTACTTCGTTGACGCCGGGTCGGGCATCAGGCGGCCGTCGCCGTATTTCGACAGCAAGTACTCGAGGATCGCGCCCGACTCGAACATCGAGACATCGCCATCGACCAGCGCCGGCACGCGGGCGAAGGGGTTGAGCTTGCGATACTCCGGATCGTTCAGCGCGTCCTTCGTGAAGGGCATCTTCTTGAGCTCGTAGTCGAGCTCCAGCTCGTTCATCAGCCAGAGGACGCGCAGGGAGCGTGTGTTGGAGGCGTGATAGAGCGTGAGCATGGGTACGTTCCCCTGTCCGTGTCGCGATCGGGCGGCAGTCTAGGCGGTGCCGGGGCGGCAGCAAGCATGGAATTGCCGCCGCCCCGCTATGCGGGCCGCTAGGGCGCGACGTTCGACATGATGACGGTGCCGGAGGCGGCGAACATGCCGCCGACGCCGTGGCACATGGAAATCTCGGCGCCTTCCACCTGTGCGGGCGCGATGCCGCGCATCTGCCGCACGCTCTCCTGCAGCGCGTACATGCCGTACATGCCGGAATGCATGTAGGAGAGGCCGCCGCCATTGGTGTTGAGCGGGAGCTGGCCGCCGGGGCGCGTATGTCCCTCGGCGATGAAGCTGCCCGCTTCGCCGCGCGCGCAGAAGCCCAGGTCTTCAAGGCCATAGATCGGCAGATGCGCAAAGGCGTCGTAAATCATCAGGTGATCGACGTCGGCGTGGGTGATGCCGGCCTCGCGCATGGCGGTGGGTCCGGCCACGCGGAAGGCGCGCGAGGTGGTGAAGTCCTCCATCTGGCTCACCATCGGCGTCTCGGTGCTTTCGCCGGTGCCGAGCACGTAGACCGGCTTGTTGGGAAAATCCTTGGCGCGGTCGGCCGAGGTGAGGATCAGCGCACCGCCGCCATCGGTGACGAGGCAGCACATGAGAAGCCGGAACGGCCAGGCGATCATGCGCGAGTTGAGGACGTCATCGACGGTGATGGGGTCCTTCATGGTGGCGCGCGGGTTCATTGCCGCCCACTCGCGCTGGGCCACAGCGACCGAGGCCAGCTGCTCGACGGTGGTGCCCGTTTCCTTCAGGTAGCGCAGCACCGGGATCGTGAACATGGAAGGCGGTCCGGCGACGCCGTAGGGCACTTCGAACTGGCCGTTCAGGCTCGAGGGCCCGCGCCCGCCGCCGCGGTTGACGCCGACGCGGCTCTTGCCGCTCTCGCCATGCGTGATGAGCACGGTGGAGCACAGGCCCGCCTCGATGGCGGCCATGGCGTGGCGCACGTGGATCATGAAGGAACAGCCGCCCACGGACGTGCCGTCCACCCACTTGGGCGTGATGCCGAGGTAGTAGGCGATGGTGCCTGCGTTCTCGCCCGCGGTCGCCACGCCGTCGATGTCGGAGGGCTTGAGGCCCGCGTCCGCCATGGCGTTCAGCGCCGCGTCCGCGTGCAGCATGATCTCGGAGGTGTTCGGCAGCTTGCCGAGCTCTGTGGTTTCGGCGGCGCCGACAATAGCAACGGTCTTCTGTCCCATGATTACGCCTCCGCCGGCTTGAACTTGGGAAGCGCGATCTCTTCGGAGGCCTGCTCGAAGGTGACCGTAAGCGGCATGTCGAGAACCAGCGCCTCCGGCGTCTGGGGGCACTCGATGATGTTGGTCATCATGCGCGGGCCTTCTTCAAGCTCCACGACGGCAATCGAATGCGGCTCCTCGCCGAAGTCGGGGCGGGGACGGTGATTGATCACGTAGGAGTAGAGCGTCGCCTTGCCGCTGGCCCGGAACACTTCCACGTCGCGGCTGCCGCAGGCCGGGCAGAACGGGCGCGGGGGGAAGTAGGCGTCGCCGCAGGACGTGCAGCGCTGAAGGCGGAGTTCGCCTTCCTTCGTTCCTTCCCAGAAATGCGCCGTCTCCGGCGTTGGTTGCGGCAACGGCCGCCTCGGGCTCGACATGGGGCGTTCCTCCACGCGGGGTACAGGGTCGTGATTTCGCGCGGGAGCATAGCGGCGGGCGGGCGATACTCAACAGAGTGTTAACGCGGACGCCGTCTTAACCATGACCTGTGCCAGATTGGGAATTTCCCGGGCGAGCGCCTATGTTTGAGGGGTCGCAAGTCCTAACCAACGGGTGCCGCATGACAACACGTGCCGTAGCAAAACTTCTGGCCGTATCCGCCATGTCGCTGGCGCTTGCCGCGCCCGCGGTCGCCGGGGAGTCCTATGACCTCTGGCCGCCGGCGGACACGCATCACGGCGGCGAACTCAACGGCAAGCTCGGCGCTGTCGCCTTCACCGGCGGCGTCGGCAATACCCATGGCAGCTATTGCTGCTCGGACGGCGGGTTCGCCTTCTATGGCGGCGCACGCCGTCAGGGGATGGAAGGTGACATCGCGTTCCGCAGCGCGCGGGACGCAGCCTTCGCCAACCCGTTCAGCGGGCCGCGCACGGACCGGGCCTTCCGGTTCCGCGCCAACAGCATCCAGGCGAACGGCTTCTAGCAGCCGTGAAACGTGACGAATCCGTCCAGTGGTTCGCGCTCGGAGACCAGCGTGTTCACGGGCGACGTTTCATCGGCATAGCCCAGTGACATGCCGCAGACGATGTATTCGCCATCCGGGATGGCGAGTTCTTCCTTGGTGATCGTCCAGAAATTGTTCCACGCGCCCTGCGCGCATGTGTCGAGCCCGCGCGCCTTGGCTGCCAGCATGATCGACTGGAGCAGGATGCCGATATCGACCCAGCTCGTGGGGCCAAGGTCCTTGTCGATGGTGAAGACGAGGCCGACCGGCGCATCGAAGAACATGTAGTTGCGGCCCCACTGGCGCCAGTTCGCCTCGTGGTCGCCCTTGGGAATGCCGATCAGGCCGTACATGGCCTTGCCCAGCGTCTTCATGCGGGTCGTGTAAGGCTCCTTGCGCTTGGACGCGCGCGGGAATTCGGAAGCCGCATCCGGCGCGGTCCCGTCACGGTGTTCCTCGCGGTGGGCGAGCACCTTTTCCACGAGCCGGTCACGCGCTTCGCCCGCGACCACGTGCACGCCCCAGGGCTGAACGTTGGTTCCGCTGGGGGAGCGGCGAGCCACTTCGAGGATTTCCTCGATCAGTTCGCGGGGGACGGGATCGGGTTTGAAGGCGCGGACGGACTTGCGCGCCTTGATGGCGTCGTCAACGTGCATGGGGCACACTCTCACTCGGCAAAGCGGTTCAGGTTCGCCGGGGAGTTTATGGCGGAGGCCGCCCGGTGCAACCGGGGCGACAAACTTGGGGTGACAATGGTCGAGAGGGCGGCCGCGGCGGATACCGATATCCGCGAGCTGGATTTCACCTGGGAGATGCGGCTGGCGAACCGGGTACGGGTGCCGCTGCTGCTGCTGGCGCTGCTGGTCGCGATGTTCTTCGCGGCGACCTATTTCATTCCCGGCTATCTCCTCGGGTTCGTACCGGTCCAGTTCTCGGAGATGGAATCGGACTTTCCGATCGACCCGTTCACATGGGCCGCGATCATCACGTCCCTGCTTGCCGGTTTCACAGCGGTGAGCCTGCCCTATGTCTCGCGGCGGCGGATGTCGGATATCAGCGAGCTTGCCCCCGTGGTGCCCTCGCTCGACAAGCGGGGCCTCCAGCACCTCTATGTGGAGAATGCGTCGGATGCGCCGCGGGTGCGGCTGGCGGTGACGCTGACAGGCTGGTTGGTTGGTTTTGCGATCCCCTATTACTCGACACCCGGGGCAGCGGAGATCCTGACGTTCCGGATCGGGGAGGCCGAGCCGCCGCATCCACCGGAGGTCTACATGTCCGCGGCATGGTTCGTGGTGGTTGTGCCGGTTCTGATTGCGAGCCTCGCCAAGGCCTCCTTCATCATGGGGCACGGGGCGCGGTTGACCCTGGGAGCGCTCGGCCGGCTGGTCCAAGTCGATCCGCTGGATGCTGACGCGCTGCGGCCGCTGGCCAACGCCGGTCTTCGGACCGCCTTCATTCTTTTGATCGGCGTCGCGGTCGGCACACTGTT
Organism: Parvibaculaceae bacterium; assembly: GCA_965229975.1. Classification (GTDB taxonomy): domain Bacteria; phylum Pseudomonadota; class Alphaproteobacteria; order CGMCC-115125; family CGMCC-115125; genus Pyruvatibacter. The sequence goes on from OZ245936.1 coordinate 140,797, forward strand.
CTTGCTCAACTCCGATATCGACCCCGAGGCAATTCTCGGGTTCATGATCTTCATAGCGGCCCTGGCCGCGCTGTCCGCGGTATCGCCCGCGCTCGTTGGTGCGCGGCTGATCCGGAAGGCAAAGCAGGCTGCCCTTGGGCCGCTTCGTGCCGCCATCACGCGGGCGCGTGACAAGGCCGTTGAGGGAGACGACGCGGCGCAGGCGCGGCTGGGCGCCCTGCTTGCCTATGAACACCGGCTGATGGAGGCGCGCGAGCTGCCGATCGATACGCCAGCCGTGGGGCAGTTCGCGCTCTACCTCACGATCCCGGTTGTCTCGTGGCTCGGCGGCGCCTTCGTCGAGCGCATGGTGGACGCAGCGCTCGGCTAGGCCTGTGCCGCCTGAGAACCGACGTAGGGTTTCACCGCCTTGAGTATCTCCGCGCGGCGCGCCTCGTCCGCAACAAGTGTGTCGAGCAGGTTCACGTAGTCGTCGCTGCCGAGTGTTTCGGGCAGGGCTTTCCTGAGATCATCCAGCGCAGTCGTGGCCTCTGCGCGCATGCCAAGCAGCGCGTAAGCGGTGAAAAGGGCGGACCTGCCCATGATCGTCGGGCGGCGTTCGACGGCCAGCCGCGCATATTCGAGTGCCTTCTGCGGCTCACCGAGAATGCAGTAGGCGAGCGCGAGATGCCCCTGCCAGTGATAGGCATGCGGCTCGCGGGGGGACAGGCGCAGGGCGCGTTCCAGGTAGCCCTTCGCCTCGAGCGTGCTGGGTGCATACATGAGCGAGACGCCGAGCGCCCCAACGGCAGGCGCATAGTCGGGATTGAGTTCAAGGGCCCGGCGGAACGAGCTGCGTCCATCCTCGCTCATGCGGAAGTTCGCCATGGCGGAACCCACAAGGTGGTGGATCGCCGGATCGTCCGGGTCGAGCTGCACGGCGCGGCGCGCGTGCTCCATGGATTTTTCCCGCTCGGCCCGGACCGTTTCCGAGCCTTCGAGGCCAAGCTCGAAGGTCAGCGAGTAGGCGTGGGCAAGCACGCCGTGGGCGAGTGCGAAGTCGGGCTCCGACTTGAGGACGTCCTCGACCTCGCGGATGACCTGGCGTGCGATGTCCTTGCTGCTGAGATCGTTCTGGAGTTCGAGCCATGCCGCGTTGACGCGTGCCCATGCCGAGAGATCGACCTTGCCGTGGCGGGCGCTCGCCGCCTCGGCCTTGCGGAGTTCCGGCAGCAGGGCGGCCACGATCTCACCGGTGATGAGATCGTCGATATCCTGCACTTCTTCCTCGGAGACATCGAAGCGCCGCGACCAGACGGTGCCGCCGCCGATGGCATCAGCCATTTGCGTGTTGACGCGAATGCCGCCGCCGCTGCGTGCCCGGACGGTCCCCTCAAGGACGTACCGAACGCCAAGCTCCCTGGCGACGTCACGCACATCCATGCGCTTGCCCTTGTAGGTGAAGCAGGTATTGCGCGCGATGACGAAGAGCTGCCGGATGCTGGACAGCCCGGCGATGATCTCCGTCGTCAGCCCGTCCGCGATGGCCTCGTCCAGTGTCTGGGCGCCGGACGTCTCGAATGGCAGGACGGCAATCGACGGCTTGGCCGTGACAGGCGCGGGCGGACTGCCCGGCGTTGCCTGCCCGGCGGCTGGCGCGGCACCGGAGGCGCCAGTGGAGGTCCAGCGCCGGACCAGGGCGGCGGCCACCGTCCCGATGACGATGAGCGCCGCCACGGCCGACAGTGCCGACTCGTAGGTGTCCAGCCACTGGATAATGCCGTCGATCATGTGGTCTTGCGCCGCTTCCCCGATCCGGCGGCAAGCCTAGAGGCCGAGCACCGCCTTGGCCATGATGTTGCGCTGGATCTCGTTGGAGCCGGCGTAGATCGAGCCTGCCCGGTCGTTGAGATATTTCGGCACCGCCGTCACCCAGCGTTCCGGGCCGACCGGGGGCAGGTTGCCGTCGCGCGCCGGTGCGCCCGGCACCGGGCCGCCCGGGGCGGTGTATTGCGGCTGCCAGGGCTGGCCGTAGAACCCGGCCGCCTCGATGGCCAGCTCGGTCAGGTGCTGGCTGACTTCGGTGCCGCGCGTCTTCAGCATGGACGACTCAGCTCCCGGAGGATCACCGGCTGCAAGCGCCGAGAGGATGCGGTGCTCGGTGAATTCGAGCGCCGCGATCTGGACCTCGGCTTCCGCCAGCTTCGCCATGAAGTCCGGATCGTCGGCGAGCCTTGCGCCAGTGCCGTCCTGCTCTTCCAGCGCACCGGCGCGGATGCGGCCAAGCCGGGCGTAGAGGCCGGGCGCGTAGGCATTGCCGCGTTCGAACTGGAGGAGATACTTGGCAACGGTCCAGCCCTTGCCCACTTCGCCGACCACGTTCTCCTTCGGCACCTTCACGTCCTCGAAGAACACCTGGTTCTGGATGTGCTCGCCGGTGAGCATGATCAGCGGATCGACGGTGACGCCGGGCTGGTCCATGTCCACCAGCAAGAAGGTGATGCCTTCCTGCTGCTTGCCGGAATTGTCGGTGCGCACGAGGTTGAAGATGCGGTTCGCGTAGTTGGCGTGGGTCGTCCAGATCTTCGAACCGTTGATGACGAAGTGATCGCCCTTGTCCTCGGTCTTCATCTGGAGAGAGGCGAGGTCGGAGCCGGAGCCGGGTTCGGAGTAGCCTTGGCACCAGAAGTCTTCGCCGGACAGGATGCGCGGCAGGTAGAAGTCCTTCTGCTCCTTGGTGCCGTAGCCGATCAGCGCCGGGCCGATCATGCCGACGCCCATGGGCGACAGCGACGGCGTGCCGGCCTTGGCGAACTCGCTGGCGAAGATGTACTGGCGCATCAGGTCCCAGCCGGTGCCGCCGTATTCCTCGGGCCATGACGGCACGAGCCAGCCCTTGCGGTAGAGGATCTTGTGCCAGCGCATGGTCACGTCGTAGTCGGCGTAGACGCTGGTGCCGAGGCGGCCGGCGCGCTTCAGATCTTCGTCGAGGTTGTCGGCCAGGAACTGGCGGACCTCGTCGCGGAAGGCTTCGTGCTCCTTTGTCAGGGCAAGTTCCATTGGGGTCTCCCGAATTGCTGTTTTCGGGAGCACTCTAACGCGCAAGCGTCAGGGCGTCTTGCGGTCGAGCACGCGGCCGATCTCGTTTTCGCATGCATCGAGCATTGCGTGACGCAGCGTCACGTCGCCCGAGGCGCGGGCGAGCATGAAGCCGCCAACAGCAAGGGCAATTGCGGCGAGAGCGCGGGGGTCCGGCCCGGACGCTGCGTCAAGGCCGCGCGCGAATTCCCGCTCAAGGTCGTGAAGGCAGCCGGCGAAAGCCTGGCGCACGGGCGCGCCGGCGCGGGCGGCGTCCACCGAAAGCGTTGCCATCGGGCAACCCCTGCCGATGCCGTCCATGTGGGCGGGATCGAGGTATCCGGCGGCGACGGCCTTGGCTCCCTCGCGCAGTTCGCGATTCGTCGTGCCTTCGCGGGCGCGCAGGCGGCGTATGAAGTCGGCTTCCAGGCCCATCACCTCGCGGAACAGGGCCTTCTTCGATTTGAAGTGGGCGTAGAAGCCGCCATGGGTGAGGCCCGCGGCTTTCATGATGTCGGGCACGCTGACACCGTCATAGCCATGCAGGCGGAACAGCGGGGCGGCTGCTGCGACGATCTTCTCGCGGGTCTTCTGCTTGTGGCCGGGAGGATAACGCATCGCTTTACGCCGCTCGTGTTCCGGTATTGAATGATGATCATCATATGATCGTGTGGCCTGCCTGGCTACACGGGACGCCGGGGAGGGCGTGATGATCGAGCTGCACATGTTTCCCAAGTCGCACTTCAACGAGAAGGCGCGGTGGGGGCTGGATTACAAAAGCGTCGCGCACAAACGCATCCCCTACCTGCCGGGGCCGCATACCGGGAAGATCATGAAGCTCTCCGGCCAGCCGCAGACGCCGGTCGTGAAATTCGATGACGGATCGGTGGTTGCCGGCTCGACGGCCATCCTGCTGGAGCTGGAGACTCGGTACCCGGACCCGGCGCTTCTGCCTGCGGACGAGGCTGCGCGGGCAGAGGCGATGGCGATCGTGGAGAAGTTCGACGGCGACATCGCGGTGAAGGAACGGCGCGGCTTTTTCGTCAACCTGATCGATGAGCCGGATTACCTGTGCAGCATGTTTGCGGTGGGTCAGCCGGCAATGATGCGCTTCGTCTATCGCCACATGCTGCCACTGGTGCGCGGCAAGATGGTCCGCAGCATGGAGATCGACGGGGAGGCGTCGCGCGAAGAGGGGCTGGCGGTCACACGGGACGCCTTCGACTTCATCGCGGAGAAGACGGCCGCGACCGGATATCTCGTCGGCAACGGGTTCACGATCGCCGACCTGACAGCGGCGGCCATCATGGCGCCGTCGGTCAAGGTCGATCACCCGGACATGAGAAAGCCCGAGCCGGTCCCGCCGCGTGTGCAGGACTGGTACGACCGGTTCGCAGACCATCCGGGCGCTGCCTGGGTTCGCGGAATGTATGCTCGTCACCGTCCGCAGCCGGTGCTTGCCGCCGCGTGATCGCGGACCATCTCTGCCTGCATGCGCAAGAAGAGTGATCTTCCGGTCAAGACCTGCCGGCAGTGCGGCCGCCCGATGACGTGGCGGCGCAAGTGGGCGCGGGTCTGGGACGAGGTGCGCTATTGCTCGGAGCGTTGCAGGCGCGCGGCGCGGGGTGGCGGCTAGAGCGCGTCGAGATTGTCGAGGATCGACTTCGCGCGCTTGCGCATGGCCTTGAGCTTGTCGGGGTCCATCTTGTCCATCGAGCCGAGCACCAGGTTCATGCGCGGGTTGCCGCTGAACTGCGTCTTGTGGCGGGCGAGGAAATCCCAGTAGAGGGCGTTGAACGGGCAGGCGTCATCGCCTGTCTGCTCCTTCACGTTGTAGCGGCAGCCGGCGCATTGATCGGACATGCGGTCGATGTACTTGCCGCTGGCGGCATAGGGCTTGGAGCCGAGGATGCCGCCATCCGCCCACAAGACCATGCCGTGGGTGTTGGGCAGTTCTACCCATTCATAGGCGTCGGCATAGACGAGCAGGTACCACGCGTTCACCTCGTCCGGGTCGAGGCCCGCGAGCAGCGCGAAGTTGCCTGTGACCATCAGGCGCTGGATGTGGTGCGCGTAGGCCAGCCGCTTCGTCTGGCCGATGGCGTGGGCCATGCAGGCCATGTCCGTTTCACCGGTCCAGTAGAAGGCGGGAAGCGGCCGCTTCGCCTGGAGCTGGTTGCGTGTCTTGTAGCGGGGCATCTCCAGCCAGTAGAGGCCGCGCACATATTCCCGCCAGCCGAGGATCTGGCGGATAAAGCCCTCGACCGCGTTGAGGGGCGCGTGTCCCTCCTCGTAGGCGCGCTCGGCGGCGGCGCAGACCGCGTGCGGATCGAGCAGGCCGAGGTTCAGGTAGGGCGAGATAACCGCGTGGAACAGGTAATCGTCGGACTCAGTCATTGCGTCCTGGTAGTCGCCGAAGGACAGCAGCGCCTTGTCGATGAAGCGGCGGAAGGCATGTTCTGCCTGCTGGCGGGTGACGGCGAAGGTGAAGGGTTCAAGGTCGCCGAAATTGTCCGGGAATGTCTTTTCGACGAGGTGCAGCACGTCCTGGGTGATGTCGTCGGGGGTGAAGGCCGAGGGGCCGGGGAAGTCGAGGCCATCCCTGACCGGCTTGCGGTTCTGCTTGTCCAGGTTCCACTTGCCGCCCGTGGGCTTGCCGTCAGCGTTCATCAGGAAGCCGGTTGTCTTGCGCATCTCGCGGTAGAAGAACTCCATGCGGAGTTCCTTCCGGCCCTCCGCCCAGCGGGCGAAGTTCTCACGCGATGAGAAGAAGCGGGTGTCGGGGCGGATGTCGACCGGCACGCCGAAGGCATCCTCCCAGCTCTTCATGTCGTCCATCAGGCGGTACTCGCCCGGTTCGGTGACGACCAGGCGGTCCGCGCCGTGCCGTTTGATTGCGCGTTCCGCTTCGCCCTTGAGCGAGCCGGTGTTGGCGCTGTCGTCGAGCTTTACGTAATCGACGGTGCCGCCGTCCTTCTCCAGCTCCTCCGCGAAGTGCCGCATGGCGGAGAGGACGAGGGCGATCTTCTTCTTGTGGTGGGGCACGTAGGTGCATTCGTCCATCACCTCCGCCATCAGCACCACGTCCGCGTCGCGGTCGATGTCTTCGAGGGACGAGAGACCCGGCGACAGCTGGTCGCCAAGGACGAGGCGGAGCGTGCCCATCCGGATCGTCAGCCTTTGGTGCGGACGTGGCTGCGCCCGCCGTCGGTGCGCATCACCTGGCCGGTGATCCACGGGGCATCGGGCGACAGCAAGAAGGCGGCCAGGGCGGCTGCGTCGTCCGCTTCGCCGAGGCGGGCGATGGGATGCATCTTGGCGATGCCTTCCGCCATCGCCTCCGACTTGGTGATCGGTTTGGCGAGCTTCGTGTTCATCAGGCTCGGGGCGACGGCGTTGACCCGCACATCGGGTGCCAGGTCAGCGGCAAGGGCACGGGAGAGACCTTCAACCGCGCCCTTGGCGGTGGAAACGACAGAATGGTTGGGAAAGCCCTGGTCGACGGCAATGGTGGAGAACAGGACGACGGAACCGCCCGCCTTCCTGAGTGCGGGCGCTGCCTCGCGGACGGCAAGCGCTGGGGCAAGGGCATTGAGCCGGAACGCGGTCTCGTAGTCCTCGGCCATTGCGGCCTTGAGCGGCTTCAGGTCGATGGAGCCGACGCAGAAGGCGAGGCCAGAGAGCCCGTCATCGCCGGCAGCAGCTTTGACCACGGTCTTGATGTCGTCCTCGCTCAGCACGTCGCCCGCCTCGAAGGGAGCATCGAGCTCCGAGGCGAGTGATTGCAGCGCCTCTCCGTCGCGCGCCGAGAGGAACAGGGGGATATCGCTGGCCGAAAGCCGCCGGGCGAGGGCGGAGCCGACGCCGCCGGTTGCGCCAAAGATCAGAACGGGTGCCGTCATTGCGGAATGCCTATGTCGTTCGCACAGCATTGGTAGGTTGCTTCCGGGTGAGCTATGTAGGCGGCCCCATTCGGCAAGCCCCATGACCCCACACGATCAGCCGGACGCCGGCCCCAAAAGCGACGACAAGGCACAGGACACGCCCGCCCCGGCGGGCGGCGGCGACCTGCCGGGTCTGCGGCAGACCACGCCGAACGAGCGCAAACGCGCCTTCGGCATCCTATTCTTCTGCCTCTTGTGTCTCGGCATGGGGCAGTCGCTGTTCTTCGCGGTGCTGCCGCCGATCGCCCGTGACCTGGGCCTCACGGAGGTGCAGGTCGGTGCGATCTTCTCATTGTCCGCGCTGCTTTGGGTGCTAACCAGCCCCTACTGGGGCCGGACGAGCGACCTGTGGGGGCGCAAGGCGATCATCCTGATCGGGCTATGCGGGTTCGGGACATCCACCATCGGTTTCGCCGTCTTCATCTGGATGGGGATGGAGGGGCTCGTGGGTCTCGCGACGCTTTTCCCCATGCTCATCTTCGTGCGGGCGATCTTCGGCACGTTCGGGTCGGGCACGATGCCCGCCAGCCAGGCTTACGTGGCGGACCGCACGACGCGGGCGGAGCGCGCCTCGGGGGTCGCCACTATTGGCGCGGCGTTCGGCATGGGCACGGTGATCGGCCCGGGCGTTGCCGCGGCGCTGATCGTGTTCGGGCTGCTGGCGCCGTTCTTCGTGGTGGGCTCGCTCGCCTTCGTGAGCGCGCTTGCCATCTGGTTCCTGCTGCCCGAGCGCACCGCCCCGCGCGAGCGTGACGCCAAGCGGCTGGTGCTCAAGCTCTATGATGCGCGGGTGTGGCCGTTCCTTGCCGTGGGCGTGCTGATGGCCATGGGGCAGTCCATCGTCGTGCAGGTGTCGGCGTTCTACTTCCAGGACACGCTGTCGCTCGGCGTCGAGGACGCGGCGCAGATGGTGGGTGTCGGCATGATGGCGATGGCCATGTCCACGCTGTTCGCGCAGCTGGTGCTGATCCAGCGGTTCAACCTGTCGGTCCAGACGATGCTGCGCGGCGGCACGGTGATGATGATCATCGCCTTCGGGCTGATGATCGCCGGCGGCAATTACGCAACGCTGGTGCTGGCGCTGGTGGCGTCGGGCCTTGGGTTCGGCCTGTTGCGCCCCGGCCTGTCGGCGGCCGCGTCACTCAGCGTGGAGCCGGACGAGCAGGGCGCCATTGCGGGCTTCATCGGCTCGACGGCGGCGATGGGCCACGTGGTCAACCCGTTCATCGCCCTGCCGCTCTACCAGATCATGCCCGAGGCGCCCTTCATCCTCGCCGCCGTGCTGATGGTGGTGATGGGCATTTTCATCCTGCTCCACCCGCTCGTCTCCACCGTCCGCGCCGGCTACGACGACGAGGATGATCCCGACAGCCACGTGGTGCCCAAGGGATAGGCGGCTGCTACTTGCCGCCGTTCCGTTCCGCTTCCCATGCGCTGACAAGGCCGTGGATGGCCGTCGTGAAGGCGTGTGGCTGGTCCAGCATGACGTGGTGGCGGGCTTCGGGGATGGAGAACACCGGCGCGCCATCGGCGATCTTGCGGTGATAGGCCATCACTTCGTCGGAGCCGTTCCATGACAGCGCGCCCATGACCACGGCCTTCCTGCAGGCGAGGGTGCGGAACTTCTCGTTCAGGTCTTCGCCAAGGACCAGGCCGTAATAGATCTTGGGGTCAAACTTCCACGTCCAGCCTGTGCCGCCTGCGGTGCGGCCCAGTTCATCTTCCTCGGGCGTTGCCTCGCGCAGGCTTTCCTTCGCTATGTGATCGAAGATGAAGCGGTTGGCGACGGGCTGCTCGGGCGCCAGGCGGAAGCGGGCAAGCGCCGTCTCGTAGTCCGGGTAGATGCGCGTCGGCTTGGGGGGCGGGTTGTCCTTGAACCACTCTTCATGTTCGCCGGGCGGACGCACGCCGAAGTCCACAAGGACGACGCCACCGAGCTTGTCACCATAGGTCGAGGCGCTGACGAGGGAGACGAAGCCACCGAAGGAGTGTCCGACGACATAGCCAGGCGCCATGTTGGCGTCCTCGGTGACGGCGAAGATTTCCCTGGCATAGGTATCGCGGGTGTAGCGGTCGGGCCGCCAGGCGCTTTCGCCCATGCCGCCGAGATCCATCGCGGCGACCTGGTAGTCCTCGGTGAGGAAGGGCGCGATGTGGGCGAACCACTGGGCGTGGGCGCCGTTGCCATGCACGAAAACGATGCCGGGGCGGGGCGGTTCGCCGTCCTTCGGGGCGCCCCAGAGCAGGTAGTGGATGCGGGTGCCGTCCACTTCCACGTAGCGGCTCTCGTGAGGCGCAGCCAGGGCCTTGCGGTACCAGGCCGGCGGCTCCTTGATCTCGACCAGCGGCTCGTCGAGGGGCGCGTTCTGGGGCGGGCCTTCGGGCTTGTTCTTGTTCTGGGGGCGCTCTTCGTAGGTCATGGAAACTCGGTACCGGAAAGGGGAGGGCCGCCACCCGATGGAGCGTGACGGGGGCGTCACGTTTAGCCCAAGGGCGTGGCCGGTGGCCAGCGCCGTGGCGGCCCGGAAGGGCAGGTTGACAGGGCGCGCCTGCCTCCCTATTTTCCGCCGCCAATCCGCCGGGGCGCCGCTCCGGCTGTTTCTTTTCCGCAAGTTCGTGCCGGTTTTGACGGCACCAGAGGCCCGGGTCCGATGAAAGTCCGCAATTCGCTCAAGTCGCTGGCCAAGCGCGACAAGAACTGCCGTATCGTGCGCCGCAAGGGCCGCCTTTACGTGATCAACAAGGTCAACCCGCGCTTCAAGGCCCGCCAGGGCTAATGCCGGGGGCGGCCGGGCAATCGCCGCGCGCCGTCGTCTTCGACCTTGGCGGCGTGTTGATCGACTGGGATCCGCGCCAGGTCTTCCGCCAGCATTTCGCTTCGCTCGGGGCCATGGAGTCATTCATGGCCGACGTGTTCTGGAAGGCGCATCACGCCTGCCACGACACTCATGCACTGTTCGAGACCTCGCTGGCGCCCTACAAGCAGGACTACCCACACTACGCCGAGGCGCTCGATGCCATCGCCACGCGGTGGCAGGAGTTTCTCGTGGGCCCGATCCCCGGCACCGTCGAAATCCTCGAGGAGTTGGCGGCGCGGGACGTGCCGGTCTATGCGCTGACCAACTGGCCGGCACAGACATGGCCGCCCGCCCATCCCGCACCAACGGACTACGGCTTTCTCGACCATTTCGGGGGTGTCGTCGTGTCCGGGCAGGTGCAGCTGCGCAAGCCCGATCCGGCAATCTATGACCTTGCTCGAAAGCAGTTCGCGCTTGGCGACGGCGAGGCCGTGTTCATCGACGATCTCGCCGTCAACGTCGTCGCGGCGGAAGAGGCGGGCTTCGTGGGGCTCCAGTTCTACTCGCCGGAGCAGGTGCGCGCAGCGCTTGCCGGCCACGGGCTGCTCTAGGCTCCCGGCATTCGTCCTTGCCCCGGCTCGCTGCCGGGGTCACGATCCGGTCATACGAGTGTCACGCGGAATATGGGGAGACCGCGCGCCATGTCCGGCCAGTTCATGATCTACGGTGCCACCGGCTACACCGGCAAGCTGACGGCGCGCGCCGCCGCCGAGAAGGGCCTCAAGCCCATCCTCGCGGGCCGCAATGCGCAGAAGCTTCAGGCCGTCGCCGAACCGCTTGGCCTCGAATGGGCGGCGGTGTCGCTCGACAGGCCCGCCGCGCTCGATACGGCGCTGGAGAAGGTGGACGCGGTGCTGCACATCGCCGGGCCTTTTTCGGCGACGTCGAAGCCGATGCTGGATGCGTGCCTGCGCACCAGGACCCACTACATGGACATCACCGGTGAGATTGGCGTCTTCGAGGCTTGCGCGGCGCGCGACAAGGAAGCGCGCGAAGCGGGCATCATGGTGCTGCCCGGCGTCGGTTTCGACGTGGTGCCGAGCGATTGCCTTGCCGCGCACATGAAGCGCCGGCTGCCGGAGGCGCAGAGGCTGGAGATCGGCATCGGCGGGATGGGCGGGCTGTCGCACGGCACGGCGAAGACGATGGTCGAGTCCATTTCCGTCGGCACGCGAGTCCGGCGTGGCGGCAAGATCATCGCGCTCAACAAGCCGCCGCGGCGGACGGTCGACTATGGCAGTGGTGAAAAGGATTCGATCGCAGTGGGTTGGGGCGATGTCTCAACCGCCTATCACTCGACGGGCATTCCCGACATCACGGTCTATTTCGAGGCCTCGCCCGAGATGGAGCGCATGGCGGGGCTTGGCCGCAGTGCGCGGTGGGTCATGGGGCTAGGGCCCGTCCAAAGGTTCCTGAAGCGGCAAATCGAGAAGTTGCCGGAAGGGCCGACCGACGAGGAGCGGGCCGCCGGGCATGCGATCCTGATCGGCGAGGCCGAGGACGGCGCGGGCAACCGGGTGCGCACGCGCCTTGAAACGCCGGAAGGCTACACGCTGACGACGATGACCGGCCTTGCCCTCGCCCAGAAGGCCGTGAATGGCGAGGCGAAGCCCGGCTTCCAGACGCCGAGCAAGGCCTATGGCGCCGACTTCATCCTTGATTTCGACAGGGTCTCGCGCGCCGATCTGAACGTCTGAGGCCGACCGGGTCCTGGCCACCCTCGCCAATGCCGGCGATCCACCCATATGATGGGTCATGGCCCGCCTTATCCCGACCCTTGCCGCGCTTGGCGCGGCTCTGATGCTGACCGTCGCGGCATTCGCGCAGGCGGACAGCGAGGACGTGCGCGCGGCGAAGCTCGACCTCCTGTTCGAGCGGCTGGCCGAGAGCGAGGACGCGGCGGCCGCGGAGCCTATCGAGGACGAGATCTGGCGCATCTGGGCCAGCTCGGGCAGCGACACGGTGGATCTCGTGATGCTCCGCGGGCTCGAGGCGCTGGAGAAGCAGGAATACGCCGTGGCGCTCGACATGTTTTCGACGGCGATCGAGCTTGATCCCGAGTTCGCCGAGGCGTGGAACAAGCGGGCGACCCTCTATTACGTGATCGACGACTACACCGCCTCCATCAGCGATGTAGGGCAGGTGCTGGCGCTGGAGCCTCGCCACTGGGCGGCGCTGGCGGGTCTCGGGATCATGATGGAGGAGATCGGCAACAACGAGCGCGCGCTGGAAGCCTACCGCGCGGCGCTCGAGATCAATCCGCATCTTGAAGACGTGCGCGCCTCGGAGCGGCGTCTCACCATCGAAGTCGAAGGCCGGGGCATTTAGCCGCGCCGACGGCACTTCACGGAATTCAGCATGAGACGCCTGATGGGAACGATCTTCCTGGTGTTCGCCGTCGTGTCCGGCGGGCTTTACGCCTACACGCTCTGGTTCAAGGCAAAGACCGAAGCGGAGTACCCGCCGCTTGGCGAGTTCGTGGAAGTGGAAGGCGCGCGGCTCCACTACCTCGAAAAGGGCGAGGGGCCGGCGGTCGTTCTGGTGCACGGCGCGAGCGGCAACATGCGCGACTTCGTGAACTCGATCTTCGACAGGCTGGCGGAAAACCACCGGGTCATCGCCTTCGACCGGCCAGGGCACGGGTGGAGCGAACGTGCCGACATCGAGGACATTCATTCGCCTGCCGTGCAGGCGCGGCTGATCCATGGCGCGCTTGACGTACTGGGAGTCGAAGACCCGGTTCTGCTTGGCCACTCATGGGCGGGCGCCGTGGCCATGGCCTATGCGCTGGCCTATCCGGACGATCTCAAGGGCGTGATCCCGCTCGCCGGGGCAACGCATCCTTGGGAAGGCGGGGTTGCCTGGTATCACGACGTGGTGCAGACGCCGGTGATCGGCAGTTATTTTCTCCGGACCCTGATGGTTCCGGCGGGGCAAGCGCTCAAGGGGCCGGGTGTCGAGGGCAATTTCGCGCCGGACGAGGCGCCCGAGGACTTCGCGGAGGACATCGGCCTCGATCTGCTGTTCCGGCCGGGGAATTTCCGGTCCAACAGCTCGGACACGAGCCACCTCAACGCGTTCCTCGCGGAGCAGGCGACTCGCTACGGTGAGGTCCGGGTGCCGACGATCATCATCCACGGCAGCCGTGACCGCACCGTCGGCTTTCACATCCACAGCCAGCCGCTGCACGAAAAGATCGAAGGCTCGGAACTGATCCGCCTGCGGGGAACCGGGCACATGCCGCATTACGCACGGCCGGATTACGTGGTGGATGCAGTAGCGCGGCTGGCACGCGGCGAGTCGCCGCGCGCCGGCATCACCGTGGCCGAGCCGGGCGAGATGCTGGCCGCACGCTAGGTGTGGTTGGCGGCGCTGTCCGAGACGAAGGCGACGCGCAGCATGTTGGTCGCGCCCGGCGTGCCGAGCGGAACCCCCGCCATGATGACGATGCGGTCGCCGACGCGGGCGAAGCCGTGCTGAAAGGCCATGCGGCCAGCGCGGTCCACCATGTCGTCCAGGTCGCCGGCGTCTTCCGTGAGGATGCAGTTGAGACCCCACACGAGAGACAGCCGCCGCGCCGTGCGCGGGATGGGCGTCAGCGCGACGACGGGAACGGCGGCCCGTTCGCGGGCGGCGCGCAGTCCCGTGGAGCCCGAGCGCGTGTAGCAGACGATGGCCGCTGCGTGCAGCGTCTCGGCCACGGTGCGGGCGGCATTGCTGAGGGCGTCGGGCCCGGTCGGTTCCGGCTCGGTGCGCTGGGCGTTGATGATCTGGGCGTAGTTGGCGTCGGTTTCGACGGTCTCGGCGATGCGGTTCATCACCGCGACGGCTTCGACCGGATAATCGCCGGCCGCCGACTCCGCTGACAGCATGACCGCGTCGGCGCCTTCGAAGACGGCGGTGGCGACGTCCGAGACTTCCGCACGCGTGGGGACGGGCGCCTCGATCATGCTTTCGAGCATTTGCGTTGCCACGACCACCGGCTTGCCGGCGCGGCGGGCGGCGCGGGTCAGGCGCTTTTGCAGCCCCGGCACTGTTTCGACCGGGCATTCGACGCCGAGGTCGCCGCGCGCGACCATCAGGCCGTCGGCGATGTCGAGGATCTGCTGCAGATCCTCGATGGCGGACGGCTTTTCCATCTTGGCCATGACGAAGGCCTGGCCGCGGGCGATCTTCTTGGCCTCGGCCACGTCCTGCGCGCCCTGCACGAAGGAAAGCGCCACCCAGTCCACCTCAAGGTTGAGGGCGGCCTCGAAGTCGGCGCGGTCTTTCTCCGTGAGCGCGGCGATGGGCAGGCGCGTGTCGGGCAGGTTCACGCCCTTGCGCGGCTTCAAGTCGCCGCCTGCGACCACGGTGGTGACCAGCCGCTCGGGGGACGCTTCCTCGATGCGCAGCTTTATTTTTCCGTCGTCGAGGAGAAGGTGATGACCGGGCGCGGCCACCTCGAAAATTTCGGGGTGGTGCAGCGGGGCGCGCTCGGCGGTGCCGGGCTTGTCCGACATGTCGAGAACGAAGGTGGCGCCGTTCTCCAGCTGCACTTCGCCGCCCTCGATGTCGCCGACGCGCAGCTTGGGGCCCTGCAGGTCGGCGAGGATGGCGATGGGACGGCCGACCTGGCGCTCGAGCTCGCGGATCATGCCGACGCGGCGCTTAAGGCTCTCGTGGTCCGAGTGGCTCATGTTGAGGCGGAAGGCATCGGCCCCCGCTTCGTAGAGCGCATTCAAGGTCTCGAAATCGTCGGAAGAGGGGCCGAGCGTGGCGAGGATACGCACGTTCCGATGGCGCATGAGACCCGGACTACTCCCTGTTGAGGCCAAGCTGGCCGAGGTTTGCCCGGGGATCCGGCCGGCGGGACGATTCATCCAGCCGGACGGTGAAGTCCGGCGAATTGGCGGTGTCGACTTCGAAGAAGCCCGCGGTGTGATGGCCGCGCGGCTCGCATTCCTCGCGGCCGGGAATCGTGAACTCGCCTGGCGCGACGCACAGCGTCGAGTAGCCGGACCAGCCGCCGCCCGCGTCGAAGTCGATGGCGAAAAGGTAATAGAACCGGGCGCTGAGATCGCTCTGGATGACCGGGGCGCACTGGCTGCCGTCCAGGTGCCACCAGCCTTCGGATACCCACTCGTTGCCGTCGTGATAACCGAGCGCGATGCCGACACGGCTCGGCGTCTCGTTGCAGACGGACAGCCCGGCGGATGCCGAGCCGGGAATCGCGGCGAAGAGCAGCGCAAACAGGAAGAGACCGCCAAGACGCATTGCGCATGTTCCATAGAACCGGCGGGCAGGGAGGCGCGCCGGATGACAGACGTTAACATTGTCGCTGGCGGCTGTCAGGCGGGGGCGGGGTCGCCTATATTCCGGCCATGTCGCAATCCGCTGCCGCTCCGCCCTCGTCCGACAGGTCCGCTCCCTTCGTGCCGTACCGTGAGATCAACCCGGAAGGCGCCGCGCCCTTCGTGCTGATCTGCGATCACGCGTCCAATGCGATCCCCGCGGAATACGGGACGCTGGGACTACCGCGCGAGGAGATCGAGCGGCATATCGGGTGGGATATCGGCGCCGGCGCCGTCACTGAGCGGCTTTCGGTATTGCTTGATGCGCCCGCCGTGATGGGGGGCTTCTCGCGGCTGCTGATCGACCCTAACCGCGCGGCCGACGATCCCACGCAGGTGATGAAGTTGTCGGACGGCGCTGTGATCCCCGGCAACAGGCGCGCGGACCGGGCCGAGATCGAAAAGCGCCGAGAGCTCTTCTGGCAGCCCTACCAGGACGCGATCATTCGCCGGATCGATGCCTCGCTGGCCCGGGGGCAGGTGCCGGCCATCGTCTCGATCCACAGTTTCACGCCGGTCTGGCGCGGGCGTCCGCGCCCCTGGCACGTGGGCATCCTGTGGGACCGCGATCCGCGCCTGCCGCTGGCCCTGCTCGGGCGGCTACGGCAGGAGCCCGGGCTCGTCGTCGGGGACAACGAGCCCTATTCGGGGCGGCTGACCGGTGACAGCATGTACCGGCACGGCACGTCGCGCGGGCTGCCCAACGCATTGATCGAGCTGCGGCAGGACCTGATCGATACCAACAAAGGCGCGGATGAATGGGCCGGCCTGCTGGCGCGCTGCATCGTTGATGCGGGCGCGGCGGCGGGCGAGGAATTCCATACCGTGCGGGATTACATGACGTACACGGAAGAACAGGCGGCGGAGTAGCGCGTGAAACGTCCGAGCCTCACTCTTGGCGTGGAGGAGGAATACCTCCTCGTGGACCGCGAGACCCGCGATCTCGTGGCGGAACCGCCCGCGGAACTGTTGCCGAAGATGTCGGACGCCATCGGCAGCCAGGTCTCGCCGGAGTTTTTGCAGAGCCAGGTGGAGATCGGCACCGCCGTGTGTGCGGACGCGACCGAGGTTCGCGCCGAGCTGCGGCGGCTGCGTGCGGCCGTGGCGGAGGTGGCGAGCGATTTCGGCTATGCGCCGATCGCCGCGAGCACGCATCCCTTCGCGCGCTGGACGGACCAGCATCATACGGCGAAAGAGCGCTACGAGCAGATCGCCCGCGATCTCGGCGGCGTTGTCCGGCGGCTGCTGATCTGCGGCATGCATGTTCATGCGGGGATCGAGGACGAAGACCTGCGCATCGACCTGATGAACCAGGTTGCCTACTTCCTGCCGCACATGCTGGCGCTGTCGGCCTCGTCCCCCTACTGGCAGGGCGAGGACACGGGCATGGCGTCCTACCGGCTGACGGTGTTCGACGGGATGCCGCGCACGGGCATGCCGGACACATTCGACAGCTGGCAGGAATACCAGCGCGTCGTCTCGCGCCTTGTCGAGGTGAACGCCATCGAGGACGCCAGCAAGATCTGGTGGGACATCCGCCCGTCGACGCGCTGGCCGACGCTGGAAGCGCGCGTCTGCGACGTGTGCACGCGGGTAGAGGACGCGGTGTCGCTTGCCGCGCTCTACCAGTGCCTGCTGGCCATGCTGGTGACGCTGCGCGAACGCAACCAGCGCTGGCGGGTCTACCAGCGCGTGCTAATCGAGGAGAACCGCTGGCGGGCGCAGCGATACGGCGTGACGCGCGACCTCGCGGATTTCGGCAAGGGCGAGCTGGTGCCGGTGACGGGGCTGGCCGACGAGTTAGTGGGCCTCCTTTTCGAGGAGGCGACGGCGCTGGGCTGCGTGAAGGAATTGCAGCACGTGGCCGTCATCGCCCGGCAGGGGACGAGCGCGCAGGGGCAGCGTACGGCCTACGAGGAAGCGCGGGCGAACGATGCGTCTCACGAAGAAGCGCTTAGGGCCGTGGTCGATTTCCTGATCGACGAGACCATGTATGGCGTGCGCGCAAACTGACGCGAGGAGGCACAAGCCATGACGGACAAGACCGAAACCGAACTCGAGGCCGCTGCCTTCCGGCGGCTCGTTGCACATCTGCGCGAGCGCACGGATGTGCAGAACATCGACCTGATGAACCTGGCCGGCTTCTGCCGCAACTGCCTGTCGCGCTGGTACGCGGAGGAAGCAGCGGAGCGCGGCGTCGAGATTTCCAAGGACGAGGCGCGCGAGCGCGTCTATGGCATGCCCTACGAGGACTGGAAGGCGCGCTACCAGACGGAAGCGAGCGAGGCTCAGAAGGCGGCATTCGACAAATCTTCCGGCCACTAGGCGGGACGCGCGGTCTTGGCGCTTGCGCGCGCTCGGGGCGCTTGGTTAAGGTCCGCGCCCTTCGGGCCGGGCGGCATGTGCCGCGGGCCCGGTTTCAGACATCACCAGACCAGAGCGGACGGGGAGCACCATGGCGCAGACCGGCGGCATTGCGCGCGATCAGTTGAAGGCATTCGTCGAGCGCATCGAGCGCCTCGAAGAGGAAAAGGCGGCGCTCGCCGGGGATATCCGCGAGGTCTACGCGGAAGCCAAGGGCAACGGTTTCGACGTGAAGGCGCTGCGCCGCGTGGTGCGCGAGCGCAAGCTCGACAAGGCGGACCTGCAGGAGCAGGAAGCGATCGTCGATCTCTACCGCTCGGCCCTTGGTCTCGAAGTCTAGCTAGCCGCGGACCTCGATGCCGAGGTCGCGCACCTTGCGGTAGAGCGTCGACCGGCCGATCCCGAGGCGGCGCGCCACTTCGGACATGTGCCCCTCGTATTTCTCTATGGCGAGGCGGATCATGTCGGCCTCGATATCCTCGAGTTTCTTGAGGTTGCCGGTCTCGTCCAGCGCGGAAATGTCCTGCGGCAGGGCTTCGTAAGGCATGCCGGGGGTGAGCTGGCCGAGATTGTCACCGCTGGCGGATCCGCCGCCGCCGATCATCGCGGGGGCGGGCTCCGGTGCCGACCCACCGCCGAGAACAGCCGGCTGGACGTCCGGCAGGCGCGGCTTGGGCTTGGCCTGGGCGCCGGCGAGGCTGGCGATTTGTGGGAAATCCTCGAACTGAAGCGTGTCGCCGTCGCACAGCACGACGGCGCGGAAGACCGCGTTTTCAAGCTGGCGGACGTTGCCCGGCCAGTTGAAGGCTTCCAGAAGGCCGCGCACGTCGGCCTCGATGCCGCGGATCGGCTTGGCTTCTTCGGCGGCGAACCGCGCCACGAAATGGTCGGTCAGCGGCGCGATGTCCTCGCGGCGCTCGCGCAGCGGCGGGACGTGCACCGGGAACACGTTGAGGCGGTAATAGAGGTCTTCCCGGAAGGTGCCGTCCTGCACGGCCTGGATCAGGTCGCGGTTGGTGGCGGAGATCAGCCGGATATCGACCTTGATGGGCTTCTTGGCGCCGACCGGGTCCACTTCGCCTTCCTGGATGGCGCGCAGCAGCTTCACCTGCATGTCGAGGGGCAGTTCACCCACCTCGTCAAGGAAGAGGGTGCCGCCGTTTGCCTCAACGAACTTGCCAGCATGCTTGTCGGTGGCGCCGGTGAAGGCGCCTTTCTCGTGACCGAAGAGGATTGATTCCACGAGGTTTTCGGGAATCGCGCCGCAGTTGACCGTGACGAACGGCTTGCCGGCGCGCTCTGACGAGCCCTGGATGGCGCGGGCGATCATCTCCTTGCCGACGCCAGACTCGCCCTCGATAAGAATCGGGATATTCGACTGGGCGGCGCGCTCGCCAATCTTGCCGACCTTGCGCATGGCCGGGCTCTCGGAAATCAGGTCGTCGAAGGTGAGCTGGCCGGCGGAATGCTTCTTGAGGCGGGTGAGCTCGCGGCCCAGGGCCTCGAGTTTCAAAGCGTTGGCGATGGAAACCTGGAGGCGTTCCGGGCTTGCGGGCTTCACCACGAAGTCGCGGGCGCCGGCCTGCATGGCGCGTACGACCGTATCGATGCCGCCATGGCCGGTGAGGACCACGAAGGGCAGCTCCGGGCGCTGGGGATGGACCCGCTCCATGACGGCCCAGCCGTCGGTGTCCGGCATGACGAGGTCGAGGACGACGAGATCGATCTCGTGGCCGCGCGCGCCCTCCAAGGCCGCGATTGCCTCATTGCCGCCCGAGGCCGTGGCGACCCGGTGTCCGTCGCGTTCGACCACGGCGGAAAGCAGGCGCAACTGCGCCGGATCGTCATCGACAATGAGAATCGTCTTCGCCATGCGGGTTCCCCGAAACGCGATGCCACGCCGACCGGGCGCGAATGTTCGAGAAACATCCGATGGTTACCGGGAGGCGTCGTGAACTGTGGGCAGCATCCTTGCCCGGCGCCGGTTAAGGAGGGTTTGAGACAGGAGGGAACGACGTAAACTTCCCGGGGTTTGATGGTGTCTCAACGCGGGAAAACCGCCCGCATGGTTAACTTTTTGCTGCTGTGGTTCGGGTGTTGCGCAAACGTGACTCCTGTTGCTGAACCGGCAAATAACCGGGGAAATCTATTGCCCGCGGCAGCGTTCATGTGCGAAGACAACCCTCGGATACGCGGACTTGGTAGTTCCCGGGCGGGTCCCGGCCACCCGTCGTGTTCGGGGGGTGCGAAGGCAATTCGAATGACACGGAGAGTGGGATGAACACGCTATCCCGGCTAATTGCGGTGGGGGCATTTTTTGGTCTCGCGGGCTGCGGCCTCGGGGGAACTTTCCACGTGGAAAGCTTCCTGGACCAGGAAATTTCCGGAGATGACTTCTACTCGTGCCTCGCGGCCGAGTATCAGGATCGTGCGACGTCGGAAGTCTATGTGGACTGCGAATGGCGTCACGCGGTGCTTTTTGCTGAAAAGGGTCGCGCGGCGCTTGCCGGCGGTCCGGTCGAGCCGTTTGACCCGGCCAATGTTCCCTGGGGCCGCAAGGTGCTCCCCTCGGAACTCGACGAGCTGCAGAATGCCCGTGCCCGCCTGATGGCGGCGCTGGACAATGGCGGCCGTGATCAGCGTGGTTGCGCCTGCGCCAAGGCACAGCGCTACTACGACGGTTGGGTCGAGCAGGCCTCGGATAACGAGTTCGGCGTCGACGGCGCGTTCTTCGGTGGTGCCGGTGGTCCGGTGCAGCCGGATCGCGTGGCGTCCGAGAAGGCGGCTTTCTACGAGGCTCTGACCGAGTGTGAAGCTGCTGCCGAGCAGGACTTCGTGATCTACTTCGGCTTCGACAAGTTCAACCTGACCTCGGCCGCCATGGCCGTGATCGACGAAGTTGCGAACTACGTGAAGGAGTTCAACAACCCGTCGGTCAGCGTTGTCGGTCACACCGACACCTCGGGTTCGGTGGCCTACAACCAGGGTCTGTCGCAGCGCCGTGCCAACGCCGTCGCCAACGCGCTCTCTGCGCAGGGCGTCGAAGTGGGTGACGTCGGTGCCCGTGGCGAGAGCGAGCCCGCCGTCCCGACCGGTGACGGTGTCCGCGAGCCTCTCAACCGCCGCGCGGTTATCGAGGTCCGCTAACACGGTCCCTGATGGCGGTATCGCCGCCGACGAAAAGATTGAAGGGCCCGGCTCACGCCGGGCCCTTCTTCGTTTCGGGGTGCCGTGTCCCTCTTCCGAATCGCGAACCGGGCCTAACGCCGCATTGATCCGAGGGCCGGGGCGGTCAATATCTAGCCACAGGCAGCGGCCAGACTTGCAGGCGCTGCATTCCCGTCGACCAGCCGAAGGTGCCCCCGCCCATGTCGCAAGCGCAGGCCAAGGATCCGGTTTCGACCGAGACGCTTCCCGCCTGGGATCTCACAGACCTCTATCCAGCGAGCGATGCCGACGCAGAGCCTATTGGTTTTCCCGGCCGTGCTGCCGCGTTGGCGGATATCGAGGCTGCGGCGGCGGAAGCGCGGGCCTTCGCGGACAAGTACGCGGGCAAGATCGTCACGATTCTTGACGGGGCAGGCGGAGCAGACGCGTTCGCGGGCGCGATTGCCGCCTACGAGGCGCTGGACGAGCGCATGGGGCGTATCGGCTCCTTTGCGGGCCTCGTCTACGCGACCGACACGACGAAGCCGGCGCATGCCAAGTTCTACGGCGATGCGCAGGAGAAGCTGACGGCGATCGGCAGCGATATCCTGTTCTTCACGCTCGATATCAACCGCATCAGCGATGATGCGCTTGTTACGGCCTATGGCGAGAGCGAATCGCTGGCGCGGTACAAGCCGTGGCTTGATGCCGCGCGGGCGTGGCGCCCCTACCAGCTCTCGGACGACCTGGAAAAGCTGCTGCACGAGAAGCGCGTGGCGGGCGCCTCGGCGTGGAGCCGGCTCTTCGACGAGACGATGGCAGGGCTGCGATTCGAGGTCGGCGGCGAAGAGGTGGCGATCGAGCCGGCGCTCAACACGCTCTCGGACAGCGATCCGAAAAAGCGCGAGGCGGGTGCCAAGGCGCTGGCGGCAACATTCGGCGACAACATCAACACCTTCACGCTGATCACCAACACGCTGGCCAAGGACAAGGAAATCGAGGACCGCTGGCGCGGTTACGAGGACGTGGCCTCGCCCCGGCACATTGCCAACCACGTGGAGCCGGAGGTGGTCGCCGCGCTGGCGGACGCGGTGGAGGGCGCCTTCGAACGGGTGTCGCATCGCTACTACGCGCTCAAGGCGCGGATGCTGGGGTGCGACGTGCTCGACTACTGGGACCGTAACGCGCCGCTGCCCGACAGCGACGACCGCAAGCTCGGCTGGGACGAGGCGCGCGACACGGTGCTCGATGCCTATCGCGGGTTCAGCCCCGACATGGCGGAGATCGCCGGACGCTTCTTCGGCTCGGGCTGGATCGATGCAGGCGTGCGCCCTGGCAAGTCGCCGGGCGCGTTTTCCCACCCAACGGTCCCGAGCGCGCATCCTTACGTGCTGCTCAATTTCCAGGGCCGGCTGCGGGACGTGATGACGCTAGCGCACGAGCTGGGCCATGGCGTCCACCAGGTGCTGGCGGCGCCGCAGGGCCAGCTCCTGTCGCACACGCCGCTGACGCTGGCCGAGACGGCGTCGGTCTTCGGCGAGATGCTGACGTTCCGCGCTCTGCTGGCGAAGGCGCCGGACAAGCGCGCGCGCCGGGCGATGCTGGCCTCCAAGATCGAGGACATGATCAACACGGTGGTGCGGCAGACGGCGTTCTACCTGTTCGAGCGCGAGGTGCACCTGGCTCGCCGCAACGGGGAGCTGACCGCCGAGGATATCGGCAGGATCTGGCTCGATGTGCAGTCGCGCAGCCTCGGGCCCGCAATCCGCCTGTCGGAGGGCTACGAGACCTACTGGTGCTACATCCCGCACTTCATCCATACGCCGTTCTACGTCTACGCCTACGCGTTCGGCGACTGCCTCGTGAACTCGCTCTACCGGGTCTACGAAGGCGGGCATGAGGGCTTTGCCGCGAAGTATTTCGATTTGCTGCGGGCGGGCGGGTCCAAGCATCACTCGGAGCTGCTGGCGCCGTTCGGGCTCGATGCGAGCGATCCGGCATTCTGGGGCCGCGGGCTCTCGGTGATCGAGGACCTGATCGGCGAACTCGAAACCCTCGTGGACTGACACATGGCCGACGACGACCGTCCGTCCTCGGAAGAAAACCGGCTTTCCGGCCGGGCGCGGCGCTATGCGCGCGTGGGCGGAGGCATGAGCGGCATTGCTGCCAGGATGGCGGGCTCGCGGCTCTTCGGGTACGAGATCGACAACGCGGAGATGGCGGCCGAACTGCGCAATGCGCTGGGCGGCATGAAGGGGCCCATCATGAAGGTGGCGCAGATGCTCGCCACCATTCCCGATGCGCTGCCGGAAGACTACGCGATGGAGCTGGCGCAGCTTCAGTCCAACGCCCCGCCCATGGGCTGGCCGTTCGTGAAGCGGCGCATGGCATCCGAGCTGGGTGCGGGATGGCAGAAGAAGTTCGGCCACTTCGAGCGCGACGCGGCGGCGGCTGCCTCCCTGGGTCAGGTTCACCGGGCCACCCACGAAGACGGCCGGGCGCTGGCCTGCAAGCTGCAATACCCGGACATGCAGTCGGCGGTGGAGGCCGACCTCAACCAGCTCGACATCCTGTTCTCGATTCACCGGCGCATGGACCGGGCGATCGACACGCGCCAGATGGCGAAGGAGATCGGCGCGCGGCTGCGCGAGGAACTGGATTACGCACTGGAGGCGCGCCACATCGCGCTCTACCAGAGGATGCTCAAGAAGGACGCGACCATCGCCGTGCCGGAGGTGTTGGACGCGCTTTCCACGAAGCGGCTGCTGACGATGACGTGGCTTGATGGCGCGCCGCTGCTTTCCTTCCGGGAGGCCCCGCTTGAGGTGCGCAACGAGATTGCCTCGGCCATGTTCCGGGCGTGGTGGCATCCGTTCAGCCATTTCGGCGTGATTCATGGTGACCCACATCTCGGCAACTACACGGTGCGCGAGGATCACGGCATCAACCTGCTGGACTACGGCTGCATCCGGAAATTCCCGCCCAGCTTCGTCGCCGGCGTGGTGGAGCTTTACCGGGGGCTCCAGACAGACAACCGGGACCGGGTGGTGGCAGCCTATGAGCGCTGGGGCTTCGAGAACCTGAACCGGGAGATGGTCGACGTCCTCAACATCTGGGCGAAGTTCATCTATGGCCCGCTGCTGGATGACCGGGTGCGCACGATCGCGGACGGGATATCCCCGGGGAAGTACGGACGCGAGGAAGCTGGCAAGGTGCACGCCGCGCTGAAGAAGCACGGGCCGGTGACGCCGCCGCGGGAGTTCGTTTTCATGGACCGGGCGGCCATCGGGCTTGGCGGCGTGTTCTTGCACCTGTCGGCCGAGCTGAACTTCCACGACCTCTTCAATGCCGAGATCGAGAATTTCGACGAAGGTAAGCTTGCGAAGCGGCAGACCAAGGCGCTAGAGACCGAGGGGCTTTCGCTCCCCGAGGACAATTAGCCGGCAGGCACCCGATGACCGATCAGCAGACGCTCGACAGCCCGGCAGGCATTCCTGACGGGTTCGTTGTTTCGCCGTGGCGCGGCGGCTTCGGCCCGCTGGTCGGGCCGATCTACGAGAAGGTGTCCGCAGACCGGAAGACCTGGGCGCGCGGCTTTCTTGTCGAGGAAAAGCACACCAACGGCATGAACAACTGCCACGGCGGCATGCTGATGGCGTTTGCCGACATGGCATTCGGCTCCGCAGTGACCTACGGGCTCGGGCGCTATTGGGTGACGGTGCGGCTGGTGACCGATTTCGTGTCCGGGGCGAGCTTGGGGGACTTCGTGCGCGGGAGCGCGGAGGTGGCCGGTGTGGAGGACGACTTCATCACCGTGCGCGGGCAGATCTGGACCGGGGCGGACAGCCCCGAGGCGCCCGAGGGCCGCATGCTGATGACCGGCACAGGCCTCTTCAAGGCGCTGGGCGAACGGCCGGGGCGGGCCGGGCCCGGACGCTGATTTCACAATCGAAACAGGGGTTTCTGGATGCCGACGGGTTTTCATGGCCTGCGGTCAGGGCTCGCTTGCCCGCTCCCCTTCCTCTGCTATAGTCCGCGCGACTTGCGACACCGAAGGGGAGTTGGGCTCAATGTCCGAGGCCAAAAACGAAGCGCTCGATGCGGACCGCTGGGGCAAGGAAATGGATGCGCCCGAGCATCTGGAGACGTGGAACGGCTTCATGACACTCACCAAGTGGGGGACCATCAGCATGGTCGTCCTGCTGGTGCTGATGGCCATTTTCCTGGTCTGACCTTCCTTCCGGAATCCGCGATCCGGGCCTGTCGGGGTGCGCGTCCGTGCATCCCCTCGGCCCGCCAAGAACATGCGCCGGCCGCCGAGGCCGGGGCGGATAAATCCAACAGGGCGGAGACAAGATGAAGCTTGCGATCCCCAAGGAGCGGCGCGACGGCGAAACGCGCGTTGCTGCCTCGCCCGAAACCGTGAAGAAGCTGACCGCGCTCGGCTTCGAGGTGACGGTGGAGGCCGGCGCCGGCGTGGCCGCGTCGATGCTCGACAAGGACTACGAAGAGGCCGGTGCGAAGATGGCGCCGGACGCGGCAGCCGCGCTCGGCGATGCAGACGTCGTCTTCAAGGTGCGCGCGCCGGATGCCGAGGAAATCGGCAAGATGAAGCGTGGCGCGGTTCTCGCCGCGATGCTCAATCCCTTCCAGAACAAGGACGGCGTGAAGGCCCTTGCCGATGCGGGCATTACCGCGTTCTCCATGGAATTCATGCCGCGCATCACCCGCGCGCAGTCCATGGACGTGCTGTCGTCGCAGTCGAACCTTGCCGGTTACAAGGCGGTGATCGACGCGGCCGAGCTGTTTACGCGCGCGTTCCCGATGATGATGACGGCGGCGGGTACGGTGCCGCCGGCGCGTGTCTTCGTGATGGGCGCGGGCGTGGCGGGCCTTCAGGCCATTGCGACCGCCAAGCGCCTGGGCGCTATCGTGTCGGCGACCGACGTGCGCGCGGCCGCGGCCGAACAAGTGGAAAGCCTGGGCGGCAAGTTTGTCATGGTGGAAGCCGATGAAGGCGACACCGGCGAAACGGCTGGCGGCTACGCCAAGGAGATGAGCGAAGATTACAAGCGCCGCCAGGCGGAGCTCATCGCCGAGACCATCAAGAAGCAGGACGTGGTGATCACCACGGCGCTCATTCCCGGCCGCCCGGCCCCGGTGCTGGTCACCGAGGAGATGGTGCGCTCGATGAAGCCGGGTGCTGTGATCGTCGACCTCGCGGTGGAGCAGGGCGGCAACTGTCCGCTCTCCAAGCCGGGCGAGATTGTCGACGTGGACGGTGTGAAGATCATCGGTCACCGCAACGTGCCGGGCCGCGTGCCGGTCGATGCGTCGAACCTCTATGCCAAGAACCTTCTCAACTTCATCACGCCCCTCGTCGACAAGGAGACGGGTGAACTGAAGATCGATTGGGAAGACGAAATCATCACCGGCACGCTCGTCTCCAAGGACGGGCAGGTGGTGCACGCCTCACTCAAGGAAGGAGCCGCGTGATGGAAGCGATCGATCCCTTCATCTTCCGGCTCGCGATCTTCGTGCTCGCGATCTTCGTCGGCTACTACGTGGTGTGGAGCGTGACGCCGGCACTGCACACGCCGCTGATGTCGGTCACCAACGCCATCTCGTCGGTCATCATCGTCGGCGCGCTCATCGCCGTCACGGTGGAACTGGCGTCCAGCGACAATGCGGGGCTTGCCCGCTGGCTGGGCGTTGGCGGTGTGGCGCTGGCAAGCGTGAACATCTTCGGCGGGTTCCTCGTCACCCAGCGCATGCTGGCCATGTACAAGAAAAAAGAACGGAAATAGGGAGCCTGATCGATGTCAGCCAATCTCGCAGCGCTCGCCTATCTCGTTTCGGGCGTTCTCTTCATCCTCGCGCTTCGCGGGCTCTCGAGCCCGGAAACGTCACGGCAGGGCAACTTCTACGGCATGATCGGCATGGTCATCGCCGTGGCCACGACGCTGATCCGCCAGGAAATCGGTGATACGACCGTCTGGCTGATGATCGCGGCCGGCGTTGCCGTCGGTGGCATCATCGGCGCAGTCATTGCCAACCGCATTGCCATGACGGCGATGCCGCAGCTTGTCGCCGCGTTCCACTCGCTTGTCGGCCTGTCGGCGGTGCTGGTGGCGTGGGCCGCGTTCCTTGCGCCCAAGGCCTTCGGCATCGACGTGGACGGGGCGATCAAGACCGTCAGCATCATCGAGATGGGTCTCGGCGTTGCCATCGGCGCCATCACTTTCTCGGGCTCGGTCATCGCTTTCGCGAAGCTCCAGGGGACGATGTCCGGTGCGCCGATCATGCTGCCGGCCCGTCACCTCATCAACATCGTGCTGGGCGCGGCCATTATCCTCGGCGTTGTCTATCTCTGCCTCGACCCGGCCAACCAGTCGCCGGAAGTGTTCCTGGTGATCACGGTGCTGTCCTTCGCGATCGGCTTCCTGCTGATCATCCCGATCGGCGGCGCGGACATGCCAGTGGTCGTGTCGATGCTCAACTCGTATTCGGGCTGGGCCGCGGCGGCGTTGGGCTTCACGCTCGAGAACACGGCGCTGATCATCACCGGCGCGCTGGTGGGCTCGTCGGGCGCGATCCTGTCCTACATCATGTGCAAGGGCATGAACCGCTCCTTCATCTCGGTGATCCTGGGCGGCTTCGGCGGCGAAACGGCGGTGGCGGAAGGCCATGTCGAGACGCGGCCGGTGAAGCAGGGTTCGGCGGACGACGCGGCCTTCATCATGAAGAACGCGGGCTCCGTGATCATCGTGCCGGGTTACGGTATGGCGGTGGCGCAGGCGCAGCATGCGCTTCGCGAAATGGGCGACGTTCTCAAGGCCGAGGGTGTGGACGTGAAATACGCCATCCACCCGGTCGCGGGCCGCATGCCCGGCCACATGAACGTGCTGCTGGCGGAAGCCAACGTGCCTTACGATGAAGTGTTCGAGCTGGAGGACATCAACTCCGAGTTCGCGCAAGCGGACGTGGCCTTCGTCATTGGCGCCAACGACGTGACCAACCCGTCGGCCAAGACCGACCCGGCCAGCCCGATCTTCGGCATGCCAGTGCTGGACGTGGAGAAGGCGGGCACCGTCCTCTTCGTGAAGCGCGGCATGGGTTCGGGCTATGCCGGTGTCGAGAACGAGCTGTTCTTCCGCGACAACACGATGATGCTGTTCTCGGACGCCAAGAAGATGGTCGAGGAAATCGTCAAGGCGATGTAGCTGCCTCGCACGACCGACTGACAAAGGCCGGCGCCCGAGGGTGCCGGCCTTTTTCTTTGGGTTCAGCCCGACCGCTTGGCGATGTCGATGGCACTCTGGATGATGGTCCGTCGCAAGGGGCCAGGACGCTTGGTGTGGGGTCGGCCCGCGCCGATCATCACGGTGGCGCCCTCGATCAGGGCATCGATGGCTTGGGCGCGCAGGCGGGCCTCGGCGGGCGTCAGCGACGGGTTCACCGCGCGCACGGCGTCGGCCAGGTGGTCCTGGATGAAAACGTGGAGGCGGGCGACAGCGTCCGCCGCGTCTGCATTGTGGCCGGAGATCGACCACAGCTCCCAGAACAGGATGGAGCCCTCAGGCTTCTGCACGTCGTCGAGGCAATAGCCGACGAGCATTTCGAGACGCTTTTCCGGGGCGTCCACGCTGGCCAGATCGCCTGCGAACTCGGACTGGTAGCGCGCGCACATGTGGTCCACGACGGCGCTCACCATCTCGGCCCTTGTCGGGAAGTAGTACTGGAGGTTGCCGAGCGCGATGCCCGCACGGTCGGCCACACGCCGCATGGAAAAGCCCTCCTGCCCGTCCTCGATGAGAATGGCGACGGCGGCGTCGAGGATGTCCGACGCCCGGTCGAGGTTCTTGGCGGAGGTGCTTCGCGGCATGGGGAATCATAGGACTTGTGTTTTAGGTCAGTCAACCTAAATTAGGTCAAATGACTTATAAGGATGATCATCATGTCCGCTGTTTCCGCTTTCGCGCACGTCGCCGCCGATCCGGCGCATGCCCTGTCGCTGCCGCGCGAGGCTTACCTGTCTGCCGAGGTGTTCGAGGCGGAAGTCGCGCACGTGTTCCGGAAGGAATGGCTTGCAGTGGCGCGGGCCGAGGACGTGGCCGAACCGGGCGACTACCGGTCTTTCGAGCTGTTCGGCACGCCGCTGATGCTGGTGCGCGGGCGGGACGGGGACCTGCGCGCGCTGTCGCGGGTCTGCCGCCACAGGGCGATGCCGGTCGCGGAAGGGGCGGGCAATACCAAGGCGTTCCAGTGCCCCTATCACCTGTGGCGGTACGGGCTGGACGGGACGCTGCTGACGGCGCCGGCCATGGAAAAGTCCGCCGTCTTCGATCCGGCGGACTGCGCGCTGCCGTCCTACCCGGTCGAGGTCTGGGAGGGGTTCGTGTTTGTGAACCTCGATCCCGGCGCCGCGCCGCTGGGGCCGCGCCTTGCGCGCCTTAGCCAGCGGATCGAGGGCTACCGGCTTCCGGACATGCGGGTCGTTCGGACGCTCGACTATCCGTCGGCGTGGAACTGGAAGGTGATGGTGGAGAACTTCATGGAGTCCTACCACCACATCGGGCCGCACGCGCAGACGCTGCAGCCGAGCTTTCCCGCCTTCGGCACCTTTGCCCGCGATGAGCCGGAGGGTGCGATCTACTCCATCCTCGAGAACCCGCCGGCCTCAGAGGAGACCGGGCACCTGCTGGTCTTCGCGGTCTATCCGTGCGGGCTGTTCGCTGTGCAGGAGGGCGACCCGGCGACGGTGATCTGGGGGCAGCTCGATATCGAGGGGCCGGACCGCTTCACCATGCGGTTTCACGTGATGGTGCCTAAGAGATATGCGGGCGACGCAGAGCTGGCTGAAGGGGCGGCAGCGGTGATGGATGCGATCCACCAGGAGGACATGGTGGCCTGCGCCGGCGTGCAGGCGGGGCTTGCGAGCCCGGATTTCCGGCCGGGGCCGCTCAGCCACCTGGAAGGGGCGCTGTGGCAGTTCCACCGGTTCCTGGCGGATCGGCTTTCTGCCTAGAAGACGCGCATGAAAAAGCCCCCGCGGCGGGACCGCGGGGGCATCTTTCGAAAACCGTGTGCGCCGTGACTAGCGGCGGGTCTTCTTGGCCTTCTTCGGCAGCAGGCCTTCGCGCTGGGCACGCTTGCGGGCCAGCTTGCGGGCGCGGCGGACGGCTTCAGCCTTCTCGCGCGCACGCTTTTCCGACGGCTTCTCGTAGAAGTTCCGCAGCTTCATCTCACGGAACACGCCCTCGCGCTGAAGCTTCTTTTTCAGCGCCCGGAGGGCTTGGTCGACGTTGTTGTCGCGGACCAGTACCTGCACGCAATCAGCTCCTTTCGAGCTCAATATCGTTGCGCCCCCGGGCCAGACGGGCCGGTTCAGGGGCCGATGAGGATGAACAAGCGGGAGACGGCGGGGCGGCGCGGACCCGAGCCGGGCGCGCAATCGCTCAAGCCGGACATGCCGCTCAGGCATTCCAGAGGGCGGGTAACTAACAAATCCACCGGGGATTGTCCACTGTCCCGGCGAATTCCGGCGCGGCGCCCTGTCGCGGGCCTGCGGCTGGCGGGGCCGGTGCCCCGGCCTTTCCCGGCAGGCCCATCCGCCCCATATTCGCGCCATGACGATACGCAAGATCGCCCGTATGGGCCATCCGGTGCTGCTGGCGCCGGCCCGGCCCGTGGCGGACCCGAAAGCCCCGGAAATCCGCGCCCTCGTGGCTGACATGGTGGAGACCATGATCGATGCCAACGGGGCGGGTCTGGCCGCGCCGCAGGTCCACGAATCGCTGCGGGTCGTCATTTTCCAGGCGCCGCCTGCCCGCGCGCCCGAGGGCGTGGACGCCGAGGAGGCGTTCGATCACACCGCGCCGTTAACCGTCCTGATCAACCCGGAGATCGAGATCTTAACGTCCGAACGGGCGCTGGGCTGGGAAGGCTGCCTTTCCGTGCCGGGTTTGCGCGGGCTGGTGCCGCGCCCGACCCATATCCGTTACATGGGCCTCGGGCTGGATGGTGAACGGATCGATCGCAATGCCCGCGGGTTTCATGCACGGGTCGTTTGCCATGAATGCGATCACCTGGACGGCATCCTCTATCCGCAACGAATGGAAAACTTGAAGGACCTTATTTTCGAGAGCGAAACGCGGCACTGGGCGGAAACAACGCCGGGCGCGTTTGCGGCCCAGGAAAAGGTTCAGCAGCATTCGGCGGAGGATAGCCATGACGATGGCAGCGGCAGCGGCAACGTTCGACGTTCCGCAGTTCTACATACGGGCAATTCTGAGTGAGATGGAGACGCGGGAACCGATGACCGCCGACAAGCACTACGAGACCGTCCGCGCGCAGATCCTCGAAGCGGCGCTGCCGGAAGTGCCATTTGACGGCTGGACCGGGCGCACCATGCGCAAGGCCGCCAAGGAAGCGGGCGTGGAGCCGGGCATGGCGCGGCTGGCGCTGCCGGGCGGCACCGTCGACCTCGTCACCTATTTCATCGCCGACGGCGACCGGCGCATGGCCGAGGAACTGGCGAAGCACAATCTTGCCGCCATGAAGGTGCGCGAGCGGATTACCTTCGCCGTGCGCACGCGGCTGGAAGTGGACACCGAAAACCGCGAGGCGCTGCGCCGGGCGACGGCCTACCTGGCGCTGCCGACGAGCGGGCTTGCCGGCATGAAGGCGCTCTACGGCACGGTCGACGCCATCTGGCGCGCGGCAGGCGATACGTCGACGGACTACAATTTCTACACGAAGCGCGCGATCCTCGCGGGCGTGTTCTCGTCCACGGGCGCCGTCTGGTTTGGCGACGACAGCGAGGGTTTCGAGAAGACGTGGACCTTCCTCGACCGGCGCATTGCCGACGTCATGCAGATCGAGAAGGTGAAGGGCCGGGCGGAGAAGTTCGCCGCCGCGATCCCCTCGCCGATCGGCGTGCTGGCGCGGCTGCGCTATCCGATGGGGCGCTAGGCCTTCAGCCGCGCCGCGCGGTTCCTGCCAAAGAACAGCACCTGGATGTCGCCGTCAGCCGCCCGGCTGGCGAAGAACAGGTAGGGTGCGAGAAATCCCATCCCGCCGACGAAGCCGACAAGGCCGATCACGATGCCTGCCGGCGTGAACTCGTGCCGCCACGCGAGCCAAAGTGCCGACAGCGCGAGGAAGGTCATGAAATCGAGGTTGAACTGGCCGGGCCAGGCCATGGCGGCAATGTCGCCGAAGAAGACCTGGAACAGGCCGAGGCCGTGTTCGGCCACGACGAAGGCCGTGTAGACGGCGAGCACGGTGAACAGGATGGCCAGCAAGGCGCGGAATGCGGTCATTGAAATCCCTCCCGGGCGCGCGAGAGCGCGGTGTCTGTCCCTTGCTTGATACGAGGGACGCGTCAGCGGGCCAATTACCTGGCAGGTAAGGGCGGGGTTCGGCCGGCTAGCGGCGGGTGAGCGGCGAGAGGCGCGTGACGTGGCCCATCTTGCGGCCCGGGCGGGCTTCGCCCTTGCCGTAGAGGTGCAGGGCGGCGCCCGGTTCCTTCGCCACGTTCAGCCACGTATCGGCATCCGCGCCGATGAGGTTGGTCATCTCGGCGTCCGAATGGCGGGCGGGTGAGCCGAGCGGCCAGCCGGCGACGGCCCGCATGTGCTGCTCGAACTGGCTGACGACGCAGGCCTCGATCGTCCAGTGGCCGGAATTGTGAACGCGCGGGGCGATCTCGTTGACCAGCAGGCCGCGCGGCGTGACGAACATCTCGACGCCCATCACGCCCACGTAATCGAGGGCGGTGACGATGCGGCCGGCCATGGCGCGCGCCTCGGCTTCGATGGCGGCATCGACGCCGCTGGGGACGGTGCTGACGTCGAGGATGTGATCCTTGTGGGTGTTGCGGGCCGGATCGTAGGCAGCGGTTTCGCCATCCACGCCGCGGGCGACGATCACCGAGATTTCGCAGTCGAAATCGACGAAGCCTTCAAGGATGGCGGGCGCCTTGCCGATGGTCTCGAAGGCGCTCTCGGCCTCCGCGGCGCTGGAGACGCGCGTCTGGCCCTTGCCGTCGTAGCCGAAGCGGCGGGTCTTGAGAATGGCTGGGGCGCCGGTCTCCTTGAGGGCGGCGGCGATGTCGTCCGCGCCGTCCACCTGCCAGAAGGGGGCGGTCATGATGCCTTCGCCGCGCAGGAAGGTCTTTTCCGACAGGCGGTCCTGCGAGACCGCCAGGGCGCGGGTGCCGGGGCGGACGGGCACGTCCTCGGCCAGCAGCGCGGCGGTGGCGTCAGGCACGTTCTCGAACTCGTAGGTGACGGCGTCGACGGCGGCGGCGAAGGCTGCCAGCGCGTCCTCATCCTCGTAATCGGCGATGGTGGCGGCGTCGGCGACCTGGGCCGCGGGACAGTCGGGTTCCGGGCAATAAATGTGCGACTTGAGGCCGAGGCGGGCGCCGGCCATGGCCAGCATGCGGCCGAGCTGGCCGCCGCCGAGGATGCCGATGGTGCTGCCGGGGGGCAGCGGCGCCGGCGTCTCAGGCATCTTCCGGGGTCTCCGGCACGCCGTCCGTCTGGGCGGCCCGGTAGGCATCGAGCCGGGCGGCGAGCTCTTCATCCGTGGTGGCGAGGATGGCGGCGGCGAGGAGGCCGGCGTTCTTCGCCCCGGCCTTGCCGATGGCGAGCGTGCCCACGGGGATGCCGCCGGGCATCTGGACGATCGACAGCAGCGAATCCTGGCCCTTGAGGGCGGCGCTCTCGACCGGCACGCCGAGCACGGGCAGGGGCGTCATGGCGGCCGCCATGCCGGGCAGGTGGGCGGCGCCGCCGGCCCCGGCAATGATCACCCGGATACCGCGGGATTTGGCGGTTTTTGCGTAGTCGTAGAGGCGGTCCGGCGTGCGGTGGGCGGACACCACCTTGGCCTCGAAGGGCACTTCGAGCGCCTCCAGCGCCTCGGCGGCGTGCTGCATGGTGGGCCAGTCCGAGCGGCTGCCCATGATGATGCCGACAAGGGGGGCGCTGCCGTTTGCCATCGCCTCGGTGCCGTTGGTTGCAGGGGCCGCCGGGGCCCGAAAACAGGACCGCCCGGGACAGGCCCGGGCGTTGAAAGAGCGGGGAGTATAGGGAGGAAGGCCTGCAAGGCAAGCCGTCCGGCCGCCACGGGCCGATATGGCCGCGAACGGGGTGTGTCCCGCCGGATCACGGCCTAAATCCCATATTAAGATCAGGGCGGTAGAGAAATGACACGGCACATGGCAGATTCCCGGATGGAACTGCGCCGAATCGTTCGTACCGGCCCAGAAAGCGGCGACATGGCGACGGGGGGCTCATGAAGATTGGTGAGACCAGGCGGACGGGACCTGTGCCGCCCGCGCGCCGTCCTGCTGCGGCAGCCTCTCCCTCCTCTGTCAGCAATTCGGGCGCAACTCGGCATATCGCCGATACGGCGTCGATCATGGGCATTCCCGAGGCGGAACTGACGCCGAAGGTGCGCGACGCGCTGATGACACTGATGTCGGAGGTGGACGCGCTGCGCCGGGAGCTTTCCTCGGTGCGCGGACGGCTGGACAACCTGCAGCAGGAAGCGGACACGGATGCGCTGGTACCGGTGCTCAACCGGCGCGCCTTCGTGCGCGAACTGTCGCGGATGATCTCCTATTCCGAGCGCTACGGGACACCGGCGAGCCTGGTGTTCCTCGATCTCAACAACTTCAAGACCGTGAATGACAATTTCGGGCACGCGGCGGGCGACGCGGTGCTGGAGCACGTGGCGAAGACGCTGGTCGAGCATGTGCGCGAATCGGACATCGTGGGCCGCATCGGCGGCGACGAGTTCGCTGTGATCCTGGCGCAGGCCAGCGAGGAGGACGCCGTCATCAAGGCGGAAAGCCTGATGCACCTGATCGCGGACAAGCCGCTGGACGTGTTCGGCAACCAGGTGGCCGTGTCTGTGTCGCCGGGGGCCGTGGCATTCCGCCCGGGTGAAG
Source organism: Parvibaculaceae bacterium (assembly GCA_965229975.1). GTDB lineage: Bacteria > Pseudomonadota > Alphaproteobacteria > CGMCC-115125 > CGMCC-115125 > Pyruvatibacter. The sequence continues at coordinate 175,463 of OZ245936.1, forward strand.
ACGCGGCGGCGGCGCTGGCGCGGGCGGACGAGGCCATGTACGCGGCGAAGCGGCGCCGTTCGGACGACGAAAAGCCGCAGACCAAGTAGGTCCGGGCTCCTGACGGTGTCAGGCGATGATGTCGGGGATCAGCTGGTCCTCGATGTGGGAAATCTGGTCCCGGATCGAGAGCTTCATCTTTTTCAGGCGGCGGATGCGCAAGGGGTCCGCGACCGAGCTGGCTTCCAGCGCGTCGATGGCGGCGTCGAGGTCGCGATGTTCCTGGCGCAGGCGCGTGAGGCGCGTGCGCAGGGCCTCTTCATCCTCCTCGCTCATCCCCGGTCCCGAATCCCGCATCACTCGAAAACAGCGGCAGTGCGCCGCGCCCGCCTTCTAGCGGGGTGCGCCCAACCCCGCAAGATATTGCGGAAAACCTGTGGAAAAAGCGAGCAATAGACGTGCAGCCAAGGGGTTGGCCCGGTCCCAAGTTTTGCTTCACAGGGGACCTGAGAAGAGTCAGACTCGTCAGTCCCTCGACACAAATAGGGAGGCCTGAAGGCATGTCGCTGAACTCGCATCTCGCGGAACTCAACGAGCGGCACCGGACGCTGGAGCACGAAATCGAGAACGAGCTCCTCAGTCCCTCGGGCGATGATCTGCGGATCACCGAACTGAAGAGGAAGAAGCTTCGCCTTAAAGAGGAAATCGAACGGCTGTCCGAGCAGGACGCCGCCTGACCCTCTTCCCCCGCTTCTTCATTACGCGAACGGCAAGCGCCGGACAGAACGTCCGGCGCTTTTTTTAGTGCCGAGTGGGCGTGGTATCTGCCGCCTTCTCCTAGACGCGTTCACGCAGCTTGAACTTCTGGATCTTGCCGGTGGAGGTCTTTGGCAGTTCACCGAAGACGACGTGCCTGGGGCATTTGAAGTGGGCGAGGTTGTCGCGGCAGTAGGCGATGATGTCCTCGGGCGTCGTGTCCTCGTGGCCGCGGGCAAGCTCGATGAAGGCGCACGGGGTCTCGCCCCATTTCTCGTCCGGCTTGGCGACGACGGCGGCAGCCGAAACCGCGGGATGCTTGTAAAGCGTGTCCTCCACCTCGATGGACGAAATGTTCTCGCCGCCGGAGATGATGATGTCCTTCGAGCGGTCCTTGAGCTGGATGTAGCTGTCCGCGTGCCAGACGCCGAGGTCGCCCGAGTGGAACCAGCCACCCTCGAAGGCCTCGGCGGTGGCCTTGGGGTTCTTGAGGTAGCCCTTCATCACCACGTTGCCGCGGAACATGACCTCGCCCATGGTCTCGCCGTCCTTCGGGACTTCTTCCATGGTTTCGGGATCGCGCACGGAGAGGCCTTCCAGCACCGGGTAGGGCACGCCTTGGCGCGCCTTCACTGTGGCGCGCTCGTCCGCGGGCAGGTCGTCCCACTCGTCGTGCCAGGCGTTGAGGACGGCGGGGCCGTAGGTCTCGGTGAGGCCGTAGAGGTGGATGATATTGAAGCCCTGCGCCTCCAGCCTGGCGATGGAGGCCGCCGGGGGCGGCGCTGCGGCGGCGAAGTAGTTGACCTTGTTGGGCAGCGGGCGGCGTTCGCTCGCGTCCGCGTTGATGAGGAAACCCATGACCGTGGGTGCGCCGCCCATGTGGGTGACGCCGTGTTTTTCGCAGGCGGCGTAGATGTTCGCCGCGGTCACCTTGCGCAGGCAGATGTGCGTGCCGGCGACGATGGCGAGCGTCCAGGAGAAGATCCAGCCGTTGCAGTGGAACATGGGCACGGTCCAGAGATAGACCGAGTCCTGGTTCATGGCCGTGGTCACCACGTTGCCCATGGCCAGCAGGTAGGCACCGCGGTGGTGGTAGACGACACCCTTCGGGTTACCGGTGGTGCCCGACGTGTAGTTGAGCGAGATGGCGTTCCACTCGTCCCTGGGCGGCTGCCAAGCGAAGTCCGGATCGCCGGCGGCGATGAAGTCCTCGTAGTCCTGTTCGCCTATGGCTCCGCCGTCGCCGTCATATTCCGGATCGTCGATGTCGATGACGATGGGATCGGCCTTGGCGATGGCGAGGGCTTCCTTCGCGAGCTGTGAAAACTCGCGGTCCACGAAGAGGGCCTTCGCATCGCCGTGATCGAGGATGAAGGCGATGGCGGCGGCATCGAGACGGATGTTGAGGGTGTTGAGGACGCAGCCGGCCATCGGCACCCCGTAGTGAAGCTCCAGCATCGCGGGCACGTTGGGACACAGCGCTGCCACCGTGTCGTCCTTGCCGAGGCCGCGCGCTGCAAGCGCCGAGGCGAGGCGGCGCGAGCGGGCATAGAACTCGGCGTAGGATCGGCGCACGTCGCCGTGGATGATCGCGGTTTTCTCGGGATAGACCGCGGCTGCGCGGGCGAGGAAGGTGAGCGGCGTCAGCGCCTCGAAGTTGGCCGGGTTCTTGTCGAGGTGGGTTTCGTATGGGCTCGGCATCGGGCGCTCCAGGCAGACCGTCGGGAAAAGGCGCGCAAGGCTAATCGCGGGTGCGGCGCACAGGCAATTCGCAATGAAGGTACGAAACCGGCTTGAAATAATTTGATCTCCAATTATATAGTTGGATATCAAATCAGATGGGAGGCCATCATGGGCAAGACACGCCGCCAGTTTCTCCGGATCGCCGGGTCCACCGCCGTTATCGCGGCGGCCGGCGCGGGGGCCTTCGTGATGACGCGGACGCCGACCAAGGCGCAGGCGCCGTGGGGCATGGCGGGGGGCAGCGAATATACCGACCCGCGCAAGCGGGCGCTGTCCTACGCGATCCTTGCGCCCAATTCGCACAACCAGCAGCCGTGGCTTGTGACGCTGGAGGGGGATGATGCCTTCACACTAACCTGCGACCCGGAGCGGCTGCTGCCGGAGACGGACCCGTTCAACCGGCAGATCGTGGTTAGCCTTGGCTGCTTCCTCGAACTGATGCGCATGGCGGCGGCCGAGGACGGCTACCGGGCCGACGTGACCGTGTTTCCCGACGGCGAGCCGCAGCCGAAGCTAGATGACCGGCCCATCGCGCATGTGCGGCTGGTGAAGGATGCGGGTGCCGAGCGCTCGCCGCTGTTCGCGCAGGTGGCGCAGCGGCGCTCCAACAAGGAGCCTTATGACACCGGGCGGCCGGTCTCCCAGGCGTCGCTCGACGCGATCAACGGTGTGACGGGCGAGGGGACAATCACCGGCGCAATCACGGACGCCGACGAAATCGATTTCTTCCGCGAGCTGACGTGGCAGGCGTTCAAGATCGAGCTGGAGACTCCGCGCACCTACATGGAAAGCGTCAACGTGATGCGGATCGGCAAGGCAGAGATCAATGCCAACCCGGACGGGCTGGAGCTGGGCGGCGCGATGATGGATGTGATGAAGCTTGCGGGCATCGTGACACACGAAACCCTGGCCGACATGTCGTCCATGGCCTACGCGCAGGGCCGCGACATGTTCGAGCCGATCATGCGCTCGGCGATGGGCTATGCGTATCTCGTCACCGAGACCAACACGCGGGCCGACCAGATCATTGCCGGGCGCGACTGGGTGCGGATGAACCTCAAGGCGACAGAGCTCGGCATCGGCATTCACCCGCTGAGCCAGGCGCTGCAGGAATACCCGGAGATGGACGAGCTCTACCGCTCGCTGCACGGGCGGCTGGGTCATTCGGATCATTGCGTGCAAATGTTCGGGCGTGTGGGCTACGGTCCGGAGATTCAACCCACCCCGCGCTGGCCGCTGGACGCGAAGATCACCAACGCCTGATGGCTTCCAACCTGAACGCCAATCCGCCGGACGATCCCATTCTCTTCACCTTCTTCAACGAGGTGGGGATTATCGAACAGCTCTCGCGCAACGCGTTCGAGCGAATGATGCCGAACGGCATGACCGTGCCGCAGTTCTCGGTGCTCAATCACTTCGTGCGGCTTGGCGGGCCGAAGACGCCGGCGCAACTTGCCTCCGCGTTCCAGGTGAACCGGGCAACGATGACCAACACGCTCAAGCGGCTGAAGGAACGCGGGTTCATCTCCGCGGCGCGGGACGAACGCGACGGCCGGTCGAAGCAGATCGACATAACGGACGCCGGACGCAAGGCGCGCGACGAAGCCGTGAAGGCCGTGGCGCCGCTCCTCGAGGACTTCGCCTCGCGTATGCCGATGGACCGGCTGAAGGCAATCCTGCCTGTCTTGCAGGCGGTAAGGGCCGATCTCGATGCGGAGCGCGATGCGCCGCGGGTCAGCCGAGAATCGCCGTCATTCCGTCGTAGGAGAGCTTGAGGCCGACCAGCGCCACCGCCGCGTAGCAAAGGCGGTAGAATGGTTCTTCCGGGATCAGGTTGTGCAGGCGGACGCCGGCCATGATGCCGAGCGGGGCGAGCGGCATGAGAACGAGCGCGGTCATCAGGTTGGTCGTGTCGAACTGGCCGAGCGCCGCGTAGGGCGGCACCTTGATGAGATTGACCGCCCAGAAGAAGACGACGCTGGTGCCGACGTAGAGCGTTTTGTCCAGCCGCTGCGGCAGCATGTAGACCTGAAAGGGCGGGCCGCCAGCATGCGCCACGAAACTGGTGAAGCCCGCGATGGCGCCCCAGAACCCGCCCTTGGGAATGGAGCGGCCCGGCGCACCCTCGCGGCGCTGACCGGTCCAGTAGTCGGCGGCGAAGGCGAGCGCGACGATGCCGACGATCAATTCCACATGTGCTTCATCGACGATGCTGGCGGTGAGCCAGCCTATGCCGATGCCGACCGTGGCGGCAGGGATGAGGATCTTGAGGTTCGGCTTGTCATAGCTGCGGCGGTAGGCCCATAGGGCGACGAGGTCCATCACCATGAGGATGGGCAGCAGGATGGCCGCCGCCTGCAACGCGGGGATGGCCAGCGCCATCAGCGGCACGCCAAGAATGCCGAAGCCGGCCGCGAAGCCGCCCTTGGAAATGCCGACGATCAGGACGGCGGGAATGGCGGCGGCGTAGAACCAGGGATCCGCAATCATCGGTGACCACTGTGAAAAGGGGCAGCACTTGCGCGGTGTGCGCAGGCGGTGGGAAAGTCCGGGTCCGCTATAGGGGAAACGCCGCGTGCGTGCAAAACGCGGCGATCACAAGAACGGCATCACGGGAAGGCAAGGGGCGCATGACGGGCTACGCGGACGTGTATCGCCGGTGGCAGAACGATCCGAAAGGGTTCTGGGCCGAGCAGGCGGAAGCCATCGACTGGTCGAAGCGCTGGGACACGGTGCTCGACACGTCGGAGCTGCCGAACGGGCGGTGGTTCCGCGGCGCGCGGTGCAACACGGCCTATAACTGCCTCGACAGGCACGTGGCGGCGGGGCGCGGCAACCAGGCGGCGCTGATCAATGACAGCCCGGTCACCGATACCAAGCGCACTTACACGTATGCGGAACTTCTTGACGAAGTCGCGACGCTTGCGGCGGTGCTGCAGGACTTCGGTGTCGGGGCGGGCGACCGGGTCATTATCTACATGCCGATGGTGCCGGAAGCGGCGATCTCGATGCTGGCCTGCGCGCGCATCGGCGCGGTGCATTCCGTCGTGTTCGGCGGCTTCGCGGCGCATGAGCTGGCGACGCGTATCGACGATGCGAAGCCAAAGCTGATCCTTTCAGCATCCTGCGGCATCGAGCCGGGGCGCGTGGTTGCCTACAAGCCGCTGCTGGACGGCGCGGTGAAGCAGGCGAAGCACAAGCCGGATGCGTGCCTCGTTTTCCAGCGCCGAATGGAAGAAGCGCCGCTCGACCAGCCGCATGACCATGACTGGCAGGCGCTGGTGGACAAGGCGAAGGCGGACGGCAGGCGCGCCGATTGCGTGGACGTGGCGGCGACCGATCCGCTCTATATTCTCTATACGTCCGGCACGACCGGGCAGCCCAAGGGCGTGGTGCGCGACAATGGCGGGCACATGGTGGCGCTCCAGTGGTCCATGAAAGCGGTCTACGGCATGGATGCCGGGGACGTGTTCTGGGCGGCGTCCGACGTCGGCTGGGTCGTCGGGCATTCCTACATCGTCTACGGGCCGCTGCTGGCCGGTTGCACGTCGCTGCTCTACGAGGGCAAGCCGGTGGGGACGCCCGATGCGGGCGCGTTCTGGCGGGTGATCTCCGAGCATGGTGTCCGCGCACTGTTCACGGCGCCGACCGCGTTCCGCGCGATCAAGCAGCAGGACCCGGACGGCAAGCTGATCGGCGGCTACGATCTTTCGAAGTTCGAGACGTTGTTCCTTGCCGGTGAGCGGGCCGATCCGCCGACCGTCGAGTGGGCTGAGGAAAAGCTTGGCGTGCCGGTGATCGATCACTGGTGGCAGACGGAGACGGGCTGGGCAGTGGCCGCCAACCCGGTGGGGATCGAGATGCTGCCGGTGAAGCATGGCTCGCCGACCGTGCCGATGCCGGGCTACGACGTGCGCGTGCTGAACCCGTCCTGCGAGGAAGTGGCGCCGGGCACAATCGGCGCGATCTCGATAAAGCTGCCGCTGCCGCCGGGCTGCCTGCCGACGCTTTGGAACAACAACAAGCGGTTCGAGGACGCGTATCTCGCGGAGTATCCCGGCTACTACAAGACCGCGGATGCGGGGTATCGCGACGAGGATGGCTATGTCTTCGTCATGGCGCGCACGGACGACATCATCAACGTTGCCGGGCACCGGCTTTCGACCGGCGCGATGGAGGAAGTGCTGGCGGCGCACCCGGACGTGGCCGAGTGCGCCGTGATCGGCGTCGCCGACGACCTCAAGGGGCAGGTGCCGATGGGGTTCCTCGTGCTCAAGGCGGGCGCGGAGCGCGGTGCCGGCGAGATCGAGCGCGAATGCATCGCGATGGTGCGCGAGGAGATCGGGCCGGTGGCGGCGTTCAAGACAGCGGTGGTCGTGAAGCGCCTGCCAAAGACGCGCTCGGGCAAGATCCTTCGCGGAACCATGCGGTCGATCTGCGACCGGGAAGACTACAAGACGCCGGCGACCATCGACGATCCGGCGATCCTCGATGAAATCACCGACGCCGTGGGGGCGGTGGGCTATGGGCCCGCCGCGCAACGCAAGGGAGCGTGAGCGGAATGGATCTGGGCGACAAGGTTGCCATCGTCACGGGCGCGGCCCGCGGCATCGGCTATGCGTGCGCGGCGCGGTTCGCCAAGTCCGGCGCGCGGGTGATGCTGGCGGACTGGGACGAGCGCGGCGGCGCGGAGGCGCTGGCAGCGATCAGGGACGCGGGTGGCGACGCGCAGTTCACCGCCTGCGACATTTCCGAGCGGCTCGACGTGCACAACCTCATTGCCTCGACGCTGGAAGCCTATGACCGGGTGGACGTGCTGGTGAACAACGCGGCCATCAGCCACAAGGCCGACTTCCTTTCGCTTGAGGAAGAGGATTTCGACCGCGTGCTGAAGGTGAACCTCAAGGGCGCCTTCGTGACGGGACAGGCAGTCGCGCGGGAAATGAAGCGGCAGTTCGAGGAAGATCAGCGCATGGGCGTGATCATCAACATGTCCTCGATCAATGCGCAGGTGGCGATCCCCGACCAGGTGCCCTACGTGGTGGCGAAGGGCGGGCTGACGCAGCTTACGAAGGTGATGGCGGTGTCGCTTGCGCCCTATGGCATCCGCGTGAATGCCATCGGGCCGGGTTCCATCGCCACGGAGATGCTCAAGGCGGTGAACAAGGACGAGGGCGCGCGGGCGCGGCTCCTGGCGCGCACGCCGCTGGGCCGTATCGGTGATCCCGGCGAGATCGCGTCGATCGCGGCGTTCCTGGCGTCGGACGAAGCCAGCTACATCACCGGCGAGACGATCTACGCGGACGGCGGGCGGCTGGCGCTCAACCTGACGGTCGACAAGCCCTAGCGGCTGACGTCGCTGTTGTCGTCCTCGTCTTCCGGCGCGGTGCGGTTGCCGCCGCCAAGGCTCGAGAAGACGGACTCGACGTCCGGGCTGGCGCCGTCGCGGGCGTCCTTCTCTTCTTCCTCTGGCTGTGCGGGCTCGGGCTCCGGCTGCGGCGTGATGGTCTCGGCGGCCGGGGCGAGGGTGCCGGTGTCGCGGGCGGCCTTGGCGGCCTTCTTGGCTTCGCGCTCGCGCTTGTCGGCGGCCTTCTGCACGGCGGCGTCGAGTTCCATTTGCGAGCACAGGCCGAGCGTCACCGGGTCCACCGGGTTGATGTTCGGCATGTTCCAGTGGGTCCGGTCGCGGATCGACTGGATGGTGGGCTTGGTGGTGCCCACGAGCTTGCCGACCTGGCCATCCGTCAGTTCCGGATGGTTGCGCAGGAGCCAGGCGATGGCGTCCGGGCGTTCCTGGCGGCGGGACAGGGGCGTGTAGCGCGGGCCCTTGCGGGTCTTCTTCGGCTCCGGGATCTCGTGCTTGGGCTTGGCCATCTCGAGGCGGTAGGCCGTGTCCTTCTCGCCGCGCTCGATCTCGTCGCGGCTGATCTGGCCGCCGGTCACCGGGTCGAGGCCCTTGATGCCCATGGCGACGTCGCCGTCGGCGATGCCCTTCACCTCGAGCGGGTGCAGGCCGCAGAAGTCGGCGATCTGGTCAAACGTGAGCGACGTGTTGTCCACGAGCCAGACGGCGGTGGCCTTCGGCATCAGCGGTGCGGTCATGGGTCGGTCCTCCGGTTCTTGCGGATGCGGGAACCCGGAAAAGGGGGCGGGTTCAGGCGGCGGCACAGGGCCGCGCCCCGCCGTATCTCGCGGATACGGCCCCTATTCATCCAATTGGTTGAAGGGATTGGCGTTCTTATAGTGCTTCGCGCGCCCGGATGGAAGGGCTGTTGCGCGGGCCGGCGCCGCCCGGTCGTTCGTCAGGGAACGAGCAGGATCTTGCCCACGTGGGTGCTCTTTTCCATCAGTTCGTGGGCCCTGGGCGCGTCCCCCAGGGGGAACGTCGTCTCGACGACGGGCGTGACGCGGCCTGCCTCGACCAGCGGCCAGACATGCAGGCGGACTTCGGCGGCAAGGCGCGCCTTCTCCGCCACGTCGCGGGCGCGCAGGGTGGAGCCGCGCAGGGTCAGGCGCTTGAGCATGACCGGGAGGAGATCAACCTCTACCTTCGAGCCCTTCATGTAGGCGATGTTGACGATGCGGCCCTGACGCGCGGCTGCGTCAATGTTACGGGCCACGTAGTCGCCACCGACCATGTCGAGGATCACGTCGGCGCCGCGCCCGCCGGTCGCTTCCTTCACCGCCTCCACGAAGTCTTCCTCGCGGTAGTTGATGGCGCGCGTGGCGCCGAGGTCCGTGCAGGCCTTGCACTTTTCGGCGCTGCCGGCGGTGGCCAGCACTTTCACGCCGAGGGTCGAAGCAATCTGGATGGCCGTTGTGCCGATGCCGGAGGAGCCGCCGTGGACAAGCAGCGTCTCACCGGGGCGCAGTTCGCCGTCCTCGAAGACGTTGGTCCACACGGTCATGATGGTTTCGGGCAGGGCGGCGGCGTCCACGAGGGAGACACCTTCAGGCTTCGGCAGCAGGCTGCCTTCATGGACGGCCGCATATTCCGCATAGCCGCCGCCGGCCATGAGGGCGCAGACCTCGTCGCCTTCCTTCCACAGGGTGACGCCGGGGCCGAGCGCTGCGACCGTGCCGGAAACCTCGAGGCCCGGCAGGTCGGACGCGCCCTTGGGCGGCGGATAGAAGCCGATGCGCTGGACGGTGTCGCCCCGGTTCACACCGGCGGCGGCAACCTTGATGAGCACTTCGCCGTGGCCGGGCTCGGGCGTGGGCCGGTCCACGAGCTTCAGGACCTCCGGGCCGCCGTGTTCGGTGATTTCGACGGCTTTCATGGTGCCGGGAACGGTCATGGGGGAGGATGCCTTCGTCTGTCCCCGGTCGGCCGCCTTGTCAGCGGGGGCGGGGAGGTTTCAGAATTCGGCGGAGAGTTGCAGGCCCCCGGCGCGGGTTCAAGCCGCGCCGGGCAAAGACCCGGAGGTGCCGCCATGGACGACGAAATTCCCCCGCCGCCGATCCTGAGCCTCACCAAGGCCGAGATCGAGGACCTGTCGGCCAGCGAGCTGGAGGCGCGTATCGCGGCGCTCGAAGCGGAAATCGAACGGGTGAAGGGCGTGCTGGCGAGCAAGAAGGACAGCAAGTCCGCCGCCGAAGCTGTGTTCGGCAAGTCCTGAAGGAAACCGGCACAACTTTGTGCACCGTTCCGGGACGCTGTTAACCATTCGTTAGCACCTCGTCCCTATCCTGAGACTGCGTAATCCGGTTGCCCGGATTTTGGGGTGGCTGCCGCCACTCCCATTTGACGCCTCCCTGTTGACCTTAAGAGCCGCGCTCACCCGCGGCTCTTTTTTTCTGCGCTTTTCATATCTTAAGAACTTGTTAACCTTGGGCCTTCGGCTGGCCCAGAACTCGGCTGGCATCGATCTTGTAGTTGTGACCCCTGACGACGCCGGAAGGAGAATTTTCCGGCCCGAACAGGATCACAACGGAACAAGGCGGGGCACCGAGGGCATGGCCGATACAACGCTCACCGGAACCGAAGACACCGGCGGTATGCGCAATTTCGCGCAGACGGCGCATTTCGACCGGATGTTCAAGGATGGCATGGCAATGGTCGAGGAGGCAGCAGCCTATCTCGACGGGCCGGGCCGGGACCATTCACGCGAACTCTCGCGCAAGGGCGCGCTGGCCTACGCGGCCGAGAGCATGCGCCTAACGACGCGGCTGATGCAGGTGGCCTCGTGGCTGCTGGTGCAGCGGGCGGTGGCACGCGGGGAGATGACGCAGGAAGAGGCGGGCGAACCGCGCTATCGCCTCGGCGCCAAGGAGCTGTGCTACGCGCAGCCGCTGGAAGGCGCGGAAGAACTGCCGATGGCGCTCGCCGACATGATTTCGCGTTCGCGCCGGCTTTATGCCCGGGTGGACCGCCTGGACAAGATGGTTCACGGCGATGCGTCCGAGGAAGAGCCGAAGACGGCTGTGGCCAAGCAGCTCAACAAGATCGAAAGCATCTTCCGCCAGATGCGCCACGACGACCAGCTGCACTAGCAGCAAGTGGCTGCGAACAAACGAAAAAGGCCGGCTCCCGAAAGAGCCGGCCTTTTCTGTATCCGCGTCCCCAAGGGGATCATGCGGTCCGGGCTTAAACGAAGCCCTTGTACTTGTCCTTGAAGCGCGACAGGCGGCCGCCGCGGTCCATCAGGCGCTGTTCGCCGCCGGTCCAGGCCGGGTGCGTGGTCGGGTCGATGTCGAGCGTGAGCTTGTCGCCTTCCGCGCCGAAGGTGGAGCGGGTGACGTACTCGGTGCCGTCATTCATCACCACGGTGATGAAGTGGTAATCCGGATGGGTATCAGCCTTCATCGTCCTGCCTCGTCTGCCGCGCCGCGTCCCGAGCGGGCCGTCGCGGGAAAATCCGTCTGGGCACTGTGCCTTGAAGGGGCGCGGTATAGCGGCTTGGGGCCGCGTGCGCAAGAGGTGGCCGCCAGGGCTCGAAAACTGCGGCGTTGGGGCCCATTTCGGCCTTCGCGGCGGGTCTGGTAAGACGACCCTCCCGACCCGGCAACCCAAAGCCCGGAGGCCCCGGATTTGAGCGATACCGCCGCGCAGAGCCTGGAAGACCAAGCCGCCCGCCGCCCGCGAGGCAGCGGGCTGGGCCCGCTGGTGCGGCTCATGCCGCTGGTACTGCGCTACCCGTGGCAGCTGGCAGGGGCGCTGATGGCGCTGGTGGGGGCGACGGCCTTTACGCTCGCGGTGCCGGTGGGCGTCCGCGGGATGGTCGACCAGGGGTTTTCCGCCGACAACGCGGCCTCGATCGACCAGCATTTCGGGATCCTGATGGCGCTGGCGGCGGGCCTCGCGATCGCGAGCGCGGCGCGGTATTTCTTCGTGACGCGGCTGGGCGAGCGGGTGACGGCGGACCTGCGCGAGGCCGTGTTCGGCAATCTCCTGAACCTGTCGCCGCGCTTCTACGAAACGACGCGCACGGGCGAAGTGCTGTCGCGGCTGACGGCGGACACGACGCTGGTGCGTGTGGTGCTGACCTCCAGCGCGTCCGTGGCGCTGCGCAACATGTTCCTGTTCTTCGGCGGGGCGGCGATGGCGGCGCTGACGGCGCCTGACCTGAGCGCCATGGTGCTGGTGGCGATCCCGGTGATTGCGCTGCCGCTGATCGGCTTCGGCCGGATGATCCGCCGCCTGTCGCGCTCGACGCAGGACCGGCTGGCGGACACGGGCGCGTTCGCCAGCGAGGCGCTGCAGGCGATCAAGGTCGTGCAGTCCTTCAACCACGAGGCACAGGACCGGGCGCGCTACCGTGGCGTGGTGGAACAGACCTACGACGCGGCGCGGCGGCACGTGACGGCACGCGCCATCATGACCGCAATCATCATCACGCTGGCGTTTGCCAGCATCGTGGGCGTGCTCTGGATGGGCGCGCGGGCGGTGATCGCGGGCGACATGACCGGGGGGACGCTGTCGCAGTTCATCATCTACGCGGTGATCTGCGCGACGAGCCTGGCGGCACTCAGCGAGGTGTGGGGCGAGTTCCAGATGGCTGCCGGTGCCGCCGAGCGGCTGGGCGAGCTGATGGATGCGAAGTCCGACATTGCCGCACCTGCGCATCCCGTGGCGCTGCCGGAGCCGGCGGAAGGGGCGGTGGCGTTTTCAGGTGTCAGCTTCCGCTATCCGCTGCGGCCGGAATTCGCGGCGCTCAACGATTTCAATCTTGATGTGAAGCCCGGCGAGACGGTGGCGCTGGTGGGGCCGTCGGGTGCGGGCAAGAGCACGGTCTTCCAGCTGCTGCTGCGCTTCTACGATCCGACGCGCGGCGAGGTGGCGATCGACGGGGTTGATCTCACCAAGGCGGACCCGGCGGACTTCCGACGCCGCATTGCCTTCGTTCCGCAGGAGACGGTCGTCTTCGGGACGACGGTGCGCGAGAACATCGCCTATGGCCGTCCCGATGCGACGGACGAGGAGGTGCGCGCGGCAGCAGAGGCGGCGCATGCGGATGAATTCATCCAGTCGCTGCCGGGCGGCTATGACGCCAAGCTGGGCGAGCGGGGCGTGACGCTTTCGGGCGGCCAGCGGCAGCGGCTGGTGATTGCGCGGGCGCTGCTGCGCGATGCGCCCATTCTGCTGCTGGACGAGGCGACGAGCGCGCTCGACTCCCAGAGCGAGGCACTGGTGCAGCAGGCACTGGACCGGCTGATGGCGGGGCGGACGACGCTGGTCATCGCGCACCGGCTTGCGACCGTGAAGAAGGCCGACCGCATCGTCGTGATGGACGAGGGGCGGATTGTTGCCGAAGGGCGACACGAGAACCTTGTCCGCGAGGGCGGGCTCTATGCGCGGCTGGCGCGGCTTCAGTTCGACATGCAGGATGACGGCTCGGCGGGCGGCAAGACGCGCCTGCACGTTGTGGAAGGCGGCGGAGGAGACGGCGCATGAGCGGGACCATGAAATGGGCGTTGATCGCGCTTGGCATCGTGATCCTGGTGGGCAGCTTCTTTTACGTGCGCACCATGAGCCGGATGGGCGAGTTCACGACCATCACAGCCAAGTACAACGGCGAGAGCTGCACCCGCGTGCAGGCCGTGCCGGGGCCCGAGGACGTGGTGATCGACCGTGAGCGCGGCGTTGCCTACATCTCGGCCTACGACCGGCGGCTGGCGGCGAGCGATGAGCCGGGCGCTGAAGCCGTGCGCGGCGGCATCTACGTGATGGACCTGAACGAGCCGGCGACGCAGATGACCCTGCGGCCGATCACGCCGCTGACGCCGGACGGTTTCCGGCCGCACGGCATCGCGCTCTACAAGGGCGAGGACGGGCGCCGGACGCTGATGGCGGTGAACCATCCGGGCAACGACGAACACTCGGTCGAGATCTTCGACCTGTCCGACGACGATGTGTTGACGCACCGGGCGACGGTGAGCGATCCCGCGATCGTCTCGCCCAACGACGTGGCGGCGGTGTCGCATGACGCCTTCTACGTGACGAACGACCACGACGAGCCCGGCGAGAGCGGTCGGATGATGGCGGCGCTGTTCGCGTCGCAGATCACCACCGTCGTCTACTGGGACGGCGTGGAGGCGCGCGTCGTGGCGGACGAGCTGGCGCTGGCCAACGGCGTTGCCGTTTCCGATGACCAGTCCTTCGTCTACGTGACCGAGACGATGGGGCGGACACTGCGGATCTATTCGCGCGATCCCATCGACGGCAGCCTGAGCCTGTCGGACCAGGTGTTCCTCGGCACGGGCGTCGACAATATCGACGTGGCAGCGGACGGTTCGATCTGGATCGGCGCCCATCCCAAGATGGCGACGTTCGTGGAGCACGCAAGCGATCCGGCGAGCCCAAGTCCGAGCCAGGTCGTCGTGGCCGAGCCGCTCAAGGGCGGCGGCGGCGATGCGTGGACCGTTTACCTTGATGACGGCGCCGCGCTGTCCGGTTCGTCGGTGGGCGCCACGTACAAGGACAAGCTGGTGATCGGCGCGGTGTTCGACCCGGCCGTGCTGGTGTGCGACCTGGGCCTCGAAGTCGGGTCTGACGAACTCACGCCGTTGCGATAGGATGCCCCCGGCCGCGCCTGTCCGCGCGGCCCAATAAATACTGGGGGTGATCGAATGCGCGCTTTTCTGCTGATTATCGTGCTGCTCGTGCTGGTGGCCGTGGGGCGGCTCCTGTTCGTCATGGTGCCGGCTTCGGGGGCGCTGGCCGATCTCGAGCCGAAGCTGGTGGAGAACTGCTCGCGCGTGGACGTCCATCCGGGCACGGAGGACGTGACCATCGATCCGGCGACCAACGTTGCCTACGTCTCGGCCTATGACCGGCGGGCTGTCGCGACGGATGACAGTGTCGAGGGCGGCATCTATGCCTTCAGCCTCGACGGTGCGCCGACGCCGCGGCTGGTCTCAACCGATGCGCCGGACGGCTTCCGGCCGCACGGCATCAGCCTGTGGGCCGACGCGGACGGCACCAAGCGCCTTTTCGCGATCAACCACCCGGCGGACGGCAGCCAGGTGGTCGAGATATTCGACGTGACCGAGGACGGGCTGGCGCACGTGAAGGGCGTGTCCTTCGACGAGATGTATTCGCCCAACGACGTGGCGGCGGTCGGGCGCGAGGCGTTCTATGCCACCAACGACCGCGGCTACCGCGAGGGCATTCTCAGCACGCTGGAAGCCTACCTGGCGCTGCCGCTTTCGGGCGCCGTCTATTGGGACGGGGCCGAGGGCCGCACGGTGGTTTCGGGCCTGACCTATGCGAACGGCATCAATGTGAGTGCGGATGGCGAGCAGGTCTATATCGCCGAGTTCCTGGGGCGCGAGGTCAACGTCTATGACCGGGACGCCAACACCGGCGACCTGACGCTGGTTCGCGAAATCGACGTGGATACCGGCGCCGACAACATCGAGATCGCGGGCGACGGCTCGCTTTACGTGGGCGCGCATCCGGCGGTGTTCGATTTCCTGGCCCATGCGGCCGATGCGAGCGAAGTCGCGCCGTCACAAGTGATCCGCGTCGATCCTGAAACGGGTGAGACCGAGGACGTGTTCGTGGCGACGGACGGCACGATCTCGGGGTCGAGCGTGGGCGCGGTGCATGACGGCAAGCTTGTCGTCGGCGCGGTGTTCGACGGGCACGTGCTGGTCTGCCCGCTGGAGTAGCGGGTTAGCGCTCTGTCAGCTTGAACTCGATGCGGCGGTTGCGGCGCATCGCGTCCGCCGTGTTGCCCTCGGCCAGCGGCTGATACTCGCCGAAGCCCGCGGCGAGGAGCCGGCGCGGCGGCACGCCCTGATCCGTCAGGTAGCGCACGACGGAGATGGCGCGGGCGGCGGAAAGGTGCCAGTTGGAGGGGAACTCCGCCGTCGAGATCGGCTGCGAATCCGAGTGGCCGTCGATGCGCAGGACCCAGTTGATGTCCGGCGGCACGTCGCCGGCGATTTCCTTCACGGCCTGCGCGATCTTGTCGAGCTCCTGCTGGCCTTCCGGGTTGAGGTCGGCAGAGCCGGACTCGAAGAACACTTCCGACTGGAACACGAAGCGGTCGCCGACGATCTCGATGTCTTCCCTGTCGCCGAGCGCCGTGCGCAGGCGGCCGAAGAACTCGGACCTGGCCTTGGCCAGCTCCTGCACCTTCTGGGCAAGGGCCGCATTGAGGCGGCGGCCGAGATCGGCGATCTGGGCCTGGCTTTCGCGGTCCTTCGCTTCGGAGGCTTCGAGGGCGGCTTCGAGCGATGCCAGCTGCTGGCGCAGGGCGTTGAGCTGCTGGTTCAGGAGTTCGACCTGCGCCTGCGCCTCGGCGGTGAGTTCTTCCTGCTCGGACAGGTCGGCGCGCAGGGCGGCGGCTTCCTCGCCGCCTTCCTGCGCATCGGCAAGGAGCGTCGAGAGGCGCTGCTGCTCGGCCTCGGCATCCGCCAGCGACGAGGTGAGGGACGCGATGGTGCTTTCGAGGTCCTCGGTGCGGCCCTGTTCGAGGGCAAGCAGGTCGGTCAGCTCGGTGATGCGGGCGCGCAGGGATTCGAGCGCCGCATCCCGGCCGGTGATCGCCTGGCTCAGGTAGAACTGCGCCAGCATGAAGATCGACAGCAGGAAGATGATGACGAGCAACAGCGTCGCCATCGCATCCACGAAGCCGGGCCAGTAGTCCGCCTGGCCCTGCCGGAGCCTGCGGGACGCGAGCGCCATGTCAGTGCCTTTCGTCGCGGCTGGCGGCGAGGCGGGCGATTTCTTCCAGCACTGGCTTCAGGTCGGCCTGGTTGGCGGCGACCTTGTTGAGAAGCTGGGTCTCGGCGCGGATCTGCTCGGTGAGGGTCGCGAGCCGTTCCGTCAGCGCGAGGAGCGAGGCGGAGGTGGCGGAGCGACCGTCGCGCTCGTCGCCGAGGTCGCGGCGCATGTCGTCGAGGCGGCGGGCGATCTCGCCAAGGAGGGGGCTGTCCTCGCCGCCCGCCGCATCGAGGCGGGTGACGGTTGAGAGCCACTCTTCAAGCTCGTTGTAGAAGCGGTTTTGCGCCTGGCTCGCCTGCAGGTCGAGGAAGCCGACGATGAGCGAACCGCCAAGGCCCAAGAGCGACGACGAGAAGGCGGTGCCCATGCCGTCAAGCGGGGCTTCGAGGCCGGCGCGCAAATCCGCGAACACGTCGTTGGCGTCGCCGCCCGCGGGCGAGAGCGTGCGGATGGTGTCGGCGATGGACGAGACGGTGTCGAGCAGGCCCCAGAACGTGCCCAGCAGGCCGAGGAAGATCAGGAGGCCGATCATGTAGCGGGAGATGTCGCGCGCCTCGTCGAGGCGCGAGGCGATGGAATCGAGGATCGACCGCATGGCGGGCGCCGAGATGGCGACGCGGCCCTTGCGCTCGCCAAGCAGCGTCGCCATCGGCGCGAGGAGGCGCGGCGGCGGCGGCAGGGTGAGGCCGGGGTCTGCGCGGCGGAACGAGTTGACCCAGCGGATCTCCGGCCCGAGCACCAGGACCTGGCGGAAGCTGTAGAGAATGCCGATGAGCAGCACGCCAGCGATCAGGCCGTTCAGAACCACGTTGGCGAGAAAGGCGCGCTCGATCTGCGGCCAGAGGACGGCGAGCACGAGGCCGACGACCACGGTGAAGGTCAGCATGCGCGAAATGTGGCGCCGCGGCATGGTCAGGGACAGGGCGTCGTCGGACTTGGCCATCAGGAACTCCTTGATCGCGCCTTTATCGCGCCTGGCCCTACTAGCTGTCCGACCAGGTTACGTCCACGCGGTTGCGGTCGCCGGTGTCTGCCACACCGCCGAGGGCGCGCACGTCGATGCGGCGCGAGTCGATGCCGCGGTCGATCAGGTAGGTGCGTACGGCAAGGCCGCGCTTGAGCGACAGGCGGCGCGCCTCGCTGCCGGTGTCGCCGGGTTCGCCGGCATAGGCCTTGAGCTGGATGCGGCGCGGGTCGTAGCGCAGCGCCTCGGCCACGGCGTCGAGGTCTGAGCGGGCATCGCCGACAATGGCGGCGGCTGCCGGATCGAAGGCAATTCGGGCGATAGCGGGGCCGGGGGGCGTGAGCTCGGGCGGCGTCGTCGCCGGGTCGTCCAGCATCGCCAAGCGGGCGCGCGGGTCCTGCTGGGCGGTATCCGGCTGGGGGACTGCCTGGGCAGCGGCATCTGCGGGTGTTGCCGAGCGCTGCGCAGGCTCAGGTGCCGGAGCTGTCGCTTCCGGCTCGGGTGCAGCCTCGGGTTCAGGCGCTGCCTCTGCGACGGTTTCCTCGGCCGGCGGGTTCGCCGACGCCTGACTGACGGCGCGGGCAGGCGGTACGGTGCGCGGGGCTTCAACGCGAATTACCGTTGGCGCCTTGGGCGGTTCCACGGTCTCGGCGATGTCCGCTGGCGGGTTTGCATCCGGCGCGGGTACGGGGGCCGGTTCAGCCTTTGCCACCTCAGCCGGGGCCGGCGGAGACGCAGGTTCAGGTGCGGCTTCAGGTGCAGGCTCGGGCGCCGGTTGAGGCGCGGGGTTCGCCTCGGCGGTCTCCGTCCCGGTCTCAACTGGTTCAGGCTCAGCAGCCGCCGTCTCGGCCTTCGGGGCGGGCGGCTTGGGCCGGGCCTTAACCTTGGACATGTCCGGGTATTTCAGGCGGGGGACTTCGCGGGTCGCGGTGTCGGCGCCGGGATAGCGGAGGACGACAGGCGGGCGGGTCTCTTCGCTGCCGGGCCGCAGGCCCAGCGCGTTGAGGTTCACGTCCACGTCCTGCGCTGTGGCGTGGGTTGCAGCGAAGCCGGTCATGCCGGCCACGAGGCCAGCCATCACCAGACGCCGCTTCGACTGGAACCGGCGGTTCATCCGGGTTGTCTCCGGGTCGAGCGATCTCACCTTATCCCCCCTGGCCCACTCATCATCCGGCGATTCGCGGACGTAAGAACGCGCGGCTCAAGGGGTTAAACGCTTGCGCGCGGCGCGTAAAGAGCGGGGCCCGGCGGGCCGCCAGTCCCGGCGCAGCCTAAGCAGCGCGGGCGGCAGCTTTGAGAATAGCCTGAAGATGCGGCAAAAGATCGGCATTGGCGGCGACGATGCCCTTGCCTTCCAGCATGCCGTTGCCGCCGGCGAGGTCGGAGACGAAGCCGCCTGCTTCGCGCACCAGCAGGATGCCGGCCGCCACGTCCCACGGATTGAGGCCGTGTTCCCAGAAGCCGTCGAAGCGCCCGGCGGCTACCCATGCGAGGTCGAGGGCGGCGGCACCGTAGCGGCGCACGCCCGCGGTGACGGGCATGAGGGCCGCCAGTTCGCGGCTGAACTCTTCGTGCCATTCCATCCCCTTGAAGGGAATGCCGGTGGCGAAAATGGCGTCTTCCATCTTGGTGCGGCCCGCGACGCGGAGGCGGCGGTCGTTGAGGAAGGCGCCCTGGCCTTTCTCGGCAAGGAAAAGATCGTCGGTCACCGGGTTGTAGACGAGGCCCGCGACGAGCTGGCCTTCGCGCTCCAGGCCGATGGAGATGGCGAAGTGGGGCATGCCGTGGAGGAAGTTCGTGGTGCCGTCCAGTGGGTCGACGATCCAGGTGTGGCTCTTGTCCGAGCCCTCGACGCGGCCGCGCTCTTCCATGAGGAAGCCGTAGCCGGGACGCGCCTTGGTCAGTTCCTCGAAGATGATCTGCTCGGCCTTGAGGTCGGCGGCGGAGACGAAGTCGCCGGGGCCTTTCTTCGAGACCTGGAGGTTCTCCACTTCGCCGAAATCGCGCGCGAGGCGGCGGGCGGCCTTGCGGGCCGCGCCGACCATGACGTTGATGGCAGGGGAACGAAGCGACATACCGGGATCAGTCCGCGCGGCGGACGTAAGTGACTTCGTTGGTGTCGACGATGATGCGCTCGCCGGTGGTGACGAAGGGCGGCACCATGACGCGCACACCGTTTTCCAGCATCGCCGGCTTGTAGGACGAGGCGGCCGTCTGGCCCTTGATGGTGGGCTCGGTCTCGGTGATCTCGAGCGTCACGTGCTCCGGCAGGTTAATGCCGATTGGCTTTTCCTCGTACATTTCCAGCGTCACCTGCATGCCTTCCTGCAGGAAGGCCGCGCGGTCGCCGACGAAATCGCGGCTCAGCTCGATCTGGTCGTAGGTGTCGGTATCCATGAAGGTGAGCATTTCGCCGGTATCGAACAGGAACTGGAAGTCCTTGGTGTCGACGCGGACACGCTCGACGTTTTCCGACGACCGGAAGCGCTCGTTGAGCTTGGT
The DNA here is from genome assembly GCA_965229975.1 of Parvibaculaceae bacterium. Lineage (GTDB taxonomy): Bacteria > Pseudomonadota > Alphaproteobacteria > CGMCC-115125 > CGMCC-115125 > Pyruvatibacter. Next base: position 195,580 of record OZ245936.1, read on the forward strand.
GTTGTCGATGAGGTTCTTGAGCTCGACCTGCGCGTAGGCGCCGCCCTTGCCCGGCTTCACGCTCTGCACCTTCACCGCGACCCACAGGCCGCCATTGTGCTCGATGATGTTGCCGGGGCGGATTTCGTTGCCGTTGATCTTCATGAAGTGACCGGTGTGCCGGGGATGGGAAAAGCGCGCCTCACATGCACCAGTGCGCGGGGGAGTGCAAGGGGCGCACGGACAGGGCTGGCCGTCAGTTCGCGGTGTTGCGCGTTTCGAGCCAGCGGGTGGCGCGCGCATCGCCCTCGCTGCGAGCCTCGGGTTTGAGAAACTTGGTAAAGCGGGCGTCCAGTTCCTCGTCCTCATAGCCGCTGCGCTTTGCGATGGTGTGCCATTTCCACGCTTCAGCCATGTCGGCCTCGACGCCGCGTCCCATGACGTAGAGGCGGGCGAGGCGGTTCTGTGCCACGAGATGGCCTTGCTCGGCGGCCGCAGCGTAGAGGGCGGCAGCGCGTTCCACGTCCTTCTCCACGCCTTCGCCCTGGTAGAGCAGGTAGGCGAGGGCGGCCTGGGCGTCAGGCAGGCCCGCCTTCGCTGCCGGTTCAAACCAGCGCGCGGCTTCGGCGTTGTCCTCTGCGCGGCCAAGGCCCTGCGCTGCGGCGAGGCCGAGATTGTATTGGGCGTCGATGTGGCCCTGTTCGGCGGCCTTTCGGAACCACGGCAGTGCGGATTCGTGGTCTGGCTTGCCGCCGGAAAGGGCGCCCGCGGCATGGAGCGCGCCGAGGTTGAACTGGGCACTGGGGCTGCCGGCTTCCGCGGCCTCTCGAAACCAGCGGCTGGCTGCCAACATGTCCTGCGCAACGCCGATGCCGCGGGCATAGCGCAGGCCTGCTTCCACCTTGCCGGGAACGGAGCCCGCATTGGCGGCGGCGATGTAGAGGCGGGTGGCTTCGTCCGTCCGGGCGGCTTCGTCCGCTGGATCGGTGCCCGGCATGGTCAGCGTGCCCTCGGCGACGCTGGTGGCGAGGGCATAGGCCCCCGAGGCGCTTCCGTTGCTGGCGGCGGAGCGCAGCCAGCGGCCGGCTTCGAAGAGATCGCGTTCGACGCCCTGGCCGTCGAGATAGAGCTGGCCCAGAAGCGCCTGCGCGTCGGCATCGCCGTTCTCGGCGGCGGGGCGCAGGAAGCCGGCGGCGCGGGAAAAATTGCCTTCCTCGATCGCGTCGACCGCCTTTGCCACTTCCGGTGACACGAAGCGGACATTCTCCGGCGTTCCTTCCGGCGTGCCGTCTTCAGCGGCAGCCCAGGCAGGCACGGCGGTGAGGAGGGCGAAGATAAGGATCAGGATGCCAACGGGACGATCAGGCATGGGTCTCCACGAATTTGCGCGGTGTGGCGGTGATCACCTCGTTGATCGCCTTCACGGCAGCCCCGGCCCCAGCGGGGTGCGACCATACGCCGGATGAAACGGCAATGAAATCCGCCCCCGCCGCAACGAGCGGGGCGGCATTTTCCGCCGTGATGCCGCCGATGGCGACGCACGGCACCTCGAAGAGCTGCTGCCACCAGGAGAGGATTTCAGGCTCGGCGCGCGCGCTCGGCTCTTTCGTTTTCGTATCGTAGAAGGCGCCGAAGGCGACGTAGTCCGCGCCCGCTTCACCCGCCTCCATGGCGAGGTGGCGGGAGTTGTGACAGGTGACGCCGATGATGGCGTCCTCGCCGAGGATCTTGCGGGCTTCGGCGTAGGGCGTGTCCTGCTGGCCGACATGGACGCCGTCGGCGCCGACCTTGGCGGCGATGTGCGGATGGTCGTTGATGAGGAAGGCCACGTCGTAGTCGTGGGCGATGGGCATGAGCGCTTCGGCGGCGGCGATGACCGTGGCGTCGTCCACGTCCTTGAGGCGCAGCTGCACGCAGGCGACATCGCCCGCCTTCAGGGCTTCCTCGAAGACGTGCGAAAACGCCGCCACGTCGTCAAGACGCGGCGGCGTGATCAGGTAGAGGCGGCTGAGCGGTTGATCAGGCAGCCTGCTTCTCCGCTTCCGGCTTCCACTCGCCCCTGGCGGCGAGCGAGTTCATGCGCGCACGGTGGAGGAAGGCGGCCTGGCCCGCGTCCCAGTTGGCGTTGTCGCCGCCCCATGCCTTCTGCGGCGCGGCCTGGAGGGCGCGGCCGTAGGAGAAGGAGAGGGCCCACGGGAGATCGTAGCCCGCGTTCATGGCGCTGAGGTGGGCGGTAGCGTCCTCGTCCGACTGGCCGCCGGACAGGAACACGATGCCCGGCACGGCGGAGGGCACGCAGTTCTTGAGGCACTTCACGGTCTTTTCCGCGACCTCGTCGACGCTGGCCTGCTTCGCGCTCTTCTTGCCCGGCACGATCATGTTCGGCTTGAGGATCGAACCTTCGAGGCTGACGCCGGCGAAGTAGAGCTGCTGGTAGAGCTCCTTCAGCACCCACTGGGTGACGCTGTAGCAGGTGTCGATGTCGTGATCGCCGTCCATCAGGACTTCCGGCTCGACGATGGGGACGATGCTGGCTTCCTGCGCCAGCGCCGCGTAGCGGGCGAGCGCCTGCATGTTGGCGTTGATGCAGTTGTAGGACGGGATCGAGCGGTTGCCCTCGCGGCCGATGTCGATGACCGCGCGCCACTTCGCGAAGCGGGCGCCGAGGTCATAGTACTCGGCGAAGCGCTCGCGCAGGCCGTCGAGGCCCTCGGTGATCTTCTCGCCGGGGCTGCCGGCAAGGTCCTTGGCGCCGGCGTCCACCTTGATGCCAGGGATGGAGCCCGCGGCCTTGATGATCTCGGCGAGCGGGGTGCCGTCCTTCGCCTTCTGGCGGATCGTCTCGTCATAGAGGATGACGCCGGAGATGTAGTTCTTCATCGCCTCGTCGGTGCGGAACAGCATCTCGCGGTAGTCGCGGCGCGACTCCTCGGTCGACTTGGTGTTGATGGCGTCGAAGCGCTTCTTGATGGTGCCGGAGCTTTCGTCGGCGGCAAGGATGCCCTTGCCCCGCGCCACCATCTTCTGGGCCGTGGTTTCCAGTTCTTGGCTCATGGTCTCCCCTCGGATCCTCTTGCCCGGTGGCGGTGAAAGTCAGGCGGCCAGCGCCTTGACCCCCGGCAGCTCCTTGCCCTCGAGCCATTCGAGGAAGGCGCCGCCCGCCGTGGACACATACGAAAAATCGTCTGCCGCGCCCGCATTGTTGAGCGCTGCAACCGTGTCGCCGCCTCCCGCGACGGAATTCAGCTGGCCCATTTTTGTCAGCATCGCCACATGCCGGGCCGCGGCATTCGTGCCGTTGTCGAAGGGCGCGATCTCGAAGGCGCCGAGCGGGCCGTTCCAGACAACCGTCTTCGCCGCCTCGAACCGCGCAGACAGGTCAGCAATGGTACCCGATCCCACGTCGAGGATCATGTACCCGTCGGGCACCTGGTCCACCGGCACGGTCTTCGAGGGCGCCATCGCCTCGAATTTCTCGGCGACCACCACGTCGCGGGGCAGGAGAAGGTTGCAGCCGGCGGCTTCCGCCTTCGCCATGATCTCGCGCGCCGTGTCGCCGAGGTCATGTTCGCAAAGCGAGGCTTTGACGTCGATCCCCTTCGCGGCAAGGAAGGTATTGGCCATGCCGCCGCCGATCACGAGGTAATCGACTTTCTCCACCAGGTTGCCGAGGAGATCGAGCTTGGTGGAGATCTTGGCGCCGCCGACGATGGCGACGACCGGGCGCTCGGGATTGGCGAGCGCGCTTTCCAGCGCGTCCAGTTCCGCTTCCATTGCGCGGCCCGCGTAGGAGGGCAGGCGGTGGGCGATGGCCTCGGTCGAGGCGTGCGCGCGGTGGGCGGAGGAAAAGGCGTCGTTGACGTAGATGTCGCCGAGCTTTGCGAGTTCGTCCGCGAAGCCCGCGTCGTTCTTTGTCTCGCCGCCGTGGAAGCGGGTGTTTTCCAGCAGGATGATGCTGCCGGGGGCGAGCTTGGCGATGGCATTCGCCGCATCGTCGCCGATGCAGTCGTCCGCGAAGGCGACGTCGAGGCCGGTTTCGGACGCGACGGCGTCGGCGACGGGCTCGAGCGAGAACTCGGGGTTCCGCTCGCCCTTGGGGCGGCCAAAGTGGGAGAGGAGCACGACGATGGCGCCCTTGCCCGCAAGCTCGCGGATGGTGGGCGCCACACGCTCAATGCGCGTGGCGTCGCTCACCTTGCCGTCCTTCAGGGGCACGTTGAGGTCGGCGCGCAGGAGGACGCGCTTGCCGGTCACGTCACCCGAGCGGAAGAGATCGTCCAGCGTGCGGAACGACTTCTCACCCATGTCGCCGTCTCCGTCCCCGTATGGTCAGCCGAGCTTCGACATGGCGACGGCGGTGTCGGCCATGCGGTTCGCGAAGCCCCACTCGTTGTCGTACCAGGACAGGACGCGGCCCATCTTGCCTTCGACAACCTGCGTCTGCGTCAGGTCGAAGGTGGAGGAGGCCGGGTTGTGGTTGAAGTCCATCGACACCAGCGGACGGTCGTTGGTGGCGAGGATGCCCTTGAGCGGCTTTGCCTTGGCGGCAGCCTTCATGGCTTCGTTGATGGCCTCGACCGTGAGGTCCTTCTTCGCGGTGAAGACGAGGTCGATCATCGAGACGTTGGGCGTCGGCACGCGCACGGCGGTGCCGTCGAGCTTGCCCTGAAGGTCCGGCAGCACGAGGCCGACGGCCTTGGCGGCGCCGGTCGAGGTTGGAATGATGTTCGAGGCGGCGGCGCGGGCGCGGTGCAGGTCCTTGTGGAGCGTGTCCAGTGTCGGCTGGTCGCCCGTGTAGGCGTGGACCGTGGTCATGTACCCGCGCTCGATGCCGAAGGCGTCGTGCAGCACCTTGGCGACCGGGGCCAGGCAGTTGGTGGTGCAGGAGGCGTTGGAAACCACCTTGTGGGACTTCTTCAGGTCCTGGTGGTTGACGCCGTAGACGACCGTGATGTCAGCGCCCGAGGCCGGGGCCGAGACAAGGACACGCTTGGCGCCGGCCTTGAGGTGCGCGGAGGCCTTTTCCTTGTCGGCGAAGAGGCCGGTGCATTCGAGGGCGATATCGACGCCGAGGTCACCCCACGGCAGATCGGCCGGGTTCCGCTCGGCGGAGACGGCAATCTTGTTGCCGTCCACCGTGATGGAATTCTTGGTGTTGGAGACCTTGCTGGGGAAGCGGCCGTGGACCGTGTCGTACTGGAGCAGGTGGGCGTTGGCTTCCGCCGACCCCAGATCGTTGATGGCCACCACCTGGATGTCCTTGCGGCCCGACTCGACGATACCGCGCAGGACCAGGCGGCCAATGCGTCCAAAGCCGTTGATGGCAACCTTCACCGGCATATCCACTCACCTCCGAAAGACCTGAAAACCGCTCGCGCAGCGGCAGGGAACCGCGCGCCCGAGCCTGATTGGCGGTCGGTATAGCGAGTCATTCCGCGCGATGGAAGGCGAACTCGCGTGGAATCGGGCCGGTCAATCGGGATGGGCGGCCTGAAGGGGTCAGACGCGCTCGCGGACGGCGTGGGCCACGGCTTCCGGCGTAATGCCGAAATGCTCGTAGAGGGCCTTGTAGGGACCCGAGGCGCCGAAGCCGGTCATGCCGACGAAGCCGCCTTTGTCGCCCACGAAATCGCGCCAGCCCATGGGGGAGGCCGCTTCCACGGCCACGCGGGCGGTCGCCGGGCGCAGCACCTCGTCGCGGTAGGCGACGGGCTGGGCGAGGAACAGCTCCTGGCAGGGCATGGAGACCACGCGGGTGGGGATGCCGTCGGCCTGCAGGATCTTGCGGGCGCCGATGGCGATCTCGACCTCGGAGCCGGTGGCGATGATGGTTGCCTTGGCGTCGCCGTCGGCGGCGAGAAGCTCGTAGCCGCCGCGCGCCGTCAGGTTCTCGTCGGTGTGCCTGGTGCGCACGACCGGCAGGTTCTGGCGGGTGAGGGCGATGACGCTGGGGGCGTCCTTCGACTTGAGGGCCGCTTCCCAGGCTTCCGCCGTCTCGACACTGTCCGCCGGGCGGAAGACGTTGAGGTTGGGAATGGCGCGCAGGGCGGCAAGATGCTCCACCGGCTGGTGGGTGGGGCCGTCTTCGCCGAGCCCGATCGAATCGTGGCTCATGATGTAAATGACGCGCCGGTTCATCAGCGCCGAGAGGCGTATCGACGGGCGGCAATAGTCGGTGAAGACGAGGAAGGTGCCCGAATAGGGAATCAGTCCCTTGTGCAGCGCCATGCCGTTCATCGCCGCGGCCATGCCGTGCTCGCGGATGCCGTAGTGGATGTAGCTGCCGCTGTAATCCTCGGCAGTCACGTTTCCTTGCGACTTGGCCTTGGTGTTGTTGGAGCCGGTGAGGTCGGCGGAGCCGCCCACGAGTTCCGGGATCACGTCAGCGAGCGCGCCGATGACGGTCTCGGACGCCTTGCGGGTGGCGACGTCCTTCTTGCCTTCGGTGAAGGCGCGCTTCACGTCGTTGACGGCGGCGTGGAGGTTGTCGGGCAGGGAGCCCGCGTGGGTGCGCTCGAACCGGGTGCGCTGCTCGGCGGGTGCGTTCTCGAGGCGCTTCTGCCACGAAGCACGCGCCTTGGCTGCGCGAAGGCCGGCGACGCGCCAGGCGTCCAGCACGTTGGCGGGAATGTCGAAGGGGCCGCGGTCCCAGCCGAGCGCCTTGCGGGTCGCCTCGATCTCTTCCGCGCCAAGGGGCGCGCCGTGGGAGGCGGCGGTGCCTTCCTTGTTGGGCGAGCCGAAACCGATCTTGGTCTTGCAGGCGATCATCGACGGCTTGCTGCTGTTCCGCGCGGCCTCGATGGCTGCGGCGATGGCTTCCGGGTCGTGGCCGTCGATGCGGACCGCGTCCCAGCCGGCGGCCTCGAAGCGGGCCACCTGGTCGCCCGACTCGGAAAGCGAGATGGGGCCGTCGATGGTGATGCCGTTGTCGTCGAACAGGACGATCAGGCGCGACAGGCCGAGATGACCGGCGAGGTGGATTGCCTCGTGGCTGATGCCTTCCATCAGGTCGCCGTCGGAGGCGATGACGTAGGTGTGGTGATCGACCAGATCATCGCCGAAACGGGCGTTCAGCATGCGCTCGGCGAGCGCCATGCCGACGGCGGTGGAGAGGCCCTGGCCGAGCGGGCCGGTGGTCGTCTCGACGCCGGGGGTGTGATCGACTTCCGGGTGGCCCGGCGTGAGCGAGCCGATCTGCCGGAAGTTGCGGATCTGGTCGATGGTCATGTCCTCGTAGCCGAGGAGATGCAGCAGCGCGTATTGCAGCATCGAGCCGTGGCCGGCGGAGAGGACGAAGCGGTCGCGGTCCGGCCAGGCCGGATCCTGCGGGCAGAACTTCATGAAGCGGGTGAACAGCACCGTGGCGACATCGGCCATGCCCATGGGCATGCCCGGATGGCCCGACTTCGCCTGCTCGACGGCATCCATCGCGAGGACGCGGATGGCGTTGGCCATCATGTCGTGCCCGGCGGCGGGCGCTGCTGATACGGTTCCGTCCGCGGCGTCAGGGACGGCCGCGCTGCTTACTGGTGTCATGTCCGGTTGCCCTCAGCCCCGCGAATTTGTTCCCGCGCTCTTGCCGGCGCGTGGGACGGTCATGTGACCAGATTCGCAGGTGGATTGCTGTTCCTTTTCACGGGCGCTGCCACAGGCCCTGTACCCGCTGGCGGCACCCCCCGAAATCGGGCCGGGAGAATGACCATGCGGCCTTGCAACGTCAACACGCGCGTGGCAGGGGATTTCCGCGCATTTTGGCGGCGTTGACCGGCGTTGCAGGCGACGCATACCTTATGTTGCAAGACTGTTGCATTTGCGCCGCGCCCGCATTCCGCATGCAAACCGCATGACGGAGGCACGGGGGACAAAGCGGGCCAACCGGAAACGACCGCACACGCGATGAGCAAGCTCGACGCCGCAATGGAGCGGTTCTCGACGGCCCTCGACCGTCTCGAAGCCGGCATCAACCGGCGCAGCATCAAGTCGCAGAGCGCCAATTCGCTCGAGCGCGAGATTTCCGCGCTGCGCGAGGACCGCTCGCGGCTGGCCGACGAGCTGGACCGCATGAAGACCCATGCGCGCGAACTGGACGACACGGCCAACGACGTGTCGGGCCGGCTGGACGAGGCCATCGCGGGTATCCGCGCCGTGCTGGAACCGTAGGGAGAGCGACCGCCGATGGCCCAGGTTACCGTGAAGATCAACGGCCGCGCCTACACGCTCGCCTGCGATGACGGCGAGGAGGATCACCTCAAGGGGCTGGCCGCCTACATGGACAAGCACGTGACCCAGCTCGCGCAGAGCGTGGGGCAGGTGGGCGATCAGCGGCTGATGCTGATGGCAGGGCTGCTGGTCGCGGACGAACTGTCCGAGGCGCTGGGCGAGGTGCAGTCGCTCAAGAACGACATCGAACAGCTTAAGGATGCGCGCGCGGGCGCCGCTTCCAAGACGCAGGAAGCGGAAGAATCGGTCGCGGAAGTGCTGGAAACGGCGGCGCGGCGGCTGGAAGATATTGCCGGACGGCTCGAGGCTTCCTAACTTGCTTGGTCTTAGGGGCTGCCTGGTTCGCCAGGAGCCACATTGCTCGGGGCCTTACGGTCCTCGAGGGAGCTGTCCCTGCCCGGGCTCGTGGGCCCGGGCATCACGGCGCCCACCTACTTATGTAGGTTCCCGAGGATTCGTCTCCAGCGGCCGAGGCGGCCCCGCCTCACGTTTCCACACATCATCAGCGCCATGACTCCGTTGCCACCGCCAGACCTGCCGAAGCGGGCCCTGCGCGACTGGGCGCGGGGGCAGCGCGCCCGCGCGGCGCGCGCGGCCGGCCCGCGGGCAGGCAACATGATCGCGCGGCAGCTGGTTGGCGGCGTACCCCTGCGCGAGCAGGAGACAGTGGCCGGCTACTGGCCGGTGCGCGAGGAAGCGGACCCGATGCCGGCGCTGCTGCGGCTTGTCGCGCGTGGACACCGGGCGGCGCTGCCCCATGTGATGGGCCGGACGCGGCCGCTGGCGTTCCGCGCCTGGGTGCCAGGAGATGCGATGATCCTGAGCCCGTTCGGCATCCCCGAGCCACGGCCGCTGGCGAAAGATGTGCGGCCGACTTTGGTGCTGGTGCCGGGCTTGTGGTTTGATCGCGCCGGTTTCCGGCTGGGCTATGGCGGCGGGTTCTACGACCGCACGCTCGCCGAACTTCGAAAAGACGGGCCGGTGCTCAGCATCGGCATTGCCTATGGCGGGCAGGTGGGCGGCGCGCTGCCGCGCGAGGCCCATGACGTGCCGGTGGACTGGATCGTGACGGAGCGCGGGGTGATCCGCGTTTCCCAAGCCAAGAGTGAGTGAGGCGTTTTGCGGCTTTTGTTCCTGGGTGATGTGGTGGGCCGGTCGGGGCGCGACGCGGTAGTGACGGCGCTGCCGGGGCTGCGCACGGACCTCGATCTCGATTTCGTGGTGGTGAACGGCGAGAACGCCGCAGGCGGTTTTGGCATCACCGAGAAGATCACGACCGAACTGCTGGACGCAGGCGCGGACGTGGTCTCGGGCGGCAACCATTCGTGGGACCAACGCGAGGCGCTGGTCTTCATCGAGCGTGAGCAGCGGCTGCTGCGGCCTGCGAACTTTCCCAGCGGCACGCCGGGGCGCGGGGCCGGGCTGTTCGAGGCGCGCGGCGGCAGGCGCGTGCTAGTCGTGAACGTGATGGGGCGCGTTTTCATGGACCCACTGGACGATCCGTTTGCGGCGGTGGAAGCGCAGCTTGATGCGTGCCCCATGGGCGAGGCGGCGGATGCCGTGATCATCGACGTCCACGCGGAAGCAACGTCCGAGAAGATGGCGATGGGGCATTTCGCGGACGGGCGCGCGTCGCTCGTGGTGGGCACGCACAGCCACGTGCCGACGGCGGATGCGCAGATCCTGCCCGGCGGCACCGCCTACCAGACGGATGCGGGCATGTGCGGCGACTACGACTCGGTCATCGGCATGCAGAAGGACGAGCCGCTCAACCGCTTCACACGCAAGATTTCCTCCGGCCGCTTCCAGCCCGCCGAGGGCGAGGCGACCGTGTGCGGCGTGTTCGTGGAAACGGACGACGCGACGGGGCAGGCGGTCCGGGTGGAGCCCGTGCGGCTCGGTGGACGGCTGAAACCGGCGGCGGTGGGTGCTTAACAGCTGCCGCGGGGGCTGCAGGGCTTCCGTCACGCCGGATGTGCGGGTATCTGGAGTGCAAATTTTTCCCGAAAGGAGATCGTTTTGAAAGAACCCGTCAAAATCGCGGTTACCGGCGCTGCCGGACAGATCGGCTACGCGCTGCTCTTCCGTATCGCTGCCGGCGACATGCTGGGGCCGGACCAGCCCGTGGAGCTGCACCTGCTTGAAATCACGCCCGCGCTGGACGCGCTGAACGGCGTGGTGATGGAGCTGAACGACTGCGCCTTCCCGCTGCTGAAGGGCATCGTCGCCACGGATGATGCGAATGTCGCGTTCAAGGACGTGGACTTCGCCTATCTCGTCGGCGCCCGTCCGCGCGGCCCCGGCATGGAACGCAAGGACCTGCTGGAAGCCAACGGCGCGATCTTCGGCCCGCAGGGCAAGGCGCTGAACGATCACGCCAAGCGCGACGTGAAGGTTCTCGTGGTCGGCAACCCGGCGAATACGAACGCGCTGATCGCCCAGCAGAACGCACCGGACCTCGATCCGAAGTGCTTCACGGCGATGGTGCGGCTCGACCACAACCGGGCGATGAGCCAGCTGGCGGAAAAGACCGGGGCGGACTCCACCGACATCAAGAAGATGATCATCTGGGGCAACCACTCCTCGACCCAGTATCCCGACCTGCACAACACCACGGTGAAGGGCGAAGCGGCCCTCTCGAAGGTGGACCAGGACTGGTACGAGAAGACGTTCATTCCCGAGGTGCAGCAGCGCGGCGCCGCCATCATCAAGGCGCGCGGCGCGTCGTCCGCGGCGAGCGCGGCCAGTGCCGCCATCGATCACATGCGCGACTGGGCGCTGGGCACGCCGGACGGGGACTGGGTCTCCATGGGCATCCCGTCCGACGGCTCCTACGGGATTTCCGAAGGGGTGATCTACGGCTACCCGGTGACCTGCAAGAACGGGAAGTACGAGATCGTTCAGGACCTGCCGGTCAACGAGTTCTCCCGCGCCCGCATGGATGCGACGGAGAAGGAGCTCCGCGAGGAGCGGGAAGCCGTCGAAAAGCTGTTTCCGTAGGCGTTTCCTGAACTGGAGACGCAGCGAAGAGCTGTGTGCCTCCTGAGGGAGGCCGCTGGGACAAGCTGGCAACGAGCAGGGAGGGCGTCTCATCGGGCGCCCTCCCTTCCTTTTTGTCGGTCCGCGCCCAGGGCGGGTGGGGACAAGACGGATTGAACGCCCATCTAGCCGAGGCGGGGGGCAATTCTCTATAAGACGCGCCAACCCGGAAATTCAGGCAGAGCGGAGCCCACGGCGATGGCCGGCCATTCGCAATTCAAGAACATCATGTACCGGAAGGGGGCGCAGGACGCGAAGCGCTCCAAGATCTTTGCCAAGCTGGCGCGCGAAGTCACCGTCGCGGCCAAGCTGAGCGGGCCGGACCCGGCGGCCAACCCGCGCCTGCGGGCCGCCATCCAGGCGGCGCGCGCGGAGAACATGCCGAAGGACAATATCGAGCGCGCCATCAAGAAGAGCCAGGGCGGCGACGCGGATAACTACGAATACATGCGCTACGAGGGCTTCGGCCCGGGCGGCATCGGCGTGATCGTCGAGGCGCTGACCGACAACAAGAACCGCACGGCGGGCGAGGTGCGCGCCGCGTTCTCGAAGAACGGCGGCAACCTGGGCGAGACGGGCTCGGTGTCGTTCATGTTCGACCAGGTGGGGCAGATCGACTACCCGGCGGACGCGGCGGACGGCGAGGAAATGCTGGAAGCGGCCATCGAGGCGGGGGCGGACGATGTGGAGTCCTCCGAGGAGGGCCACGTGATCATCTGCGCGTCGGATGCGCTGGGGGATGTGTCCACGGCGCTCGAAGAAAAGCTCGGCGAGCCGAAGAAGGCGGCGCTTGTCTGGAAGCCGCAGAACACCATCGAGGTGGACGGCGACCAGGCGCAGACCCTGATGAAGCTTCTGGACGCGCTGGACGACAACGACGACGTTCAGCAAACCTATGCCAACTTCGAAGTGTCCGATTCGGTTCTGGAGAGCCTGACGGCCTGACGCGGTGCGCCCGCGCCAAGGCTTGGGCGAGGCGCATGGCAGCGACGAGACGGCTACTGGGGCTCGATCCGGGCCTGCGGGCGACGGGCTGGGGCATCGTGGATGTCACGGGCTCGCGGCTCGTCCACGTGGCGAACGGGACCGTGACCTCGCAATCCACCGGCGAACTGAGCGAACGGCTGGCGGCGCTGCATGAGGGGCTGGTTGCCGTTATCGCAGAATTCGGGCCCCACGAGGCGGCGATCGAGAACGTGTTCGTCAGCCGGGACGGGCAGGCGACGCTGAAGCTGGGCCAGGCGCGCGGCGTGGCGATCCTCGCGGCGGCGCAGGCGGGGCTGTCCGTTGCCGAATACGCGCCCAATCACATCAAGAAGTCCGTCGTCGGCGCGGGGCATGCGGACAAGCGGCAAATGCTGGCCATGGTGACGATGCTGCTGCCGCAATGCGCGCCGGACTCGGAACACTCCGTGGATGCGCTGGCGGTGGCGATCACGCACGCGCATGGCAGTGCCGGTGCGGCGCGGATCGCGCAGGCGCAGGCGGGAGCCGCGCAATGATCGGCAAGCTCAAGGGGCTGGTGGACGAGACCGGCGAGGACTGGGCGCTGATCGACGTGGGCGGCGTCGGCTACCTGGCCTCGTGCTCGGCGACGACGCTGCGCGCGCTCGGCGGGCCGGGCAAGGCGGCGGTGCTGCATATCGAGACCTATGTGCGCGAGGACCAGCTGCGGCTGTTCGGCTTCGCCACGGAGGCGGAGCGCGAATGGTTCCGCCTGTTGCTCAGTGTACAGAGGGTTGGCGCCAAGGCGGCGCTGGCCATTCTCTCGGTGCTCGATCCGCCGGCGCTGGCGCGGGCCATCGCGTTCAAGGATGCGAAGGCGATAGCGACGGCGCAGGGCGTGGGCCCCAAGGTGGGCGAGCGGATCGTCGCCGAACTGAAGGACAAGGTGCCGGCGTCGCTGGCAGCAGCCGGGCGGATGCCCGAGGGCAAGGGTGGTGCCGTGGCGGCACCCGCGGCGAGTGCGGAAGCGGACGCCATCTCGGCGCTGGTCAACCTGGGGTACGCTCAGGCACAGGCGGCGCAGGCGGTGAGCCGCGCCGTGGCGAAGCTGGGCGATGACGCCGCGGGGCCGGAACAGCTGATCCGCGTGGGTCTCAAGGAACTGGCGGGGTAGGGTTTGTACGATCCGCACCACTCTTTCCGCGCTCCGTCCGGCTTGACCGGACGGTCCATGGCTGGCCTTTGCAGCGTGGGCTCTGGACCCTCCGGTCAAGCCGGAGGGAAAGCGGTGTGGGATGGCGACTGGCCGAGGGGGCATGCCAATGGCTGACCGCGTGATCCATGCGGCGTTCAGCGAGGAGGACGCGGGCGAGCAGGGCATCCGGCCGCTGGCGCTCAAGGACTTCGTCGGGCAGGCGCGGGCGAAGGAGAACCTCTCCGTCTTCATCCAGGCGGCGCGCGGGCGGTCGGAGGCGATGGACCATGTGTTGCTGTCGGGGCCGCCGGGTCTCGGCAAGACGACGCTGGCGCAGATCGTGGCGCGGGAGCTGGGCGTCAATTTCCGCGCGACGTCGGGGCCGGTGATTGCGAAGGCGGGCGACCTGGCGGCGCTCTTGACCAATCTCGAACCGCGCGACGTGCTGTTCATCGACGAGATCCACCGGCTGTCGCCGGCGGTCGAGGAAATTCTCTATCCCGCGATGGAGGACTTCGAACTCGACCTGATCATCGGCGAGGGGCCAGCCGCGCGGTCGGTGAAGATCGACCTGGCGCCGTTCACGCTGGTGGGGGCGACGACGCGCTCGGGGCTGCTGACGACACCGCTCCGCGACCGCTTCGGCATCCCGGTGCGGCTGGAGTTCTACGGCGAAGCGGAGCTGGAGCAGATCGTGCGGCGCGGGGCGGTGATCCTCAACGCGCCGCTGACGGCGGACGGCGCGAAGGAGATTGCCCGCCGGTCGCGGGGCACGCCGCGCGTGGCGGGGCGGCTGTTGCGGCGTGTGCGCGACTTTGCGTCGGTGGCCGGGGCCACGGAAATCGATGCGGGCACGGCGGACAAGGCGTTGCAGCGGCTGGAGGTGGATGCGGCGGGGCTCGACAGCCTCGACCACAACTACCTGCGCACGGTGGCAGTGAAGTTCGGCGGCGGGCCGGTGGGGGTCGAGACGATTGCCGCCGCGCTGTCCGAGGCACGGGACGCCATCGAGGAAGTGATCGAGCCTTACCTGATCCAGCAGGGCTTCGTGATGCGCACGCCGCGCGGGCGGCTGCTGACCGGAGCCGCGTTCAAGCACTTGGGGCTGACAGTGCCGCCGGCCTTCGAGACCGCGCAGGCGCGGCTGTTTGACGAGGAGTGAGGCCGCGTCCTCATCCATCCGTCTTCCGTCCGGCTTGACCGGAGGGTCCAGGGAGGTTTTGTGCGGGGTGGCTCTGGGCCCTCCGGTCAAGCCGGAGGGAGAGCGGAGATTGGGGTCGGGCAGGTGCCATACGTGGGCGATCCCGGCTCGCACTGCGCTTGGCCGGGATGACATCCTTGGGGGGATTTCATGGCTGATGTGAGTGATGCGCTGGGACCGGCGGGCCGCATCGAGGACGGGGTCCACGTGATGGGCGTGCGGGTCTATTACGAGGACACTGACGCGTCGGGCATCGTCTACCACGCGAACTACCTGCGCTTCATCGAGCGGGGGCGGACGGACGTGCTTCGCTGTGCGGGCATCGGCCACCGCCGGATGATGGATGCGGACGACATGACCGCCTTCACGGTGCGGCAGATGACGATCCGTTTCGTCGCGCCGGCGCGGCTGGACGATGCACTGGAAGTGCGCACGCGGTTCGTGGAACTGAAGGGCGCGCGCATCCGCGCCGAGCAGTCCGTGTGGCGCGAAGACGCGCTTCTGTTCGAGGCCGAGGTGGAGATCGCGGTGATCGATTCAGCGGGCCGTGCACGGCGCATTCCGGCATTTGTGCGCGACGCTCTGGCACCGTATGTTGCAAGCCCCGTTAACCCTTGAGTCTCAACCTCTCTCCGGCCTTTGGCGGCGTTTCCACGCCGCAGTTTCGACACATTCAAACGGCAATCGTGGAGCGCATTCCGCCCCCCGGTGACGCCTTGTTGAATCCACGCCGACCGCCGCTCGCCGGAGCGCATGAAGGACGACGAAGGTTCACCGATGCCCGAAGTTACTGACGCCGCCGCGCAGCTTGCCCATACGGACTTTTCGCTGTGGGGCCTCTTCCTTCGCGCCGACCCGGTGGTGAAGGCGGTGATGATCGGCCTGTTCGCGGCGAGCATCTGGACGTGGGCGATCATCTTCGAGAAGTGGGGCCGCTTCCGCTCGGTGAACCGCAAGGCGGAACGCTTCGAGCAGGTGTTCTGGTCCGGCCAGTCGCTGGACGACATCTACCAGAACATGGGTCACCGCCCGGACCACCCGATGTCGACGCTGTTCGTTGCCGCGATGCGCGAGTGGCGCCGCTCGGCAGAAATCGGGAAACGTGCCGTACACGGATTACAGGAACGCATCGACCGTGTGATGACGGTCTCGATCGCGCGCGAGACGGCGCGGCTGGAACGCGGGCTCCTGTTCCTGGCAACGGTGGGCGCGGTAGCCCCCTTCATCGGCCTGTTCGGCACGGTGTGGGGCATCATGAATTCGTTCCAGGCGATTGCCGCGACCCGCGACACCAATCTCGCGGTCGTGGCGCCGGGTATCGCGGAAGCGCTGTTCGCCACGGCGCTGGGACTTCTCGCGGCCATTCCGGCGGTGGTCGCCTACAACGCCTTTTCGACGCGGCTCAACCGGTATGCGACGCGGCTCGACGGGTTCGCGGACGAGTTTTCCGCGATCCTGTCCCGGCAGATCGATGAAACCCGCGAGGGGCTGTAACTCATGGCGGCCGGACCGATGCGCACGGGCAGCAACGGGGGCGGCAGCAATCGCCGCCGCGCGCGCCGCAGCCTGACACCGATGAGCGAGATCAACGTCACGCCCTTCGTGGACGTGATGCTCGTCTTGCTGATCGTCTTCATGGTGGCAGCGCCGCTGCTGACGGTGGGCGTGCCCATCGACCTGCCGGAAACGAGCTCGCAGCCGCTGACGGGCGACGACGAACCGCTGACCGTGACGGTGAGCGGCGACGGATCGGTCTACCTCCAGGAGACGCCGGTGGAGGTGGACGAGCTGGCGGCGCGGCTGCTGGCGATCGCCGAGGGCGGCTACGAGGAGCGCGTCTATGTGCGCGGCGACAAGACCGTCGAATACGGCGAGGTGATGCAGGTGATGGGGACGCTGTCGTCGGCCGGGTTCCGGCGGATCGGCCTCGTCACCGAGCAGGAGGCGTCAGGCAGCGCTGAGGAGCGCTAGGCGGGCCCCATGCGAGGCGGACTTCCCCTCTCTGTCCTGTTCCACGTGGCCGTGATCGCGGTCGCCGTCATCGGCCTGCCGCGGCCGAAGCTGGAAGTGATGGAGCAGCCGCAGGCGCTGCCTGTGGAGATCGTCGAGATCGACGAGTACACGCGCATCACCCGTGCGCCGGAGCCCGAGGCGGAAGCCGAGCCGCCGGCCCCGGAAGAAGAACCCGAGCCCGAGCCGCAGCCAGCTCCCGAACCGGAGCCGACCCCGGCACCCGAGCCTGAACCGGAGCCCGCACCCGCGGCGCCGCCGGCCGAAGCCACGCCGCCGCCGCCCGCGCCGGAGCCCGAACCCGTGCCGACGCCGGCCCCCGAACCGGAACCGGAGCCCGAGGAGCAGGTGAACGTGGCACCGCCCACGCCTCCGGCCCCGCGCACGCGGCCCACACCGCCCAAGCCCGAGCCGCAAAGGCAGGAACCGGGGTTCAATCCGAACCGGATCGCGGCGCTGCTCGACAAGCTGCCGGAGGAACAGAAGCCTGCCCCGCAGGCCGCGCCCCAGCAGGAAGTGCCGGACAATGCGCGCGCGGGCGCCGAAACCCGGCTGACCATGTCGGAAATCGACGCGTTGCGGGCGCAGATCAGCGCCTGCTGGTCGCCGCCGGTCGGTGCCACAAATGCGGCGGATTTGGTTGTTTGGATGAAGATATGGCTCAACCCGGACGGGTCGCTCGCCAGGCCGCCGGAAGTGACGCGCAGCGGATTTTCCCTGTCGTCATACCAGCGTGCCGCGCAGGATGCAGCGTTGCGGGCGGTCCGGCGGTGTGCGCCGTTCAGGATGCCGGTGGACAAGTACAGTTCCTGGCGGGAAATCGAGGTACGGTTCGATCCGAGCCAGATGTTCGGCGGCTAGCGCCACGGGGAACGGCGCAGGGCGGCCTATGAGGAGAAAGACACATGTGGCGTGCTGAAAGCCGCGCGGGATCGCGCGGAACGGGGGCCTTGCTGGGTGTGCTGGCGCTGGCGGCGATGCTGCTGCCGGGCGCCGCAAAGGCACAGCTCCGAATCGACATTACCCAGGGCAATATCGAGCCGATCCCCATCGCGGTGACGGATTTCGTGGGCTCGACGGACGCGGCGGCGCAGACCGGCGACGAGATGGCCCAGGTGATCCGCGCCAACCTGGAGCGCTCGGGCCTGTTCCGCCCGCTGTCGGAAGCGGCCTTCATCGAGAAGGTAAGCGATCCCAACCAGGCGCCGCGGTTCGGCGACTGGCGCATCATCGAGGCGCAGGCGCTGCTGACCGGCCAGCTGACGCAGCAGGACGACGGGCGGCTTCGCGTGGAGTTCCGGCTGTGGGACGTGTTCGCCGAGAACCAGATGATCGGGCTGCAGTATTTCACCAAGCCCGACAACTGGCGGCGCGTGGCGCACATCATCTCGGATGCCATCTACGAGCGGCTGACGGGTGAGAAAGGCTATTTCGACACGCGCATCGTCTTCGTGTCGGAGGCCGGCCAGAAGGGCAACCGCGTGAAGCGGCTGACCATCATGGACCAGGACGGGCACAATCCGCGTTTCCTGACCAATGGCGGCGCGCTGGTGCTGACGCCCCGCTTTTCGCCGACCAACCAGGAGATCACCTATCTCTCCTATGCGGGCGGGCAGCCGCGGGTTTACCTCTACAACATCGAGACGCAACAGCAGGAAGTGGTGGGTGAGTTCCCCGGCATGACCTTCGCGCCGCGCTTCTCGCCGTCGGGCGAGAAGGTGGTGATGAGCCTGCAGCGGGGCGGCAACGCCAATGTCTACGAGCTGGACCTGCGCACGCGGGCGACGCGGCGGCTGACCAACTCGCCGTCGATCGACACGTCGCCGAGCTTTTCGCCGGAGGGCAACCAGATCGCCTTCGAAAGCGACCGGGGCGGCTCGCAGCAGATCTACGTGATGAACGCCGACGGCTCGGGCGTCCACCGCATCTCGTTCGGCGAGGGGCGGTACTCGACACCTGTGTGGTCGCCACGCGGCGACATGATCGCCTTCACCAAGCAGTACAAGGGCCGCTTCCTGATCGGCGTGATGCGCCCGGACGGCACCGGGGAACGCATTCTGACGGAAGGGTTTCATAACGAAGGTCCGACCTGGGCGCCGAACGGACGGGTGATCATGTTCTTCCGCGAGACGCCCGGCGAAAAGGGCGGGCCGACGCTCTGGTCGGTGGACCTCACCGGCTACAACGAACGCCAGGTGCCCACGCCGGGCTGGGCCTCGGACCCGGCCTGGTCTCCCTTGATCCGCTAAGGGGGGCGGGATACCGTTTCAGGAGGGATCCATCGCGCGGGTGCCAGGTGCCGCGTATCGTCGCCGGGAGACCGCTTTTTTGCGCCGCACGGGGTAAAACAACACCAATTCGACACAATCCCATCGCATCCACGTGACCGCGGCGTGCCGCAATGGGCCTGCCGGCCGAAAACCCCCGGGGTAACGGGGCCAACCGGCGGGCCGGGGACCAATTTTCAAGGGACCGCCAGCCGGCGGGCCCTCCGCATGTTAGGAGACTTACTGAGATGACGAGCGCTCTGCTCCGTACCCGGACTTTCGGCGACGCCGCCCATGCCGCGAAAATCGGCCTGGTGGCTGCGGCCGCCCTTCTGATGGCTGCCTGCTCCTCGACGCCGGATGACGGCGGCAGCGTTCAGACCACGACCCAGCCGCAGGCCGCCCCGGCCGGCGCCACGCCCGGCACCCAGCAGGACCTGGTGCAGAACGTGGGCGACCGGGTGTTCTTCGACACCGACAGCTCGGCGCTCCGCGGTGACGCCCGCGCGACGCTGCAGCGCCAGGCGGCCTGGCTGAACCAGTATCCCGACGTGCAGGTGACCGTCGAAGGCCACGCGGACGAGCGCGGCACGCGCGAATACAACCTGGCGCTGGGCGCCCGCCGCGCCAACTCGGCGAAGGACTACCTGGTGAGCCTCGGCGTCGCGCCGTCGCGCATCCAGACGATCTCCTACGGCAAGGAACGCCCGGTGGCGCTCTGCTCCGACGAGAGCTGCTGGAGCCAGAACCGCCGCTCGGTGACGGTGGTGACGTCGGGCGCGAGCTCGTAAGCCACCCGCGCTCCGCGCGAACGACATGACGGCATCGGGGGCGCATTCCGGCTGATCCGGTTTGCGCCCCTCGTGTTTCAGGCGCCCCGCTGCTTGCGGCCAAGGACGGTGCGCCTCAATTTAGCCAAGCTTCTCGGGTGATTTTCGCGCCATGACACGCTTTGCCCTTTCTTTCCCCGTCCGTTTCCTGCCGTTGGCGGCGGTGGCTGCCTCGCTGGCGCTTTCGCCGGTGGTGGCTTCCGCGCAGCAGTCCGTCACCGATCCCAACGCGCTCTATGACCGACTGATCCGGCTGGAGCGCGACCTGCAGGACGTGCAGCGGACCGTCTACCAGGGCGGCGGGGCCAATGCGGGCGCGGCGGCGGGTGCCGACATGGAAGCGAGCCAGGCGGCGCGGCTGTCGCTTCGGCTCGATCAGATCGAGCAGGGCATGCGCGAGTTGCGCGGGCAGGTGGAAGAGACCCAGTTCCAGATCCGGCAGGTCAACCAGAAGGTCGAGAACTTCATGGGGGACACGGATTTCCGCCTGCGCGAGCTGGAAGGCACGGGCGGCGGGCAGCGCCCGCAGGCGAGCCAGCAACAGCCGCAGCAGCTATCCCAGCAGTCTTCCTCCGGCGGCGCGATGTCGAGCGGGCAGGCGGCGAGCATGGGGTCGCTCGGCACGGTGTCGGACGATGCCGTGCGGCAGGTGGCGGAACGCGCGCCGCAGCTTATCAACCCCGACGCGCAGGACCGCCAGCAGCAACAGCAGGTGGCCTCGGCACAGCCGTCGGGTGCGCCGGCGGGCGCGTTGCCGGGCGGCAGCGCGGACGAGGACTACCGCTATGCCATGAGCTTCCTGCGGCAGGGGGACTACGGCGCGGCGGAAGCGGCGTTCTCACAGTTTTTGCAGGCGCATGGCGACTCGTCGCTGGCGGGCAACGCGCAGTACTGGCTGGGCGAGACTTACTACGTGCGCGAGCAGTACCAGGACGCGGCGCGGGCGTTTCTCTCGGGCTACCAGAAGTATTCGTCGAGCCCGAAGGCGCCTGACAGCCTGCTGAAGCTCGGCATCACGCTTGCCGCGCTGGGGCAGACGGAAGATGCGTGCCTGACGCTTTCCGAGGTGGGGCGCACATTCCCCAATGCCTCGCCCAGCGTGAAGCAGCGCGCGCAGCAGGAACGCAGCCGTAACGGGTGTGCGTAGGCAGGCTTCGGGCTAAATCTCCGGCCGGGTAGCGTGGGGGCAGACCGGACCGCATGACCGCCGCGATCACAGACGATGATTATGCCGCGCTGATGGCGCCGTTCGGGCTTGGCCCGCGCGCGCCACTCGCCGTCGCCGTGTCCGGCGGGCCGGACTCGATGGCGCTGCTGGTGCTGGCGGCGCGGGAGGCGGAAGCATCGGGCCGCGAGGTGACGGCGCTGACCGTCGATCACCGGCTCAGGCCGGAAGCGGCGGGCGAGGCGCGGGCCGTGGCCGTGTGGGCGCAGGCGCTGGGCGTGCGCCACGAAGTCCTTGCATGGGACGGGCACAAGCCCGCGAGCGACATCCAGGCGGCGGCGCGGCGCGCGCGCTACGCGCTGATGGGCGCGTGGTGCGCGGCGAACGGTATCGGCGAGCTCTTGGTGGCGCATACGCAGGACGACCAGGCGGAGACGCTGCTGATGCGGCTCGGGCGCGGCAGCGGCGTGGACGGGCTGGCGGCGATGGGGCCGGAAAGTTTCAGGGAAGGCGTGCGGCTGTTGCGGCCGCTGCTGACCGTTCCGCGGGCGCGGCTGATCGCGACGCTGGAAGCGGCGGGGCAGGCGCACGTGGTGGACCCCTCCAACGAGGACACGCGGCACGCGCGGGTGCGGATGCGGGCCCTCATGCCGGCGCTGGCAGACGAGGGCCTGACAGCGCCGCGGCTGGCGGCGACGACGCGGGCGATGGCGCGGGCGCGCGAGGCGCTGGGCTTTTACACCTGCGAGCACCTGTCACGGGCGGCGCGCATCGACCGCAGCGGGTTTGCGGTGGCGGATGCGCGGATGCTGCTGGATGCGCCGGACGAGATCGTACTGCGGGCGTTGTCGCGGCTGGTGATGGCGATCGGCGGGGCGACCTATCCGCCGCGTTACGAGCAGATCGAGCGGTTGCGGGCGCGGCTGGAAGACGGCGGCTTCAAGGGTGCGACGCTGGGCGGGGTGCGAATCGCGCCGCGCAGTGCCGGGCTGCTCTTCGTGCGCGAGGCGCGGGCGGCGGAGGCGGCGAACCCGGCGACGGTGCCCGGTTCGGGCGGCGCTGCCGTGTGGGACGGGCGTTTCGAGGTGAGCCTGCGGCCGGGCGCCGATGACGGGGTGCTGGTTCGGGCGCTGGGGCCGAAAGGCTGGCGCGACCTCAAGGACGGGGCGGGGGCGATGCCGCCTGCCGCGGGGCCGGCGCTGCCGGCGCTCTACGTGGGGGATAAGCTCGCGGAAGTGCCGCATCTTGGCTATTGCGCCCATGCGGGCGGGCCGATGGGCGTGGCGCGGTTCGTGGGGCCGCGCCGGGCGGGGCTTGAAAGCCTTGTTGCCGACGTGGATTAGGCGCTGTTCGCGCCCGGCCAAGTGCTTGCGCGACAAGGGATCGCAGCCCTGTTTGGAAATCCTCTAAGGACTGGTAATCCTTTCTTGGGCCCCTATCTTGCAATAATGTCGATGGGGTCGACTGCATGCCGCCCGGTGGCGGATGGATTTGACGGCGCAATGGCGCCGAAAGGACCGAAACAGTGAACAATTTCCGTAACTTCGCGCTCTGGGTGATTATCGCGCTGCTGCTGGTGGCGCTGTTCAACCTGTTCCAGAACCCGTCTCAGCAGACGGCCGGGAACGACATCACCTTCTCGGAGCTGCTTGCGGAAGCGGATGCGGGCTCCGTCGCCCGTGTCACGATCGAGGGCGACAAGATTTCCGGCGCCTTCTCGGACGGGCGCGAATTCACGACCTACGCGCCGCCCAACGCCAACGTGACCGAGCGCCTGTACGAGCGCGGGGTCGAGATCTCGGCGCGGCCGTCGAGCTCCGACTCGCCGTCGCTGCTGGGCGTCCTGGTCTCGTGGTTCCCGATGCTGCTGCTGATCGCGGTGTGGATCTTCTTCATGCGCCAGATGCAGGGCGGCGGCGGCAAGGCCATGGGCTTCGGCAAATCCAAGGCGAAGCTGCTGACCGAGCGGCACGGGCGCGTCACCTTCGACGACGTCGCGGGCGTGGACGAGGCCAAGGACGACCTGCAGGAGATCGTCGAGTTCCTGAAGGACCCGCAGAAGTTCCAGCGGCTTGGCGGCCGCATCCCCAAGGGTGCGCTGCTTGTCGGCCCTCCGGGCACGGGTAAGACGCTGATCGCGCGCGCCGTGGCGGGCGAGGCCAACGTGCCGTTCTTCACGATCTCGGGTTCCGACTTCGTGGAAATGTTCGTGGGCGTGGGCGCGAGCCGCGTGCGCGACATGTTCGAGCAGGCGAAGAAGAATGCGCCGTGCATCATCTTCATCGACGAAATCGACGCCGTGGGCCGCCATCGTGGCGCGGGCCTCGGCGGCGGCAACGACGAGCGCGAGCAGACGCTGAACCAGCTGCTCGTGGAGATGGACGGCTTCGAGTCCAACGAAGGCATCATCCTGATCGCCGCCACCAACCGGCCGGATGTGCTGGACCCGGCGCTGCTGCGCCCGGGCCGCTTCGACCGCCAGGTGGTGGTGCCGAACCCGGACATCATCGGCCGCGAGAAGATCCTCAAGGTGCACATGCGCAAGGTGCCGCTGGCGCCGGACGTGAACCCGCGCACCATCTCGCGCGGGACGCCGGGCTTCTCGGGCGCCGACCTCGCCAACCTCGTGAACGAGGCGGCGCTGCTGGCGGCGCGGCGCGCGAAGCGTCTCGTCACCATGGCAGAATTCGAGGACGCCAAGGACAAGGTGATGATGGGCGCGGAACGGCGCACCATGGTCATGTCCGACGACGAGAAGAAGCTGACCGCCTATCACGAGGGCGGCCACGCGCTGGTGGCGCTGAACGTGCCGTCCACCGACCCGATCCACAAGGCGACGATCATTCCGCGCGGGCGTGCGCTGGGCATGGTCATGCAGCTGCCGGAGAACGACAAGCTGTCGATGAGCCGGCAGGAGATGACGTCGCGGCTCGCCATCCTGATGGGCGGGCGCGTGGCGGAAGAGCTGATCTTCGGCCACGAGAAGGTGACGGCGGGCGCGGGCTCCGACATCGAGCAGGCGACGAAGCTCGCCCGCAACATGGTGACGCGCTGGGGCCTCTCCGACGAGCTGGGGCCGCTGGCCTATGGCGAGAACCAGGAAGAGGTGTTCCTGGGCCACTCGGTGGCGCGCAACCAGAACATGTCCGAGGAGACGGCGCGCAAGATCGACGCCGAGGTGGCGCGCATCGTGCGCGCGGGCCACGAGGAAGCCACGCGCATCCTCACCGATCACCGCGACGACCTGGAGAAGATTGCGCAGGGGCTGCTCGAATACGAGACGCTGTCTGGCGATGAAATCCGCGCACTGCTGAAGGGCCAGAAGCCCGAGCGCAAGCAGGACGACGACGAGACCGTGGACCAGGGCCCGGCCTCGTCGGTGCCGCCCGCAGGCCGCCGCGCCTCGCCGGAGAAGCCCGACCCGGTGCCGCCGGGTGCGGAGCCGCAGGGGACGTAGGCGGATTGCCATATGAAATGAGAGAGGCCCGGCGGGGTGAACCTGCCGGGCCTTTTTCTTTTGGGGCGGGATTTCCCTCGGTCCTCATCCTCCCTCGAGGGAGGGGGTTGGATGCTGCATCCGGTTCCCTCTCCCATGGGGAGAGGGACAGGGTGAGGGGCGGCGGTTGCCGTTTGGTCTCGCAGGCTGCGGCAAGCGGCGGTGCGAGTAGGCTCCCCGGATGAACCGGGGAGCGGACGGAGTTGTCCGTTTCCTATCTTCCGTATTCCCTCCGGCTTGTCCGGAGGGTCCACTCGCTTTGCTGCTTGCTGAAATAGCTGTGGCCGCAGAGGGCGCTTCGGCAAGTGGGTGTGCGAGTAGGCCCCCGCTCAAGGCGGGGGCGGTCGGGAGGTGTTGTGGTTCTTGACCGGCGTTGTTGCGTGGCCGAAGACAGTGGCCATGAAGCAGCCAAGCATCTTCGGCATTTTGAATGTCACGGCGGACTCGTTTTCGGACGGGGGGAAGTTTCTCGATCCGGATGCTGCCGTGGCGCATGCGACGGCGCTGGCGGAAGCCGGGGCGGACGTGATCGACGTGGGGGCGGCGTCGAGCCATCCGGACTCGGAAGATGTGGGCGCCGACGAAGAGATCCGGCGGCTTGAGGCGGTGGTGCCGAGACTGGTGGAGGCGGGGCTTGCTGTTTCCATCGACAGTTTCGAGCCGGCCGTCCACGAATGGGCGCTGGGGCAGGGCGTTGCCTATCTCAACGACATCCAGGGGTTTCCCGAGCCCTCGCTTTACCCGGCGCTGGCCGCCGCGCCGGACGTGAAGCTGGTCGTGATGCACGGGACGCAGGGCAAGGGCCGGGCGAAGCGGCTGAACGTGGCGGCGGACGAGATATGGGCGCGGATCTTCTCGTTCTTCGATGAGCGGATCGCGGCGCTGGAGGCGGCTGGGATTTCGCGGGAGCGTCTGATCCTCGATCCGGGGATGGGGTTCTTTCTCGGCACCGATCCCGCCGTGTCGCTGGCGGTGCTGCGGGATATTCCGCGGCTGGAAGCGCGCTACGGGCTGCCGGGGCTGGTGTCGGTCTCGCGCAAGAGCTTCCTGCGCGCGATGACGGGGCGCGCGGTTGCCGATATCGCGCCGGCGACGCTGGCGGCGGAAATTTTTGCGGCGCAGGCCGGGGTCGGGTATATCCGGACCCATGATGCGGGCGCGCTTCGCGATGCGCTGACGGTGATGTCGGCGCTTTACGAAAGTTAACGGTCCCGCCACGTAACACGCTGAAAACAAACGTTAACCTCGCATAGGGCACAAGCCGCTATAGTCCCTGCCCGGGGAAAGTGCCCAAGAGTCGGGCACGCGAGGGGGTGACATGTCGCGCAAGTATTTCGGAACGGACGGGATCAGGGGCCGCGCCAACGCGGAGCCGATGACCGCTGCCACCGCGCTCAAGGTGGGCATGGCGGCGGGGCGCGTGTTCACGCGCGGCGAATACCGCCACCGGGTGGTGATCGGCAAGGACACCCGGCTGTCCGGCTACATGATCGAGAACGCGCTCGTTGCCGGCTTCACGTCCGTGGGGATGGACGTGTTCCAGTTCGGCCCGCTGCCGACGCCGGCCGTCGCGATGCTGACGCGCTCGCTGCGCGCGGACCTGGGTGTGATGATCTCGGCCTCGCACAACGCGTTCCACGACAACGGTATCAAGCTGTTCGGTCCCGACGGCTACAAGCTGTCGGACGAGGTGGAGCTCGAGATCGAGCACCACATGGACAACGGGCTGAGCGACGGGCTGGCGGAGCCCGACCGCATCGGCCGCGCCAAGCGCATCGACGATGCGCAGGCGCGTTACATCGAGTTCGCCAAGCGGACATTCCCGCGGCACCTGAGCCTTGAAGGCATCCGTGTCGTCATCGACTGCGCCAACGGGGCCGCCTACAAGGTGGCGCCGACGGCGCTGTGGGAGCTGGGCGCGGAAGTGTTTCCGATCGGCGTCGATCCCAACGGTCTCAACATCAACCAGGATTGCGGGTCCACGTCGATCGAGGCGATGGCTGCCAAGGTTCGCGAGCTGCGCGCGGATATCGGCATCGCGCTCGACGGGGACGCGGACCGGGTCATCATCGTCAACGAGCACGGCCACGAGGTGGACGGCGACCAGGTGATGGCGCTGATCGCGCGTTCGTGGGCGGAGAAGGAAATGCTGCGCGGCGGCGGGATCGTGGCCACGGTGATGAGCAATCTCGGCCTCGAACGCTATCTCGGCTCGCTCGGCCTCAAGCTTTCGCGCACCAAGGTGGGTGACCGCTACGTGGTGGAGGAGATGCGCGCCGGCGGGTTCAACCTGGGCGGCGAACAGTCCGGGCACGTCGTTCTTTCGGATTTCGGTACCACGGGAGACGGGCTGATCGCGGCGTTGCAGGTGCTGGCCGTGGTGGCGGAGACGGGGCGGCCGGTGAGCGAGGTGTGCTCGCTGTTCCAGCCCCTGCCACAGCTCCTGCGCAATGTGCGCTTTGCCAACGGCGTCAACGGTTCGCCGCTGACGGACGAGGAAGTGAAGGCCGCCATCGAGGCCGGCAAGACGGCGCTGGGCGAAGGCGGACGGCTGGTCATCCGCAAGTCGGGCACGGAACCGCTGATCCGCGTGATGGGCGAGGGCGACGACGACAAGCTGGTGGCGAAGGTCGTCAACGATATCTGCGGCGTCATCGAAAGGCGGGCGGGTTGACGGACAGCCCGCCGTTTGATGGCCCGCCGCTTGTCGGCCCCCCGCTTGCCGGAAAGAGCGACATTGCGCGCGTGCTGATCGTCGCGGGCTCGGATTCGGGCGGCGGCGCGGGCATCCAGGCCGACATCAAGACAGTGACGGCGCTCGGCGGGTTCGCGACGACGGCGATCACGGCGATCACCGTGCAGGACACGACGGGCGTTCACGGCGTCGAGGGGCTGTCGCCCGACCTCGTGCGGCAGCAGATGGAGGTGGTGCTGAAGGATATCGGCACCGACGCCATCAAGACCGGGATGCTGCATTCGGCCGAAATCATTGACGCCGTGGCCGAGGTTATTGCGGCGCATGACGACGTTCCCTCGATCGTGGTGGACCCGGTGATGGTGGCGACGTCCGGCGACCGGTTGCTGGCGAAGGACGCGGAGGCCGCGCTGATCGGGCGATTGTTGCCGCTGGCCTTCATCGTGACGCCCAACATCCACGAGGCGGCGGTGCTGACGGGCATGCCCGTGCGGACCGCCAGCGACATGCGGGACGCGGCGCGGGCGCTGCTGGCGTCCGGCCCCGACTGCGCATTGGTGACGGGCGGCGACCTCGAGGGCGACATGGTGGTGGACGTGCTGGCAACGCCCATGGAAATCCGCACCTTCACGAGCCCGCGCGTGGACACGACCGCGACGCACGGCACCGGCTGCACGCTGGCGAGCGCCATTGCCACGCGGCTGGCGCAGGGGCTGCAGGTGGACGAGGCGGTGGAAGACGCGCGCGACTACGTGCGCGAGGCGATGGCGCGGGCGCCGAAGATCGGGCTGGGCCGCGGGCCCGTTGATCACGCCTGGATGTTCCGCGGCGACTAGGCGTTGCCGAGGGGGCCTTCCGCGAGAAGGCCGGCAAGAATGCCGATCCCTTTTTCCAGCTCATCATCGTTGCGCGGTGCGCCAAGGGCGAGGCGGACATGCGGCTCGGCGGGCGGCGCGCCGATGGCGAAGTCCTCGTCGGCGGCGATGGCGAGGCCGCGGGTGCGGGCAGCTTCCACGAAGGCGTGGGTGCGCCACGGCTCCGGCAGGCGGAGCCACAGGTGGGGGCTATGCGGGTTCGCCCTGTCGAGATTATCGCCGAGGGCCTCGCGGGCCATCGTGTTCCGGGTGCGGACGATCTTGCGCTGGGACGCGAGGAGCGTGTCCGCCGTGCCGGTCTCGACCAGGTGGCGGGCGACTTCCGACATGGCGGGGGGCAGGCCCTGGCCGAAGGCGTGCTGGGCGGCGCGGATACGGGCGGCGTGGCGCGGCGGACAGACGACGGCGCCGATGCGCAGGCCGGGCGCGACGCATTTGGACAGGCTCGATACGTAGAAGCCGGTATCGGGCGCATGGGATGCGAGCGGGGCGGGGGCGTCGGTCAGGCCGCCATAGATGTCGTCCTCGATGAGGGCGACACCGTGGGATCGGGCGATGGCCGCGATGCGCTTGCGCCGGGTCTCGTCCATGACGCTGCCGGTGGGGTTCTGCAGCGTGGGGATGGTGACGAGGGCGGCGGGACGGTGCGTCCTGCAGGCATCCTCGAAGGCCTCGGGCACGATGCCGCCTTCATCGATGGCCACCGGTTTGAGGCGGCGGCCCATGAGCTGGCATTGTGCGGCGACGACGCGGTAGGTGAGCGCTTCGGCGAGGATGAGATCGCCGGGGGCGGTGCCTGCCGCGATGGCGGTGGCGAGCGCCTGCTGGGCGCCGGCGGTCATCACCACGTTGTCGGGTGAGACGATGAAGCCGGGGCGCGACAGCCAGTGGGCCATGGCGGCGCGCTGGGGCGCGGTGCCGCCGGGCTCGGTGTAGTCGGCGACGGTCAGGCGGAAGCCGGGATCGCGCAGGAGATGCTCCAGCGCGGCGGTGACGGCGGCGGCCTGGCCGGCGGGTGCGGGCAGGTTGGCGCGCATGGGGATGAGGCCCGGCGCTTCCATGGCGGTGAACTCGGCGGAGCCGACGCCGCGGGCGCGGGCGCCCGGGTCCTGTTCGGCGCGGATGAACGTGCCGCGGCCGACCGCGCCTTCCACGAGGCCGCGGCGGGCGGCAAGCTCGTAGGCGCGGGCGATGGTGCCGACCGTGACGCCGAGGTCGAAGGCGAGCGGGCGATGGGCCGGCAGGCGGTCGCCGGGGGCGAGTTCGCCCGCCGCCATGGCCGCCTCGATGGCGTCGGCGATGGCGACGTAGCGGGGGCCGGTCTCGGGCAGGCGGTGGGCCGGGAAAATTGTCATGGTGTCAATTCTTAAATTGCACCCGTTCAATTTGCCCCTAGATTGCGCCCATATCAAGCCGCGCGTGACGGGATATGGAGGCGCCAGATGAAACTCGATCTATTCCAGGTGGATGCGTTCGCGGCGAAGGCGTTCGAGGGCAACCCGGCGGCCGTGGTGCCGCTCGAAAGCTGGCTCGACAAGGACGAGATGATCGCGATTGCCGCCGAGAACAACCTGGCGGAGACGGCATTCTTCGTGCCGGAGGGCGAGGGGTACGGGCTGCGCTGGTTCACACCGACGGTGGAGGTGGACCTGTGCGGGCACGCCACGCTGGCGACGGCGCACGTGATCCTGACCAAGCTGAAGCCGGACCTGGATGAAGTGAAGTTCGAGACGCGGTCGGGGACGCTGACGGTGTCGCGCAGCGAGGGCGGGCGCCTGCGGATGGATTTCCCGGCGCGGGCGTCGAAACCGATGGCGGAGCCGCGCGAGCTTGGTGCGTTCCTCGGTGCGCGGCCGCGGGTGGTGCTGAACGGGACCAACCTCATTGCCGTCTATGACGCGGCGAGGGACGTGGCGGGCTTGCGGCCCGACTTCCGGGCGCTGGCCAACTACACGGGGCCGCGCAACCAGGGCGTGATCGCGACGGCGCCGGGGGACGAGGGCTCGGGCTTCGACTTCGTGTCGCGGTTCTTCGCCCCCGCGCACGGAATCGACGAGGACCACGTGACGGGCTCGGCGCACTGCGACTCGGTTCCTTATTGGGCGAAGAAGCTCAAGAAGGATGCGCTGGTGGCGCGGCAGATATCGCCGCGCGGCGGGACCGTGTGGTGCCGTCTCGAAGGTGAACGCGTGCTCCTTGAAGGGACGTGTGCGGATTATCTCACCGGGCAGATCGAAATCGGCGGGCAGTGATGACTTGGGAGCTGTGGGGGCTTGCGGCCCTGTTCGGCCTCGTCATCACGTGGACGCCGGGGCCGGCGAACCTGAGCCTGATGGCGATGAGCGCGTCGGTGGGCTTCCGCGAGACGCGGCCATACCTGTTCGGCATCTGGGCGGGCGGCTTTGCCGTCATCGCGCTCGTCGGGCTCGGCGTCGGCGCGGTGCTGAAGGCGGAGCCGGTGCTTTACCGGGCGCTCCAGATCATCGGGCTCGCCTACATCACGTGGCTGGCGTTCAAGCTGGCGCGAATGGAGGGCGGCAATGCGTCGGACGATTTCCGGCCATCGTTCTGGGCCGGGTCCGTGCTGCACCCGGTGAATCCCAAGGCCTACGTGATGAACGTGACGGCGTTTGCGAGCTTCATTGCGCCGGACATGGCGTATGCCCCGCAGGCGGCGCTGATCGGTGGGACGCTGGCGGTGATCATGATCACGGCAACGACCGTGTGGGCGGTTGGCGGCGACGTGCTGCGGCACTGGCTGACGCGGGCGCGTTACGCGCGCGCGTTGCGGCAGGTGCTGGCGGTCGCCATGGTGGCGAGCGTTGCGGTGCCGATGGTGCTGGAGTAGCGCACTTACATGTCATTCCGCGGCCTGGTGGCGGAACCGAGAGATGCCGTGCGGATGCTCTGGACCCCGCGGTCAAGCCGCGGGGTGACAGCGGGGGGTTAGTCGGCGGGTTGCTCAACGCTGGCGCCCTTCGCCTTCCACTCGGCGAGGCCGATGCCGGCGAGGATGAGGGCGAGGCCGGCGAGGGCCCAGACGCTGGGGCTTTCGGCCAGGACCAGGACGCCCGCGAGGAGCGCGACGGGCGGCACCAGATAGTTGGTGAGCGACATGAAGGTGGGGCCGGCGCGGTCCACCAGGCGGAAATAGATCACCGTCGCGAGGCCGCTGGCGAAGATGCCGGTGCAGACGACGCCGGTGACGGACCACCAGCCGGGCCATTGATCGGGCACGGGCGCGACCGCGAAGGCGGCCGGGATGGCCATGATAAAGGCCAGCGCGTTCACCATCACCGAGCGCATCCAGATATCCATGGGCGGCATCAGCCGCGCGAAGATGGCATTGACCGCGAAGAACACGGCGCCGAGCAGCACGGCGAACTGGGCGAGGATCTCGAGCCCCTGTCCGCCGATGCCGAGGAACACGTCGGGACCGAAGATCAGCGCGACGCCGAGAAGGCCGGTGACGAAACCGGCGAGGCGGCGCGGCGTCATGCGCTCGCCGGGCACGAAGAAATGGGCGAGCGCAAGCGTCATCAGCGGCATGGTGGTGACGAGGATCGAGGCGAGGCCCGACTCGATGTGCTGCTGGCCCCAGCTGATGACGTAGAAGGGCGCGAGGTCGCCAAGGAAAGCGAGGGCAAGGAGCCATCCCCAGAAGGCTTTCGGGATCGGTTTCACGCGGCCGAGCGCCCAGGCGATGGGCAGCAGCATGGCGGACGCGACGCCCTGGCGGAACACCACGACCCATTCGGGCGACAGGCCCTCGAGCGCCATGGCGGTGAAGGTGAAGCCGGAGGCCCAGCACGCGGTGAGGATGGCAAGGTCCACCCACACCTCGACGCCCCGGCGGGGGGCGAGGCTCATAGGGCCTGCTCCAGCGCCTCGAAGAAGCGGTCGAGGTCGGCGTCCGTCGTGTAGACGTGCGGCGTGACGCGGACGGCGTGCCCGCGGACGCTGACGAAGACGCGGGCCTCCGACAGTCTGCCGAGAAGGTCGGCGGGCAGGTCCGCGTCGCGGGTGAGGCCGAGATAGTGGGGCGCGCGGCGGTCTTCCGGCACGGCGGTGAAGCCAAGGTCCGCGGCGTGGGTGGCGATCTCGCGGGTGCGCAGGCGCAGGGTGGTGGCGATGCTTTCGACGCCCCAGTCGAGGAGCTGCGTCAGCGCGGCGCGGGCCATTGGCATCAGGTGGAAGCTGGCGCGCTCGCCCATGTCGTAGCGGCGCGCGC
This sequence comes from Parvibaculaceae bacterium, assembly GCA_965229975.1. Taxonomy (GTDB): domain Bacteria; phylum Pseudomonadota; class Alphaproteobacteria; order CGMCC-115125; family CGMCC-115125; genus Pyruvatibacter. Next base: position 227,728 of record OZ245936.1, read on the forward strand.
CCTTGTGATAGCCGGTGGCGTAGTTGACCAGGTTGGCGAAGTCCTGGCTGCGCTCGCGGGCGGTCCAGGTCTCTTCCAGCGGGCGGCCCTCGTGGTGGCGCGGGGCGACGTAGAGAAAGCCGAGCGCGTAAGGGCCGAGCAGCCACTTGTAGCAGGGGGCCACGAGGAAATCGGGGTCGTACGTCGCGACGTCGAAGGGGAGGGCGCCGAGGGACTGGCAGGCGTCGATGACGAGGGTGGCGTTCACCTCGCGGGTGCGGGCGCGCACGGCCTCGAGATCGACGAGCGCGCCGTCGGTCCAGTGGCAGTGGGGGATGGCGACGATGGCGGTCTTTTCGGTGATCGCGTCGAGCAGGGCCGGCGTCCATCCGTCCTGGCGCTTTTCCAGCGTGGTGACGGTGGCGCCCGCGTCCTTCGCCGCCTCGCGCCAGATATAGACGTTGGAGGGGAACTGGTCGGCAAGGGTGATGATCTCGCCGCCCTTGGCCAGCGGCAGGTTCCTGGCGGCGGTGGCAAGGCCATAGGACGCGGCGGGGACGATGGCGATGTCGTCGGCGGTGGCGTTGACCATGCGCGCAAAGAGAGCGCGGGCCTGTTCGGCCTCATCGAAGAAGTCGGCGGCCGTCATGCGCCAGGGTTCGGCCTTGCGCGTGGCGCCGGCGATGCCCGCTGCCGTCACCGATTTCAGGTTCGGCGACATGTAGGCGCAGTTCAGGTAGGCGACATCTTCCGGGATGTCGAAGAGGTGGCGCTGGGGCGGGATGATCTGCGGCTGCTTCATGGGGAGCGCATGAAGCGCCGGGGGCGGTGCGCGAGTCAACGGGGCGGGCGGCAAGGGACGTTGCGTGCGGGCTGGGATTTGCGGTGCTTGGGATGTTGAACTTCCGTGTCACCCCGCGGCTTGACCGCGGGGTCCAGGGCCACACACGCAGGCCTTGCCGGATGCTCTGGATCCCGCGGTCAATCCGCGGGATGACAGGGTTGGGCTGGGGGTTCGTGAGAGCGGCAAGCGCTGCGGCAAGTTGTGGTGCGAGTAGGCTCCCCGGATGAACCGGGAAGCGCACGGATTTTTGGTACGTCCCTCACACCCGGGTTCCCTCCGGCTTGACCGGAGGGTCCACTCGCATCGCTGCTTGCTGAAGCGCGTGTGGGAGCGGGGTGTGCTTCAGCAAGTGGAGGGGCGAGTGGGCCCCGGATCAGGTCCGGGGCGGTCGGGATTGGGGATGTTTCAGGATCGCTGGTGCTGCGGCGAGTTGTGGTGCGAGTAGACTCCACGGACGAGCCGTGGAGCGGACGGATTCTTTCACCTACCTAACACCCGGGTTCCCTCCGGCTTGACCGGAGGGTCCACTGGCGGGGCGGCTTGCTGAAGCGCGGGTGGGTGTGGGATGTGCTTCAGCAAGTGGGAATGCGAGTAGGCCCCGGCTCAAGGCGGGGGCGGTCGGGAATGAGGTGGTTCCGAATTCCGTGCGCGAATGTGCGGGGTCAGGCCGGGGCCACGCGTTTGCGGCGTTCGCCTTTCATCTTCGGCATGTGGTCGAAGAGGTCGGCCTTTAGGTCGCTCTTGATGGACGCGTAGGCGGGGTCGTCCCAGCGGTTGATGAATTGCAGGGGGTCGTCGGCGAGGTTGTAGAGTTCGCCCTCGGTGCCGTCGTAGAGGGTGCCTTCGAGATACGCCGTCAGCACGTAACCGTCGCGGTGGATGGTGCGCAGGCCGAGGGAGATGTCGCGCTTGTCGGCGTCGGCCGAGTTGCGGTGGACGCTGTCCCACTCGGTGATGACGCGCTCGAAGGGTTCGGCGGACGCTGCATCGGTGGGAAGCGGCTTGCCTTCCATCCAGTCCGGCACGTCGAGGCAGGCGATGGAGAGGAAGGTGGGGGCGAGGTCGAGGTGGCCGACGGGGTTGGCGATCTGCGTGGGCGCGACGTTTGCCTCGGGCGCCGGGCGCCAGAGGAAGGGCAGGCGCATGAGGGCGTCCACGTGGAAGGCGCCCTTGAATATGAGGCCGAAGTCGCCCTGCAATTCGCCGTGGTCGGTGGTGAAGAAGATGTCGGTGCGCGCGTCCCAGCCGCGCTCGCCGATGCGGGCGAAGACGCGGGCGCAGGCTTCGTCGATCAGCTCGTTCTCGATGTGGTTCATGGCGTTGATCTCCCGCACCTGGTCGTCGGTGAGATCGCAGGGACGGAAGTTGGGCGGGAACTCGAAGTTGGTGCGCAACGAGCCGTCCCACGCGCCCTTCCAGTGGCGGGGCTTGCGCTCGAGGATTTCCTGCCGTTCGGCGGCGGTGGGCGCGTAGCGCTCGGGCAGGTCGAGATCGCGCCAGTCGACACGGTGGCGTTCCGAGGCAGGCGGGTCCCACGGATGGTGGGGATCGGGAAAGCTCATCCAGACGAACCAGTCTTCGTCCGTATCCAGATCATCGAGGAAGTTGATGACGCGGTCGGCGACCCAGTCCGTGTGGTAGAGGCCGCGGGGCATGTCGTTGACCCAGCACTGGATGGCGCCGGTATCGGCGCCGCCCGCGTGGTTCTGCTGACCCTTCTCGGTGACGATGGGATAGAAGTTTTTGGCCGCCTCCGGGTGCTCGGTGCCCATGAACACGTCGTAGTGGAAGTTGCCGGTCATGAAGTGGTTGGCGAGTTCCATGCGCTCGAAGCCGCGATGGGGGCCGGTCTCGCCGCGCCTGGCCATCTCGTTTTCATAGAAGCCGGGGGGCGCAATCCAGGGCTCGAAATGGGCCTTGCCGAAGAGGCCGGTACGGTAGCCTGCATCGTTCAGGAGGTGGGCGACGGAGGGGGCGTCCTCGGGCAGCGGCACACCGTTCATCCACACGCCGTGGGTCGAGGCGTATTGGCCGGTGATGATGGTGGCGCGGGCGGGCATGCAGACGACCGACTGGTTGTGCGCGCGGGAATAGTTGATGCCGTTCGCCGCGAGCGCATCCAGCGCGGGCGTGCGGGCGACGGTGCCGCCGGTGCAGCCGAGCGCGTCGTGGCGCATCTGGTCGGTCGTGATGAGAAGTATGTTGCGGCCCATAAGGCGCCCGCCTCCCTGCAAATCTTGTGATTGCGGGCATGGTGGCGGGGTGGCCGCCACGAATCAATGAGATTCATTAACTCGTGGCGGCGGGTGCCGGGGGGCAGTGTGCCGCGTGATGCCTGCCTAGAGCGGGAAGCGCTGGCCGGTCATCTGCTCGGAGACGTCCCACAGGCGGCGGGTGCCGGGGGGCAGTGTGCCGCGTGATGCCTGCCTAGAGCGGGAAGCGCTGGCCGGTCATCTGCTCGGAGACGTCCCACAGGCGGCGGGCAAGCTCCGGATCCTTCGACTTCTTGTTGGAATCGACCTTCACGGGCGCGCCGTTCATTTCCATGAGGCCGCGCGGGCCCCAGTAGGTGCCGGAGGGCGCGTCCGGATCGGTGGCGGCGCGCAGCGTGGGCAGTGCGCCGTTCTTCGGCGCCTGGCCGAAGAAGATGTTGCCGATGCGCACGGGGAGCGTCGTGCGCTGGAGATTGGTGGCCGACCAGCCGGGATGCGCCGCGGTGACGGCGATGGTCTTGCCGGCGGACTTCAAGCGGCGGTCCAGCTCGTAGGTGAAGAGCAGGTTGGCGAGCTTGCTTTGTCCGTAGGCGGACCAGGGCTTGTAGTCCTTCTCCCAGTTGAGGTCGTCGAAGCGGATGTCGCCGGCGCGGTGGGCCTGGCTCGACACGTTGACGATGCGGGCGTTGTCCGACTGGTCGAGCAGGTCCATGAGCTTGGCCGTCAGCGCGAAGTGGCCGAGATGGTTGGCGCCGAACTGAAGCTCGAAGCCATCCTTGGTCTTGCCGTAGGGCGGGACCATGACGCCTGCGTTATTCACCAGCAGGTCCAGCTTGCCGGGTGACTGGTGGTAGGCCTCGGCGAAGGCCTCGACCGAGGCGAGATCGGCGAGGTCGAGCTGCTTGGTCTCGACCTTCGCGCCCTTCACGGCTTTTTCGATCTTCGCTTTCGCCGCGTTTGCCTTGTCCAAGTTGCGGCAGGCGAGCGTGACGTGGGCGCCCTTGGCGGCGAGCGCCTTGGCCGCTTCGAAGCCGATGCCGCTGTTGGCGCCGGTCACGATCGCGTAGCGCCCGGTCTGGTCGGGGATGTTCTTCGTGCTCCAGCCCATGCTGTCCTCCCTCGGATGTGCTGTCCGGGGATTAAATATGACCGCTGGTCATTTAATCAAGGAGAAACTATCGCGCCACGAAAGGATGGGCCGCGCAAAAGCGTCATTTGACTTCCGAAGCGTCCGGCCCTACCTACGCGGCGGGCCACGCCTCCCCAACGAGGCGCGACCCTCTGCAAGGAGGGAGACATTCTTATGGCAGATGCTGCGAAGCCGGACATGCGTCCGGCGAACCCGAATTTCTCGTCCGGTCCCTGCGCCAAGCGCCCCGGATGGTCCCTGAAAAATCTCGAAGACGCGCCGCTCGGCCGCTCGCACCGCTCCAAGGTGGGCAAGGCGAAGCTGGCGGAGGCGATCGACCTTACCCGCAAGGTGCTGGAAGTCCCCGAGGACTACCGCATCGGCATCGTGCCGGCGTCGGACACGGGCGCGGTCGAGATGGCCATGTGGTCGATGCTGGGCGCGCGCCCGGTCGACATGCTGGCGTGGGAAAGCTTCGGCTCGGGCTGGGTGACGGATGTCATCAAGCAATTGAAGCTGAGCGACGCGCGCAAGATCGAGGCGGGCTACGGCGAGCTGCCGGACCTTTCCCAGGTCGATTTCAGCCACGACGTGGTGTTCACCTGGAACGGCACGACCTCGGGCGTGCGGGTGCCGGACGCCAAGTGGATCCCGGCCGACCGCGAAGGGCTGACGATCTGCGACGCCACCTCGGCGGCGTTCGCGCAGAAGCTCGATTTTTCCAAGCTCGATGTGGTGACCTTCTCCTGGCAGAAGGTGCTGGGCGGCGAGGCGGCGCATGGCATGCTGATCCTGTCGCCGCGCGCGGTGGAGCGGCTGGAAAGCTACACGCCGGCCTGGCCGCTGCCGAAGATCTTCCGCATGACCAAGGGCGGCAAGCTCAACGAGGGCATCTTCAAGGGCGAGACGATCAACACGCCGTCCATGCTGTGCGTCGAGGACTATCTCGATGCGCTCAAGTGGGCCGACTCGATCGGCGGGCTGAAAGGCCTGATGGGCCGGGCGGATGCAAACCTCGCCGCGCTCTCCGACTGGGCGGACAAGACGCCGTGGGTCGATTTCCTGTGCGGCACGGTCGAGAACCGGTCGAACACGTCGGTCTGCTTCAAGGTCGTGGACCCGAACCTTTCGGAAGAAGAGCAGGCGGCGGCGGCCAAGAAGGTGGCCAGCCTGCTGGAGGCCGAGGGTGTCGCCTACGACATCGGCGCCTACCGCGATGCGCCTCCCGGCCTTCGCATCTGGGCCGGCGCGACCGTGGAACTCACCGACATGCAGGCGCTGCTGCCGTGGCTCGACTGGGCCTACGCGCAGGCGACGCAGGCGAAGGCGGCGTAAGGCTTTCACGCAAACCCATGTGTCATCCCGGCCGAGCAAAGCGAGAGCCGGGATCGGCCAGCGGGGGACGTGCCCCGCGCAACCCGATCCCGGATAGCTCGCTTCGCCGGCGCGATCACAGATCGCGGGCGAACCGGCTTCCGGGATGACACCTGTTTCCCCATTGCCAGAGACACACGGCACACACCCCAAGGAGGCATGCGATGCCCAAGGTGCTTATTTCGGACAAGCTCTCGCCGGCGGCGATCGAGATTTTCAAGAACCGCGGCCTCGAGGTCGACTTCAAGCCGGGGATGGAGAAGGACGAGCTTCTCAAGATCATCGGCGACTATGACGGGCTGGCGATCCGCTCGGCCACCAAGGTGACCAAGGAGGTGCTCGACGCCGCCACCAACCTGAAGGTGGTGGGACGCGCGGGCATCGGCGTCGACAACGTGGAAATTCCCGCGGCGACGGCGAAGGGCGTGATCGTGATGAACACGCCGTTCGGCAACTCGATCACCACCGCCGAGCACGCGATTGCCATGATGATGGCGCTCGCCCGCCAGATCCCGCAGGCCAATGCCTCGACCCATGCGGGCAAGTGGGAGAAGTCGAAGTTCATGGGCGTGGAGCTGACGGCGAAGACGCTGGGCGTCATCGGCTGCGGCAATATCGGCTCCATCGTCTGCGACCGGGCGCTGGGCCTGCGCATGAAGGTGGTGGGGTACGACCCGTTCCTGACGCCGGAGCGCGCCGAGGACATGGGCATCGAGAAGGTGGAGCTGGACGAACTGTTCCGGCGCGCCGACTTCATCACCCTGCACACGCCGCTGACGGACGCGACGCGCAACATCATCGACGCCAAGGCGATCGAGAAGATGAAGGATGGCGTGCGCATCGTGAACTGCGCGCGCGGCGGGCTGATCGTGGAATCGGACCTCAAGGCGGCGATCGACAGCGGCAAGGTGGCGGGGGCGGCCCTCGACGTGTTCGAGGAGGAGCCCGCGAAGGAAAACCCGCTTTTCGGCATGGAGAACGTGGTGGCGACGCCGCATCTCGGCGCCTCGACCTCGGAAGCGCAGGAGAACGTGGCGCTGCAGGTGGCCGAGCAGATGTCGGACTACCTGCTGGACGGCGCGATCACCAACGCGATCAACGTGCCGTCGGTCTCGGCGGAAGACGCGCAGAAGCTGGGCCCGTGGATCACGCTTTCCGAGCAGCTGGGCCTGTTTGCCGGGCAGCTGACCGAATCGGGCATCGAGGAAGTGACCATCGAGTTCGTGGGTGATGCGGGCGAGCTGAACACCAAGCCGCTGGTCTCCTCGATCCTGATGGGGCTGATGAAGCCGATGCTGACCGACGTGAACATGGTCTCGGCGCCGGCCATCGTGAAGGACCGCGGCATTGCCGTGAGCGAGAGCAAGAAGAGCCAGCACGGCGCCTACGAGGGCTATATCCGGCTGATCGTGAAGACCGAGCGGCAGGAACGTTCTGTCGCCGGCACGGTGTTCTCGGACAACTCGCCGCGCATCATCCAGGTGAAGGGCATCGGCATGGAAGCCGGGCTGTCGCCGGACATGCTCTACGTCACCAACGACGACAAGCCGGGCTTCATCGGCGCGCTCGGCACGGTGCTGGGCGAGGCGGGCGTCAACATCGCCTCGTTCAACCTGGGCCGCGTGGCGCCGGGGAGCGATGCCATCGCGCTGATCACCGTGGACCAGCAGGTGGGCAAGGACGTGCTGGAGAAGGTGATGGCGCTGCCGCATGTGAAGCAGGCGAAGGCGCTGAAGTTCTGAGGCGGGCCCGCCCGACCGGCGGGCTTGTGCCAATCCGCTTGGGTTTGGCTGGTTCCGGGGCGACGCTATACTTTCCCGCCGATCTTGGATCGGCAGCTTGCTTGAAGGGAGAGCATTGTGTCGCCCCGCCTCAAGGCAGCCTTGGGAACGTTGTTCTTGTGCTTTCTGGGGCTGGTGGTTTTCACCACGCTCATACATGCGGGCGTCCTGAACCGGTATGACGACACCCTGGTGCATCCCTTCTTCCTGATTATCTACACGATGGTTGCCTTACCGCCGCTGGTATTTTTTTCGTTCGCCACAGGCGAGGGAACGGCTCTTTCGGCTTGGAAGACCGCCCGATCTGTTTTGATTTTCTTCATCCTGCTCCAAGTGACGGGCTACTTTGCCTTTCAACCGTCTTGAAGGTCCGGCGCTCGCTCCGAACAGGGTTGGTCCGACAATCGCGTGGATCCGGCCTCCGTCTCCCTCAAGGGAGAAGGTTTTGTCTGGAAACCCTCATCCCCGATCGCCCCCGCCTTGAGCGGGGGGCTACTCGCGGTGCGGCTTGCTGAAACGATCGTGATTTTCGTCTGGGGTTTCAGCAAGTCGGGATGCGAGTAGGCTCCACGGACAAGCCGTGGAGCACTCGGAGATTTTTCCACCATGTATTCCGTCTACCCTCCGGCTTGTCCGGAGGGTCTACTCGCGGGGCGGCTTGCTGAAGCGCTGGCGGTGGATTGCGCGGGCTGCGGCAAGTGGATGTGCGAGTGGGCCCCGGATCAGGTCCGGGGCGGTCGGATTTTGAGACCCTGATCCATCCTCTCACCGCGCTCCCTCCGGCTTGACCGGAGGGTCCATGCGGCGTGCGCGTCAGCGGGAGATAGGTATGCGGGGGTGCATCCGGTCTTGGGCGGGGGGCGACATGCCGGTATAGTCCCGCCGCAATTCCCGACATTCGAGGTTGAAGATGGCGAACGTGGCGGTCGTCGGCTCCCAGTGGGGCGACGAGGGCAAGGGCAAGATCGTGGACTGGCTGTCGAAGCGCGCCGACGTGGTGGTGCGTTTCCAGGGCGGGCACAATGCGGGCCATACGCTCGTCATCGACGGGGTGACGTACAAGCTGTCGCTGCTGCCGTCCGGCATCGTGCGCAAGGGCAAGCTGTCGATCCTCGGCAACGGCGTGGTGCTGGACCCGTGGGCCTTCGTCAGCGAGGTGGAGAAGATCGCGGGGCAGGGCGTGGACGTGACGCCCGACAACCTCAAGATCGCCGAGAACGCGACGCTGATCCTGCCCGTCCACCGGGAGCTGGACGAGATGCGCGAGACGTCGAACTCGGGCACCAAGATCGGCACCACCAAGCGCGGCATCGGCCCGGCCTACGAGGACAAGGTGGCGCGCCGCGGCCTGCGCGTGATCGACCTTGCCGACCCGGCGTCACTGCCGGCCAAGGTCGAGAACCTGCTTGTGCATCACAACATGCTCCGGCGCGGCAACAGGCTGGACGAGATCGAGGCGGGGCCCATCGTCGAGGCCCTGAAGGAGATCGCGCCGAAGGTGCTGCCTTACGCAGCGCCGGTGTGGCTGGTGCTGGACGAGGCCAAGCGCGCGGGCAAGCGCATTCTCTTCGAGGGGGCGCAGGGGACGCTGCTGGATATCGATCACGGGACGTACCCGTTCGTCACCTCGTCCAACACCATCGCGGGGCAGGCGGCTGGCGGTGCGGGCGTGGGCCCGGCGGCCATCGGCTACGTGCTGGGCATCACCAAGGCCTACACGACGCGCGTGGGCGAGGGGCCGTTTCCCACCGAGCAGGACAACGAGGTGGGCCAGAAGCTGGGCGAGCGCGGCCACGAGTTCGGCACGGTGACGGGGCGCAAGCGGCGCTGCGGCTGGTTCGACGCGGTGCTGGTGCGCCAGGCGATCAAGACCGGCGGCATCGAGGGCATCGCGCTCACCAAGCTGGACGTGCTGGACGGTTTCGACGAGATCAAGGTGTGCACGGGCTACAGGCTCGACGGCAAGCCGCTGGACCACCTGCCGGCGGATGCGCCGAGCCAGGCGCGCGTCGAGTGCGAGTACAAGACGCTGGAAGGCTGGAAGGAAACCACCGCCGGCGCCCGCTCATGGGCCGACCTGCCCGCGCAGGCGATCAAGTATGTCCGCCTGATCGAGGAACTGATCGAGGCGCCGGTGGCGATGCTTTCGACGTCGCCGGAGCGCGAGGACACGATCCTCGTGCATGATCCGTTTGCGGATTAGGGCCCACCCCGTGGCCCCGGACTTGATCCGGGGCCTACTCGCGGGGCGGCTTGCTTCGGCTCAGACCAGGTCGTCGTAGAGATCCAGCCAGTTCGGGTTATTCTCTTCGATGAGCGCAATCTTCCACGGGCGGCGCCATTTCTTCAGCTGCACTTCGCGCTCGCGTGCCGCTTCGCGGGTCTCTGCCTGCTCGTAGTAGACGAGGCGTTTGAGGCCGTGGGTTTTCGTGAAACCGGCGATCATGCCCTCGCGGTGTTCGTGGACGCGCCGGGCCAGGTCGTCCGTGTGGCCGGTGTAGAGGGTGCCGTGCTTGCGGCTGGTCATGATGTAGACGAAGAACGTCATGGCGCATTGAAGCGCGAGTAGGCCCCGGATCAAGTCCGGGGCGGTCGGATTGGGTTAGCTGGCGGCGACTAGCGGGCCTGAGACGATACCCTTGGCGCGCAGGCGTTCCTGGCGGATTTCCTCGATGACGGGGGCCAGCACTTCCTCGTGGAACCTGTCGCAGCCGATGCAGAGGTTGCGGTAGGGCTTGCCGGTGGGGTCCGTCGTCTCCGCCTTCTCGTAGAACTGGCCCACGTCCCAGCCCATCGTCACGCCCATGTGTTCCGGGTGGCCCATGTTGATGGCTTCGAAGGCGGGGTGGCCGACGAGGCTGTCCAGAATGTCGGTGAGCTTTTCTTCCGTGACGTTGCCGATGGGGGCCTTGGTCTTGAGGCAGCAGGGGAAGACGTCGCCGGTCGGGTCGATGGAGACTTCCGAGCCGGAATAGCGGTGGTTCAGGAAACCAAGGCCGCCGGACCAGGCGTTGCAGAAATTGTCCTGAATGGTGGCGCGGCTGAGGCCGTTTTCCCATGCGCGGCCGCGCGGCCAGATCTTGCCGATCCAGCTATCGTCGGTGGCGCCGAAGAACAGGTAGGTAGGGCCGTCGTTCTTCTGCCATTCGCCGAAGCCGCCGCCGGGGCGGTGTTCCGTGTACCCCGTTTTGTCGAACATGCGGTGCAGGTTCTCGATCAGCGGCTTGCGCTTATCGCCCTCCATGCCGACGTGGTAGTCGTCCATACCGGAGATGGCGATCATGCGGATGCCGCGTTCGCGCAGGTCTTCCAGGATTTCCTCGGTGACGAGGTCGCCCGTCGTCTGGATCGAGATGTCGACGCCGCCGGCGTTGCGGTATTTGGCGTTCAGCGCCTCGAGGACGGGGTAGAGGACGCGGGTGCGCACCGGGTCCACCAGCACCTCGCCGCCGGCCATGATGATGCGGCCGCGGCGCTCGCGGTAGCGGTCCGCGCTCGCGTCGTCGGGCGAGGCGAGATCCAGGTAGGTCATGCGGTCGGGCAGGTTGTCGATGATGCGCGGGAAGGCCTCTTCCGACTCGCGCACCACGGCTTCAAGCGCGCCGCGCACGTAAGGCCGGAAGCGGTCCTCGTAGCAGTGCTTGCACTTGCGGTGGCAGGCCCAGTTGAGGACCCAGTAGATCGACTCCATGCGTGCGCAACCCTTGCCCGGCTCATCCCCTTGAGGCCCAAGCTGCATGGGGGCGTGGGAGCGGTCAAATAACGGATGGGTGAGGGGGGTTTAACCGGGGGGCGAACGGAGTCACACTCAGTCGCGTTCCAAGGGGTGCCCGGGTGTGCCGGGCTGAGATGGCGCCTTGAAGTATCGCGCGCCGAACCCTTTGAACCTGATCCGGGTCATGCCGGCGAAGGGAATGGGACCGGGCCTGCGTCGATGGCCCCCTTTCGCACCCAATAGGGCACAAGCTTTCCCGGGTCTCCATGATCTCACGTGTTGAGAGGAGCCCCGACCATGAACATCCATTCTTCCCCCAATGCGCCGACCACGGGCGACGTGACGACCGGGCCGCTGCCGGCGTCCAAGAAAGTCTACGTCTCGCCGGACGGGATGGCGGACGTGCGCGTGCCGCTGCGCGAAATCGCGCTGGAGCCTTCCGCCATGGAGCCGCCGGTGCGGGTCTATGACACGTCGGGCATCTACACGGACCCGGACGCTGTCGTGGACATCGAGGCGGGGCTGCCGCGCCACCGGACGGCGTGGGTGACGGAGCGCGGCGGCGTTGCCGATTACGACGGGCGCGAGGTGAAGCCCGAGGACAACGGGACGGACAGCGCGAAGCACCTTGCGCGCACGTTCCCCGTGTCGCACCGGCCGATGAAGGGGGACGGCTCGCGGCCGCTGACGCAGTTCGAATGCGCGCGGGCGGGCATCGTCACCAAGGAAATGGAGTACGTGGCGCTGCGCGAGAACATCGGGCGCAAGATGGCGCTGGAAAACGCGGCCGACGAGATCGCGCAGGGCGAAAGCTTCGGCGCGGAAATCCCCGAGTTCATCACCGGCGAGTTCGTGCGCGAGGAAGTGGCGCGGGGGCGCGCGATCATTCCCGCCAACATCAACCACCCGGAGCTGGAGCCGATGGCGATCGGCCGCAACTTCCTGGTGAAGATCAACGCCAATATCGGCAACTCGGCGGTGACGAGTTCCGTCGCCGAGGAAGTGGACAAGATGGTGTGGGCCATCCGCTGGGGCGCCGACACGGTGATGGACCTGTCCACGGGCCGCAACATCCACAACACGCGCGAATGGATCATCCGCAATTCGCCGGTGCCCATCGGCACGGTGCCGATCTACCAGGCGCTGGAGAAGGTGAACGGCGTGGCGGAGGACCTGACATGGGAGGTCTACCGCGACACGCTGATCGAGCAGTGCGAGCAGGGGGTGGACTACTTCACCATTCATGCGGGCGTGCGGCTGCCGTTCATTCACCTGGCGGCGAAGCGGGTGACGGGCATCGTGTCGCGCGGCGGCTCGATCATGGCCAAGTGGTGCCTCTACCACCACAAGGAGAGCTTCCTCTACACGCACTTCGAGGACATCTGCGAGATCATGCGCGCCTATGACGTGTCGTTCTCGCTGGGCGACGGGCTCAGGCCCGGCTCCATTGCCGATGCCAACGACGCGGCGCAGTTCGCCGAGCTGGAGACGCTGGGCGAACTCACGAAGGTGGCGTGGGACAAGGGCTGCCAGGTGATGATCGAGGGGCCCGGCCACGTGCCGATGCACAAGATCAAGGTCAACATGGACAAGCAGCTGAAGGAATGCGGCGAGGCGCCGTTCTACACGCTGGGTCCGCTGACGACCGACATCGCACCGGGCTATGACCACATCACAAGCGGCATCGGGGCGGCGATGATCGGCTGGTTCGGCTGCGCCATGCTCTGCTACGTGACGCCGAAGGAGCATCTGGGCCTGCCGGACCGCGACGACGTGAAGGAAGGCGTGATCACCTACAAGATTGCGGCGCACGCGGCGGACCTTGCCAAGGGGCACCCGGGGGCGCAGATGCGCGACGACGCGCTCTCCCGCGCGCGCTTCGAGTTCCGCTGGCTCGACCAGTTCAACCTGTCGCTCGACCCGGACCGGGCGCGCGAGTTCCACGACCAGACGCTGCCCAAGGAGGCGCACAAGGTCGCGCATTTCTGCTCCATGTGCGGGCCGAAATTCTGCTCGATGAAAATCAGCCAGGAAGTGCGCGACTACGCCGCCGAGAAGGAAGCGGACGAGGGCATGGAGAAGATGGCCGAAACCTTCCGCAACACGGGCGCCGAGCTTTATCCGGACGCAGAGAAGCTGGAGGCCGTGAAGCGGGCGAACGAGGGGTTGAAGGGGTAGGGCCCCGGCCCCTGATCATGCCGGAAGCGCCCCGCGTCATCTTTTCGTATCACGGCCGGCTCCGGCGGATTTATGGGGCGTTGCTGGTGCTGGTCGTGGGGGCGCTGCTGCTGACCCTGTCGGTGCGGCTTGCGACGGGCAAGGCGGACGGGCTCGTGCGCTTCGTTGCGAGCCTCAACGGCGCGGAGTTGCTGGTGCTGTTGCTGGCCTTGTCCGTGTTGGGGATTGCGTTCTTCGGCGTTCTGAAGGGCTTCGTTCGGTGGTGGTTCAATCCGGGCTCGGAAGGCGCGCGTTCAATCCTGGCCGACACGGAGGCCGTGTACTTTTCGGATACGCGGCTCGTCAGCCCCGAGAAGGTTTTCTGGAGAGATATCTCGCTGGTGACGGGAGGGACGTACGGTCAAGGGTCGCGGCTTCGCGTGTACCGGGGCGACGAGGTGATCTGCGCGTATTACAGCGGATACATCCCGATTCGGGTTGCGGAAGCAGCAGCGACGACCATACGCCAAACGCATGAGCGAATATGCCGTCGCCTGCCCTGGTACGAGGTCGATGGCCCCGTCAAGCCGCGTGTAAGCCGGGGCCTCGGTATACCGGCAACTGCGACGACCATTTTCAGGTTTCCGCACTTCTTGCTGGCGAGAAATGCCCTCCTCTATTCAGTCGTGAGAACGGGGGTGTTTGTCTTCCTCATGTTCACGCCACTGCCGTATTTTTTGGTTGGTTCCTTGTTCAGCGGAGAGTGGGCAAACACCGTCCTGTCGGCGGTCATGCTGGCGTTTTTCGGTCTCGCGGTGATCTACAGGATCATCCTGGATGCCGCTGTCTCGATCGTGCGCGGCAGCGGTGGTGTTCACACGCTGGATAACTGTCTGCTCTTGCAGGGCACATGGTTCGGCCTTGTGGACGTGCTTCCGAAGGAGTGGCTCTGCGAGGCGACGACCGTTGAGGGGTCAAAAGACGGGAAACGCGCGTTGGTCATCGTCAGATCAAACTGCACCAACCAGATCCTGACGCATTCACCGGTTATGAGTCGTGCGGCCGCCGAGGAATGCGCGGAGGCAATCAACGCGTGGTTGCGATCGTAGCGGATTCTCGTGTGGGGGCGCTGGCGCCGCGGCAAGTTGAGGTGCGAGTAGGCTCCACGGACGAGCCGTGGAGCGCTCGGGGGAGGAGTGTGCGCAGTGCCTGCGCGCGCTCTCGCAAGCGGAGATGCGAGTAGGCCCCGGATCGGGTCCGGGGCGGACGGAGATCGGGGCAATTCCGGCTTGCCTAATCGGGCAAATCACCTCAGCGTTGGGGACGTGTCCAACGTAATGAAAGGAGGTGATCCAATGTCGAGTGTCACGCAGCGGGGCTTTGGGTCCGCGCGGGGAGCGGGATTTCTTGGAGCAGCCTCTGAGGGGTCGCGTTAGCCGCAAGTGCTTTGAGCCAGGGGCTTAACTGACCCCGCTGAAGTCACGGGAAAGGGCCGTGGCCGGAACGAGACCGGCCATGGCCCTTTCTTCGTCTGGAGGCCCGTGAGTGGCGGCGTGGGCGCGCGGGGGCGCGATGTCCGGGGCATCAAGCGTCGGGGGCAAGCAAGGCGCCGAACTGGCTGCTGGTTTCCCCGCTCCACCCCCTCCCAACCCTCCCCCTTCGAGGGTAATATTATACTTGCCGTACCCAAATCCCTCCCCACATATGGAGGGACAAGGAGTTACGGCGATGTCTGTCCTATCCCAAAAGCACTTCCACGATGAGGCCGCGGCCTACCGTTACGTTGAGGCGCGTATCTGGCCGGATGGTCCTGTGTGCCCCCACTGCGGCGAGCGCGAGCGGATCGGCAAGCTCAAGGGAAAGTCCACCCGGATCGGCGTTCACAAGTGCTATGCGTGCCGCAAGCCCTTCACCGTGAAGGTTGGCACCATTTTCGAAAGTAGCCACATCAAGCTGAACCTGTGGCTACAGGCGATCTACCTGATGTCCTCAAGCAAGAAGGGCATCAGCGCGAACCAGCTTCACCGGACTTTGGGCGTCACGCTCAAGACGGCATGGTTCCTGACGCATCGCATCCGCGAGGCCATGCGCCCCGGCGACGATACCGGCCCGCTTGGTGGCGAGGGCAAGACCGTCGAAGTGGATGAGACCGTCATCGGCGGCAAGGAGCGCAACAAGCACAAGTCGAAGCGCAACCCGAAGAACATCGGCGCGGTCGGCAAGCAGATCGCCTTCGCGCTGGTGGAGCGCGGTGGCCGCGTCCGCTCGGTTCACGTGCCGAGCGTGAACGCCAAGACGTTGCGCCCGATCATGGCCGCGCACATCGACAAGAAGTCGTTCCTGATGACGGACGACGCTGGCCAGTACCGGATCATCGGCCCGGCTTACGCGGGCTACGCTTCGGTGAACCATTCGATTGACGAGTACGTCCGGGGCGATGCGCACACCAACACGATTGAGGGCTACTTCTCGCTACTCAAGCGCGGCATCAACGGCACGTATCACCACGTCAGCCAGCAGCACCTTAAGCGGTATCTGGCGGAGTTCGATTTCCGCTACAATGAGCGCGTCGCGCTTGGCGTCGGGGACGTGGAGCGTGCCGACCGTGCCTTGCGCGGCGCGACCGGCAAGCGGTTGATGTACCAAACAGCTAGTTAGAGGGCCCAAGCGTCATGGCCGAAAAACCAAAGCGGCCACGCAAGAAGATGACACAGGCCGAGCAGTCCGAGCGATTCAAGGAAACCGCTCGGGAGCTTGAGGCGGATGAAAGCGGCGAAGCGTTCGAGGCTACGCTTGAGGCAATCGCCCGGAGTCGCCGAAGTCCGTAGCGACGAACGCCCGGATAGGCACAGCCCCGCTGATGATGTTCATAAAGTGGCCGGTGGCCGGCTCCGGCTTTTTCGCGGCAAACGCCGACTCCATCGCTACACCATGCCTCCGGGAGAAGAATGCCAACGCATCCGCCATCTGAATGGCCCTCGAATCCGTCTTCGGCACGAATGAAAGCGACTTGAGCACATTCTGAAGCTCATGCCGCTCACGAACCTTGTCGAAAGTCTGTTTCGCTTCTGGATTGTTTTCGTGTCCAGCTTCCACGATCAAGGCAAGCCCCTCGTCGTGAACTAACTTTCCGATCCGGATATCGCGCAGCAGCCAGTCGATAACCACGTTGAAGCAGAACGTATAGGGACGCACAGTACGCTTGCGCTGGCTTTCTGCGGACCTCTGTTCATAGGCGTCCTTGACCGCCGACATACTGACGCCAAGAGGCACGTTGGGGCTCATCTCGCGGCACACCTTGTACAAAAAGCTCTGCTTCTTAAGCACTGGCCAGTCCGCAAAGGGGCCTTTGGTCGCGTGAAGCTCCGAAGCGTGAAAAACCGGGACTCCATAGTCCTGAAAAATAGGCTCCACCGCTTCTTCAAAACGCACCCAGGATTCCTGCCGCGCGACAAACCCCGCGATAGTGGTGATCGGATTCTGTGGGTCCTTGCCACTGTCATCCAAATAGCAGGCGAGCACGCAGAACCACTTTCCTGACAGAAGTTGGAGCGGCAGCGATGCGGCCAAGCCGCAAGTGCGAGCGACTACGTTATCGCCCTCTCGTTGGGTACGCAAAGTATAATACCTCCCCCTTCGAGGGGGAGGGCCGTTCAGGGTTGCGTGAGGCGGGGTCGCCGGGGCGGGCCCGAGCGCCTACATTGGGGGCAGGCAAGCATTCAGCGATGAGGAGCCGAGACATGATGTTCCTGCGCAGGAAGGCCGAGATGGTGGACCCGGCGGACGCGCTGCCGGGGCGCGACGCGGCGATCCCCACGGCCGACACACATTTCGTGAACGGGCAGCCGCTCAAGGGGCCGTACCCGGAAGGCGCCGAGATGGCGCAGTTCGGGATGGGCTGCTTCTGGGGCGCCGAGCGCAAGTTCTGGGAGACGCCGGGGGTGATCGTCACCGCCGTGGGGTATTCCGGCGGCGCGACGCCCAACGCCACCTACGAGGAGGTGTGCTCGGGCGGGACCAACCACGCAGAGACGGTGCTGGTGGTCTATGACCCGAAGAAGGTGTCTTTCGATGAATTGCTGAAAGTGTTCTGGGAGAGCCACGACCCGACGCAGGGGCTGCGGCAGGGCAACGACGTGGGCTCGCAGTACCGCTCGACGATCTATGCGTATACGGACGACCAGCTTGCGGCGGCGAAGGCCTCCAAGGCGGCCTATGAAAAGGCGCTTGCGGCGCAGGGCTACGGGCCGGTGACGACGGAGATCCGCAAGGCGCCCGACTTCTATTTCGCCGAGGACTATCACCAGCAGTACCTCGCCAAGAACCCTGCCGGCTATTGCGGGCTGGGCGGAACGGGCGTGGCGTGTCCCGTTGGGACCGGGGTGAACGCGGCGGAGTAGTTCGCGGGGGCTGCGGTGTTTGGCCCTGGGCCCTCCGGTCGAGCCGGAGGGAGAGCGGTTTGTTTGGGCGTTGCGCGGGTGGATTGCCTGCGCTTTGGCAAGCTGAGATGCGAGTAGGCTCCACGGACGAGCCGTGGAGCGCTCGGAGTTTTTGAACCCCACCGTCTTGTTCCCGTCTCCCCACTTCCGTCTTCCTTCTCCCCAACTCCGTCTTCCCTCCGGCTTGACCGGAGGGTCCACTCGCGGGGCTGCTTGCTGCAGGGGTGGCTGCGTGGCGTGGGTGTGTCCGCGGGCGCGTTCGCAAGCGGAGGTGCGAGTAGGCCCCGGGTCTAGCCCGGGGCGGACGGGGGGTGGATGCCAAGCGGCGGGGTTGGCGCTAGGCTCCGGGCCGGGAGCGGGGGCGAGGGCCTCCGCGGTTTGGAGTTCGTGCCATGCGCCTGCTGTCTGTTCTGCGTCCTGTTGCCGTTGTCCTGTTGGCTGCTCTTGCCGCCGGGCCCGGTGTTGCCCACGAGGAGCATCACAATCCGCCGGCGGCGGACATGACGCCGGTGGGCGAGCTGCCGGCGGGGACTTACAAGCTCGACCTGTCGCATACGAGCCTGATCTTCGCGGTCGATCACCTGGGGCTTTCGACCTACCGGGCCCGGTTCACGCGGATCGACGGGTCGCTGGAGCTCGATCCGGCGGCGCCGGACGGCGCGAAGCTGGTGGTGTGGGTCGATCCCAAGTCGCTCGAGACCGATTATCCGTTCGAGGAGCCGGATTTCGACGCGGCGCTGACGGGGCCGGACTGGCTGGATGCCGGGCAGTTCGACGAGATCACCTTCGTTTCCAAGTCGATCGAGATGACCAGCCATCACACCGCGAAGGTGACGGGCGACCTTGCCATGCGCGGGGTGCGCCGGCCGGTGGTGCTCGATGTGACGTTCAACGGCGGCTATGTGGGCATTCCGGGCGACACGGGCGCCGAGGCGCGCATCGGCTTTTCCGCCACGGGGTCGCTGATGCGGTCCGAGTTCGGGATCACCAACGGTATCCCGGCGGAAGGGTCATCGCTCGGGGTGAGCGACGAGGTGGAGATGCTGATCGAGGCGGAGTTTTATATTCCGAAGGCGGAGGAATAGGGGGTGTCCGCTCAGGGGTGCTGCGCGGGCTCTTCCGTTCGCCGACGGTGAGGCAAGCTGAACCGCGAGTAGGCTCCACGGACGAGCCGTGGAGCGCTCGGAAATCTGTCTGGTTTCCATCCCCCAATCTCCGTCCTCCCTCCGGCTTGACCGGAGGGTCCACTCGCGGGGCTGCTTGCTGCAGGGGCCGCTGCGTGGGGTGTGCGCGGGCAGCGGGTGCTTTCGCAAGTTGAACCGCGAGTGGGCCCCGGATCAGGTCCGGGGCGGTCGGGTTTGGGTTGGAAAAGAGAAAGGCCGGCGGTCGTGGTGGGCGCCGGCCTTTTTCGTTGCGCTTGCGGGTGCCGTTAGCCGGCGTATTCCGCCGCCTTTTCGCGGGTGGCGCGGACCTGGTCCTTGGCGGCGGCGCGCATGGCCTTTTGCAGCTTCTCGAAGGCGCGGACCTCGATCTGGCGGACGCGTTCGCGGCTGATGCCGTATTCCTGGCTCAGGTCTTCCAGCGTCGAGGGTTCGTCCTTGAGGCGGCGCTCGGTGAGGATGTGGAGTTCGCGCTCGTTGAGCGTCTCCATGGCCTTGGCCAGCATCTCGCGGCGGATGGCCATTTCCTCGGACTCGGCGACGGTGTCTTCCGCGGTCTCGCCGTCGTCCTCCAGCCAGTCCTGCCATTCGCCGCCGTCGGCATCGGCACGCAGGGGCGCGTTGAGCGACTGGTCGCCGCCCTGGCCGAGGCGGCGGTTCATGTTGATCACGTCCTGCTCGGGCACGCCGAGGCGCGTGGCGATGGTCTTCACCTGGTCGGGGTGGAGGTCGCCGTCCTCGAAGGCCTGGATCTGGCCCTTGGCCTTGCGCAGGTTGAAGAACAGCTTCTTCTGCGCGGCGGTCGTGCCGATCTTCACCAGCGACCACGAGCGCAGGATGTATTCCTGGATGGCGGCGCGGATCCACCACATGGCGTAGGTGGCGAGGCGGAAGCCCTTTTCCGGGTCGAAGCGCTTTACCGCCTGCATGAGGCCCACATTGCCTTCCGAGATCACCTCGGCGATGGGCAGGCCGTAGCCGCGGTAGCCCATGGCGATCTTGGCGACGAGGCGCAGGTGGCTGGTCACCAGCTGGTGCGCGGCGTCGGAGTCCTCGTGCTCGGCATAGGCCTTGGCGAGCATGTATTCCTGCTCGGGCTCGAGCATCGGGAACTTGCGGATTTCCTGCAGGTAGCGCGTGAGGCTGCCGTCGGGCGTGATGCTCGGAATGGATTTGGTCGCCATGGTGTCTTCCCCTCCGGCCTTCGGTCGTGGATGGCGGCCGGTACTCAACAGGTGCCGCCGCCGAGGCCCGGTCCGGAAGGCGCAAGGGCACCCGCGTGGAAACGCGGGCTGCGCCCGGACCGCACCCTTAGATAGGAACGAAATGGGGCCTTATGAAGGTCCATCACGCCTATTTCATGTGGGTTTCCAGCGCCTGCGCAAGGGCGGCCATGTCGGCGGGCATGGGGGCCTCGAAGCGCAGGATTTCGCCGTTTTCCGGGTGCCGGAAGCCCAGGAGATACGCGTGCAAAGCCTGCCGGTGCATGGCGCGGGCGGGACCTTGCACCTCTTCCGGCAGGGCGTTGACGCGGGTCGCCTGGCCGCGGCCATAGGTCTGGTCGCCGATGACGGGCAGGCCTTCATGGGCCATGTGGACGCGAATCTGGTGGGTTCGGCCGGTTTCGAGGCGGCACTCGGCGAGCGCCGCCAGCGGGCGTTCGGGCGTGCCGTAGCGGGCGCGGATGGTGACGTGGGTGACGGCGCGGCGGCCGTGGGGCCCGCGGTCGACCGCGACCTTCTTGCGGTCATGTACATTGCGGCCGAGCGGCACGTCGATGGTGAACTTCGTCAGGCGCGGCGCGCCCCAGACGAGGGCGAGGTAGGCGCGCTCGAGCGCGCCGTCGGCGCCGTGGGCGGCGAACTGGTCCGACAGGGACTTGTGGGCGGCGTCGGTCTTGGCGACGACCATGACGCCCGAGGTGTCCTTGTCGAGGCGGTGGACGATGCCGGGGCGCGCGACGCCGCCGATGCCGGACAGGGAGTCCTTGCAGTGGGCGAGGAGCGCGTTGACCAGCGTGCCTTGCGGGTTGCCCGCTGCCGGGTGGACGACGAGGCCGGGCGGCTTGTTGACGACGATGACGCAATCGTCCTCATACAGAATATCGAGCGGCATATCCTGCGCCGCCGGTTCGGCGGGCGCGGGCGGGGGGACGGCTATGGCGTAGGCTGCGCCCGGTTTCGTCTTTTCCGAGGCGTCGGAGACGGTGCGCCAATCGTCCGTGTCCGGCGTATCGAGCGCCGTGACCTGGCCTTCGGCGATGAGGGCCTGGAGACGGGCGCGGGACAGGTCCGGCAGGGCGTCCGCCAGCGCCTTGTCGAGGCGGGCCTTGGCGGCGTCCGCCTCGAAGGTTACACGGTAGCGGGTGGCGCCTTCGGGCGCGGTCTCTGTTTCGATATGCGGGGAAGATGACATGACGGTTCACGGAAGCGGCGAGAGTGATCCGGAGCCGGGCGCCAATCCGCGCTCGCACAAGGTGTTGCTGGCGGTGGTCATCATACTCGGCATTCTGCTTGTCGTGGGCTTTGCCATCGTGATCGCGACAATCGCCGCCCGGGTCTCGGGCGGCGATGAAGAGACGGCGCCCGCGCCTGCCGAGGTGACGCCGGCGGGCGATTTGTCCGTGCCGGTGCCGGCGGGCTACCGCATCGAGGGCGCCACGGGCGACGAGCGGCGGCTGGTGCTGCACCTGTCGGCGGGGCCGGAGATGCCGGAACGCGTCATGGTGATCAACACCCGGGACGGGCGCGTGGTCAGCTCGGTGGTGCTGACACCGAATGACGAATAGGCGGCGATAGCTTCGGAACACCGTGTGACCGGGAAGCGCCGGGGATAAAAAAAATCCGCCGGCAGGGGGTGCCCGCCGGCGGGTTCAAAGTGTGCAGAGGAATATTCGAGGGAGGATCGCCTCTGCCTGACGGTAGCGTCATCTTTTTCTGACAGATTGTCAATATCTTTTTGTGCGGTGCATGAAATATCGGACGATGTGCCCTGTATCGGCGGGATTTTGCGGCGGTGCAGGAATACCTCGAATACAGGGGGCGATAGCGCGTTCGCACTTGCCTGACGGGCGGGGGCGCGTGTATACCGCCGTCTCTCCGCAGGGGGTCCGGTTCGGGCCCCGTGCCGCCGCTGGCCCCTTCGTCTAGCGGTCTAGGACGCCGCCCTCTCACGGCGGAAACAGGGGTTCGAGTCCCCTAGGGGTCACCACCGCACCGGAACAGGCGCGGGCGGGCGCGGAAATCTTCGCAAAATCAGCGGGTTGTTACGCCGAGACGCCGTCGCGCAGGGCGCGGATACGGTCGGCCAGGGTCTGCGGCGGTGGGGTCCCGTCGGTCCCGTCCTGCTCGCTGCTATCCCCGGATTCTTCCTCCGGCGTTTCCCCGGATTCTTCCGCCGCCGCCTCGGCGTGGCCGTTGGCGGCGGCCGGTTCAGCTTCCGGCTCGGCCTGCTGGTCCAGCTCGTAGACCGGCTCGTCGTGGGAGACGGCCTGGGCTGCCGGGGTGTCGTCGTCGTTGCGGACCTCGGCGGTCTGTGCGGGTTCGGCGGCGGCCTGGTCCGCGGTGGCGGCGAGGGCCGCGGCCTCGTCGCCGAGGGCGGCGGCGCGGGCGCCGAGATCCTTCAGCTTGCCGCCGAGGTCATTGATGGTGGCGCGGCTCGCCGCGAGCTGGCGGCGCAGGGTGGCGGCCTCGTCTTCCAGTCCTGCGCGGATTTCCTCGAGTTCGCGGACGCGGCCGGACGCTTCCGACGAGATCTTGTCGCGGGAATTTTCCAGCTCGGCGATTTCCTCGCGCAGCTCGCGCTCGCGCTTGGCGAGGCGGCTTTCGAAGCGCTTCGACACGTGCTCGCTGGCCTGGCTGAAGGCGGCGCCGTGGACTTCCTCGTGGACGCGCTCGGCGGTGACCCGGGCGGCGCGGCTCCACAGGACCGGCGCCAGCGCCAGCGCGACGAGCGCCATCAAGAGCGCGCCCAGGAGTATGAGCATCAAGGTTTCGAGCATGGCCGCGTCTTTCGCCCCCGGAAGACCGCATCTGTCCGTGGCCGGACCCCATGGCCGGGCGCATCCCCATCGCGCCGCCATTGTGGGCCAGCCTTCGGGAAACATTGCCAAAAGCGCCGGAAACATGCCACCGGATTGGGGTATCAGCGTTAAAGTGGGGTGCGGCACGTAGCGGGAGCGCAACGTGAAGGATGCGGACATGAGCTGGTATGCGGACGGCGGCCGGAAGTCGGGGCTCGCCGTGTGGGCGGCTGTCGCGGTCATCGCCTACGCGGCGATGCAGGTGACCGGCTGGTTCGAGGACGCGCCGTTCCTGGCGCTGGTGGCGGGCGCGCTTGCCTATTTCGCGGTGCGCGGCGTGGCGGTCGCCCTGCGCGAACTGGCGCGGGAGCCGGCCGGCGAGACGGACGACGACATCGATTACGACGGCCGGTAGGCAGGCAGCCTCCACGGCGGGATGGACGGCGGAATCCTCCCGTGAACTTGCGACTTGCCCGCACAAAGTGCGCTTGCTTTCGGCCCCGGCTGGCGACAGAGTTTCGTGCGCAAAGCGTTGGTGCTTTGCCTATTTCGCTGGGATTTTTTGAAGATGGAAAAGGTGTTCGGGCTGCCCGTCCTGACGGCGGGTGCATTCGTGATCGCGCTTGGCATGACGTCCTACGCGCCGCCGGCCGCGGCCGAGGAGGTCGTCGAGGAAGAGGTCATCATCGAGGAGACCTACGAGGAGGAGACCGTCGAAGACGAGGTCTCCGAGGAGGACGCCGTCGAGGAGACTTCCGAAGAGACTTACGAGGAAGAGACCGTCGAAGAGGAATACGTGGAGTAGTCCGCGGCTCCCCTCGTTTTCTCCCGTGCATGAAAAAGGCGGCGCGCCCCGGAAGGGACGCGCCGCCTCGTTTTTTTCCAGCGGGCGGAAACCGCCTAGAAGGGCAGGATCTTCCGCTCGCGGGTGTAGCTCAGGTAGCCGACATTGGCGCCGGCACGCAGGCCGACACCCGCGCGCATGGGAGCGAGGATGGTGTCGCCCGCCTGCTGGTAATTCACGCCGACGCCGCCGACCACGTAGAGCGAGCCCTCGACGCCGGGAAAGCGCCGGTAGATGCCGTCGGCGCTCGGCAGGTTGTAGACCAGCGTGAAGACCTTGGAGGCGTTGCCGCCGAAGTCCCAGCCGATGGAGGGGCCCTGCCAATAAACCTGGCGGGTGACCATCGGCTTCATGTTGAGGGTGCCGCTGCCGTAGCGAAGGCCGACGCCGATGGCGCCCGCGCCTTCCTCGCCGGTGATGTAGCCGTTGGGACGGCCCTGGTCCTCGAACACTTTGTCCACGGCCTGCGCCATGTCCTTGGACACGTCACCGAAAAAGCCCTCGATGGCGCGCAGCACCTCGTCCTTGGAATAGGTGTTCTGCTCCTCTGGATAGTCCACCTGGGCATTAGCGGGGGCCGCCAGGATGACCGCGGCCGCAAAGGCGGCGGCAACCGAGACGGCGCGCAGGGAAGACACAAACGGGATCGGCATGGTCGGTCTCCTCAAAAGGGGACGATTGGTCCCCGATTACTCGGGCAGGCCGAAGACATCCTCGGGCGGCGTGGCGTCTTCGTCCTCGGGCGCCGGGGCGGGCGGGGCCTGCGTCGCCTCGAGAACCTCGTCGGGGCAGGGGAAGCCACGCTGCACGATGGCGGCGATAACAGAAAACGCGGGGGTGTCCGCGAGTTCCTCTCTTTCGTCGCGAAGGGTCACAAGGCGCTCGGCAATGGAGGTCAGCTTCGGCTGCTTGTCGACGTCCACGCAGAACTGGCCCTGCGGCATTAACTGGGGCGGCGCCATGAGCACGTGCAGCGAACCGGCGATGTAGCCAACGCAGAAGGCAGCCTGCTCGGGGTCTTCGCTCTTGCAGTATTCGTCGACCAGCGCCTGGGTGGAAACCCACTGGGCCTGGGCGGGCGACGGCGCGAAAACCGCCACTGCCACGATCAACGCGAAGGCAGCGAGAAGCTGGGTCCGGAAGGCCGAAAAGCGCGGCATCGGATGAGCGGTCATGGTGTTACTTCCTCTCTGGCGGCGCCGTTGCCGGCCCCGCGGCTCTGTGGCGGGACCGTTTTCGGCCCCTTCCATGTTCTTGCGGTGAGCACCCCTGGGACTCGATAGCCAACCGGGCGGCGCTTGTACATGCCCGCCCGCAGTCGCGGTAAACGCGCCGATTGCGTCATACTGCTGCCGTCTGGCGCGATTAAGGCAGCGCCGAACCAACCGGAGACCGCCGTCCGCATGAGCGACACCGAGACCACCCCGACGCCGGAGCGCCCCAGACGGCGGCGCTGGCCCTACTGGATTGCGGCGCTTGTCGTGGTGCTCGCGGGGCTTGTGGCGCTCGCGGTCTGGTACCTGCCGGTGATCGCCGCGCCTATCGTGCGGGACGCGGTGGCGCGGGCGGGCCTCGAGCCTGTCGCGTTCGAGATCACGGATATCGGCTGGCGCAGCGCGTCGCTCGAAGCGGTCGAGGTGGGCGAGGCGCCGGACCTCACGATCGCCCGGATCGGCCTCGGCTACACGCCGGCCGATCTCCTGAAGGGCGAGGTGGGGCGCGTCACCCTGGGCGGCGTGCGCCTGCGGGCCCGCTACGGCGATGACGGGCTCGATCTCGGCGCGCTCAACCCGCTGCTGGCGGGCGAAGGCGGCACCGGCGGCGGGATTCCGGTCGAGCACGTCGCCGTGGAGGATGCCGCGATCGATCTCGAAACGGCGCAAGGGCAGGTGCTGCTAGCCTTCGGTGGCGAAGCAAACGTGACCGGGGACGATCTCGACGTGGTGCTCTCCGCGCGCCTGTCGGGCGACGTTGCGCGCGGGCAGGGCGAGGTGCGTTTCACCCGGACGGGCGGCACATCGGCACTGACGATCAGCGATCTTTTGCTGGAAGGCCGGGCGCCGGGGCTGGCCGGCACGCTTGCGCTGGAAGATGCCCGCCTCGATGCCTCGCTTTCGGGCAACGTCGTCACCGGTACGCTTGCGAGCGGGCTTGTCTTCGAGGCCGATGCGGATGCGGCGCTGCCCGTGGCAGCGGCGGATGCGGATTTCGACGGCGGGTTTCGTTACGACATCGAGGGCGGCGAGGCGTCGCTGACGCTCGCTGCATGCGTGCCGCTCGCGGTGACGGCCGTGCCGGACGCGGGCTGGGAGGTCGGCGCGGTGTCGCTTTGCCCGGTCGAGGGGCAGCCTGCCTTCCGCAACGATTTTTCCGCGACGGGCAGCCTCGGAGCCGCGCTCGATATCCCCGCCACTTCGTTCACGCTGGATGGAACGGCGCGCGGCGAGACCCCTGCCATGGAACTGCGCGCAAGCGGGCCGCTGGCATCGCCTGTCATCGAGGCTGCGCTTGCAGGCGGCGAGGCGAGGCTGACAGGGCAGAACGTCCTGGTGACCGGACTTCGGGGCACGGCGACCGTGCGGCTGGGCGGCGAGGGCGCTGCGGCCGAACTCGATCTGGCCACGGCGCGCGTGACCGATCTGCAGGCAGCGACTCGGTTCTCGCCGCTCCTTGTCAGCGGTGACCTCGCACTCGACAGCTTTGACAGCGGGACGATCCGCGGCCCTGTGCGTGTTGCCTCGGCGGGCGGCCGCGCGCTGGGCGCGGGCTCGCTGCGCCACGACCTCGGCACCGGCAGCGGGCGCATCGACTTCGATACCGGCAGGCTGACATTCAGCGACGAGGGGTTCCAGCCGCAGGAGATTGTGCCCGCGCTCTCGGGCGTCGTGGCAGCGGTCTCCGGCACGGCCCGGATCGCGGCCAACCTGGCCTGGGGGCCGAACGGTCTCGGGGCATCGGGGGCGACTGTCGAGATGACGAACCTCGGCCTGCAGGCACCGGCCGCGCGGTTCGCGGGCGTTGCTGGCACGCTCACCTTTTCCAACCTGTCACCCATTCGCACGCAGGGTCCGCAGCAGATCACCATCGGGCGCGTTGATGCGGGCGTCCCGCTAACCGGCGGCAGCGCGACGTTCGAGGTGGAGCCGGGCGGCGCCGTCATCGTGCGCAATGCCCAGTGGCCGTTCGCGGGCGGCGCGCTCGTCGTCACGTCGGAAGCGCTGAACACCAACGCGGACGTGCAGCGGGCGCAGCTGAAGGCGACCGGCCTCAGCCTCGGCGAACTGCTGGTGCTGATCGACCTAGACGGCCTGAGCGGCAATGGCACGCTCGGCGGCACGGTGCCGATCGAGATCCGTGATGGCACGGTCTACGTGGTCGACGCGGTGCTGGAGGCGGAGCCGGGCGGGGCGATCAAGTACCAGAGCCAGACATCGGAAGCCGCGGCCGAGAGTGCGGAAGGCGCGTCGATCGCGTTCCGGGCGCTGGAGAACTTCCAGTTCCGGGTGCTGCGTCTCGAAGTCGACGGGCCCACCAGCGGCGATCTCGCGGTGCGCGTGCTGCTGGAAGGTTCGAACCCGGCGGTCTATGACGGCTACCCGATCCGGCTGAACCTCAACACCGAGGGACCTTTCATGCAGCTCATCCAGCGCAGCACCGCCGGTTTCCGCCCGCTGGACGTGGTGACGGGACGCGAAACGCTGGACGGCGTGGAGGTGGAGCGCGTGGGCCCGGAAGATGGTGGCGAGGGGCAGTAATCCCGGCCGTTCACACCCCGTTCAGCCGCGGCTATGTTTGATGCAGGCAACGGCAATGCGGAATGGACAGATCATGCGCCTCGTCGGCTTTGAAACTCTGGGCCCCCGGCCCCTGATGCGTGCAGGCACGCCGCTCCTGGCGGCGGGGTTTGCGCTGGCGGCGGCCGCGTGCAGTCCCACCGTCAAGGTGCAGGCGCCGGACAAGCCCATCGAAATCAATCTCAACGTGAAGATCGAGCAGGAGGTCCGCATCAAGGTGGACCGGGAGCTGGACGATCTGATCGCCAACAATCCGGACCTGTTCTGAGGATGCCCGCCATGACCATGCAATCGAACGCCATGGGCGGTTTCCGCCTCGCGCTTCTCGCGGCGCTTGCCGCCATCCTTTCGCTGTGGCTCGCGCCGGCCCATGCGGCAACGCTCGACCAGCTCAAGTCGCAGGGTCTCGCGGGCGAGATGGCCACCGGCTATGTCGGCTACCCGCAGGGTTCGCCTGCGCCGGATGTGCGCCAGACGGTCGAATCCGTGAACCTCGAGCGCAAGGCCCGCTATGGCGAGATTGCCGCGCAGCAGGGGACGACGCTCCAAGTGGTCGAGAAGCTGGCCGGTGCCAAGCTCGTCGAGCAGGCGCCCGCCGGACAGTACGTCCAGGACTCCACGGGGGCGTGGCGGCAGAAGTAGCCGCAGCCGCCTGTCCCCATTCGGCACACCGGCCACCGGCCCGGTGTGACCCGTTGCCGCACAACTGGCCCCCGGGGCCACGTGCGAAGCCGCGTCGCGGCGCCGGTACTGCTGGATAAACGCCTGTTCATCCCGTGCTTTCGGGCTTTCGGGAGACAGGCATGCCCGTTGCAGCGCGCTGGGCCTGGCGCGCGGTCTCGAGGGCTTCCACTGCGCGCCACTTTCAGGCGGCGGCTTGCCGCTGCCTCAAGGGGTCCGCTGGCCGACCGGCTTATGCCGGGGCCGGCGGCACGGCCGGCGCGGCTTCCGAATGTCGGGGGGCAAATTTGGGAACTGCGCCGGCCACCTTGCCGCCTTGGGACGGCGGCGGTAATTTTACATCTGCGATAAGAAAATTGCCGGGTGCCGCCAGCAGATGAACACTCTCAATACAGAGCCGCTAACACCGGCGCTGCCGCGCGATGCCGCCAGTCCGTGCGTGGACTGCGACGTCCGCCTGCGTGCCATCTGCGCGGTGCTGTCCGACGACGAGCTGTACGACCTCTCGCGGGTGACGCATTCGAACCGGTACGATGCCGGGGCGACGCTGTTCTTCGAAGGTGATGAGGTCGGCGACTACTTCATCGTGCAGCACGGCGCCCTCAAGCTCTACAAGCTGATGGCCGACGGTCGCCGCCAGATCACCGGTTTCCTGTTCAAGGGTGATTTCATCGGCCTCAACCCGACCGGCGAACATCAGTACACGGCGGAAACGCTCACGCCCTGCGAAGTCTGCCGCCTTCCGGCCGCGCACGTGAAGATGATGGTCCACGACTATCCCAAGCTGTGCCGCCGGCTGCTCAACCTCGCGTCGATGGAGCTTGCCTCGGCGCAGGAACAGATGCTGCTGCTCGGGCGTAAGTCGGCGCGCGAACGCATCGCTTCGTTCCTGCTGTGGCTGTCGGCACGCGCCCGCGACCGTGGCGAGATCCCCAACCCGGTCCACGTCCCCATGAGCCGCAGCGACATGGGCGATTACCTCGGCCTCACGGTCGAGACCGTGAGCCGCACGATCACCAAGCTGAAGACCAGCGGCCTGATCACGCTCAGGGACGGCCACCGCATCGAGCTCAACAACCGCGAGCTCCTGGCCGAGGTTGCGTCAGGCGGCTAGGCGGCCCGCGTGCTACCGCGCGGCCGCATCACCCTTCGCGATGAAGTAGGGGTTGGCGAGTTCGTCCGCGCGCTTGCCGTAGGTCAGCGGCGTGCCGTCGAGACGTGTCACCACGCCACCGGCGGCGCTGAGCACGGCGTGGCCTGCTGCCGTGTCCCATTCCATCGTGCGGCCGTGGCGCGGGTAGATGTCCGCGTCGCCGCGCGCCACCACGCAGAACTTGAGCGACGAGCCCGCGGCCACGATGTCGCGCACGTTGTAATGGCTCAGGAATTCTTCAGTCTTCTGGTCGCGATGGCTGCGGCTTGCGATAGCGATCAGGCCATCGGCCGGAACGGGGCGCGTGCGGATCTCGCGCGTCTCGCCGCGCGGCGACGTCGCGTGCGGATCGGCAATCATTTCCTGCGCACCAAGGCCCACGCCGCCGGTGTAGAGCAACGACTTCGCGGGCGCGTAGACGACGCCGGCCACGGGCTCGCCCTTCTCCACGAGGGCGATGTTGACCGTGAACTCGCCGTTCCGGTTCAGGAATTCCTTGGTGCCGTCGAGCGGGTCGACCAGGAAAAAGCTGTCGCCGAATTCCGGCGTGTGGCCTGCAGCGACAGACTCTTCGGCCACCACCGGCGTCGAAGGCGCGATGCGGGCGAGGCCTTCCAGGATGATCGCCTCGGCGGCGTGGTCGGCCTCGGTCACCGGTGACCGGTCATCCTTGTGCTTCACGTCGATATCGCGTTCGTAGAGCGACATGATGCGGACACCAGCGTCGATGGCGATGGCGGTAAGGTCGTCCAGGAGCGCACGCGAAGACAATGTTCCGGACCCGTCGTTTTATTCAGGAATTGGCTGGCGAGGAGGGGCTTTCTTTGCACGAAAAGCCCGCGAAGTGTATCAAAAATTCCCCGGACCGATTCGGTCCACCGGCCCAGACGGCAGGAGATTTGCGGCATGGCTGACCAGGGCACTCCCGACGAGCTCGAATTCGCGGCGCTCCTGTGTTCACGGGTCTGTCACGACGTGATCAGTCCGGTCGGCGCCATCGTCAACGGCCTTGAAGTCCTCGAGGAGGAAGACGATGACGAGATGCGCGAGCATGCCCTGCTGCTGATCGCCAAGAGCGCGCTGCAGGCCTCGGCAAAGCTCCAGTTTGCCCGGCTCGCCTTCGGCGCCTCCGGTTCCGCCGGCGCGGAGATCGAACTGTCGGACGCACATCGCGCCGCCCAGGCGTTGCTTGAAGGCGGACGCACGCAGCTAACATGGGACGCCAAGCCCGCCGCCCTTCACAAGACCAAGCTCAAGCTGCTGATGAACGTGCTTCAGTTTGCCACGGGCGCGATTCCACGCGGCGGCGAGCTTGCCGTGACCGTCGAGGACAATGACGGCGGGATGCGGGTCGTGGCCACCGGGGAACGGGCTCGGGTCCCCGAGCATGCCGGTCTTGCCACCGGCGCGCCGAGCATCGATCAGCTCGAAAGCCGGGCGGTTCAGCCTTACCTGGTCAGCCTGCTGTGCAAGGCGCTGAATGCGAGCGTTTCCATCGACCAGCCGGAGCCCGAGGGGCCGGTGACGTTTGCAGTCTCCTTCGCGCAGTCGGGGCCCGTTTCCGCGGCCGGTTAACAAGGTCTTAACCGGCGGTTTCTCTTGCGCCTGCTGGTTGTGACGGCCCGTTCCTACACGCGGCTTTACCGCTTCTTAACGAATATCCACCGACACTGCCCCATGACTGGCTCGGGCGCTCTTTCTGCGGCCCGTACCTACTTTGGCGGGGGCTGGAATGGACGACCTACTTCGCGAATTTCTCACCGAGACATTCGAGAGCCTCGACGTTGTCGACGTTGAACTGATCAAGTTCGAGCAGGAGCCGAATAACGCGGCGATCCTCTCGAACATTTTCCGTCTGGTGCACACCATCAAGGGGACCTGCGGCTTCCTCGGGCTGCCGCGCCTCGAGGCGCTCGCCCATGCCGGCGAGACCCTGATGGGCAAGTATCGCGACGGCGCCCCCGTGACCGGCGACGGCGTGACGCTGATCCTCAAGTCGATCGACCGGCTGAAGGCCATCCTCGGTGACCTTGAAGCCAACGAGGAAGAGCCGGCCGGCGATGACAACGATCTCATCGCCGAGCTTGAAGCCGCTGCGATCGCTGCCGAGAACGCCGGCAACGCTGCGCCTGCCGCCGAAGCGGCTCCCGAACCCGAAGCCCCGGCCGAGGAACCCGCCGCCACGGGTGATGCCGATCCGGGCCTTGGCCGCGAACTCAAGCCCGGCGAAGTCTCGCTGGACGAACTGGAACGTGCCTTCCAGGAGGCCGAGGGGCCCGACGAGATGGCCGCGCCCGCTCCCGTCGCCGAAGCGGAAACCGCCCCCGAGCCTGAAGCGGCTCCGGAGCCGGAAGCCAAGCCGGCCGCTGCCGCCGCTGCGCCGGCCGAAGAAGCAAAGCGCGAATCCTCCGTCGCCAACCAGTCGATCCGCGTCAACGTGGACACGCTCGAGAACCTGATGACGATGGTCTCCGAGCTGGTCCTTACGCGTAACCAGCTGCTCGAGATGGTCCGCCGTCTCGATGACTCGGAATTCAAGGTGCCGCTCCAGCGGCTCTCCAACGTCACCGCCGAACTGCAGGAAGCGGTGATGAAGACGCGTATGCAGCCGATCGGCAATGCGTGGCAGAAGCTGCCGCGTATCGTGCGCGACCTGTCCAACGATCTCGGCAAGAAGATCGACCTCAAGATGGTCGGCGCCGACACCGAGCTCGACCGCCAGGTCCTCGATCTCATCAAGGACCCGCTCACGCACATGGTCCGCAATTCGGCCGACCACGGGCTCGAGATGCCGAAGGAGCGTTCGGCCGCTGGCAAGTCCGAGACGGGCACGATTACGCTGCGCGCCTATCACGAGGGCGGCCACATCATCATCCAGATCGCCGACGACGGTCATGGTCTCAACACGGCCCGCATCCGCCAGAAGGTGATCGAGAAGGGCATCGCCTCCGAGGCAGAGCTCGATACGAAGACCGAAGCGCAGATTCACAAGTACATCTTCGCGCCGGGCTTCTCGACAGCAGCGCAGGTGACGAACGTCTCCGGCCGCGGCGTCGGCATGGACGTGGTACGTACCAACATCGAGCTGATCGGCGGCAACATCGACCTCGCCTCGAAGGAGGGGCAGGGCACGACGTTCACGATCAAGATCCCGCTCACGCTCGCCATCGTGTCGTCGCTGATCGTCGAGTCCGGCGGCCAGCGCTTCGCGATCCCGCAGCTCGCGGTCACCGAGCTTGTGCGCTCCAAGCAGGGCACGGCGCCGCTCATCGAGAGCATCAACGACACGCCGGTTCTGCGACTTCGCAACAAGCTGCTGCCGCTGATCTATCTCGATGACCTGCTGCGCTTCCAGATGGGCGATGGCGGCGAAGACGGGCCGCAGAACACGCGCTCACGCAGCGAGAGCTTCATCGTGGTCACGCAGGTGGGCAATGCCGAGTTCGGCATCGTCGTGGATACGGTCTTTGACACCGAGGAAATCGTTGTGAAGCCGTCGGCGACAATGCTGCGCGACATCACCATGTTCTCGGGAAACACCATCCTCGGCGATGGCAGCGTCATCATGATCATCGATCCCAACGGCATCGCCCAGTGCGTCAGCCGCGAGGCAGTGGCGCATGCGGAAGAGGCCAACGAGGCTGCCGCCAGCGATGTGGATGACGAG
Source organism: Parvibaculaceae bacterium (assembly GCA_965229975.1). Lineage (GTDB taxonomy): Bacteria > Pseudomonadota > Alphaproteobacteria > CGMCC-115125 > CGMCC-115125 > Pyruvatibacter. The sequence continues at coordinate 260,679 of OZ245936.1, forward strand.
CAGACGTCACTCCTCATCTTCCGCGCAGGCTCGGGCGAACCGAAGGCCGTGCCGCTCTCGCTCATCACCCGTCTCGAAGAGATCGCGGTGGACGAGATCGAGATGTCCGATGGCCGCCCGGTCGTCCAGTACCGCGGCAAGCTGATGCCGCTGGAGCGCGTCAACGCCACCCAGACCTTTGCTGCGGAGGGCCGCCAGCCGATCCTGGTCTTCACCGACCAGGGCCGGGCCATGGGCCTGATCGTGGACGAGATCGTGGACATCGTGCAGGCGCGCCTCGACGTGGACATCAAGTCGGAAACGCCGGGCATTCTCGGCAGCGCCATCGTGCGTGAGAAGGCCACCGAGATCCTCGATGTCGGTCACTTCCTCACGGCGGCGTTCGAAGACTGGTTCGCCGGCGACGAAACCGAGAAGCAGGCCAAGCGCAAGCGCGTGCTCGTCGTGGATGACAGCCCGTTCTTCCGCAACATGCTGGCGCCGCTCCTCAACATGGCCGGCTACAAGGTGACGACCGCCAACAACCCGGCGGACGCTCTGAAGCTTCGCGATGCCGGCGCCTCGTTCGACATCATCATCTCCGATATCGAGATGCCGGGCATGAACGGCTTCGAGTTCGCGGAAGCCGTCAAGGGCGACCCTGCCTGGGCGGATATACCGATTGTGGCCGTGTCCTCGCGCGGCTCCGCCGAAGACATCGCGCGCGGCCGGGCCGTGGGCTTCACGGATTACGTGGCCAAGACCGACCGGGACGGGATTATCTCCGCTCTCCGGGAAACTCTTGCGGGTGAGGAAGCTGCAGCATGAGCAAGCAGGATCTGAAGAAAGGCGCCGCTGACGGCGGGGCCGCCGAATACATCACGGTCTATGTGGGCAAGCAGCTCTTCGGCATCCCCGTGAAGACGGTTCAGGATGTCTTCGAGGTGCAGGCGATCACGCCGGTGCCCCTGTCGCCGACGGAAGTGACGGGCGTGCTCAATCTGCGTGGCCGGATTGTCACGGCAATCGATATGCGGACCCGTCTGCAGATGCCGCGCGACAAGTCCGAGAAGCCGCGTATGGCTGTCGGCATAGAGGTCGCGGGCGAGGCCTACGGTCTCGTCATCGACGGGGTTGGAGAAGTCTTAAGCCTTTCGGCGCAGGATATGGAGCGCAATCCGGCGAACCTCGACCCTCGCTGGCAGCAGGTCTCGAGCGGCGTTTGCCAGCTCGAAGGCACGCTCCTCGTGATCCTCGATGTCGCCCGGGTGCTCGATTTCCAATCGTCCGCCGAAGCGGCCTGACGCGCTTTCGGGCGGACGCGGACCGGTCCGGTCTGCCTGCTGGCAAGGGATGCGTGTGTAACCATGAAGACATGCCTTGTGGTCGATGACAGCCGCGTGATCCGGAAGGTCGCACGGCGCATTCTCGAAGAGATGGATTTCCAGATCGTCGAGGCGGCGGATGGCGAGGAGGCCCTCAAGGCCTGCGACAACCAGATGCCGGATGCGGTACTGCTCGACTGGAACATGCCGGTGATGAACGGCTTCGACTTCCTTCAGCAGCTTCGCGGCCGTGAACACGGCGACGAGCCGATCGTGGTTTTCTGCACGACCGAGAACGACGTCGATCACATCACCAAGGCGATCAACGCCGGTGCGAACGAGTACATCATGAAGCCGTTCGACCGCGAGATCATCCAGGCCAAGTTCTCCGAAGCGGGGCTTGTCTAGGCCCATGCCTCTTCCCGCAACATCTGCAAGCGCGCGTCCGGCATCGGGTGCGGTGCCTGCCGTCCGCGTCATGGTCGTGGACGACAGCGCCGTCATTCGCGGCCTCGTGAAGCGCTGGCTCGATGAAGCGGAAGGCATCGAGGTCGTTGCGTCTGCCTCCAACGGCAAGCTCGCCGTCGAATCCGCAGGCCGCGAGAAGCCCGACGTCGCCATACTCGACATCGAGATGCCGGTGATGGACGGGCTGGAGGCACTTCCTGAAATACTCAAGGTCTCGCCCGGCACCAGCGTGCTCATGTCTTCCACGCTGACGCTGCGCAATGCCGATATCAGCCTCAAGGCCATGTCGCTGGGTGCGTCAGACTACGTGCCCAAGCCGGACAGTGCGCGGGGTATCGCCGGTTCCAATGACTTCCGCCGCGAGCTGATCGACAAGGTCCGCGCGCTGGGCGGCCGGGCCGTCCGCCGGACAGCGCGCACGGCTTCCGGCGCACCGATCGCCGTGGCCGAGTCCGCGAAATTCAGCCTGCGCAAGCCGTCCACCGTGCCGCCCCGCATTCTCGCGGTCGGGTCGTCCACCGGCGGGCCGCAGGCGCTCTTCACGCTCTTCCAGGAACTGGGGCCGAAGCTAAAGGGCATTCCGGTCGTGATCGCCCAGCACATGCCGCCATCCTTCACGCGCATCCTTGCCGAGAAGCTTGGCCGCCTGGCCGGCCTTCCCGGCGGCGAAGGGGAAGACGGCCAGAAGCTCGAACCCGGGCATATCTACGTGGCGCCGGGCGACTACCACATGCGTGTCCGCAAGGGCCGCGACGGGGCCGTGATCTCCATCGACCAGTCGCCGCCCGTGCATTTCTGCCGGCCTGCGGTCGATCCGCTCTTCGAGAGCGTTGCATCGGTCTATGGCGCTGCGTCGCTGGCGACGGTGCTGACCGGCATGGGCCATGACGGGCGCGATGGCGGCCGCGTGATTGCCGATGCCGGGGGAACGGTGTTCGCACAGGACGAGGCCACCAGCGTGGTCTGGGGTATGCCGGGAGCAACCGCGCAGGCGGGCGTCTGTGCAGGGGTTTATCCAATTTCGCAGATCGGTTCGGCGATCGCGCGGCAGCTTGGCGGGAGCCGGTGATGACGCCTGAAGAGTTCAAGTTCCTGGCCGATCTCGTCCGTCAGCGTTCCGGCCTCGTGCTGGCGCAGGACAAGACCTACCTGCTGGAAAGCCGGCTTCTGCCGGTCGCGCGCAAGGCCGAAATCGCGGGCATTTCCGAGCTCGTCGCCAAGCTGCGCGGCGGGCGTGACGAGAAGCTGGCCACGGCCGTGACCGAAGCCATGACGACCAATGAGTCGTTCTTCTTCCGCGACAAGACGCCATTCGAGCTGTTCACCGGCCGCATTCTGCCGCACATGCAGGCCACGCGCGGCAGCCAGCGCCGCCTGCGCATCTGGAGTGCGGCAGCCTCGACGGGTCAGGAGATCTACTCCCTCGCCATGCTTCTCAAGGAAGCCAAGGGCGTTGAAGGCTGGCGCTTCGAGATGCTCGGCACCGACATCTCCAACGAGGTTCTCGAGCGTGCGCGCCTTGGCATGTACACCCAGTTCGAGGTCCAGCGCGGCCTGCCGATCCAGCTTCTGGTCAAGTACTTCAAGCAGGTGGGCGAGATGTGGCAGATCGATGCCGCGCTCCGCCAGGCCGTCACGTTCAAGTATTTCAACCTGCTCGAACCGCTGACGGCGCTGGGCAAGTTCGACATCGTCTACTGCCGCAACGTGCTGATCTATTTCGACCAGCCCACAAAGCGCATGGTGCTGGAGCGCATCGCCGAGCTGATGCCGGAAGACGGCTGCCTGCTTCTCGGGGCGGCGGAAACCGTTGTCGGTGTGACGGATGCCTTCAAGCCGGTGCCGGGCGCTCGCGGCCTCTATGCCCGTGACCCGGCGCTCATCGGCGCGACCAAGCCGGGCACATCATCGCTCGCCGCAGCCGGCTAGCAGCCCTCACTCGTTTCATCTCTTGATCTGGCTGTTCCCATGCGGGGCAGGCCAGGGCACTGCGCACAAAAAAACGCGGGCGCCAAAGGCGCCCGCGCTTCCCCCTCCGGATTGATCCGTTTGCGGCCTAGGCCGTCGCCTTCTCGGCGACTTCCTCTTCCACCGGATCGCGCAGCACGTAGCCGCGTCCCCAAACCGTCTCGATGTAGTGCTCGCCGCCAGTTGCTGCCGCCAGCTTCTTGCGCAGCTTGCAGATGAAGACGTCGATGATCTTGAGTTCCGGCTCGTCCATGCCGCCGTAGAGATGGTTGAGGAACATCTCCTTGGTGAGCGTGGTGCCCTTGCGCAGCGAGAGGAGTTCCAGCATCTGGTACTCCTTGCCGGTCAGGTGCACGCGCTGGCCTTCGACCTCCACCGTCTTGGTGTCGAGGTTCACGGTCAGCTTGCCCGTGCGGATGATCGACTGCGAATGACCCTTGGAGCGGCGGACCACGGCGTGGATGCGCGCCACCAGCTCGTCCTTGTGGAAGGGCTTGGTCATGTAGTCGTCGGCGCCGAAGCCGAGACCGCGGACCTTGTTCTCGATGCCGGCCATGCCGGAGAGAATGAGGATCGGCGTGCCGATCTTGCCCATCCGCAGGGTCTTGAGGACCTCGTAGCCGGACATGTCCGGCAGGTTCAGGTCCAGCAGGATGATGTCGTAGTCGTAGAGCTTCCCGAGGTCGATGCCCTCTTCGCCCAGGTCGGTCGTGTAGATGTTGAAGCCTTCCGACTTGAGCATCAGCTCGATGCTCTGGGCGGTCGCGCTGTCGTCCTCGATGAGAAGAACCCGCATGTTCTCTCCCCCTTTGTCGGCGACGGTAGCTGCCGCCGGGCTGACACGGCGGGGCTGTCCCTTGCCCGATTCGCCGTCTTTCCAGTTAATCCCTGAACGGACGGTAAGCCGAAATGGTTAACAAACCTTAATCGGCGACAACTTTTTAACGCACGTTGCCAGCCTCTTTCCGGAAGACTCTGAATTGGCAGGGCCGCCGGTGACCTCGTGGCAAGCATAAGTGATTCGAAGCGCTGCCGGACCCGCCTCATCCGGTCGATTCGGCCCCGTAACATGTCGTCAGGGTTTACCGGGCCTTAAGCGCGCTGCCGCCACTATGTCCCCGAATTTCGGACCGCGTCCTTGGGGGGCACATGAAGCCGTTGCTCGCAGAGATCGAACGCCTGTCGCCGGTCGAACAGTTCGGCCGCGTTGCAGCCGTGCGCGGGCTGATGGTCGAGCTGGAAGGGCCGCTGCAGGTGCTGCGCCTGGGCAGCCGGGTCATGGTGCCCGGCGCCCGCGACAAGGACGTGCCCTGCGAGGTCGTCGGGTTCCGCGAGGACCGGGCGCTCGCCATGCCGTTCGCGCCCATCGAGGGCCTGCGCATGGGTGCGCCGGCGCTGTTCGATGCGGCGGAACCCATCGCGCACCCGTCGCCGGGCTGGCTCGGCCGGGTGGTCAATGCCATGGGCGAACCCATCGACGGCAAGGGCCCCATCGCCCAGGGCGGCGAACCCTATCCGCTTCGCGCGCAGCCGTTGCCCGCCGCCGACCGGGCGCGGGTGGGCGAACGCATCGATCTCGGCGTCCGCGCGCTCAATGCCTTCGCCACCTGCTGCCGCGGCCAGCGCATGGGCATCTTCGCGGGCTCGGGCGTCGGCAAGTCGGTTCTGCTTTCCATGCTCGCGCGCTATGCCGCGGCGGACGTCTCCGTCATCGGCCTGATCGGCGAGCGCGGCCGCGAGGTGCAGGAATTCATCGAGGACGACCTGGGGCCGGAAGGTCTGGCGCGCAGCGTCGTCGTGGTCGCCACCTCCGATGAAAGCGCGCTGATGCGCCGCCAGGCGGCCTATCTGACCATGACCCTGTCGGAATATTTCCGCGATCACGGCGCGGATGTCATGTGCCTGATGGACAGCCTTACGCGCTTTGCCACGGCGCAGCGCGAGATCGGCCTCTCGGGCGGCGAACCGCCGGCGACGCGCGGCTACACGCCAACCGTATTCTCCGAGCTGCCGCGCCTGCTGGAACGCGCCGGCCCCGGCGCGCCCGGAAGCGGTTCGATCACCGGGCTCTTCACGGTGCTGGTGGAGGGCGACGATCACAACGAGCCGGTCGCGGATGCGGTCCGCGCCATTCTCGATGGTCATATCGTCATGGAGCGCGCCATCGCCGAGCGCGGGCGCTACCCGGCCATCAACATTCTCAAGTCCGTTTCGCGCACCATGCCCAACTGCCAGCTGCCGGAAGAGTTCGAGCTGGTGCGCCGGGCGCGCGCGCTCATGTCCACATACACGGACATGGAAGAGCTCATCCGTATCGGCGCCTACCGTCGCGGGTCGGACCCGCTGGTGGACGAGGCCATCGCGCTGGCGCCGGACTTCGAACAGTTTCTTTCGCAGGGCAAGAACGACAGCACGCCGATGGAGGAAGGCTTCGTTCGGCTCGGCACCATTCTCGGCCCCGGTCACGCCCAGGAGGGCAGTGTGCCGGATCAGGCCATGTCCGGAGACTAGGGGGTAAAGGATGAAGTCCCGAACGTCTTTGATCCGCATACAGCGGTTCCAGGTGCAGGAGATCCAGCGCCGCGTTGCCGATCTGGAACGCATGCTGGAGGATTTTCAGCGCGAACAGGCCGAACTCGAACGGCGCGTTCGTTACGAGCAGGAAAAGGCGGGGATTACCGACGAAGGTCACTTCGCCTATCCGACCTACGCGAAATACGCCGGCATGCGGCGCGACAATCTCAGCCAGTCGATCGACGAGCTTTCACGGCAGGTGGACGCGGAGCGCGCCAGGCTGGCCGAAGCCTTCGAGGAACTCAAGAAAGTCGAGCTGGTGGATGAGACCGCGCGCAACCGCGCGCGGGCCGAGGCCCGCCAGCGCGAGCAGGCCGATCTCGACGAGGTTGCCCTCACCATGCACCGCGCCGAAGCGGCGGACATGCGCTAGCCGCGTCTGCCCGTCTTGGGTCTCCGGCACGAAAAAGGCCGCGCGGGGCGATGCCTCGCGCGGCCTTCTGGTTTCGTTTGCTGTCGCCGTTCTACCGGCGGATCAGGATCCGCTTCAGGATGTAGAAGACGGTAATGACGACCAGGTAGCCGACATAGAGCGTCGCGACGTACTGCCACCAGTCACCGTCGGCGAGCGGCGGTAGCTTGAGCTCGGCGCCCCGGATCACCGGGATCACCATGTCGACGATGACGTGGATGATCGTCGCGCCCAGGGCGACGACGAGAATCCGCTTGTACTCGAACAGGACGAACGCCGAGAGCACGGCGATGATGATGCCCTGCAGTGCGTTGACCTGATTGAACCCCGCAGCAAAGAAGTCCAGCACGGGCTGGACGTACTGCATCACGTTTTCCATTACGGAACCCCCCTTAGTTCCACTGCCTCCACCGTGGCCCTGTTCTTTCACCCGCGTTTTTCAGCGCGATGACCGGGCCTTCTTGGTGAGCAGAGAATACGCATATGCACGGGTTTTGCACAGGCCGTGTTGCCAAATCGCAACATACGAACCGTGTGTTTGGTTACCGTGCGCCGGTTTCGGCCTTGCCGCGGGCGAATCCGGCAGCAATCCGGGCGATCGCGGCACCGGCGGGGGCCTTGGGGCTGCGCGCCAGAAGCGGCGTCTGGTGGCGGATCGCAGCCGGCACTGCCGGGTCACGCGGCACGACGCCGGCGAGCGGCGGCTTCACGCCAAGGAAATTGGCGCAGGCACGGGACAGGGTTTCGTAGGTCTTCCGGCCCGCTTCCGGGGTTTCCACCTGGTTCACGACGATACGGATGTCCGGCACCGCGGCGCCGTCGCCGCCGGCCCCCATCGTCATCACCTTCACGAAGGCATAGGCGTCGGTGAGGGAGGTGGGCTCCTCGGTGACCACAACGAGGGTGGGGCCGGCCATTGCCGCGAACATGGTGACCGCCGGGTCGAGGCCCGCCGCGAGGTCCACGACCACGCGGTCGTAGTGTGTGCCCAACAGCATCAGCCCCTGGCGCAGCCGCGCCAGTTCCGTGCGCGAAAGATTGCCCAGCGTCCCGCAGCCCGAGCTGCCGGGAATGACGTCGAAGCCGCCGCGCCCCTCCGGTCCGCCGGTCTGCGCCACGCGCACGGCCGCCTCGTCCAGCGGCACTGTGCCCGCGACGACGCCCGACAGGTCGTGCGGCGGCGTCACGCCGAGCTGCACGTCGATATTGGCAAGACCCAGGTCGCCGTCGAACAGCAGCACGTTTTCGCCCTCGAAGGCGAGGCAGTGGGCCAGCGTCGCGGAAAAGAACGTCTTGCCCACGCCGCCCTTGCCGGAGGCGACCTTGATGATCTTCGACGGTGATCCGCTGCCGGTGGCCGGGGCGTTCGATTGCGTGCGGTCGAGGGCGGTCATGCGGGTTCGTGCTCCTCAGCGGTGCCGTTGCCAGGTCGCGGCACGGGCATCGGGCGTTTGGCGTCAAGGCGGGTGGGCGCGGGCGGTGTGGCCGTGCTGCGCGCCGTAATGAGTTCGGCCAGGCGGACAGGCGTTGCAGGTGCAAGGCCGCCGGCGATGTAAGGTTTGATGCCGAGTTCGGCAGCGGCGAGGCCCGCATCCGCCAGCGCCGTGATCACAGGGCCCAGGCGGCGCGTTGCATCGGTCCGGGTGACGATGGCGCGGCGGCAGCCGAGCCGGGCAAACAGGATGGCGGCCTCGGCCATGTCCAGCGCATCGGCTCCGGCGGCAATCACCGCCACGGGTTCGACGCCGGCGGGCGCTGCCGCCTGGACCAGCCGGGCCATCAGATCGACCTCGGACGAGTCCAGCAGGTTGGCAGCGGGCGTATCGATGATGCAGGGCCGGTCGCGGCCGATCTCGGCGCGCGTATCCAGCAGCATGGCCAGTTCGTCGGCCCCGCGCACTTCGCACACGTCCTGGTTCAGCACGTCGGCGTAAGCCTTCGACTGCGCCAGCGCACCCGAGCGGATGGCATCCGCCGTGATGAAATCGACGCCCTGTCCGGACAGCACGGCGCGGGCGGCAAGCTTCGCCGCCGTCACCGTCTTGCCCGAGCCCGGGGTGCCCACAAGCATGATCGAGCGGGGCAGGGCATCGCCGATGGGCTGGAATGCCAGCGCGCCTTCCAGCGCGCGCGCCAGCATGGCCGGGGCATCGGTCGCTTCGTGGGCCTCGGCAGCGCGCAGCATGGTCTGCCGCGCCGCATCAGGCACCTGGTGGAAGGCCAGCACGGCCTCGATGTCGGCAAGGCACACGCTGGCCGCGGGCGGTGTATTGGTTCCGGTCGCCTGTGCTTCGGCGCGCAGCCGCGCCCGCAGGCGCTGTTCAAGTCGGCTTTCAAGCGTGGTCGGTTCGGAAACGCGTGGCGGCGGAGCCGGACGCGGGCGCTCGGCGGCTGCGGTCACCTCGACGGAGCCGTCGGGCAGCTGCTCGGTCGTGACGATGACCGCGTCTTCCCCCATTTCCTCTCGCACGCGGGCCATGGCCTCGCGCATGCCGGGAGCTTTGAAACGCCGGAAACGCATCTACCCCGAGCTCCCCCTTAGACCTGGGCCAGCGTCTTGAGGCGCGCCTGCGGGTGCACCTCCGACTGGCTCATGACGACGGTCTGGGGCCGCACGCGCTCGACGATCGAGCGGACGTAGGGGCGGATGGCGGGGCTGGTAAGCAGTACGGGCACCTCGCCGCTGTGTGCTGCCTGGTCGAACGCCGCGCGAAGCGCCTGGATAAAACCCTGAAGGTCGCTCGGCGCCATGGCCAGCTGCTTGTCCTCGCCCGGGCCCTGGAGCGCACCGGCGAACGCGTCTTCCCATTCGGGCGACAGGCTGACCAGCGGCAGGAAGCCGGACGGGCTCTGGTTGGCGTGACAAATCTGGCGGGCGAGGCGCGAGCGCACGTGTTCGCCGATCTGGGTGACGGACTGGGTGTGGCCGGCCGCTTCGCCGATGGCCTCGAGGATCGTCGGCAAGTCGCGGATCGAGACGCGCTCGGTGAGGAGCTGCTGCAGCACGCGCTGGATGGTGGTGACGGACACGCGGTCCGGCACCAGGTCTTCCACCAGCTTGCGGTTGTCGCCGCCGATATCGTCGAGCAGCTTCTGCACTTCCGCGTAGGACAGCAGCTCGGACATGTTGTTCTTCACGACTTCGGTGATGTGCGTGGTCAGCACGGTTGCCGGGTCCACCACGGTCAGGCCGCGGAAGGTTGCTTCCTCGCGCTGGCTCGGGTCGATCCAGGTGGCGGGCAGGCCGAAGGTCGGCTCGGTGGTGTGCTCGCCCGGCAGGTCCACGGGCGCGCCCTGCGGGTCCATCACCATCAGCTGCTTGGGATGCAGCACGCCGGTGCCGGCCTCCACTTCCTTCACGCGGATCACGTAGGTGGACGAGTCCAGCTGCATGTTGTCGAGGATGCGCAGGCTCGGCATGACGAAGCCCATGTCCTGCGCGATCTGGCGGCGAAGCGCCTTCACCTGTTCCGTCAGCGTGTGGCCCTCGCCTTCGCCCTGCAGCAGCGGCAGGAGACCGAAGCCGAGTTCAAGGCGCAGCTCGTCCATCGCCAGCGCGGTCGAGATGGGTTCTTCGGGCACAGGCACGTCTTCCTGGGCGGCAATGGCCGCCTGTTCTTCTGCCACGGCCTTCTGTTCGCGGTCGCGGGTCAGGTACCACGCGGCCCCGCCACTGAGACCGGCAAGCAGCAGGAACGGCACCATGGGAATGCCCGGCAGCATCGCCATGACCACCATGACGAAGGCCGACATGCCAAGGGCCTGCGGGTAGCCCGAAAGCTGGCCGAACAGCGCCTTGTCGGCCGCGCCATCGACGCCCGCCTTGGAGACCAGCAGGCCGGCGGCGGTCGACACGATGAGGGCGGGGATCTGGCTGACGAGGCCGTCGCCGACCGTCAGCAGGGTGTAGGTGGCCGATGCGTCGGCGAACGACATCTCCATCTGCGCGACACCGACGATGATGCCGCCGATCACGTTGATGAAGGTGATGAGGAGGCCGGCGATGGCATCGCCGCGCACGAACTTGGAGGCACCGTCCATGGAGCCGTAGAACGAGCTTTCGTTCTCCAGCTCCTTGCGGCGGCTGCGGGCGGTATCCTCGTCGATCAGGCCGGCGGACAGGTCGGCGTCGATCGCCATCTGCTTGCCGGGCATGGCATCGAGGCTGAAGCGGGCGGCGACCTCGGCAATACGGCCTGAACCCTTCGTGATCACCACGAAGTTCACGATCACCAGGATCGCGAACACGATGATGCCGATCACGAAGTTGCCCTGCATCACGAAATTGCCGAAGGCCTGGATCACGTGGCCGGCGGCGTCGGTGCCCTCGTGGCCGTTCGACAGGATGAGGCGCGTCGAAGCGAGGTTGAGCGCGAGCCGCAGCATGGTCGCGATCAGCAGCACCGTCGGAAAGGCGGAAAATTCCAGCGGCTTGTGAATGAACAGCGCTGTCATCATCACCAGCACCGAGAAGGTGATGGAGATGGCCAGCGAGAAGTCCAGCAGCCAGGACGGCATCGGCAGGATGAGGACGACGATGATCGCCATCACGCCGAAGGCGAGCGCAAGGTCGCTGTGCGACCCCATGCGCTTGGCGAGGCCGCCAAGGGTCAGGCCGCCGAAAGCTCCCTGGATGCCGCCGGCAGGTGCTGTGGTCTCGGACGCGTCGGACATGGCGCGGGTGCGCTCCGGCTAGAGGATGGTCGGGCTCAACCGGCGGCGCGTGCTTCGCCCGGCTGGGGCACGGGCACGCCCTGCTGCGTGTAGAGGTTCAGCTTGTTGCGAAGGGTGCGGATCGAAATGCCCAGGATATTCGCCGCATGGGTGCGGTTGCCGAGGCAGTGATCCAGCGTGTTGAGGATGAGGTCGCGCTCCATGTCGGCAACCGTCATACCCACCAGGTTCCGCGTAACCGTTTCGGCGGCGCGGGCTGCGCGGGCGGCGGGACCGTTGTCCACGGCGGCCGGGTCGTCGATGCGCGTCCCGTCGGGCAGGCGGATTGCGTCGACGTCGATCTCGTCGCCATTGGCCAGCAGGACTGCGCGGTGAAGCGTGTTCTCCAGTTCGCGCACGTTGCCGGCCCAGTGCTGGCGGGTCAGGTGGTTCTTGGCGTTGTCCGACAGCGGGCGCTCGGGCAGGCCGTTGGCTGCCGCGTAGCGCTTCACGAAGTATCCGGCGAGCTCAAGAATGTCCGCCGGGCGCTGGCGAAGCGGCGGGATGGTGAGGTTCACCACGTTGAGGCGGTAGAGCAGGTCTTCGCGGAAGTTGCCGGCCTTCGCCTCCGCCGCGAGGTCGCGGTTGGACGTGGCGAGGATACGGATGTTGACCTTCACGGGCTTGGTGCCGCCCACCCGGTCGATCTCGCGTTCCTGGATGGCACGCAGCAGCTTTGCCTGCAGGCGCACGTCCATCTCTGAAATTTCGTCCAGCAGCAGCGTGCCGCCGTCGGCTTCCTCGAACTTGCCGATGCGCCGGGCGACGGCGCCGGTGAAGGCTCCCTTTTCGTGGCCGAAGAGCTCGGACTCCAGCAGGTTCTCGGGGATCGCTGCGCAGTTGACCGAGATGAACGGCTTGTCCTTGCGCGCCGAGTGGCGGTGTACGTAGCGCGCCATGATCTCCTTACCCACACCGCTTTCACCAGTGATCATCACCGAGGCTTCCGACGGGGCGATCTGGTCGGCGAGGCGGATGACATCGGCCATCGCCTTGTCCTTGTAGATCAGGGCATGCGTGTCTTCGGACACGGCTTCCAGCACTGCGGCGATCAGACTCGCATCCGGCGGCAGCGGCACGTATTCCTTCGCGCCGGCGCGGATCGCGTTGACCGCCGCGCGCGCATCGTTCTGCACGCCGCAGGCGATGACCGGCACGACGATGTGCTCGGCCTGCATCTGGGCGATAAGCCAGCCGATATCGTTGGACACATCGACCATGACGAGGTCCGCGCCGTGGCCCGCCCGCAGGCTGTCGAGGGCCTTTTCCGGCGTATCGACCTGGCTCACCTTGGCGCCACGCTCCATCGCCATCTTGGTCGCGGTCGTGAGCTGGCCGTTGAGGGTGCCGACAATCAGCAGACGCATAACTAGGCTCCTTGACGGGCGTATTGAACGCGCTCGGCCGGCGGCAACAGCGCGTTGAGGATGTGTTCGAGCTGGCGCGGGTGATCGTTGCGGCCGATCGAGGCTGCGCCGGCGGCATAGAGGGCAAGCAGTTCGCGCTCGGCGCTGGACGTGCGCTCGAGCTTGGCGGCAAGCGGACTCAACACCATCGTGCCGAGGACCGCGCCGTAGAATGTCGTGAGCAGGGCCACGGCCATGGCCGGGCCGATAGAAGCCGGGTCGTCGAGCCGGCCGAGCATCTGGACGAGACCCACCAGCGTGCCGATCAGGCCCATGGCGGGCGCGATGTCGGCGGCGCGGCGCAGGACCTCGGCGCTGGCGATGCGGCGCTGCACGGTTGCGGCGCGCTCGTCTTCCAGCACGCGCTCGACCTCGGAGACGTCAACACCGTCCACCAGCATGCCAAGGGCACGGGCGAGGAACGGGTCGCGCTTGAGCTGGGGCAGCAGGCGCTCGACACCGATCATTCCTTCGCGGCGCGCGCGGTCGGCGATCTTCAGCAGGCGGTCGGCAGCGCTGCGGCGGTTGTGGCGCGGGGCGGCGAGGGCAGCCCAGGTTTCGCGCGCGGCCACGGCCACCTCCATCGGGGAAAAGGAGATGAGGGTCACGGCCACCGTGCCGCCGAGCACGATCAGCGCCGCGCGGGCGTCGATAAACGCATCCGCGTTGCCGCCGAGCAGCAGGGCCGCCGCGAGCAGGCCGAAGCCGGCGGCAAAGGCAGCGATGGCTGATATGGGCGCACGCATCGTGACTAATCCTTACGCGGCGTTGCCGCCCTTGATGATCTCGGTCATCGTCACGCCGAGGCGCTCTTCCACGACCACCACCTCGCCACGGGCGACCAGGCGGTTGTTCACGTAGATGTCGATGGCCTCGCCCACCTTGCGGTCGAGTTCCACCACGGCGCCGCGGCCCAGCTTCAGAAGCTGACTCACTTCCATGTGCGTCTTGCCGAGCACGGCAGACACGTGAACCGGCACGTCGAACACGGCCTCGAGGTCGGCGGCGTAATGCACCTCCTCGCTGCCGCGGGCGTCATCGTCACCGTCTTCGCCCGCCGGAACGGGGAGGTCGGTTTCGGACGTCCCCTCGGGCGCCTTGAGCTCGTCGAGCTCCATGTCGTTGTCGGTCCCCATCGGTCTCTCCTTGCTGTCCGGGTGCCGGACGCTTGCGGTTCCCCTTGCGGCCTAGCCGCCGTTTTTCTCGACGCCCAGCAACGAGAAGAAGTCCGACTGCTCGGTCTCTTCGTTGGTGGGCGCATTCAGGTAGTCGGCGATGATCTGCTCGATGCGTGCTTCCAGGGCGGGCGTGTCGCGCACGATCTCACCGCCATCCCAAAGAAGGCGCACGTCGCCGGCGCCGATGTTTTCGTTCGCGCGAACCACGAGGTTTCCTTCGAAACCCTGGCCTGCGGCTGTCTCGTTAAGCAGCGGCTCCAGTTCGCTGACATGCTCCGGCGCGATCTCCACAACGACACGGGGGGCATCGCGCATCAGCGCCAGGGAATCGGCGACAACCGCCTCGATCTCCTTTGTCGGCGCCGTCGCCATCAGGGCCGGCACCAGTTTGCGCGCGGTGACGAGGGCGATAGCCGCCGCTTCGTCGCGCAGCATCGCGTGTTCGCTCGAAAGCGTGGTGACGAGCTGTTTCGCCTGCTCGACCAGCGTCGCCGCCGAGGCGCTCACCTGGCGCGCGGCCTCCGCCGCTTCGGACTCGCGGCCGGCAGCTTCGCCCTCGGCATAGGCCTCGGCGCGGATCGCTTCGACTTCCTCCTCGTTCCACCGGGTCTTCTTGCGCTGCTTGGGCGTGCGCACGACCTCCCGGCCGGAGAAATCCCTGTCGAACTCGAACTTGACGGCTTGCGGCATGGCGTGAACGCACAGCACCCGGCCAGCCTTCCGGCACGGAAGGCTAGTAGATGAGCTCGTCGTCTCCCTTGTTCTCGGCGATCATGATCTCGCCCTTGTTGGCGAGGTCCTTCGCGATGTTGACCATCATCATCTGCGCTTCGTCGACGTCCTTGAGGCGCACAGGCCCCATCATCTCCATGTCCTCGCGCAGCATCTTGCCGGCGCGTTCGGTCATGTTGGAAAGGAAGAGGTCGCGCAGCGTGTCCGAGGCGCCCTTGAGGCCCAGGGCCAGCTTGTCCTTCTCGACGGCGCGCAGCAGCGTCTGCACCGAGCCCGGATCGAGCTTGGCAAGGTCCTCGAAGGTGAACATCAGCGCCTTGATCTTCTCGGCGGACTCGCGGTTGCGCTCCTCGAGAGAGGTCATGAAGCGGTTTTCGGTCTGGCGGTCGAAGTTGTTGAAAATCTCCGCCATCATCTCGTGGGCGTCGCGGCGGTTGGTGCGTGCCAGGTTCGACATGAACTCCTGGCGGAGCGTGTGTTCCACCTTGTCGAGAATGTCCTTCTGCACGCTCTCCATGCGCAGCATCCGGTTGACGACTTCCATGGCGAAGTCTTCCGGCAGGGCGCCAAGCACGCGGGCCGCGTGCTCGCCGCGGATCTTCGACAGGACGACGGCGACGGTCTGCGGGTATTCGTTCTTCAGGTAGTTGGCGAGAACCACCTCGTTCACGTTGCCGAGCTTGTCCCACATGGTGCGGCCGGCGGGGCCGCGAATCTCGTCCATCACGAGGTTCACGCGGTCTTCCGGCAGGAAGCGGGACAGCAGGCGTTCGGTGGACTCGTAGGAGCCGATCAGGGCGCCGGTGGACGACATCTGCGAAACGAAGTCGAGCAGCAGCTTCTCCACCAGGTCGGAGCTGATCGTGCCGAGGTTGGACATCACCGCGGAAATTTCGCGGATCTCGTCATCGTCCAGCATTTCCCACAGGTGGGCACCGTGCTCCTCGCCAAGCGCGAGAAGGAGCACGGCTGTCTTCTCCCCGCCACTAAGCTTGGAGACGTCCGCTCGGGCTTTTGATGCTGCCGCAGGGGCCATCGGGGCGAACTCCGTTACGCGGTTTCGTGGAGCCAGCTGCGCAGGATCGACAGCGACTCTTCAGGATGGTTCTGGACGATCTCGCCAACCTTGCGGATGGAGCTCTCGCGGACCTGGCCTTCGACCTGGGCGATGTCGATCATCGAAGACGTGCTCAGCTGGCCCATCGGGTCACCGGCGCCGCCGGGCGCGCCGGGATGGGGCAGGGCGGGATTGCTGCCGTCAGGCGCCGCAAGCCGTGCCTGGTCACCCTGCTGGTACTGGGCAGCACCCGGACCGGCGATCTGGGGCGTGGCGCCAGCACCGGCCAGCGCTGCCTGTCCACCGCGCGCGATGGGAGCGGCGCCGGCCGTCAGGCGCGAGATGAGCGGGCGCACGACGAGGAAGATCGCGAGGAGGGTGACGATGAGCAGAGCACCGAGTTCAGCAAGCCGCATGATGTCGAGACCGGCGAACATGCCCTGCGCCTCGTCGCTGGTGCCCTCGAGAGGTTCGATGGCCTGGTCGGTCAGCGGCAAGTTCACGACTTCCACACGGTCGCCGCGGGATTCATCGAAGCCGATCGCAGAGCGCACGAGACGGCCGATCAGTTCCAGTTCCTCCGGCGTACGCTCGACGTAAGTGCGGGTGCCGTCGGCGGCGGTCTCGTACTTGCCGTCAACGAGAACGGCGACGGAGAGGCGCTTAACGCGTCCGGCCTCGACGACCTCCGTCGTGGTGGTGCGGGAAATCTCGTAGTTGACCGTTTCCTCGACCCGTGCCGCGCTCTCCTGCGAGGTCGCGTTGGCGTCGGCGTTCTGCCCGATGGCGTCGGGCAGGGCGTTGCCCACCGTCACGCCTTCCTGGCCGTCCCGCTCGGTGTTGGAGGAGCTTTCCTCCACGGTCTGCGTCGACCGGACGACCTGGCCGTCCGGGTCGTAAGTCTCGGAATTGCGGGTGATGCGGTTGAAGTCGAGCTCCGCCGCCACCTGGATCTTGGCGCTGTTTGGGCCGACCACGCTGGTGACGATATCGGCGACCTGGCGCCGCAGGCGGTGTTCGTATTCCTGCTGGCGCTCGTCGAGCGAAGAACTGGCCGACGCACCGTCCCCGTTGCCGCCGACGAGGATGGCGCCGGCCTCGTCGATGATCGAAACGTTTGACGGCACGAGACCCTCGACCGCGGAGGAGACGAGGAACTGGATGCCCCTGGCCTGGCTGCGGGAAAGCCCACCGCGAGCGCGCACGACGATAGAGGCAGTCGGGTCCTGCTGTTCGCGGGCGAAGAGCTCGCGCTCCGGCAGGACGAGATGCACCCGCGCGGCCTGGATGGCGTCGAGGGCGCGGATGGTGCGGGCCAGCTCGCCCTCGAGGGCACGCAGGTGGTTGATGTTCTGGACGAAATTGGTGGTGCCAAGAGCGCTGGCATCGTCGAAGATCTCGTAGCCGACGGAGCCGCCCGAGGGGAGGCCCGCCTCCGCCATCGACATGCGAAGGCGCAGCGCCTCGGTCTTGGGCACCATGATGGTCGTGCCGTCGCCCTTCAGCTCGTAGGGCACGTCCATGGCGTCGAGCTTCGCGACGATTTCGGCGCTGTCGCTTACCGGCAGGTCGCTGTAGAGCAGCGCCATGGGCGGCGTCGAGACGCGCATCATGATCACGGCGAAGAAGGCGATGAGCGCGGCGGTGACGGCACCGAGCGCAACAAGCCTCGTCGGGCCGAGGCCCTTCAGGAACTCAAACGTGCCGTTCACGGCGCACCCCCGCAAAGGTCGGGTCTGCGCGATAGCCCGGCTCGTCCTAAGCCCTGGAAATCGCGCCGGGTCATCGAGACGACGGACCGCCATTCCTTTGGCGGTGTTGATCCGTGTCCGGTGTATCCAGCTAGGCAAGAATTACCGCGCGAGCGTTAAACAACGTCTTAACGCCGGCATACAGCCCGGCAATTTTTGCCTGCTGTTTTGCTCGCGGGCCGGCGCGCGCGTTCCGGGGGCGCAAATGAAAGACGCCGGGAAGCGATGCTTCCCGGCGCCACGGCTCTCAAGTACGCAGACCCAGGGGGCCAATCTTGGACCGATCTTCATCGGCCACGCAGCATCTTGTTATTGCTGCCCCGGCTAGTGGTTGCGGTACTGCTGGACGCGCGTCGCGCGCAGGCCCGGAAGGCCGTGGCGCTCGATGGAACGCTGCCAGCTCAGAAATTCCTCGACGGTCAGCGTATAGCGCTGGCACGCCTCCTCGAGCGAGAGGAGCCCGCCACGGACGGCGGCCACCACTTCGGCCTTGCGACGGATCACCCACCGCTTGGTGTTCGGCGGGGGGAGGTCGGCAATCGTGAGCGGGCTGCCATCCGGCCCGATCACGTAGCTCACCCGCGAATGATGTTGCACGCCCATTTCAAGCACTTCCCGCTGTGGCCCGCCCATGCGGCTCAACCTGTGATGCGCATCCTAGGTCGCGGGCTTTTAAAGAACGGCTAAGTGCCATGGTGAACGAGCGGTGAAGATAACCGCTTGAATTCGATCCTATTTCCGGGAGGAACGCGGCTCCCCAGCCGCCCGCCCGGCCCCCCGAACGATGCATCGCCTACGCGCCTCCCGCATCCTTCACCGAAATGACGTCGGACAGGCGGATGCCCGATCCGTTGACCGTCAGCGTCGGTGTGTCGTTGTCGAAGGAAACGGAGGTGACGATGCCGCTCTGCTTCATGGTTACCGGCACCTCGTTGTCGCTGACATCCACGGCCACAACCTTGAGGTTGTAGTTGCCGTCGGGCAGCTGGCGGCCATTGGCGCCCTTGCCGTCCCAGGTGAACTTGTTGGAACCGCTCAGATTGGAGAGCGTCGCCTGGTGGACGAGCTGGCCGGCGCTGTCGGTGATGAAGAACTGGGCTTCGTCCGCCGGGCTTTCGAGCTCGTAGCTCCACTCGGCATTGCCCTCGGTCATCACGGCGGTGCTGCTCTCGGCGGTCACTTCCTTGCCGATATAGCCGACCGCCTCACTGGCGAAGCCTGCGAAGGTGAGGTTCAGCAGCTGCTCAAGGTTCTTGTTGGTGGCGATGGTCTGTTCCACCGAGGAGAACTGGACGAGCTGCTGGGTGAACTCGTTCGACTTCAGCGGTTCGAGCGGGTCCTGGTTCTGAAGCTGCGTGGTGAGCAGCGTCAGGAAGGTATCGAAGTTGTCGGTCAGCTTCGTGGACGCGGCGCCCGCGGCGCTCTGCGAAAGCTGGTTCTGGCCGATCGTCTCGATCATGGTTTGGTTCCTGTCGGAATGAGTGGCGCGTGAGCGTTGCTAGATGCGGATGTCGATACCGCCGCCGGCACCTATCTTCAGCGCGTAGACGTGCTGGGCGGCGGCGAGTTCGGTGGCATCGGTTTCGGTGTCACCGGCATCGGCCTTCTGCTGGCCCTGCGTCCCGTCACGGTCCATGGCGAAGGCGCCGCCGTCATTGTCGCGCAGCGAGTAGCCGAGGCCGTCCTGATCCATCTGCAGGCCGGCATCGGCCAGCGCCTTTTCAAGGGCGCGGGAGTCACGCTGAAGCATGTCCAGCGTCTCCGGACGGTCGACCGTCAGGTGGGCGTGGACGCGGCCGTCCTGGGTCATCTCCATCTTCACGTCGATGCGGCCCAGCTCCGGCGGGTCCAGGCGGATCTCGAACTTGCTGTTCCCGTTCTGGAGGTTGCGGGCCATGTTGACCGCGATGTCGCGGGCAGGCGTCTGCGGCTGGGCGGGCGTGCCCGGCTGCGCGGTCGCCGTCATGATCGCGCGCACGGTGACACTCGGCTGCGGTGCGGTGGCGCTGCCGTCATTGTTCACCTGCGGTGTGCCGCTCCAGGCATCGAGGCCCGTCAGCTTCATGTCCTGCGGCAGGGCGTCAGCCTTCGGCATCACTGCCTGCGCCGTCAGCACATCAGCAGGGTTGCGCTGGGCATTGGCCGGGTTGGCGCTGGCAGGCTTGGCCTGGGCTGCATCAGTCTCGGTGCGTCCGGTGGCATTGCCGGCGGTCTTGGCGCTGTTGCGCGCCTCGGCCAGCGACTGGGCCGCTTCATGACCAAGACCGCGCTTGCCCTTGCCGGCGAGCGCCTGAAGTTCCTTCACCAGCTGCGCTTCCTCGGGGAGGGCTTCGGGCTTGGCATCAGGGGCAGCTGTCTCGGCGGCACGTTGCGCCTGGGCCGGGGCGGCGGGGCCCTGGGCCTGCTTGGCCGTCGTATCGGTCTCAGCCTTCGCGGCGCCATTGGCGGCCGCGGTCTCGGCAGCCTTGCGGGCCGCTGCCGGGGTCTGCGCCGTCTCGGCGTCGGCCTTGGCCGCAACCTTCTCCTTCGGCGCATCGGTTACCTGCGCGGCGACCTTCACGGCCTCGCCGCCGGTCTCAGGAGTCTTGGCGGCGGCGCCGGGCAGGTCGGCGGCCTCGGTCTTTTTGTCAGATGCGACGGCTTCGCCGTCGCCCTTGGCCACGGCCACGTCAATCTCGACCTCGCTCTCGACCACGGTCTCGAGCTTCGTGTCGGCGGCCTCCGGCGCAGCGGTTTCGATGGCGACCTCCACGTCGGCGCCGGCTTCCGCCGCTTCCTCGGTCTTGGCGGCCTCGTCCTTGGCGGGCGCGTCTTCGGCCTTGCCGGCTTCCTTGGCCTCGGCCTTTTCCTTGCGGGCCTTCTCGGCGCGGGCATCCTCGCTGCGGGCCTGTTCGGCGCGGCGTTCATCAGCCCGGCGTTCCGCTACGTCACGGGCTTCGGCGCGGCGCTCCTGGGCGCGCTTTTCCTCGGCCCGGGCGTTGCGCAGTTCCTCGGTGAAGCGCGGATCTTCGTCAGCGGAACGGGTTTCCGGCGTCTTCGGCGCGGTTTTGGTCTCGGTGGCGCGCGCCTGGCCGGCGAATAGGGTCTCGGTGGCGGTCATCCGGGTTGGTCCCCTGGTCGTGTCTGGCCCGGTGTGCTCCACGCCGGGCGGAATTGCTCGCGGGCTTATGAGCAAGCGGGGGGCCAACCCGAGTTCGGCAAGAAAACCGCGGTTTTTCGGTGTTTTTGCTCGGGAAGGTGCGGCTGTGGGGCGGCAATTGCGGCCGGAGCCCGGCAGAAAGTGCCGGTCCGGCGGCGGGCATTGCCGGGCGCCCTTGCTGGGGCCCTGCGCAACGCTATAGTCCCCGCCCCATGACCCACCTTGCCGACCAGATTGCCCTGCCAGCCCTTGCGCCGGTGATCGAGGGCCGCGCGCCCGCCGACACGCGGGTGATCGTCGCCATGTCCGGCGGCGTGGACAGTTCCGTCGCGGCTGCGCTCTATGCGCGCGCCGGGTACGACGTGGTGGGCGTGACGCTGCAGCTCTATGACCACGGCGCGGCCATCCACAAGAAGGGCGCCTGCTGCGCCGGACAGGATATCCACGATGCGCGGCGCGTGGCGGAGCGTCTCGACGTCCCGCATTACGTCCTAGATTACGAAAGCCGGTTCCGCGACTCCGTGATGGAGGATTTCGCGGACGCCTACGCGCGTGGCGAAACGCCGATCCCTTGCGTGCGCTGCAACGAGCGGGTGAAGTTCCGCGATCTCCTGTCCACGGCCCGGGAGCTCGGCGCGGACGCGCTCGCGACCGGCCACTACGTCCGCCGCCGCATCGGCGCCAATGGCCCGGAGCTGCACCGCGCGGCCGATCCCACGCGGGACCAGAGCTACTTCATGTTCACGACGACGCGGGAGCAGCTCGACTTCCTGCGCTTTCCACTGGGTGCACTGCCCAAGGATGAGACGCGCAACCTTGCGCGCGAACTGGGGCTTGCGGTCTCCGAGAAGCCGGACAGCCAGGACATCTGTTTCGTGCCCGACGGCAAGTATGCGGGTGTTGTCGAAAAGCTGCGGCCGGACGCCGCGCTGCCGGGAGACATCGTCCATTTGGATGGCCGCGTGCTCGGCCGGCACGAGGGCATCATCCGCTACACGATCGGCCAGCGCCGCGGGCTGGGCATCAGCGACACGGATGCGGGCGGCGAGGCGGCGGAGCCGCTCTACGTCATCCGTCTCGATCCGGACGCGCGCCGCGTCATCGTCGGCCCCCGGTCGGCGCTGGGCGTTACCGGCATCGCTCTTTCGGAGGTGAACTGGCTGGGCGATGTGCCGCTCACGGACAATCCGCAGCCGGTAAATGTTCGCGTGCGTTCGAGCGGGCGCCTGCTTCCGGCGACGGTTGCCGAGGATAGCGCCGGGGCCCGCGTGATGCTTGCGGATCCGGAGGAGGGCGTTTCTCCGGGACAGGCGTGCGTCTTCTACGAAATTGGCGATACGGGCCTTGGGGAAGGCTCGCGCGTTCTCGGCGGCGGGTGGATTTCACGTACCGGCGCCTGATCCCGGCCTTTTCAGCGCCCCAATCGCGTCCTACGTTGGTCAGATGCCATCGCACACACAGTCTCTCGACGAGACCGCCGTTCGCCGCGCCTATGCGCGCTGGGCCCGCTACTACGATGCCGTCGTTGGGCCGGTCACGGATCTTGGCCGCAAGCGGGCGGCCCAGGCTGTCAACCGGCGCATCGAAGCCGGGGCGCGCACGGTGCTGGAGGTCGGAGTCGGCTCCGGTCTTTCCCTGCCTCACTATGATCGCCGGTCGCGCGTCACCGGTATCGATCTCTCAACGGACATGCTGGCGCTCGCCAAGCAGCGGCGCGACCGTGAAGCACTCGGCCACGTCACAGCGCTGGAGGAGATGGACGCGGGGGCGATGACGTTCGAAGACGGTGCGTTCGAGACCACCGTCGTGATGTACGTCATGTCGGTGGTTCCCGATCCGGCCGCGGTGCTTAACGAACTGGCCCGCGTGACGGCGCCCGGCGGCGAGGTGATCATCGTCAATCACTTTGCGCGCGAGGACGGTTGGCTCTCGTGGATCGAGCACAAGCTGGAGCGGGTGGCTGCGCTGCTCGGCTGGCATCCGGCATTCGCCCGCGAGGCCGTGCTGGATCACCCGGAGCTTGAGCTCATCGAGGAGCGCGGGCTGGGGCTCACGCGCATCTTCACGCTCATGCGGTTCCGGCGCCGCTAGGCGCGATCGCGTTACCGCAAAGAAGAAGGGCGCCGGAAGCATCCGGCGCCCTCTTTTTGTCGTGCGATGGCGTTGTGCCTAGAGGTCTAGGCGAATCTGCGCCATCAGGCCATGGTTGTCGTACTCCTCGTCGGACGCGACGCGCGTGTAGCGGTAGCCCACGTCCAGCGTGGTGTTCTCGCCAAGCGGCACGCCCAGACCGGCAAGGCCGCGATAGGCGAACTCGGTGCCCGAGGCGCTCACGGTCGTGCCGCCGAGGGTAGCCGTCACGTCGCCGTCGACCATGCCGAGACCGGCGCCCACGTAAGGACGGATGCCGGCATCGGGGAACAGGTCCAGGATACCGTTGACCATGAAGCCCCACTGCTCCAGTTCGCCGCCCACGTTGGCCGAAGCCGCGCCGACGGTGATGGAGTCGAGGTCGTTCTGCGTCCAGCTCACTTCGCCTTCCAGGCGGAAGTTGCCGATGCCGCCTTCCGTGTCGCCGAAGTTGTAGCCGAAGGCGCCGAGGATGCTGTAGCCGTTCTCGAAGTCGATCGTCGCGCCGTTGCCTTCAATTTCGCTGATCCAGTTCACGCCGCCGCCAAAGCTGACATAGGCACCCGGCTCGGTGGCGTGGGCATTGCCGGCCATCAGCATGGGCAGGGCGAGCGCGGCTGCGCCCGCAATACGGGTCATCTTCATACTGGGTTCCCCCTCCAAGGAGACCGGCGTTCGGAGCGCCGGCTTGTTTCTCGAAGCTTCTTTATCAAGGGGGCAGGAACCCCCGAATCATTACGCTAATCGTTCCGCCTCCGGCTGCAAAGAGTTGTGTGTGTCGTTTCGTTAACGGCGGCGGAAACTGTGGCTTTGCCGCAAGCCCCGGCTTCCTTGACAGGCGGGGCGGGCCCCATCTATATGCCCGTCTCCCCGCGCCAAGGTCGTCCAAGACCGCCCGCGATCCGGCCCTGCCGGGCCGCCGCCAGGCGCGAGGACCCGTGTGGCGGAGTAGCTCAGCTGGTTAGAGCAGCGGAATCATAATCCGCGTGTCGGGGGTTCAAGTCCCTCCTCCGCTACCATTTCCCATATTCTCATCCTGCATTGATCTGGCCCATGGCGAATTGGCGTCCGACCGGCCGATTGTCATGCGTATGACACGGCCCTTTGGTGCCTTTACGGGCACTGCTCCCCTGAAGGATCGTCCACCCATGGCTACCGGCAAATCTGCGTCTTCCGATCTCATCGTCTGGCTAGAGGATGTCCGCGTGGGCGATGTGCCCCGCGTGGGCGGCAAGAATGCCTCCCTTGGCGAGATGATCGCCAACCTGGACGAGATGGGCGTTGCCGTCCCCGGTGGTTTTGCCACGACGGCGGACGCCTACCGGCTCTTCGTGCGGGAGAACGGGCTGGCAGACATCATCCGCGCCGAGACCGAAGCGCTGGATGCCGAGAAGCAGGGACTTGCGCAGACGGGCAAGACGATCCGCTCGGCATTTCTGAAGGCAAGGACGCCGAAGGTTCTGGCGGATGAGATTGCCGGCGCCTATCGCGAACTGGCGAAGCGGGAAAAGCGGCGGACGCCGGACGTGGCCGTGCGCTCCTCGGCGACGGCGGAGGACCTGCCGAGTGCCAGCTTTGCCGGCCAGCAGGAAACCTACCTGAATATCCGCGGCAAGGACGCGCTGCTGGACTCGGTGCGCCGCTGCTACGCCTCGCTGTTCACCGACCGGGCGATCACCTACCGCCACAACAACGGCTTTGATCACCTGGACGTGGCGTTGTCGGTCGGCGTGCAACGCATGGTGCGCTCGGACCGGGGCGCCGCGGGGGTCATGTTCTCGATCGACACGGAGACGGGCTTTCCGGACGCGGTGCTCATTACCGGCGCCTGGGGGCTGGGCGAAGCGGTCGTGCAGGGCATCGCCGACCCGGACGAGTACATGGTCTACAAGCCACTGCTCGAGGATGGCCGCTATGCCCCGATCGTCGAGCGCATGCGTGGCGCGAAGGAAAAGAAGCTCGTCTATGCCGAGAGCGGCGCGAAGAATCCGACGCGCTGGGTGCGGACCAGTGCAGACGAGCGGCACGCCTTCACCCTCGACAACGAGGAAGTGCTGACACTCGCGCGCTGGGCTGTCGCCATCGAGAAGCACTATGGCCGCCCGATGGATATCGAGTGGGCGAAGGACGGCGATACCGGCGAGCTTGCCATCGTGCAGGCGCGGCCGGAGACCGTGCAGTCGCGCGCCGAAGCGAGCGATCTCCAGACGTTCACGCTCGGGAACAAGGGCAGGAAGCTCGCAACGGGCCTGGCGGTGGGATCGGGCGCGGCGGAAGGCAAGGTCATCAACCTCGCCTCGCCGCACGACATCGACAAGTTCGAGGACGGCGCGGTGCTGGTCACCGGCATCACGGACCCCGACTGGGTGCCGATCATGAAGCGCGCCTCGGCCATCGTGACCGATCATGGCGGGCGCACGAGCCACGCCGCCATCGTCAGCCGCGAGCTCGGCCTGCCAGCCATCGTCGGCACCGGCAACGCGACGAAGTTGCTGAAGACCGGCGCCGAGATCACCGTTTCCTGCGCCGAGGGCGAGGAGGGTGCGGTCTACGAAGGGCTGGCCGACATCAAGGCCGAGGCCCTATCGCTCGACCACCTGCCGGAGACGCGCACGCGCGTGATGCTCAACATGGCGACGCCCTCCGCCGCGCTCAGGTGGTGGCGATTGCCCGCGGACGGCATCGGCCTCGCGCGCATGGAGTTCATCGTCAACAACCTGATCAAGATACATCCGCTTGCGCTCACCCGCTTCCACGATCTGAAGGACCGGGCGGCAAAGCGAGAGATCGAGAAGCTGACGCGGGGCTATGCGTCGAAGCCCGACTACTTCGTCGAGACGCTGGCCTATGGCGTGGCGCGGCTTGCGGCGTCGCAGTATCCCCGCCCCGTCATCGTGCGGATGAGCGACTTCAAGACCAACGAGTACGCAGAACTCATCGGCGGCCGCCAGTTCGAGCCGCACGAGGAAAACCCCATGATCGGCTGGCGTGGCGCGAGCCGTTACTACTCGGACGGTTACCGCGATGGCTTCGCGCTGGAATGCGCCGCGCTGGCCAAGGTGCGAAAGGAGATGGGCTTCTCCAACGTGGTGATGATGATCCCTTTCTGCCGGACGCTTGAAGAAGCGGACAACGTGCTTGGGATCATGGAGCAGCACGGTCTCAAGCGCGGCGAGGACGGGCTCGAGGTCTACGTGATGTGCGAGATACCTGCCAACGTCATCCTCGCCGATGAGTTCTGCGACCGGTTCGACGGCTTTTCGATCGGCTCCAACGACCTGACACAGCTGACGCTGGGCGTCGATCGCGACTCCGGCGCGCTGGCGCATCTCTTCGACGAAGAGAGTCCGGCGGTCACGCGGCTCATCGAGACTGTGATCGGGACCGCCCACAAGCGCCAGCGCAAGGTTGGCCTTTGCGGACAGGGCCCAAGCGACAAGCCGTCTTTCGCGCGGTTCCTTGTCGAAGCCGGCATCGACTCCATGTCGGTGACGCCCGACAGCTTCATCCGCGTGAAGCGTGCCGTGGCGGAAGCCGAGGCCGAACTGGACAAACGGGCGCGCAACGCGTCCTAGCCCGGGAGGTGCAGCGATGAAGATCGCGATCTTCGAAGGGGAGGAGTGGGAGTGGGCGCACTTCAGGCCGCTGGAGGCTGCGCACGATCTCGTCTTCGTGCACGAGGCGCTTACGCCCGCCAACGCGGCGAAGTATGCCGATGCCGATATCGTTTCGCCCTTCGTCCACTCGGACGTGCATGCGGAGACACTAGCGGCGCTGCCCTCGCTCAAGCTGGTGGCGACGCGGTCCACCGGCTTTGACCATATCGACGTGAAGGCAGCCCACGCGCGCGGCATCGCCGTCGCCAACGTGCCGACCTACGGCGAAAACACGGTGGCAGAGCATGTCTTCGCGCTGCTGCTCGCCCTGTCGCACCGCATCGTCGAAGCGGCGGACCGGACGCGGCGCGGCGATTTCCATTCGGCGGACCTGCAGGGTTTCGATCTTCGCGGAAGGACCATGGGAATCGTCGGCACCGGCCATATCGGCCTCTGCACCATCCGCATCGCGAAGGGCTTCGGCATGAAGGTGCTGGCGCATGACCTAGCGCCCAACACCGCGGAGGCCGATGCGCTCGGCTTTACCTACGTACCGCTGGACGAGTTGCTGGCTCGGTCCGACGTGGTCAGCCTCCATGTGCCCGGCGGTGCGGAGACCGACCACCTGATCGGCGAAGCCGAGTTCGAGCGCATGAAAGACAGTGCCGTCCTGATCAACACCGCACGCGGCAACCTGGTGGACGTCAACGCTCTCCTGAAGGCGCTGGCCACCGGCAAGCTGAGGGGCGCGGGGCTCGACGTGCTGCCCGAGGAACCGGTGATCCGCGAGGAGGCCGAACTGCTGCGCTCCGTCTACATGCGCAAGCACAACCTCGAAACGCTGCTTGCCGACCACGTCCTCCTGCACCTGCGCAACGTGGTCATCACCCCGCATTCCGCGTTCAACACGCGTGAAGCCGTCGAGCGCATCCTCACCACGACACGGGAGAACATCGAGGGGTTCGTGGACGGGCGGCCGGTCAACCTCGTGATGTAAGACCACGCACGGTCCGCGCGACAGTATCGAGCGCGAGTTGCCGGTTTGCGGGAGTCGGATTCACTGCCGCGAGAAGCCCAAGACCGTCCACCACTCCGCTTAGTACGCGTGCCTCGTGCCGCGCGTCGCTTGCAGGCGCGATCTCACCGACGAGTGGCTTCAGGAACCGGATCCACAATTCGTGGCGGCGGTCGTTCTCCTTGGCGAGTGTCGCGTCCGTCGTGGCCGCGCCCCAGAAGGCGATCCAGATGCGCCACTCGTGAAGGCGGGTGTCATTGAGGGGCAGGGTTTCTTCCAGCACGCCGAGCAGCTTGTCAGCCGGGGCGCGGTCTGACGTGGCAATCGCGGCCATGCGGGCGGCGCACGCGTCATAGGCGCCGGTGAGGGCCGCCAGCACCAGCGCCTCGCGGTCGGCGAAGTAGTGCGTGATGCGGCCGGTGGTGCAGCCGGCCTCGGCCGCGACCTTGCGCATGGTGAGGCCTTCAAGGCCCTCCCGCGCGATGACGTTCCAGCTTGCCGCCACCAGTTCCGCCCGCCTGGCGTCATGATCCACGATCTTTGGCATCGGCGAGAGATAGCGCGCCGGCGCTCTTTACACAACATATGTTTCGTAATAGACATGGCGAAACAAACGTTTTGCAAAAGCGCCGGGAGGGCGTCCCATGCTCGAATTTCTCCAGGGCCTGCTGGCCATCCGCGACGTGGACCAGATCGGCCTGCTGCTGGCCTTCATCCTGGTCGAGGTCGGGCTCACCTGGGTGCTGCGCAAGAAGTATTACGAGGTGTCGGACAGCGTCTGCTCGGTGGTGCTCGGGCTCACCTACGCCGCTGTGATCGCCATCTCGGCGGGGACCGTGCTCGCCACCTTCTATTGGGTGCACCAGTACGCCGTGACGGATATCGACTGGACGGGCAGCGTTCTGGCGATCATCGGCGCCTACGTGTTCGTCGATTTCCTGTTCTACTGGTATCACCGCGCGATCCACGAGGTGCGCCTCGGCTGGGCCGCCCACGTCAATCACCATTCAAGCCAGTTCCTCAACGCGGGCACCGCGCTGCGGGCATCATTCGTGGAAGCGTGGATCGAGCCCGTCTTCATGCTGCCTGCGGTGCTGCTGGGCATGGACCCGGTGATGGTGGTGGCGCTCGTCTCGCTCAACCACCTCTACCAGTACTGGCTGCACACAAGGCTGGTGGGCAAGCTCGGACCGGTCGAGTGGGTGATGAACACGCCGTCGCATCACCGGGTGCACCATGCGTCCAACATCCGCTACTGCGACAAGAACTATGCGGGCACCTTCATCGTCTGGGACCGGCTGTTCGGCACCTTTGAGCCGGAAGACGAGGCGGAGCCCTGCGTCTTCGGCATCCGCCATCAGCTGGAGAGCCGCAATCCCGTCACAGCCACATTCCACGAGTGGGCGGCGCTGGCGCGAGACCTGCGCAAGGCGGGCAGCCTGCGCGAGGCGGCCGGCTACCTGTTCCAGCCGCCGGGCTGGTCGCCGGACGGCAGCGGGGAAACGACCCGCGCCATGCAGGCCCGGATGCGAGCGGCAGACGCAGGCTGATCAACCCGTGCGTGCATGAAGTTTTTTCCCTATGGTTGCGCACCAGAAACGACGCCGGCCATGGGGAGGGGAGCCTTGCTCTCAGCGCAGTTGCACCAGAACGGGGAACTCACGTTCCCGCCGATTGCCTATGACGCTGACCTTGCCTTCACCAGGGATGCACCGCGCATCGGCTACGAGTACTGGCGGGGGCTCTGCAACGGCAGGAGTCTTCCCGACCGCCGTGATATCGATCCCCTCGCGATGACGGGCATCATCCGGCATTTCAACCTGCTGGATATCGTGCGGGAGGAAGAAGGAGAGATCCGTCTTAGCCCCCGCCTTATCGGCACGGCGATGGAGGAGGTCTTCGGTCCGATCCACAATCGCAACATCGAGGACATGCTGGCCCCGGCCGTCATTGCCCGGTGGGAGGGCGCTGCGCATGAAGTTCTCAAACACAAGGGGCCACTCCGGGCCACGGGGCGCATTCTCCATGAGGGCAAATCCTTCCTGCGGTTCGAGTTCCTGCTGGCGCCGCTGACGGACGGAGGTGCAGAGATCGACGTGCTCATGGTGATCTCCGACTTCGTCATGACGCCCGCGGCTGACTGACCGCTGCTGGCTCCCGTCAGCGGAAAGAATTCCCTGCGAGCAGGGCAACGGGCAGCGTAGCTGTGCTACAAGCGCGCCATCCGATCAGTTCCCGCTATCAACCGGCCTGCCCCCATGCGCCGCCTGCTCAATCGCCTGCCACCGCTGCCTTTCGAATCCGCAGACCAGGACTATTGCGGCGACGGGGCACACGCCGAGAGCTACTGGGCGGCATCGGCTAATCCCGCGCCTGCGCGAACCCCGCTCGCGGGCGATATCGAGTGTGAAACGCTCATTGTGGGTGCCGGCTATTCGGGCCTCTCGACCGCCATTCACCTGGCCGAACGCGGGCACAAGCCTGTCGTTATCGAGGGCGCGCAGGTGGGGTGGGGCGCTTCGGGCCGTAATGGCGGGCAGGTGATCAACGGCTTCAGCGCCAGCATCACCAGCATTCACCGCAAGTTCGGCAAGGAGCTGGCCGGTCTTTTCATCGACAACTGGCAGACGGGCGCGAAGATCCTGTTCCGCCTGGTCGAAGACTACGGCATCGACTGCGACCTCAAGCGGGGAAACATATTCGCAGCCTTTACCGCAGGCCAGATGGACGGTCTCGAGGAAGAAGTGAGCTACTGGTCGAGGCGCGGCTTCTCGGACTTCGAGATGCTGGACGGCGCGGCCATGCGGCGGCACGTGAACACCGAGGCCTATGTGGGCGGCCTCGTCGATCACTCGGGCGGCCATGTCCATCCGCTCAATCTGGCACTGGGCGAGGCGGCGGCGCTGGAGCGGCTGGGCGGCACCGTCCACGAACACACCCGGCTTGTCGAAGTGCAGGACGGACAGGACGGGGTGACCGCCGTCACCACCCGCGGGCGGATCAGGTGCAAGACGCTGATCCTTTGCGGGAATGCCTATCTCGGCGGCGTGGTGCCGACGCTCGCGAGCCGCGTCTTGCCGGTCTCGAGCCAGGTGATTGCCACCGCACCGCTGGGCGAAGAAGCGGCCCGTTCGCTTATTCCAAGCGATATGTCGGTCGAGGACGAGCGTTTCATCCTCGACTACTACAAGCTGTCGGCGGATCACCGGCTGGTCTTCGGCGGCGGCGCCATCTATGGCGGGGCCGACCCGGCGGATATCGAGGCACGGCTGCGCCCCAACATGGAAAGGCTTTTTCCGCAGCTGGCGGGTGTCGGCGTCGACTACGCGTGGAGCGGCAACCTCGCGGTGTCCTTCTCCCGCGTGCCGCAAATCGGCCAGCTTTCGCCGCGCATACTCTTCGCGCATGGCTATAGCGGCCACGGCCTGCCGGTGGCGCACTTCTTCGGCAGACTGCTGGCGGATGCGGCGACGGGCGACCGGGCCACCTTCGAGGCCTTCGCAAGAGTGCCGTGGCTGCGGTTTCCCGGCGGCCGGGTGTTGCGTGCACCCTATTCCGCGCTCGGGTCGTGGTGGTATTCGCTGCGCGACCGGCTGGGCGTCTAGCGGCTGGCCGTGTTACGGGGTGGTGCGTTATGAAAATCGGTATTCTGCAAACGGGCCGCGCGCCCGAAAGCCTGATGGACCGGCATCCGGACTACGACCAGATGTTCGTCCGGCTGCTGTCCGGCTGCGGCTTCACGTTCGAGACGGTACCGGTGCTCGACGGCACCATGCCGAACGGCCCGCGGGACGCGGACGGCTGGCTTATCACCGGCTCCAAGTGCGGCGTGTACGAGGATCATGCGTGGATTCCGCCGCTTGAATCCTTCATCCGCGATATTCGCGACTCGCAGGTACCGCTTCTCGGCATCTGTTTCGGTCACCAGATCGTTGCGCAGGCGCTGGGCGCGAAGGTCGAGAAATTTTCCGGCGGCTGGTCACTGGGGCCGGTCGAGTATGCTTTCACCGAACCGGATGAGACGCTCACCATCCAGGCCTTTCATCAGGACCAGGTGCTGAGCGTGCCGGAAGGTGCGCGCGTCATCGCGAAATCGGATTTCTGCGAATATGCCGGCTTTGCCTATGACGACTGGGCGCTGACGATCCAGCCTCACCCAGAATTCAGTGCGCAGTATGTGCGTGACCTCTTCGGCATCCGTTGGGACGTGCTGCCTGAGGACCGGGTCGCGGCTGCCGAGGCAAAGCTCGACACGCCGCTGTCCACCGAGCGCCTTCGAAACAAAATGGCCCGCTTCTTCCTCGATCGCCGCGGCTAGAACGGGCAGGGCGAGGAGAAGGAGACCTCGGCGCCGCCATCCGGGTGGCGGAAGGTAAGGGCGCTTGCGTGGAGCATCAGGCGCGGTGCGGCGGCCAATGCCTCGGGCGGCGCATAAAGGTTGTCGCCGAGTACCGGATAGCCCAGGTGCAGCATGTGAACCCGCAGCTGGTGGCTGCGCCCGGTCTCCGGCGTCAGCCTCAGCCGTGTCGTCTCGCCCTCGCGCACAACGACCTCCCAATGGGTGACGGCCGGACGGCCCTCTTCGTAATCCACCTGCTGCATGGGCCGGTTGGGCCAGTCGGTGGCGATTGGTGCGTCGATGGTCCCGCTGTCGGCGTCAAACGTGCCCCAGACAAGCGCCTCGTAAGTCTTGCGCGTGCGCCGCTTCTCGAACTGGCGGCCCAGGTTGCGCTGCGCCTTGTGATGAAGGGCAAAGACCATGACGCCCGACGTGTCCTTGTCGAGCCTGTGGACCAGCGACGCGCGCGGATAGTCCCTTTGCGCACGCCTCAGGAGGCAGTCTTCCAGCCCGGGACGCTTGCCCGGCACGGTCAGGATGCCCTCTGGCTTGTCGAGGATCAGGACATGATCGTCCGCGTGGATGACCGTCAGGTATGGATCGAGCGGTGGATCGTATGTGAACGGCCGCAGGTCCGACTGGTTCATATGGTTTCCCATAGCTTGACGTCATCGTTCGTCGCGGGAACCGCGCCGCACCGTCCGCGTTTCTATCTCACAGCGGAGGATGCCATGAAAAGGTTTGATCCGGTTTCGGCGGGCATAGAGCACCGCCATGCGACGCAGGAGACGGTAACGCAGCGCGACCCGCTGCTCATGGGCACGCTTGCCGTGACCTTCCTGGCTTCGCTGATCATCGCCGCGCTGGCGGTCAGCTAGCGGCTTGGCTCCTGAATACAGTCTGCCGACAGGTCATGGTGGCGATGCCCGATGCCCCGGCGTGTCGCCCTGTCGCATTCTTGAAGAGGTTAGCCGTGAACGAGAGTAACGCACGAAACTCGGACCCGGACCGGTCGCAGGAGGGACGCGAGGCGACCCATACCTATTCCGCACAGCAGGCTCGACAGGGCACGATTGCGCTGAAGCAGTCGTGGCAGCGCAAGACCTTCTTCGGCGGGCTCGCCGGCGTTGTCGTGCTTGGCGTGATATTGATGCTGGTTGCCTACTAGGTCCGGAGGCGTGCGTGAGCCGGCTCGAAACATATCGAGGCAAGCGCGACTTCGGCAGGACCGGTGAACCAGAGACGGGCGGCGAGGGCAGTGGCTTTTTCGTCGTCCAGAAGCACGACGCAAGCAGCCTGCATTACGACTTCCGCATTGCCTTCGACGGCGTGCTGAAGAGCTGGGCAGTCACAAAGCGCCCGAGCGCGGACCCTTCCAAAAAACGTCTGGCAATCCGCACAGAAGACCACCCGCTGTCCTATGCGGACTTCGAAGGCGTTATCCCCCGCGACCAGTACGGCGGCGGGACCGTCATGCTGTGGGACCGCGGGGATGTGCGGATCGAAGGCAGCGGCCGCAAGGGACTTCGTGACGGCAAGCTGAAGCTCGTTCTCGGCGGGGAACGCATGAAGGGTGGCTATGCCCTTGTGCGCCTGGAAGGCAGCGACAAGGATGACGGGCGCGGTCAGGAAAAGTGGCTTCTCGTCAAGGAGAAGGACGCGCACGCGAACGGCCGGATTAGCGGCAAAGACAAGAGCGTCGCCAGCGGCCGCACCATGGCGGAGATTGCGGAGGACGAAGCCGTGAGCGGCGGCGGTGAGGCGAAGGTTGCAGGGATTGCGATCACCCATCCGGACCGCGACCTGTTCGACGGTGCCGGCATCACCAAGCGCGGCCTGGCCGGTTACTTCGAACGTGCCGCGGACCACATGCTGCCCTACCTAAAAGGCCGCCTCGTGAGCCTTGTGCGGTGCCCTGAAGGTATCGGCGACGACTGCTTCTTTCAGAAGCATGCGGGGGCCGGCCTGCCGGACGCGTTCCGTACGGCCAAGATCAAAGAGAAGAGCGGCGCGCGGAAGGACTACCTGCTCGTGGAGACGAAGCGGGCACTGGTGGCATGCGCGCAGGTGGGCGTCATCGAGCTGCACCTCTGGGCCAGCCGGACCGACAAGCTGGAGCGCCCCGACCGCATGGTTTTCGATCTCGATCCGGCACCGGACGTGTCCTTCGCCGAGGTCAGGCGCGCCGCATTCGATGTGCGCGCGATGATGAAGGATGCGGGGCTCGATGCTTTCGCACTGGTCACGGGCGGCAAGGGCATTCACGTCGTCCTGCCGTTCGAGCGGCGGCAGGGGTGGGACGCCTTCTCAGGTTTCGCCAAGGCCCTGGCTGAGAAGCTCGAAGCCGATGAACCGGACCGGTTCGTTGCATCCGCATCGAAGGAAAAGCGTGAGGGCAAGATCTTCGTGGATTACCTGCGCAACCAGCGCGGCTCGACGGCCATCGCGCCGTTCTGCCCGCGTGCCCGCGAGGGAGCGCCGGTTGCGG
Source organism: Parvibaculaceae bacterium (assembly GCA_965229975.1). Lineage (GTDB taxonomy): Bacteria > Pseudomonadota > Alphaproteobacteria > CGMCC-115125 > CGMCC-115125 > Pyruvatibacter. Next base: position 294,949 of record OZ245936.1, read on the forward strand.
TTCCCGTGACGTGGGATCAGCTGGAGGGCGTGAAAGCAGCCAACGCCTTTACGCTCAAGGACACGGATGCGGTGTTTGCGCAGGCTGGCGCGTGGCGGGGCTACGGAAAGGCACGCAACCGCCTGTCGAAAAAGGACGCGGAGTCGCTCGGCCTCGACGCAGGCGCCAACTTCTAGAAGACACCGGCTTCCAAGCCTGCCGCCATTGTCATTCCGGTTTCCTCGCAGGTCGCCAGGAAGTCGTCCTGCCATTCGCCGCGGCATATTACGGTATCCTGGATGGCCTTCCAGCGCAGGCCGGTGACAATGCTCTCGACACCTCGCTTGGTGCCGGTGCCGTCGTGCCCAGCTCGGACAACAAGGGCGTAGGGCAGGCCCTGCTTGTCGTCGATGACGCCGTAATAGGTGCGGTCGAAGAAATCCTTCAACGCCCCCGACATGTAGCCGAGGTTTTCCGTGGTCATCAGGACGATGCCGTCCGCCTGCATGACCTCGTCGGGCCCGGCATCGAACGGCGACAGGACGGTTGCGTCCACGCCCTCGATATCCTCGTGACGCGCGCCCGCTTCGATGGCATCGCGCAGGCGCTTCGTGTTTGGCGAAGGGGCGTGGGCGACGATGAGCAGGCGCTTGGTCATGAGAGGGCGGTTACTCCACGCGTTCGAGGATGGCGGCGATGCCCTGGCCGATGCCGATGCACATGGTGACGAGTGCGTAGCGCTTGTCCTGCTGCTCCAGCGCCCGCAGGGCAGTGAGCGCAAGGCGCGCGCCGGACGCGCCCAGCGGATGGCCGATAGCGATCGCGCCGCCGTTCGGGTTCACGCGGGCGTCGTCGAAGGCCACGTCCATCTGCTTGAGGCAGCCGAGCACCTGCGCGGCGAAGGCTTCGTTCAGCTCGATGACATCCATGTCGGACAGCCTCAGGCCCGCGCGCTCAAGCGCCTTCTTCGAGGCATCGACGGGCCCGAGGCCCATGACGCGCGGTTCGACGCCGGCGATGGCCGCGGCAAGAATGCGCGCGCGGGGCTTGAGGCCGTGGGCGCGGCCCGCTTCCTTGTCTCCGACCAGGAGGGCTGCCGCGCCGTCGTTGATGCCCGAAGCGCTGGCGGCGGTGACAATGCCGCCGTCCCCATGGATGGGCTTCAGCTTGGCGATGCTTTCCACGGTGGTGCCGGGGCGCGGGCCTTCGTCGGCGTTGCACATCTCCGGCGGGGCCTTGCGCTTGGTGGCCGGCACCTCGAGATCCATGATCTCGTCCTTGTAGAAACCGGCGCCGAGCGCGGCCTCGTATTTCTGGTGCGAGGCGGCGGCGAACTCGTCCGACTGTTCGCGGGTAATGCCCAGGCGTTCGGCGACGTTCTCGGCCGTCTGCGGCATGGTGTCGTTGCCAATGCGCTGGAGCAGGTCGCGGTTGGGAAAGCGCCAGCCGATGGTCGAATCCTCGATCGACTGGCCGCGGTCGAACGGCGATCCGGCCTTCGACAGGACATAGGGTGCGCGGCTCATGCTCTCGACGCCGCCGGCGACGAAGAGTTCGCCCTCGCCGCAGCGGATGGCGCGTCCGGCGTCAACGATGGCGGCGAGCCCCGAACCGCACAGGCGGTTGACGGTCTGGCCGCCGACACGCTCCGGCAGGCCGGCAATCAGGCCGGCGTTGCGGGCCACGTTGCGGCTGTCCTCGCCCGCCTGGTTGGTGTCGCCGAGGATCACGTCCTCGATGGCCTCGCCCGGCACCCCGGTGCGTGCCATCAGCTTGGCGATCGGCGCGGCGGCCAGCTCATCCACGCGGATGCGGGACATGGCGCCGCCGTGGCGGCCGATGGGCGTGCGGATACCGTCGAAGATCACGGGGCTCGGCATGGGGTTCTCCGGCTGGAACTCAGTTTCGTGACCGAGGGACTAGAACGCCGCCGCCGGGACCGCAAGGCCACTGCGGGGAGCGCAGGAACAGCGGTTTCAACTTTCCGCAGAATCCCGCAAAGTCGTCACTCCCAAAGGAGGAGGTCTCCGATGAAAGGTGAGACAGCGGTTCTCGATCATCTGAACAAGATTCTCAAGAACGAGCTGACCGCGATCAATCAGTATTTCCTGCACTCGCGGATGCTGGGCGACTGGGGCCTGTCGAAGCTCGAAAGCCACGAGTACGACGCCTCCATCGACGAGATGAAGCATGCGGACATGCTCATCAAGCGCATCCTGTTCCTCGAAGGGCTGCCGAACCTTCAGGATCTCGGGCGTCTGCGCGTGGGCGAGAACGTGCGCGAACTGTTGGAATGTGATCTGGCGCTCGAAACCGAGGCGCTGCCGGATCTGCGCAAGGCGATCGCCGATTGCGAGGAGTTACAGGACTACGGCAGCCGTGACCTGCTGCGTGAAATCCTCCGCAGCGAGGAGGAGCACGTGGACTGGCTCGAGACCCAGTTCAGCCTGATTGAGAAGATGGGGATCGAGAACTACGTGCAGCTACATACTGAGTCCAAAGGCCCCGAAGATTGATCTTCAGGCTTGGGCCGCCGTCCGTTCGGGCGCCCTTGAGGTCTCGTTCAAGCTGGCCGCGCCATAGGAACATGGGTCAGACAGGTTCCGTCTGGCCGTTTCCGGCTGCGCCGAACGCCTGCTGCACTATCTCTTCCGCCGCATCCAGGCAGCACCCGCAATTCGGGCCGTTGCCGAGCGCCTCGTAAGCTTCCTCGGCGGTACGCGCGCCCTCACGGGCGGCGGCGGCGATGTCGCGGTCGCGGTAGGCGTTGCAGATGCAGACGAACATGGGCGGCACACATTCCGGCGTTTCAACGGACACCAAACGTAATGCGAACCATTTGCATTTACAAGTAAAATCGGTCTCGTGCCGCCTCCCTAAGCCGATTTTCGCCTCCGGCGTTCACGCCGCTCGCAGAACCGACGCCTCCTCGCCGTTGAGGCCGGAAAGGCGCACGCTGGTGTCCCAGAGATCGGCCCATTTTTCCTCGTCGTAGGATTCGTCCGACGAGGGCTTCGGCTTGCCCTGCGAGAAGTACTTTGCGCTGACACCGTCATAGGCGGGGTCCCATACCAGCCGGGCCAGGCGGCGGCCGGAACGCTTCGGCGTGTTCTGGTTGCCAGGCAGAAGCACGAGCACCGGGAAGACGGTCCGCCAAAGGAACTGGAGGAAACCCGGATAGTCGCGGGCAAGGCCCGTGCCCGGCATCAGGCCCGGGTCGAACGCGTTGACCGAGATGCCCATTGTGCCGGCGCTTGCCCCCATGCCGCGTGCCTCCAGCCGCTTGTGAAGCTCGTATGTGTTCAGCACGTTGCACAGCTTGGACGTTGAGTAGCGCCTGCGCCCGGCGGCGCCCTTGGCTTCCTTGACGTGCTCCGGGTCCTTTTCCGGGAAGGCGATCATCTCCGCCGTCACGTAGCGCGGTACCGGGATACCCGGCGCCTCGCCGGGGATATGCGTGCCCGAGCTCGTGAAGACGATGCGCGCGGGCCGTGCCAGGTGATCGATCAGCAGGTTGGTCAGCAGGAAGTGGCCCAGGTGGTTGATCTGGAACGTGGCTTCCATGCCGTCCGCCGTCTTGTTGTCGCCGGACGTGAATTGGAGGCCCGCGTTGTTGAGGAGGGCATGGATCGGCGGCAGGTCGTCGCGTGCCTTCACCCTGGCGGCGAAATCACGGACGGACTGGAGCGAAGCGAGGTCCAGCTCCATCGCTTCCACCCGGGATTTCGCCCGGCCGCGGCCGATGCGTTTGACGGCGGATTCGTTGCGTGCCGGGTCACGGCCGGCCAGCACCAGGTGCCATTCTTTGCGCTTCGCTAGCGATATCGCCGTCTCGAACCCCAGTCCGGACGTGGCGCCGGTAATGATGACTGTCTTCATGGCACGCCTCCCTCGTTGCTCGGCGGAATATACTATACCGTATAGTATACTTCCAGATCGGCCTTTCGTCGCTGGATTTCAAGCGGGCATCCGCGTGCTAAAGACCCGGACATGAAAAAAGAGCGTCCGATACCGCTGGCCGACATGGTTCCCGAGGGGCCGGAGAAGCGCCGGGAAATCCTGCAGGCGGCCAAGCTCCAGTTCCTGGAGACGGGCTTCGAGGCGACCTCCATGGATGCGGTGGCGGCGCGCGCCGGCACCACCAAGCGGACGGTCTATTCCTATTTCCAGAACAAGGATTCGCTTTACCTCGACGTCGCCGACTACGCCGCGTCACTCTTCGTTGGCGGCATTCCCGAGCTGCGGCCGGATACCAGAGACGTTGCCGGGGAAATCGCCGGCTTCTGCGCGGCAGTCCTTGCCAATCTCGCGTGGGGTGACGCGGTGAAAATCCAGCAGATGGTGATCGGCAGCCGACCGCGCTTTCCCGCGCTGGCGCCGCGTCTCTATGAGGCCTCGTTCGGCGTTGCCGCGGCTCGCCTGTCCTCGTTCCTGCGCGATGCGAAGGTCGTGCGCCGGAACGCGGACGGCGCTGCTCATGAGCTGCTGCATCTCACGACGGGCCGCATCCACATGGAGACGCTGATGGGTGCGCGCGAGCCGCTTCCCGGACCGCCAGGACCGGAGACCTACGCTGCGATCGATACAGCCGCCATCCGGAAGGTCGTCCGCCTCTATGTCGCGGGGTCAGACCAGCTTCGGTGAGTGAATGTGCTCCGGCCGCGCACCCATCCCGATCAGCCGGGCGGGAATGCGGGCCAGCACTGGAAAGCGCTTCATCAGCTTGAGCGGCCAGGGCAGGGGCATCGGCCCTTCCATTTCCAGTACGTTGGAGATGATCCGGTTCTGGATCGCTACCTGCGCTGCCTGTGTCACCCGCGTGGGCCATATGCGGCGGCGCTGGACCCGGTCGAGATCGCGCGGGCCCACGTGACCTGCGCGCAATGGCGCGTGGAGGAGGTTGGCGGCGGCCACCGCGTCCTGGATCGCAAGGTTGATGCCGACGCCGCCGACCGGGGACATGGCGTGGGCCGCGTCGCCGATGCACAAGAGACCGGGGCGGTGCCAGGTTTCGAGGCGGTCGACCGTGACGGTGAGAAGACTGAGGTCATCCCAGTCACTCAGGGAGCCGACGCTGTCGGACAGGAACGGTGCGAGGGTGGCAATGTCGTCCCGTAGCGCGGCGATGCCTTTCTCGCGGATTGCATCGAACCCGCCCTTGGCGATCACGTAGGCGGCCTGCCAGTAATCCTGCCTGTTGATCAGTGCGAGGATGCGGCCCGCGTCGAAGCGGCCGATCGTTTCGTTTGGATCGTCGTTGCCGCGCGGCAGGCGCATCCAAAGGACGTCCATGGGGGCGCCCAGGTCGCGGACCGGCAGGCCTGCCTCTTCGCGGACGGTTGAATGACGCCCGTCGGCGCCGATCACCAGCTCCGTGCGAATCTCAAGCGGGCCATCGGGGTCCGTCGCACGCAGGCCCACGACCCGGCCCCTTTCGAGAATGAGGCCTGTCACTTCCGTCCGGCGGCGGAGATGGAAGGTTGCGAACTGCTCTGCTTCCTCAGCGAGGAAATCGAGGAAGTCCCACTGCGGCATGAAAGCGATGAAGCCGCAGCGGGTGGGCAGGTGCGTGAAGTCGGCGACAACAAGATCCTCGTCACCGATGCGGCCACGAAGCTTGAAGGTCTTCTGGTGCGGGCGTTCGAGGAAACGTTCGAGCACACCGAGCTCATGCATCAGCTCGAGCGTCGACGGGTGGATGGTGTCACCGCGAAAGTCGCGCAGGAAATCCGCGTGCTTCTCCAGCACGACGACGTCAATGCCGGCACGCGCGAGCAGGTATCCGGCGATCATCCCCGCAGGGCCGCCGCCGGCGATGCAGCAAGTTGTTTTCAGGGTCCGGGAGCCGCCGTCCGTGTCGTCGGCCATCGGATAACCCTCGCGGCTTTAGTCGTCGGCCTTGGCCGATTTCACGAAGGTCGCGGCGTAGTACATGGCGCCGTCAAACAGGATCTCCGGGTCGCCGAGGCCGTCCGTCACCTGGAACTGGCGCGGGGTGATGCCGCCTTCGAGCCGGTAGCCCTTCTCCGCCATGTGACGGCGGTGAAATTCCATGGCGGCCGGCGTGAATTCCTTGGCCAGCACGGTAATGCGGTCGGGCATCGTGTCGTCGGACATGCCTCAATCAGCCTCTTCGAAGAACCGGGAAATCGGGGCCGGATTATGGAGAGACAGGGCCCGAATGTCGATGGCTGGCGACGTGCTGAGCGGGGTTTCAGAGCGCCTTTTCCGCGGCGCGCACGTAGAGCCCGGCGCGGCCCATGGCGCGGGCCAGCGTGATGGCTGGATCCGATGCCAGCCGCGCCGTCGCGGGCGGCAGCCAGGTTTCCAGCGCCTGCTCGCCGCCGATCACCGCATCGTCCTGGAAGGCCGCCACGACGCGCAGCAGCGCGATCTCGTCGGCGCCGGGTGCCCCGAGCCCGTCGCGGATATCGACGCAGCGGCAAGCGCTGTGCGCGACCATGAGCATGAGCTCGTCGAAGGCGCCGGATGCGTCCGGGCAACGGGCGAGACGGAAGCCCTGCGCCAGCTGCCGGCGGCTGCCGTCCTGCTCGCCGCGGTCCGTCCACCACGCGCGCGCGGCCCACACCAGAAGGCGGCTCGGGAAGGTGAGCAGGGCGATTGTCTCGCCCGCTCCGGACTCGGCGGCCGGTGGGCTGGCGGCCGGATGAAAAGCAACTGGTCCGGGGTGCGGCGGCGACATGGCGGCAATCCTTGAGTCGTAAGCAACGACCCTTTGAATACCGCTATTGATAATCGTTCGCAATAAAGAATGTGCCTGAAGGCCCGCAGGCGGGTGGTCCTGCGGTCCCTGGCGGAAAGGGCGGATCAGAGTTCCTTTTCGGCGACGACGATGCCGTCCCGGTCGGCGTAGAGCCAGTCGCCGGGACGGATGGTGTGGCCCGCGAAGGTCACGGCCACGTCCCATTCGCCGCCATTCTGCTTGAGCGACTTCTTGGGATGGGAGGCGATGGCCTTCACGCCGACGTCGAAGGTCTCGATCTCGCCGACATCGCGCACGCAGCCGTAGATGACGACGCCTGCCCAGCCGTTCTTCTCGGCGAGTTCGGCGAGGTTGCCGCCGAAGAGGGCGCAGCGTTCCGAACCGCCGCCGTCGACCACCAGCACGCGGCCTTCGCCGGGGCCTTCCACGGCCTCGCGTACCTTGGTGTTGTCCTCGAAGGCCTTGAGCGTCTTCACCGGACCATGGAAGGCGTCCTTGCCGCCGAAGTCGGCAAAGATCGGGTCCAGTACGCGCACCGTGTCGCCGTGATCGTCGGAAAGGTCGGTGGTGGCAGGGCTCTTGGCCATCGGGTGCTCCTCGTGCCGGACGTTGCGGAATCGACGGCTTTTCCTAGCACGCCTGCCCGCCATTGGAAGGGGTAGGGCGCCCGGCTTCGGGATGTGTGGCCAGCCTATGCGGGCCGCGTTATCCTTGCCAGATCAAAGCTATACAGGTCCGGACGCCGGCGGCCCGCCCAACGAGGCCGGCCGCGTCCGATGGAGGAAACAATGGCAGCGGTACACGATCTTGCCTCCTACAGGGAGGCGCAGGCGGCCCGTCCGATGAAGGTTGCGATCATCGGGGCGGGTGTGGCCGGCATCTGTCAGGCGATCAAGCTGAAGGAAGCCGGCATCGACTTCACGATCTACGAGAAGGCGAACGACATCGGCGGCACGTGGCGCGACAACACCTATCCCGGGTGCTCGTGCGACGTGGCGCTGCACATGTACCAGTACTCCTTCGAGATGAGCCCGGAGTGGATCAACAAGTTCGCCGACTACAAGCAGATCAAGGCCTATCTCGACCACGTGGTGGAGAAGTACGGCCTCAAGCCCTTCATCAAGCTCAATTGTGGCATCGAGAGCGCCGAGTTTGACGAGGGGCGCGGCATCTGGCGCATGATGACGACGACGGGCGATGCCGTGGATGCCAACGTGGTCGTTGCGGGCACCGGCCAGCTCAACCGACCGGCACTGCCCAATATTCCGGGTACGGAGACATTTCGCGGCAAGAGCTGGCACTCGGCCCAGTGGAACCATGACGAGGACCTGCGCGGCAAGCGCATTGCCGTCATCGGCACCGGCGCGAGCGCCATCCAGTTCGTACCGGAGATCGCCAAGTCAGCGGGCAACGTCACCGTCTTCCAGCGCACGGCCAGCTGGGTGCTGCCGCGGCCGGAGCGCAAGTTCTATGGGTGGGAGAAGAAGCTCTACCGCGCCGTGCCGTGGCTTATGCGGTTCCAGCGGGCGCGCGTATGGCTGATGGGCGAACAGCTTCTCATGACCTTCCGGCACATGGGCTGGGCCATCGAGCGCGGCCACCGCAAGGAAGCGGAGGCCTACGTGGAGGATCCGGAGCTGCGGGCCAAGCTGACGCCGGACTATCCGCCGGGCTGCAAGCGCGTGCTGTTTTCCAACGACTGGTGGCCGGCGATGGGCCGTCCCAATGTCCACGTGGAGACGACGGGCATCGAGCGCATCACCGCCGATGGCATCCGCACCGTGGACGGCAAGGAGCACCGCTTCGATTACATCGTCTACGGCACGGGCTTCGACACGACCCATTTCCTTGGGCCGGTCGAGGTGACCGGGCTTGGCGGACGCAGCCTTCGGGACGAGTGGGAAGACGGCGCCGAAGCGCATCTCGGCATCGCCGTGAAGGGCTTTCCGAACTTCTACCTGCTCTACGGGCCCAACACGAACCTCGGCCACAACTCGATCATCTACATGATCGAGTGCCAGGCGAACTACGTGCGCCAGATCGTCGAGAAGCTGGAAGAGGACCGCCTGGCCTATCTCGACGTGAAGCCGGAAGCGCAGGCGGCGTGGAACGAGTCCGTGCAGGCCGACAACGACAAGTCGGTGTTCGCGGCCGGGTGCTCAAGCTGGTACAAGACCGCCGACGGCAAGGTCACCAACAACTGGCCGAACCACACCTACTACTACTGGTGGATCACGCGCCGGCCCAATTGGGACGACTACGTCGCCAAGGCGCGCGACAGCCGCCCGGCGCTGCAAGCCGCCGAGTAACAACGCAAACCCCCGGATGCGCCGGGCTTTCGGGCCCGTGCGCCTCCGTCAGGAGGCTTCATGTCGGTCAAGTTCGTCCTCAGGAAAACGGACGACGGAACCTATGTCTTCGAAATTGTGACCCGCGAAGGGGAACTTATCGCCACGTCGGAGAGTTTTACCGCCAGATCCGACGCGCAGGAGGCGATCCAGTCCATCAAGCAGGACGGCGCCGAAGCGTTCATCGAGGACCAGACCGGGGAGCGGTAGGCGGTTGAACCAGGCTGACGGGGCATTCGCCGCGCCCGTGCATCGCGCGGGCGGGCAGACAAGCGCATCTGTACATCGCTGGCAGGGGCTGGCAATTGGTATGCTTGCGGCCGTGTGGGTAGCCCTCGGTTCTGCCGCCGCATCGGCGCAGCCCGCCGAAGGCCCGATGGACGGGCCGATCTCGATCCCGTTGCCGCCAGAGAGCCGGCTGTCGCTGTCGATGCCGCCCGGCCTGTGCGCGCTCGAGCCCGCGATCCATGACTATGACGGCCAGTTCTTCCGCATCTTCAAGTCGCTCTTCGAAGCCGAGAACCGGCTGCTCCTGTCAGCCATGGACTGCGCCACGCTTCAGCGTGCGCGTGATGGCGCGGAGGTTTCGCCCGAGACCTGGATCCACGTGCTCGCACCACTGAACGAGGGCGAGTTCAAACCCTTCGGCGCGCAGAGCCGGGACGAGGCGCTGAACGAGCTTGCCTACATGTTCTCGGACCAGGGCCAGCTCATCATGGGCGGCACCACGCGGGATTATAATGCGCGCTTCCGGGAGAAGCTGTCGGGCGCTGCGCAGTCATTGCGTATCGAGAAGCCGCGCCATCTTGGTCTCCTGCGGGCCGACGATGACGCCTTCTATTCGGCCTTCCTGACGGACGAGGTTGTCGGCGATAGCCAGCACCGCATTGCGGGCGTGATTGGCTGGACCTACGCGTCGGGCTTCGTGATCACGGTCAATGCCTACACTCGCTTCGACAACATCCAGTCCTTCGTGGACCTGCTGGCGCTCGACCGGGCGGTCGTCGGAAGCATGATCGAGGGCAAGCCGGTCAAGCTTGAGGGTGAACTCGTCGTCGAGAGCAACCTCACGGAAGATCAGATCGCCAGCCGCTATGGCCCGCGTCATTCCGAAGTGCTCCTCAGCCTGCTTGCCAAGGTGATCGCCGGGATTCTCATCGGTGCGGGCGTTGCGTGGGTGTTGTGGAGCGTGTTCCGCAACCTGCGGGCGCGAGCCGGCAGCTAGTTGCTCTTCAGCGACTCGTAGACGGCGCCGACAAGCCCGACCGCGCGCGGATCGCCGACGATCATCGCGCCCATGCGGTTCATCACGTAGCCGATGGCGATGCCGTTTTCCGGATCGGCGCAGCCGAACGAACCGCCCCAGCCGGTGTGGCCGAAGGCATTGGGATTGGGTCCATACATGTCGAACATGTTGATGGCGTAGCCGCAGCCCCAGCGCAGCGGCACGCCGAGGATCAGGTCCTCGTTCTCGATCTGCGCCGTGCGCATCTTCGCGATCGTGCCTGGCGAGAGGAGGTGGACGCCGTCCAGCTCGCCGCCGCTGGCGATGCCGCCATAGAGCCGGGCGAGCGCAGATGCGGTGCCCTGACCACCGGCGGCGGGAATTTCCGCCGCGCGCCAGGCCCGCTGGTTAGGCATGTCCTGCGACAGGCGGGGATTGGTGAAGGTCAGGCGGCGGACGTCATCGGTTGCGCCCTCGGCGGTGTCCTGCGCATTGGTCGCGGCGATCATCTCGGCCGCGCGCGGCTCTTCTGATTCCGGCAGGCCGATGAAGAAGTCGATGCTCCAGGGCTTTGCCACTTCCGCCTGCAGGAATTCGCCGATGGTCTGGCCGGTGATGCGCTTGACCAGTTCGCCGGCGAGGAAGCCGTAGGTGATGGCGTGATAGCCGGAGCGCGTGCCCGGCTCCCAGAGCGGCGCCTGGGCGGCCAGCCGCCCGGCCATCAGCGGCTGGTTGTAGAAGTCCTCGGGCTTGGTGGGTTCACGCAGGCCGGAAAGACCGGCCTGGTGGGACAGCATCTGTGCAACGGTGACCGCGCCTTTGCCCTCGGCAGCGAATTCCGGCCAGTAGGTGGCGACCTTCTCGCCGTAGTCGAGCTCGCCACGCTCCACGAGGAGCGCGCAGCAGAACGCAGCGACGCCCTTGGTGGTGGACCAGACATTGGCAAGCGTGTCGCGCGTCCATGGCTTTGTGCCGGCAGCGTCAGCGTGTCCGCCCCACAGGTCGACGACGAGTTCACCGTCCTTCATCACTGCGAAGGACGCGCCGGTCTCAAGCCCGTCCGCAAAATTCTTCGCGAAATGATCGCGCGCCTTCTCAAAGCCCTTTGCGCAGGTCCCGTGGATTTCCGTCATGGCGCCGTCCCCGATCGTTGATTTCTATTGCGGGCAAACTAAAGGCACCGGGCGCGCCGGACCAAAGAAAAAGGCCGCGGGGTTGCCCCCGCGGCCTTCGTGGTCTCGCTGAAGTCTTGCCCGCTTACTCGGCGGCGTCGGACTTCTTGAACTGCGCAGCTTCGGTCGAGGTGCCGAGAGCCGTCGTGGAGCTCTCGCCGCCGCCGGCCGCGATCGACACGAGGTCGAAGTAGCCGGTGCCCACTTCGCGCTGGTGACGGGTGGCGGTGTAGCCATCCTTCTCCGCGCCGAACTCGGCCTGCTGCAGCTCGGAGTAGGCGCCCATGCCGCGGTCGCGGTAGCCGCGCGCCAGCTCGAACATGCCGTAGTTGAGCTGGTGGAAGCCGGCCAGCGTCACGAACTGGTACTTGTAGCCCATGGCCGCGATCTCGCGCTGGAACGTCTCGATCGTCGCCTTGTCCAGGTTGGCTTCCCAGTTGAACGACGGCGAGCAGTTATAGGCGAGCATCTGGTCGGGATACTCCTTCTTGATCGCCTCGGCGAAGCGCTTGGCGTCGTCGAGGTTCGGCTTGGAGGTCTCCCACCACAGCAGGTCGGCGTAGGGCGCGAAGGCCAGGCCGCGCTTGATGCAGTGATCAACGCCCATGCCTTCCTTCAGACGGTAGAAGCCTTCCGGCGTGCGGCCGGCGTCGAAGTCGATGAACTCGTGGTCGCGCTCGTCGGCATCGTTGGTGATCAGCGTGGCAGACTCGGCGTCCGTGCGGGCCATGATCATGGTCGGCACGCCCATCACGTCGGCGCCGAGACGGGCCGCGTTCAGGTTGCGCTCATGCGCCTTGGTCGGGATCAGCACCTTGCCGCCGAGGTGGCCGCACTTCTTTTCGGAAGCCAGCTGGTCCTCGTAGTGGACGCCGGCAGCGCCCGCCTCGATGTAGGCCTTCATGATCTCGAAGCAGTTCAGCGGGCCGCCGAAGCCGGCTTCGGCGTCGGCCACGATCGGCAGGAACCAGTCGCGCTTGGCGCCGCCTTCCGAGTGCTCAATCTCGTCCGCGCGCTTCAGCGTGCGGTTGATCTTGCGGGCCAGCTCCGGGCCGGAGTTCGCCGGGTACAGCGACTGGTCCGGGTAGGTGGCGCCGGCGGTGTTGTTGTCGGCAGCAACCTGCCAGCCCGACAGGTAGATCGCCTTCAGCCCGGCGCGGGCCATCTGCATGGCCTGGTTGCCGGAGAGGGCGCCGAGCGAGTGGACGTAGTCTTCCGAGTGGAGGAGGTCCCACAGCTTGTTGGCGCCGCGCGTGGCGAGCGTGTACTCGATCGGGAACGAACCGCGGAGCTTCTCCACATCTTCAACCGAGTAGTTGCGCTGCACGCCGTCGAAACGGCCCTTCGGCGCGCTCGGAATGAGGTCGTAGAAGGTCTTGGCCATATCTACTTTTCCTTCTTCGCTAGGTGGCGGCGGGTCTCAGCCTCGCCGCCGGGTTTGATCGATCCTCGTGAGCCCTAGCCGTCGTAGGAGACGAGCTGGCGGTAGGCCGGGAGGGTGAGGAAGTCGACGAACTCATCGGTGGTCGACATTTCGCGGAAGATGGCGACCGCGTCGTCGAAACGGCCCTTGTCGAAGGTCTCGGCCCCCAGCGCGTCGCGCAGCTTGGCCATCTCTTCCTTCAGGGTCTTCTCGAACAGGTCCTTGGTCACCTTCGTGCCGTCCGCGAGATCGGCACCGAACTTGATCCACTGCCAGATCTGCGATCGGCAGATCTCGGCCGTGGCGGCATCTTCCATGAGGTTGTAGAGGGGCACCGCGCCGCGGCCGCGCAGCCACGCCTCAATGTACTGCACGCCGACGCGGATGGCCTCGCGCAGGCCGTCCTCGGTGCGCTCGCCCTCATGCACTTCCAGCATGTTGGCCTGGGTGATGTTCACGTCCTCGCGCTTCTTGTCGAGCTGGTTGGACTGCGGCATCACGCGGTCGAACACTTCCATGGCGACGGGCACGAGGTCCGGGTGCGCGACCCAGGTGCCGTCGTGGCCGTTGTTGGCCTCGCGCTCCTTGTCGGCCGTCACCTTGGCGAAGGCGGCCTTGTTGGCTTCCGGGTCGTTCTTGACCGGGATCTGGGCGGCCATGCCGCCCATGGCGAAGGCGCCGCGTTTGTGCGTCGTCTTGATCAGCAGCAGCGAGTAGGCGGCGAGGAACGCCTTGCCCATCACCACCTGGCTGCGGTCCGGCAGCAGGAAGTCCGGCTGGTTCCGTAGGGTCTTGATGTAGGAGAAGATGTAGTCCCAGCGGCCGCAGTTGAGGCCGACGATGTGGTCCTTCATGGAGTGAAGGATCTCGTCCATCTCGAAGGCCGCGGGCAGCGTCTCGATCAGGATCGTCGCCTTGAGCGTGCCGTGCTTGAGGCCAAGCGTCTTCTCGGTGTGCGTGAAGACCTTGTCCCACAGGGCGCTTTCCTTGTGGCTTTCCATCTTCGGCAGATAGAAGGCCGGGGTGCGGCCGGTCTCGACCAGCTTCGCGGCGTTGTGGAAGCAGAACAGGCCGAAATCCATGAAGCAGCCGGCGATGGGCTTGCCGTCGACCGTGATGTGGTCTTCCGGCAGGTGCCAGCCGCGCGGACGCACGATCAGCGTCGCGATCTTGTCGTTGAGCTTGTATTCCTTGCCCGAGTTCGGGTCCTTGAAGTCGATCGAATTGTTGGCCCAGTCGTTCAGATTGATCTGACCTTCGACCAGGTTCGACCAGGTCGGTGAGGTCGCATCCTCGAAGTCGGCCATGAACATCTTGGCGCCGGAGTTCAGCGCGTTGATGATCATCTTGCGGTCGACGGGGCCGGTGATCTCGACGCGGCGGTCGAGCAGGTCCTCGGGGATCGGCGCAACTTTCCAGTCGCCGTCGCGGATTTCCTTGGTCTCCGGCAGGAAGTCCGGCTGCTGGCCCTTGTCGAAGGCCTTCTGGCGCTCCACGCGGGCGGCAAGAAGCTGCTCGCGCTCCGCGCCGAACATGCGCTGAAGCTCGGCCACGAAGGCCAGCGCCTCGGTGGTGAGGATACGCTCGTAGCCGGGCGCCATCTCGCCGCGGATTTCGAGACCGTTCACGCCTGTCGCTGCCTTTGCGGCCTGGCTCATTCCATCGCCTCCCGATCGGGTTGTTTGCAGTGTCGCCGCGCATCCGACGCCGGTGCGTTCCGGCGGGCGCGGGCTCAATTTCATGCCGTCTGATCCATGCAGGCGGCGGCGCGGCTCGTATTACTAGGGCGCGCCCCGGGAGTCCATTGGCGGGGCGGCATGGTTTCGCTGCGAAAAGACCACGTCCCCGGCTCCCTTCGGTGCCGTGGCCGTGTCCTCATCTCTTGCCGTACACAATTGACATTCTGAACCGCGATGTCCACAAGCCATTGAAAACATTCGGGTGAACGTGTTGACAGCTGTGTGGGGGTTGTCAGTCAATCTGTAAACGTTGTAAATCTCCCGTATGAGCACACCCAAGACCGCCGCGCGTCCCGGTCGCCGGGAGCAAAAAGTCTTTGCGGGCCCGAGGGTTCGACGGTTAAGGCGCGACATGGGGCTGACCCAGGCGGGTATGGCGGAGCAGCTGGGCATCTCCGCGAGCTACCTCAACCTGGTCGAACGCAACCAGCGGCCTGTCAGCGCGCAGCTCCTTTTGAAGCTGGCCGAGGTCTTCGATGTGGACCTGCGGTCTCTGGCCGGGGATGACGAGGCGCGGGCCTTCGCGGAACTCAACGAGGTCTTCGCCGACCCGCTGTTCCAGAATGCGGGCCTCACCAAGCAGGACGTTCAGGAGGTGGCCGCGGCGAGCCCCAGCGTGGCGGAGGCCATTACCGCCCTCTACCAGGCCTATCGCGAGCAGCTGGCGGGGCAGGGGCATGGCCTTGGGCCCGTGGCGCCCGCCGAGATCGTCGCCGACCGGGACAAGACCGACCACCTCGACCTGATGCGGTTCCCGGTGGAGGAAGTGCGCGACTTCATCCATTCGAACCGCAACCATTTCGGCGAACTGGACGATGCGGCGGAGGCGCTGCACGCGCGCATTCACCTGGACCAGGACGAGCTCTATCTCGGCCTGCGGCGGCATCTGGAAGAGGCGCACGACCTGGGCGTCAAGCTGATGCCGGTGGACGTGCTTGGCTCCACCGTGCGCCGGTTCGACCGGCACCGGCGGCGCGTGCTGCTCTCGGAAGTGCTGGATGCCCCGGCGCGGGCGTTCCAGCTTGCCTACCAGATCGCTTATCTCGAACACGGTGACCTGATCGAGCAGCTGGTGGCGGGCTCGCCGCTCAAGGGCGACGAAACCCTGCGGCTGGCGCGGGTGAGCCTTGCCAACTATTTTGCCGCCGCGCTGATCATGCCCTATGGCCGCTTCCACAAGGCGGCGGAGGACTCGGGCTACGACATTGAGCTGCTGGCGCGGCGCTTCGGCACCAGCTTTGAGCAGACGTGCCATCGGCTGACGACGCTGCAGCGGCCCGGTGCGCGGGGCATTCCATTCTTCCTTATCCGCGTGGACTCGGCGGGCAACGTGTCCAAGCGTTTCGCGGCCGGCGGGTTTCATTTCTCGCGGTTTGGCGGGACGTGCCCGCGGTGGAACCTGCACGATGCCTTCCGTACGCCGGGCAAGATCATCACGCAGACCGTGCAGATGCCGGACGACACCACCTATTTCTCCATCGCGCGCACGGTGCGGCGGCCCGGGGCGGGGTATTCCGCACCGGAGCAGGAACTGGCGGTGGGGCTTGGCTGCGAGATCAGCCATGCGCCGCGGCTTGTTTATGCGCGCGGGCTGGATCTCGACGATGCGGCGGCGATCACGCCGATTGGCGTCAATTGCCGTCTGTGCGAACGGCCGGACTGTGCGGAGCGTGCCTTCCCACCGATCAACCGCAAGCTGATCGTTGACGAGCAGGCGCGCGGGCTGTCGTCCTTCACGTTCCAGAACGCCTGACGTCAGGCGGGCAGAGCTTTCAGGAGATCGACGAAGCAGGCGATGGCTTCTTCGGGCGCGCCGTCATTGTCGATCACCGTGACATCCTGCCCTGACATTTTGAACGCGGCGACGCGGGCGATGCGTTCGTCTATCTCGGCGGGAGTCTCCCGGCCTCGCGCTTCGAGGCGCGCCCGCAGCTTGTCCGGGGAGACCCGGAGGCAGGCGACGGCGACCGGCGGATAATGCCGGCGGGCCTCGTCCACCGCCGCGCGCGAGGCGTTGACGATGACGTGGCGGCCTGCGGCGAGGTCGTCCTCAATCGAGGCCGGGATGCCGTAGTCGAGCTCGTGGGCATGCCAGGTGATGGCGAAGCCGCCCGCGGCCTTCCTTTCGGCGAATTCTTCGACCGATGCCGAGGTGTAGTCCTCGCCGGGCTGGCCGGGCGGGCGGGTGATGACGCGTCTTGGAAAGACAAAGCGCGGGTCGCCCTTCAGGGCGGCCCGCGCTCCGTCGATAACCGTATCCTTTCCCGCGCCGCTCGGGCCCACGACGAGGACCAGCGTGCCGCGCGGCATGGGATCAGTAGCCTTCCATGTCCGCGTAGCGGTGGCGGTGGAAGGTGATGTTGCCGAAGGTGGCGTCCGCCACGCGGGCGCGCTTCAGGAAGAAGCCGATCTCGTGCTCGTCGGTCACGCCGATGCCGCCATGCATCTGCACGGCTTCCGACGAGACGAGGTTGAGCGTCGCGCCGAGGCGGGCCTTGGCGAGGGACGCCATCTGTGCCACGTCGTTGCGGCGCTCGTCGATGGCGGTGAGCGCGTCGGTCACCACCGAACGGCACAGCTCCAACTCGCAGAACATCTTGGCCGCGCGGTGCTTGAGCGCCTGGAAGGAGCCGATGGGCACGCCGAACTGCTTGCGCTCCTTGAGATATTCAAGCGAGCGTTCGAAGGCCTCAAGCGCCGAGCCGAGCATTTCAGCGGCGAGGCCGATGCGGGCGCGGTCGAGGGTTTCTTCCAGCACGTCGTAGCCGCCGTCGACGCTGCCAAGAACGGCGTCCTTGCCGACCTTCACACCGTCGAGCTTCACGTCGGCGGCGTTGCGGCTGTCCACCATGATGTGGCGCGAGCGGGTCACGCCCTTGGCGTCCCCGTCAACGAGGAACAGGGTGAGACCGGCCGTATCGCCCGGTTTGCCGCTGGTGCGGGCAACGACGATCAGCTTGTCGGCCACGTGGCCGTCGAGCACGAAGGTCTTGTTGCCGGTGATGGCGAAACCATCGCCGTCTGCCTTGGCTTCCGTCGCGGTCTTGGCCGGGTTGTGGTGCGCGCCTTCATCGACGGCGAGAGCGGTCACCAGTTCGCCGGACGCGATCTTCGGCAGAAGGTCCTTCTTCTGGTCATCGGTGCCGCCGATCAGCAGCGCCGAGGTGCCGACGAGCGCCGTCGAAACCATCGGCGAGGCGGCCAGCGTGCGGCCGGCTTCTTCCAGCACCAGGCCGAAGCCCTGGTAGCCGAAACCGGTGCCGCCGTATTCCTCGGGAACGATGATGCCGGCAAAACCCATCTCTGCCATCTCGGCCCACAGCTTGCGGTCGAAGCCGGTCTCGTCCTGGGTGTCGCGCAGGCGGCGAAGCTCGGTGACCGGCGAACGCTCGGCCATGAAGTTCTTCGCGCTGTCGCGCAGGATGGTCTGTTCTTCGCTGAGCACGAAGCCCATGCGTGCCTCCCTTATTTCTTCAAAGTTCTACGCTTGAGCCCCGTGCCTAGTCGGGCAGGCCGAGAACGCGCTTTGCGATGATGTTGAGCTGCACTTCCGATGTGCCGCCCTCGATGGAGTTGGCCTTGGAGCGCAGCCAGGCGCGCGTGTTGCCGATCTCGTCGGCGGAATACGCGTCGTCCGGCTCCCAGCCGAGCATCTTGGTGCCCATCGCCTCGATGAGCAGCTCGTACTTGCTCTTGTTGAGCTCCGTGCCGAAGAACTTGAACACCGACGACGTGGCGGACACTTCCTCGCCGGCCTTCGCCTCTTCCGCCACGCGGCGCATTGTGAGGGCGAAGGACTTGGAGTCCATGTTGTGGCCGGTGATGTGGTCGCGCAGGATCGAGTCCGCGACGCGGCCGTTCTCCTCGCCGAGGTATTCCTTCGCGGCGCCGGCAAGCGTCTGGCCGGTGGAGCCCGACAGCGCGCCGCCAAGACCCATGCCGGAAATCATGGCGCGTTCGTGCTGGAGCAGGCGCTTGGCGATGGTCCAGCCCTTGTTCTCCTCGCCGACGAGCTGGTCGGCGGGCACCTTCACGTCATCGAAGAAGGTCTCGCAGAAGGGCGAATAGCCGGAGATCAGGCGGATCGGCTTGGTGGAGACGCCCTCGCTTTCCATGTCGAAGAGCAGGAACGAGATGCCGTCGTGCTTCACGCTCGTGTCCGTGCGCACGAGGCAGAAGATCCAGTCGGCCTTGTCAGCATAGGAGGTCCACACCTTCTGGCCGTTGACCACGAAGTGATCGCCGTCACGCACGGCGCGGGTCTGCAGGCCGGCGAGGTCGGAACCGGCGCCGGGCTCGGAATAGCCCTGGCACCAGCGGATCTCGCCCTTCACGATCGGCGGGATGAACTTCTTCTTCTGCTCTTCGTTGGCGAATTCCAGCAGGGCCGGGCCAAGCATCCAGATGCCGAAGGAGTTGAGCGCGGGCCGCGCCTTGATGCGGCGCAGCTCCTGCTGAAGGACCAGGTTCTCTTCCTTGGAGAGGCCGCCGCCGCCGTATTCCTTCGGCCAGGTCGGCGCGGTCCAGCCCTTCGAGGCCATGGCGTCGAGCCACTGCTTCGATTCCGGGTTCTTGTACTTCGCATGGCGGCCGCCCCAGACGGTCTCGTCCTCGGGCATCGGCGTGCGCATGGAAGGCGGGCAGTTCTTTTCCAGCCAGTCGCGGGTTTCCTGGCGGAAGGCTTCGAGATCGGCCATCGGGGTCAGCTCCCTGGTCGCGTCTTGTGCGTGATTTTCTGTCAGGGAGGACTTATAGCGCGGGCGCGCCGGGACCAGCAATGCGCGGCAGCGTGTCGCCGGAATTTGGCCCTAGAAACGGGAAGGGGGTGGCCCTCCCAACCGGCCGCCGTCTCGTAGCGGCCGTTGCCCGCCGGCGCCGCCGCGTTGTCCGCCCGCGCGTTGTTCGTCCCCGATCATGTCGATGAAATCCTGCGCCGGCGTGCCGCGCAGGCAGCGCGGGATCACCGGCCAATCGGCCGTGAGGAAGTAGGCGTAGGTTCCGCTGGGGAAGTCTGGCGTGACCGTGAACGTGCCGTTGCACTCGTCGAGTGTGCCGCTGCCTGCGACATACGCGTAGTCGGCCGTGAACGTTCCGTCGTAGAAACCGCCGGGCATGTCGCCGCCGGGGCGCTTGCCCTCTTTCAGGCGGTAGCTGGACGTGTGCTCCACGATCGGTGATGCCGGATCGTTGCCGTCGAGGTGGCCATAGCGCGCGTAGATTGGGAAACCATCCGCCGCCCAGCCGACGATCGGTGAATGCGCATCGCGGGACAAGCCGAGCTCGTTGAGCAGGCCGGTGGGAAGGCCATGATAATGGTAGGTGCCTGACGGCTGGACGTGGGCGTTGTTGGCGTCGAGGCCAAGGGCGATGGCGCCGGACATTGCCTCGTATTGCCATTCGCCGCGGCGGCCCATGTACCACTCGGCGGCTACAGGATTGAACACGACGCCGTTGACCGCGATCCCGAAGGGGAAGCCGCGTACCGGCCTCGTGCGCCCGGAGACTTCCGGCGTCGCGTCGAGGCGGAACATATAGCTCTGCGCGCGGATGGTGTTGGGGTTGTCGCGGTTCGGAAACTCGCCGACGCCGTGCGAGGGCAAGCCGTTGGATGAAATGATCCGGGTATCGCCTTCAACGCGGGTGTCGAAGTGTGATGCACCCGGTGCGGTTCGCGTTGCGGCGTATAGATCCGCGCCCTCTGACTGGAGCACGGTATGGGTGCGTGTGCGCGGGCCCATCTGGGCCATGGCGCTGGCGGCAACGCCAGCGGTGAGGATGACGATGGCGGCCGGCAGCAGGCCCGGCCGAAGTGTCGCGCAATATGGTGCCGTCATCATGCCTGCCCGCCCGTTCCCGTTGGCCATGTGCGTCAAACGCGGGCGGATTGAAAATCCGTCGCGTCAGGCGGCGGCGTCCGTGCCGCGCGCGACAACGCCCTTCAAAGGTTCGCCTTTCGCCAGCCTGTCGAGGTTGGCGGCAATGGATGCGAGACGGCGGCGGTCGGCGCCGCGGCTGTGGGCCGAGCAATGCGGTGTCATCACCACGTTGGGCAAGCCCGCGAAGGGTAAGGCCGAGGGGGAGGGGTCTTTCGGTTTCTCGCCGGGCGGCAGGCCGCGGGCCGGGTAGCGGTACCAGGTATCGAGAACGGCGCCGGCGATCTGCTTGTCGCGCAAGGCATTGTAGAGCGGTTCTTCTTGCGCGACTTCTCCGCGAGCCACGTTTATGAGGACGGCTGTCGGCTTCATTGCCTCAAGTTCGGCCGTGCCGATCAGGCCGCGCGTCTCATCGTTGAGGTCGCAGGCGAGAAGGACGTAGTCGCTTTCGCGCAAGAGCGTATGCAGGGCGTCCGGGTCGGTTGCCGTTGCGCCGATCCAGTCGAGTTCCTCCGGACACGGATCGACGGGCGAGCGCTTGAGGCCCATGACCCGCATGCCGAAGGCGCGGGCGCGGCGGGCCGTTTCAACCCCGATGCCGCCATAGCCGACGATGCCCAGCGTCTTGCCGTGGATCTCGCCGTGATAGGCGATGGGATCCTTCGACGACCCGGCATAGGTCCAGTTGCCGGCGCGGAAGTCCGCGTCCATCACGCGGAACCGGATTTCCCATTCCAGCGTTGCGGCGATGGCGTATTCCGCCATCGTGATCTCGTGGCCCGAACAATTGGCGGCCACGGCCTGCGACGGCAGCAGCTCCGGCTTGAGCCAGTCGGCGCCCGCGAACGGGATCTGGAACAGCTTGAGCGTGCGGCTTGCCTTCACGCCCTTGAAGAAGGCGCCGACGAACAGGCTGTCGGTGCCGGGCACCACGGCGTCGGCTTCTGCGAGGATCGCCGAGAGCTCTTCCTCCGGCTGATCTTGCGTCCAGCAGCGAATGTCCCAGTCCGTTGTGAGATCGCCTTCGAGGGTGGCGCGCGCCTCGCGCGCCATTGCCCCGGTCAGCGCGAGAACCGGCCTTTCCTCATGAGGCAAGGCCGAGCTCCTGCTTGGCGAAGGACGTGGCGCCCTTGTAGTCGGCCTTGCCGTTGGGCGCGCGGAAGACGTTGTCGGCCACCAGCACGCGCTTGGGCGCCTTGTAGTGGGCAAGGTGCGCCTTCACGTGATCGATCAGCGCCTTCTCGTCTGCCGCCGTGCCGAGCTTCACGATGCCGGTGACGGCCTGGCCCCACTTCTCGTCCGGCAGGCCGACGACGAGGGCGTCCTCGACGGCCGGGTGGGTCTTGAGGGCTTCTTCCACCTCTTCCGGATAGACCTTCTCGCCGCCCGTGTTGATGCAGACGGAGCCGCGGCCCAGCAGGGTGAGCGTGCCGTCGGACTCGACGGTGCACCAGTCGCCGGGCATGGAGTAGCGCTCACCGTTGATGACGCGGAAGGTCTCGGCGGTCTTCTTCTCGTCCTTGTAGTAGCCGAGCGGGATCGGCTGACCGATGGCGATGATACCGGACTTGCCGGAGCCGGGTGCGACCTCGTTGTCGTTCTCGTCGAAGACCTTGCAGCGGCCGCCGATCTGGAACTTCGCCGTCTTGATCTCGCCTTCCTGCGTCATGATCGACGTGCCGAAGCCGATGCCTTCGGAGGAGCCGAAACTGTCCACCAGCATGGCTTCCTGCGACAGGTGCTTGAGCAGGCCCTTCTTCACCTCGGTCGACCACATGACGCCCGAGGAGATGATCGAGACCAGCTTCGAGAGGTCGTAGGCACCGGGCTTTTCGTCCAGCGCGCGGAGCATGGGCTTAGCAAAAGCATCGCCGACGATGGCGATCTGCTCGACGCCGAAATCGGACGCCGCCTTCCAGATGGCGTGCGGGTCGAGGTGCTCGTTGTCGAGGGTGACGATGCAGCCGCCGTTGACGATGTTGCCGATGGCGGTGAAGAGGCCCGTGCCGTGCATCATCGGGCAGGCGGGGATCATGGGGCCGGCGAGCGGACCCATCTCCTTGATGGCGGCGGCGTGCGCTTCCAGCGTCTCGGGCACTTCGCCTAGCGCGCGCAGGGCGGCAAGCTGGGCTTCGCGCAGGTCGTCGGCGGGCCACATGACGCCCTTGGGCATGCCGGTGGTGCCGCCGGTGTAGAGGAACAGGAGGTCGTCGCCCGAGCGCTCGATGCCGAGGTCGCCGCCGTTGCCTTCCTGCGTCAGGTCTTCGTAACGGTCGGCGAAGTCGTTGCTGGGCTTGCCGTCTGTCACTTCGAGGAAGGTGCCGACCTTGCCGAGGCGGGATTTGAGTTCCGCCATCTGCGGCGCGAACTCGTCGCCATAGACGATGGTCTGGGCGTCCGAGTTGTCGAAGATGTAGTGCAGCTCGTCCGGCTGGTAGCGGTAATTCACGTTGACGTGGACGAGGCGCGCCTTGAAGCATGCGGCAAGCAGTTCCGCATATTCCGCGCGGTTGCGCATGTAGAAGGCGACCTTGTCACCGGGCTTTGCGCCGCGCTCGAGAAGCTGGCGGGCCAAGTTGTTGGAGCGGGCGTGAAACTCGCGCCAGGTCGTCGTCGCGGCCTTGCCGGACTTGTCCACGTGGATGAGCGCCGGCTTGTCGCCGGGGATTGCGGGGGCGACGGCGTCGAGAAGGTCGCCGAAATTCCAGGCCATAGGTTCCTCCCAGGGATAGCCCCGGGCGCCGGCACACCTCGTTTGGCGGGTGCGCCTGTCCGTCCGGGGTCCGGTGATTATCAAGTTTCGCGGCTACTATAGCGCGCCAAAAATCCCCGTCATCCCTGAGGTTTCGGCTCTCTAGCGTTTGGCGGCGAGACGCGGCAGCGCGAGGCGCAGGAGCAGTGCCGCGAGGAACACGGGCAAGCCGACGGCGCCGATCCAGAACCGCTCCGGGTCATCCAGCCGCCCGAAATACGTGAAGGTGAAGATGAACCACAGGTAGTAGATGCCGAGGACGTGGAGGCGCTGCCAGTTGCGTCCCAGCATCCGCATCGAGGCATCATTGGAGGTGAGAGCCATCAGGCCGATCAGCAGGTAGCCGAACCCGCCGAAGACGATGGTCTGGATGCCGGGGGTCTCGCCGGAGACCACGAAGAACGAGGTCAGCGCGCCCAGGTGGATGAAATGGGCCAGCGCGAAGCCAAGCCCCAGGTGCCGCCGGCGCTGGCGCAGGGCGAGGATCAGCGGCGCTCGCCCCATGCGGGCCACGGGTCCGATCAGGAAGGGCAGCAGGAACAGGATGGCGCCGGCGCGGGCGGTGTAGCGGGCCGCGAGCAGCGCCTGCTCGGTTGGGCTCTCGCCTTGGAGAAGGCCTGCGGCGACGGCGGCGAGCGCCAGGGCACCGCCGAGGATTATCGGCGCCATGCGGGGAATGCGCAGGGGCGCGTGGACCGGGGCAGAAGCCGTGCCGCTCATGGCGACCTCCATCATACAGCTTGTATGATTTCGATACCCGGTTTCAGGGCATCATACAAGCTGTATGATCGGTGCCTTCAGTTCCAGGTGCGTTGCATGTCCGCCAAGAAGGCCGCCCCGGCCCAGAAACCATCCGAGAACCGCCGCCGACTGCTGGCCGCGGCGCGCGAGCTGATGGCGGCGAAGGGCTATGCGGAGACCGGGACCGAGGAGGTTGTCGCGCGGGCAGGGGTGACGCGCGGGGCGCTCTACTACCAGTTCGCCGACAAGCAGGATCTTTTCGCTGCACTGTGCCGTCAGATGGCGGACGATCTGATCGTCCGCGTGCACGACGAGACGATGGCGCGCATCACCCATGACCGGGAGGACCTGCAGGTGGGTCTCCAGGTGATGCTGGACGCCTTCGTCGATCCGGACGTGCGGCAGATCCTGCTGATCGACGGGCCGGTGGTGCTGGGGTTCGAAGCGTGGCGTGCGCTGGTGGAGCCGCTGCACAGGCTGCTGGTCGAGCACGCGCTCCAGCACCTGGTGGACGACGGCATTCTCGCACCACAGCCGCTGGAGCCCATTGCGCATGTCATGTCCGGCGCCATCATCCAGGCGGGGCAGGCGATTGCCGCGGCGGACGATCCGGCGGCTGCCCGCGCCGAGTATGGCAGGGCCCTTGCCACCATGGCCCACGCTATCGCGAAGACACCGATGGCCTAGGCGCGGCTAGCAGCTGGCCGTATGGGCGGCGGGCATGAGGGCGATCTCGGCGCTGAGTTCGACCGCGCCGGTTTGCAGCGGCACATCAGGATCAGCGCCGGTGCAGGCCTCAGGCAGGACGCCGTAGGTGAGTTCGCCGGCGACTTCGAGCGCGACACCGGATGTGCGCTCGGCGGCCATGCGATCAATCGTTTCCTTGAAGTCCCCGTCGATGCGGATTGCCGTATTGGGGAAAGTGCGCGCGTTCCAGGGGTCGCCTTCCTTGTGCACGAAGCTGTTAAGCTCGGTCGCGTTGACCGCGACCACGTGGCGGCGTTCGCCGCGCACCAGCACGAGCGGGCCGCCGGACCAGCCGGCGATCATGTCGCAGTCGTGGTTGAACTCGGCGTCGGTGAAATAGCCGTGGTGCCAGTGAAGCTTGGGCACGGGTCCGCAGTTCTCCGAAATCAGCATGCGCGGCCGCTCGCCGTTCTTGCCGACGAGCACGTAGCGCGCACCGCTGCGCTTGAGCGGCACGATGTCGGCCTGCGTGATCGTGCGCAGCGGCAGGGCCGCGAGTGCGGCGTCCGGATCGCGGGCGATCATGGCGACAGCCCAGTCGTGGTGCCAGGCGCGTCCGGGCGCCAGGGTGCCCAAGGAGACGCGCAGCACGGGCCGGGCCGCTTCGGCGTCGCCGCCGGGCCGGAACTCGCAGCGTGTATGCATGCGGTTCCTGGGACCGAGAAAGGCGTGGGCAACCGAGATGACAAGCTCGAAGTCGCGGTCCGGCGAGAGGGACGGGTGGTCGATCACGGTGCCGACGGGCAGGCGTGTGGAGTTCTCGCAGGCGATCTGGCCGATTGCGCCGTAATCGTCCTCGGGCAGCAGGGGGCGGCGGTCGTCGGTACCGAAGACATTGGCCCCGGCAGGGGATGCAGCGAGCGCAAGGGAGAGGGCGACGGCGGCGGGGACCCGCCGGGCAAGGAAGCCTCTCTGATTGCGCGCGGGGTGCGGCAAGGGAACCGCCCTCCCGGATCATGCATCCGAAGGTTGAATCACACACCAAGGCGAAGGCGCCCGCAAATCACAATGCGCGTGAACATCCGCGCAGCGGCCCGCTTCCCGCGTATCAGGACGCGGCCTGGGCTGCCTTGCTGGCCATGAAATCCGGCATTCGGAGACGGTTTTCCTCGATGAACGCCGCCATCGGCTCTGCGACGGCGCGCACGGCATCACGGGCCATCATGCGCTCACGCCATTCGACGAGATTGTGCAGCGACGGATTGACCGTGGCACCAAGGAATGCCGCGAAGAATTGGGCGAGAAAAAAGGCGATGTCCGCGGAGGAGAAGGTGCCGGCAAGGTACTCGCGCGTGGAAAGACGCCTGTCCATGTCTGCGAAATATTCCTCTATCGCCGCGACCGCGGCGTCCGCCGTTTCGCCGGTCCCGACAAAGGCGCGCATCAGCACGACGACCTGCGGGAACAACACCTCGTCGGACTTCAGTTCCAGCAGGCGCGCCTCGGCGCGGGCCTGTACGTCCTGAGGCCAGAGGCGCGGCCGCGGGTGCCGGTCTTCGAGGTATTCGAATATCTGCGTCGAATCGAAGATTTCGATTGGGCCGTCCACCAGCACCGGCACCTGTCCCTTGGGATTGATCCGCAACACTTCCGGGTGCTTGGGCGAATAGCGGTCCTTGAGCGTGAACGGCACCATTTCGAGGTCGAAGGGGATGCCCTTCTCGCGAAGGGCGATCTCGGCCTTCGCGCCGAAGTTGCTGAGGGGGCCGGAATAGAGCTTCATGATTTTGTTCCTTGTACGGAGGAGGATCAGAACCCGGACGCGAGGCGCGCCATCTGGACCCAGCCGCTGGGCCTCGAACGCATGGCCCGAAAGACGGCCCCGGAATCACGGAAGAACGCGATGCGCTCCACCGCCTCGCCTTTCTCGAAGACGAATCGGTCCGTGTTGAGCCAGGTGAAGGGACGTCCGGCGACCGTGGCGCTGAATTCCATTTCGATGAAGAGGACGCCGTCCGCGGCCGCCCAGCGGATCACCCGGGCACGCAGGTCGGGCAGGGCGCGCAAGGCACGTTTGAACGCTGTGCGCCCTGCCTGTTTGCCACGGGACTCAGGCGGGCGGGTCGGCGCCTTCAGCACCACGTCGTCGCTCAAGAGCGCGAGCATGCGCTCAAGGCGTTCGGCGGGGGCTTCCCAGACATGGATGAACGTATCGACCCAGTCGGCCATGCTGCCGCGTTCGCCCGACCGGACATCAATCATGACGGAAGTTTCGACGCTGTCCATTCCCGGCCCTCCTGCTGCCGCTGCGTTGCGCCAGCAGAAATGGCGTGCGGAAGCCGCGTCACCAGCGCCAATGCGCGCGGGAATGCGGCAGACAAATAAAAAGGGCGGCACGGGTAAGTGCCGCCCTTCCGGAAGACGTAAGTTTCGAGGGTTGGGCTACTCGGCAGCCACCGTCGAGCCCGGCGAGACGAAGCGTCCGCCGTTGATGCCGAGCAGGAACTTGATGCCGTCCTCGGCGATGTCGTCGCCGATCATCCGGTCGCCTTCGCCCTTGAGTTCCTTCATGTCAACGAAGGCGGCGTAGTTGCCGGCGGTCCGGTCGGTGATGATGCCGGCATTGAGCAGGGTCTTGATCAGCACCCGGAAGATATTTTCCTGGCGGCCCAGGTCTTCCTTGATGTTGTCGTCGGTGAGGGCCTCCATGAAGGCGCCCTGCACCCATTCCCAGTCGAGGCCGACCTCGGCGTAGATGTGCTTCTTCTGCTCGGGCGAGCCAAGATTGTAGAGAAGCACCTGGAAGACGTCCCAGGCCCAGTCCTCGATCTGGTTGCGCTCTTCTTCCGGCACGTTGGGGACCGTGCGGTCGGCCCAGATCTTGCCGAACTTATGGTGGAAGGCCTCGTCGGTCATGGTGAGCTGCATCAGCTTCACCATCAGCGGGTCGCGGCCCCACTTGTAGAGCGAGGCGAAGGCGCCCATGGCGAGGCCTTCGACCATCATCTGCATGCCGACGAGCTTTTTCCAGACGAGCGGCGAGTTCACCAGTTCGACGAGCAGGTCACGCAGCGCGGGCCCGCACGGTACCGGCTTGCCCCAGCGGGCCTGGATGTAATTGGAAAAGCCCGTCACGTGACGCGCTTCCTCGCGCGTCTGGTTGGCGGCGTATTCCTGCGCGCCCGGATCCTTGAGGATGTGGCAGAGCGAGGCCGAGAGGGCGAGAGCGCCCTGCTCGCCGTGCAGGATCGAGGACAGACCCCACTGCTGGTCGAGGTTGACCAGCTTGATCTTCTGCTTCTCGTCGAGCTTGTCGCCGATCGCGGTCTTGAGTTCGAAGCTCTGGTCGGGATCGATCAGGTACTCGTTCTCAAGGTCGAACTGCTCGCTGAAATCGATGTACTTGGTGTCCATCGGATCCCAGAAGTGGTCGTGCGTCGCGGAGATGATCTTGTCGAAGGCGCCCGACCGCTTGCCGTAGCGGTCCACCTCGATCATCGCGGCGAAGTCGTCCGGCGCAACGGCCTCGTAGGCCGGATCGACGGTAAAACCTGTCTGGTCGCCTGTGCCCTTGGCCATGCGAATTCCTCCATTTGATTGCGTCCGGAGACCGTTGACCGGTCTTCTCGGGGGATGGGCCTTTGCCCGATCTGACGCAACGTCATTATGTAGAACGTGACACGTGCGTCAACTTTTGGGCTCGGCCGTCCAGCCTTCCTGATCTTCCGGGCGGAAGTCGCAGCTGCAGCCCACGGGGCAGCGAATCCGTAAATCCTTGTGGTAGAGCCCGCACAAGCTGTGCATGGCCATGTTGGAAGCGGCGGTTTCCGGGTGGTCGCGTTGCGAGAAGCGTTTGAGCGTTGCCGCGTAGAGCCAGAGCGTGTTTGTTCGTGGGCCTTCGCGCCTCAGCGCCGCTTCGTCGATGTAGTTGCACAGTGCATTGGCAATGTTGCCGACGATGGCCCAGCCGAAGCTGCCGCAAATGCCCCTCAGCTCGTGGGCGTCACGGTAGATGGAGCGAATATCGGTCCTCGGGTCGAGGCGCGCCTGTTCAGCGACAGCGGTGATGTGGGCGATGCGCGCCGTCATCTCGTCCGCCAGCTCGTCGGCCATCGCCTGGATTGCCCGGTTGGCCGCGAGGCCGTTCCCCTCGGGGAGCAGCTTGGGCAGCCCGCCGCCCGTTTTCTTGAGGAGACTGGAGTCGGGTGAGAACCACGTAAGAGTCTTCATTCGGATGCCCCGATCACCAAGGGCGGCTGTACCTCGCTGAACATGCCGCCGGACGATGCCGCGTGCCGGCGCGGTTTGCCCAGGAGGGCCGCCTCTTCCGCGGTTGGCGGCCCGATGCGCTGATCGCTGGAGCGGCGGAACGGGCCGCGGTAGTTGAGGTTCATCCGCCGGCGCCGATTCGGTCCGAAGTAAGTGGGAGTCCGGACAAAGGGACGGGGCCGCAGAATGACTTGGGAGATGCGCGCGTAGAGGCCCGCGGGAGTTACCGGCTTGGCGAGGTACTCGTTGACGCCCACGTCACGCGCGCGCTCGACGCTGGCGCGGTTGTGGTACCCGGTCACCATGATGACGGGGACAAACGGGTTGGGACTGTCCGGCGCGGTTCGCACCAGGCGTACGAAATCGAACCCGTCCAACGGCTGCATCGCGGCGTCGGTGATGATGATGTCGGGTGGAAAGTCGCGCATGAGTTCGAAAGCCTCGGATCCGTCCGATGCCATCTGGAGGTTCTCGAACTCCATGGCGCGCAGGATGGCGCTGTAGAGATTGCGCATGAACAGATTGTCTTCCACGACGAGCAGGTGGATTCGGCTGAAATTGAGCTTTGCCATGCGTGCCCTTCCCCGGCTGGCACGGTGTATAGGGTTATTTGATGCAACTATTGGTTGTAGTGGTTAATGCGCGGTAACCACGGGGAAAATTGCTGAATTCCTTTGTTTGCTGGCGAAAGGGCTAGGCGCGGCGGCTGCGGCGGCGGGCCGGAGTCAGGACCGCGTTCAACCGGGCGGCGAGCAGGGCCGCATCGATCTCGAAACGCTGGGCGAGGGCCGAGGCCTGGTTTCGGGCCGCCTCGATAGCAGCGGCGATTGCATCCCGCTCGCCGGCCCCGGCAAATGCGTCGCGCGGTGGCGGGAGGGCCAGCCCTGCCTCGCCGCAAGTGGCATCGGCAGCATGAACCGCGACTCGCGAGCGGCCGGTCGTGTCGAGCGGGACATCCAGTTCCGCACCAAGACCGTCCAGCAGGTTGGTGCGGCCCGCGTAGGCGGTTAGCGCGATGCGGTCGATATCCTCGCGCAACTCGTCGTAGCGCTCTGCAAGAAGCGCCCTCGTGCCGTCATGGGCCTCGGGATCGCGGGCGGCCGCAACCAGCTCGCCGGCCTGATCGAGCAACGTGCGGATCGCGTCGAGCGACAGCACAGCCGCTTCCAGCGTTTCGATCGCCCGGGCAGCCGGGGCACAAGCTGCCGGCACGTCGCCGGGGCTGCGCTCAAGGGCCTTGAGGCGGCCAAGAGCCTTACGTCCTTCGGCAAGGGCGGCCATGCGTTCCGCCTTGCGCCGCTTGCGGACGGCCTCCGGATTGGCCGCGGCGAGCAGCGCAGTGAGCCCGCGCGAAAGCAGCGAGGCCGGCTCTTCGAGAGAGGTGCCGCTGCGGCTTTCGGTTATGGTCGCGCGAGACGGATCATTCATGGGGCAGACCATCGCCCCGCACGGCTTGCCCCGCGCCTAAGCCGCAATGTTCAATTCGAACCAAATCCCGCGAACAGGGAGTTCGCCATGACGATTGCGCCATGTCGCTGCTGAACCGGGCCCTGATCCATCCCGCCATGCGTGCCGGGTTCCGCCTGCGCAAGATGCATGCGGCCATCTTCAGGCCGGTGACGCTCGGCGTGCGCGCGCTGGTGATCGATGATGTGCGCCGGGTTCTCCTCATACGCCACACCTATGTGCCCGGCTGGTTCATGCCCGGCGGCGGCGTCGGCAAGGACGAGTCCATGCCGTCGGCGGTAGAACGGGAGCTCTTCGAGGAGGCAGGCGTGCGGATGACGGCGCCCCCGGTGCTGCTCGGTATCTACGCCAATTTTCTGCAGCTCAAGTCGGACCACGTGGCCGTCTATCACGTGCCGGGCTGGGAGCAGGCGCAGGACATTCCGCATCTCGGGCTGGAGATCGCCGAGGTCGGCTTCTTTCCCGTTGCCAACCTGCCGGAGGGAACGTCCCCCGGCACGCGTCAGCGTATCGATGAATTCCTCTCGGGCCGCACGCCGACCGAGTACTGGTAATCCTCAGGCTGCGTAGACCGGCGGGCGCCGGTCCCGCCAGGGCCGGGCCTGCTCAAGCTGGCCTGCGAGGCGGAACAGCGTGGCCTCGTCGCCGAAACGGCCTGTAAACATCATGCCGACCGGCAGGCCGCCGCTGCTCCAGTGCAGCGGCACGGACATGGACGGCTGCCCGGTCATGTTGAAGATCGCCGTGTAGGGCATGTACTGCGCATTGAGCGCCATGTAGCCGCGCACGTCGTCGCTATCCATGTCCACGGTGCCGAGCTCTACCGGCGGCATGGCCAGGGTGGGAGACAGCAGCACGTCGATGCCGGTCATGAACTCGGCAACCTGCCGCCCGAACTGGTGGATCGTCAGGCTGGCACGGGCATAGTCCTCCGCGGAGAGGCGGCGGCCGTTCCGTGCGATCGTCATCGTGAGCTTCTCGACGTCCTCGTCGGTGATCTCGCGTCCGAGCGTCGCTGCGGCCGTATCGAGGGCGAGGGCTGTGTTGGCGCCGATGAGCGCCGCCTGCGCCCTTGCCATCTGCTTCGCATCGAAGGCGGGCGCACCGGCGACAACGTCGTGGCCGAGCGAAGTCAGGAGTTCCACCGTCGCATCGAGGCCTGTGCGAACCTCCGCATCCGCATCGTTCCCGTTCGGCCCCGCGGACGTCACGGCAATACGCAGGCGGCCGGGCTCGCGCTCGACTTCTTCCGCATAGGGACGGACCGGCGGCGGCGCGTAGTAGGGATCGCCCGGTGCCGGCCCGTGTGTCGCATCGAGCAAGGCCGCATTGTCGCGCACGGTGCGGCTGACGGCGTGACTGATCGACATGCCGCCCCAGCCTTCGCCGCGGTCAGGGCCCGCCGGCGTGCGGGCGCGGGTGGGCTTCATGCCGAACAGGCCGCAAGCGGCGGCAGGCACGCGGATTGACCCGCCGCCGTCGGAGGCATGGGCGATGGGCAGGACGCCTGCCGCCACCGCGGCGGCCGCGCCGCCGGATGATCCGCCGGGTGAATGGCTGGGGTTCCAGGGATTGTGGGTGGGGCCGAAGAGGCGCGGTTCAGTGGTGCCGGCGAGACCGAACTCGGGCGTGTTGGTTTTGCCAAAGATGACGAGGCCCGCAGCCTTGTACCGTTCGGTCAGCGTGGAATCGTGGTCGGCCACGTTGTTCCTGAAAGCGGCGGAACCGTAGGTGGTCACCGTGCCGGTCAGCAGCAGATGGAGATCCTTGAGCAGGAAAGGCACGCCGCGTAGCGGGCCGTCCGGCAGGCCGGCATCGATGGCGGCGCGAGCTTCGTCGTAGTGTTTGTGGGTGACCGCGTTGAGGGCACCATTGACCTTCTCGGTGCGTGCTATGGCCTCGTCCAGAAGCTCGGACGGCGAAACATCGCCCTTCGCCACGAGCGCTGCCAGGCCAACGGCGTCGTAGCTGTCGTACTCTGCAAATCCACCCATCTGCTCTCGCGTCCCCTCGTCCCCGAAAGTCTGTTCTGATTTTGAACGGGCATAGTAGGCAGGGGCGGATCGGCCTGTCACCGCGCCGGTTTCGGGGAACTGTCATGGGCCGCGGCCGTTGCCCATGTTAGTTTCCAAACATTCGTCGGGGGGCGGAGCGGGAGTTCGGTTTCATGGATGTGCTGTACGTACTTGGCGGCCTCGCCTTGCTGGCGGCCGGCGGCGAAGCGCTGGTGCGCGGTGCGGTGGCGCTTGCCGAGCGCATGTCGATCTCGCCGGTCTTCATCGGGTTAACGGTCGTGGCGATCGGTACGTCGACACCGGAACTGACGGTGGCAATCGATGCCGCGATGCGTGGCACGCCGGATATCGCGATCGGCAGCATCGTGGGCTCCAACCTGTCGAACATCCTGCTGGTCCTCGGCCTCACGGCGCTGATTCAGCCCATCGCCTGTGAGCCCCGCACGGTCGTGCGGGATGGCCTGTTCCTGCTCGCCGTGAGCTTCGGCTTCGCGATGGTGGCGCTGACCGGCTACGTGACCGTGGCGCAGGGTGCGGCGATGCTGGGGCTGCTGGCGCTTTATCTCGTCTATTCCTACTGGGCGGAGACGGTGCGGCGGGTGCCGTCCTACGCGCGCCGGTCGGCGGAGGTCGAGGAATATTCGGGCATTCCGCCATCCTTCCTTGTCGCCCTCCCGGCCATTCTCGTCGGGCTGGCCGGCGTCATCTACGGCGCCGATCTCCTTGTGACGGGCGCCGCCAACATCGCACGTGCTGCCGGGATATCGGACGCCGTCATCGGACTGTCGCTGGTGGCCGTCGGCACGTCGCTGCCCGAGCTCGCTATCTCCGCGCTCGCTGCGTTCCGCGGTCACGCCGGCGTTGCCGTCGGCAACATCATCGGCTCCAACATTTCCAACATCCTGCTCATCGTCGGCACCACGGCGGCCATCGGCGGCGTGCCGGTGGCGGAGCAGATCGGGCGCTACGATGTCTGGATCATGGTTGCGGCCACCGCGGCAATGATCCCGGTCATGCTGCGCGGCGGGCGTATTTCACGGGGTGAGGGAATGGCGTTCCTGGTGGCATACGGCCTCTACCTGGCGTCGATCTTTCTCGGCCTGCCTGAATTCGTTGTGAGGGTGCTTTACGCCTGACCGTTTGCAATGCAACGATCCTGTGACACTTTCGTGAAAGTGGGTGCTGTGCACAGGAGAATGCATATGAACAACCTGAAATTCCCGACGACCCTGGCTTCTGTCCTCGCTCTCTCGGCCGGTCTCGCCCTGAGCGCGCCGGCTTGGGCGGACGACCACGCCGAGGCGGAAGCGGGCGCCGAGGCGTCGATGGAGGCGGACACCAGCGTCGGGGAGACGATGGAGGAAGCTGCTGACGAGGCCGGTGACATGGCCGAGGAAGCCGCCGAGGAAACCGAGGACGCGGCCGAGGAAGCCGTCGAGGAGACGGAAGACGCCGCCGAAGAGGCAGCGGACGAAGCCGAGGACATGGCGGAAGAAGCCGAGGACGACGCGGAAGATGCCGCTGACGAGGCAGCAGACGACGCCGAAGATGCCGAGGCGGATGTCGAAGCGGACGTGGAAGCGGACGTCGATGCCAACGCTGAGTAAGCGCAGCGTCACACGACTGAACCTGGAGAACCGGGCGCTGCCGGGGAGGCGGCGCCCGGTTTTTCTTTCTGCGCATTGATGCGTCGTCCGGGAACAGGCACGCAGCATTCTCCCGGCAGGAACCTGGGAACGTGCCGACTTGTTGTTGCGCCGGGGTGCAACGACAACGGAGCACAAGATGAAACGTCCGAACCTTATGACGACCAGCGCGCTGACCCTTGCTGCGGGCCTTGCCTTTTCCGGGCCGGCGATGGCGGCAGACATCGGTCTGGGCAGCGATGCTGACGCCGGTGCAAGTGTCGGAACGACGACCGGCGTCGGATCCGACGAACCCGATCTGAATGTCGGAAACGAAGCCGATGCCGGTGTCGGTGTGAATGCTGACGCAGGCGCTGGTGTCGACGCCGGTGCCGATGTGGATGCGGCGCAGGAGACGGGCCTCGGTGCCGAGACCGACGGTGACGTGGACGGTGGCGCCCGCGCTGAAACAGATGCCGGCGTTGGAGCAGACGCGGACGTCGAGGCGCAGGGTGATGCCGATGCGTACAACTACGGTGATGTCGACGTGAACGACGGCATCAACGCCCGTGGCGGACTCGGAGCCGATGCCGACGGCGCCGTGGGGACGAGCTCCGGCATCGGCCGGGATGCCATCGGTACGGATACGGCCATCGACGGCGATACCACGGCCGAAGGCGGCGTTTCGGTCGACTAGGCCGTTTGCCCACCAACGAACAAGAGCGATGTCAGGCCCCGCGGCATAAGCCGCGGGGCCTGTCTTTCGCCGGCGCGGAAGCCTTCAGGCCGCGACGTCCGCGAGGAGGATTTCTGCCGGTTCGTCGCCTTGAACGGAGATCTCGATCGACGCGACATCCCGGATAGCGGCCCCGTCGCGTGCCGCAAGGGACTGGCCGTTGACGGTCACGGCTCCGGTGGCAGGGACGAGGTAGCCGTAGCGGCCCGGTTTCAGCTCGTGGCGTACCGTGTCGCCGGGGCGCAGCGTTGCCCCGTACACGGCCGCGTCGGCCCGGATGGGCAGGGCGCCGTCATGGCCCTGGCCGGAGGCGAGGGCGACGAGGCTTCCGGCGCGGTCGGTCTTGGGGAACCGCGCCTGGTCCCAGCCGGGCTGGCCGCCGGGCTCGGTCGGGTGGATCCAGATCTGGAAGATGCGGGTCTGCGCATCCTCGCGGTTGTGCTCCGCATGCATGATGCCCTTGCCGGCGGACATCACCTGTACGTCACCTGCCTCGGTGCGGCCCTCGTTGCCGAGATGGTCGGCATGGGAGATCGCGCCTTCGCGGACATAGGTGATGATTTCCATGTCGCGGTGGCCGTGCATGTCGAAGCCCGTGTGGGGCTCAATGGTGTCGTCGTTCCAGACCAGGAGCTGTCCCCAGCCGTACCGGCCGGGGTGCTGGTGCCCGCCGAAATTGAAGTGATGGTGGGCGTCCAGCCAGTCGAGCCGGGTGTGGGGATGATCCTCGAATTTCCGGATGTCGATCATGGGACTCTCCATCGTGAGGCCGGGACGCTGGCGCGAACCGGCGTTTTCAAGAGATATGGCCTGCGCGGCCCCGGGAAATAATCCGGGCAATGAGAACAAGATAGTTTCTGAATTGGGGATTAAGCCTGTTGGTGTCTGACGGATCGAATCTGGCCGTGAAGGGTTAATGCACTGCCGCCCGCAAAGAGGGGCCGAAAGAGCCCGGCGCGGCGGCAGAGGACACCGCCGCAGGGTAGGGGCGGCCAAGAAACAGGGAGAAGTCCTTTGAGCTTTCTCGATTTCAGAGCCAGCCTCGGCATCGTCGCGGTGACCGCGATCGTCATGCTGAGCGCGGCAACATCGTCGGCCATGGACCATGGGGACGACCATGCCATGAGCCCCGCCCAAGACACCGATACGCTCGTCGTCTTGCCGGACGACGAGGAAACGCTCAGGGCGCTTGAGCAGAAGCACCGGAGAATCGTGCGCCAGGCGGCACGTGAATGCGCGCCGGGCCTGGCCGCTGCCTCCGCTTCCGACCGGGACCCGTGCGTGATCAGCAACGTTGAACGCGGCGTCGAGGCATCGGACGATCCGTACCTGATTGCCTTTAACGCGGCGCTGCCGAAGTCGGTTCGCTACGATGAGGACCGGCGCGAGAACGTGTGGATGATCGGGCAGGACGATGAGGCGCCCGACGCCGTCATCGTCGAATAGCTCGCCTCAGCATCTGAAACGAAGAAGGGGCGCTTCCGCGGAAGCGCCCCTTCGTGCGTTTCGTTCGTGCGGACGCGCCTAGATGGGCTCCCAGGTGAAGACGCTGCCCGTGTTGCCGAGGTCGAGCATGTCGGCCTTCATCGACGGGAAGGCGTGGTCGAGAATCGACTGCGGCGACCAGCCTTCGAGGCGGGCCATGCCGCGCAGCGGGCGTGGCTGGCTCATCAGGAAAAGTTCGTTGCCGCGGGCAACGAAGATCTGACCCGACACGTCCGACGGCGCCGAGAGCGCAACGGCAAGCTGGGCCACCTGGTCGGCGCGCATGGCGTTCTTCATGCGCTCGACGCGCTGGGCCGAGGCTTCGTCCTTCACGGGGATGGTCGCGATCATGCGCGTCCACGCGAAGGGCGCGATGATGTTGGAGCGCACGTTCTTGAGCGCGCCCTCCATGGCGATGATGCGCGACAGGCCGGCGACGCCCATCTTGGCGGCGGCGTAATTGGCCTGGCCGATATTGCCGATAATGCCGCTGGTGGAGGTGAAGAGGACATAGGCGCCGTCCTCCTGGTTGCGGAAGTGCTCCACGGTCGCGCGGGTGATATTGTAGGCGCCGTTCAGGTGCACGTCGATGACGGCTTCCCAGTCGGCGTCGTCCATCTTGTGGAACATCTTGTCGCGCAGGATGCCGGCCGGGTTGATCACGACGTTCAGGCCGCCGAATTCATCCATCGCCTGCTGGAACATGTGGCCCGCGCCCTTGCGGTCGCTGACGCTGTCCGAGTTGGCGACGGCTTCGCCGCCCGCGGCCTTGATCTCGTCGCAGACTTCCTGCGCGGGGCCGGCATCACCGGCATCGCCGCCGGACACGCCGCCGCCGAGGTCGTTCACCACCACCTTCGCGCCCTCGCGCGCCGCCAGCAGCGCGCATTCCTTGCCGATGCCGCGCGCGGCGCCGGTCACCAGTACAACTTTTCCGTCAAGCAGGCCCATGAGTGTGCCGATGCCTCCCGATATCTTGCTCTTGCCAGTCGAATTCGGGCGGCAAGCTAGCCGGTGAAGCGGCGGGCGGCAAAGGCGAAATGTGCGATGCCGCGGCTCACGCGGCACCGAGCGCTTCGCGCGCGTCGGCAAGGGCCGCGACGCGGTGGCGATAGGCCTCGCGGTACGCTGCGTTTTCCAGCAGGCGGAAGAGGGTGTCCGGGTCGGGATAATTGCCGATCACGATCATGTCCCACGTCTCGTCGGCGCCGAGGAACGTGCCCGCGAACGGCGCCATGTAGCCAAAGCTGCCGCCGATCTCCCCCATCGTGGGCATGCTGACGGCGGCGTAGCGCTGGAAGGCTTCCTGGCCGCTCAGGCGCTCGGCCGCTTCTGGCGCGCTGTCCGGATAGGTGGCGTGTTCGCGGAACCGGAAGAAATTGACGATTGAGACCGGCTGACCGGGCGCCAGGTCGGCGACGCGGCCGAGCTGGGCTGCCGTTGGGTAGGTGTTCGAGGGGTAAGCGGAATACGCGGCGGCTATGGCGTCGATGCGCGCAGGTGTGATCTTGCTGGTCATAGGCGACTCTCTCATCTAGAATTTACACGTGTCAAATAGGAAGGAATGTTACGCGTGTCAAATCCAAAGCCTTCGGATCGCGCGGGCCGCACGCGCACGCAGATCCTCGACGCGGCATGGGATCTCGTGTCGAAGCGGGGGGCGGATGCGGGTCTTGCAGAGATCGCTTCGGCTGTAGGCGTCACGCGGCAGAGCGTCTATGTGCATTTCGGATCGCGGGGCGGGCTCCTGATGGCGCTGCTGAAGCGTGCCGACGAGCGGGGCGAGATTTTCGAGCGTTTTGCCGAGGCCATGGCGTTGAGTGATCCCGCCGAGCGGCTGGATGCGTGTCTGCGCGACTGGTTCCGCTTCGTGGACGGCGTGCTGCCGGTGGCGCGCGACCTGATCCGGCTCAAACCGGTGGATGCGGAGGTCGCGGCTGCGTGGGATGACCGCATGTCCGATCTCCTGGCGGCTTTGCAGGCGCTGACGCGGTCGCTTGCAAAGGATGGTGCGCTGGCGGCGGGCTGGACGCCGGGGCGGGCCGCCGACTTTCTCTGGGTGGCGGCGTCGATGCAGGCCTATGACCTGCTCACCCGCGAGCGGGGCTGGAAGCCGGCCAAGGCGTCCGCCGCGATCCGCGGGAGCGTCGCGCGCACGCTGCTGTCGTGAGGTTCGGCGGGGCATTCCGGCTTTACGCATGCGGATCATGCGTGCTAATCGCTCAAATCCGCCGGGCGCACTGTCTCCGGCATGCAACAGGGTGGAAAGGCCGTCCGTGATCGGAACAGGCAGCCAGCGACGACGAATCCGGACGCGCTTCGACAAGCGCGAACGGCGCCCTGTGCGCAAGGCAACGCTCCGCTAGACCGGCCGGGCGTGCCGCGGCAGCCGGCGCTGAAACCTCCGTGTTTCAAGAATGCCGGTCGCCCAGGAATGATCACATGTCCATCGAACTCGACGCCGCTGCTTACACGGTGCGGCCGCAAGGCGCGCAGGATGCCGACGAAATCGAGACGCTGCTCGATGCTGCCTTCGGCCCTGGCCGCTTCGCCAAATCATCCTACCGGCTGCGCGAAGGCGTAGATCCGATCGGTGCCCTGTCTTTTGTTGCTGCCGACAACGCTGACGGGCACCTCATGGGCAGCATCCGCTTCTGGCCCATCGTGATCGGTCCGAATGCGGAGGGTGTTGAAACCGAAGCCTTGCTGCTCGGGCCGCTTGCCGTCCTGCCGAACCTCCAGCGCAAGGGCGTGGGGCTTGCGCTGATGAAGGCCGGGCTCGAGCGCGCCGCCGCGCTGGGCCACCGGCTCGTGGTGCTGGTGGGTGACCTGCCGTATTACGCGCGCGTCGGCTTTTCGATCGTGCCGCAAGGGTCGGTGGACATGCCGCAGCCGTTCGATCCGAACCGGCTGTTGTGGCGTGAGCTTGTGGACGGGGCGTCGGAGGGCGTTGGCGGGCCGATCCACCGGCCCGCATCCGGCTAGCGGCCTTCGCGGCGCCAGGCCAGCATGAAGGCGCCGAGCGCGATGAGCAGTGCCAGTTCCGGGCGGATCAGCGGGAACTCGCTCACAGAGCGCACGGCGTATTCGCCGTTGGCGTTGAGACCGATCCAGCCGGAGCCTTCTGCCGTCCGTCCCGGGCGGATACGGCGGATGTCGGGGGTGTCGTCGGCGCGCGTCACGTGACGGATAGCGCCGCCGGTCTCGCGGGCGAGATCGCTCACTTGTTCCCCGGTCACGCGCACGTCGGCGAATTCCTTGGGGTTGAGCGGGCCGGCGGCGGTTATGGCCGTCTGCTCGCCGTCGCTCAGCCTGTAGAGGCCCATGTCGGTGATCTCGGTGCGGCCGGTGAAGCGGCCGGGCTCTTCTTCCGCCAGCTCCAGCGTGCGGGTTTCGCCGTCGGGGCCGGTGATGGTCACCGGGGGCGCCATCCCGGCCATGGTCTGGCGGGTGACGGTCAGGGTGTTGCCCTCGGCGCGGGCGCGCAGGTTTTCCTCCTCAAGGTCTGGCTCCTTCATCAGCCAGTGGGCAAGGCGGCGCAGGATTTCCGCCTGCGGGCCGCCGCCTTCGAAGCCGCGGGTCCACAGCCACGCGTGATCCGACAACAGCTGCGCGATGCGGCCCTCGCCGACGCGGTCGAGGACGACGAGCGGCTTGCCGTCCGGCCCGTCCATCAGCGTCATGCCGCCGGAGGTCTCGGTGTCGATAAGGCGGAACCAGCGGCCCCAGTTGGGCGGCGTCTGGTCGGCGCCGGGCAGGCCGCTGGTCACCGGGTGGCGGTGGCCCTGCTCCGTCACGAGAGGATAGAAGCCGCCGGTATAGACCTCTCCGGTGGGCGCGGCGGGGAGCACGCCGGCAAGCGGCGTGCGGAATATGGAGAAGGGCGAGGCGAAGTCGGGGCCCGCCGCCATCAGGATCGCGCCGCCATTGTCCACGTAGTCGGCGATGTTCTGGAGATAGGAGATCGGCAGCACCCCGCGGCGCTTGTAGCGGTCGAGGATGACGAGATCGAACTCGTTGAGCTTGACGGAGAACAGTTCGCGGGTGGGAAAGGCGATCAGCGACAGCTCGTTGATCGGCGTGCCGTCCTGCTTTTCCGGCGGGCGCAGGATGGTGAAGTGAATGAGGTCGACGGCCGGGTCGGCCTTGAGCAGGTTGCGCCACGTGCGCTCGCCCGCGTGCGGTTCGCCGGAAACGAGCAGGACGCGCAGCCGGTCGCGGATGCCGTTGGCGATGACGACGGCGCGGTTGTTGGCGAGCGTCAGTTCGTCCGGACCGGCGGCGGCTTCAAGCTCGATGACATTCTCGCCGCCATGTTCCAGCTCGATGGTGATTTCCTGCGGCACGCCGATCTCGACCGGCGGCACGGGGCGCGCTTCGCCGTCGATGAAGAGCTCGATGCGGGCGGGACCGGTGGGCTCGTCGGCGCCCATGTCGTCCACCCGGACGGTGAGCGTCACGGGTTCGCCGACGATGGCGAAGCTGGGGGCCTCGACCACTGTGAGGATGCGGTCGCGCTGGCCCTCGGGTCCGGTGAGCAGCGTGTGGAAGGGCGCGCCGCTGTCGGCAAGGGCGCGCGGGGCGACATCGTGCATCTGGCCGTCGGTGACGGCGACGACGCCGGCAAGACGATCCGCCGGCACGTCGGCGATGGCACTCTCGACCGCGGAGAAGAGACGTGTGCCCCCGCTCGCCGAGCTTGCGGAGAGGGCGTCGTCGTCCTGCACGTCGACGACGCGCAGTTCGAGGCCGTCCTCCCGCTCAAGCTTTTCGCGCAAGTTGGCGGCGATCTCGCCGGTCAGGTCTTCGCGTCCATCCACGCGGTTGGACTGGGAGCGGTCGATGGCGAGGACGGCGACGTCCGAGACCGGGTCGCGCTCTTCGCGCAGGGCCGTGGGGTTGGCGAGGGCGAGCAGGACGGCAGCCAGCGCGATGGTGCGCCAGACCGCGCCGCCGCCGCGCCGCCAGAAAGAGACGGCCAGCACGGCGACCGCTGCGGCGACGGCCACGGCGAGGACCCATTCGGGCACGAGCGGGGCGAAGGCGAGTTCCCAGTTCACTGGCCAAGCCGCTCCAGCAGGGCGGGGACGTGGACCTGGTCGGCCTTGTAGTTGCCGGTGAGCGCGTACATCACGAGGTTGACGCCGAAGCGGCGCGCCTGCTCACGCTGGCGCTCGCCGCCGGGCACGGGGCTGGCCAGCGGGCGGCCGCTGGCATCGACGGCCCACGCCGCGGCGTAGTCGTTGGAACCGATAAGGATGGGCGTGACACCATCCTGGTTCAGGGCACCGGGCATGTCCTGCGCCTCGCCATCGGCCTGTACCCACAATTCACCGCCGGCCCAGCGGCCGGGGAAGGTGGGCATCAGGTAGAAGGCCTTGGTGAGCACATGACCTTCGCCGACCGGTTCAAGCGGGGGAATGTCGAGTTCGCCGAGCAGGCGGCGCAGGGCCTCGTTGCCGGGGGAGTTGCCGATGGCTTCCACCTGCTGGTGATCCATCGTGTCGAAGAGGATGGTGCCGCCGCGCTTCATGTAGGCGTCCACCTTCGCGAGCGCATCGGGCGAGAGGGTCCTCTGGCCCGGCAACACCGGCCAATAGATGAGCGGGTAGAAGGCGAGTTCGTCGGTCTCGACGTTGACGCCCAGCGGGTCCGCCGGTTCGACGGCGGTGCGGTTGCGCAGCACGTTGCTGAGACCGGTGAGACCGGCGCGGCTCATGTCGTCCACGGCGGTATCGCCTGTAATGACGTAGGCGAGGCGCGTGTCCAGCGTCGCCAGCATGGCGATCTCGTCGCCGGGTTCGGTGGCGGCGGACTCGAAGTCCTGCGCGCGGCTTTGCGGGGCGAGCGGAACAACCAGGGCCGTTGCGAGGAGCGCCGCTGCTGCGTTCCGGAATCGCGGCAGGCGGCCCGAGAGCGCCAGTGCGGCGAGGCCGTCCGCGATGAGCAGCGCCAGCGCGGTCAGCAGCAGGAGCGGCTTCAGCGCCGTTTCGGCGGTGCCGGCATAGGGCGCGACCGTGTCCGCGAAGTCTGTGTCGAGCGGACGGAGCATGTCGGCGGGGCCAATGAGATTGAGGGCGCGGAAGCTCGTGGTGCTTCCGTAGAGGCCCGGGGGGTGCGCCGGACCGGCGCGCGTGCCCGCGAACTTGTCCGCCGCCAGCGGCTCGGCAAGCGGCGGGGGCGCCGAGAGGCGGCCGCGCCCGTCGAGGCTGCGCAGGGGCGGCAGCAGGCGCCCGGTGTCATCGGGGCTGGCGCCGGCAGTGCCGCGGCTGAGGTCGAGGATACGGCGGAGCATCTCCACATAGAGACCGGAGATCGGCAGGTTTGACCAGTCCGTGTCGGCGGAGACGTGGAACAGGATCACCCAGCCGTCGCCGCGCGGGGCGGCGGTGACGAGCGGCGTGCCGTCCTGAAGGCGCGCCCATGTGCGTTCGCTGAGGTCGGGCGACGGTTCGGCAAGCACCTGGCGGGTAATCTCCACGTCCGAAGGAACTTCGAGCCCGGCGAACGGGCTGTCCTCGGGCAGCGGGGCAAGGCCCTGGGGCGTCGCCCAGGTGAGTGCGCCGCCAAGGGCGCGGCCGCCGCCGCGCAGGCGCACGGGCATCAGGTCGTCGGCGCTGGCGGCAAGACGCGGACCGGCGAAGCGGACGAGCGTGCCGCCGCCTTCCACCCATTCCCGCACGGTGTCGGCATCTTCGCCTACAAGCTGGCCCACGTCCGCTGTCACGAGGAGGGATAGCGGGCGGGACAGGAGGTGCTCGATTTCCGAGCCTTCGGTGCCGGACTGTGCTTCGCGCACTTCCGCAAACGGGGCGATGGCGCGGCGCAGGTAGTAGAGGTCGGATAGGAGCGGCTGGGCGTCTTCCGTGCCGCCGCCGCCGACGAGGCCGACGGTCCGGCGCTGCCATCGGTCATCAAGGAGCGAGACCGCCG
The DNA here is from genome assembly GCA_965229975.1 of Parvibaculaceae bacterium. GTDB lineage: Bacteria > Pseudomonadota > Alphaproteobacteria > CGMCC-115125 > CGMCC-115125 > Pyruvatibacter. The sequence goes on from OZ245936.1 coordinate 338,142, forward strand.
CCGCCGATGTTTCCTCGGCGATGTCGAGGCGCGTCACCGCGTTGCGGAGTTCGAGCGGCATCTCGAGGCGGACCTGGGCTTCGCGGTTGCCAGCATCGAAACTGATCGGGGCTTCGGCGAGCAGGCGGTCCTTTTCGCCGTAGGCACGCAGCGTGGCGGTGCGGGGATCTTCGGTGCCCGCGCGGATGGCGGTCACGTCGAAGCTCTGCGCGGACGGGGCAGGCGGGCGAAGGGCGAGGGCGGTTCCGCCACCCGGTTCGCCGTAGATGGTCACGTTGCCGAGCGAGGCCAGCTCGTCCGCCAGCGCGTCGTCGCCTTCCGTGGCGATGCCGTCGGCGAGCCAGGCGATGCTCCAGGTGCCGGAGAGGTTCGCGTCGATCAAGCGCTGCGCGGCGGCGGCGCGGTCAACGGCGAAGGGCTTGGGCTGGAGAGCCGCAGCCGCGGCGGCTGCATCCTCCGCGGTCATCACTTCAAGTGGCTGCGGGCGGGCGCTCGGTGCCGTGGTCAGCAGGGCGGTCTGGCGTTCGCCGCGCTGGGCCGAGGCGAGAATGCCGTTGAGCGTGTCGCTGCGTGTCTCCCAGCGGGAAGCCGCGGCCCAGCCGTCATCGACGACGACGAGCAGCGGGCCGTCGCCCGTGGCCTGGGTGCCGGGATTGAGGACAGGTTCGGCGAAGGCGAAGACCAGCAGGGCGGCGGCGGCAAGGCGCAGGGCCATGAGCCACCACGGCGTGTGGGCGGGCGTCTCCTCGTCGGCGCCGAGGCCCTTGAGCAGGCGGATGGCGGGGAAGCGCACGCGGTTGGGCGCGGGCGGGGTGACGCGCAACAGCCACCAGATGACCGGCAGGGCAAAGAGGCCTGCCAGGGCCAGCGGGGCGGCAAAGCCGATGCTGCCGAGCGTCATCATGGCGTCAGGCCCCCGCGGCTTGCGTCAGCGGGGTGCCGGAGAGGGCGGCGTGCAGCGCCAGCACGGATGTCTGCGGCGGCCGGTCGGTGCGGTGGGTCGTGAAGGTCCAGCCATAGCGGCGGGCGGCGGCGCGCAGGGCGTCGCGGTGTTCGTGAAGCCGGGTCTGGTAGGCGTGGCGGACATTTTCCGCACGACCGAAGACGAGGCGCTCGGGCTCCTCGACGCCTTCGAACTCGGTCCGGCCCGCGAAGGGCAGGTCTTCTTCCGCCGGGTCAAGCACCTGCAAGAGGTGGCCGCGCACGCCGCTGGCCGCGTAGCCGCTGATGCGTGCGGCGATCTCTTCCGCGTTGGCGAGGAAGTCGCCGACCAGAACGGTGCGGGAGAAGCGTGGCAGCGGCTCCGCCGGGGGCAGGTCCGCCGCGGCGGCGCTGCCGGAGCCATAGAGATGGGCGAGGCGGCGAAGTGCGGTGCGGCCCGAGGCGGGCGGCACGCGTTCGCCGAGGGGTGCAACGCGCTCTCCGGCGCGGATCAGCAGGCTGGCGACGGCGAGCGAGATGACGGTTGCGCGTTCGAGCTTGGTGGGCAGCTTGCGGCTGGACCGGTAGCCCATCGAGGGGGAGCCGTCGCGCCAGAGCCAGACGGTCTCGGCGGCTTCCCACTCATGCTCGCGTACGTATAGGCGGTCGGAACGGGCGGACTGGCGCCAGTCGACCTGCGTGGCGCTGTCGCCCTGCTGATAGCGGCGGAACTGCCAGAAGGTTTCGCCGGGTCCGACACGCCTGCGGCCATGGATGCCCGGTACCACTGTGGCGGCGATGCGTTCCGCTTCCACCAAGAGCGGCGGCAGGGCATCGGCGAGTTCCTCCGCCTGCTGGCGCTCGGGCGTGCGGCCATAGGCCGATCCCTGGCGGCCGGCGAGGGCGGGCTGTTCACGGTCGGCGGGGGTTCGTGCCATGCGGCGCCCCGATCAGCGGAAGGGCCGGCACAGCCGGTCGATGACACCCGAAACGGTGGTCCCCTCCGCGCGGGCCGCGAAAGAGAGCGCCATGCGGTGGCGCAGGATGGGGTCCGCCAGCTCCACCACGTCATCGACGGAGGGGGCGTAGCGGCCATCCATCAGGGCGCGGGCGCGGACGGCGAGCATCAGCGCCTGGCTGGCGCGCGGGCCGGGGCCCCATGCAACGGTCTCGCGGACTTCCTCGAGATGGGATTCCTCGGGGCGGGCGCTGCGGACCAGTTCGAGGATCGCCTCGACGACGCTCTCGCCCACCGGCATGCGGCGGACGAGGCGCTGGGCGGCTTCCACTTCCTCGTCGCGCATGACGGCGCGGGCCTCGGCCTCGTTGTCGCCGGTGGTTTCCAGCAGCATGCGGCGCTCGGCGTCGAGGTCGGGGTAATTGACGTCGATCTGCATCAGGAAGCGGTCGAGCTGGGCTTCCGGCAGCGGGTAGGTGCCTTCCTGCTCCAGCGGGTTCTGCGTGGCGAGCACGTGGAAGGGGCGCGGCAGCTCGTGCCGGTGGCCGGCGACGGTCACGTGGCGTTCCTGCATGGCCTGCAGCAGGGCGGACTGGGTGCGCGGGCTGGCGCGGTTGATCTCGTCCGCCATCAGCAGCTGGCAGAACACCGGGCCCTGGATGAAGCGAAAGGAGCGGCGTCCGCTCTCGCCTTCCTCGAGCACCTCCGAACCCACAATGTCGGCGGGCATCAGGTCGGGTGTGAACTGGATGCGCCGGTCGAACAGGCCGAGCACGATGCCGGTGGTGTGGACCAGCCGCGTCTTGGCGAGGCCGGGCACGCCGACCAGCAGGCCGTGGCCGCCGGAGAGGATGGTGACCAGCACGCGGTCGATCACCTGGTCCTGGCCGAAGACGAGGCGGCCGATCGCCTCCTTCACGTGGCCAATCTGCGCGCCGGTCTCCTCGACCGCGCGGACGACGTCGTCGTTAGCTTCACTCAGAGTGGTCATGGCCCTAGATATACTCTTGCACCGCGCCCGGGGCGAACCATCCGGTTCCCAAGTCCCGAAGGCCGCGGTTGTGCGTGAACCCTGTGTTCAGAATATGACCCTAACGCAAAGCGGGGCGGGATGAACGGCAAGTCCGACCAGAGTGACGTTGAAAAGGTCGTGAAGGGCCTGAAAGAGGCGCAGGCCGAGGCTGGTGACGGGCTTCCGCCCGTCCACAAGTGGAAGCCTGAGCGCAAATACGACCTCGACATGCGAATCGCGCGGGATGGGACGTGGCTCTACCAGGACTCGCCCATTTCACGTGAGCGGCTGGTGAAACTGTTTTCATCGATCCTGCGGCGCGAGCCGAACGGCGATTACAGCCTGGTGACACCGGTGGAGCAGGCGCGCATCACCGTGGAGGACGTGCCGTTCATTGCCGGCAAGCTGGACGTGGCCGGGGAAGGCGAGGCGCAGACGCTTGCCTTCACAACGACGCTTGGCGACGTGACGGTCGCGGGCAGCGATCATCCGATGCGATTCGAGATCGATCCGGATACGGATGAACCGGCGCCCTATGTTCACGTGCGCGGCGCCGAGGGCGGCGGGCTGGAGGCGCGGCTGTCGCGCCCCGTCTTTTACGAGCTTGCGGAGCTGGGCGTTGAACATGACGTGGACGGGGAAACCTGGTTCGGCGTCTGGAGCGACGGTGTGTTCTTCAAGATGCAGCGGGCGGCCGAGGTGAAGGCGGGCCGCGCATGACGCCTTCGGAGGAGATGCGGGCGCGGGTCACACGCGCCTTGCGAGCAACGGCGCCCGTGCCGGAAGCGGCCGATGAACGGCTCACCGGGGATTTCCGGCTCAACTCGGACTGGGTGACGGACGACACGCGCGAGGTCCGCGCGGCTGCCGTGCTGGTGCCGCTGGTGGAGCGGCCGGAGGGCATCACGGTTCTCCTGACGGAGCGGGCGGGGGATCTCTCCAACCATGCGGGGCAGGTGGCATTTCCCGGCGGCAGCATCGACCCGGAAGACGACGGTCCGGTGGGGGCGGCGCTCCGCGAGGCGGAAGAGGAAATCGGGCTCGATCGCGACCACGTGGCGGTGGCCGGGTTCCTCGATCCCTACGAGACGGGGACGCGGTTCCGGGTGGTGCCGGTGGTGGGGTTCGTGCGGCCGGGGTTCACCCTCACGCTGGAGCCTGCGGAAGTGGACGAGGCGTTCGAGGTGCCGCTGGCGTTCCTGATGGACCCGGCGAACCACGAGCGGCACTCGGTGATGTGGCAGGGGCGGCAGCGCGCCTACTTTGCGATGCCATACGAGGGGCACTACATTTGGGGTGCGACGGCCGGCATGATCGTCAACCTTTACGAACGCGCCTTCGCGCCCGCCGGCGGGGCCCGAAGCCGCGCGTGATCGGGATCTCCATATGCTTCGTATCGTCCTGGTCCAGCTTGTGCTGTTTGCGATCCCGTTTCTCGTGTGGGCGCTCTACGTTCTGATGGTGCGCCGCCGGGTGGCGCAGGACGGGCTTTTCAACGATGCGCCGATGGCGTGGCTGATCGTGTCCGGCGTGCTGCTGGCGGCCGCGGCCCTGTTCTTTCTCGCCTTTACCACCGGCTCGCCGCCGGACGGGAAGTACGTGCCGCCGCGCTACGAGGACGGGCGGATTGTTCCAGGTCATGTGGAGTGACCGGGTGCCCGTGACAGGGTAGCAACCGGCCCCAAGAACGAAGACGACCCTCAGGGAGACGAGTGACATGGCGGGTGCGCCTGCGACGATCGACACACAGGCCTGGCTGCGCGACGACGAAACGCAGCGCGTGATGGCCGCCCTCAATGACGGCGCGACGGCGCGCTTCGTCGGCGGCTGCGTGCGTAACGCGCTGATGCGCACCGATGTGACTGACGTGGATATCGCGACCACGGACGAGCCTGCGGAGTCCCAGCGCAGGCTGGAGGCGGCAGGCTTTCGCGTGGTGCCCATCGGGCAGGCGCATGGCACGGTCATGGCGGTGGGCGCGAACCGCAATTACGAGGTGACGACGCTGCGCGTGGACGTTGCGACGGACGGGCGCCACGCGGACGTGGCGTTTACCGCCGACTGGGAGGCCGACGCATCGCGGCGCGACTTCACCATGAATGCGCTCTATGCGGACGCGGACGGAACGGTGCATGACCCGCTGGGCGGCATGGACGACCTGGAATCGAAGCGCGTGCGGTTCATCGGCAATGCGGCGGCGCGCATCGAGGAGGACTACCTGCGCATTCTCCGTTTCTTCCGGTTCAACGCCGTCTATGGCGATGGGGAGATGGACGCGGAAGGCCTGCGCGCCTGCGGCGAACACAAGGACGGGCTGTCACGGCTATCGGCGGAGCGCGTGCAGGCGGAGCTGCTGAAGCTGCTTGGCGGCGACAACGCACCCGCGGTCTTGCGCGCGATGGCGGCGGCCGGCGTCTTGTCGGAAGTGCTGCCGGAGGCGGCGCGGCTCGACCGGTTCGAGCGCGTGGTGGATATCGAGACGACGCAGCTCTTCACCAGCGACGCCGTGTTGCGGCTGGGCTCGCTGTTCGACGGTAACGAGGCAACGATCCGGTCGATGGCCGGTCGGCTGCGGCTCTCCAATGCGGACACCGAGCGCCTTGTCCGGATGCACACCGACAAGACGAAGATCGTCTGCTACCTCTCCATGCGCGAGGTGCGCCGGGCGCTTTACACAATGGGCCTCGAGCTCTTCAAGGACCGGGTGATGCTCGGCTGGGCCGAGGACGGCAAGGCGCACAACGCCTTCCAGTGGCGCGCGCTGCTGGCGATGGCGGACAGCTGGGAGCGGCCCGAGCTGCCGCTGACCGGCTCGATGATCAAGTCGGCCGGCGTGCCTGAGGGCCCCGAGGTGGGGCGGGTGCGCCGGGAGGTAGAGGAGTGGTGGATCGACGCCGACTTCACCGACGACGAGTTCTCCATCATCGAGCGCCTCAAGGCCGTGGTGCAGGCGACGGTCTACTGAGCCGGTGAGGCGACCCTGCGGCGCAGCCACGGGGCCACGGCGAACCAGGCGATCAGCAGCGGGAAGACCGTGCCGCGGGTGATGTCGTAGCCCGCGAGGTAGGTGGCGGGTGTCTGGCCCATCACCAGTAGTGCCATGACGGTCTCGATTGCCAGCAGGCCTGCCGTTGCCGCGAGGCCCGCTGCGACTGGGGCCGCATTGGGAAACCGGCGAACGACCCATCCCGCCGCGATCCAGACAACGGCCGCCATGAAGGGCGCTTCGGCCAGCTGTGCCCACGGATCACCAATGGCAGGGCGCAGGGCGAGTTCGCGCAGCACGCCGAAAATGAATCCAAAGGTCCAGACGACAGCGAGATAGGTCAGAGCTGCTGCTGTTGTTTGCCGATTCATCTGGCGGAGTCCTGCGGGTTTCCTGTGGCGAAATTCGTGCCTCTGCGGTGTGCACAGGCTGAAATCGACCAATCGATAGTCAAAAACCGCCTTTTGTTGCGCTGCACATTTCATCATTTTAGCGGGCTTGTGCATTGAGTGTGCAGTTTGCAGGGGTGGGGTCCTTCACTTCAAACAAATCTGCTATTCACCTTCGTTTTCCTGTTGCCAGTTTGGTTAATGCTGCCAATGTTGAACCTGCGGATAACGAGAAGAGCAACAAGCCGCCGCATCGGGCATGCGTCACAAGCTCAGACCGGGGCGGTCTCAAAGGCCTTCAAGAAGCCGAGAGGCCCCCTCGATTTGCAGCCGTCGTGGCGCGGGCTAGCCGCATCACCCAGACAGAACCGGTGACGGGACCTGGCGCCACGAAGTTTCGCAATCAACGCGAGGCGTGAACTGCCCGCAAGCGAGATGGAGTGAGGAATATGTCTGAGAAAGAAATTTATCGCGGTACCGAAGTGAAGAAGGGCAACGCGCAGGTGGACGCCCATCACACCTATCGCGAAGGCGAGAAGGTGAACTACCGCGGGTCGAGCTATTCGGCGCACCACGAGGACGCCAAGCACGGCCAGAACCTCAAGTACCGCGGCAGCGACTACAAGAGCTAGGCGCTAACGCGCCCCCGGTCCGGCCTGCGCCGCCGCAACCCCCCTCCAGTCTCCCCCAGACCGGACGCGGCAACAGCATCCCGCCGGACCAAACCAAAAGGGGACGGTTCCTTACCCCCGGGACCGTCCCCTTTTCTATGCGCGCTTGCCTGTCTTCGCTTCGGTGTGGGCCGCTACGGCCATTTCACCTCGGGCGGCATGGACGACAGGATCGAGTTCACGTTGCCGCCGGTCTTGAGGCCGAAGGTGGTGCCGCGATCGTAGAGCAGGTTGAACTCCACGTAGCGGCCGCGGCGGATGAGCTGCTCTTCGCGCTCTTCTTCCGTCCACGGCTTGTCGAGGTGGCGGCGGACCAGCTTGGGATAAATGTCGCGGAAGGCGCGGCCCACATCCTGCGTGAAGGCGAAGTCCGCATCCCAGTCGCCGGTGTTCAGGCGGTCGTAGAAGATGCCGCCGATGCCGCGCGGCTCGTTGCGGTGGGGCAGGAAGAAGTACTCGTCGCACCACTTGCTGAAACGCTCGTGATAATCGGCACCGTGCGGGTCGCAGGCGGCCTTCATGGCGGCGTGGAAGTCCTTCGCATCCTCGTGGTCCTGGGTGCGGTAGCGGTCGAGCACCGGGGTCAGGTCGGCACCGCCGCCGAACCAGCCCTGCGTGGTCACCACGTGGCGGGTGTTCATGTGAACGGCGGGCACGTGCGGGTTCCACATGTGGGCGATGAGCGAGATGCCGCCGGCCCAGAAGCGCGGGTCTTCTTCCGCGCCGGGGATCTGGCTACGGAAATCCTCCGAGAACTCGCCGTAAACGGTCGAGATGTGGACACCGACCTTCTCGAAGACGCGGCCCTTCATGACCGACATTTCGCCGCCGCCCTGGTCCTCGCTGCCATCGCCGCGGGTCCACGGGGTGCGCTCGAAGCGGCCGGCGGGGCGGTCGGCATGGGTGCCGGTCAGCTCGTCTTCCAGGCGCTCGAACTCGGCGCAGATGTCGTCGCGCAACTGGCGGAACCAGGCGGCGGCCTTGGCCTTGCGGTCTTCGGTCACATAAATCTCCGGGCTTGCCTTGGCGGCAGGCAGGGTCGAATCGCTTTCGGCGAGGGCGGGCTGGCTCACGATGACGCTCCACTCAGGATATTTCGAGTCCCCGGCAGCAGTGCGGTCTGCCGAAGGGCCTCGCCGAGTACCATGGCGGCAGCGGCTGCGACATTGAGCGAGCGCAATTGCCGGCCATCGCGGCCTGTGGCCATGGGGATCACCACGCGGAGGTCCGCATCGGCGTGAACGTGATCGGGCACGCCCGCGCTTTCCCGGCCCACCATCAGCGTGTCGCGGGGCAGGTAGGCAGCGTCGTGGAAGGGGGTGTCGCCGGCCGTGGTCAGCAGGACGAGCCGTCCGGCGCCGCGGGCCGCCTGGAAATCCGCGTAAGAGGCGTGTTCGGTCAGGTCGGCCTCGGCGGCGTAGTCCATGCCGGCGCGCCGGAGGGCGCGGTCCGAGAACGGGAAGCCGCAGGGACCGATCAGGTCCACGGGCACGCCGAGGCAGGCGGCGGTGCGCAGCATGGCGCCCACGTTCTGGGGAATGTCGGGCTCGAAGAGCGCTAGGCGCATGGCGGGGGCGGTCGGGAATGGGCCGCCGCAGCGGGCGGAAGGGCTTTTGCGAGATTTATCAATGGCTTGATGTGCCGGGCTTGCGGCATCGTGCCACATACGGGGGCGGGGGTGGACAATTTAGCTTCGCCGGTGGCAAAAGAGCGGCGCGGCGCAACGCGCGTTTTCTGGCGCTTTTACCTGTCTGGCCCGCCATTCGGCGCCGCTTTCGTTGCTGTAATTCCGCCGCTTCCCGCGCTACCCCAAGGCGGGAACGAATTCAGTCCGGAGGATCCTTCCCGTGGCAGAAGCGAGCGTGCAAGAGCCGACTCGGCGTGACTTTCTCTACGTCGCCACCGGCGCCTTCGCCGCGGTCGGCGGCGTCTTCGCCGTCTGGCCCTTCATCGACCAGATGAACCCCGACGCCTCGACGCGCGCGCTGGCCTCGATCGAGGTCGATATCTCCAACATCGCTGAAGGTCAGGTGGTGACGGTGATGTGGCGGGGCAAGCCCGTTTTCATCCGCCACCGCACGCCGGCCGAAATCGAGAAGGCCCGCGAGGTGTCGCTCGACGAGTTGCCGGACCCGATCGCGCGCAACGAGAACCTGGAGCCGGACGCGCCGGCGACTGATCCGAACCGCGCGGCCTCCGAGACCGAGAAGTGGCTGGTGCTGGTCGGCGTGTGCACGCATCTTGGCTGCGTGCCGCTGGCCAACCAGGGTGACTTCGGCGGCTGGTTCTGCCCGTGCCACGGTTCGCACTACGACGTGGCGGGCCGTATCCGGCGGGGTCCGGCGCCGGAGAACCTGCTGGTTCCGACGCTCGAGTTCCTCAACGAAACCCGCATCCGCATCGGCTAACCAGCAAGGCTGACGAGGCACGAATGGCTCACGAATCCACCTACCAGCCGTCAAACGGCTTCGCCCGCTGGATGGACGACCGCCTGCCGATCATGCGGCTTGCGCACGACTCGTTCATCGATTTCCCGACGCCGAAGAACCTGAACTACTGGTACACGTTTGGCGGCATCCTGACGGTCTGCCTCGTGGTCCAGATCGTGACCGGCGTGATCCTCGCGATGCACTACGTCGCCAATGTCGACCTGGCCTTCGCCAGCGTCGAGAAGATCATGCGCGACGTGAACTACGGCTGGCTGCTGCGCTACGTGCACGCCAACGGCGCGTCGATGTTCTTCCTCGCCGTCTACCTGCACATCTTCCGCGGCCTCTACTACGGCTCCTACAAGGCGCCGCGCGAGGTGCTGTGGATCCTCGGCGTGATCATCTACCTCTTGATGATGGCGACCGCGTTCCTCGGCTACCTGCTGCCGTGGGGCCAGATGAGCCTGTGGGGCGCCAACGTGATCACCAGCCTGTTCGGCGCGATCCCGCTGGTGGGCGAGGCGATCCAGACCTGGCTGGTGGGCGGTTTCGCCATCGACCAGGCGACGCTCAACCGCTTCTATTCGCTGCACTACCTGCTGCCGTTCATGATCGCCGGCGTCGTCGGGCTTCATGTCTGGGCACTTCACGTGCCGGGCAACAACAACCCGGCCGGCGTGGAAGTGAAGGACAAGCAGGACACGGTGCCGTTCCATCCGTACTACACGATGAAGGACGGCTTCGCGCTGACGGTGTTCGCGATACTGTTCGCCTACTTCGTGTTCTACGATCCCAACGTGCTTGGCCACGCCGTCAACTACGTGGAGGCCAACCCGCTGGTGACGCCGGAGCACATCGTGCCGGAATGGTACCTGCTTCCGTTCTACGCGATCCTGCGTGCCATCACCTTCGACATCGGCCCGATCTCGGCCAAGCTCGGCGGCGTGATCGCCATGTTCGGCTCGATCGCGATCCTGTTCTTCCTGCCGTGGCTCGACACCTCGAAGGTGAAGTCGGCGCGCTACCGGCCGCTCTACAAGCAGTTCTTCTGGATCTTCGTGGCGGTGTGCCTGGTGCTCGGCTGGCTCGGCGCGCAGCCCGCGGAAGGCGGCTACGTGACGGCAGCCCAGATCCTGACCGCCTACTACTTCGCGCACTTCCTGATCATCATGCCGGTGCTCGGCCTGGTCGAGAAGCCGCGGCCGGTGCCGGAAAGCATCTCGGCGTCGGTCCTGCACCAGAAGCCCATCACCGCCGACGGGCCCGCGAGCGCGACCGCCACGTCCGACCGCGACGTGATCAAGCAATAAGAGGGAACGACGCCAATGCGACGCGCATTCTCGAGCATTATCGGCGCCGCCCTTGCCGCGGCCCTCTTCGCGCCCGCCGCGATGGCGGCCGGGTCGGCAGAGCATCCCAAGGATGTCTCGTGGTCCTGGGAAGGGCCGTTCGGCACCTTCGACCGGGCTGCCCTGCAGCGCGGTTTCCAGGTCTACAAGGAGGTGTGCTCCTCCTGTCATGGCCTGCAGTACGTGAAGTACCGCAACCTGGGCGACGAAGGCGGGCCCGGCTTCTCCGAGGCCGAGGTGAAGGCCATCGCTGCGCAATACGAGGTAAGCGACGGGCCGGACGAGTTCGGCGAGATGTTCGACCGTCCGGCGCAGCCGAAGGACGCTTTCGTCAAGCCGTTCGCCAACGAGCAGATTGCCCGCATGGCGAACAACGGCGCGCTGCCGCCTGATCTGTCGCTGATGACCAAGGCTCGCGACTACGGCGCGGACTACGTCTACTCGCTGCTGGTGGGTTACGAGGAAGCGCCGGCTGACATGAACCTGGCGCCGGGTATGCACTACAACCCGTATTTCCCGGGCCAGCAGATCGCGATGGCGCAGCCGCTCTATCCCGACCAGGTTGTCTACGCGGACGGCACGGAAGCCTCGCTCGACCGGGCGGCGAAGGACGTGACGACGTTCCTGCACTGGGCGGCGGAGCCGAAGCTGGAAGCGCGCAAGCGCATGGGCTTCATGGTGATCTCGTTCCTGGTGATCCTTGCCGTGCTGCTCTACTTCACGCAGCGCAAGATCTGGTCGGACCAGCACTAAGCCTGCGACCGCCAATCGTGTAAGACATCAAGGCCGTCCGGTTTCCGGGCGGCCTTTTGTCTTGGGGACTGGACGAGCCGGGGAGGGGAGCGCGGCCATGGAAACCGTTCTGGGCATCATCGGCGGCTCGGGCGTCTATGAGCATCCGGGCCTGCGGAATGCAGCGTGGAAGCGCGTGGAGAGCCCGTGGGGCGAGGCGTCCGACGAGTTGCACGTGGGCGAACTCGAAGGTCAGCGCGTCGTCTTCCTGCCGCGGCACGGGCGCGGGCACCGGCTGTCGCCGTCGGGCATCAACTACCGGGCCAATATCGACGTGCTGAAGCGCGTGGGCGTCACCGACATCATCTCGATTTCCGCGTGCGGGTCTTTCCGCGAGGACCTGCCGCCGGGCGCGTTCGTGCTGCCTGACCAGTTCATCGACCGGACCCATGCACGGGAGAAGTCATTCTTCGGCAACGGGCTGGTGGCGCATGTCTCCATGGCGCACCCGGTGGTGCCGCGGCTGCAGGATCACATCGAGGCGGCAGCGCGCGAGATCGGCATGCGAATTTCACGCGGCGGCACGTACCTCTGCATGGAGGGGCCGCAGTTTTCGTCGCTGGCGGAGAGCAATCTCTACCGGCAGTGGGGCTGCGACGTGATCGGCATGACCAACATGCCGGAAGCGAAGCTGGCCCGCGAAGCCGAGATTCCGTACGCGACGATCGCCATGGTGACGGATTACGACTGCTGGCACCCAGACCACGGAGCCGTCGAGGTTGCCGACATCATCGCGGTCATGCAGGCCAACGCGGCCAATGCCATCGACCTCGTTTCCGCCATCGCGCGCGATTTTCCGCGCGAGCGCGACCTGTGCCCATCCGGCGCCGACACGGTGCTCGACTCGTCGCTTATTACCGCGCCGGAAGCGCGCGACCCGGCGCTGATGGCCAAGCTCGACGCGGTGGCCGGGCGCGTGCTGAAATCCGCCTGATCCTTCCTGCCTTTCCGGACCGAGACATGAACCTCAAAGACCTGATCCGCACGATCCCCGACTATCCCAAGCCGGGAATCATGTTCCGTGACATCACCACGCTGCTGAACGACAAGCGCGGCTTCCGCGCGACCATCGACGAGCTGGTGCAGCTTCACGTGGTGCAGGACATCGACGTGGTGGCGGGCATCGAGGCGCGGGGGTTCATCCTCGGCGGCGCGGTGGCGCACCAGCTCGGCAAGGCGTTCGTGCCGATCCGCAAGAAGGGCAAGCTGCCGGGCAAGACCATCGCCCATGAATACGCGCTGGAATACGGCACCGACACGGTCGAGATGCATATCGATGCGCTGACCAAGGGGCAGAAGGTGCTGGTCGTCGATGACCTGATTGCCACCGGCGGCACGGCGGAAGCGGCGATCAGCCTGATCCGCCAGGCGGGCGGCGAGGTGATCGCCGCGAGCTTCGTGATCGACCTGCCGGACCTGGGCGGCCGCAAGCGGCTTGAGGCGCTCGGCGTGGAAGTGATCACCCTGGTCGAGTTCGAGGGCGAGTGAGCGGTTTCGAGATCGATCCGCGGCTGTCGGGCGAGAGCATTCCGCTGCTCACGCTGCCGCTGTGCGAGGCGCTGCTGCGTGACGATGCACGGACGCCGTGGGTTATCCTTGTGCCGCGCAGGGCCGGGGTGATCGAACTGCACGACCTTGCGGAGGCCGACCGTGGCCAGCTCATGGCAGAGATCGCGGCGGTGTCCGCCGCGCTCGCCGAGGTGAGCGGCGCGGACAAGATCAACACGGGCGCGCTGGGCAACATGGTGCGCCAGGTTCATATCCATGTTGTCGCCCGCAACGAGGGCGATTTCGCGTGGCCCGGCCCGGTGTGGGGCGTGGGCGGGCGTGTGCCGATGGACGCGGGCGCGCGCGATCGGCTTGCCGCGGCGCTGTCGGATGCAATCAGCGCGCGGCTATAGGTCTTCCGCGGTCTCGAAGAGTTCCAGCGTGCGCTCGCGGGCCTCGATTGTGGCGTCCTCGTCGTAGTTGTCGCGCCGGTCCGAATTGAAGCCGTGGTCGGCGTCGTAGACATAGACACGCACTTCCGGGTGCGCCGCCTCGATCTCGCGGACCCAGTCCATGGGGATCATCTTGTCCTGCTCGCCGAAGTGCAGGATCGTCGGGCACTGCGGCTCTTCTTCCACGAAATCGATGATGCGGCGGCCGTAGTAGCCGGCAGCGGAGGTCAGGCGCTCGCAGCGGCAAGCGGCGAGCCAGACGACGGAGCCGCCGTAGCAGTAGCCGGTGATGTGGACGCGGTGGTTGCCTTGCCGATGCAGGTAATCGATGGCGGCCTGGATGTCGCCCTTGGTGTGCTCGAAGTCGACCTTGCCGGCGAGCGCGATGGCCTTGTCGATGTCGGCCTGTTCGTAGGTGGCCTCGAAGCCCTTTTCCTCGCGGTCGTAGAGGGAGGGGGCCAGCACCTCGTAGCCGTCGGCGGCGAAGCCGTCGCACAGGTCGCGGATATGGTCGGTGACGCCGAAAATTTCCTGCACGAGCACCAGGCCGCCCTTCTTCTCGCCGGACGGCTTGACGTGGTAGGCGCCAAGCTCGGCGCCGTCGCTCATGCTCTTTATCGTGATGGCTTCGCCCTTGTGCGCCATCCCAGCTCCCCTTCAATCGCGTTCGCAGGGCCCGGCGCGCCGGCTCAGTCGTCCAGTGGTTCGCCCGGCGCCCGGCGGGGCATCAGCCCCTGCCCGATGAAATGGAACACCATTTCACCCTTCTGGTTGAAGCCCTCATTGCGATGACGGACGATGCCCCACCCGGGACGCGACTTTAGGGTCACCCGCTCAACGCATTCGGCCGAATAGGTGACAGTGTCACCCGGACGCACCGGGTTTGGCCACCGCATGTCGAAAAAGCCGGGGGAGGGGCCGCCTTGCGGGCTGTCGTCGCCCTTGGGGCGCGGCGTGGTCTGCCGCAGGCGGATCATCAGCTTCATCCAGGTGGCGCCCGTGTGCCAGCCGCTGGCGACAAGGCCGCCGAAGGGGCCCGCTTTCGCTGCCTCCGGATCGATGTGGAAGGGCTGGGGGTCGTATTTCTTCGCGAAGCGGATGATTTCCTCTTCGGTGAAGGTGTAGCTGCCCAGGTCCATGCGGGCGCCGATGCGGAAGTCCTCGAACCACATGGGCCTTACGCCTCCCCGTCCGCGGGCGTGCGGCAGGCATACATGGCCCAGCCTTCCATGGTCATCTTGAGTTCGCCGTCCTGGTTGCGCATCTCGCTCAGGAATTTGACGAGGCCCATGTCCGGCCGCGACTTGGAGCGGCGCGCTTCCAGCGTGGTGCGGCGCATGGAGAGGATGTCGCCGGGATGGACCGGCTTCTTCCAGCGCACTTCATCGACGCCGGGCGCGCCCATGGATGCTGCCTTGTGGATATAGCCGTCCCACATCATGCGCATGGCGATGGCGCAGTTGTGCCAGCCGGAGGTGGCGAGGCCGCCGAGCAGCGAGGTCTTGGCGATTTCCTCGTTGAGGTGGAAGGGCTGCGGATCGAACTCGGACGCGAACTCGATCAGCTCGTCCTTGGTGACCTCGTAGGCGCCGAACTCCATGACTTCTCCGACGGGAAAGTCCTCCCAGTAGAGTTCCGGTTCAGCGGCCATGCCCGTTCCTGTCCTTCGGTCGCGTGCTAGTTGGCAAAGCGGAAGTGCAGCACGTCACCGTCCTGCACGACGTATTCCTTGCCTTCCAGACGCATCTTGCCTGCTTCACGCGCCCCCGTCTCGCCACCGAGGGCTACGTATTCCGCATACCCGATCGTCTCTGCGCGAATGAAGCCCTTCTCGAAATCCGTGTGGATGACGGCGGCGGCCTGCGGGGCGCGGGTGCCGGCGCGGATCGTCCAGGCGCGGGATTCCTTGGGTCCGGCGGTGAAATAGGTGATGAGGCCGAGTAGGCCGTAGCCAGCGCGGATCAGCCGGTTGAGGCCGGGCTCCTCAAGCCCCAGCGTGTCGAGATATTCGCGCGCCTCGTCGTCGGCAAGCTGCGCCAGCTCGCTTTCGATCTTGGCCGAGATGATGACGACGGCGGCGTTTTCCGCCTTGGCGCGTTCTTCGACCATCGCCGAGTACTTGTTGCCGCTGCCGGCCGACTCCTCGTCCACGTTGCAGACGTAAAGGACCGGCTTCGACGTCAGGAGCTGGAGCGCGCGCCAGGCAGGGCGCTCCTCCGGCGTGATGTCGGCGAGGCGCGCTGGCTTGCCGTCGCGCAGCAGGTCGAGCGCCTTGTTCATCAGGGCGACCTGAGCCTTGGCTTCCTTCTCGCCGGAATTGGCCTTCTTCTCCAAGGGCACGATGCGGCGCTCGAGGCTTTCGAGGTCCGCCAGCATCAGTTCGGTCTCAACGACTTCGGCATCGGCCAGCGGGTCGATGCGGCCTTCCACGTGCGTGACATCGTCATCTTCGAAGCAGCGCAGCACGTAGGCGACGGCATCCACTTCGCGGATGTTGGCGAGGAACTGGTTGCCAAGGCCTTCGCCCTGGCTCGCGCCCTTCACCAGCCCGGCAATGTCCACGAAGGTGAGGCGGGAGGGGATGATCTCCTTCGAGCCGGCAATCTTCGCCAGTTCATCCAGGCGCGGTTCGGGCACGGCTACCTCGCCCACGTTGGGCTCGATCGTGCAGAAGGGGTAGTTCTCCGCCTGCGCCGCCGCCGTCTTGGTGAGCGCATTGAAGAGGGTGGACTTGCCCACGTTGGGCAGGCCGACGATGCCGCACTTGAAGCCCATCAGGCCTGTTCCTCCGGCTTCTGTTTCTTCTCGGCTGCAAAGCCGCGCTCGCGCAGGTCCAGCGCCACGCGGTTCATGAATTCGGAATCGCGTTCCTCGGCAAGGAACGGGGCTGCGTCCGCCACGGCATCCACCACGGCCTCGACCCAGGGTTCATCCGCCTTGGGAAAATCCTTCAGGACGTAGCCGGGGACCATGTTCTTGTTGCCGGGATGGCCGACACCGAGGCGCACGCGCATGAAGTCCTTGCCGTAGTGGGCGGTGATCGAGCGGATGCCGTTATGGCCCGCGGCGCCGCCGCCGGCCTTCACGCGCACCTTCATGGGCGCCAGGTCGATCTCGTCGTAGATCACGTAGACCTCGTTGGGCCCGAGCTTGAAGAAGTTGGCGGCCTCGGAGACCGAGACGCCGCTTTCGTTCATGAAGGTTTGCGGCTTGAGCAGCATGACCTTTTCATTGCCCAGCCTGCCCTCGGAAACCAGCCCGTGAAACCGCGCCCGCTCGGGCCCGAAGCCGTGGCGGCGCGCGATGGCGTCCACGGCCCGGAACCCGATGTTGTGGCGGTTCTTCTCGTATTTGGGACCGGGATTGCCGAGACCCGCGATGAGAAGCATGTGGCTGTTCCTCGCGCGCGTTGCCGGCGGCCCGTGAAGGCCGCCGGACAGGAGCGGGCGGGCAGGGAAGGGAAGGCGGGTTTATTCCCCGTCTTCCTCCTTGGCTTCCTCGTCGCCGCCTTCGGCTTCCTCGGCGGCTTCCTCGTCCCCGGCCGCCTCGGCTTCCTCGGCCTCGGCGTCCTCATCGGCCGGCGCCACGGTCGGCGCGGCGATGGTGGCGATGGTGAAGTCGCGGTCGGTGATGGTCGGCGTCACGCCGTCCGGCAGGGTGACCTCGGAGATGTGGATCGAGTCGCCGACTTCCTTGCCGGTCAGATCGATGACGATCTCGTCGGGAATGGCCGAGGCGGGGCAGTACAGCTCGACTTCGTGGCGCACCACGTTCAGCACGCCCTGGTGCTTGTCGATGCCGGGCGACTCTTCCTCGTTGATGAAGGTCACGGGGATCATCACGTTGATCTTCGCGCCCTTGCCAAGGCGCAGGAAGTCGATGTGGATGATGAAGTCCTTCACCGGGTCGAGCTGCACGTCACGCGCAATCACGCGGCTCTTGTCGCCCTCGACTTCGAGGTCGACCAGCGTCGACATGAAGTGGCCGGTGTTCCAGAGCTTGGTCACCGCGCGCCACTCGACGTTGATGAGGGTGGGTTCTTTCTTGTCGCCGTAAATGACCGCAGGGACTTTTCCCTCACGCCGGGCGGTTCGTGCGGCCCCCTTGCCTGCACGATCGCGGCGCTCCGCGGTCAACGCCATGGTCTCAGCCATTGGTCGTCTCCCAAAAATGAGCGTCAAACGAAAAGGACGGCGCCCTCACCTGGCGGTGGGAGCCGTCCCTACCTGGGCCCCGTCCCCTCCAGGGGTGCGGACAAGGGCCTGAGTGCGCGGGGTTTTACCGGGAAACCGCAGCCGGGGCAAGCGGGCCCGAAAACCGCCCGAAACCGCCCATTGGCCCCGGGAAACCAAAGGTCTGGCGGGCTGTTGTTGGCCCATGAACGTGCAAAGCATTTTCCTGGCGGCGTCCGGTGCGGGCCTGCTTGTCCTTGTTTTCATTGATATTGCCTGGACCGCCATCAGCCTCAACAACGCGGGGCCCCTGTCCCGGTTCGTGCCCCGGCTGGTCTGGACGCCCCTGCGCGTGGCCGGGCGGCTGGCCGGACGCCCGGGGCTCCTTGGCGTGGCGGGACCGCTGTCTCTGGTCCTGTGCTTCGTCATCTGGGTCGGCGGCTCGTGGCTTGGCTGGGCGGCGATCCTCGCCGCGCTGCCGGTGAGCGGCACCGGCGGGTTCGTGGAGGCGCTGGCGACGGCGGGCTACGCGCTCTCCTCCCTTGGCGCGCGGCCGGCCGATCTCGACAGCCCGTGGACCGGTGTCCTGCTGGCGCTGATGGCCATGAACGGGCTGACGCTGGTGACGCTCGGGCTTTCCTACGTGATCTCCGTCGTGGGTGCCGTCATCGACGGCCGGTCGTTCGCCATGATCATCGCGCCCAACGGGCTGACAGCCGAAGAGATACTCGCACGGGCGTGGCACCGCGGGGATTTCGACCAGCTCGAATCCGCCATGCAGAGCTATATCCCGCGCGTCGCAAACTACGTGGAAAGCCGCAGGGCCTATCCGCTCATCGAGTATTTCTGGAGCCATAGCGAGCGCACGGCCATCGGCCCGGCCATCGCGCGGCTCGCGGAAATCTGGCTGATCACCAGCTTCCTGGTGCGCGAGGAGGCGCGGCCGCATCCAGCCTACCGCGACCAGCTCGGCGCGCTGATCGACGAGGTGCTGGAGGAGGTGCCGCGTGCCGAGCGCAAGGAAGATGCGCCGCCGCCGCCCGCGCCATGCCGCGCGGTGCTGGAAGACGCGGGCATTCCGCTGGTGCCGGCGGCAGATGCCGAGCGGGCGCTGGAGACGTGTCACAAGCGCCGCTGCGTGCTGCACGACTGGCTGGCATTCCTCGGCTGGGAATGGACGGTGTCGGGGCGCGATGCCGCCGAGACGTCGCGCTGGGCCGATGCGACCAGGGGCGGAGCGGTCCACTAGCGCGATTACGCGCCGGGTAATTTCGGACGGCATCGTATCGCGTCACCCTCCGTGCAAAGCCAGCCAACGCGGAGTGCGCCGGTGTCTTACCTGGTTTCGATCGGTTTCCTGTTGCTGGCGGCACTTCACCTGCCGCCGTCGCTTGCCGCCGTGCGGCCATCGGCAATGGCGCAGCTCTACGGCCCTGCCGTCTCCAATGGCGGGCTCGGCATCCTGCTGCACCACCGGGCGATGGGCTTCGTGCTGGTGATGCTGGCCTGCGCGGCCGCCGCCGTCTGGGGGCCCGCCCGCCCGGCGGCGCTGTTGATCACGGGGTGGAGCATGACCGGCTACCTGGTGGCCTACTGGCTCGGCGGCAGCCCGGATGGCGCGCTTCAGCGCATCGCCCTGATGGATCTCGCGGGCGTGCCGGTGCTGCTGTTCCTGGTGTGGGCGGTAGCCCTGCGCAGCTAGTCGAACAGGCTCGAGACCGAGCGCTCCTCGGCGATGCGGCGCATGGCTTCGCCGATCAGCGGGGCGATCGAGACGACGCGGATGTTGTGGGAGACGCGCACGGCCTCCGTCGCCTGGATCGTGTCGGTGATGACGAGGTTCGAGAGCTTCGATGCCGAGACGCGGGCGACCGCGCCGCCCGACAGCACGCCGTGGGTCACGTAGGCAGAGACGTCCGTCGCGCCCTTGTCGAGCAGGGCCTGCGCCGCGTTGCAGAGCGTGCCGGCGCTGTCGACGATGTCGTCGACGAGAATGCAGGAGCGGCCTTCCACGTCGCCGATGATGTTCATGACTTCGCTTTCGCCGGCGCGCTCGCGGCGCTTGTCGACGATGGCGAGGTCCGCATCGAGGCGGCGGGCAATGGCGCGGGCACGCACCACGCCGCCCACGTCCGGCGAGACGACCATCAGGTTGCCGCCGTTGAGGCGCTCCTGGATGTCCTTGGTCAGCACCGGGGCGGCGTAGAGGTTGTCGGTCGGGATATCGAAGAAGCCCTGGATCTGCCCCGCGTGGAGATCGACGGTCAGCACGCGGTCGGCACCCGCGTGCGTGACGAGGTTGGCGACCAGCTTGGCGGAGATCGGCGTGCGGGGGCCGGGCTTTCGGTCCTGCCGGGCGTAGCCGAAATAGGGAATGACCGCCGTGATGCGCCGCGCACTCGCGCGCTTCAGCGCGTCGATGCAGATCAGCAGCTCCATCAGGTGGTCGTTGGCGGGGAACGACGTGGACTGGATGACGAAGGCATCCTCGCCGCGCACGTTCTCCTGTATCTCGACGAACACCTCCATGTCCGCGAAGCGGCGGACGATGGCCTTGGTGAGCGGTGTGTTGAGATAGGCGGCAATCGCCTCGCTGAGGGCCCGGTTCGAGTTACCGGCGAGAAGCTTCATACGGTCCCAGCCCCGCCGACGCGGGCTCCCCAAGGCGTGCGCTACGGTATGCGTGACAGATCAATGACGCGCGAGACGGGCGGGTTGTATCAATAGGGCTCGGGCGGTGTAAAGCCGCGCAGTTCCTTCAGCGTCGCCGTGGCCTTCCGGCTGTCGCGTTCGGGCGACACAAGGTCGAAGACGCCGCGGGCCGCATCGTCCGCCGCCTGGATCGCGGCCTCGGCCCAGCCGTCCGTCAGCTCGCTTTCGGTGAACAGCCGTTCCTGCACAATGGCACCGATTTCCTCGCCATTCGCGTTGGTCACGTTCCATTCGACCTTCACCAGCGCGCTGCCGCCCGACGCGGGTTGTGACGTGACCGAGCCTGCAACCAGGACGGCGCCGGGCTCGGGCGCCGCCACGAGATGCGCGCCCTCGCGCTGGAGCGCCGCGCGCAGGGCCGCGCCGAGAACGGGGGAGGCGGACTTCGGTTCGCCTGCAACCTGCCGCAGGTGCACGTTGACCGGGCCGGTGAGTGAGACCGGCGCCAGCGGCGACCGGTCTTCGCGTGCCGCGGGCGGGATGGCAGCGGTGGTGATCGTCTCGTCGGCCACGGGCGCCAGCGCCATGCGCGCGCCGTAGAACTTCGCCAGTTCCTCCGCCACGTCATCGGCGACAGCGGCAAGCGAGGCTTCGCCGGCGGGGCCCCAGGCCACCTCCGGCGAGCGGGTGGGGACGACCTGCGTATCGAGGAAGCGATGCTGGCGGATGCCCTCGGCGTCGGTCAGGTCCCACGCGAAGGCGATGACCGTGCCGCGCTCGGTCTGGCGGGCGGAGGCGGTGCCTTCCAGCACGTAGTCGAAGCCGGCCGGGTTATCGCCTGCAAGGCGGATGCCCTTGCCCTGCGCTTCGCGCGCGATCTGCGCCGTCAGCCGGTCGCTGGCCGCCATGGGCGTGCCGACGATGGGAGCCACGGCAAGGCCGGGCCGCACGATGGCCAGCTCGTCGTCCGCCGGCATGGCCGCCTCGTCCTCCCAGGACGTGCAGCTGCCGACCGCGAGGAGCAGCGTCAGCGACAGGGCGATGGCGAGGAGCCGGTTCATGGTGGCCGCGTCGGGTGTCCCGTGTTCTTGCGCCGTCACAACGGCGATGGGACGGCTGCCGGTCGAATCAGCGCCGTCTTGCATTCGCGCCTTCCAGTATAGGCCCAGAGGGGCCGCGAAGCCGCGCATTCCCTTACGGGGTCAGGCAAATTGCCGATATCTGGCGGCCGTAGTCCGGCTCGTTGCGGTGGGTGGTACGCCGGAAGCTGAAGAAGCGCGCCTCGTCCGCGTAGGTGCAGGTGGCGAGACCTGCCACGCGGCCGACGCCTGCCGCCGTGAGCCGCGCGACCGCGTAGCCCTCGAGGTCGAAGCGGAAATGGTCTGCGCGGTCCGACGGGGTGAAGAAGCTCTCGGCGCCGGGCGTGGCCGCCATCACCTGCTCGCGCAGCTCCGGTCCCACCTCGTAATTGGCCTGCGAGATGGCGGGCCCGACGACGGCGGTGATGGTGGCGCGGTGGGCGCCGAGGCTTTCCATCTCCGCGATGGTGGCTTCCAGCACGCCGCCGACCGCGCCGCGCCAGCCCGCATGCGCTGCGCCGATCACCTGTGCCTCGCTGTCGGCGAACAGCACCGGCGCACAGTCCGCGGTGAGAATGCCCAGCGCAATGCCGCGCTCGCGCGTCGCCATGCCGTCCGCCTGCGGACGATCCTCGCCCCACGGTTCGGTGACGGTCACGGCATTGGGCGAATGCACCTGGTAGAGGGAGACGAGGCTGGACGGCACAAGGCCGAGGCGGGCCGCGGCGCGCGTCCGGTTCTCGCGCACCTTGTCCGGGTCGTCGTTCGAGCCGGGGCCGCAATTGAGCCCGGCATAGACGCCCTCCGATACGCCGCCTTCGCGGGTGAAGAAGCCGTGGGCGATGCCCGGCAGGCCGGTGAGCTGTTCGGCTTCGATCATGCGGTTTCGAATCCTGCGGGTCGAAGATCAGGCGCTGTCAGCGCCAGCATCTTGAAGAGGGTTCCCATGGCGTCCGGCCCGGTCAAGCGGGCAAGGGCGTGTTCGATGTCGTTGACCTGTGCCTGCGAGGCGTTGCGGGCAAGGGCTTCCGCGCGGTGGGCGATGCCAAGGCGCGCGAGGAACTCGCCCTGCGGCGTTGGCCCGTGCACCGCCGCCCCATTCTCGCGCGCCGCGTTGGCGAGGGCGCCGAAATCCACGTGCGCCGTGATGTCCGCGTCGCCGGGTGTATCAAGCACGTCCACGTAGCCGCCGCCGCGCATGGCCTGCAGCGTGTCGCCCGGCGCGCTTGCGGCGTAGCCGTAGTCAATGAGCAGCGCCGCACCGCCATCCGTGGCGATGCGGGCTGCAATGGCGGCGGCGATGGCGCTGCCCGCCGGGCAAATCTCGGCGATGCTGCCTTCCGGCGCGGCCGCCACCTGCGGCGCGAGGATGCCGTCGTCTGGCAGCGGCGCAGGGGCCGGGACCAGCGCGAGGCCGTCATCCGTCACCGCCACACAGCGTTCGCGCCAACCTTCGGGTGTGCGGATGAACTGCCGGATCGGCAGGGCATCGAAGAATTCGTTGGCGATGACGATGGCCGGGCCGTCCGGCACGCCGGTCAGGTCGGCGTGCCATTGCGGCGGCGCGTAGCCATGCTTTTTGGCGATGGGCCGAAGCGTCTTTTCCTGCATCCCGCGCAACACTGGACTCAGCTCCACCAAGTGAACCCGCGCGGCGGCGGCGAAGCCCGGCTGCCCGGCAGCGGCGCGCAGGGCGTCGGCCATCAGCGTGCCGCGGCCCGGGCCAAGCTCGACGAGGTGAAAGGCCTTCGGTGCGCCCATCTGCGCCCAGATGTCGGCGGCCCATGCGCCGATGAGTTCGCCGAACATCTGGCTGATCTCGGGAGAGGTGGTGAAGTCGGTGCCGAGGGGATCGCGCGTCGTGTAATAGCCGTGGCGCGGATGGCCCAGTGCCAGCGCCATGTAGCGGGCGACCGGCATGGGGCCGTGCTCGCGTATCTCCGCGCGGATGATCTCTTCGAGGGGCGCTGCCGTCACGCCGCGCCTTGCCCGAGCGGCGGCGTCTGCCGCGACCGCCAGATGAACCATGCGCCGGCGATGATCATCGGCAGCGACAGCAGCATGCCCATGGTCAGCCAGTTGCCGAGCAGGTAGCCGAGCTGCGGATCGGGCTCGCGGAAATGTTCGACGAAGAAGCGCGCTGCGCCGTAGCCCGCGAGGAAGATGCCGATGGTGAGGCCCGGCTTCGTGAGCGACCGGTAGGCGAAGACCGCGACCAGGACGATGGCGAACAAGACGAGCCCTTCAAGCGCCGCTTCGTAGAGCTGGCTGGGATGACGCGGAATGGCCAGGCGGTCGCCGGGAAACACCATGGCCCAGGGCACGTCCGCCGCGCGGCCCCACAGCTCGCCGTTGATGAAGTTGGCAACGCGACCGAAGAAAATGCCGATCGGCACCACGGTGGCGACGAGGTCGCCGAGCGTGAACATGTTGATGCCGCGTGAGCGGGCAAAAAGGATGATGGCGAGGATCACGCCCGCCAGCCCGCCGTGGAACGACATGCCGCCCTGCCAGACGAGGAAGATCTCCAGCGGGTTCGAGAGGTAGTAGGGCAGGTTGTAGAACAGGACGAAGCCGAGCCGGCCACCGAGGATGATGCCGAGCGTCACCCAGACGAGGAAGTCGTCCACGTCCTCCCGCGAAACCGGGGCGAGGGGCCTGCCGCCGGTTGCTTCGCGCTTTCGTTCCTGCCGGCTGGCCGGCTTGGCGAACGGGTAACCTTCCCAGAGCCGCGGCATGGACACGAAGCGCAGGACCAGCTGCCAGCCGGCGATGATGCCCGTGATGTAGGCCAGCGCGTACCAGCGGATGGCGAAGGGGCCGATCTCGATGAGGACGGGATCGAACTCCGGGTAGGTGATGAGGTGCATGGGGTCCGCCTGGCGGTTTCTTGGGCGCGGGGAAGGTTCGCGTGCGGGCGCTTCGTGTCAAGCGCAGGGGAAGGGTCCGCGTGGATAACACTGCGTCATGACGGCCGGTTGCCGCGCCCGGCGTGCCCGCGCCATAGTGCTGGCACCCAAGGGGCCGGGGACAGTCCCGGCAGGAGAGTTGCCATGACGCAGTACGAAAATCGCCTCCTCGACGACATCGCCAAGCTGATGACCAGTGCCGCGGGCGCGGCCCAGGGCATGCGGGCGGAAGTCGAGGGCCTGATTCGAGCGCAGGCGGAGCGCATGGTGGCCGATCTCGACCTGGTGCCGCGCGAGGAGTTCGACGCCATGAAGGACCTCGCCGTCGCCGCCCGGACCGAGGCGGAAGGGCTGAAAGTGCGCGTGGAAACGCTGGAAGCGCGCCTCGAGGCGCTGGAGAAGCGCGGCTCTTAGGGGCCTCTTCACTCCCTGTCGTCCAAGATTCACGGAGAGGCGCTTGCCACGACTCAATCCGTCCTGCACGGTGAGTGTGGTGTGTCGCGCAGTTGCTGACACAAGATGTTGGCGGCGGCCGGCAGCCTCGTTTCACCGGGGGGTCACGTGACCGGTCGTCTTGGGCGTATGCGGCGCCAGCGGCCGGGGCCCCCGATTCTGGGAAGGCCCGCCCATGTCGATGTCCCTCGCCGATACCTCCCTGGCCCTCGTCAACCCGATCGACGTCCTCGAACAGATCGCCACGGCGCAGAACTGGCCGTTCGACCGGTCCGCCGAAGACGAGCTGTCGCTCGCTGTGACCGGCGCCTGGTGCGACTACGACCTGTCGTTCACGTGGCGGGACGATCTCAACGGGCTGCATCTTGCCTGCGCCTTCGACCTGAAGGTGAAGGGCGACCGGATGAACGACGTCCATGCGCTGCTGGCCAAGATCAACGAGCAGCTCTGGCTCGGCCATTTCGACATCTGGAAGGATGAAGGCGCGGTGCTGTTCCGGCATGGGCTCCTGCTCGGCCAGGCAGATGCCTCGCCCGACCAGTGCGAAATGCTGCTTTCGCTCGCCGTCGAGGCCTGCGAGCGCTATTACCCCGCGTTCCAGTTCGTGCTCTGGGCGGGCCAGTCGGCGGAAGAGGCCATGTCCGCCTGCATGTTCGAAACGCAAGGCACTGCATAAGGCACATGACTGACACGCTTGCGCTGCCCGGGACGCTGGTTCTGGCCGGCGCCGGAAAGATGGGCGGCGCGATGCTGCGCGGCTGGCTCGAGGCGGGGGCGGCGCCGGAGCGCGTCGTCCTCCTCGATCCTTCGCCGTCCGAAGAGATGATCGCCTTCGCCAAAGAGAAGGGCCTGCGGCTCAACCCCGATATGGGGGCGCTGGCGGGCGAGGGGATAGCCGTCATCGTGCTGGCGGTGAAGCCGCAGATGATGGCGGAGGCGGGCGAAACGCTGGCGCCGCTGATGGCGGACAAGCCGCTTCTCGTTTCCATCGCCGCGGGCAAGACCGTCGATAACATCGCGTCCGCCATCGGCAAGGCGCCCACCGTGCGGTCGATGCCGAACACGCCGGCAGCCGTCGGGCGCGGCATCACCGCGGCCTTCGCGGGGCCGGGCGTGTCCGGAGCGCAGCGCGAGCTGGCAACGGCCCTGCTCGCTGCCGTCGGCGAGGTCGTGTGGCTGGACGACGAGAGCCTGATGGACGCGGTCACCGCCGTTTCCGGCAGCGGGCCTGCCTACGTGTATCTCCTCACCGAATGCCTCGCCGATGCGGCGCGGGAGGTGGGCCTGCCCGATGACCTTGCCGATGCGCTGGCGCGGGCGACCGTCACCGGGGCGGGCGAACTGCTCTACCGCTCCCCTGATGCGCCCTCGACGCTGCGCCAGAACGTGACCTCACCGGGCGGCACCACCGCGGCAGCGCTGGAGGTGCTGATGGCCGAAGACGGAATGGCGCCGCTCCTGGCCGAAGCCGTGAAGCGGGCGCGGGACCGGGCGCGGGATCTTTCCGGCTAAGTGGAAGATTTACCCCCCATGGCCTATGTCTTGGGGCATGAACGCCGATAGCGAGACGCGCCCGCGCAAGAAGCTCAAGAAGGGCAAGAAATCGGCCATCCGCGAGCGGATGGTGGACGCGGCGCTGGCGCTTGCCCAGACCAAGGGCTGGGGCGGGTTGTCCATGGCGGAAATTGCCGCCGCCGCCAATGTGCCGCTGGCCGATGCGTTGCGCGTCGTGCCGTCCAAGACCTCCATCCTTCGCGCGTTCTCGCGGCAGGTCGATGCGGAGGTTCTCGATGCCGTCGAGGACGAGATCGGCGATGAGCCCGCGCGCGACCGCCTCTTCGACGTGATCATGAGCCGGCACGACGTGCTGATGCCGCACAAGCCGGCACTGCGTGCCATTGCGCGCGACCTTGCCGGCGATCCGGGCGCGCTGCTCTCGGCGCTGTCGCCGGCCATCGAGAGCGTCCAGTGGATGCTCGAAGCGGCGGACCTCGACACCAGCGGGCTTCGCGGTGCCGTGCGGGTGCGCGCGGTCGGCGTCATCTATGCGGCGAACCTCCGTGTCTGGCTCAACGAGGAGAGCGAGGACATGGCGAAGACCATGGCCGATCTCGACCGGCGCCTGCGTCGTGCCGAGGAATGGATGGAGCGCGCCAGCGGCTTTGCAGAAACGGTCTCCGGTGCGGTGCGCAGCGCTGCCGACGCGGCGCGGCGGCCCAACTAGCGCGATACCGCTAGCGCGGGATCTGGACCAATGCCCGCAGGCCCCCCAGCGGGCTTTCCAGCAGCAGGATATCGCCGCCGTGGCCGCGCGCCACGTCGCGGGCAATGGCAAGGCCGAGACCCGAGCCGGAGCGGTTCTGGTTGCGCGATTCATCCAGGCGCTGGAACGGGCGGAACGCATCCTCCATCTGTTCGGGCGGAATGCCGGGGCCGTCGTCGTCCACGGTGATCTCCACCATGTGGCCGCGCACCGAGGCGCCAAGCCGCACGGTGCTTGCGTGCGCCTTCGCGTTCTCCACCAGATTGGTGATGCACCGGCGCAGCGCCGCCGGGCGTACGCGCAGTTCGATGGGACCGTCCACATGCAGCGTGACGTTGTCGCCCTTGCGCACGGCGTTGACGCGGATTTCCTCGAGGAAGTTTTCCAGCTCGATCAGCGAGGCGCTTTCGCCGTTCTGGCCGCGGGCGAAGGCGAGGTACTCGTCGAGCAGGCGTTCCATCTCGGTCACATCGGCGCGCAGCTCGCGCACTTCCTCGTCGTCGCCGAGCATGGCGAGCTGCAGCTTGAAGCGGGTGAGCGGCGTCTTGAGGTCGTGGCTCACGCCTGCGAGCATCGCTGTGCGCTGCTGGATCTGGCGCGCCAGCCGGTCGCGCATGACGATCAGCGCTTCCGCCGCGCGCCGCACTTCCGTCGCGCCGGACGGCTTGAAGTCCGGCATGTCGCGGCCGAGGCCGAAGGACTCGGCCGCGCGCGCGAGCCGCTGGATCGGCCGCACCTGGCCGCGCAGGAACAGGATCGCGACGATCAGCAGCAGGATCGAGGTGCCGACCATCCACGACAGGAAGATGTGGCTGTTGGTGGCGGAAACGCGGCTTCTCAGGAACAGGGCGCGCAGCACGCCATTTTCCATCTGCACGCGGATATCGACGTATTTCTCGTAGGTGACCGTGTCGACCCAGACCGGCCGGTCGAGGCGGCTTTCCAGTTCGGAGACCAGCGTGTTGTGGAGTAGGGGGAACAATCCCTCGTCCACCTTCTGCGGTAGCCGCTCGCCGGGCCACACCGCCACCTGGACTTCCAGGTTGCGGGCAGCGAGATCGACAAGCTCCTCGTAGTCGCCGGTGGTCTGCGCCCGGTCGTAGAGCGACATGATCACCGACATCTCGTTGGCCGCCATGTAGGCGAGGCCGCGGGTCACCTTGTCCCAGTGACGGTCGAGGAACACGTAGGTCGCCACCACCTGCAGCAGCAGCATCGGCGCGATGACGATGATGAGCGAACGCGCGAACAGCCCGCGCGGCATCCACGGCTTGATGCGCTGGAACGGGTCCATCGCCGAAAGCATCTGGCGGGGCGTTCGGCGGACGCGGGGCAATGTCGTGTCGGCCATGGCTCAAACTCCAGCCGGACGGGCGCGAGGGACGCCTAGTCCGGCACAAACATATAGCCTTCGCCGCGGATGGTGCGAAGGTAGCGCGGTTCGCGCGGGTCGGGCTCGATCTTGCGGCGGAGGCGGTTGATCTGCACGTCCACCGCGCGGTCGCTGATGTCGATGGCGCCGCCCGTCAGGTCCTCGCGGGCCAGCGCCCGTCCGGCCGCGCGGGCGAACAGCGTCAGCAGCTCGATCTCGCGCGTGGTCAGGCGCACCGGACGGCCGTCGCGGGTGAGTTCGCCGCGGTCGATCTCGAAGCGGAACGGCCCGAAGCTCACATCCTTCTTCGGCGCGGGCGCGGTGTTCACGCGCTTGAGGATGGTGCGGATGCGGAGCAGCAGTTCGCGCGGCTCGAAGGGCTTGGGCAGGTAGTCGTCGGCGCCGGCCTCCAGCCCCTCTATGCGGTCGTCGGACTCGGTGCGGGCCGTCAGCATGAGGACCGGCACGTCGGAGGCCGTGCGCAGCGACTTCGCGAACTCGAACCCGGTCTCGCCCGGCATCATCACGTCGAGGACGATCAGGTCGAACTCCAGGCCCGCCAGCCGCTCGCGCGCCTGCGCGGCGTGTTCCGCGGTGGTGACGCGGTACCCCTGTTCGCTCAGGTAACGCTTCAGCAATTCGCGGATGCGCCGGTCGTCGTCGACGACCAGCAGGTGCGGCGCGTCGTCGGGCGGTGCCGTGGTCTTGCGGACG
The DNA here is from genome assembly GCA_965229975.1 of Parvibaculaceae bacterium. GTDB lineage: Bacteria > Pseudomonadota > Alphaproteobacteria > CGMCC-115125 > CGMCC-115125 > Pyruvatibacter. The sequence goes on from OZ245936.1 coordinate 367,203, forward strand.
GGGCGGGCGGCGGCTTCAGACATCGCGGCCGTCCGTATCCTTGCCGGGCGACAGGTGATCGGCGCCGGAATGCAGTTCGCTGCGGCTCGAGCGGTCGAGCATCGCCGTCATCACCTCGCGCCAGGCGGCCTGCGCTTCCGGCCCCGCGTTCTCGAAGGCGCGGGCGAGGCGGGCCTTCTGGGGGATCTGCAACTCCTGCCAGAGCGCGGCGCCCTTGTCCGTCAGGTAGAGGTGGCGCTGGCGGCGGTCCTGGCTACCGGTCCGCTGCTCCACGTGGCCTTCGCTCACCAGCTGGCGCAGCACGCGGGCGAGGCTCTGCTTGGTGATGCGCAGGATCGCCAGCAGGTTCTGCACGGTGATGCCGGGGTTGCGGCCGACGAAATGCAGCACCCGGTGATGGGCGCGGCCGAAGCCCTGCTTTTCCAGGATCACGTCCGGGTCGCCCACGAAATCGCGGTAGGCGAAGAACAGCAGTTCCATCGCCTCGATCAGCCGGGCATCGGCCACGCCGTCGCTTTCGCCGGGGGTCTCCACGGCGGGGGAGGCGGCGGCCGAAGAATTTATGTCAGCCATGTTGACTTATATCGGTCAGAATGTTACCCAATACATGCCGATCACGACATGATCGGTCAAAAACGGCACGATATCCCGGCTTTCGCGGCGGTTTCACGCGACTCTCAACATAGGATACCGTGCCCGGAAACGCGCTCACAAATGCCCGCCGATTGTAACGGCCGGCCCTTCCAGGGAGATGCCCGGCATGGCCTCCGCTCCGTTTGACGACCGTGACGGCTTTATCTGGATGAACGGCAGCCTGCGCCCGTGGCGCGACGCCAACATCCATGTGCTCACCCATGCGCTGCATTATGCCAGCTGCGTGTTCGAGGGCGAGCGTGTCTATGGCGGCGAAATCTTCAAGCTGCGCGAACACACCGAGCGCCTGATCGAGTCCGCGCGCATCCTCGGCTTCGACATTCCGTACACGGTCGAGGAAATCGAGGCCGCCTGCAACGAGACCGTGAAGGCGCAGGGCATCACCGATGGCTATGTCCGCCCGGTCGCGTGGCGCGGCAGCGAGATGATGGGCGTCTCGGCGCAACAGACAAAGATCAACGTCGCCGTTGCGGTCTGGGAGTGGCCCTCCTATTTCGACCCGGCCGAGCGTCTCAAGGGCATCCGCCTCGACCTCGCGGAATACCGCCGCCCGGCGCCGGACACCGCGCCGTGCAAGAGCAAGGCGGCGGGTCTCTACATGATCTGCACCATCTCGAAGCATGCTGCCGAGCGGAAGGGCTATGCCGACGCCATGATGCTCGATTACCGCGGCTACGTGGCCGAGGCGACGGGCGCCAACGTCTTCTTCGTGAAGGACGGCAAGATCCATACGCCGATCCCCGATTGCTTCCTCGATGGCATCACGCGCCGCACGGTCATCGACCTCGCGAAGAAGCGCGGCTACGAGATCATCGAGCGGCACATCAAGCCGGAGGAGATGGCCGAGTTCGAGCAGTGCTTCATCACCGGCACCGCCGCGGAGGTGACGCCGGTCTCCGAGATCGGCCCCTACAAGTTCACGCCGGGCGAGATCAGCAAGACGCTGATGGACGACTACACGGCGCTGGTGACGCGCAAGACCGCCGCGCAGTCGGCCGCCGAGTAGGGCGCTGCGCGACTAGGATTTGTTCCAGCGGGCGGCGGCCTCGTCGTCGCTGGCCCGCGCCTCCACCCATCTTTCGCCTTTGGCGTCGGCCTCCTTCTTCCAGAAGGGGGCCGATGTCTTGAGGTAGTCCATCACGAAGCTCGCCGCCTCGAAGGCGGGCCCGCGCGACGGCGCCGTGGCGATCACCAGCACGATGGGATCGCCCGGCTTCAGTTCGCCGTGGCGGTGGACGGCGAGGCAGTCCGTGACGCTGAAACGCTCAATGGCCTCGTCCACGATGCGGCCGAGTTCGGCTTCCGCCATGCCCGGGTAGTGTTCCAGCGTCAGGGTGTCGAGCCGCTGGCCGTCGGTGAATTCTCGCACCTGGCCGACGAAGGTGACGGATGCGCCGATGTCGCCGCGCTTGCCAATCAGGGCATTGAGTTCGGCGCCCGCGTCGAACGGTTCGCGCTGGATGCGCACCGTCATGGCGTGCTCAGCCGCCGGTGACGGGCGGGAAGAAGGCCACCTCGTCGCCCGGCTTCACCGGCGTCGCCATGTCGGCCTGCGCCTGGTTCACCGCCACCTTGATGCCGCACAGGCCGAAGGCGTCGCGGTGCGTCTCGTCGCTGTCGCTCAGGTGCCGCATCAGCGCGCCCGCGTCGGTCACGCCGGCGGGCAGGGCGATGCGCTCCTCGGCCCGGCCCATCGCCTCGCGCAGGCGGGCGAAGTAGAGCACCGTCACGTCGCCGCTCACGGGTCGCTCCGGATCACGTGGCCGATGCCGGCGCGGAAATAGTCGTAGCCGGTGTAGAGCGTCAGCAGCGCGGCCACCCACAGGGACACGATGCCGATCTCGGTGGTGTAGGGCAGCACCTTGTCACCGGCGGGGCCTGCAAGAAGAAAGGCGATCGCCATCATCTGGAGCGCCGTCTTCCACTTGGCGAGCTGCGTCACCGGCACGCTCACCTGGAGCGAGGCCAGGAACTCGCGCAGGCCGGAAACAAGAATTTCGCGCGACAGGATGATCACCGCCGCGAACAGCGAAATGCCCGCGATGGTTTCGTTCGCCGCCAGCAGGAGCAGGGCGGCCGCCACCAGCAGCTTGTCGGCGATGGGGTCCAGCATGGCGCCCAGCCGCGACTGCTGCTGCCAGGCGCGGGCGAGATAGCCGTCCACGAAGTCGGTCACGCTCGCGGCCACGAAGATGAAGAGCGCGATCCAGTTGGCCGCGTCGCCCGGAATGAAGAACGTGCCCACCAGCACCGGCACCAGCGCGATGCGCGCATAGGTCAGCAGGTTGGGCAGGCTCCAAGCCTGCGCCATCTCGTTGGGACGGCTGGTGGTGTCGGACGCGGGCATGGGCGGGAGCATACACCATGGAGCCGCCCCCGTTGATAGGCGGGGACGGGCGATCTCGCGCTATTTCGCACCATCGTGAAAATGGTCGTAGATGGTTCGCGCCACCGTCGTGGAAATGCCATCCACCGCCTCGAGGTCCGAAAGCCCCGCCGCCGCCACGGCACGCGCCGAGCCGAAATGGTTCAGCAGCGCGCGCTTGCGCTTGGGGCCGATGGCCGGGATGCCGTCGAGGATCGACTTGCCGATGGCCTTCTTGCGCCGCGCCCGGTGGCTGCCGATGGCAAAGCGGTGCGCCTCGTCGCGCAGGCGCTGGAGGTAATAGAGCACCGGGCTCTTGGGCTCCATCATGAAGGGCTGGCGCCCGGTCATGAAGAAGCGCTCGCGCCCCGCGTCGCGCTCCGGGCCCTTGGCGATGCCCACCAGCGTCACCCGGTCGATGCCCAGCTCGTCGAACACGCCCTGCGCGGCGCCCAGCTGTCCCGCGCCGCCGTCGATCAGGATGAGGTCCGGCCAGACGGGCTCCGGGGCCGTCTCGTCCTCGCCGCTGTCCACCGCTTCCTGTTCCTTCACCAGCCGGGCGAAACGCCGCGTCAGGACTTCGCGCATCATCGCGTAGTCGTCGCCGGGCTCGGTCTCCGGGTTCTTGATGTTGAACTTGCGGTACTGGTTCTTCTGGAAGCCCTCGGGCCCGGCCACGATCATGCCGCCCACGGCGTTCGAGCCCGAGATGTGGCTGTTGTCGTAGACCTCGATGCGCTCGGGCGGCGTATCCATGCCGAAGGCCTCGGCAACGCCTGCCAGCAGTTTTGTCTGCGTCGAGGATTCCGCCAGCCGGCGGCCCAGCGCCTCCCGCGCGTTTTCCAGCGCGTACTGCACCAGATCGCGCTTCTCGCCGCGCTGCGGCTTGCCGACCGCCACCTTGCGGCCGCGCTTGATGGTCAGCGCCTGTCCCAGCAGGTCCGCGTTCTCCACGGTCTCGCTCAGCAGCACCAGCCGCGGGGCGGGACGCTCCTCGTAGAACTGCGCGAGAAAGCCGTCGAGGATTTCGTCCGCCTCCATGTCCTTGTCGTGGCGCGGGAAATAGGCACGGTTGCCCCAGTTCTGCCCGGCGCGGAAGAAGAACACCTGCACGCAGGCCTGCCCGCCCTCCGCGTGGACGGCGAAGACGTCCGCTTCTTCCACGGTCTGCGGGTTGATGCCCTGGTGCGACTGGATGTGGCTGAGGGCGCGCAGGCGGTCGCGGTAGATCGCCGCCTTCTCGAAGTCGAGCTCGGCGCTCGCCTCTTCCATCTGCTTCGCCATGCGCGAGCGGATCTTGCGGCTCTTGCCGGAGAGGAACGCGTGCGCCTCGTCCACCAGCGCGCCGTAGCTTTCTTCGTCGATCTCGCCGGTGCACGGCGCCGAGCAGCGCTTGATCTGGAACAGCAGGCAGGGCCGCGTGCGGCTTTCGTAGACGCTGTCGGTGCAGGAGCGCAGCAGGAACGCCTTCTGCATGGCGTTGAGCGTGCGGTTCACGGCGCCGGCCGACGCGAAGGGGCCGAAATAGTCGCCCGTCCGCCCGCGCGCGCCGCGGTGCTTGGTGATCTGCGGCACCGGGTGATCGCGCGTCACCAGAATGTAGGGGAAGGACTTGTCGTCGCGCAGCTGCACGTTGTAGCGCGGCTTCAGCTGCTTGATGAGGTTGGCCTCCAGCAGCAGCGCCTCGGTCTCGCTCTCCGTGACGACGAATTCCATCGCCCGTGTCGATGCGATCATCCGCGCGATCCGGTTGGTATGGCCGATCAGCCGCGTGTAGCTGGTGACGCGCTTCTTCAGGCTGCGCGCCTTGCCCACGTACAGCACCTCGCCGTCGTCGCCATACATGCGGTAGACGCCGGGCGCGTTGGGCAGGCGCGTCACATGGTCGGCAATCAGGTCCGCGCCCTTGAGGGGCGGCGTTTCCGTTGCCGTGCTGTCGGCGGTCTCTTCGCTCATCGTCCTGACTATGCATCCGGCGCGGGCAATTCGAAGAATGCGGCGTGCCGGAAATCCACCGCCGCTGTGGATAAAGCTGTTGGCAAGCTGTTGCGGGCGCGTGCCTGGGGGCGGAAGTCCGCCACCGTCATCGAATTGCACAATTTTTCATCGCACGCGAAACATCCCGTTTTTCTGCGGATTTTTTGCATGCGCAGCGCAATTTGCGCGATGGGCGACGATCCGGATTTGCCCGCCGAATCAAGGCTCTCGCACAGGGTGCGCATGTGCACAATCCGCATGGCGGGCCATTAAAAGTCGCCGCGATGACGAAGCCTGACGCGGCGTCAGGTCTTGCCGGATGCGCGAAGTCTTCAGGCTGGCGAGATCGGCCGCAGACGCTCGATTTCTATGCCGACACTTCGCGCCTCGGCAATCGCGTCGAGTTTTTCTATGCGCACGCGGGCCGCCAGCACCCGTTCGTCACTGAAACACTGTTCGGCGATGCGTTCCGCCAGCGTCTCCACCAGCTTCACGTGCCCCTCATCGACCAGCTGCTTGATGTCGTTCACCACGCGCTCGTAACAGACCACGTTGGCGAGGCTGTCGTTCAGGTGCGTCTCGCCCTCGGTCACCGTCAGGTCCACGTTGACGATGATCGGCTGCGGCGCGTCTTCCTCGTGGCGGTAGACGCCGATATGCGCATCGAGCCGCAGGTCGCGCACGAAGACGTGCCTGATCAGCCGCGCGGCATCGGCGATGCGCAGCGGCGTCACGTTGTTGGCGGCATCGGCGTTGGGCTTGGTCATCGGCAACGGACCTGTACGAAGACTTACTCGGGGCCGGTGGCGTCGGGCGTCTGCCAGGCGAGGTGCTGGCCGCCGTCGAGCGCCAGCATTTGGCCCGTCAGCGACGGCGATTCAAGAATAAACCGGATGGCGCGCTGAATCTCCCCGGTTTCGGGCCCGGTTTCCAGCGGCACCGCGCGCATCTGCGCCTCGAAATCCCCGGGCGCCTGCCGGTCGTTCGGCAGCGCCGGGCCGGGGCCGATGCCGTTGACGCGGATTTCCGGCGCCAGCGCCTGCGCCAGCGTCTGCGTCACCGTCCAGAGCCCCGCCTTGGCGGTCGTGTACGAGAGAAAGCGCGGTGTCAGCCGCCAGACGCGCTGGTCGATGATGTTGACGATGTTGCCGGGCGTTTCGTCCGGCAGCTGTCCCGCGAAGGCGCGGGCCAGCAGCAGCGGCGCGCGCAGGTTCACTGCCATGTGTGCGTCGAAACTCTCCGCCGTGATGCTCGCCGCGTCGTCCTCCTCGAAGATCGAGGCGTTGTTGACCAGCAGCGTCAGCGGGCCGGTGACTTTCGCTGCGTCGGCGACAAGGCCGGGCAGGGCGCCTGCATCCGACAGGTCCGCCTGCACGGCCGCCGCCTTGCCGCCCTGCTTGTTGATGGCTGCCGCCAGCGCCGCGGCTTCCTCGCCGGAGGCGTTGTGGTGGATGGCGACCGCCCAGCCGTCTTCGGCGAGGCCTTCCACGATGGCCCGGCCTATGCGCTTCCCGCCGCCGGTAACGAGGGCGTTGCGATGGCGTGGCCCGGTCATCCGACGTTGAAGACGGCGATGAGGAAGAGGACGTAGAGCACCACGAACAGCACGCCCGCCGCCCGCGTCACCCTGGAGCGGGTGAAGGCGAAAGGCACGACGAGAAGGGCGCTCGCCAGCATCACCCACAGGTCGAACTGCAGGAAGCTCTGCGGCACCGGCAGCGGCACCACCATGGCGGTGATGCCCATGATGGCGAGGATGTTGAACAGGTTGGAGCCGATGACGTTGCCGATGGCCACGTCCGCGTGCCGCCGCATCGCCGCCACAAGCGTCGTCGCCAGCTCCGGCAGCGAGGTGCCGAGCGAAATGACCGTGAGGCCGATCGCTGCTTCCGACACGCCGAACTGCAGGGCGATCTCCGTCGCCCCGTCCACCACCAGCTCCGCGCCCAGCGGCAGGCCGAGCAGGCCGATCAGCAGGAAGGCGAGGATCGCCCAGACCGCTTCCGGCAGGCCGGAGATTTCTTCCAGCTCCTCCACGTCCGCCAGGTCGCCGCCGGCGCCTTCCGGGTTGTGGCGCGCGCGCATGCCGGAATAGGCGAGGAAGCAGAGCAGGAAAAAGAACAGGATCGCGCCGTCCGAGAAGTCGAGGCTGCCGGAAAAGCACAGCGCCATGAACAGCAGCGTCGCGCCCACCATCATCGACGTGTTGCGGCGGATCGAGGCCTGGTTGCACGCGGTCGGATAGATGATCGCCGGCAGGCCCAGCACCAGCAGCACGTTGGCGATGTTGGAGCCGACGACGTTGCCGAGCGAAATACCCGCCGCGCCTTCCAGCGCCGCCTTGATGGAGACCACCAGCTCCGGCGCCGAGGTGCCGAAGGCCACCACCGTCAGGCCGATGATCAGCGAGTTGACGCCGAACCGGCTCGCCAGCGCCACGGCGCCGCGCACCAGCAGGTCCCCGCTGAACAGCAGGATGATGAGGCCACCGGCAAGGGCGAGATACATCATGAAGCGGGTGCTGCCGTTTCGGCTCTAGACGCGGGTGACGCGGGGGCGGCGGGAGCGGCGGCGGGTGATCTCGGCTGTCACGGTCGGAATATCCTGCCCCTTGTTCGCCGCGGCCCGCGCGATGGCGGCCCGGCCCTCCCCGGATCGTTGTTCCCGCGCGCGGACCCGGTTTGCCCGCGAAAACCGCGAAAAAATTGCGCGCCGCAGGCCTGCCCCCGCGTGCCCCGGCGCCGATCCCTGATATATATGTCCCGTACAGGCGTTGCAAAGCACACGAAGGCGGGAAAGGCGTTGGAACCGGACACGATCGCAGAAGTAGCCCGGCAGGCGGCCGACATGGCCGCGGGCGGCGATCACGGGGCCGGCCACGCGACGGTTCCCTACATCAAGGAAATCATCGTCTTCCTGATGGCCAGCGTCATCCTGGTGCCGCTGTTCCGTTGGGCGAAGGCGAGCCCCGTCCTGGGTTACCTCTTCGTCGGCGCGGTCATCGGCCCGTTCGGCTTCGCCATCATCGACGACGTGGACGGCGTCTCCCGCATGGCGGAGCTGGGCGTCGTCTTCCTCCTCTTCATGATCGGCCTCGAACTCTCGGTCGAGCGCCTCAAGGCGATGCGCCAGCTCGTCTTCGGCCTCGGCGGGTTGCAGGTCGCGGTCTCCGGCGTCGTCATCGGCGGCATCGCCTACTGGTGGGGCAATTCCATCCCCGCGGCGATGATCATCGGCCTCTGCCTCGCGCTCTCCTCCACCGCCGTCATCATGCAGCTCCTGATGGAGCGCGGGGAGTTCGCCTCGCGCATGGGCCGCGCCAGCTTCGCCGTCCTGCTGATGCAGGATCTCGCGGTCGTCCCGCTGCTGATGCTCGTCAACATCTTCTCCGGCGACGGGGCGGGCCACATCGCGGAGCTTGTCGGCATCGCGCTCCTGCGCGCCGTCGTCGCCGTGGTGGCGATCATCTTCCTCGGCCGCCTGCTGGTGCGCCACCTCTACCGCATGGTGAGCTGGACCCAGAGCCCCGAGCTGTTCATGGCGCTCACGCTGCTGGCCATCCTCGGCACCGCGTGGTTCACGGGCTTTGCCGGCCTTTCCATGGCGCTCGGCGCCTTCCTCGCCGGGCTGCTGCTGTCGGAGACCGAGTTCCGCCACCAGGTCGAGACCGACATCGAGCCGTTCAAGGGCCTGCTGCTCGGCCTCTTCTTCATCTCCATCGGCATGGGCATCGACTTCGGCGTCCTCGCCGTCCAGTGGGTGAACGTGGCGCTCGGCGTCTTCGGCCTCATCGCCCTCAAGACGGCGATCCTCGTCGGCCTGGTGAAAGCCTTCGGCATGCCGTGGACCACCGCCATCCGCACCGGCCTCCTGCTGTCCGCCGGCGGCGAGTTCGCCTTCGTCGGTATCACGGCGGCGATGGCGGGCGGCGTCATCGACGATCCGGCCGGCCAGTACATGCTGATCGTCGCGTCGGTCTCCATGGCGCTGACGCCCTTCATGGCCGATCTCGGCTCGTGGCTGAAAGCCAAGATGGACGAGCGCCTCGGCGGTGAGCCCATCCAGGCCTCGGGCGACGAGTCCCGCGGCCTCGAGGGCCACGTCATCATCGCGGGCTATGGCCGCGTCGGGCAGACCGTCGCCAAGATGCTGGCCGACCTGAAGCACCCCTACATGGCGCTCGACCTCAACGTGCCGCGCACCCGCCAGTTCCGCGCCACCGGCGAGCCCGTCTATTACGGCGACGCCGCCAAGACCGACGTGCTGGAGCGCGTCGGCGCCGACCACGCGGGCGCGGTCGTCGTGACGCTCGACAACTTCGCCGCCGCCAGCCGCGCGGTCGAGGCGATCCGCCACCGCTGGCCCGGCCTGCCCATCTTCGTGCGCGCCTGGGACATGACGCATTCGGACGAACTGTTCCGCCTCGGCGCCACCGGCGTCGTGCCGGAAACGCTGGAAAGCTCCCTCCAGCTCGCCGGCCAGGTGCTACAGTCCCTCGGGACCCCGCGCGAGGCGGTGGGCGACATCATCACCCGCATCCGCGAAAAGGACTACCAGGGCCTCGCCGCCGCCAAGGCCGACCCCATCCCCCTCGACGAAGACACCCGCAAGAAAGCGGAAGCCGCGGAGTAGGCGGGGGCGCTTCCCCACCTCCCTTTTATCCGTCCGCCCCACGGTTCATCCGTGGGGCCCACTCGCAATCCCGCTTGCCGCAGCGGGAGAGACCCAACTGCACCCCCGCGCCAAGACGCACCGCGAGTAGGCTCCCCGGATAAACCGGGGAGCACACGGAGGAGGGGGGAGGGCAGGACCCCCTAACCCCATCCGCCCTCCCTCCGGCTTGACCGGAGGGTCCAGGGCATCCGCACAAGCCTCCGCCGCACAGCCCGCCCCCGCACACCCCCAGCACCAAAAGCCCCGCAGGCCCATGCCGCGCGGGGGTGACACAACCTCCCGGGCCAACGCCCACGAGGGAGAGCGGGAGCGCCGCGAAGGCAGCGATCCTAATGTTGTTGTGTGTGCCGCCTTCTCATGCGGCGCTCCACGCGCGGCGTCTTGTCCGGCGGACGGCCCATCATCCACCCAGTCTCGCTTCCCGCTGGTTAGGCGGGTAGAGCCGATACGGCCCGGACCATGCCGTCCGCCCGAAGGCGGCGCGGCGCAGGCAGCCCGGGCCCCCGCTCGCCGTCCACCGCCCATCCGGAGAGGCACGTTGCTCCTCTCCCCGCGAGACCCGCGGCCGCCCGGCAAACCCGGAAGACCACAGCACCCCGCTCCGGGCGCCGCCCTCCCGCCAGAGCCCGGACGGCCCGGGATGCCCTCAGCGGAAGGTCAGTCGGTGATTGTACGGCAGGCGGGAGGGGGTGGGGATAAGGAGAGGTTTGCCGACGATTGATCGTATCCATTCCAGTGCAGGGGATGGCGGCCAAGGGGAATCTATGAATATTCTTCTTTTGTTCCCATCATGACACTGATACGCTGGGAATCAATTTGACATAGTGTCCAAAAAATTCCCAGAGATGGTGTCGATGGAAACGATATACGAAGCGAGCGAATTCGCATCTCTCCGGCAGAAGGCTGGCTTATCCATTGCGGAGGTTGCGGAAATTTTGGGGAGGTCGGATCGAACGATCAGGCGGTATGAAGCTAGGGATAGTGGCCAACTGCCGCCGCTCGTTCTGGGCAAACTCAGAGAAATTGTGGCCGAGCGATGTGATCGTCGCGCCGGAGATGAGATTGCCTTCAATTTTGTCGATCTTTTTGCCGGCATCGGGGGGCTGCGTCGGCCATTCGAGGAAATAGGCGGAACGTGCGTCTTTACATCGGAATGGGACCGGTTTGCCCGGGAGACCTATGCGGCGAATTTTCCGGACGACGACTCCCACAAGTTGGCCGGTGATATACGTCCTTTTGCAAAAGAGCCGGAGCGGGTTCCAGCGCATGATGTCTTGCTTGCCGGGTTTCCATGTCAGCCGTTTTCAATTGCTGGGGTATCCAAGAAAAACTCATTGGGTCGTCCGCATGGTTTCATGTGCGATACCCAAGGGACGCTGTTTTATGACTTGGCGCGGATAATTGAGCATCATAAGCCGACGGCTTTCCTGCTCGAGAACGTAAAGAACCTAGAACGTCACGATGGCGGCAAGACGTTTGCCACTATCATGAATGTGCTTGAGAACGAACTCGGCTACGAAGTTCACCAACAGGTTATCAATTCGGAGGCTTGGGTCCCCCAGAAGCGAGAGCGCATCTTCATTGTGGGTTTTCGGAGGCCGTCGCGCTTTAGCTTTGATCAGGTGGAATTTCCCTCCGGTCGACGGCCTGTTCTTGGCGATATACTGGAAGATGATGTTGCAGAGAAGTACACGCTCACGCCAAAGCTTTGGGCTTATCTTCAAAAGTACAAGGTAAAGCACCAAAAGGCGGGCAACGGATTCGGTTACTCCCTTTTCGGTCCCGACGATGTCGCACGCACTCTCTCGGCTCGCTATTACAAGGACGGGTCAGAGGTGCTTATTGAACAGCCTGGTGGAAGGCCCAGACGGCTTACGCCGCGAGAGTGTGCTCGTCTGATGGGATTTGAAGAGCCGAGGGAGAGCCGTTTCATTATTCCGGTTTCAGATACCCAAGCGTACCGCCAGTTTGGTAATGCAGTAGTGGTTCCGGTTGTTCGGGCCGTCGCAAATGCAATGAGAGAGCATATAGAGGAAGCAATTGCGCTGCGTGAGCGCAGGCCGCTCCAGAAGCAACTGCCACTGAGGCAGGCGAGTGGCTGATGTAGTCGCGCCTGAAGTCCGAAGCCGGATGATGTCGGGCATACGTGGGTCTGACACGCGACCGGAAATGCTCATAAGGAAGCAGCTTCACGCCCGAGGCTTCCGCTACCGACTTCACGACCAGCGGCTTCCAGGCAAGCCTGATCTTGTGCTTCCACGCTATCATGCTGTCATCTTCGTCAATGGCTGTTTTTGGCACGGCCACAATTGTCACTTGTTCAAATGGCCCAAGAGCCGAATAGACTTTTGGCGCGATAAGCTATCGCGAAATATGCGACGGGACAGGCAAAACGTTGATGCTCTTCGAGCCGCCGGGTGGCGTGTGGCGACAGTCTGGGAATGTGCTCTGAAAGGGCGTGCGCGCAAGCCGATTGACGATGTTGCCACCGTCTGTGCCGCATGGCTTGTAGGCTGTGCTGCGCAGTTGGAGGTTCGCGGCGATGAATAGGGTGCGGCTCTCGGAATACTTTGAAGGCGTCGGCGTCAAGAAGTTGTCCGGCGTTGATGCGGAGCCCAAGCGCTCCAACCAACATGAAATCGGTGCAATAGCGCCAATGCGTCATTTCCTCGGCGACGAGAGAGCCGAGTTTGATGTGACCTATATCTGGCTAGCTGACGAACAAGAAAGCATAGTCACCCAAGGTGGGGCGACTTACTACGACACTCGTGTAGGGAAGCCGCGTTCGCCCGAGTTTCGCCTTTACTACACAAGCAATCCTGTGACGGAGATTATGCAGGCTGGGGACAGCCTTTTTCTGGCAATCCGTCCCGACAAGAGCCTGCTCTTTGTCGTTGTCCCGAGCGAAAGCACCATCCAGAATCAGCTTCTCTGGTTGTTTGGGCTTGAGCACCAGCCAGAACTCACCTTCACCGTCCAAAATTTCGAGGAAAACGACAGCGGTCCTTTGGACTTTGTGTCGCGCTTCATCCTCGATGAGATTGGAATTGAGTTCGAAGATCCAAATGCCAACACGCTGGACTCAATTGTTGAGCGGTTCGGCACCCAGTTTCCCACGACTCATGAATTTTCGCAGGTGGCACGTCTAACGCTCCCCGGCGTCGATGCTCGCGACGATGCTGATGCCGCGCTCATGGCTTGGCTCACTCATGAGGAGGCCATGTTTCGCCGGCTCGAACGGCGGATTGTCTCAGTGCGCATCGAACAGGGGTTCATGGATGATGGTGATGTGGACGTAGACGGCTTCATACGTTTTTCGCTTGGCGTCCAGAACCGGCGCAAGGCACGGATGGGACGCTCGCTTGAAAATCATCTCTCGGCTTTGTTCGATGCTTTTGAGATCAGGTACGACACGCAAGTCAAAACCGAGAACGGCAAGAAGCCGGATTTTCTCTTTCCGGGTGCTTCGGAATACTACAATCCCGATTTCAGCCAGACGCGTCTGACGATGCTAGCCGCTAAGTCGAGCTGCAAAGATCGTTGGTCGCAGATTCTTCCCGAGGCACTGCGTGTTCCAACAAAACATCTTCTCACGTTGGAACCAGCGATTTCCGAAGCGCAAACGACGACCATGAAAAATTCCGAACCGCCGGTGCAACTCGTTGTGCCCGCCGACATTGCCGAGAGTTACACGTCGAAGCAAAGAATGTGGCTTTGGAACGTTGCTGATTTTGTAAAATTGGTTTCCGAGAGGCAGGCTGGTAGCGAGGTCTTGGTCTAACTTCTCACTTTGAGCTTCGCCCTCGCTTCCGTCCCTTGGGCCGGGCCCGCTTCTCGTCCCCCCGCCGCTCCCGCACGGCGTCCTGCCGGATCATCGGGTCGTCGGCGACCGCAAGCTCCGTTTCCTGCAGCCGCTTCAGCTCGTCGCGCAGCCTTGCCGCTTCCTCGAATTCCAGGTCGGCGGCGGCGTCCTTCATGCGGCGTTCGAGGTCTTCCATGTGGGCCTTGAGGTTGTGGCCGACGAGGGCGACGTCGTCCTCGCCGAAGCCGCCTGACGCCGAGCCCGTCCCCACGCGCACGTGGTCGCGCTCGTAGACGCTGTCGAGGATGTCCGCGATGTTGGCGCGGACGCTTTGCGGCGTGATGCCGTGTTCCTCGTTATAGGCGAGCTGCTTCTCGCGGCGGCGCTGGGTCTCGGCCAGCGCGCGCTCCAGCGAGCCCGTGATCGTGTCCGCGTAGAGGATCACGCGCCCGTCCACGTTGCGCGCCGCGCGGCCGATGGTCTGCACCAGCGAGGTTTCCGACCTGAGGAAGCCTTCCTTGTCGGCGTCGAGGATGGCGACCAGCGCGCATTCGGGAATGTCGAGGCCCTCGCGCAGGAGGTTGATGCCCACCAGCACGTCGAAGGCGCCCAGCCGCAGGTCGCGGATGATCTCGATGCGTTCCAGCGTGTCGATGTCCGAGTGCATGTAGCGGACGCGCACGCCCTGCTCGTGCATGTACTCGGTCAGGTCCTCGGCCATGCGCTTGGTGAGCACGGTGACGAGGGCGCGGGAGCCTTTCGCCGCCACTTCCTTGCACTCGGCGATCAGGTCTTCTACCTGCGTCGCCACCGGGCGGATTTCCGTCACCGGGTCGATGAGGCCCGTGGGGCGGATCACCTGCTCGGTGAAAACGCCGCCGGTGCGGTCCATCTCCCAGGGGCCGGGGGTGGCCGAGACGAAGACCGTCTGCGGCCGCATGGCGTCCCATTCCTCGAAGCGCATGGGCCGGTTGTCCACGCAGGAGGGCAGGCGGAAGCCGAATTCCGCCAGCGTCGACTTGCGGCGGTAGTCGCCGCGGAACATGCCGCCGATCTGCGGCACGGTGACGTGGCTTTCGTCCACGAAGACCAGCGCGTTGTCGGGCACGTATTCGAAGAGGGTGGGGGGCGGCTCGCCGGGCTTCCTGCCCGTCAGCCAGCGGGAATAGTTCTCGATGCCGGCGCAGGAGCCGGTCGCCTCCATCATCTCCAGGTCGAACATGGTGCGCTGTTCGAGGCGCTGCGCTTCCAGCAGCTTGCCCTGGTCGTTGAGTTCCGCGAGGCGCGCCTTCAGCTCGCCCTTGATGCCCTGGATGGCGCGCGCCAGCGTCGGGCGCGGCGTCACGTAGTGCGAGTTGGCGAACACCTTGATGCGGTCGAGGCTCGCTGACTTCTGCCCGGTCAGCGGGTCGAACTCGGTGATCTCCTCGATCTCGTCGCCGAACATGGAGACGCGCCAGGCGCGGTCCTCGTAGTGGGCGGGGAAGATCTCCACCGTGTCGCCGCGCACGCGGAACGTGCCGCGCTGGAACGCCGTGTCGTTGCGCTTGTACTGGATGGCCACCAGGTCGGCGAGGATCTGGTTCCTGTCGATGCGCTGGCCCTTCTTCAGCTCGAAGGTCATCGACGTGTAGGTCTCGACCGAGCCGATGCCGTAGATGCACGACACGGACGCGACGATCACCACGTCGTCGCGCTCCAGCAGGGCGCGCGTCGCCGCGTGGCGCATGCGGTCGATCTGCTCGTTGATCGAGCTTTCCTTCTCGATATACGTGTCCGTGCGCGGGATATACGCCTCGGGCATGTAGTAGTCATAGTAGGAGACGAAGTACTCGACCGCGTTGTCGGGGAAGAAGCTCCGGAACTCGCCGTAGAGCTGCGCCGCCAGCGTCTTGTTGGGCGCCAGGATGATCGCCGGGCGCTGCGTCGCCTCGATCACCTTCGCCATGGTGTAGGTCTTGCCCGAGCCGGTGACGCCGAGCAGCACCTGGTTGCGCTCGTGCTCGTTGACGCCTTCCACCAGCTCCCTGATCGCCTGCGGCTGGTCGCCCGCCGGCTCGTAGTGGGACGCCACGCGCAGCGGCCGGCTCAACTCCGCCGCCGTGTCCGGCCGCGCCGGGCGGTGCGGGGTGAACGGCACGTCCGGCAGGTATTTCAGCCCCGCGCCGGTGCCGTCATTGTTGAAGGCCAGCTTCGGGTCCACCTCGGCCGCCGGCACGAAGCTCGCCCCCGGCGCTTCCGAGAGCCCGCGCGTCTCTTCTTCCGGGGTGATTTCCTGCGGCACGGGATAGGTGTCCGCCGCCTCGACAGCAGCGGGC
The DNA here is from genome assembly GCA_965229975.1 of Parvibaculaceae bacterium. Lineage (GTDB taxonomy): Bacteria > Pseudomonadota > Alphaproteobacteria > CGMCC-115125 > CGMCC-115125 > Pyruvatibacter. Next base: position 382,993 of record OZ245936.1, read on the forward strand.
TGTTTCGCGCGTTTCGCGGGGGTTTTCTTCCGGCTGGCTGGCATGGCTCCGAATATGGTCCACGGCCCGTCCCGTTGCGAGTCCCCGCGCCGATCCCGCATCCCGCCGGGCGCGCGCTGCTGACACGATGCTGTCAGGGGGCTCTGCAACCCCGAATCACCCGGCTGCACGCCCCGGTTCGGGTGTATCCGCGTGCATGCGCGTGTCACGTGTACCCGCGATGCGTGCATGGGTTGCAACGAGTGGTGGAATCTTTATTTTGCTTTCAAAACAAAACAGCAATCTTTATTGAGGTTTTCCGCGGGTTTTCAAAGCAGTTTGCGTGCGCACGAAGTATAGTTTCACATTTTAACCAAACATTAGCTTTCCCGGCCCCAATAGTCGCACAGAAACTAGGGTTTCCACCCGGAAACGCAGGGGTATCGGGACATGAACGCCACCATTGCAGCCACCTCGCAGGACGACACCCAGGCCTCGGCAGCAGGCCGTCTCAAGTTCATCGGCATGACGGCCGAGCATGGCCAGGCGCTGCGCGCCATCTGGCCGGAGCTGGAAAAGGTGCTCGATCCGCTGCTCGACAAGTTCTATTCGCACCTGGTCCGCTTCAACGAGCTCGAGCGCCTGCTCGGTTCCGGCGACGGGGCCAAGATCGACCGCCTGAAGGCGGCGCAGAAGGCCCACTGGGCGCGCCTCTTCAAGGGCACTTTCGAGCCCGAGTATTTCGCCCGCGCCGTCGCCATCGGCGAAGCGCACCAGCGCGTCGGCCTGCAGCCCCGCTGGTACGTGGGCGGCTACGCCATCGTGCTGGGCGACATCCTCGCCCTCGTCGGCCGCAAGGCGAAGCGCAAGCAGGTCGCGATCACCCAGGAGGCGGTCTCCAAGGCGGTCATGCTCGACATGGAGCTGGCCATCTCCGTCTACATCGACACCGGCGACCGCCTGCTGCGCGAGCAGCTCCAGTCGCTGGCCGGTACGCTGGACGACGAGGTCCGCGGCGCCATCGGCTCGATCGTCGCCTACGCGAAGGATCTCAACGGCTCGTCCGACGAGATGACCAACGCCACCGGCCGCGTCGAGACCGCGTCCACCTCCGTCGCCGGCGCCGCCGAGGAAGCGACCACCAGCGTCGAGACCATCGCCGCGGCGGCCGAAGAGCTCGCCACCAGCGTGCGCGAGGTCAGCCGCCAGATGGAGGACACCAGCTCCGCCGTCACCGAGGTCACCGGCGAAGCCAACCAGATCGCCGAGGTCGTGCGCGGCCTCAACGAGGAGGTGCAGCGCATCGGCAACATCGTGGACCTGATCCGCGACGTGGCCGACCAGACCAACCTGCTCGCCCTCAACGCCACCATCGAGGCGGCGCGCGCGGGCGAGGCGGGCAAGGGCTTCGCGGTCGTCGCCGGCGAGGTGAAGGCGCTCGCCGCGCAGACCGGCAAGGCCACGCAGGAAATCGCCGACCAGGTCGACCGCGTGCAGCAGCAGACCGGCAACGCGGTCTCCGGCATCGAGCGCATCGGCCAGACCGTCGCCCGCCTCCAGGCCATCGCCGCCGAGGTCGACTCGGTGGTGCGCGACCAGGGACAGGCCACGTCCGAGATTGCCGAGAACGTGCAGCAGACCGCCACCGGCACCCGCGAGGTTTCCGGCCGCATCTCCGGCGTCGCCGGCGAGATGGCCGGCCTGCGCGACATGGCCACCAAGCTGCAGGACGTGGCCAAGGGCCTGTCCACCGCCACCGGCAACCTGGAAACGCGCGTCACCGCGACCATCGACAGTCTGCGCAACCACGACGGCATGACCCGGCGCGAGGACAAGCGCTTCAAGCCGGTGCCGCCGATCCCCGCCATGGTGGAAGCCAATGGCAGCCAGCACGAGCTCGACCTGCTCGACCTCAACGAGACCGGCTGCCGCATCGCGCGCGGCCACGGCATCGCCAAGGCCTCGGGCGCCGTCATCCGCGTGCCGGGCCTTGCCCTGCCGCAGACGGCCCGCATCGAGCGCATCGAGGACAGCGGCGTCTTCCTCCGCTTCGACGGCGACGACACGTCGCGCAGCGCCCTCAACGAGTTCCTGATCTCCAAGGGCCTCGCCAAGGCCACCCGCGCCGCCTGACGCGGGCCAACACCGGGACACGACAAAACGCGCGGAGGCCACCCTCCGCGCGTTTTCTATTGGCCAGTTCAGCCGGCTTGCAACTTCCCTATTGCCAATTGACCGATTTGGAATTGGCAATAGGGAAGTTGCGCAACGCGTGGCGAGACTTGTGTTGGAAAGCCTCGACCTAAAGCGCATGCTCAAATTTGGGCCAGCGCGAATTGGGCGCAGCTATCAGTCGTTAAATCTGACCGAGGGCGCCCCACTAAGACCCACCAAAATGGGCTAGTGTCTTCAACGTCTCTGGATATTTGCTGCTATCGGGAAAATTCATCAGTGATCTCCACAAAAGATATTCCAACTGTAACCGCTCTAATTCCGCCGACCGTCCATGCGTTGAAAGCGCTTGGCGGATCGGCGTCTAACCAAGAGATCCACGACGAAGTTATCAAGCAGCAGAAGTATTCTGAGGACATCGTGGAAGCGCCGCACGATGAGACAAGCACGATCACCAAACTTGAGTACCGACTGAAATGGGCTCGGAGTTACCTCAAGAAGATCGATGCGATCAACAATGCCACGCAGGGAGTGTGGACACTTACGCCCTCGGGATACGCCCTGAGCGATATTGAGCTTGAAGATGTGGCGCGACGCGTACGAGCGATAAACCGGGCCGCTCGGAAGGAGGCCTCCTCCGTCGGCGCAAATGTCTCGGAAGATGCAGAAGAGGACGAAACAACCGCCGAATTGGACTGGAAAGAGATCTTGCTGGCGTCCTTGCTGAGAATGCCGCCGGAGGCATTTGAGCGATTGTGCCAGCGCCTTCTCAGAGAGGCGGGGTTCACTCGGGTGGAGGTGACCGGTAGGAGTGGCGATGGTGGCATAGACGGCCACGGTATTCTCCGGGTCAACCTGGTTTCGTTTCAGGTCTTGTTCCAAAGCAAGCGATGGGCAGGATCAGTTGGCGCCGGCGTTGTCCGCGACTTCCGTGGTGCGATGATGGGAAGGGCGGACAAGGGGCTGATAATTACGACCAGCCGCTTTACCGCCGATGCACGCAACGAAGCCACGCGGGATGGGGCTCCGGCAATCGACCTGATTGATGGTGAGGATCTGTGCGATCTACTGAAGGATCACCGCATTGGGACACGCGTTGAGCTGGTCGAACAAGTCCAAGTGGATGCCGAGTACCTCGAGAACTTCTGACTTCATTCAGTCGTTCGGCCACCGCCCATCCCCTCCACGAACACCGTCTGGGTCGGGTAGGCGAATTCGATGCCTTCGGCTTCGAACTGGCGGTGGATCTCGAGATAGATCGCCTGCTGGATGTCCATGTAGGTGTTGTAGTCGGGCGAGGAGACGAACCAGACCGACTCGAACAGCAGCGCGAAGTCGCCGTAGCCGGAAAAGTGGCTGCGGTCGTAGCGCGCGCCTTCCTGCGCCTCGATGATCTCGCGGATGATGCCGGGGATGCGTTCGATCTTGGCGTGGGGCGTCTGGTAGGTGACGCCCAGCTTGAAGACGATGCGCCGCTCCCACATGCGCTTGTAGTTGCGGATGCGGCTGGTCAGCAGGTCCGAGTTGGCGACGACCAGCTGCTCGCCCGAGAGCGCGCGGATGCGCGTCGTCTTGAGGCCGATCTGTTCGACCGTGCCCATGTGGTCCGGCCCGAGGATGATGAAGTCGCCGCGCACGAACGGCTTGTCCATCACGATTGCGAGCGAGCCGAACAGGTCGCCGAGGATGTTCTGCGCGGCAAGGCCGATGGCGATGCCGCCGATGCCGAGCCCCGCCACAAGCGCCGTCACGTCGACGCCGAGATTGTCGAGGATCAGCAACAGCACGATCGACCACACGGCGATGCGGCCGACCAGCCTGAGCAGCGACAGGCCGGTCGTTGCCTGCGGATCGGTTTCGCCATGGATCGCCGAATAGCGCTCGGTGAAGCCGGTGATCAGCGCGCTGGTCCATGCGCCGACCTGCAAAAAGAAGATGACCAGCGTGACGGCTGCAAGGCCGTTCGTCAGCGCGCCGGGCAGGGCGAGGAAGCCCGCGCCCGCGGTAATGCCGAGAAGGATGAGGTAGAGCGTCCAGGTCCGCGCCGCCGCCGTGGCAAAGACCGCGCGGCGGCTGCGCGGGTTGTCGCCGCCCTGCCGCCGCAGGATGAACAGCACCGCAAGCTTGACGCCGAGCAGCACGGCGGTGACCAGCACAGCCACACCGCCTGCGACCAGGTAGTCGCCGAGCGTGTTGTCAGCCAGCAGGCTTTCGAAGTAACGCACCAGCGCATCCAGCCAGTCCGGCGTGGGGCCGGCGAGCGCCGCGAGGTCGGCAAGCGGTTCGGGAGTCTGGTCCTGGAACATGCGCGGTGACTGAAAGGCTGTTGCAATCATCCGGGCGCGGACGGCCCGGACGGCATGCATGTTACGTCACAAGCCGCGCGCGCGCCATTTCAGCATTGTGAAACCGCAGCCTACGCCCAGATGCCGAAGATCAGGCCGAGCGCCACGATGGCGGCCAGCGTGGAAATCACCAGCACCCAGCGCACGCCCATGCCGGTCTTGCCCTGGCGGGCGTCTTCGTCGCGAAGCTTCGGATTACTCATGATGAAATCCCTCCTTGGTCAAAATGACGCCGTCGACATCGCGGGGCTTCTCAGTGATCGGAGGTGAGTTGAATGCAGCGCGCGTCAAGTCGCGCGAGGGGCGCCGGTGACAGGCGCGACATCCGTACAGGGTCCGACTGCACGGGAAAAACAGCTTTGTGTGCGAGAAGTTCCCGCGCCGTTACGTGGCGATCAGCAGCGCCAAGCCGGCGGCGAGCATGGCGATGCCGCCGCAGATATGGAGAACGCAGGCGCGGCTTTCGCCCTGGCGGACCGTTTCGGCAGTATCGGATGCCTTGTTGGGTTCGCTTTCGGCTACGGTCACGTCCGGCTCCTCTCTGTTTCGCCCCGCTGTCCCGGCGGATTCTTCCGCCGGATTTCCGGTGAATTCTGCTCATCGCACGTGGTGCGTCAAGAGCATGGTTTCAAGCCGATTCGTGTTTATTTCCGGCATGTTAGCGTCTGCAAAAAGCGCGGTTGGTGAACATTGAGTAAACATCTAATGGGTCGCATTGGGCCGCCATATTGCGATGACGCAGCGTCTTCTGCGGATTTTCGGCAATCCGCGGGGAGGGCATGGGCATGACGGCAACCACGCTGCCCGCGTCCCTTGCGCGGGCGCTTGAGCCTGGCGAATGGGTGGTGGCGACGGCGCGGCTCCACTGGAGCGTGCATGTGCCGGCCTTCGCCATCTCGTGGCTGTGGGGGGCGCTGCTCGTCTGGGCCGCGTTCACGGGGCTGTGGCTGGTCGCGCTTCTGGCCATCGCGGTGGAAGTCGTCTTCGTGCCGGCGCTCTTCATCTGGGCGCTGGGCCGGCGGCGAACCAGCCTCGCCGCCGTCACCAGCCGCCGCCTGGTCATGGTGACGGGGCCGCTGCCGCTCACCGCGCGCGCCATCGCGCTGCGCGAGATCAACGCGGTGCATGTGCGCCGCTCGTGGCTCGGCGGCATGGCGGGCGCCTGGTCGCTCTACGTGACGCCGCTCGATCCCAACGGCGAAGCGTTGCGCATGGATGATCTTGCGGACGCCGAAGCCTTCGCGAAGGCCGTGCGCAAGGCGGCGCGTGCCGACTAGCGGTCCAGCTCGCGGTAGAACTCGGTCATCGCGGCGACGAAATCGTTATAGGCGTTCTTGAGGCTCGTCGGGCTCGCGCCGCGCCAGAAGCTGAACACCTGGTCGATATTGGCGTCGCCCTCGCTGTCCACGAAGGCGCGGCCATAGATGCGCGTCGCGTTCCACGCGTTGGCGGCGCGCAGCAGGTCCACCTCCGGCATGTCGCCGGTCTCGAAAGCGGCGCGGAAGGTGATCACCTTGCACGCGCGCACGTCGCCGCGGTCCTCGCAGTCATAGGTGTGGATCGTGAAGACCAGGTCCTCGTCGCCGGCCGTGGCGCGGATCAGCGGGTCGCCGTTGCCGTCCTGTTCCAGCGAAGCTTCCGCGCCCTGTTGCCGCACGAAGTCGAGAAGCTCCTCGCCGGTGGCCGCGTCCTGCAGGCCCTCCGGCATGTTGATGTCCTGCGCGTGGGCCATGCCCGCGGCCAGCATCAGGGCGGCGGTTGTGAGCGCTGCGGTCGTCAGGGCGATGCGCGCGGCGGCGGCAATCCTCGGCATTTCGTTCTCCTCCCCCGGGGTCTGCTTGCTATGGTACCGGAAACCAGAAGAACGCAAAGCAGGGAAGGAGAGGCACCATGCTCATCGTTGCCGGCACGGCCACATTCGATGATCCAGCCGACATGGAGCCCGTGCTCGACGCGGGCCGCCGGATGATCGCCGCCTCGCGCGAGGAAGACGGCTGCCTCGACTACACCTATGCGCGCGACGTGACCGACGAGCACGTCATGCGCATTTTCGAGCTGTGGAAGGATCAGGCGGCGCTCGACTTCCACTTCGCCACGCCGCACATGGCCGAATTCCGCAAGGCGCTGGGGGCGGCGAAGATCGCGTCCATCGACGTCAAGATCTACGAGGTCTCCGGCACCCGGAACCTCGGCTGAAAATCCGTACAAAGACAATCAGGGGAGGGCGAACCATGGCGCTTGCGCGCATCGAAACCGCCGACATGCAGAAGGTTGCCAAGGGCATCGACCGGCCGGAGGACGTGGTCGTCGGCAAGGATGGCCGCGTCTGGGCATCCGAACACACGTCCGCCTGCGCCGAGATCCTCGGCGACGGCACGTTCCGCAAGGTGGGGGACGCGGGCGGTGCGCCCAACGGCATCAACATGGATGCCGAGGGCCGCATCATCATCGCCAATTTCGGCATCTATGATGGCGAGGCCGGGCCGCTGCAGCGCCTCGACGTGGAGACCGGCAAGGTGGCTGTGCTGGCGTCCGAGGTGGACGGCAAGCAGCTCACCTCGTGCAACTATCCCATCGTCGCGCGCGACGGCACCATCTACTGCACCCATTCCACCTTCGCCGAGCAGTGGCCGCAGGCGCTCGACGGTCGCGAGGACGGCTTCGTCTTCCGCGTGACGCCCGATGGCAAGGTGGAGAAGCTGGCGGACGGCCTCAAGTTCGCCAATGGCTGCTGCCTCGACGCCGACGAAAGCCACCTCTACGTGAACCAGACGAGCGGCGGCAACGTGGTGCGCTACCCCATCCTCGATGACGGCCGCCTCGGCAAGCGCGAGGACTACGGTCCCATGCTCGGCATCATCCCCTCCGCGCAGACGGACCCCAACAACCTGCCGAGCCCCGAGGAGATGGCCAACTGGGCCTTCACCGACGGCAACGGCTTCGACGCCGAGGGCAACCTCTGGGTCACGCTGCCCGCCGCCAACAAGGTTGTCGCCATCACGCCGGACCTCGAGGTCTTCACCGTGGCGCACGATCCCACCGGCGAGGTGATGGACCATCCCACCAACGTCACCTGGGGCGGCGCCGACATGAAGGACGTCTATTTCGGCTCCATCCGCGCCGACTACGTCCTCAAGGCCCGCAGCCCGGTGGCCGGCATGAAGCTCATTCATCAGCGGTAGCGATCCCACACCGCTCACCTCACACCCATAGGCTCGCGGACCCGCGTGGCGGCTGCATCCGGTCCCCTCTCCCTTGAGGGAGAGGGATAGGGTGAGGGGGAAGAGCCAGCGAGGACACGTGCGGATGCTGACCCTCACCCTCCCGCCGCTAGCGCGGCGGGCCCCTCCCTCTCCCTCAGGGAGAGGGTTTGTTTGGCGTGGCGGCTGCATCCGGTCCCCTCTCCCTTGAGGGAGAGGGATAGGGTGAGGGGGAAGAGCTGGCGGGGGGACGCGCGGGTGCTGACCCTCACACTCCCACCGCTAACGCGGCGGGCCCCTCCCTCTCCCTCAGGGAGAGGGATTGATTTGCGTGGCGGACGCATCCGGTCCCCTCTCCCTGGAGGGAGAGGGATAGGGTGAGGGGGAAGAGCCAGCGAGGATACGTGCGGATGCTGACCCTCACCCTCCCGCCGCTGACGCGGTGGGCCCCTCCCTCTCCCTCAGGGAGAGGGATTGTTGCGTAGCCGGCTGCGTCCGGTCCCCTCTCCCTGGAGGGAGAGGGATAGGGTGAGGGGGAAATGGTTGCGGGGGACGTGCGGATGCTGACCCTCACCCTCCCACCGCTTGCGCGGCGGGCCCCTCCCTCTCCCTCGGGGAGAGGGGTAGGGTTGCAGCATCCGGTTCTCTCTCGCTCACGGGAGAGGGACAGGGTGATGGTCACGCAACACGGGAGAACGATGCCCATGTCCGGCATGATCGACTTCGACGAGAAGGCGGCGAAGGCCGTCGAGGCCATGTACCTGACGCCCGACGTGGTGGGCCAGCGCGCCCGCGTCATGGAGGCGCTGGCCCTGCGCCCGGGCGAAGCGGCGCTCGATATCGGCGTCGGCCCGGGCCTTCTCGCCTATGACATGGCGAAGGCGGTGACGAAGACCGGCCGTGTCGCCGGCATCGACACGGCGCGCCCCATGCTCGCCATGTCATCCGCGCGCTGCGAAGGGCTCGACTGGTGCGAATTCACCCACGGGGACGCCGCCGCCATCCCCTTCGAGCCGAACACGTTCGATGCCGTCGTCTCGACGCAGGTCTACGAATACGTCTCCGACATCCTCGCCGCCCTGCGCGAAGCGTACCGCGTGCTCAAGCCGGGCGGGCGTCTCGTCGTGCTCGACACCGACTGGGATTCGATCGTCTGGCACTCGTCCAACCGCGAGCGGATGGAGCGCGTGCTGATGGCGTGGGACGAGCACCTCGCCGACGCGCACCTGCCGCGCAAGCTGCCCCACATCTTCACGGAGGCGAAGCTCGACGTTGTCCGCCGCGAGGTGATCCCCCTGTTCAACCCGGACTGGAGCCCGCACAGCTATTCGGCTGGCATCATGAAAGCCATCCAGGGCTTCGTTGCCGGCCGCCAGGGCATCACCGAGGACGAGGCCCGCGCCTGGGCCGACGACCTGCGCCAGCTGGGCGCCGAAGGCCGCTACTTCTTCTCCCTCAACCGCTACCTCTTCGTCGCGCGCAAAGCCGCGTAACTCTCGAAAAAGAAAACCGGCGGCAGCGTGTTGGGCGCTGCCGCCGGCCCTCCGCCGGTGGCGGGTACGCGGACGCATGTCACTGAGGGCGGGTCCCGGAACGGCCGCCGCCCCCGCGAAGGGGATCCGGGAGGGAGCAAGCGGCCGCAACGAGTTACCTCAGCGCGCCATCCGCACCTCCGGCGAAGCTTCATCCACGGACGCCACGCGCACCGGGTCCGCGTCCGGCGGGCCGATGCGCTGGGCGAAGACCACGTAGCGCAGCGGTCCGCTGGTCCTGGCGTTGAACGGGTAGCAGGTGACGAGCGCGAGGCGCCCGTGGCCTTCCATCGGGTCGATGCCCGAGGCATCCCACGGCACCACGCGCATGCCGGTCACGCGGAAGCGCACCTGCTTGCCGTCGGCGCGGGCGATCTCGATCTCGTCGTCCACGCGCACCTGTTCGAGGAACGCGAAATGGGTGTCGCGGTGGGCGGCGATGATGCTGGTGCCCGCTTCGCCGGGCTGGGGCGTGCCTGCCATCAGGCCGGGGCCCCAGGCCATCGCCTCGCCGCTGGCGCCCGCCAGCACGATGGCGCTCGCCTCGTGCGCCGGCACGGCCACACGCGCCACCGGCCAGGTGTCGGCCCACGACCACGGCTTGGCGGGCTTGCCGCTTGCCACCGTCTCGTCCCAGGCGTCTTCCAGCAGCACCTGGCCGACCATTGCTTTCGCCTCGATGTAGAGGCTCGATACGAGGGCCGCCGTGCCCGCCGCCAGCAGCAGGGCGGCGCCCGTTGCAATCAGTCCTCGCCGCAGTTTCCGGGTCATGCCGCCACTCCCGCCTCGCCCTCGCGCCGGTAGAGCACGAGGAGCAGGAGGCCGAGACCGAGGCCGCCGAGGCCGATCAGCAGCAGGAGCGGCGCAGGGGTGGACCCGGCGGGCAGGGACACGCCCTTGGCGTTGGGCGCCGGGGCGGGCGGGGCTGCCGCCACCTTCAGCACATGCCACGCGGGATCGGGCTGCACCGCGGCGCGCGTCGGCAGCGGCTGGCCGGCATCGCCGCCGAACACCTTGTCGAAGTTCCAGCCCGCGGGCAGGTTCACCGGCATGTCGGCGGAGGTCATGTCCTCGCCCTCCGGCCGTGACGGCGTCACGTCCACGGCGACAAGGCTCGTCAGGCGGCTGACGAGGTGATGGTCGAGCGCCACCTCGGTGATCGAGGCGTCGATCTTCTCCCAGTCGCCGCTCGAATAGCGGATGCCTTCCAGCGCCGCGATCTTGCGCCGCGCCCACAGCTTGGCGATGCCGTCGCCGTCCTGGGCTTTCGCCAGCGGCAGGCGCACGATCCACGGTTCGCCCGCGAAGTCGCCGCCCACTTCCAGCACGTCGCCCGCCTCGGGTTCGCGCGCCAGCTTCGCCGTCATGATGATCGGCTCACCGGAATAGAGGTCCGGCAGCGGGTTCGGCCACGCTTCGCTCACCATGCGCGCGGGCCAGTCCATTTCGAGGCCGGTGATCACCGGCGTTTCGAGCTTGTCGAAGAGCTGTGCCATGCGCGGCTTGATCTGCTCCGCCGAGCCGATGTGGGTGAACGCGCCGCGCCCGTATTCGGCGGCGCGGGTCATGAAGAACGAGTTGGGCGCCGAACCGATCCCCACCGTGAACAGCCGTGAGCGGCCAAGGCCCTGCTTGATGGCCGAGAACAGCTCCGCCTCGTTGCCGATGGCCCCATCGGTGAGGAACACGACCTGCCGCAGGCGCGACGTGTCGCTCGGGTTGCGGTCGGTGAGCGCCGCCTGAAGCGCCGGCAGCATCTCCGTCCCGCCATCCGCTTCCAGCGCCGACACAAAGGCGCGGGCCATGTCCAGGTGTTCCTTGTCGGCGCGCACCGCCTGGGGAAACACCTGCTCCCATTCATGGTCGAAGCGGATCACGTTGAAGGTGTCGGCGGTGTCCAGCCGGTCCAGCGCCATCAGCAGGCTTTCCTTCGCCTGCGTCATGGAGTGGCCGGACATGGACCCCGAATTGTCGATGACGAAGATCACCTCGCGCGGGCCCGCATCGGGAATGGCCGCGCCGGTCGGCGGCGTCAGCATCATCAGAAGGTAGGGCGTCTCGCCGCCGTCCGCGTCCGTCACCGTCTGGGTGAACAGGGCAGCGGTGGGGCCTGCGCCGTCCTTCGGCCGCCAGGTCATCTCGAAGTCGCGGTCGGCGGGCACCTGGCCCTTCGGCGCGTCGAGCGACATGGCAACGGTCATGCGGTCCGGCCGGTCGATCAGCACTTCGTGGTGATGGCTCTTCACCTCGCCGAGCTCGAAGCCCGCGTCGAGATCGACGGACAGCGTCACCGGGTTGGTCTTGCCCTCGGTCTCAGGGTTCAGCACCGGCGGCGAGATGCGGTCGCGGTCGGGCACGGGATCTGAGACGGACGCAAAGCCCGTCGAGCGGCCGTCCGGCCCCAGCGTGAAGTCCACCATGTGAACGCTCGGCTTGGGCGAATAGCGCGGGGCGACGACCATGGGGAAGCGCAGGGAATATTCGCCGTTATCGATCTGCACCGTCTGCTGGTAGGCGATCTGCACCACCACCATCTCGCCGGGGCCGATATTGGCGACCGAGTTGGTGAAGATGTTGGGGCGTTCCTGCTCCACGAGCGAGGCCTTGTAGCCGTCGGCCTTTGCCTTCTCGTAGATCTGCCGCGCCTCCTCGCGCTCCTTCACCTTGCCTTCGATGAAGCGGTCGCCGATCTGCATCTTCAGCGAGTCGACGGCGGCATCGTCGGGCAGGGGAAACACGTAGATGCCTTCGACCCAGCCATCGGTCGGGTTGAAGAAGCGCTGGGTCACCGTGCCGCGCGCGACGATGCCGGTGACGTCGAGATCGACATCGGTGGCGACAAGCGGCGCCTGCACGTATTTGCCGGGTTCTTCCGTCTCGAACAGCAGCGAGCCGGATTTCATCTCGCCGGGGCGGACGACGGCCAGCTTCGGCTGGGCTTCTGTAGTGGCGGGGGCGGTTTCCTGCGCCAGCGCGGCCATGGAAAAGCCGCCGGACTGGGCCGCGGCGGCAAGGGCGAAGGCGCCGAGAACGGCGAGGAAGCGAAGGGCGTAGGCGGTGCCGTCCAGCAGCAGGGCGACGCGGGCGGGGACGTGGTGCGTCGTGCTCATCAGGTTCTCCCCCTTGAGCGGAGGGAGGCCCGCGCACCGGGTTGTCTCCCTCGTCTTGGCAGGACCGCCGGGATACTGACCCATTCCCGGCGGCGGTATGGGGAGAGTTGGCCACGTCAACGGGGCGAGATTTCGCGCCCTTTATGGCAAGGCCCGGGGAATTTCTGGGCGTCAATGTGGCGAGACGAGTCGGGTCATGCCCCGTACCTCTTCTGTCATTCCGCAGCTCGACCGCGGAATCCAGCGCCACATGCGAATGTCTCGCCGTGTGCGCTGGACCCTCCGGTCAAGCCGGAGGGAGAACGGAAGGGGGAGACAACGGCCACCCTCAACCGTGCGCTCCACGGCTTGTCCGTGGAGCCTACTCGCAGCCCCGCTTGCCGCAGCCGCCGCGAACACTGGACAAGCCCCCCAACCCCGCTATCCCTCCGGCTTGACCGGAGGGTCCAGCGCACACGGTGATCACGCCTGGCTCTGGATTCCGCGGTCAAGCCGCGGAATGACAGGTTTGCTAAGGCCGCCAGCTCATCGGTACGAAGCGCGGCGTCGCTGCCACGCGTTCCAGCCACGCCCGTACGTTGGGATAGGGCTCAAGCGAGAACCCGCCTTCGTCGGCAACATGCGTGTAGGCGTAGAGCGCGATATCGGCGATCGAGTACGTGTCCCCGACAAAGAACGCATTGTCCGCCAGGTGCCTTTCCATGACGCCAAGCGCATCGTTGCCGCGCTGCTCCCACACCGGCAGGAACTGCTCGACCGTGGACGTGTCCTTCTTGATCGAGCGCCAGAACCGCGCCGTCGCGATATAGGGCTCGTGGCTGTACTGCTCGAAGAACATCCACTGGAACGCCTGCGCCCGCGCGTAGCGGTCGAGCGGCATCAGGTCCGTCCCCTCGCCGAGATAGACGAGCATGGCGTTCGACTCGGCGAGGAACCGGCCGTCCGGCAGTTCCAGTGTCGGCACGCGGCCGTTTAGGTTCTTTGCGAGGAAGTCCGGCGTGCGGCTCTCGCCCTTGAGGATGTCGGTATCGACGATCTCGAAGTCGATGCCGAGCTGGTGCATGGCAACGCGCGGCTTCCAGCAGTTGCCGCTGTCCTGCATCGAATAGAGGCGGTAGGGCATGGCGTCCTCCCTGTTGATGGGCGACGACGCTATGAAGCGGCCAGCACCTCGGCAAGCTTGCGCGCCGCAGGGCTGATATGCCGCTCTTCCACGGCGGCGAAGCCGAGCAGCAGGCCGGGCCGCCGGTTCTTCTCATCCAGCGTGTAGCGGGTGAGCGAGGCCGCCGATATCTCCGCCTTCGCCAGCGCCTCGGACGCGGCGCGGTCGTCGCGTGTCTTCTTGAAGAACGCGGGGAACTGCATCCCCGCCTCGCGCTCCGTCGGCGTCAGGATATCGCCCGCCTCGCGCTTGATGGTGTCGAGCAAGAGGCGGCGGCGCGCGTCGTAGAGCTTTCGCATCCGGCGCGTGTGCGCGTCGTAGTGGCCGCCGTGCAGGAAGTCCGCCAGCGCCATCTGCGGCAGGCTGGGCGCCGCGTGCCCCGTGTTGCGGATCGCCGAGCGGAACGCGCTCACATGGCTTTGCGGCACCACCAGGTAGCCGATGCGCAGGCTCGGAAAGAACGTCTTGGACCACGTGCCCACGTAAAGCACGCGCCGCCCGCCATCGAGCCCCTGCAACGACGACAGCGGGCGCCCCTGGTAGCGGTACTCGGAGTCGTAGTCGTCCTCCATGATCCACGCGTCCGCGTTCGCCGCTTCCTCCAGCAGCGCCAGGCGGCGGTTCAGACTCATGGTGATGCCGAGGGGAAACTGGTGCGACGGCGTCACGTAGATGACGCGCGGCCGCGTGCCCGTCCTGCGCGCGGCGGCAAGGTCCAAGCCTTCCTCGTCCAGCGGCACCGGTATCATCTTCGCGTCCGCGCCCACGAAGGCGCCGCGCGCGCCGCCATAGCCCGGGTCCTCGATCCATACCGGGTCGCCCGGGTCGGTCAGCAGCCGCGCGGCAAGATCGAGTGCCGCCTGCGCGCCCGCGGTGACGATCACCTGTTCCGGCTCGCACACCACGCCGCGCGACAGGCGCACGTGATTGGCGATCCCTTCGCGCAGCGCCGGCAGCCCCCACGCGCTTTCGTAGCCGCCCACCGCGCGCACGTTCTTCGCCGCGCGGGCCGACACCCGCGCCCACACGCTGATGGGAAACGCATCGAAGGCCGGCACGCCGGGCTGGAACGCATAGCCGTAGCGCCCCGGCACCGGCGGCGCGGGCCGGAACGCCGCCGCCAGCGCCTCGCCGCGGCCCGACAGGGGTGGCGGCTGGTCAGGCTCCGTTTCCTCTACCTGTGCGGCGCCCGCGTTCAGCAGCGCATCCGGCGCGATGTCCGCCACGTGGGTGCCTGCGCCGACGCGCGCCTCCAGGTAGCCCTCCGCCGTCAGCTGCGCATAGGCATCCGCGACCGTGTTGCGGCCAAGGCCCAGTTCCTGCGCCAGCACCCGCGTCGCGGGCAGGCGCGTCTGCGGCGGCAGGCGTCCCGAAAGGATCGCCCCGCGCAGGGCCTCGGCCACCTGCGCGTGCAGGGGCAGGGGGCCATCGCGGGTCAGCGTGAGGGCGGGCAGGGCGGCGGCAAGCGTGTCGGGCATCGGCCCCTCCGGAAATTGGCTCTGTCCAATTTTCCTGAATGGCGCTTTCGAGCAAACCAATCCGGTGAGATGTAAGCCGCCTCGAAGGAGATGGCAATGACCAAGACAACCGAGACCAACGACACGAGCGGCAGCTACACGCGGACGAAGCGCACCAAGGTGCGCGTGCAGAAGCGCGCGGATTATTCCCGCGAGACGGTCCACGCCATTCTCGACGAGGGCTACATCGCCCATGTCGCCTTCGTGCATGACGGCGCGCCGGTCGTGATCCCCATCTTCTACGTGCGCGACGGCGACAGCGTGCTGATCCACGGCAGCCGCAAGACGCGCATGTTCAAGACGCTTGCCGAGGGCACACCCCTCTGCGTGTCCGTCACGCTGCTCGACGGCCTCGTGCTCGCGCGCTCGTGGTTCCACCACTCCATGAACTACCGCTCCGTCACCGTGCATGGCGAAGCGCAAGAAGTGACGGGCGACGACGCGCGCACCGCCGCGCTCGCCCTCTTCATGGAACGCATCGCCCCCGGCCGGTCGGAGGCGTCACGCTGGCCCAACAAGCAGGAGATGAAGGCGACGATGGTCCTGCGCATCCCGCTGTCGGAAGCGGTGGCGAAGGTGCGCACCGGCGGCCCGAAGGACGAGGACGAGGATCTCGATCTGCCCTACTGGGCGGGCGTCGTCCCCATCGAGACGCGCCACCTCGCGCCCATTACCTTGCGCTCCATGCAGGTGGAGGTGGACGTGCCCGGACCCGTCCGCGCGCTGGCCAAGTAGGCCCTGCTTTCCGGCAAACCCGCCATGTGGCGCGCGTCACATGGCGGCGGTTGCGGGCACCGGGACGCGGGACTAGGTTCGCCCCCGTCATCCGTCCCGCAACAGCCTCCGGAAGGTCCGACATCATGGCGCTGCCCAAGGGTTTCCTGTCCGAAAACCTCAACCGCGTTCAGCCCTCCGCCACAATCGCTGTGACGCAGAAGGCGCGCGACCTGAAGGCGCAGGGTGTCGACGTGATCGGCCTCGGCGCGGGCGAGCCTGATTTCGATACCCCGGACAACATCAAGGCCGCCGCCAAGGCTGCCATCGACCGGGGCGAGACCAAGTACACGCCCGTCGACGGCATCCCCGAGCTCAAGGAGGCGATCGCCGCCAAGTTCAAGCGCGAGAACGGCCTCGACTACGCGCCGGACGAATGCTTCGTCGCGCCCGGCGGCAAGCCGATCATCTTCAACGCCATGATGGCGACGCTGAACCCCGGCGACGAGGTCGTCATCCCGGCGCCCTACTGGGTGAGCTACCCGGACATCGTGCTGCTCGCCGGCGGCAAGCCCGTCTTCGTCGAGACGACCATCGAGAACAACTTCAAGCTCAAGCCGGAGCAGCTTGAAAAGGCGATCACGCCGAAGACCAAGTGGTTCATCTTCAACTCGCCGTCCAACCCGTCCGGCGCGGGCTACACGCGCGACGAGCTGAAGCCGCTCACCGACGTCCTGATGAAGCACGAGAACGTCTGGGTGCTGACGGACGACATGTACGAGCACCTGGCCTATGACGATTTCGAGTTCGTCACACCCGCGCAGGTCGAGCCGGGCCTCAAGTCCCGCACGCTCACCATGAACGGCGTGTCGAAGGCCTATGCCATGACCGGCTGGCGCATCGGCTATTGCGGTGCGCCGAAGGAGCTGATTGCCGCCATGCGCAAGCTCCAGTCGCAGTCCACGTCGAACCCGACCTCGATCAGCCAGTGGGCCGCGGTCGAGGCACTCAACGGCACGCAGGATTTCATCCCCGAGCGCGCGGAAGCCTTCCGCAAGCGCCGCGACCTCGTGGTGTCCATGCTGAACCAGGCCAAGGGCCTCAAGTGCCCGACGCCGGAAGGCGCGTTCTACGTCTATCCGTCGTGCGAGGGCTGCATCGGCAAGACCACGAAGGACGGCAAGAAGATCGAGAACGACGAGGACTTCGCCACCGCGCTCCTCGAGCAGGAAGGCGTCGCCGTGGTGCACGGCGCGGCCTTCGGCCTCTCGCCCTTCTTCCGTATCTCCTACGCGACCGACACGAAGTCGCTGGAGAAAGCCTGCGAGCGCATCCAGACCTTCTGCGCGAGCCTGAGCTAGAAGGGCTGAGCCAGAACGGAACCCGGCACCGGGTCTCTGCATTCCCTTCGCGGTTCGAGCCATCAACCGCGAAGGGAATGCACGCCCAATGCCCGCAAAACCCAACCCCATCAAGACGCTGGTCAACGAGTACGGCTGGGTCCACCTGTCGATCGGCCTGATCGGCAATTTCACGTTCGTCGTCGGCAGCGTCCTGTTCCTGCCGCAGTTCGAGCCGTGGAAGACCGTCGCCGTCTGGCTCTTCATCATCGGCGCATCGCTGATGCTTGTCGGCTCCATCGGGCGTTTCCTGGTCGACATGTGGGCGCCCGACGGCTGGAGCGGCAGCAACTACGACAACCGCAACCGGCACGCCCGCACGGCCCCCGCCGGGTAGGCACCGTCCGCACCTGCCCAACCGGCGCCGCTCGCCCGCCCGCCAGAACGCCCTTGCAACTGTGATAATATAACATTACGACTCCGCCCCTGATCGAACCCGGCAAGAGCGATGGAGGGGCTTATGGCAAAGGATCTGGGACCGGCAGCGGGACGTTTCGCGGCATGGGGTGCCGTGGGAGGCGTAACCGCGCTTGCGGCGGGCGTGCTGGCCGCATCGCCTGCAAAGGCGAGCGGCGGCATTTTCGAGGTGGTCCACCCGCACGTGGAAGAGGGCGGCCTCGAGTTCGAAGCGCTCAACACCTATTTCGCGGAAGACGTGCCCGCGGGCGAGGAGCGCTCGGTGCACGAACTGGCGCTCGGCGTCGGCGTCACCTCGTGGTGGAAGACCATCGCCGCCTTCGAGATCGCTAACCCGGAAGAGGAGACCGCCGAACTCGAAGCCTTCGAGTGGGAAAACATCTTCATCCTGTGGCGCGGCGAGGGTGCTGGCCATGACCACGGCCACGATCATGATCACGGCCACGCCCATGGCGGCGCGCCCGTCTTCGGCTTCTACGGCGTTCTCGAAGTGCCCAACAAGGCGGGCCTGAACGAAGGTGCCCTGAAACTCGGCCCCATCGCGGAAGTGCCCGTCGGCAGCGTCACCTTCATCGGCAACCTGCTGGTCGAGTTCCCCTTCGCGGACGGCGAGGATGCCGGCCTGTCCTACGCGCTCAGCGCCACGACGCCGATTGCCCCGTCATGGAAGATCGGTGCGGAAGCGCACGGCGCCATCGAGGAAGCCTTCGGCGACACGCCCGACCTGGACGACCAGGGCCACTACTTCGGCCCGGCCATCTACAACGAGGCCGATCTCGGCCGCGGCCGCGTGCTGGAAACCCGCTTCGCCGTCCTGCCGGGCCTGACCGATGACGGCAGCCGCGACCTCGCCCTGTCGCTCAACGCGGAACTCAAATTCTGAGTGGCGCGTAGTGGCGAGGCCTAGTAGCCCATCTGCTTGATCTGCTGCTGCAGGGCGGCGATGCGGGTCGTCGGGTCCGGGTGGGTGGACATGAACTCCGGCGGGCGCGAGCCGCCCGACCGGGCCATCTTCTGCCACAGCGCCACCGACTGGTGCGGGTTGTAGCCGGCCTGCGTCATGTATTGCAGGCCGATGGAATCCGCTTCCAGCTCGTGGCGGCGCGAATAGGGCAGTAGCACGCCGAACTGGAGGCCGAGGCCCACCGCCTGGATCAGCGGCGCGCCGTAGGACACTTCGCCCGCCTGCACCGCCACCTGCGCTGCCGTCAGGCCGATCTGCCCGGCCAGCTGCTGGCTGTAGCGCTCGGCGGCGTGCTTGGCGCGCACGTGGCCAACCTCGTGGCCCATGATGGCGGCGAGCTGCGCGTCGTTATCGGTGAAATCCATCATGCCGGTATAGAAGCCGACCTTGCCGCCCGGCAGCACGAAGGCGTTCTTCTCCTTGGATTCGAACGCCTGGTATTCCCACGACTGGTTCTGCATCCCCGCCGCCGTGGTGATCTTGCGGCCCACGTTGCGCAGGCGGTTGGTGTATTTCGGATCGTTCGAGATCTTCTCTTTCTGCTTCAGCTGGTTCCACGCGCTGGCGGAGGCCGAGGCAAGGGCGCCGTCGCTCACCAGCATCAACTGGTCGCGGCCCAGTTCCGGGTTGTAGGTGCAGCCCGTGAAGGCGACGACCGTGCCCGAGGCAAGGCCGATCAGGATCTGGCGGCGGTTCATCTTGATGGGGGCATGCCCCCGGTCGAGCGTGATAACCGGCTGGCGGCTGGGCGTTGTCATGCGTCGCTCCCCCTCGAATGGATCGGTCCGGGCACCCGTTTGTTACGGAAGCATATGGCCCGCGGGGCAAACGCCCAACCGTCTCTTGAAATAGTTTGGAATCGTTCTAATTTAAGTCAGAGAAGTGAGGGGACGGCCCGGCCTCCCGTCCTCCCTAAAACCCATCGGCCAAACGGAGGTTCCCCCATGAGTGTCGCGATCGATATCGGTATCGAACAGGACGCCCGCGAAGGCGTCGCCGAAGCCCTGAAGCTCGTTCTCGCGGACACCTACACGCTTTACCTCAAGACCCATTACTACCACTGGAACGTGACGGGTCCGCGCTTCACCACGCTGCACAACGTGTTCGAGGAGCACTACAACGAGCTCTGGCTCGCCGTGGACGACATCGCCGAGCGCATCCGCACCCTCGGCGTCTACGCGCCCGGCTCCTACAAGTCCTTCGCCAAGCTCTCGAGCGTTCTTGAAGACGGCGACGACGTGCCGTCGGCGAACGACATGGTCGCCAACCTGACCAAGGGGCACGAGACCGTGGCCCATACCATCCGCGACGCCCTCAAGCGCGCGGAAGAGGCCGAGGACGAAGGCACCGCCGACCTGCTCGTCGGCCGCCTGCGTGTCCACGAGAAGACTTCGTGGATGCTCCGCTCGATGCTCGAAGAAAAATAAGCCAAGCATCGCGCGTCAGCCGAAGACGCCCCTGCCGTTTCCGCGGCGGGGGCGTTTTTCGTTGCGCCGCTCACGGCGCCCTCGCGGCGACGTGACTTGCCGCGCCGCCGCTGCGCGTCATCATGGCCAGCATGTTGAAGAGCATCCCCGCGATGGAGACGAATCCATGCTGATCCGGCGCCCGCGCGGCTGGGAAATCCCCGAATCCGAGGTGACGCCCGAGCACGTCTTCCTCAACCGCCGCCAGTTCCTGCGCACCACCAGCGGTGCCATCGCCGGCGCCGCCGCATTCTCGGTCGCCGGCTGCGGCGAAGCGGCCGAAGAAGCCGCGGGCGATGCCGCCACCGAGAAGCAGCTCAACGCGCAGGCGGCGAAGCTCTACCCCTATCCGCGCAACGAGGCGTTCGTCGCCGACCGGCCCGTCACCGGCGAGGATGTCACCTCGCGCTACAACAATTTCTACGAGTTCGGCTCGCACAAGTTCATCGCGGAAGATGCGCAGAAGCTCGTCGCGCGCCCCTGGACCATCGAGGTCACGGGCGACGTGGAAGAGCCTTTCGAAATCGACGTGGACGAGCTGATCGCCAAGATGCCGCTCGAGGAGCGTATCTACCGCCACCGCTGCGTCGAGGCGTGGTCGATGACCGTGCCGTGGTCCGGTTTCCCGATGGCGGCCTTCGTGGACTACTGCAAGCCGACATCGGCGGCGCGCTACGTGAAGATGCAGACCTTCCAGAACTCGGACATCGCCTCCGGCCAGCGCCAGTTCTGGTACCCGTGGCCCTACACGGAAGGGCTCACCATGGCGGAGGCGCGAAACGAGCTCGCCTTCCTCGCCACCGGCATCTACGGCAAGCCGCTCGCCGACCAGTTCGGCGCGCCCATCCGCCTCGCGGTGCCCTGGAAGTACGGTTTCAAGTCCATCAAGTCGATCGTCCGCTTCGAGTTCACGGCGAAGCGCCCGGTCAGCTTCTGGGAAGAGATCGCGCCGGACGAATACGGCTTCTGGGCCAACGTGAACCCTGAGGTGCCGCATCCGCGCTGGAGCCAGGCCACGGAAGAAGTGCTGGGCACGGGCCGCCGCGTGAAAACCCTCCTGTTCAATGGCTACGAAGAGCAGGTCGCGGGCCTCTACAAGGGTCTCGAAGGCCAGAACCTCTACCGTTAGCTGGCAGCAGCCATGCCCGCGCGGCCTTGCGCGGGGGCGGGCAGGGTATATCTGTTGAGGCAGCCCGAGGGCGGCGTTTCCATAGCGGAACGCCGCCTTTCGCGTTTTCCGCTCAGATCTCCTGCCAAGGCGCGCCCCGATGACCGACCGCACCCAGGACAGTCCGGCACATGGCATGCCGCGCTGGGAGCTGGTGGTGATGGTCGCCTCGCTCATGGCGCTCAACGCGCTCGCCATCGACGTCTTCATCCCGGCGCTGCAGGACATCGGCATCGCCCTCGGCGTCGAGAACGAGAACCAGCGCCAGTGGGTGATCCCCGCCTACATACTGGGCTTCGGCCTCGCGCAGATCGCCTACGGCACCATCTCCGACAGGTTCGGGCGGCGGCCCGTCCTCTTGTTCGGTCTTGCGGTCTATGTCGGCGCCTCGGCGCTCGCCACCTTCGTCCCGTCCTTCGAGTGGCTGCTGGCCATCCGCTTCGTGCAGGGCGTCGGCACGGCGGCGACGCGCGTCGTCGCCATCTCCATCGTGCGCGACACCTTCGGCGGCGCGCGCATGGCCAGCGTCATGTCGCTGGTCATGATGGTGTTCATGGCCGTGCCGCTCATCGCGCCCAATATCGGCCAGGCGATCATCCTGTTCGGCGACTGGAAGTCGGTGTTCTGGGTCACCGGCATCTTCGGCGCGGTGCTGGCCGCGTGGACCTTCATCCGCCTGCCGGAAACCCTGCACCCGGAATACCGCCTGCCGCTCACCGTGAAGCGTGTCACGCGCGCGTTCCGCATCGTCGTCACCACGCGCGCCGCCTTCGGCTATGCCATGGCGACGGCGCTCACCTTCGGCGTGCTGTTCGGTTTCATCACGCAGGCCGAGCAGATCTTCACCCAGACCTTCGAGCTGGGGGACTACTTCACGCTGGCCTTTTCCGGCATCGCCGTCTTCATGGCGTCCGCCAGCTTCATGAATTCCCGGCTGGTGGAGCGCATGGGCATGCGCCGCCTGTCGCACACGGCGCTCATCGCCTTCACCTGCATCATCGCGCTGGCGCTCGCCACGGCGCTCACGCTGGGCGCGTCCATGCCGTTCTGGCTGTTCGCCGTCCTGATGGCGACGATCTTCGGCTGCTTCGGCTTTATCGGCACCAACTTCAACGCGCTGGCGATGGACCCGCTCGGCCACGTCGCCGGCACCGCGTCGTCGGTGCTGGGCTTCCTGCAGACGTTCCTGGGCGGCCTGCTCGGCTCCATCATCGGCTATCTCTACGACGGCACGGTCGTGCCGCTGTTCTCCGGCTACCTGATGCTGGGGCTGGGCGCCGTGGTTTGCGTTGCCACCGCCGAGGGCGGCCGCCTGTTCCGCGCGGACGACGATCTCGCGTTCCCGCCGGCGGCGGCCGCGTCGCCTGCCGAGGCCGTCGAGGCCGACTGATCAAACAGGGTGCCCAAAAAGGAAAAGGCCGGGTCTGCTAACTCGAGCGGACCCGGCCTGTCCCTTTGTGGCGGCCGCGCATTGGGGGGGCGCAGCGGACCGCCATCGCGCGCTGCGGAGCCCACTTTGGGGAGGAACGGCTCCGGCGCGCGCCACGATGCATCACTTGGGGGAGGCTGCATCGAGGGGGGTGGCGGTTTGTTTTCAGAACCGCCGATGACGCTGAAATAGGCTCTTGCTGCACTGCGCACAAGCAGCCTGCCTACACGGCACCCATGCAGTGAATGCATAGCTTTTTGTTCAGCTATTCGCGTTTACCGGAAGTGCTTGAAATTCCACCGGTTTAACCGACCGGCTGGTCAGCCCGCCGGTCAGCCAGGCGGTCAGTAGGTCCACTCGCGGGCCTTCTCCAGCAGGAAATCCCGCATGACGGTGATGCGCTTGGTGTCCCGCAGTTCCGCCGGGTAGACGAAATAGGTGTCGAAATGCGGCACCTCCACCTCCGGCAGCACCTTCACCACGTCCGGGTGGTGGCGGATGATGTAGTCGGGCAGGGCGCCGATGCCGAAGCCCGATTCCACCGCCTTCAGCACGCCGTAGATGTTGTTCACGCGGAAGAACGGCTCGCGCGGCGGCGCGCCGGCCTCGCGGCCCGCCGTCAGCAGCCAGTTCACGTCGCGGATCGCCACCGGCGCGTGCTCGCCGTAGACGACGATGTCGTGGCCGTCGATATCGGCCAGCTTCTTCGGCTCGCCCTTGCGCGCCAGGTAATCCTTGGTGGCGTAGAGGTGGTAGTGGACGCGGAACAGCTTGCGCTGCACCAGGTCCTGCTGCACCGGCGGGTGGAACCGCACCGCCACGTCCGCCTCGCGCATGGCAAGGTCCAGCTCCCGGTCGTCGACGATCAGGTGCAGGTTGATGAGCGGGTAGCGGTCGGTGAATTCCTTGAGGCGCGGCACCAGCCAGTTGGCGCCGAAGCCGACCGTTGTCGTCAGCTTCAGTTCGCCGGACGGCTCGTCCTTGTTCTCGCGCAGGCGCGACTCGGTGTCCGCCAGCCGCGTGAAGACTTCCTTTGTGGTGCCGTAGAGCGTCTCGCCGGATTCCGTCAGCAGCAGGCCGCGGGCGTGGCGGTGGAAAAGGGTCAGCCCCAGCGATTCCTCGAGCGCCGAGATCTGCCGGCTGACCGCCGACTGGCTCAGGCCCAGCTGATCGCTCGCATGCGTGAAGCTGCCCGCCTCGGCGGCGGCGTGGAAAATCCGCAGCTTGTCCCAGTCCATCCCAGCCTCCGGCACCCGGCGCCGCGCCCGGGTGCGGCACGGCAGCCCCTATATCAAGGCATGCGCGATTCGGCGCAAGGCCGGGGCGCCACAAAGCATCCGGTCCATCCTGCAAATTGCCGCAACAGCTTGTGACCGGTCCAAGGCTGGCGCCCCCGCCGCGAACCGCCTAAACGCACTGTCATGAGCGCCCGAGACCTTCCCTCCCTCGTCATCTTCGACTGCGACGGCGTCCTCGTGGACAGCGAGACTGTCGCCAACGTCTTCCTCGCCGAGGCCGTGACGGCCCTCGGCCTGCCCACCACCACGGAAGACTGCCACCGCCGCTACCGGGGCCTTTCCATGCTCTCCGCGGTGGCGCTGATCGAGGCCGAACTTGGCCGTCCCGTGCCCGAGGGGTGGGCGCAGCGCGTGCGCACCGAGATGAAGCAGGTCATGCAGGCGGGCGTCGCCGCCATTCCCGGCGTTCACGACCTCGCGGGCCGGGTGGGCGAGGCCGGCATCGCGCGCTGCGTCGCTTCCTCCAGCGACCCGGACTACCTGCGCGTCGTCCTCGGCGGGGCGGGCCTCGACCATCACTTCGGCCCGCACGTCTTCAGCGCCACCATGGTGAAGCGCGGCAAGCCCGCGCCGGACCTCTTCCTCCACGCCGCGGCCACCATGGGCCACGCCCCCGAGACCTGCCTCGTCATCGAGGACACGGTCCCCGGTGTGAAGGCCGCCACCGCCGCCGGCATGCGCGTCATCGGCTACGCGGGCGACCCCTACACCGACGCGGACGCGCTGGCCTCGGCGGGCGCAACCGTCGTCACGCGCATGGATGAAGCCGGGCACGTCATCGGGCTCACGCAGCGCGCATAAAAAAAGCGGCGGACGCTGAGGTCCGCCGCTCTCTTTGTTAGCCGGTCCGGCGTGGACGCTTACTCCGCCGCCTTCACGCCCGCTTCCGCGGCCACCTTCGGCTTTTCGATCTCGCGCGCGGCGAGATACTTTTCCGCTTCCAGCGCGGCCATGCAGCCGAGGCCTGCGGCTGTCACGGCCTGGCGGTAGGTCTCGTCGGTCACGTCGCCCGCGGCGAAGACGCCGGGCACGTTGGTCACCGTCGAGTCCGGCGCGGTGAGGATGTAGCCGTTGTCCTTCATGTCCACCTGGCCCACGAACAGCTCCGTCGAGGGCTTGTGGCCGATGGCGATGAAGACGCCGTCGGTCTCCAGCTCCTTCGTCTCGCCGGTCTTGGTGTTCTTGAGGCGGACGCCGGTGACGCCGAGCGGGTCCTCGTCGCCGAGGATTTCGTCCAGCTCGCTGTCCCATTCGACCGAGATCTTCTCGTGCGCCAGCAGGCGGTCCTGCAGGATGCGCTCGGCGCGCAGCTCGTCGCGGCGATGCACCAGCGTCACGTGGCTGGCGAAGTTGGTGAGGAACAGCGCCTCTTCGACGGCGGTGTTGCCGCCGCCGACCACGACCACCTTCTTGCCGCGGTAGAAGAAGCCATCGCAGGTGGCGCAGGCCGACACGCCGAAACCCTGAAACTTGTCCTCGCTCGGCAGGCCGAGCCAGCGGGCCTGCGCTCCCGTGGCGATGATGATGGCGTCCGCCGTGTAGACGTCGCCGCCGTCGCCGATGGCGCGGAAGGGATGCGACTTGAGGTCCACCTCGGCGATCGTGTCGTCGATCATCTCGGTGCCCACGTGGCGCGCCTGCGCTTCCATCTGCTCCATGAGCCACGGGCCCTGGATCACGTCGGCGAAGCCTGGGTAGTTCTCCACGTCGGTGGTGATGGTCAGCTGGCCGCCGGGCTGGAGGCCGCGCACCATGACGGGCTCGAGCATCGCGCGCGCGGCGTAGATCGCCGCCGTGTAGCCCGCCGGGCCGGCGCCGATGATCAGAACCTTGGCGTGTTTCGTATTCTGTGTTTCGGCCATCCCGTGGCCCTCCGATACCTGCTTGGGTTTTCCGGTCAAACCGGCGAGTCGCGCGAGCGCCCTCAACATGGCCCCATCCTTCCGCAATTCAAACCCCGTGGGCCCCTGCGCCACACGCATGGGGGCCATACAAGACGGGGCGGATCACGGACTTATGACAGCGCGCCCGGGCGGTCCCGCCGGAGCGGGAGGGAACAGGCGGGTTTCCGCCCGGGGCGCTGCCACCCCGAGCCCGGCTCGGGCCCGGATGGCGTTGCGGCGCCGTCGCGCCGTTAGAGCGCTTCGGCGTGCTTCCCGAGATAGTCGGCCACGCCCTTGGCGTCGGCCTTCATGCCTTCCTGGCCCTTCTGCCAGCCGGCCGGGCACACCTCGCCGTGCTCCTCGTGGAACTGGAGCGCCTCGAGCGTGCGGACGGTCTCGTCCACGTTGCGGCCAAGCGGCAGGTCGTTCACCAGCTGGTGGCGGACGACGCCGTCCTTGTCGATGATGAAGGTGCCGCGAAGCGCCACTTCCTCCTGGTGCAGCACGCCGTATTCACGGGCGATCTGCTTGGAGACGTCGGCCACCATGGGGAACTTCACCGGGCCGAGACCGCCGTCGTTCGGCGCCGTGTTGCGCCAGGCGTAGTGGGTGAACTGGCTGTCGATCGACACGCCGACCACCTTGGTGTTCAGCTCGTTGAATGTCGGCACGCGGTTCGAAAAGGCGAGGATCTCGCTCGGGCACACGAAGGTGAAGTCGAGCGGCCAGAAAAACACCACGCCGTAGGACCCCTTGAGATGGTCCATCAGGTGGAAATTCTCGACGATGTCGCCGTCCTCCAGCACCGCGGCCGCGGTGAAATCGGGGGCGGGCTTTCCGACGAGTACACTCATAAAAACTGCTCCTGAAAACGAGAGGTTCGTGCGGGATACGCGCTCCTGATTAGAGCCGTTCCAAACCTTGATGGCTGCAATTTAGAGGCAGTCCAGACTTATTCAAGGGGATTTTTTGCACTGCGTCATTCCGCGCAGGGCAGGCGGACGCTGCGTCCGTCGCGGCCGCATCGGCATGGTTCTCCCGCGGCTGCGAGCGGTGTGGCGGGTGCTGTGGACAAGGCGCGTGCGGCGCGTCGTGGCGGCGCCGTGGGGGCGGCCCGATGCCGGCCTCGGTTTTGGAACCGGCTTCCATATTTGCCTGTGGATAACCGGGAAAGTCCGGGCTTTGCCCTGCGTTTCGCTGAGTCGCCTTGCGCTATGAATCGGTTCGTTCGCATGCGGACCTTCAGGGTCCGGCAGGCCTGTGCAAGAAGCTGTGGATAACCCTGATTCCCGGAGTCCGGAGAATCCGTTAGCGGACGGTATTGATCCGGGCCCGGAAGGGGCGGATGCGGAAAGTGCGGGTCCGGAAAGTGCGGGTCCGGAGCAAACCGGTGTTAGCCGCGCGGCGGCGGCAGGGTGAAGCCGCGCTCCGCCATCCGGGTACGGATGGCCTCTGCGGCGCGCTGCGTCTCGCGAAGCGGCGGGTAGGTCCACGTCTCGAAGCGGTTCGTCAGGGTACGGGCAATACCGCGTGCGCGCAGCGAGTCATGGAAGTGGGTGAACTTCTCCGAGTGGCCCTCGAGCGGCGCGATATAGACAGGCCGCCCGGCCGCCGCCGCTTCGCCGGCCATGTTGACCGAATCCTCGGTGACGACGACGGCGTCGCTCAGCGCGTAGAGGCCGAGGATCGGGCTCGGCCCTTCGCCGTCCCACAGCCAGGCGCCCAGCTGCTCTGCCGCCCTCTTCACCCGCGCCTCGTTCTCCGCCCCCGTCCGCCGCGACGTGGTGATGGCGAAGCTCGCGCCCGTCGCCTCCCTGATGGCGGCAAGGTGCCTGAACAGGGCATCCAATTCTGGCGTGCCCATCCGGTAAGCCCTGTTGGGCCCGCCGATGGCGACGGCGATCAGCGGGCGCGGCATGTCCTCGAAGGTTTCGCGCCACAGGTCCGCCGCATGATCCAGCCGCCACGGCAGGGCGAGGTTCGGCGAGCCGACGATGGGAAAGACGTTGGGCGCTGCCGGCACGTGGTCATGTTCGGGCGGCACGATGAGATCGAAGTTCGAGGGCGGCACGCGCGGGTCCTGGCACTGCACCACGAAGGTCGAGCCCTTCGAGATGCGCCGTACGTGGATCGCGGCCGCCACCGCCAGCCGTCCGCAGCCGACCACAAGGTCCGGGTAGGGCGGGGCAAGCGGCGTGCTTGCCTCCGATAGCCGCCGGGGGACGTCACCCCACAGCCGCCAGCCGCGCTCCGGCAGCCAGCGCCACGGGGCCTTGGCCGCGATGCGGACGGGCTGCGGCTCGTAGCCCGCGGCCTCCGCTAGCGCGATCGCCTGGTTCTCCATGCCGCGCGCGCCGCCCGAGATGGCCCAGGCCACCGGGCGCCGCTCGCCGCCGGGGGATTTCGCCGTATCGGTCATGATCTTTCGTGTGGGCGCAATTTTATTGCGCGCCGTCGGGGGGGCAGGGTATGAGTCGCGCGAACCGCCATACCCGATTTCTAACAGGGGAAGCCCCTCGAATGCAGCGTTCAAAGCTCGACAGCATCGACCGGCGCATCCTGGAAGAGCTGCAGGCGGACGGCCGCATGACCAACGTGGAGCTGTCCCGCCGTGTCGGCATTTCCGCGCCGCCCTGCCTGCGCCGCGTGCGTGCGCTGGAGGAGGCCGGGCTGATCGAGGGCTACCACGCCCAGCTCAACGAGCGCGCGCTCGGCTTCGACGTCACGGTTTTCGCCATGGTCGGCCTGCACAGCCAGGCGGAAGCCGACCTGCGCGCCTTCGAGGCGAGCGTGCGCCAGTGGCCCATCGTCCGCGAGTGCCACATGCTCAACGGCGAGATCGATTTCATCCTGAAATGCGTGGCGCCCGACCTTGCCACCTTCCAGACATTCCTCACGGAAAACCTGACGCCGGCGCCCAACGTGGCCCACGTCCGCACCTCCCTCACCATCCGCCGCTCGAAACACGAGCCCGGCGTGCCGGTCGCGCTGATGGAGACCGAGGAGGCGTAGGTTTCGCACTTCAACGTGTCACGCCGCGGCTTGGATGACCGAAGCCCTCCGGCTTGACCGGAGGGGCGGGGCCCAGGGCATCCGGCATCGGCGCGAGCGGCTCTGGATTCCGCGGTCAAGCTGCGGAATGACAGGGAAGCGGGTAGGGGGAGAAAGGCCGCCCGGTCCTACTTGAACTGGACCTTGAGGATCTCGTAGCTCTTGCCGCCGCCCGGGGTCGAGACCTCGACGCTGTCGCCGACGGTCTTGCCGATCAGCGCGCGGGAGATGGGCGAGGAGATGGAGATGCGGCCCTGCTTCACGTCGGCCTCGTTGTCGCCGACGATCTGGTAGGCCACCTCTTCCTCGGTGTCCTCGTCCACCAGCTTCACCGTCGCGCCGAACTTCACGGTCTTGCCGGACAGCTTCGACACGTCGATCACCTCGGCGCGGGCGAGCATGTCTTCCAGCTCGGCGACGCGCGCCTCGTTGAGGCCCTGCTGCTCCTTGGCCGCGTGATACTCGGCGTTCTCCGAGAGATCGCCGTGCTTCCGCGCCTCCGAGATCGCCGCGATGATGCGCGGGCGCTCCACGGATTTGAGCCGCTTGAGTTCCTCTTCCATGGCCGCGTGACCTGCGACGGTCATGGGCATCTTTTCCATTCGAACGTCCACCTACAAAAAGACCGGGCCGGCCGGGTCGTGGGGCCGGCGGGTTCCGGCGTCACTTCCGTCCGGTCCGGCCGCCGCGGCCCGGGTTCCCCGGCGCGGCGCCTTCGCAAAACATCCCGAAATGGCCGCGGGGCACGCCCGGCGCCGCTGGAAGCCAGCGCGCCAGGTGGATCTTCTCCGCCACGGCCGGAAATACAGACGCCGGGGCTCAGCCCCGGCGCGGTCTTGTATGTTCAGGCAAAAATCGCCCGCCCGTCAATATGCGCGGGCGGGCGATTGGTTAACCGGGTGAGCTAACCCGCCGCCCGCATGTAGCTCTGGAGCGAGGCCACTTCAAGCTCACCCCGGCGCATGGCCGAGATTGCCCGGGTCGCAGCCACCGCCCCCGCCAGCGTGGTGTAGTAGGGCACCTTGTGCTGGAGCGCTGCGCGCCTGAGCGACAGGGAGTCGGCCAGCGCGGCAGCGCCTTCCGTGGTGTTGAACACCAGCTGCACCTCGCCGTTGGTGATCGCATCCACGATGTGCGGGCGGCCTTCCAGCACCTTGTTGACCCGCGTCACCTCGATGCCGTGCTCGCCCAGGAAGCGCGCCGTGCCGCCGGTCGCCAGCAGCTTGAAGCCCATCTCCTGGAGCTGGCGGGCCGGGGCGACGATGCGTTCCTTGTCCGCGTCCTTCACGGAGACGAAGGCCGTGCCTTCCATCGGCACCTTGGTGCCGCCGCCAAGCTGGCTCTTGGCAAACGCAACACCGAACGACTTGTCGAGCCCCATCACCTCGCCCGTAGACCGCATCTCCGGGCCCAGCACCGTGTCCACGCCGGGGAAGCGCGCGAAGGGGAACACCGCTTCCTTCACCGCGATGTGGTCGTAGGTCCGTTTGTGCAGGCCGAAGCCCGGCAGCTTCTCGCCGGCCATCACGCGCGCGGCGATGCCCGCCACCGGCGCGCCCAGCACCTTGGCGACGAACGGCACCGTGCGGCTTGCGCGCGGGTTCACTTCCAGGACGTAGATGTCGCCGTCCTTCACCGCGAACTGCACGTTCATCAGGCCGACGACGCCAAGCCCCAGCGCCATCGCCTTGGTCTGCGCTTCCAGTTCCGCGATGGTCTCTTCCGATAGCGAGAAGGGCGGCATGGAGCACGCGCTGTCGCCCGAGTGCACGCCCGCTTCCTCGATGTGCTCGAGGATGCCGGCGACGAACACGTCCTTGCCGTCGCACAGCGCGTCCACGTCCACCTCGGTTGCGTCGCGCAGGTAGCTGTCGATCAGCACCGGGCTCTTGCCCGACACCACGACCGCTTCCTTCATGTAGCGGTCGAGATCGTTGGGCCCGTGCACGATTTCCATCGCGCGCCCGCCCAGCACGTAGGAGGGGCGGATGACGACCGGGAAGCCGATGCTCTCGGCGATCTTGTGCGCCTGTTCCGCCGACCGCGCGATGCCGTTCTGCGGCTGGCGCAGGTTCAGCTTGTCGAGCAGCGCCTTGAAGCGGTCGCGGTCCTCGGCAAGGTCGATGGCATCCGGCGGCGTGCCGAGAATGGGCACGTCCGCGATTTCCAGCGCCTGCGCGAGCTTGAGCGGCGTCTGCCCGCCGAACTGCACGATGACGCCGGCCAGCGTGCCGCGTTCGCGTTCCGTGTCGATCAGCTCGATCACGTCCTCCGCCGTCAGCGGCTCGAAGTAGAGCCGGTCGGAGGTGTCGTAGTCGGTCGAGACGGTTTCCGGGTTGCAGTTGACCATGATGCTTTCATAGCCCGCGTCGTTCAGCGAGAACGCCGCGTGGCAGCAGCAATAGTCGAACTCGATGCCCTGGCCGATGCGGTTGGGTCCGCCGCCCAGGATGATTGCCTTCTTGGCGTCGGAGACCTGCGCCTCGCATTCGGGCTTCCCGTCCGGGCCCGACACCTCGTAGGTCGAATACATGTAAGGCGTCTTCGCCGCGAACTCGGCGGCGCAGGTGTCGATGCGCTTGTAGACCGGCCGCACGCCCAGCGCGCGCCGCGCCTTCCACACGTCCGCCTCGTCCATGCCCGCCAGCTCGGCAAGCCGCGCATCGGAAAAGCCCTTGCTCTTCAGCTTGCGGAACGCCTTTTCCGTTTTCGGCAGGCCGTGCTCGCGCACCCGCGCCTCTGTGTCTACGAGGTCGCGGATCTGGCGCAGGAACCACGGGTCAATCTTGGTCAGCCCGAAGATGTCCTCGTTGGTGAGGCCCAGACGCATGGCCTGCGGCACCATGCGGATGCGGTCGGGCGTCGGCTTCGACAGGGCGGCGCGGATCGCGTTCTTGTCGTCGCCTTCGCCAAGCCCCTTCACGGTGATCTCGTTGAGGCCGGTCAGCCCGGTCTCCAGCGAGCGCAGCGCCTTCTGGAAGCTTTCCTGGAAGGTGCGGCCGATGGCCATGGCCTCGCCGACCGACTTCATGGCGGTCGTCAGGTAGGGCTCGGCGCCGGGGAATTTCTCGAACGCGAAGCGCGGGATCTTCGTGACCACGTAGTCGATGGTCGGCTCGAAGCTCGCGGGCGTGACGCCGGTGATGTCGTTGTCGAGTTCATCCAGCGTGTAGCCGACCGCCAGCCTTGCTGCGACCTTCGCGATGGGAAAACCCGTCGCCTTCGACGCCAGCGCCGAGGAGCGCGACACGCGCGGGTTCATCTCGATCACCACCAGGCGGCCGTCGTCCGGGTTCACCGCGAACTGCACGTTGGAGCCGCCGGTCTCGACGCCGATCTCGCGCAGGCACGCGATCGACGCGTTGCGCATGATCTGGAATTCCTTGTCGGTCAGCGTCAGCGCCGGCGCTACCGTGATGGAGTCGCCCGTGTGCACGCCCATCGGGTCGATGTTCTCGATGGAGCAGACGATGATGGCGTTGTCGTCCTTGTCCCGGACGACCTCCATCTCGAATTCCTTCCAGCCGAGAACCGATTCCTCGATCAGCACCTCGTTGACCGGCGAGGCGTCGAGACCCGACGCGACGATCTGCGCGAACTCGTCGCGGTTGTACGCAATGCCGCCGCCGGTGCCGCCCATGGTGTAGGACGGACGGATGATCGTCGGCAGGCCCACGTAGTCGAGGCCCTTGAGCGCTTCTTCCATCGTGTGCGCCAGCATGGAGCGCGGGCTTTCAAGGCCGATCTTGTCCATCGCCTCGCGGAACAGCTGCCGGTCCTCGGCCTTGGCGATGGCCTCGCGGTTGGCGCCGATCAGCTCGATGCCGAGTTCGTCCAGCACGCCGTTCTCGGCCAGCGCCAGCGCGGTGTTGAGCGCCGTCTGGCCGCCCATGGTCGGCAGTACCGCGTCCGGCCGCTCGGCGCGCAGGATCTTTTCCACGATCTCCGGCGTGATCGGCTCGATGTAGGTCGCATCCGCCAGGTCCGGGTCGGTCATGATCGTCGCCGGGTTCGAGTTCACCAGGATGATCCGGTAACCCTCTTCCTTCAGCGCCTTGCACGCCTGCGTGCCCGAATAATCGAACTCGCAGGCCTGCCCGATAATGATCGGCCCCGCGCCGATAATCAGGATGCTCTCAATGTCGGTGCGTTTGGGCATGGGTCAGGAAACCAGCGAAGTCGGCTTGAACGATTGATTGCGATTGCGG
This sequence comes from Parvibaculaceae bacterium, assembly GCA_965229975.1. Lineage (GTDB taxonomy): Bacteria > Pseudomonadota > Alphaproteobacteria > CGMCC-115125 > CGMCC-115125 > Pyruvatibacter. The sequence continues at coordinate 416,008 of OZ245936.1, forward strand.
CGGCTAAGCCCTCCCCCCTTGAGGTGGAGGGTTGGGAGGGGGGTAACCGGCCTCTCAGCCCGGCACATCCCGCGAGAGTTCCGCGAGTATCCCCGCAAGCACCCCGTCGATATCCCGCAGAACATCGTTGTTCCAGAAGCGCAGCACCCGGTAGCCGCGAGCTTCCAGCCACGCGGTTCGCGCCGCATCACGCGCCGAGACGTCATCCTCGCCGTGCTGCCCGCCATCGACCTCGACCACGAGGCGCTGTTCGAGACACACGAAATCGAGGACGAAAGGGCCGATCGGGTGCTGCCGCCGGAACCGGTGGCCATTGAGCGCACGGCGCCGCAACCGCCACCAGAGCTTGGTTTCGGCGTCTGTAAGGTTCTTTCGGAGTCTGCGGGCGCGTTCGTCTGCCATGCCACAAGCATACCCCCCACCCCGGCCCTCCCCCTCAAGGGGGGAGGGGGAAAGCTCGCCGCCGGGCTGCTGTGCGCTACATATGCCGCATGAGCGATGAGCGTGATCTGGCGTGCGCGATGCTGGCGGAGATGTTCCGCTACTACGCGCTCGCGCCACACGGGTTCGAAGCGGGCAGGGTGGCTGGCTGCCCGGCGGCGGATTTCGCCAGCGCGCCGCTCGGCCTTGCCATCCTGCTGGATGCGCCGTCCGACGATCCGCGCACGGATGATCTGATCGACAGCGGCTGGCGCGTGCTGGCGCTCTCCGGCGCGCAGGTGCGAAGCGATCCCGGCTCCATCAGGCAGACGCTGCTGGACACCGCGCAGGCTCTGGCGACTTGAACTGCTCACTTCTTCGCCTCCGCCATGCGGCTGACGAAGCGTTCGAAGAGGTAGTGGCTGTCCTGCGGGCCCGGTGACGCTTCCGGGTGGTGCTGCACGGAGAAGACGCGGCCGCCGTCCGCTTCCAGCCCCGCATTGGAGCCGTCGAAGAGCGAGCGGTGGGTTTCGGTGACGTTGTCCGGCAGTGAAGCAGCTTCGACCGCGAAGCCGTGGTTCATGGACGTGATCTCGACCTTGTGGGTCGTGAAGTCCTTCACCGGGTGGTTCGCGCCGTGGTGGCCCTGGTGCATCTTCGCCGTCTTGCCGCCGAGCGCGAGGCCCATGATCTGGTGGCCGAGGCAGATGCCGAACATCGGCTTGCCCGCATCGATCAGCTTGCGGATTTCCGGCAGGGCGTATGCGCCGGTCGCTGCCGGGTCGCCCGGGCCGTTCGACAGGAAAATGCCGTCCGGTTCCATGGCGAGAATGTCGTCTGCCTTCGTTTCCGCCGGCACCACCGTCACCGCGCAGCCCTGGTCCGCCAGCAGGCGCAGGATGTTGCGCTTGGCGCCGAAGTCGAGGGCGACGACCTTGTATTTCGGCTGGGTGAGGCGGCCATAGCCCTTGCCCCATTCCCAGCTCGTCTCGTCCCAGGTGTAGCTCTGGCCCGTCGTCACCTCGCGGGCGAGTTCCATGCCCTCGAGGCCGGGGAAGGCGCGCGCCTTTTCCTTAAGGGCATCGATGTCGAACTTGCCGGACGGATCGTGCGCGATGACGCCGTTGGGCATGCCCTTTTCGCGGATACGGTTGGTCAGCGCGCGCGTGTCGAGGCCCGAGATCGCGATGATGCCGCGCCGCTTCAGCCATTCATCGAAATGAACCGCCGCGCGGTAGTTGGACGGCTCGGTGATGTCCGCCTTCAGCACGCAGCCGCGCACGCCGGAGGCGGCCGCCAGGTTCGAGGTCTCGATGTCCTCGTCGTTGGCGCCCACGTTGCCGATATGCGGGAAGGTGAAGGTGATGATCTGGCCCACGTAGGAAGGGTCCGTCAGCACCTCCTGGTAGCCGGTCATCGCGGTGTTGAAGCAGACCTCGCCCACCTCGGCGCCAGTCGCGCCAAGGCCGTAGCCCTCGAACACGGTGCCGTCGGCCAGCACCAGCAGGGCGGTCGCGGGGCGGTCCTCGGTGTCCCAGCCGGGGGTCGGGGCGGGAGCGGCGGCGCCATCAACGACTCCCCCCGCCCCGGTTCCGGGCAGGCGGGCATCGTTGCTGGGCTCGGCCATGGAAGGCTCCCGTCGGTCTTTGGGTCATGCGGCAGGCGGGTACCGCATATACTGATTCACAGGGTTTTGCGCGGGCAGGGCTTGAATTTAAGCGGCGGTTGCGCAAATTGGCGCGGAAAATAGCGGCGCCTCCGGCCCGCGTCAACCCGCGATCTGAACGAGATTTCAGAGTAAAATCAAAGCGTTAGATGGGTATGCGGCAGCGGGCCGCGCGGGCGCCGGATGTTCGGCCGACCCGCCTCCATGACGCACAGCGAGACAGACATGCGCGAGTCATTCAACGCGGCTCTCAAGGACGCCATCAAGGCGGGCGACAAGCGCCGCATCGCCACGCTCCGGCTCATCACCGCGGCCATCAAGGACCGCGACATCGCCGCCCGCACCGAGGGGCGCGACGCGGTGTCGGACGCGGAAATCCTCCAGATCCTCTCCAAGATGATCAAGCAGCGGAAGGAATCGGCCGAGACCTACGAGCAGGCCGGCCGCCTCGAGCTTGCCGCGCAGGAGCGCGAGGAGATGGAGATCATTGAGGATTTCCTCCCCAAGCAGCTCTGCGAGGAAGAGGTCGAGGCCGCCTGCAAGCAGGTGATTACCGACATCGACGCCCAGGGCCTCAAGGACATGGGCAAGTGCATGGGCGCCCTCAAGGAGCGCTACGCCGGCCAGATGGACTTCGCCCAGGCCAGCAAGACCGTGAAGGGCCTGCTGAGCTAGGCCCGCGCCCATCTCCCATTCCGTGTCATCCCGGAAGCCGCGTGAGCGGCTATCCGGGATCCAGAGCCGCTGGCGCAATCGCCTGCCGCCCCTGGATCCCGGCTCGCAAGCCTCGCGCCGGAAACGTACCGTTTCCGGGCTCGGCTACCGGCCGGGATGACACTCAAATTCGAAATCCGGCGTCGCCGCCGATAGACATGCGCGGCCCGCCCGCCCCATCATTGACCCATGCGCTATTCCGATCAGCTCCTCGACGAAATCCGTGCGCGCATCCGCACGTCGGAGGTCGTCGGCCGCAAGGTGGCGCTCAAGCGCAAGGGGCGGGAGTTCGCGGGGCTGTCGCCGTTCAACAAGGAGAAGACGCCGAGCTTCTTCGTGAACGATGAAAAGCAGTTCTACCACTGCTTCTCCTCCGGCAAGCACGGCGACATCTTCACCTGGCTCATGGAGACGGAAGGCTTGTCGTTCCCCGAGGCCGTCGAGCGGCTGGCGGGCGAAGCAGGCGTCGAGCTGCCCAAGGCGACGCCGCAGGACGCCGAGCGCGAGAAAAAGCGCGCGGGCCTTTCCGACGTGATGGAAATGGCCGACCGCTATTTCCGTGACCAGCTGAAAGGGCAGGGCGCCAAGGAAGCGCGCGCCTATATCGAGCGCCGCGGCCTCAAACCGGAAACCGTCGAAGCCTTCGGCCTCGGCTACGCGCCGGGCAACCGGCAGGCGCTGCGCGGGCACCTGAGTGCGCGGGGCATCACCGACCAGCAGATGGCGGAAGCCGGGCTCATCATCGCGGGCGAGGACATCCGCGAGCCCTACGACCGGTTCCGCGACCGCATCATGTTCCCCATCGGCGACGCGCGCGGGCGGACCATCGCCTTCGGCGGCCGCGCGCTGTCCGCGGATGCACAGGCCAAGTATCTCAACAGCCCGGACACGCCGCTCTTTCACAAGGGCCGCGTCGTCTACAACTTCGCCCGCGCCCGAAAGCCCGCCTTCGACGCGCAGACCGTGCTGGTGGCCGAGGGCTACATGGACGTGATCGCGCTGGCGCAGGCGGGCCTGCCTTACGCGGTCGCGCCCCTCGGCACCGCGCTCACGGAAGACCAGATCGCGCTCCTGTGGCGGCTCGCGCCGGAACCGGTGCTCTGCTTCGACGGGGACAGGGCGGGGCAGGCCGCCGCCTACCGCGCTGCTGAGCGCGCATTGCCGGTGCTCAAGCCCGGCCACTCCGTCCGCTTCGCCTTCCTGCCCGACGGCAAGGACCCGGATGACCTCATCAAGACGAATGGCCCCGACGCCATGCGCGAGGTCATCTCCCATGCCCAGCCCCTCTACAAGGTGCTGTGGGAGAAGGAAGTGACCGACCGGCGCCTCGACACGCCCGAGCGCCGCGCCGAGTTCCAGACCGCCGTGCGCGCGCTCGCCCGCTCGATCAACGACGAGACGGTTCGCGAGCATTATTCCCGCGTGTTCGAGGAGCAGCTAGAAGCGTTCCTCGGCGGCGGCGCCCGCGGTCCCGGGCCCCGGCGGCGCGAATCAGGCGGCCGGCCGGCCTTTCAGACGCGCCGCGGGCGGCTCAATCCGGGCGGCGCCACGCCCGCGCTCAAGCGCAGCCTGCTGGCCAAATCGGCGGCGCCAGCCGCCAGCCGCGCCCAGGCGCTTTTGGTGTTAACGGTCCTTAACCACCCGTGGCTCATCGAGGATCATGCCGAGCAGCTGTCGCAGGTCAGCTTTGCCGATCCCTCGCTTGACAGTTTGCTCAATGAAATCATAGATGTAGCTGCGCGAGAGGACCATCTTGAAAGGACTGCGCTGACCGCCCACTTGGAAGCTCACGGGCTCGGCCATGTGGTGCGGCGCCTTGCGTCCGACCCGGCGCTGTCGGCGGTCGGGTTTGCGCAGGGCGAAGCCGACCCGGCCCTTGCCGAGGAAGGATTTCAGCTTACCTTGGCGGATTGCGCCTCGGACGGGTATGAGGGGGACCTGGCGCGCGCGCAGGCGGAATACGAAGCCGATCCGAGCGAGGAAAACTGGGCACGGATCGTGCGTATCAAGCGCCTGATGCAGGGAGCGGCGGACCTGTCGGTTCCCGGCGCGGACGAGGGGACGGACTGGAACGACACCGCCGAAGCCCCGTTGCCATCGAGCGGCAGCGGGTCCGGCGGATTTTGAGACCTGCCCGGCAGCGGGCGGAAAAGAATTAGGCCCGGCGGACGGGCAGGCGGCGCGGCACGACGGCGATGGAGCCCGGCAAGCGCCCCGGAAATCCGCCGCGGATGGAACCCGCGGACCCGGTTGGGTCCGCTTACCGGGATTTCCGCCGGGAGCCATCGGCTCGCCGGGCGGATTTGATATTTGCGCTAAGGAGCGGCGGCACACATGGCGAGCAAAGCAGCGGCAGCAGCGGAAGCGGAAACCGAGGCAGCACCCGAGGGCGCGGACGGTCCGCTTCTGGATATGTCGGACGCCGCCGTGAAGAAGATGATCAAGGCCGCCAAGACGCGCGGCTTTGTCACCTACGACGAACTCAACAAGGTGATGCCGTCCGAGGAAGTGTCCTCCGAGCAGATCGAGGACACGCTGGCGATGCTGTCCGAGATGGGCATCACCGTCGTCGAGAACGAGGAAGGCGAAGAGGACGCGGGCGAGGAAGCCGCCGGCGAGACCGAGGCCGAAGAGGACGCCGCCAAGAAGTCCACCGCCGTTGCCACCCGCACCACCAAGAGCGACCAGCTCGAGCGCACGGACGATCCCGTCCGCATGTACCTGCGCGAGATGGGCTCGGTGGAGCTTCTGTCGCGCGAAGGCGAAATCGCCATCGCAAAGCGCATCGAGGCCGGCCGCGAGACGATGATCGCGGGGCTGTGCGAAAGCCCGCTCACCTTCCAGGCCATCATCATGTGGCGTGACGAGCTGAACGAAGGGAAGGTTCTGCTCCGCGACATCATCGACCTCGACGCGACCTATGCCGGCCCCGACGCCAAGAAGGCGGCGCCCGCCGTCCAGCCCGGCGACAACGACAACGCGCAGGCGCAGGAATCCAAGCAGGCCGAGAAGCCCTCGCGTTCCAAGGACGACGACGGCGAGGACACCGAGTCCCGCAGCGACGACGATGACGATGACGACGAGGATGACGACGACGGCGCGAACCTGTCGCTCGCCGCGATGGAGGCCGAGCTTCGCCCCGGCGTCCTCAAGACGTTTGATTCCATCGCCGGTGATTACAAGAAGCTGCGCCGCCTGCAGGACCAGCTCGTCGAGGCCCGCCTCAACAACGCGGACCTGTCGGCCAGCCAGCAGAAGCGCCTCAAGAAGCTTCGCGCCGACATCGTCGAGGAAGTGAAGAGCCTCCAGCTCAACAACGCCCGTATCGAGGCGCTGGTCGAACAGCTCTACGCCATCAACAAGCGCCTCGTCGGCCTCGAAGGCTCGCTGATGCGCCTGGCCGAGAGCCACGGCGTCTCCCGCGCGGAATTCCTCAAGCAGTATTTCGAGAACGAGCTCGATCCCAACTGGGCGCGCCGCGTCGGCCGCCTCAAGGGCAAGGGCTGGAAGGACTTCGTCCACCACGAGCGCGACGCCGTGAAGGACATCCGCACCGAGATCCAGGGCCTCGCCCAGGAGACCGGCGTCGAGATCATCGAGTTCCGCCGCATCGTCAACACGGTGCAGAAGGGCGAGCGCGAAGCCTCCATCGCCAAGAAGGAGATGGTAGAAGCCAACCTGCGTCTCGTGATCTCGATCGCGAAGAAGTACACGAACCGCGGCCTGCAGTTCCTGGACCTCATCCAGGAAGGCAACATCGGCCTGATGAAGGCGGTGGACAAGTTCGAGTACCGCCGCGGCTACAAGTTCTCCACCTACGCCACGTGGTGGATCCGGCAGGCGATCACCCGTTCGATCGCCGACCAGGCGCGCACCATCCGTATCCCCGTGCACATGATCGAGACGATCAACAAGCTGGTGCGCACCTCGCGCCAGATGCTGCACGAGATCGGCCGCGAGCCGACGCCCGAAGAGCTGGCCGAGAAGCTTTCCATGCCGCTCGAGAAGGTCCGCAAGGTCCTCAAGATCGCCAAGGAGCCGATCTCCCTCGAAACGCCCATCGGCGACGAGGAAGACAGCCACCTCGGCGACTTCATCGAGGACAAGAACGCGGTGCTGCCCATCGACGCCGCGATCCAGTCGAACCTGCGCGAAACGACAACCCGCGTGCTGGCCTCCCTCACGCCGCGCGAGGAACGCGTCCTGCGCATGCGCTTCGGCATCGGCATGAACACCGACCACACCCTCGAGGAAGTCGGCCAGCAGTTCTCGGTCACCCGCGAACGCATCCGCCAGATCGAGGCCAAGGCCCTGCGCAAGCTGAAGCACCCGTCGCGGAGCCGAAAGCTGCGGTCGTTCCTCGACAACTAGCGAAACTGGCCTTGTGTCACTAAAGACCCCGGCGCTCTCGGCGCCGGGGTTTTTTCGTCGGGCAGTTGCTTACAGGAATGCCATCAGGAGCGTCGCAATCCCCAGGAACGAGAAGAACCCCGCGATGTCCGTCACCGTCGTCAGCACGATGGACGATGCCGTGGCCGGGTCCTGGCCGAAGCGGGTGAGCATGATGGGGACGACGGCGCCGGCGAGCCCCGCGGCGACCATGGCGAGCACCATGGAGCTCATGATGACGGCGACGAGGCCGAACGACCCGCTCCAGAAATAGACGCCGATGCCGCAGGTGAGGGCGACCGCGACGCCGTTGGTGAAGCCGGCGATCACTTCCTTGGTCACCACGCGGCGCCACTGGCGCAGGGTAATTTCGCGCAAGGCAAGCCCGCGCATGGTGACGGCGAGTGCCTGCGCGCCCGCGTTGCCGGACTGGCCGGCGACGACCGGCAGCAGCACCGCAAGGGCCGTGACGGCAGCGATGGTTTCCTCGAAAACGCCGACGACGGCGGCGGCGAGAAACGCGGTCAGCAGGTTGATCTGCAGCCAGGGCAGGCGCTTTCGCACCGCGAAGAAGGGTGGCGACAGGGCACGCTCGTCGGCGCTCGCGCCCACCATGGTCTGCACGTCCACGGTGGCGTCTTCCGCCAGCGCCTGCAGCAGGGTGTCGTGATAGATCATGCCAACGACGCGGCCGTCGATATCGGTCACTGGGAGGTCGGCCGCGCGGCGCGACTCGAGGATGTCCACCACCTCGTCGCGCGGCATCAGCGCGTTGACGCTGGCCAGGACCGGCTGGATCAGGTCGCGCAGCTCGGTCGCGGGCATGGCCACCGCGAGATCCTGCAGCGCGACGCGGGCGGTCAGCCGGTTCAGGTCGTCGACTATGAACAGGCTGCGCGTGGTCATCAGCCGTTTCTGGCGGATTGTTTCGAGGGCGTGCCCGACCGTATCGGTTTCTCGGAATACCGCGAACCGCGTGTCCATCAGCCACCCGGCGGAATCGTCCGGGTAGTTCATGGTGCGCTCGAGATCGGCGCGTACGCGGTGATCGAGGCCGAGCAGAACGGTGTTCGCGTCATCCTCGTCGAGCTGGCCGACGATGACCGCTGCCTGGCCCGGCGCCAGCTCGCTGAGAAGGCCCGCGCGCACGCCCGGTTCGAGATCGAGGATCACCTCGGCGGCAAAGTCCGGCATCAGATGCTCGAAGACGCCGGTGAGCGTCTCCGCGGACTGCCCGGTAAGCGCCGAGGCGGCCTCGTCGGTGTCGAGGCGTTCGAGCTCGCGGGCGGCGTCGACCGGGTAGTCGAGCAGGAAACGGCGTGTCAGCTGGCTGACCGCGTGGCCTGCGTCCTCGGCGATTGCTGCGTTCATGCGTCGGGATCCGCCACGGTCGCGGAAAAGAGGGTTTGTGAAAGTCCTTCCACGGCGATCAGATAGGCGCCGATCAGGCCGGTCCAGACCGGCTCCTGGCTTCGCGGGTGATGGTGGCCGCCAGCGGTACTCGCCAGCGCGCGCGCAAGATCGCGGTGCGTGAACCCGCCCGTCAGTTCGCCCGAGCGCGCCGTCACCGCCAGAACCGCGCGGCGCTGCCAGCGCGCATCGAGCGCCGCATTGGCAATCGGCATCGTGGCGGGAATCGTCTCGGGCTCCGTCATGTTGAGATCGCCAATCTGCGCACTGCGCGGGGCGCGGATCAGGTCGATCAGGTGCAGTTCGCCCACCGGCTTTCGCTCATCGTCCACCACGTAGACCGCCTCCGGCGCGCGGGCACGGCTCGATCGCAGAATGTCGAGGCATTCGGATACCGGCCGTTGCGCCGCGAAGGCCGGCTGCGAGCCATCGGTCCATGCGCCGACGGAGCCGGGCGGCAGTTGCAATGCGTGGCCGAACTGGATTGCACGCGCGGCCGGCAGCGCTTCCAGCAAGGCCGCGCGGGCGGCTGGCGACAGCAGCCGAAGGATGCGCAGCACCGTCTGGAACGGCATGGCGCGGGCGATGGCGGCCGCGTGCTCATGGTTCATGCCGCCGATGATGCTGGCGGCAAGCGCAATCGGCATCTCGGCGAGAATCGGCGCGGCGCGCGCGGCGCTGAGGCCGGCGAAAAAGCGCGTTGCATCCTCTGCCGGAAGCCGCTCGATGACGCGCGCCGCGGCGGCCGGATGGCGCTGGGCGAAATCGATGGCGAGCGCCGGATTGACTGTCATGCTGCGCCTCCTTTGCCGCCGTCATGGTGCGCCATGCCGGGCGGTCTCAGCAGCGTGTCATCGGTGCTGAAACGCTGCCCGGGCACGTGCAGCGTGCCGTCTTCGGTATCGATGACGACGGCATTCGGCGTGAACTCGACGATCTCGCCTTCGCAGTCGCCGATGCGCACCGTCTGGCCGACGAGGAACCGGGTCCGCATCTGCTGGATGCCGATGAGGTTGGCGACAAGGTCGCGGGCGCCAAGCGCGAAGGCGACCGCGAAGCTGATGAGAATGGAGCCAAGCGCGGTGGCGGCGATAATCGTCAGGAAGGTGACGTCGATGCCGATCTGCGACGTGCCGACGATGATGCTGGCGGTCAGGACCGTTGCCTGAATGGTGACGCCGACGAAACCCGCGTGGCTCATGCCCGCCGCGGAAAGCGGCGCCGTCACTGCATCGCGCGCGATGCCCGAAAGCACCCAGCCGAGGAGTATGATGGCCGCCGCCGCCAGGGCGCGCGGCATGAAGGCGACGATCTGATCGAGCCAGCTGGAGAGAACCGGTAGTGCTGCCGCCTCGGCCGCGGCGGCGACAAACAGCAAGAGCACTGCCCAGAAGCCGACATTGCCGAACAGGTCGAGTGCCTGCCGCGACACTGCCATCCGCCGTGCCATCCGGCGGGGCGTCAGCCGGGTTACCGCGGCCGACAGGGCGCCCGCGCCGCGTACGAGCACGACACGGGTCAGGCGCGCTGCGAGCCAGCCGATCAGGAGCAGCAGCAGGGCGCCGGCGAGCTGCGGCACATAGGCGATCACCGACGCGGCGACGTCTCGCGCAGCGGTCTGGATCTGTGTCGCCCAGGCAACAACGCCCTCTTCCATGATCTCTCCATCGCTAGGCGTTGCCGGCGTGCAGACGCGCTCTCTTCCGCATAAGGGTGCGCTTTTTCAGCGGTTTGGCAAATCTGCGTGCCGGCGCAGTTGAAATCGTGAGACCGGAATGCCGGACGTGCCTGCCGGTTGGTGGGCCAGGGCACAGGTCTCTGGAATCCCGATGGACCTGTGCAATGGCCGGCTACGGCAATGAGAATGCCGCCCGGGAAATTTGGGCAGTGCCCTCGGCACAACCATGGGCCGCTCCCTGACCCGGAAACGTGAAACCCCGGCGGCTCGGCCCGCCGGGGTTTTTTGCGTTGCAGCACCGGGCTAGACTTTGGCCGTTGCCATGTACCGGGGGGCTGGGGTGCAGGAGAGCTGGGCTGGCGAGTTCCTGGAAGGGTTGCAGCGGGCGGACGGCGCGGGCGCGCTGATCGCCGCGTTCGACGAGCTTGTCCGGGAGCGCGGCGGGACCGGTTTCGTCTCGACCTCTCACGCGGGCGCGCATGCGCGCTGCCGGGCCGACACGCTTCTCTATACTTCCATGCCTGACGTCTTCTCGCCGCTGGATGACAGCGGCGCGTGGTGGGACGACGACCCGTCGATGGATGTGCTCGAAGCCGGCGCGACCCGCCCCTTCGACTTCGACGGCGGCCTGATGAGCCAATCTCCTTATGCAGCAGCGCGTTACGACGTGATGATCGAGAGCGGCCTCGGCTTCGGCCGGGTGTTCCCGAGTTCCGGCGGCGGCCAGGTCGGCGGCGTTCTCGTCTTCGCGGACCCGCTGCCGGGCGGCCGGGCGGAGATCGCGGCGGCCGGAGACGTGATCCATCTCGCCGCGATGCTGCTCCATGGTTTCGTGCTGGCGCATGCGCCGGCGCCGCATGCGGATGGCGTCATCCGCAACCGCCTGAGTTCGGCGCTGGTTCGCCACCACCCCTCTACAGATCCGAGTGCCGACGCCCTCCAGAAGCGGCTGGCGCCGCGCGAGATCGATTGCCTGTCGTGGTGCGCGATGGGCAAGACGGCGGAGGAGACCGCCATCATCCTCGGCCTCAGCGTCTACACGGTCAGGCACTACCTCCGCTCGGCCACCGCCAAGCTCGGCGCCCGCACGCAGGCGCAGGCCGTCGCCATGGCGCTCAAGAGCCGCCAGATCAGCCTCTAGCAAGGCTGCACCCGTCAACCCGCCAAATTGTGCGGATCGACGGCTTTTGCTGCGGTTCCTAGCTTTCCCTGGTTCCGGGCCGGTCGCGGCCCTTGGAGGGGAAAGACACCATGTCCGCACGACTGGCCGCCCTATGCGCCGTCGCGCTCGCGATGACGATCGGGGGCGCGGCCGGGTACGCGCCCGCCGCCCATGCGTTCGAGCATTCGGCGCTCTGGCAATCGCCCGATCCGTTTGCCGGAAGCGCACCTGACTCGCTTCCATTTGGCAGCGCTGAGGAAACCTTTTTCGACGGGACCATTCCCGACGGCCAGCATCCGGTAAAGCAGTGGGAGTACGCGCCCGACCAGGGCGGATGGGTGCCCATGAGGGGCGGTCTCGGGCCGGATGTCACCTATCGCGGCGGCGGGCAGTTCTACACGGGTCCGCTCGCGCTCTTCAATCCGCTGGCGTGGGACAAGAACGCGGAGAACGAGTTCTACGCGACGGTATGGGAGGGGATGGCCCGGTCCTTCTGGGGCTTCGGGGCCGGCGGCTGGCAGGAGGACGCGGGCGTTAGTCAGAATACGGACGTTCTCGACCAGGAGATCGACGGCGTCGCGCAGTCCGGCTCCACCGCCAGCACGGGCGGCGGTGGCGGTGGTGGCGGCGGCTCGGGTTATGTCTGTGTCACCTACAACCAGCAGGGCGCCTGCACCCAGTTCGGGTTCTTCCCATGATGGGTGTGCGTTTCCCAGCGCGGCTTGCCGCCGCGTCCCTGCTGCTTGGCCTCGCCCTTACCGTTGCCGTGCCAGCGCGCGCGGCGGATGTGGCGTTGCTCTTCTCGCAGCTCGATCAGGGTGATGCGGCGGGCGCCCGTGCCGGGCTGCTGGCGCCCGAGCCTGAAGGCGACGCGGAGAAATCGGCCCTGTGGCTGTTGTCGGCGGCGATTGCGCTGGAGGAGGGTCGTCTCGACATCGCGGTCGTCAGCATGGCGCAGATCGACCGGCAGGCGCTGCCGGAGGCGCTTGCGCCGCGCTACGGCGCGGTTTCGGCGGCGCTCGACCGCAGGCTGTCCAATCCCGCCGTCTATGCGGCGGTGCAGGCGGCGGTGCAGCCGCTTTTCGCGGCGGATTTCGACCGCGCGCTGCAGCTCGGCCAGGTCGGCGAGCGGTTGCGCGGCGTCTCGCAGCAGTTCATCGAGGGCCATTTCGGCGCGGCGGATATCGGGCGTTACCAGCCGGCGGGGCTGTTCGTGCCGCAGCGCGCCAACGACGTGCGCACATCGGGCTTCTCATCGGCCGGATACCGCCTGTGGAGCGACCACGACGCGACGTGGGAAATCGGCGGCGCGGTGCAGAACCAGTTCTACCGCAAGGAGAATGATCTCAACTTCCTCGGCCTGACGGTCAACAGCCGCTACAGCAAGATGCTGACGCGCAACCGCGTGCTGCATCTGCGGCCGTTCGTGGCCCGTGACTTCGCGGGCGCCGGGCTCTACGGCCTTGCCTGGCGCGGTGGCGCGACGGCGACGCTGTCATCTCGGCTGTCGCCCGGCCGCACCTTCGCCGTCACTCTGGGCACCGAAGTGCTCGCCTACGACAAGGCGGACGATTTCGACGGGATGCGGACCGGGCTCGATGCGGCCTACACAGTTTACGGACTGATGCCGGACACGCGGCTCGCCCTGAAGGGCGGCGTCAGCTACCAGTCCGCCGCGAACGGCGCCTATGACCGCACATCGGTCGCCGCTGGTCCCGCGGTCACGTGGTTCGACGTGGCGGGCCTTGCCGACATCACCGCCGACATCACCCTTGGCGGTGCGTGGCACGCAAACAAGGACGTGATCCAGACAACCGAAGTGCGGCGCGATTTCACGCTCTCGGCGGGTCTGGAGGCGGAGTTCCCGATCCCCGCCACGGATGCCGCGATGGTCCTGCGCGGACGCTACTACGGCCAGTCCTCCACCATCGGCCGCCATGACTACGACAGCGGCACGGTGGGGCTCGGTGTGCGCTGGCGCTACTAGGCGCATCTCCGGTATTGGATACTTCACCTGCAAACATGCCGCTTCGCGGCGGAACGGCCCCCGTGCGGCGGGCGTTGATGGGGCAAGACAGCCATCAACGCAAAGGAGGCCGCTTATGAGTGAACTCAGCCAGCAGGAAGCCGCCGACCGCATCTGGAAGACGCTGGACGATGCGGACGCCGTAATGCTCACCGAGCGCTTTTCCGGCGGGCTGCGGGCGCGTCCCATGGCGCCGTTCGCGGACCCGGAAGGCCATGCCATCTACTTCGTGACCGAGAAGGACACCTCGAAGGTCGAGGAAGTGAAGGCCAACCCGGAGGTCGGGATCACCGTGTCGAAGCCGGTGGCCAACACCTACGCCTCGATCACCGGCGATGCCGCCGTCGTCGATGACCGGGCCAAGATGAACGAGCTGTGGAACAAGTGGCTCAACACCTGGTTCGACGGCCCGACCGATCCCAAGGCCGTGCTGATCCGCGTGACGCCGCGCGAGGGCGAACTGTGGGATGGCGATGCCATGCCGGTCGCGCAGATCAAGATGATCATGGCCGAGCGCGCCGAGCAGCCCGACGTGGGCGATCGCAAGCGCGCGTCGCTCTAGGTTCTAACGCCGCCAACGAGAAAGGCCCGGCAGCAATATCGCTGCCGGGCCTTTTTCATGGCCGCTTGTCTGACGCGTCAGGCGGCGTCTTTCCATTTGATCGAGCAGCCCATGGAGGGCACCTGCTCTTCGGGGCCTTTGCCGGTCTTCGCGACCTGGCGCATCGCCTCGTAGAGGTCGCGCTTGTCGGCGCCGACGATGCCGGAGCGGGAATCATCGAGACGCCCGCGGTACTGCAATTCGTCCTTCGCGTTGAAGCCGTAGAAGTCCGGTGTGCACACGGCGTCGTAGGCGCGCGCCACTTCCTGGGTTTCGTCGATCACGTAGGGAAAGGCGAAGCCGTGCTGCTGCGCGAACAGCTTCATGTTGTCGAAGGAATCTTCCGGATAGGCCTCGGCATCGTTCGCCATGATGGCGATGGTGCCGATGCCCATTTCCTTCAGCGCCATGGCCTCGTGGGCGAGGCGGTCGGCGATGGCCTTCACATAGGGGCAGTGATTGCAGATGAAGGCGATGAGCGTGCCCTTGTCCCCGCGCACATCCGCAAGGCTGTAGGTCTTGCCATCCACGCCCTTGAGCGAGAAATCCGGTGCCCTCCAGCCGAAGTCGCAGATCGGGGTCTTGGTCAACGCCATCAATTGCCTCCTTGGTTGAACGCGTGCGCGGCCCCTGCCGCGCAACGGCCAGTATAGGGGCCACAGCTTTCTTTTTGCAGGGCTTGCCCGTCGTGCGGCGCGCTATCGGCGCTTGAAGAACGCGGCAACGATCCAGACGATACCGGCAACGAGCATGGCGCCCGTCGCGATCTGGAAACCTATGATGAAGGTCTCATCATAGGTGCCCGCGCCCGGCAGCAGCGACAGGCCGGCGGCAATGAGCGCCGCGGCGATGGTCGCCAGCACGGCCACGCGGAACATGGCGGAGCGGGTGCGCGGCACGCCGGTTGCGTCGTCGCGCGTCGTCTTTTCGTCGGCATGGGTGTTCATGGCGAACCTCCTGGACGAAATGGACCTTTGGGTATCAACCAGTCAGCCGCCGCATCGTTCCGGCGCGCCGGCCGTCAGCTCTCCCCGCCGTTCTTTTCACTGTCGTACCTCTGGCCCGCCTGGTTGCGCATGTAGCCGCCCATCAGCAGCGTCACGAGCGCGATGATCGCCACGAGGATCGCCAGCGCGTAGGCGCCGAGCGCGCATGACACGCCGATGGCGCCCATGATCCAGATGGCTGCCGCCGTCGCGCCGCCGTGCACCTCGCCTGAACTGCGGAAGAGGGCGCCGGCGCCCAGAAAGCCGATGCCGCCGAGAATGCCGCCGATGACGCGTGCCGGGTCGATGGCAAGCTGTGCGTCGGCGGCCGAATAGGCCGTCTCCATGATCGCGAGCACCGCAAGGCAGGAGCCCACGGAAATCAGCGTGAAGGGCCGCAGGTCCAGCGGCTTTTCCTTGTATTGGCGCTCGTAACCGACCGCGACGGCAAGGCCGGTTGCCAGCAGGATGCGAAGCGTCGCCTCCCACAGCGGCACGTAGTGAAGCTCCCAGATGTCCGGCATCTGCATGTCCATTGTCCGCCTCTCCCATGATTGGTGGCGTGACAACGGCGCGGCGGCGGTTTTGATCCTTAAGAAGCGGAGAAACCTCGCATTTCCGGCGCAACGAACCTTGTGGACATCGCGTCCGCGCCTATGTAAAACGCATCGGTTTTCGCAGGTGCGAAAGGGTAGTTGCCCGCGCGCCTCTCCGGCGACCCCCTCCTGCGATCCAAGGAGCCGCCCATGCTGCTGACGATGCTCAAGGCCAAGCTGCACCGCGCCACGGTGACCGGCGCCGACCTTCACTACGAAGGCTCGGTGGCGATCGACCGTGACCTGCTGGATCTCGCCGGCATCCTGCCCAACGAGCAGGTGGACATCTACAACATCGACAATGGCGAGCGGCTCACGACCTACGCCATCGAGGGCGCGCGCGGCTCCAAGGTCATCGCACTCAACGGCGCCGCCGCACGCAAGGCGATGGTCGGCGACAAGATCATCATCGCCGCCTACGGCCAGGTCGAGGCCGAGAAGGCCCGCAACTACCAGCCCACCGTCGTCCTGCTCGGCGAGGGCAACGAGGTCGTCACCCCCGCCTGATTGCGCTGATGCGCAAGCCCGCGCGCATGGTATCCTCGGTCGGGTTCGGCCTTTCCGGGGAGGAAACGTCATGCGTCGCCTGGTCTCACTCGCTTTCCTTGTTGCTCTGCCGTTCGTCTCGCTTTCCGCCGGTGCGCAGGAGCCGGGCGGCACCATCGCCGCGGCCTATGCGCCCGAAGCCGCGCTCGAGATCTGCCGCGGCGACAATGCCGTCGAGGCCGTCGAGTGCGCGCGCAAGGCCTGCGCCGAGGCCAGCGGCTTCGAGCCCGAATATTGCGTGATCCTCGCCGCCTGCGAGAACGGCAACTGGTCCGGCGTCATGGGCGTGATGCTGCAGGAGGTGCACTTCTCGACCGCCACCTGCGGCTCGCCGTCACGCGCCGGCGTCATCGCAGAGCTCAAGGCGCGCTGCGCGGCCTATGCCGAGTTCGGCATGCGCGAGTGCTACATGTCCCGCGTCTATCATCCTGAAGGCGGTTTCGAGGAGATCGAGACGAGCTGGAGCGCGGAAGACTTCTAAGTCATTCCGCACGGCTGATCGGGTATTCCAGCTGCGTCGCCACGAATGCCGCGGTGTCCTCGCCGTAGGTTTCCGCGAGATGCGTCAGCGTCCGGTCCCACGCGGTTGCCGGGTCGGACAGGTCGAGCGTTGCTGCATCGTCCGCGATCCAGCGCGGCCGCTCCGGCGCCGGAAGGACGACGGCGAGAGCGTCGCCTGCCTCGTCCGACGGGGCAGGGAGCAGAGTCAGTCCGTGCCGCGTCGTCACGCGGGCAGCCGGGGCGCGGATGAAGGCCTCGCTGCGGTAGGTGCGCGACAGCATGTCCAGCGCGAAGCCGAGCACCGCTTCGTCAACGCCCTCCGTTACCGCCAGCGCGTAGTCGCCGCGCGGCCAGCCGAACAGCATGTTGCGGGCGGCGGTCCACACCTCCCCGGTGCCGATGCTGAACGCGCTAGTGTCGTGCGCACCGCTCCAGTCCTCGACGCCGTATCGGTGCGCAATGGCCGCTGCCGTGTCTGTGCCGAAGAACCGCTCGACCAGATGCAGCGAGACCGGCAGCGATGCGCTGACACCGGCTGACGAGATGACGTTGCCGTCGCTGACGTAACGCGCATCCGTCACCCAGGTCACGCCGGGGTAATCGCTCTCGCGGTTACTTGCCGAGTAGAAATGCGCCGTGGCGCGCCGTCCGTCGAGCAGCCCGGCAGCAGCCAGCACCATGGCGCCGTCACAGACGGAGACCATCAGCGCACCGCCGTCCGCCTGCGAGCGCAGGAACGCCGAGACGGCGGCGTCCGCGGGGTCGTGCATGGCGGGTACGATCACGATGTCGGCCTGCCGTTCGTTCTGCGCGAGCGCCGCGAAGGTCGTGTGCCCCTCGAAGCGCATCTCGGGCCACGTGGTCACCGGCGCGGCGTCTTCCGCCGCGACAACGACCTCCGCCCCGGCTTGCGACAGCACCGCGTAAGGCGCCATCAGGTCGGTGATCTCGGTGCCGCCGTTGTACGCGGCGATCACCACGAAGGGCCGCCGCTCGTCCGCCGCCGCAAGGCCGGCAAGGGCGAACCAGAGGGAAACCATCACGACGGTGCCCAGCAGGGCGCGGGAGAGGAGCATCTGAGCCTCCAGGGTCTGTGCGACGCTGAAGATCGAGATGCGCCCTCGTGGCCGCAACGACAATTACCCCGCGTTTCCGGTCAGGCTGCGGGAAAGCGGGCGGCGTAGGCTTCCAGCGGCACGTCAAAGGCCCGGCAGACGAACGAGACCGTGTGGTAGAACCCCGCCAGCACCACGAGTTCGAGCAGCTGCTCCTCGCTGAACTCGGCGGCCAGTTCGCTCCACAATTCGTCCGGCACCGTGTTGGTGTCGTGCAGACTGTCCGCCAGCCGCAGGATCAGCCGGTCGCGGTCCGTGTCCCAGCAGGCGTCTTCCGGCCCGCCGCGAACCGTCGAGGCGATCTGCGCCTCGGTCAGCTTCACATGCGCGGCGAACCCGGAAACATGCACGCCCCACTCGTATTCCGCGCCGCACCGCGCCGTGGTGCGGTCGATCACGATCTCGCGGTCGCGCATGGTGACCGATCCCTTGTCCAGCAGCCCGCCCGCCATGAAGCGCTGAAACACGCGCTCGTTGCGCGCCAGCGTGGTGAACAGCACCAGCGGGTCCATGCCCGCGGGCATGATGGCGTCGAGGCGCTTCTGGACGGCTTCGGGGTAGGGCGGGGCGAGCGGTGCGATGCGGCCTGGCATGGGAATGCCTCCGTGCTATGGTTGCTACGGAAAATGTAGCGTTGCTACAAATATCGTAGCGGTGCGCCCGTTTGCAAGAGGCAGGGAGATTTCACCGATGGCCTCGCGCCAGCCCAGGCCCGGCACACCCGTCCGCGGGTCCCACACCGGCCGCCCGATCATGGCCCTGCTCGACCTGCTCGGCCGCCGCGGCGCGCTGCGCATCCTGTGGGAATTGCGGGCGGGCCCGCTCAGCTTCCGCGCCCTGCAGGACGCGGCGGATCAGAACCCGTCGACCCTCAACGCGCGCCTCAAGGAACTGCGCGAGGCGGGGATCGTGGCGCTTGGCGGCGAGGGCTACGAGCTGACCACCGAGGGCGCGGCGCTGCTGGCGCATCTCGGCCCGCTCAACGGCTGGGCAGAAAAATGGGCGGCGCGGGACTGAAGCCCGGCCGCCCGTTCTTCGAAATCAGGCGGTCTCGCTATTCCAGCTCGATGACGATCGTCACGTTGGCGGAGATCTCCTGCGTGCCCGGCGCGACCGGCACGCTGGCGCCGCCGGAATCCATCGCTTCCATCCTTGCCATCATCGGCTGCGGGCGATAGCTGCCGCCCTCGTTGATGGTCATGATGCGGCCGAGGTTGAGCTTTGCCGCCTTGGCCAGCACTGAAGCGCGGCGCAGGGCGTCTTCCACCGCGCCGGTGCGCGCCTCGTCCATCAGGCCTTCCGGCTTGTCGATGTAGAACGAAATGCCGTTCACGTTGTTGGCGCCGAGCGTCACCACCTCGTCCAGCGTCCTGCCGACGGTGGAAAGGTCGCGGACCGTCACGCTCACCGTGTTGGTCGCGCGGTAGCCGGTGATCTCCGGGTCCTTCTGGGTGCCGTCGGGCTGGCGCGGCTGGCGGGAATAGACCGGGTTCACCGCGAAACCGGACGTGCGGATGTCGTCCTCGGCGATGCCGGCATCCTTCAGGCCTGCCACGACGTTCGCCATCTTGTCATTGTTGGCGGTCAGCGCCTCGCGGGCCGTCTTGGCCTCGGAGACGACGCCGGCGGTGACGTTGGCCGTGTCCGGCTTCGCGGTCACGGTGCCTTCGCCCTGCACGGTGATGGTGCGCTGGGGCTCGCTGGCGGCGTCCTGCGCCATCGCGGGCACGGCAAGGGCAGCTGCGAGGAGAAGGGCCGGAATGGCTGGAATCGTAAGGGCGCGGGCGCGCATGGGAGGCTCCTTTTTGTCGTCCCACGTGTTCGTGGGGGCGTCTTCGGTTCGGCCGGGCACCGGCGCAACGGGCGGCACTGTCGTGTGCGAACTGGGCAAGAATGCGACGTGTGCGGGGAGGTTCCAAGGCGATTTCCGGCACCCCGATGCCGCCCTGCAAGCTTCCGCCGGAGCGCGCACATCTGCTATAGCCGCTCCCTTGTGCGGGGGCGGGCGAGCTGCTTCCCCCGCGCCGGTGGGCCGGTAGCTCAGCTGGTTAGAGCGGACCGCTCATAACGGTTTGGTCGCAGGTTCAAGTCCTGCCCGGCCCACCATTTCCCTCTCCCTGCTATGATGCAGCGAGGCCGGCGCGAGACCGGCCGGGGCAGCAGGGGGACATACCGCATGGACGGCAGCCAGGGCCGTATCGACGTTCACGCGCATTACGTGCCGGATTTCTACCGCGAGGCTGCCGTCGCCGCGGGCCACGAGCATCCGGACGGCATTCCCGCGTTTCCGGACTGGAACCCGGCCATGGCCATCGAGCTGATGGACAAGGTCGGCATCGCAACGGCCATGCTCTCCGTCTCGTCACCCGGTGTTCACTTCGGCGATGATGCCGCCGCGCGCGACCTGGCGCGCAGCGTCAACGAGGCAGGCGCCGAACTGGTCAAGGCTCATCCCGGGCGCTTCGGCCTGTTCGCCAGCCTGCCTTTGCCCGATGTGGAAGGCTCGCTTGCCGAGATCGCCCATGCGTTCGACGAGCTGAACGCCGACGGCGTCGTCCTCATGACCAATACGGATGGTGTCTATCCCGCCGACCCGAAGCTCGACGCGGTGATGGCGGAGCTCGACCGGCGCAACGCCGTCATCTTCCTCCATCCCACGTCGCCCTGCTGCGGCTGCGGGCAGGGGGAGGCGATGCCCTATCCCCGGCCCATGCTCGAGTTCATGTTCGAGACGACGCGTTGCGTCGCCGATCTCGTGTTGCTGGGCACCTTCGAGAAATACCGCAACCTCCGCCTGATCGTGCCCCATGCGGGCGCGGCGCTGCCGGTCCTCGCCGACCGGCTCCAGGTGTTTGGCGCGTTCATGGTGGCGGGCCGCGACGGGCAGCACGTGGACGTGCTGCGCCAGCTCAAGCGCTTCTACTACGACGTGGCGGGATTCCCGCTGCCGCGCCAGCTGGCGGCGCTCCGGACCTTCGCGGACCCGGCGCATCTCTTCTACGGCAGCGACTGGCCGTTTACCCCCGGCTTCGTGGTCGAGGGGCTGATCAAGGAGATGTCCCAGTATTTGTCGGACAACCCGGACCTGGCCGACGGCATTGCCCGCGCGAACGCGGAAGCGCTGTTTCCAAGGCTCGGCCGGTAGCGCCCGCTACTGCACCTCGACGGCGAAGTCGCGTTCGAAGCGGGCGCAGCGTTCATGCGCATCGCATGCGGCACCGAGCCCCTGCGACGCGAGCACCTGTGCGGGGCGTCCGCCGTCGGCGGCGATGACCCGTTCCATGTTGCCGCGAAGATCGATGCCCCAGTGCGCGTTCATGCCTTCGAGGCTGCGGCAGCTGTCGGGCCGGCGCGCCTCCCGCAAGTTCTGCTCGTGCGCGATGCGCCGCATGGCGCCTTCGCCGGCCTTGCGGCCGAAAGCTTCGAGGTCCTCTTTCGGCGCGACGACGCAGGATGCGTAATAGGCCAGCCAGTCGCCGGTCTCGCCGCTCGCCAGCTCGATGTAGTCCCGCAGCGCCGTGTGCGGGATCAGCGTGTAGGCGCCCACGCGCATGCCGAACGCACCGGCCTTGGGATAGCTGCCCTCGTCCCGGAGCACGAATTCGCTGGTGCAGCAGGAGACGCTCGCCTTGCTGACGAAATCCCGCATCTCCGGCGGGTAGAGCCACTGGATCGACGCATATTCCGGTTCGCCGGCCAGGCCCATGGCCCACTGCTCATTGCGTTCCGAGCCGTAAGCCACCGCGTCGCCCGCAAGCTGGCTGCTGGCGTAGACGATGACGCCGCCGGTCGCGACGGCCACCGCCAGCGCGGCTCCGGTCTGCCACCAGCGCCGTTTGAAGGCCATGTAGGCCATCGCACCGAAGATCGGCAGGAAGATGAGCCAGAGCGGGCCGTAGCCGTTGTCGCGCAGGTGCATCAGCCCGTGATCCACGGCGATGAAGAACTGGATCGGCGCACTCAGGATCGTCAGGACAACGGCGGCAACGACGATGATGGCGATGATCTTGGCGGCGTCGTAGATGTTGATGGCGATCATGGCTTTCACTGTCCCGAATAGGCAGGTTCGTAAGTACGGACCTTGGGCTTCACGTAGTTTTCGAGCGCTTCGTCACGCTCGTCGGTCGTGATGACGTGACCGGTATAGGCGGCTTCGCACGCGTTGCGGATCTCGTTGAACTTGGCGATCTGGCGCGGGTCGAGGCTCGAGTAGGCCGGGCCAAGGCGCGTGAACAGCGGCTGGAACACGTGGAGGGGCAGGTAGCGTTCGCTCTTCTCCACCACGCAGGCGCAATAGGAAGCCTCGCGCCAGTAGATGATCGGGCACGTTTCCAGCGAATCCTGGCGCGTGTGGGCACTGTACTGAGCGGGCGGATCAAGTGGTTCGAGCTCGCTCGCGCCGGCCGTGCTACCGGCGCCGCTGCTGGCGCGGCTGCGCGCTTCCTCGTGTTCCTTGAGGCGCTTCTTGTAGTCGGCGACCGTCTGGTCATAGAACGCCGTGGTCGACTCGCCCAGGCAGTCGATCTGGAGGCCCGCCAGGTCCATCTTCACGTCGTTGGAGGAGATGTTGGACCACTGGTCGCGGCCGCCGACGTAGTAGCCCACGTCCACGTTCGAGATGTCCTTGTCCCACGCCTCGCGGAACAGGCAGCTGCACTGGACCTGGGTCATGCCGCCCTTATCGTCATCGGTGCAGTCCTTCATCATGCCCTCGAGCCTGTCCACCTGGGCGGACAGGGGCACGTCGAAGTCCTCTTCCTGTGCATGGGCGGCAGTCCCCGCCGACAGGGCGGCGAGGGCGAGGCCAAGCGCCGCGGCGAAGCGTGCAATGCTATGAACAATCCGGGCCATCTGCGTTCTCCTTGAATCTCTCTGGATTCGTTGTGGCCCCGTCTGCACCCCGCGGATACGGGCCTCGATTGAACTTGATTTCCGGAATACGCGTGGCCGCCTGAACGCTGGCTGAACGGCGAATCTGTTCTATCAATGTATAGTTAACAGTACCTTTTTGGACTTGCCGCAAAGCAGGGAATTCTGCTTCTTGCCGTGCTTCCGGTCGCGGCGGCTTTGCTGCTATAGCCGCTGTGGCGCGGGCCTTTCCGCGCATGGGGAGAACGCCGGTCCAATGGCCCTTCAACTCGTGGAAGTGACGGCCGACCACGGCCACGTGGATACGCTCGTTGCCGTGGGCGAGCACCAGGACGTGCTCGACATCTATGCCGACGAGCGCAGCGACAAGGACCGCTGCCTCGTGCGCTACGTGGTCTCCACAAAGCGCGTGCAGGACCTTCTGGACGCGCTCCAGTCCGCCATCGGCGCGCAGGCCGACTGGCGCGCGGTCGTGCTGGCGGTGGATGCAAGTTTGCCCGGCCCGCCGCGCGGCAAGTCCGCCACCGACGATGCGGACGACGAGGAAGACGGCGACAAGGAATCGCCGTTCTCCCTGCGCGCGATCACGGTCAGCCGCGAATCCATCTTCAACGAGGTGAACCGGGGCGCGAAGGCGGACATCAATTTCCTGATCCTGACCGTGCTCTCCACGGTCGTGGCGTCGATCGGACTTCTGACGGACAACGTGGCGGTGGTGATCGGCGCCATGGTGATCGCGCCGCTGCTTGGCCCCAACCTCGCCTTCGCCTTCGGCACGGCGGTGGGCGACAGGGTGCTGATGTTCCGCGCGCTCGGCACCAATGCGGTGGGCATCCTGCTGTCGCTGGCGCTGGCCGTTGCCATCGGCGCCATGTGGACGGGGCCGCTCGATGCGCCCGAGCTCACCAGCCGCACGGTCGTCGGCTACGAGAGCGTGGCGCTGGCGCTCGCCGCCGGCGCGGCGGCGGTGCTGTCACTCACCACGGGGCTATCCGCCACGCTCGTCGGCGTCATGGTCGCCGTCGCGCTGCTGCCGCCCGCGGCGGCGCTGGGCATCATGGCCGGCGCAGGCAAGTGGCCGGATGCGTTCAACGCGGGCCTGCTGCTCGCGGTCAACGTGGTGTGCGTGAATCTGGTGGCGCAGATCGTCTTCGTCGCGAAGGGCATCGCCCCGCGCACTTGGGCCGAGAAGGAAGCCTCCAAGCCCGCGCGCTACATCAACGCCACCATGTGGGGCCTGATGCTGGTCAGCCTGCTCGTCGCCATCTGGTACGTGGGCGAGACCGGCGGCGTGATCGCCGTGGATCAGGGCTTCTCGGGGCCGGGGCTGTCCGGCGGGCCGCGCTAGCCCTTCGGGCCGAACAGCAGCCAGAGGATCAGCCCGATCACGGGCAGGAAGAACACCACGACGATCCAGATGGCCTTGGACAAGGCACCGGCACTCGACTGCGCGATCTTGATGATCGCCCACAGCACGATAATCAGCCAGACGAGGCCGAAGAAGCCGCTGATCTCGATCCCGAACATGGTGTCTCCCTTCGCTTGTCTTCCCAACGGGCGGGCGCCTGTGGTCTCCTTGCACGAAACGGATGCCGGAAACCACAGCCCGCGTCCATGAACAGCATATGGGGAGACGGTCCGTGGCGCACCAGCGGCATGATATCTCGTTTCAATCGCAGGGCCTGACCTGCCGCGGCTGGCTCTACAAGCCCGAGGGCGCGGACAAGCCGCCGGTGGTCGTCATGGCGCACGGCTTTTCCGCCGAGCGCACCTTCCGCCTGCCGGCCTTCGCGGAGGTCTTCGCGGACGCCGGCATGGCCGTTCTCCTCTTCGACTACCGCAACTTCGGCGACAGCGAGGGCGAGCCGCGTTACCTGGTGGATCCGCGGCGTCACCTGGAAGACTGGCGTGCCGCCGTCGCCTATGCCCGCTCCCGCGACGATCTCGATGCGTCGCGCATCGCCCTGTGGGGGTCGTCGTTCTCCGGCGGGCACGTGATCATGATGGCAGCGGAAGATCAGAAGATCGCCGCCATCGTCGCGCAGGTGCCTTACGTGGGCGGCATCGAGGTGAAGCTGTCCGCCGCTAACACGCTGAAGGCGGCCATGGCGATCATCGGTGACCGGATCGCCTCCCTGTGGGGCGGGTCGGTGACCGTGCCCATCGTCGGCGCGCCCGGCAGTTTCGCTGCCATGAACGCGCCCGAGGCCATGGAATTCCTCGAGATCGTCCCCCCGGAGTCCAGGTGGAACAACCGGGTGCCGGCCCGCGCGCTGACGACGCTCGCCTCCTACCAGCCGCGCGACGTGGCCTCGCGGGTGTCCTGCCCGGCGCTGGTGCTTGTGGGCTCGAAGGACGAAACGACGCCGCCGGACCTTGCCGAGGCCGCGGCGGCGCTCATGCCCAGGGGGGAAGTGGTCAGCGTCGATGCCGGCCACTTTGCCGTCTACGTGCCGCCGATGTTCGAGCAGGTGGTGGCGCGCGAGAAGGACTTCCTCGCACGCCACCTGGGGGTCTGACTTTTCCGCCTTACCGGGGCCCGGCAACCAGCCAGGCGATCACGCCGATGAGCGGGAATACGATCACCACGAGCGCCCAGATCAGCTTTGCTGCCGTGCTGGCGCCGGACTGAATGATCCGGATGACCACGTAAATGACGACGATGGTCCAGAGCAGACCGAGAATGCCGTATTCCATTGGAGTATTCCTTCGGATGTCCAATCGGTTTCGTTGCGTATTGCGCTCCTAATGATGTTTGCCGGGGGCTTCCGGTTCCGGTAGAACACCGGCCAATTCCTGACATCGACGCTGCGGGGCAGGGCGACGGGCGCTTCGTGCCGCCCGCCCGGCGCGGCGCAAACCGGATGGCGAGGCGATATGGCGTCCTACCAGTATGTCTACGTGATGGATGGGCTCTCGAAGACCTATCCGGGCGGCAAGCAGGTCCTGAACAACGTGCGGCTGTCGTTCCTGCCGGGCGCCAAGATCGGCGTCGTCGGCCTCAACGGTGCGGGCAAGTCCACCCTGCTGCGCATCATGGCGGGGCAGGACAAGGAGTATCAGGGCGAAGCCTGGGCGGCCGAGGGCGCCAAGGTCGGCTACCTCGCGCAGGAGCCGCAGCTCGATAACTCCAAGAATGTCCGCGACAACGTCATGGAAGGCGTTGCCGAACTGACCGCTAAGCTCGAGCGCTACAACGAGCTTGCCATGAACTACTCGGACGAGACCGCCGAGGAGATGTCGGCGCTGCAGGACGAGATCGATGCCAAGAACCTGTGGGACCTGGAATCCCAGGTCGAGATGGCGATGGATGCCCTGCGCTGCCCGGAGCCGGATGCAGACGTGAACAAGCTGTCGGGCGGCGAGCGCCGCCGCGTTGCGCTGTGCAAGCTGCTCCTGGAGAAGCCCGACCTGCTGCTGCTCGACGAGCCGACCAACCATCTCGACGCCGAATCCGTCGCGTGGCTGGAGCACTATCTCGCGGACTACACGGGCACCGTCGTGCTCGTGACCCACGACCGCTACTTCCTCGACAACATCACCGGCTGGATCCTCGAGATCGACCGCGGCCACGGCATTCCCTACGAGGGCAATTATTCCTCATGGGTCGAGCAGAAGCAGAAGCGCCTGGAGCAGGAAGCCCGCGAAGACGCCGCCCGCCAGCGCACGCTGGCGCGCGAGGTGGAATGGATCAGGTCCAGCCCCAAGGCGCGTCAGGCAAAGTCCAAGGCGCGTATCCAGGCCTATGACGAGCTTCTCAACGCGGAGAGCCGCGAGGGCGAGCGCAAGGGCCAGATCGTCATTCCCGCCGGCCCGCGTCTCGGCGGCAACGTCATCGAGGCGGACGGCCTCACCAAGGGCTATGGCGACCGGCTGCTTATCGACGACCTCTCCTTCACGCTGCCGCCCGGCGGCATTGTCGGCGTCATCGGTCCCAACGGCGCGGGCAAGACCACGCTGTTCCGTATGCTGACGGGGCAGGAAAAGCCGGATGACGGTTCGCTCAAGATCGGCGACACCGTGGTCATGGGCTACGTGGACCAGAGCCGCGACGCGCTCAACCCGGACAAGACCGTGTGGGAGGAAATCTCCGACGGTCTCGACGTGGTCGAACTCGGCAAGCGCGAGATGAACTCACGCGCTTACGTGGGTGCGTTCAACTTCAAGGGCGGCGACCAGCAGCGCAAGGTCGGCCAGCTCTCGGGCGGTGAGCGCAACCGCGTCCATCTTGCCAAGATGCTGAAGTCCGGCGCCAACCTGCTGCTGCTCGACGAACCGACCAACGACCTCGACGTGGACACGCTGCGCGCGCTGGAAGACGCGCTGGCCAACTTCGCCGGCTGCGCCGTCATCATCAGCCACGACCGCTGGTTCCTCGACCGCATCGCCACCCACATTCTCGCCTTCGAAGGCGACAGCCACGTGGAGTGGTTCGAAGGCAACTACGAGGACTACGAGGCCGACCGCAAGCGCCGCCTCGGCGACGAAGCGATGGTGCCGCACCGCATCAAGTACAAGCGCTTCGCGCGCGCGTAGCGGTTTCGCGCCCGCGAGGGCGTTTCACAAAACTGTCCCGGCGGCGTCATCGCCGGGACACGGGTGTCGGGGAAAGTGGAACGTGAGAGCCAACGGCTCTCCTTGATCCCAGCGCCTCGGAGCCGGTTTCCCCATCCGCCATGGGGGCCGGCTTCTTTTTTTGCGCCGCTACTCGGCGGCAGCCGGCTCTGCCTCGGTTTCGGCAGGCTCGTCCGCCGCCTCTGCGTTCTCAGCCGCGTCCGGCGCCTCCTCGACGGTTCCGGTGGTGGCTTCGCCGTCGGCGGTCTGCTTGCGCAGGTGATCGAGCAGGGCTTCGAACTGGCCGCCATTGTTGCGGATCAGCGAAGCGAAGGTGCCGCGCTGTTCCTGCGCCATCCAGATGCCGGCCACGTTCACGTCGAAGACCCGGAAACTGCCGTCCTTGTAGCGGATCAGCCACCACTGGACATTGAGCGGCTCGCGGGTGTCGGCGAACGCGATACGGCTCGAGACGATGACCTCGCGGCCCTTGTCGCCCTTTTCCGTGGCGCCGGTCACTTCGAAGGTCTCGTTGGAGTAGCCGGAGAGGCGCCCGTAGTAGATTTCCACCACGAATTCGCCGAGCAGGTCGAAATACTCTTCCTTCTGCTCGTCGCTCGGCAGGCGGGCGTACTGGCCCAGCGCGAAGAGGCCGATGCGCTTGATGTCGATGGCGCCTAGCAGAAGCTCGCTGAACTGGTCGCGGGCCTCGTCGTTGGCAAGGCTCTCGTCAGCGAGAATTGCGATTGCCTCATCGCCGAGACCGCGCACGTATTCCTTCGCGGTGTCGTCCGCCTTCGCGGCGGATGCCAGCATGACCGTGGCCAGCAGCGGCAGGGCAAAGATTTTCAGGCGGGCAAGGCTGGCAGACAGAATCCGGGAAGGCATTCGGCTCAATCCTTCAGGAAAACGTCAGAAGAGTCTCAGGCACCCAACACCGGGTGCACGCCGTCGATCCTCGATAAGACCTGTTTTTCTCTAGATGCCTGTTTCGGAAGCCGAGGCGGGCGGCACGTTCGCGGGCGCCGGGGCCGGTGCCTTCTCGATGCCGTCGTCGGGTTCCGATGCTTCCGGCTCGCCGTAATCGTAGTCGTAGTCGATATCGGAGATGTCCGGCAGGTTGTTCGGGTCCGTGGCGCCGTTGGCGATCTCGTTGTTGCGGCTCTGGCGATAGAGGCTTCGCAGCGCGGCGTAGTAGTCGACGGACGTGCGCTCGATCTCGTCCAGCGTGCCCAGGTTGCGCGCGCGCAGGTCGACACCGTTGGTCACGAAGCGTGCCATCGGAATGACGCTGTCGCGGTTCCAGAACACGTAAGTGAGCGGATCGAAGGCCTGGTCCACCGCGAAACCCGCGAGGTCGCGGGGCGGGGCGGGGCCGAGCAGCGGCAGGAACAGATAGGGGCCTTCGCCCGTGCCCCAGACGGCGAGCGTCTGGCCGAAGTCCTCGCCGTGGCGCGGATAGCCCCAGTCGGTCGCCGGGTCCATCAGGCCGCCGACGCCGGCGGTCGTGTTGATACCGAAGCGGGTGATGGTCGTGCCCGCGCGGTCCCATTCGCCCTGCAGCATGTCGTTCACCAGGATGACCGGCGTGCGCAGGTTGTCGAGGAAGTGGCGGACCGAGTCCTTGGCGAAGCGCGGCACCACGGCGTCGTAGCCCTGCGCCGCCGGCTTCAGGATCAGCCCGTCGATGAGCTTGTCGTTGACCTGGAAGAAGTAGCGGTTCAGCGGCTCGACAGGGTCGTTCGCTTCTTCGTAGGCAGCCATTGCGGCCGCGTCGCCCGGGTCGGGGCGCGTTGCGCAGGCGCCAAGGCTCATGGCCGCAACCGCGAGCGCTGCCAGGCCGAGGCCTGCCCGCCGCAGATTGCCGATAATGTCCGCGCCGTCCGCGTCGGAACGGTGAGTTGCCGCTCTGTCAGTCACGCCAGTACGCCTCCCATGCCGCGAAGGATGTTGGGACCCTTCGCACCGCGCACAATTCTGAACCACGCCCGATTACGCAAACGTGTACGCCAGGCTGCTGCCGGGACCGGGCTGCTGCCGCGTTTTTGGGGCCGCGGGAAGCGCCGTGGTGCCGGGCCGCTCCGTCTGCCGCTGGAGCGCCTGGCGCAGATACCGGCCCACTCCGGGCCGGTGAGGGCGAAACAAGAGAATCTGCGCTGATTTCTAGCTAACACACGGCCTTGGGGCTCGCCATAAGGCGGACGGACTTCATACATCCATGACGCGAGTCCTGTGGCGCAAATGCCGCGCTTGAGGGGGGTGCCATGGGGCCCCAATGACCTTGGGGGAGCGGGATGATGAAAGGGGAGGCAGCCGCCGTCCAATTTCGTGCTGGAATTGGACATGCACATATCTTTATATGGTCTCGCACGGTAGCCGGGGAGATTGATGGACAAGCTTTTGCAGGTTCTGCGCGCGGCGGGCGAATCGACCCGGCTCCGCCTGCTCGCGATCCTCGGCGAGAGCGAGCTGTCTGTTTCCGAGATCACCCACATCCTGCGCCAGAGCCAGCCCCGCGTCAGCCGCCATCTCAAGCTGCTGACCGACGCAGGCCTCATCACCCGCTTCAGGGAGGGCAGCTGGGTCTTCTACCGGCTGGAGACGCGCGGCGAGGGCGGCGACTTCGCGCATCACCTGCTCGACTTTCTGCCCGGCGACGATCCGGTGGTCGTGCGCGACCGCGAGCGGCTGGAAGACGTCCGCCGCGAGCGCGCCGAGGCGGCGGCGGCCTATTTCCGCGAAAACGCACCCCAGTGGGACGAGATCCGCGCGCTCTACGTGCCCGAGGCCGACGTCGAATCCGCCATCGTCGATCTGATGGGCGAGGGCCCGCTGCCGCTGCTGATCGACCTCGGCACCGGCACGGGCCGGATGCTGGAACTCTTCTCCGGCCGGGCCGACACGGCCATCGGCTATGACATCAGCCACGACATGCTGAACGTGGCCCGCGCGAACCTGGAAACGCGCGGCCGCGCCAACTGCCATGTCCGCTTCGGCGACATTCTTTCGCTGCCGGAACCGGCGGGCTCCGCCGACGCGGTGCTCATCCATCAGGTGCTCCATTACCTCGACGACCCGCGCGCCGCGGTGCAGGAGGCGGCGCGGCTGCTCAGGCCCGGCGGCCGGCTGGTGATCGTCGATTTCGCCCCGCACGAAGAAGAATCACTGCGCGAGAGCCACGCCCACCGGCGTCTTGGTTTCCCGCGCGCCGAGATGGCCGATTTCGTGTCGGCCGCCGGGCTCGACATGGCGGCGGTGCGCGATCTGCCGCCGGGACCCGGTGGCGAAGCACGGCTTACCGTTTCACTATGGCTGGCTACCAAGCCGGGCGGCGCTCAGCCTTCGCCCGTGCGCCGCCAGCCGGCAAAGGAGGATGCGTGATGGCCACGCAGGACGGCATCGAGGTCTCTTTCGAGTTCTTCCCGCCCAAGACGGAGAAGATGGAAGAGACCCTGTGGCAGTCGATCAAGAAGCTCGAGCCGCTCAACCCGCGTTTCGTGTCGGTGACCTATGGCGCGGGCGGCTCTACCCGCGAGCGCACGCATGCCACGGTCAAGCGAATCGTGGACGAGACCTCGCTCAAGCCGGCGGCGCATCTCACCTGCGTGGAAGCGACGCGCGAGGAGATCGACGGCGTCATCCGCGATTACTGGGACGCCGGCATCCGCCACATCGTTGCCCTGCGCGGCGATCCGCCCTCGGGCATCGGCGAGAAATATGTTCCCTTTCCCGATGGCTATGCCAACGCGGCCGAGCTCGCCGCGGGCATTTCCAAGATCGCGCCGTTCGAAATTTCCGTCGGCTGTTATCCGGAGAAGCACCCGGAAAGCCCGTCTTACGACGCGGACCTTGATCTGCTGAAAGCCAAGATCGATGGTGGCGCCAGCCGCGCCATCAGCCAGTTCTTCGTCGAGCCTGACACCTTCCTGCGCTACGTGGATCGTGCGCGGGGTGCGGGCATCGAGATCCCCATCGTGCCGGGCATCATGCCGGTGGGGAATGCCGCCGGGTACATCCGCATGGCAGAGGCCACCGGAACGCACGTGCCCGCTTGGTTCCGCGACCGGTTCGAAGGACTGGACGACGACCCGGAGACGCGCCGTCTCGTCGCCGTCACGGTGGCGGCGGAACAGGTTCTAAAGCTGGTGGACCAGGGGGTGCGGCAGTTTCACATCTACACGCTCAACCGCGCGGAAACCGCGTTTGCGCTCTGCCACATCCTCGGTATCCGTCCAGAAAAGCCGCTGGCAGCCTAAAGCAGGCCGAACACCACCGCGCCCAGATAGGCGAAGCTCGCGCAGGTGAAGAACCAGAGGGCAATCTGTCTCGAAGCACTTGCAGTCATTAGGGCCTCCCGCATCTGCTCCGTTGGTAAAGAAATGCTGACAGGCATTTCCGCGGCCGGGAAGACAAAAAATGCGGTGCGCCGCAACGTGGGAGTGCGGCTGCGAAGGCGGGGCGGAAACCGCTTTAAGATCAGTGCCTTGACCGCTCCGCCCATGCGCTCGAATTAATGATTGTCATGCTTTTTTGCGGGTCGCCGTCGGGCGTCTCCCGCCCAACGCGCATTGCGAGTCTTGCCGCCGTTACCAGGGGTGATCTTCGCCATTCCACTTGATGAAGCGCCCGTTGTCGCTCGGCGTCAGGCTTGCGATGACCGAGCGAATGCCCGCCGCACTCTCCTCGGGGGTGATGTCGGCGGTGTTGCCGCCCATGTCGGTCTTCACCCAGCCGGGATGCATGGCGATCACGGTCCGGCCGTCGCCGCCCAGGTCATTGGCCATCAGTTGAACCGCCTTGTTCACCGCGGCCTTCGTCGTCCGGTACGCGTAGGCCCCTGTCGCGTTGCGCGCCAGCGAACCCATCTGGCTGGAAATGGTTGCGACCGTCGCATCAGCGGTCAGGTTGTTCGCAACCGCTTCCGCGACCCGGACCGGCCCCATGGTGTTGGTGGCGAAGGCATCCATCCACGCGGCGTAATCCATATCGCCGAAGGTCTGGCGCCCGCCCATGACCCCCGCATTGTTGATGAGGATATCGATGTCCTCGCCATCGAGGCCTGCCGTCAGCTTGCTGATGGAGTCCGGGTCGGGAACATCCAGCTGGCGGACCTCCACATCGTGATCTTTCGCCAGTTCGTTGAGGGCGTCCGCACCGGCGGGGTGCCGGCACGTGGCAATCACGCGTGCGCCGGCTTCGGCGTATTGCCGGACGAGTTCGAGCCCGATACCGCGGCTGGTTCCGGTGATGAGAACGGTGGTCATGCCGTCACCTCCCTGTCTCGGTGTTGCTACGCCTTTCCGAAGCCGCCGCCGCCCGGCGTCTCGATCTCGATGGCATCCCCCGCAGCCATCTCGGCGCGGTCGCAGGCTTCGAGCGGTTCGGTCGCGCCGCCGGCGCGGATGATGCGGTTGGCGCCGGGCCTGGCGTCGCCGCCGCCTTCAAGGCCGAACGGACGTGTGCGCCGCCGTTGCGACAGGATCGACACCGACATGGGTTCGAGGAAGCGGATGCGGCGGATCACGCCGTCGCCGCCGCGATGCGCACCGTCGCCGCCCGAACCCTCGCGTATCTCGAAGTCCTCGAGCAGCACGGGGAAGCGTGACTCCAGCACTTCGGGATCGGTGAGGCGCGAATTCGTCATGTGCGTCTGCACCGCGCTCGCGCCATCAAACGTGGCGCCCGCACCTGCGCCGCCCGAGATCGTCTCGTAATACTGGTAGCGGTCGTTGCCGAAGGTCAGGTTGTTCATCGTTCCCTGCGCCGCCGCCATCACGCCGAGCGCACCGAACAGTGCATCGGTGATCGCCTGGCTCGTCTCCACGTTGCCGGCAACGACCGCTGCCGGGTATTGCGGCTTGAGGAACGAGCCTTCCGGCACGATCAGGTCGATGGGCGCAAGGCAGCCGGCATTGAGCGGAATGTCGTCGTCCACGAGGCAGCGGAAGACGTAGAGCACCGCCGCCCGCGCCACGGCGTCCGGCGCATTGAAGTTGCTTTGCACCTGCGCGCTGGTGCCGGTGAAGTCCACCACTGCCGAGCGGTTGTCGCGGTCTACCGTCACCTTCACGGCGATGACCGAGCCGTGGTCCATCTCCAGCCGGAACGCGCCGTCGGTCAGCGAGCCGATCACCCGGCGCACGCTTTCCTCGGCGTTTGCCTGCACGTGGTCCATGTAGGCACGCACCGTGTCGAGGCCGAACGCCGCGGCCATCTTGCGCAGTTCCTGCGCACCCTTCTCGCAGGCCGCTATCTGCGCGCGCAGGTCGGCCACGTTCTGGTCCGGGTTGCGCACGGGGTAGGGGCCCGAGGTCAGCAGCTCGCGCAGCGCCGCCTCGCGGAACGTGCCCTTGTCCACCAGCTTGAAGCCGTCGATGAGAACGCCTTCCTCGTCCACGGTCGTCGAGTTGGAGGGCATGGACCCCGGCGCGATGCCGCCCACGTCCGCGTGGTGGCCGCGCGCCGCCGTGAAAAACAGGCGCTCGCCATTGTCGTCATAGACCGGCGTCACGACGGTGATGTCCGGCAGGTGCGTGCCGCCGTTGTAGGGCGCGTTCAGCACGTAGACATCGCCCGGCCCCATGTCCGGGTCGCCCGCGATGACGCTCTCCACCGTCGCGCCCATGGACCCCAGGTGCACGGGGATGTGCGGCGCGTTGGCGACGAGGTGGCCTGCCGCGTCGAAGATCGCGCAGGAGAAGTCGAGCCGCTCCTTGATGTTCACCGAGTGCGACGTCTTCTCCAGCGTGAAGCCCATCTGCTCGGCGACCGACATGAAGAGGTTGTTGAAGATCTCCAGCATCACCGGGTCGGCCTCGGTGCCGATGGCGTTGTCGCGCTGCATTGTCTCGGTGCGCGTCAGGATGACGTGGTTGCGCGCCGTCACGTCCGCCCGCCAGCCCGGCTCGATGACGATGGTCTGGTGGGGCTCGATGAGGATGGCCGGACCCTCAACGTAGGTGCCGGGCTCCGCATCTTCCCGGCGCACCACAGGCACGTCGCGCCGCCTGCCAGCCATGAAGACGCTCGCCGTCTCGTGGACGGTTGCGGCCCGGCTCTCGCTGTCCGTCGCCTCCGAGTTTTCGTCAGGGCGCGGCTCGGCGCCGATCGCTTCCTGCGCGGCCGCCTCGATGACGATGCCGTCGAGCCCGCCGGAAAAGCCGAAGCGCGCGCGGTGCGCCTCCTCGAAACGCTGTGCCAGTTCCTTTGCCGTGCCGAACGGCACTTCCAGCGACGTGTCGGTGCCGCGATACCGCAGATGCGCCGTCGGCTTCAGCGTGACATGTTCGGCGGCCACGCCCTGGCTCGTCACCTCGCCGTGCGCCGCCTCGCCCAGCCGGTCCAGCGTCGCTTCGAGCGCGGCGAAACCGTCCGCATCCAGATCGCGCTCCACGGCTTCCGCGCGGCTTGCGCGAATGTCGGCCAGTCCCATGCCGTAGGCCGACAGCAGCCCCGACAGGGGATGGATGATGCAGCTCGTCATGCCCAGCGCATCCGCCACGAGGCACGCATGTTGCCCGCCCGCACCACCAAAACTCGTCAGCGCGTATTTCGTCACGTCATAGCCGCGCTGTACGGAAATCTTCTTGATCGCCTGTGCCATGTTTTCCACAGCGATGCGCAGGAAGCCTTCCGCCACTTCCTCTGCCGACCGGGTTTCGCCCGTCGCGCTTCCGATCTCATCCGCCAGTGCCGCGAACTTCCCGATCACGACGTCGGCATCCAGCGGCTCGTCAGCCTGCGGCCCGAAGATGCGCGGGAAGTAATCGGGGATCAGCTTGCCGAGCATCACGTTGGCGTCGGTCACCGTCAGCGGCCCGCCGCGCCGGTAAGCCGCCGGGCCCGGATCGGCGCCTGCCGAGTCCGGCCCCACACGCAGGCGCGAACCATCGAAGTGCAGGATCGAGCCGCCGCCCGCCGCCACCGTGTGAATGCGCATCATCGGCGCGCGCATCCGCACGCCCGCGACTTCCGTCTCGAAGGCGCGCTCGAATTCGCCGTCGAAGTGGCACACGTCCGTGGACGTGCCGCCCATGTCGAAACCGATGATCTTCTCGAAGCCCGCCAGCCGGCTCGTCTCGACTGCGCCGACAACACCGCCCGCGGGACCGGACAGGATCGCGTCCTTGCCCTGGAACAGCTCGGCGTCCGTCAGTCCGCCGGATGACTGCATGAACATCAGCCGCGTGCCGGTTGTCTCCCGGTCGAGCGCCGCCGACACCCGGTCCACGTAGCGCCGCAGGATGGGGGAGAGGTACGCGTCCACCACGGTCGTGTCGCCGCGGCTCACATATTTCATCAGCGGGCTGGTGCCGTGGCTGGTCGACACCTGCGTGAAGCCGATCTCGCGCGCGATCGCGGCAAGCCGCGCCTCGTGGTCGTGAAACCGGAAGCCATGCATCAGGCAGATGGCGCAGGCGCGGAAGCCTTCGTCATAGGCCGCCTGCATGCCGCGCCGCGCCGCGTCTTCATCGAGCGGCGTCAGCACCGCGCCGTCGGCGCGCACGCGCTCGTCCACTTCCACGACGCGCGAATAGAGAAGCTCCGGCAGCTTGATCGCCAGTTTGAAGATCTGCGGCCGCGCCTGGTAGCCGATGCGAAGCGCATCCCGGAAGCCGCGCGTGGTGACGTAGAGCGTCCGCTCGCCCTTGCGCTCGAGCAGCGCGTTGGTGGCGACGGTCGTGCCCATCTTCACGGCGCCGATGCGGCCTGCGGGAATTTCCCCGTCACGATCGACGCCGAGGAACCGTCTTATGCCTTCAAGGGCCGCGTCCTCGTAGGCTTCCGGATTTTCCGAGAGCAGCTTGGCCGTGTGCAGCACGCCGTCGGGATCGCGCGCCACCACGTCGGTGAACGTGCCCCCGCGGTCGATCCAGAAATCCCAGGTGGCGCTCATGGTCACGCTCATAGCTGGTTTCGCCGCACCGTGCGAGCAAGGCCGAAAATGAGGGGCAGGCTTGCGTTTCGCTCCCGCCGTCCCGCGCTTATAAAGACCCCCACGATGAGTCTCTGGGACCGCATAACACTCACGGCGCAATCGGTGCTCGACACCCTGCGCGCGGCCTTCACGGCGGGGGATGGCGGCCCGGGCGTCGCCTTCACCATCGCCGTCATCGCGCTGTCCGCCAAGATGGCCAAGGCGGACGGGGTCGTCACGCCGGACGAGGTCGAGGCGTTCTCCCACATCTTCGAGGTGGAGCCGGGCGACGAGCGGCATGTGTCACGCGTCTTCAACATGGCGCGGCAGGACGTGGCCGGCTTCGATGCCTATGCGCGGCAGATCGCGCGCATGTTCCAGGACAAGCCCGGCGTCCTCGAGGACCTGATGGACGGGCTCTTCCACATTGCCCGCGCCGACGGCGTCATCCACGACGACGAGATCGCCTTCCTGCATGAAGTTGCAGGCATTTTCGGTTTCTCGGATTTCGAGTTCGCCCGCATCCGCGCCTCCAACACGGGCGAGGCGGTGGCCGACCCCTACCTGATCCTCGGCGTGACGCCCGAGGCCACCAACGACGATCTCAAGAAGGCCTACCGCCGCGCGGTCGCCGAGAACCATCCGGACCGGCTGATGGCCCGCGGCGTGCCGCCGGAGTTCATGGCGCTGGCCAACGACAAGCTGGCCGCTATCAACACCGCCTGGGACACGCTCAAGAAAGAGCGCGGAATCGCCTGAATTTTTCCTGATTGAAATTTGATGATAGGATGATGATATCCTGATCCTCATCGATTGATTGGGAGGTCATCATGGCTCAATCCGACGGCAATTCGCCGGAAGAACCGGACAAAAACAACGAGGACGGGGTCGACGAGGAGCCTTCGCGCTACCGCGTGGCCGCCGGCTCGTCCTTTCCCCTCACCAGTGTGCGCTGGGTCGCGCCTTACGGGGCGCGGGAGGGGGTCGGCGTCTTTTGGATCGCGCTGGGGCTCTTCATCCTCGCGCTTGCAGTCCTCACCGTGGAGAATGCGGGCACCGCGGCCCTCATCCTCGGTGGCATTCTGCTGCTGGCGCTGATGACGGGCCGCCGCCATCGTCATCGCCACTATCGTCGCCACCATCGCCGGCGGCGTCATCATCGCCATTACCACTATCATTACGGTTGCGAGCGCTGGTCGCGCCCCGAGCGCGAGGAGACGCCCGCATGAGTGGCGAGGGAAGTGATCCCCGCGGCTGCGGACCGCGTCACCGCCACCGGCACGGCCGGGGCCGCGACACGCGCCGGGTGCAGCTGGAAATGCCGCCCC
Source organism: Parvibaculaceae bacterium (assembly GCA_965229975.1). Taxonomy (GTDB): domain Bacteria; phylum Pseudomonadota; class Alphaproteobacteria; order CGMCC-115125; family CGMCC-115125; genus Pyruvatibacter. Next base: position 453,486 of record OZ245936.1, read on the forward strand.
AGTCCATGGAGCGGCTTGAGCGGCTCAAGGACAAGACCGAGGCCACGTCCTATGCCGAGGTCATGAAGACGGCGCTGCGTCTCTACGAGGCGCTTATCGAGGAGGCCGAGGCGGGCCGGGAGTTCGCCATCCGCAACGCGGACGGCACGGTCACGCCCTACCGCATCTTCGTCTAGCGGCGCCCCCGCAAGGGCGGCTTGCAGAATGGTGCATCGCCCGTGTCCGGTGCGCGTGCTAAAGCGCACCGGACATGACGCCACCGCATCTCGCCCTCGTTCTGCTGGTCTGCCTCGTCTGGGGCTTCAACTTCATCGTCGGCAAGGCCGCGGTGGAGGAGATGTCGCCCATGGTGGTGACGGGCGGACGCTTCGTCCTCCTCACGCTCGTCCTGATCCCGTGGCTGCGTATCGTGCCCGGCCAGATGAAGCAGATCGTCATCGTGGCGATCACCATGGGCGCCGCGCATTTCTCCTTCATGTTCGCCGCGCTCGGCATTTCCGACAACGTGTCGGTCGTCGCCATCGGCGTGCAGCTCAACGTGCCCTTCGCCACGCTGCTGTCGATCTTCGTGCTCAGCGAGTATGTGGGCTGGCGGCGCTGGACCGGCATGGCGCTCGCCTTCGGCGGCGTCCTCGTCATCAGCTTCGACCCGGCCGTCTTCAACGCGCTCGAGGGCATGGGCCTCGTCATCATCGCCGCCCTGATGGCCGCCATCGGCATGATCACCATGCGCACCATGCGCGGCGTCGGCGTATTCACGCTGCAGGCCTGGGTCGCCATCCTGTCGTGGCCGCCGCTGTTCCTGCTGACCGCGATTTTCCAGCCGGAGGAGTTCGGCCGCGCGCTCGACGCGGGGTGGATCGGCTGGGGCGCCATCTTCTACACGGCATTCGGTGCCAGCCTTATCGGCCATGTCGGCATGTACTACCTGCTGCAGCGCTACGAGGTGTCGCTGGTCTCGCCCATCACGCTGCTGGCGCCCGTTTTCGGCGTTTTCTTCGGCGTCACCATCTGGGGCGACGAGCTTTCGACACGCATCGTCATCGGCGGGGCGATGACGCTGATCGGTGTTCTGGCCATCGCCCTCAGGCGGCCCGCGGCCCCCGCCGCGGAAGCCTGATTTGCGTCCAGCGGCACTGGACAAAGCCCACGCAAGCCTGTCACTTGCCCGCGCCTGAACCGCCCGTGGCCGCGCGCGCCAGTCTTGCGCCCCCTGCTTTCCCCGAGAGCCCCTTCGATGACACCGCCCCATCTCGCCTTCATGGTGCTCATCAACCTGATCTGGGGCTTCGCGCTTGTGGCGGGGAAGGGCTCGCTCGCGCATTTTCCGCCATTCCTGTTCATGTGCCTGCGCTTCGGCATGGTGGCGCTGGTGCTGCTGCCGTTCCTGTCGATCCACTGGGGGCGGATGCGCGAGGTCATCCTCATCGCTCTGTGCGCCGGGCCCATCGGCTTCGGCTTCTTCTTTGCCGGTCTTGCCGTCGCCGAGGCCTCGGTCGTCGCCATCGCCACGCAGATGGGCGTGCCCATCTCCACCATCTTCTCGGTCATGTTCCTGGGCGAGAAGGTGCGCTGGCGGCGCTGGCTGGGCATCACGCTCGCCTTCCTCGGCGTCATGGTCATCAGCTTCGACCCGCGCGTCTTCGGCTATATCGAGGGCCTGATCTTCGTCCTGTGCTCGGCCATCGTCGGCTCCTTCGGCACCATCCTGCAGCGCCGCCTGAAGGGCGTCGGCACCTTCGAGCTCCAGGCCTGGGTGGCGACCGTCGCGTTTCCCTGCTCGCTGCTGGCCACCTTCCTGTTCGAGCCGGGCGACCCCGTCGCGCTGATGGAACAGGCGGACTGGCTGGAGTGGGGCGGGGTGGTCTACGTCGCTTTCGCCTCCAGCCTGGTCGGGCACGCGGGCATTTACTATCTCCTGCAACGCTACGAGGTCTCTCAGACCGCGCCCTATACGCTGCTGGCGCCGCTCTTTACGGTCACCTTCGGCGTCTGGCTGCTCGGCGACGTGCTGACGGGACGGATGGTGCTGGGCGGTTTCATTACGCTCGCGGGCGTGCTCATCATCTCCATGCGTGAGCGCGAGTTCACCGAGAGGCTTCCCCGAGGCGCCTGAGGAAGGACGATGCAGGTCGCGGGCCGCTGGTCACCCAATTTCGATGCGCGCGCGGACAACCGCGCGCCGGACATGGTCGTGCTCCATTACACCGGCATGGAGACCGCCAAGGCCGCGCTCGACCGCCTGCGCGATCCCGAGGCCAAGGTCTCGGCGCACTACCTGATCGACGAGAAGGGCAAGACCTTCGCCCTGGTGCCGGAGCCGGAGCGCGCGTGGCACGCGGGCGTTGCCCTGTGGGACGGCGAGACGGACGTGAACTCGTGTTCCATCGGCATCGAGCTTGCCAATCCCGGCCACGAATTCGGCTACCCGGATTTTCCCGACGCGCAGATGGCAGCGCTCACCGAGCTGATGGCCGACATCTTCGGCCGCTGGCCGATCCCGCTGTCACGGGTTGTCGGGCACTCGGACGTGGCACCCCTGCGCAAGGCCGACCCCGGTGAGAAATTTCCATGGGCGCGGCTTGCCTCGGAAGGGTTCGCCGTCTGGGTTGACCCAGCGCCGCTCGCCGTCGGCCCGACGCTCGAGCCGGGCGACGAGGGCGACGATGTGCGCGACCTGCAGGCCGCGCTCGCCACTGCCGGCTACGGCATCGAGGCGGACGGGCTCTACGGCGAAGTCACCCGCGCGGTCGTCACCGCCTTCCAGCGCCGCCAGCGGCCACAAAGCGTCGATGGCATCGCCGATATCTCGACGCTGAAGACGCTGGTGTCCTTCCTGGCGGCGCTGAAGGCGGCCTAGGTCACGGGATCATCAGTACACGGCCGAACGCCTTGCGGCTTTCGATGTATTCGTGTGCCGCGGCCGCGTCCTTGAGCGCGAACTCCTTGTCGAGAACGACCTTGAGTTCACCCTTCGCAATCGCATCGAGATGCCCGGCGATGACCTTGTGCGGCCGTCCCGTGAACAGTTCTGCGCCGAGGAACACGCCTGTGATCGACCGGTTGCCTTCCCGCAAGGTGGAGAGGTCGTACTTGATGAACTCCCGGCCCGCGTCGCCGACCGTCGAAACGCGCCCGCGATAGCCGAGCGCGTTGATGCTCTGCTGGAGAACCGGCCCGCCGACGGGATCGACCACGAGGTCCACGCCCTTGCCATCGGTGAGGCGCCTGGTCTCCTCCACCAGGTCCTGCTTCACGTAGTTGATGCCGTGATCGAGGCCGAGGGGTGTCAGCTTCTCGAGCTTTTCCTCGCTCGACGCGGTGGCGATGACGGTCGCGCCCGCCCGCTTGGCAAGCTGGATGGCCGCAAGGCCCACGGCGCTGGCGCCGGCCTGCACGAGCACCGTCTCGCCCGCCTTGAGGCGCCCGAACTCGAACAGGCAATCGTCCGCCGTGCCGAAGGGGATGGGAACCGCTGCCGCCTGCTTCATGTCGAGCCCGGCGGGGATCTTCCACGCGGTCATCGCCAGCACCACGCGCTTTTCCGCGTGGCTGCCGTTGAAGTTCACCGTGACGACCTCGTCGCCCGGCTTGAAGTCCGAGACGTTCTTGCCGACGGCCTCGACCACGCCCGCCGACTGGTAGCCGACGATATGCGGGTTGGCCGTCAGTTCGCCGCGCAGGCGGTTCAGCGTGTCGCCGCCCTCGATGGAGATCACCTTGTTGGCGACCAAGATGCTGTCGTCGTTCAACTCGGGATCGGGCACGTCCTCGTATTTCAGCACCGAGGGCGGACCGTTTTCGTAATAGACGGCGGCTTTCATGGACGCCTCCCCGTTTCTTGTTGCTCTGACCCGGCGTCAGATTGGGTCTGCGGGAGCCATGCGCAAGTCCTGGGGCGCCCCTACAATCCGGGCGTCACCTGTGCTTTCATACCTCGCGAAGGGGGTTTTCCGGATGGACGTCGCAGTGAAGCAGCGAATGGCGCGGACCGAAGACCGCGATCGCTGGTGGCCTGCGGCACGCCGTCGGATCATTGCCGCTCTGCTCCAGCGGTTTCTGCCCCACGATCCGGCGCGCCGGATTCTTGAAGTCGGATGTGGCCCCGGCTGGAACCTCCCCCTGCTTTCCCGGTTCGGCAACGTATCGGCGGTCGATCCCGATCCCATGTTCGTGACATTCGCCAGCAGGTTCGCGGGTGCAGAGAACGTTGCCTGCGGCGCTGTGCCGGATGCAGAGGCGCCGGATGTGGACATGATCTGCATGCTCGATGTGCTCGAACATGTGGAAGACGACGAGGCGGCGGTCGCCTGGTGCAGGGATGCGCTGCCCAAGGGCGGTTATTTGTGCATCACGGTCCCGGCCTACGATTTCCTGTGGTCGGCTCACGACGTGGAATCGCATCACTACCGCCGATACACGATGGGCGAACTGAAGCGCCTGCTGGACCGCGATTTCGAGATCGCCTACTCGACCTACTTCAACTTCTGGCTCCTGCCGCTGGCGGCAGGGGGCGCTGGGGTCCGCCGTGTCATGCGCCCGTTGAGCAGGCTGCTCGTCAGCCGGGACGAGGTGCCGGCCACCTTCAAGAACTCTCGGATCGAGAAGTTCTTCGGCTACGTTCTCTTCTTCGTCTTCGCGTCAGAGCAGTACCTGGTCCGGTTGACCCGGTTGCCGTTCGGCGTCTCGGCCTTCGTTCTGGCAAGGCGCGCGGGCTGACATTTTAGTCGCGTCAAATTGTGAGAGCGCTTGTCGCCGTAGCCTCATCCGGTCTAATCGTTGCTCCGCCAGATGGCCGGATGGCCGCTGTTCTTCGGAACAGAGGAAAGTCCGGGCTCCACGGAGACACGGTGCCGGGTAACGCCCGGCGGGGGCGACCCCAGGGAAAGTGCCACAGAAAGCAAACCGCCGGCCCCGGCCGGTAAGGGTGAAAGGGTGCGGTAAGAGCGCACCGCGCGCCCGGCAACGGGCGTGGCACGGTAAACCCCACCGGGAGCAAGACCGAATAGGGGCGGCACATGGCCCGTTTCCGGGCCGCCGCCCGGGTTGGTTGCACGAGGCGTCCGGCGACGGGCGTCCCAGATGAATGGCCATCCCCCGGGAAACCGGGGACAGAACCCGGCTTACAGGCCATCTGGCGCGATTTTTTACCTCACACGTGAATTGGGTGCGCGAGCGGCGCGGCAGGGCCGTGGGCTGGATTCCGTGGATGTTCTGTCTATGTTCTGTGAATACTTAACCTTGTCTTAAGTGGAATCCCTAATGATGGCTTAACGCCTGAATTCCCTTGCGTTTTCAGGGGTCTGTTTCATTGACGCCCATAAAATCCCATGATATCCCATGATGTCCCATGTCGTTCCGTGGGGCACGCTGCCCATGTCTGCGCCATTTGGGGCTCTGGCGGGCGGCATTGCGGAAGGGGAGCGCCGCGCGGGGCCTGGCCGGGCCAGCGGGGCATCAATTGGGGGCGTTGAGCGGTGGCGCTGTTCGTTTCGGCCTACATCAACAAGGTCGACAAGAAGGGACGGGTCTCGGTGCCAGCGATGTTTCGCAAGGCGCTCGAGGGCGAGCCCTTCGACGGCATTTTCTGCTTTCCGTCCCTTCACAAGCCCTGTGTGCAGGGCGGCGGCCACAGCTATATCGAGATGTTCCGCTCGGCCATCGAGCAGGACTTCGACCCCCTCACGGACGACCAGGACGATTTTTCCTTCGCGCTGCTCGGCGGCTCGACGCCGCTCTCCTTCGACGGCGATGGGCGCGTGACGCTGACCCAGCCGCTGATGGAGGCCGCCTCCATCACGGAAGCCGTCGCCTTCGTCGGCATGGGCAATCACTTCGAACTCTGGGAGCCGCAGGCCTTCGAGACCCGCATGGCCGAGGCGCGCCAGCGCGCCGCCGAGAAGCGGGCTCTCCTGTCGCGGCCCCGCAAGGCAGAGGGGGCATCCCATGACGGATGACGCGTTCGCCCCCGGGCTCCCGCACGAGCCGGTCATGCTGCCGGAAGTCCTGTCCGCGCTCGCCGCCCGTGACGGCGGCGTCTACGTCGACGGCACCTTCGGCGCGGGCGGTTACACGCGCGGCATCCTAGAGGCCGCCGATACCCGCGTGATTGCGATCGACCGCGACCCCTCGGCCGTCGAGGCCGGGCAGGCGCTTGTTGACGAGGCGAAGGGCCGCCTTGCCATCGTTGCCGGCTGCTTCGGCGACATGGACGCGCTGGTGCCGCCGCAACTTGAAGCCTTCGGCGTGTCATCGCCCTCCGGCATTGCGCTCGACCTCGGCGTTTCCTCCATGCAGCTCGACCAGGCGGACCGTGGCTTCTCCTTCCGCGCCGACGGCCCGCTCGACATGCGCATGGCGGGTGCCGCGAGCGACGGCCCGAGCGCGGCTGATGTTGTGAACACCTACGAGCCGGACGATCTCGCCCAGATCTTCCGCGTGCTCGGCGAAGAGCGCCACGCTGGCCGCGTCGCCAAGACCATCGCGCGCCGCCGCGACGAAACACCGTTCACCCGTACCGCGGATCTCGCCGAGGTCGTGGCCGGCGCCGTCGGCGGCAAGCCGCGCCGTATCCATCCGGCCACGCGCGTGTTCCAGGCGCTGCGCATCTATGTGAACGACGAACTGGGTGAGCTCGCCCGGGGCCTCATCGCTGCCGAACACCTGCTGGCCGAGGGCGGCCGTCTTGCCATCGTCTCGTTCCATTCGCTGGAGGACCGCATCGTGAAGCGGTTCCTCGCGGCGCGCACCGGCGCAACGCCCAATCCGTCGCGTCACATGCCCGAGACCCATGACGGGCCCGCGCCGTCCTTCCGCCTTGTCCTGCGCAAGGCGCAGGCTGCGGGCGATACAGAGATCGCGCGCAACCCGCGCGCCCGCTCCGCCAAGCTGCGCGCTGCCGAGCGCACCGGTGCGCCCATGCATGTCGCCGACATGGCCTCGCTCGGCCTGCCGCGCCTCTCGTCCGTCGGGGGTGCTGCATGATGCGTTTCATCAACACGGGCTTCATCCTCGCCACGCTGGCGCTCGCTTTCGTGCTCTATCACGTGAAGTACGAGACGCAGGCCGAGGAGCGTCACATCCGCAACCTCAAGGCGGAGCTGGCTGTCGAACAGGACGCGATCCAGGTGCTCCGCGCCGAGTGGTCGCTGCTCAACCAGCCCGAGCGCCTCGACGATCTCGCCAAGCGCTACACGGACCTTGAGCCGCTCGGGCCTGCGCAGATCGTGACGCTGGCCGACCTGCCGTCGCGTCCGCAGTCGATGCCCGGTCTCGAACCGGATGGCCTGATCGGCGGCTATGCCGGTCTCGCCCCCTCGAACGGTGCGCCCGCCGCGCCCAAGGTGGAGTAGGGGCCATGACCGGCATGTCACAGAACGGAGCATGGGAAACCCTCGACCTGGACGGTGGCGCCGAACCGCGCGCCCGCAAGGCCGAACCCTTCACCGTGCTGGAACTCGAATTCCAGGGTGCGCGAGCGCAGGCCGTCGAGCATGGGCGCAACCGCATCGCTGTCCTCGCCGCGTTCTTCCTCGCAGCGTTCGCTGTCTTGGGGATGCGCGTGCTCGACCTCACCATGTTCGGCGAGACGCGCGACTTCGTCGCCGCGCCGGCCATCAGCGAAGGGCCGGTCCGCCGTGCCGCCATCACCGACCGCAATGGCGAGGTGCTGGCCACTGATGTCGAGGTGCCGTCGCTCTACGTGGATGCGCGCAAGGTGATTGAGCCGGTGGCGACGGCCGATGCACTTCGTACGGTGCTGCCCGACCTCGACCGGGATCATCTCATCTCCATGTTCACCAGCGAGCGCGCGTTCCTGTGGATCAAGCGCAAGCTCGGGCCCCGCCAGCAGGCGGCGGTGCATGCGCTCGGCCTGCCGGGTCTCGGCTTCAAGCACGAGCCGCACCGCGTCTATCCCAAGGGCAAGTCGGCGGCGCACATCCTCGGTTACGTGGACGTGGACAATCACGGCATCGCCGGCATCGAGCGCGGTCTCGATGCCAGGATCGATGGCGCAAAGGAGCCGGTCGTCCTCTCCCTCGACATGCGCGTGCAGCACGCGGTCGAGCAGGAGCTTGCCGCTTCGATAAAGACGTTCAGCGCGAAGAGCGCCGCCGGCGTCGTCATGGACGTGAACACCGGCGAGGTGCTGGGCCTTGCCTCGCTGCCCGACTACGACCCAAACATGCCGATGGCCGCCGACGGCACGGCGCGTTTCAACACGGCCACGCGCGGCGTCTACGAGATGGGCTCCACCTTCAAGGTGTTCACCGCGGCCATCGCGCTGGAGACGGGCGTCACCTCGATGGACGGCAGCTACGATGCGCGCACGCCCATCAAGGTGTCGGGCCACACCATCAGCGACTACCACGCCGAGAAGCGCTGGCTGACGGTTCCCGAGATCGTCATGCATTCGTCGAACATCGGCACCGCAAAGATGGCGCTCGACATCGGCGTGTCACGTCACCGCGATTACCTGTCGCGCCTTGGCCTCCTCTCGCGCCCCGCGCTCGAACTTCCGGAGGTGGCCGAACCGCTCCTCCCGTCGCAGTGGCACGAAGTTGAAACCATGACGATCTCGTTCGGCCACGGCCTCGCCATCTCACCGTTGCAGATGGCGGCGGCGGGCGCCGCGCTCGGCAATGGCGGCTACCGCGTCGAGCCGACCCTGCGCGTGCGCGACGAGGCACCCGCTGACCGCACCCGCGTCCTGCGCGCCGAGACCTCGCGCAACGTGGTGGACATGATGCGCATGGTGGTGACCGACGGCACCGGCGGGTATGCGGACGTCGCAGGTTACGAGGTCGCCGGTAAGACCGGCACTGCCGAGAAGGCCGGTGCGGGCGGTTACTCGAAGAACAGACTCCTTACGTCATTCCTCGCGTTGTTCCCCGCGAGCGATCCGCAATACCTCGTGCTCGTCGTTCTCGATGAGCCGCAGGGCACCAAGGAGACGTACCGCTATGCCACGGCGGGCTGGAACGCAGCACCGACCGCGGGCCGCGTCATCCGCCGCATCGCACCCGTTCTCGGCGTCGAGCCCGTGCGGCCCGAGCTGCAGGGTCCGCGCATCCTCGAAGCCGGTCTGACGAGGTAGCGCGATGGACCTGGCACATCTCCTCGGCGCAAAGGTCTCGATCCCGCAGGGCGCGGGCTCGGTCGAGATCACGGGCCTTACCGAAGACAGCCGCAAGGTGGCGCCCGGCTACCTGTTCGCCGCACTCCCCGGCACCAAGGTCGATGGCGGCAAGTTCATCCCGGCTGCCTGCGAGAAGGGGGCGGTCGCTATCCTCGCCCAGCGGGGCACGGTGCCGCCGGAAGGCTTTCCCGATGTGGCGCTCATCACCGACGCCAATCCGCGCCGCCGCTTCGCGCTGGCCGCGGCCAACTTCTTCCACGCGCAGCCGCAGACGGCGGTGGCGGTGACGGGCACCAACGGCAAGACGTCGGTGGCGTCCTTCACGCGGCAGCTCTGGGAAGCGGCCAACGTGCCGGCGGCCTCCGTCGGCACGCTCGGCGTGATGACGAAGGACGAGACGCGCAAGCTGATCCACACGACGCCCGACCCGGTAGTCCTGCACGGCGCGCTGGCAGACCTTGCGGGCGCGGGCATCCGCGCCGTGGTGATCGAGGCGTCGAGCCATGGTCTCGCGCAGAACCGGGTGGACGGCGTCGAACTTCAGGCCGCGGCCTTCACAAACATCACCCGCGACCACATGGACTATCATCCGACCTTCGAGGATTACGCCTACGCCAAGATGCGTCTCTTCGGCGAAGTGCTGCCGCCCGGCGGCACGGCGGTCCTCAACGCGGATGCGCCGCTGTCGCGCGAAATCGCGGCCGTGTGCTGGGCACGCGCCCAGCGCGTCATCTCGGTCGGCGAGACGGGCGAGCACATCAGGCTCCTGTCCGCCGAGCCCTCCGGGCACGGACAGGCGCTCGTTGTCGAGCATGACGGCACGCAGCATCAGATCGCGCTGCCGCTGGTCGGCGGGTTCCAGGCCTCGAACGCGCTTGTCGCCGCCGGACTCGCCATCGCCACCGGCTCGGAACCGGGCGACGTGTTCAGGGCGCTGGAGCGGCTCGAAGGGGCCGCCGGCCGCCTCGAACTGGTGGGCACGACGCCCGCCGGGGCGGCGGTCTACGTGGACTACGCCCATACGCCCGACGCGCTGGAGACGGCGCTCAATGCCATGCGCCCGCACACATCCGGCAAGCTCGCCGTGGTGTTCGGGTGCGGCGGCGACCGGGATACCGGCAAGCGGCCCGAGATGGGCGCCATCGCCGCGCGGCTGGCGGACAAGGTGATCGTCACAGACGACAATCCGCGCAGCGAAAACCCGGCCGCCATCCGCAAGGCGGTGCTGGAAGCCGCCCCCGGCGCGCAGGACGTGGGCGACCGCGCAGCCGCCATCCGCGCCGGGCTCGAAGGGTTAACCGCGGGCGATATCCTGCTGGTGGCCGGCAAGGGCCATGAAACCGGCCAGATTGTGGGGGATGAGGTGCGTCCGTTTGACGACCGCGCCGAGGTTCGCGCGGCGCTCCGCGAGTTGGGAGGGGACGCCTAAGTCATGGCAGGACGCCACACCAAGAAACCGCTCTGGACGGCCAAGGAAGCGGCCGCCGCCATGGACGCCCGGCTGGAGGGGGCGGACGACTGGATCGCCACGGGCGTCTCCATCGACACGCGCACCATCGCGCCCGGCGACATCTTCGTCGCCATCGAGGGCGAGAACTCCGACGGCCACGACTTCGTGCCGACCGCCATCGAGAAAGGCGCTGCCTGCGCCATCGTGGCGAAGCCCATCAAGGGGCTCGGCAAGCACGCACCGCTCGCCGTGGTGGACGACACCATGCGTGCGCTTGAAGGCCTCGGCATCGCCGCGCGCAAGCGTACCAAGGCACGCATCTGTGCGGTGACAGGCTCGGTCGGCAAGACCGGGACCAAGGAAGGCCTCAAGCACATCCTCGAGGACCAGGGCCGCACGCACGCCGCCGTTGCCTCGTTCAACAACCATATCGGCGTGCCGCTGACGCTGGCCCGCATGCCGGCGGATACCGAGTACGGCATCTTCGAGATCGGCATGAACCATGCCGACGAGATCACGCCGCTGTCGGGCATGGTCCGCCCGGAAGCTGCGATCATCACCACTGTCGAAGCCGTCCACATCGAGAATTTCCCCAACGTGGAAGCGATTGCGGACGCCAAGGGCGAAATCTTCGAGGGGCTGGTCGATGGCGGCACCGCCATTCTCAACCGCGACAACCCGCATTTCGAGCGACTGAAGGCGCGCGCCCTAGCATGCGGGGCAGGCACCATCATTGCTTTCGGCGAACATACTGAGGCCGATGCCCGGGTGACCCGGATGGCGCTACAGCCCGATGCGTCGAGCGTGACCGCCAGCATCTGCGGCACCGACATGGCCTACCGCATCGGCATGCCGGGCAAGCACATCGTCATGAACTCGCTGGCGATGCTGGCCTGTGTCCATGCGCTGGGTGCAGACCTCGCGCTTGCGGGCATGGCGCTGGCGGAACTTGAACCGGCGGCGGGACGCGGCGTGCGCCTGACCATCGATCTCGATGCAGGCGACTTCCTGCTGATCGACGAAAGCTACAATGCCAATCCCACCTCCATGCGTGCCGCGCTCGCGGGCCTCGGCAATACGCCGCCGCGCCCGCGCGGCCGCCGCATTGCCGTGCTGGGCGACATGCTGGAACTGGGCAAGCAGGCCAAGCGCGCCCATGCGGGCCTCGCCGACCCAATTACCGACGCCAAGGTGGACCTCGTTTTCGCCTGCGGACCGCTGATGGAAAACCTGTGGGACGCGCTGCCTGCCCGGCGGCGCGGTGCCTATGCCGACAATTCCGCCGAGCTTGCCGAGCGCGTCGCCGAGGAGGTCTCTCCCGGCGACGTGGTGATGATCAAGGGGTCGTTCGGCAGCCGCATGGTCCGTGTCGTCGATGCGCTGAAGGCGCTCGGCCGCACGGAAGACGCCGGGCTGGAAGAGGAGCGCGCCTGAGATGCTTTACCACCTGCTTGGCGATCTGGCGGACCAGGTCTCGGCCTTCAACGTCTTCCGCTACATCACCTTCCGCACCGGCGGCGCGACGCTGACGGCGCTGCTGGTCGCGTTCATTCTCGGTCCGTCCTTCATCCGCTGGCTCAAGAAGAAGCAGCGCGAGGGGCAGCCGATCCGCGCCGACGGGCCGCAGAGCCACATCGTCTCCAAGGCCGGCACGCCGACCATGGGTGGCGGCCTTATTCTGATTTCCATCGTCGTCGCCACGCTGCTGTGGGCCGACCTCACAAACATGTATGTGTGGATCGTGCTCGGCGTCACCGCGGGCTTCGGCCTCGTCGGTTTCGCGGACGACTACCGCAAGGTGACGCGGTCGAGCCATGCGGGCGTGCCGGGCCGTGTGCGCCTCGCCATCGAGTTCACCATCGCCTTCTTCGCCGTGTGGGGGATGATGCACGTGGCATCGTCGGACCTCTCCGGCGCCGTGGCCGTGCCGTTCTTCAAGGACGTGCTGATCCAGCTCGGCATGTTCTACATCGTGTTCGGCGGGCTCGTGATCGTCGGCGCGTCCAACGCGGTCAACCTCACGGATGGTCTCGATGGTCTTGCCATCGTGCCGGTGATGATCGCGGCGGCCAGCTTCGGCCTCATCGCCTATCTTATCGGTAACGCCGTCTTCGCGGATTATCTGCAGATCCATTTCGTGGTCGGCACCGGCGAACTGGCCATCATCTGCGGCGCCATCCTCGGCGCCGGCCTCGGCTTCCTGTGGTTCAACGCCCCGCCTGCCATGGTGTTCATGGGCGATACCGGCTCGCTGTCGCTGGGCGGCGCTATCGGCGCCATGGCCGTGGCGACAAAGCATGAGCTGGTGCTGGTGATCATCGGCGGCCTCTTCGTGGTCGAGGCGCTGTCGGTCATCGTGCAGGTCGCCTCCTTCAAGCTCACCGGCAAGCGCGTCTTCAAGATGGCGCCGATCCATCATCACTTCGAACAGCTGGGCTGGCAGGAGCCGACGATCGTCATCCGCTTCTGGATCGTGGCGATCATTCTCGCGCTCATCGGTCTTTCCACCCTCAAGCTCAGGTAACAGAGAGTCCCTTCCGTGGTCCCCGTTCCCGGATTCGAGAACAAGCGCGTCGCCATGTTCGGCCTTGGCCGGACAGGGCTCGGCGTTGCGCGCGCGCTCGAAGCGGGCGGGGCGACGGTGCTCGGCTGGGATGACGGCGAGGCGCGCCGCGCCGAGGCTGAAGCAGCAGGCGTGACGCTGGCCGATCTCTACGCGCTCGACTTCTCGGATGTGGCCGCCCTGATCCTCAGCCCCGGCGTGCCTTTCACGCATCCGGCGCCTCATCCGCTGGTGGTGAAGGCGCGCGATGCGGGCGTGCCCGTGATGGGCGACATGGAGCTGTTCCAGCGCGCGCTTGATGCCTCGGGCACGCGCGCCCGGCTCATCGCCATCACCGGCACCAACGGGAAATCCACCACCACGGCGCTGATCGGCCACCTCATCCGGCAGGCGGGCGGCCAGCCGCAGATCGGCGGCAACATCGGCCGTGCCGTGCTCGACCTCGATCCGCCGACGGACCAGACGGTCTATGTCGTGGAAATCTCGTCCTATCAGCTGGACCTGACCGACAGCTTCCGCCCGGACGTGGCCGTGCTGCTCAATATCTCGCCGGACCATATCGACCGGCACGGAACGTTCGAGAATTACGTCGCGGTGAAAGACCGCATCTTCGCCAACCAGACGGCGCGCGGTTACGCCATCTTCGGTATCGACTCCGAGCCTGTGGCGACCCTGTGCACGCGCCGCTGCGCCAGCCAGGCCAAGAAGGGTGCGCCCGATGGCGGACCCAAGGTCATCCCGGTCTCCGTGCGCAAGGCGCTGGGGCGCGGCGTCTACGTGCTCGGCGGCAAGATCTATCACTCGCGTGAAAGCCGCGTGGAAGAAGCCGCCGACCTTTCGGATATCGAGACGCTGCGTGGCGCGCACAACTGGGAAAACGCCGCGGCTGCCTTCGCCGCCGTGCGCGTGCTCGGCATCGACGTCGGCAAGATCGCCATGGGGCTTCGCAGCTTCCCCGGCCTGTCGCACCGCATGGAGCTGGTTGGCGAGATCGCCGGCGTGAAGTTCATCAACGACAGCAAGGCGACGAATGCCGACGCGGCGGCCCGGGCGCTTTCCTCTTATGACCGCATCTACTGGATCGCAGGCGGCGTGCCCAAGGAAGGCGGCATCGCGCCGCTGGCCGAATACTTCCCGAAGATCGCGCGCGCCTATCTCATCGGCGAGGCGGCGGACGCCTTTGGCGATACGCTGAGCGGCAAGGTCGATGCCGTGGATGACGGCACGCTGGCCGAAGCCGTTGCCCACGCGGCGCAGGATGCCGCGGGCGACGAGGGCGCCGTGGTGCTGCTCTCCCCGGCCTGCGCCTCGTTCGACCAGTTCAGGGACTTCGAGGCGCGCGGCGATGCCTTCCGCGCCGCGGTACGCAACCTCCAGGCCGGGCGCAGCGCGCGCGGGGGAGGGACCGCGGCATGATCACGCTCGGACGCACCGACAAGAGCGCCGTGGGCCAGTGGTGGTGGACCGTCGACCGGTGGACGCTGGCAGCGCTTGTCTCGCTGCTCGGCCTCGGCGCCATCATGTCACTGGCAGCCAGCCCGGCCGTGGCGACGAAGCTCGGCCTCGAGCCCTATTACTTTTTCTACCGGCACCTCGTGTTTCTCGCGCCCGCGCTTGTCGTCATGTTCGCGGTCTCGCTGCTCAGCCCGCGCGGGGTGCGCCGGCTGGCGACGATCCTGTTCGCCGGGTCGTTCTTCCTCATGGTCCTGACCCTGTGGTTCGGCCCGGAGATCAAGGGCGCCACGCGCTGGCTTCATATCGGCGGGTTCTCCGTGCAGCCGTCGGAGTTCGCCAAGCCGGGCTTCATCGTCCTGTGCGCGTGGATGTTTGCCGAGAGCGCCAACAAGGGTTCGGAGATTCCCGGCAACACGATTGCCGCCGCCCTCTGGGTGCTGGCCGTCGCCGTTCTGGCGCTTCAGCCGGACTTCGGCCAGGCCCTGCTCGTGACGGCGGCGTGGGGTTCGCTCTTCTTCCTCGCCGGTATCCCGTGGCTGTGGATCGCGGTGCTTGCCTGCGTGGCCGCAGGCGGCGCCTACGCTGCCTATTCGATGATGCCGCACGTGGCGAGCCGCATTGACCGGTTCCTCTATCCCGACTCTGGCGACACCTACCAAGTAGATACGGCCATCGACGCGTTCTCGCGCGGTGGTTTCTTCGGTATGGGGCCGGGCGAGGGCACCGTGAAGCGCGTGCTGCCGGATGCGCATACCGACTACATCTACGCCGTGACGGCGGAAGAGTTCGGCGCGCTTGTCTGTCTCGTCATGCTGGCGATCTTCGGCTTCATCGTGCTGCGCGCGCTGGGGCGCGTGATCTCCGAGGAAGACCGCTTCGTTCAGCTTGCCGCCAGCGGCCTCGTCGTGCTGTTCGGCGTCCAGTCCGTCATCAATCTCGGCGTGAACCTCAACCTGCTGCCGGCCAAGGGCATGACGCTGCCATTCATCTCTTATGGCGGCTCGTCGCTCATCGCGCTGGCCATCGCCATGGGCATGCTGCTGGCGCTGACGCGACGCCGGGTGAGTGGGCGCTTCAAGCTCACGGGCCGCATGCTGCCGAGCTTCGCTGCCGATGCGGCGGTGGAGGGGGCGCGATGACCGGTCCCATCGTCATTGCCGCGGGCGGTACCGGCGGCCACCTGTTCCCCGGCCAGGCGCTTGCGCAGGAGCTGGAGCGGCGCGGGCGCACCATTGCCGTGATGACGGACAGCCGCGTCGCCCGCGTGCGCGACCGCTTTCCCCACGCCGAGGTCTATCCCATTCCGTCGGCCACGCCGTCAGTCGGCGGCATTCTCGGCATGGTCCGGGCGGTGCTTCCCATCCTGATCGGCACCGTGAAGGCCTGGCGGCTGCTTGGCCGGATCGAAGCCAAGGCGGTCATCGGCTTCGGCGGCTATCCCACCATGCCACCGCTGCTGGCCGCGTGGCTGCGCGGCATCCCGGCAGCGGTGCATGAGCAGAACGCGGTACTCGGGCGCGTGAACCGCGTGATGGCGCCGCGCGTCACGGCCATCGCCTCGACTTTCGCCACGCCGAAATATCTTCGCGCGGAGGATACCGGCAAGCTATCGCTGACCGGCAACCCGGTGCGCGACCAGATCCGCGCCGTGGCGGACCGTCCCTACAACGCGCCTGGTGCCGACGGCCCGTTCAACCTGCTGGTCTTCGGCGGCAGTCAGGGCGCCCGCGTCATGAGCGACGTGGTCCCAGGCGCGCTGGCGTTGCTGCCGGACGCGCTTCGCAGCCGCCTCAAGGTGGTCCAGCAGGCGCGGCCCGAAGACTGCGACCGGGTGAAGGGCGCCTACACGACTGCTGGCATCGATGCAGAGGTTGCGCCCTTCTTCGAGGACATGCACGAAAGGCTGTCGGCGGCGCATCTCGTCATCGCACGGTCGGGGGCCTCGACGGTCACGGAACTCGCGGTCATCGGCCGCCCCGCCATCCTCGTGCCCCTGCCGCACGCCATCGACCAGGACCAGCTTGCCAATGCGCAGGTACTGTCCGAGGCCGGCGGCGGCTGGTGCATGCCGCAGGACACCTTCACGCCGGAGGGGCTGGCATCGGAGCTGGAGGCGCTGATGACGGCGCCGGACCGGCTCACGGCTGCCGCTGCCGCGGCCAAATCCGCCGCGCGGCCTGATGCTGCCGCGGCCCTTGCCGATCTTGTCGAGGCGATCGCCTCAGGGAGCAACTAGAAGATGAGCGATCTCGCTCGCGATTTCGGAACCATTCATTTCGTCGGTATCGGCGGCATCGGCATGTCGGGCATTGCCGAGGTCATGCACAATCTCGGCTACTCGGTGCAGGGCTCGGACCTTGCGGACAACGCCAACGTGAAGCGCCTGCGCGATCTCGGCATTCCCGTCGAGATTGGCCAGAAAGCGGAAAACCTGAAGGACGCCGCCTGCATCGTCATTTCGTCGGCGGTGAAGGACAGCAATGCGGAGGTGATGGCCGCGCGCGAGCGCAAGCTGCCCGTCGTCCGCCGTGCCGAGATGCTCGCCGAGCTGATGCGTCTCAAGAGCTGCGTCGCCATTGCCGGCACCCACGGCAAGACGACGACCACGTCGCTGGTCTCCGCGCTGCTGGATTCGGCGGGGCTCGATCCGACCGTGATCAACGGTGGCATCATCAACGCCCACGGCACCAACGCCTACCTGGGGCAGGGCGACTGGATGGTGGTGGAGGCGGACGAGTCCGACGGCACCTTCATCAAGCTGCCTTCGACCATTGCGGTCGTGACAAACATCGATCCCGAGCACCTCGATCACTACGGCGATTTCGACACGCTGCGCGATGCCTTCCGCTCGTTCATCGAGCGCGTGCCGTTCTATGGCCTCGCGGTCCTGTGCATCGACCACCCGGAAGTGCAGGCGGTGATGGGCCGCGTGCGTGACCGTCGTGTCATCACCTACGGCACCAGCCCGCAGGCGGATGTGCGCGTGGTCGATCTCGACTTCGTGGACGGCCGCTCGGTCTTCTCCGTTGTGCTGAACGACCGCGTGCGCGGCGAGGCGCGGCGCATCGACGGGCTGGCGCTGCCAATGCCTGGGAAGCACAACGTGCTCAACTCCGCCGCCGCCGTCGCCGTGGCGCGCGAGATGGGCATCCCCGACGCGAAGATCGTCGAGGGTCTGAGCAAGTTCAGCGGTGTGAAGCGCCGGTTTACACTGACCGGCACGTGGAACGGTGTCGCCATCTATGACGACTACGGCCATCACCCGGTTGAAATCTCCGCCGTACTCGCCGCCGCGCGCTCCGCTGCCAAGGGCCGCATCGTCGCGGTCGTGCAGCCGCATCGCTACACACGCCTGCGCGATCTCTTCGAGCAGTTCTGCAAGTGCTTCAACGACGCCGATACCGTCGTCGTGGCGGATGTCTACCCGGCCGGCGAAGATCCCATCGAGGGCATTTCCGGCCAGGCGCTGGTCGAAGGCCTGCGCGATCACGGCCACAAGCACGTCATCGCGCTTGAGGGGCCTGACGCGCTGCCAAAGCAGATTGCCGCCATCGCCAAGCCGGACGACATGGTCGTCTGCCTCGGTGCCGGCAACATCACCCAGTGGGCCAACGCGCTGCCGGGCGAACTTGAGAAAGTCGGGGGCAAGGGATGACCGACGCCGCCCGCAAGGTGTCGCTGATTGACCGGCTGCCCGCCGTGCGCGGCTCGCTGAAGCCCGATGCACCGCTCGCACCGCTCACCTGGTTCCGCGTGGGCGGACCGGCGGACGTGCTGTTCATGCCGGCGGATGCGGACGATCTCGCTGCGTTCCTGAAAGATTGCCCGGCAGACGTGCCGGTCACGGTGGTCGGTGTCGGTTCCAACCTGCTCGTGCGCGACGGCGGCATCGAGGGGGTCGTCATCCGTCTCGGCTCCGGCTTCACCAAGATCGAGCGCGAGGGCGAGACGCATCTCCGCGCTGGCTGCGCCGTCCCCGACATCGCGCTGGCCAAGGCGGCGCTGGATGCGGGGCTCACGGGCCTCGAATTTTATCGCGGCATTCCCGGTGCGCTGGGCGGCGCGCTGCGCATGAACGCGGGCGCGTATGGCCGCGAAACAAAAGATGTGCTCATCGAAGCCGAGGGCGTGACCCGGCAGGGTGAGAAGGTGACGCTGACCAATGCGGACTTCGGCTACAGCTACCGCCACAGCGAGGCGCCCGCCGATGTCATCTTCACGTCGGCCCTGTTCGAGGCCGCGCTGGGCGACAAGGCCGAGATCGAGGCGCGCATGAACGAGATCACCTCGTCGCGCGAGGACTCGCAGCCGATCCGCAGCCGCACCGGCGGTTCCACCTTCAAGAATCCCGGCGGGACGAACCCGGACGGCCCGAAGGCGTGGAAACTGATCGATGCCGCCGGCTGCCGCGGCCTCGTGCGCGGTGACGCGCAGGTGTCGGAGCAGCACTGCAACTTCCTCATCAATCGCGGGCAGGCGACCGCGGCCGATCTTGAAGGGCTGGGCGAAGAGGTGCGGGCCCGCGTGAAGGAGACCAGCGGCATCACGCTCGACTGGGAGATCAAGCGCATCGGACGGGAGATCGCCGCATGAGCCGCGCCGATACACACGTGGCGGTGCTGATGGGCGGCTGGTCGCCCGAGCGCGAGGTGAGCCTTTCCTCCGGCAAGGGCTGCGCTGCTGCGCTGCGCGAAGCCGGCTACAAGGTGACCGAGGTGGATGCGGGCCGCGACCTTGCGAGCGTGCTCGCCGACCTCAAGCCTGACGTTGCGTTCAATGCGTTGCATGGCACGTGGGGCGAGGACGGCTGCGTGCAGGGCCTGCTCGAGGTTCTCGACCTGCCTTACACGCATTCCGGTGTTCTGGCCTCGGCGCTTGCCTTCGACAAGCAGCGCGCAAAGCACCTGCTCGCGGACAAGGGCATGCCGGTTTCCGAGGGCCGCGTCGTCTCGCGGACGGAAGCCGCGGCCGGGCACGCCATGGACGTGCCCTACGTGATCAAGCCCAACGATCAAGGTTCCTCGATCGGCGTCTTCATCGTGCGCGAAGGCGACAACCGGCCGCCGGCGGAACTCTCCGATCCCAAGTGGCAGCTCGGCGACGAGGTGCTGGTGGAGCGCTTCATTCAGGGCCGCGAGTTCACCTGCGCCGTGATCGAGGGAAAGCCCTGGGGTGTCATCGAGATCAAGCCGAAGACGGCCTTCTACGACTACGAAGCGAAGTATGCGGCGGGCGGGTCCGAGCACCTGCTGCCCGCGCCGATTTCGCCGGAGCTGACCGCGCGCATCCAGGGGCTCGCGCTGCTGGCGCATCAAGGCCTCGGCTGCCGCGGCGTCTCGCGGTCGGATTTCATCTACGACGAGAAGACCGGTGAGCCGGTGTTTCTCGAGGTCAACACGCAGCCGGGCATGACGCCGACGTCGCTCGTGCCCGAAATCGCCGCGCATGGCGGGATGAGCTTTCCCGACCTGGTGGCTTGGATGGTGGAGGATGCGTCATGCGGACGGTGAATTCGCGCAGCGCCCCCAAGACACGCGGCAAGCAGGGCGCCCGGCAGCGGCGGGCGGCCCCGGCGCAGCGCCCCGGGCGGTCGTTCCGGTCACCCACGCGCAGCCAGAAGAATTTCGGCAAGCGCGGCACGGCGCCCACGGGGTTCCGCGCGCGCATGGCCGCAATCTTCAGTTTTGGCGGGCCCGCAACGCGCCTGTTCGCGGGCGCAGCCGCGCTGCTGCTTGTCTCAGCCCTCACTTATGGCCTCGTGATGGGCGGCCACGTGGCAGCCTTCGCCGCGGGCACGGTCGAACAGTCCAAGGCGCTTGTCGCCGCCGCTGGTCTGCGCGTCGAGGAAGTGACGGTCGAGGGCCGCAACCGCACCGCGCCGCAGGACATTCTCTCCGCGCTTGGCGTTGCGCGCGGCCAGTTCATCTTCGATCTTGATATCGAAGCGGCGCGTTCCGAGATCGAGCGGCTCGAATGGGTGGAACGGGCGACCGTTTCGCGCCGCCTGCCGGACACGATTCACGTGCAAATCGAGGAGCGCGAACCCTTCGCCGTCTGGCAGCGGGGCGGGCGCCTGTCGCTGGTCGACCGGCGCGGCGATCCGATCACCGATTTCGGGCTCGAAGCCTTCGCGCACCTGCCGCTCGTCGTCGGTCACGGCGCCCAGCGCAACGCGGCAGCGCTGATGGACGAGCTGATGGCCCGGCCCTCCATCGCGGCCCGGGTGCAAGCAGCGGTACGTGTGTCGGACCGCCGATGGAATCTGAAGTTGCAGAACGGCATCGAAGTGCGGCTGCCGGCGACGGGCCTTGGTGGTTCGCTCGGCAAGCTTGCCCGGCTGGATGCAGAAAATGGCCTGCTTTCGCGCGAAATTCTGGCCGTGGACCTGCGAGTTCCGGGACGAATCAGTATACTGATTGATTCGGAGTCAGCGGCGCAGCGGCGCGCCGCATTCAAGGCGCGTGCGGCTGAAGGGGGGCGCGACGCATGAACGTAATGACGTTGCCGACGCGTCCGGGCAAGGGCCGGCACCGTCCCGCGTCACGGGGGACGAACCGGGGCGGCGTGATTGCCGCGCTCGACATCGGCTGCTCCAAGATCACCTGCTTCATCGCGCGGCTCGAGCCTTCGGCGGATGCCGCCAGCGGCGCGCCGGTGCGTGTCATCGGCATCGGGCAGAAGGTGTCGCGCGGCGTGCGCGCGGGCGCCGTCATCGACATGGACGCCGCCGAGGAAGCCATCCGCGCTGCCGTGGATCAGGCCGAGCGCATGGCCGGCATGACCGTGCGCGAAGTGTTGGTCAGCGCCTCCGCCGGCGGCCCGCGCAGCCACCGCCTTTCCGTTCGCGTGTCGATCAACGGGCAGGAAGTCACCGACGACGATCTCGCCCGGGTCGTGAAGCACGGCCAGTCCCATTGCCTCACCGAGGACCAGGCGGTCGTTCACGCTATTCCGGTCGGCTACACCATCGACGGCTCCCCGCGCATCAAGGATCCGTGCGGCATGTTCGGCGACAAGCTGGGCGTCGACATGCACGTGGTCTCCGCCGCGCCCGGCCCGCTGCGCAACCTCCTGGTCTGCGTCGAGCGCTGCCACCTGGAGCCCGTTGCGGTCGTCTGCACGCCCTACGCGAGCGGCCTTGCCTCGCTGGTGGAAGATGAGATCGACCTTGGCGTCGTCAATATCGACATGGGCGGCGGCACGACCTCCATCGCGGCTTTCGTGGAAGGCAGCCTGCTGCACGTGGACGTGCTGCCCATCGGCGGCCAGCACGTGACCAATGACATCGCGCGCGGGCTGTCGACGCCGTTGGCCCATGCCGAACGCATGAAGACGCTCTACGGCTCGGCGCTCGCCAGCCCCTCCGACGAACGCGAGATGATCGACGTGCCGCAGGTGGGCGAGGAGGCGGGCGATGCCGCGAACCATATTCCCCGCTCCATGCTCACCGGCATCATCCAGCCGCGTATTGAAGAGACGCTGGAGCTTGTGCGAGACCGGCTGGAGACGTCGGGCATCGGCGGCATGGTTGGCCGCCGCGTCGTGCTGACGGGCGGCGCCAGCCAGTTGACGGGCGTGCGCGACATCGCCGCCCGCGTGCTCGACAAGCAGGTCCGCCTGGGCCGGCCGCTTCGCGTGGCGGGCCTGGCGGAAGCGACGGGCGGCCCGGCCTTCTCGGCATGCGCGGGGCTCCTGCTCTACGCGCGCAGCCACCAGGCCGAGCTCGCGACGCCACAGACAATCGAAGAAGACGACAGTGGCTCCGGCGGGCGGTTCTCGAAGATCGGACGCTGGCTGAAAGAGAACTTCTAAGAGTGAAAAAAGCCCGGCGGCAGACGGGCAAAATGAATGCGTAAAAAGCGAACACGCGTAAGATCAGACAAGTGATTCGCAAAAGCCGGCAAAGACCGGTGCGACAAGAAGCGGGGCCTCGGACGGGCGCCGCGTCAACAGTGAGGCCGAGCGGAAATCACGCGCGAAAGCGTATCCAATGGAGGCCCTCCAATGACCATCAACCTCTCGGTTCCCGAGCAAACGGAACTGAAGCCGAGGATTACCGTGTTTGGCGTCGGCGGTGCCGGCGGCAACGGTGTCAACAACATGATCGAAGCCGGCCTCGAAGGCGTGGACTTCGTGGTCGCGAACACCGATGCGCAGGCGCTGTCGCAGTCGCTTGCGGATCGCCGTATCCAGCTTGGCACGGCCATCACCCAGGGCCTTGGCGCCGGGTCTCGGCCGCAGGTCGGCCAGGCGGCGGCCGAGGAAGCCCTTGAAGAGATCGCCGAGCACCTGACTGGCTGCCACATGGCGTTCATCACCGCCGGCATGGGCGGCGGCACCGGCACGGGCGGTGCGCCAGTGATTGCCCGCGCCGCGCGCGAGATGGGTATCCTTACGGTCGGCGTCGTCACCAAGCCGTTCCAGTTCGAAGGCGGGCGCCGCATGCGCATCGCCGATGAGGGCATCGAGGAACTTCAGAAGTACGTCGATACGCTCATCATCATCCCGAACCAGAACCTGTTCCGCGTCGCCAACGAGAAGACGACCTTCGCGGACGCCTTCGGCATGGCCGACCAGGTGCTGCATTCGGGCGTTGCCGGCATCACCGACCTGATGGTGCGGCCGGGCCTCATCAATCTCGACTTCGCGGACGTTCGCACCGTGATGAACGAGATGGGCAAGGCCATGATGGGCACCGGCGAAGCGTCGGGCGAGAAGCGCGCCATCGAGGCCGCCGAAGCGGCGATCTCGAACCCGCTGCTCGACGAAGTGTCGATGAAGGGCGCCCGCGGCGTGCTCATCAACATCACCGGCGGCATGGACATGACCCTCTACGAGGTGGACGAGGCCGCAAACCGCATCCGCGAGGAAGTGGACCCGGACGCCAACATCATTGTCGGTTCGACCTTCGACTCGGCGCTCGACGGCTCCATGCGCGTCTCGGTGGTTGCGACCGGCATCGACGCCGAGGCTTTTGCCGAGCCCGCGCCGCAGCCGCAGCGCGTGGCCGAGCCCGTCCGTGGCTTCCGTCTCAAGAGCCAGCAGGCCGAGGCCGAAGCGGAGGAAGAAGCCGCTGCCCCGGCCGCGCGTGCCGTGCAGGCGGAAGAGCCGCTGCCGCCGCTCGATCACATCGACCCGGCGGAATACGAGGCCGAGGTCATCATCCACAAGCCGCAGCCGAAGGAGGCCGCGGCCAAGGAAGAGCCGTATGAGCAGGTCCGTCCGGCCGCCAGCGAAGCGCCGCGCGGCACGGTCGTGTCGCGTGACCGCCAGTCCGCCTATATCGCGCCGGAGCCGCAGCGGCTTCAGCCCAAGGCGCGCAAGAAGGCGCCGGGCTTCTTCGAGCGCATCGCGGGCGGCATTTCCGGCCGGGACGACAACGCGGATCGCCGCCAGCCGCCCGCACCCGTGCGCCGCATGGGCGAAGGCGAGCGGGCCGAGCCGCGCCTGACCCAGCGTCCGACGCAGCGCCCGACATCTGACGCCCAGCGCGCGCCCGCCAAAGGCGGGGCGGAGCCGGCCCGCCAGCTTGCTCCGGATCCGGTCGAGGAGGAGCAGCTGGAAATCCCGGCGTTCCTCCGCCGCCAGGCGAACTAGCCGGACGACACCTCAAGGCCGGTCCTCCACCGGCCACCGCTCGTGGACGGGTCCGTGTGCCAGAAAGGCGCGCGGGCCCGTTTGCGGTTTCGGGGCCCGAAGCGGCTGTAACATTCGCCTCTCATGGCCCGAAAATCTCTCGTAAAATCAGAGACTTATTTTGTAACACAGGGAAACACCCTGTGATTTGTTGCGGCGCATCGAAAACGGCTAGAAACACGTTGCTTCACAGGGCCGCGAGGTCCGGGCTTCCTTGGCACGCGTGGGGACGCAGCCAGACAAGTGGGGAAGCTTCGGCAACGTGACCACGGCGCATGGGGGTGTGCTGGTGAGGTATCCAAGGGGGACGGGGCTCCGCGTAGTGGTGCATTCGTCCGGTCTGCCGGTTTATCCGGCGGCATTTGACGAGTGCGCGGCTGCCCAGAGCACCGCAAGACGGGGGACACGACGTGACGGTTCATGACGGAAAGGCGCTGGCAGCCACGATGGCCAAGACGAAACCCCAGCAGACCCTTGCGAAGCAGATCAGCTGCGCGGGCACCGGCCTTCACAGCGGCATGACCGTCCACATGACCATTCTTCCCGCTGCGCCGAACACGGGCATCGTGTTCCGCCGGTCCGATATTGATACGGGCGACGAGGCTGCGCGGGATATCCCGGCCCATGCCGAGGCGGTGACCGACACGTGGCTCGGCACGACGATCCGCAACGAGGCCGGTACGGCCGTTTCGACCATCGAGCACCTGATGGCCGCGCTTGCGGGCTGTGGCATCGACAACGCCATTGTCGAGGTCGACGCGCCGGAAGTGCCGGTGATGGACGGCTCGTCCGCGCCTTTCGTACGTCTGATCGAGTGCGCCGGCGTCGAGCAGCAGGGCTCGCCGCGCCGCTACCTGCGCATCCTCCGCCGCGTCGAGGTGGGTGACGGCGACCGCCGCGCCATCCTGGAGCCGCACGAGGGCTCGCGCCTCGACTTCGAGATCGATTTCCCGACCCGCGCCATCGGCCGCCAGTCCTTTGGCTTCGACGTGGCCGAGGCGGGCTTCAAGAACGATATCGCGTCCGCGCGCACCTTCGGTTTTGTGAAGGATGTGGATGCCCTGCACGAGGCGGGGCTGGCGCTGGGTGCGGCGCTGGAGAACACCGTCGCCATCGACAATGACGAGGTGGTGAACGAGGGCGGCCTTCGCTTCGACGACGAGTTCGTGCGCCACAAGGTGCTGGACGCGGTCGGTGACCTTTACCTCGCCGGCGTGCCCTTCGTGGGCCGCTACTGCGGTGTGAAGGCGGGTCACGCGCTCAACAACCAGCTCGTGCGTGCGCTGTTTGCCGACCCGGATGCCTTCGAGTTCACGACCGAGGCGCCCGAAGCCGTTCCGGCTGGCACCCGCCGCACCGGTGGCGGTTCGGTTGCTGCCAAGGCGGCAGCGGCCCCGGCGTAAGGCCTTATTCTCAAAATCCTTTCGGTTTCTCCGCCGCAGCGCCCGTGCGCGTTGCGGGGCAGCGGTGCTCTCGTCTATTCTCCCCGCGCTGCCGTCCGGCGGCCCCGACTCGTCCGGGGCCTTGCGCGCTGACGGGGCCCTATCTGACGAAAGCAGCCGGACGAAGCATGCGACTTTTCCCTGACCGCCCAACGAATTCCGCACGGCGCCGCCCGGCATTGCTGGCCGCGGCCGTCCTGCTCACGGGGCTCGCACTTTCGGCCTGCTCGTCGGATGACTCGGAGGATCTCGCCTATGTGGAGCGTCCCGTCGAGGAGCTCTACAACGAGGCGGTCGACGAGATGGAGGGCGGCAATTATTACGCCGCCGCGCCCCTGTTCGACGAGGTGGAACGCCAGCATCCGTATTCTATCTGGGCGCGCCGGGCGATCCTGATGGCGGCGTTCTGCCACTACCAGGTGAACCAGTACGACAGCGCCATCATCGCGGCGCAGCGCTACATCGCGCTGCATCCGGGTAACCCGAACGTTGGCTACGCGTATTACCTCGTGGCGCAGTCGTTCTACGAGCAGATCACCGACGTGGCGCGCGACCAGCGCACCACGGAGCGCGCCCTGGCGGCGCTGCAGGAAGTGGTGCGCCGCTTCCCGGACAGCGAATACGCCCGCGATGCGCGTCTCAAGATCGACCTGACGCTGGACCACCTGGCCGGCAAGGAAATGCATATCGGCCGCTGGTACCTGAACCGCAGCCAGTACGTGGCCGCCATCAACCGGTTCCGCACCGTCATCGTGCGCTACCAGACGACGACGCATACGGCTGAGGCGCTGCACCGCCTGACGGAAGCCTACATGGCGCTCGGCGTCGCCCACGAGGCACAGACCGCGGCCGCCGTGCTCGGCTACAACTATCCCGGCAGTGAGTGGTACGAGTATTCCTACGCGTTGCTCGCCAATGACGGGCTGCAGCCGCTGGAAAACGAAAGCTCCTGGATCAGCCGGGCCTGGAACAGCGTCTTCTAGGCGCGCAATGCTCACCGCGCTCGCGATCCGCGACATCGTCCTGATCGAATCGCTGGACCTGAAGCTCAACGAGGGCCTGACGGGCCTGACGGGCGAAACCGGCGCGGGCAAATCCATCCTTCTCGATGCGCTTGGCCTTGCGACCGGCGCGCGCGCCGATGCGGGCCTCGTGCGCAGCGGCGCCAAGCAGGGCACGGCGACGGCGGTGTTCGACCTGCCGGCAAAATCCCCCGCTCGTGAACTTCTCGAAGAGGCCGGGCTGGAAGCGGAGGGCGACCTGATCCTCCGCCGCGTGCAGACGGCGGATGGCCGGACACGCGCGTTTGCGAATGACCAGCCTGTCTCCGTGACACTGCTCCGCCAGCTTGGCGACCTGCTGGTGGAGGTGCACGGCCAACACGAGACCCACGGCCTGCTTGACCCCTCCACCCATCGCGGCCTGCTGGATGCCTTCGGCGGCCTTGAGGGTGATGCCCGCGCGGTGGCGCTTGCCCATGCCAAGTGGCGCGACGCCGAGACGGAAGCAGCAAGGCTTGCCGAGGAGATCGAGAGGGCGCGGGCGGATGCTGACTACCTGCGTAACGCCGTGGAGGAATTACAGGAGCTAGCGCCTGCGCCGGGGGAGGAGGACAGCCTCGCTTCGGAACGCACGCTGATGATGAACGCCGAGAAGATCGCGGCCGATCTCAGCCAGGCGCTGGAGATTCTCGAAAACGACGGCGGCGTCGAGACGCGCCTCGCAGGCGCACTGCGCCGCCTTGAGCGCGAGCGCGACAACGCGGCGGGCCGGCTGGACGCCGCGGTTTCGGCCCTCGACCGCGCCGTCGTCGAAGCGGGTGAGGCGCGCTCGCAGGTCGGTCAGGCGCTGGATAGTCTGGAGTTCGATCCGGACCGTCTGGAAGAAGTGGAATCTCGCCTCTTTGCTCTGAGAGCAGCCGCCCGAAAGCACAGCTGCAGCGTGGACGAGCTTCCCGCCGTGGCGGAAGGCCTTGCATCCCGTCTTGGCGATATCGACGGCGGGGAGGGGCGGCTTGCCGAATACCGCAAGGCGGCGGCGGACGCGCACGATGTCTACTGCGCGAAAGCCAAGTCCCTGTCGGCTGCGCGCAAGGCGGCGGCGGAGAAGCTTGACAAGGCCGTGGCTGTCGAATTGCCGGCGCTCAAGCTCGACAAGGCGCGCTTCCGCACCGAGATCGAGGTATCGCCCTTCGATGAAGGCGGGCCGGGCGGTATCGACCGGGTGCGCTTCGAGGTGGCGACCAATCCGGGCGCGCCCTTTGCGCCGCTGTCGCGCATCGCGTCAGGCGGCGAGCTCGCGCGCTTCATGCTGGCGATCAAGGTGTCGCTTGCCGCCCGCGGCGGCGCGCCGGTGCTGATCTTCGACGAGGTAGATGCCGGGGTCGGCGGTGCGGTGGCCGAGGCCGTCGGACAGCGGCTCGCCCGTCTTGCGGAACAGGTGCAGGTGCTTGTTGTTACCCATTCGCCGCAGGTGGCGGCCCGTGCAGATAATCATCTGCGCATCGAGAAGCGAGCCACCGGCAAGGCCAAGGACGCCATGCCGGCGACGCATGTTGAACCGCTCAAGGCGGCCGAACGGCGCGAGGAAATTGCGCGGATGCTGGCAGGCGCGACAGTCACCGACGAGGCCCGGGCAGCGGCGGACAAGCTCATCGGGGCGCCGCGATGAATGCCGCCAGGAAGGCCGATACGTCGAAGATCGACGTCTGGGACCTGACCGATGCGCAGGCGGCGGAAGAGCTCGCCCGCTTGGCCGAAGAGATCGCCCATCACGACGAGGCCTATCACCAGGAAGACAAGCCGGAGATTTCCGACGCCGCGTACGACAAGCTGGTCAGGCGGAACACGCAGATCGAGGCCCGCTTCCCCTCGCTTGTACGCGAGGACTCGCCCTCCATGCGGGTGGGCGCCGCGCCTTCCGAGAAATTCGAGAAGGTCCAGCACGCGGTTCCCATGCTCTCGCTCGGAAACGCTTTCTCCGATGATGACGTAAAGGATTTCGTCGAACGCGTGCGGCGGTTCCTTGGCCTCAAAGAGGATGACGAGCTGACCTTCACGGCCGAACCGAAGATTGACGGCCTCTCTCTCAATCTCCGCTACGAAAAAGGGAAGCTCGTCCTGGGCGCTACGCGCGGTGACGGCACAGAGGGCGAAAACGTCTCGCGGAACGTGGCGACGATCGATGACATTCCTCAGAAGCTGAAGACAAAGTCACCGCCTGACGTCTTCGAGGTTCGCGGCGAAGTCTACATGAGCCACAAGGACTTCGCGGCGCTCAATGAGCGGCAGAAGGAAGCCGGCAAGGACCCGTTCGCCAACCCGCGCAATGCGGCAGCGGGCTCGCTGCGACAGCTCGATGCTTCGATCACGAAGGCGCGTCCACTACGCTTCTTTGCTTATGCGTGGGGCGAGGTCTCGGACCTGCCGGCAGAGACACAGTTTGATGCCGTCAATCTGCTGGGCGAATACGGATTGCCGATCAACAAGCTGATGCGGCGGTGCACGAGTGTGGACGAGATGATCGAGCATTACCGCGAGATCGAGTCCAAGCGGGCGACGCTCGGCTACGATATCGACGGCGTGGTCTACAAAGTGGATGACCTTGCCTATCAGCGCCGTCTTGGCTTCGTGTCGCGGTCTCCGCGCTGGGCGACCGCGCACAAGTTTCCCGCCGAGCAGGCGACGACGATCCTCAACGATATCGAGATCCAGGTCGGGCGTACCGGGGCACTGACGCCGGTTGCCAAACTGGAGCCGGTAACGGTCGGCGGCGTGGTCGTGTCCAACGCGACGCTGCACAACGAGGACGAGATCGCCCGCAAGGATATCCGGATCCATGACACGGTTGTCGTTCAGCGGGCGGGCGACGTGATCCCGCAGGTGGTGCGCGTCATCGAGGAGAAGCGGCCGAAGAACGCGAAGAAGTTCACGCCGCCCGAGACATGCCCGGTCTGCGGCAGCCACGCGGTGCGGGAGATCAATCCCAAGACCGGCAAGGAAGACGCGGTGCGGCGCTGCACCGGCGGTCTGGTCTGTTCGGCGCAGCGTGTGCAGCGTCTCAAGCATTTCGTTGCGCGCGATGCGCTGGATATCGAGGGGCTTGGCTCCAAGCAGGTCGAGGCTTTCCATGGGCTTGGCTGGCTCAAGCAGCCGGCGGACATTTTCCGCCTCGCCAGGCGGGCCGACGAGATCAAGGAGATGGAGGGCTGGGGCGAAACGTCGGTCGGCAACCTGATTGATGCGATCGATGCGCGCCGTAAGCCTGACCTCGATCGCCTGATCTACGGCCTTGGCATCCGCCACGTGGGCGAGACGACCGGCCGGCTGCTTGCTCGCAGCTACGGCACGTTCGATGCCTTCCGCAAGGCGATGACGGAAGCCGCCAAGGACGCGGAGAGCGCTGCCTACCGCGAACTCGTCGATATCGACGGCATCGGCACCGTCGTGGCTGACGCAATCGTCGAGTTCTTCCGCGAGCCTCATAACCAGGACGTGGTGGATGCGCTTCTCGAGGAGGTGGAGCCGAAGGAAGCGGAGAAGGTGAAGGCCGAGGGCTCGCCGATTGCCGGCAAGACCGTCGTATTCACGGGCACGCTGGAGCAGATGACCCGCTCGGAAGCCAAGGCACGCGCGGAGACAATGGGTGCAAAGGTTTCAGGCTCGGTCTCTTCCAAGACGGATCTCGTCATCGCGGGTCCGGGCGCCGGGTCCAAGCTCAAGGATGCGGAGAAGCACGGCGTCGAGGTGATCGACGAGGACGCCTGGATCAAGATGGCCGGAGAGGCCTGAGCCCTAGAGCTCCTTGGCCGCCCGCTCCAGCCACGCCACGTCCTCGGGCGGCAGCAGCGGTCCGATCTCGTCCAGTACGCGGGCGTGATAGGCGTTGAGCCAGGCGCGCTCGTCATCGGTCAGCAGCGACATGTCGAGCAGCGCGTGATCGATGGGGGCCAGTGTCAGGGTTTCAAACCCCAGCATGGGCCGCTCCCCGCCGTCGATCTCCGCGGGCTCGGTGACGGCGACAAGGTTCTCGATGCGGATGCCATAGGCCCCTGTCTTGTAGAAGCCGGGCTCGTTGGAAACGATCATGCCCGGCTCCAGCGGGACCGAATGCGCCATCTTGGAAATGCGCTGCGGGCCTTCGTGGACCGACAGGTAGCTGCCGACGCCGTGGCCCGTGCCGTGGTCGAAGTCGAGCCCGGCCTGCCACAAGGCGTGGCGCGCCAGCACGTCGAGCTGCGAACCGGACGTACCCTTGGGAAAGCGCGCCGTCGCAAGCGCGATGTGGCCCTTGAGGACGCGTGTGAAGCGGTCACGGACATCTGCCATCTCGGGCGTCTGGCGCGGCTCGCCGACGGAGACGGTGCGGGTGATATCCGTCGTGCCGTCGAGGTACTGCGCGCCTGAATCCACCAGGTAAATGTCGCCGGGCTCCAGCTTGCGGGCCGTCGCCTCGGTTACGCGGTAGTGCACGATGGCGCCGTTGGGGCCTGCGCCCGAAATCGTGTCGAAGGACAAGTCCTTCAGCGCGCCGGTTTCGGCACGGAAGGCTTCGAGCTTCTGCGCGGCAGTGATCTCGTCTACCGAGCCGCTCGCTGCTTCACGGGACAGCCATGCAAGGAAGCGCGTCACCGCCGCCCCGTCGCGCCGATGCGCCTCGCGGGTGCCGTTCAGCTCGGCGGCGTTCTTCTTTGCCTTGGGCAGCAGGCAGGGATCGTCGCCGTTGCGAATGACGGCGCCCGCGTCGGACAGGCGGTCGCGGATCCACTCCGCGGCGCTGGCGGGATCGAGACGGATTTCCTTCTTGGCGCTGCCTAGCTCATCCAGCGCCTGTTGAAGGCGGCCGGGCGCGTGGATCGTCACCTTGTTGCCGAGGTGGTCGCGCGTCTCCTTCGTGAGCTTGCGCTCGTCCATGAAGAGGTCGGCGTGCCCGTCCGCATGCAGGATCGCGAAGGAGAGGGGAAGGGGCGTGTGTGCAACGTCGCTGCCGCGGATGTTGAGCAGCCAGGCGATCGAATCCGGCTGGGTCAGAACGGCGGCATGGACGTCGGCGTGTTCGAGGCTCTCGGCGACGCGCGCCAGCTTCTCGTCATGGGGCTCGCCCGCGTGGTCGAGCGGGTGGGGCACGACCTTGCCAGCCGGCTTTTCCGGCTGGTCGGTCCACACGGCATCGATAAGGTTGTCCGTGCAGGGGACGAGTTCGGCGCCGGCCTTCTTGCAGGCGGCGCGCAGGCGTGCAGCGCCCGCCGCCGTGTGCAGCCATGGATCGAAGCCGAGGCGTGCGTCCTTCGTCAGGTTCTCCTCGATCCAGACGGTCGCCGGTTCCTCGATCAGGTGGCGCGCGTCGAACACGTCCATGTCCACCTGGTCGCGGACCTGCAGCGTGTAGCGGCCATCCACGAAGATCGCGGCCTTGTCCCTGAGGACGATGGCGAGACCGGCCGAGCCGGCGAAGCCCGTCAGCCAGCGCAGGCGCTCGGCGTGGGGCGGCACGTATTCGCCCTGGTGTTCGTCCGCACGCGGCACGACGAACCCGTCAAGGCCGCGCTTTTCCATTTCCGCGCGCAGAAGCGCCACGCGGGGCGCGCCCACGGTGGGGTCGGGATTGTCCGAAAACGTCTGAAAGCCGATTGCCTGGTCCATGCCCCATATGTAGGCCCGCGGGGGCGGGGGAGCAATCGGCGGGCGTTTACCGCGCCAGTAGCAGGGTCATCCACTCGTCCAGCGGATAGCGCGCCTCGATGTGGAAGCCCTGGTTGCGGTAGGCGGCCTCGACGGCGCGGGACTGGTGCCGCAGCAGGCCGGAGAGGACCACGCGGGCGCCGGGCCGCGTGTGCCGCCGCATATCCGGTGCCAGCGTGATGAGCGGACCCGCGAGCACGTTGGCGAGAACAAGCCGGTAGGGGCCTGCCTCGCGGATCACGTTGTGACCGAAGCCGGCGGCCGTGACGGCGTGGACCTGCGGGCCGACCCGGTTGGCGCGGGCGGCGGCGCGGGCGAAGTTCACCGCCCACGGGTCGATGTCCCCGGCGACGACCGGCTGGTGCGTGGCGCGGGCATAGGCGATGGCCAGCACGCCGGTACCGCAGCCGAGGTCGAAGACGGGCCCGCGGATGCCGCGGCGCAGGAGATCGTCCAGCGCCAGCAGGCAGCCCTTGGTCGTCGGGTGCTGGCCCGTGCCAAAGGCCTCGCCCGCCTCGATGAGCAGGGAGTGGGTGCCGCCGACGGCTGGGGCGTCGTGGCTGCCGTGAATATGGAAGCGTCCCGCGCGCACGGGCTTGAGGTCCGCCAGCCCGCGCTTCACCCAGTCGTCGTCTTCAAGCGGCGTCAGCTCGTAGCCCGGCGCCTCGCCGAGGGCCTCGGCCAGCAGCGCGTCGAACTGCGCCCGGTCGGGCTCGCCCGAGAACAGGACGGTGACGGCGTAGCGGTCGCCCAGCTCCTCGAAGAGGGTCACGGACAACGCGTCCGGGCAGGCCTCGGCAATCCAGTCCGAAACCATCTGCGCGTCGTCGCGGGGCAGGGGGAAGACCGCCTGCCAGAGACCCGAATCATCGGCCATGCGCGTCAGGCCCGCTCCACGAAGCTGGCGATCACCTTCTTGGTGCCCGCTTTCTCGAAGGCGACGGTCAGCTTGGTGCCCTCGATGGCGGCAATCTCGCCGTAGCCGAACTTCTGGTGGAACACGCGCTCGCCGCGCTCGAAGCCCTCGGCGTCCGGTGCGCTCGTGGCGATGAGGGTTGCCTGTGCGTCGATCAGCGGGGCGCGGCGCGGCGGCGTCGAATATTGCCCCGCGTTTTGCCGCGCGCGCTGCCAGCCGGGGCTCGAATAGTCGCTGGCGCCAAAGCCCGCGTCATCGAAGCGCGAGGGACCGTAGGAGTACGTGTCGCCCTGGCTCTCCACCTCCACGTGTGACTCCGGCAACTCGTCGATGAAGCGCGAGGGAAGCGAGTTCTGCCACAGGTTGTGGATGCGCCGGTTGGCGGCAAAGGAAATCTTGGCGCGCTGCTTGGCTCGGGTGATGCCCACGTAAGCCAGCCGCCGCTCTTCCTCGAGGCCCGCCAGCCCGCTCTCGTCCAGGGCGCGCTGGTGGGGGAACAGGCCTTCCTCCCAGCCGGGCAGGAACACCGTCTCGAATTCCAAGCCCTTTGCGGCGTGGAGCGTCATCAGGTTGACCTTGTCGTCGGCCTCCTGCTCCTCGCGGTCCATGACGAGTGACACGTGTTCCAGGTAGCCCGCCATGTTCTCGAACTGCTCCATGGAGCGGATCAGTTCCTTGAGGTTGTCGAGGCGGCCGGGCGCATCCGCCGACTTGTCGTTCTGCCACATCTCCGTGTAACCCGACTCATCGAGGATCTGCTCCGCAAGCTCCGTATGCGGAAGGGCGGGGAGAAGCTGGCGCCAGCGCTCCACGTCCTCCACGAAGCGGGACAGGGCGCGGCGGGCCTGCGGCTTCAGTTCTTCTGAATCGCTGATTGCCTTCGCGGCGCGCCACAGGGACGTGCCCTCGGCGCGGGCGGCGGTGTGCAGGGTCTGGATGGCCACGTTGCCCAGCCCGCGCTTTGGCCTGTTGACGATGCGCTCGAAGGCGAGGTCGTCGTCGGGCTGGGAGACGAGGCGGAAATAGGCGTTGGCATCGCGGATTTCGAGGCGCTCGTAGAAGCGCGGGCCGCCGATGACGCGGTAGGGCAGGCCGAGATTGATGAAGCGGTCTTCGAACTCGCGCATCTGGAACGAGGCGCGCACGAGAATGGCGATCTCGTTGAGCAGGTGCCCCTGCCGCTGGAATTGCTCGATGTCCTCGCCGATGCCCCGGGCTTCCTCCTCGCCGTCCCACACGCCTTTAACGGTGACCTTCTCGCCCTCGTTCACCTCCGTCCACAGCGTCTTGCCGAGGCGGCCCTGGTTGGCGGTGATAAGGCCGGAAGCGGCGTTGAGGATGTGCGGCGTCGAGCGGTAGTTCTGTTCGAGACGGATCACCTTTGCGCCGGGAAAGTCGGTCTCGAACTTGAGGATGTTGTCCACTTCCGCGCCGCGCCAGCCATAGATCGACTGGTCGTCGTCGCCCACGCAGCAGATGTTGCGGTGGCCGCGCGCCAGAAGCCGCAGCCAGAGATACTGCGCGACGTTGGTGTCCTGATATTCGTCTACGAGGATATAGGCAAAGCGGCGCTGGTAGTCATCCAGCACTTCCGGGTGGCCCTGGAAGATGCGCAGGTTTTCCAGCAGCAGGTCGCCGAAATCGACGGCGTTGAGCGTCTTGAGGCGCGCCTGGTATGCGGCGTAAAGGTCCGCGCCCTTGCCGTTGGCGAAGGCGAAGCTCTCGCCCTTGGGCACCTGGTCGGGCGTCATGGCCCGGTTCTTCCACGAGTCGATGAGGCTCGCTAGCTGGCGCGCGGGCCAGCGCTTCTCGTCGATATCGGCAGCCTGGATCACCTGCTTCATCAGGCGGACCTGGTCGTCGGCATCGAGGATGGTGAAGTCGGAGCGCAGGTCCACGAGCTCGGCGTGGCGGCGGAGGATCTTGGCCCCCAGCGCGTGGAACGTGCCGAGCCACTGCATACCTTCGACCACGCCGCCGATGAGGGCGCCGATGCGCTCCTTCATCTCGCGGGCGGCCTTGTTGGTGAAGGTCACGGCGAGGATCTGGCCGGGCCATGCGCGCTTGGTGTTCAGCACGTGAGCAAGCCGCGTTGTCAGCACCCGCGTTTTGCCGGTCCCCGCACCCGCCAGCACCAGTACCGGCCCGTCCAGCGCCTCCACGGCCTCGCGCTGGGGCGGGTTCAGGGTCGCCAGGTAGGGCGCATGGACGCTCGCCGCCGCGCGCTCGGAAATCGAGGGCCCGCGGGCACTTTCCTCTTCGGGAATGCCACCAAGGTCGAATGGATCGCTCATGAGAGTCGGGAACCTAGCATGAACACGGGCCCCGCACAGGGCTTGCAGCCCACATGCCGGCTATTCGTGTTCCTCGCGCGAGGCTTCAACAAGCGCCTCGTTGTACGCGCGCAAGGCATCCTTGTGGCTGACCACGGCGATGATCTCCATGTCCTCGCCGGTGCGGACCACGGGGAGCGTGTCGGCCTTGGTCGAATCAAACAGGGCGAGCGCCTTTTCAAGCCGGTCGCCGGCAAACAGGCGCTCGTCGTCCTCGTCCAGCTCCTGGCGGGGCGTGGTCTCGTCCTCGGCGATGCGGCGCATGAAGTCCTGCACCAGCACGGTCTGGAGGATCTGCCAGCGCGGGCCGCCGTAGAGGCGCAGGCCGCGTAGTTCCAATTGCCACTGGAAGAAGCTCTCGCCGAGAAGGCCCTGCGTCAGCGCGGCGGCGATGGAGATTGCCACCATCAGCGCGACGGTCATCTCGTAGCCGCCGGTCAGTTCGAAGGCGATGAGGAGGGTTGAGAGCGGCGCGCCGAGAACCGCGCCGGCCACCGCCCCCATGCCGACGATGGCGTAGACCGCGTGGGTGGAGAAGGCGGCTTCCGGCGCAACCTGCGCGAGGAACAGGCCAAAGGCACCGCCGGTCATCGCGCCGAGATAGAGCGAGGGCGAGAACACGCCTCCGCCGAAGCGGCTGGCAAGCGTGATCGCGGTCACGGCGATCTTGAGGGCAATGAGCGTCAGCAGCAGCGACAGGGGGAAGAGGCCTTGCAATGTCGCATCTGTCGCGGCGTAGCCGACACCGAGGATCTGCGGGTACCAGATGCCGACGAGGCCGACAATGAGCCCGCCCGCGACCGGCCGCGTCCACAGCGGCATGGTGATGCGCCGGGCCAGCAGGTCGGCGCGGATGGTGGCGGTCATGAACAGGATTGCGACACCGGCGGAAAGCGCGCCGAGCGCCGCGAATGCCGGGAAGTCCCACAGGCTGGTGATCGCGTATTCGGGGATGATGAAGGTCGGCGTTTCGCCGATATGGATGCGCACCAGCAGGGCGCCAATGACACTCGCAATGACGATGGGCCCGGATGCCCGCAGGGCGTAGTGGCCGAGGACCACTTCCAGCGCGAAGAGGACACCCGCAATGGGGGCGTTGAATGACGCGGCGACGGCAGAGGCCGCGCCAGCCGCAAGCAACGTGCGCAGGTGCGTCGTGTCGAACCGGAAGAGTGTTGCGAGCGCCGAGCCGAGCGTGGCGCCGAGGTGGACAGCGGGTCCTTCGCGGCCTGCGCTGGCGCCGCCGCCGAGCGAGATGACGGCTATGGCGGCTGTGCTCAGGCCCTTCCAGAACGGCATCCGGCCCGCCCCGATGGCGCGCGCCTCGATGACGTCTGCCACGCCCTCGGGCCGGTGGCCGGGCTGCAGGTAGGTGAGCCAGAGGCCGACGATCAGCCCTGCGCCGGTCGGCCCGGCAAGAATCAGCCACCACGGCACGTCATCGAGCATCCGGAACAGGTTCTCGTCGCTCGAGCCCATCCACAGGTACTGGACGGCGCCGATGGCGAGGCGGAAACCGATGGCCGCATACCCGGCCGCAATACCGACGATGACCGCCGCCAGCCACACCCGCGGCACGGGCGAGGTGGTGGCTTTTCTGAGGGCGTTTTCGAGCGCGTTACGGCTGTGGGCGGGGGCGGCATCACTCATGGCAGGCACATGGATAGCCTGCGAACCGCCGCGACGGAAGTGAAGGGTTAACGTCGGCCGCTCAATGAAAAAGGGCGGCTATTCGCCGCCCTTCTTGTCTTTCTTCTTTTCGTCTTCCGGCGCCCCGGTGCTGCCCGGCGTGAAGCTGGGCGGATCGGATGCGGGGAACGAGCCTTCCACGGCCTCGTCCACTTCTTCTTCCGTATCGATCTCGGTCTGTTGCTTCTTCTTTTTGTCGGACATGGATGCCTCCTTTGTCTTTGGCCGGCGCATTGGTATGCGCCAGAGGTCTCACATGTATGAACAGTGGGGTCGCTCAGGCGTTCCGCCAACCGGTCACATGCACTGTCCTATCGAACCCTTCCGGCAAACGTATTCGCCATTTGTCCATGTAGCGCCCGAGAGGTCTGCGTCCAGAAGGTCCGTGCGGCCGAGGTCCGCGCCGGTGAGATCGGCCCCGCGCAGGTTGGCCTTGAACAGGCGTGTGCGGCGCAGGTCCGCATCCTTGAATGTCGCCCCGGCCAGGTTGGCGCGGGTGAAGTCGGCCTCGCGCAGGTCGGCGCCGTTGAAGTTGGCTTGCTGGGCGCGCACGCGCATGAATTTGGCGCGGCGCGCATCGACATCGACAAGGGTGGCCTGTCGCAGGTCGGCGCGGATGAAACGGCCCTCGCGCAGTTCTGCACCGGTAAGGTCCGCGCGGGCCAGCGGCTTGTCCTCCATGTAGCAACGGTGCCAGTTGACGCCGGGCAAAGGCGGGCTCTGGCAGTCCGCACCGATCTGCTGCGCGCCAAGCGGCGCGGCTGCAAATGTCATGAAGGCAAGGCTGAGGAGGAGGCGTATCACGCGGCGTTCTTCTTCCGTATACCGATGACCCGGCCCACCTGCGGGGCGATGGGCAGCGAGGCGTGGGCTTTCTTGAGGTCCGCCAGCCGGTCCTGGGCCCATTGGGGCATGGGGGCCGAACGGCGGGCGTTCATGTCCACGTGAATGCCCATCTGCTCCATGGTGGCGGCGAGGTAACCCTCGGTGGCGTGGAACATCTCGAGAAA
This sequence comes from Parvibaculaceae bacterium, assembly GCA_965229975.1. Taxonomy (GTDB): domain Bacteria; phylum Pseudomonadota; class Alphaproteobacteria; order CGMCC-115125; family CGMCC-115125; genus Pyruvatibacter. The sequence continues at coordinate 491,799 of OZ245936.1, forward strand.
GATGTGGATTCGCTTGGGGTCGAAGTCCAGCAGCTGGCAGGTGACCTTGATGGGATCGTTGAGCGCCAGTTCCTGCACGTAGTTCACGTGGATCTCGGCGGTGAAGACCGAGGCCTGTTCCGTTTCGACGTAGCTCTCGCCGATGCCGATCTCGCCGAACAGGGCATCGACGCACTTGTCGAACACGACATTGTAATAGGCCATGTTCATGTGGCCGTTGTAGTCGATCCAGTCCTCGCGGACGCGCATCTCGGGCGCGACCAGCGGCGCGGGGTATGACGGCATCGGGCTCCTCGTTCGCCGGTTCCAGCGGGGCGGTGGATCATAGGGCGCAAGGCGCGGGACCCCAAACGGTGTGGCCCGCAAGGGCTGAATGCGCGGTGAACGGTCGAATCCGGCCCTCAAAACACGCTAGTCTCGCAATGTGGTCCGATCGTGATGCGCGGCAACGGGAGCGCGGCAATGAGCGACGCGGCAATTGGCGCCGATACGCCGGTGGCGGAAGTGATCGCCGAGCTGGGCGGCATTTTGGGTGACCGGCTGGCGACGGGCCGGGCGCTGCGTGACCAGCACGGCCATGACGAAAGCTGGCATGCGGGCGCCGCGCCGGACGCCGTGGCGTTTCCCGAGACGACGATGGAGGTTGCGGCCATCGTTCGCGCCTGTGCGCGGCACGGTGTGCCGGTGATCCCGTTCGGCGCGGGCACCTCTCTTGAGGGTCATATCGCGGCAGTGCGCGGCGGCATCTGCATCGACATGTCGCGCATGAACCGCGTGGTGCGCGTGTCCGCGGAGGACATGGACTGCACGGTTGAAGCGGGCATCACCCGGAAGACGCTCAATGCGCAGCTGCGCGACACGGGGCTCTTCATGCCGGTCGATCCGGGTGCCGATGCAACCGTCGGCGGCATGGTGTCGACGCGGGCAAGCGGCACCAATGCGGTGCGCTACGGCACGATCCGGGAGAACGTGCTGGGCCTCACCGCCGTGCTGGCGGATGGCCGCGTGGTGCGCACCGGCGGGCGGGCGCGCAAGTCCGCGGCCGGCTATGACCTCACGCACTTGTTGATCGGGGCCGAGGGTACGCTCGGCGTCATCACCGAGATCACGCTGCGGTTGCACGGTGTCCCCGAAGCAACAGGCGCGGCCACCTGCACGTTCGATGACGTCGCCGGAGCCGTCCAGACCGTGATCGAGACGATCCAATCCGGCATTCCAATCGCGCGCATCGAGCTTCTGGATGACGTGATGGTGCGGGCCTGCAATGCCTATTCGGGCCTCTCGTTGCCGGAGAAGCCGATGCTGTTTCTCGAGTTTCACGGCACGGAGGCATCCGTCGCCGAGCAGTCGGCGCGCACCGGCGACATCGCGGCGGCGAACGGCGGTAGCGGCTTTGCCTGGAGCGCGCGGGCGGAGGAGCGCACGCAGCTCTGGGAAGCCCGGCACAATGCCTATTACGCCGCGCTGGCGCTGGAGCCCGGCAAGAAGGGCTTCACGACCGATGTCTGCGTGCCGATATCTGCATTGGCACACGTGATCGCGGAAACGCGCGCGGACGTCGAACCCTCGCCGCTGACGGCGCCGATGGTGGGGCATGTAGGCGATGGCAATTTTCACACGATCTTGCTTGTCGATCCGGATGCGCCTGACGAGGTGTCGGCAGCCAAGGTGCTGCATGACAGGCTAGTGGCGCGGGCGCTTGATGCCGGGGGCACCTGTACCGGCGAGCACGGTATCGGTCTTGGCAAGATGGGTTTCCTGGCCCGCGAGCACGGGGACTCGCTGCCGGTGATGCGGGCCATCAAGCAGGCGCTCGACCCGGCCGGCATCATGAACCCGGGCAAGATGCTGGAAGGCTAGGCGTCGTCGTCCGGGCTCTCGCGCCGGGCGCCGTCCACATCGCGGCGCAGGCGTTCAGTCTCGCGGCGGTCGTTGATCTTCTGGGCCTTGGTACGGCCCGTCCGGGCGCGGTTGGCGGCGGCTGTGGCTGCCTTTTCGGCCCGGGCCTTTTCCTTGCGGGTCTGGCGCGATGGTCCTGCGCCGGGGCGCGCCTTCCGGGCGGCCGCGAAGTCGATGACCTCGCCTTTTTCACCGTGTTTCTCGCCGTTACTGCCAGTCATCGGTTTTTCCCGGATTTCTCCACAATAATGCCGCAGGATTTGGCCAGAACGCCCGATTAGCGTATTCCCTGAGCGGGGAAATGCGAAGCCTTGCCCGGCACCCGGGGGCAGGGACCGGGCGCACGGGGAGGAGCACGGATTGAGAGCCTTCTGGTCGTATGCGGGCCTGGCCCTCGCGCTGCTCGTGGCCGCGCTGCTGATCGTGCCCGGCTTCCTTGACTGGAGCGGTTATGCCGGTGTCATCGAGGAAGAAGCCGAGGCGATCACCGGCCGCGAGGTCGAGATCACCGGCGACGTCCGCATCTCCCTCCTGCCATCCCCGGAACTGCGGCTCGGCGGGCTGACCATTGCCAACGCCCCGGGCGGCTCCGAACCTGCGATGCTCACTGTCGACTCCATGACGGCAGAGATTGGCGTTGCGGCCCTGTTCCGGGGTGAGTTTGCCGTCGACCGCCTGACGCTCGACCATCCAAGCCTCGTTCTGGAGCGCACGCCCGACGGACGGTCCAACTGGAAATTTGTGACCCGCGAGGACCGGGCGGGCGGAGATGTGCAGGTCTCGATTGGCGAGATCGCCTTTGCAAATGGCGTCATCACGATGCGCAATCTCGGGTTCGAAGAACCCGTGCGCTTCACAGACGTACAGGGATTGGTGAGCGCCCAGGGTCTTAACGGGCCCTACCGCGCGAAGGGCACACTGACCGCCTGGAACGCGCCGGCCTCGTTCGCCGTTGCGATCGGCGAGGTTCAGGGAGACAAAGCATTCCAGGCGAACGCGGGCCTTACCTTCCAGGACGCCGAAGCCGACCTCCGCGGTATCGTGACGGGCCGAGGTCCCGAACTCCGGTTCGACGGGGCGTTGTCGGCGGGCGTGCGTCCGGCCTTGTCAGAGCATCTTGCCGCCCTTACCGCCGGCCAGCCGCTCACTCTCAAAGCCGGTCTTGTTGCGACGGGCGATAGCGTGACGTTCCGCGAAGTCGACGGCACTGCAGGTGCCGTGAAGCTGACGGGCGAAGTTTCGGTGGAGACCGGCCAAGAGCTGCGGGCGAACGCGGATCTGAATCTCAACCGATTGGACCTTGCCGCGCTTGAGGCGGCGGGCGTTGCCCTGAACGCGGTTGGTGTGGAAAGCGCTGTCTCTGCACTTGTCCAATACCTGCCGGAAGGGGATTACACGGTGGCTGTCGCTGATGTCCGCCTTCCGGACTCGCGCCTGTCGGATGTCTCCCTTGTTGCGTCCGTTGCCGGTGACAGCATTTCGGTGACCGATGCGCGAGCCCTGTTGCCAGGAAATACCAGCGCCGGGGTCGAGGGTGTCCTCGCCAGTAGCGAAGAAGGGCCCTACTTTTCTGGTGATATCGCGATCGAAAGCGGGGCGGCGGACGAACTGGCGGCCTGGCTCGCCGGTGGCGAGGTGCCGCCGGTGGTTACCGCACAGGGACTTGAAGCGCTTTCGCTGACGAGCGGTATCTTCCTGACGCCGCGCCGCTTCTCGCTCGACCGGCTGGACGCAACAGCCGGGGAGACGAGTCTGAAGGGTCAGATCGCGTCGACGTTTGGCGAACGCCCCAATGTCTCTATCGCGCTTGAGGCGGGCAGGGTGGCGGCGCCCTTCGAGGGCTCGTCGCTTTGGGACGGGTTTGCGCCGGGCCGGGCCATTGATTTCGGCTTCGATGGCACGGTGGCGCTGAAGGCGGCGGCGGTCGATGCGGGCCCGGTGCACCTGGCGAACCTGTCTCTGGGTCTTGAGGCGAACGGCCACTCGCTTTCCCTCAAGGAGTTCGTCTTTACCGGTGCGAACGGCGCCAGCGGCACGGTGACCGGCTCGTCCGATGCCGGGCAGGGGCGCTACCAGATAACGCTGACAGCGCCGGATGCCGCGGCATTCGCCGAAGTCCTTGGCATATCCTCGGAGGTGGCCGCTGACGTTTCTCCCCTGTCGCTGACGGCGCAGGCGTTCTGGCCGCCGGAAATTGACGCCGAGGCGGCGCTCGAAAATTCATCGGAAGTATCCGCCCTCGGGCGTATCGGTGATGCACAGTTCGACATCGAAGGTTTCGTGACGCCCGGCGAAGAAGGCCTTGCCGATGCCAGCTTCGACGTGACCGGTGCGATGACCGCCCAGACATGGCAAGGGCTGGTGCGAGCGGCTGTTGCGCTAGGCGGCGGCACTCCTGGTGAAGCGGCTCCGGCGAATGGTGAAGCGCCAGCGCCGGCAGTGACGCTGGCGATGCGCGGCCAGGCGGGCACCGACCTCATCGTTGCCGCGGATTTCGAAACAGGGCCCCTCAGGGGCACGGTAACGGCCACCGCTGACTGGCGAGAAACACTGCCGGTCTATGCTGCCGATCTGGACCTGACATTGACCGAGGCAAAGGCATTCGCCGCGGCGGCGGGCGCGCGCGAGCGCGCGGTTGAAACGGCTGCTGCCTCCGGCAAACTTGTCCGGCGCGGCAGCGTCTATGAGGCGGAAAACATTTCGCTGCGCATCGGGAATGGCGATCAAACCCTTGACGGTGACTTGACGGGGTCCCTGGACCTGGCGGGAGAGAAGCCCGCCGGGGATATCCGGCTCCTGACGCGTGCGGCCGATGTCGGGCTCGTCCGCGCCCTGCTTCAGGGTCCGGAGACACAAGCGACTGGTGAGACGGAGACCGGAGGTGCTGAGGCATCTGCAAACCCCGGTCCGGCAAGCGGGTGGGACGCCGGCCGGCTCGAAACGGGCTGGCTCGAGGCCGCGAACCTGACCATTGCGGTGACCGGCGGCGGCATTGTGCTCGACAGTTTGCAGCTTGAGCAGTTCAGCGGCGAATTGGTGCTGGTGGACGGCATGATGTCGCTCAAGCAGGGCCGCGGCACGGCGCTTGGCGGGGAAGTCAGGGTTTCGGGCACACTGGAGGCAAAGTCCGGCGTGACGCTTGATCTCAGCCTTGCCGGGACCGATATGGATCTCGCAGCACTTGAGAAGGTCGTGGACTTCGGCCGCATCGGCACGGGGCGGATGGATATCGACCTTGCCGTTCAGGGCAGCGGCCTGAGCGAACTGGCACTGGTCTCCTCGCTGACCGGCGAAGGCCAGGTTGTCGTGCGTGACGGGGCGCTGGCCGGGCTCGACCTGCCGGCCCTGTCCGAGGGACTCCAGCAGATCAAGACGCTGGATGCGTTTGCGCCGCTTGCGGAGAGAACGCTCCACGAAGGGGAAACGCCCTACACGCGCATAGCCGGCAAGCTGGCCATGACGTCCGGTGTGCTGAGAGCGCCGGCGATTACCGCCGCGCTGCCGTCAGCGTCGGGTGAGATCGCGGCCTTCGCCGACCTGGGGCGGCTGGCCATCGACGTGGAAGCGGACTTCGACCTGACAGAGCCCGCCGAGGCGCCGGTCGTGCAAGTCGTCTTCGCCGGAGATTTCAGCGATGCCGAGCGGTCGGTGAACTCGCTGTCGCTTGAGGCGTACGCCGCGCAGCGGCTGCTTGAACGCGATATCGATGCCCTTGCCGGAGGCGCGGGATCGAAGGCGCTGCGCGAGATGCTCGGGCTGCCGGCCGCCGGGGCGGCGGAAGGCGAAGCCGCCAACTGAAATTAGTCCCTCTGGCAGCTCGCGCCCGACTTGAAGTGATCCAGGACGTGGACTCGGATGGCGCTGGAAAGTCCGCGCGGATCGTCAGGGTCGCGCGCCTCATCGATGCGGCGGACCAGCTCGTTGACGGATACCTTGCGTGTGCAGGCCACTTCCTTGAGCGCGTTCCAGAACTCGGGCTCGAGCGTGATCGACGTGCGGTGGCCGGCAATCGTCACCGATCTCTTGATATCCGCCGTCACGTGGTTCGCGCCTCCGTTCAGTCGGACGGGCCGATCATCTTTTCCGGCCGCACGATCTCGTCGAATTCAGCTTCGGTGACGAAGCCGAGGCCGACGGCTTCCTCGCGCAGGGTGGTCCCGTTCTTGTGCGCGGTCTTGGCGACCTTGGTGGCGTTGTCGTAGCCAATCTTCGGGGCCAGCGCCGTCACCAGCATCAGCGAGCGTTCCATCAGCTGCTTGATGTTGTCGGTGCGCGGCTCGATGCCCACGACGCAGTTGTCGGTAAAGCTGACGCTTGCATCCGCCAGCAGGCGGATCGACTGGAGAACCGAATAGCCGATCACCGGCTTGTAGACGTTGAGTTCGAAGTGGCCCTGGCTGCCGGCAATCGTCGTCGTCGTGTGGTTGCCCATCACCTGCGTGCAGACCATGGTCAGCGCTTCGCACTGGGTCGGGTTCACCTTGCCGGGCATGATGGACGAGCCGGGCTCGTTTTCGGGCAGTGCCAGTTCGCCAAGCCCCGAGCGCGGGCCCGAGCCCAGGAAGCGGATGTCGTTGGCGATCTTGAACAGGCTCACGGCAATCGTGTTGAGCGCGCCGGAGAGTTCGACCATCGCGTCGTGCGTGCCCAGTGCCTCGAACTTGTTAGGCGCGGTGACGAAGGGCAGCTTGGTCAGGGTTGCGACTTCTTCCGCGAACTTCTCGGCGAAACCCACCTTGGCATTGAGACCGGTGCCGACCGCCGTGCCGCCCTGGGCGAGCTGGTAGATGGCGGGCAGGGCCTGCTCGACGCGGCGGATGCCGTTGTCGATGGCTGCCACGTAGCCCGAGAACTCCTGGCCCAGCGTCAGCGGCGTCGCGTCCTGCGTGTGGGTGCGGCCGATCTTGATGATGTCTTTCCACGCCTTCGACTTGTCGTTGAGTGCGTTGCGCAGGGTCTGAAGCGCGGGCACCAGCGCGTTCACGACTTCCTCGCCCGCCGCAATGTGCATGGCGGTGGGGAAGGTGTCGTTCGACGACTGGGAGCGGTTCACGTGGTCGTTGGGGTGGACCGGCTCCTTGGAGCCGCTCTCGCCGCCGAGCATCTCGATCGCGCGGTTCGCGATCACCTCGTTGGCGTTCATGTTCGACTGGGTGCCCGAGCCGGTCTGCCAGACGACGAGCGGGAAGTTGTCGTCCAGCTTGCCTTCCGCCACTTCGAGCGCTGCGGCGGCGATGGCATCGCCCAGCTTCTTGTCGATGTTGTCGAGGGAGATGTTGGCGAGCGCCGCCGAACGCTTGACGATGCCGAGCGCGCGCACCAGCGGCTTGGGCATGGTCTCTGTTCCGATCTTGAAGTTGCCCAGCGAGCGCTGCGTCTGCGCGCCCCAGTACTTGTCGGCGGGAACTTCGAGGGGGCCGAAGCTGTCGGTCTCGGTGCGGGTAGCGGTCATGGCGGTCTCGCGGCTGGTCGCTGGCGTTGAAAGGACGGGTGTTTCGGCGTGGCGTTTAGCACGCAGCCCGGACCCAAGCCAGCGCCGGACATTCGTCCGGGGCGCGGCGCCTATTTCTTGCGGAAGGCGTCGAGGCTGACCACTTCGCCGGTTTCGTCGGCGGCGGGCTTGCCGTCCTCGCCTGCGCTCTCCGCCGCGTCGTTGGGAACGACCGTCGATGTCTCCTCGTCACCGTCCGAATCCGCGGCGAGGGGGGCGAACTGCAGGCCGAACTGGACGCTTGGATCGAAGAAGGCGGAGATGGCCTTGTAGGGCACACGCAACTCGCGCGGCACGCCACCGAACGCCAGCTTCACGCTGAAGTGGTCCGGCTGCACGTCCAGATCCCAGAACTGGTGCTGGAGGACGATGGTCATCTCCTCCGGAAAGTCCGCCTTGAGCTGGTCGCCAACCTCTACGCCCGGCACGTCCGTCCTGAACGTGATGAAAAAGTGGTGCTCGCCGGGCAGGCCTTCGGTGGCCGCAAGCTCAAGCACTTCGCGCACCACGTGGCGCAGGGCTTCGCGGGCGAGAACGTCGTACTGGATCGTGTCGTCCGGCAATGCGGGCTCCCGAACTGAAAGGGCACTTGGGCAGTTATCGCCAATTGGCCGCGCCCGGTCAAAGGCGCGCCCGTGGCACATCTGTGATTTGGGGATGGGAAGTGAAGTGAGGGCTTCTGTTGCCAGGTGCCCTCGAACCCCGCTTAACGGTGCGAACCGCTAAGGCTTGGATCGAAGCGATCGCGCTGCATTACGCAGCGAGACGTGCTTCCGCATAGTTGTCGTTGGCAACTATCAAGTTTGGCCCGATAACGGCGGAACCATGCCGGGCGAAAGTACTGCCTTTACACCCTCGTCGATCCTGGTTCGCCCCCATCAAAAGCCCGCGGCCGTTTGGGCCGGTTTCCGCGGGTTCGTGGTGGAGGCGCCGGGTACTGCCCCCGGGTCCGATAGGCTTATTGCGCAGACCATTTATCGCCATAGTCAGGTGCGACCTGACACCGGCCATATATAGCGCATATGACGGTTGATTAAAGGTGTCTCGCCGCGGGGAATGCGGCGGATTTTCAGCTCCGGCCGGGGGTTTCCGGCAGGTGACGCCGCAGGAACCGCACGAGATTGCCGCCCATGACCGCTTCGATCTCGGCTTCGCCGAGGCCGGCATCCAGCAGGGCATCGGTCAGGGCCGCCAGTTCCGACGTGTCGAAAGCGACCTGGGTGGCGCCGTCATAGTCCGAGCCGAGCGCAACGTGCTCCGGACCGAGGAGTTCCACCGCATAGGCGATGCTGGCGGCGACGCCGGCCGGTGAGTTGTCGCAGACGGCGCCATCCCAGTAGCCGATACCGATCAGCCCGCCTGCGTCCGCGATGCGTTTCATCATCTCGTCGGAAAGGTTCCGCACGCTGTCGCAGGCACCGCGGACGCCCGTGTGCGAAACGACGATAGGGCGGGTTGCCATGTCCAGCACGTCCGCCACCGCATTGGGGGATGAGTGGGCAACGTCGATGATGATGCCGCGCGCTTCGGCCTCGCGGACAACCTCGCGGCCGAAATCGGTCAGGCCCTCGCCCGAGACGCCGTGCAGCGAGCCGCCCAGGTCGTTGTCGAAGAAGTGGTGCAGGCCGATCATCCGGTAGCCCGCGCCGTAGAGCTTGTCGATATTGGCAATGTCGCCTTCAAGCGGGTGGCCGCCCTCGGTTGCCAGCAGCCCGCCAATGACGGGATTGCCGTTGGCGCGTTCGGCCAAAAGGGCGTCGAGGTCGGCGCGGCTCTCGATGACAGTGATCGAGGCGGGCGCGCGTTCGGCGGCATCGTAGAGCTTGTCCGCCTGGTAGAGCGCGCGCTCCAGGAGGCTGCCCCATGTTGCGATGGGCCAGGCCTGCGCCATGGCGGCGAGCGTGATCTGGTCACTGTCGGCGGTGTTCTGGTCGTAGTTCTGGCCGTCCGGCACCTTCGTCACGACGGAGAAGACCTGGAGGGCCACGTTGCCTTCCTGGAGGCGCGGCACGTCCACGTGGCCGCGGTCGGCTCGAACGAGCGGGTCGCGGCTCCAGAGCAGCGTGTCCGAGTGGAGATCGGCAATCGTCAGCCGCTCGTGCAGGCGCGCGGCTTCCGGGCTGATTTCGTAGGGCGCGTGCTCAACGACGCGGTTGATGGGGCGCTCAAGCGCGCCCGGCACGATCCACCATGCGGCCGCGAAGTAGATCGCGGCCAGCACCGCTGCAATTCCGACAATCCACTTCAGCATGGCGGCACCCCCGTTTTCGGCCTTGTTGATTGCGCCGGAACCTAGCGCAAGAGGCGCGCTCACGCGACACGCTAACCTTTCGCCGAAACTTCGCGTGCATGGCTCGGGCGGCTGTGCGTTAATGTTCCGGTAACCGCCGGAATCGGGGGATTTCGGCGCGGGAATTGGGGGGCATTCGTGCCAATCTGGAAGCGCGGCGCTGCGGCTTTGGCCGTGGCGTTTGCTGCCATGAACGCAAGCGCGCCGGCTGCGGAGAAGCCGAAGTGGCGCAGCTGGGGCGAAGTCGGGGGTGTGGCAGCCACGGACGAAGAGAGCCGTGGCGAAGCGACCCTGTTCGTGCCGCTCATCCAGGGCGACAAGACCCTCCTGTTCACCGAATTCCGTGGCAAGGTTGGCGACCAGTGGTCGAACGAGGCCAATCTTGCCCTCGGCCTGCGCCATATGCTGCCGGGCGGGTGGAACCTTGGCGCATGGGCCGGCGGCGACAGCCGCGAAACCGTATCCGACAACCGGTTCTGGGGCATCGCCGGCGGCTTCGAGCTGCTGTCGCATGATTTCGACGCGCGGGTGAATGGCTACCTGGCGGTAAGCGATCCCGCGCTGGCGCCATCGCTTGCCGAAGCCCGCATCGAGGGGACGCGGATCTTCATCCAGAGTGCCAGCGAAGTGCCGCTGTCCGGCGTGGACGGCGAGATCGGCGTGCGCCTGCCGCTCGATCTTGTGGGGCTCGATACCGAGAACCACACGTTCAGGGTCTATGGCGGCGGGTTCCACTTCGATGACGACGCCGCGGCGACGGACGTCACGGGGCCGAAGGCGCGCCTTGAATGGCGCATCGACGACATCGTGGCGTCGCTGCCGGGCTCGCGGCTGACGCTGGGCGCGGGATGGCGCAGCGATGACCTGCGCGGCTCGCACCTGGAGGCCGGGGCGCGACTGCGCATCCCGTTCTCGGTCTTTTTCGACGGGGCAGGCGACGATCTCGACGCGCAGGAGGTCCGGATGATGGACCGGATCGAACGCGACCCGGACATCGTGGTTGCGCCGTCTAAGGATGAACCGGTTGAGGACGCGATCACCGGCGTCGATTTCGACCGGGTTGTGACCGTCAACGCGGGAATGGGGCTGAATGCACCTGCTGCGGCGGCGGGCGGCAATACACTGATCGTCGCGGACGGGGCGGCGGGCACGTTCCTCGGCGGACAACAACTCCAGGCCGACCAGACGCTGCTGGGCGGTGGCGGGACCATCAACGTGCGCGGTCTCAATTCCGGCGTGGTCGTGCCGGTGACCGCCAGCGGGACGCGCCCGACCTTTGCGAATTTCGCGAACGCGGACGTGCTCGTGACCGCCAACAACAATCACTTCGCCGGTTTCCGGGTCACGGGCCAGCCGGGCAGCGCGCTCAACGCCGCGTTCCTGGTGGGGAACGGTCAGCGCGTGGTGTTCCAGGATATCGATGTCGACAGCGTTGGCGGCGAGGGCATCATAGCTGGCGACCGGAATACGCTGACGATCAGTGACATGCACATAGCCAATCTCAGCGCGGGCGACGCGGGTATCGCGGCGCGGGATGACAACGTGGTCGATATCGACATGAGCTCGATCACCAATGTCGGCTTCGCCACGGCCTTCCGGTTCCGCAACGCCGTGACCATCAGCAACACGGCTATTCGGAATATCGTCAATGACGCGGTCCAGCTGCGCTCGGCCAATACGCTGAATCTGAGCGGCGTCACCGTGAACAACGCGGACTTCGGCGTCTTCTTCGACAACGCCAACACGATCACGATCCAGAACTCGCAATTCTCGAACATCGGCACCGACGCCTTGAACGGCCTGAACGTGAACACGATCATGGCCAGCGGCACGACCTTCACCGGCATGGGCGACGATGCATTCGACCTGGGCAATGGCGGTTCGCTTACGCTTGATAACGTGACAATCGATACGGCCGGTAGCTGGGGTGTTTCCGCCGCCGACGGGATGACCATCGTGCTGACCGATACGTCGATCCTCAACACCGGCGCCGAGGCCATCGACGTGCTGGACGACAACAGCCTCACGCTGACCAACGTGACGATTTCGTCCACCAGCGGCAGCGAAGGCATCGACATGAGCGACGACAACGTCGTCGTGATCAACGATTCGGCGATCTCGGTGGTCGGCAACCGGTCGATCGAGATGAGCGACGACAACAGCGTGACCGTGAACAACACGGTCTTCGGGGGGACGCCGACCAACGTCTTCGGCTTCGAGGGGACCGGCAATGCGCTGGCCGGGTCCGGTAACGTGGACAATGCGGCCGAGACCGGCGCGTTCTGCGCCAATTCGGCAGGGCAGACGGGGGCGGTCAGCTTTACCAGCGGGGCGACCTGCCCGTAGTCCGGCCTCGGGCCGGGGAATTGGCCCTTGGCCCGGCGTCCGACTCGGTCGCATAATCCCGGCCATGCGGCAGTATCACGATCTCATGGCCCGGGTTCTCGACCAGGGGGCGCGGAAGGACGACCGGACGGGGACCGGCACGCTGTCGGTGTTCGGCCACCAGATGCGGTTTGACCTAGCGGAGGGGTTCCCGCTGGTCACCACCAAGAAGCTGCACCTGAAATCGATCATCCACGAGCTGCTGTGGTTCATCGCGGGCGACACCAATATCCGCTACCTTAAGGCCAACGGCGTCAGCATCTGGGACGAGTGGGCCGACGAGACCGGCGAGCTCGGGCCCGTCTATGGCAAGCAGTGGCGCTCGTGGGACCTGCCGGATGGCGGGACGGCGGACCAGCTCAAGTGGCTGCTCAACGAAATTCAGACCAACCCGGACTCGCGCCGCCTGATCGTGTCCGCGTGGAACGTGGCGGACCTCGACCGCATGGCGCTGGCGCCGTGCCATTGCCTGTTCCAGTTCTACGTGGCGGACGGGAAGCTCTCGTGCCAGCTCTATCAGCGGTCGGCGGACATCTTCCTCGGCGTGCCGTTCAACATCGCATCCTATGCGTTGCTGACGCTGATGATCGCGCAGGTAACGGGGCTGAAGCCGGGCGAGTTCGTGCACACCTTCGGTGACGCGCATCTCTACCTGAACCACCTGGACCAGGCGCGCGAACAGCTGACGCGTGAGCCCTATCCGCTGCCGCGCATGGTGCTGAACCCGGACGTGCGGTCGCTGTTCGATTTCACCTATGACGACTTCACGCTCGAGGGCTATAGGGCGCACCCGCACATCAAGGCCCCCGTGGCGGTATGACCGTCACGGTGCGAAGTGTGGTGCCCGGCGAGGGGGGTCTCGTCCGGGACTTTCTCTGGGAACTGGCGGTCTACGAGAAGCTCGACGGGGACTTTCGGGTCACGGCGGAGCAGCTTGAAGCACTCCTGTTCGGGCCGAACCCGCGGGTCTTCTGCGATGTGGCCGAGCTGGACGGCGAACCGGCCGGAATCGCGCTCTGGCACTATTCCTTTCCAAGCTTCACCGGGAAGCTGGCCATCTGGCTGGAAGACCTAGTGATCCGCGAGGCGCATCGCGGACAGGGGCTTGGTGTTGCGCTCATCGCCCGGCTCGCCGCGCGGGCCGTGGAGGAGGGGCTCTACGGTGTTGCGTGGAATGCGCTTGACTGGAACGAGCCGGCCATTCGCGTCTATGACGGGCTCGGTGCCCGGCAGCATTCGGACTGGGTCGGCTACTGGCTGGAGGGCGATGCCCTCGCTGACGTGGCCGCCCGCGCCGTGTAAGGTCGCGCCCGAACCTGTTACCGGCAGTCAGTGGACGCAGCCTTGCGCATCTCGCTTCTCCTCGCCGCAGCCGAAAATGGCGTCATCGGGAAGGACAATGGCCTTCCGTGGCGGCTCAAGGGCGACATGAAGCATTTCCGGGAGACGACAAAGGGCAAGCCGCTCGTCATGGGGCGCAAGACCTGGGAGTCGTTTCCCAAGCGGCCGCTGCCCGGGCGGCCCAATCTTGTCGTTACGCGCAATGCGAACTACGACGCGCCGGGCGGCGAGGTCTTCACCACCATCGATGACGCGCTTGCACGGGCGAAGGTGCTGGCCGCCGAGTCCGGCGCGGAAGAGATCATGGTGATCGGCGGCGCGGAAATCTACGCGCAGACGCTGGGCCGGGCCGACCGGATCTATCTCACAGAAGTTCATGCGGAGATCGATGGCGATGCGCGGTTTCCCGCGCTCGACGACACGGTATGGCGGGAAACCTCGCGCGAGCATCACGCGGCGGGGCCGGAGGACACGGCGGATTATTCCATCGTCGTGCTCGACCGCCGCGAACCGGCTTCACAACAACCATAACCGTCACCGAAAAAAGGGAGTGAAACATGGCTGACATCACCGAGATCGCCTCCGGGCTGAAATTCCCGGAAGGGCCGATCGCGATGGACGACGGGTCCGTCATCCTCGTGGAGATTGCGCGTGGCACGCTGAGCCGCGTGACGCCGGACGGCAAGATTTCGGTCATTGCCGAGCTTGGCGGCGGGCCGAACGGGGCTGCGATCGGCCCGGACGGCGCCGTCTATGTCTGCAACAACGGCGGCTTCGAGTGGCACGACAATGACGGCCTGCTGTTCCCCGGAGACCAGCCCGACGATTATTCGGGCGGGCGTATCGAGCGCGTCGATCTTTCCAGCGGCAAGGTCGATGTTCTGTACAGGGAGTGCGACGGCCACAAGCTGCGCGGGCCCAACGACATCGTCTTCGACAAGGAAGGCGGTTTCTGGTTCACCGACCTCGGCAAGAACCACGGCCGGGTCATGGACCGCGGCGCGCTCTATTACGCCAAGCCCGACGGTTCCTCCATCACCGAGCAGCGCTTCCCGCTGAACACGCCGAACGGCGTCGGCCTGTCGCCGGACGAGAAGACGGTCTACTTCGCGGACACGATCGCGGGCCGGCTGTGGTCGCTTGATATCGAGAAGCCGGGCGTCGTGACGCCGCCCCCGCCGCCGCTCGCGGCCAACCTGGTAGCCGGCCTGCCGGACCTCCAGTTCTTCGACAGCCTGGCGGTCGATTCAGAGGGCAACATCTGCGTTGCGACCATCTTCAACGGTGGCATCACGTCGATCTCGCCGGACGGCCAGACCATCAAGCATACGCCGATGCCGGATATCCTTGTGACCAACATCTGCTTCGGCGGGCCGGACCTCAAGACCGCATACATCACGCTGTCGAGCACGGGCAAGCTGGTGAAGATGGAGTGGCCCGTGGCCGGTTTGCCGCTCAATTTCCTCAACAAGTAGCGGCTTGCGCGTGCAGCGTTCCGCCTTGGTGCGCGGCGCTGCACGCCCGTTCGCATGCCAATTGGCCCGGTGCACCGCGCCGGTCTGGAACGAGGCCGTGAACGGCGCGTTTGTCTCCGAGAGCAATGGGCCGTGATCGAGCGCTGATCGCGTCCCCGGCAGAGAGGAGACAGGTACATGCGCAAATCGTTCCTTGCATTGACCGCAGCGGCTTCGATGGCCGCCGTGCCCGCGATGGCGGCGACGAACACGCCGGAAGGCAATACCCCCGGCCGCAATGCGCCGGACATGGATGCCTATTACGACAACACGCTCGTCGTCTCGAGCGAGGCCGAAGGCCCGCGCTACTTCTACATCGACCGGGACGGCACCTGGACCGAGGTGGCCTCGACCGGTCCTGTCGCGCATGGCCAGTGGACCGTGGTCGGCAGCGAAGTCTGCTTCGTGCAGGTCGGTCCGCAGCCGGTTTCCGTGGTCGATCCTTATTGCACGCCGATGGACGTACGTGCGGCCGGTGACGAGTGGCAGTACGAGACAGATGCGGGCGTGATGCAGCGCGTGGTCCTTGAGAGTGGCCGCGAGTTCGAAAGCAATGTGCCGGGCCGCAAGCAGCCAGAGTAAATGGCGGACTCCCGCCTTTGTGGCGTATCGGGCCGGTGCGTGAAGCGCCGGCCCGTCGTCTTTGTGGGGCAGGCTGCCCCTACGAAAATCCCTTGCGGTGGTCGCGCGTTATGGCAGAGTTCGTTCCCGCGTTAACCAAGAAGCTCTCGCGTGGGAGCCAACCACACAACGCGTGTATCGAGGGAGAAAACGATGCGAGTTCTTTTTGCGACCATTGCCGCGACCCTGATGATGACCGGGGCGGCGCTGGCCGATCCGATGGCGCCGTTCTACGGCAACACCGTCGAAGTGACGAATGCCGATGGCGTGACCCGCTCCGTGCACATCAACGAGGACGGCACCTATTCCCAGACCGTTGACGGCAACACCGTCGAAGGCACGTGGGAAATGAGCGGCGACGACGCCTGCTTCTCGTCCGATGCCACGGCAGAGTCCGGCCCCTATTGCGTGCCGACCGCCGACGAGCGCTCCGTGGGCGAAGAGTGGGAGATGACCGCGCCTGATGGCTCGACGGAAACCGCGGTGCTGATCGAAGGCCGCTAAGGCCGAGCGGTACTTGCCATGCGAATGGGCCGGGGCGGTTCGCCGCCCCGGCCTTTTTCGTGCCCGGAGCAGGGTGCAGGGTTCGCGTGCGGATCAAAATGATATGACCGCACCGTGACATGAAATCATCCGTATCCGGACTTACCTCCATAGTGACCGGCACAGAGTACGAATGCTGGCAGAAAAATGTTTGGAGGACAATCATGAAACATCTGATGCTTGCCACAACGCTCGTCGCGCTGAGCGCACCTGCCTTTGCTGCGAGCGGCAACGTTTCCGGCCACGGAAACGATGCGGACATGCACGGCCACGCCGCCGAGTCTGCGCATGCCGACCTGGCCATGGTGGCGCCGCATAGTTCGGACGTGCCGGGCGACCGCAACCCGAATGACTGGACGTCGGATCGTATGCAGGTGGAGCAGGACTTCCGCACGATCGGTACGGCCAATGACGAAAGGCCGGGCGACCGAAGCTAGGCGCTGTGCTTGTTCTGGCGCGAATAATTTACAAGCAAAGCAGACGGCCGGGCGAAATTCGCGCCGGCCGTCTTTTCATGGATTGACCCGCAACGGCGCGTGCCGTGGAAGGCATTGTTAATTTCTGTTGAGCATGCTGCGCGCTTGATGACAAAGGCCGTCCCCGCCCGGAGAGGCCGCGTTCCAGATCAAGCACCAGGGTGCCGCAGTGAAGAGTTACCTGCCCGCAGCCATGTTGGCGGTCCTTGGACTGGCCGTCGTGTCCTTTGTCACGGTCGCGCCCCGGCAAGGTGAGCCGGCAGTGGTGATCTTCACGGACAAACCTGCACCGAATGAAGCCCTGTCGCGGGTCATCCGCCTTGGTGGCCGAATCGTGGCGTCCGGCGAGGCTGACGGTGTTGTTTACGCTGCCTTCGACCGCGTGCCGGGTTTCCGCGCGCTCTGGGCCGAAGGGGCGCTGGCGCTTCTCCATGCGGCGGGAGCGGGCGGCTGTACGGGAAGAGCGCCGGAAACGGGGCTCGCTGTCGCGAGCATGGAAATCTAGCCGCATACGGGGTCGGACGATGGAACAGATTGCAGCAATTCAGCGGACCGCGAGTGCGGTGGTGGTGTCCCTCATCTGGCTCCAGGTGGGCGTGACGCTGGCGCTCGGCCTGACGACCGGCCAGCCGCTCGTGATACCGGCCGTGATGACCGGAGCCCTTGCGGCCGCCAGTACGCTTTCATGGTGGGCCGGGCGCGGCGACCTTCAAAGCCGCCTGTTTCTGAGCGTGGCGTTGGTGCTGAGCGTTTCGGTCATCGTCTACCAGATGGCCGGCCATCCGTGGCAGATCGACATTCACATGATGTTCTTTGCCGCGCTGGCGGTCGTCGTGCTGCTGACCGATGAGCGTTCTATCCTCGTCGCGGCCGGCGTCATTGCGGCGCATCACCTCATTCTCAATTTCGCGTTCCCCTACGCGGTGTTTCCGGACGGCGGCAATCTTGGCCGCGTCATCGTTCACGCGGTGATCGTGGTGGCCGAGACGGGCGCGCTGTTCTGGCTATGCCGCCGTCTTGCGGCGGGGTTTGTCCAGGCCGAGGAGGCGCTCGACGGCGCCAACAAGGCGCGCACCGAGGTCGAGGCCCTGACCGCCGAACGCGAGGCAGCCGAGGCGGCGCAGCGCGACGCGCGCAAGAAGGAAATGATGGCGCTCGCCGACGAACTGGAGCGGACCATCAAGTCGGTGACTGACGACGTGGGCCGCGCGGTGGAGACCGCGGAGGAGATGGTCGAGAAGGTGGCGAGCGCGACGGCGTCGGCAACCGAGCGCAGCGAGGCTGTCGGCCATGCTTCGGCGGACTCGGCCTCCAACATCCAGGTAGCGGCCGCGGCAACGGAAGAGCTCGGCGCCTCCATCAAGGAGATTTCGTCGCGTGTGTCCGATTCGAGCGAGAGCGCGCGGTCTGCCGTTTCGGAGACGGACGGTGCTGTGAGCGCCGCCAACGAGATGAACGATGCAACCGAGGAAATCGGCAAGATCGTCGGCCTGATCGAGGATATCGCCAACCAGACGAACCTGCTGGCCCTCAATGCGACAATCGAGGCGGCGCGCGCCGGCGAGGCGGGCAAGGGCTTTGCCATCGTTGCTGGCGAAGTGAAGGAACTTGCGTCGCAGACGGCGAAGGCGACCGAGGAAATCTCGGCGACCATCGAGCGGATGCGCCGGAGCGCGGGATCGGTGACCGGCGCCATTTCCAGCATCCGTGAGCGGATTGCCGCCATTGATGAAAAGAGCTCGGCGATCGCGGCAGCGATCGAGGAACAAACCGCTGCCACCGCGGAGATTGGCCGTAATACCGAGGCAGCCGCACGGTCGGCGTCGAATGTCGACGAGAACCTGGGCCAGGTGCTTGAGCAGAGCCGCAATTCAAGCGAAGCGGCCGGGGAAATCGCCCGCGTGGTGGGCGACGTCAGCAAGCGCACCTCGGAGCTGCGCAGCAATGTCGGCCAGTTCCTGCAGCGGATCCGCGCCGCCTAGTCCATCACGACGATACGCGGCGCGGGCTTCTGCGGCGACGTGTCGAGCGACCCGATAACCTTCGCGGCGATCGAGCGGAATGTGCGTCCGGCCGGGCCGTCGGGATCGACGGCGGTCGCCGGGCGGCCCTCGTCGCCGCCTTCGCGGACGTCCGGGTACAGCGGGACTTCGCCGAGGAAACTGACGCCCAGCTTCTCGGCCGTCCGTTTCGCGCCGCCTTCGCCGAATATGTAGCTGCGCGAGCCGTCCGGGCTCTCGAACCAGGCCATGTTCTCGACCATGCCGAGGATCGGCACGCGGGTCTTCTCGAACATGGCGACGGCCTTGCGCGCGTCGATCAGCGCGATTTCCTGCGGTGTCGAGACGATGACCGCGCCGGTGAGCGGCACGCGCTGGGCTAACGTGAGTTGCGCGTCGCCGGTGCCCGGGGGCATATCCACGACCAGCACGTCGATGGGCGCCCAGTCCACGTCCACCAGCATCTGCGACAGGGCGGACTGCACCATGGGCCCGCGCCAGATCATCGGCGTGTCCTCGTCGACGATAAGGCCAATGGACATGGCCTTGATGCCGAACGCTTCCAGCGGCACCAGCTTGTTGTCCGGGTTCGCCTCCGGCTTTTCCTTGAGGCCGAGCATCCGGGGGATCGAGGGGCCGTAGACGTCCGCATCCAGCAGGCCGACGCGCAGCCCCTCTGCGCGCAGGCCGAGGGCGAGATTGACGGCGAGCGTCGATTTGCCGACGCCGCCCTTGCCGCTGGCGACCGCGATGATGGCGCCGACGCCGGGAATCTCGAGCGGCCCGGTCCTGCCCGCGCTTTTCTGCTGGCCGCCGTGGCTGTGTCCGGCATGGCTGGGGCCGGACGGCGTGGTCTCGCCGCCCGACGGCGCTTCGTTGTGGGCGGAGAGGACGGCGGTGACCGACAGGACGCCGGGGATCTTCTTGACTTCCGCCACGCAGGCCTCGCGCAGCGGTTCCATTTCAGCACCCTTGGCTGGATCGACTTCGACCGCAAAGCCGACATTTCCGTCGCGCACGACGAGGCCCTGGATCATGCCGGCCTCGACAATATTGCCGCCGCCGGGCGCGCCAATCGCTGCCAGCGCGTTCAGGATCGCGTCGCGGTCAGGTCGTTCGGGATGTGCCATAGTGCCTCTGTGCCGGGTTCGGAGCGGCTGAACCCGCTCTCCATGTAGGGACTTGGGCCGTTGAAATCGCGGGCGCCCGCGTTGCAGCCTGCGGCCTGCGTATCATATAAGCCGGTGTGCCGGGCAGTGGCACGCATGGCGGTCATGCGGGGCGCGCGCTTCCGCGAAACAGACATCTCACCGAGGAAAGAGGCGACATGCCCTGGGACGACAAGAGCGGCGGTGGCGGCTGGCAAGGCGGCGGCGGCCCGTGGGGTCAGGGGCCGTCCGGCGGCGGCCGTGGCGGTTCGGGCGGCAATGGCCAGAACGGACCGGATCTCGAGGAGCTGCTGCGGCGCGGCCAGGAGCGGTTCCGGCAGTCGTTCCCCGGCGGGTCCGGCGGCGGCATCGGCGCACGCGGCATCCTGATCGGCCTTGGCGTGCTGCTGCTGGTATGGCTCGCCTCGGGCTTCTACCGGGTGCAGCCGGACGAGCAGGGCGTGGTGCTGCGCTTTGGTGAGTATGTCGAGACGACCCAGTCGGGTCTCAATTATCACCTGCCGTTCCCGATCGAGACCGCCTACACGCCGAAGGTCACCCGCGTGAACCGGACGGATGTGGGCATGCGCACCGGCGAGGATACGCTGACGGTCCGCCAGGGCGCCGTGCGGGACGTGCCGGAAGAGAGCCTGATGCTCACCGGCGACGAGAACATCATCGACATCGATTTTTCCGTCTTCTGGCGTATCGACCAGGCGGGGGACTACCTGTTCAACATCCAGAACCCGGTCGGCACCGTGAAGGCGGTAGCCGAGAGTTCGATGCGCGAGGTGGTGGGCCAGACCAACATTCAGCCGCTGCTCACCGAAGGCCGCCAGCAGGCGGAGGCGCGCGTGCAGGAGCTGATGCAGAGCCAGCTCAATGCCTACGAGGCCGGCATCCTGATCACGCAGGTGCAGATCCAGAAGTCGGACCCGCCCGCGGCGGTGATCGACGCCTTCCGCGACGTGCAGGCGGCGCGTGCCGACCTGGAGCGCGCGCGGAACGAGGCAGAAGCCTACGCGAACGACGTGCTCCCCAAGGCGCGTGGTCAGGCAGAACGCATCGAGCAGGAAGCGGCCGCTTACCGCGACCAGACGGTGGAAGAGGCCGAAGGCCAGGGCCGTCGCTTCCTGTCGATCTACCGGGAATATGCCGACGCGCCTGACGTGACACGGCGGCGCATGTTCCTCGAGACGATGGAGCGCGTGCTCAACAACATGAACAAGGTGATTGTCGACAGCGAGAGCGGCTCGGGCGTGGTGCCCTATCTTCCGCTGCCTGAGCTTCAGCGCCAGCGCAACACGGGAGGTGAGAACTGATGGGCCGCACGACACTTATCGGGCTGGCGATCCTTCTCGCGCTGGCCGGCATCGTCATCTTCAATTCGCTGTTCACCGTCCACCAGACGCAGCAGGCGCTGGTGCTCCAGTTCGGTGAGCCCAAGCAGGTGATCCAGGAGCCGGGACTGCACTTCAAGACGCCGTTCGTGCAGAACGTCATCTATATCGACAAGCGCATCCTCGACCTGGATATCCAGCCCGAGGAAGTGATCGCGTCGGACCAGAAGCGCCTCGTGGTTGATGCCTTCGCGCGCTTTCGCATCGTCGATCCGCTGATGTTTTTCCAGGCGGCCGGCAGCGAGGGCGTGGCGCGCTCGCGCCTTGCCACCATCCTTCAGTCTGCGCTGCGCCGCGTGCTGGGTGAGGAAAGCTTCGAGGCCGTGGTGCGCGACAACCGTGCGGGCCTGATGCAGCGCATCCAGCAGCAGATGAACGTGGAAGCCGAGAGCTTCGGCATCGACGTGGTCGACGTGCGCATTCGCCGCGCCGACCTGCCGGAAGCGAACAGCCAGGCGATCTTCCGCCGGATGCAGACGGAACGCGAGCGTGAAGCCGCCGAGTTCCGCGCCCAGGGCCAGGAAATCGCGCAGCGCATCCGCGCCAACGCCGACCGTGAGGTCACCGTGACGATCGCCGAGGCGACCCGTAATGCCGAGATCATCCGAGGCGAGGGCGACGGCTGCAGGAACCGCATCTATGCGGCTGCGTATGGCGTCGACCCGGAATTCTTCGCTTTCTACCGCTCCATGCAATCCTATGAGCGCGCGCTGGAGCAGGGCGAGACCACGGCCGTGCTTTCTCCGGACAGTGAATTTTTCCGCTTCTTCCGTAACCCGGAAGCGGAGATGGGCGGCAACGTGACGGCGCGCAGCGCCGCGACGCGGGCGACCGCGCTTCTGGACCAGCTGGAAGGTGACACAACGCTGCGCCAGCTGCTTTGTGCCGAGCTGGAAGAAGCGGTGCCTGCAGGTGCCATGGAGCTGGAAGCCGCAGATCCTGAAGGTGCCGATCCTGAGGCACTGCCGCCAATGGACACCTTCGATGCGCCCGCGCCGGTCGATCCGGACCAGCAGGACTTCGAGCCGTCCATCGAGCCGGGTGCCGAGACCGAGGGCGAAGCAGACGCCGCGCCCGCCGAATAGGCACGCATGACCGACCTGATCGTTGCCATCGGCCTGGTCCTGGTGATCGAAGGCCTGATCTATGCCGCGTTTCCGGGCGGTGTGCGGCAAATGCTGAGAGTCGTGGAGGCGACGCCTGACCGCACCCTGCGTGCGGGCGGGCTCGCCTTTGCGGCCCTCGGGCTTGTCATTGTCTGGCTGGTGCGGGGCTGAACGCCGAACGGCGCGGCGTATCCTCGCGCTCTGGCAAACCTCACGAAATGGTAATCCAGGCGGGGCTGTCCGCGCCTGAATTTGTCCACATTTGAGCCTGATAAGCGCGGGCGACGGACAGGACAGGGCGCCGGGGCGGACCATCTTGGTTAACGCCGATGAAACCGGGGTCCGCGTTCAATGGCATATGGCCCGGTCGGGCCCTGCACCCATCGCGGGGGTGCCCCGGCGTCAGCGCGTACCCGGCGCCGGACAACGAGATCGAACAGATCGAGGAGACCGATACCCGTGACGATCCAATTCTCACAATTCTCCCTGCGCTCTTTCCGCGCGGCCACGCTTGGCCTCGGGCTGCTCGCCGCCGGTGCGGCGGGGATCGCCTGGACGCCGGCGCACTCGCGCGCAGCGCCCGAAAGCTTTGCCGACCTCGCCGAAAAGCTGACGCCGGCAGTGGTCAACATTTCTTCCGCACACACCGTTTCCGGCGGCGGCATTCCCATGCCGCAGTTCCCGCCCGGCTCGCCCTTCGAGGAGTACTTCGAAGAGTTCATGGAGCGTCACGGCGGCGAGCAGCAGCAGCGCAAGGTGCAGTCGCTGGGCTCCGGTTTCGTGATCGACCCGGATGGCCTCGTAGTCACCAACAACCACGTGGTCGAAGACGCCGACGAGGTGACGGTGACCTTCGCGGACGGCGAGACGCTGGACGCGGAAATCCTCGGACGCGATCCCAAGACGGACCTGGCGCTCCTGCAGGTGAAATCGGACCGCAAGCTGCCCTTCGTGCGCTTCGGCGATTCCAACTCGCTGCGCGTCGGCGACTGGGTCATGGCCATCGGCAACCCGTTCGGCCTTGGCGGCACGGTGACGGCCGGTATCGTTTCGGCGATGGACCGCGACATCAATGCCGGTCCCTATGACGCCTTCATCCAGACCGATGCCTCGATCAACCGGGGCAACTCGGGCGGTCCGCTGTTCAACATGGCTGGTGAGGTCATGGGCGTGAACACGGCGATCATCTCGCCGACCGGCGGGTCCATCGGCATCGGCTTCTCGATCCCGGCGGAGACCGCGACCAACGTCATCGATCAGCTCAAGGAGTTCGGCGAGACCCGCCGTGGCTGGCTTGGCGTGCGCATCCAGACTGTCACCGAAGACCTGGCCGAGGGCCTGGGCCTCGACGAGCCGCGCGGCGCGCTCGTTGCCGGTATCCAGGAAGGGGGCCCGGCCGTCGGGACCGGCCTTGAAGCCGGCGACGTGATCATCCGCTTCGACGGCAAGGACGTGGACGAGATGCGCGACCTGCCGCGGATCGTTGCGGACACCGAAGTGGGCAAGACCGTTGACGTAGTCGTACTTCGCGACGGCAAGGAGAAGACTTTCGAGGTCGAGCTCGGCCGTCTCGAGGAATCGGAAGGCACCGTGGAAGCCAAGGCGGAAACGAGCCTGCCGGCGGAGAACCAGACGCTTGGCCTGTCGCTCTCGTCGCTCAATGACGTGGTGCGCCAGCAGTTCGAGATCCCGGACGACGTGGATGGTGTCCTCGTGGTGGCGGTGCTGCCCGGCAGCCAGGCCTCCGGCAAGCCGATCCAGGCGGGTGACGTGATCGTCAAGGTGGCGCAGAAGAACGTGACCGCGCCGGAAGAGGTCGAGGAGCAGGTGGCGCAGGCCAAGTCTGAGGGACTGAAGTCCGTGCTGCTGCAGATCAGCCGGGGCGGCGAGACGAGCTTCGTCGCGCTGCGTGTCGAAGGCAGCTAGGCCTTAGGCGCAGACCAGGAAACAGGAACCCCCGTCGCGCAAGCGGCGGGGGTTTCGCCTTTTCAGACCTTCGCGAACTCGTCGTGGCGATAGCCTTGGATATAGAGCAGCGACGTGAGGTCGGTGTGGTCGAGGCGGGCAGGGGCCGCCGCGGCGACGACCGGCTTTGCGTGGTACGCAACGCCGAGGCCCGCTGCCTCGATCATGGCGAGGTCATTGGCGCCGTCGCCCACGGCCATCGTGTCGGCGCGGTCGAGGCCCTTCTCAGCCATCAGTTCTTCAAGGGTTTCCAGCTTGGCGGCGCGGCCGAGGATGGGATCGGCGACTTCGCCGGTCAGGTGGCCATCGGCCATCAGCAGCGTGTTGGCGCGATTGATGTCGAAGCCCGCGGCAATGGCGACGCGGCTGGTGAAGAAGGTGAAGCCGCCGGAAACCAGCGCGCAATAGGCGCCGTGCAGGCGCATGGTGGCGGTCACGGTCTCAATGCCCGGCGAGAGGGTGATCCGGGTGCGGAAGACCTGTTCGAGTTTCGACTCGGGCAGGCCTTCAAGCAGCTTCACGCGCTCGCGCAGGGCGGGCTCGAACGCAAGCTCACCGCGCATGGCGCGTTCCGTGATCTCGGCCACGTGCGGGCCGATGCCGGCCTCGGCGGCCAGCTCGTCGATGCATTCCTGCTGGATGACGGTCGAATCCATGTCGGCGAGTAGCAGGCGCTTGCGGCGGCTGGCGGCGCCTTGCGTGATCACATCGACGGGCAGACCTTCCAGGGCAGCGCGCGCCGCGGCCTCGATGGCGTGCAGCTCTTCCGGGTGGATATCGACCGGCAGGTCGCAGGCGATCTCGGGCGCCAGCCAGTCCGGCGCGCCGGCTTCGGGCACCGCGTCGCGGACCTTGTCGAGGTCGGCGGCTTCCAGCTTGCGCGTGCCGGGATTTGCGATGAGGGTCAGAACCGACCGCATGGGATGAACCGTTCGAGGCGATGATGGGTGAAAGCGCAGGACGCGTGCTGCTTATTGCAGGGCCGACCGCCAGCGGCAAGTCAGCGCTGGCGATGGAAGTCGCCCGCGCGGCGGACGGGGAGATCGTCAACGCGGATTCGATGCAAGTCTATGCCGACCTGCGCATCCTGACGGCCCGTCCGTCGTCCGCGGACGAAGCATCTATACCCCACCACCTATACGGCGTGCTCGATGCGGCAACCCCGTGTTCCGCGGCGCGCTGGGCCGCGATGGCGGCGGAGGCGATTGAAGAGATCAGGGCGCGCGGGCGGCTGCCAATCGTCGTGGGCGGCACAGGCCTTTATTTCAAGGCGCTGACGGACGGGCTGAGCGCCATGCCGGAGATACCCGGCGTGAACCGGGAAGCGGCGCGGACATTCGTGGAGGAGTTGGGGCCGGAAACAGCCCATGAGCACCTCGCCGAGCGCGACCCGGAGACCGCGGCGACGATCCGGCCCACCGACCCGCAGCGTATCGCCCGGGCGATGGAGGTGCTGGCGGCGACGGGCAAGGGGCTGGTGGCATGGCAGGCGGAGCCATCCCGGCCGCCGCTCAAGGCGGATTTCGTGAAGGTGGCGCTGCTGCCGCCGCGCGAAGTGCTGACGGAACGATCCGACGCGCGCTTCGACCGGATGATCCGGGAGGACGCACTGGAAGAGGTGCGGGCGCTCATGGACCGGGGGCTGCCGGACGACCTGCCGGCCATGAAAGCCGTGGGGGTGGGGCCGCTGGCGGCGCATCTGCGGGGCGAGAAATCGCTGGAAACCGCGGTTTTCGAGGCGAAGGCCCAGACCCGGCGCTACATCAAGCGGCAGACGACCTGGATCCGCACGCAAATGATTGCGTGGAACGTGATTGGAGCGCAACAAATGGAAACCCAAAAGCAAGAAATCTTTCGTTTGCTTGCTATATGAGGTTGACGGGGCCGGGCCGCGGTCTTAGGGTCCGCCGCGCTTCGGGCCGGGATACTCCCGTTTCCGGGGCATTTTTGTTGGAACTTCAGGGTCGAAGAGGAGCGGGCTCATGGCCACGCGCGAGCTCACCGGAGCGGAAATGGTCGTCAAGGCGCTGGAAGATCACGGCGTCGACGTAATTTTCGGCTACCCGGGCGGCGCCGTGCTGCCCATCTACGACGCGCTCTTCGACCGCGAGTCGATCAAGCACGTGCTGGTCCGCCACGAGCAGGGTGCGCTGCATGCCGCCGAGGGCTATGCGCGCTCGTCCGGCCGCCCTGGCGTGGCGCTGGTCACCTCGGGACCCGGCGCGACGAACGCCGTCACGGGCCTCACCGACGCGCTGATGGACTCGATCCCGCTCGTCTGCATCTCGGGCCAGGTCGCGACGCACCTGATCGGCAACGACGCCTTCCAGGAGGCAGACACGGTCGGCATCACGCGGCCCTGCACCAAGCACAACTGGCTGGTCCAGTCGGTCGAGGAGCTGCCGCGCATCCTGCACGAGGCGTTCTACGTGGCGACGCATGGGCGCCCGGGTCCGGTCGTCATCGACATTCCGAAGGACATCCAGTTCCAGCTCGGCATGTATTCCGGCCCGTC
This sequence comes from Parvibaculaceae bacterium, assembly GCA_965229975.1. Lineage (GTDB taxonomy): Bacteria > Pseudomonadota > Alphaproteobacteria > CGMCC-115125 > CGMCC-115125 > Pyruvatibacter. The sequence continues at coordinate 518,493 of OZ245936.1, forward strand.
GGGGCAGGGGCACCGCACCTACCGGCCGCAGGTGAAGGGCGATATCGACCGCATCAAAGAGGCGGTCGATCTGATCGCCTCCGCCAAGAAGCCGCTGTTCTACACCGGCGGCGGCGTCATCAATTCGGGTCCGCAGGCGAGCCAGCTGTTGCGCGAGTTCGTAAAGATGACGGGCTTTCCCATCACCTCGACGCTGATGGGGCTCGGCGCTTTCCCGGCGAGCGACAACCAGTGGCTCGGCATGCTCGGCATGCACGGCACCTACGAAGCCAACTGGGCGATGCATGACTGCGACGTGATGATCAATCTCGGCGCGCGGTTCGATGACCGCGTGACGGGGGCGCTCGACAAGTTCTCGCCGGGCTCGAAGAAGATCCACGTCGATATCGACCCGTCGTCGATCAACAAGAACGTGCGCGTCGACATCCCCATCATCGGCGACGTGGCGCATGTCCTCGAGGACATGCTGCGCCTGTGGAAGACCAAGAGCACGCAGCCGGACAAGTCGGCGCACAAGGCGTGGTGGGCGCAGATCGAGACGTGGCGTGGCCGCAACTCGCTTGCCTTCGCCAACTCTGACGACATCATCAAGCCGCAGCACGCGGTCAAGCGCCTGTGGGAGCTCACCAAGGGCCCGAACACCTACATCACCACGGAAGTGGGCCAGCACCAGATGTGGGCGGCGCAGCACTATCACTTCGACGAGCCGAACCGGTGGATGACCTCCGGCGGTCTCGGCACCATGGGCTATGGCCTGCCGGCGGCGATCGGCGTGCAGATGGCGCATCCCTCGGCGCTCGTCATCGACATCGCCGGCGAGGCGTCGATCCAGATGTGCATGCAGGAGATGTCGACGGCGATCCAGTACGACCTGCCGGTGAAGATCTTCATCCTCAACAACGAGTACATGGGGATGGTCCGCCAGTGGCAGCAACTGCTGCACGGCGCGCGCTATTCACACTCCTACTCAGAGGCGCTGCCGGACTTCGTGAAGCTGGCGGAGGCCTATGGCGCCGTCGGCCTGCGCGCGGAGACGCCGGCGGAGCTGGACGACAAGATCAAGGAAATGGTCGAGGTGAATCGGCCCGTCCTCTTCGACTGCGTGGTGGACAAGGTCGAGAACTGCTTCCCGATGATCCCCTCGGGCGCGGCCCACAACGACATGATCCTGGCCGACGAGGCCACCGATCTGGACGAGGCCATTTCCGAAGAGGGCAAAATCCTCGTATAACCCGCCCCGCGAGTTCGTGGCCGGGACGGCTGATCCGCCGTTCCGGCCGCTTTTTCCCGGTTTCCTGCCGTTTCTTCCAGAAGGGCGAACGCCCCGAAAGCCTTTGACCATGCGCAAGCCAGAGACCGTCGAACGCCACACCATCGCCGTCCTCGTGGACAACGAGGCGGGCGTGCTGGCGCGCGTCATCGGCCTTTTCTCCGGCCGCGGCTACAACATCGAGAGCCTGACGGTGGCCGAGGTGGACGAGAACGCCCACACCTCGCGCATCACCATCGTCACCACCGGCACGCCGATGGTGGTGGAGCAGATCAAGGCGCAGCTCGACCGGCTGGTACCGGTTCACAAGGTGGTGGACCTCACCATCGACACCATCGCCATCGAGCGTGAGCTGGCGCTGGTGAAGGTTGCGGGCACCGGTGAAAAGCGCGTGGAGGCGCTGCGCCTGTCGGAAGCGTTCCGCGCGCGGGTGATCGACACCACGCACTCGTCCTTCGTGTTCGAGGTGACGGGCGCGCCGGACAAGATCGATGCCTTCGTCAATCTCATGCGCCCGCTGGGCCTGGTGGATGTCAGCCGCACGGGCGTCGCCGCCATCGCGCGCGGCGCGGAGCAGATGTAATTCAGCCGCCGGAAAGGGCGGGTACGGACAAACTCTCGGTCAACAAGGAAAGATCAATGCGCGTTTATTACGACCGCGATGCCGATGTGAACCTCATCAAGGGCAAGAAGGTGGCCATCATCGGCTATGGCAGCCAGGGCCATGCCCATGCGCTGAACCTCAAGGAATCGGGCGTCGGTGAGGTGGCCGTCGCGCTGCGCGCGGGCTCGTCGTCGGCCAAGAAGGCGGAAGGCGAGGGCCTGAAGGTCATGACCGTCGCCGATGCCGCCAAGTGGGCCGACGTCATGATGATGCTGACGCCGGACGAGCTTCAGGGCGACATCTACAAGGACGAGCTGGAAGGCAACATGAAGGAAGGCGCGGCCCTTCTCTTCGCGCACGGCCTCAACATCCATTTCAACCTGATCGAGCCGCGCAAGGACCTGGACGTGCTGATGGTGGCGCCCAAGGGCCCCGGCCACACGGTGCGCGGCGAATACCTGCGCGGCGGCGGCGTGCCGTGCCTGATCGCGATCCACCAGGATGCCTCGGGCAATGCCCATGACCTCGGCCTCTCCTATGCGTCCGCCATCGGCGGCGGCAAGGCGGGCATCATCGAGACCACGTTCCGCGAGGAATGCGAGACCGACCTGTTCGGTGAGCAGGTGGTGCTGTGCGGCGGCCTGGTCGAGCTGATCCGCGCCGGCTTCGAGACGCTGACGGAAGCGGGCTACGCGCCGGAGATGGCGTATTTCGAATGCCTGCACGAAGTGAAGCTGATCGTGGACCTGATCTACGAGGGCGGCATCGCCAACATGAACTACTCGGTGTCGAACACGGCCGAGTATGGCGAATACGTCACCGGCCCGCGCATCGTGACGCCGGAGACCAAGGCCGAGATGAAGCGCGTGCTCGACGACATCCAGACCGGCAAGTTCACGCGGGACTGGATGCTGGAGAACAAGGTGGGGCAGACTTCCTTCAAGGCGACGCGTGCGCGCAACGCGGCGCACCCGATCGAGGAAGTTGGCGAGCGCCTGCGCGGCATGATGCCGTGGATCACCGAGAAGGCGCTGGTGGACAAGTCCAAGAACTAGCGCCCCGTCCGGGCGGCGTAACGAAGGTCGAGTGTGGAGTAGGGCGATGCGGCGGGAACCGACACTTTCGCTCCTCCATACCGCCGCGTCCCACGTGGACACCTTCGAGCGCCTGAACGCGAAGATCGAGAAGGAAGGCGGGCCGGTGGTCCGCCTTTCTCACATGGTGCGCGAGGACCTGCTCCAGCGCGCCATTGCGGCGGGCGTGATGCCCGAGGACACATATGCCCGGGCCGTGCGCATCCTGCACGAGGCGACGGCATCGTCGGACGCGGTGCTGTGCACCTGCTCGACGCTGGGCCCGGCCGCCGACGAGGCGGCATCCAAAGCCAACAAGCCCGTGTTCCGCATCGACCGGCCGATGGCGCGTACCGCCGTCCGCGAGGGCCACTCGATTGCCGTGCTGGCGACGCTCAAGTGCACGCTCAAGCCGACGACCGAGCTGATCGAGGCCGAGGCACGCGAGGCGACGGGCCGCGCCGACGTGGCGCCGGTGCTGGTGGATGGCGCGTGGGACGCCTACGAGGCGGGCGACACCGCGCGCATGCACGAACTGATCGCAGAAAGCGCGCGGCTGGCGGAGCAGGCGGGGGCCAACGTCATCGTGCTGGCGCAGGCGTCGATGGCGGATGCGCTGGCGCCAGGTGCCATCCGCGTCCCCGTGCTGTCGAGCCCGGAAAGCGGGCTGCGCGCGGCGTTGGCGGGGATCAGTGCGCCAGCCTAGGGGCGGCTTCTGGCATGTGGTCTTCCGACAGGCATTCGGCGTGGTCGGTGGCGGCGAGCACCTCGATCACGCGGCAGTCGCCGGCGGTGCCGTGGGCGCACTGGGCGACCATGCGTTCGAGTTCGACCTTCAGGGCCTCCAGGCGGGCGATGCGGCTTTCGACCTCGGCGAGGCGGGCGCGGGCAATGGCGTCGGCCTGTTCGCAGGGGGCGTCCGGCTCGTCCGACAGCTTGAGGAGCGTGCGGATGGCATCGAGCGGAAAGCCCAGCTCGCGCGCGTGGCGGATGAAGCCCAGCCGGTCGGCATGGCGCTCGGTGTAGAGGCGCTGGTTGCCCGCGGACCGTTCGGCCTCCGGCATCAGGCCGATCTCTTCGTAGTACCGGATCGTCTGGACTTTCACGCCGGATCGCGTGGCCAGCTTGCCGATGGTGAACATTTTTCCGGCCTTTCCGGGATTTCGCCCTTGAAGCTCTAGTCGCTGTAGCTCCCATCTTGGGTGCCGTGGAGACGGAATCAAGGAGGTTCCCATGAGCGCGGGATGCTGCGAGGCCCCGAAATTCGACGGGGCGAGCCGCGCCTACAAGCGGGCGCTGTGGATCGTCATCGCCATCAATGGCCTGATGTTCTTCGTGGAAGGCTCGGCGGGTTTCGCCGGGCAGTCTATGGCGCTGAAGGCGGACGCGCTCGACTTCGCGGGCGACACGGCAACATATGCCCTGTCGCTGGCGGTGATCGGCATGGCGGTGCAGTGGCGGGCGCGCGCGGCCCTGCTCAAGGGCCTCTCGCTGGGGCTCATGGGCTTCGGCGTGCTGGCCGCCACCGTCTACCGCGTCTTCGTGCTCAACGAGCCGTCGGCGGAAATCATGTTCGGTGTCGCCACGCTGGCGCTGGCGGCGAACGTGGCGAGCGCGCTGATCCTGATGCGGTTCCGCGACGGGGATTCCAACGTGCGCTCGGTCTGGCTGTGCAGCCGCAACGACGCCATCGGCAACGTGGCGGTGATCGGGGCGGCGGGGCTCGTCGCGTTCACCGGCACGCCGTGGCCCGATCTCGCCGTCGCCGCGATCATGGCGGGGCTGTTCACGTCCTCCGCCGTCTCGATCCTACGGCAGGCGCGCGAGGAGCTGGCGGGCGCTGTTGTGATGGCGGCGGACTGATGAAACTCCACGCGGCCACGCTTCTGGATGCACCGGTCGGCCGGGTGTGGGACGAGCTCCAGAAACCGGCGCTGCTGTTCCACATCGCAGCGCCGCTCGTGGTCTTCCGGCCGGTCGATCCGCCTGTCCTGCCCACCCGGTGGGAGGAGGGCCGGTACCTCGTGTCGATGCGCCTGTTCGGCATCCTCCCTCTGGGCACCCAGTGGATCGGAATCCAGCCGCCCGTCCATGAGCCCGGGCCGCCGGAGACGTACCGGCTGCATGACAAGGGATCGAGTGGCCTTATCCGCGTGTGGGATCACCGGATCACGCTGCGGGACGCGGGCGCCGGGCGGACGCAATACGCGGACTCCGTGGAAATCCGCGCGGGCGTCATGACGCCGTTTGTCTGGCTGTTTTCGAAGCTGCTGTTCAGCCACCGGCAGCGGCGCTGGCAGCGCCTCGTCGCGGCGGACTTCCGTTACCGCTAGCGGCCGCTAGATCCGCTCGCGGTAGAGCAGGGCCTTCACGCCCGATTTCTCGAAGGGGCGCCAGCGGCCTTCCGGCTGGGCAAGGCGGTCGGCGATGGCGTAGAGCGCCAGCGGGTTCACGCCGATTCCGATATGGGTGGCCGGCACTTCGATATTCTCCGTGTGCGGATGGGTATCCTCGCGGCAGGTCTGCCACGCCACCACACCGTCCGACTTGGTGTAGATGGCGGTGCAGGGCACGGGCGGCGGCGTGCGCAGGCGCTCGGCCAGGGCTTCGTCCACGTAACGCGAATCCATTCGCATGCCGGCGGCGAAGGGGCTGGCCAGCGTGATGACCTGGCGGACGAGGCGCGGGGCGCGGCGGGCCAGCTCGCGCGCGTAGATGCCGCCCAATGACCAGCCGACGATGGAGACGCGGCGGCCGACCGTGCTTTCGATTTCCTCCAGCCGCTTCATCATGCCCGCACGCAGTTCCGCGTTGGGGCCCATGTTGCGGCCGAGGTTCCAAGGATGGACCGAGTAGCCGAGTTCGCGCAGGAAGCGGCGCAGGATGGCCATGGACGTGTCGCTGGCCATCAGGCCGGGCAGGGTGAGGACCGGCTGGCCGTCGCCGCGCGGGCTCAGGGCCATCAGCGCGGGCAGGGAGGCTGGCAGGGCGCCCAGCTCGAAGATCGCGCGGCCTTCCCCGAGCACGTCTCGCAGGCGCATGGTCTTGGGCAGGGCGGGAATGCGTTGCACGGTCTGGGTCCGTCTGACGATATCGGTTCGCGCCATCTGGCGTTCTTGGGCCACTTCGGACTAGGATTGATTAAATGACCGGCGGTCACAACGCGCCGCCGGGGTCGATACCAAGCAGGAATTGTAACAGGGAGGTGCGTTCATGGCGCGCGAATTCGGATACCGCTCATCGGCGCTCGACGTGGTCGAGGGGATCGATCTCAAGGGCAAGAACGCCATCGTCACCGGCGCGTCGTCGGGGCTGGGCGTGGAGACGGCGCGGGCGCTGGCGAAGGCGGGGGCCTCCGTGACGCTGCCGGGCCGCAGCCCGGACAAGCTCAAGGGCGCGGTGGATGACATCATCGCCTCCACCGGCAACAAGAACGTGTCGGCGGCCGAGATGGATCTCGGCGACCTCGATAGCGTGCGAAAGTTCGCGGACGCCTTCGTGGCATCGGGCCAGCCGCTGCACATCCTCATCAACAATGCGGGCATCATGGCGACGCCGCACAGGACGACGGCGCAGGGCTTCGAGAGCCAGTTCGGCACCAATCACCTGGGCCACTTCGTGCTGGCGGGCCACCTGCTGCCGGCGCTGGAGAAGGGGGCGAGGGACGGTTATGCGCGTGTCGTCGCGCTGTCCTCGACGGGGCACCGGATCTGCTCGGTGGACCTGGACGATCCGAACTTCGAGAAGACGCCCTACGACAAGTGGATGGCCTATGGCCGCGCCAAGTCGGCCAACGCGCTGTTCGCGCTGGAACTGGACAACCGGTTCAAGGACAAGGGCATTCGCGCCTTCTCCGTGCATCCGGGCGGGATCATGACCGGCCTGCAGCGCGACATGGACCCGGAGGAGTTCAAGCGGCTCGGCTGGGTCGATGCCGAGGGCAACGTCAACGACCGGTTCAAGACCGTGGAGCAGGGGGCAGCGACCGCCACCTGGTGCGCCACGGCGCCGGAACTGAAAGGCCAGGGCGGCTTCTATTGCGAGGACTGCGCACCGGCCAAGCCGGTGGACGACATGGGCAAGTCAATGTCCGGCGTGCTGCCGCATGTGCGTGATCCCGAGACCGCCAAGGCGCTTTGGACCAAGTCGGAAGAAATGGTAGGAGAGCGCTTCCCCGGCTGAGGTCAGAACAAGAGGCCCCCATGCGCATCGGCACGCCGCTCACCCCGTCCGCAACGCGTGTCATGTTCCTGGGGGCCGGCGAACTCGGCAAGGAAGTGGTGATCGAGCTTCAGCGCTACGGCGCCGAGGTGATTGCCGTCGACCGCTATGCCAATGCGCCGGGCATGCAGGTGGCCCACCGCAGCCACGTCATCGACATGACGAACGCCGCCGAGATCCGCCGCGTGGTGACGGCGGAGAAGCCGCACCTGATCGTGCCGGAGATCGAGGCGATTGCCACGGACGAGCTGGCGGCCATCGCGGCGGAGCGGCTGGCGGAGGTGATCCCCACTGCCGAGGCCGTGCAGCTGACCATGAATCGCGAGGGTATCCGCCGGCTGGCGGCCGAGGAGCTGGGGCTGCCGACCTCGCCCTACGCCTTCGCGACGACGGAGCGCGAGCTGGCGCGGGCGGCGGAGAAGATCGGCTTTCCGGTTTTCGTGAAGCCGGTCATGTCGTCGTCGGGCAAGGGGCAGAGCTTCGTTCAGAACGCGGGCGAGGTGGCGGATGCGTGGGCCTATGCCATGCAGGGCGGCCGCGTCGAGCAGCCGCGGGTGATCGTCGAGGGGCGGATCGATTTCGACTACGAGATCACGCTGCTGACGGTGCGCTCGCTCAACGAGCGCGGCGACATCGAGACCTCGTTCTGCGCGCCCATCGGGCACCGGCAGGAGCATGGCGACTACGTGGAAAGCTGGCAGCCGCAGCCGATGCGCGAGAAGGCGCTGGCCGAGGCGCAGCGCATCGCCGCACGCGTCACGTCGCGCCTCGGCGGACGCGGCATCTTCGGCGTCGAGATGTTCGTGAAGGGCGACGACGTCTGGTTCTCGGAAGTGAGCCCGCGGCCGCACGACACGGGGCTCGTCACGCTCGGCTCACAGCGGCAGAGCGAGTTCGCGCTGCATGCGCGCGCCATCCTCGGCCTGCCGGTCTCGGCGGCGCTGACGCAGCCGGCGGCGAGCGCCGTGATCTATGGCGGCATGGCGGCCAAGGGCATCGCGTTCGACGGGCTGGAAGCGGCGCTGCGGGTACCGGAAACGCAGGTGCGGCTGTTCGGCAAGCCGGAGGCCTTCGTGCGGCGGCGCATGGGCGTCGCGGTCGCCACGGCCAAGGATATCGGCACCGCGCGTGAGCGGGCGAAGGAGGCGGCCGCCTGCGTGAAGCCGGTGCAGCCGTGAGCGACATTTTCAACGAGATTGATGCCTACTTCGCTGACCTCTTCGTCGGCGAGGACGCGGTACTGGATGCCGCCATGGCAGACGCGAAGGCGGCGGGGCTTCCGGACATCGCCATCTCGGCGACGCAGGGAAAGTTACTCTACCTGCTGGCGAGGGTGACGGGGGCGCGGCGCATTCTCGAGTTCGGGACGCTGGCCGAGTATTCGACGATCTGGTTGGCGCGGGCGCTGCCCGAGGACGGGCAGCTGGTGACGCTCGAATACGATCCGGCCCACGCGAAGGTGGCGGAGGGCAACCTGGCGCGGGCGGGGCTCGGCGACAGGTGCGAAGTGATCGTGGGGGCGGCGCTGGAAACGCTGCCGGCCTACGAGGCGCGCGGCGAGGCGCCGTTCGATCTCGTCTTCCTCGATGCGGACAAGGTGAATTACCCGGCCTACCTGGACTGGTCGGTGAAGCTGGCGCGACCGGGGGCGCTGATCCTGGCCGACAACGTGGTTCGCAAGGGGCGGGTGCTGGACCCGGCGGGGGACGAAAACGCGCAAGGGGCCGCGGACTTCAACGCGAAACTGGCGGCCGATCCACGGCTGGAGGCCATCGCCATCCAGCAGGTCGGGCCCAAGGGCCATGACGGGCTGGCGCTGGCGCGGGTGCGCGACTGAGTGCCTGTTTTGCGAATTTGCAGGTCTGATATCGCAATTTGCGGGTGACGATCCGGACTCCGCTGCATATCTTGCAAAAGCATATTTGCAGGAGTGCACCATGACTGCGGGACTTAACTGGGACGACCTGCGGTTTTTCCTGGCCGTTGCCGAGGCAGGCAGCCTTTCCGCCGCATCGTCGCTGCTCAAGGTCAACACAACCACCGTGCTGCGCCGGGTCGCCTCGCTGGAGGACTCGTTGGGTGCGCGCTTGTTCGACCGGTCGCGGTCGGGCTACCGGCTGACGCCGCGCGGCGAGCGGCTGCTGGCGCAGCTTGAGCCCGTGGACCAGCGGCTGTCGGCGCTGGAGCGCGACTTCGTGGCCGATGACGGCGAGGCGGAGGGCGTGGTGCGCGTGGCCGCGGGCGACGTGCTGGCCACGTCCGTGCTGGCACCGCACCTGACGACGTTCCGCGAGGCGCATCCCGAGCTGCGGCTGGAGATCATCGCCGATCCGACGCTGACGGGCCCGGCGCCGAGCGCGGGCGCGCCGGCGGGCAACATGAAGGATATCGACGTGGCCGTGCGCTTCGCCCGGCCGACGCAGGGCAACGTGATCGTCCGCAAGATCGGGGACATGGCCTACGGGCTCTACGCGAGCCAGGCCTATATCGCGGTGCGTGGTGCGCCCAAGGAGCCGGGCAAGCTCAAGAACCATCACCTGATCGGCTTCGGCCTGACGGAAAGCCCGCTCGGCCCCGTCTGGTGGATGAGCCGGGCGGAGCAGGGCGCCACGGTCGTTGCCCGCTCCAACGCCGTGACCGTGCGTGCCGAGGCGGCGCGGCAGGGGCTGGGCCTGACGGCGCTGCCCTGCATCCTGGGCGATGAAGACCCGCTGCTGATGCGGGTGGTGGAGCCTGAGCACGTCGGTGCGTTGGAGCTCTGGCTCGTCACCCACAACGACATGGCCCATGTGGGCCGGGTGCGTGACGCCATGGACTTCGTGGTGGAGTGCGCCAAGCAGGCAAAGCCCGCGCTGCTGGGCGTTGCGGACGAGCCCGCGGTGCCGGAAGCGGCCGCCGCCGGGGCTTGAAAAACGCAGGAAAACAGCAACATAGCTTGCAGTGTGCAGGCCAGATGGCCTACATATTCTCTCGCGTGCCACGCGGCGCTACGCGGTCACCTTGCGTGACTTGCGGCTTTACGCTTCGTTAACCGACGAAGTCTTAGCGTCAACAAGTGGTTATCGGCTTTCGTTGGCGGATTCCGTGACGGCTGTCCGGATCGGGAACGCTGCGGGGCTTGGCAGGTAACAAGGACGGATTGCGCATCATGAGCATCGCTCGCGCGCACATCGCCCGGAAGGTTGCGACGGCAGGCGCACCCGCGCTTGGCGGCGATGCCGCATGCCTGCTTCTTCCCGGCACGCTCCTTCTCCTTACCAGCCCCTGAGTGCTGGCTGTCCTTCTTCATTTCAACGGGTAAGGGCGGGCATTCAGGGGGCGAAGCGAAATCTTCGATCCGCATGAGGGCAGCTCCTTCATGCACCGGCACCCGAGAAGGACGAAACTCAGATGATTCCCGATAGCACCTCCCGACGCGCGAACCCGGCAGCCGAAGGCGCCGACCGCGTCCTCATCTTCGATACCACCTTGCGTGACGGCGAACAGTCGCCGGGCGCCTCGATGAACCTCGGCGAGAAGATCCAGGTCGCCGAAGTGCTTGAGGCAATGGGCGTCGACATTATCGAGGCAGGCTTTCCGATCGCCTCCAACGGCGACTTCGAGGCGGTGTCCGAGATCGCCAAGCGCGTGAAGGACAGCGTGGTCTGCGGGCTGTCTCGCGCGGGCACCAAGGACATCGACCGCGCGGGCGAGGCTTTGCGTCATGCCGAGCGCGGCCGCATCCACACGTTCATTTCCACCAGCCCCGTGCACATGAAGCACAAGCTCCAGATGACGCCGGAGCAGGTCTTGGACGCGGTGGTGGGCAGCGTGTCCCACGCCCGCAACCTGGTGGACAACGTGGAGTGGTCCGCCGAGGACGCGACGCGCACCGAGCGGGATTTCCTGTGCAAGTGCGTGGAAGCGGCCATCAAGGCGGGCGCCACGACCATCAACATCCCGGACACCGTCGGCTACACGGTGCCCAACGAGATGTACGACATCATCAAGATGCTCCGTGACCGCGTGCCGAACGCGGACAAGGCCATCTTCTCCACCCATTGCCACAACGACCTGGGCCTCGCCGTCGCCAACTCGCTGGCGGGCGTGGACGCGGGCGCGCGGCAGGTGGAATGCACCATCAACGGCATCGGCGAGCGGGCGGGCAACGCGGCGCTCGAGGAAATCGTGATGGCGCTGCGCGTGCGCGGCGACGTGATGAAGTACGACACCGGCATCAAGTCCGAGATGATCGCCCGCGCCTCCAAGGTAGTGTCGAGCGTCACGTCCTTCCCGGTGCAGTACAACAAGGCGATCGTCGGCCAGAACGCGTTCGCCCATGAAAGCGGCATCCACCAGGACGGGATGCTCAAGAACACCCAGACCTACGAGATCATGACGCCGGAATCGGTGGGCATCTCCAAGTCGTCGCTGGTGCTGGGCAAGCTGTCGGGCCGCCACGCCTTCAAGGACAAGCTGAAGTCGCTGGGCTACGAGCTGGGTGAAAATCAGCTCGTCGACGCCTTCAAGCGCTTCAAGGACCTGGCGGACAAGAAGAAGCACGTGTTCGACGAGGACATCGTCGCGCTGGTGGACGACGAGGTCGCGGCCGGCGATGAGCGCATCAGGGTTCTGTCGCTTCAGGTCGTGGCCGGTACCAAAGGCCCGCAGCAGGCGACGCTCGAACTTGAGGTGGATGGCGAGGTGCGTCAGACCACCGCAACTGGCGACGGGCCTGTCGACGCGATTTTCAATGCCATCAAGGAACTGGTGCCGTACAAGGCGCACCTGCTGCTTTACCAGGTCCATGCGGTGACCGGCGGCACGGACGCGCAGGCGGAAGTCTCGGTGCGGCTTGAAGAGGACGGCAAGTCCGTGACCGGCCGCGGCGCCGATACGGATACGCTGGTGGCGAGTGCGCGTGCCTATGTGAGCGCGCTCAATCGTTTGCAGGTCAAGCGCCTGAAGACGGCGCCGGAAGCCATGGTCGCGCCATAAAGCGCGGGCAGGAGACATGCGGCGGTGCTTCGGCACCGCCGCAATTGATTCGAAAGACCGTCTGGCCCCGACCGGGCGGCACTGAGGGGGAGATGGGCAGCGGCCGCCAGGCCGTGCCGCCGGTTTCCTGGATGCGGCAACGAAGAGGGGCAGCGGCATGCCTGCCGTCCCACATAACGAAGGACGTTGAAGAAGAATGCTCGGAGGCTTGCTGGGTGTGCTCTCGGCCGACATGGCCATCGACCTGGGTACCGCCAATACGCTGGTCTACGTGAAGGGGCGGGGCATTGTGCTCAACGAACCTTCCGTCGTGGCCATCATCAACAAGGGCGGCAAGAAACAGGTTCTGGCGGTCGGCGACGAAGCGAAGATGATGCTCGGCCGTACCCCCGGGAATATCGAGGCGATACGCCCGATGCGCGACGGCGTCATCGCGGATTTCGAGATCGCCGAGGAGATGATCAAGCACTTCATCCAGAAGGTGCATAACCGCCGGGCCTTCGCGAGCCCGCAGATTATCGTCTGCGTTCCGTCCGGCTCGACCGCGGTGGAACGGCGCGCGATCCAGGAATCGGCGCTCTCCGCCGGCGCGCGGCGCGTCTATCTCATCGAGGAGCCGATGGCGGCGGCGATCGGCGCCGGGCTGCCGGTGACCGAGCCCACGGGCTCCATGGTCGTCGATATCGGCGGCGGCACCACCGAGGTGGCCGTGCTGTCGCTTGGCGGCATCGTCTATTCGCGCTCGGTTCGCGTGGGCGGTGACAAGATGGACGAGGCCATCATCGGTTACATCCGGCGTCACCATAACCTTCTCGTCGGCGAAAGCTCGGCGGAGCGGATCAAGAAGGAAGTGGGCTCGGCGGCGATCCCCGAGGACGGCTCGGGCCTCACCATCGAGATCAAGGGCCGCGACCTGATGAACGGCGTGCCGAAGGAGATCACCATCTCCCAGCGGCAGATCGCCGAAAGCCTTGCCGAACCGGTGGGCGCCATCGTGGAGGCGGTGAAGGTCGCGCTCGAGGCGACGCCGCCGGAACTGGCCGCCGACATCGTCGACAAGGGCATCGTTCTGACCGGTGGCGGGGCGCTGCTGGCCAATCTCGACCAGGTTCTGCGTGAGGAGACCGGGCTGCCCGTGTCCATCGCCGACGAGCCGCTCTCATGCGTGGCCATGGGAACCGGCATGGCGCTTGAACACATCCGCACCATGAAGCACGTGCTTTCGTCTGTGTACTAAGCGATTCCAGCAATGGGACGGGTCCGGAGATATTGCCGGTGACCGTTAATAATGCTGTTATCACAAGGCGTTAGTTTTGCCGCTTCGCGTGGTGCCGGGGGGCGCCATCTGGGGGACAGAAAGGGCGGGTTTGGGGCCCGTCCGAAGGACGAAGTGCGGTGAGGGAACCGACCAACAGGGTCAAGCTGCCGTTCAGGGTGTCGTCGCACCGGCTGTCGCTGGTGCTGACCCTGACGCTTGCCTCGCTTCTGCTTGTCGGCCGGGCGGAAAGCTACCTCGTCGACCGCACCCGCCAGGTGATGACGGACCTGTCCGCGCCCCTGCTGGAACTGGCCTCGCGGCCCGTGGCGGCGGCGCGCAACTTCATCGCCTCCACCGACGAATATGCCTATGTGTTCGAGGAGAACGCGCGGCTGCGCGCCGAGAACGAGGAGCTGCGCCAGTGGCGCGAGAGGGCGCTGGCGCTGGAACGCCGGGTCGGCCGCTTCGAGGCGCTGCTCGACGTCGCCGTCGAGCCGTCCATCGGTTATGCGACGGGCCGGGTGATCGGCGACAGCGGCGGCCCGTTCGTTCACGCCTACATCGTCAACGTACCGGCGAGCGACGGCGCCGCCCTCGGCCAGGCGGTGCTGGACGATGACGGACTGATAGGGCGCGTTGTGAGCGCGGGCAGCTCGGCGTCGCGCGTGCTTCTTCTCACCGACCTCAACAGCCGGGTGCCGGTGCGCGTGGAGCCGTCGGGCTACCGCGCTATCGCGGTTGGCGACAACAGCCGGTTTCCCAAGCTCGATTTCTTGCCGCCGGAAGCCAAGCTCAAGGCCGGCGACCGGATCGTCACGTCGGGCCATGGCGGGCTGATGCCGCCGGACCTGCCGGTCGGCATCGTCGTCTTTGGCGGCGACGGGCGGGCGCGGATGCAGCCGCATTCCGAGTTCGACCGCACCAGTGCCGTGCGCGTGCTGCAGTACAAGTTCCCGACGAAGGTCATGCCGGACAGCGACGAGGAAAAGGCTGCGGAGGAACTGGAAGCCGCGGACGAGGTGCCCGCGACGCTCGAAGAACCGGCCGCCGCTGACCAGATCGTCGAACGCGCCGGGCAGCCGGGGGCGGCCGCCGGAACCGAGGCCGCACGCGCCGCGGATAACGGGGGTGCGGACGAGTAGCCATGCGCGAGGTCCTGCAAGTCTTCTGGATCGGCGTTCCGTTCACGCTTGCCTTCATCTTCATGATGCTGAGCTTCGTGCCGGCGGGCGTGGGCACGGGCGGTACCATCGCGCCGCTGTTCTCGCTCACCGTCGTCTATTTCTTTGCCATCCACCGGCCCGAGTTCTTTCCGCCGTGGGCGGTGTTCGCGGCGGGTATGCTGCAGGACATCATGTCCGGCGGCCCGCTGGGCCTCGTCACCGTCGTGCTGCTGGCCGCCTATGGCGTTGCGCGGTCGCAGCGGCTGTTCCTGATCGGGCGTGGCTTCTCGACGCTGTGGACCGGCTTCATCGCCATCTGCGGCCTTGGTGCGTTCATTTCCTGGTTCGGGGCCTCGATCCATTACGGCTATCCGGCCAGCCCCGGTCCGCTGTTGCTGCAAGCCGGGATCACCGCCATTGCCTATCCGCCCGCGTCCTTCGTGCTCACCCGCGTCAACCGCCAGCTGAACCAGCTGGCGCCGGCGGCGTAAGGGGAGGGCGCAATGGGGCTCGACAACAGGGACAGCGAGAAGCTCAAGACGTTCACGCGGCGTGCCGCCGTCATCGGCGGCGGGCAGCTCGCGCTGTTCACGGTCCTCGCGGGCCGCATGTATTACCTGCAGGTGATCGAGAGCCAGGAATACGAAATCCTGGCGGAAGAGAACCGGGTCAATGTCCGCCTGCTACCGCCGCTGCGCGGCGAGATCGTCGATCGCTTCGGCCAGAAGCTCGCCTCCAACCGGCAGAACTTCCGGGTCGTCCTGATCCCCGAGCAGACCGACGACGTTGAGAAGACGCTCGACCGGCTGGCTGAGATCATCGCCATCTCCGACCGTACGCGGGCGCGCATCCTCAAGGAAGCGCGGCAGAAGCGCGGCTTCGTGCCTCTGACGGTGGCCGAGAACCTCGAGTGGGAGACCTTTGCCGAGGTCAACATCCACACGCCGGACCTGCCGGGTGTGCAGCCGGACGTGGGCGACACGCGGCACTATCCTTACGGCGAGGACCTGGCGCACGTAGTGGGCTACGTGGCCGCGGTTTCCGAGAAGGATCTCGAAGGCGAGAACGATCCGCTGCTGCAGCTGCCCGGCTTCCGCGTCGGCAAGTCCGGCGTCGAGCGCCTGCTGGAGAGCGAGTTGCGCGGCCGGGCGGGCAACAGCCGCGTCGAGGTGAACGCCTATGGCCGGGTGATCCGCGAGCTGGCAAAGCAGCCGGGCCAGCCGGGCGACGAGGTGGTGCTGACCCTCGACATGGATATCCAGCGCTACGCGACCGAGCGGGTGCGCGGGGAAAGCGCATCCATCGTCGTGATGGATGTGCGCACGGGCGAACTGGTGTCCATCGTGTCGGCGCCGGGCTTCGATCCCAACCTGTTCAACGTCGGGCTCAGCCAGGCGGAATGGGACGGGCTCACGAACAACGAGCTCAATCCCCTGGTGAACAAGACGCTTGCCGGCCAGTACCCCCCGGGGTCCACGTTCAAGATGGTCGTGGCGCTGGCGGCACTGGAGAGCGGTGCCGTCGATGCGAGCCGCAAGGTGACGTGCCTCGGCAAGGTGCGGCTCGGCAGCCACGAGTTCCATTGCTGGAAGCGCGGCGGGCACGGCACGCTCGACATGCGCGGGGCCATCCAGAACTCGTGCAACGTCTATTTCTACGAGACGGCCAAGCGCATCGGCATCGACAAGATTGCCGAGATGGCTAACCGCTTCGGCCTGGGCGACCAGGTGGCGCTGGACATGGCAGGCGAAAAGCCGGGCCTTATGCCCACTGCCGGCTGGAAGCGCGCGACGACGGGTATCCCCTGGCAGCAGGGCGAGACCCTGAACGCTGCTGTCGGCCAGGGCTACGTGCTGGCGACGCCGATCCAGCTTGCCGTCATGGCGGCGCGCATTGCCAATGGCGGCCACGCCGTGCGGCCCTGGCTCGTGCGGTCCGTCGGCGGGCGCGCGCGCAGCGTGCCGCAGGCCGTGCCCATGGGCATCGATCCCCGCCACATGCAGGTCGTGCAGGACGGCATGGACATGGTGATGAACGTGCCGGGGGGCACCGCATTCCGCTCGCGCATCGACGTCGACGGCCAGCACATGGCCGGCAAGACCGGCACGGCGCAGGCACGGCGCATTTCCCGCGAGGAGCGCCTCCGTGGCGTCCTCAAGAACGAGGAATTGCCGTGGAAGTTCCGCGACCATGCGCTGTTCGTCGGTTTCGCGCCGGTGGAAGACCCGCGCTATGCGATTTCCGTCGTCGTCGATCACGGCGGTGGCGGCAGCAGCGCCGCGGCGCCGGTGGCGAAAGACATCATGACGCGCGTGCTTCAGCGCGATCCCATGAGCCTTGCGGCCTATGAGCAGGCGCCGCGTCCGGCCGGCGGCGTCACGTCGCTCGATGCGCTGGCCGGCGAGGGGAGGGGCTGATGGTTCTCGAAGCCATCTCGCGCTCGGGCCGCCTGAGCCTCGTGGACAAGCTCTTCGAGGTGAACTGGGGCTTTGTCCTCATCCTCGCGGCCATCGCGAGCGTTGGTTTTGCCATGCTCTATTCGGTGGCGGATGGGAGCCTCGATCCGTGGGCATCGCGGCAGATGATCCGCTTCGGTATCGGCATGGGCATCCTGCTTGTGTTTGCCGTGATCGATCCGCGTGTTTGGCTGCAGCTTGCCTACCCGGCCTACGGGTTCGCGCTGCTGCTGCTGATCGCGGTGGAGATCGCGGGCACAACGGGCATGGGCGCGACGCGCTGGATCAACCTTGGCTTCATCCAGCTGCAGCCGTCGGAACTCATGAAGATCACGCTGGCGTTGGCACTGGCGCGCTACTACCACACGCTGTCCGAAGACCGGGTTTCGCACCCGCTCTACCTGCTGCCGGCGCTGGCCTTCATCGCGCTGCCGGTGGCGCTGGTTCTCAAGCAGCCGGACCTGGGCACGGCTCTGCTGCTGACGATTGTCGGCGTGTCAGTCATCTTCATGGCCGGGCTGTCGTGGCGATACATCATCGCGGCCGGCGTTGGTGCGTTGGCGGCCATTCCGATCGTCTGGGAATTCCTGCACCCGTATCAGCGTGAGCGCGTGTTCACCTTCCTCGATCCGTCGCGTGATCCGCTGGGCGCCGGGTATCACATCACCCAGTCGAAGATCGCGCTTGGCTCGGGCGGCGTGTGGGGCAAGGGGTACATGGAAGGCACGCAGAGCCACCTGAACTTCCTTCCCGAGAAGCAGACCGACTTCATCTTCACGATGCTGGCCGAGGAACTGGGCCTGATGGGCGCCATGGCGCTGATGGCGCTCTACACAGCCGTGCTGATCTTCGCGTTCACCATGGCGCTCAACTGCCGCCACCACTTCGGGCGGCTGCTGATCGCCGGCATCGCGGTGAACTTTTTCCTCTACGTCTTCATCAACACCGCGATGGTGATGGGGCTGATCCCGGTGGTGGGCGTCCCGCTGCCGCTGGTTTCATACGGCGGTTCGGCCATGCTCGTGATCCTCGCCGGCTTCGGCCTGGTGATGAGCATGTATGTCCACCGCAACCAGGAAGTGCCGCGCAGCACGGGCGGCCTGATCTAGCGCGCAGCGCCTGCGGTCTTCTGGCCTTGCTCCCAGCGCAGGTGCGCCACGACAGGGGATTCCTGCCCTTCGGGCGCTATCAACAGGCGCGCACCCGTCTCGACGGCGGCAGCGACGGCCCGGTCCGCCACATCGAGGTCGGCCACGTCTTCCCACGCATTGATGCGCGTGTGCTCGTCTGTGGTGCCGTCCTCCAGGCCGGTCAGGTGACCGGATATGCACACGGCATCGGCCTGACCGGCTTCGCCGGCCTTGCGCACGTCGATGGGGCCGATGGCGGTCGCGGCGGGATCGGCATCGCCGATCTCTCCGGGATGGGCCGGTTCCAGTGCACTGACCTCGTCAGCAATCGACTCGTCGGTCAGGGCGTCGCCAGCCATGTGAAGCTGGCGCACTTCAAGACGGTGGAAGTGCGGGGCGCAGCGGCCGGTGCGCTTGGGGTCACCCGCAAGTATGATGGCGCCTTCCGAGGGCGGCACCGCGGCTTCCACGGCCTTGGCGAAGCCAGTGTAGAAGTCTTCCTCGGCCTTTTCGTGTTCGCCGCTGAGGTCGGTCCCGAGCGCATGGAACTTCGCAGCGCCCTCGGCCGGCGTGCGTGCACCGCCGCGGGCGGCGGAGTGGAACAGCACATCGTTCATGGTCTCGCGCATGCCCGCGATCTTCTCGAAGGAATCATGGGTCAGTCGCGCCGTGTGATCGATCACGCGGCCGTTGTCCACGAGGACGAGGCGGGCGTGGTCGCGGTCGATCACGGCAACCCAGCGCGAGACGTCCGAGACCGAGTCTGCCAGCGCCGGGAGCATGGCGGCGGGGCCGCCCACCTTGAGGAGCGGGCGCGGGCGGTGGGTGAGGTGGAGAACGCGGACCTTGCCACCATCGGAGAACAGGCCGATGCCGGAGCCGCGGAAGTCAGGAAGGTCGATGCCCTCCAGTTCCTCGGCGAGGCCGGTGTGATCCGGGCAATGTTCCTCCAGCTTCGCGAGCGCGTTCTTCTGCAGGATGCGCCACTTCTCGCCGCCGACCTCGATGGCAGGCAGGGGCAGATAGAGACTTACGACGTTGTCACCGAGATCGCGCAGGGCGTTGTGAACGGCGCTGGCGGTCGAGGTCTTGCTGGTCATTGTGGTTCTCCGTCGTGTGTCGGGTATCGGTCAGCCCAGGAGCCGCCCTGCGACATAGCCGGCAGTGGCGGCAATGCCCGTGAGCACGGCACCCCAAGCCATGTCCACGATGGACATGAGGACGGGCCAGCCACGCAGTGTGGCAAGGTTCGTCATGTCGTAGGTGCCGTAGGCAAGCAGGCCGAGCAGTGCGCCGAGGCATGCGGCCATCATCCACGAACCGGACGAGAGGCCCGGTTGAACGGCGAACAGGACGATGCCGGCGCAGTAAAACGCGTAGAAGATGCCCGCCGCGAGGAAGTTGGGATTGTCGCGCATGAGGATGCCCAGCTGCTGGGCGTAGAAATTGCGCGCGACGATGCCCAGCCATACGTAGTCCAGCACCAGGAAGACGATGAGGACGACGGCATAGGTCTTTGCGACGGCAGTCACGGTTTCTCCTAGTGGCTCCTGAGAGCCTTGATGAGGTCGTCCTTGTTCATGTCAGAGCGGCCTTCGATGCCGATGTCGGCGGCCTTGTCCTGAAGCTCGTCCACGGTCCAATCCTCATACGGCGGATGCTTGCCGCCCTTCTTGCCGGGCGCCCGGGAGGACGACGCCTGTGCATTGGCGATGCGGGCGGCTTTTTCCTTGCTTTCGCCCTGCTCGCGCAGGCGCTCGTAGGTTTCGTCGTCCTTCACCGACGGGCGGTCATCCCCGCCCTGGCCTTTGCTTGCCATGGGTGGCTCCGTTGCTATCGGATTTCCCAAGAAACGCCCGAAAACGGCGTTCGTTCCGGTGATGGCGGAGGCGGGCGAGGCGGGGCTTGCGGCTCGTGATGGGCTTTGCTATCACGCGCCCTCGCTTCGCAGGCGGCGGCTCCTTCCAACGGCGGATTCTTCTCGCCCGGCCGCCACTCTTGCCTGCCCGGCGGGCGCATAGCTCAGTTGGTAGAGCAGCTGACTCTTAATCAGCGGGTCCAAGGTTCGAGTCCTTGTGCGCCCACCACCCCCTTCACATGATTTTCCGTTCAGGTGTCCCGTGGTGCCGACAGCCAGGCGGCTGTCAGGCAGAGCCGGACGACGTCCGCCTGGTCGCGCGCACCGAGCTTTGACTTGAGGCGCGCGAAGTGGGTGCGGACCGTGGCCATCGAGAGACCGTTGGCGGCGCGGTAGTCCTCAAGGGTGGTCCCGCCGGCGAAGGCTGCGGCGAGGTCGGCCTCGCGCTCCGAAAGGCCGTAGCTCATGCGGAGGATTGCGGGGTCGGGCTGCGGCGTCGTGGCGGTCACGATGCGGGCCAGCACGACGGGGGGTGCGGCCGCGTCATCGTCGGGCGCGTGCAGGCGATGGCACTGCACGATGCAGGTGGCGCCGGCCCGGTCGAGACGGCAAGCGGCGGTTCTCGACCCGCGATCGTCCGTCTCGCCCGCGGGCGCGAACAGGCCGGCCATGACCTTGTCGAGCGCGGCATCCTCGGTGGAGCCGGGTCCTGCGGATGCGACGAGACGGCCGCCCGAGAGGGCAAGGGGGCCGGGGGCCTCAAGGAATTCCGCCCCGCGCCGGTTGGCGAGGATGACGTGGCGGCTGGCGCTCATGACGAACATGGGCACGGGTTCGCGGTCGAAGAGGGCGCGCAGCCATTCACGCTCGACCTGTTCCTGGGTGACGAGGGCGCCGCCCTCGACGCGGCGGGCGATCATCGGCCAGATCCACGACGGGCCCTGCTCGCGTGCCCATTCGAAGATGGCGTCGATGCGCGGCTCCATGTGCGGCTCGACGAAGCGGGCGACGCCTTCTCGGTAGGCGGCCTCGAGATCACGCTTGGCGGCGGCATCGCGCGCGGCTTGCTGGCGCGTCGCGCGGCGGACGAACTGGGCGATGCTCGCCAGTGCCGCCTTTGTCTGCCCCTCGACCGGGTGGCGCTTGTGCCACGTGTAGGGCATGGCGTCCCAGTGGTGCAGGTGTGCGCGGCCGCCGCCCTCGCGGATACCGCGGGCGATCAGCGCGCCGTCGTCGCAGCACGGGTCCGTGGCCGCGGTGTGAATAATGGTCTCGGGAAGTCCGGCGAGATCAGCGAGCGCGGGCGAGGCGAGCGGGTGGTGCGGATCGGCGCCCTGGAGGTAGTCCATCGAGAGTTCGGCCAGCAGTTCGAAATCGGTAACGAACCCGTCTGCGGCCAGGCTGCGGGTGAAACTGCCGCCGGAGAAGGTGAGATCCGCCCACGGGCACAACAGGGCAAGTCCCGCGGGCAGCGGTGTGTTGCCGTCGCGCAGGAGAAGCAGGGCGGCCAGGGCAATCGCGGCGCCCGATCCTTCCGCGAAGATGACCATACGGCCCGGTGAAAGGCCGTCCGCATAGAGGCTGCGAACCACGCGCACCACGTCCTCGATGGCGAGGGGGAAGGGACGTTCGGGCGCCAGGGAGTAGTCGAATTGGAAGACGCGGCCGCGGGTCTGGGCGGCGATCTCTGCCGCGAGCCGGTGATGCATGGGCCCACGGTTCATCAGGAACGTGCTGCCGTAGACGTGCAGCACGACAGGGCCGCCGACGCCTGCATCCTCGTGGACGTACCACTCGCCCGCGACGGGCAGGCCCACTGTCTCGACAGCGATGCCCGGCGGCAGACTGGAGGGCCCTCCGGGTGGGCTTTCGGCGGTGTCTGGCATGGCCGAGCGGTCCGCATCGCCGGGCGCGCCGGCAGGAACGCGGAAATCCTAGGCCCAAGCCCGGGGTGTCATCAAATTTGATGATGCGGGGCGGGCAAAAAATGGCCGGGGCAGCGGGGCGCCCCGGCCGTTCCATGGGCTCTGGGCCGACGTCACTCGCTGACGGCAACGACCTCGACCGAGTCGATCATCAGCAGGACCTCGCCCTCGGCGCTGTTCCACTTGCCGGTGGCGATGGCGAGTTCGCCAGGGCTGCGGAGGGAAGTCAGCAGATCGGTCTCGTGCAGGATCGGCGTGCCGTCCTCGTTCTTCTGGCCGAGGTCGGCGCTTGCGTAGTAGCTGCGGCCTCGCTTGTGGAAAGAGATGCGCACGGGTGAGGCGAACAATTCTTCGACAACCGGCATCATGGTTTCACTCGTGAAGCCCGCGCCGCAGCCCAGTGCGTTGCCGATGACGGGGATCGTGAATTCCGTCTGCTCGCCGCCCGAGGACTTCTGGTTGCGCAGCGCCGTATGGGCGCAGCCGCAGCAGCCGCCATTTGTGTAGAGCTGGGCGGCCAGATAGTTCTGCGCATCGGTGTAGAGGCCGAACCAGACGCTTTCCTTGCCGGTCTTGAGCTCGCCGGTGAACGTCATGTGCGCGTCCCAATCTCCGGCCGGCAGGTCGCGCTTGAGCACCACCACGTTCTGGGTTTCCGCGACCGGGAAGCCGCCGCTGGCCGAGTTCAGCATCAGCAGGTTGCTGTTCTCGACGATGTAGGCATCCGGGTTCGGATTGTTCACGACCCAGTCCTCGGCAAGGGCGGTGCCTTCGAAGTCATCGAAGAAGGCCTGCTCGGTGGTGGGTTCAGCGGGTTCCGGCTCGGGCGCCGGTTCGGGGGCGGCCTCAACAACTTCCTTGACCTCGGCGAGGGCCACCTGGAGCTCCTCGGCGTTGCCGGCGTTGTAGTAGCTGCCGTTGCCCTTCTCGGCGATGCATTCGAGCTGCTCGCGGGCGGCGGCGTCCACGTCGAAGCCGACCGCGTGAACCTTGGTGTCGACGCCCGAGGCGGCGAGTTCGCCGGCGACGGCGCAGGGATCGCCCTCGCAGGTCTCGATGCCATCGGAGATGAGGACGACGTTGTTGCTGGCGTCGTTGGTGGGGAACACGTCGCCTGCAGCCGTCAGCGCGCCGGCGATGGGGGTCTTACCCTTGGGCTTGATCTCGGCAAGCTTGGCGATCAGGTCGTCCGGTGTTGCCTCGCCGAGGCCCGAGAGCACTTCGATGTCGTCGCAGGAGCCTTCCGAGCGGTGGCCGTAGACCATCAGGCCGACGGTCGTGCCCTCGGCCACGTCGCCGAGCAGGTCGCCCATGACGCCGCGGGCGGTCTCGATCTTCGCGGTACCGTCGATCTGGCCCCACATGGAGTTGGACGCGTCGAGAATGTAAACGACATTCGTTGCCGCCTGGGCCGGAGCCGTGACAAGGCCGAGCCCGAGCGCGGCGAGAAGCGCCGCGAAGCTGTTGCGAAACCGCATGGTATCCCTCCCGTTGGACGCACCGAGCGCCGCAAAAGACTAGCGGGCGCTGCGCGTGCGAACAACCGGAGGGAACCACCGCTCTCCCGCCAGCTGAGGCCAGACGTCCCGGGTGCAACAGGCAGCGGGTTCCGCTGGAGATTGAGCGCAACCCGTTGCTAATCTCGTGAACAAATCCCTGAGCGAAGAGCCTTGGCCGGCGCGCGGACGAGGGCTCGCAGTTGCGTGAGGTTTGCCTGTCACAATGATCGAGGTGGTATCCGGCTACGTCTTCTATGAGATCGCGGCCCTGCTCGTTCTGGCCGCAGTCGTCGGCTTCATCGGGCTCCTGCTGCGCCAGCCGCTGATCGTCAGTTTCATCGCGGCCGGCATCCTTGCGGGGCCCTCCGTGCTGGGGATTGCCCAGTCGTCCGAGTACATCGACCTGCTCGCCGAACTGGGGATCGCGATCCTGCTGTTCCTGGTGGGCCTCAAGCTCGACATCAAGCTGATGCGCGAACTGGGGCCGGTGGCCGTGACAACCGGCCTCGGGCAGGTGGGGTTCACCTCGTTTTTCGGGTTTCTCATCGGACTGGCGCTCGGCTTCGACTGGGTGACGAGCCTCTATGTCGGTGTCGCGCTCACCTTCTCCTCCACGATCATCATCGTGAAGCTTCTCTCCGACAAGAAGGAGATCGACTCGCTGCATGGGCGGATCGCGCTGGGCTTCCTGATCGTGCAGGACCTTGTCGTCGTGCTGGCGATGATTGCCCTGTCGGTCACCGGACAGACCGCCGCCGCCGAGGAACAGGGTCTGGGCGATGCCGCGCTGATATTCGCCTATGGCGTGGCCCTGCTGGGTTCGGTTCTGCTGTTCATCCGCTACGCGGCGACGCCGCTGGTCACCCGCCTTGCCCGCTCGCCCGAGCTGCTCATCGGCTTTGCCATCGGCTGGGCGGCCTTGCTGGCGGCTGTCGGCCATTACCTTGGGTTCGGCAAGGAACTGGGCGGCCTGCTGGCCGGGATCTCGCTTGCCTCGACGCCGTTCCGCGAGGCCATCGCGGCGCGCCTTGCCTCGCTGCGAGACTTCCTGCTGCTGTTCTTCTTCATCTCGCTCGGGGCCGCGCTCGACATGTCGGTGCTCGGCGAGAACGTGTTCGCGTCCATCGTGTTCGCGCTGTTCGTGCTGATCGGCAACCCGCTCATCGTTCTCGCGATCATGGGGGCGATGGGCTACCAGGCGCGTACCGGCTTCCTTGCGGGGCTGACCGTTGCGCAGATCTCGGAGTTCTCCCTGGTGTTCATGGCCATGGGACTGGCGCTCGGCCATGTGACCGAATCCGGCCTGGGCCTCGTGACTCTTGTCGGGCTGATCACCATTTCAGCTTCGACCTACATGATCACGTATTCGCACCGGCTTTGGGACCTGTTCGGACCGGCGCTTGGCATCTTCGAGCGGGAAGGCACCCCGCGCGAGGTGCAGGGGGCGGATGTTTCGGTCGGGCGCGGGCCGGAAGTTCTCATCTTTGGCCTCGGGCGCTATGGCGGCGCCATTGCGCAGCGGCTGCTCAAGCGCGGCGTCAGGGTGCTGGGCATCGATTTCGGACCGCAGACCGTTCGCTACTGGCGCGAGGCGGGCATCGACGTCGTCTATGGCGATGCGACCGATCCCGAGTTCGTCGCGCATCTGCCGTTGCGCCAGGCGAGCCATGCCATTGCGGCGATGCCGGAGCACACGGCCGAGATCGGCACGACCGGCGACCCGCGCATCGTCCTTGCCGAAGCGCTGAGGGAGGCAGGGTTCAGCGGCCGGATCGCGGCCGTTTGCCATCGCGAGCAGGATCGCGAGGAGCTGGCCAAGGCCGGTGCTGATCTACAACTCGAACCGTTCCAGGACGCGGCCGACCGGGCGGTGGAACTCATCCTCGGCAGCAAGCAGCCCCAGCGCATCGAAGTGCTGGACCCGGCCGGCCAGGAACTGCCGCCCGCCAAGGAGGAATGACATGAACAGCCCAACAGGCACGCCAGGTCCTGTTCTTGCCGTGTGCACCGGGGACGCCGGCGACGTTGGGGCGCTGCGAACGGCGAAGCGACTCGCGGACGCCATGCGAGTGCGGCTGATCGTGATGTCCGTCGTCGAAAGCGACCCGGGCGACGACATCCTGCGCGCCATTGCGGGCCCCGAGCCGGATGCCATTCACGAAGCGCGCCGGTCCGAACGCCAGGAAGCCGTGGCCGGCGCAATGCAGGATGCCGGTCTTGCCGCCGAGGATGCAGACGTGCTGGTGACGCAGGGGAAGGCGTTCCAGGAGGTGATACGCCGGGCCGACCACGAGGGTTGCGCGATGGTCGTGAAGCCGGCTTCGCATGCCGGGATGCTGCGACGCATCGTTCTTGGCAGCGAGGACCTGCATCTCATTCGAAAATCGCCGGTGCCCGTGTGGATCTTGCGGGAGGCGACGGCCGCCGGCGGAGGCAAGGAGATCCTTGCTGCCGTTGATTTTGACCAGGAATCCGAAGGTGAAGGCACCGAGGCAGCCCTGAACACGCGCATTCTGGAGACCGTGCTGCGCCTTGCAGACTCCTTCGAAGCGGATGTGCGGCTTGTCCATGTCTGGCAGGCGCCGGCCGAAGGGCTGCTGCAGCGTGCGGCGCCGGGCGTGACCCATGCCCAGCTCGAGGAATATGTGCGCCGCGTCTCCGCCCGCCACCGCGCGGCCCTCGATACGTTGTGCAGCGAGGCGCAGTCGATGGCGCGCGCCATGGGGTTCACGCATATGCCCCACATCACCCCGCAGCTTGAACGGGGGGATGCGCGTGACGTGCTGCCTGAACTTGCGAACGGACGAAAGCCGCTGGCTCTCGTGATGGGGACGGTCGCGCGAACGGGCGTCCCCGGCCTGTTTGTCGGCAACACGGCCGAGGACGTTCTCACCGCGCTCAAGGGCTCCGTGGTGGCGGTCAAGCCACCGGGCTTCAAGACGCCCGTGAAGCTCTAGGCCGCTAGTTCTTCATCTTGAAGCGGATGGGGACCGACTTCGGGCCGCAGACGAAGTTGGCGATCATGCGCGAGGGCTGGCCGTTGAGTTCGATGCTCTCGACGCGCGGCAGCAGTTCTTCCCACAGGGCGCGCATCTCCATGCGGGCCAGGTGCTGGCCGAGGCAGATGTGGGCGCCGTGGCCGAAGGCGATGTGACGGTTCGGCTGCCGGTCGATCTTGAACTCGAACGGGTCGTCGAACATCTCCTCGTCCCGGTTGCCGGACGGGTAGCAGAGCATCATCCAGTCGCCCTTCTTGATCTCCTGCCCGGCAAGCTCGGTGTCCTGCGTGGCGGAGCGCATGAAGTGCTTCACCGGCGTCACCCAGCGGATCGACTCCTCGACCATCATCGGAATGTATTTCGGGTCTTCCTTGATGCGGCGGAACTGGTCCGGCCGCTCGGCAAGGGCCCACATGGCACCGGCGGTGGTGGACGACGTGGTGTCGTGGCCCGCCGTGGCGACGATGATGTAGTAGCTCATGGCCTCGAGGATGCCGAGCGGCTCGCCGTTGATCTTGCCGTTGGCGATGATGCTGGCGATGTCGTCCTTGGGGTTCTTGCGGCGGTCCTCGGTGATTTCCGAGAAGTACTCGATGAACTCGTTGACGGTGCTGGAGAGGGCGTCCAGCCCGTCCTTCATGTTGTCGCGCTCCTTGCCGGTGCGGTTGAGCTCCGGGTCGGCGGCGCCGAACAGCTCCTGCGTCAGCTTCAGCATCTTGGGTTCGTCCGAGTCCGGAACGCCCAGAAGTTCCATGATGACGTGGAGCGGGTAGAGGAAAGCGACGTCGCGGGCGAAGTCGCACTCGCCGTTGTTGGCGCGCCCGACTTCTTCCATGTGATCGACGAAGGACTTGGCGATCTTGCGCACCTGTACCTCAAGCTGCTTGAGGTTCTGCGGCATGAAATTGTCCGCGGTGATGCGGCGGTAATTCTTGTGGTCCGGGTTGTCCATCTGGACGAGCGAGCGGACGAGGTGGGGCGAGCCGCCCATCATCTCGCGCACGGCCTGGTCCGCCTCGATGGTGGTGAGCGTGGTGGCCTTGTCGCCGTTGTGGAACACCTCGTTCTGGCGTTCGACGGCGTAGATGTCCTTGTGCTTGGTCACCACCCAGAACGGTTCGAAGCCCTCCGGCTGCGCGACGGCAAGCGGCTGGTCCTTGCGCAGCTTGGCGAATGCCTGGTCCACCTTGTCGCCGTCCGCATAGGCGTAGGGGTCGACAATGGTGGCGGCGATGTCGCTGGAGATATTGGGCTCTATCATGGGGCGCCTCCTCGCGCGGTACGCGGCAACTCAAGACTTTTTGTTCAGGCACGATGATGTCTCCGCGCGGCGCTAGCTTCAACAGCTTCCGGGCGGTTTGGGGCGCCTGTTCAGGCTTTACGTAGCGGAATGCTCAGAAGGCGAACCAGGCTGCGACGAAAAGAACCGCGGCCGCCAGCGTCACGAAGCCGGTTGTGCGCTTGTGGCGAGCAACGAATGACTCGGCGCGCGGGCCGAGGGCATAGGCGATGACCGCGACGCCGAAGTAGCGCACGGCGCGCGAGGGGATGACCGCGGCAAGGAACCACAACCATGAATAGCCGAGGAACCCGCTGCCGACCGTGGCGACCTGGATGGGCGCGGGCGACAGCGCGATGACGAACACGGCCCAGAAGCCGCTCTCGGCGAAGCGTGACTGGAAGTCATCGAAGGCGCTGCTGTAGCCCATCCATTCGAAAAAGGCAGTGCCCACCGCGTCGAACAGGAAAAGGCCGACGGCATAGCCGATGAGCGCACCGGCGATGCTGCCGAGGAGGGCCATGGCGGCGAGGATCCAGGCCCGGCTTCGGTCGGCGACCATGGCGGGCAGGAGAAGCGCTTCAAAAGGAATAGGCAGGACCGTTGTTTCGCCCAAGGCGCCCGCGAAGGACCACCAGACGCCATAGCGCGTATCAAGCAGCCGTCCGAACCAGGTCGGACGGCGGGCTTTCACGTCGGTCTGAGCGGCGGCCATGGACAGACAACAAAGTGGCATGGCGGCGCGTTCCGCGTGCTTGCCGCGTGGGCGGTGGCAATGTAAGGCTTCGTGCGACCACCGGTTCGCCCTAGCGGGCGATGAAAAGGGAACGCGGTGCGGGCCACATGGCCCCAATCCGCGGCTGCCCCCGCAACTGTGAGCGGTGAGCGTGCGGCCAACCATGCCACTGACGCCTTCGGGCGTTGGGAAGGCGGCCAAAGCGCTTTGACCCGCAAGCCAGGAGACCTGCCGGTGCGAGCATCGCCTACGGGCGTCGTGCGGCGGGCGCGACACCGGCGGGAAAACCGCTCTGGCGACTGCGTTTTTCGAGAACGTGGCGCAGGAGCGGGCCGGATGTTTCCAGAAATTCGTCCCCTCCGTTTGCCGCCGCGCGGGCTTTCGTGCGCGCGCGGTTCAACCAAGGGGACAGGGCTCATGAAGCTCACGACCAGGCTGTGCGCGGGCACGGCACTGACGGCTGTCGCGTTGACGACGCTGCCATCCAATTCGTTCGCGGAAGACAAGACCTATGTGCTGCCGCCGATCATCGCCAGCGCGAGCCGGCTGGATGCCGGGCTCACGTCATCGTCGGTGACGGTGGTGGACAGGCAAGCCATCGCGCGGCATCCGGGCATGACTCTGCCGGAGGTGCTGGCGGCGGAAGCCGGGCTGCACGTGCGTGACTTCTACGGCAACGGGGCGTCGTCGTTCTCGACCGTGGACGTGCGCGGCTTCGGTGAGCAGGCGACGCAGAACACGCTGATCCTCGTGGACGGACGGCGGATCAACGATCTCGACCTGTCGGGTGTGCAGTTCTCGGCTGTGCCGCGCGGGTCCATCGAACGCATCGAGGTGGTCCGCGGGGCCGCGGCGGCGGTGCTTTATGGCGAAGGCGCCGTGGGCGGCGCGATCAATATCGTGACGCGCAGGTCCGGCGAACCGCAGCCGGGCGTGAAGGCGTCGGGAACCGTCGGCGGCAACGAGTACCGCCGGTCGCAGGCGTCGTTCTCGTTCGGCGGCACCCCGGCCTTCGTGGAATTCGCCGCCGACATCACCGACAGCGGCGGCTGGCGGCACAACAGCGAGCAGACGCGCCACGCCTACAGCGCCGGCCTGACGATCGATACCGGGCCGACCGTCTGGCGGGCGAGCGCCGCCTACAACACGGACGAGACCGGTCTGCCGGGCGGACGGCTGGTCGACTCGGGTATCGGCCTCGACCGGGTGAACAACGATCCGCGCGGCACGGCCACGCCCCGCGACAAGGCGGAGGAGCGCGGTGTGCGTTTCGAGGCCGGTGTCGAGACGCGGCTGGGCGAGGGCACCAAGCTGCTGCTCGACGGGGGCTACCGGCGCAGCAGCACGTCGAGTGACTTCATCAGCCAGGCGACGCTGGACGACCGGACCGTGGCGACCGCCTCGCTGACGCCGCGCGTGACCGTCGATGCGGTGGCGGGCGGCCTGCCGGTCAACGCGATTTTCGGGGTCGATGCGACCTACACGCAGGCCGAGGTGGAGCAGCGCTTCATCGGCTTTCCCGGCGGCAACGACTATGACGGCTGGCAGTCGTCGGTGTCGGCGTACGGGCAGGCGGATATCGGGCTGACGGACGACCTGACGCTGGACGCGGGTGTGCGGGCGATCCGCACGGACGTGAAGCTGGACTCGATCCAGAACGTGGCGGCCGGCATCCGGGACACGGACTACAACGTCTCCGCCAATCTCGGCCTGGCCTACGCGGTGACGGACAATGCGTCCGTCTTCGTGCGGGGCGGGCGCGCGGTGCGCGTGCCGACGATCGACGAGCGGGTGGGGACGCGCGTATCGCCGATCACGTTTCAGCCGCTGAGCTTCGACCTGCGCAACCAGACATCCTGGGACATGGAAGCGGGCGCCGAAGCATCCTTCGGGCCTGTGGACGCACGGGTCAGCGTGTTCGAGATGCGGGTGCACGACCAGATCGCGTTCGACCCAGACACGAGCGCCACGTTCGGCTTCAACACCAACCTGGACCAGACGCGGCGGCGAGGCGTGGAGGCCGAGGCCGTGGCCCGGCTTGGGCACGGCTTCACCGTGACGCCGCGGGTCAACTACACAGAGGCGATCTTCACCGAGGGGCCGTTCGACGACAATGACGTGCCGGCGGTGCCACGTCTCACCGGCGGGCTGGGAGTCAACTGGACTGGCGACAACGTGTGGGCCGGGGTCAACTGGCGCTACACGGGCTCGCAGCGCATGCTGAACGATCAGGGCGCCATGTTCCCGAAGATCCCGACCTACTCGCTGGTGGATATCTCGGCAGGCGGGACAATCGGGCCGGTGACGCTGCGGGCGGAACTGCGCAATGCAACGGATACGGAGTATTACGCGATTGCGGTGGCATCGGACACCAACCCCAACCGCTACTCGGCTTTCCCGTTGCCCGGGCGGACGGCGTTCCTCGAGGCGTCCGTTGCGTTTTAAGCGGACCATGATCGCGATGCTTGCGGGGGCGGCCTTCGCGGCTGCCCCCGTGGCCGCGGCCGAGCCGCCGCAACGGATCGTGTCGATCAATCTTTGTACGGACCAGGTTCTGTTGGCGCTCGATCCAGGGGAGCGGCTCAAGGCCGTTTCCATCCTCGCGGATGACAGGGAGCTGTCGGCGTACTGGCGCGAGGCGGCTGCGATTTCCAAAGCGGCGGCGTCGCTGGAGGACGTGCTGACTTTCGAGCCGGACCTGGTGCTTGCCGGGGGCTTCGGGCATCAGCGGCTGACGGGACGGCTTGAGGCCCTCGGTATCGAGGTGCTGCGGGTGCCGGAGGCGGCGGACTTTGAGGGCATGCGAACGGCCTATCGGCGCGTCGGCGCGGCGCTTGGCATGGCGACGAAGGCGGAAGCGCTGGTCGGTGAGATTGACGCGGCGCTGGGCGAGGCCAGGTCCGTGCGGGACCGCAGCGCGATCATCGTATCGCCGGGGATGCTGGCGCATGGGGAGGCGATGCTCGGCGGGGCCGTTCTAGCCTATGCAGGGCTGACGAACGCTGCCGGTGGCCGGACCTATTTACGGCTGGAGGAGTTGGCGGCCGGGCCGCCGGACATGCTGATCCTTGCGGCGCGCGCGGATGCGCCGCCGTCCCGGTCGGACAGGCTGTTCGCGCATCCAGCGCTTGGCGCGGCAGAGATGCGCCGGGCCGATCCGGCGGCGCTGTTATGCGGAACGGTCGAGACAGCGCGGCTGGCTGCGCGGCTTGCCGGGGAAGGGGCGCCATGACGCGGGGCCTGCTCCTTGCGAGCCTGACGGGCTTGCTGGTTGTGACCGCGCTGGTGTCGCTTGAAGCGGGACCGGCGGGGCCTGCCGTGTTCGGCGATATGGATGCTGCCACCCGCGACCTGATCCTCTTCGAATTGCGGGTGCCGCGGACGCTGCTCGCGATCCTCGCGGGGGGCGTGCTGGGGTTGTCCGGTGCGGCGCTCCAGGGCCTGTTGCGCAATCCGCTGGCCGATCCGGGCCTGCTGGGTATCTCCGGGGCCGGGGCGCTGGGCGGCGTTGTGGCGCTTTATTTCGGGCTGTCGGCCGTGTCGGTGCTGGCGATGCCGCTGGCGGGGCTGGCTGCAGCCGGCATCGCGGTGATCGGGCTGTTGCTGCTGGCGGGGCGCAGGCCGCCGCCGGCGACGCTGATCCTTGCCGGGCTCGCGATCAATGCGCTGATGGGCGCGCTGACATGGCTTGCGCTGTCGCTGGCGCCGAGCCCGTTTGCAGCGGCCGAGGCGCTGACGTGGATCATGGGGACGCTGGACGCGGCAGCGATGAGTGACGTGATGCTGGTGGCGCCCTTCGCCGTCCTGTGCGCGGCACTGCTGCTGCCGTGCGGACGCGGGCTCGACGGGCTGGCGCTGGGCGAGGATGCGGGCGCGGCGCTGGGCATCAACCCGGCGCGGGCGCGGCTGCTGGTCGTCGCGGGCGTGGCGCTCGGGACCGGCGCTGTCGGCGCCGTGGTGGGTGCGCTGGCCTTCGTGGGGCTTGTGGTGCCGCACGCGCTGCGGCCGCTGGCGGGGATGCGGCCGGGGGCGCTGCTGCTGCCGTCGATGATCGGCGGGGCGGTGCTGGTGGTCGCGGCGGATCTCGTGCTGCGCGCGGGGTTCACGGATGCGCGGCTGCAGCTGGGCGTGCTGACCTCGCTGATCGGGGCACCGGTCTTCCTGTGGCTGGTCATGCGGGCGCGGCTTGAAGGGCGGGCGGCATGATCGAAGGGCGCGATATCACGGTGCGTTATGGCGCGCGGACGGTGCTCGACCGGGTGTCACTGTCGGTGAAGGGCGGCGAGCTTGTCGGCATTCTCGGCGCCAACGGTGCGGGGAAGTCGACGCTGCTTCGTATCCTTGCGGGCGTGGCAGCGGGCGATGGCGGCGAGGTGACGTTCGATCGCGTTCCGCTTTCGGGGATGGGGGACATGGCGCGGGCCCGTGTGCTGGGTTACCTGCCGCAGCGGCCCACATGCGACTGGCCGCTGACCGTGCGCGAAGTGGCGGCGCTGGGGCGGCTGCCGCACCTGCCGTGGTGGCGCAGCATCGAAAGCGCGCAGGACGAGGGCGCGGTTGCCTGCGCGCTTGAAGGGTGCGCGCTGACGGCGATGGCGGGGCGGCGCGTCGATACGCTGTCGGGCGGTGAACATGCGCGGGCGATGCTGGCGCGGCTGCTGGCGGGTGAGCCCCGGGTAATGATTGCGGACGAGCCGATTGCCGATCTCGATCCGCCGCACCGGGTGGACGTGATGGAAATACTGAGGCGCGAGGCGGGCGAGGGGCGCGGGGTGCTGGTGGCGCTGCACGACCTGACGCTGGCGGACCGCTATTGCGATCGGGTGATCGTGCTCGGCCAAGGCCGCGTGCTTGCCGAGGGGGCGCCGGGGCATATCCTCGATGCTGGGCTGCTGGAACGCGCGTTCGGCGCGGCGTGCCGTGTGGCGCGGATCGACGGGCAGTTCGTGGCGACCTTCGGCGGCGCCGAAACGGGAGACAATTCATGGTCCGGCTGAACAGGATCACGACGAAGCAGGGTGACAAGGGCGCGACGACGCTGGCCGACGGCACCCGCGTGGCGAAGCATGATCCGCGCATCGTTGCGCAGGGGAGCGTGGACGAGCTCAACGCGGTGCTCGGTCTTGCGCTGCTGGTGCTGGAAGGCGAGGCGGCGGCGGTGCTGACCGCCGTGCAGAACGACCTGTTCGACCTCGGTGCGGACATTGCTGTGCCGGAGGCGGCAAAGGCGGAAGGCTCGCTGCGGATCGGCGAAGCCGACGTGGCGCGGCTGGATGCGGCCATCGAGAAGGTCAACGCGGGGCTCGAACCGCTCGAGTCCTTCATCCTGCCGGGCGGCACACCGGCGGCGGCGCACCTGCACCTGGCGCGGACCGTGGCGCGGCGTGCGGAGCGCGACTTCTGGATGTTTGCCGATGCCGACGAGGCCAACCCGATGATCGGCGTTTATCTGAACCGGCTGAGCGACCTGCTGTTCGTCATGGCCCGGGCGGCCAATGACGGCGGGCGGGGGGATGTGCTCTGGGTGCCGGGAGGCAGTTCCGGCGGCTAGGCCAGCACCGGGCTTGATCTCATATAAAGAAACCTTTATATCCTTATGTGCCGAGTGACGCCGCCCGGTGCGCACCCTTGCGCACGGGCGGCGACGCGCATAAACCGCACATTTCCACCCCATATTTTCAGGGCCGGAAGGACCGAATCCCATGACCCGAGACGAACGGCTTGCGTCGCTGCGTGACACGCTGACAAAGCGCATCGTGGTGCTCGACGGGGGCATGGGGACGATGATTCAGAAGCTGAAGTACTCGGAGGACGAGTACCGGGGCGACCGCTTCAAGGACTGGCACAGGCCGCTTCAGGGCAACAACGACCTGCTGTGCATCACCCAGCCCGAGGCGATGAAGAAGATTCACCGCGCCTACCTGGACGCGGGTGCGGACATTGCCGAGACCAACAGCTTTTCATCCACGACCGTCGCGCAGGCGGATTACGGGATGGAGGAGCTGGCTTACGAGCTGAACGTGGCGTGCGCCCGCGTGGCGCGCGAGGCGGCGGACGAGGCCTCGACGCCGGAAAAGCCGCGCTACGTGGCCGGCGCGCTGGGCCCGACCAACCGCACTGCCTCGCTGTCGCCGGACGTGAACGACCCGGGCAAGCGCAACATCACCTTCGACGAGCTTCGCGTTGCCTATGCGGAGGCGGCGAAGGGGCTGATCGAGGGCGGGGCGGATATCCTGCTGGTCGAGACGATCTTCGACACGCTGAATGCCAAGGCGGCGCTCTTCGCCATCGACGAAGTTTTTGAAGAGCTGGGCATCGAACTGCCGATCATGATCTCGGGCACCATCACCGACCGCTCGGGCCGGACTCTGTCAGGCCAGACGGCGGAAGCCTTCTACTACTCGGTACGCCATGCGCGGCCGATGTCGGTGGGGCTCAACTGCGCGCTGGGCGCGGAACTGATGCGGCCCTACGTGGCGGAGCTTTCGCGCGTGGCGGAGGTGCCGGTGAGCGTCTATCCGAATGCCGGCCTGCCCAACGAGTTCGGCGAGTACGACGAGTCGCCGGAATCGATGGCCGAACAGCTTGGGAAGTGGGCCGATGACGGGCTGCTCAATATCGTGGGCGGCTGCTGTGGCACGACGCCGGAGCATATCGGCGCCATCGCCAAGGCCGTTGAGGGCAAGGCGCCACGCAGGCTGCCGCAGCTCGACCACAAGATGCGGCTGTCTGGCCTCGAGCCCTACACCATCGCCACCTTCGCGGGCGGGGACGCCGCGGCATGAGTGGATTTGGCGGCTCTTTCGTCAATATCGGCGAGCGGACGAACGTTACCGGTTCGGCGAAGTTCAAGAAGCTGATCATCGACGGTGACTACGACACTGCCCTCGACGTGGCGCGCGACCAGGTGGAAGGCGGCGCGCAGGTCATCGACGTAAACATGGACGAGGCGATGCTGGATTCGGAGGCGGCGATGGTCCGCTTCCTGAATCTCGTCGCGTCCGAACCCGATATCGCGCGCGTGCCGGTGATGATCGACTCGTCCAAGTGGACGGTCATCGAGGCCGGGCTGAAATGCGTGCAGGGCAAGGCCATCGTCAACTCGATCTCGCTCAAGGAGGGCAAGGAGCCCTTCGTTGCGGCGGCGAAGAAAATCCGCCGCTACGGTGCCGCGGCCGTCGTGATGGCGTTCGACGAGGAAGGGCAGGCGGACACGGCGGACCGCAAGTTCGAGATCTGCAAACGGTCCTACGACATCCTGGTCAACGAGGTGGGGTTCCCGCCCGAGGACATCATCTTCGATCCCAACATCTTCGCGGTGGCGACGGGTATCGAGGAGCACAACAACTACGCTGTCGAGTTCTTCGAGGCGGCAAAGCGCATCCGCTCCGAGCTGCCCTATTGCCATGTCTCGGGCGGGCTTTCGAACGTCTCGTTCTCATTCCGCGGCAACAACGCGGTGCGCGAGGCGATGCACGCGGTGTTCCTCTACCACGCGATCCCCGCGGGTATGGACATGGGGATCGTCAATCCGGGCTCGCTGATCGTCTATGACGAGATCCCGGAAGAGCTGCGCGAGGCGGTGGAGGACGTGATCCTCAACCGGCGCGAGGACGCGACCGACCGGCTGCTGGAGATCGCCGACAAGTACAAAGGCGGCGGCTCGACCGCGAAGGCGAAGGACCTGTCCTGGCGCGAGGCGCCGGTGGAAGAGCGCCTGACGCATGCGCTGGTCAACGGCATTGCCGATTACGTGGAAGAGGATACGGAAGAGGCGCGCCAGCGCGCGAACAAGCCGCTCGAGGTCATCGAGGGGCCGCTGATGGACGGCATGAACGTGGTCGGCGACCTGTTCGGCGACGGCAAGATGTTCCTGCCGCAGGTAGTGAAGTCGGCGCGTGTCATGAAGAAGGCGGTGGCCTATCTCATCCCGTTCATCGAGGAAGAGAAAGAAGCCTCGGGCGAAGCGCAGAAGGCCAAGGGCAAGATCCTGCTCGCCACGGTGAAGGGCGACGTGCACGACATCGGCAAGAACATCGTGGGCGTCGTTCTCCAGTGCAACAATTACGACGTGGTGGACCTCGGCGTGATGGTGCCGGCGGAGACCATCCTGGAAGAGGCGCGGAAAGAGAAGGCCGACATCATCGGGCTGTCGGGCCTGATCACGCCGTCGCTGGACGAAATGTGCTACGTGGCCGCGGAAATGAAGCGGCAGGGCTTCAACGTTCCGCTGCTGATCGGCGGCGCGACCACGTCCAAGGTGCATACGGCGGTGAAGATCGCGCCGAACTACGATCACCCGGTGATCTACGTGGCGGATGCAAGCCGCGGCGTGGGCGTGGCGTCGAACCTGCTGTCGGAGACGGCGCGGGAAGCATTTGCCAGGGAGGTGGCCAATGACTACGCGCAGATGCGCGAGAAGCACGCGGCGGGACGGGCCGAGAAGGCCGTGTTCCCGATCGAGGCGGCGCGCGCCAACAAGGTGAAGATCGACTGGAAGGGCTACGAGGCACCGAAGCCCGCGTTCTTCGGCACCAAGGTTTTCGAGGACTATGACCTTGGCGAGCTGGCCACGCGCATCGACTGGACGCCGTTCTTCCGCACCTGGGATCTTGCCGGTGTCTATCCGCAGATCCTCGAGGACAAGGTGGTGGGCGAGACGGCGTCGAGCCTGTTCGCCGATGCGCAGGCCATGCTGCAGCAGATCATCGGCGAGGGCTGGTTCAAGCCTCGGGGCGTGATCGGCTTCTGGCCCGCGAACAGCGTGGGCGATGACATCGAGCTCTATTCAGATGACAGCCGAAAGAAGGTGCTGGCGACAGTCCACACGCTGCGCCAGCAGATGGAGCGCAAGGAGGGTGCGCGGCCCAACCATGCGCTGGCCGACTACATCGCACCGAAGGACAGCGGTGTCGCGGACTATTTCGGCGGGTTCGCGGTGACGGCGGGCCGCGAGGTCGAGGAGCGGGCCAAGGCGTTCGAGACCGACAACGACGACTACGCGTCGATCATGGTGAAGGCGCTGGGCGACCGCTTTGCCGAAGCCTTCGCCGAGCGCATGCACGAGCGGGTGCGCAAGGAGTTCTGGGGTTACGAGCCCGAGGAGGACCTGGATAACGACGCGCTGATCCGCGAGAGCTATCGCGGTATTCGTCCGGCGCCGGGCTATCCCGCGTGCCCGGACCACACGGAGAAGCGTATCCTGTTCGACCTGCTGGACGCCGAGGCGAAGACCGGCATCGAGCTGACGTCGAGCTTTGCCATGTACCCGGCGTCGTCGGTGTCGGGCTATTACTTCGCGCATCCCGAGAGCGCCTATTTCGGCCTCGGCCGCATCCACAAGGACCAGGTCGAGGACTACGCGAAGCGCAAGGGCATGGAATTGCGCGAGATTGAGCGCTGGCTCGCGCCCAACCTCGCTTACGACCCCAACCGTTAGGCCGCTTCCCGGCGCGGGGCCGGTTCGTTTTCGCCGAGCCGTCCGTAGACGGGGGCGAGCGGTTCCACGTTGCCGCGCTCGGACAGGAAGTCCGGGCGTGGCTGCTTCGCTGCGAACGGCGCCTGCACCTTGTTGGATATCGCGTTGTAGACGAAGAACGCGTTGGACCGCGGTGCGGGCGTGATGTTGCCGTTCGAGCCGTGCAGCGTGTTGCACTCGAACAGGATCACGGTGCCCGCAGGACCGGTGCCCGCCGTGATGCCGTTCTCGTCGGCCATGCGGGTCAGGGTTTCCGTGTCGGGCACACCGATTTCCTGCTTCTTGAGCGAACTCCTGAAGTGGTCATCCGGGGTTTCGCCGGCGCACGAAATGAACTCCTTGTGCGAGCCCGGAATGAGCATGAGGGGGCCGTTGTTGGCGTCGTTGTCCGTCAGGAGAATTGACGCGGAAACGGCGCGCATGCGCGGCATCCCGTCCTCGGTGTGCCACGTCTCGAAATCGGAGTGCCAGTAGAAGTCGGCGCCACCGAAGCCGGGCTTGTAGTTGAGCCGCGACTGGTGGACGTAAACGCCGTCATTCAGCAGGAACTGCGCGATTTCCACGAGCCGCGCATCGGCGGCGAGGCGGCCCAGCATCTCGGACTGGTCGTGGGTGCGGAATATGGAGCGGACCAGATCGTCGGACCGTTCGCGGATGACGGTATCGGGTGCGAGGCCGTCAGGGTTCGCGAGCAGATCGTTTGCTGCGTCCTGAAGGCTCGCGATTTCGTTCCCGTCGAACAGATTCTCGAGAACAAGGAATCCGTCCCGCTCAAAGCTGTTGGCCTGCTCACGGGTGAGCGGCGCATTCGGCGTCCAGGACGAATGAATGACGGGATCGCGACGGGGGTGAACGGTTGGTTGTGTCACGTGTCTCGACGGATAGATGTCGTTCAGAAGTGGCATTTTGTCTTCTTCCTTCTTTCATGACCGGCCGTCGGCCGGGGGTGCGGACGTGTCCGCTTCAACCTCCTTTGGATTTCGGTTGCGCCAGACGCATGCCCCTGACGCGCGGATACCGGACGTGTCCGGCTACGAGACGCGCGGAGCCCGCAGTTCGCATGCGTTGCATGCGTCATGCGGTGCCTATACGGGGATGGAGCGCCGGAGCGCGATTGATGTCCGCGTCGAAATCCGCGTGACATGCCTGTCGGGCAGCTTGTTGCCGCCCCGCGGCCCCTGTCATGTCAGGTCGGTGCCGCCGATTTCAACCCCGCGCGGTCAGACAGCCGCGGCGCGCCCCTTGGGAACATAGCCGGGGCGGGTGCGTTCCCGCGGAAGCGAGATCGAGAGCGTCGTTCCTTCGCCCAGGGCGCTGTCGATCTCGAACGTACCGCCATGAAGCTCGGTCAGCGACCGAATGAGGGGCAGGCCGAGACCGGTTCCGGGCTGTCCGGTCATCCTGTCGCGCCCCACCTGCTCAAAGGGGCGGATCGCGCGCGGGATATCTTCCGCCGCCATGCCGATGCCGTTGTCTGCCACGGTGACAATGATGCCGCCCCCGGCATCCGGACCCGCGTGAACGTCAATGCGTCCGCCTGAGTTGGTGAACTTCACGGCATTGGACAGGGCGTTGAGGAAGATCTGCCGCAAAGCGCGTTCATCGGCGTGCAAGGGCGGTATCTGGCCTGTCTCGTATGAAAGCGTGATCTGCCTTGCCTCCGCCGACGGCGTGACCATGCGGATGCAGGCGCCGATGATGCCCGGCAGGTTCACCTGATCCTCGTTCAGCTCGAACTTGCCCGCCTCGATCTTCGACAGGTCCAGCAGGTCGTTTATGAGGCAGAGGAGGTGGTGACCGGAATCGCGGATGTCTTGGGCATAGCCATGATGGTTGGCGGGGACTGCCTCGCTGGTATCGGCGGCGAGGATTTCCGAGAAGCCGATGATGGCGTTGAGCGGCGTGCGGAGCTCGTGGCTCATGTTGGCGAGGAACTCCGACTTGAGGCGGCTTGCCTCCTCGGCGGTTTCACGCGCGGTACGCAGGCTGGTTTCGAGGGCTTTCTGCTCGGTGACGTCGGCGAGGCTGGCAACGAAGCCGCGGCCGTTGAGCGGCGTCACGTGGATCTCGATCGTGCGGCCGTGGGGCGAGGGAAGCTCGAGCGTCATGGGGGCCTCGGCCTGCATGAAGCCCTGCCAGATTTCACGGTGCGTACTTTCAGCGACGTCGCACAGGCCAAGCTCGGCGATGAACGCAGATACGGTTTCGGCAAGGGGCTTGCCGACCTCCAGCAGCCCGGGGCGCGGTTTCATGATTTCGACGAGGTGGTCGTTCCAGGCGACGACGGCGCCCGAGGCGTCGACCATGAGAACGCCCCGGACGGCGTGGTTCAGTGCCGTCTCGAGGTGTTGCTGGCGAAGGTCGGCCTCGTGGTAGGCGCGGTCCACCTCCGCGATCAGTTTTCCCAGTCCCGCCTCGCCCATGACCTCGATACCCGGCACGCTGGCAAGCTGGTCGCGCAGACGCGGGTGCAGTGAGCCCGGACCGGGCGCCTGCGGCCGCTGATGGTCTGTCACACTGGGTTTCATGCCGGGTTGCGGGATGCTCTGGCGGTTCCTAAGACCCGCCATTGAACACCAGGCAGGACCAACCGCCGGTTAACGCGGTGTGCCCGGCGCTGGTCTAGGCCAGGCTCAACAGTCCCGGCAGATTGGCGGGCACGTAGCCCGGCAGCGTGCGATCCGGCGGCAGGAAGATGCTGACCGT
The DNA here is from genome assembly GCA_965229975.1 of Parvibaculaceae bacterium. Lineage (GTDB taxonomy): Bacteria > Pseudomonadota > Alphaproteobacteria > CGMCC-115125 > CGMCC-115125 > Pyruvatibacter. Next base: position 559,125 of record OZ245936.1, read on the forward strand.
GGTGCCGCGGCCCGGCTCGCTTTCGATGTCAAAGCGGCCATCGTGAAGCTCGGTCAGGGCCTTGACGAGCGGCAGGCCAAGGCCGGTGCCCTGTTCCGCGCGCGTCAGGGCACTCGAGATCTGCTCGAAGGGCTGGAGGGCGCGCGGGATCTCGTGCGGCGCCATGCCGATCCCTGTATCCGTGATGCGAATACCGATGGTGCCGTTGACGGCCATATCGGCCTCAACGGTGATTTTGCCGCCCGACTGCGTGAACTTCACGGCATTGGACAGGATGTTGAGGAAGATCTGGCGCAACGCGCGCTCGTCGGCGTAGAGCGGCGGCACGTTACCGATATGGCTGGTGACGGAGATACTCTTCGTCTTGGCGCCGGGCTCGACCAGCCGGACGCAGCTGGAGAGGATGTTGCCGAGGTCCACCTGACACTCGGTGAGCACGAACTTGCCGGCCTCGATCTTGGAAAGGTCGAGAAGGTCGTTGATGAGGCTCAGGAGGTGGTGGCCGGATGCGTGGATGTCGCCGGCGTATTCGCGGTAGATGTCGGAGACCTCGCCCATCAGGCCTTCCTTGATGGTCTCGGAGAAGCCGATGATGGCGTTGAGGGGCGTACGAAGCTCGTGGCTCATGTTGGCGAGGAACTCGGACTTCATGCGGCTGGCCGCCTCGGCCGCTTCCTTGGCGGCGCGCAGGCTGCGCTCCATTTCCTTGCGCTCGGTGATGTCTGCGAAAGTGGCGACAAGACCGCCGCCGGGAATAGGCTGGATGCGGACGTCGAGCGTATTTCCCTCCGACGTTTCCTGTTCGTAGGCGAGAGGCACCGGCGAGGTCAGCTTCTCGTGCCAGTGATCGATCAGTTCCTTGCGCGCTTCCTGTGACGAGAAGTGCGGCGCCACCTGACGGTCGAGCGCTTCACGCAGGGACAGACCGTGGTGAATGTCACCGGGCTTCAGCCTGAGCGTTTCGAATATCTGGTTGTTCCACGCCCCGATGCGCCCTTGCGCATCGACCATGACAATGCCGTGGCTCACATTGTCGAGCACGGTCTTGAGGCGCGCCGAAGTCGTTTCGAGCTGGCGCTCGCGGGCGTGACGCTCGGTCATGTCGCGCACGACGCAGACCAGGTAATTGGCGTGGCGCCGCTGGATACGGCTGACCGTCGCGATGACCTGCGCCAGCGTGCCGTCGGCCCGGAGCGCGGTCATATCGCGGCTTGTCCAGTTGGACGATCCGGGGGCTTCAAGAGACGGGAGGAAGTGCTCCAGCTGCCGGCCAGTCAGCGTACCGCTTTCCGCGTTGAAGAGCTTCTTGGCCGGCCCGTTGATAAGCTCGATGCGCAGGTTCTCATCGGTGACGATGATCCCCTCGGCAACGGACTGGAGGATCGTTGCAAAGGCCGAGTCCGCCTCTCGTTCGATCTGGGTTGTCGCCTCGATCAACTCGTCCGACATGAGCTGCGTGGCGTGGCGCATGCGCGCCTCGTTCGTGTCGGATTCGTGGTAGGCCTGACTGACCAGGTCGAGCAGGGCGTCGATGTCCAGGCGGCCACCCTGCGCCTGCACACGCTCAAGCTGCCGCTCAAGGAGCGGATGACGCCTGTTCTGTTCCTTCGGGGGCGCGCCGCTCATGCTTCCCCCAGCAGCGTGATTGTCATCGTCTGATTGTGGAGTTCGCAGACGCCGGAGGCGCTGTGCGGGGACAGCTCGCCGTAGGAGTAGAAACCCGCAAGCGGTGTGCCGTTGAGGCGTTCGCCAACGGCCTCTATCTCTTCGCCGATGCGCTGACCGAGGAGCAGTTTGCGGCCGATGCAGCTCACCAGAATTCCGATCGCGCCATCACCGCGGTTCACACCTCTTGCGCAAGCCCGTTCGGCGGCGTCGCCCGCGCCGGAAATGAGTTTCTCGTAACTGCCCATCATCAGCTGGGCCTCTGCACCCGCCGGCATGTCGCCGGCGAACGTCATGCTCTTTTCGGCTTCGTCGATTCCGAGAACCGTGCGGACGGCATCCTGGCTGTCCGTGCCGTTAGGGCCGTTGCGCCAGATCTTCAGCGGGAAGAGAAGAGCGCTGGAGGGGAGGTTGGCCGCTTCGTCGCCAAGATACTTCTTGTAGAGATCGAGGGCGGGCTTGCCATCGAGCTCGTAGAGAACATTCCCCTCGGCACGCGTGATGCGCCGCTTCGGGCCGAACTCTTCCCAACCGCCGGCGTTGCCGTGGCCGATGCGCACGGCGTCGCCGTAAAGGCCGAGGGCCGCGATCATTCCCTCGCGCGGGGCGCAGTTGGCGCCGACGCGGGTGGTGTTGAAATCGGCGCCGTCGCCGGCAAGGCCACCTGTGATGGTTACCCGGGAAGACACCGCTTCGCGGATGCCCCGGACGAGCTCGGTGCCGTTGACCCGCAGGCCCTCCGACAAAATGAAAATGCCGGCAAGGTCGTCGCCGGAGAGCGCCCGGCCGATGGCTGCACCCGCCGCAAAACTGTCCGCCGAGGTTTCGACGTCGGCGGTCGCAAGGCGGGTGGGCGTGCGGTCGAAGGCCAGCGCGATGGCGATACCTATGCCGTCGCGCACGTCGCGACCGTCGATCGTGCCACCAGTGGTGCAGGAAAGAACATCGGCACCGGGAAAAGCTGCCTGAATGGCATCCGTCGCGGCGCTGCCGGTGGCAATCTGCGGATCGAGAAAGGCGATCACCGCCTGGGCGCCGCGCAAGGGCTCGTCACCCGATTCCGGCTGCCAGCCGTCCGCGGCGTCGAAGCGAAGGCGCTGGGACTTCATGGCGCGTGGTTCCCCCAAGAAATTCCGGCGCGCCGTCGGACTGGCGTTCGTGCCGGAGTGGCGAATTGTCGCCCGGGGTGAACGAAATTCCGGTTAACACGGATACGAAAGTTGCGGCGCCGTAGGGGCTACCTGATTGGAACCGTTCAAGTTTTCGCTTCAGGCGTTACGCGAACAGCTTGTCGATCTCGGCCTGGTCGACGCCTTCGCCATCGCGGGAAGGGCCGTTGAGCAGGTGGGCGTCTGGCCGATCATCGACCTCCGGGCCTTCCTGGATTTCCTCGCCGAGGAGGAGCGCGACGCGGCGCTCGAGTTCCTTGAGAACCTTCACGACCTTGCTGATGCGCTGGCCTGTGATGTCCTGGAAGGAGCAGGCCATGAAGATGCCGGCGGAGACGGAGCCCAACGTTTCAGCCAGTTCGGCGGCCTTCTCGCTGTTGCCGTCGAGTTCGGCGATGGCGGCTGAAATCTCGTCGAGCTGTTCGGCTGCTTCGAGAATGTCGGAGGTGGCGTGTTCCGTCGCCTCGACGATGGCGTCGAGTTCGCCCTTGGCCTCGTGGACGTGGTTGCCGGTGCCATCGGGGCCGTCGATCGCGGCGATTTCGGCGCGGGCGTTGGCGATGGTGTCGCTCATGGCGCGCAGCTGGGTCTCGACGTCGTTGTTGAGGCGGTTGCCGTCAACCGGACGGTCGAGGAGCTGGCGAAGGAGCGCCACGGCCTCGGTGTCGGTCTCGACGTCGGCGGGGCGGGACACGCGGATGAGTTCCAGGAGGAACCAGCGTCCCTCCGGGGTCTCCCGCACGCCATCCAGAAGCGTTAGAAAGGTCTCGGGTCCGTATTTCGGCCCGTTCTTCTGCGCGCCTGCCTTCTTGCGGGGCTTTGCTGCCGACATCCCGGACTCCGCTCGTCATCGCAAAATGAGACTTTATTTTCACGCATTCAGGTTTCGGAATGGTTGAGACAACCTCTCTCTTGCTCCCAGTCGACATAAAGGCCGTGAAGGGCTTCCTGGCGGCGGAGGAGGGTTTTGCGCTGCATGACGCGGCGCGGGATACGGCGCACCTGGGCCCGTGCATCGAGATCGGCAGCTATTGCGGGAAATCGACGGTTTACCTGGGCCTTGGCGCGCGGGCCGGGGGCGGGCACGTGCTGGCGGTGGACCATCACCGGGGTTCGGAGGAGAACCAGCCAGGCGCCATGTTCCATGACCCGGACCTGGCTGACGGGCATGGCGGGCTCGACACGCTGCCGCATTTCCGGCGGACGATGCGCGAGGCGGGGCTGGAGGACGTGGTGATCCCGGTCGCCACGGATGCGCAGACCTTCGCCAAGGTTTGGCATCAGCCGGCGGGGATGGTGTTCATCGACGGGGGGCACACGCTGGCGGCGGCGTTGACGGATTACCGGGCATTTGCGCCCAAGGTGGCGCCGGGCGGCATCCTCGCCATTCACGACGTCCATCCGGACCCGGAGGGTGGAGGGCGTGCGCCTTACGAGGTGTACGAGCTGGCGCTCGCCTCGGGGCTGTTCCGCGGGCTAGCGCTTGTGGAGACGCTCGCGCTGCTGCGCCGCATCGAGGTCTAGCTCGGGCGGCAGGGCGCAGGCCGTCAGGTGATTGGCGGCGGGCGTGGTGCCGGTGACCGCATCGGTCGCTAGGATCACGGCGCCGGCGGTCCAGGCGGGGCGTTCCGCCGGCCAGGGCTTGTCCACCTCGGTCTGGTGGCCCATCCAGAAGACGCCGTCCTCGTCCGTGTGCTGATGCTGCCAGGCGAGCATCTGCTCGGCCTTCTTGCGCTGGCCGCAGGCGAGGAGGGCGAGGGTGAGCTCGGCGGACTCGGCGACCGTCACCCACGGCTCATGGACCACGCAGCGGCAGCCGCGGCCATCCTCCACGAACTCGTCCCAGCGCGAGGCGATCTGGGCGCGGGCGGCCTCGCCGGTCAATACGCCGCCGAGGACCGGGTAGTACCACTCCATCGAAAAGTGATCCTTGGGTTCCCAGGTGCGGTTGAACCGGTGGGGCTTGGTGCGCAGGGCGTGGCCGAGGCGGGCGCGGGCATGAGCCCAATCGCGGGCGATGGCGTCCTTGCCGAGCTCGGCGGCGACGAGAACCGCGTGCTCGAGGCTCTTGTGGACCGAGGAACAGCCGGTGATGAGGGCGTCGTCGGGCGTATCCGTCTCGCGCGAGGCCCAGCGGATTTCGCCGTGCTCGGTCTGGTGATCGGTGACGAAGCCGATGGCGGCTTCGAGGGTCGGCCAGTACTCGGCGAGGAACGCCTGGTCGCCGGTGACGAGATAGTGATGCCACAGGCCAGTCGCGAAATAGGCGGCGGAGTTTGTGTCGCGCTCGTAGGTGCCGGCGTCTTCATCGCCGCCGGTGAAGCGCTGCTCGTCCTCGTCCAGCGGCACGGCGGAGCCCATCTGCATCCACCACGAGCCATCTTCGAGCTGCGAATCCGCGAGGTGGCGATAGGCGCGCAGGGCGGCGTCGGTCTCGCCCAGCACGTCGAGGCCCATGGCGGCCTCTGTGTGGTTCCACGGGTCGAAGACGCCGCCGTCGTACCAGGGGATCGAGCCATCGGCGCGCTGGAGGTCGAGGATGCGGCGCACGCAGCCGTCGAACAGGCCTTCGGGGATGCGCGAGCCCTTGGTGAGGTAGAGACTGCTCACGCGCCGGCCCCCTTGGCGAAATACATGACGACGCTCTTGCCCATGAGCGGGTCGGCGATCTTCTCCAGCATCCGCGTCAGCCACGGGCGCTTGACGATGTCCCAGGCGAGGAACGCGTGGTAGGCGCGGACCAGCGGGTTGGCGTCGTTGCGCACGCCGACGGCGCAGCGGATCCACCAGTAGGGGGAATGGAGGCCATGCGCCCAGTGGCGGCGCAGGATGGTGAGGCCCTGGCTCTCGACGGCGCCGCGCAGCTGGCTTTCCCGGAAGATGCGGACATGGCCGCCGGGGGTGTTGTGATAGTCCTCGGAGAGCGCCCAGCAGATGCGTTCCGGCCAGTAGCGAGGCACGGAGACGCCGAGCAGACCGCCGGGCTTGAGGACGCGGGTGATCTCCTTCACCGCGCCCACATAGTCCGGGATGTGCTCCAGCACTTCCGAGCAGATGACCTTGTCGAAGGTGCCGTCCTCGAAGGGCAGGCGCAGGGCATCGCCCACTGCGAAGCCGAAGGCGCGGCGGGTATCGTTGTCGAGGTCGGGGAAATCGAGGAAGCCCTGGCGTGCCTTCTTCACGTCGTCGAGCAGCAGGTCCACGCCGACGGCGTGGATGCGTTCCTTCGCGAAGTAGACGGCGTGCATGTGCCGGCCCTCGCCACAGCCGAGGTCCAGGACGCGGTCGCCTTCTTCCAGCTTAAGCGTGTCGAAGTCGACCGTGCGCACGCTCGATAGTCTCCAGGTAAACAGCTTCGAGGTTGGCGGCGGTGCGGTCCCACTGGAAGGTGGAGAGCATGCGCTCGCGGCCGGCGCGGCCGACCTTCTCGCGCAGCTCAGGATCGTCCAGCAGGGTGGAAATGGCGCGGGCCAGCGCGTCCGGGTCGGAATTGGGGACGACCATGGCGGCATCGCCTGCCACTTCCGGCAGGGAGCCGCCGTCGGTCGAAATGACCGGCGCGCCGCAGGCCATCGCCTCGCCGCAGGGAAAGCCGAAGCCTTCGTAGACAGACGGCGAGATGGCGATGGTGGCTTCCGCGTACATGCGGGCGATGTCCTCGTCGGTGAGGCCGCCGGAGACGAACTTCACGCGGTCCTTGATGCCGCGGCGCTCAAGCTCGCGGGAGGTGTTGCCTTCGCGAAGGGTGCCGATGACATGCAGCTCCAGGTCCGGGTAGCGGTCGAGGAGCTGGTGGTAGGCGCGGATCAGGTAGATGAGGCCCTTCAGGGGCACGTCCGCGCTGGCACAGGCGATGAGGCGGTTGGGCTTGCGCTCGATCTCCGGGATCGGGCGCCACTGCTCGGTATCGATGCCGTGGTAGCAGAGGCGCAGCTTGGACGGGTCGAGGCCGAAGTCGTGGCTGACGTCGCGCAACGTGGACTTCGATACCACGATGAGTGGGTCGAGCTGGCGCGCGACCTTGATCTGCATACGGAGGAACGAGTACCAGCGGCGCTTGAGCAGCGCGATCCACGGGTTCGGCGAGTGCTTGATGTCTATCGCCTTGTCGCGGGTGATGGGGTGGTGGATGGTGCCGAGCACAGGCATGCCCATGTCGCGCATCTTGAGCAGACCCCAGCACAGCGTCTGGTTGTCGTGGACAATGTCGTAGTCGGCAACGCGCGGCTTCGCCCAGCGCGCCATGCGCTCACCAAAGGTGTAGGGCTCGGGGAAGCCGCCCGAGTTGTGCAGGAACCATTCCTTGAAATCGAGCCAGTCGCGGAAGCGGCGCGGGTCGTAGGCCAGCGGGTGCGGCTCGGCATAGAGGTCGAGGGACGGCAGCTTGACGAGGCGCACGCGCGGATCGAGCACCGGGTAGGGCTGGCCGGAGATCACGTCCACGTGGTGGCCGCGGTCGGCGAGTGCCTTGGTGATGAGGCGCATGTAGACGCCCTGGCCGCCCGTGTTGGGGTTGGAGCGGTAGCTCGGCATGAGCATGCGAAGGGGACGGTCCACCCCCGGCCGGGCGCGGCGGTCCACCGGCTCGGACGATGCGGGGGCGTCGATGTCAGAGCGCGTCAGCGCCTGGCTCATGTGGCCTTACTCCTGGCGGGCGCGCACCGGCGCCGGGCAATCTGGCGGGAAATCGCCGCAAAAAGAAAACATGCCCAATGCGGCGCGAGCGGCCGCGTCAGGCGCGGGAACGCGCCGGGCATGTTGCGGTGCGGATCATAACGGCGGCCATCGCGTCCGCCAAGGGAGCTGACAACTTCGTCAGCGGGCGGACGCGATGGCGCAAGCCGTTCAGGAATGGCGGGATTTGGCGGGAATCAGGCTGCGGTGTCGCCGGCGAAGTAGCGGATGAGGTCCACGTAGTCGAAGGCGAGCGAGACGAGGTTCGTTGCGAACAGGACGACGAGGTAGCGGCCGCTCCAGGTGGACCGGTCGATCCTGTCGCGGCGCATCCACAGGTAAACGAGCAGCGGTGTCCAGACGAGGATGTGGGACAGGCCGAGGATGCGGGTGTAACCGTAAAGCTCGAAGAGCTGCGGCATGATGATGAGGTTGGCGATCCAGGCGGCGAGTACCCAACGGGCTTCCACGCGCTGGATGACGAACAGGATCGAGGCCGTGTTGATGAACATCATCCAGAAGAGCCAGGCCTTCAGGACCGGGCCTTCCTGCATCATGTGTTCCATCATGGTCATGGGCGCCCCCTTGCTGCCGGCCCGCTCTAGTTGACGGGGCTCGGCGGGTCTTCGCTTGGCCGGGGCGGCTCGTTGACCGGCCCCGCCTGATGATGGACCAGGCGCCATCCGCCCGCGGCATCGCCGTCATGGCGGAAGACGTTGGTCGCTATCAGGAAGTCGTGGCCAATTCTTTCGTAGCAAATCACAACCGCGAGATCGCCGTGCACGGCGGCCTCGGCAGCCTCGACACCGATCTCGGGCGGGGCAGGACCCTGGAAGATGGCAGCGAAGGACTCGAGCACCGCCTCCCGGCCGCGCAGGGGCGCCCAGCCGGGATGCAGGCAGGTGACCGGCTCCCTGTCGGCCCAGATGGCCCCGATCGCATCGAGATCGCGGTCGGCGAACGCCTGGTAGAACGCATCGTTGGCGAAGATGACGGCGGCGCTCTCGTTCATGTGGCCTTTCGGGCGATTTAGCTGGCGGCGGCTCCCGATGCGGTGGCATCGCCGAAGCGGCGCTTGAGCCAGTCGGTGATGAGCGCGTTCAGCTCATCGGGCTTTTCGGCCTGGGTCCAGTGGCCGCAATCGGCGATCACGTGCTTTTCCAGGTCGGGGCAGTACTGCTCCATACCGTCGGCCAGTTCGGGCCGCAGTACAACATCGTTGGCCGCCGAGATCATCAGGCAGGGCACGTCCACGCGCTCGGTCTGGCCCTCGGTGAGCTTCCAGTTGCGCGAGAAGTTGCGGTACCAGTTGAGGCCGCCGGTGAAGCCGGTGCGCTCAAAGGCTTTGCGGTAGTACTCGGCTTCCTCGTCCGTCAGCAGCTGTTCACCGGCCCATTCGGGCTCGGGACGCGCGAAAAGCTTGGCGAGGGCGAGGTTCTGGGCTTCCTCGGGGGCGTTCTCGAAGTCTTCAAGCGTGACGGAGGACTTGCGGTACCAGAAGCGCAGGGACTTGGCGACGTCGTCGCCGAACAGTTTGTCGGCCTCGCCGTATTTCTGGAAATAGACGATGTACATGTCGTCGCCCATGGTCATGCGCATGGCTTCGATGGGATCGATGGGGCTGCGCGGCATGAAGGGCGTGTTGACGCCGATGACGCCGGCGACGCGGTCCGGATGGCGCAGCGGCATCTGCCAGACGACGACCCCGCCCCAGTCGTGACCGCAGAAGATGGCTTTTTCGATGCCGAGTTCATCGAGCATGGCGGCGAGGTCATCGGTCAGGTGGGCAATGTCGTAGGACTCGACCTCGGCCGGGATTTTGCCGGTCTTCGCATCCACCGTTTGGCCATAGCCGCGCTGATCCGGCGCGATGGCGCGGAAGCCCGCATCGGCGACGGCGGGAATCTGGTGGCGCCAAGAATAGGCCAGCTCCGGAAAGCCATGGCACATGACGACGGGGAAGCCCTCGCCCTGTTCGTAGACGGCCATCTTCAGGCCGTTGGCTTCAACGGTCTTCGGTTTGGGGAAGGACATGGGGCGTTTCCGTTTTTCGTGTCAGGCGGCCGGCTTCGCGTCGAGGCGCGCATGCATCTCGTCGCGGCCGGGGCCGAGTTTCGGCGGGTAGTAATTCTTCTTGGCGGCCTTGGGGCGCGCCCACATGCCGAGCACGCGGGCGAGGTTGGCCGGGCGCTTGAGCCAGTCGGTGGGTGGCTCGAGCATGTGGAAGCCCTTCATGGCTTCACGCAGGAGCGGCAGGTTCGAGCGCAGGGCGGGCGTGACCGCGTCGTCGGCGAAGCTCTGCATCAGGCGGCCCTTGAGGGTGCGCTTGTGCTGGCCGGGATGAACCTCGCGCTCGGCGCGGCGGATGGCGGCGAGATCCTGCTTCACCATGTTCTCGTAGTAGGGCCCGATCTCGCGTTCGAGGGCGGCGGCGTAGAGGCGCGCCCGCCCGGCGGGATCGAACGTCTCGTCCAGCACCTGGGCAAGGCTGCGTGCTTCCACGAAGGCGCATGAGCAGCCGCGGCCGTAGAGCGGGTTGGTGCGGATGGCGGCATCGCCGATGGCGAAGAGGCCGGTGACGCGGGGCGTATCCTCGTCATCGAGGAAGTTGCGCCAGCGGCTTTGCAGGTTGCCCATCCCGAGGACCTTGCTGGCGGGTTCCGAGCGTTCCGGATCGACCCAGCGGGCGAGGCCTGGGAGGGCGAGGCAGCAGGCATCGAAGGTTTGCGGATCGACCAGGGCCATGCGCAGGCCGGTCTCGATCTCGGGCACCGACAGGGTGATGGAGAAGCAGCCGTTGTCGCCGGGAAAGACACCATATTTCAGGTAGCCGAGATCGCCGGCGCCGGGGATGTCGCCGCGCGCCGGTTCTTCCATGCCTGGGCGCAGGCGGTAATGGCGCGTGAAATAGAGGATGCCGCAGGGCGCGGTCGTCTCGGGGACTTCGATGCCGTGGGTTTCCAGCCATGCGGGCACCTGCGAGGTGCGGCCGGTGGCGTCGATCACGATATCGGCGCTGCGCGGGGCGAGGGGCGTATCCTCCGTCTCGGCCAAGACGCCGGTGACGCGCGGCGGGGTGCCGGGCTCGACCACGAGGTCGCGCACGCGGGTGCCGGTCTCGATGGTGATGTTGGGCTGGTCGGCGACGTAGCCGCGGATGACAAATTCAAGTGTCGTGCGGCGCGAGGTGAGGATCGTGAGGTCTTCGTCACCGGGCGCGGGCGTGTAAGCGTCGCGGGCGGGCTCGGGGATGGCGTCGGCGAATTTCAGTTCGCGGCAGCCGGCGGCGACGAGGCGCTCCAGCAGGTCGGGATAATCGTCGCGGATGAGCTGGTAGAGGACGGCGAGGAAGGCGTGGCTGTGGCGGACGTGGCCGACGCCCTTGCGCATCCATGCCTCGAAGGCCTCGTCCGGGGTGGTGGCAGGTGGCGGGGGATCGCGCTCGAGGATAGTGGCGTGGCGCCCGGTGCGGGCGGTGGCAAGCGCCGCGGCAAGACCCGCAATGCCGGCGCCAAGGATGATGACGGTTTCCCGTGCGCGGTCGCCCACGGTGGCCTCCCCCAATTCGTTGCTTGTTCGCGCGGAATCTAGCCTGCAAGCGCGGCGGAAAACAAACGTGTTTGCAGGGGGTTAGCCAAATGTCAGGGGGACGCTGCGTAAAACTGTACCGGAGTCCAGTGACCTAACGGTGACGAGACCGGGCCGGAGTCCATAAAAGGAAAAACCGGCGCCGCCCCAAAGGGCAACGCCGGCTTGTCCAGAGCTCCTCGCCTTACCTGGACTTGGCGCTTGGAGGCACCAAGAGGTCCTTTCAGGCGGGGCGGGCCTTGCGCGTGGTCTTGCGCTTCGCCGTCGTCTTGCGCTTGGCAGCGGCCTTGCGCTTGGGCGCAGCCTTCTTCGCCGTCTTGCGCTTGGCAGCCGTCTTCTTCTTGGCCGCGGTCTTCTTCTTCGCGGCCGTCTTCTTCTTCGCGGCGGTCTTCTTCTTAGCGCCGGTCTTGCGCTTGGCCGCGGTCTTCTTCTTCGCAGCCGTCTTCTTCTTGGCCGCGGTCTTCTTCTTCGCAGCCGACTTCTTCTTGGCGGCGGCCTTGCGCTTGGGCGCAGCCTTCTTCGCCGTCTTCTTCTTCGCCGCGACCTTCCGCTTCGGAGCGGCCTTGCGCTTCGTCGCGGTCTTCTTCTTCGCGGCAGATTTCTTCTTCGTCGCAGTCTTCTTCTTTGCAGCAGCCATCGGGTCCTCTCCCAATATGTCTGTGTCGCCCCGGGTTCGTCATCAAGCCGACTGACTTCCTCGCGGGAGACGCACGCCGGCAAGAGCTAAATTGCACAAGAGACCGTTACGTTCTTGTGGTTAACAATGTGTTATTCGAAATCCGAACACTGCAAGTGGTTGAGTGCTGTTGGGCGCGCTCCCGAGCAAAGGGGCGGCGGTCACGGCGCTCCATTGCGGCCGCATGCCGGAGCGACTTGTCTGCTTCGCCGGGAACATTTCGGCTGACTTTGGAATTTCGTCCGTACACGGACGTAAATCCAAAAAATCGCAGTTTTCCAAGGGTTTGGTGAGGGTGCGAAGCGTGGACGTTCGCGCCGGCTGCCTGTGGATTGCTGGCGTTTCCCCAACGGCTACGGGGCGTTAGGGGTGACCCGCCAAGCCCTCCAAAGTAGCTGTTGCGCGCTTGCATCATTTTCGCGGCGAAGGCGAAAAAAGAATGCCGTGCGGGGTTCCCTGATCGCTGTTTTTTGCATTTTGCGACTCAAGCGATTCGCTTCCCTGCGCATTCGCAGGTGCATCCCGGATATCGAAACGCGCACATGAGAACGGCGCGGAGCATGTCTGCCCCGCGCCGTTTCGATCATTGCAAAGAGGTGTGAAGGGGCGTCAGACGAGACCCCATTCCTCACGCAGCTGGCGCTTGAGGATCTTGCCGTTGGCGTTGCGCGGCAGCGGCTCGGTGCGCAGCTCGATCTTCACCGGCACCTTGAATGCGGCGAGGTGCTGGTGGACATACATCTGCAGGTCCGTTTCGTTGACACTTGAGCCCGGCGTCACCTGCACGACGGCGCCGACCTCTTCGCCCAGCACCTTGTGGGGGATGCCGATGACGGCGGCGTCCATCACGTCCTTGTGGCTGTAGAGGGCGTCTTCCACCTCGACGCAGTAGATGTTCTCGCCGCCGCGGATGAGCATGTCCTTGGCGCGGTCGAGAATGTAGATGAAGCCGTCCTCATCGATGCGGGCGAGGTCGCCCGAGTGCAGCCAGCCGTCGGTGAAGCTGTCGGCGGTGGCTTCGGGCTTGTTCCAGTAGCCCTTCACGATGTTGGGGCCGTAGATCCAGAGTTCGCCGACCTGGCCGGCTGGCAGGGCGTTGCCCTTCTCGTCCACGACCTTCACCTCGCACACGGGCACGCAGGGGCCGCAGCTGTCGGGCTTGGCCATGTATTCGAGGCCGACGTTCTGGCTGGTGACCGACGACGTCTCTGTCAGGCCGTAGCCGTTGGACGGGGCGCGGTTGGGGAAGAGCTGCTTGATCTTCTCCACCAGTTCCGGCGCGGCGGGCGCGCCGCCATAGCCGATCGATTCAACGCTCGACGTGTCGTACTTGGCGAAGTCGGGGTGTTCGACGACCTGCCACACCATGGCGGGCACGCCGCCGAAGGTGTTGATCTTCTCGCGCTCGATGAGTTCGAGGGCGCGGGTCGGGTCCCACTTGAACATCATCACGAGCTTGTTGCCCGCGTTGAGCGTGCCGCACAGGACGGCGTGCAGGCCGGTCGCGTGGAACAGAGGCACGGAGATGAGCATGCACTTCTTGGGCATGTTCTCGACGTCCGGCAGCGGCTGCGAATAGCGCAGGAGCTGGCGGATGGTGCCGATGCCGAGCGCCACCACGTTGCCGCAGATGTTGCGGTGGGTGCCGAGCGCGCCCTTGGGGCGGCCGGTGGTGCCGGACGTGTACATGATGGTGGCGTCGTCCTCGGGTTCGAGGGCGACGGCGGGCGGCTCCTGGTCTGGCAGGCCCGCGTAGTCGTCATGCGGGCACAGCACGTCCTCGAAGCGCTGGACAGGCGCATCGCTGTCGGGAAGCTTCGAGGCGCGGGCGGCGATCACCGACTTGAGGCCGAGCTTTTTCGCGAAGGGGGCGATGGAGAAGGCACGCTCCTCGTCGGTGAAGACGACGGAGGTGCCGGAATCCTCGAGGCCGTATTCCAGTTCCTCGCCGGTCCACCAGGAATTGAGCGGAACCATGATGGCGCCGATGGACGCGCCGGCGAAGAAGGCGATGGGCCATTCCGGGTAGTTGCGCATGGCAATGGCCACGCGGTCGCCCTTCTTGACGTTGTACTTGTCGGCCAGCGTGTGGGCGAGCTGGGCGACGGCCTTGTAGAAGTTGCGGTAGGTGAGGCGGTCATCCTCGAAGACGACGAACTCGTCGTCGCCGTGCTCCTTCGCCATGTCGAGCAGTTCGCGCAGGCTGGTCTTGGCGTTCTTCCAGACCCGCATGTCGAGACCGCGGATCGTCGCCTCTTCCATCTCGAAGGGTGTGCCGGGCGAGGTCATCAGCGCGTGGGCGTCGGCGACGCTCATCACGGGCTTGGACGGAATGTCGTTCTCGGGCGTCTTGGCGGCTTCACTCATGCCGTACTCTCCCCAGTAATCAGCCGGTTTTCCGGCAACTTTCATGAAATTTGCGCGGGACCATACAGGATGGCCCCCGCGGAGTCATGCAGGGCCAAATGCCTTGGTTCGCTGCGTAATTTCTCAGCGCGGGAGGGTAAGGGCGGCCCAGAGGAGGGTGGCCCAGCCGACGAGAAAGCCGAGGCCGCCAACCGGGGTGACCATCACGAGCGCGCGGCTCTCGGTGAGGCCGTAATAGTAGAGCGAGCCGGAAAACAGGATCATGCCGGCGATGAACGCCCAGCCGGCAAGGGAAACGCTGGCATGCTGGTGGACCGATGCGAGCCAGGCGACGCCGATGAGCGCGAGCGCGTGGAACATGTGATAGCGCGCACCGGTTTCGAAGGCGGCAAGGGCGCGTTCGCCGACGCGGCCTTCCAGTCCATGGGCACCGAATGCACCGGCGGCGACAGCGATGAACCCGTTGATTGCGGCGAGGGCGAGCCAGAACTTCATCGGTTGAACCTCCATGCTGCACCGCGCCTTGACCCCTGCAAGGTGCGCGGCCCAAATTCCGCGCGAAAAGAAACACCATATTGCGGGGAGTGGCCATGCTCACGAAAGCGGATGACTATCCGATCCACCAGGATTCGGTGCCGATCGCCTATGCGGGGACGGACCGGAACTATTACGACCGCTACTTTTTCAATGGCTATCCGCAGGATGCTGCCGAGGTGGGCGGCGACGGGCATTTCGGGATCGCGTTTGGCGTCTATCCCGCGCTCAACATCATGGATGCGTCGTTCTCGGTGATCGTGGACGGGGTGCAGAAGAACCTGCACGCCTCGAAGATCATGAACATGGAGCGGCTGGACACGCAGGTGGGGCCGATTGCCGTCGAGATCGTGGAGCCGCTGCACAAGCTGCGTGTGACCGTTGGCGATAACCCGCACGGTATCAAGGCGGACCTGACATTCACGGGCCGCACGAAGGCGCTGGAGGAGCCGCGTTTCATTTTCCGCAACGGGCCGCGCACGGTGATGGACTACACGCGCATGACCCAGAACGGCGAATGGGAAGGCTGGATCGAGGTCGAGGGCAAGCGCATGGAGGTGACGCGGCCGCGGTATCGCGGCACGCGCGACAGGTCGTGGGGTATCCGTCCGGTCGGTGCGTCGGACCCGCAGGCGCCGGCGACGCCGATCCCGACGCTGCCGCAGTTCTACTGGCTGTGGTGTCCGCTCAATTTCGACGACTGTATCACGCTCTATCACCGCAACGCGGATGCCGAGGATCACGCGTGGAACACCAACGGCGTGCTCTGCCCAGTGGATGGCGAGCCGCAGGAGTACCCGCGCTGCCGTTCGGAAGTGGAATTCAAGAAGGGGACGCGGCACGCGGCGAACGCGACGATCTATTTCGAAAAGCCCGATGGCGGCGAGATCAAGATCGAGATGGCGCCGCAATACACGTTCTACATGCAGGGGCTGGGCTACGTGGGGTCCGAGTGGGGCCACGGGCACTTCAAGGGCGAGCTGGAAGTCGGCTACGACGAGATCGTGCTTGCCGACGCGCCGGCGCTGTCGTTCGAGCATCTGCACGTGCAGGCGTTCAGCCTGTGCACGCTGACCGATACGGACGGCACGGTGAAGAAGGGGCAGGGGGTACTGGAGCAGCTGATCATCGGCAAGCACTCGACCTCGGGCTTTACCGACCTGCTGGACCCGGCCAAGTGAGCCGCGTGGCTGCCGTCACCGTCTAGCCGCAGAACCATGCACAACGCCGCGTGGCGGCGCCGGTTCCCGCGAAAACGAAAAATAGTTTCGTTGACCGGGTGAGGTGCGCGCCGGAGTCTGATGCCGAACTGGCAACTCGGACTCGGGCGGGCTTCTCCATGGCCGGACGGCAGATCAGCGGCGCAATCCTGGCGTCGATATTCCTCATCCTGACGGTCGTTTTCGCGGCGTGGCCCGCCGCGGCGCAGGACACGCGCGGGACGTGGTCGCTCCAGTGGGAGAACGACATCTTCGGCGGGACCGACAAGGACTACACGAACGGCCTGCGCGCCTCGTACCTGTCGGACCTGCATCCTTCCACCGGCGTGACGGGCTGGGTGGCGCGCACGCTGATGGGCGCGGACAACGAGGACCCGATCCGCTACGGGCTCGCCGCCGGGCAGAGCATCTACACGCCGGAGAACCTGCAGGCGACGCAGCCGCTGCCGAACCAGCATCCCTATGCCGCGTGGCTCTATGGCGAATACGCGGTGCTGGTGCAAAAGCCCAACCAGCTCGACCGCATGACTTTCCAGGCGGGTATCGTCGGTGAAGGCGCGGGCGGCGAATGGGTGCAGAACAACGTCCATTCGCTGATCAACGACCAGGAAGCGAAGGGCTGGGGCAACCAGATCGCCAACGAGCCGGGCTTCAACATCAGCTATGACCGCCGGTGGCGGGCGCTGGCGGAGTTCGAGTCCATCGGGCTCGGCTTCGACGTGACGCCGAGCGCGGGCCTGACCGTCGGCAACGTGAACACGCAGGCGAGCGCCGGGCTGATGCTGCGCATGGGTAGCGACCTGGCGGATGATTTCGGCCCGCCGCGCATCCGCCCGTCGCTGGCGGGTTCCGCGTTCTTCACGCCGCGCGACAGTTTCAGCTGGTATCTCTTCGCGGGCGTCGAGGGGAGTGCTGTCGCGCACAACATCTTCCGCGACGGCAGCCTGTTCCGCGATGACGATCCGGACGTGACCAGCAACCACCTGATCGGCGACATGCAGGCCGGTCTCGTGTTCCAGATCGCGGATGTGCAGGTGGGCTACACCTACGTGGTGCGCACCAAGGAATTCGAGGAACAGGACGACGGGCCGCAGTTCGGCGCGGTGACGATCTCGACCAAGTTCTGACGCCTCAGGCGAGACCGAGCCGGGCGTACTGCTCGGGCGGCGCTTCCACATCATCGAGCGCGTGGCGCAGCAGGTCCGCGTAGCGGGCGGCATCGGCGCTGTCGTGCCTGTCCGGCTCTTCGCCGGGCGGGGCCGAGAGATCGTAGAGGTGGTTTCCCGTGAACTTGCGGCTGGCCCAGTAGGGCAGCATGTCGCCGGGCTGGAAGGGCTGGCGGATGACGGGCACGGACGAGCCGGGCATGCGGCCCAGTTCCGCGCGCTCGTCCGGCAGGGGGAACACATCTCGGGTGTCGATTTCGCCGTCGGGGCCGTTCACGTGGATGGGCATGGTGGACCAGCGGTTGGAATACATGGCGAGCGGCGCGTTCTCGTCCGCGGGCGCGCGGGCATAGAGATGCGCGCCGTCCGTCACCTGCACTTCACGGCCCCACACGCCCGTCAGTACGTAGTCGCGCACCTGCTCCGTTTCGCCTGACAGTACCGGCAGCAGGGAGCGGCCGTGGGTGCGCTGGCGTACGTCGAGGCCGAAGAGGTCGGCGAGGGTGGCGAAGATATCGACGCTGGTGGTGAGGGACTCGCTCTCGCCGGGCGCGATGCCGGGGCCCGCGATCATCAGCGGGATGTGGCCGAGTGCGCGCTGCACGGGCGTGCCGGGTTTTCCCCAGATGTCGGCCTCGCCGAGGTAATGGCCGTGGTCGGTCGTGAGGATCACGAGGGTGTTGTCGGTGAGGCCCTGCGCATCGAGCGCGCGCATGACCTCGCCGAACCAGTGGTCGATCATCGACAGCTTGGAGCCGTACTGCGCGCGGATCTGGCGGCCTTCGCGCGCGGAGATGATGCCCTTCTCGATGGCGCCGACGGCGTAGGGCGGCCAGATGAGGTGGTCGCCGGTCCAGTCGTCGTCATAGCGCGTTGCCCATTCGTCCGGCGTGTCGAAGGGCTCGTGCGGGTCGAACTCGTCCACGAAGAGGAAAAAGTTGTCGTGGTGGGCGCCGTGGTCGTTCAGCCAGTCCGCGGCGGCGCGCATGGTGCGGGGGCCGGGGAAGTCCTCCTCGCCGCGGAAATAGCCGCGGGAGTTGTCGTAGGGCATCTCGCGGGGGATGAAGTGCGGGGCGCCCTGCCAGCTCGGGTCGGGCCGCGTCTTCCACGGGTCGCTCTCGTGGCCGCGCAAATACTCCCACGCGCGGAAGTCGGTGTGGTAGTTCTCCCCGCCCGTTTCGAAGAGATGGGGGTGGTCGGCCACGAGCATGGTCGTGATCCCCTTGCGCCGCATGGCGTAGGTGATCGCGTCCTCCCAGATCTCGATGGACCCCCAGGGCCGCCACAGGAAATCCAGCGCACCGACGAGGATGTCGTGACGGGCGGGCATACAGGGCAGGGACCCGGTGAAGTGACGGTTGAAGCGGCGCGCGCGGGCGGCGAAGGCGTCGAAGTTCGGCGTGTCGAACTCGGCGCCGCCGTAGCTGCCGAGCATGTGGCGGTTGAGGCTGTCGAACAGCAGCACCACCACGTTGTCGATGTGCGCGCGGTCCATGCGGGCGTCTCCCTGATGTGTTTTCGTTTGCCCGCGAGGCTAGCAGACGGGGGCTGTGCGGCGTGACTCCCATAGGCTTTCGTTATGCGCTGATCTACGGGGCGGCGTTCCTGGGGATCGGGACGTTCCTGCCCTACTTCCCGGTTTGGCTAGAATCGCGCGGGCTATCGGCGGCGGAGATCGGGCTGGTGCTCGGCATCTCGGGCTACCTGCGGCTCTTCACCATGCCGGTGGTTGCCTATGCGGCCGACCGGGCGGGGGCGCCGGTTCGGACGCTGCGGCTGATCACGGCGGCGACGGTGCTGGGGAACGCGGCGTATCTCGTGTCGGGCAGCTTCTGGCCGATCCTCGGCGTGATGATCTTCATGACGCTGGTAGGGCCGCCGATCCTGCCGATGACCGAGGCGCTGGCCATGCGCGAGAGCGAGGCGGGGCGCATGGATTACGGCCGTGTGCGGCTGTGGGGGTCGCTCACCTTCATTGCCTCGAACGTGGGTGTCGGTGCGCTGCTCGGTTCGCTGGGGCCGGACGTGGTGGTGTGGGTGATCATCTTTTCCGGCGTCATCCACGTGGGGGCCTATTTCACGCTGGATGCGCGGCCGGGCGAGGCGGCGGGGCTGCCCAGGGCGGACCTGCGGCAGGTGGGGCGGCTGGTGCGAAAGCCGGTGTTCCTTATCTACATCTTCGCGGCGGGCGGTGTGGCGGCGACGCACGCGGTCTATTACGCGTTCGGGTCGCTGCACTGGCGGTCGCTGGGGATCGGCGACACGACCATCGGCATGTTGTGGGCCATCGGCGTGCTGGCGGAGGTGGTGCTGTTCTGGCTGTCGGCGCCGCTGATGAAGCGCATCGGGCCGGGAATGCTCATCGCGCTCGGTGGCGCGGGCGGCATCGTGCGGTGGGGGATCATGGCGTTCGACCCGCCGTTCTGGTCATTGCCGCTGCTGCAATGCCTGCACGCGGCGACGTTCGGGCTGTCGCACCTCGGCGCGATGCGGTTTCTCGTGACGGCGGTGCCGGCGCCGCTGGCGGGGACGGCGCAGACGGTCTACGCGGCGCTGTCGGTGGGCGTGCTGATGTCCACGGCGACGTTCCTGGCCGGGGCGCTCTACGAGGACGCGGGCGGGCTGACCTATCTTGCGATGGCGGGGCTTGCCGTGCTTGCTTGCGGCGCGGCGCTGGCGGGCCGGCGCTTGTGGGATGGAGAACGGATCAATGTCTGAAGCAGCTGTGTCGCGGCGTGCGGCTTTCGAGGTGGTGCCGACGGGCGCCGCGGTGGGGGCGGAAATCCGCGGGCTCGACGTGCGCGACCTGGACGACGCGGCTTTCGCGGCGCTGCGCGCGGCATGGCTGGAGCACAAGGTGCTTCTGTTCCGGGACCAGCACCTGACGGATGACGACCTGGTGGCGTTCGCGGGGCGGTTCGGGCCCTTAGACCGGGCACCGGCGAGCGAATATGACGATGCGGGCGGGCAGGCGAAGTCGCGGCCCGAAGTGTGGATCATCTCCAACGTCATGGAAGACGGCAAGCCGATCGGCGCGCTGGGCGCGGACGAGGCGGAGTGGCACACGGACATGTCCTACGTGGACGAGCCGCCAATGGCGAGCGTGCTCTATTCGCTCGAGATCCCGCCCAAGGGGGGCGACACGAGCTTTGCCAACATGGTGACGGCGCTGGACGAGCTGCCGGCCGAGTTGCGCGACGCCATCGAGGGGCGCGAGGCGAACCACGATTCCAGCTACACGAGCGTCGGCAAGCTGCGGAAGGGCGCGAAGCCCGTGACGGACGTGACACAGGCGCCGGGGGCGCGGCATCCCATCGTGCGGACGCATCCCGAGAGTGGGGAAAAGTCGCTTTACCTAGGGCGGCGGCGCAACGGCTGGATCGTGGACATGGACGTGGCGGAGAGCGAGGCACTGCTGGACAGGCTGTGGGCGCATTGCGCGAACCCGCGTTTCGCGTGGACGCACCAGTGGCGGCAGGGGGACCTGCTGATCTGGGACAACCGCTCGGTGAACCACCGGCGGGACTCGTTCGACCCCAACGCGCGGCGGGTGATGCATCGCTGCCAGATCAAGGGCGATACGCCCGTCTAGGCTCAGACCGGTTCGGGCGAGGCAGCCGGGGCTGCGGCGTCGATTTCCGCGCCGACCCAGCGGTCCATGACGACACAGGCGACAAGGTCGCCGGTGACGTTCACCGCCGTGCGCGCCATGTCGAGGATGCGGTCCACCCCGAGAATGAGGACGATGCCGGCTTCGGGCACGCCGATGCCCGCGAGGATCGTCGCCAGCACCACGATGCCGACGCCGGGCGTGCCGGGGGCGCCGATGGAGGCGCCGACCGCCGTTGTCACGATGAGCATGATGCCGGCGAGGCCGATGTCGATGCCGAAAACCTGCGCGAGGAAGATGGCGGCGGCGGCCTGGTAGAGAGCGGTGCCGCCCATGTTGATGGTGGCGCCGAGCGGGACCACGAAGCGGGCGACGGCGGGCCGGACGTTCAGGTTTTCCTCGGCGGTGCGCAGGGAGACCGGCATGACCGCGGCGGATGACGAGGTGGAAAAGCCGAGCAGCACCACCTCGCGCACGGCAGCGAGGAAGGCGCCGGGGCTGCGCCGCGCGGCGACACCCACAAGCAGCAGGTAGAGCGCCATCAGGATGGCGAGACCGGCGAGGACGGTGAGCACGTAGGCGCCGGTGCCGACGAGAGCGTCGAGGCCAACGTCCGCGATGACTTGTGCCAGCAGGCCGAAGACGGCGAGCGGGGCGAAGTGCATGGCCCAGCGGACAATGACCATGCAGGCGGCCTGCACGGAGCCCAGGAGGTCGAGCATGGGGCGCGCCTGCGTGGCCGGGAGGTTGACCAGGGCGATGCCGAGGATGGCGGCGGCGATGACGATCTGCAGCATGTCGCCACCGATCAGCGTCTCGAACGGGTTGGTGGGAATGAGGCTGACGAGGGCGCCGGTGACGTCCGGGCCCTGTTCGGCGACGGCTTCGCCCTCGATGTCTGGGCGTGCGTGCGGGACCGGCGGGTTGTCGGCGACGGCGCGCTGGAGCATGGCGCCGTCGAGGTAGCGGCCCGGCTCGATCAGGGTAGCCACGGCGAGGCCGAGGAAGGCGGCGACGATGGTCGAAACGAGAAAGAAGGCGACGACGCGGGAGCCGAGTTTTTGCAGCGTTGCCCCGTCACCGCCGGCCGCGATGCCGCGGATGACCGAGGCGGCGATGAGCGGCACGACCACGAACTTGATGATGGCGAGGAAGAGCTGACCCGGCAGGGCGAGCCAGGCGCCGATGCGGGCGGACATTTCCGGCGAGACGAGTCCGGCCTGTTCGCCGAGCAGGAGGCCGGTGCCGATGCCGAG
This sequence comes from Parvibaculaceae bacterium, assembly GCA_965229975.1. Taxonomy (GTDB): domain Bacteria; phylum Pseudomonadota; class Alphaproteobacteria; order CGMCC-115125; family CGMCC-115125; genus Pyruvatibacter. The sequence continues at coordinate 581,050 of OZ245936.1, forward strand.
CACCATGCCGATCAGCACCTGGAGCCAGAGGCGGGTGCGGATGAGGCCTTGCAGCTCGCTGCTGAGGTTCACGAGGGAACGGGAGAAGCGGGGCGGGCGGGCGGTCATCGACATGGAACGGACTCGGCAGGGTTCGGGTGCGGGCGGTTTGACAGGGTTCTAGTCGCGGGCCAGAACGCGGGTGAATGCGTCATATCAATATCACCGCAACATAGGGAGACGTGCCATGCGCGCGATGCAGGTTCAGGAGAAATACGGGCTTGAGAATCTCGGGCTCGCCGAGAAGGACGTGCCGAAGCCGGGGCCGGGCGAAGTGGTGGTTCGGCTGAAGGCAGCGTGCCTCAATTACCGTGATTTTGCGACCGTGAACGGGTTTGGCGGCGTGCAGCGCGTGCCGCTGATCCCGCTGTCGGACGGGGCCGGCGAAGTGACCGAGGTGGGCGAGGGCGTGACGCGCGTCGCCAAGGGGGACCGGGTATGCCCGTCCTTCTTCCAGACCTGGCATTCGGGCCGCCCGACGGCGGAGAAACTGTCGCAGGCACTGGGCGGGGCGCTGGACGGCTGCGCGCAGGACTACATCTGCCTCAGCGAAGAGGGCGTTACGAAGATCCCCGACTACATGACCGAGACGGAAGCGGCGTGCCTGCCCTGCGCGGCGCTGACAGCGTGGCGTGCGCTTGTCGTCGAGGGTGGCATCAAGGCGGGCGACACGGTGCTGGTGCAGGGGACGGGCGGCGTCTCGATCTTCGCGCTGCAGTTCGCCAAGGCGGCGGGCGCGGAAGTGATCATCACGTCGTCGTCGGATGAAAAGCTCGAACGCGCGAAGGCGCTCGGGGCGGACCACACCATCAACTACAAGAAGACGACGGACTGGGGCCGGGCCGCGCGCAACGCGGCCGGCGGGGGCGTCGATCACGTGGTGGAAGTGGGCGGTGCCGAGACGCTGACGCAGTCGCTGGCAGCGATCCGCGTGGGCGGGCACATCGCGGTTATCGGCCTTCTGTCCGGCGTGGTGAAGGACATGAACGTGGCGACGGTGTTTTCGCAGAATGCGCGCATCCATGGCATCACGGTTGGCAGCCGGGCGCATTTCGAGGACATGCTGCGCGCGATGGCGCTGCATGAGATTCACCCGGTGGTGGATTCCAGCTTCGCGCTGGAAGACCTGAAGGCCGGGCTGGAGCACATGGGCGCCGGTGCGCATTTCGGGAAGATCGCGATCGATATCGCGTGAGGCTGCAGGCGTTTTGCCGTTGGCCCCGGACCCTCCGGTCAAGCCGGAGGGAGGGCGGATAGGGGGGTGAGGTAATTCGCCTCTCTCCTCCCGCATTTCGTCCGGCTTGGCCGGACGGTCCAGGGCTGCGGGCGCCTTCGCGTGTGCTCTGGACCCCGCGGTCAAGCCGCGGGGTGACAATGACTCTGTGTCATGCCGCGGCTTGACCGCGGCATCCAGAGCATGCGGTGCGGTGTTCGAAAGTCAGACCTGGCTTTCGCCGAGTTCGACGGGTTCGGGCTTGCCGAGCGACACGTTGGACTTGGCGGGGGCCAACAGGTCGGCGATTTCGTGGACGCCGTCCCAGCCTTCGGGGGGCGGGGTCTGCTCGAAGCGGGCGATGCGCTCTTCGTAGAGGTCGTAGAGCGTGGGGATCGAGCCCGACAGCTTGCGGCATTCGGCGATGATCTGGCGGGCGTGCTTCCACTCGCGCGCGCGGTAGGCCTTGAAGAGCGCGGTGTGGGCCTCGTCCAGCGCGCGGAACTTGGGGCTGGCGCGCATGATGGGATCGCCAAGCAGGGCATAGACACGCCACGGGTCGAGGCGGCCGTCGAGGCGCAGCTGGTCGATTTCCAGCAGGGCGAAGCGGGACTTCACCTCGTCGCGGGCTTCGGCGCCGACGATGATGGCGGGGCCGTAGCGGCGCGACAGGCGCTGGAGCATGTGCGCTTCGTTCACTGCGCCACCGATGGCGGAGAAATCGTACTGGGTGTCGGCGCCGAGATTGCCGACGATGGCGTTGCCGCGCTCGATGCCGATGCTCATGGAGACCGGGATGTAGGGGCGGTGGGCCTTCTGGGCCTGCGTTTCCAGTTCGCGGTTCACCGGTTCGAGCTCGGCGACCATGCGGAGCGCGGCGTGGCAGGCCTGCGCCGTGTGCTCCTCGCGCTCGAGCGGTGCGTTCCAGATGGCGGTGAGGCCGCCGCCGACATAGCGGTCGAGCATGCCGTCGTGTTTGCGCACGCATTTCGCCAGCGGCGCGTGAATTGACGTGACGAGCTTTGCGAGACCTTCGGCGTCCGCGCCGAACGGTTCGGCGACGCGGTGGAAGCCGCGCACGTCCGCCGACATGGCGGTGAGCTCGACGCGGCGGCCGGCGGGGCTGGCAAGCTGCGGGTTGCGCACGAGTTTCGAGACGTGGCCGGACGGCAGGCGGTCGGTGAACTGAGCGCGGATGAAGCGGTCGGTGGCGTTGCGGCGCATGATGTTCATGGCGCTGCCCATGAGAAGCACGGAGGCGAGGCCGAAGATGGGCAGGGCGGGGTCGAGCAGCCACAGCTTGTTGGTGAAGCCGAACCAGCCGCCCGCTGCGGCGCCGCCCATGGCCACGAGTCCGAAGGCGACCGCCCACCAGTTGCCGACAGCAACGAGGAGCGCGAGCAGGAGCGCGCCGGTCAGCAGCAGGTAGACCTGCTCGGCGGGCAGGGCCCAGCTGGGACGCCAGAGGTAATGGCTCAGGAGCATCTGTTCGAGCGCCTGCACATGCGCTTCCACGCGCGGGACGCCGCTCCCGAGCGGCGTGGTGATGAAGGCCTCGGGGCCTTCGACGGTGGCGGTGACGAAGACGATGGCGCCGTCGATGCGCGAGGCGTCCGGGTTGCCGCGCAGGAGCTTCCACGCGGGCAGGCTGCGTTCTTCGACGGACTTTGTGTAGTGCAGCCAGAGACCGCCGTCGGGATCGGTCGGGAACTGGCGCGGGCCGACGATGATGCGCTGGAGGCCGACGGAGCGGCCAAAGCTCAGCTCATCGTTGGGCGAGGCGACGACGCCGAGGATGCCCTTGGCGCCTTCGCCGACGCGCAGGGCTTCCAGCGCGAGGCCGGGGACAATAGTCTGGCCGACGCGCTCGAGGAGCTGCACCTGGCGGATGACGCCGTCCGTGCCCGGACCATCGGACAGGGAGCGCGCGCCGGTGCCGGCGGCGCCTTCCTCCAGCAGCTTGAGGCTGGGCGACATGCCCTCGCGGAACGGCACGTAAGGCGCGATGTCGCCGCCGCGTGACGTGACGGGGGCCTGCACGGTGGGGACCAGCGTGTTGGGCGTATCGGTGAGCGTGTAGGACGTGACCACGGGGCCCATGGAAATGGTGCGCGCCAGCACGGCGTCGTGATCGGGCAGGGCCTTGGCGGCTTCTTCGAGGCGGAGGATGCCTTCAAGGTCGAGGTCGGGGCTGCGGAGCCATTCCTGCACCGCCTCGCGCGGAGACGTCGGGTCCGGCCATTCGAAGGGGTGTTCGAAGACGATGGCGCGGGCGCCGTTTTCGAGTGCCGCGTCCACCATCTCGGCGTAGCGGGTGCGCGGCCATGGCCACGGGCCCAGGCGCTCGAGGCTGGCGCGGTCCACGTCCACGTAGAGGACGCCGGTGCCCGCCGTCAGGGCGGGGTCCTGGTACGCCCGCGGGTGAAGGTTCTGGTACTTGTCGAAGACCGCCATGCGGACGGTGGTGGCGAAGCCCGCGGGGTCGTATTGCATGACGACGAGCCAGCCTGCGAGCGCAAGGCCCGCGAGCACGGCTGCCAGCCGCCGCAATAGCTGTATCGTTCTCATCGCAACCCCCGGGGCCGCCGCCCGCTCACATCCGGGCAGCAGCCGATGCCCGCAGTTTGCCCGAAGACCGGGCCGCGGCACCACGCATCCTCAGGCAACACGTTGAATCCGGCCCAAAAATGGCAGGCGCACGCCGGCGGATCGCAGAATTCCGCCGCGATGAACCGTAATTCAGGCTGGTTAAGACGGCGCTACCGGCGAATTGGCGCTATTCGGCGGCCGGTTCGGCGAGGGGACCGCCAAACGTCGCCATGTAGGCGATGATGTTGGCGCGGTCTTCGTCCTTGGGCAGGCCCGGGAAGCTCATGATGCCCTTGGGGATCACGTCCTTGGGCTTCCTGAGGTAGGCGTCGAGGTTCTCGACCGTCCATGTCGCGCCCTCGGCCTTCATCTCGAGGAGATTGTCCGAGTAGAGCGTGTAGTTGGGGTCGTGGCCGAATTCGGCGCCGATGATGGCATAGAGGTTGGGGCCGACGCGGCCCGGCTTGCCCTCATCGATGGTGTGGCAGCCGATGCAGCGGTTGAAGACGCGCTTGCCCTTGGCAGGATCGCCGGTGATGGCGGCGCTCGCATCTGCGGAAGCGGTGGCTTCCTCGGACTTGGCCGGCATGGCGAAGGCCAGAACGAGGGCCGCGGCGATGGCGGCGTAGAGCGGGATCAGCCGGCGGATGGCGGCGGAATTCGGCATCGGAAAACTCCCCGAAAGGGCCGCCCCGGAGGCGGCCTCGGCACCTTTGCGGCGCGGAACTTAGGGCGGGAGAGCCCGTTTGGCCATGCGCAATCCGGCAAAGGCCATGGGCGAATTGCCGCGCCGAAATTCGGGCGGAAACCAAGAAATCGCGCATTTGTTGCGCGGGATAGCGCGGTTCGGCAGACTTCCGCCCGTCAATCGGGGGACTTTTCGTGAACGAGGGCGAAGCCCGGCTTGAGACCGCCGAAACGGCGGATGGCGGGCGCATCGGCTTTGCCGGGGCGTGGACCGTGCGGCACATCGCGCCGCACGATGCGCCGCTGCGCGCCATCGCCGAGGCGGTGGCCGGGACGCCGCAGGGCCAGAAGGGCGACGTGACCCTCGACCTTGCGGGGCTGACCGCCTTCGACACGGCGGGCGCGTGGATGGTCTACCGCACCGAGCGCGACCTGAAGGCGGCCGGCGCCGTGGTCTCGGTCGCGGGCGCGAGCCGTGACTACGCGGACCTGCTGGAGCTGGCGCGGGAGAACGACAAGCCTTGCGAGGTGGAGGCGGGCGATCACCGGCTGTTCCACGATATCGCGGACAGGATGGGGCGCGGCGTGATGGCCGTGTTCTCGGAAATCGTCGATATCCTGAACATGACCGGCATCGTTCTGTCCGTGATGGCGCGGGTGCTGGTGCGGCCGAAGGCGCTGCGGCTGACGTCGGTCGTGAGCCACATGGAGCGGGTGGGCTTCAACGCGGTGCCGATCGTGGCGCTGCTGACATTCCTGATCGGCGCCGTGCTGGCGCAGCAGGGGGCATCGCAGCTCAAGCTGTTCGGCGCGGAAGTGTTCACGGTCAATCTCGTGGCGATCTCGGTGCTGCGCGAGATCGGCGTGCTGATCACGGCGATCATCGTGGCGGGCCGTTCGGGCAGCGCGTTCACCGCCGAGATCGGCTCCATGAAGGTGCGCGAGGAAATCGACGCCATGCGCACGCTGGGGCTCGATCCCATCGAGGTGCTGGTGGCGCCGCGGGTGCTGGCGCTGGTCTTCATGCTGCCGGTGCTGACATTCCTTGCCGACCTCATGGGGCTGCTGGGCGGCGGCATGGTGGCGCTGTTCATGCTCGACATGTCGCTCCAGACCTACATCCAGCGGGTGGACGCGGCGGTGGAGGTCTCGGCCTTCATGGTGGGGCTCATCAAGGCGCCGTTCATGGCGATGGCGATTGCGGTGATCGGGTGCCTCGAAGGCCTGCGCGTGGGCGGCAGCGCCGAATCCGTCGGCCAGCGCACCACGTCGTCGGTTGTGAAGGCGATCTTCACGGTGATCGTGCTGGATGCGCTGTTCGCCATGTTCTTCACGGCGGTGGGGTACTGACAATGGCGCAGGTGCCCGACCGGATCATCCAGGTGCGCAACGTGCGCAACCAGTTCGGCGAGCAGGTCATTCACGACGGCCTGTCGCTGGACGTGCATCGCGGCGAGGTGATCGGTGTCGTCGGCGGCTCGGGCACGGGCAAGTCCGTGCTGCTGCGGACCATCGTGGGACTGAGGCGGCCCAACGCGGGCACGGTGCGGGTGTTCGGGCAGGACGTGACATCGCTCACGGGCGAAGCGCGGCGGGCGGTGGAGCAGCGCTGGGGCGTGGCGTTCCAGGACGGGGCGCTGTTCTCGGCGCTGACGGTTGCGCAGAACGTGCAGGTGCCGATGCGCGAGCACCTGGACCTGCCCAAGGCGCTGATGGACGAGCTGGCGGCGGAAAAGATCGCCATGGTGGGGCTGCCCGCCAATGCGGGGCCGAAATATCCAAGCGAGCTATCGGGCGGCATGCGCAAGCGCGCCTCGCTGGCGCGGGCGCTGGCGCTGGACCCCGAGATCGTGTTCCTGGACGAGCCGACGGCGGGGCTCGACCCGATCGGCGCCGCCGACTACGACGAACTGATCCGGCAACTGAAGGAGTCGCTGGGGCTGACCGTGTTCATGGTGACCCACGACCTCGACAGTCTTTACGCTATCTGCGATCGCATAGCCGTGCTGGCGGAGCGCCGTGTTATGGTCGTCGGGCCGATTTCGGAGGTTGCCGAGTACCCGAACGACTGGATCCGGGAATATTTCCAGGGGCCGCGGTCGCGGGCGGCGGCGAATGCCGTGGCCCGGGCGGGGCGATAAGCGGGCCGAAGGCGAGGGGAGAGACAGGTGGAAACGCGCGCCAATTACGTGCTGATCGGGGCATTCGCCGCCGGCGCCGTGGTGATGGCGTTCCTTTTCCTCATCTGGCTGACAGGCTTCGAGGGGCAGCAGGAATACCAGAGCTACGACGTGATCTTCGACGGGTCGGTGGCCGGCCTCTCGGTGGGGGGCGACGTACGCTACAACGGCATCAAGGTGGGTGAGGTGACGGATATCGCGCTGGGCGATGATCCGCGGCTCGTCCGTGTGCGGATCGAAGTGAACAAGCGCACGCCGGTGAAGGAAGATTCCGAGGCGCGGCTGGAGTTCCAGGGGATCACCGGCGTTGCGTTCATCGAGATCACCGGCGGCTCGCCGACGAGCCCGAGCCTGGTGCCGGAGGACGAGGACACGATCCCGGTGATGGTGGCGGACCGCTCGGGCATCCAGGAGCTGGTGGCCTCGGCGCCGCAGGTGCTGACGGCGGCGAACAACCTTCTGGTGCGGCTCGACCGGTTCCTCGGCGAGAACGAGGGACGGCTGTCGGCGACGGTGCGCGACATCGAGACGGTGACGGGGACGGTTGCGTCCAACCACAACGAGATCGACGAGACGCTGAAGAACCTGGAGAAGGCGAGCGCCAATCTCGTGGCGCTTTCGGAACGGCTGAACGCGACGCTCGAGACCTACGAGGCGCTGGGGCATGACGCGCGCGACGTGATGGCGGACGTGAAGCCGGCGGTGAAGCAGGTGACGGAAGGCAGCCTGCCGGAAGTCGAGCGGCTGCTGGCGGACACGCGGCGGCTGATCGGGTCGGTCGACCGGCTGGTGGTCGAGATCGAGCGCAACCCGAGGGAATTCCTGCTCGGAAACGAGCCTGCGGAGTACGGAAATTGACTGGCCTGATCCGGAACCTTGCCCTTGGCATCCTGCTGCTGGCGGCAGGCGGCTGCACGACGCTGATCGGCGGCGACAGCACGCCGACGACGCTTTACGGCCTCAAGGCGCCAGCCGACATTGCCATCGCCGGCGGCGAGCCTGGCTGGCAGCTGATGGTCGAGGAGCCGCTGGCCGAGCGCGCGCTCGACACGGACCGCATCGCGATCCACACGGATACGCATGCCATCCAGTATTTCGCGGGCGCGCGGTGGACGGACCGGGCGCCGCGGATGCTGCAGGACCTGATCGTCGAGAGCTTCGACGCGGCGGGGATGCAGAACTCGGTGGGGCGGCAGACTCTGGCCGTCAGGCCCGATTACGCGCTGGTGAGCGACCTGCGCGAGTTCTCGGCCCACCTGGTGCCGGGAGAGAGCGGGCCGCAGGCGCATGTCCGGCTCAGCGTGAAGATCGTGTCGCTGGATGACCGCTCGGTGATCGACGGACGGACGTTCGATGCGCGCGCCTCGGCCACATCCGACAACGTGGCGGACGTGGTGAAGGCGCTTGATGCGGCATCGAACGATGTGCTGCGCGAGCTTGTCGCGTGGACGGCCGAGCTGGGGCGGTCGCAGGCGGGCAGCTAGCCGTTTACGCGACGCGCCCCGTTGCTTCCGCAAGCAGCGCGTAGACCTTGCCGATGTCCGACGACATGTAGGTTTCGGCCAGCAGCTGGTCGCGGTCGCGGGCGGCGGCGTTTTCCACGAGCTTTTCGAACTGGTCGAGGTAGCGGTCCACGTCGGCGCGGAACTCCGCGTCGGCGTTGTAGCGCTCGGCGATCTTCGAATGCGGCTCGCGGGTGCGCAGGCTGGCGAGGCGCTTGGTGAAGACGCGCCGTTCGCCCGCCCGGTAGCGCCGCCAGAGGTCGAGGGGCGGGTCTTCCTCCAGCGTGCGGTCGATGTCGATGGAGAGCGACTGGAGCGTCTCGATGATGTGATGGGCGGCGCGGGGCATGCCGGCCTCGGCACTGTTCTCGCGGGCGCGGGCGGCGGAGAGCACCTCGCCGAGGCGCCAGCGGCGCGAGGGATCGGCTGCGGGGGCGGGTGACGGGGCGGCGGCAGGCGTATCGCCCGCGGGGTCGCCGGGCGGGGGCCATGCGCCCGCGACGGGGCCGGGGGACATGCGCTCCAGCGCGTCGGCGACGGATTCCGCGATTGCCGCGATGGCGCCGATCTGCTCGGACATGATGGCGCGCAGGCGCTCGGCCTGTCCCTGCGCTTCGCCGGGCAGGGCTTCGAGGCTGCGGCCGAGCTGGTCGGTCGCCGACTTCACCTCGCTGGCCGCGCCCTGCGCCGCGCCGCCGATCTCCGACAGGAGCCCGCGCAGGCGTTCGCCGCTGGCGTCCACGTTCTTGGTGGCGAAGTCGAGGGACTGGGAGAGGTGGCCGGTGGTCTCGGTCACGCTGGCGTTCATTTCGCCGGTGCGGGTCTCGAAGAGGCTGCTGGTTTCCTCGATGCGGGCCGCGGCTTCGCGGGCAGCAGCGGTGAGGCGGTCGGCCTCGCGCGACAGGCGGGGACCGAGGCCGGCGGCTTTCGCTTCGACGCCGTCCAGCGCGCTGTCCAGGATGCCGGCGTGGCTGCCGACGGCCTTCTCGATCTGCTGGGCGCGTTCGCGCAGCTCTTCCGCGAGGTTCTGGAGGGTCTGGCGCTGCTCGGCGAAGGCGCGGACGGTGCGCTCGTTCTCCTCGGCAAAGCGGCGGGCCTCGTGGGTCCATTGTTCGCCCTGGGCCGAGAACTGCTCGGCCATTTCCGAATTGCGCTCGACGGCGGACTGGGCGGCGGCTTCCAGGCGGTCGGCCTGCGCTTCCACGTTGTCGCGCACGGCGCGGGCGGAGCGGGCGACGGCTTCCAGTGTCTTGGAGAGGTATTCGCTGGCGCGGGTGATGCCGGCCTGCGCTTCGCCCATCTGCTCGGCGGCGCGGCCGGTGACGCCGGAAACCAGCTCGGCCTGGGCGCGGGTGGCGTCCACCACGACGGCGGCTTCCTTCTCCAGCGCCTCACCGACTTCGCCGAGTGCTTTTCTCTCGGCGCCGACGATGTCGCGCAGGGTGCGGGCGCGCATCTCGGCGCGGGCGCTGGCGGCTTCGAGCCCGTTGAGCTCGCGGCTGACGGACTTGCGCAGGTCGAAGGCGCGTTCCTCCGCTTCCTTGAGGGCGCGTTCCATGCGGCGCATCTCGGCGGAGACGGCCTGGGCGATGGTGGCGGCGGCATCGCTTGCCGAGGATGTGGGCGTCAGCAGGGCGCGCGTGGCGTTGGCCACGTGCTCGGCGCTGACGCGCATGTGTCCGCCCCACCACATGATGAGGGCGAAGCCCCAGATGATGGCGAGGGGCCCGAAGAGGGCCGCGGCAAGGGCTGCGACCGTGAGCGGGGGCAGGGTGAGGAGGCCCTGGGGCCCGTAATAGCCGACCGCGTAGGCGAACATGGTGCCGGTCCAGAAGGCGGACAGGATGGCGGCCACGTAGAGCGGCGCGTTGGATGCCTTGCGGAGCGGGCGGACGCGCGGCAGGGGCTGGGCCTTGCCGCCGGGGACGATCTTGCGGTCGAAAAGGAGATCGTCGTCCGCCGCTTTTTCGCCGGACGGGCGCGCGGCTGGGGTTTCCGGCTCGGCGGAGCGGGCGTCTGGCGCGGAATCCCGGTTGGAATCCCGGGGGATTTCGGGGGTTTCGCGCGCGTCTTCGGCGTCAGCTGGGTGCTGGCGGGCAAGGGGGCGGTCGACCACGGTGGGCCTCACTGCTGAGCACGCGCCTTTTCACTTCTGTGCAGGCGCGAATTGTCATGTCAGGCAGGGACTTCCTACATTAGCCCTGTGGACCGGACTCTAGCGCTTCCGGCCACCGCCGGCCAAGGCACCGAAAGAAGAAGCCGGGCCGGCAGGGGGAACAAGGGATACCGGGAGGGTACCGCCATGATTGCCGACGCGACGCTGAACCTGCTCGCCGCCGCCGTTTTCTTCGTCAGTATTCACCTCTTCGTCTCCGGCACGCGGCTGCGGGACGGCATCGTGGGCATCATCGGCGAGGGGCCCTACATGGCGCTTTTCTCGCTGGCCTCGATCGGCGGCATCGTCTGGCTGGCGATGGCGTTCAACCGGGCGAGCCGGGAGACCTTCACCCTGCTGTGGATGCCCGAGGCCTGGTGGCTGCACGCGGCCATGACGTTCATCCTGATCGCGGCGATCCTGGTGGTGCTGGGGCTCACGTCCAAGAGCCCGACATCGACGGGGCAGGCGGACGCGGTGGACGACCCGGAAGCCGTGAAGGGCATCCAGCGGGTGACGCGGCATCCTTTCCTGTGGGGCGTTCTGCTGTGGGCACTGGCGCATATCGCCATGAACGGCGACCTGTCCTCGCTGATCTTCTTCGGGGCGTTCGTGCTGCTGGCGCTGTTCGGGCCGCCGTCGATCGACTCCAAGCGGGCGCGGGCGCTGGGGGACCGCTGGAAGCAGTTTGCCGACCAGACCTCGAACCTGCCGTTCGGGGCGATCCTGACAGGGCGGAACTCGCTGAAGCTCGGGGAAATCGGGATCGTCCGGCCGCTGGGGGCGGTGATCCTGTTCTTCGTGCTGCTTTATGCGCACGAGTGGCTGTTCGGGGTCAGCGCGCTGCCGATGTAGCGACCGCACTTAACGTTTCCTACGAACTTTCGCGGCTAGCATCGCGGGTATCCGGAGAAGTCGGAGGGACCCGCGATGCAGACCGCGACCGCACGGGCACAGGAACTGCCCGAAACAGCCGAGGCCAATCCCCATGCGCATCGCGCGGGCCGGCCGATCGATCTCGTTCACCTGTCGAAGTTCACCATGGGCCGGCGCGACCTCGAGGCGGAGATCCTCGGGCTGTTCCGCCAGCAGCTTGCGGTGAGCGTGGCCAAGCTTGGCGACGTGGCCAAAGACGAAGGCAACGACAAGGCGTGGCGGGAAGCTGCCCATACGCTCAAGGGCTCGGCCCGCGGCGTGGGGGCATGGGACCTGGCGGATGCCAGCCAGGCGGCGGAGCAGCTGGACGATCCGGCGGCGCGCATCGCCTCTATCCCGGACCTCGAGACGCTGGTGGTGGACGTGACCACCTTCATCGACGAGCTGCTGGAGGACTGGCAGGCGTAACGTCGCTGGTCTTTCGCGTTTTCCCGATCTGCCGTTCAATGGCCCCCAAACAGGGAGGACAGGGATGGCGGATGATGGAAACGCGCGCGTCGAGGGCGTGAAGCGCGGGGACGTGCCGGAGCTGGAAGAAGTGTTCCAGCTTGTCGAGGCGACGATGGGCTTCCTGCCCAATTCCATGCTGATCATGGCGAAGAAGCCGGGGCTGGTGGAGGCATTCGCCGGGCTCGGCGGCCTTGTGCTGGGGCCGTCGGTGCTGGCTGACAGCACCAAGCGGCTGGTCGCCTTCATGGCGAGCCGGGCGGCCGGGTGCATGTATTGCCAGGCGCACACGCACCACCAGGCAGCGCTCTCGGGCGTGCCGGAGGACAAGCTGGACGCGATCTGGGATTACGAGCGGTCGGACAAGTTTTCCGAGGCCGAGCGGGCGGCGATCCGCGTGGCGCAGTCGGCGGGGCAAGTGCCCAACGCGGTGACAGCGGAGGACATGGCGGCGCTCAAGGCGCATTTCTCCGACGAGGAAATCGTCGACATGGTCGCGGTGATCTCGCTGTTCGGCTTCCTCAACCGGTGGAACGACACGTTTGCCACCGCGCTGGAGGACGGGCCGGTGGGCCATGCGACGGCGCATCTCGCCGGGCATGGCTGGGATATCGGCAAGCACGCGCGGTAGGGTGCCAAGCCCATTGATGGATGTCATTCCGCGGCTTGACCGCGGAATCCAGAGCCCAATGCCAGGGCCGTGCGGATGCCCTGGACCCCGCGGTCAAGCCGCGGGGTGACAGTGATTTTTTGCGGTAATCGGTGCGTATACCGCGCGCGCTGTCACCCTCACCCGGCGCTGTCGCGCCGACCTCTCCCTGCAGGGAGAGGTAACTTGGGTGACACATAGGGTTCACGCGGCGAGGTAACGCGCGTTAACCAAAATTTAGGCCTAAAGGCGCAATTCTTAACGCATGACAAATGACAGGCTGCGGCGTGGTGTGCGCCGGGCCCAAGCCGCGTGCGTTGAGACATGACCCTTCAGGACAAGAACATGCCGCAGCCGGCGGGCGACTTTGCCGTCCCGCGCGGGCGCGAGGGCGGGCCGGCGCGGGTCTGCGTCGTGGGCGGCGCAGGCTATGTGGGCTCCGTGATGGTGCGTGCGCTGATGGCGCGCGGCTACGGCGTGACCGTGCTCGACAACTTTCTCTACGACCACGCGCTGTCGGTCGAAGGTGTTTATGACGAGCCGGGCTACCGCCTTGTCCATGGCGACCTGCGCGACGCGGACGCCGTGGCCCGCGCGTTCAAGGGCGCGGACCACGTGGTGCTGCTGGCCTCGCTGGTGGGCGACCCGATCTCCAAGAAATACCCGGCCCTGACGCGGTCGGTGAACACGGACGGCAGCCAGGCGCTGTTCATGGCGCTCGACAAGTACGGCATCGACCGGTTCGTGTTCACGTCCACCTGCTCGAATTACGGGCTGATGGAAGGCGGGTCGCTGGCGGACGAGACGTCGGCGCTGAACCCGCTGTCGCTTTATGCCGAGACCAAGGTGGGCTTCGAGCGCTTCGTGCTGTCGAAGCTGCACGAAGTGGAGGCGTGCCCGACGCTGCTGCGCATTGCGACGGCGTTCGGCATGAGCCCGCGGATGCGTTTCGACCTGACGGTCAACGAGTTCGGCCGGGCGATGGCGATGAAGACGCCGCTCGACGTCTATGACAAGGACACGTGGCGGCCCTACGCGCATGTGCGCGACATCTCGGCCGCCGTCATCCGCGTGCTGGAAGCGGACAAGGCGACAGTGCGCGGCGAAGTGTTCAACGTGGGGTCTGACGCCAACAACTACACCAAGGCGCAGCTGGTCGAAGAGGTGCTGCGGCACGTGGATGCGCCGGTGAAGTTCGTGGAGAAGGGGGCGGATGCGCGCAACTACCGCGTCTCCTTCGCGAAGATCCGCACGCAGCTTGGTTTCGAGGCGCAGCACTCGGTGGCGGAGTTCGTGCCGCAGCTGGTGGCCGCCGTGCAGGACGGCCTCTATGTGCGCGCGGACGACATGAAGGGCTTTTACGGCAACTACCAGGTGCGTGCGGGGGTATCCGGCGCCGACGTGTGAAGCGGGGCGCATGAGGGAGTGCGACTGCGATGAACCAGGCCGTTCTCGACGACACAGTGGCGGTGCCGCCCGCGCGGGGCGGTGACCTGGCGGCGCGGGTGCGCGAGGCGGTGCGCGCAGTGCTCGGCGACGGGCCGGGGCCGTTCCCGCTGCATGAACCGGAAATCGGCGCGCTCGAAGCGGAATACGTGAACGACTGCGTGGCGTCGGGCTGGGTTTCGACCGTGGGGCCCTACGTGGACAAGCTGGAGAAGGCGCTGGGGGAAACCTGCGGCGTCTCCAACGTGTTCGCCACCTCGACGGGCACGGCGGCGCTGCACCTGGCGCTGGTGGCGATCGGTGCCGGGCGCGACGATGAAGTGATCGTGCCGTCGCTGTCGTTCGTCGCGACGGCGAATGCGGTGGCCTACACGGGCGCGGTGCCGCACTTCGTGGACGCCGACCCGTGGACGCTGGGGCTGGATGCGCGGGCGCTGGCGGCGCGCATGGACGATGTCTGCGAAATTTCCGATGGCGTGTGCCGCAACCGGGAGACCGGGCGGCGGATCGCCGCCATCGTGGTGATGCATGCCTTCGGGCATCCCGCGGAAATGGATGCGCTGGCGGAGGTTGCGGCCCAATGGGACGTGCCGCTGGTGGAGGACGCGGCGGAGTCGCTGGGCTCCACCTACAACGGCAATCCGGCGGGGAGCCTGTCGCGTATCGCGGCGGTTTCCTTCAATGGCAACAAGATCGCGACCGCCGGTGGCGGCGGGGCGGTGCTGACGAACAACGCGGCGCTTGCGGCGCATGTGCGGCATCTCGGTTCGACGGCGAAGAAGCCGCACAGGTTTGCCTATGCCCATGACGAGGTGGGCTTCAATTACCGGATGCCGAGCCTGAACGCGGCGTTGCTGCTGGCGCAGGTGGAGCGGCTGCCGGATTTCATCAAGCGCAAGCGGCAGCTGGCGGCGCGCTACGCGGCGACGTTCTGCTCGGTCGCGGGTGCCGACTTCATGGGGCAGCCACCCGGCGCGCGGTCGAACTACTGGCTCAACACCATCCGGCTGGACGTGAAGACGCTCGACGAGCGCAACCGGGTGATCGAGGCGCTGATCGATGATGGCATTCTGGCGCGGCCCGCATGGGAACCGCTGCACACGCTGCCGATGTATGCGGACTGTCCGCGCGGCGAGCTGCCGGTGACGATGGAGATGGCGCTCAAGCTGATCAACCTGCCGTCGTCGGCCAAGCTGCAGGCGCATGCCCATGGCTGACGGGCGGCGGCATATCGCGCTCGCCACCACGACGCGGGCCGACTGGGGCATCCTGATGCCGCTGGCGGAACAGCTGCGTGATGACAGGGAAATCCGCCTGTCGATCATCGCGGGCGGGGCGCATCTTTCCGACGTACACGGATCGACGGCAAGCGAGATCGGGGCGGCGGGCTTCGAGATCGCGTACCGGGTGCCGATGGCGCTGGCCGATGACAGCGCGCAGGGTATGGGGCATGCGCTGGGGGACGCGGCGGCGGGGTTTGCCGATGCGTTTGCCGCGCTTGCGCCGGACATGCTGGTGGTGCTGGGCGACCGGTTCGAGCTGCTGGGCATCTGTGGTGCGGCGCTGATGGCACGGGTGCCGGTGGCGCACCTGCATGGCGGCGAGGCAAGCGAGGGGCAGATCGACGAACAGGTGCGGCACGCGGTGACCAAGATGGCGCACCTGCATTTCCCGGCCGCCGAATCCTATGCCGACCGGATCATCGCCATGGGCGAGGATCCGATGCGTGTCTTCACGGTGGGCTCGCTGGCGGTGGAGACCATCCGCACGCGCGACCTGCCGGACTGGGCACCGATCGCGGACGAGCTGGGGCTCGATGCGGGCCGCCCGGTGATGGCCGTGACGTATCACCCGGTGACGCTGGGCGCGGACCGGGGGCTTGCGGGCGTGATGGCGCTGGGCGAGGCACTGGCACTGTTCGGCGACACGCAGCTGGTGATTACTGGCGTCAACGCGGACCCGGGCAGCAATGCGATTGCGGACGCCATGCAGCGGATCGCGGCGAACCATGCAGCGCCCGCGGTGGTGGTGCCGTCGCTGGGACACGGGCGGTACATTGCGCTGGTGAAGGCGGCGGCGGCGGTCGTCGGCAACTCGTCGAGCGGGATCATCGAGGCGCCGGCGCTTGGCACGCCGACCGTCAATATCGGGCCGCGGCAGGACGGGCGGCTGCGGGCTGCGAGTGTTATCGACTGCGCGGAGACACCGAACGCGATTGCAGGCGCGCTGACACAGGCGCTGTCGCCGGCCATGCAGGCCCGCGCGGCGGCGTGCGAAACGCCCTACGGGATTCCCGGCACGGCGAAGGCGATTGCCGACACGCTGCGGTCGGTGCCGCTGGATGGATTGCTCATCAAGCCAATGCACGTGCCGGTCAGCCAGCGCAGGCAGCAGGTGGCGGTATGACCAAGCGCGTGACCGTGATTGCCGAGGCGGGGGTGAACCATAACGGGTCGCTCGACACGGCCGTGCGCATGGTGGACGCGGCGGCGGTGGCCGGGGCGGACATCGTGAAGTTCCAGACCTTCAAGGCGGAGGCGCTGGCCTCGGCGCGCGCGCCCAAGGCAGCGTACCAGGCGCGCGAGACGGGCACGGCGCAGTCGCAGCTCGACATGCTGCGGGCGCTGGAGCTGACGCGCGAGCAGCACAACGAGATCGCGCGGGCGTGCGAGGACAGGGGTGTCGAGTTCCTATCGACCGCGTTCGACGTGGACAGCCTGTCGTTCCTTGTCGGCGAGATGGGGATCAAGCGCATCAAGATCCCGTCCGGCGAGCTGACCAACGGGCCGCTGGTTCTGGCGGCGGCGCGGATGGGGCTGCCGATCATCGTGTCCACCGGCATGGCGACGCTGGGCGAAGTCGAGACCGCGCTGGGGCTGATCGCCTTCGGGCTGCTGGCGGGCAACGAGCTGCCGTCGCGCGCGGCGTTCGAGGCGGCCTATGCGAGCGCGGAAGGCCGCGAGGCGCTGAAGAAGACCGTGACGGTGCTTCATTGCACGACGGATTACCCGACGCCGCCGGACGCGGTGAACCTCAACGCCATGGCGACGATGGGGCGCGCATTCGGGACCAAGGTCGGCTACTCGGACCACACGGCGGGCAACACGGTGCCGGTGCTGGCGGTGGGGCTGGGCGCGTCGCTGATCGAAAAGCATTTCACGCTGGACCGGTCGCTGCCGGGGCCGGACCACAAGGCCTCGCTGGTGCCGCACGAGCTGGCGCAGATGGTGGCGATGATCCGCGAGTCCGAGAAGGCGCTGGGTTCGCCGGTGAAGGCACCAGGGGCGGCGGAGCGCGAGAACATCGTGGTGGCGCGCAAATCGCTCGTCGCCGCGCGGCCGATTGCCGAGGGCGAGACGTTCACGGCGGACAATCTCACCGTGAAGCGCCCGGCGGGCGGGCGGTCGCCGATGGATTACTGGGCGGTGCTGGGGACGCGGGCGGACCGCGCCTACGCACCGGACGAGGCCATCGCATGACGGCGGTGCGCGATACCATCCTGATCGGCGGCGGCGGGCACGCGCATGTGCTGGCCGACATGCTGGAGGCGCTGGGGCGGCCGGTGCGCGGTTTCGTGGCGCCAAGCTGCAAGACGGACCTGCATGACATTCCCTGGCTCGGCGGTGACGCGGTGCTGGACGAGGTGGCGCCGGGCAGCGCGGACATTGCGCTCGGTATCGGCTCCACCGGCGATGCGACGCTGCGCCAGAGCCTGTTCCTGAAGCTGCGCGCGGCGGGGCACGGGCTGCCGGCGCTGATCCATCCGACGGCGGTGCTGTCGCCGCATGTGCGGGTTGGCGAGGGGGTCCAGGTGATCCTCGGCGCGGTGGTGCAGGCGGGGGTGCGGCTTGAGACCAACTGCATCGTCAACACCGGGGCCATCGTCGATCACGACTGCCGGATCGGAGCGCATGCGCACGTGGCGCCGGGGGCGGTGCTGTGCGGCGGTGTCACGGTGGGCGATGGCGCGCACGTGGGTGCCGGTGCGCGGGTGATCCAGAACGTGACCATCGGCGACGGCGCGATTGTCGGCACGGGCGCGGTTGTGCTTGAGGACGTGGCGCCGGGCATGAGGGTCGCCGGGGTGCCGGCGCGGGAGATTGGCCGATGATGACGCCGACCGACTGGCGCAGCGTCTGCGTGGCGCCGGAAACGCCCTTGCAGGAGGTGATCCGCCGGATCAACGACACGGCGAAGCAGATCGCGCTGGTCGTTGAGGCGGACGGCAAGCTTATGGGGACGATCACCGACGGCGATATCCGCCGCGGGCTGTTGCGCGGGCTGGGGCTCGATGCGCCGGCCAGCGAGGTGATGAAGCAGAACCCCATCGTTGCCGGGCCGAACCTCGGGCAGGAAACGCTGGTGCGCTACATGCGCGAGGGGCGGGTTAAGCAGCTTCCCATTGTCTCGGACGACGGCACGCTGCTGGGCCTCGAACTGCTGGACGACATGATGCGCGCCGCCCGGACGGACAACTGGGTGGTGATCATGGCGGGCGGGCTCGGCACGCGGCTGCGGCCGATCACCGAGGACATTCCCAAGCCGCTGGTGGAAGTCGGCGGACGGCCGATCCTCGAAACCATCATCGAGCGCATCCAGGGACAGGGCTTCGGCAAGGTGTTCGTTGCCGTCAATTACCTGGCCGAGCAGGTGAAGGCGCATTTCGGGGACGGCTCGAAGTTCGGCGTCGAGATCACCTACCTGGAAGAACAGACGCGCATGGGGACGGCGGGGGCGCTGACGCTGCTGCCGCACCGGCCGGTCAACCCGTTCCTCGTGATGAACGCGGACCTTGTGACGGATATCGATTTCCGGCGGCTGCTCAATTTCCACATGGACCAGGCGGCGGACGCGACCATGTGCGTGCGCGAGTACAAGTTCCAGGTGCCCTATGGCGTCGTGGAGACGAAGGGCAACCGCATCACGCAGCTGACCGAGAAGCCGACGCACAGCTACTTCGTCAATTCGGGCATCTACGCACTCGATCCGAACGTGCTGGACATGGTGCCCGAGGGGCACTTCTACGACATGACAACGCTGTTCGACGACCTGATGGCGCGCGGCGGGCATGGCGTGGTGTTCCCGGTGCACGAATACTGGATCGACGTGGGGCGCTTCGATGACCTCGAAAAGGCGCGCCACGAATTTCCCGCGGTCTTCAAGCAGCGGCCTGCTTCATGAGATTACTGGCGACGATCCTCGCGCGCGGCGGCTCCAAGGGCGTGCCGGGCAAGAATGTGCGTCTGCTCGCGGGCAAGCCGCTGATCGCGCACACGATCGGCCATGCCTTCGAGAGCGGGCTGTTCGACGCCGTGTCGGTGTCGAGTGACAGCGACGAGATCCTCAACGCGGCGCGGGAAGCGGGGGTGACCGACCTCGTGCAGCGCCCGACGCAGATGGCGACGGACGAGGCGGGCAAGCTGCCCGCCATCCGGCACTGCGTGGACGAGATGGAAGTGCGCACCGGCGGGCAATTCGACGTGGTGGTGGACCTTCAGCCGACGTCGCCGCTGCGTTCGGCGCAGGACATCCGCGACGCGGTGGCGATGCGCGAGCGGCTTGGCTGTTCCAACGTGATTTCCGGCACCGAGGCGTCGGCGTCGCCGTATTTCAATCTTGTTGAAGAGCAGTCGGACGGGTCCGTCGCGCTCTCGAAGCGGCTCGCGGGCGACGTGGTGCGGCGGCAGGATGCGCCCCGTTGTTTTGCCCTCAACGGGGCGATCTACGTGTGGCGGCGCGATGCGCTGATGACGGGCGAGAGCCTGTGGTTCGCCGACACGCATCTCTTCGAGATGCCGCCGGAGCGGTCGGCCGATATCGACACGGCGTTCGATTTCGACTTCGCTGAGTTCCTTATGACGCGGTCATCTGGAACGGCGGCGCAGCCGCGCGCGGCGGGAACACGTTCGTATCAAGACGCGGGATAGTCAGCGCCGCGTCCTTGCCGGGCCATGCACTGTCCGGCCGCGTGGTGAAGGCGGCGGCGCAGCCAAGCTCTTCCAGAATGCGGATCGTCACGTCGTTGTGGCCGCCGAAGGGGTAGCAGAACGTGAAACCCTTGCGCGGCACGCCGATGGCGTCGAGCAGGCGCAGCGAGTTTTCAATGTCAGCGCGCTGGGCCGCCTCACCTTCCTCGTTGAGCCAGACATGCCGGTCGCCGTGGCTGCCGATGGTGTGGCCGTTGGCGGCCATGGCCGCAAGATCCTCGGCCCCGCAATAGAGTTCTTCCGCGAAGGCGGCCTCGTCCCGCGTGACCGCCTGGGCAAAGAGCGCGGCGGTGAGGGTGTGGCGCATGGCTTCCGGCAGGGCGTGCTGGAGCATCCGCTTCACGTAGATGACGTCCGCCGTGTCGTAGCCGAACGCGCGGTGGTGCTTCTCGCGGAAGGTTTCCGGGGCGGGCAGCGCCGGGTCCTGCGCCACGGCGTCATCGATGAGCTTGCACAGCACGTCGGGGCCGGTGCCGGAGGCGAGGATGAAGTGAATTTTGTTCACGTCCAGCATCTGGCGGTCGAGGGCCGCGCAGGCGGGCGGGAAGAAGGCGGCCTTGATGCCGCGTGCATCGAGACGCGGCGCGACATGATCCGCGTGGTCGCGGTAGCCGTCGTCGAAGGTGAGGAGGCAGGCATCGCGTGACAGCGTGCGCTCGCCGCGCATGACGGCGATGGCTTCGCCCGGCGTCAGCACGTCGTAGGTTGCGGCGAGGAAGTCGAGCTGGGTTTCGAAGCCGGTGACTTCCAGGCCCTTGATGCCGGGCCAGCGGCTGCCCGCGATGGGGCGCACGAAGTGATACATCACCACGTCGAGACGGGGCGCCATCAGATCCTCCGCAGGGCGAGATGCCAGCGGGAGTGGACGTGGCCCGAGAGCGTGTCGGTGCGCACGACACGTACGCGGTCCACGAGGGCGAAGGTGCCGTCGATCAGGCGGCCGATCTTTTCTTCGGTGAAGAAGGACTGGAGCGTGTCCTTCTCGTGGTCGGTCTCGATGATTTCCTCGTGCGCGCCGCCACCGATGAGGTCGCAGTAGAAGAGGGCGTCGGGCTTGAGCACGCGGCGCACCTCGGCCATGCCGGCAACGGCGATGTCGAAGGGCATGGAATCGAGCACGCCGTGGCTGACGGCGAAATCGAAGAACGCGTCCGGCCACGGCAGGTCTCGGGCATCGGCCTGCTTCGCGCGGTCCTGCGGGTTTTCGACTCCGCGGCGGGCGAGCCAGGCGCGGGCGGTTTCGATGGCGGTTTCCGAGAGGTCGAAGCCATAGGGCTCGAAGCCGAAATCGAGGCCCATCATCATGTGGCGGCCGATCCCGCAGCCGACATCGAGCATCTTGAGGCCTGCCGCGTTCGGGCGCTTGTCGTCGAAGCTCTCGAAGCCGGTGCGCTTTCGCAGGTGGCGGGAGATGAAGCGGACCATTTCCTCGTCCGGGTAGAAGACGAAGTTCTGCTTTTTCTCGTAGGAGGTTTCCCACGCGGAGCGGCGGTTGTCGGGGGCGCTCATGAGGCTGCCTTTCGTGCCGCGCCTGCGGCTGTCGCGATATTGGGGCGGTCCTGGTCGCAATCCGCCTTCACGAGACGCAGCGGGCCTTCATGGCGCTGCCTCACGGCGTAGCGGATGGTGACGTTGCCCGGCGTGAAGGGCTCGAAATAGTTGGGGAGCGCGAGGGGGCCGTCCTGCGGGATGGGAGTCCATGCGCTGGCCGCGAAAGCCCCGGCGGGGATGCCGGCGACGTAGAAGTCGGCATAGGCGTGGCCGTGGGCGGCGATGTAAGCGGCGAGGGCGTCGCCCGCGGCGGGGAGGGTGGCGTCTTCGCCGATGTAATCGACGATGCGCAGGGCCGTTGCGCCGTCGGCTTCGCAGACGCGGGCGACGGCGAGGGCGGCAATGCGCGCGTGTGTTTCGATGCCAAGCAGCTCGTAGGTATAGGTGGGATGCGCCGTGTAACGGGCGTGGATATAGGCCGCGCTGCGGGCGGGGACGCGCGGGGTATCGAACAGGTGCGTAGCGGCGGGCGTATCGAGCCAGTCATCCGTCAGGACACGGATCGTGGCGTTGGTGTTTGCCGAAGCGGGACGGTATTGCGCGGCGCCCTGCACGAGCGGTTCGGCGCGGGCGGGATTGACGATGCCGTAGCGGTCGAGCGTGCCGGTCGCGTAGCCGAGCGCCCTGTAGAGCGGTTCGGTGGCGGCGTTGTTGCCGACGGTGCCGATCATGCCGTGGGGCACGGTCTTTTCGAGGTGCTTCACGAGGCGCAGGCCGAGGGCGCCGGCCTTGATGTCGGGCCGCACCATCCAGGTGGTGAGCCAGAGGGTGCCGCCGTCCTTCGCGTGCGCGTCGTAGCCGCGCGTGTCGATGACGCCGAGCATGGCGGCGATGGTGCCGTCAGGCTCGCGGCCCAGCACGATGTCGTAGCGGTTTTCGCGGGCGTTCCAGTGCTGCCAGTCCATCAGCGCACGGTCGTGGACGAGCACGTGGTCCGCGGACCAGTGGTCGCGCAGGAACGTCTGCACGGCGCCGATCTCGTCCGCTTCGCAGAAGCCGATTTCGACACCGCTCATGGTGCGGCCTCGATCAGTTCGACCAGCCCGTATTGGCGGGAGAAGACCCATGCGATGGAGCGGTGTTCGAAGGCGGTTGCCGGGACGGGCCTGGCGAGGCGTGAGAAGCCGTGGCTGCGCGCGGCAGCGGCGGCGGCCTCGATATCGGGCACTTCCACCGCGATGTGGACGAGCTTCTGGCCCTTCCTGAGGTTCTGCGAGACGGGCGACTTCTCGTCGGCCGGTTCGATGAGTTCGACGGGCTGGCCGGCGAAATCGACGAAGGCGACCTTCACCTTCTGCACCGGGTCATGGGTGATCTCGGCGTCGGGCACGAGGGCGGTGATGCTTTCGACGGCGAGGCCGACGTGATGGGCCTTGGCGCCGGGGCCGAAGAAATCGAGCCGGGTCATGCGGCGTCCCTCGCGGTGTCGAGGGTGACGAGGGACGGGGCGGGGTAGGGCTCTGCGAGATCCCAGGTGTAGGTGTCGCCCTCGGCGGTGAAGCCGCTTGCGTCCCAATAGTCACGGCACGGACGGTTTCGCTCGGTGGGGATGAACTCGGCCACGAGGGTTTCGGCGCCGTGGGTGCGTGCCCATTCGGCAAGCTCGCGGGTCATGGCGTGTTCGAGGCGGCGGCCCATGACGCGGCAGCTCAGGAGAAAGTCGGTGACGCGCGCGATGCGGCCGTCCATCTCGGCGCTGGCGAGGCCGGTGAGGCCGTAATCGCCGAAGCGGTCGGCGACGCGGAAGGTGAAGCAGGCGCGGGCCGGGGCGTTTGCCCATGCCATGAGTTCTTCCGACGTCATGCGGCGGGTGCGCAGGTTCATCTGGTTGGTCTTGTTGAGGAGCTGGGCGGCGCGGGTGAGGTTGCCCGCGTCCAGCGGCTCGGCGCGGATGGTGACGGCGAGGCTTTCGAGCCATGCCTCGGGGGACTGGTTCTGCGCCGCGGCGCGGCGGCCGCGCTCGGCGGCGTAGGATTTCGCGCGGGCGCGGTCCTCGTCGGTGAGGCTCACGGTGTCGAAGCAGGGAAGCGCGTCGAGGGCCGATGCGTAGAGCGTGGGGTCGGCGGGCCAGTCGGGGACCAGCATGTCCGGGAAGGCCTCGGCGACGCGGCCGCGCTCGGCGGGGTTGTCGTCGATGAAGACCGCGTGGCGGGGGCCGAGATTGAGGTCTGCGAGCAGGGCGCGGATGTTTTCCGCCTTGTCGTTCCAGTCGATGCGCCAGCCGGCGAAATCGTCGCGCGTCAGCGCCATGTCCGGGTGGCGGGTGATGGCTTCGAGGGCGACGGCCTCGTCGTTCTTGGAGGCAAGGGCGAGTACGATGCCACGGCGGGTAAGCGCCTTGAGGCGGCGCTGGAAGGCGAGGAAGGCTTCGCCCTTGAGGCTGTGGCCGCCGAGCGCGATGCCCTCCCAGCCGGTCTCGCCGACGACGCCGCCCCAAAGCGTGTTGTCGAGGTCGAGGATGACGAGCTTGCGGGCGTCGCCTGCCATGCCGTCGAGGGCTGCAGCGATGTCGGTGGTTGCCGCCCTGAAGACGGGGGCCGCGAAAGGCTGCTTGGCGGCGGCCATGAGTTTGGGGCTCCAGGCGGCGTCACCGCCGGCGGCGGCGATCCAACGCTCCGTATCCAGAACATAAGCGTTGGGGGTCGCCTCCAACGCCTCGGCGAGGCGCAGGTTCATGGCGTCGAGCAGGTGGCGGATGCCGAGCCCGGGGCGGTGGTCGAGGGGGCCGAGGCCGCGGGCGGCGCGGGGCATGACCCAGTTCGCAACGAAGACGGCGCGGCAGCGGGCGGCGGCGCGGGCGATGAGCCCGGCGAAGACATCGACCTCGGCGAGAACGGCGTCACGATCGTGGGGGGCGAGGCCGCGGGCTTCGGCGAAGCCTGCGATGACGCCTTCGGGGAGCGTCCAGACCACGAGGGTTTCGGGCGAGGTGTCGTCCCGGTCCGCGATGCGCAGGAGTTCGGTCTGCACGGCGCCGAAGCCGGCGGCCGTTGCATCGATGCCGCCCGCGGCGCGCAGGGCGCGCGCGAGGGGCTCGATGTTGAAATCGGAAAGGAGGGTCAGCGGCGTGGCGGGCATGGCGGGGCGCCCCTTCGCGGGTCAGGCCACGGCGGCGAGGTGTTCGGCCAGCGCTTCGGGCGTGCGGTAGGGGCCGTCTTCCTCGGCCAGCAGGTCCTCGTCGAGGAGCTGGATCGCCTCGCCGCGCAGGCGGGCGGTGATCTCTTCCAGCGCCACGATGAGGTTGATCAGCGCCAGCGAGTCGAGCGGCGAGCCGTCGCCGAGGAGGCGCGTCTGGGGCGCCTTCTCGAGGCTCTGGCCGGCTTCCAGCTGGCCGTTGATCTCGTCGATGGCGGCATAGACCGCCGCGAGCGCATCGTCGCGCGACAGGGCAGAAGCAGGCATGTCTCGGCTCCGCTGAAAAACTCAACGGAGGGTAAGGAGATTTGGTTAACCGGGTGTTGCCAGCGGGCCGGAAGCGAGAGGCGTCAGTCGCCCTTCTCGGCGTCGAACTTCTCGAACTCGTGGGCGATGGAGCGCTCGATGAGGAGGCGCCATACGGGTTCGGCGACTTCGGGGGAGAGGTTCTGCTTTTCGGCCTCCGCCAGCACCTTCGCCACCACGTCCTCGATGCGCGCCTCGTCGCGGACCTGGCCGCGCTCCGGCTTGATGCGGGCGGCTTCCTCAATATAGCGCAGGCGCTCGGCCATCAGCCGGACCAGTTCGCGGTCGAGCCGGTCAATCTCGCGGCGCACGTCGGCCATGGTCTCGCAGCGGCGCGCCCGGGGCGGCGTGCCGGTGTCGAGGGGCTCGGCGGTGGCGGTCTGGCGGGTCATGGTCTGCTTTCCGGGTGCTCGGTAGGGGTGGGCGCCGGTGCCCCCGTTATATGGGGGCAATGGTGCGGGTGCGAAGGCAAATCGCCGTGACATTTGGCAGCGGCGGATCGGGGTCCGGTGCATCAACCCTTGAACACCGGAATCCGTGCCTATATGAACACAGGAAGTACGGGAAATATTTTAAATCACACAGAGAAACGTGAAATAGGGCTGTCCGGACCGATTGCCGCTTTGACCCCGGCGACGGGTCCGCGCTATGTGCAGCGCGGCAAATACTGGATGTTGTGCCTGATTTTGTGACGTATTGCTGCAGGGACGTTCCGCATGCTCGAGGCTGCCAACACCAAGGTGAACCCGAACGCACCCACCGAAGAGGAGGTGCTGTCGGTCCACCACTACACGGACCGGCTTTTCAAGTTCCGGATCTCGCGGCCGCCGACGTTCCGGTTCCGGTCGGGCGAGTTCGTGATGATCGGCCTGCCGAAGCCGGACGGGAAGCCGATCATGCGCGCCTACTCGGTGGCGAGCCCGTCGTGGGACGACACGCTGGAGTTCTTCTCGATCAAGGTGCCGGACGGCCCGCTGACCTCGATGCTGTGCAACATCCAGCCGGGCGACAAGGTGCTGCTGGGCAAGAAGCCGACCGGCACGCTGGTGCATGACGCGCTCTTGCCGGGCAAGCGGCTCTACATGTTCTCGACCGGCACGGGGATTGCGCCCTTCGCCAGCGTGATGCGCGATCCCGAGACCTACGAGCGGTTCGACAAGGTGATCCTCACCCATACCTGCCGCGAAGTGGCGGAACTGCAGTACGGCTTCGAGCTGACGGACGGGCTCAAGGACGATCCGCTGGTCGGGGATACGGCGCCGGACAAGTTCGTCCACTACACGAGCTGCACCCGCGAGGAATATCTCAACCGCGGGCGCATCACCGACCTGATCGAGAGCGGCAAGCTGTTCGACGATCTCGGCGTGCCGCCGCTGAACCCGGAGGAAGACCGGGTGATGATCTGCGGCTCGATGGACATGATCCGTGATACCAAGGCGCTGTGCGAAAAGGCGGGCCTGGAGGAGGGCTCCAACGCGGCGCCGGCAACCTTCGTGGTCGAGCGCGCCTTCGTCGGTTAGCCTTCTTCGGTGAGTCTGCGCTTTCCCGCCACCCGGCATCCGAGTCCGATCCGCCGATGACAGTATCCGTGCTTTGTGTGAGTGACGCTGCCGGGGAAACGACCGGCGGCAGCGCGGGCGATGCGGCCCGCATGGCGGCCTACCGCGAGCGGGTGGGCACCATCGTGGCGACGACCGATCCCGACCGGCCGGTGCTGGAGAAGGGGGAGGCCGCGGGCACGGACGTGCTGGCGCGCAGCCCGGTGGTCCGGGCGCTTCTTTCGATTACCCATGACATCCGCTCTGTGGCGGGCCCAGCGCCGCGCAGCGTCAGCGCGTTCGACGCGGCGGTGGCCGATGCCGCCGTCGAGGCGGCGCTGCGGGGGCCGGCGCCCGCGCAGCTCGCGGTCGGCGCCGGTTCGGCGATCGCCTACCACCTGGCGCAGGACGCCCGGTTCGGCGCGTTTGCCGGGGTGCCGGACGGCATGGCGGCAGAGCTTCTCCGCAGCCTCGATCCGCCGATGGCGCTCAAGGGCGAGCGTGGCGGCGTGGCGGTGGTGATGCCGGCGGCAGGCACGGCTGAAGGCGGGGCCGAGGCCATCGGCGTCGCGGCACGCTCGGCGGCGCACGCGGTGCTGTGCGCGCAGGGCATTGCGGCTGCCGTGCCCGTTGTCACCAGCGAACTCTCGGCGGAAGCCGTGTGGGATGCGCTCTCCGAGGGGGCACGTATCGCGTCGGCCCTCAAGGCGGCAGGGCACCTGCGCGGCGCGGTCCTCACGCTGCGGGGCCGGGGCCGGGCGATCGGCCCGCTCGACGGCGACCGGCTGTTACGCTTCGGCGTCTCCGACTGGCGCTAGGCCCCGGACGCCGCCGCCTTTTCCAGTTCATCGACCGTGCCAGTCGCGATGACCCGCGCGTGGCGGGTGATGCGCTCCACCGGCCAGTCCCACCAGGCGATGTCGAGCAGCCGGGCGATATCGGCGTCGGAATGGCGCATGCGCACTACGCGGGCCGCGTTGCCGGCGACGATGGCGTAGGGGGGCACGTCCGCCGTCACCACGGATCGCGACGCGATGACCGCGCCGTGGCCCACCTCGATTCCCGCCAGCAGCGTCGCCCGGTAGCCGATCCACACGTCGTTGCCGACAACGAGATCGCCCTTGTGCGGCCAGCTTTCGGGCATGGCGTGTTCCCAGCCATTGCCGAAGATGGCGAAGGGGAAGGTCGAGACCGTCTCCGTCAGGTGGTTGCCGCCGTTCATCAGGAACTCGGCGCCCGAGGCGATGGAGCAGAACTTCCCGATCACCAGCCGGTCGCCGATGAAGTCGAACAGGTAGCGCACATTGCGTTCGAACCCGGCCGGGTCGTCGAAGTCGTGGTAGTAGGTGTAATCGCCGACCTCAATCTGCGGATTGGTCACCAGCGCCTTGAGAAACACCATGGACGGCTGGTCCGGCAGGGGATGGCGGGCGAGCGGATCGGGTCCGTGGGGCATGGTTTCTCCCGGAAATGGGGCGCTGCTGCGGGCCCGCGCACGCGGATTGGCGGAAAATGCAACACCGGTTGTCCGGATTGCAGGTCGCGGGCGGTCCTTGCATGTTTATATGCATGCGTTCCGGATTGCGCGCCCCCGGATTCCCCGCGGGCGGCGCGGCGCCGGGACCACGAAGGGACAAGAACAATGGGTTTTTACGACAAGCACATCCTGCCGCGCTTTCTCGATCTCGCCTGCGGGGCGAAGCCGATCACCTACCAGCGCCGCAAGGTGGTGCCGCAGGCCGAGGGCCGCGTGCTGGAGATCGGCATGGGGACCGGGCTGAACCTGCCCTATTACGACAAGTCGAAGGTGGACATGATCTTCGGCCTCGAACCGGCCGAGGAGATGCGCCGCCGCGCGGAGCCGAAGGTGGCCGAGTACGGCATCCCGGTGGAGTTCATCGACCTGCCGGGCGAGGAAATCCCGCTCGACGACAACTCGGTGGATACCGTGCTGCTGACCTACACGCTGTGCACCATCCCCGACGGGATCAAGGCATTGCGCGGCATGGGCCGGGTGCTGAAGCCCGGCGGCAAGCTGATCTTCTGCGAGCACGGCAAGGCGCCGGACGCGGGCGTCGCCAAGTGGCAGTCACGCATCAACCCGATGTGGAAGAAGATCGCGGGCGGCTGCAACCTCAACCGGCCGATCCCCGACATGTTGTCGGAAGGCGGGTTCAAGGTTCAAGGCATGGAGACCATGTACCTGCCCTCGACGCCGAAGATCGCCGGCTTCAACTACTGGGGCACGGCGGTTCACGGGTAGGGTTGCCCGCTCCGTTACCTTGAGTGTCATCCCGGAAGCCGCGAAAGCGGCTATCCGGGATCCAGGGCCCCAAGCACCGAGCCAGCCGCCCTGGATCCCGGCTCGCGCTTCGCTTAGCCGGGATGACACGGGAGCGGGGGTCTCGGCTATTCCGTCCGCCCGTCCACCCGCCACGGCGGGAAGCGGCGGTTGGTGCCGGCGTGGAAGAAGATGATCGGGTTGCCGTCCGGGTCTTTCGTTCCGGTCTGGCGCCACAGCCAGCTTTCATCGACCGGCGGTGTTTCGAAGGCAATGCCGCGCGCCTCCGCTTCGCGGACCGCCTGGTCCACGTCGTCGAACTCGAAGAAGACCTCGGTGGTCCCGGCCTTCACCTCGGGGACGCGCATCACCGAGAAGGTGTCGCCGCTGGGCAGCTCGAAGCGGGCGTAGTGGCCGTCCTTCACGATGGTGGTCATGCCCAGCCGCTCGTAGAAGTCGATGGCGCGGGGAATGTCGGTGACACCGACTGTGACCTGGTTGAGCTTCATCGTTTTTCTCCTACCAGTAGCCGGCCATGATCTCGGTGGCCCAGCCGGGTTCGTGGACGGGGCCGCGCGGCAGGAAGCCTGTCATCACCGGCTTTATGTCGAGGACCGGCGTGCCGTCGATGGCGTCGAGGCCGGTCAGGTGCAGGGTGCGGCCCTCGACCCGGTCCACCTTGGCGATGGTGGCGCCGAGGCGGTTGGGCCGGCCCTTGCCGCGCTGGGCAAAGATGCCGACGCGGGGCCGGGCCGTGTTGCCGCGCGGGTGGCGCGCCTTGCTCTCCACCTCCCCGTCGGGGACGAGGTGGAAGAGGTAGATCACCTCCACGTGGCTGAACTGGTCGAGGCCCGCCAGCGCCTCGGGGTCGAAGCGGTCATCGAGTTCGATGCGGGCCGGGACCGCGTCCCAGTCGTCGTCGATGGGGTCGCCGCGTTCCGCGCGGACATGGCCGACGGGACGGACGGAAAAAGTCTCTGTCATCGGATACCTCACTGAAAAAATGCGTGCCTGGAAATGCCGGTGAAGTAGCAAACGGCGCGGGCCGCCGGTAGCGCGATTGCCGCATGGCGGATTGCTTGACTCCGGCCTGCATCCGCTCATAGAACAAATAGAGAACAAAAAACTTCGGCGAAGGTCAGCAGACGATGGGCGAGGGCGGAGCCATGCCGCATCCGCAGGAGAAAAGAGCGCGTATCCAGGCGCTTAGGGCCAAGCTCTCACGGATTGAATCGCGTCCGGAACAAGCGCCCGTGCTCTCCCTCGGCGATCCCGGCATCGACGGGCGGCTGACCGGCGGCGGGCTGTCGCTGGCCGGGCTGCACGAGGTGGTGGGCCACGGCTACCCGGACATGGGGGCCGCGGCCGGCTTCTGCGCCGGGCTCGGCGTGCGTCTCCTGGAGGCGCCGTCGCGCTCGCTCTTGTGGGTCGCGCAGGGGGCGGGGCCGCATGACCTCGGCATGCTCTACGGGCCGGGGCTCGCGCAGGCGGGGCTTGATCCGGCCCGTCTCGTGGTGGTGCTGGTGAAGGGTGACGCGGAGGCCCTGTGGGTGGCGGAAGAAGCCCTGCGCACGCCGGACCTTGCGGGCGTCGTCGCCGAACTGGGCGGCACGCGCGCCTACGATCTCAAGGCCTCGCGCCGTCTCCAGCTTGCAGCCGAGCGGTTCCAGCGCCCGGCGCTGCTGCTGGCGGGCCATGCGGGCGGCGACGGGCAGGCGGTGACCGCCGCGCCCGCGCCACCCTCCGCCGCGCTTACCCGGTTCCGGGTCCGCGCGGCCCCGAGCGGTCTCAATACCAGGGCGCCGCAGGCGCCGGGGCGGGCGCGTTTCGGTGTGACGCTCGACCGGGTGCGCGGCGGTGCGCCCCATACCTTCATCGTGGAGTGGAACCATGCGGCGCGTCGTTTCGCTGTGGCTGCCCGCGTTTCCGGTGGAGCGGGCGTTGCGCGCCCGCGGGGAAACGCCGGTGTTATCGAAAGCCCCCGCGAGCTCGCCGCGGCCGGCTAGCGCCACCCCCTTCGCGCTCATCGAGGCGATGCAGGGGGGCCTGCGCATTGCCGCTGCCGGGGGTGCGGCGCAGGCGGCGGGCGTGCGGGCGGGCCAGCGGCTGGCGGATGCGCGCGCCCTCGTGCCCGGCCTCGAGGTGGCGGAGTGGGACCGGGCGGGCGACAAGGCGCTTTTGATGAAGCTCGCCACCTGGGCGACGCGCTACACGCCGTGGACGCGTGCCGAGATCCCGCCGCCGGAAGCGCACCTGGGCGCGGGGCTGCTGCTCGACATTTCCGGCTGCGCGCATCTTTTCGGCGGTGAGTCAGCGCTCTTGGACGATCTGTTGAAGCGCGTGAATCGGCTCGGTTTCGAAGCGCGGGCCGCGGTGGCCGACACGGTGGGGGCTGCCTGGGCGGTGGCACGGCACGGGGCGGAGCGGACGAGCATCGTGCGGCCCGGGGCGATCCATGCCGCCGTGGCGCCGCTGCCGCCGGTGGCGCTGCGCATCTCGCCGGGCATGGCGGACGACCTCGCACGGCTCGGTCTCGTCACCATCGGTGACCTGCTGGCGCGGCCGCGCGCGCCGCTGGTGGCGCGGTTCGGCGCCATCCTCGGCACCCGGCTCGATGCGCTGACCGGCGCGCGGCCCGAGCCGGTGGCGCCGGAAGAGGTGCGGGTGCCCGCGCGCGCCCGCCTCCTGTTCGGCGATCCGCTGGTCGCCACCGACGACATTCTCGCCGCCATCACGCTGGCCGCGCGCGACCTTGCGGCCGAGCTCGACCGCCGCCAGCAGGGCGCGCGCCGCCTGCGGCTCGTGCTCTACCGGGTGGATGCGGAAGTGTTCCGCTTCGCTGCCGGCACCAGCACGCCGACGCGCGAGCCCGAGCGGCTGGCGCGGCTCTTCGCCGAGAAACTGGTTCCCCCCGACGGTATGAGCGGGGCCGACATCGATATCGGTTACGGCATCGAGGGCGTGGTGCTGGAGGCGCTGGCGGTGGATGCGCTGGATGCGCGCCAGAAGGGGCTCGACGCGGGCCCCGAGGACGGCTCGGCCCTGTCGGAACTGGTGGACCGGCTGTCGAACCGGCTGGGGGCGGAACGGGTGCTGGCCCTGAAGACGCGGGCGAGCCATCTGCCCGAACGCGCGCAGGCCGCGGTGCCGGTGCTGGAAGCGGACGGCTTCGCGGAGGGTGCCGTGCCGTTTGCCGTTCATGGGGACGCGCCGCTCAGGCCGATCCGCATGCTGGCGCGGCCCGAGCCGGTGGAGGTGCTGGCGGAGGTGCCGGAAGGCCCGCCGCGCCAGTTCCGCTGGCGGCGGATGCTGCACACGGTGGCGCGCGCCGACGGGCCGGAGCGGCTGGCGCCGGAGTGGTGGCTGGACACCGGCTCGACGGCAGCCACGCGCGACTATTACCGGGTCGAGGACGACGAGGGCCGCCGCTTCTGGCTCTACCGCGAGGGGCTTTACGGGCGCGAGACCGATGCGCCGCGCTGGTTCGTCCACGGGGTGTTCGGATGAGGGCGCGAAGGGCGGTGTCAGGCGCGCTTTCGGCCCGTCTCTTCCGCAGAAGGCGCGTCGTTGGACGGGGACGTGTTCTCGTCGCTTGCCGCCAGCGCCGCGGCGTTGCGCTCGGCGACGCGCTGCAGGATCGCCTTGAGGCGGAACTGGCCGAACATCTCGAGCCCCAGCGGAATGCCGCGCTCGGTCATGGCGGCGGCGCTGTCGGCGTCCAGCTTCTCGGACAGCCGGTCGTAGAAGTGGGTGACCTCAAGCTCGGCCAGCGCCTCGGCCGCCTCGTAATATTCCCTGAGGGTGTCGATGGTGTAGCCGACCTCGCGGGAGAAGCCGAGGGCGAGGATGTGCCCCCAGGTGTGCAGGATGGCGGCGTCGTGCGCGCTCATCATCAGCTTGCCCGCGGCGTCCTCGATGAGCGTGATGATGCCCTCGTCGCCCATGCGGCGGATCTCGTCCATCGGGATGCGGCTTTCGGCGGCGACCTTTTCCGCTTCCATCGGCGCGCGGGAGCTTTCCGCGCCCAGCCGGGCCGCGAGCATGAATTCGAGGCCGAAGAGGCCGGGCACCCGGTCCGGCTCGCGCCCGCCCGCGTGCTCGATCAGGCGGCGGATGATGCCGAGCGGCAGGAAGCGCTCGCGCTGGAGCGTGCGGATCAGTTCGAGGCGGCGGACGTGGTCCTCGGAATAGATCGCCACGTTGGTCTTGGGGCGCTCGGGTTCCGGCAGCAGGCCTTCGCGGATGTAGTACCGGATGGTCTCCCGGCCGACGCCCGTGCGCGCTTCCAGTTCCTTCATCTTCATGGGGCGCCTCGCGGTAGGGCAGGGACGGGTGGCGAACGGGCCGGGCGGAGCATGTTCCGCCCCTACGGATACCCGTTCACATTTGCGGAGCCTTGCTCCGCAGTCACCGCTTCCCGGGCGCGAAAGTCAAGAGATTCGGCGCATTATTGCGATATGTCATCCCATCGCGAATGCGGAGGGCGATCCCGGCTCGCCGCTGGCGCGGCGTCCGGGATGACATCCTTGGCCAAAGGGTTTGGCCCGTTGCCGCTTTGCCTCTCTCCCCCCTGTCATCCCGGCCAAGCGAAGCGCGAGCCGGGATCGGTTAGCCGTATTGCGGAGGCCGCGCCATGACGCAGCCCTTCGCGGAACTGGCGGTGGCCAGCAATTTCAGCTTCCTGCGCGGGGCGAGCCACCTGGACGAACTGGTCCACCAGGCGTCGGCGCTGGGGCTCGACGCGGTGGGCATCGCCGACCGCAACACGCTGGCCGGTGTCGTGCGCGCGCACCAGGCGGCCAAGGAGACGGGGCTGCGCCTCGTCGTGGGGGCGCGGCTCGTCACCCTCGACGGGCTCGAGATCCTCTGCTTCCCGCGCGACCGGGCGGCCTATGGGCGGCTCGCAAAACTCCTGACGCTGGGCAACCGGCGCGCGCCCAAGGGCGAATGCCATCTCACCGTGGCGGACATTGCCGACGCGCGGGACGGGCAGGAGCTGGTGCTGATGCCGCCCGCCGGGTTCGATACGGCGTGGGAGGCGAAGGCCGGGGCGGCAATCGCGGACCTCGCCATTCCCTTTCTCGGCGCCTCGTTCCTCTACGGTGCCGATGACCGGGCCCGGCTGGCGCGGCTGGCCGAACTGGCGGGCCGCCACGGCATCCGCCTGCTCGCCACCAACGACGTCCATTATCACGCGCCCGGCCGCCGCATCCTGCAGGAC
Organism: Parvibaculaceae bacterium; assembly: GCA_965229975.1. Lineage (GTDB taxonomy): Bacteria > Pseudomonadota > Alphaproteobacteria > CGMCC-115125 > CGMCC-115125 > Pyruvatibacter. The sequence goes on from OZ245936.1 coordinate 614,912, forward strand.
GTGGTCACCTGCATCCGCGAGCATGTGACGGTGGCGCAGGCGGGGGCGCGCCTCCACGCCAACGCGGAACGTCACCTGAAGGCGCCGGGCGAGATGGCGCGGCTGTTCGCGGATTACCCGGATGCGATGGCCGCGGGTCTCGACCTTGCCGCAGCCTGCACGTTTTCGCTCGACGAACTGGCCTACGAGTATCCCGACGAAGTGTTCGGCAAGGGTGAGACGCCGCAGGAAACACTTGAGCGTCTCACATGGGAGTGCGCCGCCGAGCGGTTTCCGGCGGGCCTTACCGACAAGCTGGAGCAGGCGCTGCGCTATGAGCTCAAGCTGATCGCCGAACTCGACTACGCGCCGTATTTCCTCACCGTCTACGACATCGTCCGCTTCGCGCGGTCGCGGGACATCCTGTGCCAGGGGCGCGGCTCGGCGGCCAATTCCTGCGTCTGCTTCTGTCTCGGCATCACCTCGGTGAACCCGACCGAGATCGACCTGCTGTTCGAGCGGTTCGTCTCCGCCGAGCGCAACGAGCCCCCGGACATCGACGTCGATTTCGAGCACGAGCGGCGCGAGGAGGTGATCCAGTACATCTACGAGAAATACGGCCGCCACCGCGCGGGGATCGCCGCCACCGTCATCTCCTACCGCTCGCGCTCCGCCATCCGCGAGGTGGGCAAGGTGATGGGCCTGTCGGAAGACGTGACGGCGGCGCTGTCGGGCACCATCTGGGGCTGGTCGTCGGACGGGATCGCCGACGAGCGGGTGCGTGAGGCGGGGCTCGACCCGGACGATGCCACGCTGCGCCTGACCCTCGACCTCACGCGCGAGCTGATCGGCTTCCCCCGTCACCTGTCGCAGCACGTGGGCGGCTTCGTCATCACCGCCGGGCCGCTGGAGGAGGTGGTACCCATCGTCAACGCGGCGATGGAGGACCGCACCTTCGTGGAGTGGGACAAGGACGATCTCGATGCGCTGGGCATCCTGAAGATCGACGTGCTGGCGCTGGGGATGCTGTCGTGCATCCGCCGCGCCTTCGAGTTCATGGACGCCCATTACGGCCGCGTGCTCGACCTCGCCTCGCTGCCGCCGGAAGACCCGGCCGTCTACGACATGCTGTGCGAGGCGGATTCCATCGGCGTGTTCCAGGTGGAAAGCCGGGCGCAGATGTCCATGCTGCCGCGCCTCAAGCCGCGCACGTTTTACGACCTGGTGGTGGAAGTGGCGATCGTCCGGCCCGGGCCGATCCAGGGTGACATGGTGCATCCCTACCTGCGCCGGCGCGACGGGCTGGAGCGGGTGGATTTTCCCTCTGAAGAGTTGCGCGAGGTGCTGGGCAAGACCATGGGCGTGCCGCTGTTTCAGGAGCAGGCCATGCGCATTGCCATCGTCGCGGCGGGGTTCACGCCGTCGGAGGCCGACAGGCTCAGGCGCGCCATGGCGACCTTCCGCAAGAACGGCACCATCCATACCTTCGAGGAAAAACTGATCGAGGGCATGGTCGCGCGCGGCTATGAGCGCGACTTCGCCGAGCGGTGCTTCAAGCAGATCGAGGGCTTCGGCGATTACGGCTTTCCCGAGAGCCACGCGGCGAGTTTTGCGCTGCTCGTCTATGTCTCGGCGTGGCTCAAGTGCCATTACCCGGACGTGTTCTGCGCGGCGATCCTCAATGCGCAGCCCATGGGCTTCTACGCCCCGGCGCAGCTGGTGCGCGATGCGCGCAATCACGGGGTCGAGGCGCGGCCGCCCGACATCAACGCCAGCGACTGGGATTCAACGCTTGAGCCCAACCCCGAAGGCCGTGCCGTGAGCGGGGAGGGTGGCGGGCGCATGGCCGTGCGGCTGGGCCTGCGGCAGATAAAGGGCTTCCACGAGGACGCGGCGATGAAGCTCATGGCCGCGCGGCCCGAGAAGGGCTTCGACGGCGTGCGCGACCTGTGGCTTCGCTCGGGCCTCACCCCGGCGGAGCTGGAGCGGCTGGCCAAGGCAGATGCCTTCCGCTCGGTGGGGCTCGACAGGCGCGAGGCGCTGTGGGCGGTGCGCGGGCTGGGCGGCGCGCGCGATGGCGAGAAGGGCAGCAAGCGCAATCCCGCACCGCTTCCCCTGTTTGCCGCGGCCGAGGGCACCGGCTTCCAGCACGAGGCGGAAGCCGCCCTGCCGGCGATGCCGCTTGGCGAGCACGTGGTGGAGGACTACACGCATATGCGCCTGTCGCTGAAGGCGCATCCCCTGTCCTTCTTCCGGGACATGCTGGAGACGTCGCGCCACGTGCCGTCGAAGGCGCTTGGAAGCATCCGCGACGGGGCGCGGGTGACGCTGACCGGGCTCGTGCTGGTGCGCCAGCGGCCGGGCAGTGCGTCCGGCGTCATCTTCATGTCGCTCGAGGATGAATTCGGCATCGCCAACATCATCGTCTGGCCCAAGTGCTTCGAGCAGTACCGCCGGATCGTGCTCGGCGCGCGGATCGTCTCGGTGCGCGGCCAGTTGCAGCGGGAAGGCAAGGTCATCCACATCATCGCCGAGCACCTGGAGGACATGACGCCGATCCTGGGCGAACTGTCGGGCATGGCGGAAATCGGTGACGCGGCGCTCGCCAATGCCGACGAGGTCCGCCGCCCCGGCGAGGACCCGCGCGCCATCACCGCCCGCCGCGCGGAAGCCCGCGAGGCCCGGGCCCAGGAAATCCAGCAGAACTTCCGCCAGCGGCCGAAGGAAATGCCGCGCGCGGTCCGCAAGATGCTGCCAGGCAGCCGCGATTTTCACTGAGGGGTAGCGAGTTTCAGGCGTAGGCCACCCAGCCGCGCCAGGTGAAGGCGGCATAGAACATCGCGACATCAGAAAAACCGGCCTCGCGAAGCACCGCCTCGTCGTCCTCGGGAGAGAGAAGGTCCAGCGCGGCGGCAACGGCTGCGCGGGCGCCTTCCGCCTGTCCGGGTTCGACGCCGGATGCCACGGCAAAGGCCGCGTAGCGCGACAGCCACGTGTCGCGTTCACCGGGCGCCTGCGGGAAACTGGAATGCGCCGCCACGAACGGGGCGCCGGGGCTGAGCCGGCGGCGCAGTTCCGCGGCGGTGCGCACGCGCTCCTGCCGGTCGAGGAAATGCAGCGTCAGCAGGCAGACCGCGGCATCGAACGGGCCTTCGGGCGCGTCGTCGATATAACCTTCATGCAGGCGCGCGCGCGAGGCGTACGGCCCCAGCGTGGTCACGGCCAGATTGAGCATTTCGGCCGCCGGATCGATGCCGTCGAACGTCCAGCCCGGATGGGCCTCCGACAGGGCCCGGAGTTCCAGGCCGCCGCCCGCGCCGAGCACCAGCACGCGGGCATCGGCCGGTGCGCGCTCGGCGAGGATGATGCCGGTCATGCGGTGCAGATCGGCGAGGCCGGGCGTGAAGCGCTTCGGTCCCTCGGTGTAGCGCGCCACGGCTTCCGGGTTGGAAAAGTTCTTCAGGAACTCGTTCATGAGGCTGCTTCCTGCAAATCGCACAGCATGGGCGCGCGGCCGTGCACTTTCGCCTGCACGTCGGCAAGCGAGACATCTTCGAAGAGCGTGAGAAGCCGGTCGGTCACGTCGGCAAGCGCGCCGTCCAGCACGCCGTTGACCGCCTGCTCCACGGCACAGTCCGGGTTGTCCAGCCGGTGCTGGATGGCGAACAGGGCCGGCCGCCCCAGCGCGGCATAGACATCCCGCAAGGTGATCTCGGAAAGGCCACGCGTCAGCGTCCAGCCGCCGTGATGCCCTTTCTGCGACCGAACGAAGCCGCTCGTCCGAAGACCCGCCATCATCCGGCGGATGACCACGGCATTGGTGCCTGTCGCCTTTGCCAGCACCTCGGATGTCACCGGGTGCTCCGCCGCTGCGAGATGCAGCAGCAGGTGAAGGACGACGGAAAACTGGCTGTTCGCTCTCATGAAACTTTTCATGTTACGTGATTGAGCGAGAGTCAAGCCGGATGATCCGCGCACGGGCTTGCGGCGTATGCGAAGCATGTCCGCGCCCGCCATCCGCTTCTATTTCGCGCTACGCAGCCCCTACGTATGGCTGGCAGCGGAGCGGATCGTTGCCGATGGCATCGAGGTCGATCCGGTTCCCCTTGTCGGCTTCGCCAAGGGCACGGTCTTTTCCGATCCCGTCGCCAATCCGCCGCGCTTTCGTTACCTGATCGAGGATGTGTCGCGGCTCGCCGCGCGCTACGGCCAGACGATGGTGCCGCCGTCCAATGACACCGACTGGCGCAAGGCGCACAACGCCACCGAATACGCAAAGCGGCAGGGGCGGGGCATGGCCTATGTCCACGCGGCGGCACGCGCCCGATGGACGGAAGGCTTCGATCTTTCCGACACGGCGCATGTGCAGGAGGTTGCCTCGCGGGCAGGGCTGGATCCCGACGCCACGGCGGCGGCGATGGACGACGAGAGCCTGCGCGCGGACATGGAAGCGCGCTACATGCCGCTGATCGAGCGTGACGAGGTGTTCGGCGTGCCGTTCTTCGTGCTGGAAACAGCGACGGGCCGGGAGCGATTCTGGGGGCAGGACCGGTTCGACATGCTGCTCGATTCCGCGAAATCCGCGGGAATCAGCGTCTGAGCGGCGTTATCGGCCCGCATTAACTATCCGCAATCCTTGAAACGCGATGCCATCATCCTTGTTGTTGGGGGAGAGACCAACAGCAACGAGGAGGAAACATGCATATCAAGGCACCCAATCGCACGCTTGGCGCGGTTTTCGTCGCGGCCGGCGTTGGCGTTGGCGCGCCTGCGCTTGCGGCGGACACCGCCACGCCCACGAAGGACAGTGCCATGAAAGAGATGCGCTCGGATCTCAACATCGTCGAGACCACCGCGCACATGCCCCGCTTCGATACGCTGCTGGATGCGATCCAGGAAGCGGGACTGAGCCAGAAGCTGCAATATGACGGCCCCTACACCATGTTCGCGCCCACGGATGCTGCTTTCGGCAACCTGCCGGATTCGCGGCTTGATGATCTCGTGAAGCCCGAGAACGAAGAGCGCCTCAACAAGGTGGTGGGCTGTCACGTGGTGGAAGGCGAGATCGACGCGGACGACCTGCGCGACCGCATCGACGAGAACGGCGGCCCGGTGACACTCACCTCCATGGGCGGCTGCGACCTGACTGTTGCCGAAACCGGCGGCGTGCTTACCGTGTCGGATGCCATGGGCAACACCGCCAATCTTGCGCCGGAGACGGAAGGCGACCAGATCAACGGCTACTTCCACGTCATCGACAAGGTGATGCAGCCGGCGAGCTAGACGCCGCTACAACCCGACAACTCAGGCCCGCGCGGGGGCGCCTTGCGCGGGCCTTTTCATTCAGCCGATTGGTGCCGTGGCCAGACCACGTAGAGCGCGCCGCCCAGCTCCGTCAGCACGAAGAGCGTGAGCATGGGCGTGGTGCCGAGCCACATCCAGAACACGAGGATGGCGGCGACGATCACTCGGCCATAGGCATCGGCGATGGCGAAGTCGCGGATGGGAAAGCGCAGGCGCACCAGCGCCCATAATACCGCGAGCACGCCCGTGATGTTGACGAACACCCAGTGGAACGGCGCGAAGCCCGGCACGCCGCCGGGCAGGCCCAGCGCCACGTGCAGCGCGGCGATGATCGAGACATAGACCTCGGAAAAGAAGGGCAGGGCGAAGGGCGCGGTCAGCCACAGGTCGAGCCACGCGACTTTTCTCCCGGGCGCAAAGAAGAGCGTCCGGCTGCCATCCTCGCCCTGTGCTTGGCTCAACGCGACAGCTCGCGCATCGCCCGGTCGAGGCCGTCCAGCGTCAGCGGGAACATGCGGTCGCCGATGATCTGGCGCATCAGCTCGATCGACGGCGTGTACTCCCAGTGCCGCTCGGCAACCGGGTTCAGCCACACCACGTTCTCGTAGACCTGCTGGAGGCGTTCGAGCCAGATGCCGCCCGGCTCCTCGTTCCAGTGTTCCACGGAGCCGCCGGCGTAGGTGATCTCGTAGGGGCTCATGGAGGCGTCACCGACGATCAGCACCTTGTAGTCGGACGGGTACTTGTGGAGCACGTCCCAGGTGGGGACCTTCTCGTTGTGGCGGCGGCGGTTGTCCTTCCACACGTCCTCGTAGAGGCAGTTGTGGAAGTAGAAGTACTCCATGTTCTTGAATTCGGTGCGCGCGGCCGAGAAAAGCTCCTCGCAGACCTTGATGTGCGGGTCCATCGAGCCGCCGACGTCGAAGAACAAGAGCACCTTGATGGTGTTGCGGCGCTCGGGCACGAGCTGGATGTCGAGATAGCCCTTGTCCGCCGTGTTCTTGATGGTGCCGTCGAGATCAAGCTCTTCCGCCGCGCCCTCGCGCGCCCAGCGGCGCAGGCGGCGCAGCGCCACCTTGATGTTGCGGGTGCCGAGTTCGACGGAGTCGTCGAGGTTCTTGTATTCCCGCTTGTCCCACACCTTCACGGCCTTGCCGTGGCGGCCTTCCTTCTGGCCGATGCGCACGCCTTCCGGGTTGTAGCCGTAGGCGCCGAAGGGCGAGGTGCCGGCGGTGCCGATCATCTTGTTGCCGCCTTCGTGGCGCTTTTCCTGTTCCTCGAGGCGCTTCTTCAGCTCCTCCATGATCTTTTCCCAGCCGCCGAGGGCTTCGATCTCTTTCTTCTCTTCTTCGGTGAGGAACTTCTCGGTCAGCGCCTTCAGCCAGTCCTCCGGCAGTTCCGCCACGTCGCCTTCGCCGAGCGACTCGAGGCCCTTGAAGACGTGGCCGAACACGCGGTCGAACTTGTCGAGGTTCTTCTCGTCCTTCACCAGCGCCGAGCGGGAGAGGAAATAGAAGTCCTCCACTTCCCGGTCGATCACGTCGCGGTCCATTGCCTCGAGCAGCGTGAGGTACTCGCGCAGCGAGACGGGAAGCCCGGCGCTTTTCAGCTCATGGAAGAAGTTGACGAACATGGAAACCGGCCTTTCGGCTCAAAAATTGGCGTTTCGCCTCTCAACATAGGCGTTCGGGCGGAAAATCCCATGCCTGGGGGGCGGGGCGCAAGTGCGGGGCCATTTGCGGGATTTCGGGATGGCGCTGTAGCTTTGCGCCTAAGAAAAACGAAGGGAGGCGGCGATGCTGCAGGAAATCGACCGCGTGCAGCTTGCGGTGCCCGATGCGGGCGCGGCGGCAGAGAAGTGGGCCTCGCTGCTGGGCGCGGAGGAGACGGGCCGCGACTCGGTCAAGGTGCTGGGTGCCAAGCGCGTGACGCTGGCGCTGGGCACGTCGCGGGTGGAGCTGCTGGAGCCGGACGGCGAGGGTGCGGTGGATGCAGCGCTGCGCAAGCGCGGCCGGGCGCATCTCTTCGCGGCGGGTGTATCCGCCCTCGATCTGTCGGCGCTGGAGCGGCACCTGGTGGCGGGCGGGCACAAGCCGCAGCCGGAGAAGGGCCAGCTTCACTTCGAGATGACAGTGGAAGATGCGCCGGTGCGCTTCGTCGTGTCGGAGACCACGGCGCGCGCGCCGGTTGGCGATGTCTCCTTCCTCTACGAGGCGACGCTGCTGGTGAAAGACGCCCCGTCAGCCGTGAAGCAGTTCGTGCAGACTTTCGGGCTCGACGCGGCCGCGTTCAAGACAATCAAGTCGGAACACTTCGGCTACGAGGGCACGTTGACCCTGTTCGATCCCGATCACCTGCACCGCTTCGAGATCATTGCGCCGACCGATCCCTCGACCACCATGGGCCGGTTCTTCGGCAAGGAAGGGCCCTGCTACTACATGGCCTTCTGCGAGAGCGCGCATCTTCTGGAAATCGAGGCGCGGGCAAAGGCCGCGAACGCCGGCATCACAGTCGAGCGGCCCAAGGGCCGCGGCGCGGACGAAATACCGGACCAGATGTGGCTTCATCCGCCGGCGCTCGGCGGCATGATGCTCGGCATCTCGCGCCCGACCATGGCGTGGAGCTGGTCCGGGCATCCCGAGCGGGTGGAGGCGGTGGCATGAGCGTGTTGCGCATCGACACGGCGGACCGGATCCGCACGCTGACGTTCAACCGGCCGGACCAGCTCAACTCGATGAACGACGCGCTCTACGAGGCGGTGGCCGACGCGCTGCACGAGGCCTCTGCCGATGACGGGATTGCGGTCGTTATCCTGACCGGGGAGGGACGCGCCTTCTGCGCCGGGCAGGACCTGGGCGAGATGGAAAAGCCGGTGCGCCATGCGGACGGCAAGCAGCACGGCTTCCGCCGGTTCCGCGAGGCGCTGGAAGTGTTCGACAAGCCGCTGGTGGCGGCGGTCAATGGGCTCGGCGTCGGCATCGGCCTTACGATGCTGCCCTATTGCGACTTCGTGGCGATGGACGAGACGGCGCGGCTGCGCGCGCCCTTCGCCACGCTGGGCGTGACGGTGGAAGCGGGCAACTCGTTCCTGCTGCCGGTGACGGTCGGCTGGGCGAATGCGGCGCGCATCCTGTTCACCGCGGAATGGGTGCCCGCGGCGAAGGCGCTGGACATCGGCCTCGCGCACGAGATCGCGCCGGAGGGCAAGGTGCTGGACGTGGCGCGCGCCTATGCCGCGCCCATCGCGGGGATGCCGGTGGCCTCGCTCGTCACCACCAAGCGGCTGATGCTGGCGGCGCGCAACGACATGGTCCGCGCCGCCCACAACCGCGAGCAGATCGCTTTCGAGGAACTTGCACGCGGCCCTGCGAACCGCGAAGCGCTGGCCGCTTTCCGCGAGAAGCGGCAAGCGGATTTCTCCAACCTCTAAGAGGGCAGGAACTCAAGATGGCCACGTTTGCATCACGCCTTGCAGTTGCCGTTCTGATTGCCGTTCACCTGTTCCTGCTGGTTTGGGCCATCGCAGGATTCTTCGAACTGTTCACCGGGCGCGCCGTCTGGGAAGGCGCCACAAGCCCGGAATTTCCCGAATGGATGCTGTGGGCCCAGTGGCCGCCGATCCTGCTTACGGCACTCGCGTTTCTTGTCGGCTATGCCGTGCGCTGGCCGCTGATGCCGCATGCGGTCGTGGCCGGATACGTGGTGCTGGGGGCGTTGTGCGCTTACCAGACGTTCTTCCTGTTGACCCACGACACGCGCTTCATCGCGATGGCTGTAGAATACGCGGCCTATATCGTGATCGGGCTTTTCCTGTTCCGGTCCACGCTCGTGAACGAGCGCCTCGGTGCACAAACAGGAACGGCCCGCACCGTCTGACGATGCGGGCCGCCTGTGTGCGGTAACCGGTCCGGTTACATGTCCGAGGCTTCTTCCTTCGGCGCCGGCATCAGCACGGTGTCGATGGCGTGGATGACGCCGTTGGAGGCTTCCACGTCCGCCATCACGACCGTCGCGGTGTTGCCCGCTTCGTCGGCCAACGTGATCGCGTCACCATCCATCTCGGCTGTCAGCGTGCAGCCGCCGACCGTCGGCACAGGATGCGCGCCGCCGTCATCGGCGATCATGGTGTTGATCGCGTCGGACAGGGCATTGGCCTGAACCACGTGGCAGGTGAGAATCTCGGTCAGCTTGGCCTTGTGATCGTCCTGCATCAGCATGCCGAGGGTATCCTCGGGCACGGCGGCGAAGGCTTCGTCGGTCGGCGCAAAGACCGTGTACGGGCCTTCGCCCTTGAGGATCTCGACCAGATCGGCCTGCTTCACCGCGGCGACGAGCGTGGTGAAGTTGTCGGCGGCCATCGCGGTCTCGACGATATCCTTCTTCTCCATCATCGCCTGCTCGCCGTGCTCACCTGCCATGTGGTCGGCCGCGAGCGCCGGGGCGGCGCCGAACGAAACAGCGGCCGCGATGGCGAGCGGAAGCGAAACGGATTTCGTGGAAATCGGCATTGGGGGACTCTCTTCTTTCCGCGCTGCGGGCAGGCGCGTTGGGGAAAAGTGCTCCGGCGGGGAAGTCTCCCGCTGCAACCAGTTGGGGGCCGGGCCGCGTTCCTCCGCTGCCCGGCCCGGCCGGAGTTGGCGCGAAGAAGTACGCGGACTAACGTCCGGCTCGTCTTCTCACGCGCCATGAACCCCTTACGCGGCGGCTCCACGGCCCGATCAGTCCGGATCGGCGAAACGCCAAGGTCTTTGCGTGGCGAAGTCGTGGCGGAAATGTGGCGGGGCTCACCGGGCCCTGCGGATCGCCTGGTCAAGGGCGTTGAGAAACGCTGAGCGGTCCTGCTTCGAGAATGTCGCGTTGCCGCCGGTGATGGCGCCGGTCTCGCGCAGGTGGCGGTTGAGTTCGCGCGAGGCGAGGGCAGAACCGATGTTCTGCGGTGTGAAGGGGCGCCCGTCAGGGCCGATCACCGCTGCATTTTTCTCAATGCAGCGCGCGGCGAGAGGAATGTCCGCCGTAATGGCGATGTCCCCCGCCGCGATGTTCTCCGCGATCCAGTCGTCGGCGGCGTCGGCGCCCTGGTCCACAATCACGTTTTTCACGAAAGGATTGCCGTCCGTGCGCATCCCCGAATTGGAGACCAGGTAGACCGTGAGCCGGTGGCGCTCCGCCACGCGGATGGCCTCGGCCTTCACGGGGCAGGCGTCGGCATCGACGAAAATCGTGGTCATGGGGCGGCTGGCTTCGTTGCGGTGAAGCTGATCCACAGGGTCGGCTGCTTGTCGTAGCCGCCGCCTTCGCCAGCTTCAAATTCCATCGTGTCCCACGCGCCGGCTTCGTTTAGTGCCGCGCGGAGCGTCTCTTCGGTGGGCCGGTTGTAGTAGCGGCCCAACGTGTCGCGGCCGGGCTCGCCGCCGGTCTTGAAGCTGGCATGGAACACACCGCCGGGGCGCAGGGCCCGGTGCAGGCGCGCGAGGACGCCAGCCAGTGCGTCGGCGGGCACGTGCAGGAGCGACGCATGCGCCCAGATGGCGTCGAACGCATCCACGTCCTCGAACTCGTGGAACTGCATGACGCGGACAGGCCTCGACAGCTTGCGGCTGGCGACCTCGGCGAGACCGGCGGAGCCGTCGAGCGCCGTTACCTCGAAGCCGCGCGCTTCCATCGCCACAGAATGCTGGCCGCCTCCCGAACCTAGGTCGAGCACGTGCGCGCCTTGCGGTAGGCGGGCAAGGAACGCGGCAAGGTTCTCGCCCACGTCCGTCCGGTCGTTGCGCGCGGCGTAGGTCTCCGCTTGCGCGTCGTAGAAGGCGAGGGTCCTGGGGTCGCTCTGATCGGACATTGTCCTGCCGGCTCGGTGTTGGCTTTTTTCCAGCATAGGCGATCACTGGAAAATTGGGCGGTCTCATTGCGGCGGGAACGCGAAGGCGGCCTTACCGGTTAGTATGCATGTGCAAGGCGGGGCGAATCGCCCGCCGAACCGGGATAGGGAGACGCAACATGGCCGGACTGGGCTGGATCCTGACGATCATCATCGGCGGTATCGCCGGCTGGATCGCCGAGAAGCTGATGGGCGCGGACCACGGCATCCTCACCAACATCCTGCTCGGCATCGCGGGCGCGCTGGTGCTGAACTTCATCCTCGTGGCGATACTGGGCATGACCTATGCCGGCATTCTCGGCCAGCTTGTCGTGGCCGTCATCGGCGCCTGCCTGCTGATCTGGCTCTACCGCAAGTTCGTCGCCTAGCGTCGCGCGGCGATTGCCCGTTCCATGCGGGTGATCGTGTCCGCGCGCAAGTCCAGCGCGGTCGCGTGGTAGGCCTCGTCGTCGATGGCGGCGAGGCGCTGCGCGGCGGCCTCGGCCACGGTGCCCGCATCTTCCGTGATTTCATCGAGGAACCCGGCGCGCTGGGCCGCGTCCGGGTCCATCAGTTCGGCAAGGGCCGTGGCACGGGTTACCAGGCGGGCGTCGAGGCGGTGCGACGCCAGCGCCAGCGGCAGGCCGGGCAGGGGCATGCCAATGGCGACTTCCGAAAAGCCGATGCGGTAGTCGCCGGGCGCGCCGATCCTTAGGTCCGAGACAAGCAGCAGCATGGCGCCCGCCGCCACGGCGTGTCCCTCTACCTGCGCCACGATCCGCAGGCGGGAGCGGAACATTGCGACGAGCAGCTTGCCCATGCCCGTGAGGAGACCCGCGGCGGCGGCCTCGCCCGCGGCCAGCGTCGCGTTGTCGAGCCCGACGCAGAAGGGGCCATTCGCCTTGCCGCGCAGGATGACCGCGTGGACGTCCGCCGACGCCTCGGCTTCCGCGAAGCGCACGGCAAGGCGCTCGACGACCTCCGGCGTCAGGGCGTTGGGGCCCTTGCCGTCGATGTCGAGGGTGACGACGCCGTCTGCCACGGCTGTGCGCTAGTTGCGCTCGCGGCGCGCCAGGAAGGCGAGGCGCTCGAACAGGTGGACGTCCTGCTCGTTCTTGAGCAGGGCACCGTGCAGCGGCGGGATCAGCTTCGTCGGGTCGCGCTCGCGCAGGGTGTCGGCGCCGATATCTTCGTTAAGAAGAAGTTTCAGCCAGTCCAAGAGCTCCGACGTGGAGGGTTTCTTCTTGAGGCCCGGCACTTCGCGGATCTCGTAGAAGACCTCGAGGGCCTCCTTCACGAGGCGTTCCTTCAGGTTGTCGAAGTGAACGTCCACGATTTCCTTCATCGTGTCGGCGTCCGGGAACTTGATGTAGTGGAAGAAGCAGCGGCGCAGGAAGGCGTCCGGCAGCTCCTTCTCGTTGTTCGACGTGATGATGACGATGGGGCGCTGCTTGGCCTTCACCAGCTCGCCGGTCTCGTAGACGTAGAACTCCATGCGGTCGAGTTCCTGCAGCAGGTCGTTCGGGAACTCGATATCCGCCTTGTCGATCTCGTCGATCAGCAGCACGACCTTCTCGTCCGCCGCGAAGGCGTCCCAGAGCTTGCCGCGGTTGATGTAGTTGGAGATGTCCTTCACGCGCTCGTCGCCCAGCTGGCTGTCGCGCAGGCGGGTGATGGCGTCGTACTCATAAAGGCCCTGGTGCGCCTTGGTGGTCGACTTGATGTTCCACGTGATCATGGGAACGCCGAGCGACTTGGCCACTTCCTCGGCCAGCACGGTCTTGCCGGTGCCCGGCTCGCCCTTCACGAGGAGCGGGCGCTCGAGGGTGATCGCCGCGTTCACCGCCACGCGCAGGTCTTCGGTGGCGACGTAGTCCTGGGTGCCTTCAAAGCGCATCAACTCTACCTGTCTCAAGTCGGTTGGATTTCTGAACGGGCGCAAACCTAGGGGCGGCAGGCCGCGCCCGCAAGCGGCGATGGCAGGCCGTTTCGTGCGCTTCCTGCCCGGCAAAACGTGCCGGGCGCGGCAGGAATTGCTGCGATTCCGGCCCTCGATGTGTCGCTAACCCATTGAAATTGAACAATTTTAGATTGGCCCGGCGCTTGCTCCCCCTGTCCTGAATTCCTGCGTGCCCGAACGCCCGGGCGCGGCATGCCAGTTCAGTCTCTGGAGGGACACGGATGACCATCTTTGGCGCGATGACCACCGCCGTTACCGGCCTCAAGGCCAATTCGAAGGCGCTGGGTCACATCTCGGACAATATCGCCAATTCGCAGACCATCGGCTTCAAGCGGACGGAAACGAATTTCAAGGACCTGATTACCTTCTCCTCGTCGCGCAACCATGCGCCGGGGACGGTGCTGGCCGAGGCGCGCTTCACCAACACGGTGCAGGGTGCGCTGGAGTCGGCGCAGGTGCCCACGCACATGGCGATCAACGGTGACGGCTACTTCATGGTGTCGGAGCGCGTTGCCACGCTCGACAACAAGCCTGTCTTCAACCAGATCGATTACTACACCCGCCGTGGTGACTTCGAGGTGGACCGGTACGGGTACCTCGTGAACGGCGCTGGTTACTACCTCCAGGGCGTCGAGATCGATCCGGTCACCGGCAACAAGGCGGGCGATATTCCGTCGCGCATCCAGATCACGAGCGATTTCGTGTCGTCCAAGCAGACGACAACGATCGACTACACGGCCAACCTGCCGTCGTTCCCGAAGACCGTGGCGGCCGATCCCGACACGGCCAACTCCGAGCTGATGCTGGACGGCACCTTCACCAACAACCCCACCACCATCGGCGGTGACGGCTTCGTGCAGGCGCAGGACGAGCAGCTGTTCCTCGACCGCTCCCTCGCGGGCGGCGCGGTGACGGGCTACGACTCGCTCGGCAACCCGGTGAACGTGCAGCTGCGGTGGGCCAAGGTGAACAACAGCGCCAACGGCGCGGGCGACGCCGCCGGCCAGGAGAACTGGAACCTGTTCTACTTGAGCGACACGGACGCCACGGGCACCGGCGCCAAGTGGACCAACGTTGGCCAGGAGTACATCTTCAACTCGTCGGGTGTCGCCACGCCTGCCGTGAACTCGGCCACGATCACCAACCTGACAGTCGACGGCACCAATATCGGCAACATCACGCTGAACCACGGCGCCAACAAGATCACGCAGTTCGCCGATACCAACGGCGCGGTCTCGGTGACCGAGATCGAGCAGGACGGCTTTGCCTCCGGCGCGCTGGCGTCGATCGCGGTGTCGGATGCGGGCCGCGTGGTGGGTACCTACACCAACGGCAAGCAGCTGGCGCTGGCCGAAGTGACGCTGGTGAAGTTCAACGCCGACAACAAGCTGCGCAAGCTTGACGGCGGTGCGCTGGCAGCCACGGAGGACTCCGGCGAGGCCATCCAGGGCGCGTCGGGCGAGATCGTGGCGGAAGCGCGCGAAGCTTCGAACGTGGATATCGCGGACGAGTTCTCCAAGCTGATCGTCACGCAGCAGGCCTATTCGGCGACGACGCGTATCGTCACAACCGCGGACGAGCTGGTCCGCGAAACGCTCAACATGAAGCGCTAACGCATCCGGTGCGCGGGGGCTTGTTGCCCCCGCGGACCACCCAGCGGGACATCCGGACCAACAGGAACCATGTCGCTCACCTCCGCCCTCAACGCCGCCGTTTCCGGGCTCAAGGCCAACCAGGCCGCGGTCGATCTTGCTTCGCGCAACATCGCCAACGCCACGACGCCCGGCTACACGCGGAAGTCGTTGCAGCAGTCGAACCAGCTCGCGGCGGGCGAGGGCATCGGCGTGTCGGTGCGTGCGGCGGTCCGCGAGGTCGACCAGTACCTCTTCGGCCAGATGCAGCGCGCATCGGGCACGACGGCCAAGCTCGACGTGCGGTCGGAGTTCCTGACCCGCGTCGATGCGCTGTTCGGCACGCCGGACGGTGAAACGTCGGTCGCGGCCTATGTCACGCGTCTCGGCACGGCCCTTCAGGACCTCGCCACCAGCCCGGAATCGACGGTCACGCGCGAGGCGACGCTGGCGGCGGCCGAGGAAATGGCCATCGAGCTCAACCGGCTCACCAACGAGATCCAGGAGATGCGCCGGGAGACGGAAAGCCGTCTCAACGACGCGGTGGCGCAGGCCAATGCGGCCCTGTCCAAGATCCACGACCTGAACCTCAAGATTTCCGCCAACCAGGCCGGGTCGATCGCCGACCTGCAGGATGAGCGTGACACGGCGGTCCGCCAGCTGGCTGAACTGATGGATGTCCGCACGGTCGAGCGGGAAGGCGGGCGCATCTCGGTTTTCACGACCGGCGGCAACTTGCTGCTCGATACGGAGCCGACGGCGCTCACGTTCGATGAACACACGAGCATCAACGCGAACTCGCTCTACAACTCGGACCCATCGCTGCGCGACGTGGGCACCATCACGCTGCAGGTCGGCGCGGCGGCGCCCATCGACCTCTTGCGCGACGGCTCGATTCGTGACGGCAAGATCGCCGGTCTCGTGGACCTTCGCGACAACCGGCTGGTCGAGGCGCAGACGCAGCTGGACGAGATTGCGCATAACCTCGCCAAGGCGATGTCGGAGCGCACGGTTACGTCTTCTGCCGTCGCGGGCCCGCCCACGGGCTTCGACGTGGATGTGGCAGCGCTGCAGAATGGCGACCAGATCAACCTTACCTACACCGAGACGGCGACCAGCACGCAGCGCCAGGTGACGATCATCCGCGTGGATGACGCTGCGACGCTGCCGCTCGACAACAGCGTGACGCCGAATGCCAATGACACGGTGATCGGCGTGGCGTGGGGCGGCAGCGCGGCCAATTTCGCGTCGAACCTCGACGCGGCGCTGGCGGCGGCGGGTATTGCCGTCGATGCTTCCAACCCTGCCGGCACGACCGTGCGCATCGTGGACGACGGCGGTCCGGACACGACCGATGTGGACGCGGTGACGGCCACGGTGACCACGACTGCCCTGACCGGGACCGGCACGGGGATGCCGCTCTTCGTGGACGGGCTGACGGCGCAAAATGCCTACACGGCTTCGCTCGATGGCTCGACCCAGAAGCAGGGCTTCGCGGGCCGCATCGCCCTCAACGCTAACGTGAAGGCCGATCCCTCGTCGCTGGTCGTCTACTCGACCTCGCCGGCGACGGACGCGGGCGACCCCGCACGGCCGAACGACTTGCTGGCCCGCCTGACGGGCACGTCGCGGGAGTTTCATCCCTCGTCGGGCATCGGCGGCACGAGCCAGCCGTTTGCCGGCGGCATCGACGAGTTTGCCCGCCGCGTCGTCTCGTTCCAGGCGAACGAGCTGGTCATCACCAACCGGGCGCTGGAAAGCCAGCAGGTGGTGCAGCGCGGGCTCGAGGAAAAGATCCAGGAGACCACGGGTGTCTCCATCGACGATGAAATGGCGCAGCTCCTGCTGCTCCAGAACGCCTACGCCGCCAATGCCCGCGTCATGTCCGCCGTGCAGGACATGATGGCGCTGCTCACCAGTATCCTCCGCTAAGGCCGGGACAGGATTAGGCCATGAAGGTTCCCTCGCTTCTGCAAAGTCTCACGGTGCGTGATCAGATCACGTCGATGCGCCAGCAGCTGATGACGGCGCAGACGCAGCTTGCCACCGGCAAGCGCGCGACGACCCATGCAGGCCTCGGCGTCGATGCTTCGCTTGTGCTGAACCTGCGTAACGACATGCGCGTGCAGGAAGGCTACATGCGCACGATCGACCAGACGCAGCTTCGCCTGACGACGATCCAGCAGAGCCTTTCGCGCATCGACAACATGGCGTCGGAGATGCGCACGGCGTCGCTTACCAGCGGCTACGAGACGTTGGACGGCAACCAGACGCAGCTCCAGTACACCGCGCGCGAGCGGCTGGAAGAGACGCTGGCCGTCCTCAATACGGATATTGGTGGCCGCTACCTGTTCGGCGGCGCCGCGACGCAGAGCCTCCCCGTCGAAATGGCCGATCGCCTGATGAACGGCGACGTAGGGATTGCCGGCTTCAAGCAGGTGGTGAGCGAGCGCGCGCAGGCAGACCTGGGCGCGGACAACCGCGGCCGCCTGACGATTCCCGCGCCGGGCGCGGCCCAGGTTACGGTCACCGAGGACAACGCGCCGCCCTTCGGCCTGAAGCTGAACGCGGTCTCGACCAATTTCAGCGGCACGACGGCGGCCATTGCCGGTTCGCCCCAGGTCTTGACCGTGGACTTCACCGCGACGCTGCCGCAGGCGGGCCAGACCTTCGACGTGTCGTTCACGCTGCCGGACGGGACGACAGAGACAGTCTCGCTTACGGCCATCGCGTCTGGCACGCCGAAGGAAGGCGAGTTCGTGATCGGCGCCGACGAGAACGCGACGGCGACGAACTTCCGCAACGCGCTCGTCACCGAGATCGAAACCCTGTCGCAGACGGCGCTGAAGGCGGCCTCCGCACAGCGCGCCGCGACGGAGTTCTTCGAGTACGATGCCGCCAATCCGCCGCAGCGGGTGGATGGGCCGCCGTTCTCCTCGGCGACGGGCCTGGTCGATGCCACGGCCGCCGACACGGTGTTCTGGTACAAGGGTGACACGGAAACGACGCCGATCCGCAACAGCGCAACGGCCAAGATCGATGACAACCGCACCATCGGCTACACCTCGCGGGCCGATGAAGGCCCGGTGCGCGACACGGTGAAGGCGATGGCCGTGCTGGCCGCTCTCGACTTCCCGGAAGGCAATACCTATTCCGAGCGTGCCTACAACGCGGCGACGAAGCGGACGGGCGAGAAGTTCGCCTTCAAGAACACCACGTCTCTTGCCGACGTGCGCACACAGCTCGGCCTCATCGAGAGCACGCTGCAGACGGCGAAGGACCGCCACGAGCGCTCGATCAACGCCACGCAGCAGCTGCTTGCAGATACCGAGAACATCGATGCGAACGAGGTGGGCGCGACCATCCTGCAGCTGCAGAACCAGCTTCAGGGCAGCTACCAGGCAACGGCACTCGTTGCCCGCCTGTCGCTCATCAACTTCATCTAGCGCTGCAAGGCACGCACAACGACGAAGAGCCGCGGACTCTGTCCGCGGCTCTTTTCGTTTGATCCGTCGAGCGAGGGGCGCTGGCGGGCTAGACGCCGGCCGGGGCGGCTTCCTGCGTTGCCGGCTTCTGGTAGAGGCCGGCGGCGATCTCGCGGTTGATGTTGATGAGGACGTCGAGCTTCTCAGGCTCGGGATTGGCCTGCACCTGCACCGTGCGCTTGAGCACGAACACCGACAGGTTGGCGATGTTCTGCTTGATGGGCTGGGGCAGGGGGTTGCTGTCCTCCGTCACCGAGCCCGCGAACACTGTCCAGAGCTTGCGGTTGTAGAGCAGGGCGCTGCGCAGCGGCTCGCCGTCGGGATCCCACTGGTCCTTCACGGCCTGGAGCTGCATGGCGGCCTTGGTGAGCAGGCTGGCCTCCAGTTCCCGCGGATTGCTGACGACCTTAGCCGTCTTCCCGTACGCCTCCGCCGGATTCCGCATTCGACATGAGCTCCTTTTCGTAGGCGATCAGAGCCTTCGCTTCCTTCAGAGCTTTGTAGAATGCGCCGGTTAATATCCGATTATTCATTCGTTCGATGTACTCGGACATACTTGGTGCGGCCTTCAGGATTTCGCTCGCCACCTCGAAGTAGATCTGGTGGTGCTGCGCGGGTTCGTCGCTCAGGTACATGAGCTGGACGGCCAGGTAGAGCTTCTTGCACGGCGTGTCGGCCTCGTCCGCGCGCATGATGTCCTTCTCACGCAGGATTGGCGCCTTGCCCTCCACGTAGAGACGGGTGCGCTGGTCGTCGTTGGTGATGACCGCGTTGCCGAGAATGAAGCGTTCGCCGGGCTTGAGTTCGATCTTGAGCGCCATGACAGGGCCTCTGGCCTAGCGGGGCGCCGGAGCCGGGCGCCGCCGATGTGATTCGCCACGTTCGCCAGTATAGGCCCGATTGGCACGCGGCCCATGCACCGGCTTGCGGAAAAGAAAAACGGCGGAGCGTGACGCTCCGCCGTTTCCTGTCTTGTAGCCTGTCCCGGCGCCGGGACCCGCAGGGTCCGGCGGCTAGGCTTGTCCGTCTTAGAACAGACGCAGGACGTTCTGGTCGGCCTGCGAAGCCAGGGACAGCGAGACCGAACCAAGCTGCTGGCGGGTCTGCAGGGCCAGCAGGTTGGCGCCTTCGACGTTGGTGTCGGCCAGCGTGAGCTTGCCGGCGCCCGTCTGGAGCGTCTCGATGATGTCCTTGGTGAACGTCTGACGGTTTTCCACGATGGCAAGGTTGTTACCGAACGTGGACGACTGGTTACGGAGCGTCGTGATCGCGTTGTCGAGCGAGGAGATCGCCGACTCGATCGTGGCGTCCGTAGCAAAGCCGCTGTTGGTGGCCGCCGAAACGTTCAGACCGTTCGAGGACGTGTCCAGGAGCTTCGAGTTGATCGTCAGGCTCGAAGTCTGGTCCTCGTTGAAGTTCACGGTCAGGTTCTGGTTCGACTGGAGCAGGTTCACGCCCTTGAAGGACGAGTCCTTGGCCAGCTGGTCGATCTGCGTGCGGAGCGTGTTGTAGTCCGTCACGAAGGAGTTACGGTTCGTGCCGTTCGTGAACGTGCCCGTAACGCCCAGATCGCCGCCGAGGTTGCCGGCAATCGTGAAGTCCTCACCGGTCGTCAGGGCGATCTCGATCGCGCCGTCAGAGGTCAGGGTGGCCGTGATGGCCGAGTAGGCGTTGCGGATCTTCGTCAGAATGCCACTCACCGTGTCCGCCGCGGCAACCGCCGACGTGGTGTAGGTGGTGCCGTCGATGGTGATCGTCAGCTGGTCACCCGTCGCAACGCCGGTCAGGGCACCACGAGTCGTGGCGCTGGTCAGCGATTCGACAGAGCTGGTCGACGTGGTCGACACGACCTTGGTCGCAAGGGCCTGGTTGGCCGTCGACTTGAGGTTTTCCACGAGCTTGGTGATCGCGGAAATACCCTTGTCGGCCGCCTTCAGCGTATCAACAGCCGAACCCACCGAGTCCAGGAGCTTGCCCAGGTCGTTGGCGCGGTTGTTGAGGCTCTGAGCGGTGAAGAACGAGCTCGGGTTGTCGAGCGCGGAGTTCACCTTCAGACCCGTCGAAAGACGCTGCTGCGTCTTCGTCAGGAGGTCAGCCGTGTTCTGGAGGGAGAGAAGGTTCGAACGCAGGGCATTCGAGAGAGTGATGTCACCCATCGCTACAGTTCCTTTCCTAGGAAGGGGTATTCAAGACCCTCGTTCTGAGGTGTCAGCGGCGATGGTGGCGGACAGGTCTTAAGGGAGGCTGAATCCAATTCTCCACACTCGGGGCAATTTTTGACGGCCCTTTGATGAGGGATTGCGCGAACGGCG
Source organism: Parvibaculaceae bacterium (assembly GCA_965229975.1). GTDB lineage: Bacteria > Pseudomonadota > Alphaproteobacteria > CGMCC-115125 > CGMCC-115125 > Pyruvatibacter. The sequence continues at coordinate 635,440 of OZ245936.1, forward strand.
GATTTCCAACGAAAAAGGGGCGAACGGCGATGCCGTCCGCCCCCAAATTTTTTGAATTTTTGCGCTCTAGAAGAGCTGGAGCACGTTCTGGTCGGCCTGCGAAGCGAGCGACAGGGCGACGGAGCCGAGCTGCTGGCGGGTCTGCAGGGCGAGCAGGTTGGCGCCTTCCTCGTTGGTGTCGGCGATCGTCAGGTTGGATGCGCCTGTCTCGAGGGTATTGACCATCTGCTGGGTAAAATCTGCCCGTGTTTCCACCACCGACAGGTTGCCACCAAAGGTCGAGGACTGCTGGCGCAGCTTCACCACGGCCTGGTCGAGCTGGTCGATAGCGGAGCGGATGTCCGCGTCCGTGGCCCAGCTTCCGCCGGTGATCTGGCTGATGTTCAGGCCAGAGGCCGACGTGTCCATCAGGCTCGACTGGATGGTCAGGCTCGAGGTCTGCGACTCGTTGAAATAGACCGTCAGGTTGTTGTTCGACGTGAGCAGGTTGACGCCCTTGTAGGAGGAGTCAGCCACCAGTTCGTCCACCTGGACCCGCAGGGCGTTGAAGTCGGTCTCGAACGTGTTGCGGTTGGTGCCGTTCACGTGCGTGCCGGTGACGCCCAGGTCGCCCGCCAGGTCGCCGGTGATGGTGAAGTCATCGCCGGTGGTGAGCGCGATGTTGATGGCGCCGCTCGACGTCAGCGTGGCCGTTACCGCGGAGTAGGCGTTGCGGATCTTCGTGAGGATGTCACTGACGGTGTCACCGGTCGTCAGGGCGCTCGTCGCATAGGTGGCGCCGTCGATCGTGAAGGTCATCTGGTCGCCCACGGAGACCGCCGTCAGGCTGCCGATCGTGGTCGCACTGGTCAGAGACGTCAGCGAACCGGTGATGTTCGTCGAGATGATCTTGGTTTCCAGCGCCTGGTTGGCGGTGGCCTTGGCATTCTCGATCAGCTTGATGATCGACTTGATGCCGGTGTCGGCCGCGCGCAGCGTCTGGACTGCCTGGTCCATCGAGTCCAGCAGGCCTGTGAGGTCGCGGGCGCGGTTGTTCAGACCCTGAGCCGTGAAGAAGGCCGTCGGGTCGTCGATCGCACTGTTGACCTTGAGACCGGTGGCAAGACGGTTCTGCGTCTTGTCCAGCATCTTCGCGGTGTTCTGCAGGCTGAGCAGGTTCGAGCGAATGCCTGCGGAAAGAACAATGTCGCTCATCGGTTGCGTCCTCCTAGGACTTAAGCCGGCGCCCGGTCCTACCGGGGGTGTCCCAATTCGTTACGCCGGATACTGCGCGTTAATGCTTAATCGCCCGTAAACCTGCTGCCGCCGAGGCGCGCGCCATGCGCTCCTGTTTCCGGCGGCGGTGGTCCTCACACGGGGGCCAAGCACCGTTGCGAATGGGATTGCAGTGGCCGTGCCAACTTAAAAACCCTTGAAAATCAAAGGCTTGGATTGTTGGTGCAGATGCGTAGGAGGCAGGAGATGCCGGATGCCGGGCAGAAATTTCCCGGTGATCAGCCCGCGATGGCCGCGTTATGGGCCTCGACGAAGTTCTGAACGTCCGCCGTGATCTGGGCGGCGACTTCGGCAATGGGCTGGCTTGCCTCGCGGCCGTAGAAGCGGCTGGCCGGGTGCCAGGGGTAGCCCTGAGTGCCGAGCTGCATGGCGTGGCGCGCATTGCCGTAGAAGAGCAGGGGCACGCCCGTGGCGCCGGCCATGTCCGCGACGGACACGCCGGAGCTGATGACGAGGTCGCAGGCCTTGGTCAGCGCCGCTGCCTCGTCGAGGTCGTTTCGAAGGTTGATCTCTTCGAAATTGTGGATGGTCACGCCGTATTTCTCTTCGACGTAGCCGCGCTCATCGGTGGTGTCATCGTATTGGAGGTTGATGAAGGTCAGGCCCGGGGTCTTGAGCAGGCCGGCCCAGTCATCGAGCGTTGTGTAGACGCGGTTGCGCATGCGGGTGCGCAGGCCGCTCCGCCAGGCGAAACCGACGCGGATGCCCGGGCCCGCGGCCTCCACCTTCGCCCGCCAGTAGGCGACGCGTTCGGGATCCGGCACCAGGTAGGATTCTTCCTCCGGGAAGTCCTCGAGCGTGCGGCGGAAGAAGCGGCCGAGCTGGCCGGCAGGGGTGTGAACGTCGAAATCGGCCTCGGGCAGCGCCTCGCGGTCGCCGGGCAGGCGGGTTTCCGTGCGCACGAGCGCATCCGGGAAGGAGCGGGTGTAGAGGGACACGAGGCGCGGATCGGTCTCGATCACCACCTTGCCGGCGACCTTGATGAGGTCGTTGTACATGCTGGCGAAGCGCAAATCGTCGCCGAGGCCCTGTTCGCGCCAGACCATGATGGTTTTGCCGGAGATGTCCTCGCCGTTCCACAGGGGCGCGGCTGGGTGCCGGTTGGGCTGGCGGGCCCCGAGATTGAAACCGTGGCCGTAGAGATCCCAGCCGTCGGCTATCTCGCCGCGGGCCAGCAACATCAGCGAGAGGTTCCAGCCGGCGGTGTAGTAGTCCGGTCGCCGTGCCATCGCCTGCTTCATGGCGAGGATGGCGTTATCCATGTCGCCAAGCGTGTTGAGCACGAGGCCCAGGTTCAGGTAGGCGGGTGCGCACTCCGGGTCGGCCTTGATGGCGCTCGTCAGTGCGTCGATCGCCTTCGCGTATTCGTCGCACTTGTAGTAGGCGTCACCAAGATTGTTCCAGGCCGAGGCGTTGCCGGGCTCTTCCTTGATCAGTTCCTCGAAGACCTCGATCGCCTTCTCGTAGTCGTCGACGCGCATGTAGGAGCCGCCAAGGTTGAGGCGGTGCAGGGCGGAGCCGGGATCCAGCTCAAGCGCCCGCTCGAAGGCCTGTTCCATTTCCTCGATGCGGCGCATGTGGCTGAGCGAAATGCCATAGACGGCCCAGAATCCCGCGTTGTTCTCGGACTGGTCCTTGATCTGGTCGAGGTATTCGAGGGACGAGCGGCCGTCGCCCAGTTCGGACATGACCGCACCCATGCGGAACAGGGCGCCGTGATCGTCGGGTTTGACGTCCAGGGCCTCGCGGAAGCAATTGGAGGCATCCAGGAGCCGCTGCTTCCCGGCGAGGCGCACACCCAGTTCGGTAAAGGCAACGAAGCGCTTGTCGCCCTTGGCCTTGTGGGCCTGGTCCCACCAGCCGGCGAGGCCTTCATCCGTCGCATCAAGGGCCATGAGGGCGCGGGCCCGGCCGAAACGGGCCGATTCGTGCTCGGGGTCGATCGCCAGAACCTTGTCGTAGGCTTCCAGCGCCGCCTGGGACTGCTTCGTCGAGGCCAGCAGGTTGGCCTTGTTGAGATACGGGTCCGGATCGGCCGGGTTCAGCTCGATCGCCTTGTCATAAGCGGCAATCGCGCCCGAGATGTCGCCCATGCCACTGCGGGCGCGGCCAAGGTTGTAGTGGGCCGTCGCGTCCTCCGGGGCCGCCTTGACGGCCTGTTCCAGCAGGCCGGCCGCGCGTTCGTTGTTGCCGCGCTGAAGGTCGATGATGCCGAGGCAGTGGAGGGCGGCGGCGTGATCGGGCTGCGCCTTGAGGGCGCGCTTGTAGCCGCGCGCGGCACGCTCGATGCGGCCTTTCTGATGATCCGCGAATGCCTTCTGGAACTCGGCGGCTGCGTTGGCCGCGGGCGTCAGAAGCGGCTTGGCGGAACGAGACATAGGCGACCTCAGCGAATCCCGGCGATCAATGCCGGGGTCCGGTGTCGCAGAACATAGTTACCGGTCACTTAATGGCGCCGGTTGTCAGACGCGCTCGTCCACAGTGATGCCGAGATCCTGGCGCAGGCCTCGGATGAGCTTGAGCATCTCGTCCGTGGGTGCCTCGATGACGGTTTCACCCGTCACCGTGCTCACGGCCCGGAACACGGTCCGGTTCGTGGCCTCGTCGTAGCGGATATCGAAATCGACGTTGAAGGGGAGCTTTGCCTCCAGGTCGCGCACGAGCTCGCGAAAGACCTCTTCGTCGGCCCTGCGTTCCGTGTCGTTGGAGGCGCCTTCCTTCTTGGGCGGCGGGGACACAGCCCTTGGCCCGGTCTGGGAGGACGGAGCGGCCTGGTTTCCTGTGCCCGACAAGGCGGCTGCCGCGGCCACCTGCGGGAGTCTCACAGCTGCGACGCTGTCCATGGCGTTACCCCTTTCCTAGGGTCACGCCCCCCAATCTTTGGGTCTTCAGCTCCCTGACAAAGGGAGCCCCTCATGGATCATTGTCCACACGGTCCTTCAATGGACCGTAAAACCATTCGTTAAAATGTGAACGGTCTACACCCTCTGGTCGAGGGCGATTGTCGCGGTGGCGGATTTCGGCCGCTGCGACATGCCCGCTTCCTTGGTGTAGCCAATCGTCGGAGCGCGGGCCTCGGTGGCTGCGCGGGCCGCGGCCTGCACGATGCCTTCGACCACCGACTTGGCGGCCCCGAGCAGCCGTTCGTTATCCGCGAGCTTGCCTTCGAGCGACGTCACAGCGGCCTTGAAGCGGGCCTTTTCCGCCTCGGAAGCATGGCGCAGGCGGTCGGGATCGGCCTTCAGGGCGCGCGCATAGCGGTGATACTCGATGGAGAGCCGGGTCTTTTCCGCTTCCATTTCGCCGATGGCGGAAAGGCGGTTCTCACGCGCCAGAGCGTTTTCCTTGGTGACGATCTCGTCCAGCGCGGCGGCCAGGGAGGTCATCTCGGTGATGGCGTCTTCGCCCGGCTGCCAGGCCCGGGGGGCCGGTGTCGTGGTCTCAGTTGTCATGGCTACTTCTCCTCGCTCGCGGGGCGGTCGAGCGCCTGCGCGGCTTCCTGCTGCTCGATCATCGAGCGCATGACCGCGTCGGCGATGCCGATGCCGCCGGAGTTCGCGATGGTGCGGCCGATCTCCTGCGTCAGCATGGAGCGCCACATGCCCTCGGCCTGGCCGCCGCCGAAGGGCTCGTCGATCTCGATGCCGCTGAACATGGTCTCGGCCATCTGGCCGACGAACACCGCTTCGAATTCGCGGGCGGCGTTCTGCATGTTGCCGGGCAGCCGGCCCTGAGCTGCCGGCGGCAGCGGGTTCATGGGCAGCGACGGCGCGCTGAAGCTCATGTCCATCACATCACCTCCAGTTCGGCCTGGAGAGCGCCCGCGGCGCGGATGGTCTGGAGGATCGAGATCATGTCGCGCGGGCCGACGCCAAGCGAGTTGAGGCCGTCCACCAGGCTTTCGAGGGTCACGCCTTCGCGCAGCAGGCCAAGGCGGTTATCGCCGTCGTCGTCCACGTCCACGTTGGTGCGTGGCACGACAGCCGTCTGGCCGTTCTCGGCAAACGGGTTGGGCTGGCTGACCTGCGGGTTTTCGGTGACGCGGATCGTCAGGTTGCCCTGGGCAATGGCGACGGTGGAAATCCGCACGTCCTTGCCCATGACGATGACGCCCGAAGCCTCGTCGATCACCACCTTGGCGGGCGCATCCGGGGAGACGCGCAGCTGCTCGATCTCCGTCAGCACGTCGACAATGGAGCCGCCATGGCCGTCGGGCACGGAGACCTGCACGGTGGTGGGGTCATTGGCCTTGGCGGCTGACGTGCCCATGAAGGTGTTGATGACCTCGGCCATGCGCTGGGCGGTGGTGAGATCCGGGTTGTGGAGCGACAGGCGGACGGCGCCCATGTCCTTGAGGGCGAACTCGATCTCTCGCTCGATGATGGCGCCGTTGGGAATGCGGCCGGAGGTGGCAACGCCGCGCTTCACGCTGGCACCGTCGCCCTCGGCGCTGAAACCGGAGACAGCCACGGGGCCCTGTGCCACGGCATAAACCTCGCCGTCGGCGCCGAGCAGCGGCGTGACGAGGAGCGTGCCGCCGAGCAGGCTGCTGGCGTCGCCCAAGGTCGAGACCGTGATGTCCATGCGGCTGCCCTGGGCGGCGAAGGCCGGCAGGTTGCCGGTGACCATGACGGCGGCCACGTTGTCGGTGTTAAGGGTGGCGTCGCGCGTGTTCACGCCGAGCCGTTCCAGCATGGACTGGAGGCTCTGCAGCGTGAACGGCGCATTGCGGAGACTGTCGCCGGTGCCATCGAGGCCGACCACGAGGCCATAGCCGACCAGATGGTTCTCGCGGATACCCTCGACGGAGGCGAGGTCCTTGATACGCGAGTTGGCATTGGCTGCCACCGGCCATGCCATGACGATGGCCAATGTCAGGAGGGCGAGGCGGCGGGCGATGTTCATTTCAAACGGCATTCGGGCTTGTCCGTATGTTCTGCCGCGGCCGGCCACGGGTTCAGGCAAGGCGCGTCCGCGATATTGTCCGCGCAGGACCTAGCGAAAGCCGTGCCACGGCGCGCCCTCTGTAAGTCATTGAAAATGCTGGATTAATGTTCGTGAAAGGCGAGCCGAGTCCGGCAGGAGGTGCCGGAAACTGCCCGCAACGCGGCAGGTTTTGCCGGGGCCGGGGCTCGGTGTTAAGTCCGCATTAAGTACGCTCGGCCAGTGTACTGTCTCGAGATTCCCTCGAAGATTCAGGGAGCTGTGCATGAAGGTCGGTGGCGCAGGACGCGCGCAGGGACCACAGAAGTTGGGCAAGGCGTCGGGTGCGAAGCGCCACGGCGAAACCTTCCGGCTGGATGGTCTGGACGGGCCCGAGGCCGCGCGTTCCGCGTCCGGTGTCTCGGCAGCTGCGCCTGTCGATGCCCTGCTGGCACTCCAGGAAGTGCCCGATGCGACCGACAACCGTCAGCGCGCGGTGGCGCGTGGCGAAGCCATGCTGGACATGCTCGACGACATCAAGCTGTCGCTCCTGGCGGGCGAGCTGCCGAAGGCGAAACTCGACCAGCTGCTGAAGGTGGTGGAAAACCGCCGCGATTCGCTTGCGGACGGCCAGGATGCGCGTCTTAAGCACGTTCTGGACGAAATCGAGCTTCGCGCACGTGTCGAATTGGCCAAACACGAGCGGGCATTTGCGCGTTAACGGCTTGTTTCGGGCCAAAAACCACAAATATTTCATCGTCTAAGCGGGGGCGCCGGAGTTGTGCGACGCAGGGGCCGCCTCTATATTCCCGCGCCATCAGCCCGCCCGGTTACGGCGTAGGCACCAGTGAGGGGAGAGACACCGGTGACCGCTGAGTTGACGAAAGAGTACCGGCCGTCCGACGACGAGCCGTTCATGAACGACCGCCAGAAGGAATACTTCCGGCGCAAGCTGCACGAGTGGAAGGACGACATCCTTCGCGAAACCCGTGAAACCATCTCCAACCTGCAGGAAGACACGAGCCATCATCCGGACCTGACCGACCGTGCGTCGTCGGAAACGGAGCGCTCGCTCGAACTGCGGGCTCGCGACCGGCAGCGCAAGCTGATCTCCAAGATCAACGCGGCGCTGAAGCGGATCGAGGACGGCACCTACGGGTACTGCGAGGAGACGGGGGAACCGATCGGCCTCAAGCGGCTCGAAGCCCGGCCAATCGCCACGCTGTCGATCGAGGCGCAGGAACGCCACGAGCGGCGCGAGAAGGTCTACCGGGACGACTAGGCCCGGGCAGCAGGCGAAAACAATGACGGCGCGCGAGCTTCTTGCCCGCGCGCCGTTTTTGTTTGCGCTGCCCCTTCGTCCTGCGGACCAAGGTCCCGTTGGCAGCGCAAGGGGGAGGGCGGCCTGAAACGCCCCCCGTCAACCGTCGAAGCGCTTCAGCTTAGAACGGCATGATGATGTCGAAGACCTGCTGGCCGTAGCGCGGCTGCTGGACGTCGGTGATCTGTCCGCGGCCGCCGTAGGAGATGCGGGCTTCGGCAATCTGGCTATGTCGGATGGTGTTCTGGTTGGTGATGTCCTCGGGACGGATCACGCCTGCGATGAGCAGTTCGCGCACCTCGTAGTTCACGCGCACTTCCTGCTTGCCCTGGATGACCAGGTTCCCGTTGGGCATCACGTTGGTCACGATGGCCGCCACCGTGAGGTTCACGGTCTCCTCGCGGTCCACGGACCCGGCGCCGCGGCTGGCGCTGGTGGAGTCGAGACCGACGAGGTTTTGGTTGTCCACCTCGTCCGGCAGGAACCGGTCGAGGTTGGCGGCGTAGCCGAACAGGTTGTCGAGACCGGCGTCTTCCGAATTGGAACGTGTGCGCTCCGTGGTGTTCTCGATCTCGGCGCGGTCGGTGATCTCGATCAGCACCGTGAGAATGTCACCCACGTTGGAGGCGCGCTGGTCCTTGAAGAAGGCGCGGCTGCCCGAACGCCAAAGCGAGTTCGGCTGGTAGGTGACGGCCTCTGGCTGCGGCATGGGCAGGGAAACGACCTGGGCTTCCTGCCGCGTACGCGGATCTTCGATAGGCGACAGGTCGGGTGCCTTGCCAATGTTCTGCAGGCGGTCGGCGGCGTTGCAGGCGGCAAGCGTCAGGGCAAGGGCGCCGATGACGCCGAGGCGCGGCATGACCCGCGAAAGGCTGTTGTTCTGGTTACGCATGGATCTGGTCCTTCAGGCAATGCGGCCGGGAAGCCGCGTTCGAGCAAGGTGAATGGGTCAGTTTGTGGCCTGGCCGGCGACGAGCATCGGCATGGCCGCCTCGACGATCACGCGGTCCGGTGCGACAACGCGGGCATGCACGGTGCGGTGCGAGCGAGTGTTGACGACCGGGATGACCTCGTTGAGGGCGCCGTTGGCAAGCGCGCGGCCCTGGGCCGTCAGCACCATGCCGGGCACTTCGAAGACGATCGTGATCGTCGCGTCCTTCTCGAGCGCAATTGGCGCGCGCAGGTTGGCAGTGCGGACGGCGGAGCCGCGGCGCAGGCTGCTCTTGGCCGCCATGCCGACGAGCTCGGCCTCGGTCGTCGCGATGCCAGGGCCCATGCGGGCCGCCTCGACGTCGATCCAGTTGAGCATGTCCGGGCGGATGACCTCTCCGCGGGCGATGGGTTCGGCGGGCACGGGGACGCGGCGGATGGCGACGGCCCGGCCAGTAATACGCAGCGGCTCGGTTTCGGTGCCGCGCGGCGCGACGCGGGCCCGGAAGGTCCCCGTGGTCGGGTCGAAGTCGAGGCCGGCAACGGTCACATCCGGCACGTCGCCCTTGGCCACGAAGAGGCCATCCGGCTCCCGGTCGAGGGAAACGCGGTAGGTCTCGCCGCCGCCCGCCGGACGTGCCTCGATCTCGGCAGCGAGCGCTGCTTCGATGGCGGTCAGCGGCACGCGGGTGCCTTCCCGGTTGACGATGATGTGGGTGTAGCGCTCGCGGTTGGGCCACAGGAGGCCGTTGGCGCGCGCAGCCTTGGCAACATGGGCGCTGGCGATGGCTGCACGGGTACCCGGCGCAGGCGCGCGTGAGACGGGTTCGCCGGCATGCGTGCCGGCATTGACGAAGATGTCGCCGAGCGTCACCACGTCGCCGGTCACGACCGCCCGTTCGCGCAGCAGCGCTTCCGTGGGGGCTGCCGCGGCGGCAGAGACCGTCAGCATGATGACGGTGGCGCCTGTGAGAGCTATCAGAGTACGGAGCAGTTTCATGACGCGACCTAACGCAGGTTCGAGGTGACAGAGAGCATCTCGTCCGTGGACGTGATCACCTTGGCGTTCATCTCGTAGGCGCGCTGGGCGCTGATGAGCTGGGTGATCTCGCCGACGGGGTCGACGTTCGATGTTTCCAGGAATCCCTGAAGCAGCGTGCCGTAGCCGATAGCGCCGGGCGTGCCCGCCGTCGGCGCGCCCGAGGCCGCCGTCTCCCGGAACAGGTTATCGCCCATAGCCTCCAGGCCGGCTTCGTTGAAGAAGCGGACAATTTCGATCTGGCCGATCACCGAGGGCTCGGTCTGGCCGTCGATGAAGGCTTCGACCTGGCCCTGGCGGTTGATGGAGATGTCGCGTGCTTCCTGCGGGACAGTGATGGCGGGGGACAGCTCGTAGCCGTCCTGCGTCACGATCTGGCCGCTCGCGTTCACCTGGAACGAGCCGGCGCGGGTATAGGCGTCCTCGCCGCTCGGCATGGTGATACGGAAGTGGCCGTCGCCCTGGATGGCGAGGTCGTAGGTGTTGTCGGTCGTGGTCAGGTTGCCCTGGGTCGAGACCCGGTAGATGGCGCCTGCCTTCACGCCCGCGCCGACCTGGATGCCCGTGGGCACGACCGTGCCCGCGTCCGACGACGTGGAGCCCACGCGGCGGAGGTTCTGGTAGATCAGGTCGGAGAACTCGGCCCGCTGGCGCTTGTAGCCAGTAGTGTTCATGTTGGCGATGTTGTTCGAGATCACCTCGACATTGAGCTGCTGCGCCAGCATGCCGGTGGCTGCGATACTGAGTGACTTCATCTCGTTCCGTCTCCTCTACATTCAGGCTTCGCCGCCGGGCCGGTCCGGGAAGACCGGCAGGGGCAGCGTCATCGCGGCGCGCTAGCGCGGCTCACGCCCGAGCTGGCGAATAGCCGCCTCGGACATCTCGCCCATCTTCTCGATGGACCGCTGGGTGGACTGGTAGGTGCGCATGACCTCAATCATGCGTGTCATCTCGACGACCGGCTGGACGTTCGAGTTCTCGATGGCGCCCTGCATCACGATGGGGTTAGCCACCGGTGCCGGGTTCTCGTCGGTCTCGTAATAGGTGCTGCCGACCTTCTTCATCGCGCGCTCGTCTTCGAATTCGACGAGGCCGAGGCGGCCGATGGTGCCGTTGGCGGTGGAGATCGTACCGTCGCGGCCGACCTCAATGGCGCCGTCATCCGGATTGATCTGGATCGGCGCACCGGCATCCGAAAGGACCGGGTCGCCTTCTGACGTGATCAGCTGGCCGGCCTCGTTGATCGAGAAGTGGCCAGCGCGGGTGTAGCGCTCGCCGCCATCCGTTAGGACGCTGAAATAGCCCTTGCCGTTGATCGCGAAGTCGAGCGGGTTGCCGGTGGTGATGATGTTGCCATCGGCCATGTCGCGGTGGGTGCCCGCGTCGATTACGTAGGACAGGCCGCCAAGGCGGCCGCGTCCGTCATGGTCGTCCGCCGATGCGTCCTTCATCAGGAATTCGGAGAAGACCGGCGACTCCGCCTTGTAGGCGGGCGTATTCGCGTTGGCGACGTTGTTGGCGACCATGTCCATGGCCCGCCGAAGCGTCATCTGGCGCGAAAGCGCGATCGTAATTGCTTGTTCCATCGTCGGACCCTCAGGCTGGTCCTTGCCGCCGTGGCGGCGTGTTGCTGTTCAAACTGGCTTCAGGTCGTGGACCCCTCGGGAAAGAGGTCCGCGGCCTGACCCATTGCAGCGCCTGTGCCAGATCGAAAATTTAATGAAATCAGTGTGTTAGGCGGATCGAGCCGGGTCCGGCGCCCGGCAACCGACACCTTGTTTGCCGGTCAGGCGGCAAATATTGCCGGATTTTTGCCGCTGTGGCGGGTCCGCAAAACGCTTCATTAACCGAGACCCCGCATTCTGCGCACAGATCACGGGACGGGGGCATCGCGTGGACGCGGCTCCCCAACGGCATTGCCACCCGCAGGACGCGCGGCGGCGGACATAGCAGGACGAAGCGCAAGAAGGTCACGCGCTTACGCCCACAAGGTTCGCAAGGATGCCGCGCGGCATCCGGGTCAACGCGCAAGGTTCGACACATGACTGACGAAACCGCAGTCGACGACGAAGACGTCGGTGAGGAGCTCGACGGCGAGGATGCGCCGAAGAAAAAGCTCTCCGGCCGGACGCTCGTGCTGTTCATCATCCTGCCTGCCGTGCTGGTGCTCGGCGGCCTGGGCGGCGCCTACATGATGGGCATGTTCGGGGGCGGTGAGCAGCATGCGGAAGGCGAGAATGGCGAGCCCGCGCTCGATCCTTCCAAGGTGGTCTTCTACGAGCTGCCCGAACTGGTTGTGAACCTGCGTTCCGACCAGCCGCGCGGCGCGTTCGTGAAGTTCCGGGTCACGCTGGAGCTGCACGACCCGGAGATGCTGCCGAAAATCGAGCCGCTGATGCCGCGCATCCTGGACAAGTTCCAGATCTATCTGCGTGAGCTGCGCACCGCCGATCTCGAAGGCTCGGCGGGTCTCTTCCGCCTCAAGGAAGAGATCCTGCGCCGCATCAATATGGACGTGCGGCCCTACAAGGTGGCCGACGTGCTCTTTACCGAGATGATCGTTCAGTAAGTAGCAGGGGGTGCCGGTACGGGGGTGCCGGCACGAGTTTGGGAAGCAACATGGCGCCGGAAGACGAAGTCGATCAGGACGAAATGGCCGCCGCATGGGAGGCCGAAGCTGCCGACGACGGTGGCGATGGCGGTGACGGTGACGGCGATGATGCCGATGCGATGGCTGCCGAATGGGAGGCGAGCCTCAGCGAAGGCGACTCCGAGGAAGCGTCCAAGAATGCCGCAGGCGGCGAGCGCGTCCTGAACCAGGACGAGATCGACAGCCTGCTCGGCTTCGAGATGGACGAAGAGGGCGGCGGCGAGAAGACCGGCATCCGTGCGATCATCAACTCGGCGCTCGTCTCATACGAGCGTCTGCCGATGCTCGAGATCGTCTTCGACCGCCTCGTGCGCCTGATGACGACGAGCCTGCGCAACTTCACGTCCGACAACGTGGAAGTCAGCCTCGACAACATCACGTCGATCCGGTTCGGCGACTACCTCAATTCGATCCCGCTGCCGGCGATCCTCGCGGTCTTCCGTGCCCGGGAATGGGACAATTTCGGCCTGTTCACGGTCGACTCCAATCTCATCTACTCGATCGTCGACGTGCTGCTGGGCGGGCGCCGCGGCACCGCCGCAATGCGCATCGAAGGCCGTCCTTACACGACAATCGAGCTCAATCTCGTCCAGCGCATGGTGGAAGTGGTGCTCCAGGACGCGTGCGCTGCGTTCGAGCCGCTGTCCCCCGTCCAGTTCGAGCTTGACCGTTTGGAAACCAATCCGCGCTTTGCCGCTATCGCGCGGCCGGCAAATGCGGCAATTCTCGTAAAACTGCGTATCGACATGGAAGACCGCGGCGGGCGCATCGAGCTGATGCTGCCTTACGCGACGCTCGAACCGATCCGCGAACTGCTGCTCCAGATGTTCATGGGCGAGAAGTTCGGCCGTGACTCGATCTGGGAAAGCCATCTCGCGACAGAGCTGTGGTCGACGGAAGTCCAGATCGATGCGGTGCTCGACGAACAGGTGATGACGCTCGGCGACGTGATGAATTTCGAGGTCGGACAGACGCTGATGCTGAACGGCACGTCGGACAGCCCGGTGCAGCTCCGCTCCGGCGGTATCCCGGTGACGACCGGCCGCATGGGCCGCGTGGGCAACCACGTGGGCGTGCTGGTGGACCGCGCCATCCGCAAGAACGGCCATTCAGCGGCGGCGCTCGGCCTGCGCGGAGGAAACGGCGAATGAGCTCGTTCTCCATCGGTCTCGCGGTCGAACTCGTGGTCGGTGTCCTGCTGATCGCCACGATCGCCTATTGCTTCATCCTTGATCGCCGCCTTCGCACCATGCGCGAAGGGGAGAGCGCGTTGCGCGAAATCGTTGCGTCGCTCGACAGGGCGACGACGCGGGCGCAGGGGGCGATCAGCGATCTTCGCGCCAATGCGGGCGAGACGACAGACATGCTGGGCCGGGACATCAAGAAGGCACGGGCGCTCGCAGACGAGCTGGCGCTGATGATCGAAGCAGGTGACCACATCGCCGACCGTCTCGGCTCGCTCGCGGGCGTGGACGATGCGCCGGCGAAGAAGGCACCGGCAGACGACGATGACGAAACGCCGCTTGCAGCCGCGCTGCGGCAGGTGCGCTAGGGCAGGTTTTCCCGATGCAGACAGTTCTCAGTTCCCGCCTCCGGCTTCTGCCGGCCGTCATGATCAGCGCAGCGCTTTTGCTGACGCTCAAGGTGGCGGGGGTCGTGACCGGCACGTCGCCGCTGGTGGCGCAGGTTGCCGCCGCGTCCGAAGAGGCGTCTCAGGAGGCGGCCGGAACGCACGAAGCGGAGGGTGACGACCATGCCGAGGCCGAAGGCGGTCACGGCGAGGACGATGGGGTGAAGGGCCGGCCCGAGGTCAATCTTGCGGCGCCGCCCGCGCCGTCAAACGCCCAGAGCGAAGATGTGCTGGAAGCGCTCGCGGCACGCCGCAAGACACTGGACCAGCGCCAGGCGGAGGTCGAAATGCGCGAGAAGCTGCTGGCCGCCGCCGAGGCGCGCATCGACCAGAAGATCGAGGAACTCAAGACCCTCAAGGCCGAGGTGGACGAGGTCTTCCAGACCGAGGAAGCCAAGGGCGACGAGAAGATGAAGAGCCTCGTGAAGGTCTACGAGAACATGAAGCCCAAGGACGCAGCTGCCGTGTTCGAGCAGATGGAGATGGACGTTCTGCTGAACCTCCTGGACCGGATGAACGAGCGCAAGCTTGCAGCGATCCTTGCCTCGATGGACCCGGCGCGGGCGCAGGCTGTCACCGTGGCGCTTGCCACCGTGAACGAGGACCGCCTTTCGGCGGTGCCGCGCCCGGACGCACCGGCGCCCATGGGCCTGCCGGAACTCGAACCGATCCTCCCCGAAGGTGCGGGCTAGGAAATCCGCGGATTTCCGCCAAGTCCCGCTGGATCGGCCGTCAATCCTTAACGGCTACTTAACCGCTTGCGCCCTAGGGTTTCCCTGGAAAACTCCGGGAGAGAACGCGCGGGCGATTCGCTTCCGTGCCAGCGGCGGCCAGGAGGCGCTATGGCAGAGGCAATGGGACAGACTGGCACCGGATCGACGCCGGATGCCGGGAGCCCGCGGGCGGATACATCGCGCGCGGTATCGCTCTATCTCGCCCTGTTCCTGGCGCTGCTCGCCTTCTTCATTCTTCTCACGGCGCTATCGACCTTCGATCCGGCCCGAACGGTGCCGGTGATCGAGGCGATCGAGGCGCGCTTCTCGACGGTCATGGGACCGCGCAGCGACACGCCCGTGGCAGCGCCCGACGTTGCGGGACCGGGTGGCGAGACTCTGGCGGAAGACGCAGCGTTCCTGCAGAGCGTGTCGGGCAGCTTCGAGGGGCTGGCGGCCGAAGCGGTGCCGGCGAACGGGCTGGTGCGCGGCATGCGGTTCGACCCGGCGGCGCTGTTCGTCGGAAAGAGCGCCGCCCTCAACGGCATGGCGCGTGCGGCGCTCGAAGGCGCGGCCTATTCGATGACGGTGCCGCCTGCCGGGCTCGTGCGGCGTCTCGATATCGCGGTCGGCGGGCAGGACGATCTTTCGCTGCGCCGTGCCGCCGCCATTGCTTCGACTGTTTCGCTGATCACGGGCGCGCCCAAGGTCAGCGTGCGGATGATCCCCGGCCGCGAGGGCATCGAGCTTACGTACTTCACCACGCGCGGAGGCGGGGCATGAGCGAAGCCGCTGTCCAGCCGCCGCGCGAGGAGCCGCAGGCTGCTGCCGATCCGGTACGTGTCCGGCGGTCATCTCCGTTGGGGCTGGTCGGGCAGTTCGTGCCCGGCGCGCCTGCATGGCTCGTCACCTTCACCGATCTCGTGGCGCTGCTCGTCACGTTCTTCGCGATGATGCTGTCGATGTCCGCCTTCGAGGAAGACGCGCTTGCCGCGCTCTCGGGCCGGGCAGGGCAGGCGACGCTGGTTCGGACGCAGCTTGAGAGCGGTGCCGGTCCGGCCTCCGTCAGTTCGGAGCAGGACGCCGAAGCGGGCGCGGGTGCACGATATCTCGCCAATGTGCTGCGCGGCCAGCTGGCGACGCTCGGCGCGGGCGGCGAGGTCACGCTCGCGGCGACCGGCAACCGGGCAACGCTGACGCTGCCTGCGCGCCTTATCGAGAACCCCCTTCTTCGTGCCGATCTTTACGCCGCGCTCGAACGCATGGCCAATGCGGCGCCGGGCCGGGTCACGGTGTTCGCCAGCGTTTCGGGAGTCGATGCGCAAAGCTGGAGCGAGGCCATTGCCGCGCTGGATGCGCGTGCCGGCGGCGTGGCGGTCGGCGCTGCCGGATGGCTTGGCAGCGGCGAGGCGGCAATCGTGATCCGTGATCCCTCGCGCGGGAGTGCGCGATGACAGTGGCGCGCATCCTGATGGCCGGACTGCTGGCGGCCGGCTTCGCGGTGATTTCGCTGCTTGCCGCGCTGCCGGCCCATGCGCAGGAAACGGTGGTCATCAAGGGGCAGGAGCTCAACGGCTTCGGCCGTATCCGCTTTGACTGGCCGGAGGCGGTCGAGGTCGAGGAAACCGTGACCAATGGTGTCATCGTCCTTGAGTTCTCGCGGCCCTTCGAGGGGCGCCTGTCGGACCTGCCCGTCAACATGCCGAACTACGTGGCGCTCGCGCGGCAGGACCCCAGCGGCAAGACGCTGCGCATCGCGCTCAAGTTCCCGTTCCGCGTCGAGACCCTGACTGCGTCGAACGAGGTTTACGTGAATCTCGTCCCCGACAACTGGGCCAAGGCGCTGCCCGGTCTGCCTCAGGAGGTGATCGCGCGCGAGGAGGCTGCCCGCGAAGCCCGCGAGAAGGCCGAGGCCGCGCGGCGCGCGCTGGCCATGGCGGAGCTGGTCGAGGTGCCGGTACGCGTCGGCGTCCATCCGTCCTATAGCCGCATCGTCTTCGACTGGCCGCGCGAGGTGAATTACACCGTCACGCGCGACGGAGCGAAGCTGAATCTCGGGTTCGACAAGCCGGGCAAGCTGAAAGTGGGGCGGCTGCGGGTCGATCCGCCGCCGTTCGTGGTCGACGCCAAGGCGAACTCGTCGCTGGAGAATGCCGAACTCGAGCTGGTGATTGTTCCCGAGGCGGAGTTCCGCATGTTCCGCGAGGGGACCAGCGTCGTGCTCGACCTGACCGCTGCGAACGAGGATGCGGGCGGGCTTGCCGAGCTTGCCGTGCAGGACGATGCCTTCAAGGGCCGTCTGCCGAGCGATGCCGCCGACCCCTATGCGACGCTGCCGCCGGACGGGCGTATGCCACCCGAGCAGCAGACCGCCGAGTCGGGCGCAGAAGTGGAAGCGGAGGCAAGCGGCACCCTACAGGTGGCCGAGGCCGCGGCTACACCAGCCTCTGACCCTGATCAGGAAGGCGCCCACGGCGGCGGGGCGGTGACGATGATCGACCCGCGCCGCATCGGTCGTCCGGACACGCCGCGCATTGCCAAGGACAGTGGCTACGCAAAGGGACCGCCGCCCGGGGATGCGGACGCCTCCGTGCAAGGCGAGGAAGCCCATGCCGCCAAGGAGGCGCATGAAGGCCAAACCGGTCATGCGTCGGAAGCGGACGATCAGAATGCTGACGATGAGACGACCGTCGCCGCCGTGCAAGAGGGCGAAGTCGCCGAGGCGCCGGATGCTCAAGACACACTGGATGAGCCCGCGACAGGCGAGGTGGCGGACCTCGATGCGCCGGAAGCCGCAAAGCCGCAGGGCCCGCCGGGCAGCGTCAAGGTCACGCGCGTCAATGACGGTGTGCGTTTCGCATTCCCGGGCCTTGGCGATGCGCCCGCGGTCGTCTTCGAACGTGCGGGATATGTCTGGGCGCTGTTCGAGACCGACGCGACCGTGGAGGCTCCGAAGCTGACCACCGAGCATGCACCCTACGTCGACGCCAGCGAGCCGATCGGCGTGAAAGGCCTTTCCGGGGTGCGGCTTCGGACCACGCGTGACGCCCTGGTGACAGCGCGGCACGCGGACGGGCTGTGGGAAGTGTCTGTCGGGGACACGGTTCTTGATACGCCGACGGCACTCAAGATCCGACGCGGTGTGCGTGCGGATGGGGGCGGCAAGTTCTATACGCAGGCGCCTGATGCCGGCCGGACCTATCGCATCACCGATCCGGAGATCGGCGACAACCTGGCGCTGGTGCCGCTGCCTGCGCCAGTGCGCGGGGTTCTCTCGCCGGCGGAAACGGTGGACCTGGAAGTACTGCCTTCGGCGCAGGGGTTGGCGTTCCGGCCGATCGCGGACGACGTGAATATCGCAACATCGCCATCGGGCGAGGTCAGCGCGACGCGCTCCGCGGGGCTGATGCTGACGCCGGATGCGCGGCGGACGCCGGCAGCCAGCTTCGTGCAGCGCCCGCTGGATGACCCGACTTCCTACGGCACCTTCGACCTGCCGCGGGTGGCGGGCGAGGACTTCCATGTCCAGCTTGCCCAGCTCAATGCTGCGGCTGCTGCGGCCAAGAGTGCGGACGAACTGAAGGCGGCGCGCCTCAGCCTCGCGCGCTTCTATCTCGGCCACGAGCTTGGCTCGGAAGCGCTTGGCGTTCTGCGCCTCGTCGCCGAGGCGGACGAGACGATCATCGCCGACCCGTCCTTCCTCGCGCTGCGGGCGATGGGGCACTACATGAATGGGCAGTACGAGCTGGCAATCGCGGATCTCGACCAGCCTGCGCTCACGAGCGATCCCAATGCCGCCATGTGGCGCGTGATGACGCGGGCAAGGCTTGGGCAGTTCGTGCAGGCGCGGCCCGATGTCGGCCGGGCGCGTGCGGTTGTCGGGAGCAATTCGCCGCGCTGGCAGATCAAGTTCAACCTGGCGGCCGCGGAAGTGGCGCTGGGAGTGAATGACGTGACCGGGGCGGAAGCGTTCCTCCAGGAAATTCCCGAGAAGGGTCTTGGTAAGCCGCTGCTGTCCGAACTCGTTTACCTGCAGGGGCGCAGGCTCGAAGCGGCCGGCGACAACGAGGCCGCGCTATCGCGCTATGCGCAGGCTGTGGCCGAGGATTACCGGCCGGTCGCGGCCCGCGCGCTGCTGGCCCAGACGCGGCTCGCGCATGACCTCGGCGCGATGCCGGCGCAGGAGGCCATCGATGCTCTGGACCGGCTGCGGTTCACGTGGCGCGGCGGGCCCGTCGAGCTTCAGGCTGCCGCGGCGCTGGCGGACATCTACGAGGAGACGGGCGACTACAGGGCCGCGCTGACTGTGATGCGCGACGTGGTGACCCAGTTCCCGCGCGCGGAGAAGGGGCGCGAGGTTGCCGACAAGATGGCGGACCTGTTCCGGCGGCTGTTTCTTGAGGGCGAGGTGGACAGTCTCAAGCCGCTCGATGCCTTGAGCCTGTTCTACGATTTCCGTGAGCTGACCCCGGTGGGCCGGGACGGTGACCGGATGATCCGCGAGCTGGCGGACCGGCTGGTGGCAGTGGACCTGCTGGACCAGGCGGCCGAGATGCTCGATCACCAGGTGACTTACCGCTTGCGCGGTGCCGCGCGGGCGCAGGTCGCCTCGCGGCTGGCAGCGATCCACCTGCTCAATCGCGAACCTGACGAGGCGCTGACAGCGCTGCGCAAGACGCGCCAGGCCGGATTGCCGGCAGAAGTGGCGGCCGAACGGCGGCTGCTGGAAGCGCAGGCGCTTTCGGCCCTGCAGCGCTACGACCATGCGCTTGAGATCATCGCGGACGACAAGACCGATCCGGCGCGGTCTCTGCGTGCCGACATCCTCTGGGCGGCGGGCGACTACGCGGCGGCAGGCCGGGCGCTCGAAGACCTGCTGGGCCTGAGTTGGACCAGCGACGAGCCGCTGGAAGACGCGGAGCAGTTCGACGTGCTGCGGGCGGCGATTGCCTACGTGCTGGCGAACGAGACGGAGGGCGTCGAACGCGTGCGCCAGAAGTTCGCCGAGAAGATGACCGAGGGGCCGCGGGCCGCGTCCTTTGCCATCGTGGCAAGCTCATCGGATGGGCGGGGCATCGCCTTCCGCGACCTGGCGCGCGAGATCGCGCAGGTGGACATGCTGGACCGCTTCATGGACGGCTACCGCACGCGCTACGAAGCGGCACAGGACGCCGAAGAAGCGGCCAACCAGCCCAGCTAGACGCCGAAGCTCTGGACAAGAGACCCGGCCACCAGCCGCCAGCCGTCCACCAGCACGAAGAAGATCAGCTTGAACGGCAGCGAGATCATGATCGGTGGCAGCATCATCATGCCCATAGACATGAGGACCGATGCGACCACCAGGTCGATCACGATGAACGGGATGAAGAGCAGGAAGCCGATCTCGAAGGCGCGGCGCAGCTCCGAGATCATGAAGGCCGGCACCAGGATATGGAGCGGCGTTGCCTCCGGCGTCTCCGGCGGCTCGTCCTTCGACAGCTCGATGAAGAGACCGAGATCCGTTTCGCGAACCTGGCTCAGCATGAAGGTGCGCAAGGGGGCCGTGGACAGCTCCCAGGCTTCGCCTGAGTCGATCTCGTCGGCCATGTAGGGCGCGACGCCGTTGGTGTAGCTCTGCTGCAGGACCGGCGCCATGACGAAGGCGGTCAGGAACAGGGCAAGGCTGATCAGCACCGAGTTGGGCGGTGCCTGCTGGATACCCATGGCCGTGCGCATCAGCGACAGCACGACGACGATGCGCACAAAGCTGGTGACCATCACGAGGATGGACGGCGCGAGGCTGAGGACGGCGACCAGCAGGACGAGCTGGACGATGCGCGACGTCAGCGCGCCTTCCTCGGGAAGGGCGAGGGTGATGTCCTGGGCAAGCGCGGGGGCTGTGGCGAGCGCCACGACCCCGAGCGCGATGCAGCCGATACGGAACAGGCGGGCGGTCACGCGCGGTCTCCTGCCGCCTTGCGCGGCTGCTCGGCCGGGGCGTGCGACGTCGCGCGGGCCTTGGCGCGGCGTTCCTGCATGAGGTCCGCGACCTTGCGCAGGCGCGCGAAAATGTCGTCCTCGGCGTGGGGCCGGGCGGGTGTCAGGGTGCGAGCCATGGTGTCGAGGGTTGCCGGCAGGTTGGTGATTGCCTCTTCCGGCTTCGGGCGGGCCGGGGGCTCGATATTGGTCTCGATGACGGTCTCTCCTTCGAGGCCGAGCAGGATGAGATGTTCTCGGCCATCGCGGCGGACCAGCAGCATCCGACGCTTGGGGTCGAGCCCGAGGCTCTCCACGATTTCGAGACGCTTGGTGGTTCCCGTGCCGCCCGTCGCCATGCCCGGCGCCAGGCCAAAGCGGCTCGCGAGGTAGGCCGTGCCGCCGATCAGGCCGACGACAAACATGAGCGCAAAGAGGAAGCGCAGGTATTCGGTGATTTCCATCGGACGTCTCCAGCCCCAACTCGGCAACATTTTCCGCCTTCGCGCTTAACAAGCGATTAAGGCTAACGAAGCGTCACCGCTAACTGCCTGGCCGGGCAGGCATCGACGCGGGGCGAGAATGTGTGGAGTGGGTTTAAACCCTTCTTAATCCGCCCGGCAGATACTGCCCACTCAGGCAGAGCCCAGGACGGGTCCGCTTCATTCGCGTTGCAAGTAGTCGTGACGCATTCCGCACCGGTAGGTGTGGTGAGCCAAAATTATCCGTCCACTGAGCGAATTCGCTCAAAGCTTTGAATAAGGTTCGCCTGACCATGAGTCTTTCCGACATTCCGCTGTTCGGCATGCTGCGCGAGCGCATGCACTGGCTGCAGGCACGCCAGAGCGTCCTGTCAGAGAACGTGGCCAATGCGGATACGCCGGGCTTCGGCGCGCGCGACCTGAAGGCGCCGGACTTCCGCGACATGCTGAAGGGCGAGGGCGGCCGCCTGCAGATGGCGTCGACCCGTTCTGGCCATCTTGCCGGTTCGGCTGTGTCCACGGCCCGCGTGGGTGACTTCCGTGCCGAGGATGCGCCCGACAGCGAAACAAGTTCGAACGGAAACTCCGTCGTGCTCGAGGAGCAGATGATGAAGGTTTCCGAGACGCAGATGGATTACCAGACCGCCACCGGCCTCTATTCCAAGGGGCTGAGCCTGATCCGCATTGCCGTGACGGGCCGCGGGTAGCGGCGGTAACTGAGAAGGAACAGCGACGATGGATCTCGTGAAGTCGATGATGATCGCGGCGTCGGGCCTCAAGAGCCAGAGCGGCCGCATGCGCGTAATCGCGGAGAACATGGCCAATGCCGGTTCGACCGCGCAGGAGCCGGGCGGTGACCCGTACCGGCGCAAGATCCCGACCTTCAAGGCGGAGCTGGATCGTAGCGAAGGCATCCGCCGGGTGAAGCTCGACCGCATCGAGGCGGACAAGAGCGAGTTCGGCATGCGCTACGAGCCGGGCCATCCGGCCGCCGACGAGAACGGCTACGTGAAGACCTCGAACGTGAACTCGCTGGTCGAGACGATGGACATGTCACAGGCCCAGCGCTCCTACGAGGCGAACCTCAACGTCATCAACACGTCGCGCCGCATGCTGATGTCCACGCTGGAACTGCTGCGCCGCTAACGCAACACCGCGAGGAAAGGATCTGAACCATGAGCGTCAATGCCGCTTCCGCCGCCGGTGCCTATGCCGATGCCATCCGCCGCGCCACGCAGGGCGCCGAGGCCGGGGCGTCCGCCGGGGCCAAGAGCCTGCCGGAGAGCTTCGGCGACCTGCTCGCGCAGCAGGTGAACAATGTGGAGCAGACCGCAAAGGCGGGCGAGGCTGCCGCCACGCAGGCCGCCGCCGGCCAGGGCAACATGGTGGACCTGGTGACCCAGGTCGCCGAGGCCGAGGTCGTGCTGCAGACGGCGGTGACGATCCGCGACCAGGTCATCTCGGCCTATCAGGACATCATGAAGATGCCGATGTAGCCCGCCGGGCGGCATCGCGTCTTTCTGGACGTATACGGACGATTAACCCTAACGGGGCATGACCGGCGGGCGCGGTGGGACGCACCGGCAGGTGAGAGTAAACGGGGGCGAGGGCCGATGACCGGGCCGGAAGTACTGGATATCGCACGCGAAGGCATCTGGGTGCTCTTGCAGCTCGCCGGGCCGCTTATGCTTGTCGGCCTTGCCGTCGGCCTCAGCATCGCGCTGCTTCAGGCGCTGACGCAGGTGCAGGAAATCACCCTCGTGTTCGTGCCGAAGATCATCTCGATCTTCCTGACGCTGATCGTGGTGCTGCCCTTCATGGCGTCGGTGCTGGCCAACTACATGCAGCACATCTCCGATCTCATCGTGGCCGGGTAGCGGGGCGCGGCGTTCGATGACCTTCACGCTGCTGCCCGAGACGGCTTTCGTCTACATTCTCGCGTTCTCGCGGATCGCGGCGGTGATCATGGCGCTGCCGGCGCTGGGCGAGATGAGCATCAGCCCGCGGGTGCGGCTGATCCTCGCGCTGACGGTGACGGCGGTCATCGCGCCGACCATCTCCAACAGCTTCGGGCCCATGCCGCTCGGCTTCTTCCCCATCTTGGTGCAAATCGTCAGCGAAATCCTGACCGGGCTCTTCATCGGGCTGACCGCGCGCATCTTCATGAGCGCGCTGCAGGTGGCGGGCACCATCATCGCGTTCCAGTCGGGTCTGGCCTTCGCCATGAACGTGGACCCGACGCAGGGCATCCAGGGGGCCATCATCGGTTCGTACCTGGCGGTGCTGGGCATCGTGATGATCTTTGTCACGGACCTGCACCACCTGATGCTGATCGCCATCCGAGACAGCTACGTGCTGTTCCCGCCGACGGGCTCGTTTCCCACGCGCGACTTCCTGATGGTGGGGATCGACGCGGTGGCGGATTCCTTCAAGCTCGGCGTTCAGCTCTCGGCGCCGTTCATCGTCTTCGCGCTGATCTTCTTCCTGGGGATCGGCCTTATCTCGAAGCTCATTCCGCAGGTGCAGATCTTCTTCGTGGCGATGCCCGCGAACATCCTGCTGGGCTTCATCCTGCTGTTCCTGCTGCTGGGCACGATCATGCTGTGGTTCCTCGAGAACTTCGAAGCCGTGCTCATGCGGTTCATCGTCTAGGCGGAGGCTGAGCGATGGCCGAGAAGCCGGACGACAGCGAAAAAACAGAAGAACCGTCCCAAAAAAAGCTCGACGACGCCCACAAGAAGGGCGACGTGGCGAAGAGCCAGGAGGTGACCGCCTGGTTCGGCATGATCGCCATCGCGCTCATCGTGGCGCTGCTCGCCGGCAACATGGCCGGGCAGCTGGCGCCGGCGCTGGCGTCGTTCCTGGCGCAGCCGCACGAGTACCCGCTCGATGGCGGGGCGATCCTCGTGCTGGTGCAGGAGCTGGGGCTGACGGTTGTCGGGGCGCTGGCGCTGCCGATGCTGGTCATCGTGGTGATGTCGGTCAGCGGCAACCTCGTTCAGCACCGGCCGGTGTTCTCTGCCGAGAACATGAAGCCGAAGCTCTCCAAGGTCTCGCTGCTGCAGGGCGTCAAGCGCATCTTCGGCCCGCAGGGGCTGATGAACTTCGTGAAGGGGCTGGCGAAGCTCGTGATCGTCAGCGCCGTCGCCTTCGTCGTGCTGTGGCCGGAGCGCGACATGCTGGCGACGATGGTGCGTCTCGACCTCGCCGCGCTGCCGATCATCATCCAGGACCTGTCGCTCAAGCTGCTGGGCGGGGTCATTGCCGTTCTCACCATCATCGCCGCCATGGATTTCGCCTTCCAGCGCCAGCAATGGACGAAGAAGCAGCGGATGACGATGCAGGAGGTGAAGGACGAATATAAGCAGATGGAAGGCGACCCGACGGTCAAGGCCAAGCTGCGGCAGATCCGCGTGGACCGCGGCCGCAAGCGCATGATGGCGCAGGTGCCGGATGCCTCGGTGATCGTCACCAACCCGACCCACTACTCGGTCGCCCTCAAATACGAGGACGGCATGGCGGCGCCCGTGTGCGTGGCCAAGGGCGTGGACCGCATCGCCCTCAAGATCCGGGAGATCGCGCGCGAGAACGACGTGCCGATCGTCGAGAACGTGCCGCTGGCGCGGGCGCTCTATGCCACCGTGGAGGTGGACGACGAGATTCCGCCCGAGCATTACCGCGCCGTGGCGCAGGTCATTGGCTATGTGATGCGCCTCAAGGGTAAACTGCGCCGCCGGCCCGCGCGGGCGTAAGCTGATTCGCCGCTAATCCGCCGGGCTCCCAGCGTTACCCGGAGGCTGCCGATGGCGAGTTCGGCCGACACCACCGCCGAAACGACCGAAACCGAGGCGGAGGCGATCGCGCCCGCCGCTTCGCATGCGGACCGCCCGGCGCCCGATGCCGCATTCAATTCCACCTTCGATCCCGCGCCCGACGAGGCAGCGGCCGCCGCGCCGCGCCCGGCATGGCGCTGGCTCGGCCTGCTGCTGTCGCTGGTGGCGCTGGCGGCGGTCGGCTTCTCGCTGGCGGAGCCGGCCGGGCTGGGGCTGATCGCGTTCTACGTGCTCGGCTTCTTCGCGGTGCTGGGGCTTCTCGTCTGCGCGGGCATCTTCGCCGGGCTGATCCGGCTCGACCTGCGCGGGCGCATCCTCGGCGAGCGGCTGGCGGCAGCGCTGGCGGAAACCGCCGACACGGCCTTTGCCGTGACCAACGATCGCGGGCGGCTGGTCTATGCCAACAAGGCGTTCCTTGCCTTGGCGGGCGGCAAGCGCGTCCGGACGCCGGAGGCGGTCTTCGCGGGCACGGGCGACACGGATGCGGGCGCGGAAGGCGAGACGGCGAATGCGCGGGCCTTCCGGCTGGCGCGCGCGGCGCGGGCAGGCGACACCGCGACCGAGGAAATCTCCGTTACGGGCGAGGGCGGCGCGCCGCGGCTGGTGCGCGCGGACGTGATGCCGCTTCCCAAGGAAATGGCGCCGGGCACCGTGGGCCAGCATTACGCCTTCTGGCGGGTGGCGGACGTGACCGGCTCGCGCGAGCAGCTTGAAGCCAGCGCGCGGGAGACCGACCGGCTGACGGCCTATCTCGACGGCCTGCTGACGGGCGTGTGCGCGCTCGATCCCGAGGGGCGCATCCTCTACCTCAACCAGACGCTGGCGGACTGGCTCGGCATCGACCGGGCGGCGTTCACGGCGGGGGCGCTTGAATTCGACACGCTGCTGGCGGGGCCGCGCGTGCCGTTGGGCCGCAAGGTCAACGGCGACGGGCTGAAGGTGAGTGACGCCGACCTCAAGCCGCGCGGCGGCAAGGCGGGGCTCGCCGTGCGCCTTGTCGAGCGGCCGGGCGAGATGCCGGACGGGCGCAAGGTGACGTTCGTTGCCGTGCATGACCGGGGCGCGGGCGCGGGTGGCGACCTGCTGGATGCGGCGGAAGTGCGGTTCGCGCATTTCTTCAACAACGCGCCCATCGGCATGGTGACCGTGGACGGCGACGGGCAGGTGGTCTCCGCCAACCGCGCCTTCAACGACATTGCGGGCGTGGCGGCGAGCAAGGGCAAGCGCCTGTCGGACATGCTGGCCCACGAGGACCGCGCGGCGCTCGATACCGCCATTTCCAACGCGGCGAAGGGCGAACCCGCCGGCGCGCCCATCGACCTCAAGCTGACCGGCGACGCGGATGGTGGCGAAGCCGACCGCGTGATGCAGGCCTATGTCAGCCGTGCGGGCGTGCCCGGCGACGCGGAGGAGGGCGAGGCGCAGGCGCGCGTCATGGTCTATTTCGTGGACCAGACGGAGCAGAAGACCCTCGAGGTGCAGTTCGCCCAGAGCCAGAAGATGCAGGCCGTGGGCCAGCTTGCGGGCGGCGTGGCGCACGACTTCAACAACCTGCTGACCGCCATCATCGGCTTCTGCGACCTCTTGCTGGTGCGCCACCAGCCGGGCGATCCGTCCTTCGCGGATGTCATGCAGATCAAGCAGAACGCCAACCGGGCGGCCAACCTGGTGCGCCAGCTGCTGGCCTTCTCGCGCCAGCAGACGCTGCGCCCGACGGTGCTGAACGCGACGGACGCGCTGGCCGATCTCTCCAACCTGCTGCGGCGGCTGCTGGGCGAGACCGTGGACCTGCAGATGGTGCACGGGCGCGACCTGTGGACCATCAAGGCGGACCAGAACCAGTTCGAGCAGGTGATCATCAATCTGGCCGTCAATGCGCGCGACGCCATGCTGGAGCCCGACGACGAGGGCAATATCGGCGGCACGCTCACGATCCGCACAGCCAACGTGACCGAGGCCGACGCCGAGGCGCTGGACCACGCCATCATGCCGGCGGCGGACTACGTGCTGGTGGAGGTGTCGGACACGGGCTGCGGCATCCCCAAGGAGAACCTGGGCAAGATCTTCGAGCCGTTCTTCTCCACCAAGGAAGTGGGCAAGGGGACGGGGCTCGGGCTTTCCACCGTCTACGGCATCGTCAAGCAGACGGGCGGCTACATCTTCCCGTTCTCGACGGTGGGGAAGGGCACGAGCTTCCGCATCTATATCCCGCGCTACGTGGAGACCGAGAAGGAGAAGAAGGCCGCCGAGGCCCCCGCCAAGCAGGCGGACCTGACCGGCAAGGGCACGGTGCTGCTGGTCGAGGACGAGGACGCGGTGCGCAGCTTCGCGGTGCGCGCGCTCGAAACCCGCGGCTACACGGTGCTGGAGGCGGCCTCCGGCGAACACGCGCTGGAAGTGGTTGAGGACTTCGACGGCGAGCTCGACGTGGTGGTGTCCGACGTTGTGATGCCCAACATGGACGGGCCCTCGATGGTGCGCGAACTCAACAAGCGCAAGCCGGGCCTCAAGATCATCTTCATCTCGGGCTACGCCGAGGACGCCTTCAAGAAGAACCTCGACAAGGACGTGAAATTCCAGTTCCTGCCCAAGCCGTTCTCGCTCAAGCAGCTGGCGGCGAAGGTGAAAGAGGTGATCGACGAGGGGTGAACACCTCCCGAACACACGCGGAAAACCCGCAAAGAATCAAAAAGTTGCGGATTTCGTTCCTCAGGGCTTGCGGATGGGAACAAATAGAGTACATTCATCCCACGAGTCACCTGGGGCCGCGGTTCGGCGGTCCCGTTGCCCCGCTTCCGGGGCTCTGACATAAGGGGTGCGAGCCGATGGCCGAGAATGTGGTGCGTTTCAAGGACCGGGACATGGACAAGACCAAGGCGCTGGATGCGGCCCTGAGCCAGATCGACCGGGCCTTCGGCAAGGGCTCGATCATGAAGCTCGGCAAGGACGGGCAGGTGGTCGAGATCGAGTCGGTCTCGACGGGCTCGCTCGGCCTCGACATCGCGCTGGGCATCGGCGGCCTGCCGCGCGGCCGCATCATCGAGATCTACGGGCCGGAATCCTCGGGCAAGACGACGCTGGCGCTGCACACCGTCGCCGAGGCCCAGAAGAAGGGCGGCATCTGCGCCTTCGTGGACGCGGAACACGCGCTCGACCCGACCTATGCCCGCAAGCTGGGCGTGGACGTGAACGAACTCCTGATCTCGCAGCCGGACGAGGGCGAGCAGGCGCTGGAAATCGCCGACACGCTGGTGCGCTCGGGCGCCATCGACGTCTTGGTGATCGACTCGGTCGCGGCCCTGACGCCGCGCGCCGAGCTGGAAGGCGACATGGGCGACATGCAGCCGGGCATGCAGGCCCGCCTGATGTCCAAGGCGCTCAGGAAGCTCACCGGGTCGATTTCCAAGTCGAACACCATGGTGATCTTCATCAACCAGATCCGCATGAAGATCGGCGTCATGTTCGGCAACCCGGAGACGACGACCGGCGGCAACGCGCTCAAGTTCTATGCCTCCGTGCGCCTCGACATCCGCCGCATTGGCCAGATCAAGGACCGCGACGAGGTGGTGGGCAACCAGACCCGCGTGAAGGTGGTCAAGAACAAGGTCGCGCCGCCCTTCCGGCAGGTCGAATTCGACATCATGTACGGCGAGGGCATCTCCAAGACCGGCGAACTGCTGGACCTGGGCGTCAAGGCCGGCGTCGTGGAGAAGTCGGGCTCCTGGTTCTCCTATGACAGCCAGCGCATCGGCCAGGGTCGCGAGAACGCGAAGACCTTCCTCAAGGAAAATCCCGATATCGCCGATGCCATCGAGCAGGCCGTGCGGTCCAATGCGGGCATCGTCACCGACATCACCGGCGAGGACGCCGAAGATGCCGGGCCGGACGACGGGGACGCGGAAGCGACCGCCTGATTTTCCGGCGCGGCCCCTGTTTCCAGGGGTCTCGACCCAAGGTCTCGACGAGGCGGAATGCCTCATATATTCAAGGTTCGACGGGAGGGCGCATGGATCGGCCATGCGCCCTTCGCGTATATTGTGGCTGAACCGGAAACGGGCCCCGAACGCTGCTTCGGAGCCGTGCCGGGTCACGGGGCCATTCGCAAGTAAACGGGCGTGAGCAAACGGGTATGACGAGCGTCAACGACATCCGCCGGACGTTCCTCGAATTCTTCGAACGCAAGGGGCACACGCCCGTCGCCTCGGCGCCGCTCGTGCCGCGCAACGACCCGACGCTGCTGTTCACCAATGCGGGCATGGTGCCGTTCAAGAACGTGTTCACGGGCGCGGAAACCCGCGACTACGTGCGCGCTGCCTCGTCGCAGAAATGCGTGCGCGCCGGCGGCAAGCACAACGATCTCGACAATGTGGGCTATACGGCCCGCCACCACACCTTCTTCGAGATGCTCGGCAACTTCTCCTTCGGCGACTACTTCAAGCCGGAGGCCATCGAGTTCGCCTGGGAGCTGCTCACCAAGGATTTCGGCCTGGCGCCGGACCGGCTGACCGTCACCGTGTTCCACGAGGACGAGGAAGCGCCGGTCCTTTGGAAGAAGATCGCGGGCCTGCCCGACGAGCGCATCATCCGGATCGCCACGTCCGACAATTTCTGGTCGATGGGCGACACGGGCCCGTGCGGGCCGTGCTCGGAAATCTTCTTCGACCATGGCGACCATGTGCCCGGCGGCCCGCCCGGCTCGCCGGACGAGGACGGGGACCGGTTCATCGAGATCTGGAACCTGGTCTTCATGCAGTACGATCAGCAGGCGGGCGGTGACCGCGTCGAACTGCCCAAGCCTTCGATCGATACCGGCATGGGCCTCGAACGCATCGCCGCCGTGCTGCAGGGCAAGCACGACAATTATGAGATCGACCTGATGCGCGCGCTGATCGAGGCGTCGGCCTCGGAATCGGGCGTCGCGCCGGACGGCGACCATGCCGTCAGCCACCGGGTCATCGCCGATCACCTGCGCTCGACCTCGTTCCTGATTGCCGACGGCGTGCTGCCGTCCAACGAGGGCCGCGGCTACGTGCTGCGCCGGATCATGCGCCGCGCCATGCGCCATGCCCACATCATCGGCGCCAAGGACCCGCTGATGTACCGGCTGGTGCCAGCCCTCGTGCAGCAGATGGGGCAGGCCTACCCGGAACTGACCCGCGCGCAGGCGCTGGTGACCGAGACGCTGAAGCTGGAAGAAGAGCGCTTCCGCACCACCCTCGAACGCGGCCTCAAGCTCTTGGACGAGGAAGTGGAGCGTACGGGCGGCTCCAAGCTCTTTCCCGGCGAGACGGCGTTCCGTCTCTACGACACTTACGGCTTTCCCCTCGACCTGACGCAGGACGCGCTGCGCGCCCGCGGCATCGACGTCGACACCAAGGGCTTCGACGAGGCGATGGCGCGCCAGAAGGCGGAGGCGCGCGCCGCCTGGCAGGGCTCTGGCGAGACGGCGGACGAGGCGGTCTGGTTCCAGATCCGCGACGACGTCGGGGCGACCGAGTTCCTCGGCTACGAGAACGAGGCGGCCGAGGGCAAGGTCGTGGCGCTGGTCAAGGACGGCAAGCCGGCCGACAGGCTCGAGGCGGGCGACAGCGGCGGCATCATCGTCAACCAGACTCCGTTCTACGGTGAGAGCGGCGGCCAGGTCGGCGACACAGGCGCCATGTTCGGCACGAACGCCAAGGGCGATACCGAGGTTGCCGTGTCCGACACGCTGAAGCGCGCGGGCGACCTGCATGTCCACATGGGCAAGGTCGCCAAGGGCAGCGTCGCGGTGGGCGACATTCTCCAGCTCAAGGTGGAGGACATCCGCCGCACGCAGCTTCGCTCCAACCATTCGGCGACGCACCTGCTGCACGAGGCGCTGCGCCGGGTGCTGGGCGAGCACGTGACGCAGAAGGGCTCGCTCGTGGCCGAGGACCGGCTGCGCTTCGACTTTTCGCATCCGCGCGCGATGACCCGCGAGGAAATCGCCGAGGTCGAGAACATCGTCAACGCGGTGGTGCGCGGCAATGGCGAAGTCGTGACGCGCCTGATGACGCCGGACGAGGCCATCGAGGCGGGCGCGCTCGCGCTCTTCGGCGAGAAATACGGCGATGAAGTCCGTGTGCTGAGCATGGGCCATTCGGGCCCGCAGGACCGCGCCGGCTATTTCTCGACCGAGCTTTGCGGCGGCACGCATGTCCGGCGCACCGGCGATATCGCGCTCTTCAAGGTGATCGGCGAGAGCGCGGTTTCATCCGGCGTGCGCCGCATCGAGGCGCTGACCGGCGAAGCCGCGCGCCGCCACCTGGTGGACCAGGAGACGCGCGCCCGCGAGGCGGCGGAGACGCTCAAGATCAAGGTGGACGATCTGCCCGCGCGCGTGGCGCAGCTGATGGACGAGCGCAAAAAGCTCGAACGTGAGCTGGCCGAGGTGCGCAAGCAGGCAGCCATGGGCGGCGGCGCCAAGGCCGAGACCGCCGTGCAGGACGTGGCGGGTATCAAGCTGATGGCGCGCACGCTGGATGGCGTCCCGGCCAAGGACCTGCGTGGGCTGGTCGACGACGGCAAGAAGGAGATCGGCTCCGGTGTCGTCGCGCTTGTGGGCGTCCACGATGGGAAGGCGGCGATTGCCGTGGGCGTCACGTCCGACCTGACCGAGAAGCTGAGTGCCGTTGATCTCGTCCGTGTCGGCTCCGCCGCGCTTGGCGGCAAGGGCGGCGGCGGGCGGCCCGACATGGCGCAGGCGGGCGGGCCCGATCCGTCCAAGGCCGACGAGGCGCTCAAGGCCATCGCCGGCGAGATCGCGGCCCCGGCCAGCGCGGCCTAGTACACTCCAGTCCGTCGAAGGCCTGCGCGGCCTTCGACATTTCGCCGGTCGAAAGCCTAGGCGGCTTTCGACATGGCCTTCTCAAGATTGTCGGCGACCTTGTCGAGGAACTCGGTGGTGGAGAGCCACTTCTGTTCCGCGCCGACCAGCAGGGCCAGGTCCTTCGTCATGTAGCCGCCCTCGACGGTCGAGACGCAGGTCTTCTCCAGCGTCTTGGCGAACTTGGCGAGGGCGTCGTTGCCGTCCAGCTCGGCGCGGTGCGACAGGCCGCGCGTCCAGGCGAAGATCGACGCGATGGAGTTGGTCGAGGTCTCCTTGCGTTCCTGCCACAGGCGGTAGTGGCGGGTGACGGTGCCGTGGGCGGCTTCCGACTCGCAGATCTTGCCGTCCGGCGTCAGCAGCACGGATGTCATCAGGCCGAGCGAGCCGAAGCCCTGCGCGACCGAGTCCGACTGCACGTCGCCGTCGTAGTTCTTGCAGGCCCAGATGAACTTGCCCGACCACTTCATGCTCGACGCCACCATGTCGTCGATCAGCCGGTGCTCGTAGGTGATGCCGAGCTTGTCGTACTGGTCCTTGAATTCCTCGTTGAAGATCTTCTGGAACAGGTCCTTGAAGCGGCCGTCATAGGCCTTGAGGATCGTGTTCTTGGTGGAGAGGTAGACGTTCCACTTGCGCTGCAGCCCGTAGTTCATGCAGGCGCGCGCGAAGTCGATGATCGAGGCGTCGAGGTTGTACATGCCCATGGCAACGCCGCCGCCGGGGAAATCGTAGACATCGAACTCCTTGGTGTCCGAGCCGTCCTCGGCCTCCCACTTGATGGTCAGCTTGCCCTTGCCGGGGACCACGAAATCGGTCGCGCGGTACTGGTCGCCGAAGGCGTGGCGGCCGATCACGATCGGGTCCGTCCAGCCGGGCACCAGGCGCGGCACGTTCTTGCAGATGATCGGCTCGCGGAAGACGGTGCCGCCGAGGATGTTGCGGATGGTGCCGTTGGGCGACCGCCACATCTTCTTGAGCTTGAACTCCTCGACGCGGGCCTCGTCCGGCGTGATCGTCGCGCATTTCACGCCGACGCCGTATTTCTTGATGGCTTCCGCTGCGTCAACCGTGACCTGGTCGTCGGTCTCGTCGCGGTACTCCATCCCGAGGTCGTAATACTTCAGGTCAACGTCGAGATAGGGGTGGATCAGCTTTTCCTTGATGAGCTGCCAGATGATCCGGGTCATCTCGTCGCCGTCGAGTTCGACGACAGGATTTTCCACCTTGATTTTCGACATGGAGTCCTCGGTCTCGCGGGGGGACACGGGCCCGACGGGCCCGCCTCGGCTGCCGTGACGGCGGCCTGAGGAGTGTGGGGGAATGGCGTGTGTTCGGGATTTCGTATAGCACCCTCCTCACGTTGATTAAAGGAGCGCCCGCCGCCTATGACAGGCAGGTGACGCGTGCATTTTGCGGCGCGAAAGGCGGCTTTTCCGGCTCGGAGACATGGCGGGTACCAACAGGTCGATAAGCGCGAATCAGGCAAGCGGCGGCAGCGGTTTCGCCGTCATCCTGGTGGCACCGCAGCTCGGCGAGAATGTCGGCACGGCGGCGCGCGCGATGGTCAATTTCGGGCTCACCGACCTGCGCCTGGTGCGCCCGCGCGACGGCTGGCCCAACGCGTGGGCGGTGAAGGCCTCTTCCGGCGCCCTCGACATGGTGGAAAGCATCCGCCTGTTCGACCGCACGGAGGACGCCATCGCCGATCTCGAAAAAGTCTATGCCTCGACGGCGCGCCCACGCGGCATGACCAAGCCCGTCGTCACCCCGCAGGCTGCAATGGCCGAGGCGCGGGGCATCGAGCAGGCGGGCGGGCGCGTGGGCGTCCTCTTCGGCGGCGAGCGCGCCGGCCTCAACAACGACGACGTGGCGCTCGGCCACGCCATCATGACGGTGCCGGTCAATCCGCGTTTCGCCTCGCTGAACCTTGCGCAGGCGGTGCTGCTCACCGGCTACGAGTATTTTCGGCAGGGGCAGGACGGCGACGGCGTCATCCCCGCCGCCAGCGACGACGCGCTGGCCACCGCCGGTGATCTCCTCGGATTCTACGAGCAGCTCGAGGCCGAACTGGACGAACATAACTTTCTCCATCCCCCGGAGAAGCGGCCCAACATGGTCCGCAACATCCGCAACATGTTTCAGCGCGCCGGGCTCACCCGGCAGGAGGTGCGCACCCTGCGCGGCATCATCACCGCGCTCGTCCGCCCGCCGCATGGCCGCAAGTCGGACAAGGCACGCAAGGCAGAGGACGCATGAGCGCGCCGGAGGCTGACAAGCCCGTGGCCGCGGATGCGGGCGCGCCGCAGATCCTGACACTCGACTTCTGGCGCGGCCCGCTGGCGATCCTGTTCCTCGCCCTCGTCACTGTCGGCATCTCGCGCTCCATGCTGTTCGCCGTGCTGCCGCCGGTCGCGCGCGAGATCGGCCTGACGGAAGTGCTGGTCGGGCTGATGTTCGCTGCCGCCGCCGCCACCTTCGCCGTCTCCGCGCCGTGGTGGGGCCGCACGGCGGACCGCATCGGCCGCGTCGCCGTCATCGCCATCGGCCTTGCGGGCTTCGGCGTCATGATGGGCGTCTTCACGGTGGCCGTCGCAGCAGGGCAGGCGATGATCTTCCCGCTGTGGGTCGTGTTCCTCTTCATGTTCGTGCCGCGCGTCCTCTCTGCAGGGGCCAGCGCCGCCGTCTTTCCCGGCGCACAGGCCTACGTGGCCGACACCACCAGCGCGCGCGACCGCACGTCGGGTACGTCGCTGGTTGCCGCCGCGATGGGCTTCGGCCTCATCGCGGGCCCGGGCATCGCAGGCCTGATGGCGGGCATCGGCCTGCTGGCGCCCATGTACATGGCGGCGGCGCTCGGCATCGCCGGCGGGCTGCTCGCCTGGTGGCTGCTGCCGGAGCCCACGGGCGCCGCGCACGATGACGACGAGCCCGATGCGCCGCCGCTCCGTTTCACCGACCGGCGCATCCTCGCCATGCTGCCGCTGTCCGCCGCCATCTCCATGATGGTCGCCGTCACGCAGCAGACCTCCGCCTTCTACTTCCAGGACATTCTGGGTCTTGACGCGGCCGCCACCACGCGCGCCGTCGGCACGGCGCTGATGGCCATGGCCGGCGCCACGCTGTTCGTGCAGACCGCCATCGTCCAGCGTTACCGTCTGTCGCCGCCGGTGCTGATCCGCGGCGGCCTCGTGCTCGGCATCGCCGCCTACGTGGTGCTCAACATCGCCGCCAGCTTCTGGATGCTGACGCTCGGCCTCGTCATGGTCGGCATCGCCTTCGGCATGGCGAATCCCGGCATCGCCGCCGCCATCTCGCTGTCCGTCACCCGGCGCGAGCAGGGGAGTGCTGCGGGCATCAACTCCTCCATGAGCGCCACCGGCTTCATGATCGGCAGCCTCGTCGGCCCCGGCGGCTACACCCTCTGGGCCCCGCTGCCGCATGTCTTCGGTCTCGTCGCCCTGCTCGTCATGTTCGCCGGCGCACTCTTCCTCAGCTTTCCGAATCCGAACGAGTAGATCCCGATGACCACCTACGACGATTTCCGCGAAGGCTATGCCGAGGCTGATGACGGGGTGCGGCTGCACTACGTGGCGCATGGCGACCCCAACGGGCATCTCGTGCTGTTCGTGCACGGCTTCCCGGATTTCTCCTATGGCTGGCGGCACCAGATGGTGGCGTTGGGCGACAAGGGCTTTCTCTGCGTCGCGCCGGACATGACGGGCTATGCGGCTTCCGACAAGCCGGAGGGCGTGAAGCGGTACCGGGCGAAGTACCTGATCGAGGACGTGCGCGTCTTCGCCGAGGCCTTCTCGCGCGGCAAGCCGTTCACGCTGGTGGGGCATGATTTCGGAGGCGCACTGTCGTGGGGCTTCGCGCTCAAGTACCCGGACCTGATCGACCGGCTGGTCATCATCAACGCCCAGCACCCCGGCATCTACGACCGGGAGATGCGCACCAACGCGGCGCAGGCCGAGACCAGCCAGTACATGCACGAGATCGCCGCCGACGACGCCGAGGCGGCCTATTCCGCGGATAACTTCGCCAGGCTCGGCGCCAGCTTCGACGACGCCCGCGCCCGCGGCGCGCTGACCGATGACGATATCGCCCGCTACAAGGCGGCCTGGGGCGAGCCGGGCGCGCTGACAGGCATGTTCAACTGGTACCGCGCCCTCAAGGTCCGCCCGCCGGCCGATCCGGCCAAGGCCAGCGAGACCGTCAGCGAGCGCGCCTACGACCCCACGGCCATGACGATCCATGTGCCGACCCTCGTCGTCTGGGGCATGGACGATCACGCCATCCTGCCGGTTTTCGTCGATGCGCTGCCCGAGTTCGTGCCCGATCTCCGGGTCCGCCGGGTGCCCGAGGGCAGCCACTGGGTGCTGCAGGAATTCCCCGATATCGTCACCGCGGAAATCCTCGGTTTTCTGACCGGGGAGGGCGGGGAAGCCCAGCGGGCATAAGCGTTTGACAGCGGGATGCGCGTGGCTATACTCCGCCGCCATTCGCGGGTCCTGCCGGAATCGGCCGGGCCCGCGCGCTGATTTTTGGCGGTTTCCGGCGCTTATTCAACGAGCGACAGCCCGCCATTCACACCAGAACCTAGAGACCGCGACATGTCCAAGCGCACCAGCGCCAAATACAAGATCGACCGCCGCCTGGGCGAAAACATCTGGGGCCGTCCCAAGAGCCCGTTCAACTCGCGCCAGTACGGCCCGGGCGAGCACGGCCAGCGCCGCCGCGGCAAGCTTTCGGACTTCGGCGTGCAGCTTCGCGCCAAGCAGAAGCTCAAGGGCTACTACGGCGACGTCACCGAGAAGCAGTTCCGCTCGACCTATGACGAGGCGGAGCGGATGCGCGGCGACACCGGCGAGAACCTGATCGGCCTGCTGGAGCGCCGCCTCGACGCGGTCGTCTACCGCGCCAAGTTCGTGCTCACTGTCTTCGCCGCCCGCCAGTTCGTGAACCACGGCCACGTGCTCGTGAACGGCCAGCGCGTCACCATCCCGAGCTATCGCGTGAAGGAAGGCGACGTCATCGAGGTCCGCGAGAAGTCCAAGCAGCTCGCCTCCGTGCTCGAAGCCGTCGGCTCGCCGGAGCGTGACGTGCCGGACTACCTGGACGTGGACCACAAGAAGATGACCGCGACCTACACCCGCGTGCCGCAGCTCATGGACGTGCCGTACCCGGTCGCCATGGAGCCGAACCTGGTGGTCGAGTTCTACTCGCGCTAACCGGCGCAGCATCGACGTTCGAAGGGCCGTCCCGGGATGCCGGGGCGGCCCTTTTCGTTTGTGTTTCCCAAACTTGTCATTCCGCGGCTTGACCGCGGAATCCAGGGCCACAAGCGAGGGCTCTAACGAATGCTCTGGACCCCGCGGTCAAGCCGCGGGGTGACAGATGGATCATTGGTCTCTCCTGATAATCAGCTTGGTGAAGGGTTCGACCAGCGCATCCGCCGCGGCGGCCCAGTCCACCACCTTCGTGGTCACCGGCATCGGGTCGAACGTGCCATCGGCGATCAGCTTCATGGGTTCGGGCATCACCGTGTGGGTGTGCACCCAGCCCGTGTGGAGCGAGATCGAGTTGCGGTACATGTGGAACATGGGCACCGGCACGTCGCCGAAGATGTAGACGGCGGCGCTGGTCGAGGTGCAGACGCCGGCGGGGCCCGTCAGCTTCAGGAGCTGGGTCAGGCGGTCCGGGTTGGCGCTCGAATCCACCGTGATGTCGAAGCGCGTATCGATCCCGTCGAGCCCGGCTTCGCCGATCTCCACGGCTTCCGCACCATAGGCGTCCGCGATGGCAAGGCGGCCCGCGTCGTGGTCCGCATAGGCCACGCGGCCCGCGCCGAGCGCCTTGGCAAAGCCGACCGCGAAGAGGCCGATCGAGCCCGGCGCCGTGCCGCCGCACACCAGCACGTCCGCCCCCGGCCGCGATGCGATATGCGGGCCGATGGCGCGCCACCCGTCGGGGATGTTGTCGCCGAGGCCGGACGCCTTCAGCGGGTCCATGCCCGCGGGCAGGGGCGTCAGCATGGTGTCGGCCCAGGGCACCGGCACCACGTCCTGCAGGAAGCCGCCCCATTCGGGCGCGGTGGGCGCCCAGCCATAGGCCGCCTCGCGCGCCACGCTGGTGCATTGGGCCGTGTGGCCGCGTCCGCAATGCAGGCACGAGCCGCAGGCGATCTTCCACGGCATGATGACCCGGTCGCCGGGCTTTACCTTTGTCACGTCCGGCCCGGTCTCGATCACTTCGCCGACGCCCTCGTGGCCCAGCGGCACCGGGCCCTTGAGGGGCACCGCGCCCTGGAGCACGGCCCCGTCCATGTCGCAGGTCGAGACGACCAGCGGGCGCACCAGCGCGCCGTCCGGGCCGGGCAGGGCGGGGGCCGCCACCTCGTGCCATTCCACCTTCCGCGTGGCGATGTAGTTCAGCTGCTGCATTCGACGTCTCCCGGTCTTGATGATTTAGACCAGTCTATATAGATTCGGGACACAGGTGCGGGCGGCTGTTTCCGCAAAGCCCCTTGCACCGGTCTCAGCCCCAACGAGTGGAGCAGGCCCATGCCGCGCGCGGCGGAACACAAGCAGGCCCTTGTCGCGGCCGCCGCCGGGTCGTTCCGGCGGCGCGGCTACGCGGCGACCGGGCTCAACGACATTCTTGCAGCCTCCGGCGCGCCCAAGGGCTCGCTCTATCACTACTTCCCCGAGGGCAAGGAGCAGCTCGGCGCCACCGCCGTGAAGGCCGGCGGCATCACCGTCGCCAAAACGCTTTCTGACCTTGCCGCCTCGTCGCGCGATGCCGCCGGGCTGGTCCGCGGCTTCGCCGACCTGCTCACCGGCTGGCTGGAAGCCTCGGACTACCGGGACGGCTGTCCGATCTCGACCGTTCTGCTGGAGATGGCAGGCGAGAGCGAGGCCATCCGCGCCGAGGGGTCACGCGCCTATTCTACCTGGCGCGACATCATCGGGGACAAGCTGGTGGCCGGCGGCTGGAAACCGCGCGCGGCGCGCGACATGGCCACGCATGCGCTCTGCGCGCTCGAAGGCGCACTGATGGTCGCCCGCGTCGAGCGGTCCGACGCGGCCATCCGCGCCGTCACGTCGATGCTGGTGAAGCAGATGAAGGCGGGGTAGAGCGGTTACGCCTGCGCGGGCGCTTCCGTCTCGATGCCCTGCTGGGCGAAGAAGTCGCGCAGTTCGCCTTCCTCGAACATCTCGCGGATGATGTCGCAGCCGCCGACGAATTCGCCCTTCACGTAGAGCTGCGGGATCGTCGGCCAGTTCGAGTAGTCCTTGATGCCCTGGCGCACGTCCATGTCATCCAGCACGTTCACGGACGAGAACTTCACGCCGAGATAGCTGAGGATCTGCACGACCGTCGACGAGAAGCCGCATTGCGGGAAGACCGGCGTGCCCTTCATGAAGAGCACCACGTCGTCGCTCTTGATCGCGTTCTCGATCTGCTGGAACACCGGGTTGTCGCTCATGCTGGTATCGCGTCCTTTGCGCGGGCGTTACTTGGGGGCGGAGGTCTGCAGCGCGAGCGCGTGAAGCTCGCCGCCCATGCGGCCCTTCAGCGCGTCGTAGACGAGCTTGTGCTGCTGCACGCGGCTCAGACCCTCGAAAGTCGGCGAGGTCACGACGGCGGCATAGTGGTCGCCGTCGCCCGCCATGTCGCGGATTTCCACCTCCGCGTCGGGCAGGGCTTCGCGGATCAGTTTTTCGATCTCTTCGGCGGCCATCGCCATGGTGGCGGTCTCCGTCTAAACCCTCGAAAAATTCGGCGGTTTCAGCGCCTTATCCGCTTAATGGGTAGCATCCATGTAAGACGGGAGCCAGCCCTCGTGGGCGGCCCGCAGCGCTGCCACGGATATGGGGTCGCCCCCCGCCACGGTCAATTGCGTGCCGCCCATGGCGCCCAGCCGCCGCGCGGTCACACCGGCCTTCTTCGCGGCGGTCAGCAGGGCACCCGCGTCCCCCTTCGCAAGCGAAAGGATGTAGCGGCCCTGGTCCTCGCCGAAGAGGGCGGCGTGGGCCGCGATGCGCTCCGGCAGCTCGATATCGGCGCCAAGGTCCGAGGCCATGCAGAGTTCGGCCACCGCCACGTAGAGCCCGCCGTCCGACAGGTCGTGGCAGGCGTGGATGCGGCCGGAATGGATCAGCCCGCGAACGAAGTCGCCGTTGCGGCGCTCGGTCTCGAGATCCACCGGCGGTGGTGCCCCGCCGTCCGTCGCCAGGTCCACGCCCAGCACGTCGCGCAGGTAAAGCGACTGGCCGAGATAGCCGGTCTCGTCGCCGATCAGCACCAGGACGTCGCCGTCCTTCGCGCCGTCCATGCGGGCATAGACGCTCGAGTCCTCGATGAGACCGACGCCGCCGATGCCCGGCGTCGGCAGGATGCCCTTGCCGTTGGTCTCGTTGTAGAGCGACACGTTGCCGGAAACGACCGGGTAGTCGAGCGCCGTGCAGGCTTCCGCCATGCCCTGGATGCAGCCGGCGAACTGGCCCATGATTTCCGGGCGCTGCGGGTTGCCGAAGTTCATGCAGTCGGTGATCGCCAGCGGCTTCGCACCCACGGCGGTCAGGTTGCGCCACGTCTCCGCGACGGCCTGCTTGCCGCCTTCCACCGGGTCCGCCTTGCAGTAGCGTGGCGTCACGTCGACCGTCACGGCCAGCGCCCGGTTGGTGCCGTGCACGCGCACCACGCCCGCATCGGCGCCGGGCCGCTGCAGCGTGTCGCCCATGATGGTGTGGTCGTACTGCTCCCAGATCCACCGCCGCGAGGCGAGGGCAGGGGAGCCGATCATCTGTTCGAGCGTCGCGGACAGGCTCTCGGGCGCTTTCACCTTGGCGCTGTCGAGGTTCGGCAGGGATTTGGGTATCTCGTAGGGCCGTTCGTAGAGCGGGGCATCGTCGTTGAGGCTGTCGAGGGGCAGGTCGGCCACCGTCGCGCCCGCGTGCTTCACCACCATGCGGCCCGTGTCGGTGATGGTGCCGATGACCGCGAAGTCGAGCTGCCACTTCTCGAAGATCGCCCGCGCCGCGTCCTCGCGGCCCGGCTTCAGCACCATGAGCATGCGCTCCTGGCTTTCCGACAACAGCATCTCGTAGGCGGTCATCGCCTCTTCGCGGCACGGCACGTCATCGAGGTTCAGTTCGATGCCGACGCCGCCCTTACCGGCCATTTCCACCGACGAGGAGGTAAGGCCCGCCGCCCCCATGTCCTGGATGGCGACGATCGCGTCCTGGTCCATCAGTTCGAGGCAGGCTTCGAGCAGCAGCTTTTCCGTGAATGGATCGCCCACCTGCACGGTCGGGCGCTTCTCCTCGCTATCGTCGTCGAACTCGGCGGACGCCATGGTCGCGCCGTGGATGCCGTCGCGGCCCGTCTTGGAGCCCACGTACACCACCGGGTTCCCGATGCCGGAGGCGGCCGCGTAGAAGATGTTGTCCGTCCGCGCGAGGCCCACGCACATGGCATTGACCAGGATATTGCCGTTATAGGCCGGGTCGAACTCCACCTCGCCGCCCACGGTCGGCACGCCGAAGCAGTTGCCGTAGCCGCCGATGCCCGACACGACGCCTTCCACCAGGTGGCGCGTCTTTTCGTGGTCCGGCGCGCCGAAGCGCAGGGCGTTGAGGTTCGCCACCGGCCGCGCGCCCATGGTGAAGACGTCGCGCATGATGCCACCCACGCCGGTCGCCGCGCCCTGGTAGGGCTCGATGAAGGAGGGGTGGTTGTGGCTTTCCATCTTGAAGACGGCGCACAGCCCTTCGCCGATATCGACGATGCCCGCGTTCTCGCCGGGGCCGCAGATCACTTGGCTGCCGGTCGTCGGCAGCTTCTTCAGCCACACGCGCGAAGACTTGTAGGAGCAGTGCTCCGACCACATCACCGAGTAGACGCCAAGCTCGGTCAGCGTCGGCGTGCGGTTCAGCGCACGCAGCACGCGGGCATATTCGTCTTCCGTCAGCCCGTGCTCGGCGACGATTTCCGGCGTGATCTCCGGCTCGTTGGCAAGCGGGTCGGCGGTCGGCTGCTGGGCTTGGGAGGAAGAACTCAAGACAGCGCCTCCATCAGGCCTTCGAAGAGGGGGCGGCCGTCGGTGCCGCCAAGGGCTGCGTCCGCCAGCCGTTCGGGGTGGGGCATCATGCCCAGCACGCGGAAGTCATCGGAATAGATGCCGGCGATGTTGTCGCGGCTGCCGTTCGGGTTCGCCGCGTCCACCACGGCGCCCGCCGCATCGGCATAGCGGAACGCGACGCGCCCTTCGCCCTCGATGCGCTTCAGCGTCTCGTCGTCGGCAAAGTAGTTGCCGTCGTGGTGGGCGATGGGAATGCGGATGGTCTGGCCTTCCGCATACTTCTTCGTGAAGGGCGTGTCCGTGCGGCCCACCTTCAAATGCACGTCGCGGCAGATGAACTTGAGGCCCGCGTTGCGCATCAGCGCGCCGGGCAGAAGCCCGGTCTCGGTCAGCATCTGGAAGCCGTTGCAGATGCCGAGCACGTAGGTGCCGTCCGCGGCGCGCTTCTTCACAGCCGCCATCACCGGCGAACGCGCCGCCATGGCGCCGGAACGCAGGTAGTCGCCATAGGTGAAGCCGCCGGGCAGCACGACGAGGTCGCAGGCCGGCAGCTCGGTTTCCGTGTGCCACACGGGCGTGGGCTTCCTGCCGGTGATCCGCTCAAGCGCCACCAGCGTGTCCCGGTCGCAGTTGGACCCGGGGAAAATCACGACGGCGGATTTCATCACGCGGCGTCCAGCTCGATCGAATAGTTCTCAATAACGGTGTTGGCGAGGAGCTTTTCGCACATCGCCTTCACCTCGGCTTCCGCCTTGGCGGGATCGGTTTCGGCCAGCTCGATCTCGATGAACTTGCCCTGGCGGACGTCGCCGACGCCGGAAAAGCCGAGATTGCCGAGGGTCTTGCCGATGGCCTTGCCCTGCGGGTCGAGGACACCGTTCTTGAGCGTGATGTGCACGCGCGCCTTCATGGACATCTCCGCCCCGGCCTTCTGGCGGGGCGCCCTTTGTGTGGTGGGGCCGCGCCCGGCGGGAGGGGCC
Source organism: Parvibaculaceae bacterium (assembly GCA_965229975.1). Taxonomy (GTDB): domain Bacteria; phylum Pseudomonadota; class Alphaproteobacteria; order CGMCC-115125; family CGMCC-115125; genus Pyruvatibacter. Next base: position 678,108 of record OZ245936.1, read on the forward strand.
GGAGGCGGCGCTTTGCGAATCGTGATCCGCGACGGACACAAGGTACCAGCGGCGCCGGTTCCCCGCGCGCCCGGCGGGCGCATGGCTGCTATTTCAGCCTACTTGACCAGCACCGGGCCCGAGCGCGGCGTGCGGTCCTCGTTCTCCATCAGGATGCCGAGGCGGCGGGCCACCTCCTGGTAGGCGTCCATCAGGCCGCCGAGGTCGCGCCGGAAGCGGTCCTTGTCGAGCTTCTCGTTGGTCGCCGTGTCCCACAGGCGGCACGAGTCGGGGCTGATCTCGTCGGCCAGCACCACGCGCATCATGTCGCCCTCGAAGAGGCGGCCGAACTCGATCTTGAAGTCCACAAGCCGGATGCCGATGCCCAGGAAAAGCCCGGTCAGGAAATCGTTGATGCGCAGCGACAGCGCCATCATGTCGTCGATCTCCTGCGGCGTCGCCCAGCCGAAGGCGGTTATGTGTTCCTCGGTCACCAGCGGGTCGTTCAGCTCGTCGGACTTGTAGGCGAACTCGATGATCGAGCGGGGCAGGGGCGTGCCCTCCTCGATGCCGAGGCGCTGGGACAGGGAGCCCGCGGCGACGTTGCGGATCATCACCTCGACGGGGATGATCTCCACCTCCTTGATGAGCTGCTCGCGCATGTTGAGGCGGCGGATGAAATGCGTCGGCACGCCGATCTCGTTGAGCTTCGTGAAGATGAACTCGGAGATGCGGTTGTTGAGCACGCCCTTGCCGTCGATCAGGTCGTGCTTCTTGTTGTTGAAGGCGGTCGCGTCGTCCTTGAAGTGCTGGATGAGCGTGCCCGGCTCCGGGCCCTCGTAGAGAACCTTGGCCTTGCCTTCGTAGATCTTCCTGCGGCGGGTCATGTAACCCCTTCCATGGCGCGCCTGGCGGGTGAAATCCCGGGGCGCCAACAGCAAATGGCGGGCAGGCGCGCTTGCCGGCCCGGTCTCGTAAATCGCGCGGCGGGAGCCATATTTCAGGTGCGGCCTATTGACCGGCGGGGCGCCCGCGCACACGTGTTGCTTTACCGGAATTTGGCGGCTATGCCTAGCCGCTCCCGATGGCGAGGCGCTGGCCCGCCAAGCCCGAAATCGGCAGTTTTCCGGTGTTGCCGGGGTCCGCATCAGCGGTCCGGCGGCGCCGCGCGATGCGGCAGTTTGGCCTGTGCGGCAGGCGAGGTTCAGGAGAGGCGGGATGAGCAGTTTCGACAAGCGCGGCAAGGATTTCGAGAACAAGTTCGCCCACGACCAGGAACTTGAGTTCAAGGCCGTGGCCCGCCGCAACAAGCTGCTCGGCCTCTGGGCCGCCGAGGCGATGGGCCTCGAGGGCGGCGACGCCGACGCGTACGCCAAGGAAGTCGTGAAGGCGGACTTCGAGGAAGCGGGCGACGAAGACGTGTTCCGCAAGGTGCGCGGCGACTTCGACAAGCGCGGCGTCGACAAGTCCGACCACCAGATCCGCCGCACCATGCAGGAACTCCTGGTCACCGCCCGCGAACAGGTCGCCACCGAAGGCTGACCGGGGCGGGCTTCGGCTCTCACAAACTCAAACACATTGTCACCCCGCGGCTTGACCGCGGGGTCCAGAGCAATGCGGTCATGCGCTCGCACGTGGCTCTGGATCCCGCGGTCAAGCCGCGGGATGACACGTGGTTTTTGACTTCACCCAATCTCCATCCGCACTCAGGATTGTCCGGGAAGCGCACGGGCAAAGGGAGACTCCACCCGTCCCCCGCTACCGCTGCCCCCTCACCCTGTCCCTCTCCCTCAAGGGAGAGGGAACCGGATGCATCCGTCTGCGCGACCAATCCCTCTCCCTGAGGGAGAGGGAGGGGCCCATCGCGAGAGCGATGGGAGGGTGAGGGTCAGCCTCCGCACCGCCCCCACCCCGCTCTCCCTCCGGCTAAACCGGCGGGTCCAGGGCCAGGCCGGGGGCCTCACTTCACCCCCACCATCACCGCCGCCAGCGCCCCGGCGAACTGTCGCGTGGCCGTCGCGCGGATCGCGTCCTCCGGGCCTTCCGACGTGAGCCATGCATCGCGGTGCCGGTGCATCGAGGGCCAGGCCATCAGCTCGATCACATCGCGCGCCGCCACGTCCGGCACGATGCCGGGGGCGGGGGCCTTGGCGATCACCGCCATGAGGAGCCGCTGGAACATGCCGTGGCCGCGCGCCGCGTGCAGCTCGCCCATGTCCTCCATGTCCACCGACATGCGGTCGAGCAGCCAGATGGCGCGGCGGTTCTTCGCCTGCATGTCGTAGATCTCCTCGCCGACCTCAACGAGCTGCACGAGGCTCGGCACGTCCGGCCCCTCGGCCGCCGCACGCAGGCGCGGCCACTTGGCGATCCGTTCCACGTCCTTCGCGCCCATTTCGGCGATGGTGCCGCGGGGCCGGGCGCGGATCGGCAGCGGCTCGTCCGGCATCGGCCGGTCCGTGGCGCTCAGGTAAGCGAGGTAGAGCAGGGCATCCTTGTTCTCCGCATAGGTGTAGAGCGCTGCCGCAGAGACGCCCGCCGCCTTCGCGATGTCCGCCATCTGGGTCTGCCTGTAGCCGAAGCGGCTGAACCGCCGGTGGGCCGCCTCGGCCACCGCGGCCAGCCGTTCTTCCGGCGTTTCCCCGTGTTTCGACCGCCTGCGCGGCGTCGGTCTGGCCTTCTGAATCGTGCCCATGGGCGATCCCGCTTGACTCATCGATTTAATTGATTGAATCATTCATTCAAATAGTGGTCAAGGGAGGCCCCCCATGGTTCCGCCGCTCCGTCTCAGGGTGCTTGCCGTCATGGCGGGCTCCATCCTCGCGGCCGCGCTTTGCGCCGCGGCCATCTCGCCGACAATGGCGGCGGACGCCGCCGCCTGGTCGCATTACGGGGGCGATGCGGGCGGGCAGCGCCACAGCACTGCTGTCCAGATCACCCCCAGGAATGTCGGCTCGCTCGAAACCGCCTGGACCTACGACACCGGCGACCTCGAAACCCGGCCCGATGCGATCCGCCGCAGCGCCTTCGAGGGCACGCCCATCCTCGCGGACGGCACGCTCTTCCTCTGCACGCCCTTCAACGAGGTCGTCGCCCTCGACCCCGGCACCGGCGAAGAGAAGTGGCGCTTCGATCCCAAGATCGACACGGACTACAACCCGGCCAACCAGTTCGTCTGCCGCGGCGTCACCCACTGGACCGATCCGCTCGCCGCAGCCGGCACCGCCTGCGCCACGCGCATCTTCTCCGGCACCACCGACAGCCGCCTGATCGCCCTTGATGCTAGCACTGGTGAGCCTTGCGGGGATTTCGGCGCGGGCGGGCAGGTGACCATCGATCCCGGCATGGCGCTGACATGGCCGGGCGAATTCCAGATCACCTCGCCACCGGTGACGGTCGGCGACACGGTCGTCATCGGCTCCGCCATCGGCGACAACCAGCGGGCCGATGCGCCGCGCGGCGCGGTGCGCGCCTTCGATGCCCGCACCGGCGCGCCGCGCTGGACGTTCGACGCGGTGGTGCGCGGCGCCGCCGATCACCCGGACGACTGGGGCAACGGCTCCGGCACGCGCACCGGCCACGCCAATGTCTGGGCGCCCATGTCGGTCGACGAGGCGCGGAGCATGGTTTTCCTGCCCACCTCGTCGCCGTCGCCCGACTTCTACGGCGAGACGCGGCCCGGCGATAACCGTTACGCCAATTCCGTGGTCGCGCTCGATGGCGCGACCGGCGATGTCGTCTGGTCGTTCCAGACCGTCCACCACGACGTCTGGGACTACGACCTGCCGGCGCAGCCGAGCCTCGTCACCCTCGACCGCCCGGACGGCCCGGTCGATGCCGTGGTGCAGGTCGCCAAGACCGGCCTAGTCTTCGTGCTCGACCGCGATACCGGCGAACCGATCTTCGAGGTTGTCGAGACGCCGGTCCCGCAGAACGGCGCGCCCGGCGAAGTCCTGTCGCCGACCCAGCCCATCCCCGTGAAGCCGCGCGCGCTGGTGCCCAGCACCATCGAGCCGGAGGAGGCGTGGGGCCTCACCTTCCTCGACCGCGGCGCCTGCGCCGACCGCATCGCGCAGCACCGCGCCGAGGGCCTGTTCACGCCGCCGAGCCTCGAGGGCACGCTGATGTTCCCGTTCTCCGGCGGTGGCGCCAACTGGGGAGGCATGGCCTTCGATCCCGCGACCCAGCGCATGTACGTCAACACGTCGCGCGCCCTGCACGTGGTAACGCTGATCCCCCGCGAGGATTTCGAAGCCGCGCGGGCGGACCGCAACATGCTCACCGAGGTCTCGCCGCAAACGGGTGCGCGCTACGCCATGAGCCGCGAGCTTCTGCTGTCGCCGCTCGGCCTGCCGTGCAATCCGCCGCCCTTCGGCGTGCTCCACGCCATCGACCTGTCGACCGGCGACATCGCGTGGGAGACGACGCTGGGCACCGTGCGCGACATGGCGCCCATCCCCCTGCCGCTCAAGTTCGGCACGCCCAATTTCGGCGGGCCGCTGGTGACCGCGGGCGGCCTCGTCTTCATCGGCGCTGCCATGGACAACTACCTGCGCGCCTTCGATGCCGCCACCGGCAAGGAACTCTGGAAGGGCCGGCTGCCCGGCGGCGGGCAGGCGACGCCGATGACCTACGAATGGCAGGGCCACCAGTATGTCGTCATCGCCGCGGGCGGGCATGCGCGCTCGACAACCACGCTCAACGACAGGGTGGTGGCTTTCAGGCTGCCTTAACGCGCGGAGGGGCTAAACTCGGGCGTCACGAATCGCCGGAGCGCCTGATGCCTGCCCGCAAGCCGACCCCGCCCGAGCCCGGCTCGAACGAGCCGATGGACCGCCCCGCAAGGGCGCTGGACCTGCTCGGCTTCTTCTATCCCATCCACTACAAGGCCGGGATCAAGGTCGAGGACGCCTTGCGCGGCGGCAAGCTCTCCCGCCACCAGGTCGCCGTCCTGTGGCACATCCATTCCGAGGGCCGCGAGGGCCGCGAGATGCACCGCAAGGAAATCGAGCGCGCCCTCAAGGCGTGGTTCGAGATTTCCGGCGCCGCCATCACCAAGGCGATCCGCGGCATGGCGGCCCCGCCGCTCGAACTCGTCGTGCAGGTCGAGGACCCGCGCTCGGCGCGCGAGAAGATCGTGCGCCTCACGCCCGAGGGCGAGAAACACATCGAGGCGATGATGGCGCGCGGCGTCGCCCTCATCGAGCGCATCATGGGACCGATGGACGCGCACACCATCCGCGAGGGCATCGGCTTCTTCCAGGCGATCACGGATTCTATCGCCGAGATGGATGCCGGGGACAGCGAGAGCTGACGCCACTGCCCCCGGCACAACCGGATTGCCCCGGCATGACCGGTGTTGGGCCCGGTCCCATCCCCCGGCAGGTACTCAGCCGGAGAATGCCTTCACCGCCTCGTGGGTGTTCATGAAGTCGCGGAAGCGCGCCCACTTGCCGTCGCGCATCGTGATCACGTGGACGAAGTCCGACTTGATGTCGCGCCCGCTCGTCTTCGCGGTGAGGTGCAGGTGTCCCGTCACCACCACCTTGTCCTTGTCGGCCAGGAACTCTTCCGGCTCGAACACGTGGATATCGACCGAGGACAGGACCGTTTCGAAGAAGCGGCGCGCCTCGTCCATCCCGTCATACATGTCAGCATACGGAATGATGTCGGCGGGGCCGTAGAACTCGATGCGGATATCGTCGTTGCAGTACGAGAGGATGCCGGGCACGTCGCCCGCGCCGAAGGCCTCGAACAGCTTCTGGGTGGCGGCGATGTTGTCGTCCTGGAGGCTCATTCGGCGGCTCCCTTGAGCGCCGGGCCGAAGTGAAGCCGCAGCTCCTCGTACCCGTGGTTGAGAAGGCTCGCGCGCTGCGCCACCGTGCCGTTCAGCGAAAGCTCGCCGTAGCGGTCGAGCATGGCGTTCACCAGTTCGCGGGCCTCGGCGCGCGCCAGCGCCGAGCCGAGGCAGTGGTGGATGCCGACGCCGAAGGTCAGCTGCCGGTTCAGGTTCTCCCGGTCGAGACTGAATTTCTCGGGCTCGGGAAACACCGCCGGGTCGTGGTTCGCGGCGGCGAAGAACAGCGCCACCCAGTCGCCCTCGCGGATCTCTTTGCCGCCGATCTCCACGTCCTTCATGGCGATGCGGAACAGGCGCTGCGGCGGGCCCGAGTGCCGCAGGCTCTCGTCCATGAACCGGTCGATCAGCGAACGGTCGCCGCGCAACCGGCCGGTGATCTCCGGCATCGCCGCCAGGTTGTGCAGCAGGTTGCCGAGCAGGAACGTGGTCGTCTCCGCGCCTGCGACCACCAGCGTCAGGCAGAAGCGGATCACCTCGTCGGTGGTCAGCTTCTCGCCGTCCGCTTCCGCCGTCAGCAGCGCGCGCATCAGGCTGTCGGGCACGTCCTCGCCGGCGTCGAGCTGCGCCTGCATCCCCGTCACACGCTCGGTGAAATAGGTGAACAGCTCCACGTTGGAGGCCTGCCGCTCTTCCGGCGACAGGTCGGCGGAGAGCATGAAGGCCGTCGCCCAGTGGCGGAACCGCTCGGCGATCTGCGGCGGCAGGCCCAGCAGGTGCACCATCACGCGCGCGGGCAGCACCGCGCAGATGTCGCCGATCGCCTCGCAGTCCGTGCCGCGCCTGGCCTCAACTTCATCAAGCAGCTGGTTCACCATCGCCTTCACGGCGGGGGACAGCTCCTCGATGCGCTTGCGCGAGAAAGCGAGGTTGACGATCGCCCGCAGCCGGTCGTGCTCCGGGTTGTCGTGGTTCACCAGCATCAGCGTCGGCGCCGACGAGCCTTCCTGCAGCGGGTCGCGCGAGGAGAACGTGCGGTGGTCGCGGGCCGCCTTCGACACGTGGTCGTAGTCCAGCAGCACCCACGCGTTCACCGCCTCGTCCTCGCCGGGCACGGTGCCGGGGGGATAGTCGCGGTAGCCGGCCACGGGCGCGTGCGGCCGCAGCTTTTCATAGAGCGGGTAGGGGTTGGCGATGGTGTCGCCGGTGGGCAGCGCGGCCACCAGCGCGTCGATATCCTCGGCCATCGGGCATTCCTCCGGATTGCGGGAGAAGTCCGGGCCCCTCCCTTATTGTTCCCGAAGTGTATCGTTTACAACGTGAACAATCAAGCCGGACCTCTTCCTACCAATCTCCGACCGCCCCCGCCTTGAGCGGGGGCCTACTCGCATTCCAACTTGCCGCAGCGCCAGCGGCCCACCGCACCCCCGTGCAACCCCGCCCCGCGAGTAGGCTCCCCGGACAAGCCGGGGAGCGCTCGGAGGAGGGGGAGACGCCACGCGCCCCTCGCAACCGCTGCCCCCTCACCCTGTCCCTCTCCCTCAAGGGAGAGGAGACCGGATGCATCCGCAACAAACCCTCTCCCTGAGGGAGAGGGAGGGGCCCATCGCGAAAGCGATGGGAGGGTGAGGGTCAGCATCCGCACTGCCCCTCATATCCGCTCTCCCTCCGGCTTGACCGGAGGGTCCAGGGCCACGCACCGCGCCACCTGCGAACGCACGCCGCAGCGCCCGCGCCCGCAACCCCTCGCGCGCCCCTACGGCGCCGTCGCCCGCCTGATCCGGTCCGCCAGCCCCTCGAGCGTCGTCAGGTTCCGGTCCCGCTTCGCCGGGTCGTAGGCGGTGATGTTCACCGCCCGCACCAGCCGCCGCTTCACGCTCAGATCATCCGGGTCCTGATCGATGTCGATGACGTTCAAACAGCACGTGTCCTGCTCGAAATGGCCGAAGGTGCGAAGCCCCGTCTCCAGCGCCCAGCTGAGGATGATGCGGTTCACGCCGCCATGGGCCACAAGCACCATGGTCTCCCAGCCGGGCTCGGCCAGCAGCTTCTCGAAGGCCGGCACCACGCGCCCCTCGAAGTCGGCAAAGGGCTCGCCGCCGCGGTAGCGCATCCCCGGCTCGTGGGCGTGGCGGAAGGCATAGGCCACCTCCGCCAGGTCGTCGGGCAGCGGCACCGGGTCCACGTCGGCGCCCTTCTCGAAGGCGGCCTGCGCCTGCTGCGAGCGCATCTCTTCCAGTGGCGGCACGTGCTCGATCTCCAGCTCGCGGCCGCGCAGGATGCGCTCCGCCGTCTGGATGGTGCGCGGCAGGCCGGAGCACACCGCCCGGTCCACCGGCACGTCCGCCATCATGGCGTTCATGGCGTCGGCCTCGCCCCGGCCCTGCTCGGTCAGGTGAACGGCGCGCGGGTCTTTCACGATGGACCCGTCCGCCGTCACGTAGCTCACGTCGCCGTGGCGGAACAGGTAGACACGCCGCCGGTGGGCGCCGTCGAACGCGGTACGCATAAGGCCTCCAATCCAGTTCGCGGTTTCCCGCCCACTATACCCCCCGCATGACGCCCGTGTGGCGCGGCCACCCGTAACCCCGCGCCCCCTCACCCTGTCCCTCTCCCTCGAGGGAGAGAGCACCGGATGCATCCGCAACAACCCCTCTCCCTGAGGGAGAGGGAGGGGCCCATCGCGAAAGCGATGGGAGGGTGAGGGTCCGCATCCGCACCACCCATCAACCCGTCCGCCCCACGGTTCATCGGTGGGGCCCACTCGCATCCCCGCTTGCCGCAGCGCCAGCGCCCCACCGCACCCCCATGCCATCCCGCCCCGCGAGTAGGCTCCCCGGACAAGCCGGGGAGCACACGGAGGAGGGGAAGACCCTTTTCCAACCTTGTCACCCCGCGGCTTGACCGCGGGGTCCAGAGCCACGGGCGAGCGCGGTGCCGGACGCCCTGGATCCCGCGGTCAAGCCGCGGGATGACACGCGGAGGGAAACCCACACCCCCAGCACCAAAACCCCCGCGAGGGCGCACCCCCGGGGGTTCCAAAACCCTCCCCGGAACCCGGGCAAGGGAGCGGAGGGCGCCGCCCGGCGGGCGTGCGCACTGCAAGAATGGAAAAAGCCGGCCCCGCCGGGCGGCGCTCTCCACGCGGCGTCTTCCGGCGGACCTCGCCACACACCACGTCTCTCCTCAGGCCGGCGGCCCGCCATTACAGCGGGAGCGCGCCGGCCCCAGTGACGTCTCCCTGCCACCGCGGCCGTTCCTCCGCCCGTCCGGCGTAAAGGCACGGCGCCGGCGGCCAAGGAATGACCGCCCGCACGATGCCGCCGGACACTGGCCTGGCGGAGGGCGAAACCGGCCGGGCTGCCGGCGCGCAGTTTGCGGGCGGGCATGCCGCCCGTCCCGCACCCGCGCACCCCGGAGAAGGTCACCCACGTGAGGTCCGCCGCCCGTCCGCGGAAGGCACGTTGCTCCTTCCGCCCGCGAGGCGGGCCGGTCCGTCCAGCAGACCCGCGGCCCGGCCCCGCTCAGGGCGCCACCCTCCCGCCAGAGCCCGGACGGCCCGGGATGCCCTACGCGGAAGGTCCGGTCATTCTACGGGCGGTCAGAGGGGGTGGGGATAAAGAGGGGGATTGATACGGAGGTCCTTGAGCCTGTCGTTGTCAGGACATGCTACAAATTGGACTACCAGCGGTACCGCGATTGCCTGAGCTTCCATATCTGTGACGCATACGCCGCCGGTTCTCGGATGGCCTGAATCGTAGTAGCTCAGGCGCTTGCCGTAGCAGAAGGCAAATCACGAGCCGCGCAAATGGATTGACCGAATGTTGAAGTCGCTTCGAGTTAAGAACTTTAAGTCTATGGGGGATCTCCATATCGAGTTCCCTCGGCTAACGGTTCTGTTCGGTGCCAACGCAGTGGGGAAGAGCAATATCCTCGACGCAATCCAAGCGTTGAGCAGGTTGGCTACCGAGCGCACCATTTCGGACGCTCTTTCGGACCCAATCCGCGGAAACCCTCTTGAAGCGTTCAGTTTGCCGTCTGGTGGACTGCCTGCGCTCCTCGATCAGAAGTCGTCATGTTTTGAACTAGATGCCGAAATCGAAGTTCGCGGGACCCCGTATGAGTACCGTGTTGCTGTCGAAATCGAGCCGAGATCGGGTGCTCTCAATGTGAGAGACGAATATCTAGCAACACTGCAAAAGAGGACTCGCGAGACAAAAGGATCTCCGCGAATTGAGACAGTGGGAGACCAAATAGCTATCCGCACTAGGCAAGGCAGGCCGAGAAAGGAAAATCTAGGACAAAATCACACCAAGTTATCCGATGCGCGGCTGGGTGGTAATGAATTCTCAGCAATTAGAATGTGCCGGAACGAGTTCTCAGCTTGGCGCGTCTATTATCTCGATCCACGCGTTGCCATGCGCAAAGCCCAACCGCCGTCGGAAGTAACAGATATTGGGGTGCTTGGTGAAAACATTGCCCCTTTCCTATTCCGACTATCAGCCCGGGATCCCAAAGCGTTTGCCAATGTCAAACGAACCCTCAAGGCGCTCATCCCCAGTGTAGAGGATTTGCGCGTTGAATTAGATGTGAAACGCGGAACTTTGGATATTTTTCTCCAACAGAATGGGACCGAGTTTTCTACTCGAATTATCTCAGAAGGGACTTTGCGTGTGCTTGCTCTATGCGCTATCGCAGCTAACCCTTGGGGTGGGTCGCTTGTAGGCTTTGAAGAGCCTGAGAACGGTGTTCATCCGAGGCGGATAGAGCTCATCGCAAAACTGCTGGCTTCGATGGCGAACAACCAGCGGCAAGTAATTGTGACCAGCCACTCTCCAACTTTCTGTCAGGCAGTATTTGAGGAGTGTAGAAACGACAAAAAGAACTTTGCTTTGATTGCGGTTTCCTCCCAACGGGGGAAAACGCAGACAAAAACTGTGGATCCAGACGGTCCTTTATTTGTCAGTTCTGATATAGAGGAGGGTTTATCGTTTGGTGGAGACGAGATTACATTCGAAAAGCTAATGCTGAAAGGCTTCTTCGATGTCCACGACGCCCAGGATTGACTTCATTGTAGAGGACTCCGCACAGGAACAGTTTCTTCGAAGTGTTGTTCAGCGGTTCTATAGCGAACGTGAGATTGAGGTCGAGCTTAATACGATATCCAGTGATGGAGGTCGGGGCGAGGTCCTAAGCTCCCTACGCCAGTATGAGCGCGCAATGGTTTCGGGCGAAATCTCACCGCCTCATTGTCTGGTCGTGGGTTCAGACGGCAATTGCCAAGGGCACGTTGCTCGAAGAAATGAAGTCAAGTCGCGAATCTCTGACCTCTCTCTTTTGTCTCTGCTTGCGTGTGCCATCCCGGATCCTCACATAGAGAAATGGTACTTGGCGGACCAGAAAGCGGTTAATGACGTAGTTGGGGTCTCCCCAAATCTGCCAGCCGACAAATGTGAAAAGGGATTTTATAAAAACTTGCTCAGAGAGACGGTTTCATCTGCCGGCCACTTCGCGTCTCTTGGTGGCGTTGAGTTTGCTCATGAACTAGCGCAGTCTGCTGATTTCTATTCTATTGGCAAGAAGGACAACGCATTCAGGCTGTTTTTGAGCGAACTAAAGGTTTAACAGAGCAGGCGACCTACTCCGCCGCCTTCTGCCCCTTCACCGCGTCCGCCCCGAACACCCGGGCGAAGATCGTGTCCACGTGCTTGGTGTGGTAGCCGAGGTCGAAGACGGCCTCCAGGTCGGCGGCTGACAGGGCCTTCGAGACTTCCGGGTCCGCCTTCAGCAACGCCAAAAAGTCGCCTTCGCCGCGCCAGACGGGCATGGCGTTGCGCTGGACAAGGCGGTAGGCGTCCTCGCGGCTGACGCCCTTCTGCGTCAGCGCCAGCAGCACGCGCTGGGAGTGGACGAGGCCGCCGAGGCGGTCGAGGTTCTTCTGCATCTGGTCCGGGTAGACCAGGAGCTTGTCGATGACGCCGGCGAGGCGGACGAGGCCGAAGTCCAGCGTCACCGTCGCGTCCGGGCCGATCATCCGCTCGACGGAGGAGTGCGAGATGTCGCGCTCGTGCCAGAGGGCGACGTTCTCAAGCGCCGGCGTCACCATGCCGCGCACCACGCGGGCAAGGCCGGTCAGGTTTTCCGTCAGCACCGGGTTGCGCTTGTGCGGCATGGCGGAGGAGCCCTTCTGGCCTTCGGAGAAATATTCCTCCGCCTCCAGAACCTCCGTGCGCTGAAGATGCCGGATCTCGGTCGCCAGCCGCTCCATGCTGGAGGCGATGACGCCCAGCACCGCGAAGAACATGGCGTGGCGGTCGCGCGGGATCACCTGCGTCGAGACGGGCTCGGGCTCGAGGCCCAGCGCCTTGGCCACGTGTTCCTCCACCCGCGGGTCGATATTGGCGAAGGTGCCGACGGCGCCGGAAATGGCGCAGGTCGCCACCTCCCGGCGCGCGAAGACCAGCCGCTCGCGGCAGCGGTCGAATTCCGCATAGGCCTGCGCCAGCTTGAGGCCGAAGGTGGTGGGTTCCGCGTGGATGCCGTGGCTGCGGCCGATGGTGACCGTGTCCTTGTGCTCGAAGGCGCGCCGCTTGAGGGCCGCCAGCAGCAGGTCGATGTCGTCCAGCAGCAGGTCCGCCGCGCGCACCAGCTGCACGTTGAAGCAGGTGTCCAGCACGTCCGACGAGGTCATGCCCTGGTGGACGAAGCGCGAGTCCTCGCCGACGAATTCCGACAGGTGGGTGAGGAAGGCGATGACGTCGTGCTTCACCTCGCGCTCGATGTCGTCGATGCGCGCCACGTCGAACTCGGCCTTGTCGCCGCGCTCGCGGATGGTCTTCGCCGCGCTTTCGGGGATCACGCCGATTTCCGCCAGCGCCTCGCAGGCATGCGCCTCGATCTCGAACCAGATGCGGAACTTGCTCTCGGGGCTCCAGATGTCGGCCATCTGGGGGCGGCTGTAGCGGGGGATCATGGCGCGGGCTCCGGCTGGTCTGTCAGGCACCCCTGATACGCCAGCGTGCCGGGCCCCTCAACCGCTACGCGCGGGCGGGAGGCATGCGCCCGGCGCTTTGCTGCGCGGCAATAATGGGGTCAGATGGCCGCTCATTGCGTCCGGCAGAGGAAAAGCGCCCATGGACCGTCTCGCCATGCTGGAGGTCTTCGTCGCGGTGGCGGAGCGCGGCAGTTTCACCCGCGCGGCGGAGGAGCTGGGCCTGTCCAATTCCGCCGTCTCCAAGCACGTCATGGCGCTGGAGGAGCGGCTGGGCGCGCGTCTCCTCAACCGCACCACCCGCCGCGTGTCGCTGACCGAGGTGGGGCAGGGCTACGTGGAGCGCGCCCGCGCCATATTGGCGGACCTCGAGGAAGCGGACGCCGCCGCCGGCAGCCTCAACGACGAGGCGCGCGGCACGCTCAAGCTCTCCGCCCCGTTCTCCTTCGGCGTGCGGCATCTCGGCGGCGTCCTGGCCGATTTCATGGCCGCCCATCCGCGCCTCGAAGTCGATCTCTCCCTCAACGACCGGTTCGTGGACATCGTGGACGAAGGCTTCGACCTCGCCATCCGCATCGGCGCGCTGCGCGATTCAAGCCTCAAGGCGCGCCGCCTCGCGCCCGTGCGCCGCGTCCTCGCCGCGTCGCCCGCCTACGTCGCTAAGGCGGGGCCGCTGGAGACGCCGGACGATCTCGCCGCCCACACCTGCCTTCGCTATTCCATTTCCGGCGACACGTGGGAGCTGGAGCGGGAAGGGGAGGCGGGCAAAATCGCCGCGCGCATCCGCGCCGCCGGCCCCTTGCGCGTCAACAACGGCGACATGCTGCGCGACGTGGCGCTGCGCGGCGGCGGCATCGCCAACCTGCCCACCTTCATCATCGGCGAGGATCTCGCGGCCGGCCGCCTCGTGCGCGTCCTCCCCGGCTGGTGCGCCAGCACCATCGCCATGTACGCCGTCTATCCCCCCGGCCGCGCGCTTTCCGCAAAAGTCCGCCTGCTGATCGATTTCCTCGCGGAGAAATTCGGCCCCGTGCCGCCATGGGATGCGTTCGAATAGGTGTATATGTCACCCCGCGGCTCGACCGCGGGGTCCAGAGCATCCGCAAGACGCCCGCCTGCCGCTCTGGATTCCGCGGTCAAGCCGCTGAATGACAGTGTTGATGTTCGGGACAAGCAAAGCCCCGAACCCGCCGCCCTTATCCCCACTCCACCCCCACCCGGCGCTCCCGCGCCGACCTCCCCCTTCGAGGGGGAGGTGGAGCCAGCCGCGACCCCTCGAAACCAAAACCTCCACTTTGGAGAAGGCGGTGGGGGAGTATTTGCGACGCCCGAAATCAAAAGCCCTCCCCCTCGAAGGGGGAGGGTTGGGCGGGGGTGGAGCAGGGAAACGGGAGGCAGACACAGCGCCTTGTTTGCCCCGACGCCCGCCTAAATCAGCCCCAGCTGCCGCAGGCTCGCGTGGCCGCCTTTGCCGATCACCAGGTGATCATGCAGCGCGACGCCGAGCGGTTTCGCGGCGTCCTCGATCTTCTTGGTCATCTCCACGTCCGCCCGGCTCGGCGTCGGGTCGCCCGAGGGGTGGTTGTGGACGAGGATGATGGCGCTGGCGCCCAGCTCCAGCGCCCGCTTCACCACCTCGCGCGTATAGACGGGCGTGTGGTCCACCGTGCCCTTGCCCTGCACTTCGTCGGCGATCAGCACGTTCTTGCGGTCGAGGAAGAGGATGCGGAACTGCTCCACCGCGTCATAGGCCATCGACGCCGTGCAGTAGTCCACCAGCGCCGACCATGACGAGATGGCGGGCCGTGCCAGCACCTGCGCGCGCGCCAGCCTGAGCGCCGTGGCCTGCACGATCTTGATTTCCCCCGCCACCGTCTCCGACACGCCCGGCACTTCCACCAGCCGTTCCACCGGCGCCGACATCACCTCGTTGAAGCCGCCGAAGCGCGCGAGCAATGCCTTCGCCAGCGGCTTCACGTCGCGGCGCGGGATCGCGCGGAACAATATGAGTTCGAGAAGCTCGTAGTCGGGCAGGGCGTCCGCCCCGCCTTTCAGGAAGCGGTCGCGCAGGCGCTGGCGGTGGCCGGCGTGATGCGGCGTCTCTTTCTTCGCCGCCGCGCCGCCGCCCGCATCCGCCTTCACCGTGCCGGCCTTACGCGTAGGGCGGGCAGTCGAGGCCCGCGGGGCTCTTGGTGAAGATCTCGACGCCGTCCTCGGTCACGCCCACCGAGTGCTCGAACTGGGCGGACAGCGAGCGGTCGCGCGTCACCGCCGTCCAGCCGTCGGACAGGAGCTTCACATGCGCGCGGCCGAGATTGATCATCGGCTCGATGGTGAAGAACATCCCCGCCTTCAGCGCCTGCCCTTCTCCCTTGCGGCCGTAGTGCAGGATGTTCGGCGCGTCGTGGAACACGCGGCCCAGCCCGTGGCCGCAGAAGTCGCGCACCACCGAGCAACGCTCCGCTTCCGCGAAGTCCTGGATCGCCGCGCCGATGTCGCCCAGCGTCGCGCCCGGCTTCACGGCGGCGATGCCGCGCATCATGGATTCGTAGGTCACGTCCATCAGCCGCTCGGCCTTCCGGTTGACCTTGCCGACGGGGAACATGCGGCTGGTGTCGCCGTGCCAGCCGTCCACCAGCAGCGTCACGTCGATATTGACGATGTCGCCTTCCTTCAGCGCCTTGTCGCCGGGAATGCCGTGGCACACCACGTGGTTGATCGACGTGCAGGAGGAGTGCCGGTAGCCGCGGTAGCCGTAGGTCGCGGGCACCACGCCGTGGTCGAGCGCGAATTCGAGCACGCGCCTGTCCAGCTCGCCCGTCGTCACGCCCGGCTTCACGTGGGGCACCAGCATGTCCAGCGCGGCGGCGGCAAGGTTGCCCGCCTTGCGCATCCCGGCGAAGTCTTCCGCCGTGTGCAGCTTGATCGCCCCGGTGTTCACGGGCGGCGCGTCGAACGCGTCAACGTAGTTCATCGTTTCTGTCTCGGTTCCAGTTCCGCTTCCCGGTCGAGCTCCAGCCGCATGGGATAGGCGAGCTCGATGGCCTCCGGCGTAATATGGCAACCATAACACAGGGTTTCCACGCCGCGCGCCCGCGCCGTTTTCAGCGCCCCGGCATATGTCGGGTCGATATCGGCGGCGATGCGGAACCGCTCGGTCCCCGGGTACTGCACCACGTAGAGCATCACCGCCCGGTGCCCGGCCTCCGCCATGTCGCCCAGTTCCACCAGGTGCTTCGCCCCGCGCGCCGTCACCGAATCGGGAAATTCCGCCAGCCCCGGCTCGCGCATCAGGTGGACGTTCTTGACCTCCACGTAGGCCGGCGGCTTCGCGCCGTCCTCCAGCAGCAGGTCGATGCGGCTCGTCTTGCCGTATTTCACCTCGCGGCGCAGGTCCGCGTAGGCCGAGAGCTCGGGGATGCGGCCCGCCAGGATCGCCTCTTCCGCCAGACGGTTGGGGTGGGACGTGTTGATGCCGATCAGCGTCCCGTCCACCTCCACCAGCTCCCAGCTGTGCGCCAGCTTGCGCTTCGGATTGTCCGACTTCGACAGCCACACCCGGTTGCCGGGCTCGGTCAGCCCCATCATCGCCCCCGGGTTGGCGCAATGGGCGGTGATGACGCCGCCGCCCTCCAGCTCGATATCGGCGAGGAAGCGCTTGTACCGCCGGATCAGGCGGCCGGGGATGAGGGGCTTTGGCAGGTCCATGGCGCGCGCAACCTAGCCTGCGCCGATTGCAGGTGCCACCGGGCGCGCCCGTGCTATATCCGGGCGCGATGACTAACGGGATCGACAAGACCGTCACCGCCGCCGTCCTCCTCATCGGGGACGAGATACTGTCGGGGCGGACGCAGGACAAGAACCTGGCCCATATCGCCCAGTGGCTGGGCGAGCGCGGCATCCGCGTGCGCGAGGTCCGGGTGATCCCGGACGTGGAGGCGGAGATCGTCGCCGCCGTCAACGAGATGCGGGCGAAGTTCGACTACGTCTTCACCACCGGCGGCATCGGCCCCACCCACGACGACATCACTGCCGACTCGGTCGCCAAGGCCTTCGGCGTCGGCATCGGGTTCCACCCGGAAGCGATGGCGCGCCTCACCGCCCACTACGAAGAGACGGGCATCGAGTTCAACGATGCGCGCAAGCGCATGGCCCGCATCCCGGACACGGCCACGCTGATCGACAATCCCGTGTCCAAGGCGCCCGGCTTCCAGATCGGCAACGTCTTCGTCATGGCCGGCATCCCCATGATCATGCAGGTCATGCTGGAAAGCCTCGAGCCGCGCCTTACCGGCGGCGCGAAGCTGCTCTCCACCAACGTCTCCGCCCACCTCGGCGAGGGCGTGCTGGCGGAACCGCTCGGCGCGCTCCAGGCGAAGTACCCGGACGTCAGCATGGGCAGCTACCCGTTCTACCGGGGCGGCAGCTTCGGGGTGACGCTGGTGTTCCGCTCGACGGACGAGGCGGTGCTGGCCACCGTCGCCGGCGAGGCGGCAGAGATGATCCGCAGCCTCGGCGCCGAGCCGATCATGGGCGAGCCGGCCGCGTAAAATCGGCGGGTTAACCCTGTCCGCGTGACAGTTCTGCAACACAGAAACCAACATTACGAAGATTTCAGGTGCTAACCGCCGGAATCCGTTAGTATGCAGGCTAGGAGCGGGTATCGTTCCGCCCGAATACCGGGTGGTGCGGGGGACGCGCCGGTAGGTAGGGGGGAACCCGTGCCGGCCGGTTTCCCAGCCGCCCAAGAAGGGGCCAGAGGCGCGCGCCGAACTGGTCTGAGAAGATCACTGAGGGTGAGGAAACCTCACGAGGGAGATTAGAGTATGAAGAAGATTCTTGCTGGCGCCCTTTTCGCTGCGGGCGCAGTCGCCATGTCGGCCCCGGCTTTCGCGCTCGATGCGAGCTGGGAAGCCAAGGACAAGGCCGGTACCCACCAGTACTACGTCTGGTGCACCGGCGGCGCGGACTCCGAGAAGACCGTCGACGCCGCGAACATGGACGAGGGCCAGTCCAAGCTGGCCGCGCAGGTCGGCAACTCGTGCTGGCCGATCTGGCAGGGCCTGGTCAACTAAGGCCACTGCCCAAAGCTTTCACCTTCGGGTGGCGAAACGGCGGTCCCAAGGGGCCGCCGTTTTTCGTTTGGGCGGTTCTCTTGTTTGGGCCACTTACCTTGCGCGTCATCGCGCAGGGTCGCGGGAAGGGTTATCTGCGCTGGCAACCGCAACGCCAGCCCGGAGCCCCGCCATGACCGACCACGCCGATCGGCTCAACGCGCACCCCATGCCGCTCGCCGCCCATCTCGGCCTGCGCTTCGTCAGCGCCACCAAGGACGAGGTCGTCGCCGAACTGGACGTGACGGAAGCCCTCTGCACCACGGGCAGCATCATGCATGGCGGCACCGCCATGGCGCTGGCCGACTCGGTGGGCGCCGCCGCCACCTTCCTCAACCTGCCGGAAGGCGCGCAGGGCACTACCACCATCGAGAGCAAGACCAACTTCCTCGCCGCCTGCCCGGCCGGCCAGACCGTGCGCGCCACCGCCACGCCGGTCCACCGCGGCCGCCGCACCCAGATGTGGCAGACGCGAATCGAACGCGCCGACGGCAGGCTCGTCGCCATCACCAGCCAGACGCAGATGGTGCTGTAGCCCATCCCCTCGTTGCGCCGTCCTTTTCCCTTCGATATGTCTCTGCCCCTTCGTGTCCGGGGGGACTGGTGTGACAAGGCTGCCGAACTGGGCTGCGAACACGGCGCTGGCCGCCGTGAGCGTGATTGCCTTCCTGCTCGTGTGCGAGTTCGTCGTCTTCCGCTTCGTGCTGCCGGCAAGCGACGTGCCGGCCAACGACTACGTGGACGGCGTCGTGCGATACGCGCCGGACCAGTCGGGCACCTGGCGCGTGCGCAACGAGATCGCCGCCCCCTTCACCATCAACGCACAGGGCTGGAACAGCGCCCGCGGCGACTACGAGCAAGCGGGGGCGGGGGCCGAGCGTATCGCCGTCATCGGCGACAGCTACGTGGAAAGCCTGCAGGTGCCGCCGGACGCGAACTTCGGCGAGGAGCTCGGCCGCCTGCGCGGCGGGGCAGAGGTGCTGCGCTTCGGCATTTCCGGCGCACCGCTCAGCCAGTATGTCCGCATGGCGGAGCGCGAGGCCGCGGGCTATGCGCCGGACTGGCTCGTCGTCCTGCTGATCCACAACGATTTCGACGAGTCGTTCCGCTACGTGGGCGGGCGCTACACGTCGAGCTTCCTCAAGGTCGCGGTCGAAGAGGGGCACGTCACCGGCGAGATCGAACCCGAGCCGTGGGCGCCCGGCCCGTGGGACTGGCTGCGCCGCAGCGCCACGGTGCGCTTCCTGGTCTACCGCTGGGGCGTCCGGCCGGGTTCGATCGTCTCTCTCTTCGTTTCCCCCGCCGGCGCCAGGCCGCAATACGAGGCGAACGTCGCCATCGCCGATGTGCTCGACGACAAGGAGACGATCGCGGCCGTCACGGACCACCTCTTCGGCAGGCTGGAACGGGTCGCGGACGGCATGGGCGCGCGCCTCGTCCTTGTCATGGACGGGGACAGGCGGCCGATCTACGCGGGCCTGCCCGGCTCCAGCCGCGCGACGCAGCTCAACGATATGGCGGCGGACCTCGCCGCGCGGCGCAACATCCCCTTCCTCGACCTCCAGCCGGTCTTCGAATCGGACTGGGCGGTCAACGGCCGCCGTTTCTCCTTCGAGACCGACAACCACTGGAACGATTACGGCCACGACGTCGCCGCCCGCGCCCTGAACCGCTTTCTCGCGGACATAGAGGATGGCGCCGCGGCGCCCTGAGCGGGCCGATTGCGCGGCCCGATTGCGCAGGCGCATGCGTCGGCTATGGTCCGGACAACGCGCAACCACCGTCCGGGCTTGGCGGAACTGGTAGACGCAAGGGACTTAAAATCCCTCGGGCCGGAAGGCCTGTGCCGGTTCGAGTCCGGCAGCCCGGACCAGTCTTCCCGCCAGCTCTCCCCGCCAGTCCTCTCGGAAAGGCCGCCCGCATGTCGCATCTTCTCGTCATCTTCGCGTCGATCTTCCTGGCGGAGCTGGGCGACAAGACGCAGCTCGCCACGCTGCTCTACGCGTCGGAGGGCGAGCGCAGCCCCGTGGCGATCTTCATCGCGGCATCGCTCGCGCTCGTCGCCTCCACGGCGCTCGCCGTGCTTCTCGGCACCGCGGCGCGGGAGTATCTCGAAGCGGTGCCCCTCAAGCTGATCGCCGGCATCGGCTTCGTGGCGATCGGCCTTTGGACCATCTACGGCCACTACCAGGCGGCCTAGGCCCGGCGCAGCAGCACAACGAGCGGCGGCACGATCAGGACCGCGAAGCACAGGTTGAAGACCGCGTTCTGCCAGAAGCCCGTGGCGAGGGACGCGGCGGTATCCACGATGAACCAGCCGCCGAAGGACAGGGCGAAAGCCCGCCAACGCCAGCCCGGGTCCGGCGCAACGGCCATCCGCACGAGACAAATCAGCAGCAAGGCCCATCCCGCCAACACCGCGCCAAGCACCTGCGCGATGAAGGCGGCGTAGGTGCGTGCCTCCGGCCCGATGATCGGCGAGGCTTCGAGGCTGCCGAACAGCATCCAGTCGAAGAAACCCAACGTGACCTGGGGAAGGGCGACGAAGCCGAGACCCATGACCGCGGTCCCTGAAAGAGCCGCCGTGAGCCAGGTACGCGCGATGCTCACGCGGTGTCTCCTTCGCGCCAGTAGAGAAGCAGCGGCAGGCTGAACGAGACGCCGATCAGGAATGTGCCCGCGATCAGCGTGGCGATGCGCGCGCCGCCGAGGCGCGGCAGGTGCGCCAGCGCGAAGACGATGAGCGCCACGGCGGTGATCGAGATGTCCGCCGTCAGCATTGAGCTGACCGGGTTCGCGAACGCCAGGTCGAGGAAGGCAACGAGGTCGAGCCCGTTCTCCGCCGCCCACGGCACGAAGAACCAGTAGGGCGCGATGGTCCCGATCACGGTGAGGACGAGATAGACGGTGCGGCGCGGCATGGCGGGCCTCCCCTGGTTGCGGTGCGCCCAATCTGGTCACCGCCGGAAGGCCCGCCAATTCTCTCGCGGGTAAGCGTTACGCCGCCATCGCCTTGGCCTCGTCGGCCAGCGCCGCCGCCACGCTCGGGCGCGCGCTGATGCGGTTGTAATAGGCCTCGAGCGCCGGCCACGCGGTCCGGTCGATCCCGGCGAAGGGGAACCAGTTGAGGACCGTGACGAGATACGCGTCCGCCACCGTGAAGCGGTCGGTCAGGAACTCCCGGCCTTCGAGGTACCCGTTGAGGTACGTGGCGCGGTTCTCCAGCACCGTCATGGCGAAGGCCTTGGCGCCGTCGTTCGACGCCGGGTCGAACAGCACGGCGAACACCGACTTGTGCAGCTCGGTCGCGACGAAATTCAGCCACTGCTGCAATTCATAGCGCTCCTTGGTGCCCGGTGCGGGCGCGAGGCCCGACTCCGGCGCGAGATCCGCCACGTATTGCAGCACGGCGGCACCCTCTGTCAGCAGCCAGCCCTCGCGCGTCCTGAGCGCCGGCACTTTGCCCTTGGGGTTCACCGCGAAATAGTCGCTGCCGTCGGGCAGCGTCTTCGAGCCCATGTCCACCTTGTGGAAGGTGGCCGGTTCGCCGATCTCGCCCAGCGCGATGCGCGTGGCGAGGGAGCACGAGACGGGAATGAAATAGAGATCGACTGCCATGGGAATGCCTCCGGGTTGGGCCGCCAGGGCCGGCGGCTTATTTTTGTACCGTATCGCATAAAACTTGCCCGGCAAGCATTATTTGCGAGATAGTACAAAAATGACGGAATCACGATCACGAGGCCGCCCGCGGGCCTTCGACCCGGACGCGGCCCTCGACGCGGCCTTGCTGGTGTTCTGGGAGCGCGGCTATTCCAACACGTCGCTGGATGCGCTGTGCGAGGCGGCAGGCGTCAACCGCCCCAGCCTCTACGCGGCGCTTGGCGACAAGAAGGCGATCTACCTCAAGGCCTTCGCCCGCTACCACGAAACGGCCATCGCCGGCCTCGACGCGGTGCTGGCGGCGGAGCCCGATCTCGAACGCGCGCTGCTCGCCGCCTACCGCACGGGCCTCGAGCTCTACCAGGCGGGCGCCGATCCCTCGCGCGGCTGCCTCGCCAGTTCCACGGCCACGTCGGAAGCCTCGCTTGATGCGGACATCGCCGCCGCCCTGCGCGGCATGCTGGAAGCGCTCGACAGGTCCTTCGCCGCGCGCTTCCGCCGGGCACAGAAGGATGGGCAGGCGTCACGCTCCATGAAGCCCGCCGCCATGGGGCGGGTCGCCAGCGGCGTCCTGCATTCGCTCGCGGTCCGCGCGCGCGCGGGCGAGGGGCGGGACAGCCTGATGCGGTATGCGAAGGAAGCAGCGGCAAGCATTGCCGCCGCGGCGCGCGCCTAGCGCCGGTCGGCGCCCACCGGCTCGGGCGGCACCACCGCGGACGGCGGAACGGCCTCGCCCGGCTTCAGGTTCGCCTTGTAGCGGTAGAGGGTCGAGCAGTAGGGGCAGATGATCTCGCCGTCATCGCCCATGTCGAGATAGACGTGCGGATGGTCGTGCGGCGCGCTGGCGCCCGTGCAGTGCAGTTCCTTCACGCCGACCTCGATGATGGGCACGGCGTCGTCGTTCTTGAACTTGGGGACCAGCGTGGCGGCCATCGGCGGTATCGTCCTCGGTCTCGATTCCGGGTAGGTGCGGGCCGCACAATAGCCCCGCGCGGCCCGCTGTGAAACCTCGTCTCTCGGGCGCCTATCCGGCCTCGATCCCGAAGGCCCGCGCCAGCCAGTAGAACGGCCAGACCAGCGCCTTGGCCGTTGCCAGCATCACCGAGACGGCCCAGCGCCACCGGTCCCATTCCATCGCCGCGTCGAGGCCCGTCGCCACCACGTCCTCCCACACCAGCGCCATCACCGTTGCCGCAACGCCGACGCCGTACACCGCGCGCAGGGGCCGCGGCCTCCGCTTCGGCGCCGGGGCAGGGGGCGTGACGGCGGTGGGCGCGCGGCCGGCGTGGATGCGCCGCGTGCGCACCGGCCCGCTCGCCAGCATCAGGGACTTTTCCGCCGTCTCCCGGTCGATGGTCACCGACAGGTCGGCGGTCGGCACCGCGCGGCCGTGCTTGCCGGGGGAGGGGGCGAAGGCGCTGGCGAAGCGGACATTGCGGCCCTGCCGCCGGGCCGCCGCACGCACCTCCTCCGCCAGCGGCACCAGGTCGTCCGTGCCCCCCAGCACGAGGATCACCTCCGCCGCCTGCGTCCGCAGCAGGCCCATCGCGTCGACGGTGATGCGCACCGACGGGTTGCCGGTCATGCGCACCACCTGCGCATCGCCCGCCGCCAGCTTGTCGAGCCATGCCGCGTCCGCGCTCTCGGCGCTGCCGCCGGGCATCGCGTAGACGCGCACGCGCTCCACCTCCCAGCCGCGCTGCGCCGCCAGCCGCCGCACCAGCGCTGCGGGATCGATGTCCGCGTAGCCGTCGCCATAGGCGCGCGCGAGGCCGTTGCGCAAAGCCCGCCCGTCGCAGAAGGCCGCGACGCGGATCACGTCAGCGTTATCTTCCATTCCCCGCAATGCCCCCGGCACCCCGATCGCTAAACCCTTACCCGGCGCATCCCCTGCGTCAGCCCGTGCGGCCGCCTTACGCTGACGAACCTCATCCTGATTTTGCCGCCGCGAGAGCCCCTTCACAAATTACGTGTTTGTGGCGGCAGCACTTTTTCCGCTGACACAATTGTGCGTATCATCCGCCCGCGCGGCGACAGAAAATCAAAACGGCGCCGTTTAAGCCCAAATAGACGCGTGAACCACGTGACCCAGGGGAGGATCAGGGCCGCATGGAAGGGACGAATGTGTCCGGTAAACCGGCTGGCACCGCCAGGAGTGGCGGCGGGTACATAAGCCGGTGGCAGATGGCGGCCTTCGCGCTGCCCGGTGCGCCGATGGCGGCCATGGGTCTTCCCATCGTCGTTTATCTTCCCCCCTTCTATGCAGGCGAGATGGGCCTCGGCCTCGCGCTGGTCGGCTGGGTGTTCATGATCACCCGGTTCTGGGACGTGTTCACCGATCCCGTCCTCGGCATTCTCTCCGACCGGTTCCAGACGCGCTGGGGCCGCCGCCGCCACTGGATCGTGATCAGCGTTCCGATCACGATGATCTGCGTCTACCTCGTCTTCATGCCGACGCCGCCGGTCACCGGCGCGTACCTGCTGTGGTGGATGGTCGTCCTGTATATCGGCTGGACGCTTCTCACCCTGTCGCACCTGTCATGGGGCGCTGAGCTGACGCCGGACTACAACGAGCGCTCCACCGTTCAGGCCTACCGCGAGGTCGCGGTGCTGCTCGGCATGATCATGGTGCTGACCATGCCGGTGGCCATCGAGTCCATGGTCTCGAAGGAAGACGTCGCGGCCATGCGCGTCGCCTCCATGGGCTGGTACGTCATCATCCTGCTGCCCATCACCGTCGCCATCGCCGTCTGGTTCGTGCCGGAGCGGCGCGTGCCGGACCCGGAACATGCCGGCTGGCGCGAAACGATGTCGCTGCTCCTGCGCAACCAGCCGCTGCGCCGCGTGCTGGCGGCGGACCTGCTCGGCGGCATCTCCGGCGGTATTGTCACCGCCATGTTCCTGTTCCTGGCGGCTGACGTGTTCAAGCTGCAGAACGCCAGCGTGCTGATCCTCGTTTATCTCGCGGTGGGCTGCGCCTTCGTGCCGCTGATAATCCAGATCTCCTACCGCTTCGGAAAGCACCGCACGCTCTGCTACTCGTCGCTGTTCTCCGCCGCGACCGTGCCGCTGATCCTCGTCGTCCAGCCGGGCAACCTGTGGTTCGCGATCTTCATCTGGGGCGCGCTCGGCATCAACATGGCGGCGGGCCCGTTCCTGTTCCGCTCCATCATGGCGGACGTGGCCGACCACGATCACGTGGAGGGCGGCAACTCGCGCACCGGCCTCATGTTCTCGCTGCTGACATTGACGAACAAAGTGGGCTCGGCGCTTGCCATCGGCATCACCTATCCAGCGCTCGAGATCATCGGTTTCGTGCCCGGCGTCGAGAACACGTCGGAGGCCGAGTGGGGCCTGCGGCTGCTCTACGTGCTGCCGCCCATGGCCATCGGCCTGGTCAACGCGTGGATCATGTGGAACTTCCCGATCGACGAGGCGAAGCAGCTCGAGAACCGCCGCATCCTGTTCGAACGCCAGGCCGCGGCCGAAGGGGCGGGCGGCGCGTCGGGCGCCTCTGTCACGCCGCTCTCGTCGGACTAGTTCTTCCCAAGGTCGCGTTTTCCGGGAGCCCGCCGAGCCGTGGCGTCACTCAAGCTCACGCCGTTCCGCCTGTTCGCCTTCGCCTCGCCCGCGGTGCCCATCGCCGCCATGGGCCTGCCCATCAGCGTCTTCCTGCCGCCGTTCTACGCGGGCGACATGGGGCTGGGGCTCTCGATCGTCGGCATCGTCTTCATGGTGACGCGCTTCTGGGACGTGTTCACCGACCCCGTCCTCGGCCTCGTCTCCGACCACTACCGGACGAAGTGGGGCCGGCGGCGGCACTGGATCGTCATCAGCGTGCCGGTGATGATGATTTCCGCCTACATGGTCTTCATGCCCACGGCCCCGGTCACCTGGGTCTATCTCCTGTGGTGGATGGTCGTCCTCTATGTGGGCTGGACGCTGCTCACCCTGTCGCACATGTCATGGGGCGCGGAGCTTACGCCCGACTACCACGAGCGCTCGCTGGTGCAGGGCTGGCGCGAAGGCGCGCTGCTGCTCGGCATGCTGCTGGTGCTGATCACGCCCGTCGCCATCGACTTCGCGGGCGTTGGCGACGTGGGTACCGCGCGCGTCGCCGCCATGGGCTGGTTCGTCATCATCCTGCTGCCCCTCACCGTCGCGCTGGCGGTCACCATGGTCAGCGAGCGCGAGGTGGCCGAGCCGCAGCACGTGCCGTTCCGCGAGGCGGTGCGCGTCCTCTACAACAACGGGCCGTTGCGCCGTGTCCTCGCCGCCGATCTCGCCAATGGCCTCGGCAGCGGCACCATGGCCGCGCTCTTCGTCTTCGTGTCATCGGACGTCTTGATGATGGGCCAGTGGTCGAGCGTCGTGCTGCTCGCCTATTTCGCGGCGGGTGTCCTCTTCGTCGCGCCCATCGTCCGCATCTCCTACCGCTTCGGAAAGCACCAGACGCTGGCCGCCTCCGCCGCCCTCAACGGCGTCACCCTGCCGGGCATCTATCTTGTCGGGCCGGGCGACGTGACGCTCTTCGTCATTCTTACGGCCCTCTTCGGCATCAATCTCGGCGCGGGCTCGTCGCTGCTGCGCTCCGTCATGGCGGACGTGTCCGACCACGACACGGTCGAGACAGGCAACCACCGCACCGGCCTCTTCTTCTCGCTGCTGACGATGACCAGCAAGGTCGGCGCCGCCATCGCGGTCGGTGCCACCTACGTCCTCATCGACATCTTCGGCTTCGTGCCCAAGGGCGAGAACACACAGGGCGCGCTCGATGCCGTGCTCGGCACCTTCGTCTGGCTGCCGGTCGTGATGTATTTCGCGGTCGCCGCGATCATGTGGAAGTTCCCGCTCGACGAGGAAAGGCAGCGCGAGAACCGGCGCATCATCATGGAACGCGCTGAACGCGCTCCCACGATCTCGCCTATCGGTTAGCAGCAGCCGCAGCCGCCGATATCCGCCAGCCCGTCCGGGTTGTAGGCGCGCGACACCGAGTCCGCGGACTTGTCGGCGGTCAGCGCAAACTCGGCCTTCGCCGCCTTGCGCATTTCCCTGTCTGTAAGCGCATCGATGGCCGTCATCGCCAGCGCCTTGGCGCCGTCTACCACGGCCTTGTCGCCGAGATCCGACCCCGCCCACTTGGCGAATTCCGGGTTGTGGATCACCACGTTGGCGGGCGCGCAGGAGATCATCGGGTGGATCGACGGCACCCGGTGCGAGACGTTGCCCATGTCGGTGGACCCGGCCGAACTGGGCGGCAGCATCGACAGGTCGATGAAGTTGCGCCCGAGCGACGTGGCATTGTCCACGTACGCCTTCGACAGGGGCCAGCTCGTCTTCATATCCAGGTAGTCCGCCTTCGCCCAGCGGATATCCGCCGTGCAGCCGGTCGCCAGCGCGCCGGCGTCAAAGCAGTTCTGCACCCGCCGCTTCAGGTCGGCGAGGTCGTGTGCATCCCTCGCGCGCACGTAAAACACGCCCGATGCCTTGTCCGGCACGATGTTGGGGGCCAGCCCGCCCTCGGTGACGATGCCGTGGATGCGCTCCGTCGGGCGGATGTGCTGGCGAAGCTGAGCCAGCGACTGGTACGCCGTCACCAGCGCGTCCAGCGCATTCAGCCCCGCATGCGGCATGGCGGAGGCGTGCGCCGAGCGCCCGTGATACGTGACGCGCACCTCGCTGATGCAGATGCACGGCATGGTTTCGAGATCGACGCCCGCGGGATGCACCATCAGGGCCGCGTCGAGCCCGTCGAACGCGCCGTCCTGCGCCATCAGCTCCTTGCCGCCGCCCTGTTCCTCCGCCGGCGTGCCGAGATAGCGCACGCGCCCCGGCAGCCTGCCGTTGAGGCCCGCCAGCGCCATGGCAGCACCGAGGCCGGTGGTGGCAATGATGTTGTGGCCGCAGGAATGCCCGATACCGGGCAGGGCGTCGTACTCGGAGAGGATGCCCACCTCCGCCTCGCCCTCGCCGAAGCCCGACACGTAGGCGGTATCGAGGCCGAACGCGCGGCGCGTCACCGGCATGTCGTTCTTTTCGAGCGTGTCGCACAGGAGGCCGGCGGCGAAATGCTCGTGGAAGGCCAGTTCCGGCTTCGCGTGGATCTGGTGACTGATGTCGATCAGCTGCGCGCTCATGGCGTCGATGCGGTCGCAGGCTTCGCGCTTCAGGGCGGCGGCGTCGCTCATCCCGGTCTCTCCGTGCAATAAGGGTCGCGGACGACTCTATCCGACGCGACTGCCAAGGGACAGGACACGATGAAGCGGCTGACGCATGGGGAGATGGAACTGGCCTACCTGGACGAGGGGGAGGGCGCGCCCATCGTCCTCGTCCATGGATTCGCCTCCGACCATTCGACCAACTGGGTCGGTCCGGGCTGGATCGCGCCGCTGCGCGAGGCGGGCTTCCGCATCCTCGCGCCCGACAACCGCGGCCACGGCCAATCTGCCAAGTTCCACGACCCGGACGACTACGCGCTGGACAAGATGGCGGGCGACATCGCCGCGCTGATCGAGGCGGAAGCCGATGGCGGTCCGGTGCCGGTCGTCGGCTATTCCATGGGCGCGTCGATCTCCGCCACGCTGGCGATCCGTCACCCGGAGATGGTGTCGACGCTGGTGCTCGCCGGCGTGGGTGAAAACATGCTGGGCGGTCTCGTGAAGCGCAACGAGGCCATCGCCCGCGGGCTGGAGGCCGACGAGGTGCCGCCGAAGTCCGAGGAAGTGCCGCGCCGCTTCCGGCTGTTCGCCGAGCAGACGGGCTCGGACCGGATCGCACTTGCCGCCTGCATGCGCGGCAGCCCGATCACCTACACCGCCGACATGCTGTCGAAGATCAAGGCGCCGACGCTGGTCATCGCGGGCGATGCCGATGACGTGGCGCAGGATCCGCAGCCGCTGGCGGACCTCATTCCCGGTGCCGAATGCGAGCTGGTGCCGCGGCGCGACCACATGCGCGCCGTCGGCGACAAGGTGACCAAGGAGAAGGTGCTTGCCTTCCTCACCAAGCACGAAAAAGGCCGGACCGCATAAAGCGATCCGGCCCAGTTCGGGAGGGACGAGCTCCTCGGTTCCGGAGCCGCCGGCCTTAGAAGGCGGTGGCGACGCCGAAAGTGATGGCGCCGTTGTCACCGGCGTCATTCGACGTGTCGGTGTAGTTCACCGACAGGTCGAGTTCCCACACCGAGTACCCGAGGCCGATGTTCCAGTCCTCGTAGTCCGGCAGCGCAGCCGCGGCGTTGTCCTCGAAGCGCGAGATGCCGTAGGTGCCGGCCAGCGTGAAGTCGGCCGGAAGCGGTATCTCGGCGCCGAGCGTGTAGTAGAACGCGCCTTCGCCGCCGCCGAAGAAGTCCGGCGAGTAGGCGATGCCGGCGCTCGTCGAGAAGATCTCGAAGTCGTAACCGAGCGAGCCGTAGAACTCGACGAAGTTGTAGTCGAAGCTGTCGTCCGAGCCCGGGTACCAGTAGTACAGCACGCCGATGTCATAGGAGAGCTCGGGGATCGACTCGAGGCTGTTCGAGAAGCCGCCGTAGATGTCCACTTCCAGCGACTCGTCGGCCGCGCCGCCGAAGTCCACGTTGGAGCCCCACGAGCCCACGTAGAAGCCCGACTCGTGGCCCCAGTCGATTCCGCCCTGGATGGCCGCTTCGCCGCCGGTCTGCGTGAAGCCGCGATAGACGTAGTCGGTGAAGAAGCCGACGTTGCCCGACAGTTCGCCGCCGAGAACCTCGGCCGCCTTCGCCGGCTGGGCCGTCATTGCTGCGCCTGCGAAAAGCGCCGCCGCAGCCGACACGCGCAGACCGTTGCTGATTACTGCTTTGTACATGTGATGCACCCCAAGTTTATCCCATCTTTGCCAAACTGTACTTTGGCCAACCGCTAGCGTTAGCAGGACAGGTGAGTCCTGCTCGACACGAGGCGGTGAAACCCCCTCTCGGGCCGAATAGTCATCACCGGGAGGACTGGCAATGACGATATGTCATCGCTACCAATGTTTTCTGAGGGCGTCAAAGACTCGAAACATCGCGGTTAATGCTCATTTCCGCGCATCTATTCATCAATCTGTTGTGAAAAATGCACAATTCCTGTGCTGCAACTGCGAATGCCGCGCAAATGTGCGGTTCTTCGCTGCCGCAAAAACTTGCAACAGGTGTGTCGTACCCGTGTGACCAAATCGTCACACGGGTGAAAAAGCTGCAAAATCCGGGGTTTGGACGCTTCTCTGGAGCGGTTATCGGCGCCTATCGGGCGGCGAAGGGCGCGAATCCCAGGTGCATCCCGGCGTCGGTGATCAGCGTCTCGCCGGTGATGTGTTCGCCGCCCTCTGTGGCGAAGAACACCGCCGCATCTGCCACCAGGTCCGGCGTGCCGGCCTGCTTCAGCGGCATGGTCGCTTCCTGGTCGGCGACGATGGCGTTGTAGGTGTTGTCGCCGAACTTGTCCTTGAACCAGCGCGTGCCGATGAAGCCGGGGCAGATCGCGTTCACGCGCACTTCCGGCGCCAGCGAGCGGGCCAGCGACAGGGTCATCGTGTTGAGCGCGCCCTTGGAGGCCGCATAGGCCACCGAGGAGCCGATGCCGGTCACGCCCGCGATGGACGACACGTTCACGACCTTGCCCTTGCCGTTCGCCTTGAGGTGGGGAAGGCAGGCGCGGATCATCTGGTAGGGGCCTACGACGTTGATCGCGTAGATCCACTGGAAGTCGTCGCCGGTCAGCTCGTCCATGTTGGCGTGGTCGGCGAACTTGGTGGAGCCCGCGTTGTTCACAAGAATGTCGATGCGGCCGAAGGCGTCCATCGTCTCCTTGGCCATGCGGCGGCAGTCCTCGTCCTTCGACACGTCCGCCTGCACCTTCAACACCTTCACGCCCTTCGCCTCGCAGGCCTTGGCGGTCTCGTCCGCTTCCTTCTCGCTCTTGGTGTAGTTGATCACCACGTTGGCGCCGCGCTCGGCCAGCTTGAGGGCGATGGCCGCGCCCAGGCCCGTGGCCGAGCCGGTCACGAGGGCGGTCTGTCCGGTGATGTCCATGCTGGGGCTCCCTTGGTCCGTTCTTCAGCGGGGTCGTTTGCGCGTAACTAAGAAGAGCCCGAGGCAGATGATCAAGGGCAGGGCGAACCACACCGCTTCCACCGGCACCCAGGGCGGCAGGTTGATATCCGGGTCGCGGAACTCGACATAGTAGAAAAGCGCCGCCGTCACGGCGCAGACCGCCACCGCCAGCCGGCGCGGCGGTCCGCCCGCAACGCGGTGCCAGACCAGCGGCACGGCAATCGGCCAAAGGGCCGCAAGTCCAAGGATGCCGATCAGCAACCAGGCGTCGGCATCGGAGATAACGTTCATCATCGTCGTGACCGCCGTCCGCAGGAATACCGGCAAGGGAGAGACAGCATGACCGAAAAACGAAAAACCGTCTCGGGTGCCGAGCTGCCGTCCAAGTTCGACGAGTTCCCGGACCGCGTCCGCTTCGAGCCCGTGAAGGGTGAGGTGGTGGCTACGTTCGGTGACCGCGAGATCGCGCGCACCAAAAGCGCGCTGCGGGTGATTGAGGGCGACTATCCGCCGGTCCTCTACCTGCCCCGGGCGGACGCCCAGCTCGATGAGTTGGTGCCGACCGAGCACACCACCTTCTGCCCCTTCAAGGGCACCGCCTCCTACTATTCCATCCGCGAAGGCGGCCCGCGCGGCGTCAATGCGGTATGGTCCTACGAGGACCCGTTCGTCGAGGTCGCGGAAATGAAGGATCACCTTGCCTTCTACGAGGACAAGGTGGAGGTGAAGGAAGGCTGACGCCCCGTGAAGATGTTTCTCGCCGCCGCGCTCGCGGCCCTCGTGTTCATCGCGCCGGCCGCCGCCGGCGAGAGCCGCTACACGAAGATCGATCTCCAGGGCTGCCCGGAGGGTCAGGTCTTCGAGGAAGACGCCGCCGCCTTCGAGGTCATCTGCCCCGGCGTCGAAGGCTGGGAAGTGCGGGTGGTCGAAGGCGACCTGCGTTTCCACGTGGAGCCGCGTCCCGAGGGCGCCGACACCAAGCTCATTTTCGAGACGCTGCCCGCCTTCAACAACATCCACGACATGCTCGAATGGCGCGGCGAGGACGGCAATGGCGGCTTCGTTCCCTATGCCGTCATCCTGCGTTACTTCACCGACGACGGCCTTGGTGACGAGGGCACGAAGGGCAACATTCTCGTGGTGACGAAAGTCACGCGTACGCGCGCCTGCCATGCCGCCTATGTTGACGCGAAGGCCATCGGCGAGGGCGCCAACGAGACGGCGCAGCTCGCCGCCGACACCGTCGCCCGCGGTTTCGAATGCGGCACGCACACGCCGGTCTGGGTCTATCCCCGGCAGGTATTCACGGACTAGCCGCCGTCAGCGCCCTTCGAACTTCGGTTCGCGCTTTTCCATGAACGCCCGCCTGCCTTCCGCGTAGTCGGCGCTCTGCGTGCAGCGGGCGATCATCGCTTCCGCCTCTTGCAGTGCCTCGCCGCCGTGGACCAGGGCGTTCACCGTTGCCTTCGCCGCCTGCACCGTCAGCGGGGCGTTCGCCGCGATGGTGCGCGCCACGTCTTCCGTCCGCGCGAAAACGTCAGCAGCCGGAACAACCTCGTTGACGAGCCCCGCTGCCTGCGCGGCTCGCGCATCGTAACGCCGCGCTGTTGCCAGCACCTCAAAGGCCGTGGCCTTGCCCGCAACCTGCATCAGCCTCGCCACCGCCGGGGCAGCGTAGCCGAGGCTCAGCCGGGCGGCCGGGATCGCGAGCTTCGCATCATCGCCCGCAATGCGCATGTCGCAGGAGAGCGCCAGCGCCAGCGCGCCGCCCATGCACGGGCCCCTGATGGCGGCGATCACCGGCTTGGACGCGTTCTCCAGGCTTGCCTGCGCGCGCTCGAACTTTTCCTCGAACGCCGCCATCGCCGCCACGTCGTCGCCCATGCCGGCAAACTCGGCGATGTCGGCCCCGGCGGCGAACGCTTCGTCACCCGCGCCGCGCAGGATGATGACGCGCACCGCGTCATCCGAATCGAGCGACGCGACCGCATCCGGCAGCGCCTCCCACATGGCCCCGGAGAGGGCGTTGCGGTGCGATGGCCGGTCGATCTCGATCCAGCCGATGGGGCCTTCCGTCCTGGTGTTGATCCTGCCGCTCAATTCGCCGCCGCCCCGTTAATTCATTTTTTGAACTGATGGCCGATTGAAATTCGGTGCCCCGGCCTTATGTGCTAGTTTCCCGGCCACGCAAAGCGCCGGATACCGGGCTAGATACCATCAGGGAACGGGGCCGCACCATGTCTCGAGCCATCGAAGAAACCGCGAAGTCCCCCCTGCGCCACGTGGACCCGGTGTGGGATCGCGTGCGCCGCGAGGCCGAGGATGCGGCCCGCAGCGAGCCGATCCTCGCCAGCTACCTCCACGCCGCCGTCCTCAATCACAAGACCTTCGAGAGCGCGCTGAGCTACCACCTCGCCGAGAAGCTCGGCAACGACCAGGTGGGCGCGATGCTGCTGCGCCAGGTCTTCGACGAGGCCTATGCCCACACACCCGAGATCGCCGAGACCGTGCGCGCCGACGTGGTCGCCGTCTTCGACCGTGACCCCGCCTGCGACACATATCTTCAGCCGCTGCTCTACTTCAAAGGCTTCCAGGCGCTCGAGGCATACCGCGTCGCGCACTGGTGCTGGGAGCAGAAGCGCATCTCGATGGCCTA
Organism: Parvibaculaceae bacterium; assembly: GCA_965229975.1. Lineage (GTDB taxonomy): Bacteria > Pseudomonadota > Alphaproteobacteria > CGMCC-115125 > CGMCC-115125 > Pyruvatibacter. The sequence continues at coordinate 711,354 of OZ245936.1, forward strand.
TTACCTCCAGAGCCGCATTTCGGAGGTCTACGGCGTCGACATCCATCCCAACGCGCGCATCGGCCGCGGCGTGATGATGGACCACGCTACTTCCATCGTGATCGGCGAGACCGCCGTCGTCGGCGACGACGTGTCCATGCTCCACTCGGTAACCCTCGGCGGCACCGGCAAGGAGGATGGCGACCGTCACCCGAAGATCGGCAGCGGCGTGCTGCTGGGCGCGGGCGCCAAGGTGCTCGGCAACATCATCGTCGGCGAATGCGCGCGGGTTGCCGCGGGCTCCGTCGTCACCAAGGACGTGCCCGCCCACTGCACGGTGGCGGGCGTGCCCGCCAAAGTCATCGGCTGCGCCGGCTGCGACGAGCCGGCCCGTGCCATGAACCAGGTCTACGACACCGACGAGCCGGATTATTCCATCTAGGCTTCAACCAGCCGCGGCTGCGCCCGCGATGGTGAAGGACTTCTCGGTGCGCGTGTCGCTCACGGCCTCGCACAGGTCCATGGCCGCTTCCCACGGCGCCATGTCGGTCACGTCCTCGATGTCCTCGAAGCTCTCCCAGTAGGAGACGAGGGCTGCGCTCGCCCCGTCGCGCGCTTGCAACACGACCGCCGACAGGAACCCCTTCGGCGCCGAGCGGGCCAGCTCGCGCTCCACGTAGCCGCGCAGGTTGGATGCAACCGTGTCGGCGCTGTCGCTTTCGAAGGAGATGATGTGGACGACGGCGGTTTCGCTGGCCATGTCGGGCTCCGGGTTGTGGCGTGTTGTGGTTGCGCCGGGGCGCGGCGCGGGCACAATACGCGCCAATCGCCATCAGGCAACAACCGATAAAGAAGAACGGGGAAGGGGACATGGCAGCGAAGGACAAGCCGGCGCTGGCGGGCAAGGTCGCGCTGGTGACCGGGGCCGCGCGCGGACTGGGTGCCGCAAGCGCCGAAGCACTGGCGCGCGAGGGCGCCCACGTGGTCGTCACCGACATGCGCGAGGACGAGGGCCAGGCCACCGCCGACCGCATCGCAGGCGAAGGGGGCGACGCCACCTTCTTCAAGCATGACGTGACGGACGAAGCGCAGTGGGAAGCCGCGATGGCGAAGGCGGAGGAGGCTTTCGGCGCGCTCCACATCCTCGTCAACAACGCGGGCATCGCGCCCGCCGGCGAATACATCGAGAACCTGCCGCTCGACGAGTGGCGGCGCGTCACCGCCATCGACCTCGACAGCGTCTTCCTCGGCTGCAAGCACGGCATCCGCACCATCAAGAAGCATGGCGGCGGCTCCATCATCAACATCTCGTCGATCATGGGCCTCGTCGGCTTCACGCGGAACGCGGACTACAACGCCTCCAAGGGCGGCGTGCGCCTGCTCACCAAGGTCGCCGCCCTCGAATGCGCGGAGCTTGGCTACAACATCCGCGTCAACTCGGTGCATCCGGGCTTCATCGACACGGCGCTCGTGCGCGATGCAGTAGAGGAGGGCGTGAAGCGCCCCGACGCGCAGGTCTCAAGCGCCAACGAGATGATCGACATGCTCGTCATGGCGCACCCCCTCGGCCATCTCGGCGCACCGCGCGACATCGCCGACGCCGTCGTCTTCCTCGCCAGCCACCGCTCGGCCTTCATGACAGGCTCCGAAGTCGTCGTGGACGGCGGCTACACTGCCCAGTGACAATCCTTGAATGAACGGGGCCGGGCGCGTGGATGCGCCCGGCCCCTTCTTCATCGGGTCAGAACGCGTACTGCCAGCCCAGCATCAGGCCCCAGTCGCGTTCCATCTGCGGGCCGTTCAGGTCCTGCATCACCGGCAGCGATGCCTCGACAGCGAGCCGGTGGCCGCGGATGACGCCCGACTGGCCCGTCAGGTTCACGCCCAGTGCGGTTTCGATGATTTCGCCGCCGTGGTTGGCCGGGTCGGCGGTCTGCACCGGCGCGACGATAGCGGGGTCGATGCCGTCGATCTTGCCCTGCGTCTCGCCCGTCACGCGCAGCGACGTGGATATCCACGGCGCCCACTGGTAGGCGGTCCACGCGGTCAGCTTGCCGGCATTGCCCAGTGCGTAGTTCTCGCTGTTCTCGCCCATGCGGATCGTGCCGCTTGCCTGCGCGCCCCATGTCAGGTCACCGGCGCGGTCGGTGTAGGTGATCCCCGGCAGCAGGTCCACGGTGCCGGAGCCCAGCTGCATGGGATAGGGCAGGCGCAGCACCGGCGTTGCCCCCATCGGCGTCAGCACCCGGTCGGTCTCGTCGATGGAGCCGGTCGGCAGGCTCAGGCCTGCGTTGAAGTGAACGTGCGTCCCGTCTTCCTCGAACAGGCGGATCAGGCCGGAGACCTTCGTGTCGCCGATGCCGCTGGTGGACGTGGTGAAACTGCCGATCTGCGTGGTGCCAGCCGGGTTGTAGGTGACGTGGTCCATCTCCTTTTCCACGTAGCTGCCCATCACCATCAGGGTCAGCCAGTCGCTCGGCGCGTACATGGCACCGACCATGTGCATTTCCATGGTCATGTCGGTGGGCACGACGCGAAGGCGCGGCGGCTGGCCCGGCGTGCCGGAGAAGCGGTTGGGTGTGGCGAGAATGTCGGCGGTGGACAGGTCGTCCGTGCCGTTGCGCGAGTCCGACATCTCCATCCGCATGTAGCGGTAGGAGAGCATCCACTCGCCCTTCTTGTGCATGTGGTCGCCCATCACGCCGATGGGCGCATGGCTGTCGGCGCGCACAGGTGCTGCGTGGACTTCATCCTCGTGCGCACGGGCTTCGAGGACGGCAGCGGCGGAAAGCGCCAGGGCAAGGCCCGTGGCGGCGGCAAGGCGGGCGCGGCCCGCAAACGTGTGCGAAAGCATAAGTACTCATCCTGTTTGAAAGCATGGACGTGCACGCGCGTACGCCGCGCGAAGGGCGCGGTGCAGGCTGGCGTGCAGTGGTTGCAGTCAGGATGAGAGGGGCGGAGCCCTTGGCCGGGCGGTTGCGGGCAGGTCGTGGCCGCGGATGCTCTCTGCGGCCTGCGGGCGAAGGATTGCCGTAACGGCGTAGTCCGTTGGAACGGGCAGGGCGGCGGGGGGCGCGTCGATGGCCGCGGTCGCAGCGGCATGAAGCGCCAGGTCGCAGGCAAGCCGCTGGTGGTCCGTGTGACCGGCATGGTCGCCGTGCCCCTCGTGGCCCAGCGTGCGCGCATCGAGGGTGACGGGCCCGTCCGCCGTACAGATGACGATCTCGTGCGGGCCGGCTTCTGCCTTGGCGAAGGCCAGCGCCACGGGCATGGCGGCGGAGAGGATGTAGGCGGCAAGATGCACGCCGAGCGCCGCCAGCCCGGCCCATGCCGTCAGCCGCGTCCGCGTGCCCATTCGTTGCCGTGCGTGCCGCCCCATCCGGCGCCGTCCCCCTCGAAGCGCCGTGGGCTAGTTGCCGCCGCCGCTGTGGTCCATGCCGTGATCCATGTCGTCCGGCATGTCTTCTTCGGACATGCCGCCGCCAAGGGCGACGACGGAAACCTCGACGGCAATCTCGCCGGCATTCTCGAAGGTGAGGGTCAGCGGCACGATGTCGCCGGCCTTCAGCGGCTGCTTCAGCCCGATGAGCATCACGTGGTTGCCGCCCGGCTCGAACAGCACGTCCTCGCCTTCCGGCACTTCCACCGTGTCCACCCGGCGCATGCGCATCACTGCGCCGTCCGCCTGGTGGGTATGCAGCTCGGCGGAAGTCGCGACGGGTGTCGCAGCGCCGGTCAGCACGTCGTCGGCGCCGGTCCGGTTGTGAATGGAGAAATAGGCCGCGCCGTTCTGCGCGTTGCCGATGCTTTCGCGGGCGTAGGCATCCTCGACGGTGAGGATGTCCCCCTCGTCCTGTGAGCAGGCGGTGACGGCCAGCGGGCCGATCAGCACCAGGGCCAGCAATGCGCTGCGGATCATCTCGGGCGACTCCCTCGCTTTATCGTTGCCCGGAAATCTATCGCCCCGGGGGCCCCGGGACAAAGGGGGTCGAACGGAGGGCCGATTGCCGCAGGTCAGTCGTCCGCCAGCGCCCGGTCTGTGGCCTGCTTTTCCATCAGCCGGCGGCGGATATCCGCCTGTTCCGCGGACCCGATGGGGTAGTTCCAGATCAGCGCGAAGGCGGCCACGAGGAAGGCGATGGGCAGCAGCGCGAAGATCAGGCGCAGGCCCTCGATGGCTTCCGGCGAGTTATCGTGCGCCGGGTCGAAGCCCACCAGCGCCAGCAAGGAATAGGTGATGCCGACGGAAACCGCGGCGCCCACCTTCGCGGTCGTGGTCAGCAGCGCGTAGAGGAGGGCGGTGCGGTTGTGGCCGGTGTCGAGGCGGTCCTTGTCGCACACGTCCGCCATCATGGCGCGCAGCAGGAACGGCCCCGCCCCGAAGGCAAAGCCGAGGAAGAGCGTCGCGAAGGTGGCGAGCCAGAAGTCGCCTTCCCCGGGAATGAGATAGACGAGCTGCGCCACCATGCTCCACACGAGCGCGGCGCCCAGCGCCTTGTGCTTCGACCAGCCACGCGCCAGCCACATCCAGAACGGCATCCCCACGAAGCCCATCACGAAATAGGCCAGCAGCAGCAGGCTCGAGAAGCGTTCGAGCTGCCAGACGAAGGTGGCGAGGAAGATGTAGGTCGAGCCGATGATGCCGATGGCGAGGCTCGTGAACATGTCGGCGATGACGATGCGGCCCAGCGTCCAGTTGGTGAACAGGATCTTCAGCGCCTCGCGCCACTCGGCCTGTTCGCCGTGCTTCACCGGCTCCACGTGGTCCGGCACCAGCATCACCGCGGCAAGGGCGGTGATTGGCAGGGTGATGATGAGGAACCAGCCCATCGCGCCCACGCGGTCGAAGGCACTGGCATCGACGGTCAGGTCGAGGATGGCGGGCAGGCCCAGCACGCTGACCATGCCGAGGATGATCGCCACCTCGCGCCAGCCGTAGATGCGGCTGCGCTCGTCGTAGTCGGCGGACAGCTCCGCGCCCCATGACTGGTGCGCGATGGTGAGCATGGTGAAGCCGATATAGAGGATCAGCATCCACACCAGCAGGTAGGTGCTGCTGACGCCCGGCTCGGGGAAATAGACGAAATAGGCGGCGACCAGCAGGATCGGCACCGACAGCACGATCCAGTGGCGGCGGCGGCCCCAGCGCGTGTCGTAGCGGTCGATGACGATCCCCATGATGGGGTCCGTCACCACGTCCCAGATACGCGTGATCATGAAGACGAAGCCGACGGTGGCGAGGCCGATGCCGACTTCCTTCGCGTAGAGCGGGGGCAGGTAGACGGTGATCGGCAGGCCGAGCCCGCCCATGGGGAATGTCAGGGCGGCAAAGGCTGCCAGCGGCACAGCGGCGAGCCGTCCGGACGGTTTGCCGTCCGGAGACACGGGGCTTCCCAAGTCGTCTCCTCCACCTTTTCCGGCGGCCGGTGCGTTCTTATGTGTTCCGGCGTATCGGTATGGCTGGGCCGGGGTCATCCGGCCCGATTTGCAGTCGGTCTGTCTTATCGCTACATGGGGCGTCCGAGCCAGCCCCAAAAGGGCAGATCACAGATTTGGAGCCTTCCCCGTGGACCAATCGGAAATCATCCGCCTCGAAACGTATCTGCGCGGCAAGTTCCAGCTTCCGACCATCGAGATCCGCCAGCGGCCGATCAAGGACGACTCCGTCGAGGTGCATATCGGCGACGAGTTCATCGGCGTGATCTTCCGCGACGACGAGGACGGCGAAGTCTCCTACGACTTCAACATGGCTATCCTCGAATTCGACCTGCCGCCCAAGTAGGCGGTGGCCCCAGGGCCTTACGCCTTCCCTCCGGCCATGCCTGACTGGTTCAATTTTGCGGCCTTCGATGCGGCGGTGCTGACCGAGGTGGATATCGTCGCCTCGGTGGTGCTGCTTGCGGTCCTGTGGATCACCCATCGGGTGGTTGTGCGGCTGCTGGCCCATTCCGAAGTTCCGCCGCTGCAGCAGCGCCGCTGGATCACGCTCAGCCGCAGCGTGCTCGTCTTCCTCGCGCTGCTGGCGCTGATCCTGATCTGGGCGCCGCAACTGCGCGCCTTCGCGCTCTCCCTGACCGCCGTCGTGGTCGCCATCGTGATCGCGACCAAAGAACTGATCCTCTGCCTGTCGGGCTCGCTGCTGCGCGCCTCCTCGGGCGCGTTCACCATCGGCGACAGGATCGAGGTGGGAGAGATCCGCGGCGAGGTGCGCGACTTCAACCTGCTGGTCACCACGCTCGATGAATTTGCCCGCGGGCCCAACAGCTACCAGCCGACCGGGCGGCGGGTGAGCATTCCCAACAGCGTCTTTCTCAACACGCCGGTGCGCAACCAGCGGGCGCTGCAGGAGCGCACCAGTCACGCGTTCGCCGTGGTGCTGGAGCCGGACCCGGAGATTTTCGCGCAGCGCCCGGCGATCGAGGAGATCGTCAGGACCCATTACACCCAGTGCCGCGAGGACGGCACGTCGCCGCCCGGGGCGCGGGACTGGCTCGGCCGGCCCGACCCGTCGGTGACGCCGCCGTCGGTACGGCTGCGCACCAGTGACCTCGGCAAGCTGCGCATCGAGGTGACCATGTTCTGCTCCGACCAGGAGGCCGAGCGTCTGGAAAGCGACATCACCTGCGACATCCTCGCCCGCTTCGCGAAGCCCAAGGACACGGCGGAGAAAGCGGCGGCAGCCGAACAGCAGAAGGCGTGACGCTCTGTTTCTATTCGGCCGCCGGCACGAGGCGCAGTTCCTCGGGCGGCGCGTCGGGCTCCGCTTTCGCACGGAACCCGGCGATCAGGTCCAGCGCCTTGCGGTCGATGTCCCGCCAGTCCTCCAGGTGCGCGCGCTTGTAGCGGTAGCGCAGCACCACGTTCTCCGACAGCAGGATTTCCCGGCGGCACCACAGGAGCGGTGCCTCGCGGGCGCAGACGAGAATGGCCGGCGCACCCGCCGGACCGGGCCCCACATACATGTCCTGGCCCGCGAGCCCCGTGTCGTTGCGGAAGACGTAGTGGCGCAGCCCGTGCGGGCCGGGCTCGCCCTCCCGGCTGGTGACGTAGGGCATGTAGATCAGTTCCAGCCGCCGCTGCACCGACAGCACGTTTTCCGCTTCCTCGATGCGCATGTGCAGCACCGGTGACAGCGGGTCCGAGCGGTCGAACTCGCCGCGCAGCTTTTCCGTGAACGGTTCGAGTTCCGGCAGGATCGCGTGCAGGTCGATGCGCTCCATCGGCCCGCCCGCGCGCGAAGCGGCAAAGCGCGTGTAGTTGGCGGGCACCGCCATCTGCACGTCTCCGATGGAAATATGGATGTCGTCCAGCCGGTCGGTCGATTCAGGCGCGCGGCCGAGAATTTCCTCCGTGGTCGGGCCCACGTAGTACCAGAGGAAGATCGCCGCGAAGACCACGACACCGCAGAAGACAAGCAGCGGGATCAGCCAGGGCGGCCGCTCGACGACGTCGTCCTGGTTGCGTCTGGCGCGCTCGCGCGGTGCCATGTCTCGTGTTCCCCAAGCTCTCAGTTTCCGGCGGGCCGACTCAAAGCCTTCGCCGCGCCGACTATACCGGTTTGGCCGTGCCTTTTCGGCACAGGCACGCCGGATTTGTGCCGCCTTGGCGCTGCCATGCCGCGCCAAACCGCCATTTCGCCTCGCGCGGCGCTGGTACGCCTCTTGCGCTGCACTTGCTCATCGGGGTCAGCAATCCACGCGGGCAAGGGACCATGGGCGAGGGTTATGCGTTTTTCATGGCGGTTCTGACGGGCATCGTCACCGCCGGGCTTACATCGAGCTTCTACCGGCTCGTCACCAACAAGCCGCCGAGCTTCACGCTGCTCACCCGGCCGCTGCCGGAAGTGGCAGCGGGCGTCGTCACGCTCGTCTTCGCGGGTCCCGCGGTCATCATGCGCAACGCGGTGCGGGCGCGGATCATCGAGCACCGGCCCTGGGTCTGGCTCGGGCTGTCCGCCTCGATCTCGGTGTTCTGGGCCTTCATGTCCGGCGTCTTCATTCTCAGCCTGATTCTGGCCCGCTAGGGGCTGTTGCGGTGCAAACGGCACGGCGTGCGTATTGTGCGCCGCCGCGAGCGCTGCGCATTTGCATGGCTGCTCTCCCATTTCGGGAATAATCCAGCCGATATTCACAGTTCAGACATACTTCGCCGCGCGCTTCAGGCGGCGAATATTCTATAACCTCCTTTAAAAACATAGGCTTATGGTGTCTATGCGTCTGAATGACCGGTTGTCATTCCCGGCAGACCATATCGAACCGCTATACTTTTTCTTAAGCGCGCGCCGTCCTTCACCTTGACGGAGTCAGGGGCTGATCCTATTTCTACCCATGAAACACGGTTTTTAGTGCGGCGCAGCAGCGCCAGTCGCGCGTTCCCGGTCTCGGGGCGCCCGGCCCACGGGCTGAAAGGGCAAAGAGATGCGGAATATGATCGGACATATCCTTGCGGTCTCGGCGATCACCGTCTCGGCGGTGCTGTTCGAGCTTGGCATGCTCGCCCCGGGTGACGCGTTCTTTGCCATCGGCATCACGCTGCTGATCTATACCGGCTACCAGCTGGCGGCCCGCGAGAACCAGCCGCTGCGCGTGGCGGTGGTGAACATGTTCACCAACCCCTCGTCCTATTCACAGCGCGGCGCTTTCGCTGCCTTCATCGGCACCGCCGTCGTCGGCACGACCGTCATTCTTCAGACGCTCGCCTACCTCTAGGCCAGCGCACGATCTTCCTCCCCTGGGGCGTCTTCGGAAACGGAGACGCCCTTCTTTTTGCCTGCAATCGGGAATGACGCCTTGGCGCGTCAGGCCTGCGTCTGCGCCTGTGCGGCCCGCGCGCGGCGGCGCTTGAGGGCCCTGCGGCCTGCAAGGCCCATCCAGCCGAGGACCGCCACGCCCGCCGCCCAGATCCATTCGAGGATCCAGCGGAGGATATTCACGATGCCCTTGAAGGCGCGCAGCGACGTTTTGCCGGTCAGCTCGATGATGCCGCGCGTCTTGACGCCCAGCGTCCTGGTCATGCCCGACACGTTCTCGAGATCGCGGGTGTTGTCCACGTAGCGCATCAGCCGCACGCTCTCGGCCGGGCCCACGGCCTGCCGCATGTCGTCCATCCGCGACAGCACGGGAAAGAGTTCGGCGCCGCGCACATTGTCCGCATAGGCATTGACCGCCCGGCGCGTGGCGACGGGATCGCTCAGGCTCACGTCGTCCAGCGTGCGGCGCAGGGCAGGGAAGTCCACGGCGCGCGAGACCAGCTGGCCCAGCTCCCGCGTGAAGCTCGCCGTCATGGTGCCCGCCTTCTTGGCCACCTTGAGCAGTGAAACGCCGACGCGGGCGGGCAGGCCGCCCCCGGCGCTCGCCACGGTGCCCGCAGTCACGGCAAGGCCGACGACCGACAGGCCGAGGATCACCTGGCTGTAGTCCTCGCCGGCGACCATCTTCGAGCCTTCCGACCCGATATCGCGGATATCGCCGATGACGGTGAGGTCGGACGTGACGGCGCCGGCAAACCCCGCGCCGTCGCTGCCTTCCCCCGTGATGAAGCCTTCGAAGAAGCTGCGCGTGTTGCGGCTGGCGCTGGCGCCGAAGGAGCGCGACTCCGCCAGCATTTCCTGCGTCTTGGGAGAGAGGTCGCGGCCCATGAAGCCGGCGATCTCGGCATACATCTCCGCGTCGTCCTGCCGCTCGTCGGCAATCGCTTCCTGGATGCGCCCGTCCAGTTCGCCGGGGCCGACCGTCGCCTCAAGCTCCTGGAGCACCAGTTCCTCGGCGGGAACCTCCTCCAGGTAGTCGTCCAGCAGCCCGGCCTCGAGCGCCAGGATCAGGCCGCCCGGTATGACAATCAGCAGAAATACGACAACAAACGCGCGCATGCGCCCCCCGACGCTGCAAGTGCCCCCCAGCAAGTCCCAAGGGTGCGGTATCGCGGTACCGTATGCAACAGCCACGCCAGCGGGGCGTTCCCCGGCGGCGAGCGGGTGTTACGCCGCGCCCGTGTCGCTCATTGCCCTGACGACGATATAGAGGCCGTAGAGCAGGACCATCAGCGCGCCTTCGCGCCGCCCGATCCGGCGCCCGGTCCAGCCGCAGAAGATGAGGAGCGCCGTCGCGCCGCCCATCACCAGCACATCGAAGGATGCGAATTCACGCTCGATCGCCAGCGGCGCCACGAGGCCCGACACGCCGAGGATACCGAGGGTGTTGAAGATGTTGGAGCCGATGATGTTGCCCAGGACAACGTCGCCCTGCTTCTTGAGCGTCGCGGATATGGAGACCGCAAGCTCCGGCAGGGACGTGCCGACTGCCACCATCGTAAGCCCGATCAGGGCCTCGCTGACACCGAGCTTGCGGGCAAGCTCGATGCTGCCGTCCACCAGCCAGTCCGCGCCGAGGATCACCATCAGCAGACCGGCAACCGACAGGCCAATGGCCTTGAGGAGGCTGTCGCCGGTCTCTGGAATGACCTCACCCTGCGCGCGGCCAAGCGCTGCCAGCGCGGCTTCCTCCTGTCTCCCTTTAACGATGAGCATCACCACGTAGGCGACGAGTCCCACGGTCAGCAGGGCCGCGGCAATGCGGCCGATCTCACCGGTCTGCGCGATGGCGATGGCGGCAATGGCGGTTACTGCCAGCACCACGCCGTCACGGGAGAGAACGTCGCGGTTGCAGGCGATCGGCAGCATCAGCGCCGCGGCGCCGAGGATGAGCAGGATGTTCGCGATGTTGGAGCCGACCACGTTGCCCACCGCGATGCCCGATGAGCCGCGCCACGTGGCGCTCACGCTGGTCGCCAGCTCCGGCATCGAGGTGCCGAAGCCCAGCAGCACGACGCCGATGACGAAGTGGGGCAGGCGGGCCTTGCGGGCGAGATCGACAGCCCCCCGCAAGAGGGCTTCGCCGCCCAGTCCGAGAAGTACAAGACCGGCGGCAATAAGCAGATACGTCATTCACGAGGCTGGCCCGCTTGTCGGGGCCTTGCTCCCTGGTCGGTGTTGTCAGATCAGGCGCAGGTAGCGCAGGGCGGCCAGTTCGACGGCGACAATGATACCGGTGCCCGCGCAAAGCGCGACGAAGCCGAGCGGCGAGTCCGCGCCCGGAACCCCGCCCACGTTGGCGCCCAGAAGAGCCGCGATCAGGTTCACAGGCAGGAATATGGCAGCGGCGATGGTCAAGTTGTAGAGCGTGCGGTTGGTTCTTTCCGCGCCAAGCGTTGCAAGCTGGTCCTGCACGGCGGTCGCGTGGTCGCGGATCGCGTCCAGTGCCTCGGTCATCTTCCGGAACGCGTCCGCCGTCTCGTTGAGGCGGACAATGGCCTTGTCACTGATCCAGCCCGGCTCCTCCTCGACGATCTGCTCGAGTGCCTCCGTCTGCGGTGCGAGGAACCGGCGCATCCAGATAGTTCGCCGGCGGATCATCAACAGGTCGTCGCCATGCGGCGGCTCGCCGTCGCCTGACAGGATGGCGTCCTCGAAGGCGCCGAGCATGTCGTCCAGCTCCTTCACCACCGCCAGCGCGCGGATATCGATGCGCGCTGCCAGCAATGCCACCAGCTGGCCGGGATCGAGCGGCGCATCGCCCGCCAGGCTCCGCTCGCGGGCGTCGTCCACCGCGCGTAATGCCAGCCCGCTGACGCTCACGATCCGGTTCGGTTCGATCCAGATGCGAAGTGACACCATGTCCTCCGGGTCGGCGCCCGGCAGCAGGTTGACCGCGCGCAGGATCAGGAGTTCGCCGCGCTCGAACTGCTCGTAGCGCGGGTGCGTGTCCTCTTCGAACAGCGCGTTGATCGCCAGTGGCTCGATGTCGCCGTTTCCTTCCGCCCATTCGCGCGACGCCTCCAGCCGACGGTCGAGATGGACCCAAGCCCCGTCGCACCGGTCGGTGACGGCGCCGGCGAAGGGTTCCATGGCGGGTGGCGCCCCGGTCTGGAACCGGAGCACGAAGGTTGGCGTCTGGCCGGGCTGCATCAGGGTCTCCAGGGGTGCGACTCGCGCTGCACGCCCCGCAGTGTAGCCGACCGTCTGTCCTTGCAACCGCCTAGCCGATGGGTCCGCCGCCCGCGCGCCGCAGCACGACGACCGATGGCCGCGGGGGCATCCCGTCCTGGAAATCCGGCCAGCGCGTCATCGGGTCCTCGAAGGTGGAGGCGCGTTTGTGCGGCTCGAAGCCCAGCACGCCGTCGGTGCCTGGATGCTGCACGGCCACGAACAGTGTCTCACCGTCCGGTGTGAAGCAGGGCCCGCACATCTCCGCGCCGACGGGGACGCGGTAGAACATGGCACCCTGCGCCCGCGCTTCCCCATCTGTTCCGAGCGCCCACACGCCGTCCGCCGAACCCGTCAGCTGCGGCCACCCGCCACCCTGGTCCGTCGTCACCCACAGCCGGCCCGAGGGATCGACGGCGAGGTTGTCCGGGCAGGCGAACCAGCCGTTCGCCGATGTGGCCGGCGCGAACATCGCATGGTGCTCCGGCACCGCCGGGTTGCCGCATTTCACCAGCACGTCCCATGTGAAGGTATCCGCGGCGTGGTCGCCGTCCGGCGGCGTCAGCTCGGCAATCAGGCCGAAATAGTTGGGCCCGCGGTCGTGCAGCGTCGTGGTCTGGTTTGCCTCGCGCCGCGAGTTGTTGGTGAGTGCGACATAGACCTTGTTTGTCAACGGGTTGGGCTCAACGTCTTCCGGCCGGTCCATAGGCGTTGCCCCCAGCAGGTCCGCCGCGCGCCGCGTCTCGATCAGCACGTCCGCCTGGCTCTCGAACCCGTTCTCCGCCGTCAGCGGCCCTTGGCCGTGAATGAGCGGCATCCAGATGAGCGTGCCGTCTTCCTCGAAGCGGGCGACCGAGAGGGTGCCGTTGTCGAGGATGCCGAAATTCGCCTGGCGGTTGCCCGGATCGACCTTCGCGTCGCTGACGAACCGATAGAGATAATCGAAGCGCTGGTCGTCGCCCGAATAGAGCACGAGCCGGCCGTCGCTGTTGACGATGCTTTCCGCGCCCTCGTGCTTGAAGCGGCCCAGCGCCGTGCGCTTCACCGGCTTCGATGCCGGGTCGAACGGATCGACCTCGACGATCCAGCCGAAGCGGTTGGGCTCGTTCGGCTCCTTGTTGATGTTGAAGCGGTCGAAGTGTCGGCCCCAGTCGTAACCCCGTCCCATGGCGACGCCGTAGCGGCAATAGTTGCGCGCCTCGGGATGGCCCGCCGTGCCCGCAAGGCAGGCTTCCTCCACCACGCCGGGCCCGGGATCAAGGTTCTCGTCACCCATCAGGCTGCCGGTGAAATAGAAATGGAAGTTCTCTTCCGCCATCAGGTACGTGCCGTATGGCGTCATGCCCCCGGCGCAATTGTTCAGTGTGCCGATGACTTCGCGCCCCGTCGGGTCGGCGTTCGTCTGGAGGCGCGGGTGCCCGGCGGCGGGGCCGGAGAGTTCCATCGCCGTCGAGCGCGTGGTGATACGGCGGTTGTACTTGCTGTCCTGAACCACCTTCCAGCGGCCGTCGGACGCGCGCGCGATCTCGACGATGGTGCCGCCATGGGCCGCCATCTCGGCGTCGGCCAGCTCCTTGGGGCTCGTGAAGCGCAGGTCCTCGGTGAACATCACCTGGCGCGAGGTGAATTCGTGGTTCACGCAGAGCAGCCCCCGGTCGCCGGTTTCGCCCAGTGGCACGAAGCCGACATAGTCGTTGTTGTAGCCGAACTGCTTTTCCTGCGCGTCCGCATCCGCCTTGCCGGGCTCGAAGGCCGGGGCGCCCGGCACCACCGGGTCACCCCAGCGGATGAGAATGTCCGCCTCGTAGCCGGGCGCCACCACGTGATCGACGCTTGCCCCGTGGCTGATCTCGGTGAACCGGGGCAGGGAGCCGGGGGCGCGCTCGGGCGTCGCCACCGTGGGCGATTCAGGTGCCGCCACGTCCTTGGCGTCCGTCACTTCGTCGTCGCCGCACGCGGCCAGCAGCCCCGCCGGGGCGGTCGCCAGCGCGGCATAGGCCGTCGTCCCGAGGGCACCGCGCAGGAAGCCGCGGCGTCCCATGCGCGCTGCCGCCACCTCGCCAAAGGTGGGCACGTCTGCCGGGCTCGACCGCACGTCGTCGGTGGGCTCCAGCGCCACGCCGCAATTCACGTCGAATGTCTGCCCGGTCATCGGAACTCCCCAAACTGAAACGCTTTTCCACACCCTACGTGCCTTCGCGCGGCGAAGCTAAGGGGCGTGAATGACAGGGCGGTGACGCACAGCCCGGGAAAGCGCAGGGGCTTGGTAGAACCGGGCGCGTGGTCTAATCCGGTGGGGATCAAAAACTGGAGGAGGACCACCCCATGGCCATCTATTCGCTCGACGGCGTCGAACCCACCCTGCCCGGCGAGGGGCGCTACTGGGTCGCCCCGGACGCGGCCGTCATGGGCAACGTCATCCTCGAGGAAGACGCCAGCGTCTGGTTCGCGGCGGTGCTGCGCGGCGACAATGACCCAATCCGCGTCGGCCGCGGCTCCAACGTGCAGGACGGCTCGGTGCTGCACACCGACCCCGGCGTGCCGCTTACCATCGGCGCCGACGTCACCGTGGGGCACATGGTCATGCTGCACGGCTGCACCATCGGCGACGGCTCTCTCATCGGCATCGGCTCGCGTATCCTCAATGGCGCGAAGATCGGCAAGGGCTCGATCATCGGCGCACACGCGCTTGTGACCGAGGGCAAGGAAATCCCCGATGGCGTGCTGGCCGTGGGCTCGCCCGCCAAGGTGGTCCGCGAGCTTTCGGAGGAGGACCAGGCGGTCCTCAAGTTCTCCGCGCAGCATTACGTGGAAAACTGGAAGCGCTATGCCCAAGGCCTTAAGCTGATCTCGAAATAGAAATCAGAACCTGAAGGGAGGCCGCACCATGAGCGAGGCACACGACCTGAGCCGCGAGGCCGCCGACGAAGTCCTCTACGAAGCTGCCGACGGGATCGCCGTCATCACGCTGAACGCGCCGGACCGGATGAACACCATTTCCGGGCCCATGCTGAACCGGCTGACCGAGCTGCTGGTGGTGGCGGAAGAAGACAAGGACGTGCGCTGCGTGATCCTGACGGGCCGTGGCCGTGCCTTCTGCGCCGGTCTCAACCTGCAGGAAGCCAAGGGCGGCTCGGGCGGCATCACCTCGGGCAGCGCGCCCGCGACGCTCGACCTGCGCAACACGCCGCCGACCGTCCTCAACGCCATGGACACGCCCACGATCTGCGCCGTCAACGGCGGCGCTGCCGGTTACGGCATGGACACGGCGCTCGGCTGCGACATCCGCCTGATGGCTGATACGGCCAAGATGGCCGCCGCGTTCACCAAGCGCGGGCTGGTGCCGGAATCCGGCGGCACGTGGTTCCTGCCGCGCATGATCGGCTGGGAGAAGGCATCCGAGCTCATCTTCACGGGCCGCACCCTGTCGGCGGAAGAAACCGTCGAGTGGGGCCTTGCCTCGCGCGTGGTGCCCGCCGCCGACCTAATGGACGAGGCCATGAAGCTCGCCCGCGAGATCGCCGACAACGCGCCGCTCGCCGTTCAAGCGTCCAAGCGCATGATGCGCATGGGCCTTAACGAACCGTTCCCCGAACATGTGCATCATGTCTATCTCCAGCTTCTGCCGCTGATGCGGACGGAAGATCTGAAGGAGGGCATGATGGCCTTCCTCGAGAAGCGCAAACCCGAGTTCAAGGGCCGATAGGAACCGTATCCGTTTGAGCCTCGCGTCAATCTTCCGTCGTACCGTCCGGATGTTTGGCCTTGCCGTGGCATTGCTTGCGATGCCGCTTGCCGCGTCCGCGCAGGAGGACGAGGACAAGACCCTGCTGACGGGCCGCTACGCCGGCTTCGCCATGAGCGAGGGCGTCGTGGTGAGCATTGCGGAGGACAACGGCCGCGTCCTCGGCCAGTTCACCGATGCGCAGGGCCGGGTCTACACGCTCAACGGCCAGCGCGTCGGCGACGGCGCGCAGGGGGCGATGGTGCGCGGCGAGACGTCGGAATTCTTCCAGCTCGAGCTGCGGCCCCTCGGCATCCAGTTCATGCGCATTCCGCCCAAGGCCGATGGCACACCGGATCTCGGCGCCGCCCGGCAGGCGGCGCTGGCGCGCGAAGGCGTCGAGGTCGAGGAGCTTCTCGGCGCCGCCCCCCGCGAGCGTCCGTCCTTCGATCCCAAGCTGGCCTTTATCGGCGACACGCCGGGACCGAAGCTTGCCGAAACCTATCTGGGCCTCGCCCCGCGCGAGCGCGAGCTGATCCGCCTGTTCGATCACGTGCAGGCGCACCTGACGGGCCGCCTGTGCTCCGCCGTGGAAGATGGCGCGATCGACAGCGACAGCCGGGCGGTGAGCCTTGCGCTGGAACGCCAGCAGGCCGGGTGCAGCGCCATCGACACGCTGCGCGACCGCGCCGCCGCCTCGCCGCAGTATGCGGACTTCCTCACGCGCCTTGCGGTCCAGCAGGAGCTGCTGGCGACGACGCTGGCCTGCGACAGCGGGGGCAACGATGCCGAGACCTGCCAGACGGCGGGCGCCATGAACGCCACCATGTTCGAGCAGTGGCGCCGTGCGGCGGTGATCTACGCGGATATCGCGGGGCAGGGCGGCACGGCGTCGGGAACAAGCGCGCCCGGCTCGGCGCCTTCGCTGCGCGGCGGCGTCACCGAGCAGCCGGTGCCCACGGCGAACCCCGTCCGCTAAGCGCGCAGGGCATTCCTACTTCTCGTGTTTCCACACCTGGCGGATCTTGGCGTCGGTCTCCGGCCCCATGTTGAACCACGCCGTGCGGTTGCGCGTGGCATCCACCACGAACAGCCGGTCGGCACTGCCGAGGTGCCGGGTCAGCACGTTCACCACTTCCGGCGCGCCGGACGGCGTATGCACCACCCACGCATTCGCCGACAGCTTGAAGGCCGGGCCGAGCGACAGGATCGTGTCTTCCACCGGCCCGCTCGATCGCGACTTGATGTCGGTAACGATCACCAGGTTGAACGAGCCCGGCTGCTTGCGCCGGTCCACCTGCCCCTTGCGGCTGCCATAGGTGACGTGGCGCTCGTCCGCGCGAGGGTCCGGCTGCGGCGAAGGGTTCGGCGCGTCGTGCCGCACGGGCGCTGCTTCGGCGGGCATGTCGTCGATGGCGTCGTCCATGAAGAGGCGACCGAGGGCGGGGTCGTCGGCCGCGGGCATCCACACTTCTTCCCCGGCGGGCCGCCCGGTACGCGCAACCACGGAATGCGCGGCGACGCGCCCCTCCGCCACATACTCCTTCAGTGCGTGGCCGGTATAGGGCCCGTAGATGCGACCGCCCACGTCGAGCACCCAACGCCCGTCGAGCGGATCGCCGCCTTCTTTGTCCGGGTTCGGAGTGCCCATCAGGTGCTGCTCAGATCCACGCTTCCGGGTCTTCGATGGGCTTCTTGTCGCCCAGCCGCATCCAGCCCTTCACGATGCGGTAGATCACCCAGATGAGGACGGCCAGAAGAATGAGGAAGCCGATGCCGACCATCATCAGAACGAAGCCAACGATGCTGGCCAGCAGCGTGATCCAGAACGTGCGGATCTGCCAGGTGAAGTGGCTTTCCAGATAGGTGCCCTGCACCTCGCCCCGGCGGAGATAGGCCATGATCACGCCGATGATGGTCGTGATGCCGTTGATGAAGCCGAGCGCGTAGAGCCCGTAGACCACGTGCGCGAACAGCGGGTCGGGCTCGCCGGCGGCGCCGGGCGGTGTTGTTTCGGGCGTCTGCGGGGGCGTGTCGGTCATGGCGGGCTCCTTGTCCGCGAAACGGGGCGGGGTCGGTCAGCGGCCGCGAACCGGCAGGGCGCCGCTGCGTCCGATCGGCGAATCGTCGGCGTCGAGTGCGGCGAATCATAGGCAACCCGCCGTTTCCGGTCCATCGCCGCAGCGCAAGTTGCGCGCTCAAAACCTTGCGGGCGCGGGCCGCCCGGCGCACTCTCCGCCGCGAAATCGAACCGGCATCCAGCCACAACCGCGGGAGAACAACGCCATGAGCAAGGCATTCGAGAACCTGGAGTTCAACACGGTCGAGACCGACGGCAAGGTCCTCAAGGTCACCATGAACCGCCCGGACCGGATGAACTCGCTGCATCCCCCCGCCAACTTCGAGCTGGAAAAGATCTTCGACGCCTTCGCCGCCGACGATGACCTGTGGGTCGCGATCATCACCGGGGCGGGCGAGCGCGCCTTCTCCGCGGGCAACGATCTCAAGTGGCAGGCCGAGGGCAACAAGATAGAGGTGCCCAAGTCCGGTTTCGCCGGTCTGACGTCCCGCTACGATCTCAACAAGCCGGTGATCGCGGCGGTCAACGGCGTCGCCATGGGCGGCGGTTTCGAGATCGCGCTCGCCTGCGACCTCATCATCGCGTCGGACAAGGCAACCTTCGCGCTGCCGGAACCGAAGGTGGGTCTTGCAGCCCTTGCGGGTGGCCTGCACCGCCTGCCGCGCCAGATCCCGCTAAAGCAGGCGATGGGCATGATCCTCACCGCGCGCACGGTGCCCGCGGCGGAAGGCCAGCAGCTCGGCTTCGTCAATGAAGTGGTGCCGGCGGGCGACTTGATGGATTCCGCCATGCGCTGGGCGAAGCAGATCGAGGCGTGCAGCCCCATGTCGATCCGCGCCTCCAAGGAAAGCGTCTACAAGGGCCTCGACGAGGCGAACCTGGAGAAAGCCATCGGCGGCAAGTACGACGCCGTCACGGCGCTTTTCAAGAGCGAGGACCTGATCGAAGGCCCGCGCGCCTTCGCCGAGAAGCGCGCACCGCAGTGGAAGGGGCGCTAGAAATAGCTGGGCCGGTCCCGCTGTCCGGCGGGACCGGCCCTTCTCTCCGCTGCTGGTGACCCTTCGTCGGGGTCGGCGCAGGTTAGAGGCCCGAAGGACCCCCAGCTGCAGAGGTTTCGAGGCGCAGACCGGCATCGGCGATGCGGTTCGGCGCGATTTCAGCGGGCTGGCCCGTGCCGTCGAGCTTCACCCAGTGCAGCGGATGGTTGCGCGACTGGCGCATGACCCAGCTGTACGGAGCCTTCTCCCAGGCGACGATGCCCGACTTCAGGTTGTCGAGGACGAGGTCGCCCTTGTCGGTCAGGACGCTCAGCACCGCGTGGCCTTCGCCGTTCCACTGGCGGACGACCGAGATGAGCAGCGCATCGGCCGGCCAGCCCTTTTCGATCAGGATGCGGCGCTTTTCGAGCACGTAGTCCTCGCAGTCGCCGTAGGAATTGATCGGAAAGCTCCACCACTCGGCCTTCTGGACGAGCTTCTCGTCCGTCATCGGCCGCACGGTGCGGTTCACGAAGTCGTTGACCTTGTTGAGCTCGAGCCAGCGCTCCGAGGTGAGGTTCACCATCGGGCCCGGGGCCGCGGTCTCGTCGCCCTCGCATTCCGCCCGGTTGCGGATGCAGAAGGTGACGTAGCCGAGCGGCGGGTTCGTCCGTGCGCCTTCGCGCATGGTGCTTGCCGTCACCGGCACGGCGCCGGTTGTGAGCTTGGCGGTGGGCGCGGGACCGTTGGCCCCGGCGGTCTGGCAGGCGGCGAGCGCAACGACGATCGCCACCATCAGAAGACTACGAAGAATGAACATAACCAACCCCTTGGTTACCTCTAACGATGACCAGGAGGATGGCAGTCTGGATTTTAGATACTTCTGATTTCTCCGTCTATACTTTAATCAAGACTGATTCAAATCATGTATTCATTTGTTCTGTATTTCACTCAACCTTGCAATAATTGCGCGTCGAGTTTGACTCGGATTTGAGCCATCGCGGAATTCTGCGGCAAATCGGGCCTGTCAGGCGGGAGCAGGCAAAAGAAAAGGGCGCCCCGCGGTCCCGCGGCGCGCCCTTTCCGGTACTTCGGATGGCGGCAAAAAAGCCGAAAAAAATTTCTACGAAACGATCTGCCAGGAGCCGTCGGGCTGTTTGCAGGCGGTTCCGGTGTCCTGAACGGGCTGTCCGTTGACATAGACCTCCTGTTCGAAGGTCCGGCATTCGTACCCCTGGGCATTCGTATAGGTCTCGCCGGGGCGGACTTCGCCGTAATTGCCGCTTTCCTGGTTCTGCCAGGTGTTGGTTTCGCCGGTTTCCAGCGATTCATACGTGGTTTCCTGCACGTATTCCTCGTCGCGGCAGGTCATGTGCTTGCCGATCTGGTTGCCGGCAATGCCGCCGAGGACCACGCCGCCGATGGTGGCGGCCGTCTTGCCGGAGCCGGAGCCGAACTGGGAGCCGAGCAGGCCGCCCAGCGCCGCGCCGGCGAGGCCGCCGAGCACGCCGCCGGTGGAATCGTTGCGGCACTCGGACTGGCGCTGCTCCTGGTATTGCGCCATCGCGGGCACGGGCGCCATCGCCAGCATGGCAGTGGCCACGAGGGGGGCCACGAGGGCGGCGCAGGCGGATTTCAGCATCAGATGCATGGGGCTACCTCCTGGGAAGCGCATTGGTCACGGGCTTACGCGCCGGATGGCGGCATCCTACGCCCGCAATGCCTCAGAAATGAAATGCCAGCGAAATGGATCCGAATTCGTCCCAGGAATCCTGCTTTACGAATTCCTTGCTGCGGAACGTGTTTGTAAAGGTGACGCGCACTTTCCCCAGCGTGATCGCGGCCCCGGCCTGGAGGTCGAGGACGAAGTTCTCCTTCTCAACCCGGTGGCTCTTTCTGAAGGTGTTGCCGTCGAGAAAGATGTTCCGGCCCACCAGCCGCAGTTCCGCACCGCCGAAGATTTGCCAGTCCAGGTCCTGGCTCGGCGTGAAATAGGCCGAGCCGGGCAGGCTGGGGCGGATACGCGGCACGCCGTCCGTCGTGTCGAGATCGGTGCCGATGCGCATGGTCGCACCGGCCGCCGCGTGCGTGAAAACGTTGCCCAGCGAGAAGCCGTAATGGGGCGTGGCGTCAGCTTCCAGGTTGAAGGGCAGCAGGTCTTCGAACCAGACGAGTGGAATATCGCGGGGCATGCGGCGCTCATAGGTGAGGACGATGCCCGGTTCATCGTCGAGCTGGTGCTGCCAGCCTTGCGGCTCGGGCGAGCCGATCCATTCGTGCCAGGTGCGCTGCACTTCGTCCGCCTGCGAGGCGGGGCCGACGACGCCGATCGCAAGTTCCAGCGTATCGATCCGCTTGGCGGGTTCATTGCAGCCCTGGTGGAAGGACACCAGACCGAAACCCGCATAGGTCCAGCCCGCATAAGGCCGGTCGTCCCGCTGGAGTGTCGTGACCGATATATCGTCCGGCGTGAAGATCGACTGGCCGAGCGACAGCGTGAACTGCATCCGGTCGCCGCGGTTGAAGCCCGGCGTGCCGTCGCCGAGTCCCTCGAGCACCTCCGGCACCGGCCCGCTCGAGATGAACGAGGCGCGCGAGCCGTGCGTGTAGTGCCTATCGGCGCCGTTGCCGAAGAGATCGTTTTCGAATTGCGTCGACAGGATCTGGTGGCGTTCGGGGCCGCATTGCTCCTGCGCGGAGGCGGGCAGAGCAATGCAGACGGCCACCGGTGCGGCAGCCGCAGCGATCGATCGAATCAGGCGGCGGGCAAGCAACATCATGGCCGCGCATTTACCCGCGCCGCCGTGACAGCGTCCAGCGTGGAATAATGACGTTTCGGGGGCTACTCGCCCTGGAACTGGTCCAGCATGGCGCGGGGCAGTTCCGACAGGTCGGCGAACTCGAGCGCGAAGCCGGTCTCGTGGTGACGCACCACGCGGCCGCGCATGCGCCCGATCTCCACATAGACGCCGATGGTGGGGCGCAGGTGGGTTTCAACCGACGCGCCGCTGACCGAGATGTCGATGACGCGGCAGGGTGTTTCCGTGCCGTTGGGCAGGCGCAGCCTGGTGGGCTTGTCGCCGCCCTCCACGCGCGGATGGCGGCGGGCTTCGGCGATGGCGTCCGCATCGCCCGCGGCCACGCGTTCGAGCGCCGCGGCAAGGCGCTGCTGCTTGGCCGGCGTCATTTCCAGTTCGACGCCGAAGCCATCCGGGTTGACGCGGGCGACGTTGCCTTCGAAGCGGCCAAGCTTGTCCACGTAGGCGACGATGCGCTCGTGCGGGTCGGGCTTGGTGCTTGACGGGTTGCCGGCGATGTAGAGGCCGCAGGCGGAAACATCGACCACCCGGCCCGCCTGCTCCGAGCCGTCGGCGCGAAGGTAGCGGACTTCCAGGTCGACCGGCACGCGCGGAAACCGGCGGCGGTCGGGGCCGTCGCCCGGCATCAACTCGTTGCTGTCGTGCCTAAGGGCCGCGTCCATCGCGCCCTCCCTTCGCTCGAATTTCCGCTGCCAGCATCCCACGTGCCGCGTTAACGGCTGGTTGCCCGCATCAGGACAAATGCCCATTTGAGCCGGGCAAACTTCAGGTAAACGGCGGAAAAAGCGGGAGAGGGCGCATGCGGACGGAAAAGGGATCGGTGGCGCTGGTGGTCGGTGTGGGGGCCTCGGCGGGACTGGGCGCTGCTTGCGCCCGGAAATTCACCGCGGAAGGGCTCACGGTGTTCGTGGCAGGCCGCACGGCGGAAAAGCTGGAAAAAGTCGTGGCCGAGATCGGCGGGGCGGGCGGCACGGCCCATGCCATCGTCGCCGACACGACCAAACCCGAAGACGTCCGCCGGATGTTCGACGAAGCGGAGGCGAAGGCGGGCGTCCCGGACCTCGTGGTCTACAACGCCGGCAACAACCGGTTCAGCGGCCTCCTCGACATGACCGACGACTTCTTCGAGGACCTCTGGCGCCTGTGCGCCTTCGGCGGCTTCCTCGTGGGCCGCGAGACCGCGCGCCGCGTGCTGCCGAAGGAAGGCGCCCGCGAGACGCAGGCGTCGCTCATTTTCACCGGCGCCACGGCTTCCATGCGTGCCCGGCCGCCGTTCACGGCCTTTGCCTCCGCCAAGGCGGCGGAACGGGCGCTGGCGCACGGCATGGCGCGGGAGTTCGGCCCGCGCGGCCTGCACGTGTCCCACACGGTCATCGATGGCATCATCGACGGCGACCAGATCCGCAGCCGCTTCCCCGAGATGGCGGACAAGATGGGCGAGCATGGCATGCTGAACGTCGATGCCATGGCCGAGGCCTACTGGATGCTCCACATGCAGCACCCGACCACGTGGACGCTTGAGCTCGACCTGCGGCCTTATGCCGAGAACTTCTGACGCAGGCGGACGATCCGTTCCCGGCGGAAATCTGCGGCATTGGCGGATCACGGAGGCGCTGGTAATCTCCCGGCCCACGTGGTTAACGAATGCTGAAGAAGCAGAAACGCCGGGGGCTGAACGGGTGATGCGGCAGATGGTTGGACGGGCGGCGCGGCTGGCGGCCCTGATCGTGGTGGCGGCTGTGGTGTCGTCCTGCGCGAGCTACGAATACGAGCGGGCGCGCGAGATGACGCCCACGGGCACGCCGTTCACCCGGGTACTCTACGAGGCCTATCTCGACCACTCGGCGCGGGCCTACGAAGAGGAAAACGAAGAGCTTTCCAATGCGTTCGCCGCGCGCGCCATGTCGGCTGCCAACGGCACCGTCGTTGCGCCGGTGACGCCCACGGGCGATGCGCTCGGCGAATTCGCCGCACCGCTGTCCGCTTTCGAGGGTGCCCGCGACCGGCTGATGGGTGCGCTGGTGCCGGGCCGGGGCGATGCCCCGGACCTCGCGGCGTCCGCCCAGGCCGCTTTCGATTGCTGGTACCTGCGCTCGATTGATCCAGAATCCGACAGCGCTTCCATCACCCGCTGCCGCGCCGAATACGAGCGTGACATCGCGGCGCTGGAAGCCGCCGTTGCGCCGCCGCCCGTGATGCTGCCGGACCCGGCCAGCTACACGGCCTATTTCGGCTTCGACGAATGGTTCCTGCGTGCTGACGCGCTCGACGTGATCGCCGAGGCGATGGAAACGGCGCGTCTTGGCGGCCATGGCGAGATCGTGCTCGGCGGCCATGCCGATACGTCCGGCCCCGCTGGTTACAACGAGGGGCTGTCCCTGCGCCGTGCCGAGGCGGTCAAGGCGACCATGATCGAACTGGGCGCGCGGCCCGAGGCGATCCAGGTGATCGGCTACGGCGAAACGGACCTGGCGGTGCAGACGCCGGACGGTGTCCGCGAGCCGCTGAACCGGCGCGTCGTCATCGAGCTGATGCCGTAAGGCCCAAGGTTTCCGCGGTGTTGGCGGGCAGGCCAGGGTGGCACGACAAACTTGACGCTTGCGTCATCTTTTACACTGTTGTCAATTACGGCCCGCTGAATTGACCGGCACCGCCCGTGGCCCCAGTCACGGCGGTGGATGTGTAACTGCGTTGGGCGCCGCATCCCCGAACACACAGACAAGCGGCTGCCCGCAAGGGACGGAAGGACCGGAAGGTCATGGAAGAATTCGATTACGTCGTCGTGGGTGCGGGCAGCGCGGGCTGCGTGCTGGCAAACCGGCTGAGCGAGGATGGCTCGGCGCGCGTCCTGATCCTCGAGGCAGGTCCGCGCGACAAGAACTCCTTCATCCACATGCCGGCGGGCTATGCGCGCCTCGTGGGCGAGAAGAACCCGCACAACTGGGCCTACGAGACCGAGGGCCAGCAGCACCTCAACAACCGCAAGCTCTACTGGCCGCGCGGGCGCGGCTGGGGCGGTTCGTCGTCGATCAACGCCATGGTCTACACGCGCGGCCACGCGCGCGACTACGACCTGTGGCGCCAGCTCGGCAACCCGGGCTGGTCGTATTCGGACGTGCTGCCCTACTTCAAGCGCGCCGAGCATTCCAACCGCGACGACACGGTGTTCCACGGCCATGACGGGCCGCTGCACGTGCAGAAGTCGAACCGCGAGAACGACCCGCTGCTCGACGTGTTCGTGAGGGCCGGCAACGAGGCCGGTCATCCGCTCACGGAAGATTTCAACGGTGCGCAGCAGGAAGGCTTCGCGCGTTACGAGCACACCATCCAGGGATCGAAGCGCTGCTCCGCCGCGCGCGCCTATCTCTATCCTGCCCTTGACCGGGACAACCTCGTCGCCGAGACCGAGGCCCACACGACGCGCATCCTGTTCGAGGGAACGCGCGTGACGGGGCTTGAATACGTGCAGAACGGCGAGACCAAGCAGGTGCGCATCGCGCGCGAACTGATCCTGTCGGGCGGCGCCATCAATTCGCCGCAGCTCCTTCTGCTGTCCGGCGTCGGCGATGCCGACTACCTGGCCAGGTGGGGCATCAAGGCGGTTGCTGACGTGAAGGGCGTGGGCCGCAACCTGCAGGATCACCTGGGCGTCGTCAGCCAGTTCCGCTCGACGCAGCCGATCACGCTCCACCGCTCCGCCTCGCTCTGGAAGGTGCTGGCGGCGGGCATGGCCTACACATTCTTCGGCAAGGGCGACGCCTCGTTCCCGCCGACAGCGGGCGGCGCTTTCATCAAGACGCGGCCCGAGCTCGACATGCCGGACATGCAGCTTCACTACGTGAGCGTCGCCATGACTGACCCGCACGGGCGCGACGGCATCACCAAGGACCACGGTTTCTCGTGCATCGTCTATCCGTGCCGCCCGGAAAGCAGGGGCTACCTGGCGCTCAAGTCGCTCGACCCGTTCGACGCGCCGCTCCTCCAGCCGAACTACCTCTCGACCGAGGGTGACCGGCGCGCCATGCGCGAGGGCCTGCGCAAGACGGAAGAAATCTTCCGCCAGAAGGCGTTCGATCCCTATCGCGGCGAGCGCCTCAAGCCGCCGGCCGGCGTCGAGACCGACGAAGACCTGGATGCGTGGATCCGCAAGACGGCGGAGACGCTCTACCACCCGGTCGGCACCTGCAAGATGGGCACGGACGAGCACGCCGTGGTCGACCCGGAGCTGCGCGTGCGCGGTGTCGAGGGCCTGCGCGTTGTGGATGCCTCCGTCATGCCGACGCTCATCGGCTCCAACACCAATGCGCCGACGATCATGATCGCGGAGAAGGCATCGGATTACATCCGCGGCCGCTCGCAGCTTGCGCCCGAGCACGTGACGATCGCCGGCGACCGGGCGGCGGCAGCCGAGTAACGCCTGCAGCCGTTCGAATTTGACCGGCTTTTGAGGCAAACCGCGCCGCCGGCCTTACCTGCCTGTCAGTTGTGGCGGGTTTATCCCCTGTGTCGAGCGCCCCGGATCGCAAGTCCGGGGCGTCGCGCAGGAGATAACAAGTGCCCGACCATATTTCCCCGGATGGCGAGTTCGTCCGCACACCCCTTAAATCGCCGCTCGGCGCCGGTGCGAGGCTCGATCCCGAGGCCCCGCAGCGCGCACAGCTGTCGCACCGCGAGGTGCACGAGGCGCTGAAGCTGCACCGGCGCTTCCTCGACGGGCGCAAGGGCGGAAAGCGCCTGGTGCTGTCGTTCGAGACACTGGAAGGGGTGGACTTCCGCGGCATGGATATGCGCGAGGCCGAACTCGTCGGCGTCGTCGCAAACGGCGCCATGTTCGACGGTGCGAACCTGTCAGGCGCCAACCTGTTCAACGCCCAGCTTGAGGACGCCTCGTTCTATTCCTGCAACATGTACCGCGTCGATCTGCGCGGCGCGAAGCTCGCCAACGCCAACCTCGAGAAGGCCTACCTGGAAGAGGCCGACGTGCGTGACGGCACCATCATGGCGCGCGATGCGGCGGGCAATCTCAGCTACTACAAGACAGCCGACGGCGCCGTGGACCTCACCGGGGCGCACCTGCGCGAAGCGCGGCTCGACGGTGCACGCATCGTGCGTGCCCGCCTGTCAAACACGGACCTGCGCGACGCGAACCTCGCCAATGCGCGCCTTCGCTCCACGCGCTTTAACGGGGCCAATCTCTCGGGCGTCGTGTTCTCGGGATGCGACCTGACGGACGCGGACCTGAGCGACTGCGTGCTCAAGGGCGCCACACTCGCGGGCAGCATCCTCGACAACACCAATCTTACCGGCGCAAACCTGACGGCGGCGCAGATCAGCCGCAGCGCGCTGACGGAAGCAGACCTCACCAACGCGGTGCTGCCGCAGGCCACCACCAGCAATGGCGAAACGATCCGCGACCTGATCGCCGATCACCGGTTGTGGATCGCCAGCGTCGGCGAGCGCGGACGGCAGCTTGATGCGGAAGGGCTGGATGCGACGGGCCTCAGCCTCGTCGGCTGCAACCTTGCTGCCGCCGTCCTCATCGAAGCGGTGCTGGCCGATGCGGACCTCAACCACGCCACCCTGACGATGGCCGACCTGTCGGGCGCCATGGTTGCGGGCGCGCGGCTTTCCAATGCGGACATGCGCGGCATCCGGCTCGCGGGCGTGAAGGGCAGGGGTGTGTCCATGGGGGGCGCCGACCTGTCGCCCATGCCGATCAGTGGTTTTGGTGGCAAGCGGTGGCCGGTCTGCGCCCATGACGCGGTGCTGGCCAATGGCGACCTGCGCGGCGCGGACATGCGCGAGATTGATTTCACCGGCGGTTCGCTCTTCAAGGCGGACCTGCGTGGCGCCGACCTGTCGCGCGCCATTCTCGTGGATTGCGACCTTCGCGGCGCGGACCTTCGCGGCGCGCGCCTCAATGGCGTCGACCTGACCGGCGCACGCGGCGCCGATCAGCTTCGCGCCCAGCTGGAAGAGATGGAAGCGGGCGCCGCCTAGCTGTCGGTCTTCACCAGCCGCAGGTACGGCCTTACCTCGCGGAAGGCGATGGCCGGCGGCTCGTCGCGCGTGACGGCGTCTTCGACGTCCAGTTCCACGCGTTCGGTCGTCGGGATCAAGTCATCCTGCTCGGCGCCGAGGATCTCGATGGTTTCCGTCCACTGGCGCACCAGCGGCTCGCTGCCGAGCCAGAACGGGTCTTCCAGCGGCGCGAGGCAGCCGAGGATGCGGGTCAGGCGCCCGTCGGGCGCGGCCAGCGGCAGCAGCAGCATTTCGAAACGCACGCCGCGCTCGCTCATGGATTCGGCGGCGATTTCCGCGAGCACCGGTTCCGCATTGCCGACGACGCGCTCCAGCAGCTCGGTCACGCTGCGGCGGCCGTCGCTCTGCCACAGGTCCGCGAAGTCCGAATGGCGCAGCTCGAAACCGTAGGCGGCGCAGATGGCGGTGCCCGCCAGCCGGAAGGTGAACACGCCCGGCCGCTCCAGCTCCAGGATGAACATGTCCGGCAGGTGGCGCTTGATGTCGCGCGGCTCGATCTCGTCACGGCGCGGCGCCTGCCGGCCCGCCGAGAGGCGGTACCAGTAGGCCAGCAGGTCGCGGGCTGCTCGCGTCTTCGTCATTGTTAGCTCTCTCTTCTCGCCGGCTGGTTGCCGGAGCGGCCAGCGCCGCGTCCCCTGTTGATCCGTTTGGCCTGTTCGGGACACCCGCCGTGCCGGGTCGGCACAGCGAGGCCCCGTTAACGGGCGCTCGGGGCAGAAAGAGCACGCGCCGTGCCACCGGGCGGCCGGCGCTGGGGAGAACTCGCGATTTTCTGTGGATTGCCGCCGAAAATGGGGCGGTGCAGGAAGTTAACGCTCGGCGTCGCCGCGACCCGGGTGGCGGGGGATGCCGTCAGGCGGCGTCACCACCACGGACTTGTAGAACACCTGTTGTGCCGTATCCGTGTCGATGATGCGCACTTCGATGGGTGCGCCGGTTTCGGCGTTGTGAAACTGGATCGGCGCGGGCTGATCGCCCGCCGTCTTCCACCGGTTGCCCCACTGGGTGAGGGCCATGACCGCCGTGCCCAGCTCCTTACCCTTTTGCGTCAGGACGTATTCGTAGCGCGGCGGCCGGTCCTGGTAGCGCACGCGCTCCAGAATCCCGTGGGATTCCAGGTGCCGCAGCCGTCTTGTCAGGATATTCCGGGCGATGCCGAGGCGCTCGCGGAACTCCTCGAATCGCCGGTAACCCGTCAGCGCCTCGCGGATAATCAGCATCGTCCACCACTCGCCGATGATCTCCAGCGAGCAGGCGAGCGTACAATCAGAGTTTGCGAAACTGGTCCGGCGCACCCATGTGCTCCCTGAAACGGCGGTTTTTCCGCCCGGTACGTTGCATGACGCAACTTACCATGTCAGCCTCCGGGCGTTCGGGCAACATCGGCGGCGGGTCAGTCCGCCGGGCATGTCCGCGAGGGGCCGTTTGGGACGCGGTTCCGGGAAAGAAGGGGTAAGGGCTTGGGTAGGCGACTTCTCATTGTTGCCGTGCTTCTCGTGCTCGCGGGCGCGGCTTTCGTCATGTTCGCCGGCGCGCCGGGCGCGGTCAGCCTCGAAGCGGAAGAGCAGCGCGTGCTGCCGATCGAGACGGCGGCCGTGCAGATGCTCGACAGCTACGAAATTTCCGCGCGCTACGCCGGCCGCATCGCCGCGCGCCGGTCGAGCGATCTCGGCTTCGAGCGCGGCGGGTTGCTTGCCGAGGTCGCGGTGGACGAGGGCGCCGAGGTGGCCAGGGGCGACGTGCTGGCCTCCCTCGATACGCGCACGCTGGAAGCGCAGCTCGCGCAGGCACGTGCCGCTGAAACCGAGGCGAAGGCGCGTCTCGCCCTTTCCGATGTCACCGTCAACCGCCAGCGCCAGCTGGTCGAGCGCCAGAACGTCTCCCAGCAGCGCTACGACGAAGCACGTTTCGAGCGGCAGGCGGTCAGCGCGCAGCTCGAAGCGGCACGCGCCAACATCAAGGCGCTGGAAGTGTCGCTGGAGCTGGCTTCCATCCGCGCGCCTTATGACGGCTCGGTCGTCGCGCGCATGGTGGACGAGGGCACCGTGGTCAGCCCCGGCCAGCCCATCTTCCGCCTTCTCGAAAGCGCCAGCCTCGAAGCCCATGTGGGGGTGCCGCCGGATGCGCTGCCCGCGCTCCGTGAAGGCATGGTCTACCAGGTCACAGTTCGCGAGGAATCCTATCCTGCCGTCCTGACCGACGTGCTGGCGGAAGTGGACGCGGAAACGCGCACCGTCACCGCGCTCCTGATGGTCGATGCACCGCCCACCGCGGTCCGCGCGGGCGAACTCGTCCGCCTGCCGCTGTCGCGCACCATCGAGCAGGAGGGCTTCTGGGTGCCCATCGCGGCGCTGACCGAAGGCCGCCGCGGGCTGTGGTCGCTTTACGTGGTCGTGGAAGGGCCGCCCGAGGAAGACGGGTCCGAGGCAGCGGCCGGAACCGGCATCCTTGAGCGCCGCGCGGTGCAGCTTCTCCATACGGAAGCCGAGCGCGCCTATGTGCGCGGCACGCTTCGAGATGGCGAGCATTTCGTCGCCAACGGCACGCACCGGCTGGTGCCGGGCCAGCGGGTGCGGGTGAGCGACACCACGCCCCTCACCAACTGAGGGGCCCGCTGCCATGTCCACGCTGTTCTACCGCAATCCCCGCCTCACGGCCCTGACGCTGGGCCTGATCTTCATTGCCGGCTGGCTCGCCTTCAACAGCCTGGGCCGCCAGGAAGACCCGGCGCTGACACGCCGCTTCGCCTCCATTGTCACGTTCCTGCCGGGCGCTTCGGCGCTGCGCGTCGAAAGCCTCGTCACCGAGCCCATCGAGGAGGCGCTGCGCGAAGTTCCCGAGATCAAGGAAATCGAGTCCGAGTCGCGCGCGGGCACGTCCTTCATCCGCGTCGAACTGCTGGACGAGGTGATGATCGCCGACCGGGTGTGGTCGAAGGTCCGAAGCAAGCTGACCGACGCGGAAGCCGAGCTGCCCGCCGGCACCTCGAAGCCCGATCTCGAGGACCGCTCCTCCACCGCGGTCACCATCGTCGTCGGTCTGTCGTGGGACCAGCCGGGCGAACCGCAGGTCGACATCATGACGCGTCTTGGCGAGGAGCTTGAGAACCGCCTCCTCAACATGCCGGGTACGCGCGAGGCCGATATTCACGGCGAGGCCGAGGAAGAAATCGTCGTCGCGCTCGACGCGGTGGCGCTTGCCGCGCTCAACCTGACGGTTGCGGAAGTAAGCCAGGCGATACGCCTTGCCGACGCCAAGGTCTCCGCGGGCATCCTGCGCAACCAGACGAATGACCTCACGCTCGAAGTCACCGGCGAGCTCAAGAGCGTCACCCAGATCGGCGACATTCCGCTCAAGCGCCAGCCGGATGGGCAGATCGTGCGCGTTTCCGACATCGCCACCATCACCAAGGGCACGCGCGATCCGCCGCGCAGCATCGGCCTCGTGGCGGGCGTGCGCGGCGTCTTCGTCTCGGCGGAGATGGAGAAGGGCGGCCGTATCGACCTGTGGGCCGCGCGCGCCAAGGAGATCGTGCGCGAGTTCGAGGAAGACCTGCCGCGCGGCATCAAGCTCGACATCGTG
The DNA here is from genome assembly GCA_965229975.1 of Parvibaculaceae bacterium. Lineage (GTDB taxonomy): Bacteria > Pseudomonadota > Alphaproteobacteria > CGMCC-115125 > CGMCC-115125 > Pyruvatibacter. The sequence continues at coordinate 742,537 of OZ245936.1, forward strand.
TTCGACCAGGAGGTCTACACCTCCGAGCGCATCGACGAGCTCGGCGCCAACATGCTGCTGGGCGCGGGCATGGTCATGCTGATCCTGCTCGTCACCATGGGCTGGAAGTCGGCGCTGCTCGTCGGCATGGCGCTGCCCCTGTCCGTGCTGATGGTGTTCATCGTCTACAACATCATGGGCATGCCGCTGCACCAGACGTCGATGGTCGGCATCATCGTCTCGCTCGGCCTGCTCATCGACAACGCCATCGTCGTTGTGGACGACTTCAACGCGGAGCGGCGCGCGGGGGCGAGCGTCATCGACGCCATCGCCGACACCATCGGCCACCTGTTCGTGCCGCTCTTCGCCTCCACACTGACGACGGCGCTGGCCTTCGCGCCGATCTTCCTGATGCCCGGCGGGGCGGGGGAGTTCGTCGGCCCGCTCGCCATCGGCGTCATCATCGCCATCACGTCCTCGTTCTTCCTGGCGATGACGGTCATCCCGGCGGTCGCGGGCTACGTGGCCGGTAAGCCCGCCGATCCGCACCGCGAGCGCGTCTGGTGGCGCGACGGCTTCGTCGATCCGGACCTGTCCGACGTTTACCGCCGCTCGGTTCGCACTGTGCTGCGCCGGCCGTGGATCGGCATTGCGGTCTCGGTAGTCCTGCCCATCTTCGGCTTCCTCATGTCCGGCACGCTCAAGGAGCAGTTCTTCCCGGCCAACGACCGGGACATGTTCCAGATCCAGCTTCGCATGCCGCCGCAGACGTCGGTTGCCGAAACCCGCGAAGTCGTCGAGCGCGTGCGCCAGAAGCTGCTGGAGCACGAGGACATCGTCGAAAGCCACTGGGTGATCGGCGACCCGGCGCCGCGCGTCTATTACTCCATGAACAACTCGTCGGAGGGCCTGTCGTCATTCGCCGGCGCCTTCGTGCGCACGACGGACTGGCACGCGACGCTGCGCGAGCTGCCACAGCTCCAGCTCGACCTGATGCAGGCGTTCCCGGAAGCCAACATCATGGCGAGCCCCTTCGAGCAGGGGCCGCCGGTGGATGCGCCGGTCGAGGTGCGAATCGTCGGCCCGGCCGTCGATCAGCTGCGCGAAGAAGGCGAGAAGATCCGCGCCATCATGCACGAGACGAAGGGCGTGACCTTCACGCTCGCCAAGCTCACGGGCGGCGAGCCCAAGCTCAGCGTGCGCGCGAAGGAAGACGAGGCGAAACTCGCGGGCCTCCAGCCGGTCGATATTGCCCGCCAGCTCGATGCGACGCTCGAAGGCTCGGTCGGCGGCTCCATCGTGGAGGCGACGGAGGAACTGCCGGTGCGCGTGCGCGTGGGCGACACCACTCGCAGCGACGTTGAGGGCGTGCGGTCGGAATACATCCTGCCGTCCCAGCGCGGCATGATGCAGCCGGACGAAGTGCCCGGCGTGCCGCTCAACGCCATCGCCGATATCGGTCTCGAACCGGAACTTTCCGGCATCACAAGGCGCAACGGCGAGCGGACCAACACGATCCAGGCCTTCGTCATCCCCTTCGTGCTGCCGGCCGAGGCGTTGGCCGACTTCCAGATCCAGATGGCGGAGGCGGGCTACGAGCCGCCGCGCGGTTACCGTCTCGAGTTCGGCGGTGACGCCGAGCAGCGCGGCGAGACGGTAGGCCGTCTCGCGGCCTTCGCCGGTCCGCTCTTCGTCCTCATGGCGGCGTCGATCATCCTGTCGTTCAACTCGTTCCGCTTTGCCGGGATCATCTTCTCGGTCGCGTTCCTGTCTATCGGCCTTGCCCTGTGGGGCGTCTGGCTGTTCGGCTACCCGTTCGGCTTCGTTGCCATCGTCGGCACCATGGGCCTCGTCGGCCTCGCCATTAACGGGTCCATCGTCGTGCTGTCGGCGCTGAAGGCGGACCCCGATGCGCGGGCGGGCGATGCGCAGGCGGCGGAAGAGGTGGTGATGGGGGCCACCCGGCACATCATCTCGACCACGTTAACCACGATCGGCGGCTTTACCCCGCTGATCCTGTTCGGCGGCCGCTTCTGGCAGCCGATGGCGACCGCCATCGCCGGCGGCGTCGGCGGCTCGGCCATCCTTGCGCTCTATTTCACACCGGCGCTCTTCATGATCGTCGCCACCCGCCAGGCGCGGCGCGAGGAGCGGCGTCGGATGCAGGGCCACCCGGCGCCCGCCGAGTAGCCCGAAACCGGCACGCGACCTGCACCTGTCAGCCCGAAGGCGGTTCTCCGGCCGCTTTCGGGACAGACAGAGGGCCATTCCTCCCCCGGACCGGCCCGCAGGAGTGCCAAAATGAAACATGTGACCCGGATTATCGCGACTGGCACGCTGGCGGCCCTGCTTTCCGCCTCGGTGTCGCTCGCCGGCTCTGAGCACGACAAGCATGGCGGCGGCTACGGCCACAAGATGCCGAAGACGCCGAACATCAACGTGCACGTGCCGAAGGTTTCCACCCACGTCTTCAACGTGACGGTGCCGGTGCCCAACGTCCACATCCCGATGATGAAGGGCGAGCGGCACAAGAAGGATGGCGGCGGCGAGAAAATCATCGAGCGCGAGACCAAGATCATCGAGCGCGAGAAGATCGTCGAACGCGAGATCATCACGAACAACAACAACACGACGTTTGTCGGCGGCGGGGGCGGTTCGTCCTTCGTCATCGTGCAGGCGCCGCCCGTGCCCATCGGCAAGATCGACATCGCCGAGCCGGAAAAGCCCAAGCCCGTGAAGGCCGAGTGCCTGGGCCCCAAGGGCCACCTGTTCAGCGCCTGGCGCGTGTCGCCGGCCGAGTTCGGCCCCGAGTATGAAGGCGAGGTCTTCCGCTGCGAGGACGGTCACGCGCTCGGCGCCACGGTCGGCCGCATGGTCGATGGCTACGCCGACTACAAGGACGGTTTCATCATCGAATGCCTGCCGGGCGAGGCGCTGCGCTTCGGCCGTGGCGGGAAGCTGGCCTGCGCCCCGGCGGAGCACCGCACGGGCTATGGCCACACCAAGCTTGCCGGCGGCCCGGCCGCCGAAGTCCTGATCTACCGCGGCGAGGGCCGCGGCGGTGATCACGGTCCCAAGGGCCGTGTGAGCCTTGAAGGCATGGTGCTGACCGGCGGGGTCGGCGGCACCGTCTACTAAGGCTCGACCTCCCGACGGGAGGGGGAAGGCTGGCTGCACGGCGCGGACTGTCCCCCGCAGACGTGCAGCACACCAAGCGGGCGTCCGGATTGGGGGATCCGGGCGCCCGCAACTTTTTGTGCAATCGTCTTTGGCTTACGCGTTCCACGCACCGTGGAACGAGATGGGCACGTGGTGGTTCAGCCACACCTTCGCCACCGGCCCCGCGTCCACGGCCTGCGCATCGAACACCGCGAAGAATGAGCGTTCGCTCTTTGCGTCCAGGCCCTGGGCGATGATCCAGCCGTCGTCGATGCCGCCGCGCGGCGCAAACACCGGTTCGCCGATCTGGGCGTTGTCGGCGCCGAAGTCGAACACCTGAGTGGCGCCCGTCTCCATGTCCATGCGCTTGATGCCGCTGTTGAGACCGCCGACGCCGCCGGTGGAGAAATAGCCCACATTGTGCGTGCCCACCTGCACGCGCGGATCGGTCATCGGGAACTCGTGGTTGCCGCCGTCCAGCGTCTCCTCCCGCGCGGTGCCGCTGTCGAGGCCGATCACGTAGCGGCGAATGGTGCCCGGGTACTCGGCCTTGCCGATCTTCCCGTCCATGATCGCCTCGAGATACGGATCGTCGCCGATGAAGTGATCCGGTACGTCGTAGCCGACGAAGTCCGCGACGATCTCGCCGTTGCGTTCATAGGCGTTGAGCGCGTGCCACATGAACGACGCGGGCACGTCGTAGTAGCTCGGCTTGCCGCCGCCGCGCGGCACCACGGCCAGCACCGTGCCGTCTTCCGGCTTGAAGGTCAGCGCGTCCGTGAAGCTGTTGAAGCCGGCAAGAAAGCCCCAGGGCGAGAAGTTGCACGGGTGCAGCACGAAGACCACGTGCTTCTCGGTTGCGAAGAAGTCGTGGATATAGACCTGCCGCGGCGCGTCGAAGCTGAACTGCGTGGCGACTTCCAGCGTCGGCCTGTAGACCGTTACATGCAGCTTCATGGACGGGCCGAATTCCTGGCCGATGACGATCCAGTCGCCGTTTGCCGGGTCGAGCTTGCCGTGCGCCTTGTAGGTGCCCTTGCTGACGCCTTCGTTCACCTTGCCGGTGGTTTCCAGCGTCTCCGGATCGAGCAGGAAGTTGGCGCCGATCTCGTCGCGGGCGACGATCTTGCCGTGCACCGGATAGACGGTGACGCCCGCCTGGCTCTTCATGTCGCCGCCCATCACGTTGCGGAACACGCCGCCGGGGCGGCGCGTGGTCCACCCCGCGTGGAGCATTTCGCCGGCGGCTTCCTCCTCCTGGAACTTCGGCGTCTGGACGAAGGCGTTGCGGTAGTGGGCCTTGCCGTTGCGCAGCTCCAGCCGCTGGATCAGGCCGTCACCGTCGAGCAGGTGCTGCTTGCGCGCCCCGCCGCGTTCGAACAGGCCGGGGCCGTTGCGGTAGAGCACGCCGTCGAGACCGGCGGGCAGTGTGCCCTCGATCTCTGGCACGTAGTCGCGGCCTCCCTTCTCGGAAACGCCGAGCAGGGTCAGCCAGTGGGGCGCGTCGGGGCGGGCTGCGTGAGCCTTTGCATGGGAAGGCATGGGAAATTCCTTTGTGTAGCGGATGCTGAGCGGGGCAATGAGCGCCGCGCCGGCGGCAGTGCCGGTTGTGAGCGCGGCGCGGCGGGTGACTTTCGGCGTTCGGGTCACGGGGGCCTCCCTTGGCCGTTAAATCCTAACGCTGTTAAGATGGGCTTGTATTTTAACGGTGTCAAGATTAGAAGGAGGCATGGACGCGGAAAATTCGGAAACCGGCGGAAAACCGCCGCGAAAGGGCGGGCGCAAGAGCGCCGGCTACCATCACGGCGACCTCAAGCGGGAGCTGGTGACGGCCGCCCGGCGCATTCTCGAGGAAGAGGGGTTGGCAGCACTCTCCCTGCGCGGCGTCGCCCGCGCGGCAGGCGTCAGCCAGGCCGCGCCCTACCACCATTTCGCCGACAAGGATCAGCTGCTGGCCGCCATCGCGACGGAAGGTTTCGCGGGCCTGTCGGCGGCCATGGCGGGCTATTCGGATGGCGCGAAGGACGCGGGCGGCCGCATGGAAGGCCTCGGCGTCGGCTACGTGGTCTTCGCCTGGCAGAACCCCGAACTGTTCCGCCTGATGCACGGGCGCTATTTCGAGGACATCGACAAGTTCGTCGAGCTGATCACCGTGGCGAGCGAAAGCTACGAGATGCTGGTGAACGGCGTGCGCGGCTGTATGCCGGGCCGCAGCGAGGCGGACGTGGACATCGCCTGCAAGGCGTCATGGTCCCTCGTCCACGGGCTTTCATCGCTCATCATCGACAAGCGCTTCGAGGTCGGCGATACGGTGAAGGACGTGGAGGCGTTGGCCCGCGCCGTGGTGCGCCAGCAGCCGGTCGGCGCCGCGCGCCGATAGCCCCCGGGCATAAAAAAGGGGGGAGACCCGTTCTGGATCTCCCCCGTAAGGTGCTGCGCCTTTCCCCGAGTGTAAGACGCGGCTCTAGAAGTCTGCGCCGTAGGTCGCCGTGTTGCCGATCGCGGTCGCGTTGAGCGTGGCGAAGGCTGAGGCGTTCACCTGGCCGGTGGACATGTTCACCGTGGCCCGGTTGGTGGCGTTGTTCGTCTGCGTGTTCGTCGCGTTGAGCGGCGCCGGGTTGCCGTAGCCTGCGGCGCCGACCGTGGCCGAGTTGCCGATGGCGGTGGCGTTGCCGTTCGTGAGACCGTAGCCGTCGTTGACGCTCAGCGTCGTGGTGGCGTTGGTCTCCGCGTTGTTGGTCTGCTCCACCGTCACGTCGGAGCCCGCGAAGTTGGACCCGGCGGTGACGCGGTTGGCGATGGCGACCGAGGAAGCCCCGACATAACCGGCGACGAAGTCCGTCGAAACATTCGTGTTCGCCGTCACCCCGGCTTCGTTCGTCTGGGTCGACTCGAGGTCCAGGGTGGAGCCGCGGGTCACGCCGGTGAAGTCGTTGGCGAAAGCTGCCGCCGTTGCGTCCACGCCGTCACCGTCGTCGTAGGTCACCTGCACGTCGGCGATCGTGGTGGCGAGGTTGATCTGGCCGTTGATCACCGTGGACGTCGGCACCGTCGGGTCGCCTGCGTCCTGTGCGAAGACCGGGCTAGAGAGAGCCACGCAGACCGCTGTCAACGCTGCCGTCAGAACCGGCGTACCAGCCGTAAGGGCGATTGCGCGTGCCATGGTCGTAACCTCCAGTATTCGTGCGGGCGGGGGCGGCCGCATGCTGTTGCTGGCCGGTGCCGTAAGGCGGATTGTCGATGCCCTGGTGGGGCGGGTGATGCGGGGCGTGGTGCGGCGCGTGGTAGGGAGCCTGCGAGGAAGCACCGGCGACACGCTCGTCACCCAGCGGATCCTTGCCGGCGCAGACCTGCGGGCCCATGCCGTAGAGGCCGCCGACCATCTCGAGCACCGCGCGCTCGATGACTGCGCGGACGGCGAGCTGGATCGGCTCGAGGGCCTTCTCGCCGGCGCCCACGTCGATCAGGCTGCCGCCGAAGAAGTCGAACACGCCGGCGCGCAGCTCGCGGCCGATGATCTGCTTCTGGTACGAGATCACGTCCACCACTTCGAGCGTCGATGTCTTCACCAGCCGCAGGTCGAGGCCGACATTGAGCACGTACTGCTTGGCAACGACCGTCGCCGTGGTGCCCATCGGGTCCTCTTCCGAGAACAGGCCGTCGAGGCCGCCCGAACGGATGTTGAAGTTCAGCTCGGTGATGCCGCCGACGAGGTAGTAGTCGGAACCCGGGATCTGGCCGGCGTGGATCTGCCGGTAGGCCGTGTTGCCGTTCTCGCCCTCGTCGCCGATGAGCTTGTTGTTGGCATATTTCAGCTCAAGCTCGGTGACGCCGGTGTCGAAACGCTCGACAAGGCGCACGCCGGACTTGGCGAGGGCGGAGATGGCCATCAGGGCGGCGCCCTGGGTGACCTTGCGTCCGCCTTCGAATTCCTGCTTGCCCGTGTAGTCGGCGATCTGGCCGACGGCGATCCGCGGACCGGCCATGCCCTGGCCGCGGAGAGACCGCGACAGGCAGCGCAGCGCCGTGGAGTAGGGCGTCTCGTTGCTGATGACGGGCGCGTTGCCGATCGGCTGGGCGTACTTGCCGTCCGTGCCGGCGACCGGGCTGATGCAGCCCGCGAGCGTCATCGCAGTGAAGATCATTGCCGCGCCGCGCGAAGCGTGACGGGAGATCGGGGACTTATTTGAGGTTGAGCGAGCCATTGAGAACATTGGCCTCCTGATCGCCATTATTTATCTGCGTCGAGTTGACGATCACCGTGTTGTTGTTGCCGTTCGTCACGACGTTGAGCTGGTTGCCGACGGCCAACGCATTGCCGCTGGTCCCAACGCCTGACCCTTCACCAGCAACACCGGCTGTGTTGCTGAACTCGGAGTATTGCTTCACCAAAGTCCGGTTCCCGTTCTGGTCGCGGGTGGTCGGATCGAAGGCCCGGTTCTCCTCGCCGGCGTCGAAGCCGTACGGGGTGTTCATGGTGTAGCTCTCTTCCCACGGCTCGTTGGCCGCGAGCGCTTCACCCACCACGAAGAGCGCCAGCGCACAGCCAATAACGGCAGCGGTGATTTCCGCCTTCGTCTCGGCCTTTGCTTTCTTCTGCGCTGTACCCAGCATGGTGTCGGTTCCTTCGGTTGCGATGGTTCGCGAACCGGTAGGAGCAACGGCTGTGCCAGCTGTCCGCGTTCGGATTAACCAGCGAAAACGGCTGTTTTCTGCGGGTGCGGATGAACGGTCTCGTGCCATGCCGGGGGATTGGCGAGAACTGTGCCAGTCCGGCCTGTGCCAGGGTGATCCATCGTGGGACACACGGCCGTGCGCGAGCTGGCACGCGCGCTTGCGCCGGGCGGTGTGCTGCGGCCATGCTCCCGCCGCCGTTAACCTTTGAGATTCCCGCCCCCGTGAAGGAGACGCCCGATGTCCGCGCCGAAGCTCGAGTTCTTTTTCGACTGTTCGAGTCCGTGGACCTATCTCGCCTTCTCCCGTGTTGAGGATGTGGCGAAGCGGGCAGGGGCCGAGATCGAATGGCGGCCGGTGCTGGTGGGCGGCATCTTCAACAAGGTTAACGAAGCGGTGTACGAAGCGCGCGCCAACCCGCACCCTGTGAAGAGCCGGTACTACGTTAAGGATTTGCAGGACTGGGCGCGGTTCTGCGGCGTGAAGATCGGCCAGCCCAAGGTTTTCCCGGTGCGTGCGGTGGACGTGATGCGCGGCGCCATCCACGCGCAGGACGAGGGCAAGCTGGTGCCTTACGCCCGCGCGGCTTTCGAGGCCTACTGGGGCGACCTCAAGGACATCTCCCAGCCGGACGTTCTTAACGAAATGTGCGGCAAGGTCGGGCTCGACTGGGAAGCCTACCAGGCAGCCATCAAGTCCGACGCCGTGAAGGCGCGGCTGCGCGACAACACGGAAGAAGTCATCGAACGCGGCGGGTTCGGCTCGCCCACCATGTTCGTGAACGGAGACGACATGTATTTCGGCAACGACAGGCTCGAACTCGTGGAGGATGCGCTCAAGCGCGCCGGGGCCGGGGCATGAGCGAGCAGCAGGATTTCGGCGACCGGCCGCCGCCGCCGGTGCCCGCCTTCCGCGCCCCCGGCATCCTCGTCGGCCTGATCGCCGCGCTGTTCGGCATCCATCTCGCGCGCCAGTTTCTCGGCCCCGAGACCGATTACACGCTGATCGCCACCTTCGCGCTGTTTCCCGCGCGCTATGCGCCGACGCCGGAAGGCATCACCTATATCTTCCCCGGTGGCCTGTACGCCGACCTGTGGACGCCGATCACCTATGCCTTCCTGCACGGGGACTGGCTGCATCTCTTCTTCAATGCGGTGTGGCTGCTCGCCTTCGGCACGCCGGTGGCGCGGCGGCTGGGAACGTGGCGGTTCATCGTCTTCTATCTCGGCTGTGCCGTTATCGCTGGCGTGGCCTATGCCTGGGTCCATGCGGGCCTGCTGGCGGCGATGATCGGGGCGTCGGGCGCCATTTCCGGGATTATCGCGGGTGCCGCGCTGTTCGTGTTCGAGGATCAGGGGCCGATTGCCCGCCTGCCTTTCGATCCGGGCGCGAGCGATCCGCGGTCCGTGCCCCGGCGGGGGGTGATTTCGGCGCTGAGCCAGCCGCGGGCGTTGATCTTCACCGGCGTGTGGCTCGGGTTCACGCTGCTATTTGGCGTCCTCGGCCTCGGCGCCACGGGCGAAACCCGGCTGATTGCCTGGGAGGCGCACCTGGCGGGCTTCGTCGCAGGGCTGATCCTGTTCCCGTGGCTCGATCCCGGCGCGGTTGCGGGGTCCCAACAGCACCGGCGCTTCGATTAACCCATTGAACTGTCACGGGCTCTACACCAAATCCTTGTGAATGGCGCCGCCGAGGCCCCCGGGTGCCGGGCCGCGCGGCGCAGACCAACACAAGGAGTGTTTCCCGAAAATGAGCGACGCGACCGCTTCCCACGGCGATACGCCGAACGACGATCCCAAGCGGCTCGGCTCCGATGCCGGCACCGGCGAACCCCTCTGGGTCCGGCTTCTGTTCATGCTGGGCTACTGGTTCCTCGGCAATCTTGCCTTCTCGGTCTCGATCTTCCTCGGCGCGCTGCAGTTCGTGGTCATCCTGATCCGCGGCGACTCCAACGAGGAGCTGAAGACCTTCAGCCGGAACCTGATCCAGTTCGTGTGGCAGTGCCTCAGCTACGTCACGTTCAACTCGGATGAAAAGCCGTTCCCGCTGTCCCGTTTCCCCGACACCAAGGCCGAGTAACGGCCTAGATCAGCGGTTCCACGTAAGCCGGCTCGCCGCCGTCGAGGATGATGCCCTTGATGGCGGCGGTGCCGGCTTCGTTTATGGCGGTGATGATTTCCAGGGTGGCCTCGTTGCGGGCCTCCTCCAGCGCCACGCGTTCCCCTTCCGGCACGAAATAGCTCTCGATACCGTAGGCGATGCGCGCGTTGCGGCAGCGCGGGCAGGGCTCGATGTCACGCGCGGGCTCGCCTTCGCCAACGCGCGATGCGGTGACCGTGAGCGGTGCGCGGTCGATCCACTCAATGCGGCCCTTGATGACGAGGGCGTCTGAGGGCAGCGCATCCCGGCTTCCGGCGATGGCCGTCGCGGTGCCGCGGCCTTCCGCATCCTTCTCGAGCGCCACGAACACCGTGTTGCCTTCCTCGTAAGCCTCTGGATCGTCCGCCAGCCGGTCGAGCGGCAGTCGCGAAATGCCGTAGGTGAGGATCACGTAGTCGCCGCGGAAGAGATCGCGCGGGTCGATGGGCTGCGTGGCGAGGATCACTTCCTCGCCGTCCGCGAGAATGGCGATACGTTCGGCAACGATCTGGCCGAGCAGGAGTGTCATCAGCACGGCAGCGGCGATCACACCCCAGGCGCGGAACGGTGCGCGGGCGAGCCTTTGCAGAAGCGCGGTCATGCGGCGTCTCCCGTCCTGGCGCCCGGATTGGCATTGGCGATCACGCGGCGGCGGATGCGTTCAAGCCCGACGCTCAGCGCGATCAGCAGGATGCCGCCTACCGCGAAGAAGGTGGCGGTGCCGAGCAGCGTGCCCACGGTTTCGAAATAGACGTAGAGCGCCATCACCCCGAAGGCGGCAAAGCCGAGATTGATGGCGAAGCGGTCCTGCGTGCGTGTCCCCATGCTGACGCACCACACCGCGGCCCCGAAATAGGCCACGACGAAGATCCAGCCGATCAACGGCCCGCCGCCCGCGTAGAGCGCGGGGTAGAGGAGGATGAAGATGACGGCCGCCGCCGCAACTGCTGCATCCGCCAGCGCCATGCGCTTCTGCATGTAGGGCACGGCAATGGTGATCAGGGCGGCCACCGCAAGGAATCCCGCGGGCAGCCAGTACCCGGCGGGGATCGCGTCGTCGCTGCCCGCCAGCGGCAGCCAGAACGTAGCGGCCATCGCAGCGAACAGACCCCAGTGGATCATCGAATCCTCGAACGGCCCGATCAGCCGCGCGGCGAGGTGGCCCTTGCCGAAGAGGCCGATGGCGATGATCGCCGCGATGGCAAGCGCCGTGGCGGGCGGCCATTCCAGTTCGCCCATCAGCCAGAAGCAGCAGACGGCGACCCAGACACCAAAGGCGAGGATCACGAGGTTCATCGCCGCGCGCCAGCCCATGCCGGTGGCGAGCAGGGCGGCGGGCGCGAGGCCGAGCAGGAATTCCCAGTGCAGCCGCGAAGGATCATCCGCGATCGCCATGATGCTCCAGACCGGCGCGAGCACGATGGCGCCGATGAGCGCGGCACGCGACGGTACCAGCCACGCGGCGATCAGCGCCCCGATCAGCCACAGCATCAGACCTTCCGAGTATTCGCCGCCCACATGGTACATCTGGCCGATCAGCATGATCGCGACGCCGTAGAGGATCACGGCGAGCAGGACGGCGGCCTCGGCATAGAAGGGATGCGCGTCGCCATCGGGTTCGCGCTTCGCCAGCCAGATGGCAAGCCCGGCCGAGCCCCACATGCCTGCGCCCAGCACGATGAGCTTGGTGAGCTTGGACATCTCCGCCCAGTTGGCGGCGACGAAGCTCATGGCCGCGAAGCCGAGCAGCACAACACCGAGGATCGCGAGGATGCCGGCGAGCCCGAAGCTGCGGCCGCCTTCCCGGGCGGATTTGAGGATCGCGGGCACGTTGGCCGGGTCCACGAGGCCCCGCCGCGACCAGTCCTCCAGGTCGCGCTCGAGGCGCTTCACGTATTGCTGGCGCCAGATCATGGGGGCCTTTCCGGTTGTGGCCAGCCTTGTTGGAACGGCTGGTTAGCGCTGGTTTGGGACCGAATTGGGGCAGGAAATCCGCCGATTCCGGGTCAATCCGGGTCAGGCGTGCTGACCTAAACGCTTGTTTCCGTTCATTTCTCCCGCTTGCCGCGGCGGAATGCCGCGCCCATACTCTTATTTCGAGTACGTGGCGGCCCTGCAATCAAAAATGGTGCTGGCGCCCGTTCTTCCGGCTCCCGAGATGCGCCGGAAGGCGCTGTGCCTGCAACCTGAGAAACGGGCGGGGTTGTGCCACGCTGAACACATCATCGCTGGAAGGGAGTGCGATCGATGGCAGTAGCAATGATCCTGAAGGACAAGGGCCGGGACGTTACAACGATTGCGCCTGACGCATCGTTGCAGGATGCGGTGAACATGCTCGCTGCCCGGCGGATCGGCGCAATCGTGGTGACGGACTTCGCGGGCCGCGTGGCCGGCATCCTGTCGGAACGCGACATCGTGCGGGCCACCGCGCGCAGCGGCTGCGATGCGCTGAACGAGCCCGTGGGCGCGCACATGACCCGGGACGTGGTCACCTGCTCGCCGGACGATTCCGTCGAGCGGCTGATGGAAATGATGACCGCGGGGCGCATGCGCCATTTGCCTGTCGTGGAAGACGGCAAGCTTGCCGGCATCATCTCGATCGGTGACGTGGTGAAGCGGCGCATTGCCGACGCCGAGCTCGAGACCGAGTCGCTCAAGGCCTACATCGCCAGCGGCTGATCGCGGGCGACACCTAGGGGCTACTTCACCAGCGGGTCCTGCTTGGGTCCGCTGCCCAGGAACTCGATCGCTTCGTGTATGACGGGCAGCGCGCGCTGGGCGGCTTCCTCGCCGAGCGCGATGCATTCATCCGCCCGGTGAAAATCGCTGAGCGCGATATGGCCGACGCGCGGCGCGATGACCACGTCCGGCGGATCGCCCGCAAGACGCATACGCGCAAGGCGGTCCTGGATGATGTTCAAGGCGCCCATCATCACCGTGGTGATGCCCGGCGATTTCTTGTCCCACCCGAACAGCTGGCGGACGATCTCGCGGTCAGGCCGCGTGGCGCGCGTCACCATCGCCCGCGCAAGGTGCGGGACCGACTTGGCGTCGTCATCGCCACCCAGGTTCATCTCGTCGATGTCCTCGCCCTCGCGCACCATGCCGAGGCCGTAATTGTCCGAAGACAGCGGCACCGCGATGACGAGCCTGCCGCCAAGCGCGCGGCATACGGAGGCGGGCACCGGGTTCACCAGCGCGCCGTCCACCAGCCAGCGGTCGTCGATGCGCACCGGCGTGAACACCGCGGGCAGGGCGTAGGAGGCGCGCAGCGCGGGCACCAGCTCGCCCTCGCGCAGCCAGATCTCGTGGCCGGTCGCCAGTTCCGTCGCCACCGCCACGAACTTGGTGGCCAGGTGTTGCATCTGGATGTCGCCGATCTGCTCTTCCAGCAGGCCGGACAGCTTGAGGCCGGAGAGGAGCCCGGCGCCGCCGAAGGTGATGTCCAAAAGGCCGAGAATGCGGCGCGGCGTCAGGCTGCGCGCCCATTCCTCAAGCTGGTTCAGCTTGCCGGCGGCATAGCAGCCGCCAACGACAGCGCCGATGGAGGTGCCCGAGATGATGTCCGGCTTCAGCCCCTCGCGCTCCAGCACCCGCATGATGCCGATATGCGTCCAGCCGCGGGCAACGCCGCCGCCGAGCGCAAGGCCGATCCGGGGTCGCGTCATGGGGGGTGCCCGCCTATTCTCCGTCGCCAGCCGAGGCGGTGAAGGTTGCGAATCCGCGCCCCGGTTGCAAGTCCGCGGGTTGGGAGGCCTCGTCGATGCAGCTTGAAACCGAACGCATGGCGGGGCGCCCGTTCTTCGCGGACGACTGGCCGGACCTGCGGCTGATCCACGGTGATCCGCGCGCCATGGACACGCTGTCCGCCGACGGCAAGCCGTTCGACGAGGACACGACCCAGCGCAGCGCGCAAACCTGGCACGCCCACTGGCTCGCGCACGACTTCGGCCTCTGGCATTTCAGCGACAAGGCGACCGGCAAGTTCTGCGGCTATGCGGGCCAGCGGCACCTGATTCTCGACGGGCAGCCCTGCGTGGAACTTGCCTATGCCATCGTGCCTGAGTTCTGGCGGCAGGGCAGGGCGAGCGAACTGGCGCGCGCCTGCGTGGATGACCTGTTCGGCCGCTCGCCCCTCGACGTGATGGTCTGCCTCACGCTCACCCGCAACGAGGGCTCGCAGAAGGTCATGCAGTCGGCCGGCTTCGAGTTCGAGCGGAACGGCGAGCGCGTGGGGCTGCCGCACGTCTTCTACCGGCTGACGCGGGAAATGTGGGTGAAGGCGAGAGCCTAGAGCCTAGAGCTGCGTCGGATTCGGCGCGTCGCCGTAGACGTCCTTGGGATCGAACGTCTTCTCGTCTTCCTTGTAGGTGAGGCGGATCGACTTGAAGTCGCTCACGCCCGTCGGCACCTCGCGGTAGAAGCACGACATGTAGCCCACGTGGCAGGACGCGCCGGAGCCAGCCACGTCCACCTTCAGCCACACGGCGTCCTGATCGTCGTCGATGCGCAGTTCCACGACCTTCTGGACGAGGCCCGAGGTCGCGCCCTTGTGCCAGACGGCCTGTCGCGACCGGGAGAAGTAGTGCGCTTCGCCCGTCTTGATGGTGCTGGCGAAGGCCTCGGCGTTCATGTAGCCGACCATCAGCACGTCGCCCGTATGCACGTCCGTCGTGACGACGGGCATGAGGCCGTTCGCGTCGAATTTCGGCGCGAGGTCATGGCCTTCCTCCACCTGCTCGACGGAGAGGCGCGGGGCGAATTCTGGCTTGTCGGTCATGGGCTTAACTCCGGTCGCGGGCGGCGCGCCAAGGCTGGGCGCCGCCCGGAGCGGGGTTTTTAGTAGCTGCGGTCGCCGCGCACAAGGCGGAAGAACCGGTCTTCCATGCGCGGGTCGTCCTTGAAGACGCCGGTGAAGTTGGTGGTGATCGTCGCCACGTCCGGCTTCTTGATGCCGCGCGTCGTCATGCACTGGTGCTTGGCCTCGATCATCACGGCCACGCCCGCGGGCTTGAGGGCGCGCGCGATGGTGTCGGCGATCTGCGCCGTCATGGTCTCCTGCGTCTGCAGGCGCTTGGCGTAGATCTCGATGACGCGGGCGAGCTTGGAGATGCCCACCACCTTGTCGATCGGCAGGTAGGCGACATGCGCCTTGCCGAGGATCGGCACCATGTGGTGCTCGCAGTGGCTCTCCAGCGAGATGTCGCGGAGCATCACGATATCGTTGTAGCCCTCGACTTCCTCGAAGGTGCGGCCGAGAACCTCTTCCGGGTCCTCGTCGTAGCCCTCGAAGAACTCCTCGTAGGCGCGCACGACGCGGCCCGGGGTGTCGACCAGGCCCTCGCGGTCGGGGTCGTCGCCCGCCCAGGAGATCAGCGTCCGGACAGCGGCCTCCGCTTCCGAGCGGGAGGGGCGGCGGATGGTGTCACCGGCGGCGCCGGCCGAGTCCAGCTTTTCAACCATGGCATCCATTTGTCTTCACGTCCTTCCTTCGTGTCCGACGCACGCGCAGCCCCCAGTCCCGGACGGGAAGTCTCGTGTCCAGGCATGAGGCGCGGCGAGGCGCGTCACGGTTTGAGGCCGGCTCGCGAGGCACCGGGAAACCACCCGGGGGCACGCGCGCCGACACGGAACATATGGCACGGTTCGCCCGGTGCCACATTGCGTAAATTGTGCATATAGTATTGCACTTTCGAGAAGCTTGGAGAAGGCGGGCACCCCCTCGAAACCGAAAGGAATACGTGGGTTGCGCCGGTTTGGATGACAACCGGCCTTGGAAATCCGCACCCGAGGGGTCAAATTCGTCCCATGACGGATTCACCGCTCAACGATGTCTACAACCGGCGCATCCTGGAGCTGGCGGGTGACATTCCCCGCATCGGCACGCTGGACGACGCCGACGCCACGGCGACCGCCGTCAGCAAGCTGTGCGGCTCCAAGGTGGCGGTCGACCTCAAGATGGACGGCGACACGGTGAGCGACTTCGCCCACCGGGTTCATGCCTGCGCGCTCGGCCAGTCGTCGTCCTCGGTGATGGCGCGTCACGTGGTGGGGTCGACCGCCGCCGAACTCCGCGAGGTGCGCGATGCCATGCGCGCCATGCTCAAGGAGGGCGGTGAGCCGCCCACCGGCAAGTGGGCCGACCTGGAAGTCCTTGTCCCGGCGCGCGAATTCAAGAACCGCCACCAGTCGATCATGCTCACCTTCGAGGCCGTGCTTGATGCCATCGGCCAGATCGAGGCGAAGCGGGCGGCTTGACCTTCCGGCAACTGGAAGCGGCAAAGTCCTGATCATGAAAGCGTTTGCCGCCCGGTTCCTGATCCTGACGCTGCTGACCGGCGCGATTGCGCCTGCCTTCGCAAGCGGGGCGGCTGCGGCCATGCATGTCCTCGGCTGCGAGGCGATGGCGGCAGCAGGCGGTCACCACGGCGACCATGGCCGCAACCCGGCGCCCATGCCGGTTACCGACAATTCGGGCATCTGCCCGCTCTCGGCGTCCTGCCTGCCGGGCATCCCGGCGCTGCCAGCGGTCGTCTCCGCGCCCGCCGAGGTGCCGGTCCTGCGCGATACGCCGATGCCGGCGCAGGCCATCGCCGCCAATCCGGCAGCCATCGACCCGCCGCCGCCCAAGACGGCGTAAGCGGCCCTGCCGGACCCGGTCCGGCCTTCTCACGACAATCAATCCATGCCTGCGCGTGCGGCCGATATTTGCCGCGCCGCGTCAAGGTGTTCGGGAGTCATCCAGATGACAACGAAGACATCCAGTATTTGCTGCACCGCCGCGCTCGCGGCCCTTCTCAGCACCGCGCCGGTCCTCGCGGCCGGTCCCGGCGGCCACGGCCACGGGGATGCCGGCCCCATGATGGACGGCGGCCACATGATGTCGCCCGGCGAAATGCAGGGGCACATGTCCGGAGCCCAGATGGGTCCCATGTCCTTCGGCAAGCCCGCCGCCGCGGCCGACGCCGACCGCACGGCCGAGATCGTGATGCAGGACATCTATTTCGAGCCCGAGACCGTCACCGTCGCCGCGGGCGAGACCATCCGCTTCGCCGTCCGCAACGAGGGTGCGCTGGTGCACGAGTTCAACCTCGGCACACCCGCCTACCACGCGCATCACCAGGACGAGATGATGATGATGCAGCAGCACGGCGTGCTGATGGGTGACCACATCAACCGCGAGATGATGAACACGCCGATGGGCGAAGACGGTCACATGATGACCCACGACCATCCCAACAGCATCCTCTTGGAGCCGGGCGAGAGCGGCGAGGTGGTGTGGACCTTCACGTCGGGCGGCGAGATCGAGTTCGCCTGCAACGTGCCGGGGCACTACGCATCGGGCATGGTCGGCACGGTCGAGGTCGAGTAACGCTTCGATGACCGTCCGTATCCTGACGGCCCTGGCGGCGCTGGCGTTCGCGGCGCCCGCCTGGGCCGGTACCTATGATCTCGAGGTCGCGCCGACGACCGTCGATGCGTCGGGCCGCGACATTGCGGGCTTCGCCATCAACGGCCAGGTGCCGGCGCCTCTCCTGCGTTTTGAGGAAGGCGAGGATCTCACCATCAATGTCACCAACAGGCTCGGCGTCGACACGTCGATCCACTGGCACGGCTTCGTGCTGCCGTTCGACCAGGACGGCGTCCCCGGCATCAGCTTCGACGGTATCCCGGCGGGTGAAACCTTCACCTACCGTTTCAAGGCGCCGAAGGCGGGCACCTACTGGTACCACTCCCATTCGGGCCTGCAGGAAGGGGCGGGCATGTACGGCCCCATCATCGTGGAGCCGAAGGAGCGCGAACCGTTCCGCTACGACCGCGACTACGTGGTGGTGCTGTCCGACTGGCACGAGGACAGCCCCATGCAGGTGTTCCGAAACCTCAAGCGCTCGCCCGATCACTACAACCGGATCCAGCGTACGGCGGGCGAGTTCTTCCGTGACGTTTCGGAAGACGGGTTCGCCGCCACGCTCGGCGACCGGGCCGACTGGGGCGACATGCGGATGATGCCGTCCGACATTTCGGACGTGCAGGGCTACACTTACTTGGTCAACGGCGAGAGCCCGGCGGAGAACTGGACGGCGCTGTTCGAGCCCGGTGAGCGCATCCGCCTGCGCTTCATCAACGCGTCTGCCATGACGTTTTTCGATGTGCGCATTCCCGGCCTCAAGATGACGGTGGTGCAGTCGGACGCCAACAACGTGCAGCCGGTGCCGGTGGACGAGTTCCGCATCGCGGTCGCCGAGACCTACGACGTGATCGTCCGCCCGCGGGAGGACCGCGCCTTCACCATCTTCGCCGAGACCATGGCCCGCGACGGTTACGCCCGCGGGACCCTGGCCCCGCGCGAGGGCATGGAAGGCGAGGTACCCGACCTTCGCGATCCGCCCCGCCTCACCATGGCCGACATGGACCACGGCGCCATGCCGGGCATGGACCATGCCGCCATGGGTCACGACATGGATGAGATGGACCACGGCGCCATGGACCATTCGGGCCATGACATGAGCGCCATGGGCGGCGACGGCGACGGCGACGATCCGTTCTACGCCCCCGGCTCCGGCCTCGAACCGGATGCCGCCAACGGCGGCAAGTTCCTGTCGCTCGCCGACCTGCGCGCCATGGACCCCCTCTACGAGGAGCGTCCGGCGGGCCGGGAGATCGAGATCCGGCTGACCGGCAACATGGAGCGCTACATCTGGTCCATCAACGACAAGAAGCTCTCCGAGGCGGAGCCGATCCGGCTCCGGTACGGCGAGCGGGTGCGCTTCAAGTTCGTCAACGAGACCATGATGGCGCATCCCATGCACCTGCACGGCATGTGGAAGATCGTCGATGTGGGGGCAGGGCAATGGAACCCCATCAAGCACGTGCTCACCGTGCCGCCCAACACGACTGTCTCCGCGGACGTGGAGGTGGACGCGCCAGGCCAGTGGGCCTTCCACTGCCACCTGATGTACCACATGGCGGCCGGCATGTTCCGCAAGGTGATCGTCGAGGGCGGGCCGGAAGACCTCGCCCGCACCGATCCCGAGCTTGAGAAGCTCTGGGGCATGGCGCAGGCGGCGGAAGCGCGCGCCGAAGATGACCGCGTGTCCGGCGCTCAGCACACGGAGCATCACTGATGCGCTGGGTGCTGCTCGCCGCCGCGCTCGCGGTCACGTCCCTCCAGCCGGCGGTTGCGGCTGAGATGGACGACATGGTGCTCACGCTTGTGTCCATCGAGCGATTGGAAACCCGTTTCCAGAAGGGCAAGGACGTCGGCTTCATCGAGGGCGACGTCACCATCGGCAATGACAGCCACAAGGCGGTCATCGGCATTGAGGCCGAGCGCGAGTGGGACAGCAACAAGTGGGAGGGCGCCGAGGTGCATCTCCTCTACCGCCGTCCCGTCTCGACCTTCCTCGACCTCCAGGCCGGCATCCGCCACGACCTGTCGCCGGACCCGGAGACGACCCATCTCGCGGTTGGCATCGCCGGGCTCTTGCCGCAATGGGTCGAGTTCGACGGCAAAGCGTACCTGTCCGACGATGGCGACGTGTCGTTCCGCGCCGAGGCCGAGACCGAGCTGTTCCTCACCCGCCGCATCTTCGCCCAGCCGCTGATCGAGCTGGACGTGAACGCCACGGAGAACGCGGCGCGCGAGATCGGGGCGGGCTTTTCCAAGCTCGAAACGGGCTTACGCTTCCACTACCTGCTGGAAGGTGGTTTCTCACCCTATGTCGGCGTCAACTACGAAACCCGCCTCGGCGAAACCGCCGACTACGCCCGCGCTCACGGCGAAGACCCCGACGCGGTCTCCTTCGTCACGGGCCTGCGGCTGGCCTACTAGGAGGAACCTTGTACCGCGTCCCTGGGCTCGACCCGGGGCCCACTATCGCATCAAGAGCGATCAGCGGTGGCGTGCGTGTTCGCAGAGCCGCAGCGCACGGCCATCAGCCAGCGTTGCTGCAAGCAGCACCGCGAGTAGGCCCCGGGTCAAGCCCGGGGACACGGGAAGTTGGAGACAACCCCCAACCTGTCACCCCGCGGCTTGACCGCGGGGTCCAGAGCCCACGGCACGGCACCAGCCAGCCGCTCTGGATCCCGCGGTCAAGCCGCGGGATGACAACCGGGAAGAGAGCACCACTCTCCAACCGCTCTCCCTCCGGCTTGACCGGAGGGTCCAGGGCCCACGGCACACCGGTCATGCTAGGTTCGCGCACCTAGCGCCGGGCAAGGCCTCCGGCACGCCCATCGGTCCGGAGTGAGCCATGAGCAAGCGTGCGTTCGAGATTTTGTGTGTCGCCCTCGGCGGCGCCTTCACGCTGGCCTTCCTGGTCATCGTCGTGCCGCCCCTGCTGGAAAGCGGCGACATCGTCGGCGCCTTCGCCGCCGGGTTCGTGAACCCCTACGCCTCGGGCTATTCGCTCGACACGATCCTGTGCGGTGTGATCCTCGTCGTTTGGATCCTCTACGAGCGCAGCCGTTTCGGTGTCCGCCACGGGCTGTGGGTGATTCCGCTCATCCTCGTGCCGGGCGTCGCCACCGGCTTCGCGCTCTATCTCCTCATCCGCTCCCGCACCGGGCAGCCTGCGGCCGCCTGACGCCTTTCCTCCGGCCCTTGCCATGGTGGTTAAGGGACGGTTAACGAAGCACCCGCTAGCTTGCTTCCGAAAGACCGTGGCGATGCGAAATCCCTTGGCCCTGTTGGCCCTCGGCCTCATATGGGTCTATAGAAACGCCGTTTCGCCCCTCTTGGGGCCGCGCTGCCGGCACGTGCCGTCCTGCTCCGACTACGCGCAGGAGGCCATCACCCGGCACGGGGTCTGGAAGGGCGGCTGGCTGGCCGTATCGCGCATCCTGAGGTGCCATCCGTGGGGCACGCAGGGGCTGGATCCGGTGCCGGAGACGCTGGAGCACCATTCGCTCCTCGGCTCCTGGCGATACGGGCGCTGGACGGGCGCCCACATCCGGGAAAAGTTCCCGGAGTAACCGTCCTTGTTACGTCTGGGGCGCTGCGCGCCCCGGGTTCATAGGGGCTCCGCTTGCCCCACACCTGAAACGCTCTCGGGCTTACCTGCATCGTGTGCAGTGAATGAGGAGGAGAGGGATGGTCACGCTGACGCTCCCCGACGATTCGAACCGCCAATACGCTGATGCCGTCACGGGCCTTCAGCTTGCGGAAGACATTTCAAAATCGCTCGCCAAGAAGGCCGTTGCCGTCGAGGTGGACGGCAAGCTCTGGGACCTCACGCGTCCCATCGAGAAGGATTCCGCCGTGCGCATCGTGACGCGCGACGAGCCGGAGGGCGTCGAGCTCATCCGGCACGACGCCGCCCACGTGCTGGCCGAGGCGGTACAGGAGCTGTTCCCCGGCACGCAGGTCACGATCGGCCCGGTGATCGACAACGGCTTCTATTACGACTTCGCGCGCGAGGAACCGTTCTCGACGGAAGACTTCGAGAAGATCGAGAAGCGCATGGCCGAGATCGTCGACCGCGACGAGCCGATCACGCGCGAGGTCTGGGACCGCGACGAGGCGATCAAGCACTTTCGCGAAATCGGCGAGGAGTACAAGGCGCAGATCATCGAGGATCTGCCCGCCAGCGAGGAGATCACGGTCTACCGCCAGGGTGATAACTGGAAGGACCTGTGCCGCGGGCCGCACCTGCCGTCCACGGGCCGCCTCGGCAAGGCGTTCAAGCTGACGAAGCTCGCCGGCGCCTACTGGCGCGGTGACGCGAACAACGCGCAGCTCCAGCGCATCTACGGCACGGCATGGTCCAACGAGAAGGACCTCAAGCAGTACCTGACGATGCTGGAAGAGGCCGAGAAGCGCGACCACCGCAAGCTCGGCCGCGAGATGAATCTGTTCCACTTCCAGGAAGAGGGACCGGGCTCGATCTTCTGGCATCCCAAGGGCTGGACGCTGTTCCAGTCGCTCATCTCGTACATGCGCGAGGAACAGGCCAAGGCCGGCTACGAGGAGGTCAACACGCCCGACGTGCTGGACAAGTCCCTGTGGGAGAAGTCCGGCCACTGGGAGAAATTCGGCGAGAACATGTACACGTCGGTGACGCCCGACGAGCGCACCTTCTGCCTCAAGCCGATGAACTGCCCGGGCCACATCCAGGTGTTCAAGCACGGCCTCAAGAGCTACCGCGACCTGCCGATGAAGTTCGCCGAGTTCGGCAAGGTTCACCGCTACGAGCCATCCGGCGCGCTGCACGGCATGATGCGCGTGCGCCACTTCACGCAGGACGACGCGCACATCTTCTGCACGGAAGACCAGATCACCGACGAGTGCGTGACGGTCACGAACCTCATCCTGTCGATCTACCGCGACTTCGGCTTCGAGGACGTGCGCCTCAAGTTCTCCGACCGGCCGGAAAAGCGCGTCGGCTCGGACGCCATCTGGGATCGCGCCGAAGCGGCCCTCAAGACGGCGATCGAGGCGACGGGCCTGCCTTACGAGCTGAACCCGGGCGAGGGTGCCTTCTACGGGCCCAAGATCGAGTTCGTGCTGCGTGACGCCATCGGGCGCGACTGGCAGTGCGGCACGGTGCAGGTGGACTTCAACCTGCCGGGCCGTCTCGGCGCGTTCTACATTGGCGAGGACGGCGAGAAGCACGAGCCGGTGATGATCCACCGCGCCCTGTTCGGTTCGCTCGAGCGCTTCCTCGGCATCCTGATCGAGCACCACGCGGGCCGCTTCCCGCTGTGGCTCGCGCCGCTGCAATGCGTCGTCGCCACGATCACGTCGGACGCGGACGATTACGCCCGGGAGGTGGCCCAGACGCTCAAGGGCGCCGGGCTCAAGGTCGAGACCGATCTCCGCAACGAGAAGATCAACTACAAGGTCCGCGAGCACTCGCTGGCCAAGGTTCCGGCCCTGCTCGTCGTCGGCAAGCGCGAGGCGGAGGAGCGCAAGGTCGCCATCCGCCGCCTCGGCTCCAAGGACCAGCAGGTCGTGCCGCTGGAAGACGCCGCCAAGGCGCTGGCCGAAGAAGCCCGCGCCCCCAACGTCACCGGCGGCATGGCCGTCGCCGCGGAGTAGGGCTCAGGGCAAAGCCTGCGCGGGACCCGCTCTGGACCCTCCGGTCAAGCCGGAGGGAATGCGGGGGGTGATTGCCCGGGCCGTGCTGGTGTCCGGCTTCCAGGAAACGCGCTGGTGCCGGTGACTGTCATGTCCGCCTGCTCCGTGCCGCATCACTGTCACCCCGCGGCTTGACCGCGGGGTCCAGAGCACACGGTACGGCCTCTGCCTGCTGCTCTGGATTCCGCGGTCAAGCCGCGGAATGACATGAGGGAAGGGAGCAACGCCCCATCCGCTTTCCCTCCGGCTTGACCGGAGGGTCCAGGGCATCCGCTGAAGCCAAAGAAGAAGGGGCGGCCCGCGAGGGCCGCCCCTTTTGTCTGTCCCGAGTGAGGAGACTTGGGCTGCTTACGCGGCCCGCACCTTCTGGATGAAGGCTTCCACGCGGTCGCGCAGCAGGTCGCCGTTCTCGGCCAGCGACGTGGACGAGGCGAGAAGCTCCGTCGACGCGGCCGAGGCCTGCTGGGCGGCCTCGCTCATGCCCTGGATGCTGGACGACACTTCCTGCGTGCCGTTGGCGGCTTCCTGGGCGTTGTGCGCGATCTCGTTGGTCGCCTGCGACTGTTCCTCGATGGCAGCGGCAATCGCCTGCGTGATGGAGGAGACTTCCTCGATCACCGTGCGCAGGCCGCCGATGGCGTCCACCGCGGTGCGGCTCTCGCCCTGGATGCCCTCGATCTGCTGGCGGATCTGCTCGGTCGCCTTCTGGGTCTGGGTCGCAAGGTTCTTCACCTCGCTCGCCACGACCGCGAAGCCCTTGCCGGCTTCGCCCGCGCGCGCCGCCTCGATGGTGGCGTTGAGGGCGAGCAGGTTGGTCTGCTCGGCGATGTCGCGGATCAGCTCGATCACGGCGCCGATCTCGTCGGCGGCGGTCGAAAGGCCGGTCACCTGCTCGCTCGCCTGCTGGACGCTGGTTTCAGCGTTCGTCGAGACGTCGCGCGAACGCGAGACCTGCTGCTGCATGGTGTTTATGGAAGCGGACATCTCTTCCGTCGCGGACGAGACCGTCTGCACGTTGACCGAGGATTCCTCGGCCGCCGCGGCAACCGTGGCGGACTGCGCCGTGGTCTCCTCGGCAATCGCCGAGACGCCCTGCGCGGTGTCCTTCAGGTCCTTGGCGGTGGAGCCAAGCGCCTGCACCAGTTCGCCGACCGAAGCCTCGAACTCGTCGGCCAGCGCGTGCATGGCCTTGCGCTTTTCTTCCTCGGCGCGCTTCTCGGCCTCCGCCTGCTCGGCCTGGAGGCGTTCCACTTCCTGGCCGTTCTGCTTGAAGAACTGCACGGCCTTGGCCATGTCGCCGATCTCGTCCTTGCGGTCCTGATGATGGACTTCCGTCTTCCAGTCCTTCTTGGCAAGGCGGCCCATGATGGTCGTCATTTCCACGATCGGCTTTGCCGTCGAGCGGCCGATGAAGAGGCCGATGGCAGCCGCGACGACAGCCAGCGCGAGGCCGGTGAACGCCATGATCCAGCCCATCGAGACGACCGGCGCTTCCACTTCCCAGTACGCCTTCTCGAGGATCACCGCGTAGCGGGTGCCGAGGAAGTCGATCGGGGAGTACGCGGAAACCACCGTCTCGCCGTGGAAGTTCGTCGTGGTCATCACGCCGTGTTCGCCGTTGAGGGCGGCTTCGATGTGCGGGCCCTCGACGCGGCGGGCGAGAATGGTGGGCTCTTCCGCCAGGCGCGAGTTGGAGCGCATCATCATGTCGGCGCCGACGATGAAGGCATCGCCCGTCTCGCCGAGGCCCGTCGCCTGCTGGAGCTGCGCGTTGATGCGGCTCACCGGCATCTGGAACACGATCACGCCGTGATGGGCGCCGTTGTGGTCGGTGATCGGGGCGCCCACGAAGGCCGCCGGCGCACCGCCTGCGGGGGCGTAGGGCGCGAAGTCGTCATAGACGACCGTGCCGTGGTCGGCCTTGGCGGCCGACTTGAAGATCCGGCCCAGCGCCGTCGTGGCCATCTCGCCCGACGTCACGTTGGTGGCGAAATCCTTGTCCTTGCTGACCGAGTAGACGACGTTGCCGCGCTTATCGATCAGGTAGACGTCGTAATAGCCGCGCAGCTTCTTGAGCTCGCTGAACCAGCTGTGGTGCTCGCCGTGGACGACGCTGTAGAGCGTGCCGTCGGCGGCGGCGTCGAGCTTGTAGCGCTCGCTGGGCGGGTTGGGGTTGTTGGTGATGTAGGAGGCCTGGAGCGCGCGGGTCTGGTTTCCGCCAAGCGCGGCCCAGCCCTGGTCGAATTCCTCGACGGCCGAAACCACCGTCTCGTTGTCCGAGAGGAGGATCGCCTCCGTCTTGGTGTCCTCGAGAAGCATCTTGAGTTCGTGCGCCCGCGCCGCCTCGATGGCCTCGAGCTTGGCAAAGGCCTCGTGCTCAAGCGCGTTGCGCGCTTCCCAGAACGAAATGCCAAGCATCAGGATGATCGAAGCGACCGCCACACCCACGATCGCCGCCGGAATCTTCAGCCCCAGTTTCATGGTTTTCTCCACCCGAAGGGTCGCCGCGTAGTCCCCACTACCCGTTGCGGCTTTTCATTGGACTTGTTCAAAGTCCCTGTCGCATGAGTTGTATGGTTTAGTTCCTAACAAGTTGTGAAAACTTTTAAGAACCGGGTTTCAGACCACTTGGCGGAAGGGTACGCTGAGTCCCGCGGGTGCTAAGGCATTTTGGGGGTTTCCGGCCATGAAAGCCGCTTTGAGAGCCGGGCTCGCGGCAGGCCTGACAGCGTTCGTTCTTGCGTTCTCATTTCCTGCGACGGCGCAAAACCGCAGTGATTCGGCACTTGAGAACGATGCTTCGGCGCCCGAGATTCAGCCCCGGCGGAACCCGTCCGAGTGGCGCATCCTCAAGGACCGGTGGACCGAGAGTGACGAGGCGGCCTATGCCGACTTCATCCAGGCCATCGGCGAGAGCGATTGCCGGACCACCGACGAGTGCCTCAAGGATCCGGCCAACATATACCGTGGGTTGAACCCGGTAGGCGTTAGTTTCTATGCGGATTGCGCAGACCTGCCCTATGTTTTGCGTGCGTACTTCGCCTGGATGAACGGGCTGCCGTTCGCCTACGCCTCCGCCGTTGCACCCAATGGTTACACCCGCGACATCCGCTACGTGGCGTCGGGCAACCGGGTGATCGAGAAGTTCGCCGTCACCACGTTCCCCGGCAGCCGGCCGATGGACGGCATGGCGGTGCTGCGCGGGATTGCCAACCGCGTCTCGTCGGCCATGTACCGCATCCACCCGGAGGAGCAGCGCGGCCTGCCGTCGGACCAGTACTCGACGGCCATCGATCCGCGCTCGATCCGGCCCGGCACCACGGTTTACGACCCCAACGGCCACCTGATCGTCGTTTACCGTGTCGATCCGGACGGCCGCATCCACTACATCGACGCGCACCCGGACAACTCGATCACCCGCGGCGTCTATGGCCGCAAGTTCGTCCGCTCGCGGCCCAGCATGGGCGCCGGTTTCAAGAACTGGCGGCCCGTTCGCCTCGAGGGTGCCACGCGCGCCGCCGACGGCACGCTGGTGGGCGGACGCTACGTCTATGCCTCGAACGACGAGCTGGACGATTTTTCCGTGGACCAGTTCTTCGGCAACCACGTGCCCAACAGGCAGAGCTGGAGCGCGGGGTCCTTCGCCTATGACGGCACGGTCATGGACTACTACGACTGGGTCCGCGCCTCTGTCGCGGGCCGCAACCTCGTGTACGACCCGCTGGTCGAGACAAGGAACATGATGGGCGCCTTGTGCGACGATCTTCAGTACCGCGTCCACGCGGTGGACGAGGCGATCGCCGCAGGGATCAGCGCCAAGCCGCAGCCCGCCCGCCTGCCGCGCAACATCTATGGCACGGAAGGGGAGTGGGAGATCTATTCCACGCCCTCGCGGGATGCGCGCCTCAAGACCTCTTTCGTCGAGCTGCGCGACGAGATGGCGCGATTCGTTGAACTTGTTGAATCGGGCAGCGACCGGGTCAGCTACCAGGGCCTCGACATCCGCGCCGACCTGGCGCGCATCCATGCCGAGGAGTCGCAGGCCTGCTCGATCACCTACACCAACTCGAATGGCGAGCCGGTGCCGCTCTCCTTCGCCGAGGTGCACCAACGCCTTTTCGACCTGTCGTTCGATCCCTACCACTGCGCGGAGCGCCGGTGGGGCGCCACCGATCCGGCGGAACTGGCCTCCTGCCCGGACGGCGCCACCAAGCAGGCCTGGTACGAGGCCGAGCAGCGCCTGCGCAACCAGCCCGACCGCACCTACGACACACGGATGGATTTCTCGCTCGGCGAATTGCGCGCCCGCGCCGAAGGGTCCGGCTGGGACAACCCGCCTGACATCGAGGTCGGCGCGCTCCTCGCCGCGCCGCCGCCGCCGCCCGCTGGCACGGTGGAGCCTGATACGGCCCTGCCGCCGGGCACCCTGCGCCGCGCCGATGCGGCGGAGC
This sequence comes from Parvibaculaceae bacterium, assembly GCA_965229975.1. Taxonomy (GTDB): domain Bacteria; phylum Pseudomonadota; class Alphaproteobacteria; order CGMCC-115125; family CGMCC-115125; genus Pyruvatibacter. The sequence goes on from OZ245936.1 coordinate 770,017, forward strand.
CCGAACCCGCTCCCTGACCCGATGCCCTGACGCGACCGGGCGAACCCGCGTAGGATCGGCGATCCATTCCCGGCCACGTATCCCTTGAATACGGCCCGCTGCCGCCTATGTTGCGAATGGTTCGCAACTTCTGGAGAGACGCGCCCCCATGTCCGAGACCGGCAAGACCCCCATCGAGCTTCTCACCACCCGCCGCTCCGTGGTGGTGCGCGACATGGGGCAGGCGGGGCCGGGGCCGGATGATCTCGACACCATCCTCGCCGCCGGGCACCGCGTGCCCGATCACGGCAAGCTCGGCCCGTGGCGCTTCATCGTGTTCGAGGGCGACGCCCGGTCTCAGTTCGGCAAGGTGCTCGAACGCGCCTATCTGGAAAGCGGCATGCCGGACGAGGACGAGCGCCGCCAGTTCGAGCGCGAGCGCTTCCTGCGTGCGCCCGTCGTGGTCGCGGTGATCTCCGCCGTCACGCCGGGCATCAAGATCCCGGAGTGGGAGCAGGTGCTCTCCGCCGGTGCCGCTTGCCAGAACATGCTCAACGCCGCCCATGCGCTCGGCTATGCGGGCCAGTGGCTCACCGAGTGGTATGCCTACGATCCCGTCGTCACCTCGGCGCTCGGCCTCGGCGAGACGGAAAAGGTTGCGGGCTTTCTCTATTTCGGGTCCGTGGTCACACCGCCCGGCGAGCGCAACCGCCCGCCGCTCGAAGAGCGCATCTCCCGCTGGTCGCCGGACGAAAGCGCCTAGGGCACGACCTACAGTGTCTGCGGATAGAGCCCGAACAGCCGCCGCTCGCGCCGCCATGCGCGGTAGAGGGCGGCGATCCCCGGTGCCTCGAAACCGCGCGCCCGGTTCCGCGCGCCGATCTCGAACAGCAGCCGGTTCTGCTCGAACAGCGTGCGGTAGGCGTCGACCAGCCGCGTGTCTCGGTCCCAGATATGCGTCGCCTCGCCGCCCGCGCCGTTCACCTCGATGATGGTGAAGCCTTCGCCGCGCTGCAGCTTGTCGATGCTTTCGAACCGCACGTCGAAGCGCCCGAAGTGAAATTCGGGAATGCCGCCGGCAACACGGTCGAACGCGCGGGTCATGTCGGCCGTGATGTAGTCCGCGCCGTTGCGGAAGATCGTCCCGCGCGAATGGCTGCCGGCAAAGGCTAGACGGAACGGTTCGCCTTCAGGGAGCACCATGTCGAGACGCTTCATATGGCGTGGCAGGTAGATGTGCTGGAGCCGTCCGGCGCGCGGATCGCGTTCGATCAGTTCACGGAGCGTCGAGCGTCCGTCGCCGATCACGTGCGGGAAATACTTGAGGGTGAGCGAGAAGATGCGGCCGGTCGCTGCCCCCGGCATCTTCACGTAGAAGACGCCGGCCTCGGGCTCCAGGTCCACCAGCTTCTGCAGGATCACGCGCTCGCCCTCGGGGAAGGCCAGCAGGTAGCCCGCAAGGTCGGCTACCTCGCGCACCGGCTGTACGCCGATACCGCGGCACCCGACATCCGGCTTGGCGACGAAAGGCAGGCTCAGCCCCGCATCGCGCAGGGTTGCCAGCGCCGTGTCGAGGTCGCCCGCTAGGCTCGTGCTGCCGCCCGCGCTGCGGCGGATCGAGACATAGGGCGCCAGTTTCTCGCGCGCGGGGCCGGTCAGCGTATCCAGTACCTCAACCTTGCTTTCGCCGGCCATCCCGCCATCGGGAAAGGTCGGGTTGGCGATCATCGCCAGCCCGGTGCCGCGGTGCTTCAGCGCCAGCCAGCACCACTGCAAGGCAATCGGCAGGTAGAAGATGCTTTGCGGCCAGAACTCGAAAAAGGAAACCGGACGGCCGCTGGTGTCGAGCGGCGGCATGCCCACGTGGATGGGGCGGTTGGGAGCCGGTGCGGCGCCCGCGTCCATGCTCAGGGCCCGCCCGGTGACGGGGTCTCGCGCGACCAGCGCCGCGCGATGCGTTCGCCGATGCGCGGCAGGATGATCGCGCCGCCGATGATCGCCACCGCCACGCCCCAGCGCCACGGGCCCATCTCGTTCCACACGGTTTCGCCGAGGATGGCGATGATCGTGTAAAGCACCGTCGCCCATGCCGTCGCCAGCAGGGCGGCATAGGCGGAAAAGCGTGCGAACGAGATGCCGAGGAAGCCGCTTGCCGTGTAGGTCGGCAGCCGCATGCCGGGCACGCAGCGCGCGCTGAACAGCGTGACGAACAGCGACCCTTCGAGGAACTGCTTGCCGCGCATGATGCGGTGTTCGGTGACCCATTCGCGCGCGCGCGGCCATTTCGCTGCCAGGCGGCCGAGACCGTAGAGCCCGAGATCGCCGATCATGATGCCGGTGATGAGTGCCGCCAGCGCCGCGCCGTGCGGCACCAGTCCTTCGGATGCGAGCAGGGCGGCGGCCACCGTTGCTGCGTCCTCGAGGATGAAGGTGGCGGCAAGAATGCCGAGAAGGACCAGGACCCGGCTGTCCGCGATGCTTTCGAGCGCGGCGAGGAACGTGTCGGGTGAAAGATCCATAGCAACCTGGTGACTGGTGACCGGGAAACCGGCGGCGGCAGGGAATGTACCCGCCGGAAGCCTGTTAACCCAAGTGGGCGGAACCGTCACTAACGGCAACGTGACCTTTTGGTGAACGTGCACCACGTGCCGCCAGTTTCACTGCGTATCGCCCGTGGCCTGTCCAGCCGCAATGCGCCCGATCGCCGCTTCGATCTCGGGGCGGGAATTCCACGGCAGGAAGTGATTCTGGCCCTCCAGCACGGTCACGGTCAGGGTTGCGGCGGACATTTCTCGTTCCATGAAGGCGACGTTCTCGAACGGGACGAGGTTGTCCGCCGTCCCGTGCACGATTTCGACAGGCGCCGTGATCCGGTCCAGCCGGGCCGCCAGCGCGTCCAGTTCTGCCTCCAGCGCCAGCAGCTCCCGGTTCGAATTGCGGATGGAGCGGGGCAGCACGTGCCGCACGCCCCACCATTCGCCGACGGGCTGCATGAAATGAATCTCTTCCAGCGACGGATCGAGGGAGCCCGCGGCGATCACCGCACCCTGAACCCGGTCCGGCCGGAGCACGGCGAGCATCGCCGCGATGGGCCCGCCGAGCGAATGGCCGACAAGGATCACGCTCTCGCCCTCCAGCAGCGGTTCGATCGCGCGCGCCTGCTGCTCGAGACTTGTGACCGCGTCATCCGGCCCACTCTCGCCGAAGCCGGGGCGGTCAACCGCGATGTATTCGAAGCCGCGGGGTACCGCAGCAAGGTACTCCTCCCATGCGCCTGCCGAGCCGGGCGTGCCGTGAATGAAGATCACGCGCGCGCCGTCCGCGTCGCCCGCGCGAAGTGCCGCCATGCGGATGCCGTCCGCTTCGTAGGTGATGCGTTCGGGGCCGGCGTCCGCCTGGGCGCCCGCGAACTGCGCCGCGCCTGCAAGGCTCGCGGCGATCAGGCTCACCGTGTGGAGGGAGCGCCGGTGCCGCTTGCCCGGCTCGCTCACCGGGACAACGCGGCGCGGCGCTTCTCGGGGCATGGCCGCCGTCTAGACCGGGCCGCCCGGTGCGCCGCGGATCTCGCCTTCCTCGGCGCGCGTCAGGCCGCGCGCCTGGCGCATGGCGATGGCGTGGCGCGGATCGCCGCCGGCCGCTTTTTTCATCGGTTCGCCGCGCGGCGGACCGGAGCGGAACAGCGTTGCCACGGAGACGAACAGGCTGGCGATGGCGAAGATCACCGCGGCCTGGAAATTCTGCTCCGAGATCAGCCATGTCGCCACGGCCGCGGCCGCGAGAATGACGGTGAATACGATCAGTCGGGTACGCATCATGCTCCTCCCGGCCCCACGCCTGTTACCCACATAGGAGACCATCCGCGCCGCTGCCAGACAAGTTTTCGCGGCGTGGCTGGCATTGCGCCCGCGTGCTAGCCTCCGCGCCCTTTTGAACGGCCATGAGAGCCGGGGAGACGCAAGGACGTGACGGCAGAAGGGCAGGCGGGGGCGCCCCACGATGAAGGCGGGGGCGGCCACAAGGCGATGCTGCGCGCCCATGGCGCGGAGACGGTGCGCCTCGCGCTGCCCACCATGATCCAGCGCGGCGGCGTGCTCACCATGGGCGTCGTGGACACGCTCATGGTCGCCAACTACAGCGCGCAGGAACTCGCCTACCAGGCCATCGGCATGGTGCCGTTCTCCTTTGTGCTGCTGTTCCTGCTCGGCGGCCTCATGGGCCAGCTCGTCGTCACGTCCAATTCGTTCGGCGCGGGCGATCTGCGCGAATGCGGCGCGGCGTGGCGGCGCGGCTTGCCATACGCGGCCGGCATCGGCCTCATCGGTCTCGCCTTCTGCGCCTTCGGCGGTCCCATCCTTCTGCTCACGGGGCAGACGGCCGACCTTGCCGCGGGGGGCGGGCGCGTCAGCCTCGTCCTCGGCATCGCGCTGCCGTTTCTGCTGATGACGGTCGCGGGCGGCTATTTCCTCGAAGGCATCAAGCGCCCGGTGCCGGGCATGATCGTCATGGTGATGGCGAACGTGCTCAACGTGTTCGTGAACTGGGTGTTCGTGTTCGGCATGGGCCCGGTTCCCGCGCTCGGCGCGGTCGGCTCTGCCATCGCCACGGCAAGCGTCTGGTCGTTCCAGGCGCTGCTGGTGAACCTCTACATCTGGTTCTACGCCGAGCGCGCCGCCTTCGGCCTGCGCGACCGCGTGGCCGCCACATGGTCCGGCTTCTGGAAGTCCGGCGCGCAGCAGCGCTCGCTGGGTTACGCGGCGGGCGCCAGCATGGGCACGGAGAACGCGGCCTTTGCCATCATGCAGCTGATGGCCGGCCTCATGGGTGCCATCGCGCTCGGCGCCTATGCCGTCACGTTCAATGTCTTTGCCGTGGCCTTCATGATGTGCATCGGCATCGGCACCGCCACCGCCGTGCGCGTCGGCTTCTACTACGGCCAGCGTGACCGCGCGCACATGATCGTCGCGGGCTGGGTCGGGCTCGCCTTCAACCTCGCCGTGATGGTGGTGCTGGGCGTCGTGCTCATCATCTTCGCCAAGCCCATCGCGTCGGCCTATGGCGACGAGGCGGAGCTGATCGCGCTCACCGCCGCGCTGATCGCCTTCATTGCCCTGGTGCTGCCGCTGGACACCGCGCAGGCCGTGATGGCCAACGCGCTGCGCGGCATGGGGGAGACGTGGGTGCCCACCGGCCTCCACTTCATTTCCTACTTCGCGATCATGCTGCCCTTCGCGTGGCTGCTAGGCCTCGAGATGGACCGTGGCCCCCGCGGCCTGCTCGAAGCCATGCTGATTGCCAGCGTGTTCTCCGCGGCAGCCCTGTGCATCCGTTTCCACGTCCTTGCGGGGCGTGGCGGTGCAGGGCGGCTCGCGGTCTAGGCGCTACTCGGCAGCGTTGGAGTAGGTCTCCCCGGGGTGCGGCGGCACGGGCGATTCCGGCTGCGGCGCGGCCTTCGCTTCGGCCTGCTCGGCAGGCTTGGGTGTGGCCTTCTTCGCAGCAGCTTGCTTCTTCGCCGGAGCCTTCTTGGCAGATGCCTTCTTGGGCTTCGCCTTGCTCTTGGTGGCGGCCTTCTTTTTCGCGGCCTTTTTCTTCGGCTGCTTCTTCTTGGTGCCGGCTTCCGCCTTGGCTTCCTTCAGCCGCTTGCGGTGGGCCAGCGCCTCGGCGGCCTGGAACGCCTGGAGTTCCAGCTTCTTCTCGAAGGCGGCTTCCAGCTCGTCGGCGGTCTCGTAGACCATCCGGGCCATGTCCTCGACATCGGGCACCACCTCGCGGTCGGCGAGGAGGCCGAAGTCGATCGAGTCCATGTAGCTCGTCACCGTGATGTTCAGCGCCTGGCCGTGCACCAGCACTGACAGCGGGTAGCCCGCGATCAGCTGCGCGCCGTTCATGTAGAGCGGCGTGCGCGGGCCGGGCACGTTGGAAATCACCAGGTTGCCGGGCGGCGGCACGGTGTTGGACAAGCCGATGGCGTTGGTCGCCAGCACGGCGCTGTTGATGAGCAGCGCGTAGTTTGTCGCCGCCTCGCGCGAGAAGCCGCCGACGCTCTCCTTGGCGGCGCGAGAGGACACCTTGATGGCCTCCAGCCGCTGCAGCGGATCGGGGATCTGCGTCCCCAGCGTCGTGATGATCATCGAGATCGCGTTGCCCTCGGCAGCGGCATCCTTCGGCCGCACCGAGACCGGGCACAGCGCCGTCAGCGCTTCCTTGGGGAGCGCGTTGTGCTTTTCCAGGTACTTGCGCAGCGTGCCCGCGCAGATCGCCAGCACGATGTCGTTGACCGTCGCGTCGAGGTTCTTGCCCATCTCCTTGATGCGGCTGAGCGACAGCGTCGCCGCGCCGAAGCGGCGGTGGCGGCAGATCGGCACGTTGAACATCGACTTGGGCGAAGCGAAGGGCAGGGGCGCCTCACGCTTGTCGCCGGACAGCACGTGGAAGCCGCCGCGCAAGAACGCGCCGCCAAGCTCACGCACCGAGCGCGTCGCCGTCGCCACGCCTTCGTAGCCATGCGCCAGCATCTCGGTCGCCATCGACACGATGTCGCCGTTGCCCGCCTCGGCCACCGGGGCCGGCGGGCGGCCGCGCGGTACCTGCCAGAACGGCTTGTCCATCTTGTGCCGCGGCGAGTTGGACAGCACGGAGGTGAGGATCGCCATCGCGGCCATGCCGTCCACCAGCGCGTGGTGAACCTTGATGTACATGGCCACCCGGTTCCCCTCGATGCCCTCGATGCAATAGCACTCCCAGAGCGGGTGCTTGCGGTCGAGGCGCTGGCCGTGCAGGCGCGAGACGAACCGCGTCAGCTGCTCCATGGAGCCGGGGGCGGGCAGGCGGACGAAGCGCAGGTGGTAGTCGATGTCGAACTCGTCGTCCTCGACCCAGCGCGGCATCAGTTCGAGCTTGGAAAGGCTGCCGCCGAGCTTCAGGTTGAACGGCGGTTCGGGCATCGCGTTCAGGTCGAACTTCGAGAACATGTCCTGAAAGAAGTTGCCCTTGTAGCGCGGGGGCAACTGGTAGATCTGGAGACCGGCCACGTGGGTCGGGCTCTCGTCGGTCTCGACCGTGAGAAACGCGGAATCCTGAATGTTGAGCCTGCGCATGATGCTCCCCTGCGAGCGGCAGTCTTTTCGGACTTTTTGGCGGTTTTCCTAGATACGCAACGCAGGAACGCCTTTAATTCCAAGACTTTACACGCATGCTGCGGTGCATTCCAGTGCCAGCTTGCCGCACGCGAACCAAATTCTCGCCTACCCGGCGTTTCCGGCCCGCGCCAGCACGCGCCGGGCCTGCTTCAGGTGCGGCAGGTCCAGCATTTTCCCGTCGATCGACAGGACGCCCGCCTCCGGGTTCGCCTCGAAGGCCTCGACCACCGCCCGCGCATGGGCAATCTCGTCGGGGGAGGGGGTCAGCACCTCGTTGATGACGGGCACCTGGGCCGGGTGGATCGCCATCTTGGCGTCGAACCCGTCGCGCACCGCCTCGGCCAACTCGGCCCGCAGCCCCGCCTCGTTGCGAAAGTCAGTATAGACCCCGTCGATGGCCATCACGCCCGCCGCCCGCGCGCCCAGCAGCGTCAGCGTGCGCACCAGCTGGAAGGTGTCGGTATAGGCCCCGTCCGCCCGCCGGTTCGAGGTTGCCCCCACCTCGGCTGCCAGGTCTTCCGCGCCCCAGGACATGCCAGCAAGGCGCGGCGTGACGCCCACGTAGTTGCCCAACTCGAAGACCGCTGCCGGCGTCTCGGTCGAAACGGTCAGGAGGCCGATGGTCCCCCGTTCGACCCCGGCATCCGCCTCGCGCGCATCGAGATCGGCCGCAAGCGTCACCACCTGCCCGGGCGTGGCCTTGGGCAGCATCAGCAGGTCCGGCTTGGCGGCGACGATGGCGTCGAGGTCATCCGCGTGGAACGCGCCATCCGCCGGGTTCACCCGCACCACCAGCTTCTGCGCCGTGCGCGCGGTCCCGCGCAGGTAGGCCGCCGTCACCTCGCGCGCCTGCGGCTTGTTCGCTTCGGAAACCGAGTCCTCGAGATCGATGATCACGGCGTCGGCGCCGCTGTCCGCGGCCTTGGCCAGCTTCTTTTCGCTGTCGCCGGGCACGAAGAGGAGGGAGCGCATCGCCGCTACTCCGGCTTCATCAGCATCAGCGCCTGCCGCCGGCAGCGCGCCACTTCCGCGCCGTCCTGGTTGAAGGCGCGGTGGTCGAACTCGACGATCCCCTGTCCGGGGCGCGACTTCGAGGCGCGCTTGGACACCACCGTCGTCTCCACGCGGATCGTGTCGCCGTGAAAGAGCGGGACGGGAAACACCACGTCTGTCATGCCGAGATTGGCCACGGTCGTCCCCAGCGTCGTTTCATGCACCGAGATGCCGATCATCAGGCCCAGCGTGAACAGCGAGTTCACCAGCGGCTTGCCGAACTGCGTCTCGGTTGCCGCGTAGTGGTGGTCCAGGTGCAGCGCTGCCGGGTTCATGGTCATCACCGAGAACAGCGTGTTGTCGCTTTCCGTGATCGTCCGCCGGATCGCGTGCTCGATCACCTGCCCGTCCTCGAATTCCTCGAAATAAAGCCCGGCCATTTCCTCTGCCTCCCGTTTTGAGGCATGACATAGGCAAGAGGGAGCGCGGGGCGTCAAGGGAGGCGGGGAGTAGGCATGTCCGGTCCGTCGGGAATGCGCTGGCAACAGTCTCTGCCGTTCGGGCCGACCATTGTCGCGATGCTCTATGGAGTCGCGGCGCTGCTCTCTTGGGTTGGGCATGTCGCCACAATAAACAAGCTCGGCATGCTTACGTGGGCTAGCGTCAAGTATTGCAACCTTGGCCGCGTGTGCATCGGTGGCGATTATCTCAACATGAGCGCAGTCGCCTTGGCACTTGCGTGGAGCGTTGCCATCACGGTCGCTGTAGCGAACTGGCCCGGCCTCAGATGGCGGCAGGTTTGGTGGTGCGCCGCATGCTTTGCGCTCCACGCGGTATTGCTCGTGCCGCTCTCCGTAGCGGTCTCCGGTCTCCTCCACGAAGCGCTCTTCCTGGGGGAGCAGGTGCGAATGGCGGCTGTGTCGGTTGCCGCGGCAGTCTGGTTCTTCGTATTGCCAATTCTACCGGCGGCGGTAGGAATGAAGCTTGTTGATGTTCCGACTCGGTTCCCGTGGATACGCTACATTGCTGGTGCTGGCTTGGGCTGGTCGATTACGGCTGCCGTGCTCGCTCTCTTGTTTGTTATCTGGGTCAACGTCGACATTGTGATTGGCGAGCCCGTCGCTTCTGGGAATTGCCATGTTCGAACTGACGGAAGATCAGCGGTCGATTGTTGATGCGGTTACTCGCATCTGCGGGGCCTATGGCGATGACTACTGGCTGGCGCGCGATACCGACGGCGAATTTCCCGAAGCCTTCGTGAAGGACATGGCGGAGGGCGGCTGGCTCGGCACCGCCATGCCGGAAGCCTTCGGCGGCGCGGGGCTTGGCGTCACGGAAGCCGCCCTCGTCATGCACACGGTGGCGCGCAACCGGGCAGGCTTTTCGGGCGCTTCCGCCATTCACATCAACATGTTCGGCCCGATGCCGCTCGTCGTGTTCGGCACGGAGGAGCAGAAGCAGCGTCACCTGCCGCCGCTGATCGCAGGCAAGGAGCGCTGCTGCTTCGGCGTCACCGAGCCCAATGCCGGCCTCAACACCACCCATATCGAGACGAAGGCCGTGCGCGAGGGCAACGGCTACACCGTCAGCGGGCGGAAGATGTGGACCTCGACGGCGCAGACCGCCTCCAAAATCCTGCTGCTCGCGCGCACCACACCGCTTGCCGAGGTGAAGAAGCCGACACACGGTCTCAGCCTGTTCTACACGGACCTCGACCGCTCGGCGGTGGATGTCCACGAGATTTCCAAGATGGGCCGCAAGGCCGTCGACTCCAACGCGCTCTTCATCGACGGCCTCAAGGTGCCGGCGGAAGACCTGATCGGCGAAGAGGGCAGGGGCTTCGAGTACCTGCTGCACGGCCTCAACCCGGAGCGCATTCTCATTGGCGCCGAAGCCGTCGGCCTCGGCCAGCTCGCCCTCGAACGCGCCACGGACTACGCGCGCGACCGCGTCGTCTTCGGCCGTCCCATCGGCCAGAACCAGGCCATCCAGCATCCGCTGGCCGACAGCTGGGCCGAGCTGGAAGCGGCATGGCTCATGGTGATGAAGGCCGCATGGCTCTACGACAATGACCGGTCATGCGGCGCCGAAGCGAACGCCGCCAAGTACCTTTCCGCCGAAGCCGGCTTCAAGGCATGCGAGCGCGCCGTCATGACCCATGGCGGCATGGGCTACGCCAAGGAGTTCCACGTGGAGCGTTACCTGCGCGAAGTGATGATCGCCCGAATCGCGCCCGTCAGCCGCGAACTCATCCTCTCCTTCCTCGCCGAGCGCGTCCTGCGCCTGCCGAAGAGCTACTAGGCGCTACTCCGCCGGCGAAGCCGCCGGGGCCGCGTCGGGCTTCTCGTGCTCCTTCACCCACTCGTCGAGATAGTCGAGGGTGTTCTTGTAGGCATCGAGCCCGACCCAGATCACCACCGCGGCGATGAGCAGGATCGCCGTCGCCACGATGGCGAGCGAGGCATAGAGCATCTGGTCGTTGCCGAAGACGTAGTCCGTCACCAGCGCGATCGCCGTCGGCCCCAACCCGAGGCCGATGATCGTCACCACGAAGATCATGAAGGCCGAGGCCTGCCCGCGCATCTGGTTGGGCATGATCTCCTGCACGGCCGCCGGTCCCGCGCCCGTGCAGAACGTAGCGAAGAACGTGGACGGCATGATGATCACCAGCGCCCACCACGGATCGCTCACGAACGGGTAGACCGCCGTGAACGGAATGCAGGCGAGGACGCCGTAGAGCAGCACGCGCAGCTTGCCGTCGCGGTAGCCCATGTTTGTCAGCCTGTCGCCCATCCAGCCGCCGGTGACGACGCCCGCCGTGCCGAAGACGACCACGACGATGCCGTAGTAGATGCCCGCATCGCCCGCGGTCCAGCCATGGGTGCGGATGAAGAAGGTGGGGATCCACGCCGCCACGCCATAGGCCATCATCGCGCACAGGGCATAGCCCACATGGTGCGAGAACAGCGTCAGCGAGTTGGCGCGCATGTAGTCGACGACCTTCGACACCGGCACCGACTGGAGCTTTTCCCGGCCCCTCGCATCCACGACCGTGTTCGTGTGGCCGCGCCGCGCCGGCTCCTTCAGGGTCAGCGCCCACAGCGCGACGAGCAGCCCCGGCAAGCCGACCACGAAGAACACCACCTGCCACGCATAGACTTCGCCCACGATGGGTAGCACCGTGTGTTCGACGCCCGAGACGGCCGACACCACGATGCCGCCGATGATCAGCGCCAGCCCGGCGCCGATATAGACGCCCATGCCATAGACGCCGAGCGCCGTCGCGCGCTGGCTCGGCGGGAAGTAGTCGGAAAGGATCGAATAAGCAGCGGGCGACAGCGCCGCCTCGCCCACGCCCACGCCCATGCGGAAGGCAAAGAGCTGCCAGTAGGTCTTGGCGACGCCGCACAGCGCCGTCATGGCGCTCCACACGGCGATGCCGATGGCGATGATGCGGACGCGGTGGGTCACGTCCACCATGCGGCCGATGGGCAGGCCCATGATCGTGTAGAAGATGGCGAAGGCGAAGCCGACGAGCAGGCTCATCTGCGTGTCGGAGATGTCGAGGTCGCGCCGGATCGGCGGCACCAGCAGGCTCAGGATCTGCCGGTCGATGAACGAGAAGGTGTAGGCCAGCACCAGGACGCCCACCACGTACCAGGCATAGAGCCGGCTGGGGTAGGGCGGTTCGCCCGCGGCGATGGCGGCCGCATCCTCGTCGTCGTGATAGGCGGGCGTCTGCGTGCCCGCCTCGATCATGTCGTCGGCGATATGGCCGAGTTCGTCGTCACGCGCGTCGCCGCTCATGCGCCGCATCCCTCCCCGTATGCGTCCGGCGGCTTACGCGCCAGATCATTGAATTTCTTACCGGTATCCTAACGGCGGGCGCACGGGTTGCGCCAGTTCTGCGCACCACCGGGTTGGCACGCGGATTGAAACCATCTGCGCTCGCAAGGAGACGCAGATGACCGCCATCGCCAATCTGGAAGCCGCCTCGGGCACCAACCACGTCGTTCACGCCGTCAAGAATGCGGCGTCGAAGACGGGGGCCGATTTTGACTACCTGCTGCAGACCGCGGTGCGCGAAAGTTCGCTGAAACCCTCGGCAAAAGCCTCGACATCGAGTGCTGCGGGCCTCTTCCAGTTCATCGAGCAGACGTGGCTTGGGGTGCTGAAGCGGCACGGTGCCGAGTTCGGCCTGGAGGCCGAGGCCAAGTCAATCGAGACCACCTCCGGCGGGCGGCACAAAGTGACCGATCCGACCGTCAGGGAGGCAATTCTTGCCCTGCGGCACGACCCGGAAGTGTCCTCGCTGATGGCGGGGGCCCTCACCAAGGAAAGCCAGCAGGCGCTTGAGGCCGGTATCGGCCGCGAGGCGACGGCGGGCGAACTCTACGTGGCCCACTTCCTCGGCGCGGGCGGCGCGGTGAAGCTCATCAACGCCGCCGAGAGCGACCCGCAGGCCCGCGCGGCTGTCCTGTTCCCGGCCGCGGCCGACGCCAACAAGTCGATCTTCTACGACCGCTCCGGCCGGGCGAAGTCCGTGAGCGAGGTCTATGCCCGCCTGACGAAGGAAACCTCGGTGCCGCAGCAGGCGCTCGCGGCGCTGGAGACTGCCCCGCGCGACTACACGGCCTCGGTGAGCCGCCCGTCCATGCACAAGCCCGCGCCGAACGTCATCCGCTACAGCAGCGATCCGGTGAGCGGCCCGAGCCCGCTGACCCTGCAAATCGCCGGTGGCCCGATCCCGCCGTCGCGCCCGGCGCTGGTCCTCACGCCCGCCGTCATGGACGTGCTGTCGTCGCTCGATCCGCTGCCCGCCATGACCGGCGGCAACGACGCCAGCGACGACGAGAAGGCCGAGCGCGACGCCTACCGCACCATGCCGAGCCACGCCTTCCACGACGCCCGCATCGACGCCCTGCGCGGCACGCTGGCGTAAGGCCACTCCCCCCGCTCACGATTCTTGTCATCCCGGACGGCGCAAAGCGCCGAGCCGGGATCGCCCGCGTATGCCCATGAGACCGATCCCGGCTCAGGGCCGGGATGACGTGTTGGTGGATGAGTGAGTAGTGGCGGCGGCCAAAGTCACCTCTCCCTGAAGGGAGAGGTCGGTGCGCAGCACCGGGTGAGGGCGTCCCCGCCCGCTTGAGGCACAGCCCCGGCGGTACTGGACCCTCCGGTCAGGCCGGAGGGAAAGCGGAAAGGAAGGGGCAGGGTAAGAAACACCCGATCGCCCCCGCCTTGCGCGGGGGCCTACTCGCACCGGCGGCTTGCGGAAACGGCTGCTAGTTGATCGCGCCTGCCGCCTTCAGGTCGGCCAGGGCGTCGTCGTCGTAACCCAGCTCTTTCAGGATATCCGCCGTGTGCTCGCCGATGCCGGGTGCAGGCCCGCGCACGCGGTCCACGGTGGTGCCGTCCCCGTTGGGCAGGCGCACCGGCCCTGCGATGGAGCGGCCCGCTTCACCGCCTTCACCGGCGGGAATATCCACGAAGACACCGGCGGCTTCCGCCTGCGGGTCCTCCGCCACCTGGGCCGGGGTCTGCACCGGTGCCCACACCACGTCGTACTCGTCGAGGCGGCGGCCCCACTCGGCGATGTCGTATTTCGCGAACTCCGCATCGAGAATATCGACGAGTTCCGCTGCGTTCTGGCGGCGCGACTTCGCGCTGGTGAATCGCTCGTCCTCGGCCAGTTCGGGCCGCCCGATGGCGCGGGCGATGGGCCCGAAGATGTCGCCAGAGTGGCGTGTGAGCAGGCACAGCCACGTCCCGCAGGCGCACTGGAAGAAATTGTTGAGCGCGTTCACCGCCTCCTTGCGCCCGCGCGTCGAGGCGACGCGCCCGTAACGCAGCTGGATCGCCATGTCGGAGGCGATGGAATAGATACCAGTGCGCAGCAGCGACGCCTCGATCAGCCGCCCCTTGCCGGTCTTCTCGCGCTCATAGAGCGCGCCGAGAATGCCTGAGAGCGTGGCGAGGCCCGTCGTGTGGTCGCCCTGGCCGACGCGCAGCGGGAAGGGTTCCGTGCCCTTGGGCGCCGTCAGCGCGGCAACGCCCGCGCGGGCCCAGAACGCGGCCATGTCGAAGCCGGGCCGGTCCTTTTCCTCGCCCTCAAGGCCGTAACCCGTGACGCTCGCGTAGATGAGTCGCGGGTTCTCCGCGTGCAAAGATTTCCAGTCGAGCCCCGCGCGCTCCAGCCCGCCGGGCCGCACGTTGGTGATGAAGACGTCGGCGGACAGCACCAGCTTGCGCAGGGCGGCTGCGCCCTTCTCGTTGCGAAGGTCGATTGCCAGCCCGCGCTTGCCGCGGTTGTCCATGTCGAAGATCGGGTTGCCCTCGACATTGGCCGCCGAGACGTTCTTGAGCATCCCGCGGATCGCGTCGCCCTGCAGCGGTTCGACCTTGATGACCTCCGCGCCCCAGTCGGCCATGACACCGGCGGCTGCGGGCGCGGCGATGTAGGTCGCCAGTTCGACGACGCGGATGCCTTCAAGCATGGGTGGAGCCTCCCCGGAATTGCTGTTTGCCGGGGATCATCCATAGGCGGGCGGGCGGGTCAATGCGCGCTGGCCGGTCCTTGGCGGATTCGCCTAGCGGATATAGCCCCTGTCCGATCCCATGGTGCCGGTGCGGCGGGCGTACTTGGCGCGCTCGTAGGCGGCATCCAGCTTGTCGGCGCGGCCGGGCTTGCGGCGGCCGATGGACAGTACGATCCCGGTTGCGAAAATCAGCGCCGCGGCCCCCGCGACGGCAATCAGTGTCTCTGCTTCCATAAAGCGTCTCCGCTGTTCGAAGAGACGATCCCCTTGAGAATCCCGACAATGCCGCCGGAATGTGCCCGACTTGTGGCAGACGACAGACGAACAAGCAAAAAATGAAAAGGGCGGCTGGCGAATGTCTCGCCGCCGCCCTTTCGCGTGCGTTGTATCCGGTGCGCTTTACGCGTCGGCCGGTGCGGCCGGGTAGGCGCCCGTTTCGTCGTGGACCTCGTTGCCGGTCACCGGCGGGTTGAAGACGCAGACCATGCGCATCTCCTCTTCCGCCACCAGCGTGTGCGGGTCGTTCTCGTTGAGGGCGTAGACGATGCCGGGGTAAAGCGGGTGCTTCTTCTTGGTCCCCTTGTCGTAGATGTAGCCCTTGCCCTCGATGCAATACACGGCCTCGAGGTGGTTCGTGTAATGCAGGTTGAGCTCGTGGCCCACGTGAATGAGCGTGTCGTGTAGCGAGAACCCCATCTTGTCACCGGCGAGGAGAAGGCGGCGGCTGGTCCAGCCGTCCCCCTTCACGTCGCGCTCGGTGCCGACGAGGTCGCCCAGGTCGCGAACAATCATGAATACCTCGCTTCTTAGTCGGCGCTTGCGGAGATGTTGACCACGTTGCCGCCCTTCTTGGCGGTGAGGTCATGCTTCTTGGCCACGGCCTCGAAGCTGTCGCGCAGTATCTTGATGCCCTTGTCGAGGCCCTGGGCGTCCAGCATCAGCGGCGGCAGCAGCTTCACCACCTCGTCATGGGCGCCGGACGTCTCGATCAGCATGCCGCGCTCGAAGGCGGCTTCCGAAATCTCGCCGGCCATCTCGGCGGGCTCGACGGAGATGCCCTGCATCATGCCGCGACCCTTGTGAAAGCCGTTGAACTGCGGGAACTCGGCGATGATGCCCTTGAGCTTCGCTTCCATCGCGGTGGCGATGCCTTCGATGTGCTTCTCGAAGCTGTCGTCTTCCCAGCGCTCCAGCGCCTGGGTGGCCGTCACGAAGGCCAGGTTGTTGCCTCGGAAGGTGCCGTTGTGCTGGCCCGGATCGAACACGTCGAATTCCGGCTTCAGCAGCACCACGGCCATCGGCAAGCCGAAGCCCGACAGCGACTTCGACAGGCAGACGATGTCCGGGTCGAGGCCGGCCTTCTCGTAGGAGAAGAACGTGCCGGTGCGGCCGCAGCCGACCTGAATGTCATCGACGATAAAGGCCATGTCGTACTTGCGGCACAGGGCCTCGAGGCGCTGCAGCCACTCGAAGGTGGCCGCGTTGATGCCGCCTTCGCCCTGGATCGTCTCGACGATCACCGCCGCCGGGTGGTCGATGCCCGAACCCGGATCCTCGAGCGTGCGCTCGAAGTAATCAATGGTGTCCATCTCGTCGCCCATGTAGCCGCAGAAGGGCATGCGGGTGACATCGGCAAGGCCGGTGCCCGCGCCCTCGCGCTTCATGGAGTTGCCGGTCAGCGCCAGCGAGCCGAGCGTCATGCCGTGGAAGGCGTTGGTGAAACTCACGATGTTCTCGCGGCCCTTGGCTAGGCGCGCGGCCTTGATCGCGGTCTCGACGGCGTTGGTGCCGGTGGGTCCGGGGAACAGGACCTTGTGGTCCATCCCGCGCGGCTCGAGGATCACGTCGCGGAAGCGCTCAAGGAAGCGCGCCTTCGCGCCGGTGTGCATGTCGAGACCGTGCGCAACGCCGTCATTCGACAGGTAGCGGATCAGCGCCCACTTCATATCGGACGGGTTGTGGCCGTAGTTCAGGGTGCCGGCGCCTGCAAAGAAATCGAGAAACTCGCGGCCCTCGGCGTCCCACATCTTGTAGCCCTGCGCTTTCTCGAACGTGGTCGGAAAGCTGCGGCAGTAGCTTCGGACGCTGGATTCAACTTCTTCAAAAATGCTCATCACGTTACCTCGGGTGGGGAAGTCTGTTTTCGTTGAGATTGATTGGTGTGGGGCAGCCAGGCCCTGGCTTTTTGGTCAGACCTTGACGGGCCGGATGGTGTAGAGCTCTTCGCCGGTGGCCCCTTCGCCGGGGAAAAGCTCGGGCGTGTAGCCCGGGGTGATCTCGCAGCCTGCGCCGCTCGTCTCCGCGAATTTCTTGAACATGCGTGCCGACGCCTCGTTGGGCGGGGCGACCGTCGCCTGCAGGGTGTCGATGCCCTTCTCGTTGGCGACGCGCATCAGGCCTTCCAGAAGCCGGTGGCCCAGCCGCTTGCGGCGGGCATGCTCGGCAACCGTGATCTGCCAGACAAAGACGGCCGAGTTGTCGGGCCGGGGCACCGCCAGCACGTAACCGGCGAGCCGCCCGTGTTCATCGCGGGCGATCAGGAAGGTGTCGCCGAAGAAGTCGGCCGACATGATGTAGGCGTAGGCCGAATTGTCGTCGATGACCGGATCGGCGTTCACCAGCTCCCATACGTCCTTCGCGTCTTCCATGTGGATCTGGCGAATGACGTAGCCGTCGCCGGGATGCGCGCGTTCGTCGATCGTCCGCGGGGCGGGCGTGTCGAGTGTCGCGTCAGGTGATGTGTCCGGTTCGGCGGCCATGTGGTCGTCGGGCTCCCAATTCACAAACGAATGAGGTCAGGTTCGGTTCCCCGGCGGGAAACCTCGAATTTCTGCCTGTGAACATACGGAGAGATTTGTCTAAATCAAGCTGTCCTGAAGTAATGAAAGTAATAAAAATCACCGCTATTTGAGCAAGAACGTGACGAATTCGTGTTCATTGCCCCGGTCTTGGAATTACATGTTTCCTCTTTGGGCAAACTGCACATTTCGCCTAGAGCAGGCATGGCCAAATTTTACTCTTTTTGACTTGTTCGCCCTGCGAAGCGGCTTCGTGGTTGTCAACCGGTGCGGCATGTCGGCGCAAACCTGGTTTCATCCTCAAGAAATGATTAACCGCCCCGGGCGCATGCTCGAATCGGGACCGGGTGCGCGACTCGCCGCGCCCCCACGGCGCTGCCGGAGGAAACCGGATGCAGACCAAGCTCACCAAGGCGGACATCGCCGCTCTTCTGTCCAACCCTACCGAGGATCTTCGGGCCGGGATCGCCGAAAAAGTCGGCAACCAGGTCGAAGCCGGCGGGCTCACCGGGCAGGAGCGGCACATCGCGCACGACATCCTGCGCATCATGGTGCGCGATGCCGCCGAGCGCGTGCGCGACGCGCTGGCGAAGTCGCTGGCCTTCGCCGACGACCTGCCGTCCGACGTCGCCAACCGCATCGCCCGCGACGTGGATGCGATTGCCGTGCCGTTCCTCGAAACCACACCGTCGCTCTCGGATGAAGAGCTCATCGCCATCGTCCGCTCCGGGTCCGATGCCAAGAGCGTCGCTATCGCTGGCCGCCCGACCGTTTCGATCGACGTAAGCGACGTGATCGCCGCCGAGGCGGGCAAGGAGGCGGTGAAGCGCCTGCTCGACAACGCGGGTGCCGAGATTTCCAACACCGGCTACGACCGGGTGGTGGACCGCTGGGGCGAAGACGAGGAAGTTTCGTCGCGCGTCGCCGCGCGCGAAGCGCTGCCGCTCGCCGTTGCCGAGCGGCTGGTGTCGCTCGTTTCCGATGAAGTGCGCGCGCACCTTATCGACAATCACAACATGTCCGAGGATCTGGCCGCGCGTGTCGCTGTCGAGACCCGGGAGAACGCCACCATCGGTCTCCTTGATGGTCTCGCCGGTGTCGAGAGCATGACGCGCTTCGTGGAGAAGCTGCATATCTCCGGACGCCTGACGCCGACACTGATCCTCCGCGCTGCCTGCCTCGGTGAGATGCGGTTCGTGGAAGCGGCCCTCGGCCAGCTCGCCCGCATTCCCGCCGACCGGGCGTGGACGCTGGTCCATGACGCGGGCCGTCTCGGTCTGCGCGCGCTCTTCGTTCGGGCGGGGCTGCCGCAGGC
Source organism: Parvibaculaceae bacterium (assembly GCA_965229975.1). Taxonomy (GTDB): domain Bacteria; phylum Pseudomonadota; class Alphaproteobacteria; order CGMCC-115125; family CGMCC-115125; genus Pyruvatibacter. The sequence goes on from OZ245936.1 coordinate 788,780, forward strand.
GCTCTACCAGCCGCTTCGCATTGCCGTGGACGTCTATCACGAGACGGCGCTCGACGGCCGCGTGCATGACCGCGAGCACTTCCGGCGGACCATCATCGAGCGGGTGCTGACGAAGTACCAGGACCTTGAAGGCGATGACCTGGATTTCCTGCTCTACCAGATCTCCCGGCAGGCGCAGGTGATGCGCAACGACAAGCTCTCGGCCTAGCCGAGGATCGACCGCGTCACGCTACGCTGAAGCCGTGCAAGGAAACCGCCCGCCCGCTCCGGCCCATCTTCGTGCTTGGGTGCGGTCAGGCGGATCACGCGGCGGCCGGCTTCGCCGCCATCCACCAGCGCCACCGCCGCCTTGCCGCGCACCACGCGGATGCGCGGTGACTTGCGCGGGGCCGCGTCAGGCGGCCCGTTGAATTCCTTGAGCGGTTCGCCTGACGCCGCATCGTCTTTCGCCGCGCCTTTCTCCGCCGTTGCGGCAAGCGCTTCGGCGGCATCGAACCTGTCCAGCATGTGGGCCGCCATTGGCGCCGCGATCGCGTTGCCCTGGATGGCCGTGAAGCCGAGCGTGCGAAGCGCGCCAATCGCTTCCGCCGTTTCAGCGCCGACCGCCGTTGCGGTCAGGCCATGCTTGCGCGCATAGGCGAGGCGGCGCTGCATCAGGCCAAGGCCCGTGCCTTCAATGCGCGTTGCGAAATTGATGATGGCGCTGCCGCCGATCTTGAGTTCGCCGAAGGCGGGCGCGCCGAAGGTGTCGAGGTCAAGCATCGGCTGCGGCATGCATTCCAGCGCCATGCCGACGCCGATCTCCGACAGGGCGCGCACCGTGGCTTCGGCCCGTTCGGGCTCCTCGGCGAGACCGCGTTCCGGCAGGTCGATCACCAGCGCGTCGGCGGGCAGGTCGGCGGCATTGAGCGCGAGGCGGATCGAGGCGGCCAGCGATCCGTCCGCCAGCTCTTCCGGCGCCACGTTCACCGAGATGCACCAGTCGCGCTTGTCCTGCCGCCAGCCGGCAAGCTGGGTGACAGCTTCGCGCAAGACAAAGCGCGTCAGTTCCTGCGTGCGGCCCTGGCGGCCCAGTACGGGCAGGAAGAGGGGTGGGGGGATGAGCCCGAACTCGGGATGGTGCCAGCGCGCAAAGGCTTCCACGCCCGTCATCGCGCCGGACGCGAGCTCGATGCGCGGCTGGTACACGAGGCGGAAATGTCCGCCCGCGAACGCCTCGTCGATCTCACGGTTGGTGAGGCGGAACGAATTGCGATACATGACAGCCGGTGCCCCTTCGCGGCGGATTCCATGCCGTCTGGGAGCCTAGAGAGAAAAAGTTAATGGCCGATCAGCACCGGCCTGCGGTCTCCGGGGAGGGGCCTTTCCATGTCCGACAAGAAAAGTGCCCTCATTCCGGCCGCCACGATCCTCATGCTCCGCGACGGCGCGGACGGGCTCGAGGTCTTCATGGTGGTGCGCCACCACCAGATCGATTTCGCGTCCGGTGCGCTCGTCTTTCCCGGCGGTAAGCTGGCACCGGGCGACAGCGAACCGCGCGTGCGCGGCCTGTGCGACGGGGTGGACGATCTCGACGACACGCTGCTGGCGCTGCGCGTTGCCGCCATCCGTGAAGCCTTCGAGGAGTCGGGCATCCTGCTTGCGCGGGAGGTGGACGGCTCGCTCATCTCCGGCCAGCGGCTCGAAACTCTCGAAGCCGACCGGCCGAAGCTGGACAAGGGCGAGCTTGCAATCGGCGATTTCCTGGAGCGCGAGAAACTGCGGCTCGCCTGCGACCTGCTGCAGCCCTATTCGCACTGGATCACGCCGAAGATGATGCCCAAGCGCTTCGACACGCACTTCTACCTTGCCGTTGCGCCCGCCGACCACGTGGCGGCGCATGACGGCTCGGAAGGCGTCGACTCGGTCTGGATCAACCCGGCTCGGGCGCTTGAGGAAGCGGATGCCGGTACACGCACGGTAATCTTCCCGACCCGCATGAACCTTGAGAAGCTTGCCGAGAGTTCGTCGGTGACCGAGGCGATGGATGCGGCGCAGGCGCGCGAGATCGTCACTGTGGAGCCGCAGGTCGAAGATCGCGACGGCACGATGATGCTCACGATCCCGGCCGCCGCCGGTTACAGCATCACGGAAATTCCGGTGGACCGGACGGGCTGAAGCCTAAGCCGCCGAGGCGTCGCCGACGAGCAGCTCGACCTTGCTTTCCAGTTCCTGCGCCAGCGCCTCGGCCACCTTCTCGTTGGCGCCGCCGCCAGCAGCCGTGGCGCGGATCGCGTCCACGTGGGCGTCGATCAGGCCGGCATCGTGCGTCGTGCCTTCCGGTGCATCGGCCAGCATGCGGCACAGGCTGGCGGCAAAGCGCGCTGCGGTGTCGTTGCCGCATGTGGGCGCGAGGCCCTTGATGTTGAGCGAGCCGTCGTGAAGTGCGTCCGCCGTCTCGTTATTCGGCTCGGCCTTGTAGGCTTTTCGCAACTTGTCCAGCTCCTGGATCTCCTGCTTGATCCAGTCGCCCATCTGCGGACCCAGCTGCGTCAGCGCCTTCTCGGCTTTCGCCACCGGATCCTCGATGCTTGTGACCGCCGACCGCAGCTTGGCCTTCAGGACGTTGGGCGGCGTGATGTATTCGATGGGCGCGCCTGGCTTGCCCTTCTTCTTCACGGTCGCGCCGTTCTTCGCGGGCCCGCTCATGCGACGTTGCGCTTCGCGGCGGAAGCGCCCCCCGCGTTGTCGTCGATCTCGAAGACGTCGCCCTTTTCCTTCTCCTCCTCGCGCCGCTCGGGGCCGTTGTAGAAGGAGCTGTCCTTGCGGCGGCGGTCGGGGCCGAAGAAGACCTGCGTGCGCACGAAGGGGCGCGGCTTCTCGATGATCATCTTGAGCCGCGACATCAGCGATTTCGGTGCGACCGGTTTCGCCAGGAACTCGGTCACGCCCGCGTCGCGCGCCTCGATGATCCGGCGGCGCTCGGCAAGGCCGGTCAGCATGATGATGGGGATGTAGGGATTGGGGACGTCGTCGCCCTTGCGGATGACGCGCGTCAGCTCCAGCCCGTCCACCTCGGGCATCACCCAGTCGAGAATGACGATATCGATGTTTTCCTGCGAAAGGATGCGCAGGGCGTCCGCGGCTGTTGCCGCTTCGCTGATATTGCCGCAGCCAAACGCCTCGAGGATCGTCCGCACGAGGCGGCGGATGTGGACGTTGTCGTCAACGACCAGCACCGACAATCGCGAAAAATCGTAGTTTTCCATGGCGTTCTTCCACGAATCCTCCCGCGCTCCATTCCTTGGCGCGGTCGCAATCTCACGCGGATAATGACGGCCACCTGTTAAGAACGGCTGAAACTCTTAGCGGCATTTGTCTCAAATTTGGCGGTATTCCGCCGTTTCGCCCGCGTCAGTCCCGCTGAACGAGGCGGAAAACCAGCGGCGCGCCGATCACCACCATGGCGATGCGCATGACATGCATGGTCGAGACGAAGGCCGTGTCGATGCCCAGAATGAGCGCGATCAGCGCCATTTCCGCGAGCCCGCCGGGCGCGAAGGACAGCGCCAGCACGTCTGCCGGATGGCCGAGAAGATCGGTCAGGCCATAGGCGGCCCCCGCAGCCGCGGCCACCATCAGCAGGCCCGAGCCGAGCCCCAGTGACACGATCCGCCGCGCCTCGCTCATCTTCAACCCGGCAAAGCGAGAGCCTATCGAGGCGCCGACGACCACCTGGGCCGCGGCCACCACCTCGGCGGGCGGCTTGGCGCTTGAGAATCCGGCAAGATGCACCGCAGCGCTCAGCACCATCGGACCAATGAGGGCGCCCGCCGGGATGCGGGACACGATACCGAGCGGCACGCCGATGACGGCACATGCCAAGAGGATCGCGCCTTCCGTCAGGCCCAGTTCCAGCAGCGTGCCCACGTCGCGGGGCAGCGCGGGGATCTCGAGCCCTTCCACGACGCGGAAATAGACAGGAATCGTCGCCACCACCACAAGGATGCGCGTCGCGTGCACCAGCGAGATGGTGCGGATGTCCGCGCCGAGGTCGTGGCCCATGATCGCCATCTCGGAGAGCCCGCCGGGCGTCGCCGAGAAATAGGACGTGACCGGATCGTAGCCGCCGACGATGCGGAAGAAGGCGAATGAGAGCGCTGTCAGCGCCGCGACGTAGAGGGCCAGCGCCACGATAGCGGGCCACCAGCCGAGCATCGCTGTCAGCAGGTCGGGCGTGAACGCGCTGCCCAGCATCACGCCCAGCACAGCGATCATCGCCGTGCGCAGCCACGGGAACACGCCCAGCTGCATCCGTCCCGACATGGCGATGCCGGTCGAGACGAACATCGCCCCCAGCATCCATGCCAGCGGCGCGCCGGCGACAGCGAAGACGGAGCCGCCGGCCGTTGCCACGATCAGCGTCTTGATGACCGTCGAAAGCGGGGGCGGGGCCGCGCCCGGCATGGCGAGGCCGCCGGAGGCGAAAGCGTCGACGCCCTCCCGGCTGCGCGTCTCGTCGTCCGGCTGGCTCACGGCAGGAACTGTTCGGCGATGATCCGTTCGTCGAGGTTGCGGTCCTTGTCGAACAGCATGTGCAGGCTGCGGTCCGCAGCCTCCTCGATCTCCGCCGTGCGCACGCGGCGGAATTCCTGGTGGTCGGCCACCGCGCTTACCGGCCGCTTCGACGGTTCCAGCACTTCGATCGACACCTTGGCCGAGTGGCGCAGCAGCGCCCCGCGCCAGCGCCGCGGCCGGAACGCACTTATCGGCGTCAGCGCCAGGAGCTGTGCGCCCAGCGGCAGGATCGGTCCGTGGGCGGACAGGTTGTAGGCCGTCGACCCGGCAGGCGTTGCCACCAGCAACCCGTCACAGACCAGCTCTTCCATGCGCGTCTTGCCGTCGATGACGATGCGCAGTTTCGCCGCCTGGTAGGTCTCGCGCAGCATGGAGACCTCGTTGATGGCCAGCGCCTCGTGCGCTTCGCCGTTCACGTCTTCAACGCGCATGCGCAAGGGGTGGATCTTGGTATCCTCCGCCGCCTCGATGCGCGCGGGCAAGTCATCCTCCTTGTAGTCGTTCATCAGGAAGCCGACCGAGCCCCGGTTCATGCCGAAGATGGGCTTGCCCGAACCGAGCTGCGCATGGAGGGTCTGGAGCATGAGCCCGTCGCCGCCCAGCGCCACCACCACGTCCGCCTCCGCCGGTTCCACGTTGCCGTAGCGGTCCTTGAGGCGCACCAGCGCCTGCTGCGCTTCCTCGTGGGGGCTTGCGATGAATGCGATCTTCTTGGAAGCCATGGGGCGGGGCGGGGTCTTGGTGGTTCCGGGGGCCGCGACCATAGCTTAAGGATGGCGGGACGGGAACGCCGCCAACCCGCAGGAAAACCCCACGATTTTGCGAGGAGGCACGAAAATGGATCAGCCGGCCGACGCCATCGTCTTCATCTACACGACCGCGGGTTCGGAGGAAGATGCCGCCGAGATCGCGGCCAAGCTGGTGGAGAATGGCCTTGCCGCCTGCGCCAACATCTTCCCCACCATGACCTCGGTCTATGCATGGAAGGGCGAGATCCACCGCGATAGCGAAACGGCGATGATCCTGAAGACGCGAGCCGCTCTGCAGGGCGATGCCATGGCCGCTATTCGCTCGATCCACAAGTACGACACGCCTGCCATCGTCGCGTTTCCCGCGTCGGGCGTCGACGCCGGGTTCGCGTCCTGGCTGATGGAGCAGACGTCGCGGGCCAAGAAAGCTGGTTAGGCGGTCTGGCGGCTGACGATCGTGTCGCCGCCGGTGGCGGGTAGCACTGCCGACCGATTCCGGCCTGCATGCTTGGCTTCGTAGAGCGCCCCGTCCGCGCGCTCGATGGCGGCATTGAGCACGTCACGCGACGGCGTGCGGCTGCGCGGATCGTGCGTGCCCGGCAGCACCACGTCGGTGATGCCGATGCTCATGGCCACGTCGATGGGCTTGCCCTTGTAGCGCGCGTTCATGCTGGCCACGTTGCGGCGCAGGCGCGTCGCCAGCGCGTCCGCATCCATCACCCGCGTTTCCGGCAGCACGATCATGAATTCGTCGCCGCCGGTGCGGCCGAACAGGTCGTGGCTGCGCAGCGCGTCCGTCACAGTCTGCGCGAAGCGGCGCAGCGCTTCGTCGCCGGCGCTGTGGCCGAGCGTGTCGTTGATCTGCTTGAAGTTGTCGAGGTCGAGCACCATCAGGGACAGTGGCCGGCCATAACGCCGGGCGCGCTCCACTTCTTCCGATGCGCGGGCGGAGAGAGCGCGGCGGTTCATGGCACCGGTCAGGTCGTCCGTGCTGGCCAGCACCTGCAGGCGGCGCTGGCTGTCGTGTTCCGCTGTCACGTCGCGGATGATGCAGACGTAGCGGGGGGCCGCACCGCCGATCCAGCGGACCGAAAGGTGCGCGCGGAACTCGCTGCCGTCGGCGCGAACGGCCATCAGCTTGCGCCGGTCGCCGAAGGTCTCGCCGTTGGGCCCGTGATCGCCCGTCAGCCCGCCGAACAGGTCCTCGAACTGGTCGCGGTCCTTGATGAAGCGGGCCAGCTTGCAGTCGGCCGCGATGTCCACGCTGGCGCGGAAAAGCTTCTGGGCTGCCGGGTTCCAGAAGGTAATTCGCCGTTCGCTGTCGAGCATGACAATGGCGTCGAGCGCGTTGGCGGCAATCTCGGCCAGGTTGCGCTGGCTTGCCTCCAGCGCTTCGGCCTGGCGCTGCTGGCGCGTCATCAGGTGCAGCAGCCGCTGTACGAAGACGGGAATTGAGATAGCGGAAACGGCCAGCGCGGCAATGCAGATGACCAGCCATGTGACCAGAACGGCATCAATGCCCAGCGATGCCTTGAGCGGCGCAAGGAGCGGGCCCAGCGTCGGCCGCGCGGCTTCGAGGAGCGCCATGCGTTCGGCGCTGAGACCGGCGGCTTCGACAGCTATAAGGCCAAGACCGGCAATCGCCACCGTCGAGACGACAGCAGCGCTCACGGAAATGAGCCTGATGGCCCGCGTGCTCGTGATCCCCCTCATGGCCCCCACACGTCTTTCGTGTGCCGGCGCCGCCCTGGCGGCGCTTCAAACGGGGCAAGTATTGCGCGTGTGGACTTAATGGCCCATTAACCGCGAAAGTCCGCGGGTTCCGGCTCAAACCGGCCCGGCAAACCGTCTCCAGGGGAGGGAGCGGCACCCATGGCAGCCACGCATATTCTCGCCATCGACCAGGGCACCACGTCCTCGCGCGCCATCGTCTATGACGCGCAGGGCCAGTCCGTCGCCACGGCCCAGAAGGAGCTGACCCAGCATTTCCCGGATGACGGCTGGGTCGAACACGACGCTTCCGAGATCTGGGCGGACACGCTCGCCGTCTGCCGCGAGGTGGTGGAGAAGGTGGGGGCGGACACCATCGCCGCCATCGGCATCACCAACCAGCGCGAGACGACTGTCGTCTGGGACCGTGCCACCGGTGAGCCCATCCACAAGGCTATCGTCTGGCAGGACCGGCGCACGGCGGATACCTGCGCGAGGATGAAAAAAGACGGCCTCGAAGGCGTCTTCCACCAGCGCACCGGCTTGCTGCTCGATCCTTACTTTTCCGGCACCAAGCTCAAGTGGCTCCTCGACAACGTGGATGGCGCGCGGGCCCGGGCGGAGAAGGGTGAACTCTGCTTCGGCACCATTGATAGCTGGCTCGTTTTCAAGCTGACGGGGGGCGAGGTCCACGCGACGGACGTGACCAACGCTTCGCGCACGCTCCTTTTCAACATCGAGACGCAGGACTGGGATGAAGACCTGCTCGGCTATCTTGGCGTGCCGCGTGAGATGCTGCCGCGCGTGCTCGATCCGGCTGCCGCGTTCGGCGATACCGCGCCGGACCTGTTCGCCCGCCCGCTGCCCATCGCCGGCATTCTCGGCGACCAGCAGGCGGCAACGGTGGGACAGGCCTGCTTCCGCGAAGGCCTGATGAAATCGACCTACGGCACCGGCTGCTTCGCGCTGGTGAACACCGGCAGCACCAAGGTGGACAGTGCAAACCGCCTGCTCGGCACCGTGGCTTACCGGTTCGACGGCAAGCCCACCTTCGCGCTCGAAGGCTCTATCTTCATGGCGGGTGCCACCGTTCAGTGGCTGCGCGACAAGATGCAACTCGTCGGCAACGCGGCGGAGACGGAAGAGCTGGCAAAGCAGGCGGACGAACGCTCCAATGTCTATCTGGTGCCCGCCTTCACCGGCCTTGGTGCGCCCTACTGGGACCCGCATGCCCGCGGCACCATCGTCGGCATGACCCGCGATACGGGGCGGCCCGAGATCGTCCGGGCTGCTCTCGAGTCCGTTGCCTTCCAGACCCGCGACCTGATGGAGGCGATGGCGGATGACATGAAGCGCGCGGGCCTCACCGCGCCGACGGAACTGCGCGTCGATGGCGGCATGGTCGCCAATGACTGGTTCTGCCAGTCGCTGGCCGACATTCTGGGCCGTCCCATCGCGCGGCCCGCCGCCACCGAAACGACGTCGCTAGGGGCGGCTTTTGCGGCAGGCCTCACGGTCGGCCTCTTCAAATCCACTGACGATGTCGAAGCGATCTGGCGTCTCGACAGGAACTTCGACCCCGAAACGTCCGCCGACTGGCGTGACCGGCGCTATGCGGGCTGGCAGGCCGCCGTGAAGCGCGCCCGCGTCGAGGAATAGGGCAGAGGACGCCGCCCACGCGCATTTGCGTTATAGTCGGGCAAACACAAGGTCTTAGGGAGGCCCGCCATGAGTGAACTCGTGGGCAAACTCAAGGAACTGCTCGGCAAGAACGGCGTGCTCGAAGGCGAGGACGCGGAAGCCAAGGCATCCTCCGGCTGGAGCAAGATGGGCACGCCGGAAGCCGTGCTGCGCCCGGCCGACACGGCGCAGGTCGCCGAAATCCTCAAGCTGTGCAACGCGGCCGGCCAGCCGCTGGTGGCCTGGGGCGGCATGACCGGGCTCGTCGAGAGCGGCAAGGTCGAGCATGGCGAACTCGCCCTGTCGCTCGAGCGCATGAACAAGATCATCGAGATCGACGAGGTCGCGGGCACCGTCACCGTCGAGGCCGGCGCTGTCCTCCAGACCGTGCAGGAAGAAGTCGAGAAGCACGGCTTCATGCTGCCGCTCGATCTCGGCGCACGTGGCTCCGCCACCATTGGCGGCAACATCTCGACCAACGCGGGCGGCAACCGCGTGATCCGCTATGGCATGATGCGCGACATGGTGCTGGGCCTCGAAACCGTGCTGGCGGATGGCACGGTGCTGACTTCGCTCGGCAAGATGATCAAGAACAACGCGGGCTACGACCTGAAGCACGTCTTCATCGGCTCGGAAGGGACACTCGGCGTCGTCACGCGCGCGGTCCTTCGGCTGCGCCGCAAGCCGGACAGCCAGGACACTGCCATCGTCGCTGTCGAGAGCTTCGACAAGCTGCCTGCGCTGCTTGCCCACATGGACCGCCGCCTCGCCGGCACGCTCTCCGCGTTCGAGTGCATGTGGCAGGACTTCTACAAGCTGCTGACGACGGAGCCCGCGCCGCACACGCCGCCGCTGTCGCAGGACTATCCCTATTACGTCCTCATCGAGGCGATGGGCGCGCACCAGGAAAACGACACCGCCCGTTTCGAGGCAGCGCTCGAAGGCGCGTTCGAGGAAGGTCTCGTGGTCGATGCCGTCCTCGCCAAGAGCCAGGGCGAGCGCGACAAGATGTGGGCGATCCGCGACGACGTGGGGCAGGTGCTGCAAAACTGGCCGATCTTCACCTTCGACGTGTCCCTGCCTCTGAAGGACATGGAAGGCTACGTCTCCGAGATGAAGGCCAATCTCACGGAGAAGTGGCCGGAGCACACCTGCATGATTTTCGGCCACCTGGGCGACGGGAACCTGCACGTGGTCGCGGGTGTCGGCGATGACAGCGCCGAGGCGCGCCGCGGTGTTGAGCTTGCCGTTTACGAGCCGCTGCGGGCGCGGGGCGGGTCGGTGTCCGCCGAGCATGGTGTGGGCCTCGAGAAGCGGCCCTACCTTACCTTTACCCGCTCGCCGGAGGAGGTCGCCACCATGCGCGCCATCAAGCAGGCGCTGGACCCGAAGAACATTCTCAACCCGGGCAAGATCTTCGAAGCCCAGCCGTTGCGCCAGGCTGCCGAGTAGGCGCGCGGAGCATCAAGGGAGAACACCATGTCGGTCGCATTCGATATGCCGCAGGACCATCACATCGACTCCGTGAAGGACAAGGTGTCGGCGGAGGAGTGGGCGGCGCGCGTCGATCTCGCCGCGCTCTACCGCATCGTCGCCCATTACGGCTGGGACGACCTGCTGTTCACGCACCTCTCGGCCCGCGTGCCGGGCCCGGAGCATCACTTCCTGCTCAACCCGTTCGGCATGATGTTCGAGGAGGTGACTGCCTCGTCCCTCGTCAAGGTGGACAAGGACGGCAACAAGGTCATGGAGAGCCCCTACGACATCAACCCGGCCGGCTTCACCATCCATTCGGCCGTCCACATGGCACGCGAGGATGCCAAGTGCGTCATGCACCTTCACACGGATGACGGCGTCGCCGTCTCCTCGCAGGCGGAAGGGCTGATGCCGATTACCCAGCACGCCATGCAGTGCGGCGAGATCGCCTACCACGACTACGAGGGCGTGGCGCTCGATCATGACGAGCGCGAGCGCATCGTGGCTGATCTCGGCGACAAGCAGTTCATGCTGCTGCGCAATCACGGCACGCTCACCTGCGGGCCGGATGTGCCGTCCGCATTCCTTGCCATGTATTACCTGGAGCGCGCCTGCTCGATGCAGATCCGCGCCCTGACGGCCAAGGTCAACAACCCGCCGCAGGGTTCCGCCGGCAAGGCGCACGACCAGTCCACGGTGTTGTTCGACGGATCGGCCAGTCCGCTGGTCTGGCCCGCGATTCTGCGCAAGCTGGACCGGCTCGATCCCAGCTACCGGACCTGAGCTTTAAAACTTTCAGTGGTTTACGCAGCGGCGGCGGGGTTTCCCGCCGCCGTTTCCGTTTGTGGATTGACAAAATGTCACTTACAGCGACACTTGTTGGCCGGAGGTCATTTCCATGGGCGATGTTGTGGAAACCAAGAACGAAACGGGCGCGCGATCCCGCCGCGGCGACACGCGCGAGCGCCTGCTGGCGGCGGCCCGCGAGCTTTTCGTCGAGCGCGGCTTCCACGCGACCCGGCCGCAGGACATCTCCCGCGCCGCCGGTGTCGGCCACGGCACCTTCTACCTCCACTTCAAGGACAAGCAGGCCTGCTTCCTCGCCTTTGCCGAGCAGGCGGCGGCGGAGCTCGACGCCTACCTGGAAAGCATCGTCAGCCCGGATGCGCCGCCGCTGGTCTCAATCCGTGACACGATCCGCGGCACCTTCGAGTTCTCCGAGGCCAACCCGGGCGTCATCGCCGCGGCGCTGACCGATCTCAGCGTCATCGACGGCGGCGAAGTCGGCTCCATCCTCATGGAGCGCTGGGGCGACGAATGGGCCCGGCGCATTGCGGAGTGGAAGGACAAGGGCTTCGTCGCCGCGCATATCGACGCGGAATACGTGGGCCAGGCCATCCCCGGCATGCTGCGCCAGACCGGTGGCCATGCCGCGCGCACCGAGGCGAGCATCGACAGGCTGGTTGACGGGCTGATGCCCTTCATCGCCGTTGGCCTCGGCCTTCAGCAATCAGGCGAAAATGCCGGACAAGCCGGGGATACACCGGCATGACGTGGAAACCCACCGGGAGGGGACCCCAATGGCCGAACTCATCTACTCGCGGGAGGCGCTCCTAGAAGAGGACGCTTACGCCAAACCTCACGAGGCGGCCGGTTACCGGCTGCATGGCGGCTTCGACGCAACCGGCAACTACGTGTCGCCGCGGACGAAGAACCGCTGGCCCGCGGTGAAGGCCTGGCAGGCCGCCCTCAAGAAGCAGGGCCTGCCGCTCATCGACGCCGACCAGGCGCTCCTCAAGCGCGGCACCTATCCCAACGTGGACCAGCAGAAACTCCTGCTCGCCAACGGCTTCGGCCAGACGCTGTGGAATTCGCTCACCGTCACCGGCGTCATCGAGGCGCGGGGGCAGGCGCTCTGCCATTTCGCCGCGCCGGATTTCCAGGACATCATCGTCGAGGACATCTCGGACACCTGCACCGGCCATCTCCACAAGGGGCTGCTCTACGCGCATGGCATGGACGAGGGCGGGGACCCTGACGACGACACGCTGGGCGCGCACGACGCCATGTGGTTCGCCGCGCGCGATCAGGTGTTCGGCAAGGACTGCTACCCGGTCCCGGAGATCCCTGACAGCATCTCGCGCCCCGATGAAGGCCCGCCGTTCCCGCAGATCGATCCCGGCTTCGGCCAGTTGCTGATGCTGCTCATGAACGTGCTGATGATCGAGGTGCGGGCCGAAGCCTTCTTCTCGTTCTGCTGCGAGGTATTCCGCGACCCGGACAACTTCCCGGCCAAGCGCGACGCGGCGGAGCTTGCCGCCACCATGGTCGAGCGCATCCGCGAGGACGAGGCGATCCACGTCGCCTATCTCCAGACAACAATCTCGGAGATGCGCGGCTTCACGTTCAAGACGGTCGATGGCGGCACCATCAAGGGCGCCGACATGATCGATCCCGTCTGGGAGAAGATGGTCGTGTGGCACGGCGAGACACAGTTCGATCTCGCCCGCGAGCGCACCCACCAAGAGCTGATCGAAACCCTCAAGCAGTCGCCCCAGGGCGCCGCCATCATTTCAGAGTTCGAGGCGCTCGACGCCCGCAAGGAGGCCGCCTGATGCCGCTCACTGACTTCAACGGCAAGACCGCGTTCATCACGGGCGGCGCCAGCGGCATCGGTTTCGCCATGGCCAAGGCATTCGCCGCGCGCGGCGCCAACGTCATGCTTGCGGACATCGAGGAAGGCCCGCTGCAGGAGGCCATCGCGGCGCTGCGCAAGACCAATGCGTCCGTTGAAGGCGTTGTCGTGGACGTCACAGACCGCGATGCCATGCGTGCGGCGGCGGACAAGACCGTCGAGACATTCGGCAAGGTCCACATCGTTTGCAACAACGCCGGCATCGGCGCCGGTGGTCCCATGGAAGAGGTGACGCCTTCCGATTGGGAGTGGTGCATCGACGTCAACCTCAAGGGCGTCGTCTGGGGCATCGAAGCCTTCGTGCCGCTCATCAAGAGCCACGGCGAGGGCGGCCACGTGGTGAACACCGCCTCCATGGCGGGGCTCATTCCTGTGCCGGGTTTCGGGCCCTATACCGCCACCAAGTACGCGGTCGTCGGCATGTCGGAAGACCTGTCGATGGAGCTTGAGCCTTTCGGCATTGGCGTTTCCGTCCTGTGCCCCGGTTTCGTGCAGACGAATATCGGCACGTCCCGCCGCACCCGGCAGGCGCGCTACGGCGAGCAGCAGGAAAAGGCGACGGACCAGGATGCCATCACGCGGTCCAACGACGCGATCCAGGCTGGTATCCCTGCTGATGCCGTGGGCGAGCGTGTCGTCGAGTGCATTCTCGAGAATCGCCTCTACGCCTTTACGCATCCGGAAATCGGCGCGGTGGTGGACGAGCGCTTCGCGCGCATTTCGGCGGACTTCGACGCCGCCACGAAGAGTGCCGCGCTCAATGCCATCCCTGAGGACGTGAAGGAACGCCAGCTCGCCGCCGTGACCGCCATCCGCGACGCGCAGGAGTAGCCCCATGAAATTCGGCACCTTCTACGAGCACCAGCTGCCCCGCCCGTGGGCCGAGGGCGACGAGCAGAAGCTGATCCAGGACGCGCTCGAACAGGTCGAGCTCGCGGACAGGCTCGGTATCGACTACGCGTGGGAGGTGGAGCACCACTTCCTCGAGGAGTATTCGCACTCCTCCGCACCGGAAGTGTTCCTTGCCGCCTGTTCGCAGCGCACGAAGAACATCCGCCTCGGCCACGGCATCGTGCTGATGCCCGTGGGCTACAACCACCCGGCCCGCGTGGCGGAACGCATCGGGATGCTCGATCTCGTTTCCAACGGACGCGTCGAGTTCGGCACCGGCGAAAGCTCGGCGCTGCTCGAACTCGGCGGCTACCGCGTGCCGGTGGAAGAAAAGCGCGACCAGTGGCGCGAGACGGTCGAGCAGTGCTGCAACATGATGGCGATGGACCCGTATCCCGGCTTCGAGGGCAAGTACTTCTCCATGCCCTGCCGCAACGTGGTGCCAAAGCCCGTGCAGAAGCCGCACCCGCCGGTGTGGGTCGCGTGCTCCAACCGCGAGACCATCAAGATGGCGGCGCGCCTCGGCATCGGTGCGCTCACCTTCGCCTTCGTGGATGCGTCGGAAGCCAAGCAGTGGGTCGATGACTACTACCGCATCTTCAAGGAAGAGTGCGTGCCCATCGGTCACGCGGTAAACCCGAACATCTGCATGGTGACGGGCTTCTCGGTGCATCCGGATGAAGCCGAAGCCAAGCGGCGCGGCATGGATGGCTTCCGCTTCTTCTCCTACGCGCTCGGCCACCACTATATCTTCGGCGAGCACAAGCCCGGCCGCACGAACATCTGGAACGCCTTCGAGAAGGCGCGCGGCTCCATGCCGGAAGAGGGCGGCAACCGCGGCATCGGCACGCCGGACCAGGTGCGCGATCACCTGCGCACGTTCGCCGATGCGGGCGTCGACCAGGTCGCCTTCATCCAGCAGGGCGGCAAGAACCGCCACGAGCACATCTGCGAGGCGCTGGAGCTGTTCGCGTCGGACATCATGCCCGAGTTCCACGAGGGTGAAGCCGAGCGCGAGGCGAAGAAGATGGCCGACCTTGCGCCCTACATCGAAAAGGCCTTCGAGCGGAAAAAGTGGATGAAGGCGCTTTCCGACGAGGAAATCCCCAACGTCGTTGCGCTCGGCCGCCAGATCACCGATCAGGGCAAGAAGGCTTCCGGCGCTGCCGAGTAGACGGCGCCCCCTCCGAGGGCCAAGATCAACCCTGTCGCGGCGGATACCGTTACGTCCGGGCGGCAAGGTTCATGGAAAATGGAGGGACTTCCCATGAAACCGTTGCGGAGCGGAATGGCCGCCGGCGCAACAGCGCTCGCCGCCGTGGTGATCGCCGGCGCCGTCGTGGCGTCGGAAGACAAGCATGCGAGCTGGTCCTACGAAGGCGAGACCGGCCCCGAGGCGTGGCACGAACTCAGCGAAGCGAATGCCGCGTGCGCGGGCGAGCAGCAGTCGCCGATTGATCTCGCGGACGCCGTCGAAGCCGAACTCGAGGATATCGAAATCAACTGGGAGCCGGCGGCGCTCGGCTCGGTCGTTCACAACGGCCACACCATCCAGGTGAACACGCCGGATTCCGGCGGCATCGTGCTGAACGGCGAAGACTACAAGCTGCTCCAGTTCCACTTCCACGGGCCGAGCGAACACGCCGTCGACGGCGAACCCTATCCGATGGAGATCCATTTCGTGCACGCGTCAGAGGACGGCGCGCTGGCCGTCATCGGCGTGCTCGTCGCGGAGGGCGATGCCGACACGACGCTTGCCGAAATCTGGTCCGTCATGCCGCAGGAGCCGGGCGAAGCGTCGTCGGACACAACCATCGACATGACGTCGCTGCTGCCGGACTCGGACGACCTTTACCGCTACGCCGGGTCGCTCACGACGCCGCCTTGCAGCGAGATCGTCACGTGGACTGTGATGGACGAGCCGATCACGGCCTCTGCCGAGCAGATCGCCGCTTTCTCGGAAGCCGTTTCGCCGAACGCGCGACCGCTTCAGGCGCTCAACCGGCGCTTCCTCCTGTCCAGCGAGTAGGCGGGGCAGGGCGCGGGAAACAGCGGTTTACGCAGGGTTTCCCGCGCCTTCCTGCACATTTCGCTTGCGCTTTTCACCGTGCGGCCCCATGTTACTGACAACAATGTCGGTAGGAGGATGCGGCCATGTCCGGCGAACCCGAAATCCGTGACACAAACTGGTATCAGCCGCGTGCCGCCATGCACGCGATCCGCAAGCTGATGGAAAACCCCGAGGACACCGCGCAGGTGTTCCGCGTGATCCGAGCCATGAGCGGCCCGTCGCGCGCCAAGGGGTTCAAGCGTTTCGTGTCCTCGCCCATTGGCCGCCGCGTCCTGGCGACCCGCAAGAGCCTTGCGTCGTACCTCAACGACCGCGATGCGCTGCGTGCGATGCCGGAAGGCTCGCTTGGCCGCGCCTATCTCGAATTCGTGGAGCGGGAAAACCTGTCCGCCGATGGCCTGACCGAGGCCAGCGTGCAGGGTGGGCGCCGAGCCGTGAACCCGGACCAGGCGCTCTACTCCGACCGCAACCGTGACATGCACGACCTGTGGCACGTCACCACCGGCTACGGGCGTGACGGTCTCGGCGAACTGTCGCTGCTCGCGTTCTCTTTCGCGCAGCTCGGCAATATCGGCATTGCCATGATCATCTTCTTCGGCGCGCGCGCGGGCGTCCGCGAAAGCGGCGACAAGCGCATCTGGAAGGCGGTCTGGGAAGGCTACCGGCACGGCCGCGCCGCCACCTGGTGGGCGGGCGAGGACTGGGAAGGCTTGCTGGCCGCCCCGCTGGACGAAGTGCGCAAGCAGCTCCGCGCACCCAAGCCGGCCGTCTACCGCGAAGTGCTGCGGGATCAGCTGTCTGCGTCGCCGGCCATGCCACAGGCCGCGGCCTAGGCAACCACCAGCACGATATGGACGGCGCGCGGCCCATGCGCGCCCATCACCAGCGTCGCCTCGATATCGGCGGTCCGTGACGGGCCGCCGATGAAGCTCAGGGCCCGGGCGGTCCCTTCGTTGCCGCGTGTGGCGCGGGCGATGGCCCATACGTCTTCGTAGCCGCCAACCAGTTCATCCGTGCGCAGAACGATCACGTGCACGTCCGGCAACAGGCCCAGGCTCATGCCGAAGTCGCTGCCAGAGGTGACGGCGACGGCACCGGTCTCGGCCACGCCTGCACGGGCACGGGTGACGGCGACCGATCCGTCCAGCGCGCCTCGTTCCGTACCCGCCTTCGTCTCGACGCCGGCTCCGCTCCAGCCGAGCGCCGTCAGGCTCTCGTCGTCGGCGAGCCACACCGTGCGGCCCAGTTCCTTCTCGATCAGGTAGTCGGCGACGACCTTGGGCACATCGTCCATCGTGCCGCAGCGAACGACTGTGCAGCCAAGCTCCATCGCCTTGGCGCCGAACAGGTCTTCTTTCTCGGCGGCTGGCGGCTTGCCGATCGCGGGCACGGGTTGCGCGGGTGGTGTCTCTAGCCGCGCGCGTGCGGCGGATGCGTCCGCACGGCCTTCGGTTGCCTTGCCGATCTTGGCGAAGATGGCCTCGCGCGATCCGCTCATCGCCGCCGCCCCTCTATGTACTGGCTCATGAAGGTCGGCTCATGCGGTGCGCGCAGGTCGCGCGATTGCGTCCAGCCGCGGCCGATGAAGGGGAGGGCCGTCACGTAGCGCGCCGTCCCCCGCGCCCGCGACAGGAACCGCAGCCCCATCCCGGCAAGCACAGTCGCGGCCCGGTAGCGGCCCGGCTTCCTGCCGAGCCATGCCCAGACGCCCAGGCCCCAGCGCTGGCCCGATGGCGTCAGGTGCGCCTCGAACT
Organism: Parvibaculaceae bacterium; assembly: GCA_965229975.1. Taxonomy (GTDB): domain Bacteria; phylum Pseudomonadota; class Alphaproteobacteria; order CGMCC-115125; family CGMCC-115125; genus Pyruvatibacter. The sequence continues at coordinate 806,363 of OZ245936.1, forward strand.
CCTTCTCCCGCCAGTGCCGCATCATCGAGGGCAGGGGGATGCGCACCGGGCACACTTCCTCGCAGCGTCCGCAGAAGGTGGAAGCGTTGGGCAGCTTCGCCGCGCTCGAGACGCTCGCCAGCGCCGGTGTCCACACCGCGCCCATGGGCCCGGAATAGACCGAGCCGTAGGTCTGCCCGCCCACCGTCGTAAAGACCGGACAGGCGTTGAGGCACGCTCCGCAGCGGATGCAACGCAGCATGTCCTCCACCGGGCTGCCGAGCATGTCGGATCGCCCGTTGTCCACCAGCACCACGTCGAAGCTCTCCGGCCCGTCCGCGTCGCGCGCCCGGCGTGGGCCCGAATAGAGCGAGACGTAGTTGGAGGTTTCCTGCCCCGTCGCCGAGCGGGCGAGGATGCGCAGGAACACCGCAAGATCATCCAGCGTCGGCACCACCTTCTCGATGCCAGTGACGACGATATGCTTCTTCGGCAGGGTGGCCGAGAGGTCGGCGTTGCCCTCGTTGGTGACCAGCACGATCTGCCCTGTCTCGGCCACAAGGAAGTTGGCGCCGGTAATGCCCACGTCGGCATTCTTGAAGCGCTCGCGCAGCACGATGCGCGCTTCCTCCACCAGCTTCACCTTGTCCTCAACCTTCTCGGTGCGGCCATACGCCTTGTGCGCCTCGTAGAAGGTCTCCGAAACCTGCCCGGCATTGAGGTGCAGGGCAGGGCCGACAATGTGGAACGGCTTCTCCTTGCGAAGCTGGATGATGTATTCGCCGAGGTCCGTCTCGACCACGTTGTATCCTTTGCCGATCAGGTGGTCGTTGAGCTCCTGCTCCTCCGTCACCATCGACTTCGACTTGATGATTTCCTTCGCCTCGGCCTCCCGGCACAGGCGCTCGACGATGGCGTTCGCTTCTTCGGCGGTGCGGGCCCAGTGAACGCGGCCGCCCGCCTGATTCACCCGTTCCTCGAAAGCGTCGAGATAGGTGGCGAGGTTGTGCAGCGTGTGGACCTTGATGTCGCGCGCTGCATCCCGCAGCGCCTCGAACTCCGGCAGCTTGCCCATGCTGGCTTCGCGCAGCAGGGGAAAGATCTTGCCGAAGATCATCAGCCCGCCCTGCAGCTGCTGGTCCTCCAGCGCCGCCTTCGCGCGCTCGTCGAACTTCTCGGCTGTCACGTGCATGCCGGTCATGAGCGGTCCTCGTCGGTCATGCCGGCAAGTATCTCGGCCACATGGTAGGCGCGCGCCGTGCCGCCCTGCCGGGCAATGGCGCCCTCGATGTTGAGCAGGCAGCCCACGTCGCCGGTCGCTACGCAGCCGGCTTCCGTCTTGCCGATCTCCTCGGTCTTCTTGCGCACCATCTCGCCGGAGACGTCCGGGTACTTCACGCAGAAGAGGCCGCCGAAGCCGCAACAGACTTCCGCGTCTTCCATTTCCTTCAGGTCGAGGCCCGCGACCGACTGCATAAGGCGCCGCGGCTGCTGCTTGATCTTCAGTTCACGCAGGCCGGAACAGGCATCGTGATAGGTCACGGTTCCCGCGAGAGCCGCATCCACGCGTTCGACGCCGGCCACGTCCGTCAGGAACGACACCAGCTCGTGGGTCTTGCCCGCCACCGCTTCCAGCTCGGCCCGCTCCTGGCTGCCCTCGTCAAAGAGCTTCGGGTAGTGCACACGAACCATCGCCGCACAAGAGCCCGACGGAACCACGACGTAATTAAAATCCCGGTAAAGGTCGGCGAACTGCCGGGCAAAGGCCCGTGTGGCCTCCCGGTCGCCGGAATTGTAGTTGGGCTGGCCGCAGCAGGTCTGGGCCCGCGGCACCTCCACCGTGTAGCCCGCGTCCTCCAGCAGCTTGAGGGCTGCAAAGCCGACGCGCGGACGCATGGTGTTCACGAGGCAGGTGACGAAGAGCCCGACCCGCCCTTTCGAATCAGTCGCTTGTTCTGCGGTCATCCGCGTCTTGTGTCCTCCCTGGGGACCGTCATTGGAGCGGGCCGCGAAGGGGAGTGCAACCCTTGCACGCGGCGGAAAAGGGCCCGACCTGAGGTTGCCCGCGACAATTCATCGAGGCGTCGCAACTGGGCTGTTGACCGCTGGCGGCAGCACTCCTAAGTGCTTTTCCCATTCGGCTTCCGGTCGGCGCTCCGCCGGCCCCGGCGCGCCCGCCACCCGCTTCGACCCGAGGACTCATGCGCCGCACCGTGCTCCCCATTTCCGCGCTGCTGCTGGCGACGGCGGTGATGTATCTGGCCGCCGGCCAGCAGGGCATTCTCATCCCGGTCCGCGCGGGGATCGAGGGCTTCTCGGCGACGTCCATCGGCTTCTTCGGTGCGGCCTACGCCACCGGCTTCGTGGCCGGCTGCTATGTCATCCCGCTGGCGCTGCGCCGGGTCGGTCACATCCGTACCTTTGCCGTTGTCGCTGTCATGTCGGCCGTGGGCATTCTCCTGATGGGCATCTGGACGGATGGCTACGTCTGGCTCGCCATGCGGGCCGTCTCCGGCTTCTCCGTGGCGGGCGCGGCCATGATCATCGAGAGCTGGCTCAACGACCGCGCGACCAACGAGAACCGCGGCACCGTCTTCTCGACCTACATGGTCGTCTACCTGTCTGCTGTCACGGCGGGCCAGATGTCGTTGATGATGTTCGATCCCGCCGCCGTCACCATGTTCGTTGTGGCGGGCGTCTTCTTCGCGCTGGCGCTGATCCCCACATCGCTCACGCTGATGCCGGCGCCCACGCCGCCCGCGCGCGCCAACCTGCATGTCGGCTGGCTATACAACGTGTCGCCCGTCGGCACGGTTGGCGCCTTCATGATCGGCCTCGCAAACGGCGCGTTCGGCACGCTTGGCCCTGTCTACGCACAGGACGTGGGGTTCGACGTGGCCGGCATCGCCATCTTCGTCAGCATCGCGCTGGTCGCCGGTGCTGCGGCACAGTGGCCGCTTGGCCGCTTGTCCGACAGCATGGACCGCCGCCTCGTGATCGCGTCCGTGTCGGTCGTTGGGTTGCTTGCCGGGCTGGCGCTCTATTTCTTCGCGATGCCCGGCTGGGTCACGTTCGTCCTGATAGCCGCTTTCGGCCTCGCGGCTTACTCGCTTTATGGACTCGTCGTGGCCCATGCCAACGACTTCGCCGACCCTGCTGAGTTCGTGGCTGTTTCGAGCGGTCTTCTGATGATGTTCGGTTTCGGCAGCATCATCGGTCCGATCATCGCGGCGGCGCTTGCCGAGGTCATGACCACGGCGGGCATCTTCGTGTTCACCGCGGCGGCGCATCTCGCCCTTGCCGCGTTCGCCTTCTACCGCATCGGCCAGCGCAAGCCGGTTTCCGAGGAGGAGAAGGAGACCTTCGTGGGCCTCGCCCGCGCTACGTCCCCGGCGGCTGCCGCCATGGACCCGCGTGCTGAGGAAGACCAGGTGGAAGACCCGGTTGCCGAGGAAGCCTCCGGCACGGACGCAGGCGGCGAAGCGAAGGCCTAGGCAGCCGCCCGTTCTGCCCTTGCGCGAAGCGTCAGCAGCGCGGGCAATATCACCACCGTTGCCACCAGCAGGTTGGCCATCGCGATTGTCAGCAGGATGCCCATGCTGGCCATCCCGTCATGCAGCGATGTGCCCAGCGCACCGAACGCGCCGATGGTCGTCAGCGTGCTCAGCACGACGGCGCGCGGCGTGGACGATGCCATCATCCGCTCCATCGACTGGTCGTGCCGGAACCGCATCAGCACGTGCAGGCCATTGTCCACGCCAAGCCCCATGATCAGCGGCAGCACGATGATGTTGGCCTGGTTGAACGGCATGTCGATGAGAACGCCGATGGCCGCCGTGGCCGACGCGGCGAGCAGAAGCGGGAACATCACCAGCGCCGTGTCGATGGGACTTCGCGTTGCGATCAGCACCACGAGCGTGACGCCTGCCGCCGCGAGCAGCAGGGCAAAGACGAAAGACTCCACCACGACATCGCCGACCGTGGCTTCCACCACGGCGCGGCCGGTGCTGTCAGGGAAAGCCGCCTTCACCTCGTCCACGAAGGGGCGGAGATCCGCCGTGTCGGTGATATCGCCAGCAGGCAGGCCGATGGCCAGCGCCTGCCCGTCGGGCGAGAGGAAGCGCTCCTGCACCTGCATGGGAATGTCCGCCAGCGTCACACGCTGCGCGCCCAGCGCTTCCTCCAGCGCGCCCAGTTCGCGGGAGAGTTCGCCGGCGACGTGCTCGTTGAGCTGTTCAAGCTGGCCGGGTGTCAGCGCCTTGAGGGCGGTCTCGAGGTCCGCGTAGGCCGCGCGGATGGCCGGGTCCTCGACGCTGCCGGGGGGCACGTCGAGCGAGGCGGGCAGGGGGGCTGCGGGGCGGTCTGCGGCGCCAAACACCGGGTAGACGAGGTCAGCCGTTTCGCCAATCCGCGCCAGCTTCTCGTCCTGGTCATCCGGCACCAGCGAATTGACCGTCATGACCCGGCCGACAGTTTCAAGCGTTGCCAGCGTGCTTGCCGCTTCTTCCGCCGCCGCCGGTGACGGCGTGACGATGTATGCGGCGTAGTCCGTCACCAGGCCGCGCTCTTGAAGGGCGGCAAGCGCCTGGATCGATTCCGAGGAGTCGTTCTTGAGTGAAAGGGTCGAGAAGTCGAACTCGCTGCGGCTCGCCACGGCCACCGCCGCGATGCCCAGTAGTATCGCCGCCAGCGAGATGACCCCGGCATGACTGCGGACGACCTTGAACACGGCCTGCGTGCCGTTCGCGAACCGGTCGCCGGCACGCCGGTGCCCGGGCACGCCCGCCAGCGAAAACACTGCCGGGATGACGGTGAGCGCGGCAATCAGCGCGAGGATCATGCCCCCGCCCGCGATGACGCCGAGGTCGGCAAAGCCCTTGTACTCGGTCGGCAGGAAGGCGAGGAAACCGATCGCCGACGTCAGCGCGCCCAGCGAGATGGCCGGCCCGACTTCCCGTGCCGCACAGACCAATGCAGCACGCACGGGCTGGTCCGCCTCCACGTCCTCCTGCACCCGCAGGGCAAAGTGGATGGCGAAGTCGATACCAAGACCGACGAACAGGATGGCGAAGGTGGCCGACAGCAGGTTGAGCTCGCCGACGCTGAACATTGCCCAGCCCATGGACCAGACGCCGCCAATGGCGAGCGTCAGAACCATGACCGAGACGATGCGCCCGGACCGGACGCCGAGGCCGAGGACCAGCGCCAGCATGATCAGCGACAGGACACCGGCAAGGCCGATGCTGTCGCGCACCTGCCGCAGTTCATCGACGGAAAGCGGAATGTTGCCGGTCAGGCGGATGGTCACGCCGTTTTCGGGTGTCAGTCCCAGCTCGCGGGCGGTGTCGCGGATAACATCCAGCTTGGCGCGCGGTGACAGGAAATCCGTGTTGTCCTCGCGGATGCGGATGGTCACAAGCTGGATGGCCGTCCGCGAGCCTCCGGGGGATATCGCGAGCGGTGGCAGCGGCTTTTCCGAGGCTGCCGCCTGTGCCGCTTCTTCAAGGTGCCGCGCAAGCGCCGCCAGTTCTGCCGGCGGCTCGGCGCCCGAAAGATCATCGCGTCCGGCGGCGCGGAGCAGGTCCAGAAGCCCGGCCAGCCCCTTTTCGTTGGCGGCCGTGGCAAGGGCGGGCTGGGCCTGTGCGATGGCGTCCAGCTGGTTCTGCAGGTCGTCCATCGAGAGGAACAGCAGCCCGTTCTCGCGATAGAAGGCCAGATCTGCCGGCGCAAATATGTCCAGGAACAGGTCGTCGCGCTTTGCCAGCGCTTCCGCCAGCCGTTGCGCCGAGCGGGTCGCCAGCGACCGGGAGTCGCTCTCCACCAGGACGAGTGTCGTGCGCTTGTAGGTGGGGAAGGCGTCCCGGAACTCGTCGAAGCGCACCTGGAAGGGCGCGTTGGGTGCGATGAGGCTCGTTTGGTCGGCGTTCACACGGAACTGTGTAAACGCATAAAGCCCGGCCCCCACGGTTGCCAGGGCGATCAGCAGCAGGCAGGTGACGGGCGCCCGCGCTGCAGCGCCGACGATGCTGGTCAACACCTTGGACATCAAGTTATGGTCTCACGCACGCAAAGGGGAAGCATTCGGGGCAAACTCGAAAGAGACCGCGTTGGGGGCGCGAGCTGGACGCCGGCTTGGCGTCGTTCGGACACGCAAGGATTGATACCCATTATGACGGTCACGGCACCCCTTTTTCGAGAGCGATTTTTCACCGGTATTGTTCTGGCGGCGCTGGCTGCCGTCGCTCTCCTGTTTCAGACGGTCGCGGCGGCGGCGGACATGGCGGCGGCGGAAGCCAAGGTCGAGAAGCTGCACGCCGGTCTTGAACACATCATGGCCAACGGTGAAAGCCTCGGCTACGAGGGCCGCGTATCCTACCTCCGGGACGTGGTCGAGGAGACTTACAACCTTCCGGGCATAACGGCGCAGTCGATGGGCCGCGCCAAGCTCAATACCTACGACTCGACAGGCAGGGCACAGATCGAGATGGCCTATCTCGACTTCATCGTCGCCAACTACGCCAGCCGTTTCTCCAAGCCGCTGCCGATCAGCTTCGAGACGCTCGGCGCCGAGGAAACGCCGCGCGGTGCGACCCTCGTCAAGACACTGCTCCACCGCGAAGAAGGTGACCCGGTCCGTCTCGACTACCTGATGGCGCCGGGCGAAAGCGGCGAGCCCGGCATCGTTGATGTGTTTTACAACGGCGTCAGCGAAGCGGCGCGGCGGCGGTCGGAGTTTGCGTCCATCGGCGGCGACGGGTACTCGGCCATCGTCCAGGTGCTCCAGCAGAAATCCGACCAGATCGCCGCCGACTTCGACTGACGCATGCATCCTCTCACCGGCAGCAATCTCTCCACGCTCCTTCCGGTCGCCTTCGGTAGCGGGCCGATACCCTTATCCAGGTGGCCGGAAGTGGCAGGGCTGGTGCTGGCGGCCGCGGGGCGTACGCCGCTGTCGTGGATCGAGCGGGGTTACACCGCAGCGAAGCTTGCCAAGGCGGGCGACATGCCGCCGCCGGTCTTCATCGTCGGGCACTGGCGAAGCGGGACCACGCATCTCTACAACATCATGTCGCAGGATGATTTCGGCTTCGTACCGCCGGTGGCGACCGGCCTGCCTTGGGACATGCTGCTGCTGGGCCGAGCGCTCAAGCCGATTATCGACCGGGCGCTGCCGGAGACGCGCTACATCGACAACATTCCGGTCAAGCCGGACTCCCCGCAGGAAGACGAGATCGCGCTGGCGAACATGTCGCCGCTTTCGTTCTACCACGGCATCTATTTCCCGCAGGCGTTCGACCGGCATTTGCGCCGCGGCCTGTTCTTCGACGACTGCACACCCGGTGAGGTCGTCGAATGGCAGCGCACCTTCGTCTACTTCATGCGCAAGCTCTGGCTGCAGCAGGGGAAGAAGCGCCTGCTGATCAAGAACCCGGCCTATACCAGCCGGGTCGCGATGCTTCACGAGCTCTACCCGGATGCGAAGTTCATCTACATCCGGCGTAACCCCTACGAAGTATTCGAGAGCATGCGGAACTTCTACGCCAAGCTGTTCCGCCAGCTCGCTCTCCAGCCTTATGACCACGTGGACATCGACGAAGTGGTGTTGTCCACCTACGAGCGGATCGTCGGGCTGATCGACACGGAGTGGCCGACGTTGCCGGAAGGTGCCCGTGTTGAGGTCGCCTACGAGAATCTCGACCGCGCGCCGATGGATGAGATGGCTAGAATCTACAGCGCCATAGACCTGCCGGGCTTTGACACGGTGAAACCGCGCTTCGAAGCCTATCTCCGGTCCGTCGCGGGCTTCGAGAAGAACCGCTTCGAGTATTCGGACCGGTCGGCCCGTCTCGTGGAAGACCGGCTCGGCCAATACGTTGAACAGGGAGGTTACCGGCGCCCGGGCCGTGATGCGGCCTGAACAAGCTGCCGGGCGGGGATCATTGAGCGGGGAAGCGAAGGCATTGCTGGGCGCGGCAGGTGTGGCGCTCGTCCTGAGCGTCGCACCGGCTGGCGCGGGTGACGTGGCCTTGTGCCGCCACGTTTCGGTCAAGGCGCCGGATGGCCGCGAACTCGTCGGCATCGAGGATGTCGTCGTTGACCGTACCTTCGGACGACTGATCCTCTCCACCTATGACCGCCGTGCAGTTGATGACGCCCTTGATGCAGGCACCGCGCCGCCGGAGGGCGGCATCTATGCCATCCCGCTCGCGGCACTCGGCGCTGCGCCGGCTTCTCTCGACGCCGAAGACCTGAGCGAAGACCTGCGTGGCGAAATTGCGCTCTTCCCCCACGGCATCGGCGTTGGCGAAGCGGCAGACGCCGCGCGGCTTGCCGTTGTGAACCGGCGCTTCGATGAACCGGGGAGCGCTGCCGCTGACCTGTTGCTGATCGAACTGCGCCCCGAAGAAGTCCGCCTGCTGGCCCATGAGAAAGGTCCGGCCTATTGCCGTACCAATGATGCGGCGCTGGCGGATGACTCGACGATCCTTGCCACGTTCGATCACGCCAGCTGCGGTAACAGGGACGCATGGATCGAGCGTATCCTGTCTGTCGGACGGGCCGGCGTCCTTAAGATCGACGCACAGAAGGCGGGTGCCGAACCCGACGTGATCGCCGACGGCCTGCTCTATGCGAACGGGATCGAAGTCGACGGGGTTCGCGGTCTCGTTCATGTGTCTGCTTCGCGCGAGGAGTCGGTCTTCACATATGCGTTGGACGAGTTTCTCGATGGCAACGCGGTCCCCCTGTCCGTCACCGTGGTGCCCGGAGGACCGGATAACCTGACGATCGCGGCGGATGGCAGCGTCATCGCTGCCGTCCATCCCAGCATGTTCTCTCTGTTCCTCTACATGAACGCTCTGCGCCCACTTCCACACAGCTCGGTCATCCGCATCCGGCCAGATGGGACACAGGACACATTGGTCGAGCCCGGTCAGCCCAACGTGCCGGGCGCAGCCACGGTGGCGGTCCTTGCAGGCCCGCACCTTGTCGTTGCCTCCGCGTGGGACACCGGCCTTGGCCTCTGCCCCGCGCCGGCGGATCTCGTGGTGCCATGACGGTGGGCCCGGTCCTTGTCACCGGTGGCGCCGGATTTCTCGGCGGGCATGTGGTCACCTGTCTGAAGGCGTCGGGACAAGCGGTTCGCGTTCTCGACATCACGCATCCGCCGGGCGGTGCAGCCGGCGACTGGGTGACGGGATCGGTCTGCGATCGCGAGATTGTGCGTGAGGCCATGAATGGAACTGCCGCCGTCATCCACCTTGCTGCCAATCCTCACCTCTGGGCACCGGACAAGGCGGAATTCGACCGTGTCAATCATCTCGGCACGCGCAATATGCTCGATGCGGCGCGCGAGGCGGGCGTGTCTTCCTTTGTCCATGTCTCGTCGCTGACGACGCGCATCTCCGGCCCGGCGGGCGGTCTGCCCCGCCGCGTGAACGAGGCGTGCCAGCCGCCTGTCGAAGACATGCTGGGGAACTACCCGGCCTCCAAGTGGCGGGCCGAGGCGGCAGCGCGCGAGGCCTTTGTGCAGGGCCTGCCTGTCCGTATCGCCATACCTACCATGCCGCTGGGCCCGGGCGACCGAACGCTGACGCCACCCACGCGCATGGTCCTCGACTTCGCGGCGGGCCGGACGCCGGCCTTCATGGAGACCTGGGTCAACCTGTGCGACGTGCGTGACATGGCGGCTGGCATTGTTGCGTTGCTCGATGCGCCGCCTGACTCGGACGGCTACCTGCTGGGCGGCGGCGACATGCGTCTTGGCGATTTCCTGTCGCTTCTTGCCCGCGTCAGCGGCCGCCAGATGCCACGCCACAAGGTCCCGCCGCCGCTCGCTGAAACCTTTGCTCAGCTTGATGAGTGGGTAGCAGGTCATGTCACAGGGAGGCCGCCGACCGCGCCACTCACGGGCGTAAGGCTTGCGCGCCGTCCCATCCTGTTCGACACGGTGAAGGCGCAGCGCGCCCTTGGCTTCAGTCCGCGTCCGCTGACGGAAACCTTGCACGACGTACTGACGTGGTTCGAGGCGGAGGGGTTACTGCCGCCTCAGGCGGGATAGCGGCGACCCTTCCACACGGCGCCGTGCCCGCGCAGGTGCCGAAAGCCGGATGTGATCGTCATTGCGCCGTAGAGGACGGCTGCGAAAGGCAGGGCGGCGCTCCACACCATGTCGAGGCCGTAGAGCCGCACCGTCGGCCAATAGGTCCGCGCCATGATGACCCAGGTGAGGAAGCCGAGCATCGCCTCGCCCGCGGACGCGGCCCCGACGATCCATGCAACGCAGGCCCACGCGGGGACCACGAAGACGAGGGCGAGACCCGCGAGCGTGCCTGCAAGCATCAGGTAGGAATGCCTCAACTGCGTGAACGCCGTGCGGGCAACCATGTTCCAGACGGTTGCCAGCTGATCGTTCCGGCGTAGCGACACGACGTCGTGCGTCAGGGCGATCCGGGCCGGCAGGTGTTTGCGCGTCGACTTGAGCAGGTGCGCCAGTTCGCAATCGTCGATGACCGTGTTGCGAATGGCGGAGAGCCCGCCTGCCGCTTCCAGCGCATCACGGCGAAGCAGAAAGCAACCCCCAGCGCCGCCCGCCATGCGGTCCGACGCATCGTTGGTGCGGGCGAACGGGTAGAGCATCTGGAAGAAGTAGATGAAGGCCGGGATCAGCAGCTTGCCCCAGAAGCCGCTCGCGTCCAGCTGCGCCATCAGCGAGACGTAGGTGTATTGCCGGTCCTCGGCCTTCGCCACGAGCTTTTGGAGGACGCCGGGCCGGTAGACGATGTCCGCGTCGGTGAAGAGCAGGTATTTCGCGTTCGGTTCGCGCCGGGCCGCTGCATCGACGCCCTGCTGGAGCGCCCAAAGCTTTCCGGTCCAGCCCTCGCGCAGGGGCGTGCCTTCCACGAGGTGCAACTTTTCGCTCGTGTTACTGGCCGCGTCACGAGCGTGGCGCGCGGTGCCATCGGTACTCCCGTCGTCCACAACAGTCACCGAGAACCGGCCGGGGTAGGTCTGTCTCAGCAGTGATCCGACGGTCTTGCCGATCGTCCCCGCTTCGTTGCGTGCCGGGATGACCACGGCCACGTCAGGCCAGTGGTAGGGCGGCACGGCGGGCTCAAGCCATTGATCCGCCTTCCAGTATCCGGCCCGGCCCCACAGCAGGTATAGCCAGATGCCGAGTGCCCCGGTGGCGAGGGCGGAGAGCTCGAGGGTGAAGAAGTCAGCCAGGAAGTTCATAAGCAAAGCACGTGTGGTTGTCGGTTATTCTTGATCCCCGGCCACCATAGGGTTTCCGGGGAAATCCGTAAGGTTTGTGGCCGCTTTTCTTGCCGCTCGGGCGATCACAAGTTAGCGTTCGCGCGAGACCGGCGGGGGAAAACGGGGAGGGAATGCAGGCGGTGGCCCTACAGCATGCCGAACAGCACGTGCCGGTGGCCGCTGCCGTCGAAACGCCCTCCGGCAAGGGTGCAGCGGACGAGAACTTCCCGGTCGGCTCCTTCCTGCTGCCCGCGCGTCTGCGGCCCTGTGTTGCCGCTTTCTATGCCTTCGCCCGCGCTGCGGACGACACCGCCGACAATCCGGCCCTGACACCCGAAGACAAGCTTGCCCGTCTCGACGCGATGGCTGCGAGCCTCGATGCGCCGGGCAGCGATACGCTCGGCGGCCGTCTTGCGGATGCGCTTCATCGCCATAGCCTCGACACACGCCATCCGCGTGCGCTTCTTGATGCATTCCGCCAGGACGCGGTGAAGAACCGCTACGCGACGCTTGAAGAACTCCACGGCTACTGCCGCAACTCGGCCGACCCGGTGGGCCGGTTCCTGGTGGATCTGCATGGCGATGGCGCACCGGCCTATCCGTATTCGGACGGCCTGTGCACAGCGCTCCAGATCCTCAACCATCTTCAGGACTGCGGGAAGGACCTGGCCGAGATGGACCGGTCCTACTTACCTGAGACGTGGCTGGCGGAGGCTGGCGCGTCCAACGGCGATCTCCGCAAGCCATCGCTCACGCCCGGCCTTCGCCGGGTGCTCGACCGGTTGCTGGATGACGTGGATCACCAGCTCGCGCTGGCACAGCACCTCCCCGCAGCGCTGACCTCGCGGCGGCTGGCGATGGAGTCGGCGGTCATCTATCGGCTTGCCCGGCGACTCGCCGCGCGGCTGCGCAAGGGGGATCCACTCGCAACCCGTGTTGCCCTCACCAAGTGGGATTTTCTCTGTTCCGGGGTTGCCGGGGCAATTGCGGGCTTCACGGCCGCCGGCAGGGGCCGCGCCGCATGACGTCTGTCACTGCCAATGCCGCGGGTCCGATGACGCCGTCCGGTGCCGCGATCTATGCCGCTGACGTGGTGAAGCGTTCCGGGACATCCTTTGCCGCGGGCATGCGTATTCTTCCGCGCGATAGGCGTGAGGCCATGTACGCGATCTATGCCTTCGCCCGCGAGGTGGACGACATCGCCGATGAGGGCGGCACCTACGACGAACGCATGTCCGGCCTCGGCGAATGGCGAGAAGAGATTGCCCGCGTCTTTGCAGGCGAACCGGAACATCCGGTCGGCGTCGCTCTGCTGGGGCCGATCCGCCGCTTCGGTCTCGACCGGCACGAGTTCGAGATGCTCATCGAGGGCATGGAGATGGATGTAGAGGGCCCGCTGGTGGCGCCCTCGCATGAGCGTCTGATGGCGTACTGCCGACGGGTGGCTGGCTCGGTCGGCCTTCTCTCCATGCCGGTGTTTGGTGCGGGCCGCGGCCGCACGGAAGACGCATTTGCGCTGGCGCTCGCCAACGCCCTGCAACTCACCAACATCCTTCGCGACGTGGAGGAAGACGCGGAGATGGGCCGCGTCTATCTCCCCGCTGACCTCCTCGACAAGCACGGTATCGAGACGCGGGACGTGGATGGCATCGTCAATCACAAGGCGCTGCAGGATGTTTGCCGCGACCTCGGCCGGGAGGCGCGGGGCTGGTTCGCCGAGTCACAGGCGCTGCTGCCGCGGCTCGACTGGCGGACGGTGCGGCCTGCGCTCTTGATGATGGGCATCTATGAGCGCTATTTGCGCATCATGGAGTTGCGCGACTTCGCGCGCGGGGAACCCGTGAAGCTTGGCAAGGGAGCCAAGCTGTGGACGGCGGCGCGCTACCTCTTCCTGCCGCCTCGGAGGCTTTGAACACATTGGCAGCGGTACATGTCATCGGGGCGGGCCTCGCCGGGCTCTCGGCGGCCGTCGCGCTGGAAGGCGCGGGCATTCCCGTCCATGTCTACGAGGCCGCGGGCCATGCGGGCGGGCGGTGCCGCTCCTATCACGACAAGACGCTCGATCACTTGATCGACAACGGCAATCACCTGCTGCTCAGCGGCAACAAGTCGGCGCTCAAGTATCTCAAGGCCATCGGCTCGTCGGATGCCTTGAGCGGCCCGTCCAAAGCGGCATTCCCGTTCGTCGATGCACGCACGCGCGAGCGCTGGACGCTGCATATCAACCGCGGGCCATTCCCCTGGTGGGTGTTTGCTGAAGATCGCCGCGTGCCGGATACGCGCCTTTGGAACTACCTGCCGGGCCTGCGCATCCCCTTTGCCAAGGACAGCGACACGGTCGCCGACCTGATCCCGACATCCGGCTCGCTCTACCAGCGCTTCTGGGAGCCGCTGGTCGTCGCGGTTCTCAACACGCCGCCGGAGAAGGGCGCGGCGCGGCTCCTGTGGCCGGTACTCAAGGAGACGTTTCTGCGCGGCGGGCAGGCCTGCCGCCCGCTGATTGCCAAGAAGGGACTTGGCCCCGCCTTCATCGATCCGGCCGTCCGTCTGCTCGGGCGCACCAACCGCCCCGTGCAGTTCAACCGGCTGCTGCGTGAGCTGGCGGTCTCGGATGGTCACGTGAGCGCGCTCGGCTTCGGCGAGGACAGGATCGAGGTCGGCAGGAAGGACACCGTCATCCTCGCCGTACCGCCGCAGCGGGCCCGCGATCTCGTGCCCGGCCTCGAAACGCCGGGGGAGGGAGAGACGATCCTCAACGTCCATTTCGTGCTGCGGCGGCCCGCGCCCAAGCCGGACGGTGTCGGCGTTATCGGCCTGATCAACGCCCATGCCCAGTGGGCTTTCGTGCGCGGCAACGTGGTGAGCCTCACGGTCTCGGCGGCAGGCGATCTCGCCGACCGGCCACAGGAAGAATTGCTTCGCCTGTTCTGGGAGGAGACCCGCTTTGCGCTCGGCCTGATCGACCGGGACTACGTAGCCGCCAAGGTTATCAAGGAAAAGCGGGCCACCTTTGACCAGTCGCCGGAAGGCGTCGCCAAGCGGCCCAAACCGCAAACCGAGTTCCCCAACCTTATCCTGGCAGGCGACTGGACCGATACGGGTCTGCCGGCGACGATCGAGAGCGCCATCCGGTCCGGCCACCGCGCCGCGGATATTGCCATGGCCCGCCGCAAGGCCGCCTGACCGCCCCGGCTTCGCCTTGCCGATGGGCCCTACGGCCCGCTACCATGCAGTGCACAAAAAATCGGGGCGTACCAAGAACAAGGGGTGTGCAGCGTGACGGTTGTCGAGTTCGGCCCGGCCTCGCCGGGTCAGGCCATGGGAACGCGCGAAGAGCGCGAGGAAATCATCGCCACGCAGACCGACCGCCTGTTCGGCATGCAGCGCGATGACGGCCACATCGTCTTCGAGCTCGAGGCCGATGCGACCATTCCGTCCGAGTACATCCTGCTCAAGCACTTCCTTGACGAGATCGACCGCGACAAAGAGCGCAAGATCGGCAACTACCTGCGCCGTATCCAGAATGGGGATGGCAGCTGGCCGCTCTTCACCGATGGCGACGGCGACATTTCGGCGACGATCAAGGCCTACTGGGCGCTGAAGATTTCCGGCCACGACATCGACGCGCCCTACATGGCGAAGGCTCGAGAGTGGGTCCTGGCGCGCGGCGGCGCGGCCAAGGCTAATGTCTTCACGCGCATCATGATGGCGCTGTTCGGTCAGATCCCGTGGCGCGGCGTGCCGGTGATCCCGGTGGAAGTCATGCTGCTGCCGCGCTGGTTCCCGTTCCACATGTCGAAGATCGCCTACTGGTCGCGCACGGTGATCGCGCCGCTGCTGGTGCTATGCGCGAAGAAGGCACAGGCGCGCAATCCGACCGGCACGGACATCCGCGAACTCTTCATCACGCCGCCCGAGAAAGAGAAGGTCTACAACATCAATCCCACGGGCAATTTCGTGGGCGATTGCTTTCTCGTTCTCGACAAGGTGCTGCGCTTCTGCGAACCGGCCTTTCCCAAGCGGCTGCGCCAGCACGCCATCGACAAGGCGGTGGCGTTCTACACGGAGCGCCTCAACGGTGTGGATGGGCTTGGCGCCATCTATCCGGCGATGGCCAACTCGGTCATGGCCTACGATACGCTAGGCTATCCCAAGGACGATCCCAACCTGATGATCGCCAAGGAGTCCATCGAGCGGCTGCTGATCGAGAAGGACGACGAGATCTACTGCCAGGCCTGTGTCTCGCCGGTCTGGGACACGAGCCTCGCCAGCCACGCGCTGATGGAGGCCGGCGTCGAAGGCAACGATCCGCGCCTCAAGGATGCGCTTGGCTGGCTCAAGGACAAGCAGATCCTCGACACGGTCGGCGACTGGGCCGTTCGCCGGCCTGATGTGCGCCCCGGCGGCTGGGCCTTCCAGTACAACAATGACTATTACCCGGACGTGGATGACACCGCGGTCGTGGCCATGGCCATGCACCGCACCGGCGACCCGCAGTACACGGAGAACATCGAGCGCGCGGCCGAGTGGATCTGCGGCATGCAGAGTTCATCGGGAGGGTGGGGCGCCTTCGAGCCCGAGAACGAGCACTTCTACCTGAACTCGATCCCCTTCGCGGACCATGGCGCTCTGCTCGATCCGCCGACCGAGGACGTGACGGCGCGCTGTCTCTCCCTGCTGGCCCAGATGGACAAGGACCGCTTTGCGAAGGAGATCGCCAAGGGCATCGAATTCCTCAAGCGGGAGCAGCAGCCCGACGGCTCGTGGTTCGGCCGCTGGGGTGCCAACTACATCTACGGCACCTGGTCCGTGCTCTGCGCGCTCAACGTGGTGGGTGAGGACATGAACCAACCCTACATCCAGCGTGCCGTGGCATGGCTCAAGGCGCGCCAGCGCCCGGATGGCGGCTGGGGCGAGGATCTCGCCACGTATTACGAGCACCGCAAGAGCGAGGTGAAGGAATCGACCGCCTCGCAAACCTCGTGGGCGCTGCTCGGCCTGATGGCCGCAGGCGAAGTCGAGTGCGACGAGGTGAAGCGCGGCATCGCCTTCCTCGAACAGGCGAAGCGCGACGGCGCGCGCTGGGAAGAAAAGCTCTACACCGGCACCGGCTTTCCCCGCGTCTTCTATCTCAAGTACCACGGGTACGCGGCCTACTTCCCGCTATGGGCGGTTTCGCGCTACGAGAACCTCACCAAGAGCAACGACCGGCGCGTCGCCTACGGCATGTAGGCCACGCCCGGCTGGCCGGCAGGCGAGGGGCTTTCAGTGAGACGTCTTGGAATCGTGTGCGGCGTGCGCGCCGAGGAGGCCGCGCTCGGCATCCTGTTGGATGACGACCGCCTTTCGGCAGGCGTTTCCGGCGCCTCGCCCGAACGGGCCGAGGATATCGCGCGCTCGCTCATTGACGATGATGGTTGCACCGGGCTTCTCAGCTTCGGCGTCTCGGGCGCCCTGTCCGACGCGCTCAAGCCCGGCGACATCGCGCTCGCGCGGTCCGTCGTCATGCGTGATGGCGAGCGCATTGCCGCCACGCGGGACTGGGTGCCGCAACTGTCGCAGGATGCCCGCGCCTATGGTCTCACCCTCAAGCACGTGGACATGGCCTCGGCCCGTGATGTGATTGCCGATCCGGCTGCCAAAAAGTCCTTGGCGCTGGAGACGCGCGCGCACGCGGTGGACATGGAATCGGGTGCCGTCGCCCGCATTGCCACCGACCGGGGCGTGCCCTTCGCGGCGCTGCGGGCGATCTCCGACGGTGTCGACCATACGCTGCCCCATGCCGCCCTGGGCGCAGTGGGGCCGGGCGGCGATATACGCGTGGCGCACGTGCTGGTGCGGCTGGCGCTCAGGCCGCAGGACCTGCCGGCGATGATCCGGCTGGGCAGTGGCAGCTCAAAGGGTTTTGCCAGCCTACGCCGCTGTGCCCGACACCTTGTCCCGGGACTTCTTGGGATCGTGTAGGTCCCGCAGCTTGTCCTCTTCCAGCTTCTTCTCCACCAGCTCTTCGTGGATGTAGCGCGCCTTGCGCTGCTTGGTGAGGTCGATCTCGGGCGCGAACTCGCCTTCGGTCTTCACGCCGCGCAGCGACACCATCAGCGTCTTGAGCGGGTGGGCGGCAGCATCGGCGGCCGCCGTTGGCTCGTAGCCGCAATGGGCCATGCAGTCCGCACACTTCTCGTAGTTGCCGGTGCCGTACTGCTCCCACTCGGTCTCTTCCATCAGCGCCTTGAACGTGGGCGCGTAGCCCTCGTTCAGCAGGTAGCAGGGACGCTGCCAGCCGAAAATGTTGCGCGTCGGCATCCCCCACGGCGTGCAGAGGTACTGCTGGTTGCCGGCGAGGAAATCGAGATAGAGCGACGAGTGATTGAGCTTCCACTTGGACTTGCCCGCTTCCTGGCGAGCCTTGCCCTGGCGGAAGACCTCGCGGAACACCTCCTTGGTGCGGCGGCGCGACAGGAAGTGCTCCTGGTCCGGCGCGCGCTCGTAGGCATAGCCCGGCGAGATGGTGATCGAGACGCCGATATCGGTGCAGTAGTCGAGATAGGCGGCGATCTGGTCCGCCGACATGTTGTCGAAGATCGTGGCGTTGACGTTGACCTGGAAGCCCGCGTCCTGCGCCGCCTTGATGGCCGAGATGGCGCGCTTGAAGACGCCCTTCTGGTCCACCGCCTTGTCGTGTTCTTCCTCGAGACCGTCGAGGTGGACGGAGAAGAACAGGTAGGGCGACGGCTTGAACAGGTGCAGCTTCTTTTCCAGCAGCAGCGCGTTGGTGCACAGCGACACGAACTTCCGCCGCGCCACGATCCCCTCGACGATCTCGCCGATCTCCTTGTGGATCAGTGGTTCGCCGCCGGGGATCGCCACGACAGGCGCACCGCACTCATCGACAGCGTCGAAGCATTCCTGCGCCGAAAGGCGCTTGTTCAGGATCGCGTCGGGATAGTCGATCTTGCCGCAGCCGGGGCAGGCCAGGTTGCAGCGGAAAAGCGGTTCGAGCATCAGCACCAGCGGGTAGCGCTTGCGGCCCAGAAGCCGCTGCTTTGCAACGTAGGCGCCAACCATGGCCATCTGTCGGAACGGAACGGACACTTGTGCGGTCTCCTGTCGGTCTTCGGTTTGCGGGTGACCCGGTCAGGGTAGGGGTCAGGCTCCCGCGGCGCGGGTTGGTTCGCCCGGATTGTCGAGCAGTTCCCGCGGCAGTTTGAAAGTCACGTTTTCGCGTATGACGTTGAGCGTCTTCACTTCAACCTCCCGCGTGTTGCGCAGGCGGTCGATAACGCCCTGCACCAGCGTCTCGGGGGCGGACGCGCCGGCGGTGAGACCCACCCGTGTCTTACCGTCGAGCCATGCCTCGTCCATCGCCTCGGCGTCGGCGATGAGGTAGCTCGGCACGCCCATGTTCTCGCCAAGCTCGCGCAGTCGGTTGGAGTTGGAGCTGTTTTTCGCGCCGACAACAAGGATGACGTCCACGTGGTTCGTCATCTCCGCCACGGCAGTCTGGCGATTCTGTGTCGCGTAGCAGATGTCGCGCACGTCCGGGCCGACGATCGCGGGGTATTTTGTCTTCAGCGCCTCGATCACGTCACGGGTATCGTTCACCGAGAGCGTGGTCTGGGTGATGAAGGCGACGTGCTCAGGGTCGTTGACCTCGAGCGTCTCGACGTCCTCCGGTTCGGAAATCACGTGGACGGTCCCGGGCACGCGTCCCAGCGTGCCCTCGACTTCCGGGTGGCCCAGGTGGCCGATCAGGACGATGTCGTAGCCCTTTTCCGCGTAGCGCTTGCCCTCGCGGTGTACCTTGGTGACCAGCGGGCAGGTCGCGTCGATGGCCTGAAGGCCGCGCTGGCCGGCGGCATCCACCACCCGCTCGGCGACCCCGTGGGCCGAGAAGATGGTGACCGCGCCCTCCGGCACCTCGTCCACTTCCTCCACGAAGATCACGCCGCGAGCCTTGAGGGTGTCCACGACATGCTTGTTGTGGACGATCTCGTGGCGCACGTAGATCGGTGCCCCGAAACGTTCCAGCGCCTTTTCCACCACGTCGATGGCGCGCTCGACACCGGCGCAGAACCCCCGGGGCTCCGCCAGCACCACGGTGAGCGGCGGTTTGCTGTCCGTCGTTTCCGTTGTCGCCTGCGGCGCCATGTGTGGATCCCTCGCTCGCATGGACTCTTCCCCACCAGCCAGTGTGGAGATGCACCAGCCCGGGTGCAAGGCTGACCCATTCAAAGTTGCGTAACCGACACACCGGAAAACCCCTTTTTCTTTGAGGTTTTGGAGAGTGCGTGTCTTGCCGGCCACGGCTGGAAGGCTGTAGGCGGGACCCGAGAAAAGTTGACTTGCGGCCTGTTGCTCGCGGCTTGAGCATATTACCTTCCGGGCAAATGCCGCGGGCTGGCGAGAGGCCGCCCTGGACTGGAGTTTCGCGTTTTGAGCAGCGTTCGTCCCTATCGCGACATCTACCGGCGCGAATGCCGGAAAATTCACGTGGGCAACGTGCCGGTCGGCGGTGATGCGCCGATTTCGGTCCAGTCGATGACCAACACGCTGACGCCGGACGTCAAGGCGACCGTTGCCCAGATCCATGCGCTGGAAGAGGCGGGGGCGGACATCGTCCGCGTTTCCTGCCCGGATGCGGAATCGACGGCGGCGCTCAAGGAGATTGTCCGCCAGTCGCACGTACCGATCGTCGCGGACATCCATTTCCATCACAAGCGCGCTATCGAGGCAGCCGAGGCGGGGGCCGCGTGCCTGCGCATCAACCCCGGCAATATCGGCAACGCCCAGCGCGTGAAGGACGTGGTGCAGGCCGCCAAGGACAACGGCTGCGCCATGCGCATCGGCGTCAATGCCGGGTCGCTGGAAAAGGACCTGCTGGAAAAGTACGGCGAGCCGTGCCCGGAGGCGATGGTGGAAAGCGCGCTCGACCATGCGCGCATCCTCGAGGACAACGACTTCTTCGAGTTCAAGATCTCGGTGAAGGCGTCGGACGTGTTCCTCGCCGTTGCCGCCTACCAGGGCCTCGCGGAAGCCTGTGACTACCCGCTGCACCTCGGTATTACCGAGGCGGGCGGGCTCATGTCGGGGACCATCAAGTCGTCCATTGGCATGGGCATGCTGCTGTGGTCCGGCATCGGCGACACCATCCGCGTGTCGCTGTCGGCGGACCCGGTGAAGGAAATCCAGGTTGGCTACGACATCCTGAAGTCGCTGAACCTGCGCCACCGGGGCGTGAACATCATCTCGTGCCCGTCCTGCGCGCGGCAGGGTTTCGAGGTCATCAAGACCGTCGAGTTGCTTGAAGAACGTCTCGCCCACATCTCCACGCCGATGACGCTTTCGATCATCGGCTGCGTGGTGAACGGGCCCGGTGAGGCCATGATGACGGACGTGGGATTTACGGGCGGCGGCTCGGGCAAGAACACCGGGATGGTCTATGTCTCGGGCGTAGCCGACCATAAGATCGACAATGACAATATGATCGACCACCTGGTCGAGCTGGTTGAGAAGAAGGCTGCCGAGATCGAAGCCGCGCAGGCGTCCGGGGGGACGCCGGACGCCAAGGCGTCGGCGGCGGAATAGGGGGCGTGATCGTGGCGAGCGAAGCGGCGGTGCCCGCTCGGAGCGCGGGTGGGCCGGGATCGGCCATGCCCGATCTCGAAGCGCGCATGGCGAAGTCGGCTGAGGCTGTCCAGGCGGAACTGGACCGGCTCATTCCGGCGGTCGAAGGTCCGCGTGGCGCCGTGGTCGAGGCCATGCGTTATTCGGCCCTCTCGGGCGGCAAGCGGCTGCGCCCCTTTCTCGTCATGGAAAGCGCGGGCCTTTTCGGCGTTCCGCACCAGCAGGCGCTGCGCGTCGGGTGTGCTGTGGAAATGGTTCACTGCTACAGCCTGATCCACGACGACCTGCCTGCCATGGACGACAGCGACACGCGGCGCGGCCGCCCGGCGGTTCACAAGGCATTCGATGAAGCGATTGCCATCCTCGCGGGCGACGCGCTGCTCACGCAGGCCTTCGAAGTGCTGGGCGAATTCAGCACCTCGCGGGACGCCGGCGTCCGTGCCGCGCTGGTGGTCGAGCTGGCCCGTGCCGCCGGTGCGGCCGGCATGGTTGGCGGCCAGATGATCGACATCTCGCCCGCGCGCGATGACATGGATTTCGACGGTATTGCCGAGCTCGAGGCGCTCAAGACCGGGGCGCTGATCCGGTTCTCCTGCGAAGCCGGGGCAATCCTGGCGAGCGCGGGGGAGGGCGAACGCCGGGCTCTGGCCGATTATGCCGCCGATCTGGGCCTGGCATTCCAGGTGGCGGATGACCTGCTGGATGTGACTGCCTCGGCGGAGCAGCTGGGCAAGCCCGTGGGGCAGGATGACGGGCTGGCGACTTTTGTTACGCTCCTCGGAGTCGAGGGCGCACGGAAGAAGGCGGACGAACTCGTGGACCGTGCCTGCGGGCACCTCGCGCCGTTCGGCGCGGCCGCCGATACGCTGCGCGCGGTGGCGCGCTTCGTTGTCGAGCGGAGCCAATAAAGTTTCGGGTTCGCCGGAAGGAGAATGAAGAATGGCCGATGGGCACATGCCTGAGTTCCTGAGCCGCATAGACATGCCGGCCGACCTGCGAAAAGTCCCGCAGGCGGAGCTCGTGCACGTAGCCGACGAAGTCCGCCAGGCGGTGATCGACGCCGTCTCGCAGACCGGCGGCCACCTCGGGGCCGGTCTCGGCGTCGTCGAGCTGACGGTGGCGTTGCACTACGTCTTCAACACGCCCGACGACAAGCTGATCTGGGACGTGAGCCACCAGTGCTATCCGCACAAGGCCCTGACTGGCCGGCGCAGCCGTCTCAACACCCTGCGTCAGGGCGGTGGCCTTTCCGGCTTCACGTCCCG
Source organism: Parvibaculaceae bacterium (assembly GCA_965229975.1). GTDB lineage: Bacteria > Pseudomonadota > Alphaproteobacteria > CGMCC-115125 > CGMCC-115125 > Pyruvatibacter. The sequence goes on from OZ245936.1 coordinate 828,487, forward strand.
GCGCGAGAGCGAGTTCGATCCGTTCGGCGCGGCGCATTCCTCGACGGCTATTTCAGCTGCGGCGGGCTTTGCTGCCGGGCGCGACTTCATGAAGCGCAACAACCAGGTCGTCGCGATCGTCGGTGACGGCGCAATGTCGGCTGGTATGGCGTTCGAGGGGCTGAACAACGTGGGCGCCGACAAGCGCCGCATGGTCATCATCCTCAACGACAACCACATGTCGATCGCCCCGCCTGCGGGCGCGCTGTCGCACTACCTGACAGAACTGCGCGGCTACATGCCGGATGAAGCAACGCGTGACAGGTGCATCGAGGAAGAGGGCCTCCCGCGGTTCGTGGACCAGCCCACCATGTTCGACGACTTCGGTGTGCCTTACGCCGGTCCGTTCGACGGGCATGATGTGGACGAGATGGTCCGTGTGCTGACGGCCGCACGCGATCATGACGGGCCGATCCTGCTGCATGTCATCACCCGCAAGGGCAAGGGCTATGCGCCGGCCGAAGCGTCTGCTGACTGCTACCACGGCGTCGCCAAGTTCAACGTGTCTGACGGCAAGCAGTTCAAGCCGGCCCCGTCGGCGCCCAGCTACACGAGCGTCTTTGCCAAGTCGCTGATCGCGGAGGCGGAGAAGGACGAACGTATTGTCGGCATCTCGCCCGCCATGCCGGGCGGCTCGGGTCTCGACAAGTTTGCCGAGGTTTTCCCCGAGCGCCATTTCGACGTGGCCATCGCCGAGCAGCATTGCGTCACCTTCTGCGCCGGTCTTGCGGCGGAAGGGATGCGGCCCTTCGCGGCGATCTACTCGACGTTCCTGCAGCGCGGCTACGACCAGGTCGTGCACGACGTGGCGATCCAGGGGCTCCCTGTCCGCTTCGCCATCGACCGGGCTGGCATGGTCGGCGCCGACGGCGTTACCCACCAGGGCGCCTACGACATCGCCTATCTCGGCTGCCTGCCTGGCTTCACGCTGATGGCGGCGGGCGACGAAGCCGAACTCGTGCACATGGTCGCCACCGCGGCGGCTTTCGACGAGGGCCCGATTGGGCTGCGCTATCCGCGCGGCGAAGGCGTTGGCGTCGAGATGCCGCCCGAGGGCAAGCCGCTCGAGATCGGCAAGGGCGTCGTTCTGCGCGAAGGCTCGAAGCTCGCGATCCTCGCCTACGGTGCGCGCCTGCACGATGCGATCGCCGCCGGTGAGAAGCTGACCGCGATGGGACTGCCTGCGACCGTCGCCAATGCCCGGTTCGCCAAGCCCATCGATGACGAACTGGTCCGTCAGCTGGCCACCCACCACGAAGTTCTGCTCACGGTCGAGGAGGGCTCGATCGGCGGCTTCTCGGCGCTTGTCCATGACAGCCTGATCCGTCAGGGCCTGGACCGTGCGAAAGCGCGTTTCGTGCCCGTCTTCCTGCCAGACATCTTCATTGACCACGACAAGCCGGCGAACCAGATTGCGGCCGCCGGTCTCGACGCGAACGGTATCGTTGCCCGCGCATTGCAGGCACTCGGGGTGGACGAGACCAAGGCCGCTGCCACTGCCGCTGCCGGTGCGGAGTAAATGGCGGTTTTGCTCATGGTTGGGCGGTGCCCGGCACCCAGTTAACAGGCGAACCGAGCCCGGTAATCGAGCTTGGAATAAGCGTCTGATTTTATTGAAATTTTCCCGTAAGCCGGAATTAATCTTTGGCGCGTAGTTCTCGTCTAAGGGCGCACGTTTCTGCGCCGGTTACGGGAGTGCACGCCATGGCGCGGGTCGTGTCGAATAACTGGGAAAAAGAAGTCGACCGCCTCCTTCAGGAGGGTCAGGGTGCGCAGGCGCGCATGGCCCTCGTTTCGCTCGCTTCTGCCCGCCGGACCATCGGCGAGGAGCATTGGGCGCGCGCCGAGCGGCGCATCCATACGGCCATCGAGGTCGTCATGGGCCGTGTCCTCAAGAACGACGATCTGCTGCTGCGCGCGGGCGAGGACACCTACATGGTGCTGATCCGCTCCGGCAACGTGGACCACGCGGCCGAGATGATAAAGCGCGGCTGCGACTCCCTCGCGACGCTCTTCTTCGGTGAGGGCTCGCTTGGGACGATTGGCTTCGAGGCTGAGATCACCGAGGTCGTGCCTCCCGGAAGCGGCCGCACGCCGCGCCGGCTGGGTGTTCAAGGCACAAGCGATCAGGCGGCAGCAGCGGCGGCCGGCTCACGCACGGAAATTGAAGCGGCGAACATCGCCGAGGCCGAGGCTCGCAGGAAGTCCGAGGCCGCCCGTGGTCTGGATGAACGCACTAGTTCCGTCTTCGACGCGGAATTCGATTTCATGCCTGTATGGGATGCGCGGCATGGCGTGATGAGCACCTATGCCGTCGGTGTCTGGCAGGAATCTCAAGGGCAGGGGCGCCGGGAGATCTACGAGCGCTGGTCGCACCATGACGACGATGAATGCTTCTTCCAGTACGACATCCAGGCGCTCGAGAAATCAGTCGCGGCTTTCGAAGCCCTAAAGGCCGCAGGACATGCGGCGCTGTTCGTTTCACCAGTTCACTTCAGAACGCTGCAATCCGTTGCCGGACGCAAGGCTTTCATGGAGGCCGCAAGGCGCATCCCGCCCGAGTTCCGCAAGTTCATGGGTATTCGGTTGATTGGTATCCCCGGCGACATGTCGCCCAATCTGCTGGCCGACCGGGTTGGCCCTCTCAGGAACTTCTTTGGCAAGACGACGCTCGTGCTGTCCGAATGGGGCAACGACGAGCGCGTGCTGGTGAAGGCCCAAAACGTAACCTCGGTCGTCGTGAATCTGCCGGACGTGGCAAACAGGCGGGTCGACTTGTTGCACCGGATCGAAGCCATCCGGACGGAGGTTCCCAGGGGAAAGCGTGAGCTGGTGATTGGCGGTGTCGTGAATGCCTACGAGGCTGAACTGGCGCGCGATGCCGGCGCGGACTTTATCGCAGGGCCGCAAGTGGGCCCGCTCCTGAAGGAAGCGCCGCCTGCGTTTCGCTGTTCGATCGAGGGCCTGCCGATACGCGGGCGTCCACAGGAAATGGCGGTCCTGACGCGCGCATGATGCGGGCAGGGCGTAGGATTCGTGGTGCCGGCTGAGGGACTTGAACCCCCGACCCCCTGATTACAAATCAGGTGCTCTACCAGCTGAGCTAAGCCGGCCCCTGAAGCGATGTCTTCCTATAACGCGCGTCAGTGACGCTGGCGATGCACTTCGTAGAGTGCCACCGCTGTTGCGTTGGACACATTGAGTGATGCGAAGCCCGGTTCACCGGGGATCTTTGCCAGCACGTCGCAGCGCTCGGCCGTCAGGCGGCGCAAGCCGGCGCCCTCGGCTCCCATGGCGAGCGCGATGCGGCCCTTGAGTTCGACGTCCGCGAGCGACTTGGCAGCCGTGCCGTCCAGCCCGACCACGAACCAGCCTTCTGCCTGAAGCACAGCGATGGCTTGCGCGATGTTGGGCACCTGCACCAGCGGCATCTGCTCGACGGCGCCGGAGGCGGCCTTGGCCAGCGCGCCGGTGATCGGCGGCGAATTTCGCCGGGTGACGATCACCGCGCGCGCGCCGAAAACAGCCGCGGAGCGCAGCACCGCGCCAACGTTCTGCGGGTCGGTTACCTGGTCGAGCACGACGATGGGCTTGGTCTCACCATCCGCTTCGGCTGCCGCCAGTACTTCGGCGAGGACAGGGTCGGGCAGGGGGGCGACGCGCAGGGCGATGCCCTGGTGCACGGTTCCCGCCGGGAACAGCCGGTCGATCTCGCGGGCGTCCACCTTCTCGATGGTCAGACCCCGGCGGCGGGCGGGTTCTTCCACAAGTTCGCTGGCGTTTTCCGTTGCCAGCAGCTGGAGCAGTCGGCGCTTGGGATTGTGCAGAGCGGCGCGCACCGCATGCGCGCCGTACATCCAGTCCGGCCCGTCCACCGGGCTCCGGGCCGCACGTTTCTGGCCGGCCGAGCGCCGGTCAACCGGGCGGCCGCCGCCGGGGCGTCCGGGACCGCCGCCTCCGCCGCCGCGCCGGCGGCGCTGGGCCTCGGGCGGGCCGCCGGGCCGCCGCGGCCCCTGCTGGGTGCCCTTGGGGCCGCCTTTTCCGCCGCCGCCCTTGCCGGTACCCCTGCCGCCGCCCGGGCCTTTGGGCCCGCGCGGACCCTTGGGGCCGTCGCTCATGGTTGATTTGCCGCTCATGGCTAGCCCTCTAGCCGGTTCCCAATCGGCCCGCAATGGGCTGCGAAGGCTGGAATCGGCGATTCTTCCGACAGGGCGCCGAAGCCGGTGCCTCGACGGCCCCTGAAGGCCCCTCGCGGCATTGACAGGGAGGGCAAAAACCGCCTATTCCCTCGCTCCCAGCGGCGCACGCGCGGCCCGTTGTTCCCATGTGCGATGGTCCATCCGTCGGCTTTTCCTGGAAGGGCCGAATGAGATGGATATTCGCCTTTTTCGCGGAACGGCGGACCCTGCGGCAGGGTCGCTCGCGCCAATTGGCGGTTCGCGGTGTTCCGGAGGGATGCCCGAGTGGTTAAAGGGGACGGACTGTAAATCCGTTGGCTATGCCTACGTTGGTTCAAATCCAACTCCCTCCACCACCGCACCGGCAGGCGGCGCAAGGCGAAATCGGCGGCGGCCGTGAGGTTTGCCGCCAACCCGCTTGGGGAGAAGGCGCGTAACAGTACACCCGGGATTGGGTCAGGCCCGGCCTGCCACGTCTTGGGAGCAAGTCCGGTTCCGGCGGGTGTAGCTCAATGGTAGAGCAGCAGCCTTCCAAGCTGACGACGAGGGTTCGATTCCCTTCACCCGCTCCAGCTTGCGACGACCGAGAGTGATCAACGCGGAAGCGGCCCGGCCGCGATCCGCAGAAGCAGCCAAGAGACCGTACGAAGAAAAGGGGTCGAGACGAGATGGCCAAGGAGAAATTCGAGCGTAACAAGCCGCATGCCAACATTGGCACGATTGGTCACGTTGACCATGGCAAGACGACGCTGACGGCTGCGATCACGAAGGTGCTTGCGGAGACGGGCGGCGCGACGTTCTCGGCGTACGACATGATCGACAAGGCGCCTGAAGAGAAGGCGCGCGGCATCACGATCTCGACGGCGCATGTGGAGTACGAGACGGAGAATCGTCACTACGCGCACGTGGACTGCCCGGGCCATGCCGACTACGTGAAGAACATGATCACGGGCGCGGCGCAGATGGACGGCGCGATCCTTGTGGTGAACGCGGCCGATGGCCCGATGCCGCAGACGCGCGAGCACATTCTGCTGGCCCGCCAGGTGGGCGTGCCGGCGCTGGTGGTTTACCTCAACAAGGTCGACCAGGTGGACGACGAGGAGCTCCTCGAGCTCGTCGAGATGGAAGTGCGCGAGCTTCTGTCGTCCTACGAGTTCCCGGGCGACGACATCCCCATCGTGAAGGGTTCGGCGCTGGCAGCGCTTGAAGGCCGCGACGACGAGATCGGCAAGAACTCGATCCTCGAGCTGATGAAGGCGGTGGACGAGTACATCCCGACGCCGGACCGTCCGAAGGACCAGCCGTTCCTGATGCCGATCGAGGACGTGTTCTCGATCTCGGGGCGCGGCACGGTTGTGACGGGCCGCATCGAGCGCGGCATCGTGAACGTGGGCGAGGAAGTCGAGATCGTCGGCATCAAGGACACGTCGAAGACGACGGTTACGGGCGTCGAGATGTTCCGCAAGCTGCTGGACCAGGGCGAGGCTGGCGACAACGTTGGCTGCCTGCTTCGCGGCATCGACCGCGAGGACGTGGAGCGCGGCCAGGTTCTTTGCAAGCCGGGCTCGATCACGCCGCACACGAAGTTCAAGGCCGAGGCCTACATCCTGACGAAGGATGAGGGCGGGCGTCACACGCCGTTCTTCACGAACTACCGTCCGCAGTTCTACTTCCGGACGACGGACGTGACGGGTGTCGTGACGCTGCCGGAAGGCACGGAAATGGTGATGCCGGGCGACAACTGCGAGATGGAAGTCGAGCTGATCGTGCCGATCGCCATGGAGGAGAAGCTGCGCTTCGCCATCCGCGAAGGCGGACGCACCGTCGGCGCAGGCGTCGTCTCTTCGATTATCGAGTAGGGGCATGGGGGCGATGTTGCCCCCAGGTTCCGGTTTAGGAGTGTAGCTCAACTGGCAGAGCACCGGTCTCCAAAACCGGGGGTTGGGGGTTCGAGTCCCTCCACTCCTGCCAATTACGGCAGGGCATAGAGCCTGGAACGCGAAAGCAGGTCCAAAGTGGCGAAGGAAAATCAGCAGGTCGCGAAGAAGGAACGGCGCACGAGCCCGCTCCAGTTCGCGCGGCAGGTGCGGTCGGAGGCCTCCAAGGTCACTTGGCCGACACGCAAGGAGACGGCGATCACCACCGTGATGGTTTTCATCATGGTGACGCTGGCGTCGATCTTTTTCCTTCTGGCCGACCAGGTCCTGAGCTTCGGCGTCCAGCTGCTGCTCGACGTGAGCATCTGACACAAGGACAAGGGCGCATGGCGCACCGCTGGTACATCGTCCACACCTACTCGAACTTCGAGAAGAAGGTGGCCGAAAGCATCAAGGAACAGGCCTCGCAGAAGGGCCTGGAAGACTGCTTCGAGGAGGTCCTCGTGCCGACCGAAGAGGTGGTCGAGGTGCGCCGTGGGCAGAAGGTCAATTCGGAGCGGAAGTTCTTCCCCGGCTACGTGCTGGTGAAGATGGACCTCACCGACGAGGCCTATCACCTGGTCAAGAACACGCCGAAGGTGACGGGCTTCCTGGGGTCGGAGTCGAAGCCGCAGCCGGTGAGCCAGGCCGAGGTAGACCGCATCGTCAACCAGGTGCAGGAAGGCGTGGACCGGCCCAAGCCGTCCATCACCTTCGAGGTGGGCGAGCAGGTGCGCGTGGCGGACGGCCCGTTCGCCTCGTTCTCGGGTCTCGTGGAAGAGGTGGACGAGGAGCGTGCGCGCCTCAAGGTCGCGGTGTCGATCTTCGGCCGCCCGACCCCGGTCGAGCTGGAATACGGGCAGGTTGAGAAGACCTGACGAAAAAGGGCCTCCGGGCCCTAGCAATTTCAGAGGTTTCAGGGTATTGCCTGCGCCCTCTGATTCAGCCGGGTCCAAAAGGCCCGGTTTTTCCGTGGGAGGCGCGCCATCGCCGCACCACGGTCCTTCGATCTTTGAGTTCGGCGGTGCCGGCAGGTCCGGCCCCGCGCGGAAGGAGTTGAAATGGCGAAGAAGATCATCGGCTACCTGAAGCTTCAGGTACCGGCCGGGGCGGCCAATCCGTCGCCGCCCATCGGCCCTGCGCTCGGCCAGCGCGGTCTCAACATCATGGAGTTCTGCAAGGCGTTCAACGCCAAGACGCAGGGCATGGAACAGGGAATGCCTGTCCCGACGATCATCACGATCTTCCAGGACAAGTCATTCACCTTCGAGACCAAGAAGCCGCCGGCAAGCTACTACCTCAAGAAGGCCGCGAAGCTCTCCAAGGGTTCGCAGAAGCCGGGTCTGGATACCGCAGGCAAGGTTTCCATGAAGCAGATCCGCGAGATCGCTGAGGAGAAGCTGTCTGACCTGAATGCCACCGACGTGGACGCTGCCGCGAAGATCATCGCCGGTTCCGCCCGTTCGATGGGCCTCGAGGTGACGGAGTAAGCGCGATGGCCAAGGGAAAGCGTATTGAGAACGCCCGCGAGGGCATCGACCGCAAGCAGCTCTACAGCCTCGACGAGGCGGTGAAGCTGGTGAAGGAACGCGCCAAGGCGAAGTTCGACGAAACCGTTGAGGTCGCCATGAATCTGGGCGTCGATCCGCGCCATGCGGACCAGATGGTTCGCGGCGTCTGCCAGCTGCCCAACGGCTCCGGCCGTTCGGTGCGCGTGGCCGTGTTTGCCAAGGGCGACAAGGCCGACGAGGCGAAGGCCGCGGGCGCCGACATCGTGGGCGCGGAAGACCTGATGGAGACCGTCCAGGGCGGCACCATCAACTTTGACCGCTGCATCGCGACGCCGGACATGATGCCGCTGGTCGGCCGTCTCGGTAAGGTGCTGGGCCCGCGCGGCCTGATGCCGAACCCGAAGGTCGGCACGGTGACGCCGGACGTTGCCGAGGCCGTGAAGGCCGCCAAGGGCGGCGCGGTCGAGTTCCGCGTCGAGAAGGCGGGCATCCTGCAGGCGGGCGTCGGCAAGGCCAGCTTCTCGGCCGAGCAGATCAGCCAGAACATCGCGGCCCTCGTAGACGCGGTGAACAAGGCGAAGCCGGCCGGTGCCAAGGGCAATTACATCAAGCGGGTCAGCGTCAGCTCGACGATGGGCCCGGGCGTGAAGGTCGATCCGTCGTCGCTGGGCGGCGGCGCGGCCGCGTAGAACGAATTGCGCCGCGGGGGCTTCCTCGCGGTGCCAAGGAGATCCGCGTTTCCCGGCTTCGGCCGGGGAGGGCGGCGGGCCGGCAGACCGGCCCATCCCTGTCCGTGACTGCAGGCGCCCAAGGGTTTCGGCCCGGAGGGCTTAATGACTGCCTGCACTAGACGGGACGGACCCGAAATTTCCCTGCGTGGAGCTTCGGGCCGCTTCTGGCCGGTGTTGGTGTGACCCCGAAAGGGGCAACGCGGGCGGACAGGTGACATGAGCGTCGCGGGCGCCGGTAACCACCGGTGTTTTCGCGGCAAATGCCACCGGGCGACGGCGGTCTTGTGCCGGCGCCGCCCAAACCGGAGAGAGCAAGTGGAACGCGCTGAGAAAGATGCGCTCGTCTCGACCCTGAACGGCGTTTTCTCGAAAGCCGGCGTGGTCGTGGTGACCCACTATTCGGGCCTCAACGTCGCGGAACTTACTGATCTGCGCGTGAAGATGGCCGAGGCCGGTGCGGCTTTTCGCGTGACGAAAAACCGCTTGGCCAAGCGGGCTCTGGAAGGCACCCCGGCAACGGAGATTTCCGATCTCTTCACCGGGCCTTGCGCAATCGGCGTCTCTGAAGACCCGGTTGCCGCGCCTAAGGTTCTCGCCGAATTCGCCAAGAAGAACGAGAAGCTCGTGATTCTCGGCGGCATGATGGGCGAGACCAAGCTCGACGAGAACGGGGTGAAGTCGCTGGCTGAACTCCCGTCGCTCGACGAGCTCCGAGCCAAGATCGTGGGAATGATCGGCACCCCGGCAACCCGTATCGCGCAGGTGCTCCAGGCGCCTGGCGGCCAGGTTGCCCGCGTCATCTCGGCCTACGCCGAGAAGGGCGAGGCCGCCTGACATTCCGCTCAACCCAGACCAACGCCAGAAGCGGTGTTACGAAGCTAAGGATCGAATCAAATGGCTAACCTCGAACAGATCGTCGAAGACCTGTCGAACCTGACCGTCCTGGAGGCCGCCGAGCTCTCCAAGATGCTGGAAGAGAAGTGGGGCGTCTCCGCGGCGGCCCCGGTGGCGGTTGCCGCTGCCGGCGGCGCGGCTGCCGGTGGTGCCGCCGAGCCGGCCGAAGAGAAGGACGAGTTCTCCGTCGTTCTCGCCGCTGCCGGCGACAAGAAGATCAACGTGATCAAGGAAGTGCGCACCATCACGGGTCTTGGCCTGAAGGAGGCCAAGGAACTCGTCGAGAGCGCGCCGAAGGAAGTCAAGGCCGACGTCCCCAAGGCGGAAGCCGAAGAGATGAAGAAGAAGCTCGAGGAAGCCGGCGCGACCGTCGAACTCAAGTAGTTCGGGGAAGCGCCGAGGCCTCTTGCCTCAGCTCCCGGGTGGGTCCATATTGGTGCTCACCCAGATACAAATGGTGGCGATGCGCCGGTGCCGCTTTGACGCGGGGCCGGCGCATGCGTCCCTTTCGTGCATGCCAGCTGTCCGATTGGATGGGGCGGCGGTATCCACAACGCGGTGACTGTGCTCCCCGGCACCCGGTCAGCGCGCGAACCCCATCCGTGGCAAACTCACAGCTTGCCGCCCCCTGATTCGCTTCGAAAGCGAGGAAGCTTGATGGCGCAGTCCTTCACCGGCCGCAAACGCATCCGCAAATTTTTCGGGAACATCCCCGAAGTCTCCCAAATGCCGAACCTCATCGAGGTTCAGAAGCAGTCCTACGACCAGTTCCTGCTGACCGATCCGGCGGACCGCCGCCCGGACGAGGGCCTCGAAGCGGTTTTCCGCTCGGTCTTCCCGATCTCGGACTACTCGGAGACCTCGACCCTCGAATTCGTGTCCTACGAGTTCGAGGATCCGAAGTACGACACCGAGGAGTGCCAGCAGCGCGGCATGACCTACGCCGCGCCGCTCAAGGTGACGCTGCGCCTCATCGTGTTCGATGTGGACGAGGATACCGGCGCCAAGTCCGTGAAGGACATCAAGGAGCAGGATGTCTACATGGGCGACATGCCGCTCATGACGGACAACGGCACCTTCATCGTGAACGGCACCGAGCGTGTCATCGTCTCGCAGATGCACCGTTCGCCGGGTGTCTTCTTCGACCATGACAAGGGCAAGACCCACTCGTCGGGCAAGCTCCTGTTCGCCGCACGGGTGATTCCGTACCGCGGCTCGTGGCTCGACTTCGAGTTCGATGCCAAGGACATCGTGCATGTCCGCATCGACCGCCGCCGCAAGCTGCCGGCGACGACACTTCTCTATGCGCTTGGCCTCGACGGCGAGGAGATCCTTGATCTCTTCTACGATAAGGTGCCGTTCAAGAAGGCCAAGGACGGCTGGCGTACCCCGTTCAATCCGGACCGGATGAAGGGCGTGAAGCCGACCGTTGATCTGGTGGACGCCAAGACCGGCAACGTGGTCATCGAGGCGGGCCGCAAGATCACCCCGCGTCTCGGCAAGAAGCTGCTCGAAGAGGGCGTGAAGGAACTGCTGGTTCAGCCGCAGGACCTCGTGGGCCGCTTCATTGCCAACGAGATGATCAACGAGAGCACCGGCGAGATTTATGCCGAGGCTGGCGAGGAGATCACCGAGGAAACCCTCGCGACCCTCGAAGACGCCGGCATCAAAGAACTCGACGTTCTCGACATCGACCAGGTGAACGTGGGCGGTTACATCCGCAACACGCTGTCCGTCGACAAGGCGAGCAACAAGGACCAGGCGCTGGTGGACATCTACCGCGTTATGCGTCCGGGTGAGCCGCCGACGCCGGAGACGGCGCAGGCGCTGTTCGACAGTCTTTTCTTCGATTCCGAGCGTTATGACCTGTCGGCTGTCGGTCGCGTGAAGATGAACATGCGCCTCGACCTTGATGCCGAGGACACGGTTCGCACGCTGCGCAAGGAAGACATCCTGGCCGTCATCAAGACGCTGGTGGACCTGCGCGACGGCCGCGGCGAGATCGACGACATCGACCACCTCGGCAACCGCCGCGTCCGCTCGGTCGGCGAGCTGATGGAGAACCAGTTCCGCGTCGGCCTGCTCCGCATGGAGCGCGCCATCAAGGAACGCATGGGCTCGGTCGATATCGACACCGTGATGCCGCAGGATCTCATCAACGCGAAGCCGGTGGCGGCCGCGGTGCGTGAGTTCTTCGGCTCGTCTCAGCTCTCGCAGTTCATGGACCAGACCAACCCGCTCTCCGAGATTACCCACAAGCGCCGCCTCTCGGCGCTTGGCCCGGGTGGTCTGACCCGCGAGCGGGCGGGCTTCGAGGTGCGCGACGTGCACCCGACCCACTATGGCCGTATCTGCCCGATTGAGACGCCGGAAGGCCCGAACATCGGCCTGATCAACTCGCTGGCCACCTACAGCCGTGTGAACAAGTACGGCTTCATCGAGACGCCGTACCGCAAGGTGAAGGACGGCAAGGTGTCCGCCGAGGTCGTATACCTCTCGGCGATGGAGGAGGGGCGCTACGCTATCGCGCAGGCCAACGTCTCCATCGAGCCGGACGGCACCTTCACCAACGAGCTGATCGCCGCGCGCAAGGGCGGTGAAGTGCAGATGATGCCGCGCGAGGAAGTGAGCTTCGTCGACGTGTCGCCGAAGCAGCTCGTCTCCGTGGCCGCGGCGCTGATCCCGTTCCTCGAGAACGACGACGCGAACCGCGCGCTGATGGGCTCGAACATGCAGCGCCAGGCGGTGCCGCTCGTGAAGGCCGATGCGCCGCTCGTGGGCACCGGCATGGAGTCGGTCGTGGCCCGTGACTCTGGCGCCGCCATTGGCGCCCGCCGCACCGGCATCGTCGACCAGGTGGACGCGACGCGTATCGTCGTGCGTGCCACCGAGGAAACCGACAATACCAAGTCGGGCGTCGACATCTACAACCTGCGCAAGTTCCAGCGCTCCAACCAGAACACCTGCATCAACCAGCGTCCGCTGGTGAAGGTGGGTGACCAGGTGGCGGCGGGCGACATCATCGCCGACGGTCCGTCCACGGAGCTTGGCGAGCTGGCCCTGGGCCGCAACGTGCTCGTCGCGTTCATGCCCTGGAACGGCTACAACTTCGAGGACTCCATCCTCATCTCCGAGCGCATCGTGCGCGATGACGTGTTCACCTCGATCCACATCGAGGAGTTCGAGGTCATGGCCCGCGACACCAAGCTCGGGCCGGAGGAGATCACCCGCGACATCCCGAACGTCGGCGAGGAAGCCCTGCGCAACCTCGACGAGGCCGGCATCGTCTATATCGGTGCCGAAGTGCACCCGGGCGACATCCTCGTCGGCAAGATCACGCCGAAGGGCGAGAGCCCGATGACGCCGGAGGAAAAGCTCCTGCGTGCCATCTTCGGTGAGAAGGCGTCCGACGTCCGCGACACGTCGCTGAAGCTCCCCCCGGGCGTTTCCGGCACGGTCGTGGAAGTCCGCGTCTTCAACCGTCACGGCGTCGACAAGGACGAGCGTGCGCTGGCGATCGAGCGTGAGGAAATCGAGCGTCTCGCGAAGGACCGCGACGACGAACTCGCGATCCTCGAGCGCAATATCTATGGCCGTCTCGAAGAGCTGCTGGTCAACAAGCAGGTCGCCTCGGGCCCGAAGGGTCTTGAAGCCGACCAGAAGGTGACACCGGCGGTTCTTGAAGATCTCTCCAAGGGCCAGTGGTGGCAGATCGCCCTCAAGAACGACAAGGCGCAGAGCGAGGTCGAAGCCCTCAAGAAGCAGTACGACGAGGGCAAGAAGCGCCTCGACGCCCGCTTCGAGGACAAGGTCGAGAAGCTGCAGCGCGGCGACGAGCTGCCGCCGGGCGTCATGAAGATGGTCAAGGTCTTCGTGGCCGTGAAGCGCAAGCTTCAGCCGGGCGATAAGATGGCCGGCCGCCACGGCAACAAGGGCGTGATTTCCAAGATCAATCCGATCGAGGACATGCCCTACCTGGAGGACGGCACGCAGGTTGATATCGTGCTCAACCCGCTGGGCGTGCCAAGCCGCATGAACGTGGGCCAGATCCTGGAGACACATCTGGGCTGGGCCTGCGCGGGCCTCGGCCGGCAGATCGGCGAGGCTCTCGAGGCGTACAAGGCCGACGGCAAGACCACCGAGCTCAAGAAGACGCTCGACACCGTCTATGACGGCGACAAGACGCTGAAGGAGCTCGATGACGACGCGCTGGTCGAACTCGGCACCAACCTCACCAAGGGTGTGCCGATCGCGACGCCGGTCTTCGACGGCGCTCACGAGGGCGACGTGGTCACGATGCTCGAGAAGGCCGGCCTCGACGGGTCCGGCCAGGTGACGCTCCACGACGGGCGCACGGGCGAGCAGTTCGACCGCCAGGTGACCGTTGGCTACATCTACATGCTGAAGCTGCATCACCTGGTGGACGACAAGATCCACGCGCGCTCGATCGGCCCGTACTCGCTCGTGACCCAGCAGCCGCTGGGTGGCAAGGCGCAGTTCGGCGGCCAGCGCTTTGGTGAAATGGAAGTGTGGGCGCTCCAGGCGTATGGCGCGGCTTACACCCTGCAGGAAATGCTGACCGTGAAGTCGGACGACGTGGCGGGCCGCACCAAGGTCTACGAGGCCATCGTGCGCGGCGACGACACGTTCGAGGCCGGCATTCCGGAAAGCTTCAACGTGCTGGTGAAGGAGATGCGGTCCCTCGGCCTCAACGTCGAGCTGCAGACCACCAGCGCATAGCGCTTACGAATTCGCATTCGCGGCCCGGGTGTCCCCGCATCCGGGCCGCATGAAACTCACGGCGATCCAGGCCCTTTCCGCTTTGGCCAGTTCAGCAAGCGGGCGAGGGGCACTTTGAGAGGCGGTCCATGAACCAGGAAGTCCTCAGCAACATCTTCAATCCGTCTGGCGTTGCCCAGACCTTCGACACCATCAAGATTTCGATCGCGGCACCGGAGAAGATCCTGTCGTGGTCGTTCGGCGAGGTGAAGAAGCCCGAGACGATCAACTACCGCACGTTCAAGCCCGAGCGTGACGGCTTGTTCTGTGCGCGCATCTTCGGTCCGATCAAGGATTACGAGTGCCTGTGCGGCAAGTACAAGCGGATGAAGTACAAGGGCATCATCTGCGAAAAGTGCGGCGTGGAAGTGACCCTCTCCAAGGTCCGCCGCGAGCGCATGGGCCACATTGAGCTGGCCGCGCCTGTCGCGCACATCTGGTTCCTGAAGTCGCTGCCGTCGCGTATCGGCCTGCTTCTCGACATGGCGCTCAAGGATCTTGAGCGTGTGCTCTACTTCGAAAGCTACATCGTCACCGAGCCGGGGCTGACGCCGCTCAAGCAGCATCAGCTTCTGAACGAAGACGAGTACATGGAAGCGCAGGACGAGTACGGCGAGGACGCCTTCACCGCCGGTATCGGCGCCGAGGCGATCCGCGACATGCTGTCGGCCCTCGACCTCGAGAAGATCGCCGCCGAGCTGCGCGTCGAGATTGCCGAGGCGACGACCGAGCTGAAGCCGAAGAAGCTTGCCAAGCGCCTCAAGGTGGTCGAGGCCTTCATCGAGTCCGGCAACCGGCCGGAGTGGATGATCATGACGATCGTCCCGGTGATCCCGCCGGAGCTGCGCCCGCTCGTCCCGCTGGACGGCGGCCGCTTCGCGACGTCGGACCTCAACGACCTCTACCGCCGCGTGATCAACCGTAACAACCGCCTGAAGCGCCTTATGGAGCTTCGCGCGCCGGACATCATCATCCGTAACGAGAAGCGCATGCTTCAGGAAGCGGTGGATGCGCTGTTCGACAACGGCCGCCGCGGCCGCGTCATCACGGGCGCCAACAAGCGTCCGCTGAAGTCGCTGTCCGACATGCTCAAGGGCAAGCAGGGCCGGTTCCGCCAGAACCTGCTCGGCAAGCGCGTCGACTATTCGGGCCGTTCGGTGATCGTGGTGGGTCCCGAACTCAAGCTGCACCAGTGCGGCCTGCCCAAGAAGATGGCGCTCGAGCTCTTCAAGCCGTTCATCTATTCGCGCCTTGAGGCCAAGGGTCTCGCCGCGACGATCAAGCAGGCGAAGAAGCTGGTCGAGAAGGAGAAGCCGGAAGTCTGGGACATCCTCGAAGAGGTGATCCGCGAGCATCCGGTGCTGCTCAACCGTGCGCCGACGCTGCACCGCCTGGGCATCCAGGCGTTCGAGCCGACGCTCATCGAGGGCAAGGCGATCCAGCTTCACCCGCTGGTCTGCGCCGCCTTCAACGCCGACTTCGACGGTGACCAGATGGCGGTTCACGTGCCGCTGTCGCTGGAAGCCCAGCTCGAAGCGCGCGTGCTGATGATGTCGACCAACAACATCCTACATCCCGCGGACGGCACTCCGATCATCGTGCCGTCGCAGGACATCGTCCTTGGCCTCTATTACCTCTCGCTCGAGAAGGACAACGAGCCGGGCGAGGGCATGGTGTTCGCCGACGTGTCGGAGATCGAGCACGCGCTCGAGACCGGCGCCGTGACCCTGCACGCCAAGGTGAAGGCGCGCTGGAAGACGGTGGACGAGGAAGGCAACGAGGTTTCGCAGATTCTCGAAACCACGCCGGGCCGCATGCTGATCGGCGATCTGCTGCCGCGTCACCCGAGCGTGCCCTACGACCTCGTGAACAAGTTGCTCACGAAGAAGGCCATCTCCGCGATGATCGACGTGGTGTACCGCCACACCGGTCAGAAGGAGACGGTGATCTTCTGCGACCGCATCATGGGCCTCGGTTTCGCCCGTGCGTGCCGCGCCGGCATCTCGTTCGGCAAGGACGACATGGTCGTGCCGGAGGCGAAGGAAGGTCTGGTCGAGGAGACCCGCACGCTCGCCAACGAATACGAGCAGCAGTACATCGACGGCCTCATCACGCAGGGCGAGAAGTACAACAAGGTCGTCGACGCCTGGGCCAAGTGCACGGACCGCGTGGCCGAAGAAATGATGGGCAAGATCTCCGCCGTCCAGATCGACGAGGAGACCGGCCGCGAGAAGGACATCAACTCGATCTACATGATGTCCCACTCCGGTGCGCGTGGTTCGCCCGCGCAGATGAAGCAGCTCGCCGGCATGCGCGGCCTCATGGCCAAGCCGTCGGGCGAGATCATCGAGACGCCGATCATCTCGAACTTCAAGGAAGGCCTGACCGTGCTCGAGTACTTCAACTCGACCCACGGCGCGCGTAAGGGCCTTGCCGACACCGCGCTCAAGACTGCGAACTCGGGTTACCTGACCCGCCGTCTCGTGGACGTGGCGCAGGACTGCATCGTGATCGAGCCGGACTGCGGTACCGAGGCGGGCCTGACGGTCGGCGCGGTGATCGAGTCGGGCGAAGTGCTCGCCTCGCTGGGCAGCCGCGTTCTCGGCCGCACCGCGGCGGACGACATCACGCACCCGTCTTCGGGTGAAGTGCTGGTGCCCAAGGGCGAGGAGATCACCGAGTCCCTGGTCGAGGTCATCGAGGATGCTGCCGTCCAGCAGATCCGCATCCGTTCGGTGCTGACCTGCGAGACCCGTGGCGGTGTGTGCGGCAAGTGCTACGGGCGCGACCTGGCCCGCGGTACGCCGGTCAACATGGGCGAGGCGATCGGCGTGATCGCGGCCCAGTCGATCGGTGAGCCGGGCACCCAGCTCACCATGCGCACGTTCCACATCGGCGGCACCGCGCAGGTGGTGGACTCTTCTTTCATCGAGTCCAACCACGCCGGTACGGTGACGATCGCCAACCCGGAGCTGGTGACAGACTCCTCGGGCAACATCATTGTGATGGGCCGCAACTCGCAGATCGTCGTGTCGGATAGCGACGGCACGGAGCTTGCCACCCACCGCCTTTCCTACGGCACGCGCCTGCGCGTGAAGGACGGTGACAAGGTGGACCGCGGCCAGCGGCTCGCCGAGTGGGACCCGTATACCCTGCCGATCATCACCGAGCGCGAAGGCACGGTGGCCTTCGAGGACGTGATCGAAGGCGTGACCATCAAGGAAGTGGCTGACGAAGCGACGGGCATTTCCTCGAAGGTGGTGATCGACTGGCGCGCCTCGACGCGCTCCGCCGATCTCAAGCCGGCGATCGTGCTCAAGGGCAAGAACGGGAAGGTGCTGAAGCTGCCGAACGGCAACGAGGCCCGCTACCTGCTGTCTGTGGATGCCATTCTCTCCGTCGAAGACGGAGCAGAGGTCCATGCCGGTGACGTGCTCGCCCGTATCCCGACCGAGGGTGCCAAGACCCGCGACATCACGGGCGGTCTGCCGCGTGTGGCGGAGCTGTTCGAAGCGCGCCGTCCGAAGGACCACGCGGTCATCGCGGAAGCCTCGGGCGTGGTCGAGTTCGGCCGCGACTATAAGAACAAGCGCCGGATCATCGTGCGTCCCAAGGACGAGAGCGAGGAGCCGACCGAGTATCTGATCCCGAAGGGTAAGCACCTGTCGGTCCGCGAGGGCGACTTTATCGAGAAGGGCGAATACCTGCTCGACGGTCACCCGGCGCCGCATGACATCCTGGCTATCTCGGGCGTCGAGGAGCTTGCGCGCTACCTCGTCAACGAGATCCAGGAGGTCTACCGGCTCCAGGGCGTGAACATCAACGACAAGCACATCGAGGTGATCGTCCGCCAGATGCTGCAGAAGGTGGAAGTCGTCGATGCCGGCACGACCACGCTTCTGTCGGGCGAGCAGCTCGATCGCGTCGAGTTCGACGAGATCAACGAGAAGGTCGAAGCCGAGGGAGGCACGCCCGCCACGGGTAACCCGGTCCTGCTGGGGATCACCAAGGCGTCGCTGCAGACCCGGTCCTTCATCTCCGCCGCTTCCTTCCAGGAGACGACGCGTGTCCTCACCGAGGCCTCCGTCATCGGCAAGAAGGACCATCTCGCCGGTCTCAAGGAGAACGTCATCGTCGGTCGCCTGATTCCGGCCGGCACCGGTGCGCTCCTCAACCGCCTGAAAAACGAGGCGGCGAGCCGTGACGAGACCATCATGGACAGCCGCGGCGGTTCGATGGAGATCGAGGCAGTCGAGTCGGAAGAGGGTGAAGAGGTCGCCTAAGCGGCCCCTTCGGACGAGGAAAATCGGGGCCGCCCGGCGCGCCGGGCGGCCCTTTTCCTTGCCTTGCACCCAGCGCGGGGCAGGAAATCGGGTTTGGCCCGAAAAACCCGCAAGAATCCCCTAATGGAGCCTTGACGGGGGTAGGGCGCGTCGGTAGGTTCCGCGCACTTTTTGAGGCAGGCGGTAGGCGAATCCGAGGGCATTGCCCCGGCCTAGACGCTGCCAAGGAAAGCCAAAGAGCACTGTACCGGAGCATGAACCGGGGCTAATGCCTTGGTTCCTCTGCGCTTTTGGGGCCGCGTCGGCGAATTTCCCGATCGGTCCCGAATCCGTGTGCCGCTGGCGCGTCCGGCAGGACCGGCCCCGCGGCGCGCATCGATTCGCATCCGGTGCGAAGCGGTTTGGTGGACCGAAACGAGGATTGGGGCCCGGCCGTCCGGGCGCACGAAGAAAAGGCGTCGAAAGCAACATATGCCGACGATCAACCAGCTCATCCGCAAGCCGCGCCAGGCGCAGGTGAAGCGGAACAAGGTGCCGGCGATGGAGGCCTGCCCGCAGAAGCGTGGCGTGTGCACCCGCGTCTACACCACGACCCCGAAGAAGCCGAACTCGGCGCTGCGTAAGGTTGCGCGTGTCCGCCTGACCAACGGCTTCGAGGTCACGAGCTACATTCCGGGCGAAGGCCACAACCTTCAGGAGCACTCCGTCGTGATGATCCGCGGCGGCCGCGTGAAGGACTTGCCGGGCGTTCGCTATCACATCATCCGCGGCGTGCTGGACACCCAGGGCGTCAAGGACCGCAAGCAGCGCCGTTCGAAGTACGGCGCCAAGCGGCCGAAGTAAGGCGGAGCAGGGACCATGTCGCGACGTCACCGCGCAGAAAAGCGAGAGATCACCCCGGACGCCAAGTTCGGCGACCAGGTGGTCACCAAGTTCATGAACTGCCTCATGTACGACGGCAAGAAATCGGCCGCGGAGCGCATCGTTTATGGCGCCTTCGACCAGATGCAGTCGAAGACGAGCCAGGACCCGGTGCAGCTGTTCCATGACGCCCTCAACAACGTCATGCCGGCCGTCGAGGTTCGCTCCCGCCGCGTGGGCGGTGCCACCTACCAGGTGCCGGTCGAAGTCCGTCCGGAGCGCCGCCGCGCGCTCGCGATCCGCTGGCTGATTGCCGCCAGCCGCGCGCGCAACGAGAAGACCATGACCGACCGTCTTGCCGGCGAGCTGCTCGATGCGGCCAACAACCGTGGCTCGGCGATCAAGAAGCGTGAAGACACCCACCGGATGGCGGAAGCCAACCGCGCCTTCTCGCACTACCGCTGGTAACCCGGCACGACTGAACAGCTAGCTAGCTCAGACCACACGGCTCAGAGGCTTTATTCCAATGGTTGCGCGCACCACCCCGCTCGAGCGTTATCGCAATATCGGCATCATGGCTCACATCGATGCGGGTAAGACGACGACGACCGAGCGCGTTCTCTACTACACTGGCCGGTCGCATAAGATCGGTGAGGTCCACGAGGGCGCGGCCACCATGGACTGGATGGAGCAGGAGCAGGAGCGCGGCATCACCATCACGTCCGCCGCGACGACGTGCTTCTGGAAGGACCACCGGATCAACATCATCGACACCCCGGGCCACGTGGATTTCACCATCGAGGTCGAGCGTTCGCTGCGCGTGCTTGACGGCTCGGTGGCGGTGTTCGACGGCGTGGCCGGTGTCGAGCCGCAGTCCGAGACTGTTTGGCGCCAGGCCGACAAGTATCACGTGCCCCGCATGTGCTTCGTGAACAAGCTCGACCGCATGGGCGCGGACTTCTTCCGCTGCGTCGACATGATCGTGGACCGCCTCGGCGCGACCCCGCTCGTGACCCAGCTGCCGATCGGCTCCGAGGCTGACTTCGTCGGTGTCGTGGACCTGCTGAAGATGCAGGCGATCATCTGGAAGGACGAGAGCCTGGGCGCCGAGTTCGAATACAAGGACATTCCGGCTGATCTGAAGGACCAGGCCGACGAGTACCGCTCCAAGCTCATCGAGACCGCCGTCGAGGCCGATGATGACGCGATGGAAGCCTATCTCGAAGGCAACGAGCCGGACGAGGCAAAGCTGAAAGAGCTTATCCGCAAGGGCACGATGCAGCAGATCTTCGTGCCGGTGCTGTGCGGCTCGGCATTCAAGAATAAGGGCGTTCAGCCGCTGCTTGATGCCGTTGTCGACTACATGCCGTCGCCGCTCGACGTGCCGCCGATCAAGGGCGTTGACCCCAAGAACGACGAAGAGACCTCGCGCAAGTCGTCCGACGACGAGCCGTTCGCGGCGCTGGCCTTCAAGATCATGAACGACCCGTTCGTCGGCTCGCTCACCTTCGCGCGCATCTATTCGGGCAAGCTCGAGACCGGCACGTCGGTGATGAACTCGGTGAAGGACAAGCGCGAGCGCATCGGCCGCATGCTGCTCATGCACGCGAACAGCCGTGAGGACATCAAGGAAGCCGCTGCCGGCGACATCGTCGCCATCGCGGGGCTCAAGGACACGACGACCGGCGACACGCTGTGCGACCCCAACCGTCCGGTGATCCTGGAGCGCATGGAGTTCCCGGACCCGGTCATCGAGGTCGCCGTTGAGCCGAAGACCAAGGCCGACCAGGAAAAGATGGGCATGGCGCTGGCACGTCTCGCCCAGGAAGACCCGTCGTTCCGTGTCACCACGGATGAAGAGTCCGGCCAGACGGTGATCAAGGGCATGGGCGAACTTCACCTCGACATCATCGTCGATCGCATGAAGCGCGAGTTCAAAGTGGACGCCAATGTGGGCGCCCCGCAGGTTGCCTACCGTGAGACAATCACGAAGGCCTCCACGGTGGACTACACCCACAAGAAGCAGACCGGCGGTTCGGGCCAGTTCGCTCGCGTGAAGCTCGAATTCGAGCCGCGCCAGCCGGGCGAAGGTTTCGAGTTCGTCAGCAAGATCGTCGGCGGCTCGGTGCCGAAGGAATACATCCCCGGTGTCGAGAAGGGCATCGAGAGCGTCCGCGAGAACGGCATGCTTGCCGGCTTCCCGATGCTCGACTTCAAGGTGTCTCTGGTGGATGGCGCGTACCACGACGTGGACTCGAGCGTGCTTGCGTTCGAGATCGCATCCCGCGCTGCCTTCCGCGAGGCGGGCGAGCAGCTCGGTGTGGTGCTGCTTGAGCCGGTGATGGACGTCGAAGTCGTGACGCCCGAGGACTATATGGGCGACGTGATCGGCGACCTGAACTCGCGCCGTGGTCAGATCCAGGGCACGGAAGCGCGCGGCAACGCGACGGTGATTTCCGCCATGGTGCCGCTGGCCAACATGTTTGGCTACGTGAACACGCTCCGGTCCATGACCCAGGGCCGCGCCCAGTACACGATGCAGTTCGACCATTACGAGCAGGTGCCGCAGGCGGTGTCTGACGAAGTCCGCGCGAAGCTGGCGTAGCGCCCGCGACCCGCACACGAGTTAGAAGACCAGGCTCATCAGAGGAAGAGAGAGATGGCCAAGGAGAAATTCGAGCGTAACAAGCCGCATGCCAACATTGGCACGATTGGTCACGTTGACCATGGCAAGACGACGCTGACGGCTGCGATCACGAAGGTGCTTGCGGAGACGGGCGGCGCGACGTTCTCGGCGTACGACATGATCGACAAGGCGCCTGAAGAGAAGGCGCGCGGCATCACGATCTCGACGGCGCATGTGGAGTACGAGACGGAGAATCGTCACTACGCGCACGTGGACTGCCCGGGCCATGCCGACTACGTGAAGAACATGATCACGGGCGCGGCGCAGATGGACGGCGCGATCCTTGTGGTGAACGCGGCCGATGGCCCGATGCCGCAGACGCGCGAGCACATTCTGCTGGCCCGCCAGGTGGGCGTGCCGGCGCTGGTGGTTTACCTCAACAAGGTCGACCAGGTGGACGACGAGGAGCTCCTCGAGCTCGTCGAGATGGAAGTGCGCGAGCTTCTGTCGTCCTACGAGTTCCCGGGCGACGACATCCCCATCGTGAAGGGTTCGGCGCTGGCAGCGCTTGAAGGCCGCGACGACGAGATCGGCAAGAACTCGATCCTCGAGCTGATGAAGGCGGTGGACGAGTACATCCCGACGCCGGACCGTCCGAAGGACCAGCCGTTCCTGATGCCGATCGAGGACGTGTTCTCGATCTCGGGGCGCGGCACGGTTGTGACGGGCCGCATCGAGCGCGGCATCGTGAACGTGGGCGAGGAAGTCGAGATCGTCGGCATCAAGGACACGTCGAAGACGACGGTTACGGGCGTCGAGATGTTCCGCAAGCTGCTGGACCAGGGCGAGGCTGGCGACAACGTTGGCTGCCTGCTTCGCGGCATCGACCGCGAGGACGTGGAGCGCGGCCAGGTTCTTTGCAAGCCGGGCTCGATCACGCCGCACACGAAGTTCAAGGCCGAGGCCTACATCCTGACGAAGGATGAGGGCGGGCGTCACACGCCGTTCTTCACGAACTACCGTCCGCAGTTCTACTTCCGGACGACGGACGTGACGGGTGTCGTGACGCTGCCGGAAGGCACGGAAATGGTGATGCCGGGCGACAACTGCGAGATGGAAGTCGAGCTGATCGTGCCGATCGCCATGGAGGAGAAGCTGCGCTTCGCCATCCGCGAAGGCGGTCGTACCGTCGGCGCAGGCGTCGTCTCCAGCATCATCGAGTAGCAAGACATCGGGCGGGGGCGCTCGCCGGGCCACGGCCCATAACGGCGCTCCCGTTCGCTATTCAAGGCGCATAGGCGCTTTCAGGAATTTCGGGAACCGGACCCATGCAAAGTCAGAATATCCGCATCCGTCTCAAGGCGTTCGATCATCGTATTCTCGATGCCTCGACGCTTGAGATCGTCAACACGGCGAAGCGTACGGGTGCCCAGGTTCGTGGGCCCATCCCGCTGCCGAACCGGATCGAGAAGTTCACTGTTCTTCGCGGTCCGCACATCGACAAGAAGAGCCGTGAACAGTTCGAGATCCGGACGCATAAGCGTCTTCTCGACATCGTCGACCCGACGCCGCAGACCGTGGACGCGCTGATGAAGCTCGACCTGGCCGCCGGTGTCGACGTCGAGATCAAGCTCTAAGGCTCTATTGAGGAAGGGGTGCGAAAGATGCGCTCGGGCGTGATCGCACAGAAAGTTGGTATGACGCGGGTCTTCACGGAAGACGGGAAGCACATTCCCGTGACCGTGCTGAAGCTCGACGGCTGCCAGGTGGTTGGCCACCGCACGCAGGACAAGAACGGCTACGTGGCCGTTCAGCTCGGTGCGGGCTCGGTCAAGGTGAAGAACATGACGCGCGCTGAGCGCGGCCATTTCGCGAAGTGCTCGGTCGAGCCGCGCCGCCGCATGGTCGAGTTCCGCGTGTCGCCGGACAACCTGATCGACGTGGGCGCCGAGCTTCGCGCGGACCACTTCATCGCCGGCCAGTATGTGGATGCCTCGGGCATCTCGATCGGTAAGGGTTTTGCCGGTGCCATGAAGCGGCACAACTTCGGCGGCCTGCGCGCCTCGCACGGCGTGTCGATCTCGCACCGTAGCCACGGTTCGACCGGCCAGTGCCAGGACCCCGGCAAGGTGTTCAAGGGCAAGAAGATGGCCGGCCACATGGGCCAGGTTCGCGTCACCACGCAGAACCTCGAGGTCGTTTCCACCGATCCCGAGCGCGGGCTGATCCTGGTGAAGGGATCGATCCCTGGGTCGAAGGGCGGCTGGGTGCAGCTTCGCGACAGCGTCAAGAAGCCGCTTCCCGAGGGCGTGCCCCTGCCGGGTGCCTTCGTGACCGTCCAGGGCTCGAAGGAAGAAGTGCACGGCGCCGACGAGGCGGCCGAGGCCGAAGCCAAGCTCGCGGCTGAGCGCGAGGCCGAAGAGGCCGCCGCCGCCGAGGAGCAGGCGAAGGCCGAGGAGGCTGCCGAAGCCGAGGCCGAGAAGGACCTTGCCGAGGGCGACGCCGAAGGCGACGCCGGCGAGGCCGATGACAAGAAGGACAACGCGTAGCCATGAAGCTCGACGTAACCACGCTTGAGGCCAAGAAGGCCGGCAGCGTCGATCTGCCGGACGAGGTCTTCGCGCTCGAGCCGCGTGCCGACATCCTGCATCGCATGGTGACGTACCAGCTCGCCAAGCGCCGTGCCGGCACGCACAAGACGAAGGGCCGGTCCGAGATTTCGGCCACGGGCAAGAAGATGTACCGCCAGAAGGGCACCGGCGGCGCCCGTCACGGCGATAAGAAGGTTCCGCAGTTCCGCGGCGGCGGCAAGGCGTTCGGACCGGTCGTGCGCAGCCACGCGCATGGCCTGACCAAGAAGGTCCGCGCCCTGGCCCTGCGCCACGCGCTGTCCACTAAGGCGGGCGCTGGCGAGCTGATCGTTCTCGATGAGGCCAAGCTGGCCGAGCCGAAGACGAAGGCCCTGAAGGACGCGTTCGCGAAGCTTGGCCTGTCGAGCACGCTGATCGTGGACGGAGCGGAGCTGGACACGAATTTTGCGCTGGCCGCGCGCAACATTCCGCACACGGACGTGCTGCTGGTTCAGGGCATCAACGTCTACGACATCCTGCGGCGCGACAAGCTGGTGCTGACCAAGTCGGCGCTGGAGGCACTGGAGGCGCGGTTCAAGTCATGAAGACGGAAGATCTCTACGAAATCCTCCGTGCGCCGGTGATCACCGAGAAGTCCACCCTCGCGGGTGAGAACAACCAGGTGGTGTTCCGCGTGCCGCTGGAGGCGACGAAGCCGCAGGTGAAGGAAGCTGTCGAGACCCTGTTCAAGGTGCAGGTGAAGGCAGTGAACACCCTTCGGCACAAGGGCAAGATCAAGCGGTTCCGCGGGCTCGTGGGCAAGCGGTCCGATACGAAGAAGGCGATCGTAACGCTCGCCGAAGGTCACTCGATCGACGTGACCACCGGCCTCTAAAGAGCGGAGATCAGTAGGACGATGGCACTCAAGACTTACAATCCGGTCACGCCGGGCCAGCGCGGCCTCGTGCAGGTGAACCGCAGTGGGCTGTGGAAGGGCAAGCCGGTCAAGCAGTTGACCGAAGGCCTGACCAAGTCGGGCGGCCGTAACAATACGGGCCGTACCACGGCTTTCCGCACGGGCGGCGGTCACAAGCGGGCGTACCGCAAGATCGATTTCAAGCGCCGCAAGTTCGACGTGCCCGGCACGGTCGAGCGGCTGGAATACGATCCCAACCGCACGGCGTTCATCGCCCTCATCAAGTATGAGGACGGCGAGCTGGCCTACATCCTGGCGCCGCAGCGCCTGGCGGAAGGCGACACGGTCATCGCCGGTGCGCGCGTGGACGTGAAGCCGGGCAACGCGATGCCGCTGTCTGCCATCCCCATCGGCACGATCATCCACAATGTGGAACTGAAGGCTGGCAAGGGTGGTCAGCTGGCGCGTTCGGCGGGCACGTTCATCCAGCTCGTGGGCCGTGACCAAGGCTACGCCATTCTCCGTCTCGCCTCGGGCGAGCAACGCCTCGTGCGCGGCGAGTGCATGGCGACGGTCGGTGCGGTGTCGAACCCGGACCAGGCCAACATCAAGATCGGCAAGGCGGGCCGCGCTCGCTGGCTGGGCCGCCGTCCGACGACGCGCGGTGTTGCCATGAACCCGGTCGACCACCCGCATGGTGGTGGTGAGGGCCGCACTTCGGGTGGCCGTCATCCGGTCACGCCGTGGGGCAAGCCGACGAAGGGTGCGCGCACGCGCTCCAACAAGTCGACGGACAAGTACATCGTGCGCAGCCGTCATCAGCGCAAGAAGCGATAGGGGTCGTCAGTGGCACGTTCTGTCTGGAAAGGGCCGTTTGTCGACGGCTACCTCCTCAAGAAGGCCGAGGCCGTTCGGGCGTCGGGCCGTAACGAGGTCATCAAGATCTGGTCGCGCCGTTCGACCATTCTGCCGCAGTTCGTCGGTCTGAACTTCGGTGTCTACAACGGCAACAAGCATGTGCCGGTGCTCGTCACCGAGGACATGGTTGGCCACAAGTTCGGCGAGTTCTCTCCGACGCGCACCTATTACGGGCACGCGGCCGACAAGAAGGCGAAGAGGAAGTAACGATGGGCAAGCCGTCGAAAGAGCGGAAGCTTGCGGAGAACGAGGCGCGTGCGGTTGGCCGCATGCTGCGGACGAGCCCGCGCAAGCTGAACCTGGTCGCGCAGTCGATCCGGGGCATGAAGGTGGAGCGCGCGCTTGCCGATCTTACCTTCTCGCCCAAGCGCATCAGCCAGGACGTGAAGAAGGTGCTGCAGAGCGCCGTCGCGAACGCCGAGAACAACCATGACCTCGATGTGGACGAGCTGATCGTCGCCGAGGCCTATGTGGGCAAGAACCTGATCATGAAGCGGTGGACGCCCCGTGCGCGCGGCCGCGTGGGACGGATCGAGAAACCGTTCAGCCAGATCACCATTGTCGTGCGCCAGCGGGCGCCGGAGGAAGCTGCGTAATGGGTCACAAGGTCAATCCGATCGGACTGCGCCTCGGCGTGAACCGCACCTGGGATTCCCGGTGGTACGCGCACCGCGGCGAGTACGGCTCGCTCCTGCACGAGGACCTGCGCATCCGCGAGTACCTCGAGAAGGAGCTCAAGCAGGCCGGCGTGTCCAAGATCGTCATCGAGCGCCCGCACAAGAAGTGCCGCGTGACCATCCACACGGCCCGTCCGGGTGTGGTGATCGGCAAGAAGGGTGCGGATATCGAGACGCTGCGCCGCAAGATCCAGGCGATGACCACGAGCGAGGTTCACCTCAATATCGTGGAAGTCCGCAAGCCGGAGATCGACGCGCAGCTGATCGCCGACGGCATCGCGCAGCAGCTCGAGCGCCGTGTTGCCTTCCGCCGTGCCATGAAGCGGGCCGTTCAGTCGGCCATGCGCATGGGCGCGCAGGGCATCCGCATTAACTGCGGTGGCCGACTTGGCGGCGCGGAAATCGCGCGCACCGAGTGGTACCGCGAGGGCCGCGTGCCGCTTCACACGCTGCGCGCGGACATCGATTACGCCACGTCGACGGCTTTCACGGCCTACGGCACCTGCGGCATCAAGGTCTGGGTCTTCAAGGGCGAGATCCTTGAGCACGATCCAATGGCGCATGAGCGCAAGGCCATGGAAGCCCAGGAAGGCATGCGTGGCGGTCCCGGCGGCGGCCGCGGTCCGCGCCGCGAACGGGCCAACGCGTAACGGCCTGGTGTTGAGGAAGTAGAGAGATGCTGCAGCCAAAGCGCACGAAGTTCCGGAAGGCCCACAAGGGCCGCATCCATGGCGTTGCCAAGGGCGGAACGGACCTGAATTTCGGGTCGCACGGGATCAAGGCCCAGGAGCCGATGCGCGTCACCGCGCGTCAGATTGAGGCCGCGCGCCGTGCCATCACCCGCCACATGAAGCGTTCGGGCCGCGTGTGGATCCGTATCTTCCCGGACGTGCCGGTTTCGAAGAAGCCGACCGAAGTCCGCATGGGTAAGGGTAAGGGGTCGCCCGAGTACTGGGTTGCCCGCGTGAAGCCGGGCCGCGTGATGTTCGAGATCGACGGCGTGCCGCACGATGTCGCGACGGAAGCGCTGCGCCTGGGCGCTGCGAAGCTGCCGCTCAAGGTGCGCATGATCACCCGTCCGGGCGATCACGCCTAAACGCCGCGAAGGGATCGGAAAGATGAAGATCGCAGATGTTCGCGACATGACGCCGGACCAGCTTGAGGACGAAGTCGTCAAGCTGCGCAAGGAAGCCTTCAACCTGCGCTTCCAGCGGGCGACCGGCCAGCTTGAGAACACGGCGCGTCTGCGCCAGATCCGCCGCACGATTGCGCGGATCAAGACCGTACAGGGCCAGAACGCGGCTAACGCGTAAGCGGGCCCTTAGAGGAAAGAGGTAGAGACCGAGATGCCGAAGCGCGTGCTCCAGGGCGTCGTGGTGAGCGACAAGATGAAGGATACGGTGACCGTGCTCGTCGAGCGCCGGTTCACGGATCCCGTGATGAAGAAGACCGTCCGCCGCTCGAAGCGCTACCACGCGCACGACGCGGGCAACCAGCACAAGGTCGGCGACAAGGTCCGCATCCGCGAGTGCCCGCCGGTCTCCAAGACGAAGCGGTGGGAAATCTACGCGGGCAGCGAAGCGGCCTCGTCGTAGGACGAAAGAGTTTGAGTTTTCAGCGCGGCAGGCCGGTCAACCGGAACCGCCGTGTGGCGCGCTAAAGCGTGAAGGAACAGAACAATGATCCAGATGCAGTCGAATTTGGACGTCGCGGACAACTCCGGCGCCCGCCGCGTCCAGTGCATCAAGGTGCTCGGCGGCTCGAAGCGGAAGTACGCCGGCGTGGGCGACACCATCGTCGTCAGCGTCAAGGAAGCCATTCCGCGCGGCCGCGTGAAGAAGGGTGACGTGCTCAAGGCCGTCATCGTGCGCACGGCGAAGGAGATCCGCCGCCCGGACGGCAGCGCGATCCGTTTCGACAACAACGCTGCCGTGCTGGTGAACAACAATGGCGAGCCGATCGGCACGCGTATCTTCGGCCCGGTGACCCGCGAGCTCCGCGCCAAGAACATGATGAAGATCGTCTCGCTCGCACCGGAGGTGCTGTAGAGCCATGGCCGTCAAGCTGAAGATCCGGAAGGGCGACAAGGTCGTCGTCACCACCGGTAAGGACAAGGGCAAGAAGGGCGAAGTGCTGAAGGTTCTCCCCGCCGAGAACCGCGCCGTCGTCCAGGGCGTGAACGTGGTGCGCCGTCACCAGCGGCAGACGCCGACCGCGGAAGGTGGGATCGTGTCCAAGGAGGCACCGATCGATATTTCCAACATCGCGATCGAGGACCCCAAGAGCGGGGAAGCGACGCGGGTCGGTTTCAAGACGCTGGACGATGGCCGCAAGGTCCGTTTCGCCAAGCGTTCGGGAGAAGTGATCGATGTCTGAGGCTGCCGTCGCGACGGAGAACTACGTCCCGCGTCTGCGCAAGCAGTACGACGAGGTCGTCCGCAAGAAGCTCGTCGACGAGTTCGGCTTCAAGAACCCCATGGAGGTTCCGAAGCTCGACAAGGTCGTGATCAATGTAGGCGCCGGCGAGGCCGTGGGTGACTCCAAGAAGATCAACTCGGCCGTGGCCGCCATCGAGGCGATCACGGGACAGAAGCCGGTGATCACCCGCGCCAAGAAGTCCGAAGCCAGCTTCAAGCTGCGCGAGGGCATGCCTGTCGGCGTGAAGGTCACGCTGCGCAAGGAGCGCATGTACGAGTTCATCGACCGCCTGGTGAACATTGCGCTGCCGCGCGTGCGCGACTTCCGCGGTCTGAACGGCAAGAGCTTCGACGGGAACGGCAATTACGCGATGGGCCTGAAAGAGCACATCGTGTTCCCGGAGATCAATTACGACGACGTGGATCAGGTGTGGGGCATGGATATCATCGTCTGCACCACCACAAGTGATGATGCAGCAGCGAAGGCTCTCCTTCGCGAGTTCAACTTCCCCTTCACGTCGTAGGCGCAACCGCGCTTCCGATACGGTCGGGATCAGGAGGACAGGCATGGCGAAAAAGAGCGCCATCGAAAAGAACAAGCGCCGTCAGCGGATGGCGAAGAAGTACGCGTCCAAGCGGGCGCGTCTGCGGGAGATCGTGCGCGATCAGGACACGCCGATCGAAGAGCGTATGCAGGCCCAGCTGAAGCTGTCGGCGCTGCCGCGCAACTCGGCGCCCACGCGCATCGTGAACCGCTGCGAGGTGACGGGCCGTCCGCGCGCCTATTACCGCAAGCTGAAGATGTCACGTATCGCGCTGCGTGATCTGGCCTCGAATGGCCAGGTCCCCGGCATGGTCAAGTCGAGCTGGTAAGGGAGTAGGGCAAGATGTCTGTTTCTGATCCTCTCGGCGATATGCTGACCCGTATCCGCAACGCGCAGATGCGCGGCAAGACCAAGGTGGGTACGCCGGGGTCGAACCTGCGCCGCCGCGTGCTCGAGGTGCTGCAGTCGGAAGGCTACATCCGTGGCTACACGGAAGTGACCTACGATAACGGCCGCCGCGAGTTCGAGATCGAGCTGAAGTATTTCGAAGGCGCGCCTGTGATCCGCGAGATCAAGCGCGTGTCGAAGCCGGGCCGCCGGGTCTATTCCTCGGTGAAGGACCTGCCGCGCGTGTACAACGGTCTCGGTATTTCCATTCTCTCGACGCCCAAGGGCGTGATGTCCGATCACATTGCGCGCGAGGAAAATGTGGGCGGCGAGGTTCTCTGCCAGGTGTTCTAGGGCACGCCCGGAACATACCAGCGGACGAGGAGCGAAGAAGAATGTCGCGTATCGGAAAACTGCCTATCGCCATCCCGAATGGCGTGACGGTGAATGTGGACGGCCAGACGGTGAAGGTGAAGGGCTCGAAGGGCGAGCTCGAGCTGACGCTGGTGCCGGAAGTCGAGCTTTCGCAGGGCGAGGACGGCCTGACCGTCCGCCCGGTGGATGACAGCCAGCGTGCCCGCGGCATGTGGGGCCTGTCGCGCTCGCTCTTGGCCAACATGGTCACGGGCGTCTCGGAAGGCTTCACGAAGTCGCTCGAGATCAACGGCGTCGGCTACCGCGCGCAGATGCAGGGCAAGAACCTGCAGCTCTCGCTCGGCTACAGCCATGACATCGTCTACGAAACGCCGGAAGGCATCCAGATCCAGACGCCGAAGCCGACCGAGGTGGTGGTGTCCGGGCATGACAAGCAGCAGGTCGGCCAGGTGGCAGCTGAAATCCGCGGCTACCGTCCCCCGGAGCCCTACAAGGGCAAGGGCGTGAAGTACGCCGACGAAACGATCTTCCGCAAGGAAGGCAAGAAGAAGTAACGGACGGAACAGGTCAGATGAGCAAATCCAGGCAGATGCGCGAGCGCCGCAAGGTGCGTGTGCGCCGCGCGCTCAAGAAGGTTGCGAACGGGCGGCCGCGTCTTTCCGTCTTCCGTTCGTCCAAGCACATTTCCGCGCAGGTCATCGACGACCTGAACGGCCACACGCTCGCCTCGGCGTCGTCGCTGGAGAAGGACCTCCGCGAGAAGCTGAAGACGGGCGCGGACACCGAGGCCGCCAAGGTCGTCGGCGAACTCGTGGCCAAGCGCGCGAAGGACAAGGGCGTCGGCGAGGTCGTGTTCGACCGCGGCGGCTACATCTATCATGGCCGCGTCAAAGCGCTGGCCGATGCCGCCCGTGAGGGCGGCCTGGAATTCTAGGCGAGAGGGTTTAGAACGTGGCACGGGAACCGAGAGGCCGGGATCGCGACGACCGCGACAGTGAGTTCGTCGACAAGCTGGTCCACATCAACCGCGTCGCCAAGGTGGTGAAGGGCGGCCGCCGCTTCGGCTTTGCAGCGCTCGTGGTCGTCGGCGACCAGAAGGGCCGCGTGGGCTTCGGCCACGGCAAGGCCCGCGAGGTGCCGGAAGCCATCCGCAAGGCGACGGAACAGGCCAAGCGCCAGATGATCCGCGTGCCGCTGCGCGAAGGCCGTACGCTGCACCACGACGTGGCCGGCCGTCACGGCGCGGGCCGGGTCTATCTCCGCGCGGCGCCTCCGGGCACCGGCATCATTGCGGGCGGCCCGATGCGCGCCGTCTTCGAGACGCTCGGCATGCACGACGTGGTGGCGAAGTCGGTGGGCACGTCCAATCCGTACAACATGGTGCGGGCGACCTTTGACGCGCTGACGCATGAACAGAGCCCGCGCATGGTCGCTTCGCGGCGCGGCCTCAAGGTGAGCGATGTGGTCTCGCGGCGTGAAGACGCTTCGACCGCTGCGCTCGAGGACGCTGAGTAAGGCGCTGGGGAAAGACCATGGCAGCGAAGAAGACGATCACGGTAGAGCAGGTCGGCAGCCCGATCCGCCGTCCGGAATGGCAGCGCAAGGTTCTCATCGGGCTTGGCCTGAACAAGATGAACCGCCAGCGCACGCTTGAAGATACGCCCGCAGTCCGCGGCATGGTGGACAAGGTGCATCACCTCGTCCGCATCGTGGACGGCAAGTAAGGCAACCAGTTCAAAACCCGTTTGCGGGGAGCCATATGCTTCCCGAAAGGCAGTTGAAACGATGAAGCTCAATCAGCTCAAGGACAACGCAGGCGCCCGCAAGGCGCGCATGCGCGTGGGCCGCGGCTATGGTTCCGGCAAGGGCGTGACCGCCGGCCGTGGCCAGAAGGGTCAGAAGTCCCGTTCGGGCGTCGCCATCAAGGGGTTTGAGGGCGGCCAGATGCCGATCCACATGCGCCTGCCCAAGCGCGGGTTCAAGAACCCGTTCCCGAAGACCTACGCGATCGTGAACCTCGGCCGCGTGCAAAAGGCCATCGATGACGGCAAGCTTGATGCCGGCAGCAAGGTCGACGCGGCGGCGCTTGCCGGCGCCGGTCTCGTGCGCCCGCAGGCGAAGGCCGTGCGTCTTCTCGCCAAGGGCGAGCTCAATACCAAGGTCTCCTTCGAAGTGGCTGGTGCGTCCAAGGGCGCGATCGAAGCCGTGGAGAAGGCGGGTGGCTCCGTGACCGTCACCGAAGCTGCCAAGGAATCGGCTTCCGAGTAGGGGGCCGGCAGGACACCGAAGGCCGCGCCATCCGGGGCGGTTCTCAGGAGTAAGCGCACATGGCGTCGGCTGCCGAACAGCTTGCGGCGAATATCAATTTCTCCGCCTTCTCGAAGGCGGAAGAACTCAAGAAGCGCATCTGGTTCACGCTGGGTGCGCTTCTCGTCTATCGCCTCGGCACCTACATCCCGCTGCCGGGTATCGATCCCGGCGCGCTAGCGGAGCTGTTCCGGCAGCAGCAAGGCGGCATCGTGGGCATGTTCAACATGTTCGCGGGCGGCGCCGTGGGCCGCATGGCCATCTTCGCGCTGAACGTGATGCCGTATATCTCGGCGTCGATCATCATCCAGCTTCTGACCGCCGTGTCGCCCCGTCTTGAGCAGCTCAAGAAGGAAGGCGAGCAGGGCCGCAAGCAGATCAACCAGTACACCCGCTACGGCACGGTGTTCCTCGCGGCACTGCAGGGCTACGGCATTGCCGTGGGCCTCGAGAGCGCGGGCAACGTGGTGATCGATCCGGGGCTGTTCTTCCGGGTCACGACCGTTATCACGCTGGTTGGCGGCACCATCTTCCTGATGTGGCTGGGCGAGCAGATCACGGCACGCGGCGTCGGCAATGGCATCTCGCTGATCATCTTCGCGGGCATCGTGGCCGAACTGCCCGCGGCGCTCGTGGGCACGCTGGAACTGGGCCGCCAGGGCGCGCTGTCGACGATCGTCATCGTCGGCTTCCTGGTGATGGCGGTGGCCGTGATTGCCTTCATCGTGTTCATGGAGCGCGCGCAGCGGCGGCTGATCGTCCAGTATCCCAAACGGCAGGTGGGCAACCGGATGTTCGGCGGGGATTCCTCGCACCTGCCGCTCAAGCTCAACACCGCGGGCGTCATTCCGCCGATCTTCGCGTCGTCGCTGCTGCTGCTGCCTGCCACCCTGGCCGGCTTTTCCGGCGGCACGGACGGCAGCGGGCCGGAGTGGATCACGACGATCACGGCGGCGCTCGGCCACGGTCAGCCGCTCTACATGCTCACTTATGCCGCGGGCATCATCTTCTTCGCGTTCTTCTACACGGCCATCGTCTTCAACCCGGCCGATACGGCGGACAACCTGAAGAAGTATGGCGGGTTCATTCCGGGCATCCGTCCGGGCCAGCGGACCGCGGAATATATCGACTACGTGCTGACCCGGCTGACGGTGATCGGTGCGGCGTATCTGACTGTTGTGTGCCTTCTGCCCGAGTTCCTGGTGTCGCAATACGCGGTGCCGTTCTACTTCGGCGGCACGTCGCTGCTCATCGTCGTCAGCGTGACGATGGACACCGTGTCGCAGATCCAGAGCCACCTGCTGGCGCATCAGTACGAGGGCATGGTGAAGAAGGCGAAGCTGAGGGGGGCGCGGCGATGAACCTGATTTTTCTTGGACCGCCGGGCGCGGGGAAGGGCACCCAGGCGGCCCGCGTGCAGGAGGCCCACGGCCTCGTGCAGCTCTCGACGGGCGACATGCTGCGCGCCGCCGTGGCTGAAGGCTCCGACGTGGGCAAGAAGGCCAAGGAGATCATGGAGCGCGGCGACCTTGTGCCGGATGAGGTGGTGGTGAAGATCATCTCCGACCGCATCGACCAGCCGGACTGCAAGAACGGCTTCATCCTGGACGGTTTCCCGCGCACAACGGGCCAGGCCGAGGCGCTGGACCAGATGCTGGCCGCCAAGGGCATGAAGCTCGATGCCGTGATCGAGATCCGGGTTCAGGACGAGGTCCTGGTGGACCGCATCCGCACCCGCATCGCGGAAACGGGCGGGGAGCGCGCGGACGACAACGAGGAAACGCTCAAGAAGCGCCTCGAGGTCTATCACGCGCAGACCGCGCCGCTGATCCCGTACTACGAGAAGCACGGCAATCTCGTCGTGGTGGACGGCATGAAGCCGATCGACGAGGTGACCAAGGATATCGAGGCCAAGATCGGCCTCGACGACAAAAAGGGCGGATCGCCGGGCCTGATGGGCCGGCTTTTCGGCAAGAAGGGCGCCTGAACAGCGCCCTGGCGAAATCGCGGGAAAGCCTTGAAAAAATGGCGGAACCGCACGGTTGACTGTATGAGGATGAAACCTATAATCCGCGCCTCCGCATAGGTCAGATTCGCGGAAATCCCCGCGCCGCACTCGCCCACAGGGCGGGCGCGCGAGCGGATTTTGCGTATCTGGACTCATGCGATTCTGCCCGAGGGCAGGCGCGGACTTTCAGGAGAAGCGGACCCGTGGCTCGTATCGCAGGCGTCAATATTCCGACCAACAAGCGCGCGCTGATCGCGCTGACCTACATTCATGGTATCGGCCAGTCCAAGGCTGCCGAGATCCTGACTTCGGTCAACATCCCGCACGACCGCCGGGTCAACGAGCTGTCGGACGCGGAGGTCATCCAGATCCGTGAAGTGATCGACCGCGACTACCTTGTCGAGGGTGACCTGCGGCGCGAGGTGGCGATGAACACCAAGCGGCTGATGGACCTCGGCTGCTACCGCGGCCTGCGTCACCGCCGCGGCCTGCCGGTGCACGGCCAGCGCACGCACACCAATGCGCGGACCCGCAAGGGCCCGGCAAAGCCGATCGCCGGCAAGAAGAAGTAACCAGACTGAGTTGCCGGCGCGGGTCCGAGGGGGACTTCCGCTGCCGGACGGAAAAAGGGCAAAGACCGGATGGCACGAGAAGCAAGCCGCGTACGCCGCCGCGAACGCAAGAACATCACGTCTGGCGTCGCGCATGTGAACGCGTCGTTCAACAACACGATGATCACCATCGCCGACGCGCAGGGGAACGCCATCTCCTGGTCGTCCGCCGGCGCCATGGGGTTCAAGGGCTCGCGCAAGTCCACGCCGTACGCGGCGCAGGTGGCCGCCGAGGACGCGGGCAAGAAGGCCGCCGAGCACGGCATGCGTACCCTCGAAGTGATGGTCTCGGGGCCGGGTTCGGGGCGTGAATCCGCGCTTCGTGCGCTGCAGGCCGCGGGCTTCACCATCACGTCGATCCGCGACGTGACGCCGATCCCGCACAACGGCGTGCGTCCGAAGAAGAAGCGCCGCGTCTAAGGGCTGCTTCTTCACCGCACCGGATAATCATCGCGGCCCGCCCCCGACTGCGCCACCCGGCGCCAGGGCCGCCTGACCAATGAGGTCGAACACCGTGATCCAGAGAAACTGGCAGGAACTCATCAAGCCGAACAAGCTGGACATCCAGCCGGGCCGCGATCCGCAGCGCCTCGCGACTGTTGTCGCGGAGCCGCTTGAGCGCGGCTTCGGCCTGACGCTCGGCAACGCGCTGCGCCGCGTGCTGCTGTCGTCGCTCCAGGGCGCGGCCGTTACGTCGGTGCAGATCGACGGCGTGCTGCACGAGTTCTCGTCGATTGCCGGCGTCCGCGAGGATGTGACGGACGTGGTCCTGAACATCAAGCAGATCGCGCTGCGCCTTCACGCCGAGGGCCCGCGCCGCATGACGCTCAAGGCCGACGGCCCGGGCGAGGTGACGGCGGGCATGATCGAGACCGGCGCGGATATCGAGATCCTGAACCCGGACCTCGTGCTCTGCACCCTCGACCGTGATGCCACCATCCGCATGGAATTCACCGTCGATCTCGGCAAGGGCTACGTGCAGGCGGACCGCAACCGCCCGGACGATGCGCCAATCGGCCTGATCCCGGTGGACAGCCTGTACAGCCCGGTGCGCAAGGTCTCCTACAAGGTGGAGAACACCCGCGAAGGCCAGATCCTCGACTACGACAAGCTGACGCTGTCGGTCGAGACGGATGGCTCGCTGACGCCGGACGACGCCGTGGCCTATGCCGCGCGCATTCTCCAGGACCAGCTGCAGACCTTCGTGAACTTCGAGGAGCCGCGTCCGGAGCAGGTGACCGAGGAGCGTCCGGAGCTGGAATTCAACCCGGCGCTGCTCAAGAAGGTGGACGAGCTGGAGCTTTCGGTCCGCTCGGCCAACTGCCTGAAGAACGACAACATCGTTTACATCGGCGACCTGATCCAGAAGACCGAGGCGGAGATGCTCCGTACCCCGAACTTCGGCCGCAAGTCGCTGAACGAGATCAAGGAAGTGCTCGCCCAGATGGGTCTCCACCTCGGCATGGAAGTGCCGAACTGGCCGCCGGAGAACATCGAAGACCTGGCGAAGCGCTACGAGGACCAGTACTAGGCGCCGCGATTACGCCGCGCAGGAGAGACGGACATGCGTCACCGTAAGGCACACCGTAAACTCGGCCGCACCACGCCGCACCGCAAGGCGATGCTGGCCAACATGGCGGTCGCGCTCATCAAGCATGAGCAGATCGTGACCACCTTGCCGAAGGCCAAGGAGCTTCGCCCCTACGTGGAGAAGCTGGTGACGCTCGGCAAGCGCGGCGGCCTGCACGCCCGCCGTCAGGTCTATGCCAAGCTGCCGGAGCAGCAGTGGGCGAACAAGCTGTTCGACGTGCTGGGCCCGCGCTACGAGGACCGCAGCGGTGGCTACACGCGCATCATGCGTGCGGGCTTCCGCTATGGTGACAATGCGCCGCTGGCGGTCATCGAGTTCGTGGACCGCGACCCGGAAGCGAAGGGCCAGGACTCGGGTCCGGACCTGTCGGAAGAGCAGGACGCGGCCTAGTCCAAGGCTGACGCGAGTTTCAAAGGCGGCCCTTCGGGGCCGCCTTTTTTGCTTTCAGGCCCCGTTCAGGCCGTTCACGAAGAATCGGGTGCGCGCTTGAACCGCATTCCGGCGCTTTCCAGAATTGCCGCACTGTGACCGGCACCTGTGGGGGCCGGGACCGAGGGAGATCGAATACATGCCGCGTTCTTTCACGCCGGGCGCGTGGCCGGTTCTGGCCACGCTGTTCCTCTCGCTTTTCACTCTTGGCGTTGCGCAAGCGCAGACCGTGCCGCAGTCGCAGGCGCAAATCGACCTGTCGTTTGCGCCGGTCGTGAAGCGGGCCTCGCCGGCGGTGGTGAACGTCTTCACCAAGCGAGTGGTGCGCGAGCAGGCCATGTCGCCGTTCGCCAACGACCCGTTCTTCCAGCGCTTCTTCGGTGACCGGTTCTCCTTCGGCATGCCGCGCGAGCGGGTGCAGAGCTCGCTGGGTTCGGGCGTCATCGTCCGCTCGGACGGGATCATCGTCACCAACAACCACGTCATCGCCGACGGCGACACGTTCACCGTGGCGCTGGCGGACCGGCGCGAGTTCGAGGCGGAGCTGCTGCTGGCTGATGAGCGCACCGACCTCGCCATCCTCAAGATCGACCCGGAAGGCGAGAAGCTGCCGGTCCTGCCGTTCGCGGATTCCGATGGGCTGGAAGTCGGCGACCTCGTGCTTGCCATCGGCAACCCGTTCGGCGTGGGGCAGACGGTGACGAGCGGCATCGTCTCGGCGCTGGCGCGCACGCAGGTGGGCGTGACCGACTACCAGTTCTTCATCCAGACAGACGCGGCCATCAACCCGGGCAATTCGGGTGGCGCGCTGGTTACGATGGACGGCAAGCTGGTGGGCGTGAACACGGCCATCTTCTCCCGCTCGGGCGGTTCCATCGGCATCGGCTTCGCCATCCCGGCCAACATGGTCAAGCTCGTGGTGAACTCCGCCGCCGATGGCAATGGCGGGCGCGTGGTGCGCCCGTGGCTCGGCGCGTCTGTCCAGACGGTCTCGTCCGACCTTGCCCAGTCGCTCGGCCTCGACAGGCCGGGAGGGGTGCTGATTGGCGACGTCTACGACGGTGGTCCGGCGGACAGCGCCGGGCTCACGACGGGTGACGTTGTGCGCAAGGTCGGCAGCAACGACATTCCCGATGCCAACTCGCTCAGCTACCGGCTGGCTACGCGGGAGGTTGGCTCGTCGGTCACGATCGAGTTCCTGCGCGAGGGCGCATCGCGGCAGACGTCGCTGAAGCTGACGGCGCCGCCCGAGGTGCCGCCGCGCAACGCGACGGAGCTGGACGGGCCGCATCCCTTCGCGGGCGCTACCGTGGCCAACCTGTCCCCGGCGCTGGCCGAGGAGCTGCGGCTCGATCCCATGCTCTCCGGCGTCGTGGTGACCGAGGTAGTCCGGCGCAGCCCGGCCAACCGGCTGGGCCTCCAGCCCGGCGACATCGTGCTGGAGATCAACGGCGGCAAAACGGCGGACGTGGGTACGCTCCGGACGCAGCTTTCGGCGGGCGGGCGCAACTGGCAGGTCTCGGTTCGCCGGGGCGACCAGGTGTTCAACACGACCGTGCGCCTCTAGGGCTCTCGCTGCCGCGCCAAATCGGCTACCTTCCGGCCCATGTCCGATCTCTTCCAGGCTGCCGGCATGGCAGACGACGCGCCGCGCCCGCTGGCCGACCGCCTGCGGCCGGCGGCGCTCGAGGACGTGGTGGGACAGGGCCACGTGGTGGGCCCTGACAGTCCGCTGGGCCGGATGGTGCAGGCCGGGCGGCTGAACTCGGTGATCCTGTGGGGGCCGCCGGGCACGGGCAAGACGACCATCGCGCGGCTTCTGGCCGGTGTCGGCGGGCTCGAATTCGTGCAGATCTCGGCGATCTTCTCGGGCGTTGCCGACCTTCGGAAGGTGTTCGACGCGGCCAAGGCGCGCCGGTCCACGGGCAAGGGTACGCTGCTCTTCGTCGACGAGATTCACCGTTTCAACCGGGCGCAGCAGGACAGCTTCCTGCCGCACATGGAAGACGGGACCATCATTCTCGTCGGCGCAACCACGGAGAACCCGTCCTTCGAGCTCAACGCCGCCGTCCTGTCGCGTGCCCAGGTGCTGGTGCTCAAGCGGCTGGACGAGGATGCGCTGGAGCAGTTGCTGGCGCGGGCGGAAGCACTGGAAGACCGGGTGCTGCCGCTGACAGATGACGCGCGCGTGGCGCTGAAGGCGATGGCGGACGGGGACGGGCGGTTCCTGCTCAACCTTGCCGAGGAGCTGTTCTCGCTGCCCGCGGATACCACGCCGCTCGATCCGGCCGCGCTGGCGGAAACGGTGCAGCGGCGCGCGCCCGTTTATGACAAGGGGCAGGACGGGCACTACAACCTGATCTCGGCGCTGCACAAGTCGGTGCGCGGGTCGGACCCGGATGCGGCGCTCTACTGGCTGGCGCGCATGCTCACGGCGGGGGAGGACCCGCTGTACATCGCCCGGCGGCTGGTGCGGATGGCGATCGAGGATATCGGCCTCGCCGATCCGCAGGCGGTGCTGCAGGCGAATGCGGCGAAAGATGTCTATGACTTCCTCGGCAGCCCGGAGGGCGAGCTGGCCCTGGCGCAGGTGACGGTGTATCTCGCGACGGCGCCCAAATCGAATGCTGCCTACAAGGCCTATGGCGCGGCCATGCACGCCGCCAAGGAGACAGGCTCCCTGATGCCGCCGAAGCACATCCTCAATGCGCCCACGAAGCTGATGAAGGCGGAAGGCTACGGTTTGGGCTACGAGTACGACCACGAAGCCGAGGGCGGCGTATCGGGGCAGGACTACTTTCCGGACGAAATGGACGAGCGGCCGCAGTTCTACAATCCGCCGGAGCGGGGGTTCGAGCGCGAGCTGGTGAAGCGGCTTGCTTACTTCAGGAAGGTCCGGGAAGGGCGCGCATGAGCACGTTTCTGGCCGTTGCTGCGGGCGGCGCCATGGGCGCCGTGGGGCGTTACCTCGTCGGCATTGGGGCGCTTGCCGCGATGGGGCCGGGCTACCCGTACGGCACGTTGATCGCCAACGTAGTGGGCGGCTTCCTGATGGGTGCCATCGTGGAAGCGGGGGCGCTTCGGTTCAGCTATTCGCCGGAGCTGCGGGCGTTTCTCACGGTCGGGCTGCTCGGCGGCTTCACGACGTTTTCGGCCTTTTCGCTGGAGACGGCGCTGATGATCGAGCGCGGCGAGTGGACCTCGGCGCTTGGCTATGTGGTGCTGTCGGCCGTGCTGTCGATCGGTGCGCTGTTCGGCGGGCTGTGGCTGATGCGCGGGGTGCTGGCGTGAGCGGCGTCCAGACCATCGAGGTTACCGACGGCGAAGATGGGCTGCGTCTCGACCGCTGGTTCAAGGCACGGTTTCCCGCGCTTGGCCATGGGCGGCTGGAGAAGCTGCTGCGCACGGGTCAGGTGCGTGTCGATGGCGGGCGGGTGAAAGCCTCGACCCGGCTCGAGCCGGGCCAGATGGTGCGCGTGCCGCCGCTGCCGGATGACGCGCCCAAGGCTGCGCCCACGCAGAAAGCGGCCAAGCAGAAGGCCGTGCAGGACGGCGCGTTCCTGCGCGATCTCGTGATCTACCGTGACGACGACATGATTGCCCTCAACAAGCCGGCCGGGCTGGCGGTGCAGGGCGGCTCGCGCACGGAAAAGCACATCGACGCCATGCTGGACGCGCTCAAATACGATGCGCCGGAGCGGCCGAGGCTGGTTCACCGGCTCGACAAGGATACGTCCGGCGTTCTCGTGTTGGCGCGCTCGCGTAGTGCTGCCGCCAAGCTCGGCCGCGCGCTCAAGCGCAAGGACACGCGCAAGATCTACTGGGCGCTCACCGTCGGCGTGCCGAAGCCGCACCAGGGGACGATCAAGCTGGCGCTCGCCAAGGGTGGCGGGCCGGGGCGCGAGCGCGTCCACGCGGCGGACGAGATGGATGACGAGGCGCGCGACGCCGTCACCCACTTCTCGGTGGTCTCGCAAGCGGGGCAAAAGCTGGCCTGGGTCGCTTTCATGCCGGTGACGGGGCGCACGCACCAGATCCGCGCCCATGCGGCGGCGCTGCACACGCCCATCGTGGGTGACGGGAAATATGGCGGGGCGGACGCCCATCCGGGCGGCGAAATCCCGCGCAAGATGCACCTGCATGCGCGGCAATTGACGATCCGGCATCCGAAAGGGCATCAGGTGACGCTCACCGCGCCCCTGCCGGAGCACATGGCCCGGACGTGGGCGCTCCTCGGCCTCGACCCCAAGGACGATGGCGACCCGTTTGCGGAGCTGCCGGAATGAGCCTCAAGTTCATCGTGTTCGACTGCGACGGCACGCTGGTGGACAGCCAGCACGCCATCGTCGCAGCGATGACCGATGCCTTCGTGGAGGAGGGCTACAAGCCGCCGCCGCGCGAGGTCATCCTGTCCGTCGTCGGCCTGTCACTGGAGCCGGCGCTGGCGCGGCTGTTGCCCAAGGAAAGCGCAGCGGTTCACGCGCACATGGCGGAAGCCTACAAGTCGGCATACCTGGCGCTGCGAGCGCAGGGAGCTGTCTCGCAGCCGCTCTATCCCGGTGCCCTGGCCTGCATCAAGCGGCTTGCGGCGTCGGATGCGGTGCTTGGGGTTGCCACGGGCAAGTCGCGGCGCGGGGCAGAAGCCGTGCTGGACCTGCACGGCATCAGGCAGCATTTCCTCAGTGTGCGGACGGCAGATGACGGGCCGGGCAAGCCCGATCCGTTCATGCTGAAGCTGGCCATGCGCGATGTTGGCGCCGATCCGCGCGAGACGGTGCTGGTGGGCGATACGACCTACGACATCGAGATGGCGCGGGCGGCAGGTGCCGGGGCGCTTGGCGTCTCGTGGGGGTACCACGACCAAGACGATCTTGCCGCGGCTGGCGCGCATGTCATCGTCGATGACTTCGCGGACGTTGATGCCGCGGCGTTCGATATTCTTAGCACCCTTTCTGTTGAGGCAGCGGGCGCATGAGTGAAGGT
Source organism: Parvibaculaceae bacterium (assembly GCA_965229975.1). Lineage (GTDB taxonomy): Bacteria > Pseudomonadota > Alphaproteobacteria > CGMCC-115125 > CGMCC-115125 > Pyruvatibacter. Next base: position 871,039 of record OZ245936.1, read on the forward strand.
GTGAAGCAGCCGGACCTGCGCGACGTGTTCGATCCCGGCCGGGAGCGGTCGGCGCGGCTTGCGCGGCGGTTCTACAAGCAGGTGAGCATTGCCGAGGCCGAGGGCGGCCATGCGGTCTTTCTCGATGAGCGCGAATTGAAGAGCCCGGGCCGGCGGAAGCTTCGGCTGCCGTCCGAGGGGCTGGCCTCAGCGGTCGCCGGGGAGTGGGATGCGCAGCAGGAGCGGATCGACCCGGCGGTGATGCCGGTGACGCGGATCGTGGCCACCGCGACGGATCGCGTGGCGCCGGACCCCAGCCCGGCCAGGGCGGAGATCATGGGCTTCGCGGGCTCAGACCTTGTCTGTTACCGGGCGGAGGAACCGGACGACCTGGTGGTCCGGCAGGCCAAGACCTGGGACCCGCTGCTGGCCTGGTTCGAGGAGGAGACGGCGGTGCGGCTCGCGACGACCAGCGGCATCATGCACGTGGCGCAGGACGCGGTCACGCTGCAACGCGTGTCGGAAACACTGGCCGCGCTCGATGCTATCCGGCTGACGGCCCTGCATACGGCGGTGACGCTGACCGGCAGCGTGGTCATTGGTTACGCGCTGCTGCGCGACAGACTGACTGCCGGCGAAGCATGGGCCGCCTCGCGGGTCGACGAGGATTTCCAGCAGGAGCAATGGGGCGAGGACGCGGAGGCGGCCGCCCGGGCGAAGGCCAAGGCCGAGGAGCTGGAAGCGACGGCGCGCGTCATGCGGCTTCTGGACTAGCGGCTTTCGCCCGCGTCGAAGGTCGGCCCGAAGATTTCCTCGAAGCTGGCGCGCAGGGCCATGTCCACGTCGTGCATCCCGGCTGTCAGGCCGAGATCGGCCAGGCTCGTGACGCCGTGCTGGGAGACACCGCAGGGCACGATGCCGGTGAAGTGGGACAGGTCCGGCTCCACGTTGATGCTGATGCCGTGGAAGCTGACCCAGCGCCGCACGCGGACGCCGATGGCGGCGATCTTGTCTTCCGCGCCAGGACCCTTTTCCGGCCGCCTTACCCAGACACCGACACGATCATCGCGGCGCTCGCCGTTGACGTTGAACCGCGCGAGGGTGGCGATCAGCCAGTCCTCGAGGCCCGCCACGTAGGCGCGCACGTCCTGTCCGCGGCGCTTGAGGTCCAGCATGGCGTAGGCCACGCGCTGGCCGGGACCATGATAGGTGTACTGGCCGCCGCGGCCGGTCTTGAAGACGGGGAAGCGGTCCGGCGTAAGCAGGTCCGCGTCCTGGGCGCTGGTGCCCGCTGTGTAGAGGGGCGGGTGCTCCAGCAGCCAGACGAGCTCGGGGGCAGAACCCTCCGCAACGGCCGCCGCGCGAGCCTCCATGCGGGCAACGGCGTCGGGATAGGCAACGGGCGCGCCCGCGATTTCCCATTCCACGGGGCTCTGGGGCGCCAGCAGGCGGCCTGTGTTCGTGCGGGTCGCTGTCTGTGCCATCGGTTCCTTTAACGCCCGGGTAACCCTGTTCTGCGACTTTCAGCGTCGATGCCCAGTGCTCACACCGGAACCAGCGCCATGAACGCCATCGATCGGGTGAATGTCGAGATTTCCGTCGTTCTCGGCAAGGCCACCATGCCGATCCACCAGCTGCTCAAGATGGGCCGCGGGGCGGTGATCGAACTGGACGCCAACCAGAACGACGAAGTCTGGCTGCTGGCCAACAACCAGCCCATCGCCCGCGGCGAGATCGTGGTGCAGGGCGATCATGTGGGCATTTCCATTACAGAAGTGCTGCGCTCCTACGAACTCTAGCGGGACGGGGTAAAGCGCATTATTCACACTCCTGTGGTGTGAATAATCCAATTCCACGTCTCCTGCTTGAATTATTCAGGCCAACCCCTTAACTCTCGTACAATACCCGGCGATCCCGAGGGGATTTCCGGGGGAGAGCAGGTGTTTGGCGATGTTCCCCGTGGCGCTCGATCTGTCCGTCCTGAAGGCTGCCGTCGCGGGCGGTGGCGAGGCCGCAGAGCGGCGTCTGAGGCTGCTGGACGAGGCCGAGGCGCAGGGCGTGAGGGTGTTTGCCCCTAAGCCCTCCGACGCCATGACGGCGCGGGCAGGGGACCGGCTGACGCGGGCGCTGCCAGAAGACAGCGATCTCGATGCCATCGACGTGCTCTTCATTGCCGACCTGGGGCCGGAGGCCGAGCAGGCCCTGGCCGGGAAGGCGCGGGCGAAGCGGATTCTCGTGAATACCGAGGACGTGCGCCCGCTGTGCGATTTCCATGTGCCGGCGATGGTGCGGCGCGGCGACCTGCTGCTGTCCGTCTCCACCAACGGCGCGTCGCCAGGCCTGGCCCGGCGGCTGAAGAAGCATCTCGAAGGCGTGTTCGGCGAAGAGTGGGCCGGACGCCTCAAGGAACTGGCCGGCGCGCGTCAGCGCTGGCGTGACGAGGGCGCGTCCCTGCCGGAGCTGGCGAAGCGGACCGACGCCCTCATCGAAGAGAAAGGCTGGCTGTCATGAGTGCAATTGGCGCCGCTGCAGAGAACGTAACCCCGATCCAGCGCCAGGCGATGGATGGCGATACCGTCGTTTCGGCGCGGCTGGAGCAGCTCAACCGCGACTTCGGGCATCTCGAGGGCAAGGCGCTGCTGGACGCGATGGTCAACCTTGCCTTCAAGGACCGGATCGCCATGGTCTCGTCATTCGGCTCCGAGGCGGTCGTGCTGCTGCACATGCTCTCCGAGGTCAATCCGACGGTGCCGGTGCTGTTCCTCAACACCGGAAAGCTGTTCGGCGAGACGCTGCGCTACCGCGACCGGCTCCAGGAGAAACTGGGGCTCACGGACGTGCGCGCGCTGGGCCCCGACCCGCGCATCGAGGCGGAGCGCGATCCCAAGGGCGACCTGTGGGCGCGTAACCCCGACGCCTGCTGCAACTTCCGCAAGGTGCTGCCGCTGGCCCATGCCCTCAACGGGTTCGAGGCTTCGATCACGGGCCGCAAGCGTTTCCAGACCGGGGCGCGCACCGAAATGCCTCTCATCGAGCAGGAGCAGGCGGCAGACGGGACGCCGGGCCGGTTCAAGATCAACCCGCTGGCCAACTGGAACCTCGATAACCTCAAGGTCTACATCGAGGAGCACCGCCTGCCGCGCCATCCGCTGGTCAAGGACGGCTACCTGTCCATTGGCTGCATGCCCTGCACGGACCGGGTCAAGGACGGTGACGACTACCGCTCCGGGCGCTGGGCCGGGCTCGACAAGGACGAGTGCGGCATCCACCTGCCGGGGCACGTGGACGGCGACGGAATCTAGGCCCGAAACCGGGGAGCGGCGGGCTTGTATCGCGCCCGGCAGTTTGCTAAACGGCGTTCCCTTGCCGGGTGGTGCGCGCATACCGCCGCCCCCGGATTTTGCCCGTGCGGTCGTGGCGGAATTGGTAGACGCGCAGCGTTGAGGTCGCTGTGGGGTAAAACCCGTGGAAGTTCGAGTCTTCTCGACCGCACCATTCTTTCCCAGATATTCGGCATTCCGAAAAAGCGGGTGCAGGGGGCTGGCCCCGGCGCCCGCCTTCCGTTAGCAACGCTACGGACGCAGTCGCGTCTGTGTCGCGGTTCCGGTCGGAGGCAGCATTCGTGAGCGAGTCGGCGGCAGAGCTGGATCGGGGCCCGGACGACGAGATCGGCCTGTCGCCGGATTTCGTGCGCAACGTTGTCGCCTCGATCGACGCGGGTGACAGCACCGCCGTTCGCGCGGCCGCCGAGGGGATGCATCCGGCCGACGTCGCCGAGCTGCTGGAGCTGCTGCGTCCCGACGAGCGGCGCACCTTCATCGATATCCTGGGCCATGAGCTTGACGCGGCGGTTCTCTCCGAATTGGAGGAGGGGCTGCGCGACGAAGTGCTGGGCTATCTCGGCACCGGCTGGGTGTCGCAGGCGATCTCCGATCTCGACACCGACGACGCGGTCTACCTGCTCGAGAACATGGAGGAATCCGAGCAGCAGGAACTGCTGTCTCGGATGTCCGATGAAGAACGCGCGCAGATCGAGCGGTCGCTCGAATACGAAGAGGAATCCGCCGGCCGCCTGATGCAGCGCGACATCGTTGTCGTGCCGCCGCACTGGACCGTCGGCCAGACCATCGATCACATGCGCGAGTCGGAAGACCTGCCGGAGATTTTCTTCGAGATCTTCGTGGTGGACGAGGGGTTCCACCCGGTCGGCACGGTGCCGCTGTCGCGGGTGATGCGCACCAAGCGGCCGGTGAAGATCGCCGACATCATGGACACCGAGCAGACGCTCATTCCGGCCACGATGGACCAGGAAGAGGTCGCGCATCAGTTCGAGAAGTACAATCTCGTGTCGGCGGCCGTGGTGGACGACGATGAGCGGCTTGTCGGCATGGTGACCGTCGACGACGTGGTCGAAGTCATCCAGCAGGAAGCGGGCGAGGACATTCGCCGCATGGCGGGTGTCGGTGACGAGGCACTGACGGATACTGTCATCAAGACGGCGCGCTCGCGGTTCCCTTGGCTTTTCGCAAACCTGTTCACCGCGGCGATCGCGGCGGTCGTCATCTCGGCGTTCGGCGCAAGCATCGAGCAGATGGTGACGCTGGCCGTGCTGATGCCCGTGGTGGCGGCGCTCGCCGGCAATGCCGGGACGCAGACGATGACCGTGACCGTGCGCGCGATGGCGACACGCGACCTGGTGCCGTTCAACGTCAGCCGCGTCATTACCCGCGAAGTGCTGGTGGCATTTCTCAACGGCTTCATCTTCGCGGGGCTGATGGGTGTTGGTGTCGGCGTCCTGTTCGAGCAATGGCCGCTTGGTGGCGTCATTGCCATTTCGATGGTCATCACGCTCGGCTTCGCGGGATTGTCCGGTATTCTCATTCCTATTGCGCTGGACCGGGCGGGTGCTGACCCTGCCATTTCGTCCAGCGTGTTCCTGATCGCGTTGACCGACGCGGTCTCGTTCCTTGCTTTCCTGGGGCTCGCCACATGGCTGCTTCTCTGATCCGCAATGCGCTGTTTGCCGCCGGGCTTCTTGTCCTCGCCGTGGTGGCGGCGCGGGCGGCCGGCTGGTCGGAGGGTGCGCCGATGGGTGACGCGCGCGCGTTCGGCGCGGCGGTCGGCTTTGGCGATAGCTTGTTCGTGGCTGGGGGAGCCGGGCTGACCGGGCCGGTGGACGAGTTCGCGGCCTACGACACCATCGGCGATATCTGGCGGCCGCTGCCGGCGATGCCGGTGGGGCGGCAGAACTTCGGCATGGCGGCAGCGTCGGACGGCGGCATCTACGTGTCCGGCGGCTTTGCCGGTGATGAGAGCCTCGACCCCACCAGCGACTTCTGGCGCTATGACATCAAGGCGGCGGTGTGGGTGCGGATGCCCGACATGCCGTCGGCGCGGGCGCGCCATGGCAGCGCGGCCGTGGGCGGTGACGTCTATATCGTCGGCGGCGAGGGACCGAACGCGTCGCGCGTGTTCGTGTTCGACACCGGCAAGCGGGAATGGCGCGAGCTTGCTGCCGACCTGCCGGCACCGCGTACCGATCTCTCCGTGGTGGCATCGGGGTCAACCGTCTACGCCGTCGGTGGGCGGACTCCGGGCGGGGCGACGTCACGGGTAGATGCGCTGGATACCTCTGCGAGCGTTCGGTGGCGCAGCGTTGCGTCGATGCCTGACGCGCGCGCGGAAGCCGCAGCGGGGACCGTGAACGGCCGCATCCATGTCGCGGGCGGACGCGGCAACGATCCGATGCGCACCTATACCGATCATGTCACCTACGATCCCACCGCAAATCGCTGGAACCGGGATACGCCGCTTCCGCTGCCGCGGCTCGGTGCGGCAGCCGCCGGTGTCGGCGGGCGCCTCGTCGTTGCGGGCGGCTCCGGCGGATCGGGTGTCTTCTCCATCTTCACCGCTTCTGACTCAGTGAGCATCTACACGCCATAGGACCCATGCAGCCTGAAATCAAAAGAGCCGCCCAAAAAGACGCGGCCACCGTCGGGAGGATCATCGGACAGGCATTCGCGGACGACCCGGTCTCGCTCTGGGTGATGCGCAAGCCGTCGCTGATCACACGTTTCATGACCCGCCTCGCCAAAGGCATTTACGTGCCGCACGGGCTGGCGGAGTACTTGGCCGATGAGCGGGGCGCCACCATGTGGCTGCCGCCCGGCCAGAAGAACGACCTGTCGGCCGGTCAGACGGCGATGCTGGCGCTCGATTCCGTGCTCTACGGCGAGCCGGGCGCCATCGGGCGTGGCCTCGATTTCAGCAAGCACATGGCGGCCGTGAAGCCGAAGGAGCCGCACTTCTACCTGTTCACCATTGGCGTCGTGCCGGGCGCGCAGGGGAAGGGGCTTGGCGGCGCGCTGCTGCGCTCGGGACTCGAGCAGGTGGACCGGGCGAGCATGCCAGCCTACCTCGAATCCTCCAAGGAACAGAACATCCCGCTCTACCAGCGGCACGGGTTCGAGCTGCTGGAGGTGCCGCCGCTGCCCGACGGCTGCCCGCCGATCTATCCCATGTGGCGGCCTGCGCAGAACGGTTCGCGATAGCCGTCACAGGCACTGCCCGGCTAACGTCTGTTCTGCATCAGGCACCTGGAGGGCGGCATGGAACGGCGGCACATCTACTCGGGCTCACCCTGGGAAGAGAAGGTGGGGTATGCGCGCGCCGTCGTGTTGCCCGATCCCGGCGGCGACTGGGTGATGGTGTCCGGCTGCACCGGGTTCGACTACGCGTCGATGACCATCTCGGACGACATCACCGAACAGACCGAACAGACTATGCGCAACGTGGAAGCCGCGCTGAAGGAAGCGGGGGCGACGCTGGATGACGTCGTGCGCGTCAACTACATCCTGACCGATCCGGCATGGTTCGAGCCGATGGGCACGGTAACCGGAAGGTGCTTCGCCAAGGCGCGGCCGGCGGCGACGGCGATCATTGCCGGGCTGATCGACGAACGGATGAAGATCGAGATCCAAGTGACGGCGCGGCTGGCACCGGGCGCCTAGAGGGCGGCGCGCAGCATTTCCAGTTCCGGCTGCGTCGCGATCATGTGGCGGGCGGCGAGCATGATGCCGGCGTGAACGGCGGCGACGTCGTGGCTGCCGTCGGCAAAGACGCGAAACGCCTCGGCGAGGGGCAGGACGGTCACCTCCAGGTCCTCGTCATCTTCCAGCGCCTGCGCCTGCACGCGCGTTGCGTTGATTCCGATGAAGGGATAGGCCCGCTGGCGGAAGCGGCCGGGATAGGGGTGGATCGGCGGCAGGGCGAAAACCTTGTCCACAGCGTATCCGGTTTCTTCCGCCAGTTCGCGCACGACAGCGGCGGCGGGATCGTCGTCCGTGTCGTCGATGATGCCGCCGGGCAGCTCGGTCATGAAGCGTTCCGAGCCATGGCGGTAGTTGCGCACCAGCACGGCGTCGAGCTCGGCGGTAACGGCGAGCATGGCGGCCCAGTTCGGTATGTCGAACACGTGGTAGGGGTCGATAACCGCGCCGCGCCCTGTGCGGATCTTCTGGCGGCGGGCACGGATATAGGGCGTTTCGAACTCGATTGATTCTGAGAGGACGTCCCACCTGGCCGGGCGGATGGGCGGTTGCTCGGTCATCGGGACTCCATGGCGGGCAGGTTCGAGAGCGCGTTCAGGATGGCGCGCGTGTTTTTCGGGTCGTGGGCGGTGTGCCCGGCGGCGGTGACGATTTCAAGCGTGGCGTGAGGCACGGCTTTCGCGAACTCGTAAGCGGCAACCATCGGGCAGACGAGGTCGTAGCGCCCAGCGATAATATGGACGGGGATGCCGGCGAGCCGTTCGCCCGCATGCTGGAGAGTGTCCGCGGCGTCGATGAAACCATTGTGACGGAAGTAGTGGTTCTCGATCAGCGAGTGGGCGAGGACATAGTCGGCATCTGACAGTTCGGCCTTCAGCGCCGTGTCGTCGGGCTGGAAGCGGGAGACGGCGCGTTCGAGGGCGGTCCAGCGGAGCAGGGCATCGAGGCGTGTCTCGCGGTCTGCGGACTGGAACAGGCGGGCATAGCCGGCGATGGGATCGTCGCGGTCAGCGGGCGGCAGTGGCGCCATGAACGCTTCGAAGACATCCGGGTAGATTGCGGCGGCGGCGCCCGAGGGGTGGTAGAGGCGGCGCAGTTCCGGCCCGCTTGCGAGGAAGAAGCCGTACATCACCAGCGCATGGACGCGCTCCGGGTGGGTCATGGCGTATGCGGTGGCGAGCGTGGCGCCCCAGGAGCCGCCGAAGACGGCCCAGCGGCCGATCCCGAGCGCTTCACGCAGCCGCTCGGTATCCGCGATCAGGTGGGGCGTCGTATTGGCTTCGAGGCTGCCATGGGGGCGCGATCTTCCCGCGCCGCGCTGGTCAAGCAGGACGGCGCGGAAGCGACCGGGATCGAAGAACCTGCGCATCGCGGGGGACGCGCCGCTGCCGGGACCGCCGTGGAGGAACAGGATCGGCTCGCCGTCCGGGTTGCCGCATTCCTCGAAAAAGACCTCGTGGCCGTCCTGCGGCGGGAGATAGCCGCTGTTGAACGGTTCGATGGGCGGGAAAAGGGCGGGCGGCGGGGTCATGGCGTGAAGATGCCAAGCGGGGGCCAAAATGAAAACGGCCCGGGCGGGGAGCCCGGGCCGCGAAACCATGCATCACCGGTCGGGCGTCAGCCGACGACCTTCAGGTCTTCCGCCGACATCTTGCCGTTGCGGCCTTCCTGGAGCTCGTACTCGACCTGCTGGCCTTCATCGAGGCTGGCGAGGCCGGCACGCTGGACCGCGGTGATGTGCACGAATGCATCCTTGCCGCCGTCATCGGGCTGGATGAATCCGTAGCCCTTCTTCATGTCGAACCACTTAACGGTTCCCTTCATGTGTCTTCGTCCTGTGTCTGCAAAAGCACGTCAGTTAGCCGGCGCCGCAACCGCTGCGGAGCCGGGCCATCGCAACAGAGGCCCCGGGGACCTTGGTTGCGCCGGTCTTGTTATGACGACTTGGGAAGGCCAGGGGGGTGCCGCAAGGGCCCACACAGTATGTGGAAGGTCGCGCCTGCGTGCAAATTCAATTCGATGAGCAAGTTGCACAAAGAAAAGCGGCCCGGACGCTGGGCGTCCGGGCCGCTAAACGCGTTAGCCGTTTCAGGTTCGGTAGTTAGCCGACGACCTTCAGGTTCTCCGCCGACATCTTGCCGTTGCGGCCTTCCTGCAGCTCGTACTCGACCTGCTGGCCTTCATCGAGGCTGGCGAGGCCAGCGCCCTGAACGGCAGTGATGTGCACGAAGGCGTCCTTGCCGCCGTCGTCGGGCTGGATGAAACCGTAGCCCTTCTTCATGTCGAACCACTTCACGGTTCCCTGCATATCGATATTCCTTCTTTCCGGTATCGTCTCAACAGTGCCGCGCCCAGCGGAATTGCCGAGGCGCGGGCATTCGCAACCTCTGGTCTGGCGTCCTGAGTGCGTCTTTGTTGGTGACGTCGTCGGAAAGCAGCAGGGGTAGTCGAATAGGCGCGCTGGTATGCGCCGATTTCCGCCACTTAGCAAATGAATTCTATGAGACGGAATTGGGGCGCCCAACCCTAGGGCGCATCGGCACTCTCGAAAAACTGCCAGATTTCCCGTGGTGCAGAGATGTCGTGGTTGGTCGGCCCGAGGATGCGTGGGAAGCGGTGATCCGGGTGCGGGACCGAGTGCCCGCCGCCTTCCACGGACAGGATGCCGACGGGGGGAAGGCCCGGTGTGCGCCAGACATTGAGCGCCGGCGACCGCCCGTCACCGTCAGTGTCGTCATAGATCATGTTCTCCGGGGCGCCCTCGTGCCCTGCCAGGTCGCGCCAGTAGGCGACGGTGTCGATCGTGGAAAGCACTTCGCCCCGGTTGCCCATGCCGTAGAGGGAGACGGTGCCGCCCTCGAACGGATTCATGGGGTCATCCGTGCCATTGACAACGAGAATGGCGGCGGGCGTGCCGGACTTCGTGCAGGCGAAATTGTCCTGCGCGGGCATGCTGGCGATGATCGGCGCGACGGCGGTGACTTCGCCCGGCGCTTCGAGGGCCATGCGCATGGCCATGTGGCCGCCGTTGGATACGCCTGTCACGTAGCGGTTGCCGGTGGCGCCGTAGCGCTCGGCCAGATTGGCTATCAGGGCCGTCAGGAAGCCCACGTCGTCGATGTTCTGCTCATTGGCGGCATAGGGGCCGGCCTTGCGGCAGCCGTTCCAGTGGCGCTCATAGCCGTCCGGATAGACAGCGAGGAAGCCGTGCTCCTCGGCCAGCCTGTCGAACTCGTATGCGGTGGTAACGCGTGCGCGGGCGCCGTCGCCGTCCGAGCCGTGCAGGACGAGCACCATGGCGGCGCCGGGGCCGAGCGTGGAGGGGACATAGGCGAAGCCGGTCCGCATTTGGCCTGCGTGATCCAGCGAGAAGTTCTCGAGCGTTCCTGCAAGCTCCGGTTCGTCCGCGAATTCGACGGAGAGGAGGTAGCTGCGGGCGATGAAGAACCCGGCGACAAGGGCGGCGGCGATGGCGGCGAGCCAGAGGAGAGCCTTGCGCATGGTCAGGCCGCCTCGGTGCCGAAGGCGGCTTTCACGTGTTCCGCCAGCGCTATCAGCGCGTTGGCGGGCCGGATCATCACCTCGATGTGCTGGATGCGCCCGTCATCGGACACGGTGATGCGGTCGATGCCGCGCAACTCCTTGTCGCCGATATTGGCGGAGAACTCGAGCAGCACCTCGCGGCCGTCCACCCATTCGCGGTCATAGCGGAAATTCTCGAAGGTGCGGGTCACCGCGCGCAGGATCGTGGCCACATACGCGCGGTCCTGCTTGGGCGACCAGAAGGCCGGGGAGGAGATGGCGGCATCGTCGGCGAGCACGGCGTCGAGGCCTTCCTCGCTGGGCGCGGCCACGTAAGCGTGCCAGCGCTCCAGGAATCGGTCCGTGGCCGGGTCCGAGGCAACGTGAGACAGGTGGCTTGCGTGTGGCATGGCGCTATGCTCCCTTTCGCCCCGCTTGGGCTGGCGCGGGCTTGTTTGCGCCAGCATAGCCAACAAGAACGCATTTGAGGAAACGCGCCCGTCGATGACCCGCCTCGCGTCCGCCGTGCAGACCAAGAGCGCCGCCTTCCGCGACAACCGCGAGGCCATGGATGCGCTCGTGGCGGACCTGGAAGGGAAGATCGCGGAAGCCTCGCTTGGCGGCGACGAACGCTCGCGGGAACGCCACGTTTCGCGCGGGAAGCTGCTGCCGCGCCAGCGCGTCGAGCGGCTGCTCGATCCGGGGTCGCCATTCCTCGAGCTCTCGCCGCTGGCCGCCAACGGCATGTATGGCGACGCGATCCACGGCGCGGGCATGATCACCGGCATCGGCCGCGTGTCGGGCCGCGAATGCATGGTCGTGTGCAACGACGCGACCATCAAGGGCGGCACGTACTATCCCGTCACGGTGAAAAAGCACCTGCGCGCGCAGGAGATCGCGCGCGAGAACCGGCTGCCGTGCATCTACCTGGTGGACTCGGGCGGCGCGAACCTGCCGAACCAGGCGGACATCTTTCCCGACCGCGAGCACTTCGGCCGCATCTTCTTCAACCAGGCGAGCATGTCGGCGGAAGGCATTGCGCAGATCGCCGTGGTGATGGGCTCGTGCACCGCAGGCGGCGCTTACGTGCCGGCCATGTCGGACGAGACGATCATCGTGCGCAAGCAGGGCACGATCTTTCTCGGTGGCCCGCCGCTGGTGAAGGCGGCGACGGGCGAGGTCGTGTCCGCGGAGGATCTGGGCGGGGCGGACGTGCACTCGCGCGAGTCCGGCGTCACCGATCACTACGCGATGGACGATGACCACGCGCTGGCGATGGCGCGGCGCATTGTCGCCAACCTGAACACGCGCAAGCCGTGCGAGGCGGATGTGCGCGAACCGCGGGCGCCGCTCTACGATCCCACGGAGCTGGAAGGCGTGGTGCCGGTCTCCCTGTCGAGCCAGTACGACGTTCGCGAGGTCATTGCCCGGCTGGTTGACGGCTCGGAGTTCGACGAATTCAAGAAGCTCTATGGCACGACGCTGGTGACGGGCTTCGCGCGGCTGTGGGGCTACCCGGTGGGTATCGTCGCCAATAACGGCATCCTATTTTCCGAGAGCGCGCAGAAGGCGGCGCATTTCATCGAGCTGTGCTCGCAGCGCGGCATTCCGCTGATCTTCCTGCAGAACATCTCCGGCTTCATGGTCGGGCGGAAATACGAGTCCGGGGGCATCGCCAAGGACGGCGCCAAGATGGTGACGGCGGTGGCGACGGCGCAGGTGCCGAAGTTCACAGTCATCATCGGCGGCTCCTACGGCGCGGGGAACTACGGCATGTGCGGGCGGGCCTACAGCCCGCGCTTCCTGTTTACCTGGCCGAACGCGCGTATCTCCGTGATGGGCGGCGAGCAGGCGGCGAGCGTGCTGGCGACGGTCAAGCGCGACGGCATGGAAGCACGCGGCGAGACGTGGAGCGCCGAGGACGAGGAAGCCTTCAAGGCGCCGGTCCGCCAGGCCTACGAGGAGGAGGGGCATCCCTATTTCGCCACCGCGCGGCTGTGGGACGACGGCATCATCCGGCCGCGCGACACGCGCACGGTACTGGGGCTGGCGATCTCGGCCTCGATGAACGCGCCCATCCGACCCACCAACGCGCCGGACCGCTTCGGCGTGTTCCGCATGTAAGGAGAGACCTCATGGCAGACGATCTTGTGCTCCTGGAGGTCACCCGCGAGGGCCTGGCCACCATTACGCTGAACAACCCGGACCAGCACAACGCGTTCAATCCGGACCTTGTCGGCGATCTGATCGACAAGCTGGAGGACCTGCGCGCCAACCCCGACACGGTGCGTGCGGTGATCATCCGTGCCGCCGGGCAGGTGTTCTCGGGCCTCGCGGATTTCGACTGGCTGCCGCATGTCGCCCATTACACGGACGACGAGACGGAAGAGGACGCGGAAGCCATTGCCGAGGTCTTGAGCCGCGTGCGCGAGCTGCCGCAGCCGGTTATGGCCATCGTTCACGGGCCCGCCGCCGGTTATGGGCTGGGTCTGATCGCGGCCTGCGACATCGTGCTGGCGACGGAGCGGGCGCGGTTCGTGTTCTCGGAAATCCGCCACGGGTTCATTCCGGCGCTCTCGGCGCCGTACGTGATCGAGGCGATCGGCATGGCGGCGGCGCGGCGCTACATGCTGTCGGGCGAGCCGTTCGATGCACAGGAAGCACGCCGCCTCGGCCTCGTGGACGAGGTGGTGAAGGACGATGACGACCTCGGCAAGCTCGAGTCCCATTTCGTGGAGCACATCTTCGCGGCGGCGCCCGGCGCCGTTGCCGCCACCAAGGGGCTGATCGACGAGGTGACAGGCCTGCCCATCGACGACGAGCTGATCGACGAAGTGGTCGCCGCGCACGGCAAGAACCGCTCCGGCGAGGAAGCGGCGGAGGGCATCGAGGCCTTCATCGACAAGCGGAACCCGAGCTGGCGCAGGTGATGTTCAAGACGCTGCTGATCGCCAACCGGGGCGAGATCGCCTGCCGGGTTATCGCGACCGCGCGGGCCATGGGGCTGCGCACGGTGGCGGTCTATTCGGAAGCCGATGCGGGCGCAGCGCACGTGGCGCTGGCGGATGAGGCCCATTGCATCGGCCCGGCCCCGGCGGCGGAGAGCTACCTGGTTCCGGACGCGATCCTTGCAGCGGCGAGGGCGAGCGGGGCGGAGGCCGTCCATCCGGGATACGGTTTCCTGTCGGAGAACGCGGCGTTTGCGGAGGCCTGCGACAAGGCGGGTGTGACGTTCGTCGGGCCGCCTGCGGATGCGATCCGCGCGATGGGGCTCAAGGACCGGGCCAAGGCGCTGATGGCCGAGGCGGGCGTGCCCGTGGTGCGGGGCTATCACGGGGAAGACCAGTCGCCGGAAATGCTGGCTGCCGAGGCTGAGAAGATCGGCTACCCGGTGCTCATCAAGGCCGTGGCGGGCGGCGGCGGCAAGGGGATGCGCCGGGTTGAAGCGGCGGACGTCTTTTCCAAGGCGCTCGAGTCCGCCATGCGCGAGGCGAAGTCGGCGTTTGGCGACGAGCGGGTTCTGATCGAGAAGTTCGTGACGCGGCCGCGGCATATCGAGGTGCAGGTGTTCGCCGACAGCCACGGCAACGTGGTGCATCTCTTCGAGCGCGACTGCTCGGTGCAGCGGCGTCACCAGAAGGTGCTGGAAGAAGCCCCGGCGCCGGGGATGCCAGCGGACATGCGCAAGGCGATGGGCAAGGCGGCGTGCGAGGCGGCGCGTGCCATTGGTTATCGCGGCGCGGGGACAGTGGAGTTCATCGCCGACGCTTCGGACGGCCTGCGCGCCGACCGGTTCTACTTCATGGAGATGAATACGCGGCTCCAGGTCGAGCACCCGGTGACCGAGATGGTGACGGGCCTTGATCTCGTGGAGTGGCAGCTGCGCGTGGCGGCGGGCGAAGCGCTGCCGATGGCGCAGGACGAGATCGGGCTCGACGGGCACGCTATCGAGGCGCGGCTTTATGCGGAGGACCCGGCAAAGCAGTTCTTCCCCTCGACGGGGCGGCTCGATTTCCTGCGGCTGCCGGAGGACAGCGAAGGCGTGCGCGTCGATTCCGGCGTGCGGCAGGGGGACGAGGTCACGGTCTTTTATGACCCGATGATCGCCAAGATCATCGCGTGGGACGAGACGCGTGAGGGCGCACTGGCGCGGCTTGAGGCGGCGTTACGGGCGACCCGGGTGGCGGGTGTCACCACGAATGCCGGGTTCCTCGCGGCGGTTGCCGGGCATCCGGTCTTTGCGGCCGGGGAAATGGATACCGGGTTCATCGACACGCACCTGGAGGCGCTGGTGCCGAAGGATGCGGCGCCGGGGGCCGATGACTTGGCGCTGGCGGCGCTGGGCGTGCTGCGGGCGCGCGCGGAGGAGGTCTGCGCGGCAGCCGGGCGCTCCGGTGATCCCTATTCACCCTGGCATCGGCTGGACGGGTGGCGCGTGGCCGGGCGGGCAGAGGAGCGGCTGACGCTGCTGGCGGGCGAGACGGTGTTCGACGTTGGCGTCGCCTATGGGGCCGGGGGCTACAGCATTTCGGTCGGTGGGGAGGCACGGGAAGCGTCTTACAGCGATGGCGCGGACGGCGAGCTTGTCGCGGTGCTCGGTGGCACGAAGGTGGCTGCCAATGTGTTGGCTGACGAGCGTCGCGTCACCGTGATGCGCGATGGCGCGGTTTGGCACTTCGAGAGGCCGGATCCGCTGGCGGCCGATGCGCTGGATCCGGAGGCGGCGGGGGCCGTGACGGCGCCGATGCCGGGCAAGGTCACGCAGGTGTGGGCCGAGGCGGGCAAGCGCGTGAAGCGCGGGGACGCGCTGGTGGCGCTGGAAGCCATGAAGATGGAGCACACGCTGACGGCGCCCGCCGACCTGACCGTGGAAGAAGTCATGGCGGCGGCGGGCGACCAGGTGGATGGCGGGGCCGTTCTCGTGACATTCGAGCCCCCCGGCGACTAGATTGCGGGCATGACGCTTCATCTGGTGAAACTGTGCGTCGGCGCGTCGGCCATCGAGGACCTGGCTGCCTGGCAGGCGCGGATGCTGGCGGGAGAGACGGGCTACGGGGAGGTTTCCGCCCCGTTCCACGTGACCCGAATGGTGCCCAAGCGGCGCGATGAGCTTCTGGACGGCGGTTCGCTATACTGGGTGATGAACGGCACGATCCGCGTGCGCCAACGGCTCACCGACATAGAGACGTTCACCGACCGTGAGGGGATCAAGCGCTGCCGGCTTGTGCTGGACCCTGACCTGGTGCCCACGCGGCCCGCGCCGCGGCGTCCGTTCCAGGGGTGGCGCTACCTAGAAGCCAAGGACGCGCCGAAGGACCTGCCGCGCGGCGGCAAGGGCGACGACGAGATGCCGCCGGAGATGCAGGCCGAATTGATGGAACTGGGGCTGCTGTGATGACCCGCCTGACCCTTGCCGTTGCGGTTGCCGCCCTTGCCGGATTGCTGGTGACGCTTGCGCCCCGGCCGGCCGAGGCGGCAGGCGCGTGCCTGTCCATGCCGCTGCGTTTTGCCAACACCTCCGCGGAAGGGTGCCCGGACAGGGCGCGGATCGATGCGCTGATGGAGGCGAAGCTGGCCATCGGCGCGCGGGACCCGCGCACGGGCGAGCCCGAGGGCGTGACGCTGACCAATCCGAACGACGACGCGGACAAGCGGACCGTGCAGACCTGCTCGGACTACGTGCGGGCGCGGCAGGCGGGCTGGTTTGCCATGACGCAGCGGGACATGAACGCGGAAGGGTTCATGCGGGTCGCTTGCGGCACGCTGCTGGCGCTCCGGGACTCGGCCAAGGCGGACTCGTCGCGGTTCGAGTCCGGCGATGTGGGCCTCAAGACACTGTCGCTGCTGCCGGTGTCCGTGCTGTCCGGCCTGTCGCCCGATACCGAGGACCGGCTGGCGCAGCTGGAGGCAGACGGCATGAACGTGGGTGCGCTGGTGGGCATGGGCGAGGTGCTGACGCGGTCGAGCGGCGACGGGCAGCTGGAACTGGCGTTCGCCAACACCGCCTCCACCTATGGCGAGGTGGCGCGGGGCGACTTCAACGGCGACGGCTGGCAGGACGTGCTGGTCTATGCGCGGCACGAGGCGGTGAACGGCACCATGCGCTGGTATGACCTGTTTGCCCTCGGGTTCCCCGATGGGGCGACGGCGTTCACGCGCTTCACGCCGGAAGGCATGGCGCCGCTGGCCGACTAGGGCCTAGAGCGCGCGCGGGTCGAGGTTGTCGATCAGGCGTGTCTTGCCCATGCGCGCCGCGCCGAGGACGCGCAGGGGCGTATCACCTGCAATGTCCGCCTCCGTGACCGGCGCCAGCGTGTCGGCGTGGCGGATGGCGATGTAATCCACGCTTTCGAAGCCGGCTGCGAGCAGGCCCGCCGTTGCCAAGTCCTCCGCCCGGGAGATCTCGGCGCCGTCTAGGGTGCTTTCGCCGGCCTGGGCAAGGGCCCGGTAGAGAGCCGTGGCGCGCTGGCGCTCGTCCGCCGTCAGGTAGGCATTGCGCGACGACATGGCGAGGCCGTCCGGCTCGCGGATCGTCTTGCCGCCGACGATCTCGACCGGGATATCGAGGTCCTGAACCAGACGGCGGATCACCTGGAGCTGCTGGTAGTCCTTCTCGCCGAAGACGGCGACGTCGGGCAGGACCTGGAGCAGGAGCTTGGTGACGACCGTGGCAACGCCGCTGAAGAAGTGGGGGCGGAACTCGGTTTCGAGGCCTATGGCGGGGCCCTCGACGGTGATGGTGGTGGCAAAGCCGGGCCGGTACATCTCGTTGACATCGGGCGCCCACAGGATCGATACGCCGCGTGTTGCCAGTTTCGCGCGATCACCCTCCTCGTCGCGGGGATAGCGGTCGAGGTCTTCGCCCGGTGCGAACTGGGTAGGGTTCACGAACAGGGAAACGGCCACCGTGTCTGCATGGGTGGCGGCAATGTCGGCCAATGTCAGATGGCCTTCATGGAGCGCGCCCATAGTGGGCACGAGGGCGATGCGTTCGCCCGCCAGCCGCCGCGCCGCAATCGTCTCCCGGAGGGCGGCGACAGTGCGGATGGTCTCGATTTCGCCAGTCATGGGATGCCTATCCGGTCTGGTAGCGCGCCGGCGTTCCGGCGCGCTGCTTGCAAAGGTCCGCGTACGGATGGTGGCCGTCTGGCGCCGTCATACAGGGTTTCCGTGCCGTTTTTAATGGGGCGGCTGTTGCATTTTAACGCTACGGGCCGGGGATTTGTGCCGATGCGGGACGGTGCGTCAAACACGGACCGGTTGCGTGTTGACTTGGGTGCCGCCGCGAACTCAATATCACGGCCATTGTAGGGGGACATTAGCGTGACGACGGGGCGAGTAATCAGCGTTCGTTCGCGTACGCCGGGGGCCGGTCATGGACCGGAAGGGCGTCGCGGCCACGTCATCGTACTTGGCAACGAGAAGGGCGGGTCGGGCAAGTCCACGACCGCCATGCACATCATTGCCGGGTTGATGAAGGCGGGGTTCAAGGTCGGCTGCATCGATCTCGACAGCCGCCAGCGCTCCATGTCGCGTTATCTCGAGAACCGCCGTCAGCTCTGCGACCGCACGGGCCTGCGGCTTGCCTTTCCGCGCCACGAGGTGATCGACCCCTCCACGCTGGACAGCCGCGAGGCGGCCGAGCAGGAAGAGCAGAGCGCCTTCGAGCAGGCGCTGTTCGAGCTGCGCGCCACGTGCGATTTCGTCGTCGTCGATTGTCCGGGTTCGGACGTCTTCCTGTCGCGCTGCGGGCACCGCGCGGCCGACACGCTTATTACGCCCATGAACGACTCGTTCGTGGATTTCGACCTTCTCGGCAAGGTGGACCCGGACACCAACGAGGTGATGGGGCCGTCGATCTACAGCGAGATGGTCTGGGAAGCGCGCAAGCGCAAGGCGATGGTTGAGGGGCGCTCGATCGACTGGGTCGTGATGCGTAACCGCCTCTCGCATCTCGACGCCAAGAACAAGCGCCGGGTGGAGCAGGTGCTGACCAACCTGGCAGGCCGTATCGGCTTCCGACTGGCGCCGGGCTTCGGTGAACGCGTGATCTTCCGCGAGATGTTCCCCATGGGCCTGACCCTGCTGGACATCATCGACGACAAGTCGGGCGTGCCGCTGTCGATGTCGCACGTGGCGGCACGGCAGGAGGTGCGGGACCTTCTCTCGGCGCTGCGCCTGCCGGGCCTCGACGAGGGCCGGGATGCCAAGGCGGCGCAGGCGGTCTAGCTCAGTTCCGGTTGGACTTGGCAGGCGGACGCGACAGGCCCATCTTTCCCTTATGCGAACACGCCTTCCCAGCGGCGGCGTCTGATGGCCGGCGACAGGAAAACGCCCGCGCCTCGTGGCAGTAGCCGCGGCAGTGTCGATGCCTTTCTGAACAAGGTGGCGGCCACGCCTGCGCCCATGCGCGCCGGCAGCCGGGGGCGGCTGCTGTTCATCATGGATGCCACCATGAGCCGCCAGCCGACCTGGGACCGGGCGCTGGCCCTCCAGGCGCAGTTGTTCGAGGTGACTGCCGAGCTTGGCGGCCTCGACGTGCAACTGGCCTATTTCCGCGGTTTCGGCGAATTCAAGGCGAGCGGCTGGGTGTCGGACCCGACGGCGCTGGCCAAGGCCATGACGGGCGTCCACGTGCGCGGCGGGCATACGCAGATTAACCGGGCGCTGCGTCATGCCATCGCCGAGGCGCGCAAGACACCGCTGCCGGCGGTCGTTTATGTGGGCGACTGCATGGAGGAGGCGGTGGACGACGTGTGCGCAACGGCGGGGGAACTGGGCTTGCTCGGCACCCGGTGCTTCATGTTCCAGGAAGGCCACGAGCCGACGGCCGAACAGACCTTCCGCGAGGTGGCTCGGCTGACGGGCGGGGCGTTTGCCCGGTTCGACGCGGATGCTGCCGACCAGCTTCGCGATCTCCTGCGCGCGGTCGCCGTCTATGCGAGCGGCGGGCGCAAGGCGCTGGAAAACCATGCGGCGCGCGGCACACAGGCGATCCGCCAAATTGCGCAGCAGGTGAGGTAGAAGGACGGGATGGGATACCTCGCACTCTTCGTCTGCCTGCTCGGCGCGGCCATTCTGCTTGTGATGGCGTCGGGAAGCCTGCCTGCCGCACAGGTGGCGCGCATCGTGCGCTACGTGGGGGCTGGACTGCTCGGTCTGGCGGCGCTGTTCCTTGGGCTGACAGGGCGGCTTGGCCTGGCAATCCCGGCTGCCGTCGGCGCGTGGGCGCTGTTCCGGGGCAACATCGGTGCGCTGGGCGGCCTCGGGAAGGCGTTTCCAGGCCTCGGCTCCAAGTCGGCGGGGCAGACCTCCGACATCGAGACCCCGTGGCTGGCCATGTGGCTGGACCACGATACGGGACACATGGATGGGCGGGTACGCCGCGGCCGGTTTGCCGGGGCCGAGCTCAGCAGCCTGTCGCGGGAGGATCTCGATCTCCTGCGGACCGAGGTCGCGGGTGACGAGGAGTCGCTGCGGCTGCTCGATGCCTATCTTGAGCGGGTGTTCGGGGAAGCGGGTGGTAGTGCCGGTGCCGGTGATGAAGGCGGCCAGCAAGAGGAAGCTGCCGCGCCCACGTCAGGACAGATGACGCGGGACGAGGCCTACGAGGTGCTCGGGCTCCAGGTCGGGGCAGGGCCGGACGCCATCAAGGCGGCGCACCGGGAGCTGATGCAGAAGCTGCACCCGGATCGCGGTGGCTCGTCCTACCTGGCAGCCAAGATCAACCAGGCCAAGGACCTGTTGCTCAAGGGCGCGGCTCAGCGGTCCTGAGGCGTCTAGTTGGCGGTGGGAGCGTACCAGTTGTCCGGCGGAACGGTGATGCAGCTGATGCCTTCGCGGATCAGCGTGGCGCAAGCGTTGCGCGCCTGATCCTCACCGTTGAAGCCCGTGAAACGCGACCGGTAGAGGGTGCGTGACGACGTACGGACCGGCACCGTGGCCGGACCCTTGCCATTCAGCACGCCCGGGGCGCGTGACAGGGCAGCCTTGATGCGCTGGCCGGCTTCCTCGGCATCCGAGTAAGCGCCGATCTGGATGCGCCACGCGGCGCCGGGTTCGACCGAGGGCGCGCCGGCATCGAGCCGGGCAAGGGTCTGCGAGCCTTCCTGCGAGATGTCGCCGGCGCCGGTGATGGCGTCAGGGGCGGATTCACGGGCGTTGGCGGGGGTGACCAGCCACGCGGATACGTCGCTGAAGGCTGCGGCCCCGGCGCTGGCCACTTCGCGGGCGGCGTCGGCGGCGCGCTCGGCGGGCCGAGCTTCAGGCCTCGGAGCAGCGGTGGCGGTTTCCTGTTCGGCGGTGCTCGGGCGCACTTCCGGGATCGGCGCCATGGTGCGAGCAGCTTCGTCGCGCTTGAGCGCGGCGAGCGCCACCGGTTCAACCGGGGGCTTCACGTCGTTGGCAGCCGCCGGCGCGGCAGGGACGCCGGTTTCGGCGGCGGCAAGCAGGCGCGCGGCCTCGGCGGCGGGAAGGGCGTCGAGCGGGCTTTCCGGGCGAAGGCGCGGCACGGGCGGTGCGGCGGCAATCGACGTGCGGCCACGGGTCGGCACCTTGAGGAAGGCCTCGTCGAGGATTTCTTCCATGTGGCTGTCGCGCGAGCGGGGCGTCTTTCCGCCCATGACAACACCCACGAGGTGCTTGCCGTCACGCATCACGGAGGCGGTGAGGTTGAAGCCGGAGGCGCGGGTGTAGCCGGTCTTGATGCCGTTGGTGCCTTCGTACTTGCCCAGCAGGTTGTTGTGGTTGTTGAAGGTCCGGCCGCGGAAGTTGAAGCTCTCGGTCGAGAAGAACGAGTAATACTGCGGGAAATCGTCCATCACGCGCTGGGCGAGGGTGGCCATGTCGCGCGCCGTGGTGACCTGGCGCTTGTCGGGCAGGCCGTGCGGATTGCGGAAGGTGGTGCGGGCCATGCCCATGCGCCGGGCGGTCTCGGTCATGCGCTTGGCGAACTCGCGTTCGCTGCCTTCGATGCCTTCGGCAATAACCACGGCCACGTCATTGGCCGACTTGGTGACCAGGGCGAGGATGGCATTCTCGACAGAGATCGTGTCGCCGGGGTCGAGGCCGAGCTTCGACGGCGCCTGGCCGGCGGCATAGGACGAGACTGGCCACTTGGTCTTGAGGGTGATGTTTTCCTGCGCCAGCTCCTCGAAGACGATGTAGAGCGTCATGATCTTCGTGAGCGAGGCGGGGTAGCGGTATGAGTCGGCGTTTCGCGAGAACAGGACGCGGCCCGAGTACTTGTCCATCACGAGCGCGGCGTATTTCGGCTTCGCCTCCACAGGGGCGGGCGCAACGGAAAGCGCCGCGAGCAATGCTGCGGATGCGAACAAAACGGTCAGGAAATGCCGCGTAAGGCCCCCAGTGCGGCGATACATGCCCCTGTTCCCCCTATGGCACGAAACTCGTGTAACCGGTCGAAATTTCGACAGACTCTTCGCTGTCACAGGCTCCCCCGAGCGCTAAGTCCCTACGGTATGCAGGTTCCGGGCCCGGAGCAATAGCAGACAGGCAGAAGGCTGGAGTCATGCGCCGCAGGCGGCGGCGAATCCGCCGCACCGCGCCGGGAATGGCCCCAGCCCGTGGAAATGCATAATGAATACGATACGTTAGCGTTCGTTACCGTTGAGTTAATTTTTGGTAGCGGACCCGGTTCGCGCGGTGCATTGACGGCTGCGGAGGGCGGCGCCTAACTTGTGCGCCGCAACATGACTTTCGCCGCATCCGGAGGCCTCCCATGAGCGACGCCGACACCACCGCGACAGCCTCTCCGTTTGGCCTGCTGAACGGCTATTTTGCCCGCTTCGGTGGGGGCAGGGACGCCTTGCGGGACATGTTCGACGGGCTCGGCGAGGACCAGACCGAGGCGCTGGCGCAAAGTGCGCTGGCCGCCATCCACGGCCTCAACGCGGTGGGGGACGAGCTGGTGAGCTACAACCAGCGCGCCTACGAGGAGGCGGTTGCGGCGATCCATGCCTTGGGAAGCGCCCGCAGTCTTGGCGATGCCTGGACGATCCAGGCTGGCTACATGCAGTCCGCCGTCAACGGCTACGTGGCGGAAATGGCGCGGCTGGCGGAGCTGAGCCAGACGACGGCGCTGAGCGTGTTGCGGCCTTTCATGGCCCCGAAGCGCTGATTTCCGGCACGGGCAGCCCACAAATCCACCGAATTGCCTTGGGCGGGGGCGGTTGACCGGTCTAGATTTGTTGCATGGCAAAAACACGTCCGATCAAGACCGGCGTCGAGCCGCTGGATTTCAAGAACCTGAAACGCAAGGGCACGCCGAACGAGTACCTCGTGGCGCCGCCGGACCTGTGCAGGGACGCGGTCCCTGATCAGCCGGCAGACATCTACGACGTGCCGTCCACCGAATTGCGCGATGCGATCATGCACGTGGTGGCGCACCAGTCGCGGGTGGAGCTGCGGGGCATGGATGAAGCCAACAAGGCGTTCGAGTTCATCCAGTATTCGCCGGTGCTGAACTTCAAGGACCTGATCTCCATCCGGATCATCCCGCATGGCCACAAGGAATCGACCCTGGCGATCTACAGCCGGTCGAAGGCGGGGTATTACGATTTCGGTGTGAACCGGAAGCGTGTGGAATCGTGGCTGGAAGAGCTGGAAGGCGAGATCATCCGCTGACCGCCGGCCCGGAACCGGCCACGGTTCACAAATGCTACCCGCCGCCCCATATTCGGCACGGGGCAACACTTTCTGAGATCACGTTCGCCGATTTGACCCATCCGATGACGTCACCGCTACGCCAATTGAACCCGGCCGGCAAAGCCATGCCGGCGGCATGGGCATTGCACGTGCGGGGCGGCCCCGACGAGCCGGAGGAACCGCCGGGGCGCGGCGGCAATGGCGATACCAACACCGGCGTCATCACCAAGACCAAGCCGAAAACGAAGAAGCCGTCCCTGTACAAGGTGCTTCTTTTGAACGACGATTACACGCCGATGGAATTCGTCGTCCACGTGCTGGAGCGGTTCTTCAACAAGGGTCGGGAAGATGCGACGCGCATCATGCTCCATGTTCACCAGCACGGCGTAGGCGTGTGTGGCGTCTACACATACGAGGTCGCGGAGACCAAGGTGGCGCAGGTCGTGGACTTTGCCCGGCAGCACGAGCAGCCGCTGCAATGCACGATGGAGAAGGAGTGACCGCAGAAGGCGCCAGGAGGGGGAAGACAATTCCGAAGGCGGGGCAGGAGCCCGGCCGGAGGCAAATCGAGGAGTAGAGTTCGGTGCCGTCATTTTCCCGCAGTCTTGAGGAAGGCCTTCATCGCGCCCTGGCGCTCGCCAATGAGCGCGGTCACGAGTACGCAACCCTCGAACATCTTCTGCTCGCGCTGATCGACGACCAGGACGCGGCCGCCGTGATGCGGGCGTGCTCGGTCGATCTCGACCGGCTGCGCGCGGACCTCACCGGCTATATCGACAGCGAGCTGGCTAACCTCATCGTCGCCAATGGCGAGGACTCGAAGCCGACCGCCGGCTTCCAGCGCGTCATTCAGCGCGCCGTCATCCACGTGCAGTCGTCCGGCCGCGAGGAAGTGACAGGCGCCAACGTGCTCGTCGCGATCTTTGCCGAGCGCGAGAGCCATGCCGCGTATTTCCTGCAGGAGCAGGACATGACGCGCTACGACGCCGTGAACTACATCAGCCACGGCATCGCCAAGCGCGGCGACATGAGCGAGTCGCGCCCGGTGCGCGGCGCCAACGAGGAAGAAGAGGGCGCCGAGCGCGTCGTGAAGGACGGCTCGGAAGCGCTCGATACCTACTGCGTCAATCTCAACGAGAAGGCGAAGGCGGGTAAGATCGATCCGCTGATCGGCCGCGACCGCGAGATCGAGCGCACGATTCAGATCCTGTGCCGCCGGTCGAAGAACAACCCGCTGTTCGTCGGCGACCCGGGCGTGGGCAAGACCGCTATCGCGGAAGGCCTTGCGCGCAAGATCGTCAACGGCGAGGTGCCGGAGGTTCTCAAGGACGCGACCATTTTCGCGCTCGACATGGGCGCGCTGCTGGCGGGCACGCGCTACCGCGGCGATTTCGAGGAACGTCTCAAGGCGGTGGTGAAGGAACTCGAAGCCTATCCGGGCGCCGTGATGTTCATCGACGAGATCCACACGGTGATCGGCGCGGGCGCCACGTCGGGCGGCGCGATGGATGCGTCGAACCTCTTGAAGCCGGCGCTCCAGAGCGGGGCGCTGCGCTGCATCGGCTCGACGACCTACAAGGAATACCGCCAGCACTTCGAGAAGGACCGCGCGCTGGTGCGCCGGTTCCAGAAGATCGACGTGACCGAACCGTCGGTGCCGGATGCGATCAAGATCCTCAAGGGGCTCAAGCCTTACTTCGAGGAGTATCACAAGATCCGGTACACCAACGACGCCATCAAGACGGCAGTGGAACTTTCGGCGCGCTACATGCACGACCGCAAGCTGCCGGACAAGGCGATCGACGTGATCGACGAGGTGGGCGCGTCGCAGATGCTGCTGCCGGAATCGCGCCGCAAGAAGACGGTGGGCGTGAAGGAAGTGGAAGCGGTGGTCGCCACCATGGCGCGCATTCCGCCCAAGTCCGTCACCAAGACCGACACCGAGAAGCTCAACAATCTCGACACCGATCTGAAGCGCGTCGTGTTCGGGCAGGACGAGGCGATCGATGCGCTGGCCGCGTCGATCAAGCTGGCGCGCGCTGGTCTGCGCGAGCCGGAAAAGCCGATCGGCTCCTACCTGTTCTCCGGGCCCACCGGCGTCGGCAAGACAGAAGTGGCCCGCCAGCTCGCGTCGATCATGGGCGTCGAACTGCTCCGCTTCGACATGTCGGAATACATGGAGCGGCACACGGTCTCGCGTCTCATCGGTGCGCCTCCGGGCTACGTGGGCTTCGACCAGGGCGGCCTGCTGACGGATGGCATCGACCAGCATCCCCACTGCGTGCTGCTGCTGGACGAGATCGAGAAGGCGCATCCCGACCTGTTCAACATCCTCCTGCAGGTGATGGACCACGGGAAGCTGACCGATCACAACGGCAAGAAGATCGACTTCCGCAACGTGATCCTCATCATGACCACGAACGCCGGCGCGTCCGACATGCAGAAGCCGCCCATCGGCTTCGGCCGCACCAAGCGTGAGGGCGAGGACGAGGAAGCGATCAAGAAGCTGTTCACGCCGGAGTTCCGCAACCGCCTCGATGCCGTCATCCCGTTCGCCGGGCTGTCGGAAGAGATCATCACGCGTGTTGTCGAGAAGTTCGTGCTGCAGCTCGAAGTCCAGCTTGCGGACCGCAACGTCACCATCGAGCTGTCGGAGAAGGCCAACAAGTGGCTGGCCGACCGGGGCTACGACGAGCAGTTCGGTGCGCGTCCGCTGGGCCGGATCATCCAGGAGCACATCAAGAAGCCGCTGGCGGAGGAGCTGCTGTTCGGCAAGCTCAAGCGCGGCGGTGTCGTGCACGTGGACATGAAGGACGACGCGCTGACCTTCGCCTTCGAATCCGCCCCGCCGCCGCCCTCCAAGAAGGGCAAGAAGTCTGGCGGCAAGAAGCCGAAGGAAGAAGTGGCCAAGTAGGCCGCCCTTCGAGATGCCGTCTCCCGAGGATTACCCGGAAAGCGTCGAGGCAGCCCAGCGCTGCCTCGACGACTTTATGGCTGCATTCAACGCGCGCGACCTGGACGCGTGGGAAGCAACGTTCAACTTCCCGAGCGTGCGGCTGGCGAGCGGCCAGCTGATGATCCTCGACAAGCCGGGCTGGCATCCGCCGGACACGTTCTCCAAGCGCCTTGGTGACTGGGACCATTCGGACTGGGAGCGGCGCGAGGTGATCCATGCCGGGCCCGACAAGGTCCACATCGACACGCGCTTCGTGCGCTACCGCAAGGACGGCAGCGTCATCGGGCACTTCGATTCGATCTACGTGATCACGCTTGAGGACGGCCACTGGGGCGTGAAGGCGCGTTCGTCCTTCGCGCCCTAGTCCTGCGGCTCGTCACGCGCGGGCGTTTCCGCCTGCGTGCCGCGGCGGCCCCAGCCGAGAATGTCCAGAACACCGGAGCCGGGCGAGAAATAGCCGGCCTCGCGCAGGGCCTGCCTGAGCGGGCCCATGCCTGCTGGGACCTCGCGCCCCTCGCGGGGCGGCTTTCCGTGAAACGTCATGGGCGGCCTCCATTGTCGCGTTCCATGCACCGGAAAAAGGCCGCAAGGCTCTTGTCCGGCTCGTGCTGGAAGGGCGCGCCGAACTCCATCTTATCAATCCTGTCGAGGCGGAACACGCGGAAATCGCCGCGCATTTCACACCATCCCGCGATCGTCCAGACCTTGCCCCAGAACCACAGGCCGAGCGGGCGCACCGTGCGCTCGGTGAGGGCGCCGTCCGCGTCCGCATAGGCGAGAACGAGGCGGCGGCGCTTTTCCACCGCGTTCTCCACTTCGTCGAAGCGGGTGCGCAGTTCCGGTGTCATCTGGAAGTCGGGCGCGAAGATCTGCACCTGGCGGGCCTTTGCGCGGGCATCGTCCGGCAGCACGGCCTCGATTTTCACCAGTGCTTCTTCCGCGGCGCGGGCCATGGAGGCGCCGCCCCAGGCGCGGATCATCCGCGCGCCTGCGACGAGGGCCGCGATTTCATCCCTGTTGAACATGAGCGGCGGCAGGTCGAAGCCTTCGCGCATGAGATAGCCGACGCCGGCTTCGCCCTCGATGGGCACGCCGGTGGAGATCAGGTCCGCCACGTCGCGATAGACGGTGCGCTCGGAGACCTCCAGGCGCTCGGCGAGCTGGCGGGCCGTGACGAGCCGGCCGCCCCGCAGATACTGGACAATCTGGAACAGGCGGTCGGCCCGTCGCATGGCGCGTTACCCCCGCGGCTCGAAGAGCCCGATGGAATTGCCGTCGGGATCCACAGCATAGGCGAAGCGGCCCGGCGGAATCTCGATCGCGTCGGTCACCACCGTGCCGCCGGCCCTCTTCGTGCGGTCGATGGCGTCCCCCAGCTTGCCGGGGACGGCGAGGTGGATGGTGGGGCCGTTGCCATTGGAGGCAGGCGTGCCGGGGTAGAGATGACCAGCGACGCCCGTGCCGTCGGCTGTCGGGAAATTGGCGACGGGGTTGGGACCCGCGTCCTGCTTCTCGAGCTTCGTCTCGAAGACCTGCTCGTAGAAGGCGATGGCCCTGTCCATGTCGGTGACCGGTATCTCGGTCCAGACGGCGAAGTGCTGCGGCGTGTGCGCCATGTCCTGCTCCCTGGGTATTGGGCTGTGGGGAGCAGGACGATGGCACAGGCCTCCTGACAGCTACCTGTCAGGAGTATTTCGCGCGTTCAGTTTTTGCGCAGGACGTACACGCGCGCGTCGTATTCCGATGAGAAGTAGATCTCGCCGTTGGGAGTGGCGACGACGCCGGTGGGCATGAAGACCTCGGGGCCTTCCTCGGGGATGGCGCCGAAGGGAAGGCCTTCTGCGATGACTTCCTTCGTGCCGTCTTCCGGGTTGGCGATGGTGATGCGGCTGGCGCCGGCTTCCGCCACCGCGATACGGCCGTCTTCGAGGAAGGCGAAGCCTTCCGGGTTTTGAAGGCCTTCGACAATGGGCTCGAAGCCGCCCGAGTCCGTCAGGCGGGAGATGCGGCCGGCGCGGGTTTCCGACACGTGGATGAGGCCGATGTCGTTTCGCACCATGGAGGCCGGGCCTTCGAGGCCGGTGATCATGTCGATGCGCTCATCCCAGTTGTCGGTTTCCACCAGCACGATGGCGCCGCGCTCATATTCCGAAACGTAGAGCGCCGTCTCGCTGAGCGGCATGACTTCCGTGGGCGTCGTGAAGCCGTGGTGGATGCCGAGGGACTCGCCGGTTGCTTCATCGAAGACCTGCACGGCCCCGGCGGTGAGGCCGGCAGCGCCGATGCGGCCGTCGCTGACGGCGGCGCTGGTCGGGTAGTCGATTTCGTTGGCGAAGACGCGCGCGAGTTCGCGGACCTCGCCGGTTTCCACGTCGATGGCACGGAAGGCGAAGACGTCGGCCACGTAGATGGTCTCGCCATCCTCGCTGAGCGCGATGTCGCCCGCGACGGCCAAGGGGCCGGAGACGAGCGCCTTGCTCTCGCCGGTCTCCACGTCGATCTCGATGATGGCGTTGTCGGCCATGTTGGAGATGTAGAGATCGTCTTCGGGCGAGAAGGCGAGGTTGTCGATGGCGGGCTTCACTTCCGCCTTTACGGTCTTCTCGCCGGTCTCGATATCCACGTGGATGACCTGGCCGGCCTGCGTGTCCACCACGTAGAGTTCGCCCTTCGAGTTGAAGTTGGCGGCGGCGGGTGTCTGGAAGCCTTCGGCGATCACTTCGAGGGTGCCTTCGTCCACGTCGACGCGGGCGACCTGGCCTTTGAACCAGATGGGGCCGTAGAGCTTGCCGTCCGGGCCGAAGTCGAAGCCGTTGAGGCCGCCCATCTTTTCCATAACGAGGCGCGGTTCCTTTTCGCCCGTGGGGTCGAGTTCCCACAGGGCGTCGCCCGCGAAGACCTGCGTCATGAAGAGGCGGCCGTCATCGGTCCAGGCCAGCGAGTTGGTGCCGGGCAGGCCCTCGGCCACGGTCAGGCGTTCGCCGTCCGGCGTGCGGACGAAGACCTTGCCCTGCAGGAAGGCCGTCCAGGCGAGGCTGCCGTCCGGGCCTTCCTCCACGTCGTCGGCCATGCCGTGCGGTGGGGCCTCGGCGATGGTGATCTCGCCAGTCTCGCGGTCGATCTCGTAGAGGGTGGCGCCGACCACCGAGCCGGCCAGCAGGCGGCCATCCGGCGTCACGGTGAGTCCGTGGATGCCGTGGAACGGCGAGGGGCCGGTGACGGCTTCCAGCGTGTAGCCGTCGGCCACTGTCTGCGCCGTGGCGGGCGCGGCAATGACGGTTGCGGCGGCAAGTGCCGCCGCCAGCGTGAGGCGGTTCGATCCCATGGTGTCCCCCCGAGGATGCTTTTTCTTGTCTGCGGACAGTCTAGCCCAACTGGGCGCGGATGCGCTCCGCATGGTCCGCCAGCGTTTCCGGCGGGGCCATCTTGCGGGCATGCAGGTTCATCTCGACGCCTTCCCAGCGCGGGACGATGTGGAAGTGGAGATGGAACACGGTCTGCCCTGCCGGCGCGCCGGAGAGCTGGGCGCACATGACGCCGTCCGGCTTGAAGGCGTTGCGGACCGCGTGGGCGACCTTGTGGGTCGTGCGGATGCAGGCGGCGGCCGCGTCCTCGCTCAGGTCGAACAGGGTGACGGCGGGTTCGCGCGGGATGATGAGGGTGTGGCCTTCGGACATGGGCATGATGTCCATGAAAGCGAAGGTCAGGTCGTCCTCGTAGACCTTGTGGGCGGGCGCTTCGCCGCGAAGGATCTTGGCGAAGATGTTGTCGGGATCGTACTCGGGTATCTGCATCGCGCGGTTTCCTCACCCATGGCTGTTATCTGATTTCCTGAACGGGGCGTGATCGCGCATGAACTCGGCGTCTTCGGAGACGTGGGCGCGCTCGGCCTCGAGATAGCGCGCCACCGCGTCGCGGAAGCTTTCGTTCGGGATGAAGTGCGCGGAATAGGTGATGTTGGGTACGTAGCCGCGGGCGAGCTTGTGGGCGCCCTGCGCGCCGGCCTCGACACGCTTCAGGCCGTGGGCGAGGGCGTATTCGATGGCCTGGTAATAGCAGACCTCGAAATGCAGAAAGTCATGGTGCTCGGTGCAGCCCCAGTAGCGGCCGAACAGCGTATCGGAACCCTTGAAGTTGAGGGCGCCGGCGATGTAGCGGCCGTGGCGCTTTGCCAGGATCAGGACGATGTCCTCGGGCATCACCTCGCCGACCATCGAGAAGAAGGTGCGGGTGAGGTAGGGGCGGCCCCACTTCCGGCTGCCGGTGTCCATGTAGAACGTGAAGAACGCGTCCCAGTGGTCCTCGGTGATGTCGCTGCCGGAGACCCACTCGATGTCGATATCGTTCTCGACGGCGCGGGCGCGTTCCTTGCGCAGGTTCTTGCGCTTGCGCGAGGCCAGGGCGTCGAGGAAGCCATCGAAATCGCCGTAGCCTTCGTCTTCCCAGTGGAACTGCTGGTCGGTGCGGCGGAGAAAGCCGAGTTCGCCGAGACGGTCCCATTGGCGCTTGGGCAGGAAGGTCAGGTGGCAGGAGGAGAGGTCGAGGCGGGTGGTGATTTCCACCAGCGCCGCGGCCAGCTGGTCTTCTGTCGCCTGCATCTGGGGGCCGGGCTTCGCCAGGAGGCGGCGGCCGGTCGCGGGCGTGAAGGGGACCGAGATCTGGAGTTTCGGGTAATAGCGGCCGCCGGCGCGCTCCCATGCGTCCGCCCAGCCGTAGTCGAAGACGTATTCGCCGGAGGAGTGGCCCTTGAGATAGACGGGCGCGCAGCCCGAGATGCCGCCCTGACCGTCCTCTATGACCACGTGATAGGGCTGCCAGCCGGTGTCCGCCGTCGCCGAGCCCGATTCCTCGAGCGCCTTCAGGAAGGCGTGGCGCAGGAACGGGTTGTCGGCGATGTCGCCGCCCGGATTGGCGCAGGCGTCCCACGCCTCGGCCGGGATGTCGGCGATGCGTTCGGCGGTGCGTGCGATGATCTTGTCGGGGTCGCCCATGGAAAGGTCAGTGTAGCTGCCGCGAGGCTGCCTTTGAACCTAGGGCGGGCGCTACGCGCGGAAAGTCTCGAAAATGATCTGGTCGGCGTGGGCGGCGGCAACGTCGCGGTCGTGCTCCGTGCGCACGGTCCAGGTGAGGATCGGCAGGCCGAGATTGCGGCGCAGGGTGACGGACCAGGTCGGCAGGTGGCGGATGTCGTAACCGATGAAGTGGGGGCGGCTGCGCCAGTTGTAGAGCATGTGACGCAGGGCGAAACGCTGCCACGCGGGCATGTTCCGGCCCGGGCCGTCGTCGTAGGCGGTCGAGAGCTGGCCGCGGACGATGCCGGGGGCGTTGGCGGCGAACCAGCCCATCGACGTAGGATTGAACGACATGACGGCGGCGTGGCCCTTGTAGTCCGCCAGCAGCTTCGCCGTGCGTTTTTCCAGCGGGCCCTCGTCGCCGTTTCGGACCTTGAGTTCGATGACGAGCGTGGCCTTTCCCGCAACCTGCTCGAGCATTTCGTCGAGAGACTGCATGCGGTCCGGCGTGTCCTTGAAGGGCACAGATTTGAGCTCGCCCGCGGTCTTGTCGCGCACCTTGCCGGTGGCCTCGGTGAGCCGGTCGAGGGTCGAGTCGTGGAACACCATCGCCTCGCCGTCGCCGGATAGCTGGAGGTCGCATTCGATGGCGTAGCCGCCCTGGATGGCCGCCTCGAAGGCGGAGGGCAGGTTCTCAACGATACCGGGTTCGAGGCCGTGCAGGCCGCGATGGGCGACGGGCGCGGCGGTCAGCCAATCGGGCGCGCTAGTCAATTTCGAAGACCGCGTCGACTTCGACAGCGACGTCGAAGGGCAGGTTGCCGGCGCCGACAGCGAAGCGGGCATGCTTGCCGGCATCGCCGAAGACCTCGACCATCAGGTCCGAGCAGCCGTTGATGACTTCCGGGTGGGCGGCGAAGTCCGGTGTGCCATTCACGAAGCCGCCTAGCTTCACGCAGCGTTTGACCCGGTCGAGGTCGCCCGCGCAGGCGAGCTTGAGGGCGGCGATGATGTTGAGGCCACACAGGCGCGCGGCCTTGATGGCGTCGCCCTTGGAGACATCCGCGCCGACCTTGCCGCGATAGGGCAGGCCGTTTTCATTGACCGGCACCTGGCCGGAGATGAAGACGAGATTTCCTGTGACCACGAAGGGCACGTAATTGGCGGCCGGGGTGGCCGGCTCGGCGATCTCGATGCCGAGTTCCTTGAGGCGTGCGTCGATTTTCCCTGCCATGGCATTTCTCCGATGCCGGTTGACCGGGCGGGGAGCCACGGTCACCTTCGGTGGGTTGCGTCCTGATTTGTCGCATGCCGTGCCGAAAGGTGAAAGGCATGCGGCGCTTCCCGATGGTGCGTATGAGCGATCTCTTCGAAAATTCGCCGGTGGCGGATGGCCTCTTCATGCCCGCGGAGTGGGAGCCGCATGCACGCTGCTGGATGCAGTGGCCGCGCCGGGAAATGCTGTGGGGGCCGTACCTGCCGCAGGCCATCGTCGGCTACGCGACGGTGGCGCGCGCCATTGCAGCGCATGAGCCGGTAACGATGATCGCGCACCCGGAAGATGCGGCGGAAGCGCGGTTCGCCTGCGGTGCGACGGTGGACGTGGTGCCGCTGGAAATCGACGACTCGTGGGCGCGCGACACCGGGCCGACCTTCGTGAAGGACCCGGCGCGGGGCGTTGCGGGGGTCCACTGGCAGTTCAACGGCTGGGGCGCGAAATACGCGCACACGGAGAACGACGCGAAGGTGGGCGCTGCCGTGCTCAAGCGACTGGGGATGACCTGCTACGAGGCGCCGGTGGTGCTGGAGGGCGGCAGCTTCTCTGTCGATGGCTACGGCACGCTGCTGACGACAGAACAATGCCTGCTCAATGGCAACCGGAACCCGGAGCTTCAGCCGCGCGAGATCGCCGAGGCGTTGGCGATGTTCCTCGGCGTGCGGCGCGTCCTCTGGCTCGACCAGGGGCTGGACGGCGACGAGACGGACGGCCACGTGGACATGGTGGCGTGCTTCGCCGGGCGGGGCCGCGTGCTGCTGAACATGCCGGCGGAGGGCGAGCCCAATTATGGGGCCATGCAGGAAAACCGCGCGCGGCTCGAAAGCTTCAAGGATGCAGGCGGGGCGCCCATCAAGATCACCGAGGTGCCGCAGCCGCAGCAGGGGCGGCACGACGACGGACGGGTGATGCCGCTGTCCTATCTGAACTTCTACATCGCCAACGGGGCCGTGATCGTTCCCGCCTTCGACGACCCGATGGACGACAAGGCCGCGACGATCATCGCGGGCGCGTTTCCGGGGCGGAAGCTGGTGCAGGTGCCGGGCCGCGACATCGCGCGCGGCGGCGGCATCGTCCACTGCATCACGCAGCAGCAGCCGGAAGGCGATCCGCTCTAACGGCTACTCGGCGGCGACGATGCGGGCGCAGGCGCGGCGGCGCTTGTCGTGGTACATGGCGACGTCGGCCATATGTTGCACGGTCTCAGCCGACGAACTGGCGTCGTAAGGCGCGATGCCGAAGCTGGCGCGTACGGGCAGGGTGCCGCAGCCGAGCGGGGCGACTGCCTCGTTCAGCTGGTCGCGGATCTCCAGGGCGCGGTGGCGGGCCGGGGCGAGATCGCAGTTCACCATCAGGATAGCGAACTCGTCGCCGCCGATGCGGCCGAGATAGTCCGTCGTCCGCACGCGCTCATCCAGGAACTTCGCGATGAAGCGCAGCAGCGCGTCGCCGGCGGCGTGGCCGTAGCTGTCATTGACCGGCTTGAACCCGTCCAGGTCGATGGCGACCAGAAGGCCCTGCTCGTCGTGTCGCTTGGCATTGCCGAGGGCGCGGTTCAACGCGCTGTCGAAGCCGCGCCGGTTGAGAAGGCCGGTCAATTCGTCGGTCATCGACAGGGTTTCAAGGTGTTCGATGCGCGACTTCTGGTCGGCGATTGTCTGCTGGGCCTCGGCGGCGAAGGCGAGCACGCGCTCGACGAAGTCGCGGGTCTGGCCGGGCATGGACGCAAGCGGGGTTTCGATCAGGCGGCGGATATCGGCGGGAAGGTCGCCGACATAGACGTCGCCAATGGCCGGGCTCGGCGTGAGGGCGTGATACATATCGTTGCTCTCCGTTACGCGGACCCCTTGCACCTACCCCGTGCGGCGGGGGCCAAATCACTGCCGTTCGTGTCGCAACGATCATGCCGCTGAGAAAGGTCGCGTAACTTATTGTTTTTATGTGTGTTTGCCGCCGGTTCTATTGGCATGAAGGCGGCAAATACCGCCCTTTCCAGGGGAAATGCGGCAAGAATTGCCGTGTGGGAATGGCGGGCCATGGCGGGTATTGTGCGGGCATGTACAGGCATCGCATCGTCACCGCCACCGCCGGAATCTCGGCCCTTCTCCTCCCGCTCGCTGCCCACGCCGCCTCCGGCGGCATGGTGCCGCACCGGGCCGTCTACGACATGCGGCTGATGGAGACGCGGGAAAGCTCCGACATCGCCACGGTGAGCGGCAAGCTGGTGCTGGAGTGGCAGGGGTCGACCTGTGACGGCTACATCACCAGCCAGCGCATCGTGAACCGGATGGGGAGCAAGAAGGGCAGCCCCTTCGTCAGCGACTTCCGGGTGAATACGTGGGAATCCGGTGACGGCGACACCTTCACGTTCTCGATGGTCCATTACGTGGACGGCAAGCCCATCGAGGAAATCGAGGGCGATGCCGAGCGCGGCAAGAAGGGCGGCCATGCCGACTTTTCGTCGCCCGACGATGCCGGGTTCGACCTGCCGGCAAACGTGGTGTTTCCCACCGAGCAGGTGCGCAAGATGATCGCCGCGGGCCTGCGGGGCGACAAGGTCATGGCATCGCCGGTCTTCGACGGCTCCGACTACGACCATTACTTCGCCACGACGACATTCTTCGGCGGCAAGGGTGAGGGCGCGCCGGAAGGCAAGGAGGCCGAACCGGCAAAGCCTCTGGCGGACGTGGCGTGGTGGCCGGTGCAGGTGAGCTATTTCGACCCTGCCGACCGGGCGGGGCTGCCGGAATACGAAGTCTCCTTCCGGTTCTACGCCAACGGCATTTCGACCGGGCTCGTCATGGACTACGGCGACCTGGTGCTGGGCGCCGACCTGGTGGAGCTGGAGCTTCTGCCGGTTCCCGAGTGCTGATCAGCGGCCGGGCCTGAGCCCTCGGCCCTTGTCGATGATCGCCTTGCCGTACTTCTCCCGCACCTTGTCAACGGCCCGTTCGGCGGCGGCGCGGCGCGTTGCGTCCGGGTCGAGAAGGTCGCCGATTTCCAGTCCGCCCGCCGTCACCAGTCCCGACACGCCGATGCCGAGCAGGCGATAGGGCGTGCCGTCAGCTTCAGGTTCCAGCAGGCGTTTGCCCGCGCGGAAGATCGCGTCCGCAAGCTGTGTCGGCTGGCTCAGCGTGAGGTTGCGGGTGCGGGTCCTGAAGTCGGCGCTCTTGAGTTTCAGCACGACGGTATGGCCCGCAAGGCCGGACGCCTTGCAGCGCGCGGCGACCTTGTCGGACAGGCGCCAGAGGATGCCTTCCAGTTCCTCGTAAGAGGCAATGTCTTCGTTGAACGTGGTTTCGCCGCTGATGCTCTTGGTCTCGCGCACGGGCGTCACGGTGCGGGCATCGAGGCCGCGGGAGAGGCGCGACAGGCGCAGGCCCATCTGGCCGTAGCGTGCCATCAGCTCCATCTCATCCATGTGCTGGAGGTCGGCGATCATGGTGATGCCGTCCGCCTCCAGCTTGCGCTGCATGGCCTTGCCGACGCCCCAGATGCGGCTGACCGGGAGCGCCGCCAACAGGCGGAGTGTTTCTTCCTCGCCAATCACGGAGAAGCCGCGCGGCTTGTCCATGTCCGAGGCGAGTTTTGCCAGGAACTTGTTGTGGCTGAGGCCGACAGAGACGGTGATGCCGATCTGTTCCTCGATGCGGGTGGCAAGGCGCATGAGGGTTTCGGCCGGGCTCATGCGGTGCAGGCGCTCGGTGCCGGTGAGGTCGAGGAAGGCCTCGTCGATGGAGATGGGTTCGACCATCGGCGTCACGTCCTGCATGAGCTTGCGGACCTCGCGGCCGGCGGCGGCGTATTTCTCCATGTTCGGCTTGATGACCTTGGCGTTGGGGCAGGCTTTGAGCGCCTTGAACATGGGCATGGCCGAGCCGACGCCGTAGGTCCGCGCGATGTAGCAGGCAGTGGAGACGACGCCGCGCTTGCCGCCGCCGATGATCAGGGGTTTGTCGCGCAGGGACGGGTCGTCGCGTTTCTCGATGGCGGCGTAGAAGGCGTCGCAGTCGATATGGGCAATGCCCAGCGATGTGAGTTCGTCATGGCGGGCGAGGCGCGGGCTGCCGCATGCCTTGCAACGCCGGGGCTGGGGCTCCGGCTGGGCGGCAAAGCAGTCGCGGCAGATTGCCGTCATATCGCCTTCGCTTCCTCCGCGCCCCACAGCCATGCCGCACCGCGCACACCGCCGGATGCGCCGTGCGTGTTGCGGCGGATGGGCGTGCGGACGGTATCCGAGAACACGTAGCGCTCCAGCAGCGGCGGGATCTCGTCGTAGAGATGGTCCAGCTCGCTCAGGCCGCCGCCCAGGACGATGACATGGGGATCAAGGATGTTGATGACCACTGCGAGGGCGCGGGCGACGCGGTCCGTGTGGCGGGCCAGGGTTTGGCGGGCGGCGGCATCGCCTTCGGCGGCGCCGGATGCGATGGCCTCGGGGGCCAGCTCTTCACCGGCCACACGCAGATGGTCGGCGGCGAGGCCGGGGCCGGAGCACCAGGTTTCGACACAGCCCGCGAGGCCGCAATAGCAGGCCGGGCCGGGGCGCTCGTCGTCGTGCGGCCACGGCAGGGGCGTGTGGCCCCATTCGCCCGAGATGGCGTTGGGGCCGGACAGGAGGCCACCGTTGACCACGAAGCCGCCGCCGACACCGGTGCCGAGGATCACGCCAAAGACGCTTGGTGCGTCTTCCCCGGCCCCATCCATGGCTTCCGATAGGGCGAAGCAGTCGGCGTCGTTGGCGACGCGCACGCGGTTGCCGAGCGCCTTCTTGAGGTCATCAAGGAAGGGCTGGCTATTCAGCCAAGTGGAGTTGGCGTTCTTGATGAGCCCCGTAGCCGGCGAAATTGCGCCGGGCATGCCAATGCCGATGGGGCACCGGCGGCCCGCCTCCGCCTCCAGGGCTGCCGCGAGTTCGCCGATCGTCGTGATGGTGGCGGCGTAGTCGTCCCGTTTCGTCGCGACGCGGCGGCGGGCGATCTCGGTGCCCGCCTCGTCGATCAGGATGGCTTCGGTCTTGGTGCCGCCGAGGTCCACGCCGATGCGCATGGCTCAGCCCCCGTTGGCGTGGGCGGCGATGCGCTCGGTTATCAGGCCCAGCGTGTGCTCCCATTCGCCGGATGCGACGTGCGGCGCCTTGGGGCTGGGGACGAGGCGGCGCAGGCGCTCGTCGGCGACGAAGTGGATCAGGTGCACATCCGCCACCGCGTCGTGGACGGACTGGAGGTTGTGCGGAATGTCGTCGAGGAAGAACAATGGGCGGCCGCTGCGCGCGGCCAGCGCCGCCACCGCGTCGCCCTTGAGACCGGCATTGGCGACGAGCGGATAGGGCATACCGTTGGCAGCGAGCGCCTGCGCCCGCATCTCGCGCTGTGGCAGGGGGACGTTGGACAGCACGACGATGTCGGCGTGGCCGGCCAGCTCCGCCAGCGCGTCAGCGGCCCCCGCGACCGGATCGAGACGGTGAGTCTCGGCCTCGAAGAAGGCGCCGAGGAGATCCTTCATCTCGTCCGGCTGGACGACGTTACCGGATTCCACGTGGCGCACATTGCCGGTGATGGCGAAGCTGTCGAGCGAGATGACATAGCCGCGCGAGTCCAGGAACCGTTCCAGGCCGGCCATGAACTGGAACAGCACCTCGTCGGCATCGGTGACGATGAGAGGGCGGGCGGCATCCAGCTCGAGGGCGTCGATCTGGCTGGCGATTTCGGGTTTCAGGATCGCGGTGCTCATCGGGTCCAGGCTTCGTCGCGGGCGGTGCCGCCGGGCAGGGCGCGGCGGGCGCGGGCGGGCAGGGTGTCGTCGCATTCCTCGCTGGCGGTGAATTCCAGCAGCAGGGCTTCGATACCCAATATGTAGTCGAGAACGGCGCCGAGAAACGCAGGATCGGCGGCGGATTCGCGCAGGTGCTGCGGCTCGGTGCCGGTCATGCGCAGAAAGCCGTCGATCCGCCGGTCGTCGGCGGCGAGGAAGGCGAGCGCGCGAAGTCCAATGATTTCAGCCTCTTCACGATGCAAAGTTCAGGATTTCCGTGCTTTTTGGGGCCACCGGAAGGGGTGGACGGCCCGATTTTAAACAGTGCCTTAAACCTTTTGGCGCACAGTTGCCGCGGTTTCAGGGGTGAAGCCGCCGCAGGGCCGGTTGCGCATTGCGGACTTTATCCGAGGGGGCGGCCTCATAAAGGCCGATGCGGTTCACCGGGAAACGGTTTCCGGCATGCCGCGCAAGGAGAACACGGGACATGTCGAAGCGCGTTCTGATCGTCGAAGACAACGAGCTGAACATGAAACTGTTTCATGACCTGCTCGACGCTCACGGCTACGAGACCCTACAGACGCGCGACGGCATGGAGGCCCTGGAGCTGGCCCGCGCCGAGCGCCCGGACCTGATCCTCATGGACATCCAGCTGCCGGAAGTGTCGGGCCTCGAAGTCACCAAGTGGCTGAAGGAAGACGACAGCCTGCGGGAGATCCCTGTGGTCGCCGTTACCGCCTTCGCCATGAAGGGCGACGAAGAGAAGATCCGCCAGGGCGGCTGCGAGGCCTATATCGCCAAGCCGATCTCGGTGGCCCAGTTCCTGGAAACGGTTCAGCGTTTCCTGGGTTAATCCGCAGCTGTCAGGAGGTTTCCAATGACGGCTCGCGTGCTTGTCGTCGATGATGTGCCGGCCAACGTCAAGCTGCTCGAAGCCAAGCTGACGGCCGAGTATTTCGACGTCGTGACCGCGTTCAACGGCATGGAGGCGCTTGACCGCGCCACCGAAGAAAAGCCCGACATCATCCTGCTCGACGTGATGATGCCGGAGATGGACGGCTTCGAGGTGTGCCGCCGTCTCAAGTCGCGCGCCGACACGCAGCATATCCCCGTCATCATGGTGACCGCGCTGGACCAGCCGGCGGACCGGGTCACCGGCCTCGAGGCCGGGGCCGACGATTTCCTCACCAAGCCCGTCGACGATATCGCGCTGATGGCGCGGGTGCGCAGCCTCGTGCGGCTCAAGCTGATGACCGACGAACTGCGCATGCGCGAATCCACCGGCCAGCGGCTCGGCCTGATGGACGAGGTGGAAGCGATGCAGCGCGCCGGCAGCGGCATGGCGCGCGTCCTCGTGGTTGAAGACCGCGAAACGGCGGCGCGGCGCATTGCCGACAGCCTGCGCGAGCAGAACCGCGTGGTGATCGAGAGCGATGCCCGGGAGGCGCTGGTGCGCGCGTCCGGCGATGATTTCGACCTCGTGGTGGTGAGTCTGTCGCTGGAACGCACCGATGGGCTGCGCTTCTGCTCGCATTTGCGTTCCGAGGAGCGGACCCGCAACACGCCGATCCTCGCCATCGTCGAGAACGGCGACACGGCGCGGCTGGTGCGCGCGCTCGATATGGGCGTGAACGACTACCTGATGCGCCCGGTCGACAAGAACGAGCTGACGGCGCGGGTGCGAACCCAGCTCAAGCGCAAGCGCTACCAGGATGTTTTGCGCCAGAACCTCCAGCTCAGCCTGGAAATGGCGATCACGGATTCGCTCACCGGCCTCTACAACCGGCGCTACATGGAGAGCCACCTCACGTCGCTCGTCCAGCGCGCGGCGGACCGGGGCAAGCCGATTTCCGTGCTGATCATGGATATCGACTACTTCAAGTCGGTCAACGACACGCACGGGCATGACGTGGGCGACGAGGTCCTCAAGGAGTTTGCCGACCGGCTTGCCCGCAACGTGCGCGGGATCGACCTTGCCTGCCGGTATGGCGGCGAGGAATTCATCGTGGTGATGCCGGATACCGACGTCGCCTTTGCCTATTCGGTGGCGGAACGCCTGCGCCGGGAAGTCGCCGACAAGGGCTTCCGGACGGGTGGCGACAAGACGCTGGAGATCACCACGTCGATCGGTGTCACGTCCCTGAACGGGCCGAACGACACGATCGAGAACCTGCTCAAGCGCGCCGACCAGGCGCTCTACCGCGCAAAGCGGGAAGGGCGGAACCGGGTGGTCTCGGAGGCCGCCTGAGGCCTTCGACTTATCCACCGTTCCGGTTGTGGAAAACCCGCGAATCGCTTGAGGAAACAGGGTTAACGCCCTCAGTTTCCAGAATAAACGCCCGTTAATTTCCCATTAACTATTTGAGCGGCCAAGGGTTGGTGCTAGCCTTCCCGCGTGGCTGCCTTTTTGGGGGAGGCGGCCATGTGCGGCGCCGGAGTTCGGGGACTCCATGCCTTTGCCGCCCGGCCGCGTTTCTGGCCGGGATGGTGCGTTCAGGCGCGGTGCCGCTGACAATCGGGGGGCGTTTCTCGTTCAGTAGAGACAACGCCGTTACGGGCTGATCCCATCGCCGGGGCACGGGTCGCCGCATCTCCCGTCCGGCTGGTGGGTAAGGGCAGCGTCAGGGGTCGGAGGCTGGTCGGGCCTCTTCCGGTTTCCGGTCCCGTCGTGCGTTGCCCGGCCCACGTTCCGGGGTACCTGGCGGGCCTCAGCCGCATCCAGGCCCGCCTTCCCGGGACGTGCAAACTGGCCGGAGGGGGCGCGCTGGATCGGCCTCTTCCAGACATCTCTCTCCGGCCACCCGGTTGCCTGCCGGTATTTGCCACACCGCAACAAGATCCACCGGATCACGCCACTACGTACGAAAAATGCCGCACCCGCGAAGGGGAGCGGCATGTTCGTTCGTTCACGAGCCTTGTCCTCGCAGCGCGGGGTCCGCGCCGGCGGGGATTACTTGATCTTGGCTTCCTTGAACTCGACGTGCTTGCGCGCGACCGGGTCGTACTTCTTCACGACCATCTTGTCGGTCATGGTGCGCGCATTCTTCTTGGTCACGTAGAAGTAGCCCGTGTCAGCGGTGCTGAGGAGCTTGATCTTGACCGTGGTGGGCTTCGCCATCGCGGGAACCTTTGAAAATCCGTTGGGCCGCGCAGCGGGAGGCCCGGCGCGGCGGAGGGGCAAACCTACGGATCGCCGCCCGGTTGTCAAGGCGTTCCGGCTATGTCTCGCGGGGCGGCGGACTGGCCGGGCCCGCCCGCCACATGCGCCAGACGGTGAGCAGCAGGTAGAGCGCAGCGACCCCGCCCAGCGACAGGGCGAGCCCGTTGGGATCGCGCCAGTCCATCGCCGCGCCGCCCAGCGACGGGCCCAGCAGGGCGCCCGCCGAATACATGACGACGAAGGCTGCGTTGGCGGCGGCAAGGTCGGCGCCGCGAAAGCGCTGGCCGAGCAGGGCGAGCCCCACCGAGTAGAGCCCGACGACGACGCCGCCATACAGAAACAGCACCGGGTAGAGCAGCCACGGGTCGTCGGCGGCATAGGGCAGCAGCGCCGGACCGATGACGCCGACAGCGGCGCAGCCCGCCAGCACCGCGCGCCGGTCCACCCTGTCGGCCAGCATCCCGATGGGGATCTGCAGCACCACGTTGCCCGCCGCGAACACCGTCAGCACCAGCGCCGCGATGGCTTCGCTCGAGCCGCTCCTGACGGCGAAGACCGGCAGCAGGTTGAAGACCTGCGTTTCCACCGCGCCGTAGATCAGGGCTGCAAAGGTCGCCGCGGGCGCCGCCACCAGGAACGCGGCAAACCGCTTCGTCGGCCGCTCCTTCACCTCCGGCATCAGGCCGCGCGCGAAGCGGAGCGGGATCACCGCTGAAACGATCAGCCCCGCCGTCATGGCGAAGGGGAAGATGCCGTCCGTCCCCGCCGCCAGCAGCATCACCGGCCCCAGCGCGAAGGCGCCGGCGAAGATCGTCGCGTAGACGCCGATGACGCGGCCGCGGCTTCGTTCCTCGGCCAGCTGGTTG
The DNA here is from genome assembly GCA_965229975.1 of Parvibaculaceae bacterium. Lineage (GTDB taxonomy): Bacteria > Pseudomonadota > Alphaproteobacteria > CGMCC-115125 > CGMCC-115125 > Pyruvatibacter. The sequence goes on from OZ245936.1 coordinate 913,279, forward strand.
ATCCAGATCTCGCTGACGATGAAGAGTCCCGCCAGCGCCGAAGACATGACGAAGCGCAGCGGGAACCAGACCGTGACGTCCGGCACCAGGTAGAAGCCCATGTTGGCGACCGCCGCCACGGCGATGCAGACCAGCAGGAAGGTCATCATCGGCACGCGGCGCAGGATATGCGGCACCATCGGCGTGAAGATGATGTGGGCGAGCCCCACCATCGCCGTGTTGAGGCCGATCACGGTGGCCGATGCGCCCATCGCCTCCATGCGCAGTGCCAGCAGGGGGAGGGTGGCGCCCAGCCCCACGCCCACCGCCGCGATGCAGGCGAGCGCCGCCGCGATCGAGCGCCGCCGCTCCGCCGGTGCGAAGTCCGGCGTCTCGAAGGTCTGCGAGGTATGCGGCGTTTCGGCCATCGCGTGATCTGCCCGTCAGGCCGCGCCGCGCGGCATACCGATGATGATGGCCGCGCCGATCAGGCACACGGCCGCGCCCGTCACGTCCCAGCGGTCGGGCCGCACGCCCTCGATGAACCACAGCCACGCGAGCGAGCTTGCGATGTAGATGCCGCCATAGGCCGCGTAGGTGCGCCCCGCCGCCGGGCTGTCGGCCAGCGTCAGCAGGTAGGCGAAGAGCGCCAGCGCCGCGAGGCCGGGGATCAGCCAGAGGATCGACTTGTCGAGCCTGAGCCACGCCCAGAAGGCGTAGCACCCGGCAATCTCGGCGATGGCGGCGCCGATGAAGGCGGCGATGGTCGGCATGGCTGTCTCCTCCCGCGCCGCCCGGCGGCGGCGTCCTACGCCCGGTCCTCGTAGGACAGCATCGGGCGGCCCGAACGGTAGCGCCAGAAGGCGACGGGCCCGTGCAGCCTGCCGTCCGCCGCGCGCTTCCGGATTTCCGTCAGCACGAACTCGGTGACGTCGATCACCGGCAGCTTCAGCGCCTCGCCCACGGGATACCAGCCGAGATCGAGCAGTTCACCCGATCCCTCCAGCGTGCCGCCGAGCTTGGCGTCCTCCACGGCAAAGAACCGCGCGTGGAACCGGATCGGGCTTTCCGCAGGCGTGATGGCGCGCGCCAGCAGGTGCAGGCGCGACAGGTCCGGCGCCACGCCCATCTCGCGCATGGCCTTCCACGTGCCCGTCGCCGCCGGGCCGGGGTCGCCGGGCTTTGTCAGCAGCAGCCCCGTTTCCTCGAAGGTCTCGCGCACCGCCGCCATGGCCAGCGCCCGCGTCTCCGCGTCGATCGCCGCGTTGAGATAGCCGGGCGACAGGTCGTCCGCCGGACGCACATGCTTGTCGCCGGCGTCGAGCTTGCCGCCGGGAAACACGAAGGCATCGGGGATGAAGGCGTGCCGGCTGTGCCGCCGCCCCATCAGCACTTCCATCCCGCCGCCGCTTCCGCGCACGAGCACGAGGCTCGCCGCGTGCCGCGGACGCACGGGCGCCGCCTGGCCCTTACTCATTTGATCTTGTCGCGGACGGGCTTCGCCCCGCGGAAATAGATGAAGGGGATCGGCCGCCGCGCCGCCGTCTTCGGCGCTTCCAGCCGCGCCTCGATCTCGTCCAGCACCGCGCGCGTGATGTTGGGCAGCTCCAGCTCGCGCGCCTCGCCAATCTTCAGCCAGTGCAGGTCCAGCAGTTCGCCCGAGGCGCCGCCCGTGTCGTGCAGGTCGCTCAGGATCTGCGCCTGGTCGGCAATGAAGAAGCGCGTGTCGAAGCGCCGTGTCCGGTAGGGCGGGGTGATCGCCCGCGCCACCATCTCGAAGCGCGACAGGTCCGGCAGCGCCCCCTGCCGGAAATAGGCGTCCCAGTCGCTGTGCCGCGAGCGCGGCGGCGCGTCCTGGTTCGCGGCGCCGACAACGAGACCCGTCTCTTCGAATGTCTCGCGCACCGCCGCCAGCGCGAAGGCGCGCGCCCGCGCCTCGCTCACCCGGCCGCGCATCCGGTCCATCACCTGCCGCTGCACGCGCGGCACGTAGTCCTTCGCCGGGCGGATGCGGCTGTCCGCCGGGTCCACCCGTCCGCCGGGAAACACGTACTTGTTCGGCATGAACTTGTGGTTCGCGTGCCGCTTGCCCATCAGCACACGGGGCCGGTCGTCGTCGCTGCGCACGAGGATCAGCGTCGCCGCGTCGCGCGGGCGCACGGCGGGCGACTTGTCCTGGCGGTATTCCTCCGGTCGCGCGTAGGCAGGGTCGAACGGACCCCGCGCGGGGCCGCCGCCCTTTTTCGTCTTGTTTGTCATGTCGGGGCTGACGATGCCCTCAGCGGGCAGGGGAGTCCAGCACGGGGACCAGCGCCGGGTCGTCCTCGCTGCCGTCGAAGCCGTGCATGCGCAGCGCCCACTGCAGGCCGACGAGCGCGCCCTTGGTGAGCGGCAGCAACATCAGGCACATGGCCAGCGTCAGGGGAATCCACACGGCCATGTGCAGCCAGATTTCAGGCGCCCACAGGCGTTCGACCACGATCATCAGCGGGATGATCACGTGGCCCGCGATGAAGATGGTGAAATAGGGCGGCGCGTCGTCAGCGCGGTGATGGTGCAGCGCCTGACCGCAGGCCGGGCACGAATCATTCACCTTAAGGTACGCGCTGAACATCGCGCCTTCGCCGCAATTTGGGCACTTGCCGAAGAAGCCGCGCTTCATCGCCGGCCAGACGCGGCGGTGCGGAGTTTCGGTGCCGGGCTTGTAGTGTTCGGGCGCGCTCATGCGGACCAATCTTGGGGCACAGGGCGCTCACGGCAAGCGGTCCGATTGCCGCAGGAGGGAAGGCCGCCTATTTCCGGCGGCTCGTGGTCTTGCGGCGGCCCGAGCGCTGGCCGCCCCGGCCCTTCGGTCCGCCTTTCCCGCGGTTGCCGGACGAACGGTCGGCGCGGGCCTGTTTCATCTCCGCCTTGGTGGAGCGCCGCCCGCCCTCGATCAGCTCAAAGCGCAGCCCGCCCTTGAGCGGCGCCACTTCCTCCAGCTTCACGGTCACGTGTTCGCCCAGCCGGTACATCTGTCCGGTGCGCTCGCCCACCAGCGCGTGCAGCGTTTCCGAGTGGTGGTAGTAGTCGCCGTCGAGCGACGCCACCGGGATCAGCCCGTCCGCGCCCGTCTCGTTCAGCCGCACGAACAGGCCGAAGCGGGTGACGCCGGAAATCTTGCCCTCGAACTCGCTCCCCACGCGGTCGGACAGGAACTGCGCGAGATAACGGTCATTGCTCGCACGCTCCGCCGCCATCGCGCGCCGCTCGGTCTGCGAGATGTGCTCCGCCGTCTCCGCCAACTTCTTCGCTTCCTCGTCGGTGAGGCCGTCCTTCTTGGTGTTGGGCGTGAGGTTCAGTGCGCGGATCAGCGAGCGGTGCACCACGAGGTCCGCGTAGCGGCGGATCGGTGACGTGAAGTGCGCGTAGCGCGCAAGGTTCAGGCCGAAGTGGCCGATATTGTCCGGGTTGTATTCCGCCTGCGCCATCGAGCGCAGGACCACCTCGCTCACCATGTCGGACTGCTCGGTGTCCGCCGCCGTCGAGAGGATGCGGTTGAGATGCGTCGGCTTGACGACCGAGCCCCGCGGCAGGGTCATGTCCAGCGTCTTCAGGAAGTCCGACAGCGCCGCGATCTTCTCCTGCGAGGGCGCGTCATGGATGCGGTAGATCACCGGCGCGTGCTTCGATTCCAGCGTCTCCGCCGCGCACACGTTCGCCTGGATCATGAACTCCTCGATGAGCCGCATGGAGTCGAGGCGTTCCACCTCCCGGATGCGGTTCACGTGGCCGTCCTTGGTCAGCTCGATCTTGCGTTCCGGCAGGTCCAGGTCCAGCGGTCCGCGCTTGGCGCGCGCCTGCGTCAGCGCGTGGTAGGCGGCGTAGAGCGGCTTGATGATCGGGTCGGTCAGCGGCCCCGTGGTGTCGTCCGGGTTGCCGTCCTGCGCCGCCTGCGCCTGCTGGTACGACAGCTTGGCCGCCGAGCGCATGATCGCGCGCATGAACTCGTGGTGCTTCTTGTTGCCGTTCCTGTCGAACACCATGCGCACGGCAAGGCAGGGGCGGTCCTGTTTTTCCACCAGCGAGCACAGGTCGTTGGAGATGCGCTCGGGCAGCATCGGCACCACCCGGTCGGGGAAGTAGCAGGAGTTGCCGCGCTTGAGCGCGTCCCGGTCCAGCGCCGATCCCGGCGTCACATAGGCCGACACGTCGGCGATGGCGACGATCACCTGGTGGCCGCCCGGGTTTTTCGGATCGTCGTCCGGTGCCGCCCACACCGCGTCGTCGTGGTCGCGGGCGTCCGACGGGTCGATGGTGATGAGCGGAACGTCGCGCAGGTCCGTGCGGCCCTTCGCGGTCGCGGGCTTCGCGTTCTCCGCCTCTTCCACGGCCTTGGGATCGAACTCGACCGGGATGCCTTGCTCGTGGACCGCGATCAGGCTGATGGCGTGCGCGCCTTCGAGCGGCCCCAGCGCGTCGCGCACCCGCGCCCGGCGCGGCCCGTAGCGTGAGCCGCTCAGCAGCTCCGCTTCCACCAGCTCGCCTGCCTTTGCCTTGCCGATGTCGTTCCTGGCGATGCGGTATTCGCCGCGCTCGCGCTTGTCCACGGGATCGAGCGTCCAGTCGGTGCCGGGCCCTTCGCGCAGCACGCCGAGCACCACCTTCGCGCCCATGCCCAGCTTCTTGATGACGCGGGCCTCGTAGTCGAAGCCTTCGTCCGCCTTGCTCAGGCGCGCCAGCACCCGGTCGCCGATGCCGAAGGTGGCCGTGTCCTTGTGGCCGCCCGGCGCAAGCACGATGGATGGTGGCGGCTCGTCCGAATGCCAGTTGCCCGGCCGCGCGATGAACTCGCCGTCCGTGTCGCGATCATAGATGTCGATGACGGTGACGGAGGGCAGGGTGCCCGGCTTCTTGAACGAGCGCTTCTCGCCCTTTTCCAGGAGGCCTTCCTCGGCCATGTCGCGCAGCAGCCCCTTGAGCGCCACCCGGTCGGCGCCCTTCACCTTGAAGGCGCGGGCGATCTCGCGCTTGCCGGGGGCACCTTCCGCGTCCGCCACGAATTCGAGGATCTCGTCGCGCGTCGGCAGGGACGACCTGGCAGCCGCCTTCGCCTTGCCCCGCTTGGGGGCCTTCTTCGCCGTGGTGCGCTTTGGCTGGCTCGGTTTCTTTGCCACTTAGGAGGCGTCTGCCGATGACTTGCCGGGGGACTTGGCTTTGGCCTTCGTCTTGGCCTTCGCCTTCGTCTTGGTTTTCGATTTCGCCTTGGCCTTGGCCTTGGCCTTGGTTTTGGTCTTGGCTTTCGACTTAGCCTTGCTCTTGGCCTTGGGCTTCTTGCCGGCCTTCTCGGCGACGATCGCCACCGCCTGCTCCAGCGTCAGGTCGTCGATCGAGACGTCCTTGGGCAGCGTCGCGTTGGTGCGCGCGTGCTTGATGTAGGCGCCGTAGCGGCCGTCGAGCACCTGCACCGGCTGGTCGTCGTCCGGGTGCTTGCCGAGGTCCTTGAGCACCTTCGCCTGGTTGCGCCCGCGCCCGCGCTGCTTCTTCTGCGCCAGCGCATCCACCGCGCGGTTGAGGCCGACGGTGAACACCTCGTCGATGCTTTCGAGGTTCGCGTAGGTGCCGTCATGCAGCACGAAGGGCCCGTAGCGGCCGAGGCCTGCCGTAATCATCTTGCCGGTCTCGGGATGGGCGCCCACCTCGCGCGGCAGCGACAAGAGCTTGAGGGCGTAGTCCAGGTCCACGTCCGCCGGGTCCATGCCCTTGGGAATGCCCGAGCGCTTCGGCTTCTCGCCGTCCTCGCCCTGTTCGCCGAGCTGGAGGTAGGGGCCGAAGCGGCCCGACTTGCGCATTACCGGCAGGCCTGTTTCCGGGTCCTCGCCCAGCACCGTGTCGCCCTGCGCCGCCTGCTCGGCCTCGGGGCCGGCCATGGGGCGGGTGAACTTGCAGTCCGGGTAATTCGAGCAGCCGATGAAGGCGCCGTAGCGGCCCGTCTTGATCGAAAGCTGGCCGTTGTCGCAGCTCGGGCACTTGCGCGGGTCGCTCCCGTCCGCCGTTGCCGGGAACACGTGCGGCCCCAGCACGTCGTTGAGGACGTCCAGCACCTCCGAGATGCGCAGGTCCTTGGTGTCGTCCACGGCGGCGATGAAGTCGCGCCAGAAGTCGCGCAGCACCTCGCGCCAGTCCACCTCGCCGGCGGAGATCGCGTCGAGCTTGTCTTCCAGCCCCGCCGTGAAGTCGTACTCCACGTAGCGCGAGAAGAACTTTTCAAGGAACGCCGTCACCAGCCGTCCCTTGTCCTCCGGCATGAACCGGTTGCGGTCCATGCGGACATATTCGCGGTCGCGCAGGGTCGAGAGCGTGGAGGCGTAGGTCGAGGGGCGGCCAATCCCAAGCTCCTCCATGCGCCGCACCAGCGAGGCTTCGGTGAAGCGGGGCGGGGGCTCGGTGAAGTGCTGGTCGGCATCCACCTTCACGGTCCTGGCGGGCTCGCCCGGCTCCAGCTTCGGCAGGCGGTTGGAATCCTCCTCGCCCTCGCTGTCGTCTGTGCCTTCCTGGTAGAGCGTCAGGAAGCCGTCGAAGATCTGCACCTGGCCGGTGGCGCGCAGCGCCACCTTGCCGGCCTCGTCCTTCAGCTCGACCGTCGTGCGCTCGAACTCGGCGCTTTCCATCTGGCTCGCGATGGCGCGCTTCCAAACCAGCTCGTAGAGTTTGAACTGCTCGTCCGACAGGTAGCCGCGGATTTCCTTCGGCGTGCGCGCGAGGTCGGTCGGGCGGATCGCCTCGTGCGCCTCCTGCGCATTCTTCGCCTTGGTGCTGTATGTCCGCGCCTGGCCGGGCAGGTAATCGGTGCCGAACTGCGCGACGATGGCGTCGCGCGCCGCATCGATCGCCTCCGGCGTCATCTGCACGCCGTCGGTACGCATATAGGTGATGAGACCCACGGTCTCGCCGCCGATGTCCTCACCCTCATAGAGCCGCTGCGCCACCTGCATGGTGCGGCTCGCATTGAAGCCGAGCTTGCGGGCCGCTTCCTGCTGCAAAGTGGACGTGGTGAAGGGCGGGGGCGGGTTGCGCCGCGCGGGCTTCGCCTCGACGCTGTCGACGCGCAGCGCCGCTGCCTTGACGGCCATCTCGGCCGCGCGCGCGACTTCCTCGTTGTTGAGCGAGAACTTGTCGAGCTTCTTGCCGTCGAGCCCGACGAGCCGCGCCTTGAACCCGTCGCCGCCGCCGTTCTCCAGGCCCGCTTCCACGGTCCAGTATTCCTGCGGGACGAAGGCCTCGATCTCCATCTCGCGGTCGACGATCAGCCGCAGCGCCACCGACTGCACGCGCCCCGCCGAGCGCGAGCCCGGCAGCTTGCGCCAGAGCACCGGCGACAGCGTGAAACCGACGAGATAATCCAGCGCGCGCCGCGCCTTGTAGGCCTCTATGAGGTCGTCATCGAGTTCGCGGCCCTTTTCCATGGCCTCGAGGATCGAGCGCTTGGTGACCGCGTTGAAGACGACGCGCTCCACCGGAATGCCGTCCAGCACGTTCTTGCTCTTCAGCACGTCCAGCACGTGCCAGGAGATCGCCTCGCCCTCGCGGTCGGGGTCGGTGGCGAGGATCAGCCGGTCGGCTCCCTTCACCGCCTGCTCGATTTCCTTGAGGCGCTGCTTCGACTTCCCCGCGACCTCCCAGGTCATGTCGAAATCGTGCTCGGGATCGACCGAGCCGTCCTTCGGCGGCAGGTCGCGCACATGGCCGTAGGAGGCCAGAACCTTGTAGTCGCGTCCCAGGTACTTGTTGATCGTCTTGGCCTTGGCCGGTGACTCGACGATGACGACGTTGACCACGAATACCTCGGGTTGGGGGAGGGCCGGTCGGGCCAGTTAAAAAAGCAGTGGGCGCGGGGCCCGGTCCACCTAGATTCGGCGCGACAAGATGGGTGGGGCCTGACGGCGTGTCAAATGGGCCCTTGAATCATTCCAGCCCTTTCGGCAGAAGTACCCATAGATTTCTTGTGGTTGTTCGGGCAACTGTGCTCGCGCGCCGCGTGTATGGAAAAACTTACTATAACGCGTTTTCCGACTGTAAAATTTAATGGCAACGCGTTATTCGAATTGGAAGTGTTGCACTTCCAGAAAGTTGGGTGGCGAAGAGTGACGTCCGGGAAAGAAACAGGCACGAAGATGCAGAAGGAAGACATCCAGGTGCCGGAAAATCGTGAAGAAACAGCGGCTTATCTCTTCGATCTGCTGACGGCGATGCGCGGTGTCGCGCGTGAGGCGGACCTTGTTTTCCTGAGCTACCTGATCGAAATGGCAGCTTCGGAAGCATCTCGAATCGCCAACGGTGATGACTCCCTCGCGGCCGAACTTTAGGTCTTGTCGTCCGGGAGCGCCGCAACGCGGCCACCCGGAGACCTGATTGCCCGGCCGGCCAGTTCAAGCTCCATCAGGACCGATGCAACCATTGCGGGTGTCAGCCCGCTCATGCGGACAAGGTCATCCTGGTCGATCGGACTGGGCCCGAGAAGCTCCTCGACGCGCGCGTACGCATCGCCGCCGGGGGCGGGTGGCGCGCCTTTTTCCGGCGGCAGGAGTGGTGGAGGCGGCTCGGCGAACTGGCTCTCGATTGCCTCCAGCACGTCCTCCGCGCTTTGAACCAGCGTCGCGCCGTCGCGGATGAGGCCGTTGGTGCCCTGCGCCCGCGCATCCAGCGGTGAGCCTGGCACCGCCAGCACCTCGCGCCCCTGTTCCAGCGCAAACCGCGCCGTGATGAGCGAGCCCGAGCGTTTGGCCGCTTCGACCACCACCACCGCCTGCGACATGCCGGAGATCAGCCGGTTGCGCCTCGGGAAATGCCGCGCCAGAGGTTCCGCCCCGAACGGCATTTCCGTCACAACGGCGCCCCGCTCGGCAATCTCGGCGTGAAGGCCTGCATTCTCGCGCGGGTAGATCACGTCGATACCGCCCGCCATCACCGCCACCGTGCCCGTGGCCACGCTGTCGCGGTGCGCCGCCGTGTCCACGCCGCGCGCGAGGCCGGAGGCGATGGTGACGCCGTGGTGGCCAAGATCGCGCGCCAGCAGTCCCGCCATCTTGCGGCCTGCGGCGGATGCATTGCGCGCGCCAACGATCCCGACGGTCCGCGGTCCCGCGATGCCAGAATCGCCCAGCACTGTCAGCACTGGCGGCGGCGCATCGATGGCGGCCAGCAGCGCCGGGTAGTCCGGTGCGCCGTGCAGCACCAGCTTTGCGCCGAACGTCTCGATCTTCTCGATCTCGTCTTCCGCTTCGCGCTTCGAACCTGCCTTGAGGGGCCGCTTGCGCCCGGCGCGCCGCGCCAGCTCGGGCAGGGCGTCCAGTGCCGCGTCGGCGGAGCCGAAGCGTGCCAGCAATTGCCAGAAGGTGTGGGGACCGACGTTCTCCGAGCGGATCAGCCGCAGCCAGGCAATGCGCGCGGCCGCCGCCGGGGCGTCCATGGTCAGGCGCTGCCGTCCGCTTGTGCGGCCGCTTCCTTCTTTGCGCCGATCTTCGGTTCCTCGCCTGCCATCAGGCGGCGGATGTTGTCGCGGTGGCGGATGAAGATCAGCACCACGAAGCCGATGGTGAAGGGAATGGCGACCCACTGGGCGAACAGCCACAGGTAGACCGGCGCCATCACCGCCGCCACCAGGGCCGACAGAGATGAGTAGCGCGTGATCGCGGCGACAACGAGCCACGTGGCGCAGCAGGCAAGGCCCACAAGGAAATGCAGCGCCAGCATCAGGCCGAGGAACGTCGCCACGCCCTTGCCGCCCTTGAAGCGCAGCCACACCGGAAAGATGTGACCGACGAACGCGCCTGCACCGGCGATCACCGCGATCGTGTCCCCGGCGACGTAGCGGGCGATCAGCACCGCCACCGCGCCCTTGGCCGCGTCGGCCACCAGTGTTGCCAGCGCGATCCAGCGGTTGCCGGTGCGCAGCACGTTGGTCGCGCCGATATTGCCGGAGCCGACCGAGCGGATATCGCCAAGCCCGGCCATGCGCGTGAACACGAGCCCGAACGGGATCGAGCCCAGCAGGTAGCCCGCAAGCGCCGCGGCGATGAAATAGGGGGCGGCGTATTCCGCGGAAATCGGGTCGATGAGCATGCGTCTCCCTCGGGCCGCCGGCGTTACTGCCGGACCGCGGGTGCGCCTAGGCCTCGAAGACGGTGTCGCCGCCGACGATGGTGCGCACGGCGCGGCCCTGGAAGCGCCGGTTCTCGAATGCCGTGTTCTTGGATTTTGACTTGAGCGTGTCCGCTTCCACAACCCACGGCGTGCCGATGTCGATCACGGTCATGTCGGCGGGCGCGCCGGGCGTCAGCTTGCCGCCCGGCAGGCCGAGGATATGGGCGGGCGCGCTCGTCACCGCGGCCAGCGCGCGCGACAGCGTCATCTCCTCGTTGTGGACGCGCTCCAGCAGCACCGGCAGCAGGGTTTCCAGCCCCACCGCGCCGTAGGACGCTTCCGAGAAGGGGCGGCGCTTGTTGTCCGGGTCCTGCGGATCGTGGCTCGACACCACCACGTCGATCGTGCCGTCCGCGAGGCCTTCCACCATCGCCTTGCGGTCGTCCTCGCAGCGAAGCGGGGGCGACACCTTGAAGAAGGTGCGGTACTCGCCGATGTCGGTCTGGTTGAGGGCCAGGTGGTTGGCGCTCACGCCGCAGGTGACGGGCAGGCCTTCCTTCTTAGCCTGGCGGATCACGTCCAGCGTCTCGCCGCAGGAAATCTGGCTCACGTGGTAGCGGCCGCCCGTCAGCTCCACCAGCCGCAGGTCGCGTTCGACCACGATCGTTTCCGCTTCCGTCGGGATGCCCGGCAGCCCGAGGCGCGTCGAAAGCTCGCCCTCGTTCATCACGCCGGCGGCGGCCAGCGACGGGTCTTCCGTATGCTGAACGATCAGCGCGTTGAACAGCTTGGAGTAGGTGAGGGCGCGCCGCAGCAGTTGGGCGTTCATTACCGCCATGGTGCCGTCCGTGAAGGCGACCGCGCCCGCTTCCAGCAGCAGGCCGATCTCGGTCATCTCCTTGCCTTCGAGGCCCTTGGTGAGCGCCGCCATGGTGTGCACGCGGACCCGCGCGGTGTCGCGTGCGCGGCGGCCGATGAAGTCCACCAGCGCCGCGTCGTCGATCACCGGCGAGGTGTTGGGCATCACCACGATGGTCGTTACGCCGCCGGCCGCCGCGGCTTCGCTGGCCGTTGCCAGCGACTCGCGGTGTTCCTGTCCCGGCTCGCCGGTGAACACGCGCATGTCGATGAGGCCGGGGCACAGCACGTTGCCGCCGCAGTCGATCACCTCGATGCCAGCCGGCGTGCCGTTGGCAAAAAGGTGCGGGCCCAGGTCGAGGATGCGCCCGTTCTCCACCAGCACGGCCCCGGCCGTGTCGAGGCCCGAGGCCGGGTCGATGAGCCTGGCGTTGACGTAGGCGGTGGACATTGTCGGGGCGGCCCTTACTGGTTCGGCAGGTGGCGGGAGAGGGCGTCCAGCACGGCCATGCGCACGGCGACACCCATTTCCACCTGGTCGCGGATCACGCTGCGGTCCACGTCGTCGGCGACCTGGCTGTCGATCTCGACGCCGCGGTTCATCGGGCCGGGATGCATCACCAGCGCTTCCGGCTTGGCATAGGCCAGCTTCTGGTAGTCGAGGCCGTAGAGGCGGAAATACTCGCGCGTCGAGGGAATGAACGAGCCGGTCATGCGCTCCATCTGGAGGCGCAGCATCATCACCACGTCGCAGCCCTCGAGGCCGGTCTTCATGTCGGTGAAGGTCTCGGCGCCCAGGTTCTCGATCCCCTCGGGCATCAGCGTCGGGGGTCCGACGAGGCGCACCCGTGCGCCCAGCTTGGTCAGCAGGTGGATGTTCGAGCGGGCGACGCGGCTGTGCAGGATGTCGCCGCAGATGGCGACGCGCAGGCCTTCGATCTTGCCGAGGCGGCGGCGCACGGTGAGCGCGTCCAGCAGCGCCTGCGTCGGGTGCTCGTGGCTGCCGTCGCCCGCGTTGACGACACCGCAGTCCACTTTCTGGGAGAGCAGGGCGACCGCGCCCGAATGGGGGTGGCGGACCACGATCAGGTCGGGCCGCATGGCGTTCAGCGTCACCGCCGTATCCAGCAGCGTCTCGCCCTTCTTGATGGCGGAGGTCGAGACCGACATGTTCATCACATCGGCGCCCAGCCGCTTGCCGGCCAGTTCGAAGGAGCTCTGGGTGCGGGTGGAGGCCTCGAAGAACAGGTTTATCTGCGTACGGCCACGCAGCAGGCCGGTCTTCTTGTCCACCTGCCGATTCTGGTCAACATAGGCGTCGGCCAGGTCCAGAAGGGCGGTAATGTCCTGAAAAGAGAGGTCCTGGATCCCCAACAGGTGACGATGGGGAAATTCGGCGGCGGGGCGTTCGACCGGGACGTTCATCGAAAGCGGAGTTTATAGGGAGCGCCGCGCGATGCCGCAACCGGGGGAAACCCGGAAAATCGCGGAAATTTCGGCCCCCGGCCGCAAGGCAGGAGACAGACCATGAGCGAGCAGCACGCAACCGGCGTCGGCTACCACACGCACGAGGTTTTCAACCAGCCGCCGCCGCTGGAGGACTACAATCTCTTCACCTCCGACACGGTGCTGACCGAGACCATCGCGCGGGAGGGCGCAGACTGGGCCGCGAAGAACCTGGAAGCCTTCGGCGCCGAGATAGGCTCTGCCGAGGTTCTCGATCTCGGGCGGCAGGCCAACACCTACCTGCCGGTCCTGCGCAGCTTCGACCGCTTCGGTCACCGGCAGGACGCCGTCGAGTTCCATCCGTCCTATCACCGGCTCATGGCGCTCTCCATGAAGCAGGGGCTTCATTCGTCGCCGTGGGCGGAGCCCAAGCCCGGCGCGCTCGTGGCGCGGCTGGCGGGCACCTACATGATGACGCAGGTGGAAGCCGGCCACGGCTGCCCCATCACCATGACCCATGCCAGCGTTCCCGCGCTGCGCTTCCAGCCGTCGCTTGCCGAGGTCTGGGAGCCGCGCATCGCCGCGCGCGAGTACGACGCCGAGCTGAAGCCCGCGCCGGAAAAGTCCGCCGTCACCATCGGCATGGGCATGACCGAGAAGCAGGGCGGCACGGACGTGCGCGCCAACACGACCGCCGCCATGCCGGTCAATGGCGGCGGCCCCGGCGCCGAATACCGCATCACCGGCCACAAGTGGTTTTTCTCGGCGCCCATGTGCGACGCCTTCCTCGTGCTCGCGCAGGCGCCGGGCGGGCTGTCCTGTTTCCTGATGCCGCGCTTCACGCCGGACGGCGAGATGAACGCCATCCACGTCCAGCGCCTCAAGGAGAAGGTTGGCAACAAGTCCAACGCCTCCTCCGAGGTCGAATTCGCCAACGCCGCCGCGTGGCTGATCGGCGAAGAAGGGCGGGGCGTGCGCAACATCATCGAGATGGCGACCTACACGCGCCTCGACTGCGCCATCGCCTCGGCGGCCCTCATGCGGCAGGCGGTGGCGCAGGGCGTCCACCACTGTTCCCACCGCCGCGTCTTCCAGAAGCACCTGATCGACCAGCCGCTGATGCAGTCGGTGCTCGCCGACATGCACCTGGAAGTGGAAGCGGCGACGGTCCTCGCGTTCCGTCTCGCACGCGCCTTCGACAATGCGCATACGGATGAACGCGAAGCGAAGTTCAAGCGCCTGATGACGCCGGTCGTCAAATTCTGGGTCTGCAAGCGCGGCCCCGAGCTAGCCTACGAGGCGATGGAAGTGCTCGGCGGCAACGGCTACGTGGAGGAGGGCGTTGCGGGCCGCATCTACCGCGAGCTGCCCGTCAACTCGATCTGGGAAGGCTCGGGCAACGTCATGTGCCTCGACATGCTCCGCGCCCTGGCCCGCGAGCCGGAAGCGCTCGATGCCGTGTTCGCGGAACTCGACGAGGTGAAGGGCCAGAGCGCGCACCTTGATGCCGCCGTCCGCGACCTGCGCGAGGCCTTTACCGATATCGGCACCCTCGAACGGCGCGCGCGCTATGTGGTGGAACAGTTGGCGCAGGCCACCGCGGCCTCGATCCTGCTGAAGCACGCGCCGCACGCCGTTTCCGACGCCTATTGCGCCACGCGCCTCGGCGGCCACCGCGGCTCGACCTACGGCGCGCTGCCCGATGCCGCGGACCTCTCCGCCATCGTCGACCGCGCGCGGGTGATGCAGTGAGAGGCTAGAGCACCAGCCCGCCGAGGAATTCGGGGAAGGACCGCGCCGTGCAGCCCTTCGGCGGCGGCGGCGCGCCCTTGAAGGCCCGGTCCGCCACCCGCGCGATCAGCTCGAAGGGCGGCTTGCCCTTGGCGCCGATGTCGAAGGCGAGCCGCCAGTAGGGCCGCTCGCCGATCACCAGCCGCTGGAGTCCGAGGTCCACGCGGTAGGTGGCGCCTTCGTCCGCCTCGATGCCGTTCTTGTCGTACCACCAGCGCACGTCCGTCGCCGATTTGCGCACGGGGCACCAGCGCGCATCGTCCGGCGTCCCGCTCTCGTCTGCTTCGAAGCGCCACTTCTTCCAGTGCTCCGCCGTCGCCGCCCAGGGCCCGTGCTTCCAGGTGGCGTCGGTGCCGGTGCGCTCCTTCACCTCGATGCGCTCCTCGCGGAACTTGACGCTCAGCCGCTCACCCGCGCCGAGGAAATAGAAGTCCGTCCGTTCCTCGCTATCCGAATGCGGCGCGTCGATATCGCCGATCCAGCGCGCGATCTCGTCCGGCGCCTCGCCGGTGCCGAACCACGACAGTTCGAGCGAGCGCCAGACTTCCATCAGCCCATCACCCACACGATCAGCGGCATGGTGACGACCGCCGCCAGCGTCGAGGCGGTGATCAGGCTCGCCATCAGCGCCGCGTCGCCGCCCAGCTGCCGCGCGAGAACGTAGGAGCTCGTCGCCCCTGGCACCGCGCCGCAGATGATCGCTACCATCCGCGCGACGCCGTCGACGCCGAAGATCCAGCACCACGCCGCCATGAAAAGCGGCATGGCGAGGAGCCGCAGCGCCGTCGTCAGCACGATGGCCCCGCGCTGCGCCGCCAGCTTTCCGAGGTCGAGGCCGGCCCCCACCGCCAGCAGCCCCAGCGCCAGCGCCGCGCGCCCGACGATTTCCACCGTCGTCAGCAAGGGCTCCCACAGCCCGATCCCGCTCGCGTTGAGGAAAATGCCCACGGCACAGGCGATCACCAGCGGGTTGCGTACCAGCAGGCGGCCCACCGTCTTCCACCCGGCCGGCGTATCGCCGGCGTGCCGCGTCAGGATGAAGACCGACAGCACGTTCACCGTCGGCACCAGCACCGCGATGCCGACCGCCGACAGCGCCAGCCCCTCGTTGCCGAACAGCGAGAACGCAGCCGCGATGGCGACGAAACTGTTCCACCGCGCCGCCCCCTGGAAGATGCTCGTGTATGCCGCGCCGGTCTGCCCCATGGGCCCCGTCAGCACCGGCTTCAGCGCCACCACGACCGCGGTCATGGTCAAAAGCCCCGCGAACAGCGCCGCCGCCATCGACGGCACCGGCATGTCCGACAGGTCCGCCGCCACCAGCGTGTGCACCAGCAGGGCGGGGAACAGCACGAAATAGGTCACCCGGTCGAGCAGCACCCAGAACTCGCCGCCGGGAAAATCGATCTGCTTGATGAACGCCCCCAGCGCGATCACCAGGAAGATCGGGATCAGGGCATAGAGAATGGGAATCATGGGCGCGCGGTCTCGTTTCTCTGCCGCCCCCACTTTGGCCGGAATCGGCGGCCGGGATGCGGCTCCACGCGGGTTTATCAGGTGCGGGAGGACGCGACCATGAGCCATTGGCAGGACAGGCTTGCAGCCCTCGTGGCGGGAGACGCGGTGCTGCCGCCCGTCACCAACTGGCTGGCCATGGGCGCGCTCGACCACTGGGAGCCCGGCTACGCCCGCAAGTCATGGACCCCGGTGCCGGAACTGCTCCACGCCGACGGCTTCCTGTTCGGCGGCTACTACGGCGCGCTGGCGGACCAGATGGGCACCTTCGCCGCCATGACCGTCCTCGAGGACGGGGAGGCCATGCGCACGTCCTCCCTCACCATCGACTATTTCCGCCCGGTCGCCGAGGGCCCGGTGACCATCGAGGGCCGCGTCGCCAACAAATCCCGCCAGCTCCTCCACGTGGACGTCACCTTCACCCGCCCCGACGGCAAACAGGCGGCGCGGGCCCCCGTCACCTTCGCGCTGCGGGCCGTCGGCTAGTCCTCGCCCGGCCGGTTGTTGACCCAGGAGACGGCGCGCGCATCCACCACGCCGTCGCACTGTGCGCAAACAAGCTCCGCCTGGAGATCGTTGCCGCAGGCCTCGTGGACCAGCGTCAGCGGCGGCCCCTTGCCGTCGTCCAGCCACCGGTCGCCCCACTGCAGCATCAGGACGATGAGCGGGTAGAGGTCGATCCCCATTTCCGTCAGCCGGTATTCGAAGCGGTTCGCGTGATCGCTGTAGCGCACCTTCTCGAAGATTCCGTGGGCCACCAGCTTCTTCAGCCGGTCGGTGAGGATGTTGGGCGAGGCGCCCGTGCCGCGCCGGAATTCGTCGAAGCGGTGCGCCCCGAAGAATGCTTCGCGCAACACCCGGAATGTCCATGCGTCGCCGACCACCTCCAGCGTTCGCTCGACGGAGTCAGCGCGCGGGCGCGTCTTGTCGGATGTAACTTGCAAAACGATACCTACAATGTTAGTTGCAAATCCATAGTTACATGCGCACGGCATCCAGCCAAGCGCTGTCAGGGAGAACGACATGACCCAGCAGTTCCGCACCGTGGAAATCGACGAACCGGCGTGCCCCGTCTTTTCAGACCTCCTGTTCGAGGACAGGGGACAGGTGGCGCACATCACCCTCAACCGTCCGGACGTGACCAACGCCCTGTCGATCCGGCTGTCGGACGATTTCCACGCCGCGCTGGACTACGTGCGCGACATCGAGCGCTTCAAGGTCGTGGTCATCACGGGCGCCGGCGGCAATTTCTGCGCCGGGGACGATCTTACGGAGATGGGATCGGGCGTGTGGGGCGACGCGAACCAGGTGATGCGCCGCGTGCGCAAGTACCAGGACATGGCGAACACACTGGAAGAGCTCGACAAGATCACCGTCTGCGCCGTCGATGGGTACTGCGTCGGCGGCGGACTCGAAATCACCATGGCGTCCGACTTCGTCATCTGCACGGACCGGGTGCGCTGGGGCATGCCGGAAGTGGACTGGGGCATCACGCCCGGCTGGGGTGGAACCACGCGTATGGCCCGGCTGATCGGCCGCCGCATGACCAAGGAGATCAACCTTCTCGGCGCGCTGCACAGGGCCGAGCGGGGCGTTGAACTCGGCCTCTTCAATCGGGTCGTGGCCGGCGATGCGCTTGAGACGGAAACAGATGCGCTGGTGGACCTGCTCTTGTCCAAGAACCAGCAGGGCGTGCGCCAGCTCAAGTTCATGATCAACAAGAACGTCGAGGCCGACCTCTACACCGCGCAAGGTTTCGAAGCCCTCGGCGCGGGATTGACCGCGGCGGCTCTCGGCGGCTGGGAAATCGCCGATGCCGATGGCGCCCATGGCTGGCAGTCATACAAGGCGCGTGACGAGAATAGTGCCATCCGGCAGCGCCGGAAGGCCGCCAGGGACTTCTGGGTGGACTAGTCCGGGACGTGTGTGGGCCCGTCGGGCCCACACACTCTCGCTTCAGGGAAGGAGAGAGATCGTCCGGCCGCACACGCTCCAAGTCACCTGTCCCTCTAGGGAGAAGTCGGCGCGCAGCGGCCGATGGGGAACGCTGAGCGTTTCTCTCTGGACCCTCCGGTCAAGCCGGAGGGAAAGCGGTATTGGGGTTGGCGGGAAGCAGAAAACCCGACGTCCCTCCGGCTTGACCGGAGGGTCCACGGCCACACGGCACAGCCGAGCCTCAAATCCGCCCCAGCCTGTCCAGCGCCCCCTGGAGGATGTAGGCCGCCGCCTCGGCGTCGATCACCTCCGCGCGCCGCCGCCGGGACGTGTCGAGGCCGATCAGTTCCCGCTCCACGGCCGCGGTGGACAGCCGCTCGTCCCACAACAGCACCGGCAGGCCCAGCGCGCCCGACAGGTTCCGCGCAAATGCCCGGCTCGCCTGGCAGCGCGGGCCCTCGGTGCCGTCCATGTTGACGGGCAGGCCGAGGACGAAGCCCACCGTGCCGCGTTCCGCCGCCATCGCCTTCAGCTCCTCGGCATTGGCGGTGAACTTGCCCCGCCTGAGCGTGCGCACCGGCGTCGAGAGCCGCCGCGCCGGGTCGCTGGCGGCGACGCCGATGGTCTTGGTGCCGGGGTCGAGCCCCATCAGCCCGCCGGTGGCGGGCAGGGCGGCGGCGAATTCCCCGGCGTCGGTGGTGATCAGGGCCATGTCTCGCAGACGGTCTGGTGTGCGGCTTCGCGCGGTTGATGCTCCTTGTACGTTACGGCTATGTTCCGCGCCACTTCGCGCCGCCTAGGAGTCGCACTCCCGCGTCAGGCGCGGCCCCACCAGCCACCCCGAACCAAAGGCGTCCCATGTCGGTCGATGCGGATACGGTACGGCGGATCGCGAAACTCGCGCGGATCGCCCTAAAGGATGACGAGGTCACGCCCCTCGTCGGCGAGTTGAACCAGATCCTCGGCATGGTGGAACAGCTCGACGAGGTGGACACCAGCGGCGTCGAGCCCATGACATCCGCCGTCGCCGTCTCCGCGCCGCTGCGCGCCGACGACGTGACCGACGGCGGCAAGGGCGACCTCGTCCTCGCCAATGCGCCCGATGCGCGCGAGGGGCACTTCACCGTGCCGAAGGTGGTCGAATGAGCGAGCTTCTCGATCTCGACATCGCCGCCGCGCGCGATGCCCTCGCCAAGGGCGACACCACCGCGGAAGAGATGGCCAACGCCTATCTCGAGGCGATCCACGGCGCGTCCGCCCTCAACGCCTTCATCACGGTCCTGCCCGGCAAGACCATCGAGATGGCGAAGGAGTCCGATGCGCGCCGCAGGGCGGGCGAAGCGGGATCCCTCGAAGGCGTGCCGCTGGCCATCAAGGACCTGTTCTGCACCGAGGGCGTGCTGACGACCGCCGCCAGCCACATCCTCGACGGCTTCACGCCGCCTTATGAGTCCACCGTCACACAGAACCTGTGGAATTCGGGTGCCGTGCTGCTCGGCAAGACGAACCTCGACGAGTTCGCCATGGGCTCGTCCAACGAGACCTCTTACTACGGCCCCGTGCGTAACCCGTGGACGCTGGACGAGAAGGGGGCGGGACTCGTCCCCGGCGGCTCGTCGGGCGGCTCGGCCGCTGCCGTCGCCGCGCAGCTTTGCGCGGGCGCGACCGGCACGGACACCGGCGGCTCCATCCGCCAGCCCGCGGCGCTCACCGGCACCGTGGGCCTCAAGCCCACCTATGGCCGCTGCTCGCGCTGGGGTATCGTCGCCTTCGCCTCGTCGCTCGACCAGGCGGGCCCGATGACGCGCACCGTGCGCGACGCCGCCATCATGCTCGGCGCCATGGCCGGGCACGACCCAAAGGACTCCACCTCGATCGACCGCCCGGTGCCCGACTACGAGAAGGCGCTCGAAGGCGGCGTGAAGGGTCTGAAGATCGGCGTGCCCGAGGAATACCGCGTCGAAGGCATGCCGGAAGAGATCGAGAAGCTGTGGCAGCAGGGCGTGGACTGGCTGGTGGCGCAGGGCGCCGAGGTTAAGAACGTCAGCCTCAAGCGCACCAAGTACGCGCTGCCGACCTATTACATCGTCGCCCCCGCCGAAGCCTCGTCCAACCTCGCCCGCTACGACGGCGTGCGCTACGGCCTGCGCGTCGCCGGCGACGACATCACGGACATGTATGAAAAAACCCGTGCCGAGGGCTTCGGTGCGGAGGTGAAGCGCCGCGTCCTCATCGGCACCTACGTTCTGTCGGCAGGCTATTACGATGCCTACTACCTCAAGGCCCAGAAGGTCCGCGCCCTCATCGCGCAGGACTTCCGCGACGCCTTCGAGGACGTGGACCTGCTGCTGACGCCGACCTCGCCCGAGCCCGCCTTCGGCATCGGCGCCAAGACCGGCGATCCGGTCACCATGTATCTCAACGACGTGTTCACGGTACCCGCGAGCCTTGCCGGCCTGCCGGGCATCTCGGTGCCCGCGGGGCTGTCCGACAGCGGTCTGCCGCTGGGCCTTCAGCTCATCGGCCGGGCGTTCGATGAAGAGACCGTGTTGCGCGGCGCCTACGCGCTCGAAGAGGCGGCGCAGTTCCATGCGCGCCCCAAGCCCTGGTGGAGGGACTGATGGCCGAAGCGGAATCGAAGCTGGTCAGCGGCGCCACCGGCGACTGGGAAGTCGTCATCGGCATCGAGTGCCACGCGCAGATCTCATCGAAGTCGAAGCTGTTCTCCGGCGCGGCCACGGAGTTCGGCGCCGAGCCCAACTCGCAGGTGAGCCTCGTGGACGCGGCCATGCCCGGCATGCTGCCCGTGCTCAACAAGTACTGTGTCGAGCAGGCGGTGCGCACGGGTCTCGGTCTCAACGCCAGGATCAACAAGCGCTCGGTTTTCGCGCGGAAGAATTATTTCTACCCGGACCTGCCGCAGGGCTACCAGATTTCCCAGTACGAGCTGCCCATCGTCGGCGAGGGCGAGGTCGTGGTCGACCTGGCAGAGGGCATCACGCGCACCGTCGGCATCGAGCGCCTGCACATGGAACAGGACGCGGGCAAGAGCCTGCACGACCAGGACCCGTCGCTGTCCTTCGTGGACCTGAACCGCTCCGGCGTGGCGCTCATGGAGATCGTCACCAAGCCGGACATGCGCTCGGCGGAAGAGGCGCAGGCCTTCCTCAAGAAGCTGCGCACCATCCTGCGGTATCTTGGCACCTGCGACGGCAACATGGAGCAGGGCTCCATGCGCGCCGACATCAATGTGTCCGTGCGCAAGCCGGGCGATGGCTATGGCACGCGCTGCGAGATCAAGAACGTCAACTCGTTCCGCTTCATCGGCCAGGCCATCGACTACGAGGTCGGCCGCCAGATCGACCTGATCGAGGACGGCGGCAAGGTGGACCAGGAAACGCGCCTGTTCGATGCTCGCACCGGCGAAACGCGCTCCATGCGCTCCAAGGAAGAGGCGCATGACTACCGCTACTTCCCGGACCCGGACCTGCTGCCGCTGGAACTGGAAGACAGCTTCATCGAGGAAATCCGTTCCTCGCTCCCCGAGCTGCCGGACGCCAAGTCCGCGCGCTTCGTGGAGGTCTATGGCCTCAAGCCCTACGACGCGGGCGTGCTGGCCGCGGACAAGGCCTCGGCGGATTACTTCGAGACCGTCGCCAACGGGCGCGACGCGCGCCTTGCCGCCAACTGGGTGACGGGCGAACTCTTCGGCGCGCTCAACAAGATGGGCAAGGACATCGACGAGTCGCCCGTCTCCGCCGAACACCTCGGCGAGCTGATCGACCTCATTTCCGACGACACAATCTCCGGCCGCATCGCCAAGGACGTGTTCGAGATCATGCTCGAAACCGGCGATGCACCGGGCAAGATCGTCGAGGACAAGGGCCTCAAGCAGGTCACCGACACCGGTGCCATCGAGGCCATGGTGGACGAGGTGATTGCTCAGAACCCGGACAAGGTCGAGCAGGTCAAGGACAAGCCCAAGATGGCCGGCTGGTTCGTCGGCCAGGTGATGAAGGCGTCCGGCGGCAAGGCCAACCCCGCCGCCGTCAACGACATCCTCGCCAAGAAGCTGGGCCTCTAACCCACACATTCCGCACCCCATGTCATCCCGGACGGCGCAACGCGCCGAGCCGGGATCGCTCTCGTGTGCCACCATCACCCGATCCCGGCTCAGGGCCGGGATGACATGTGTGGCTGGGTCGGGAGACGGAAGCCCCCCCAAGAATTGAAATGACGCCGCCGCGTCACCTGTTAGGCTGTGTGCAAACAGCCAACACAGGGAGACGTCGCATGGCCGCTGCCGCCCGCAAGAAGACCACCCGCAAGGCGCCCGCGAAGAAGGCCGCAACGAAAACCGCCGCGAAGAAGAAGGCCGCCGCCAGGACCAAGGCTAAAGTCGTGCCGATCCGTTCCGCGCGCGGCCGGGCGAAGACCTCGAAGCCCATTGACCTCTATTACTGGCCGACGCCGAACGGCTGGAAGGTGTCGATCATGCTCGAGGAGTGTGGGCTGCCGTATGACCTCAAGCCGGTGAACATCGGCGCGGGCGAGCAGTTCAAGCCGTCCTTCCTGAAGATTTCGCCGAACAACCGGATGCCGGCCATCGTCGATCCGGACGGGCCGGGCGGCAAGCCGATCTCGGTCTTCGAGTCGGGCGCCATCCTCCAGTATCTCGGCCGCAAGACCGGCAAGTTCTATCCCAAGGCCGAGCGTGCCCGCGTCGCGGTGGATGAATGGCTGTTCTGGCAGATGGGCGGCCTCGGCCCCATGGCGGGGCAGGCGCATCACTTCCGCCAGTACGCGCCGATGATCCTTCAGGGGAAGAAGGACGCGAAGGTCCGCACGCAATACGGCGCCAAGCGCTACACCGACGAGGTGAACCGGCTCTACGGCGTCATGAACAAGCAGCTTCGCGGCAAGGACTACCTCTGCGGCAGCTATTCCATCGCCGACATGGCGGCATGGCCGTGGGTCGTGCCGTACAAGCGGCAGGGCCAGAAGCTGGAAGACTTCCCCAACCTCAAGAAGTGGTTCGAACGCATGCAGGCGCGCCCCGGCGTGCAGCGCGGATTTGAACTCGGCCGCGATTTGCGCAACCAGTCGCTTCAGGATCAGAAGGCCGCACGCAAGACACTGTTCGGCCAGCGCGCCCGATAGGAGGTTTCATGCGTACCGCGTTTGCCGCCCTCGCGCTCATTCCGGCGCTGCTTCTGGCGGCGCCGGCGAGCGCCGGTATCACCAAGCTCAAGGGCCTGCACGACGACCACGAGCGCATCGCGCCGCTCATCAAGGCGCCCGTCGTGGAGTTGGAGAGCACGGGCTGCGTCTTCGCCGTCATCGGCGGCGATTACGGCTTCACGCTCTATGACGGCAGCGGCACGGAGCTTGCCCATTACGACGACAGCAACGCTGCCATCGGCCTGGAGCTTGCGCCCGGCCGCTACCAGGCCATCCCCTCTATCGACGGCGACCTGCATCACCATCAGTTCATCGAGGTGCTGATCAAGACCGAGTAGGCAATTCCGGTGTGCCCCGTCCGCTGCTAGAATTTCCGGGCAGGACCGGGGAGGGACGGGCGGATGCATATCCTGTTGGCGATACTTGGCGCGGTGGGCGCGCTGATCTTCGTTGTCTACCGGCTGACCTACATTGCCCGGGAGGGACAGGAGGTCGTGTCCGATGCGCACGGCCTTTACCGGCGCCACCAGTGGAACCGGAAGTATTCCCGCAACGCCATCAACACGTTGGAGGACCCCCGCGAGATCGCCGTGCTTTTGATGCACGAGACCGCACGTTACCGGGGTCCGCTCACCGAAGCGCAACGCGAGGCGATCTGCGAGCAAGCCACTGGGCACCTTGGCCTGAGCAGGGCCGACGCCGAGGAGTTGCTCGGGGCAGCGGCCTTCATGGCGCAGGACATCACGGACATTGCAAATGTCCTGACGAAGGTCCTGCGCCCTCTCCACAATCGGCTGACCGATGTGGAGAAGCGCGAACTGGTCGGGATGATGGCCGCCGTCGCCGAGGTGGATGGCGAGCCCGATACTATGCAGGTCCACCTGATCGCCCGCACGCGTGAGAAACTGCTGCCGCCGCACTGATATGGGGTTCGGCTTCACGGCGACGTTAGCAGCGGGCTGATTGAGTTCGGACCCAACTCCGCCCATATGCGCCTCAACCGATCCGCAAAGGGAGGAACCGGACGATGATCGATCTTTATACCTGGACCACGCCCAATGGCCGCAAGGCTTCCGTCGCGCTCGAGGAGATGGGGCTCGACTACACCGTCCACCCGGTCGATATCGGCAATGACGAGCAGTTCAAGCCGGACTTCCTGAAGGTCAGCCCCAACAACAAGATCCCGGCCATCGTCGACCGGGACGGTGACGGCGGGCCGGTGTCGGTCTTCGAATCCGGCGCAATCCTCATCTATCTCGCGGAGAAGACCGGCAAGTTCCTGCCCGCATCCGGGCTTGCGCGCGCCAAGGTGCTGGAATGGCTGATGTGGCAGATGGGCGGCATCGGCCCGATGATGGGTCAGGCCAACCATTTCGCGAATGCCGCGCCCGAGAAGATTCCCTACGCCATCGACCGCTATCTCGGCGAGAGCGCCCGGCTGATCGGCGTCCTCGACAAGCAGCTCGCCGATAACGCGTTCGTCGCGGGCGATTACTCCATCGCCGACATGGCTCTCTACCCGTGGGTCGCGGTGGGTTTCGAGTTCATCCGTAACGCCAAGCCGGACGCGGTGGGCGAGGGCGCGAACACGAAACGCTGGCTCGATGCCATCGCGGCGCGCCCCTCCGTGCAAAAAGGCATGAACGTCCCGCCACAAAAATCCTGAGCAATCCCGCGGGATTGTCTCGAATTTGCGCGACTCTCTAACTGTATTTGAATCGCTTAACCTGTTGTTTAGACGCGATGGCCAGCATTCGGACAACGGCCACTGCGAACAGGGGGTTTGCAGCCGTCCGGAACCGGATAGGCGGTTCATGGGCGTACCGGCCGGGGATAAGGGCGACGGCAGGAGGAACCCATGGCCCGAGTCGAGCTGGACGACCTCAAGCGTTTCGAGATGGATGCCGAACGCGGCACCAGCGACGCGCTCTACAATCTCGGTCTCATCTATTCGGTCGGCAAAGGCGTCGAGCCGGACCTGGTGACGGCCCACAAGTGGTTCAATTTGGCGGCCATGCGCGGCTCGCCGGCGGCGAAGGATCAGCGCAAGGAACTGGCTGACCTGATGTCCCCGGCCGAGATCGCCGAGGCGCAGCGCCAGGCGCGCGAGTGGATCGCCACCCACGCCTAAGACGATGCCACGGTGGCCTGTGCCGGGCCGCCGGGCAGCAATTCCATGAGAACAGCGCGCCTTGCTCCGGCGGAGCAGGGCGGCTTCCAGCGCCGCAGCCGGTCAGGCCGTGGCCCAGGCCTCGGCGTCGGCCATCTGTCCCGGCTTGAAGAACGCCACTTCGCCGGGGAAGAAGCGGTCGGACAGTTCCGTACCCCATTCTTCCAGCTTGTTCTCGCCCACCACGGCGACCCGTTCCAGGTCCCTGCCGTGGCGGATGTCGAATTTCACGTCATCCACGAGCGCGCCGGCCGTCCATCCTTCGAAATCGTCGAGGACGATCAGCATGCGAAGCGGACCCTGCGCCTCGATATCCTGTTCGAGTCGCGGAAGCAGGTCTTCGTAGTCCGCGTGGGTCAGCTTCCCGCTCACGTCCAGGCGCACGAAATTGCCGTTGTAGGCCTTGCTGTAGTCGATCATCGCGGCCTCCCTTGGTGCGGCGTTGCGGCGAGTTGACCGGGCTGGGCGGCTGCTGCATAGACCGCGGCACCTGTCCGCCGAAACCCGATACGGCGCCAACAGTTCCCCTTTATCGAACGTTCCCCGGACCCGCTCTCCATGCCCGATTTCGTCAAGGATCTCGTCGAGCTTCTCGACCTCGAGCCCATCGAGGTGAACCTGTTTCGCGGGCAAAGCCCCGAGGATTCGTGGCAGCGCGTGTTCGGCGGCCAGGTGATCGGGCAGGCGCTCGTCGCCGCCCAGCGCACGGTCGAGGATGACCGCACCTGCCATTCCCTGCACGCCTATTTCATCCGCCCCGGCGATCCCAAGGTGCCGATCGTCTACGAGGTGGACCGGGCGCGCGACGGGCGCAGCTTCACCACCCGCCGCGTCATCGCAATCCAGCACGGCAAGCAGATCTTCAACATGGCCGCCTCCTTCCAGGTGGCGGAGGAGGGGTTCGACCACCAGTTCCCCATGCCGGACGTGCCGGCGCCGGAAGACCTGCCGAGCGAGCGTGACCTGCGCGAGAAGGTGGTGGACCGGGTGCCGCGCTCCATGCGTGACCGTTTCCTGCGCCCGCGACCCATCGAGCTGCGTTTCGTGGAGCCGCCCAGCTACATGGACGCGGAAAAGCGCGATCCCATCAGCCATGTCTGGTTCCGCGCTGTCGCACCGATCGCCGACAACGTGGCGCTTCACCAGTGCGTGCTCGCCTACGCCTCGGACATGACGTTGCTCGACACCTGCATCAATCCGCACGGCGTCACCTGGATGGACGGCAAGGTGCAGTCCGCCTCGCTGGACCACGCCATGTGGTTCCACCGCCCGTTCCGGGCCGACGAGTGGCTGCTCTATGCGCAGGATGCGCCGTCGGCGTCCGGTGCGCGCGGCTTCAACCGCGGCAACATCTTCACGCGCGATGGCGTGCTGATCGCCTCGGTGACGCAGGAAGGCCTGATCCGTCCGCGCTGACCGGCGCTAGTGCCGCGCCGCCTGGCTGACAGGCCGCTTCGGCGCGCGGCCCGGCACCGGCGGCTCGGAGATTTCCCGGATTATCTCCTGCGTCTTGGCGATGGCGATACCGTAGAACCGCCGCAACCGCTCAAGCCTCACACGGCCGGCCTTGAGGTCGGCGCCTACATTGGCCAGCGCCGTCTCGATGGCCGCTTCTGCCTTGCCCAGCCGTTCCACGTGCTGTTCCAGCAGGTGGGCGAGGGCGCCGTCGGTCACGGTGAAGTAGTATTGCCGGTCGCCGGCCCGCGAGACGCGCTGGATGATTCCCATGCGCTCCAGGTCCCGCGTGTTGGTCGAAACGCCGGACCGGCTGATCTGCAAGTCATCCGCCAGCTGATCGAATCCCACCGGCTCGCCCTTGAGCAGCAGGTAGGCAAAGATTCGCCCGCCCGTGCGCGACAGGCTGTCCGCCTGCATGACGATCCCCATCGTCTCGATGAATTCCTCGGTCGCCCGGGCATTTTGCCTCGTCATGCGTCCGGTCCCCCCACTCGAATTTTTTGTTGTCCGTCCCATTGGAAGTGCCGGTCTTTACTGCCGGTTCAGACGGTACTGATTTGTCTGACGCATCGTAGGTGCGCGGCATTCCGGTCACAACTCCCTTTCCCACGTGAACTTTTGACAGTTTGTCATTGACGGCATCCCGTGAATTCCGTATGGCCAGTCTATTCAGCAAGTACTGAACGTGCCGAAAAGATGATGTGCGCCGAGCCGGATGGGCCGGCCAGCCGGGAGGTCAGCCCGGTGGGCGCACAGGGGATGGAGGGTTCCAAGATGGTATGGAGTGCCGCGTACCGGCAGCCGAGGCTGCTGGCTGGGCCGATTGTGGCCGCGCTCTTCGCCGCCGCGCCGGGTTCGGCGCTGGCTGCGAATTTCGAGGTCGGCGAAGCGAACGTCTCGACAACGACGACATTTTCCCTCGGCGCGAGCATCCGCACCGCCGAGCAGGGCTGCGAATACATCTCGCAGTTCAATGGCGGCTGCCGCAACGAGAACGGCCTGTTCGCCAGCGTCAATGAAGACGACGGCAACGTGAACACGGAAGGCTGGGAACCGATTTCGACCGTGGCCAAGGTCACGAGTGAAGTGGAAGTCAGCTGGCGGAACTTCGGTGCCTTCATCCGCGGCAGCGCGTTCTATGACTATTGGGGTGACGAGAAGGTCGGCACCAAGCAGACCCGTTTCGGGTCCCGTCCGCTGAAGGATGCGCGCCGTGGCGACGATGCGCGGGATGCCGCGCGTTCCGACGCGGAACTTCTGGACGCCTTCGTCTACGGCAACTTCCAGGCCGGCGACGTGCCGATCACGCTGCGTGTGGGCCGGCAGGTCGTGAACTGGGGCGAAAGCCTGTTCATCCCCGGCGGCATCAACTCCTACCTTCCGATCGACGTGGCGGCGCTCCGCACGCCCGGTTCGGAGGTCAAGGAAGCGCTCAAGCCGCAGCCGTCCGTCTACGCCTCCTTCGGACTGCCCTACAATCTGAGCCTCGAAGCGTTCTACGTCTTCGGCTTCGAGAAGTCCGATCTCAACCCGTGCGGCACGTTCTTCGCCAGCAATGACGGCTTCTGCGACGGCGGCGCCTACGTGGTGCTCAACGGCGAGTATCCGAATGCGCCGGTCACGGTCGAGCGCACTTCGGATCGCGATGCCTCCGACCAGGGCCAGTTCGGCGTCGCCACGCGCTACTACGCCGACTGGCTGAACGGCGGCACCGAGCTCGCAGCGTATTTCACGCGCTACCACTCGAAGCTGCCGATCGCCACGTTCACCGCGGGGACGCCGGTGGATCTCGGGTCCATCAACCCGCTGCTGGCCGGCACGACCACCAGCACGCTCAGCCAGTTCTGCGGCACATTCCTCGGCCTGGCGGCGCAGCCGAACACCTTCGCCAACTGCCAGAGCCAGGCGATTGCCACGGGCCTCGGCCTGCCGACGACCATCCTCAACCTTGGCGTCATCTCTTCGGCCAACACGAAGACGACCTATGCCGAGTATCCCGAGGACATCGAGACCGTCGGTGCCAGCTTCAACACGCTGATCGAGCTGTTCGGCGGCACGGCGCTGGCGGGCGAGGTGGCCTACACCCACAACATGCCGTTCCAGCTGGCCGATCCCGAGATTAACGCCAACGATCTCGAGAACAACAGCGTGGACGACTACGCCGCCGGCCTGCCGGACGGCACGCTGCCCAACAACACGATCCTGCGCGACGGCGCGGCCATCGCGGCGCCGGGCACGGGCATCAAGGGCTATGACCGCCACGAGACGTGGACCGGTCAGTTCCAGACCACCAGCACCTTCTCGTCGTCGGACCCGATCGTGGCCGCCATCAACGCGGACACCTTCATCCTGCTGACGAACGTGGGTGCGCAGTACCTCCCCGGCCTGCCGGACGATGCGCGTCTCTCCGCGCCCCGTTCGGGTGCCGGCCATCCCAACGCCGTGGCCGACTCGATCCTCGGCCAGGGCGTCGGTTTCACCAACTACGCGGACGAGTTCTCGTGGGGTTACCGCATCACGGCCCTTGCCCAATACAACAACGTATTCGGCACGCCCTGGTCGCTCACGCCGTCCGTGCAGTTCGGCCATGACGTGAAGGGCAACGCGGCCGGTCCCATCGGCCCGGGCTTCATCGAGCATCGCAAGGCGATCACGCTCGGCGTCTCGGCCGACCTGGAAAGCACGTGGCGTCTCGGCATGTCCTACACGAACAATCTGGGCGCCGAGAACTACTCCATGCTCAACGATAAAGACTTCCTGTCACTGAACGCCTCGTACACGTTCTGATCAGGCAGCATCCCTCAACACCTTGCCGCCGCCCGTGCGTATCTCGGGCGGCGGCTTTTTTATGTGCGTTTCAAAAGGTTCCGTGTCGGTGAAAAAATAAAACCGGCTTACTCGGTTGAACTGGAACAATAAGACATTAACCTCTCGCTGGGAGCCAAGGGGATAACTCCAACGGACACTCACGGTGAAAGAGGATTATGACAGAAAAGCTGCATGACGAAGAACACAGCTATATTGCTCTGCTCGGTTGGA
Source organism: Parvibaculaceae bacterium (assembly GCA_965229975.1). Taxonomy (GTDB): domain Bacteria; phylum Pseudomonadota; class Alphaproteobacteria; order CGMCC-115125; family CGMCC-115125; genus Pyruvatibacter. Next base: position 942,773 of record OZ245936.1, read on the forward strand.
GTCTTAAGGCAATTGACGCTGCCGAGCGGTTCAACAGAAAGTATATTGTAGTCGCGCCCAAGTGGGCCGAAGAATACGCCAAGGACAACGGCATTCCGTTCATGTCCTGGGAATTCGAGCGGCTCAACGAAGGCTCGGTGGAGATTGCCGAGAAACTCAAGGAAGAAGGCGTCGAGGTCGCCGTCCCGCTCTACGAGGAAACCGTGGAATGGGCGGGCGCCATCAATGCCTATCTGCAGAAGCGGCCGCGCCTGCTCGGCTGGTCGATGCTGTTCCGCGACAAGTCGCTGATGAAGCGCCGCGCGCAGCTGGCCGGCATCCGCGTCGGCATTTTCGAGGAAGCACACGACCGTGACGACGTGCTGCGCTTCCTGCGCCGCGTGAACGAGTCGCTGCTGAAGCTCGACGGCGACCCGAACGACCCGATCCATTTCAAGGCGTTCGACAAGGCAGGCTGCCTTGGCCACCGCGTCGTGCGCACGACGGAAGACGTTGCGCAGATTTCCGACGACGAGTTCCCGGCACTGCTGGAAAGCCATCTCGACGGGCGCGAGTTCGCCTGCGAGGTGTTTATCCAGAACCGCAAGATCCGGTTCCTGAACATTTCCGAGTACGTCCATCTCGGCTACTCGGTATTCATCCCGGCGTCGCCGCAGCTTGAGAAGTACCGGCCCAAGATCGTCAAGGCGATCGAGGACCTGATTGAGGCCTTTGACATCGACAACGGCCTGATCCACCCGGAGTACTTCATCACGAGCGACGAGACGCTCTATTTTGGCGAGGTTGCCTACCGCGTGCCGGGCGGCAACGCCTTCGAGCTGATCGAGCGCGCCTACGGCTTCAGCGCCTACCAGGGCCAGATGCTGGTGATGGACCCGAAGGCCACCGAGGAAGAGATCCAAGCGTTCTTCCCCAAGGAGGTCGAGGATGCGAAGGGCCATGCGGGCACGTTCCTCGTCTATCCGCGCCGCCGCGTGATTTCGGACATGGAGATCCCGGACGTGGTGGAGGACGACCCGTATTTCGACTACCACGACCTCGCGAGCCCGGTGGAAGCGAAGGTCGCCAAGCGCGTCGCGTTTGGTAACCACTACGGCTCCCTGTACTTTTTCGGGGAGAATCCCGACCGGATGAGAGATCTGCTTCTCGAACAGGAGGAGCACGACTTCTACATCTGACCACCACCGGACGAACCGCAGGGGCAGGGCATGTTCAGCGCGCTGCTAGGCAGAAAGAAAGACGCCGGTAGCGGCGCACCGGACACCCAGGCGCACGAGGCTCGTCTCGTGCGCGCGCTGGAAAAGCTTGAAGGCGCAAGCCGCGTCTCCAAGCCACTCCAGCAGGGGCCGGTGTTCGACGCGGCCCTGCGCCTCATCCGCGTGCCGGGCGGGATCGACGTTCTCAATCGCTACGCGGACCGCTACGCCGAGGCGGGCGCGTTCCGCGGCAGCGACTGGGACCATCCCTCGGCGCTGCAGCCGCGGCTTGCGCGCGGCTCGCTGTTCGGCGAACCGCGCCTCGTGGCCACCGAGGTGCTGAGCGAGCTGCGGATGCTCGCCATCGCCGAGGGGCGCGTCACCGACGAGACGATGCCGCCGGAGGATGCGCGCGACTTCCTCGCCCAGATCCTCGCCTTCAACACCGATCTCCTGTTCGACCGCGTGACCGAAGCCGAACGCACGCGTGACACGGCCTTGCGTGAAGGCGTGAAGGAGCTGATCGGTGTGATTTCGTCGTCGCTGTCGCCCGACACGGTCGTCAGCACGCTGATCGACGAGATCGACGCGATCCTGCGCCAGCGCCCGGTCCAGGTGCTCGACGTGAAGGCCCATGTGGGCCGGCTGGCGGGCATTCTTGCGGAAGGCACAGAGCTGTCGGACGTGACCGCAACGCGCGCCCGCCGCCTCGTTGCCGCGCTGTTCGAACCGAGCCCCCTCAGCAAGGGCGATCCGGGCATACCCGCGTACCGGGCGAAGCTCGAAGCCGCCTCGCCGGACGAGATCCGGCAGGAGGCGCGGGCCTGTGCGCAGGCGATGCATGGCAGTGCGCTGGTGTCGGATTACCACGCAGAGCTTGTCCGCTTCGTGGACGTGGCCCATCCCAGGCTCACCGGCGATGCCCTCGGCCTCAGCGATGTGGGCCGCCAGTCACTGCTCTGCTACCGCGACCTCGTTTCCGCGCTGATCTCGGAAGGGCTGACCTTCACCACCGCGCAGGCCGTCTTCGGCCTGTGGTCGCTGCTCGAGCGCGGCACGCTGTTCCATCCCGCCGTCGCGCCGGGCCTGTGGCGCCAGATACGCCTGACCCTGCGGCCGGACGTGCGGGATCACCTCGCGCTCGTCTTCGGCCCGGCGGACGATCCCGCGCGCATCCTGCTCGCGGGCACGGTCATGGTACTGGGGCATCCGCTCGGCGTGGGGCAGGGCAACAACCCCACCTGCCAGTCAGCCCGCGCCATTGCGCTGTTCGCCGAGGTGGTGCCGGACTACCTGCTCCAGCTGATCTGCTGGGCCGCGCGCGACGGCGAGATCGTCATGCCCTTCGAGGGTGATCACATCTCGTCCGCGGGCCTTGCGGCGGGACTCGCACCGGTCCTCGACGGCACGCTCGACGCCGTCTCCCTCGTAGTCGTGCCGCACCTGGACCGCATCTACGCGGAGATGGGCCGTCGCGTGGCAGGCCGCGGCGAGGACGGGCACAAGTGGATCAACCCGGGCTTCCATGGCTGGTGGGTGCCGCGCGGCTGCCGCGTGCTGGTGGACATCGCGTCCGGCGGCATCAGCGACTTCGACGGCTTCCAGCGCGATTTCTACGCGAGCTACCACCCGTTCTATAACGGCAACCAGCCGGTCATCCATCCGCAGCCGGCGGGCATCGCCGCCACCAACACGCGCGGCGTCTTCGTCGGCTGGCATGCCATTTCCATCCAGCGCGTCGCGCTCGATCCGTCCGGCGAGATGCGGGTCTATTTCCACGATCCCAACAACGAGGGCCGCCAGCAATGGGGCCACGACATGCACACCTCGACCGAGCGGAACGGCGAGTTCCCCGGCGAGTCGTCCCTGCTGTTCACGGAGTTCGCGAGCCGCGTCTATCTCTTCCACTACGATCCGCTGGAAGAGGGCGACCCCGCCGCCGTGCCCGCCGACGAGATTGCAACGGTCGCCGAGATGGCCCGCACCAGCTGGGCCGCCGACCGCGCCTGGATTTAGCGAATTTCCCCGGCTTCGCGCCGTTGACTTGGCCCCCGCCCACGGCTATCCCCGGCGGTGGAGAGGTGGCCGAGTGGTCGAAGGCGCTCCCCTGCTAAGGGAGTATACGCCAAAAGCGTATCGAGGGTTCGAATCCCTTCCTCTCCGCCAGTTTTCTGGACGCTAGGGCTGCTGGCCGCTCGCCGAGATTTCCATGCCTTGTGCGAGGACCCATCCGCAGAGACCGCAGCTCGAACTTATGTCGTAGGCCCTTATTTCGTTCTCATTGAAATAGGTCTGCGCAGATTCTTTTGTCTCAGCCCAATAACCCGGCCATCCCCACTTTTTACCTCCTTCGAATTTCCGCCAGTTGGAATCAAGGAGTGTGGCTGTGTCCACCTCTTCGATGTCATGGATGATGGTTCCCAACTGAAGGGAGTGGTTTTCAAAGAAGTATGCGGCAACGCCGGAAAACAAGACGTTGGTTATTTCATCCGTTTCCGCATCCCGGAAGATCGTTTCGAGCAGAATTGTCTTGTTGCCTTCATTGACCGTGTAGCGCTTTAGGCGATTGTCATGAACTGAGATTGGCATGTTGTCCCTTCTGGATGCCTGCTGGCCGCCGCAACTCTGATCTCGCGTTCACTTCTCGTCGCTACGCTGCATTTCTGCAAGCCTTTCGCCACGCGCCAACACCTGCGCGCCGTGGCAAGGTTCCGCGCATGGACGCCCGCTACGACACCATCGGCATCAACTACGCCAACCTGCGAAAGCCTGACCCGCGCATCGCGCGGCTGATCGGGGACGCGCTGGGGCCGGCGGAGTCCGTGCTCAACGTGGGAGCAGGGGCGGGGTCCTACGAGCCGGCGGGCCGCAAGGTCACGGCGCTGGAACCCTCGGCCGAGATGATCCGCCAGCGCCCGGCAACGGCAGCAAAGGCGATCCAGGGCCACGCGGAAGACCTGCCCTTCGAGGACAAGTCCTTCGACGCGGCGATGGCGGTCCTCACGGTCCACCACTGGACCGACCAGCCGAAGGGCATGGCGGAAATGCGCCGCGTCACCCGCGGCCCCATCGTCATCCTCACTTTCGATGCGGCCTTCCGCGGCTTCTGGCTCGCCGACGACTACATCCCCGAGCTGGCCGCGCTGGATGACGGGCAGATGCCGCCGATGGCGGCCTATGGCGACTGGCTCGGCCCGGCGGCGATCACGCCCGTGCCCATCCCGCATGACTGCACCGACGGGTTCCTGTGCGCCTACTGGCGCCGCCCGGCCGCCTACTTGGACGAGCGCGTCCGGGCCGCGATCTCGTCGTTCTGGGCCATCGGCGACGTGTCGCCCGCGCTGGCGAAGCTCGAAGCCGATATCGAGAGCGGGGCGTGGGAAAGGCGCTATGCCGGCCTGCTTGCGCGCGACAGCCTCGATTGCGGCTACCGCCTCGTCGTCACCATCTGACGCGACACCACGCATTTCCCGACAGTTCCGATGCTTGCAGGCGGCGCGGCCGGGCAACGCGGCGGCAACGCATTTTCGTGCGCGTACGGCCTTGACTATTGGCAGGCGTCATGCCAAATGATTGCCGCGCTTCGGGCGCACCCTCACAAGACGGAAATGACAGGAGACGGCACATGCTTCGTTTGGGTTCCCTCACCAATGCGACGATCCTCCTCGGCGGTCTCCTGGTGGCAGCCGCCGGCGCGCAGGCACAAGGCGCCGGCGGTTCGCCCGATCCCCGCGTGGCGGAAAACTTCACCCAGGCCGACACCGACGCGAACGGCGCGTTGTCCAACAGCGAGTTCCACGCCTTCATCGACCTGCAGGCGGAAGACGGCATTGGCCGCTCGCGCCAGATCGTGCGCTTCGGCAAGCAGGACACCGCCTTCGGCAAGCTCGACGCGGACGGCGACGGCGAAGTGACCAGGGCGGAGTTCGAAACCGCGCAGGCCGCCGCGAACTGACGGCACGCATGCGGCCAGCCGGACAAGGGGACATTCCAATGACGTCATCATTCGCAGTTTCCGGCCGGCGCATCCGCGCCGCCGTTCTGTCACTCCTGCTCGCGCCGTTCATGGCGGGCTGCGCCGGCGTGGCAACGGAAGGGGCCAACATCGCCAAGGACCAGGTTGTCGCCAACAAGCATCTCGAAGCCGCGCAGGCGGGCGATGCCGAGGCGCAGTACGTGGTGGGCAACGCCTATTGCTGCTCGGTGAACGAAGGCGACGGCTTCTACAGCACGCCCATCGCCGTGGACTGGCTGTGCCTGTCCGCCGCGCAGGGATACGCGCCCGCCATGCGCAAGCTCGGCAAGATCTACAGCGGTGACGTGATCGACGGCGTGCGCGCCATGCGCCGCGTGGCGCAGGGGCTTGCCGGCACCAGCACCAACAACGCCGTTGCCTATGCCTGGCTTACCAAGGCGGCGCAGCGCGGTGATGCAGACGCTGCCGAGGAGGCGGCCGACCTGTGGGATGACATGAACGAGTACGAGCGCAGCCAGGCGCAGGCCGAAATCGGCAAGGGCCTCGCCGGCGCCTGCCGGTGGCACGACGCGATCAAGACCACCTGACCCGTCGGCCGCCTGAATTGCGAACCCGTTGTTCTCGCCGTCCGGTCAGGCCCGGGCGGCGAGAACCGCGTGGATCGATTCCATCACGGTCTGCTTGGCCCGCTTGAAGGGCAGCGCCTGGTCCTGGCGCAGGTGCCGCCAGGCATCGAAACTCAGCAACAGCTCGATGGCATCGAACGCCCATGAGCGCGTCGATACCTTGTCCTTGAGCAGCGCTTCCGCCGCCATGCGCTGCACGACACGGAGCTTGTTGTAGTCATCCTGCAGGAAGCGGGACGTGTGCCGGTGCGCGTCCGCGAAATTGCGGAAGGGCAGGATGCGGTCGAAGACCAGCGCCCGCCGGTCCACGTGATCGGCCAGCCGCGCCTCGAATGTCTCGCCCTTGAGCGGTTCCACGAACAGCGGCTCCAGCTCCGTGCGCAGCATGTCCGTCGTGTGGCGGTAGAGCGCATCCATGTCGTTGAACTGGCGGAACACGGTCCGGATGCCGACGCCCGCCCGGTTGGACACTTCCTCGGCGCTTGGCCCCACGTTCCCTTCGCGGACCAGCTCGATGAGGGCGTCGATGATGCGCTGCCGGTTCGCCTCGCGGCGCAGGCTGCGCCCGTCGGGCCGGTCTTTGTCGGATCTTCTTTCGGCCACGAGCGGTTGTCCTTCGTCATGCCACGGTCATGAAACCTATAACTTGTGGCGCGCCGTCTGCCAATTGTTATTGCCGTGACGGGGTCAGATGCGGCTCGCCGCTTTCGGCCTGATCCGCCAGGTGAAAGCGTCGTCGCCGAAGTCCATCCGGCTCAGCACTTCCAGCGCGAGGAAGCGGTCGTGCATGGAGAGCAGGCCGTGCCACAGCCCGTTCCATGCATCGAACACGGATGAATGGAGCGGGCCCCGGTCGCGCATCAGCCGCCAGCCGCGCTGCGTGACGTGGGCGGCGTCGCCCTCCATCGCAACCTCGATGTCGTCGCCCGCCGCTTCGCCGAAGCGCTGCATCAGCTTGGCGAAGCCTTCCGCGCCGCCGGGCTCGATGCCAAGCCGCTGCGCGGTCTCGGTGTAATACTGCTTGCCGATGATCTGCGCTGCGCCGCCCGCGAGATAGATCGTGTCCATCGGTCCGAACAGCCCTGCCATCTCCGGCAGGATCGAGCGGATGTACTCCATCGCGTAGTTGCGGTTGGCCTTCTGCAACCGTTCTTCCGGCCATTCGCTGGTGTCGAGGCCCGACAGGGCGGTGGGGTCGAAGGCGGGCGCCCTCTCGCCGGGCGCGAAGACCAGCCGTTCGTCGTCCGACAGGTCGTGGTCGTATTCGCGGAAATAGCCGCACAGGCCGAACTGGCCGTCCATGTCCTGCGACGTGCAGACGAAGCCGAGGCGCGGGTTGTCCAGCGACTTGCCGTTCTGCGCGTACCAGCCGCGCAGGAAGCCGTGGCTCACCTCCAGCGGCATGCCAGCCAGCGCCGCGCCCTCATACATCCAGCGCGGATGGCGGAAGCGCACCCACGCCTTTCGGTCGTTCTCGTACATGTACTCGGTGGGCACGCCGCCGATGCCGTTCGAGAGGTAGTGGTATCGCGCGCAGGCCACCGCGTGCGGTTCGCCCGTCAGCCCCAGCTTGTCGAAGGACGAGAGGAACTTTTCCTTGTGCTGGAAGCGGAACGTGGCGCGGGTGATATCGCCCGCCGCCTGCGCGCCCTTGCGCGATGCGGTGAACAGCACGATGCCCGTGAACAGCGCCTGGTAAAGCTTCGCCACCGCCTCGTATGGATTGCCATCCGCCGCCATCGCGTTCCGTCTCCTGCGCCGTGTTCTTGTTGCGCGCAGCATAGGGCGCGGCGGCAGGTGTCAGCTACCCCGGCCGCCGGGATGGCCCATGGCCGCCCCGCTGGCTATAAGCGTCCGCGAACCGACACGAACGACCGGAACGAAAAAGATGGATGCCGAACTGCCGGAAGGCGACGACAATCTCCAGAAGACCCTCGGCCTCGACCACATCATAGAGATGGACGGCAAGACGGGGCGCGCCGTCATGGCCTACCGCGCGGGCATGCACATGTGCCATTCGGGCGGCGTGGTGCAGGGCGGCTTCGTCACCGGCTGGATCGACGCCGCCATGGCGCATGCGCTGATCGCCACGCTGGAGCCGGGCTCCAATTTTCTCTCCTACGAGATCAAGGTGAGCTTCTACAAATCCGCCGGCCCCGGCCTCAACATCGCCGAGGGCCGCGTGGACCTGAAGGGCCGCAGCACCGCCTTCCTCGAGGGCGAGCTGCGCAACGAGGCGGGCGAGATCCTCGCCAAGGCCACGTCCACGGCAAAGATCCTGCGGCCGAAGACGTAAGAGGGGGAGGGCGCCATGGCGGCACCGAAGATCAGTCCGAAAGTGGCGGCGGTGATCGACGCCGCGCCGCCCGCCGCCCGCAAGGCCCTGAAACAGGTGCGCAAGCTCGTCTACGAGGCGGCGAAGGCCAACCCGTCCGCCGGCGAGATCGAGGAAACCCTCAAATGGGGCCAGCCGTCATGGCTGCCGAAGCAGCACTGCGTCGGCACCACGGTGCGTGCCGCGCCCCTCAAGGACGATCCCGGTCACATCGGCGTCTATTTCCACTGCCAGACGACGATGGTTCGCGATATCCGCGAGCGCTATGGCGATGTCTTCGCCTTCGAGGGCAACCGGGCGCTGATCATCGACACGCGCAAGCCGCTGCCCGCGGATGAGCTGCGGCACTGCTTCGGCATGGCGCTCACCTATCACGTGGCAAAGAAAGCGGCCTAGCCGCCGGTCAGCGCCGCGATCTTGGTGGCGATCAGCACCGCGATACCCAGCGGCGCGATATAGCCCAGGCAGATGCGCAGGTAGAATTTCACGCGCCCGTCCGGCAGGCCTTCGACGATGGTCCGGCGCACGAAGATTGCCATGCCGAGACCGGCCATCGGTAGCAGCCACGACGACGTGGCGTCGTCGAAGAAGTCCAGCAGCCCCAGCCCGAAGATCTGGATGCTCTCCCACACGTTGAGCGACAGCGTCACCGCCGTGCCGCCCACGACCGTGATGCCGGACGCCAGCAGCGTTGCCGCGCCGCCGCCGATCTTCAGCGTCTCTGCCAGCCAGTGCCGCGCAATGATCAGCAGCGCGATGATCGACGAGAAGGCGGCAAGGAACGTCGCCGTGAAGAAGACGAAACCGAAGCCGTCGCCATAGGTCAGCGCGTTGAAACCCTGCGGCAGGGCGATGAACAACAGGCCCGGTCCCGCCGATGCCTCGAGATCGAAGGCGAAGACGATGGGGAAGATGATCAGCGCCGCGCCAAAGGCGATGGCCGTATCAAGTGCTGCCACCGCGAAGCCGAGCCGCGGAATGTTGGCCTTGTCATCCAGGTAGGCGCCGTAGATCAGCATGCCGCACATGCCCACCGACAGCGTGAAGAAGGCATGGCCCAGCGCCTCGGGAAACGCGTTCCACGTCAGCGCATCGAAGTCGGGCCGGAACAGGTAGGCCAGCGTCGGCCCGAGCTCGCCAGTCGACACGGCGACGAGACCGAGCAGCCCGACCAGCAGCACCGCGAAGAGAGGCGCAACCACGCGCATGACGGCTTCCACGCCGCGCGTCACGTCGTAATAGACGACGATGCCGGCCAGCAGGATGATCGTCAGCGTCGCCGCGAGCTGTATTACCGGGTCGGCCAGCATGGCGCCGAACGCGCCGTCCTCCAGCGCCGCAGGCGAGCCGGCGACCGTCGCCGCGCCGTAGTCCACGGCGTAGATGCCGACCCAGCCGGCAACCACCGTGTAGAAGGCGAGGATCAGGATGGCGTTGAGCGCGCCCAGCGCGCCGAGCCCGCCCCATGCGCTCGTCCGCCCGTTGTCGCGCGCGATGGTGGCGAAGGCGCGGGCGGGAAATTCGCCGCCGCGCCGCCCGGTCATCACCTCGCCGATCAGCAGCGGCGCGCCGAGGCCGATCAGGCAGCCGAGATAGAGCAGCACGAAGGCGCCGCCGCCGTTCTCGCCGACGATGTAGGGGAACTTCCAGATGTTCCCCAGTCCCACCGCCGAGCCCGAGGCGGCGAAAATGAACATGAGGCGCGAGCCCCAGTGGGGCCGCGCGCCCGCGCTCGCGATATCCGCTGCTGACATGAACCTCCCCCCCGCGGAGCGCACCTCCGCCGATTCCTCACGCCTACATTTCCAGCTTTTTGCCCGGATTTGAAGGCGGGGCAGGCTAGGACCCGCCTGCGCCCCCGTGCCAGACTGCCTCAAATAACAAGACAGGCGTCTGGAGGGGAGGCAGATGAAGACGAACGATGCAGCGGTGTGCGAGCCATCCTGTGGCTGTGGGCATGACCACGGGGTTTATGCCTACGCAGGCCCGGATGACCTTTTCGGCTGCCCGTGCTGCGCCCCGGTCATCCGCGATCTCGGCCTGCTCTCGCTGCCGCACCTGGCCAGCGCCGCAAAGCCGTCCGCTTGGCGGCGCGGCGACTGGGGCGCGCCGAAGCAGGCGGCCGGCCTCACCGTCTTCGTCAACGCCACTGTCATCACCGCCGATGCCAGTTTCTCCATCGCGGAAGCTCTCGCCATAGAGGACGGCAAGATCGTTGCCGTCGGCAGCGCCGAAGACGTACGGGCGAAAGCGGGCGAGGGGGCGGACGTGATCGATGCGGGCGGGGCGGTGATCCTGCCCGGCTTCATCGAGCCGCACATGCATTTCTTCCCCATCGCCATCCTCGGCCGCCTGCCGGACGTGGGCGCGATGAACTGCCCGAAGGTCAGCGACGTGGTGATGGAGATCGCCCGCCACGTGGGCGAGGCGAAGCCCGGCGAGTGGATCGTTGCACGCCAGTTCGATCCGTCGCTGCAGGAAGGGCCGGACGCGATCACCCGCGACATGCTCGATCCCGTGTCGCCGGACAACCCGGTGCTGATCTTCAATGCCTCGCTCCATCTCGCCTACTGCAATTCGGCTGCGCTCGACGTGGCCGGTCTCAACTCGGAGACGCCGGACCCGGAAGGCGCCGCCTTCGGGCGCAACGCGGACGGTTCCCTCAACGGCGTCATGCAGGGATCGCCTGCCTTCTCGCAGGTGCTGGCGCACAACCTTGCCGCCATGGCCGTGGACGACATGCCCGCGGCCATGAAAGCCGTGTGCGACAAGGCCAACCGTCTCGGCATCACGACGTTCTGCGACCAGGGGGCGGGCAGCTTCCAGGGGGCGGGCGAGATCGAGGCCTACAAGGCCTTTTCCGAGTCCGGCCACATGACCGCGCGCATGCGCTACGCGCTGTTCAACGCAGCGGCCCATGTCTGGGACGGCATGGAGATCGGCTTCGGTGACGGCAACGACGTGGCGCGCGCCACCGGCTGGAAGTTCGTGTCCGACGGCTCCAACCAGGGGCGTACCGGCCTCCAGCGCGAGCCGTATCTGGGCCGCGAGGACAGGGGCCTTGCCTATATCGACCCCGCCGACCTCAAGGAGATGGTGACGAAGCGCGCCCTCGAAGGCTGGCAGGTCGTTGTTCACGCGAACGGCGACCAGGCCATCGACAACACGCTCGACGCCTTCGAGGCCGCCTACGCGGCGGGCGCACCGCGCGACATGCGCTACCGCATCGAGCACTGTTCCGTGCTGCACGACGAGCAGATCGAACGCATCGCCAAATTTGGGCTGTCGCCGAGCTTCCTCATCGGCCACGTCCACTACTGGGGCAAGGCGTTCCGCGACGAGATCTTCGGCGCCGCCAAGGCCAACCTGCTGGGGCGCGCGAACTCCTGCGGCAAGGCCGGTATTGCGTGGACGGTCCACTCCGACGAACCCGTGACCGAGATGGGCCCGCTTCGCTGCATCGAGAACCTCGTCACCCGCGAGATGTGGAAGGAGCCCGGCACCGCGCTCAACCCGGCGGAACAGGTCAGCGTCGAGGACGCCATCGTCGCGCTCACCCGCACCGCCGCGTGGCAGTGCCACTCGGACCACGAGGTCGGCTCCCTGGAACCGGGCAAGCTCGCGGATTTCGTGATCCTCGAAAAGGACCCGCGCAAGGTGCAGCCGGACGAGATTTCGAAGATCCGCGTGCTCGAGACATGGATGGGCGGCAAGCGGGTCTATGCCCATGCCTGACACGCCCGCGCCGATCCGGCGGCGGGTACTTTTCGGCTACGGCCAGCTCGTCGTGCCGCTGGCCGTCGTCGGCCTCCCTGTCGCCATCTACATCCCGCCATTCTACTCGGGCACCCTCGGGCTGAACCTCGCAGTCGTCGGCTTCGTGCTGATGATCGCGCGCCTCAGCGACGTGGTGACCGATCCGCTGATCGGCTGGCTCAGCGACCGCACGCAGACGCGCTTCGGCCGCCGCCGCCCGTGGATCGCCGCCGGCGCGCCGCTGATGATGCTCTCGGCGCTGATGCTGTTCGCCCCGCAGGGGGAGGTGACCGCGGGCTACCTGCTGCTGTGGATCGTCCTGATCTATTTCGGCTTCACGCTGATCGAGATTCCCTATGCCGCCTGGGGTGCGGAACTCTCCACGCGCTATGCGGAGCGCTCCAGCATCACCGGCATGCGCCAGTTCTTCCTGCTTGTGGGCCTGCTGGTCGCCGTTTCCATCCCCATCATCGCCAGCACGGGCATGGGCGCACCGGACGAGTCCGCCAGCCGCCCCGCCATGGCCTCGCTCGGCTGGGCGACGGCGGTCATGCTGCCCATCGGCGTCCTGATCCTGTTCCTCACCGTGCGCGAGCCGGCGCCGCTGCCGTCACGCGCCATTCCCTTCATGCGCGGCCTGCGCATCGTCATGAAGAACGGCCCCCTGCGCATCATCCTCATCGCCTCGATCCTCGGCGCGCTGGCGGGCTCGGTGAACGCGGCCGTACTGATCCTGTTCTTCGAGCATGTGGCCGGGCTGGGCGCCGCCGGCGCCGCCCTCATCTTCGTGCTGTTCACGGCGGGCATCGTCGGGGCGCCCGTCTGGGTGCGGGTGGGGGACCGGGTCGGCAAGCACAAGGGCATCGCCATTGCTGCCTTCATCAGCCTTGCTGCCTTCGCCACGGTGCCGCTCATCGTCTACGTGGTCATGCCCGCGTGGCCGGAAGGGGCGTTCCCCCTGTTCTTCCTCATCACGCTGATCCAGGGCTTCACCAGCGCCGCCACGCCCATTCTCGGGCCCTCCATGCTGGCGGACGTGGCCGACCTCGACGCCATCAAGAGCGGCGAGCAGCGCACGGGCTTCCTGTTCGCCTTCATCGCCATGGTCCGGAAGATCTTCGAGGCGCTCGGCGTCGGTCTCGCCCTGCCGATGCTTGAATGGGCCGGGTTCGACGCCACCTCTGAGACGAACAGCGGCCTCGCCATCTTCGCGCTGGTCGCCGCCTATTGCCTGATCCCGCTGGTGCTCTGGACGTCGTCTGTCATCGTGATCCTGCAATACCCGATCGACCGGCACCGCCAGCGCCGGCTGCGGGAGGCGCTGGACCGGCGGCAGGCGCGGCGCGCCGGGCTTTTCCCGTAATCGGGCAAACGTGAACGACCCGCGGTCGCCCGAGAGGCGCTGCGCGTGATAGGAAACAGGCATGGACCTGCCGGATACCAGTCGTCCCGCGCCCCTGATTGACCCGTTCATGCGGGCCGTCACCTATCTGCGCGTCTCGGTCACCGACCGGTGCGACCTGCGTTGCCGCTACTGCATGGCCGAGCGCACGCAGTTCCTGCCCAAGCGCGAAGTCCTGTCGCTGGAAGAGCTTGACCGGGTCACGTCCGCATTCATCGGCCTCGGCGTCCGCAAGGTGCGGCTCACCGGTGGCGAACCGCTGGTGCGGCGGGACATGATGACCCTCATCGAGCGCCTGTCGCGGCACCTGGACTCCGGCGCGCTGGATGAACTCACGCTCACGACAAATGCAACGCGGCTGGCCGAGCATGCCGAGCGCCTCTACGCCGCCGGCGTTCGCCGCGTGAACGTCTCTCTCGATACGCTCGATCCGGACCGGTTCCAGCAAATCACGCGCCGCAATCAGTTCGCGCAAGTGATTGAAGGTATTGAGGCTGCGAAGGCCGCAGGCCTCGCCGTCAAGATCAACACGGTGGCTTTAAAGCACGACAACGCGGACGAGATATCGCAGATCATCGAGTGGGCGCACGGGCAGGGCTTCGATGCCTGCCTGATCGAGACCATGCCGCTGGGCGAGATCGAGGAAGACCGCACCGACCAGTACCTGCCGCTCACCGAGGTTCGCCGCGACCTTGAAAGCCGCTGGTCCCTCACGGACCTGCCGGACCGCACTGGCGGGCCCGCGCGCTACGTCCGCGTGGCGGAAACCGGCGGCCGCCTCGGCTTCATCACGCCGCTCACGCACAATTTCTGCGAAGGCTGCAACCGGGTCCGGCTGACCTGCACCGGCCAGCTCTTCATGTGCCTCGGCCAGGACGACGACAAGGACCTTCGCGCGCCGATGCGGGCACATCCCGATGACGACGGCCCCCTCGTCGAAGCCATCCGCGAGGCCATCTCGCGCAAGCCCAAGGGCCATGACTTTGACATCAGCCGCCGTGGCGATGCGCCCGCGGTGTCGCGGCCCATGTCGCAGACCGGCGGCTAGGCGCGGGCTTCCCACGGCTTGGCAAGGACGCCGTCCCTGCGCCATATAGCGGGGCCGAGTGACACCATCCCCACACCTTGCGGACTCCATGAGCGATATCGACGAACTCTTCTCGCGCAACCGGCTCTGGGCGCAGCGCATCAAGGAAATCGACCCGGATTTCTTCGAGAACCTCGCCAAGCAGCAGAAGCCGAAATATCTCTGGATCGGCTGCGCCGACAGCCGCGTGCCGGCGAACGAGATCATCGACCTGCCGCCCGGTGGCGTATTCGTTCACCGCAACATCGCCAACGTTGTTGTGCCGTCTGACCTCAACTGCCTGTCGGTCATCCAGTTCGCGGTGGAAGTCCTCGGCGTCGAGCACATTATCGTCTGCGGCCATTACGGGTGCGGCGGCGTGAAGGCCTCGCTCGAGCCGACCGACCATGGCCTGATCGACAACTGGCTCCATCACATCCGCGACGTCCACCGCATCCACAGTCACGAGTTCGACGATGACATGGACGAGGCCAGTGAGGCGGACCGGCTCTGCGAGCTCAACGTGATCGAGCAGGTGCGCAACGTGGCCAACACCACCATCCTGCGCAGCGCCTGGGCCAAAGGGCCCGCGCCCCAGGTGCATGGATGGGTCTATTCCATCCGCGACGGCATCGTGCACGGGCTGTGCACCCATACCGCCGACGGCATGGAGATGGCCGAGAAGTAGCGTGGTTAACCCTGTTGGCGGAGACGATTTGTCCACCGCCGGGGCAGGTGTTTACCTCTTGGTCACCATTTCCCCCTGACAATCAAAATTGCGCTCCGGTGGCGGGACGCAGTTTGAGTGGGGGGCAGAATGGCTCTCAGCCAGATAGCCTATGTCAGCGCAGCACCCGGGCCGCTCGAGCCCGACGAGGTGGCCGCGCTGCTTTCCCAGTCCCGCCGAAACAATGTCCGCGACGACGTGACGGGCATTCTCCTCGCCAGCCGCTGCGGCTTCGTCCAGGTCCTCGAAGGCCCGGCGCTCGCCCTGCGCGCGCTCTACGAGCGCATCGAGGACGATCCGCGCCACCGCGATATCGTGATGCTGCACAAGGGCGATGTCCGCCTGCGGGCGTTTCCCGAATGCGCCATGGCGTTTCAGCAGCTCGACGGTGACTCGCTTCGCCGTCTCGAACAGTCCCTGCCATACCTTCGTTCGGGGCTGTGCTCCATGCTGACGGCCGACGCGGTCGGGATGGCCTAGCCGCGCCGTTCCGCAATGGCGGCCCGGTGCAGGACCGCCGACTCTTCCGAGAAGCAGCAATAGATCACCCGCTCGATGCCGTCCGCGTCCGGCGCGTCGAGGGCCGCGATGACGCTGTCGATGGCGATCGGCGCCGCGCGCTCGGGCGGAAAGCCGTAGACACCGGTCGAGATGGCCGGGAAGGCGATGGTTTTCAGGCCACGCCAGATGGCGATCTCGACGCTGCGCCGGTAGCACGACCCGAGCTTTTCGTCTTCGCCGCTACCGCCGCCGTTCCAGACCGGCCCGACCGTGTGGATCACGAAGGTGGCCGGCAGGTCATACCCATCGGTGATCTTGGCATCGCCCGTGGGACACCCGCCAAGCGTGCGGCATTCCTCCAGCAGTCCCTTGCCCGCTGCGCGGTGGATCGCGCCGTCCACGCCGCCGCCGCCGAGCAATGACTCGTTGGCCGCGTTGACGATGGCGTCGACGTCCAGCGTGGTGATGTCGCCGTGGATGACGTCCAGGCGCTCGGCAGGGGGCAGGGGAAGGTCGGGCATGGCGTCCTTTGCGGGAAGAGGTATCGGTGTCCCGACCCTAACCGCAAGAAGGCGGTCAGCCCTAGGGGCCAAAGGCCATGCAGGGCGTCGAGGCGGCCTTGAGCGACGTGCAGAATTTCTGCGCCGCGTTCTGCTCAATGCCGGTATAGCGTGCCCGGTAGAGCGTGCCGCCCGGCCGCGTCAGCGGTTCGACGATGCCTTGCGCGGAGGAAAGCTCGGGAGCCGCCTGGGCGGCGGAGGCAAGCTGCTGGCGGGCGGCTGCTTCAGTCGAGAAGGCGCCGAGCTGGATGCCCCAGTTGCCGGCTGCCAGCGGCGTGCCCGCCGTCGTCGTCGGGATGGACTGTGCATCGGACGCCACGGCGCCGGACTTGGCAGCGTCGAGCGATGCCAGCAGCACACGGTCTGCATCCGCATCATTGGCAGCGTTCCAAACGACCGCGATCACGTCACGCCCTTGCGCCTTGTCGCTCTTGGCGCGGCTCACGCCCTGCGGCTGGTTGCCGGAGAGGGCGCCGAGAAAATTGCGCGGGCCCTGGTAGGTCTTCCCGCGCCACGCGAAGTTGGTGCCTATCAGGCCCTTGGCGCGCTCGGGAAACTGGCGCATCAGCGCGAGCGAGAAGCGGATCATGTCGCGCGGCGTCGAATACTGGTTCTGGTCCGGTGCGCCGGAGATGTTTGCGAAGCGGGTATTGGTCAGGCCCAGCGCCTTCGCCTTCTCGTTCATTTTCTCAACGAAGCGCGCTTCCGACCCGGCCAGGAACTCGGCAAGCACGGCCGCGGCATCATTGGCAGAGGCGGCGAGAAGCGCATCGAGCGCCATGCCCGCCGAGATCGTGTCGAACTCGCGTAGGCCGAGCGACGGCTGTGGCTGCTTCGAGGCGCTGGCGGAGACGAAGATGTTGGTGGCGGGGCGCACCGTGCCGGCCTCGAATGCTTCGAACATCAGGTAGATGGTCATCAGCTTGGGCAGGGCGGGCGCCGCTTGGCGGATATCGGCGTTGTCGGCCACCAGCACGTCACCGTTGCGGGCATCGATCACGACCGTTGCCGGCGCGGCGTGGGCCGCGACCGCGCCGAAGAGGACGGCGGCAATGATGGACAGGATCAACGCGATGGAAGCGCCAGCCCGCATGACGGCATTCCCCTCTTGGAACAGACGTTACGAGCCTAAGGATTGCCGTTGATCCTTACGATCGGCTTAAGAGGGACAACGAAATGCTTTGTAACAACACTTCCTTTACCCATCGGGCCCAGACTGTGCGCAGGTTTCCAAAGCGGGGAGAGGCCCCATGCGCACCTTCTGGTTCGACAGGCTCGTCGCATCGCGCGAAGCACTGAACGCGGCGCTTGCCGTCGCCATGCTCGCTGCCATCGTGTTCGGCGCGTCAACCACAGCGTTCGCGCAGGACGATGCCTCGGCCGTCGAAAGCTATGACCGCGACATGCTCACGTCGCTCATCGAGACGGTGATTGCCGCCGACGAGGGCGAACTCATCATGACCGGTGCCATCCCGGACGAAGCGCGCGAAGCGCCGGTCCGCCAGGTCGCGGCGGCGTCCGCGTCCTCTACCGGTCCGCTTGACATCACGCCGCGCCCGCGGCCGGTCTCCGATGCGGAGCGGTCGGTCAGCGCGCTGCCGGATGCGCCGCGTGCGGACGGTTTCGCCCTCCAGCTCGGCTCGTTCTCGTCGCCCGAGAATGCGCAGGCAGGCTTCGAGGCGGCGGATGCGCAGTACGCCTCCGCTATGCCCACGCACACGCTCTATGTGCAGCCGGTCGATCTGGGTGACCGCGGCGTGTTCCACCGTCTGCGTCTCGGCGGCTTCGCCGACATCACGCAGGCGACCGAAGCTTGCCGCACGCTCGGCATCGGCGCCGCCGACTGCATGATCGTGTCGGCCTCCCAGCGCTAGCAACCAGCCTTCCTGCTTTCCGAGCGTTGCCCGCGTCGCGCGGGCGCGCGAAACTGCCTCCTGCCCATTTGATCGGGGCAGGGGACATCCATGCAGGACAACAGTGCGCTTCCGCAGCTCAGCCGTTCACTCGGCCTGCCGCTCGTCACGCTCTACGGCGTCGGCGTCACGGTGGGCGCGGGGATCTATGTCCTCGTCGGTGAGGTGGCTGGCGTCGCAGGCATGGCGGCACCGCTCGCCTTCCTGCTGGCGGGCATTCTCGCGGGCCTATCCGCCTTTTCCTATTCGGAACTGTCCGTCCGCCTGCCGCAAAGCGGCGGGGAGGCGGCCTACGTGGATGCCGCGTTCGGGCGCGGCTGGCTGACGCTGGCAGTCGGCCTGCTTGTCGCCTTCTCCGGCATCACCTCGTCCGGCGCCGTCATCCTCGGTTTCGTCGGCTACCTGCAGGAATTGGTCGCGGTGCCGGGCTGGATGGCAATTGCGGGCATCGTGCTCGTTCTCGGCGGCGTCACGTTCTGGGGCGTGCGCGAGTCGGTCATGCTGGTGGCCGCCACGACCGTCATAGAGATCGGCGGGCTGCTGCTTGTCGTCATCTGGGGCGCGCCGTCACTGGCTGGACTCGGTGAGGCGCTGCCGCAGATGTGGCCGGGCCTGGAGAGCACCATGTGGCTCGCCGCGCTTTCCGCGAGCGTTCTCGCCTTCTTCGCCTTCATCGGCTTCGAGGATATCGTGAACATGGCGGAGGAGTCGCGGAACGTCTCCCGGACATTGCCGCGCGCGATCCTGCTTACGCTGTTCATCACGCTTGGCATCTACCTGCTGCTGACCCTCGTTGCCGTGCTCACCGTGCCCGCGCAGGAGCTTGCCGGAACTGCCGCGCCGCTCGCCCTCGTCTTCGAGCGCAGCGGGGGTAACCCGGCGGTCCTCAGTTCCATCGCGGTCCTCGCCGTCATCAACGGCGCGCTGATCCAGATCATCATGGCTTCGCGCCTGCTCTACGGCATGGCGCGGCTCGGGCGCCTGCCAGGCGTGCTGGCCCGGGTGAACGCGCGCACCCACACGCCGGACGTGGCCATCGGCGTCGTCATGGTGCTGGTCGCGTTCTCCACATGGGGCCTGCCCATCGCCGCGCTCGCGGGAGTCGCCTCGCTCGCCGTGCTGACGGTCTTCACCTTCGTCAACGGGGCACTGCTTCGGTTCAAGCTGTCGGGTGTGCCGGCGCCGGACGGCACCCGCACGGTGCCGCTCTGGGTGCCGGTCCTTGGCATGGTTGCCAGCGGTTGTCTGCTGGCCTTCGGTCTGTGGGCACGGGTCGCCGGCTAGGCGTTCGCGTCGCAGCGCTGCAGGAAGGCGTCGATCGCCGCCACGCATTCCGGCTCGTTGAGGAGCGGGGCGTGGCCGCGGTCGGCGACCGTCACCGTCTGGCAGTTGCCGTGCCGCTCGGCCATCTCGTCCACCGTCTCAGCCGACAGCAGGTCCGAGTTGGCGCCGCGGATCACCAGCAGCGGGAAGGCCTTGAGCGCGTCGAAGCTGTCCCACATCTCCGGCAGGTTGTCGGGGTCGGTCCCGGCGCGCAGCGCGTCGCCGATCTTCGGGTCGTAGTCCATGCGCGGCTTGCCGTTGTTGTCGGCGAAGGTCTGCCTGGCAAAGGCCAGCCACTGGTCGTCGCTCATCTGGAAGGCGGGCGTGTTGGCTGCCTTGAGCGCCTGCGCCAGTTCTTCCCACGAGTCCGGCACGGCCATGGTGCCCGCGTAGCCTGCAATCCGGCGAATGCCTTCGGCCTCGATGCGCGGTCCCACGTCATTGAGCACGGCGCCCGCCAGCCGGTCCGGCGCCACCTGCGCCATCACCATCGTCACCAGCCCGCCCCGCGACGTGCCGATAGGCACCACGCGCTCGATGCTGAGCTTGTCGAGCAGCTTGAGCGTGTCCTGCAACTCGGTGATTGGCGTATAGGCATCCGCCTTGCGCGCATAGGCCGACAGGCCGCGCCCCCGGAAGTCGGGGCAGATGACGCGGCGCGTGTGTGCCAGCTCGCTTGCGAGCTCGTGAAAATCCTTGGAGTTGCGCGTCAGGCCCGGCAGGCACAGCGCCGGCAGCTCCTTCGCGTCGGGGTTGCCGTAGTCGCGGGCGTAAAGTTCAAGCCCGTCATTCTTGTAGCGCACGGCGCTGAAATTATCGGTCATCGCTCAGCTTCGTTGCCTTCCGGTGGCGTGACGCCACCCTCGGGCAGCGGCACGGCCTGCGGCGGCGCATTGGGCACGACGCCCGCGCGGTGCAGGTCCCGGACAAGTTCCACCGGGACGGGCTTGCCTGCAAGCCTCGCGCGGTAGACCTGCGTGTTCTCCAGCACGCGCTGCACGTAGTTGCGCGTCTCCGAGAAGGGGATCTGCTCCACCCAGTCGATGGGATCGATGCCCGGCGTGCGCGGGTCGCCGTAGGTGTTGATCCACTCGTTCACCCGATGCCCGCCCGCATTGTAGGCGGCAATCGTCAGCACGTAGGAGCCGCCGAATTCGTCCAGCAGGTCGCCGAGATGCGTGGTGCCGATCTGTGCGTTGTAGGCCGGGTCGGTGAGCAGGCGGCTGCCATCATAGGGCAGGCCGTAGGCATTGGCGGTCTGCCTGGCAGTGCCCGGCATCAGCTGCATCAGCCCCCTCGCACCCGCCCGGCTGACAGCCTGGGGATTGAATTCGCTCTCCTGCCGAGAGATGCCGAAGACCAGGGCGCGTTCCACGGGGATACCGACCGACGCCACGTCCGGCACGGCGTCGGTGGGGTAGGCGTAGTCGGGTATCTCGATGCCGCGCTGGCTGGCGATCTTGGCAGTCCGCACGGAGAGGTTCGGACGGCCTGTCTTGCGCAGCCACGCGGCCATCGCCTCCAGGTCGGCCGGGTCGGTGAAGTAGCCGGCCAGCTGGTAGAAGAACGATGTGACCAGCCGCTCCTCGCCCAGTGCGTTCAGCATCTTCATCGCCTCGACGGCGGAGGAGGATTCGAACGTCTCCGGCTTGCCGCGCCGGGTCGAGTTGGTGACCGTCAGCGACGGGTCGCCGCCCAGCACCGACTGGCGGGCAAGCTGGCCGTAATAGGTCGTGTCGTGCTCGGCGGCGCGCTGGTAGTAGAACGCTGCGTCATCCGCGCGCCCATCCGCCTGCGCCGCGCGGCCCGCCCAGTAGGCGGCTCGGGCCTTCGAGATCGGTGTCGAAACGCCGTTCAGGAGCGTGCGGAAGTGGAAATAGGCGCGTGTCGGATCATCGAGGAAGCGAAGCGCCAGCCATCCTGCCAGCCATTCGCCTTCGGCAAAGTCCACGCCTTCGGACATGCCGTGGTTGCGCGCCAGCTCGTAGGCGGTCTTGTAGTCGCCTTCCTTCATCAGGCGCCGCGCATGCAAGTGCCGCTCGGTCCAGAACACGTCCGGCCGGCGCATTTCCTCGCCCGTCGGGGGTGCCTTGAGGATCAGCGGCACGGCCGCGTCGTCCAGGCCCGCCCGCCTGCGCCAGCGCGCGCGCTCCAGCAGCAGCCCCGGGTCGTTGACGAGGCTCTGGGGTACCCGCGCAACCGCGTCATCCACGCCTGCGGCGCGCGTCACCAGCTTGAGGCGCGCGTCGGCCAGCGCCGCGTATTCCGCACCCACGATGCGAGCCATGTTGCGGGCGTCGGTCGTGTCCTGTTCCCAAAGCAGCCTGTCGAGGCGGGCGACGTGGTCTTCCCGGCGAAGGACGTTGGCGTACTCGCGGACGATCTGCTGCTCGCGGGTCGTGTCGAAATCGTGCTCGATCCAGCCTAGGCGGATCAGGTCCTCGCCGCGTTCCTCTTCGCCCGCGGTTATCAGCGCCTCACCGAAGCGGATCTTGCCTTCGCCGGTCACCGGCGGGTTCAGCTCGAACCAGGTCAGGACTGCCGCGTCGGACGGCTTCTCGTCAAGCAAGGCCTCTTCCGCGCGCCATTCAAGGCGGCTGCGTCGCGGCCAGTCCGGGTGGGACTCGAGGAAGGCGTTGATCTCGGTGTGCGTTGCGCCGGAGTCCTTCGCCTGCAATTCGAGCCAGCGCAGGATGTCGCGCGCGACCGGATCGCCGATCCTCGATGCCTGGGTGGAGACGGTCGCCCAGTCTTCCCTGTTGGCTGCGTTCAGCCCGGCCAGCAGTGCCGCGTAGTCCGCATGGGTGATGTTGAGGCCCGGTAGCGGCACGACCGCGTTGGGATCGATGCTTGGCGGCGCAGGGCGTGCCGCGGGCACGGCGGGTTCCGCGGAAACGGGTGCCACGGGCGCCACCGTTACGGCGGCGAGAATGGCAGCAGCAAGAAGGCGGGGGGACGTCCTGGGGGCACTCGGCCTGGGGGTGGCCACGGCAATCAGCTCCGAATCGAGGATGGTGATCAGACTAGCTGCATCTTGTGTCGCACTGGTGAATCATCCCCTGACCCCGGAACGCCGGACGATACTGGACCGTTGGGGTCTTCGCCAGTGGCATTGCAGCCATGCCCGGGCGGGCCGGACGCCCGGGAAACGTTGCGGCGGCAAACCCGTTCCCATAATGTCCCGGCCTTTGCAGAGACCCCGGGCGCTGTCCGCACGGCGGACGCGCGGCCCCAAGGAAAAGACCGATGTTCGAAGGTTCCATTGTTGCCCTGATCACCCCCTTCACCGAGGGTGCGGAAAGCGTGGACGAAGACGCGCTGCGCTCGCTGGTTGACTGGCACATCGCCGAAGGCACGCATGGCATCGTGCCCTGCGGCACGACGGGCGAAAGCCCGACGCTGAGCCATGCCGAGCATGACCGCGTGATCGAGATCACGGTGGAGCAGGCGGCGGGCCGCGTGCCCGTCATGGCGGGCACCGGCTCCAACTCGACGGCGGAGGCCATCCGCCTGACGCAGCATGCGCAGCGCGCGGGCGCGCAGGGCGCGCTCGTGGTCACGCCCTACTACAACAAGCCGTCGCAGGAAGGGCTCTACGCGCATTTCATGGCGGTAGCCGATGCGGTCGAGCTGCCCATCATCATCTACAACATCCCGCCGCGCAGCGTTGTGGACATGAGCGTCGAGACAATGGCGCGGCTGGCGAAGCATCCCAACATTGTCGGTGTGAAGGACGCGACGGCGAAGCTCGACCGCGTGTCGATCACGCGCGAGGAAATCGGCCCGGATTTCATCCAGCTATCCGGCGAGGACGGCACGGCGCTCGCGTTCAACGCCCATGGCGGGCGCGGCTGCATTTCGGTCGCCGCCAACGTGGCACCCAAGGAGTGCGCGGCCTTCCAGACCGCGACCCTGTCGAACGACTACGCCAAGGCGCTGGAGCTTCAGGATCTGCTGATGCCGCTCCACCGCGCGCTCTTCTGCGAGACGAGCCCGGCGCCGGTGAAGTACGCCTGCAGCCTTCGCGGGCTGTCGTCGGATGCCGTCCGCCTGCCGCTCGTTGCGGCCAGCGAGAACGCGCGCACGCAGGTTCGCGAGGCCATGACGCGCGCCGGCCTTCTCAACAGCTAGGCGAAGGCGGGGAGAGCACCATCATGGCGCCGCCGAAGACAGGTGCTGCCGCGCAGAAGCGGATCGCGGCCGAGAACCGCAAGGCCCGCCACGTCTATGAGATCGGCGACACCTTGGAAGCAGGCATCGAACTTGCCGGGACCGAGGTGAAGGCGCTGCGTGAGGGCAAGGCCAACATCGCGGAAAGCTACGCCTCCGTTGAAGGCGGCGAGTTGTGGCTGATCAATTCCTACATTCCCGAGTACGAGCAGGCGGCGAGCCAGTTCAACCACTCGCCGCGCCGCCCGCGGAAGCTGCTCGTCCACAAGCGGGAGATCGCCCGTCTCTTCGCGTCGGTTCAGCGCGAGGGGATGACGCTCGTGCCGCTCAAGATCTATTTCAACGACCGGGGCCGCGCGAAGCTGGAGCTTGCCGTCGCCAAGGGCCGGAAGACGCACGACAAGCGCGAGGCGCAGAAGAAGCGCACGTGGCAGCGCGAGAAGGCGCGGATCCTCAAGGAGCGCGGCTAGCGCCCCAGTTCGCCGGCGATGTCGGCGAACACCGCCTCGAACATTTCCGCCGTCAGCCGTCCCGTGTTCGTGTTGTAGCGGGAGCAGTGGTAGCTGTCGTAGAGCACGAAGCCGCCAAGCTCGTGCCGCGCCCCGTGCGCGAAGGGATGATCCTTCAGCTTCTCGCCTGCCATCCGCACGACACTCTCGTGGGCGATGCGGCCGAGCGCCAGCATGACCTTGAGGTTCGGCAGCGCCTCGATCCGCCCTTCGAGGAATGCGCGGCAGGTTCTGATCTCGGCGGGTGTCGGCTTGTTCTGGGGCGGCACGCAGCGAACGGCGTTGGTAATCATGGCGTCCCTGAGCACGAGCCCGTCATCGGGCCGCGCGTCGTAGGTGCCCTTCGAGAAACCGAACTTGTCGAGCGTCGCGTAGAGCAGGTCGCCCGCGTAGTCGCCGGTGAAGGGTCGGGCGGTGCGGTTCGCGCCCTGGAGACCCGGTGCGAGGCCGACGATCAGGAACGCGGCATCCGGATCGCCGAATGAATCCACCGGCGCGTTGTGCCAGTCCGGGTGGTTTTGACGGTTGGCCTTGCGGAACTCGGCAAGCCGCGGGCAGTGGGGGCAGTCGTGCGGCGGCTCGGCGGCAGGCATCAGTCGTCGTAATCCGCGTCCAGGTCGTCGTCATACTCGAAGGCGTCACCCGGACCGGTGATGCCCGCCGGCCGGGACGGCCGATCATTGCGCTCGGGCCGCTGAGGCCGGGAGGCGGGGTCACGGCCGATCAGCTTCTGGAGCGTCTGGAGTTCGATAAAGCGGTCGGCCTGCCGGCGCAACTCGTCGGCGATCATCGGCGGCTGAGACTTGATCGTGGAAATCACCGAGACGCGCACGCCCTTACGCTGGATCGCCTCGACCAGCGAGCGGAAGTCGCCGTCGCCGGAAAACAGGAACATGTGGTCGATGTGCTCGGCCATCTCCATGGCGTCGACCGCCAGCTCAATGTCCATGTTGCCCTTGATCCGGCGCCGGCCCTGGCTGTCGGTGAACTCCTTGGTCGGCTTGGTCACCATCGTGTAGCCGTTGTAATCCAGCCAATCGATCAGCGGGCGGAGCGGCGAGTATTCCGCTTCCTCGTTCAGCGCGGTGTAGTAGAAGGCGCGGATCAGGGTGCCGCGCTTGGAGAACTCCTCCAGCAGCCGCTTGTAGTCGATGTCGAAGTCGAGGGACTTGGTGGCGGAGTAGAGGTTGGCGCCGTCAATGAAAAGGGCGACCCGTTCGGTCGGCGAAATATCCATCGTTTATCTCCAAAACAATTTATGGCCGGAAAAGCAGTGCGCCGGCGTCGCACCTACAATCCGTGAACATATTCCGGTCCGGGCATAAGGCGAGGCGGGTTGCACTTGATTCGTCATCAAATTTTCGTTGGCGTCGGCGCCAATCTTTCCGGTCCGGCAGGTCCCCCGGCGGCCACCATCTCCCGGGCCCGGCAACTGCTCGCCCGCAGGGGCGTGCACGTTGTCCGGTCGTCGCGGCTCTTTGCGAGCGAACCGCAGGGCGGCGTACGGCAGCCGGTTTTCCTCAACGCCGTGTGGCAAGTGCAAACGCCCCTCTGCCCGTCGCGTCTGCTGGAGACGCTGCTATGGACCGAAACAACACTCGGCAGGCGCCGAAAGGTCCGTTGGGGACCGAGGACAATTGACCTGGATCTGCTGGCATACGGGAAGGTGACTGCGGGCGGCGCCGATACCAGCGCCCTCCAGCTGCCTCACCCCCGGCTGGGCGAGCGCGGATTCGTGCTCTGGCCGCTGGCGGACGTGGCGCCTCGGTGGCCGGTCCCGGCGGCGCTCGGGGGCCCGGCGGCGCGGTCTCCCGGCGCCGCAGCCCGCCTTCTGGGAATGGCGGTAAGGGCCGGCGTGCGGCCCCTCCGGTAGGTGCGTAGGGGCCGGGGATTGCTTGCATTTCCGCGACGCAGCATCTATTTTGAGCGTTCGGAACAATCGATACCTCGCCTGCGGGGCGGCCGGGTGGCGGCCACGCGCGAGGCTTCTGCGTCCCGAAGCCCGCCGTTTGCGGGCCGGACGCGGCAAGCGAAATACGCTTTCAGGAGATGCCATATGGCGCGCGTCACCGTTGAAGACTGCATCGACAAGGTCCCCAACCGCTTCGAGCTCGTGCTGCTCTCGGCGCGGCGGGCGCGGGCCATGTCGTCCGGCGCGGCGCTGACCATCGACCGCGACAACGACAAGAACCCGGTCGTCGCGCTCCGCGAGATCGCCGAGGAGACGGTGGATTGCGACGAGCTGCGCGAGGACGTGATCGCGGGCCTGCAGCGCCACGCGGAAGGCGAGGACGTGGACGTGCCGGAGGACGACAGCGCTGCGCCGCTGCAGCTCGGCAAGGAATCCCGCGCCGACGACGTGCCCGCCGGCGACAGTTTCGGCAGCCGCGAGATGAGCGACGAAGACCTGCTCCGCGCGCTGCATGACGCGGGCGACAAGACCGCGGAACGTCAGCCAGGCAGCGATGAGGAATACCCGGACCTCTAAGGACAGAAAGCCGCCCGTCAGGGGCAGCGGACTGACCGGCGGCGACGCCGGAGACCACGCCGGCGGGGCAACGCCTCCCGCAGGCGGCGCAGCGGCGCGGGGCATCGACGTTCCCCCCGCGGCGAAGAGTTCGGGCAAATCTGCAAACCGCAAGAAAGAGACCGTGCCGCGTATCGTGGCCGGAGAGGGCGCCTTGCCGAGCGATGGGCCCGTGCTCACCCGCAATGCCAAGCCCCGCAAGGGCGGCGCGCGGCGCATGATGCGCCAGTACGAGCTGGTCGAGCGCGTACACTCCTATGATCCGAATGCGGACGAAGCGCTGCTGAACCGCGCCTACGTCTACGCCATGAAGATGCACGGCTCGCAGAAGCGGGCCTCGGGCGACCCGTACTTCTCGCACCCGCTGGAAGTGGCGGGCATCCTCACCGACCTCAAGCTCGATCCGGCGACGATCGTGACGGCGCTGCTGCACGATACGATCGAGGATACCGACGCCACCTACGAGGAAATCCGCGAGCTTTTCAGCGAGGAGGTGGCGCAGCTCGTCGACGGCGTCACCAAGCTGACGCGGCTCGAACTCTCCAACGAGGAAGCCAAGCAGGCGGAGAACTTCCGCAAGCTGATCCTCGCCATGTCCAAGGACGTGCGCGTGCTGCTGGTGAAGCTGGCCGACCGGCTTCACAACATGCGCACCCTCGAGCACATCAAGAAGCCGGAGACGCGCCGCCGTATCGCGCAGGAGACGATGGACATCTATGCGCCGCTTGCCGGCCGCATGGGCATGCAGAGCTTCCGCGACGCCCTTGAAGACCTCGCCTTCGCGGAGCTCTACCCGGAAGCGCGGGAGGCGGTTCGCTCGCGGCTCGAACTCAAGGAAGAAAACTCCCGCAGCCTCGTCGTGAAGATTGCCGACGAGCTGAAGCGCCGCCTCGCGGATGCAGGCATTGATGCCTGGGTCTCGGGCCGCACCAAGTCGCCTTACTCCATCTGGAAGAAGATGGAGCGCAAGTCGATCTCGCTGGAGCAGCTGTCCGACGTGATCGGTTTCCGTGTCGTCGTGAACTCGGTCGAGGACTGCTACCGGGCGCTTGGCGTCCTGCACTCGGCATGGCCGACTGTGCCGGGGCGCTTCAAGGATTACATCTCGACGCCGAAGGGCAATAACTACCGCTCGATCCACACGACGGTCGTGGGCCCGGAACGCGAGCGCGTGGAGGTGCAGATTCGCACCCTCGAAATGCACGAGGTGGCCGAGTACGGCGTGGCGGCGCACTGGTTCTACAAGGACCATGTCGAGAAGGGTGCACCGGCTTCCGCCGCCGACGAACTCGTCGCGCCGTTCCGCTGGCTGCGCCGCGTCGTCGAGATGCTGGAGCATGGCGCCACGCCGCAGGAGTTCCTTGAGCACACCAAGCTCGAGATGTTCCAGGACCAGGTCTTCTGCTTCACGCCGAAGGGCCGCCTCATCGCGCTGCCGCGCGGGGCCACGCCCATCGACTTTGCTTATGCCGTCCACACGGACGTGGGCGACCGATGCGTGGGTGCGCTGGTCAATGGCCGCCACGTGCCGCTGCGGTCCAGTCTGCACAACGGCGACGAGGTGGAGATCATCACCACCACCAACCAGGTGCCGCCGCACGGGTGGGAATCGATCGTCAAGACCGGCAAGGCCCGGGCGGCCATCCGCGCCCATCGCCGCCGCGTCCAGCGCGGCGAGTACATCCGGCTCGGCCGCGGCATCGTCGAAAGCGCGCTGCGCGCCGAGGGCCTGCCGTGCGACGAGGCGGCGCTGGAAGTCGCGCTGCCGGACCTGCCGCCTTCGAGCCTCGACAATCTCTTCGAGGTGGCCGGGCAGGGCACCCTTTCGGCGGATGCCGTCGTGCAGGCGATGCGCAAGCACTTCACCGCCAAGAGCGGTACCCGCCGGCCCAAGATCAAGGGCGCCAAGGTTGCTGCAGCCGCCGGCCGTGCGCGCGAACAGGGCAAGCTGCCCCGCCGCCGCCCGGATGCAGTACCCATCAGCGGCGTGGGGCCGGACACCGGCGTCACGCTGTCACCGGTTTCCATGCCCATTCCGGGTGACCGGATCGTCGGTATCGTCCAGCCGGGGCAGGGCGTGGAAGTCTTCCGCATCGACAGCCCGGCGCTGGCCGAATTCGACGACGAGCCCGACCGCTGGATCGATCTCGCCTGGGATATCGACCCATCGGAACACCGTCTTTTTCCGGCCCGTGTGCGTCTGACCCTCACCAACACGCCCGGCGCACTGGGCGAGGTGGCAACGGTCACGGGCCGCCACGGGGCCAATATCGAGAACCTGACGACACTCGACCGCAAGCCGGACTTCTACGATCTCTCCGTCGATATCTCGGTGGAGGATGCCAAGCACCTGGAGCGTCTCATGTCGGCGCTTCGCACGCTAAAGAGTGTCTCGACCGCGCAGCGTCTTTACGGCTGAGCCAAACTGGGTTGCCTTCGGCCCGCGCTCTGCTATGCAAGCGCTCATGCGTGAAGGAAGCCTCCCCCAATCCGAAACCGTCCCCGGCGAAGGCTCAGGCGCCCTTTCGCCCGAGCAGGTGCTCGAGGAATTCCGCGCTGCCGGCGCGCTCCTCGAAGGCCATTTCATCCTGTCGTCGGGCCGGCACTCCGCCATCTACCTTGAAAAGAACCGCGTCTTCATGGACCCGGTCCGAACGGCGAAGCTCGCCCGCGTGCTGGCCATGAAGGTGAAGGCCGAGGTGAGCGGCCCCATCGACATCGTGGTCTCGCCAGCCGTCGGGGCCATCGTGCCCGGCTACGAGATGGCGCGGCAGCTTGGCCTGACCTCCATCTTCACTGAGCGCGAGGACGGCAAGTTTGTCTTCCGCCGGGGCTTCTCCCTGCCGGAAGGCGCGCGGGTGCTGATGGTGGAAGATATTGTCACAACAGGGCTTTCCTCGCGGGAGTGCCTGCAGGCGATTCGCGACGCCGGCGGTAACCCGGTGGCCGCCGCCTGCTTCGTGGACCGCTCCGGCGGAACGGCGGACCTGGGCGTACCGATGATCCCGCTCGCACGCATCGACGTGCCGTCCTACGACCCGGACGACCTGCCGCCGGAACTGGCCAAAATCCCGGCCGTGAAGCCCGGCAGCCGCAACCTCAAGGCCTGACGCAGGGCGGGGCTGCGGGGCGAAGTGTTTACTTCGCCGGGCCGCGACCCCATTTTTCCCGCCATGAACGGCAACACCCTGCGCCTCGGCGTCAATATCGACCACGTGGCGACAATCCGGAACGCGCGCGGCGGCGCGCACCCCGATCCCCTGCGCGCGGCCCGCATCGCGGCCGCGGCGGGTGCGGACGGTATTACTGCGCATCTGCGCGAGGACCGGCGGCACATCTCCGATACCGACATCGAGCGCCTGCGCGGCGAGATCGACCTGCCGCTCAACCTTGAAATGGCGGCGACCGACGAGATGCTGGAAATCGCCCTGCGGCATCGGCCCCATGCCTGCTGCCTGGTGCCCGAGCGCCGCGAGGAACTGACCACCGAAGGCGGCCTCGACGCCGCCGCCCAGCACAACCACCTGGCGCCCTACGTCCGGGCGCTGGTGGACGGCGGCATCCGCGTGTCCCTCTTCATCGACCCGGAGCGCGTCCAGCTGGCCGTGGCCAAGGCCCTCGGCGCGCCGGTGGTGGAGCTGCACACGGGGGCCTATTGCGAGGCGTTGAATGCCGATGACCGGGAGGCGGCCTCCCGCGAGCTTCAGCGGCTCGAAACAGCCGCTGCCGAGGGCACCGACATGGGCCTTGAAGTCCATGCCGGCCATGGCATCACCTTCGAGAGCGTCGGCCCCATCGCCGCCATTCCGCAGCTTGCCGAACTCAATATCGGGCACTTCCTGATCGGTGAGGCCATCTTCGGCGGGCTCGACAGCACGATCCGCCGGATGCGGGCGCTGATGGATTCGGCGCGTGCGCAGGGCACCGGGACCGCCTCATGATCATCGGCATCGGCAACGACCTGATCGATATCCGCCGTATCGAACGGACGCTGGAGCGGTTCGGCGACCGCTTCCTCGACCGTGTGTTCACCGATATCGAGCGGACAAAGTCCGATCGCAGGCGCAACCGCGCCGCGTCCTACGCCAAGCGTTTTGCCGCCAAGGAGGCCTGCTCCAAGGCGCTTGGTACCGGCTTCCGGCAGGGCGTTTACTGGCGTGACCTTGGCGTTGTGAACATGCGCAGCGGCAAGCCCACCATGAAGCTGACCGGCAACGCGGCGGAACACCTGGAACGGATAACGCCGCCCGGCACCATCGCCCAGATCGACCTCACCATCACCGACGACATGCCGCTGGCGCAGGCCATCGTCATCATCACGGCGGTGCCCACCGACGGGCCGATCCCCCACGACTGGCTCCAGCGTTAACCGCCGGTGCCATCCGGACTTGGCCTCCGGGGGTATTCCAAGCCAAACTCGCCCTTGGGGAAATCAGGGGATTCAACAGGAATCCGGCCTGCCGCGGCTTGCTCATTGGGGCCGCGCGGGCTATCAGCGCCGCGCGAGCGCCATATTCGCGTGGCACCCACGCCCCGGTCATTTCGGCCGGCGGCTAGGGAGAGAGCGGTGACGATGACGGACAAGGCGAAGGCCTCACAGTCGAGCGGGCTTGTCGAGAACCTGCGCACGATCGGCTACGCGCTGCTGATCGCGCTGGTGATCCGCGCGCTGCTGATCCAGCCGTTCTCCATTCCGTCCGGCTCCATGCTGTCCACGCTGCTGATCGGCGACTACCTGTTCGTCTCGAAATACGCCTACGGCTACAGCCATCATTCGCTGCCGTTCAGCCCGCCGCTGTTCTCGGGCCGCATCTTCTCCAGCCAGCCCGAGCGCGGCGACGTCGTCGTCTTCAAGCTGCCGACGGACGGGCGCACCGACTACATCAAGCGCGTCATCGGCCTGCCTGGCGACGAGATCCAGATGCGCGACGGCCAGCTCTTCATCAACGGGCAGGCGATCCCGCGCGAGCGTGTCGAGGACTTCGTCGAGGAAGATCCCTATGGCAACATCCGCCGGGTGCCGCGCTACCGCGAAACGCTGCCGAACGGGAAGACCTACCTGACGCTCGACCAGGTACGCGGCGGCTCGGGCGACAATACCGGCGTGTTCAAAGTGCCGGCCGGCCATTACTTCATGATGGGCGACAACCGCGATAACTCGCAGGACAGCCGCGTACCCGGCGCCGTCGGCTTCGTGCCGTTCGAGAACCTGGTGGGCCGTGCGATGTTCATCTTCTACTCGACCGATGGCTCGGCGAGCCTCGTCGAGTTCTGGCGCTGGCCGAGCGCGACGCGCTGGGGACGGATCGGGCAGGGCGTCAATTGACGGCGACAGGCAAGCGGCGTGGCGCCTCCGGTGCCGTGGCCGATCTTGAGGCCGCGCTGGGGCACGAGTTTTCCGACAAAGACATCCTGCTGCGCGCACTGACCCACTCAAGCGCCACGCAGGCGACCGGCGCCGACAACGAGCGCATGGAGTTTCTCGGCGACCGTGTCCTCGGTCTTGTCATCGCGGACGAACTC
The DNA here is from genome assembly GCA_965229975.1 of Parvibaculaceae bacterium. Lineage (GTDB taxonomy): Bacteria > Pseudomonadota > Alphaproteobacteria > CGMCC-115125 > CGMCC-115125 > Pyruvatibacter. Next base: position 974,883 of record OZ245936.1, read on the forward strand.
GTCCGCCGCTTCCCGTCAGCTCGCGAGGGTGAGCTCGCGCCGCGCCTCAACCGGCTGGTGCGCCGCGAAACCTGCGCCGACGTGGCGCGGGAGTTGGGGCTGGGGAGCTACCTTCATCTCGCGCCGTCGGAAGACGCCCAAGGCGGCCGCGAGAAGACGGCCATCCTCGGCAATGCCATGGAAGCGGTAATCGCTGCGCTCTACATCGACGGCGGTCTCGCCGCCGCTGAAGGGTTCATCCGGCGCGCGTGGGAAGGGCAGTACGCCCACGTCGCCAGCGTGCCGCGCGATGCCAAGACGCAGGCACAGGAACGGCTGCACGCCATGGGGCTGGAGCCGCCCGTCTACCGCATCACGGACCGGGCGGGCACCGACCATGCGCCGGTCTTCACGGTCGAAGCGGATGGCGGAGAGGCGGGCAAGGCCATGGGCGAGGGGCGCTCGCGCCGCCTCGCCGAGCAGGCGGCTGCCGCCGCACTCCTCGAGAAGCTGGGGCCTGAAGCGTGAGCGAAGCGAACACGCGCGCAGGATTCGTGGCGCTGATCGGTGCGCCGAACGCCGGCAAGTCCACGCTGCTCAATCAGCTCGTGGGCCAGAAAGTCGCCATCGTCACCCACAAGGCGCAGACGACGCGCAACCGCATCCGCGGCATCACCATGGAAGGCCAAAGCCAGCTCGTTTTCCTGGATACGCCCGGCATTTTTTTGCCCAAGCGGAAACTCGACCGGGCGATGGTCTCCGCCGCCTGGAGCGGTGCGAATGACGCGGATGTTGTGGTCCTTGTCGTCGATGCCGTTCGTACGCGGCCCGATCATCCGGCGCTCGCAGACCTGCTGGAGCGCCTCAAGACCATCAAGGCCCCCATCCTCCTCGCCCTAAACAAGGTGGACGAGGCGCCGCGGGAGAACCTGCTGGCTCTCGCGCAGGGGCTCAACGACAAGCTGTCTTTCGCAGAGACCTTCATGATCTCCGCGCTAAACGGCGACGGGGTCGGCGACCTGCGCAAGCGGCTTGCCGACATGGTGCCCGAGGGGCCCTACCTCTACCCGCCCGACCAGGTGGCGGACCTGTCGCGCCAGCTCCTCGCCTCGGAAATCACCCGGGAAAAGCTGTTCCTGCGCCTCCACGACGAGCTGCCCTATGCCGCCACGGTCGAGACCGAGGCATGGGAGGAGCGGCCGGACGGGTCGGTGAAGATCAACCAGGTGATCTACGTGGAGCGGGCCGGGCAGAAGGGCATCGTGCTTGGCAAGGGCGGCCAGACGGTCAAGGAGATCGGCCAGGCGGCCCGGCGGGACATCGAGGATGCGCTCGACATCAAGGCGCACCTTTTCCTGTTCGTGAAGGTGCGCGAGGGGTGGGAGAACGACCCGGAGCGCTACCGCATGATGGGGCTCGATTTCCCCGGCTGATCCACGCCCGTGATCCGCGGTATCCTGCGAATCTGCCCGTGTTTTCCACAACTTGGGGATAAGCGGTGGGTAGTCGCAACTTTGTTGCAGTAGTGTCTCAAGCGATTCAACCAAGTTGCTGTACTTGTGGTTGAATCCGTCTGCGCCATGCAATCTGGACGGGACTGGATGGACTGGACCGACGAAGGCATCGTTCTGCACGTCCGCCCGCATGGCGAGACCTCGGCGATCCTCGAACTGCTGACCCGCGAGCACGGCCGCCATCTCGGCCTCGTGCGCGGCGGCGTCTCCAAGCGGATGCGGGGCATCCTCCAGCCCGGCAATACCCTGAAGGCCCAGTGGCGCGCCCGGCTGTCCGAGCACCTCGGCAACTACACGGTGGAGGCGTCCACCGAGCGGGTGGCAACCGCATTGTCGGACCGCCGGGCGCTGGCAGGGCTGACGGCGGCGGCGGCCATGGCCAGTGCTGTCCTGCCCGAACGCGAGGCCCATCCCCGCATTTTCGACGGGCTGACGGTGCTGCTGGACGCCCTCGACGACCCGGAAACATGGCCCGCGGTCTATGTCCGCTGGGAACTGGGGCTGCTGGACGATCTGGGCTTTGGCCTTGATCTGAGCGCCTGTGCCGTCACCGGCGAGGCGGAGAACCTGGCCTACGTGTCTCCCCGCTCAGGCCGGGCCGTCACCGCGCAGGCAGCAGGCGTCTACAAGGAGCGCCTGCTGCCGCTGCCTCGCTTCCTGACCGGCGGCCGGGCAGCGAGCGCGGACGACGTGGCGGACGGACTGCGGCTCACCGGCTATTTCCTCGACAAGCGGCTTTTCGCGTCGCGGGACGCCGCTCTCCCGGCGCCGCGGGCCGCGCTGCCGGAGGTGCTGGGGCGCCCGGCGCGGGCTTGACCGGTCCCCGCCGCCGGGCGACCTAGGGAGCGCGCCTGAGAGCGCCGATTCGCGCGTTTCACCGGTATTCCAAGAGTTTCATGGCCAAGACCAAGACGCCGCCCCCGCCGCCGCCTCCCGAGGCTCCGCAGCCGATCGCCCTGCGCGAGGCGCTGGAGACCCGGTACCTCGCCTATGCGCTGTCAACGATCACCCAGCGCGCGCTGCCGGACGTGCGCGACGGTCTCAAGCCCGTCCAGCGCCGCCTGATCTACGCCATGCGCCAGCTTCGGCTGGACCCGAATGCGGGTTTCAAGAAGTCGGCCCGCGTCGTCGGCGACGTGATCGGCCAGTATCACCCGCACGGCGACCAGTCGATCTACGACGCGCTGGTGCGCCTCGCGCAGGACTTCGCCCAGCGCTACCCGCTGGTCGAGGGGCAGGGGAACTTCGGCAATATCGACGGCGATAACGCGGCCGCCATGCGCTACACCGAAAGCCGCATGACGGAGGTCGCGCGCCTCCTGCTCGACGGCATCGACGAGGACACCGTCGATTTCCGCCCGACCTATGACGGCGAGGGCAGCGAACCGGCGGTCCTGCCGGCGGCCTTCCCGAACCTGTTGGCCAACGGCGCCTCAGGCATCGCGGTGGGCATGGCGACGGCCATTCCGCCGCACAACGTGTCGGAAATCGTCGACGCGGCGCTCTACCTCATCAAGCAGCCCAACGCGCGCGACGACACGCTGCTGAAATACGTGCCGGGCCCGGATTTCCCGACGGGCGGCGTGCTGGTCGAGCCGGCAGAGAACATTGCCGAGGCGTACCGGACGGGCCGTGGCTCCTTCCGCCTGCGCGCGAAGTGGGAGAAGGAAGACACGGGCCGCGGCACCTACGTGGTCGTCGTCACCGAGATGCCCTACCAGGTGCAGAAGGCGCGCCTGATCGAACGCATCGCCGATCTTCTCCAGGCCAAGAAGCTGCCGCTGCTGGCGGACGTGCGGGACGAGAGTGCCGAGGACGTGCGCCTCGTGCTGGAGCCGCGCGCCAAGACCATCGAGCCGGAAGTCCTGATGGAGTCGCTGTTCAAGGCGACGGACCTCGAGGTCCGCATTCCGCTCAACATGAACGTGCTGACGGCGGGCCAGGTGCCGCAGGTGCTGAGCCTCAAGGAGGCGCTTCAGGCCTTCCTCGACCATCGCCGCGAGGTGCTCCAGCGCCGCACCGAGTTCCGCCTCGGCAAGATCGCGCACCGGCTGGAAGTGCTCGAGGGCTACCTGACGGCCTATCTCAACCTCGATGAAGTGATCCGCATCATCCGCGAGGAGGACGAGCCGAAGCAGCAGCTGATCAAGACGTTCAAGCTGACCGACGTGCAGGCCGAAGCCATCCTCAACATGCGCCTGCGCTCTCTGCGCAAGCTCGAGGAGATGGAGATCCGCGGCGAGCACAAGGACCTCACCGCCGAGCGCAAGACGCTCAACGCCCTGATGAAGTCCGAGGCGAAGCAGTGGGGCCGCATCGGCGACGAGCTGAAGGAACTGAAGGTCATCTTCGGGCCGAAGACCGATATCGGCGCCCGCCGCACGGCGCTGGAGGATGCGCCGGACGTGGACGAGACGGCGGCGGCCGTCGAGGAGATGATCGCCAAGGAGCCGATCACTGTCATCTGTTCCGAGATGGGCTGGGTCCGCACCCTCAAGGGACACGTGGACGACACGTCGTCGCTCAAGTTCAAGACGGGCGACGCGCCGCGCTTCGCGTTCCACGCGGAGACGACGGACAAGGTGCTGCTGTTCGCCACCAATGGCCGCTTCTACACGCTGGACGCGGGCAAGCTGCCTGGCGGACGCGGATTCGGTGAGCCGGTCTCCCTGATGCTCGATATCGGGGACGGGGAGGGCATCGTTTCCATGTTCGTACACAAGCCCGACCGCTCGCTGTTGGTCGCGTCCCAGACCGGCTACGGCTTCGTGGTCGAGGAAAGCGAAGTTGTCGCCATGACGCGCAAGGGCAAGCAGGTGCTGAATCTTGCTGCCGGCGAAGAGGCGCAGATCTGCGTGCCCGCCGAGGGCGATACGGTCGCCGTCATGGGCGAGAACGCAAAGCTGCTGCTGTTCCCGCTCGAGCAGGTCAACGTCATGGCGCGCGGGCGCGGTGTCCGCCTCCAGCGCTACAAGGATGGTGGCCTCAGGCAGGCAAAGGTCTTCGACCTGAAGGACGGCTTCCGCTGGCGCGATGGCGGCGGGCAGAAGCAGATCGACGCCAAGGAGCTCAAGGACTGGCGCGGCGAGCGCGCCCAGGCCGGGCGCCTGCCGCCGCGCGGCTTCCCCAAGCGCGACTGGGTGGCGCGGGACGGCAGTATCCTCAAGGAAGAGTAGCGCCGGCTATTCGACCGTGAAGATGATCCGCTCCTCGTAGCCCCAGTAGCTCATCAGCATCTGGTAGCGTCCGCCGCGCTCGTAACGCACGGCATCGAGCGGCACCTCGACCGTCTCCTCGACCCTGTCGCCGGGGCCGAGATTGGCGGTCATCACCACCTGCGGGCAGATTTCCTCGCCTTCGCCCTGCACGAAGTTGCCGCCCTCGTCGGCCACCAGCCAGCGGTTCACGTCGCAGGGATCGTTTGCCTCCAGGAGGTGGCCTTCCTCGGTGTTGTTCTTCAGGGAGACCGTGTAGGCGAGGATCATGTTGCCCGTGCCACTAGGCGGCATGGTGACCGTTTCCGGTGCTTCCACCGTGATCTGGATGTCGTCTTCCAGCTGAACCATGCCCGTGCTCACGGCAATGGCGATCATCCCCACGATGGCGAGGATGATCAGCGTGTAGCGCATGTAGTTGGGACCCTGCGGGTCGGGGCGGGAGGACATCGACATGGGCGGTTCCTGATCCTTGTTGGGCTAGCCGAAGACGGCTTCCGGCAGCCAGGTCGCGATTTCAGGGAACAGGGACAATATGACGAGAGCAAGGAGCTGGATCGCCACGAAGGGCACCGCGCCCTTGTAGATGTGCATGGTTCGGACTTCCTCGGGCGCCACGCCGCGCAGGTAGAACAGCGCGAAGCCGAAGGGCGGCGTCAGAAACGACGTCTGCAGATTGATCGCCATCATGACGCCGAGCCAGATGGGGTCGACCCCCATCATCAGCAGCACCGGCGCGACCACCGGAACCACCACGAAGGTGATCTCGATGAAGTCGAGGAAGAAGCCGAGCACGAACATCACCGCCATGACCACGAGCATGGCGCCGACAACGCCGCCCGGCATGGCGTTGAGGAATTCATGCACAGTGTCGTCGCCGCCAAGCCCGCGGAAGACGAGGCTGAAGAGCGCCGCGCCGACAAGGATCACGAATACCATGGAGGTGATTTCCGTGGTCGAGCGCGACACCTCGCCGAGCACGCCGTTGGCGAGCGTGCGCAGCAGGCAGACGAGGACGCCCCAGGCGATCACCGCGCACAGGATCATCGCTGCAAGCGTCGCGGTGCTGTCCGCGCTGGAAACCTCAGTGCGGCCAAGCCGCAGGTCGTAGGTAACCGATAGGGCAAACAGGGCTGCGATCGCCAAAGTGGCGATGATCGGCGGCAGGCTGCCGGACACGTGGAACGGGCGAAGCACGCCGGTGACCAGCCGGCGCGAGGGTGGCCCGGCGGCAAGCGCTGCCTGGTCGAGGGCGGATGTGCGGTAGCCCGCCAGAAGCGTGGCACCGACCGCACCGACGGCGGCTGCCTCGGTTGGCGTGGCGACGCCCGCAAGAATTGATCCCAGCACGGCGACCATCAGCAGCACCGGTGGGAGTAGGGCGCTGAGGAGTTCGCCGAGGCTGCTGCGCCGTTCCCCGGGTTCGCGCGTCATGGCAGGAGAGGTTGCCGGGCGGAAGGTCGCCATCAACAGCTGGTAGACGATGTAGAGGCCGACGAGCATCAGGCCGGGAATGAGCGCACCGGCAAAGAGATCGCCCACGGACATGGCCTCGGGCGAGAAATTGCCCATTTCGAGCTGCGCGTTCTGGTAGGCGCTGGACATCACGTCGCCCAGCAGCACCAGCACAATGGACGGCGGGATGATCTGGCCGAGCGTGCCCGCGGCGGCGATGGAGCCCGATGCCAGCGCCGGGTCGTAGCCGCGCTTGAGCATGGTGGGCAGGGACAGGAGGCCCATCGTGACCACCGTGGCGCCGACGATGCCGGTCGAAGCGGCGAGCAGCGCGCCGACGATGGTGACGGAGATGCCGAGGCCGCCGCGCATGCTGCCGAACAGGCGGCCCATGCTTTCCAGCAGTTCCTCCGCCACGCGGCTGCGCTCCAGCATCACGCCCATGAAGACGAAAAGCGGGACGGCTATCAGCGTCTCGTTCGTCATCGTGCCGAAGATGCGCTGAGGGAAGGCGCCGAGGAAGCTGAGGTCGAAGACGCCGAGCGCGGTGCCGAGGACTGCGAAGATCAGCGCCGTGCCGGCCAGCGTGAACGCGACCGGGAAGCCTGCGAGCAGCAGCACGCAGGCGGTGACGAACATTCCAATGTCGAGCACTTCGGCGAGGGACATGGCGTGGCCCTAGATCCCTTCCGGCGGCGTTTCGCCGCTCGTGGTCTCTCGCCCGCGCAGGATGCGCCACGAGTGGGCCGCCAGCGACAGCCCCTGGAGGCCGAGCAGGACTGCGAAGACGGGAATGACTGTCTTGAGCAGGTAGACGGCCTGGATGCCGCTCGTCTCCTTGGAGCCTTCCTGGATCGCCCAGGAATTGCCCACGTAGGTCATCGACAGCCAGAAGACGGCGACGCACATGGGCAGCAGGAACACGAAGACCCCGAGGAGGTCGGTCAGCGCCTTCCGGCGTTCCGAGGCCTCCCGGTAGAAAACGTCGACGCGCACGTGGCCGTTGTGGAGGAGGGTGTAGCCCGCCGCCAGCATGAACAGCATGCCGTGCATGTAGACGATGGACTCCTGCATCCAGATCGAGCCGATGCCGAACACGTAGCGCTGTACGACGACGATCATCTGGATGATGACCATCGCCAGCGCGAGCCATGCGACCCAGCGGCCGATGCGCTCGTTCAGCCCGTCGACAAGGCGGATGAAGGTCTTCAGCACGGCGCGCCGTTACGAAGCGGAGCGGCGGTTGAGGAACGCCTGCTGCGAGATGCCGAGCCAGCCGGACGTGTTGTCCAGGTTTTCCCGGAAGCTTGCATAGATGCGGCCTGTCAGCTCGTCCGTCGCCGCCGCTTCTTCCAGCACCTGCTTCGACGCCTCGCGGAAGCCGTCGTAGACCTCCTTCGAGAACTCCTCGAGGATCACGCCGTGCTGGTTGATCAGCGTATCTAGGGCTGCGGCGTTGTTGTGGTTGAACTCGGCCAGCGAATAGCTGTGCTCGGCCATCGCCACGTGCTCGATGATGGCGCGCTGCTGGCCCGTGAAGCTTTCCCACACATCCTTGTTGAAGACCGTCGCCAGCCCGGCACCCGGCTCGTGGAAGCCCGGCCAGTAGTAGTGCTTGGCCACCTTGTAGAAGCCCATGGCGAGGTCGTTCCACGGGCCCACCCATTCGGTCGCGTCGATCGCGTTGGACTGGAGGCTCTGGAAAATCTCGTTGCCGGGCAGGGCCACGGCCGCCACGCCCAGCTTGCGCATGACTTCGCCGGCAAGACCGGGAATGCGCATCCGGAGGCCCTTGAGGTCTTCGAGCGTGTTGATCTGCTTGTTGAACCAGCCGCCCATCTGGACGCCAGTGTTCGCGGTCAGCAGGCCCTTGAGGTTGAACTGGGCGGACAGCTCGTCCCACAGTTCCTGCCCGCCGCCGTGGTAGATCCACGCGGTCAGTTCGTTCGCCGTCATGCCGAAAGGCACGGAGGTGAAGAAGTTGAACGCGACGGACTTGCCCTGCCAGTAATACTCGGCGCCGTTGTAGCAATCGGCGGTGCCGGTCGACACCGCATCGAAGCTCTCGAAGGCGGGTACCAGCTCGTTGGCGGCATAGACCTTGATGGTGATGTCGCCGTCCGTCGCTTCCTCGATACGCTTGGCCATGCGCTCGGCGGAGGTACCGAGACCGGGGAAGTTCTTCGGCCAGGTGGTGACCATCTTGAGCTGGCGCTTCTGGCGCGCGACGGCGGGGGCCGCGGCGCCGGACTGTTCCGCGCCGTTCTCGTTGCCGCCACTATCGCAGCCACCGAGCGCCAGCGTGGCGGCGGCGCCGGCCGTGACGGCCGCCCCGGTCAGAAAATCCCTGCGTTTCATTGGTTTCCTCCCCAAATCGCCGGGCAGTATAGGCGAGGGCGTTGCAGGCGCAATGCGTGCGGCAACGGGTCCAGCCAGACAATCAGGAGAGGGTTCAGCGGCCAGGGAAGGCCTCGTCGAAGGGCGCCCAGCCGTCGAAGGTCAGGGCCTCCAGCGGGCGGAACCGGCTCTTGTAGGCCATCTTCCGGCAGCCATCGATCCAGTAGCCGAGATAGACGAAGGGCAGGCCCATCTCGCGCGCCTTTTCCACGTGATCGAGGATCAGGTAGGTGCCGAGGCTCCGGCGGTCGGCGTCAGGTTCGAAGAACGAGTAGACCATCGACAGGCCGTCATCGATCACGTCGGTCACGGCAACCGCGATGGGGTCGCGGCTGATGGGGGCGCCGTCCGGTTCGAGGCCGGGCTTGCGGGCGTACTCGAACAACACGGTGTCCACCGTGGTCTCCTCGACCATGGCCGCGAAATCCTCCTCGTCCATGTCCGCCATGCCGCCGCCCGCGTGGCGCGCCTCCAGGTAGCGGCGGAGCAGGGCGAATTGCGGCTCTGTCGCCATCGGTTCGCGGATGGTGCGCTCGAGGTCCGCGTTGCGGTTCACGATGCGCCGCAGGGAGCTTTTGACTTCGAAGTCGGCAACGGGGATGCGGACGGAGACGCAGGCCGAGCAGCCCTCGCAGGCGGGCTTGTAGGCAATGGTCTGGCTGCGGCGGAAGCCCGCCGTCGTCAGCATGGAATTGATGACGCTCGCATCCGCGTCGAGCAGGTGGGTGAACACCTTCCGCTCGCGGCGGCCTTCGAGATACGGGCAGGGCGCCTCGGCAGTCAGGAAGAACCGCGGGGCTGTCTTGCCGGCATGATGCGTCACGCGCGAACCTTCCGCTTCGGACTCGGGTCAGAGCCCATAATACCACGGGGCGAACAGCGAAAAAGCGATCCACAGAATGATTACCAGCGGCGCGCCCGCCCGCATGAAGTCGGTGAACTGGTAGTGGCCGGGGCCCATGACCAGCAGGTTCGTCTGGTATCCCATGGGCGTGGCGAACGAACAGTTAGCGGCGAAGATCACCGCGTAGATGAAGACCACCGGGTCAACGCCGAGCTGCACGGCGGTGCTGATGGCAATGGGCGCGAACAGAACCGCGGTCGCGTTGTTGCTCAGGACGTTCGTCATGATGGCGACGAGCAGGAAGAACGCGGAGAGCACGACCGCGGGCCCAAAACCGTCCAGCAGTGTGATCACCTGCAACGCCACGTAGGAGGCGCCGCCCGTCGCTTCCAGTGCTGTTCCCAGGGCCAGCGCGGCGCCGACAAGCAGGAAGATCTGCCGGTCGATGGCACGCGAGGCTTGCCGGATGTTCAGGCAGCCGGTGACGATCATGGCAAAGGCGCCGGCCACCGCCGCGGCCGCGATCGGCAGCAGCCCGAAAGCAGCAGAGCCCACGGTGACGCCGAGGATGATTCCGGCGAGGCGGGCATTGCTGGTGTCGGGAATTTCCGTTGCCGACCATTCCAGCAACAGCACGTCGCGGTTGGCGCGCAGTCCCTGCACGTTGTCGCGCGTCCCGCTGATTAGAAGCACGTCGCCCGCTTCGAGTCGGATATCGCTCATGCGGGTGCGGATCATGCGGCTGCGGCGCTGGACGCCGAGGACGATGCAGTCCGTCTCCATGCGGAAACCGGCCTGCTCGATGTTGCGGCCGATGAGGCGGGAGCCGGGAGCGACGATGACCTCTGCCAGCATCAGGTCGCGGATGCGCGGAGTTTCGTCCTCGTTGTCCGTATCGGTGCCCGAGTTGGCGTCGGGATCGGTCAGGCTCTGGAATATTTCCGGGTCGGCCTTGATGGCCTCGGTGAGCGTCGCGCGGGTGGCCGCGATGATCAGCGTGTCGCCGGGGCGCAGCATCAAGTCTTCGAACGGCGGCAGGAAGGGATGCTCACCGCGCTGGACCATGCGGACGGTCATGTCCTTGAGGTTGGGGAACATGCCGCCGGCCGACCGCGTACCGACCAGCGGGTGACCGTAACCGATGTGCAGCTGGGCGATGAACTGCTTGCCTGTCCCCGCAATCTCCTCAGACAGGCTTGCACGGGCGGGCAGGAGGCGCGGCAGAACGCCTGCCACGTAGAGGAAGCCGACCCCGGCCAGGACGATGCCGGGGATCGTGAAATCGAAAAAGCCGATGCGCTCGTACCCGGCGCGCTGGACGGCGCCTGCGGCCAGCAGGTTGGTGGAGGAACCCACAAGCGTCGTCATGCCGCCGAGGATCGAGGCGTAGCTGAGCGGGATCATCATCCGCGAAGACGAAATGCTCGCCTTGGCGGCAAGCGCGCTGATCACCGGTATGAACATCACCGTGACGGGTGTGTTGTTCAGGAAGCCGCTCACCACCAGCACGACAATGAGCATGACCACGAGGGAAAGCATGGGCGCCGTCGTGGCGTTGGCGCTGCCCAGGCGGGTCAGGTTCTCCAGCGCGCCGCTGTGGAACAAGCCTTGGCCCATGACAAGCAGGGCAAGCACCGCGACAAGCGCAGGATCGGCCAGTCCCGCAAGGATTGTCCGCGTGCCGAGCTGGTTCTGCCCCTCCGGTCCCGTGACGGGAAAAAATTGGAAAAACAGGAGCAGGCCCGCGATCAGCGCCAGTGACGTGACCTCGAGCGGAATGTCCTCTTTGCTGTAGGCGAAGATCGCCACGAAGATCGCGGCGAAGACCACCCACATCTGCCATGCGGTAGAAAAATCGGCCTCCATGCGGCGCATCTACGCATGGCGGATGGGCGCTGCCAAGCGCCGTTTTGTCCCGATTTTTCGTCAGGCGGTGATGACGGTCTCGTGCGGGCGGATGGCATCCGGCGCGTTAATCACCACGGTGCCGATCAGGTAGTCGTGCAGGCAGCGGCGGCGGCGATTGAAGAGTGGCACCAGCAGCACGAAGATCGTCACGACGGTCGAGAGGTAAAAGACGATGGACTGGAGCGCGCCCTGCAGGTAGCCGGGCCGGGCGCCGTCCCAGGTGCGCACCTCGATGCCGTTCAGCCGCATGCCCGGCGTTGCCGAGCGCGGTCCGCCAATGGTCAGTGTGAAATAGGCGAGCCACAGGGCCGGCATGACGATGCCGATGGCCGGAAACAAAAGGCCGAACGAGAGGACGCCGAGGATCACGAAGATCACCATGGCCACGGCCGTGATGAGCAGCAGGTTCACCGCGTCGGCAACGAACGCAAGGATGCGCTTGCCAAGGACGCCATCGAACAGTTCGGGGAAGCGGTCGGGATCAAGGGTGATCTGATCGCGTGTTCGGGTCTTTCTGGCCGTGGCGGCGGGGCTGACGTCCCGCATCGGCAATCTCCAGTCAGTCACGTGAAATCTGGAGATAGGGCCGCCGGGCCGTCGGCGCAATAGGATCAGCGCATCTGGGAGGGCGGCAGGACCGGGGCTTCGCGCAGCAGGACGATGGAAATCCGGCGGTTCGCGGCCATGAACGGATCTTCCGGGAACAGGGGCTCGGAATCCGCCTTGCCGGCGACTTGGTAGATGCGGTTGCCGTCCAGTCCGGCCTCCATGAGGATCCGGCGCGCGGCGTTGGCCCGGTCGGCGGTCAGCTCCCAGGCGGTGTATTCGGCGCCCGTGCTCATGGGGGCGGAATCCGTGTGGCCGCCGATGGTCACGCGGTTGGGCAGGTCGTTGAGGACGTTGCCGATCGTGCTCAGCAGCACGCGGGTGCGCTCGTAAGGCATCGCGCTTTCCGACGGGAACATGGAGCGGCCCTCCTGGTCCACGAGCTGGATGCGAAGGCCGTCGGGCGTCTCGTCGATCATCACGTGCTTGGAGAGTTCGGCGATTTCCGGCAGGTCGCTCAGGGACTGGCGGATCGACATCTCGGCGCGAGCGAACAGGCGGGCTTCCTGGTCCACGTCGCCCTGTTCCATCAGGGCCTGCTCGGGATGCATCTGGTCGGCGCCGCGCTGTTCCTTGTCTCCCACGTGGCCTTCGCCGGGCGTTTTGCCCTTGTCCTCGCCTTCCTCTTCCTCCTCGGCAGGCGGGGCGAGCGAAACCACGACGGCGGTCACCGTGCCGCCTTCGCGGGCGCCGCTGTCGTCATGAGCCGTACCGGCAAGCACGCCGCCGGAGCCCGATGTGGAGCGGCTGACATTGGGCGGGGCGAAGTAGTCCGCGAGGCCATCCTTCTGCTCGGGCGTGGTCATGGAGATCAGCCACATGAGCAGGAAGAACGCCATCATCGCGGTCACGAAGTCGGCATAGGCGATCTTCCACGCGCCACCGTGGTGGGCGTGTGCGGCCTTCTTGACCCGCTTGATGATGATCGGCTGTTCGTTGCTCGACATGTGCCGCCGTTATCCTTCTGGAGATCGCGCCGCCTGAGTTAGACCGGCTGGAGCGTTGCGGTGCGCTCTTCGAGCTCAGCGAATGTGGGCCGGACGTCTGAGAGCAGCGCCTTGCGGGCGAACTCGACCGACACCGCCGGCGGATATCCGGCGAGGTGGGCAAGCAGGCCTGCCTTGATGCACTGGAAGTACTTGGCTTCGGCGTCGTAGGCGGACTTCAGCGAAGCAGTCATCGGCGCGAAGAAGCCGTAGGCGACGAACACACCAAGGAAGGTGCCGACGAGCGCGCCGCCGATGAGATGGCCAAGCACTTCGGGCGGCTCGTTGATCGAGCCCATGGTCTTGATGACGCCCAGCACGGCCGCGACGATGCCAAGGGCCGGCGTTCCGTCGGCCAGTGCCTGCATGGCGTTGACGAGCTGTTCGCGCTCGTGGTGATGCGTTTCCAGTTCCTCGTCGATAAGGGCTTCCATCTCGTGCGGGTTCTCGGTGCCCAGCGTTACGAGACGGACGTAATCGCAGATGAACTCGATGGCGTGGTGGTTGCTGGCGACCGAGGGAAACTGGTTGAAGATGGTCGAGTCTTCCGGGTTCTCGACATGCGCTTCCAGGGCAAGGTTGCCCTTGGCCTTGGCCAGCTTGAAGATCTGGAAAAGGCAGCTCAGCAGGTCGAGGTAGCTCTCCTTGGTGTAAGGCGAGCCCTTCATGATCGTGCCCAGCGCGCCGGGCATCTGCTTCAGGACCGGACCGGGATTGGCAATGATGAAGGCACCCGCTGCCGCGCCAAGGATGATGACACCCTCGAAGGGCTGCCAAAGCACCCCGAGCTTGCCGCCCATGGCCGCGTAGCCGCCCAGCACGCAGACGAACACGCACACGATGCCGATGATGAGTTTCATTGCCCCGCCAGGTCCTTGACTTCGCTTCTGCGCTCCGAGGCAGCTTTCTGCGCCCGGGACCGCTCTAACCCAGCGGGCAGTGTCGCCGGATCGCGTTAACACGCGGTTGAGGTTGACCCACGCGGTTAACGGCATGTTGCCAGCCGCACGGGCCTCCCCTAGAAGGGCCGGGAACCCGTTAATTCCCCGAGAACCCCGGAAAATCGCCAATGTCCGAAAAGGCACGCCAGTTCAGGAACGCGCTCGGCTGTTTCGCCACCGGTGTGACGGTGGTGACGACACGGGAGGCTGGCGGGGCGGAAATCGGCCTCACGGCCAATTCCTTCTCCTCGGTGTCGCTGGAGCCGCCGCTCGTTCTCTGGTGCATCGACAAGGGGTCGGACACCTATGATGCGTTCATGGCGGCGGAACATTTTGCCATCAACGTGCTGGGTGCGGACTGTGCGGACGTCAGCAACGCGATGGCCAGGTCCGGCCGGAATGGCCTCGACGGGATCCCGCATGCCAACGGTCCGGAAACGGGGATGCCGCTGCTTGACGATGCGATTTCCACGTTCGAATGCGCGGTCCAGGACAAGTTCGAGGGGGGCGACCACATCATCATAGTCGGCCGGGTGCTCGGCTACGCGTCGAAGCCGGAAGGTGCGCCGCTGCTCTATTTCCGGGGAAAGTACGCGACGACGGCCGGCGAGTGAGAGCCGCCTAGCTGCCGCTTTCCTGTTTCAGGCGCCGCAGATTGTCGCGCATGGCGGCAAGCACCTCCACGGCCTTCGCGTAATCCTCGTCGCTGATGCCTTCGCGGGCACGCGCGTGGATCATGGCGAAGACGCTTTCGCCGAAGTGCTTCACCCGGTGATAGTGATCCGTCAGGCAGATCAGCTTGGACCGCCGGTCGGTCGGATGGGGGCGGCGCTCCACGAGATTGTGCCGGACCAGTTCGTCGACATGGGTTCCGATTGAGACCTTGTGCAGGCCGATTTCCTCGGCGAGCTCGGTCTGGGTGCGGGCGTCCTTTTCGGCCAGCAGGCTGAGGACCATCGAGGGGCCCCGGGCGAGCGGCATCCGGCGGTCGTACTCGCCGGACAGCAGGCGGCCGAACTCGGTCAGCAGCGACGAGAACGCCACTGCCTGTTCGACCTGGGCGTTGCGCCCCGTGCCGGGCGCAAGCTGGATCTTGTGGATCCCCGGGTTGTTGTTGGTCTTCCCCATGGTTCCAGTATAAGCCATCCGGCCGGTCCTGAGGCTATTGCGTCGCGGGCACGATGGTTAACCGCCCGATTGCGCCATTTTCAATGGCTTCCCGGTCCGTCGTCATCGGGATATGCCCGCCATCGGCCCACAGGCTGGCAAAATTGCCGTACCAGGGTGAGGCCGGGTTTCCCGCCTGGCCCGTCGAGATCACGTAAACCGACCTGTCGAGGTCTGCGAAGTCGAAGACGGCCCTGTAGCCTGCCGCGTGAACATTGGCGAAGGGGCGGGACCCGCCGCCGGTCTGCCCGCGGTTCACCGTGTAGGGACCGCCTGCGCTCGGGCGTTCGATGTTGAACATGCCGCGCAGCACCGGGACGAACCCCATGGGCATGTGATTGTTCACGACAGGGTGGGCGTCACCCCACCGCAGGTCCGACAGATCTTCGCCGTACAGGTTATCGATGTCCTCTAGCGCATCCGAAAGGGCAAGGCGGACGATGTCGCCGCAGCTCTCGGTTTCCTCGGTGTTGACGTTGTCACACCAGCGGCGCGCCTGCGGCTCCCCGTCCAGAGCGTTGGCGATGAAGGTTTCGCGGCGGCGTCCCACGTTGTCTGCCAGATCGCCCAGCTCATCTGCATAAAGCCGCTCGTGCAGCCGGCGCAGCCACGCATGGAAGATCAAGGGCTGGGGCAGGTCCTTGCGCATCTCCCCGTTCCAGTCTCCAAGGAGGGCAATGGCCTCAGCTTCTTCGTCCGTGTCCGGATTGATGGTGAGGAGGTGCGGCAGGAGTTCACGGGCGAAGAGGGATACATCGTCGGCGAGCATGGCTTCGAAGCTCGCGACATCGTGGTCGCGGCGTGCCTCGATCATCTCCTCGATGCGCTGGGCGCGATAGGGCGCGTCCCAGCTCGACGTCAGGTAATAGGGATAGTCCTCGCCGATGATCCGGTGATTGGCGGTCGCGACGTAACCATGGGCTGGATTGATCGTGCGGGGCAGGCCCTCGTGGGGAATGAAGCCGAGCCAGTCATTCTCCGGTTTCCAGCCGGGCACCGGCAACAGGCCCTGCGTGTCGTTGGCATCCGTGCGGATGGGTACGCGGGCGGGCGCGATCATCCCGATGTTTCCGTCCGTGTCGGCGACGACCATGCTCTGCATGGGCGAGATGTGCAGGCGCAGCGCCTCGTCGAACTCGGCGACGCTTTGCGCCTGGGTGATGCGGAACCCGGCCTCAACCGTCGTGTCGTCGCTCGAAAGCGCCGTCCAGCGCAGGGCGAGGACATAGCCATCCTCCACGACGTCTTCGACCTGCTCCGCCAGCGCATCGAGGATCGGCCCGTGGCGGCTTTCGCGCACGGTGATCGTCTCGTCGTCGCCGAAGCGGACCCTGATCGTCTCCTGCCGCGTCTCGAAGTCGCGCCAGCCGAGCGGTGTTTCGTACTGGCCGGAGTCGTCCGGGTTCAGGCGCTCGATATAGAGATCCTGCGTGTCCGGCCCCGTGTTGGTGAAGCCCCATGCGATGTGGTCGTTGCGGCCGAGGATGACCGATGGAATGCCGGGGATCGACACGCCGATGACGTTGCGACCGGCGACATTCAAATGCGTTGCGTACCAGATCGACGGCGCCAGCATCCCGAGATGCGGATCGTTGGCGAGCATCGGCTTGCCGCTGCGTGTCCACTGGCCGTCCACGACCCAGTTGTTGGAGGCGCCGGGGGGGCCGGTGTCGGGAATGGCGGCGAAGATGCGCTCGACGCCGAGCGTCTTGTAGAGACCGGCAAGGTCGCGGATCGCGGGTTTCGCGTCCGCCGGGTAGGGCGGGTCGAAGGTGCGCATCTGGTCATCGTCCAGCTGCTCCAGCATCCGTGTCCGGAGGATTTCACCGAACGCATTGCCGGAGAGCCCGGCCGCCAGCACCTTCACCAGTGCCACGCTGTCGTGCGGCTGCCACGGTTCCGGCTCGTGCCACAGGAGTTGGAATTCCGGCGGCAGAGGGCGCGTGTTCGACGCCATGTAGTCGTTCACGCCGTCGGCGTAGGCCGCCAGCGCCGCCTGCACATCCGGGGACAGCACGTCGAAGGAGCGGCGGGCGTGACCGTAGAGGTCGAGGGTCCGCACCACGCGGTCGGCTGGAACTGCTGCCGAACCGAACACCTCGGCGAGGCGGCCCTGCACTGCGCGGCGGAACAGCTCCATCTGCCACAGTCGGTCCTGCGCGTGCGCGATGCCGAGCGCATAGGCCGCGTCCGGGTTCGTCCGGGCATAGATATGGGGGACGGCGTGGGCGTTGCGGATGATCTCGACCGGCGCGCTCAGGCCCTGTGCCTGCATCTCGCCGTCGTAGTCGGGCAGGGCGCGGTCGGCGAGGCCGAATAGATTGAGAACAAGAAGCAGCAGGATGGCTGCGATCACGCCGAGCGCGATGCCGCCCCAGCGCATGATTGCCTTCCCCAAGACCAGCCTCCCGTTCCGCCTTTGCTTGGCCCGGCATACGTGTTCCGGTGCGCGGCGGTTTCATGTTTAGTCCCGTCCCTAGATAGGACGGCAAGGGAGAGATACCAAATGGGCGAGCGCGTCGCGTTCATCGGTCTCGGCGTCATGGGCTACCCCATGGCGGGGCACCTGGCCAAGGCGGGCCACGAGGTTCACGTCTACAACCGCACCACCATCAAGGCCAAGAAATGGCGTGAGGCCTACAAGATGGCCCATGGCGGCGGCGGCGCATGGACGCCTGCGAAAGCCGCCGAAGATGCCTCCATCGTCTTCGCCTGCGTCGGCAATGACGACGACGTGCGCGAGGTGACGCTGGGGCCGGACGGCGCGTTCAAGGCTATGAAGCCGGGGTCCGTCTTCGTCGATCACACGACCGCCTCTGCCGATCTCGCCCGTGAGCTTGCCGCCGAGGCGGAGAAGCGCGGCTTCGGCTTCGTGGATGCGCCGGTCTCCGGGGGGCAGGCCGGGGCCGAAAACGGCCAGCTCACCATCATGTGCGGCGGCAGCGAGGCCGACTTCGCCAAGGCCGATCCGGTCATGCAGGCCTATGCGAAGCAGATGCGCCTGCTCGGTCCGGCGGGGGCGGGCCAGCTCACCAAGATGGTCAACCAGATCTGCATCGCCGGGCTGCTGGAAGGCCTCTCCGAGGGCATCCATTTCGCCAAGAAGGCGGGCCTCGATGTGGGCGCTGTCATCGACGTGATCTCCAAGGGCGCGGCTCAGTCATGGCAGATGGAGAACCGCTGGGCGACGATGGAGAAGGGCGAGTTCGACTTCGGCTTCGCCGTCGACTGGATGCGCAAGGACCTCGCCATCTGCCTCGCCGAAGCCGCCCGCAACGGCGCGCAGCTGCCCGTGACCGAGATCGTGGACGGCTACTACGCCGAGGTGCAGGCGATGGGCGGCAACCGCTGGGACACCTCCAGCCTCATCGCGCGGCTGGAGAAGGACTGACGATTTTTACCTCGCTTCGCTCGCGACCCCTCACCCTATCCCTCTCCCTCAAGGGGAGAGGGGACCGGATGCTACCGACTGCGCCCACAACCCTCTCCCCTTGAGGGAGAGGGAGGGGCCCATCGCTTCTGCGATGGGAGGGTGAGGGGGCGCGAGCGCAGCGAGCAGGAAGAACCCGCCCTAAGCTCCGAAGCCGCCATCAATCGTGTGGAGCGCACCGGTGACGATGCCGGCTTCCGGCCCCGCCAGGTAAGCGACCATCCCGGCGACTTCCGCCGCGGTTGCGTGGCGCTTGATGGCCATCTGGCTGTGCATCATGTCTTTCATCGGTCCGTCCGCGGGATTCATGTCCGTGTCGGTCGGACCCGGCTGCACCGCGTTGACGGTGATGTTGCGGTTGCCGAAGTCGCGGGCAAAGCCGCGGACCATGCCCTGTACGGCGGACTTGGTCATCGAGTAGGCCGTACCCATGGGGAAGGGGATGCGGTCGCCGTTCACCGAACCAATCACGACGATGCGCCCGCCGTCGTTCATGGCACGCACGCCTTCAACGGCGGCGTGGTAGGGCGCGCGGACGTTCACGTCGATCATGTGGTCAATGACGGCGGGGTCGAGTTCCATCGGATCGCCCATGGTGGCCACACCCGCATTGATCACGAGGATGTCGAGTTTGCCGGCGGTATCGATGGCTGCCTTCACCTCGTCGATCTTCGTGCTGTCCGCCTTGACCGCCTTCGCGCCGGTATTGGTGGCCACACCTTCTGCGGCATCCTTCGACCCGGCATAGGTGAAGGTCACGTTCGCGCCGTCACGCGCCAGGCGCTCGACAATAGCTGCGCCGATGCCTCGGCTGCCGCCGAGCACGAGTGCTGTCTTTCCGGTGAAGTCGGTCATGGTTGCCCTCCATGTGGATGAATGTCGCTAAGGCCCATATGGCCTGAATCCTGCGCCATCCAATGCGCTGGATCGTGCCCCATCGCGACCCGGTTCTTGTGGTGCCCCGGGGAATGGCAGCACAGCGGGTTTTCCGCCGGGCGTCATCCGATGGGCGGAACAAGTCATTGATGAATACGGAAATGATCGCGGGGGCTTTACCCGTCCCGCAGCCGCTTCGCCACGTCCTTGGCGAAGTAGGTGAGGATGCCGTTGGCGCCGGCGCGCTTGAAGGCGAGCAGGCTTTCCATCATCACGCGGTCGAGGTCGAACCAGCCGTTGAGACCGGCGGCCTGCAGCATCGCGTACTCGCCGGACACCTGGTAGGCGAAGGTCGGCATGTTGAACGCCTCGCGCACGCGCCACAGCACGTCGAGATAGGGCATGCCCGGCTTCACCATCACCATGTCGGCGCCCTCGGCGATGTCGAGGGCGACCTCGCGCAGCGCTTCGTCGCCGTTGGCGGGGTCCATCTGGTAGGTGCGCTTGTCGCCTTTGAGGGCCGCCGACGAGCCTACCGCATCGCGGAATGGGCCGTAGAAGGCCGAGGCGTACTTGGCCGCGTAGGCCATGATCTGCGTGTCCTGGTGGCCAGCACCTTCGAGCGCTGCCCGGATCGCGCCGACGCGGCCGTCCATCATGTCGGACGGCGCGATGATGTCGCAGCCTGCGTCGGCCTGCACCAGCGCCTGCCGGACCAGCACTTCCACCGTCTCGTCGTTGAGGATGCGGCCGCCGTCATTCGACGCTTCCATCAGGCCGTCATGGCCATGGCTGGTGTAGGGGTCGAGGGCCACGTCGCACAGGATGCCGATATCTGGCACCTGCCGCTTGATCTCGCGCACGGCGGAGCAGACGAGGTTTTCCGGGTTCAGCCCCTCGCTGCCACGCTCGTCGCGCAGCGCCGGGTCCGTGTAGGGGAAGAGGGCGATGACCGGGATCTTGAGATCAGCCGCCTCGGCGGCGGCCTCGACCGCGAGGTCGATGGACAGGCGCTCGACACCGGGCATGGAGCCCACCGGGTCGCGCCGGTTGTTGCCGTCCACCACGAAGACCGGCCAGATGAGGTCGTTCACCGTCAGCGCGTTCTCGGCCGTGAGGCGGCGCGTCCAGTCTGCCTTGCGGTTGCGGCGCGGGCGGGCGGCCGGGTATCCGGCGCGCACGCGCTCGATCTCGGGGGCGCGGCGGTCCTCGCCGGTCAGCGGGCGGATATTTGCGGGGTCGCGGTCCGTACTCATGGCCACCTGAATAAGCGCCGGGCCGGACGAGGGCAAGCGCGGGGCCGGGTATCCCCCATGCGGCGAAATGGCGGGTGACGTAACGTCAAGCACGCGATCCCGCGCGGCGCTTCGTTGACGCCTGCCGGGCACCCCGATAAACCCGCCGCAAACCGCCAAGAACCGGGTGAAGCGCCTTAAGAGGAACCGCCGGATGGATTTCACGCTCACCGAGGAGCAGCGCGCCTTCCAGGACATGGCGCGCAATTTCGCGGCGACGGAGCTCAAGCCCCATGCCGCGAAGTGGGACGACGAGTCGATCTTCCCGGTCGATGTCATGCGCAAGGCGGCGGCGCTCGGCTTCGGCGGCATCTACGTGCGCGATGACGTGGGCGGCTCAGCCCTGACGCGCCTCGACGCGGCGTTGATCTTCGAAGCGCTTTCGGAAGGCTGCACTTCCACCGCGGCCTTCATGTCGATCCACAACATGGTGTCGTGGATGATCGACACCTTCGGCAACGAAGACCTCCGCAAGACATGGCTGCCCAAGCTGACGACGATGGATCTCGTCGCCAGCTACTGCCTGACCGAGCCGGGGTCCGGGTCGGATGCGGCCTCGCTGCGGACCAAGGCGGTGAAGGACGGCGGCCACTACGTGCTGAACGGCTCCAAGGCGTTCATTTCCGGGGCGGGCACGTCAGATGTTTATGCCTGCATGGTGCGCACGGGCGAGGCGGGGCCCAAGGGCATTTCCTGCATCCTGGTGGAGAAGGGGACGCCGGGGCTCTCCTTCGGCGCGCCGGAAAAGAAGATGGGCTGGAAGTCGCAGCCCACCGCCGTCGTCAGCTTCGAGGACGCGCGGGTGCCGGTGGAAAATCTCGTCGGCAACGAGGGCGACGGCTTCAAGATCGCCATGATGGGTCTCGACGGTGGCCGCCTGAACATCGGCGCCTGCTCGCTGGGCACGGCCAACGTGGCGCTGCAGACGGCCATCGACTACGCGCAGGAGCGCCAGCAGTTCGGAAAGCCGATCGCCACGTTCCAGGCGACCCAGTTCAAGCTGGCCGACATGGCGACCGAGCTTGAGGCCGCGAAGCTGCTGCTGCGGCAGGCGGCGTCGAAACTGGACGCCAAGGCGCCGGATGCCTCCATGCATTGCGCGATGGCCAAGCGGTACGCGACCGATGTCGGCTTCCGCGTCGTCAACGAGGCACTGCAGATCCACGGCGGCTACGGCTATCTCAACGACTATCCGCTGGAGCGGCACCTGCGCGACGTGCGGGTCCACCAGATCCTCGAAGGCACCAACGAGATCATGCGCGTGATCATCTCGCGCCACCTGCTCAACGCTTGAGGGAGTTCATGTCCGACAGCGAAATCCTGTTCGAGGTGAAGGGCGCCGCGGGCGTCATCACGCTCAACCGCCCCAAGGCGCTCAACGCGCTGACGCTCAACATGGTGCGCGAGCTGCACCCGAAGCTGATCGAGTGGGCGAAGGACGATGCCGTCGAACGCGTCATCATCAAGGGCGAGGGCGAGCGCGCCTTCTGCGCCGGCGGGGATATCCGTGCGCTTTACGACTGGGGCACAGGCGGCGATCCGCTGGCGGTGGGCTTCTACGAGGAAGAGTACAAGCTCAACACCTTCATCAAGGAGTTCCCCAAGCCCTATGTCGCCTTCATGGACGGCATCACCATGGGCGGCGGCGTGGGCGTGTCGCTGCACGGGTCGCACCGCATCGCGACGGAGCGCCTGATGTTCGCCATGCCGGAGACGGGCATCGGCCTGTTCCCGGACGTGGGAGGCACCTACTTCCTGCCGCGCGCGCCGGGCGAAACGGGAACGTGGCTGGCCCTGACAGGCGCGCGTCTCAAGGCGGCGGATGCCGTGTTTGCCGGCATCGCCAATTCCTTCGTGGAAAGCCCGAACCTCGATGAACTGGAAGCGGCGCTGACTGCCAAAGGCATCGATGTCGATGCGGTCGTTGCAGCGCATGGGAGTGATCCGGGCGGCGCGCCCGCCGCGGCGCTTCAGGATGACATCTCGCGCCTCTTTGCAGCGGAGAAGGTCGAAGACATTCTCGCGGCCCTCGACGCCGACGGTGGCGAATGGGCGGCCGAGCAGGCGAAGGTGATCCGCACGAAGTCGCCGACGAGCCTCAAGGTCGCCCGGCGCCAGATGATTGAGGGCGCAAAGCAGGAATTCCGCGGCTGCATGGTGCTGGAGTTCCGACTGGTCAGCCGCATCATGGCGGGCCACGACTTCTACGAGGGCGTGCGTGCGACCATCATCGACAAGGACAACAAGCCGGCCTGGGCGCCCGCAACGCTGGATGGCGTGAGCGAGGCCGAGGTCGACCGGCATTTCGCGCCGCTGGACGACCGCGACGATATCGATCTCGGCTGACGGGGCGCACAAGAGGGAGGAACGGCATGGCATGCATCGGCTTCATCGGCCTAGGCAACATGGGCGGCCCCATGGCGGCCAACCTCATCAAGGCGGGCCACGCCCTCACGGTCTTTGACCTGAGTGAGAAGGCCGTGAAGGCGGCAACCGACGAGGGGGCTTCATCCGCCAAGTCGGCAGGGGAAGCCGCGAAGGGCGTCGAGATCGTCGTCACCATGCTGCCTGCGGGCACGCATGTGATGAGCGTCTACACGGGCGAGGGCGGCGTCATCGCGGGCGCGGACAAGGGCACGCTGCTGATCGACAGTTCCACCATCGACGTGGGTACGGCGCGCGCCGTTGGCGCCGCCGCGGCCGATGCCGGGCTCGACATGGTGGACGCGCCGGTCTCCGGCGGTGTCGCCGGGGCCGCTGGCGGCACGCTGACCTTCATGGTGGGTGGCGAGAAGGCCGCGTTCGAGAGGGCCAAGCCCATCCTCGACATCATGGGCAAGAACGTCTTTCACGCCGGTGGCAGCGGCAACGGGCAGGCGGCGAAGATCTGCAACAACATGCTGCTGGCCATCTCGATGATCGGCACGGCGGAAGCGTTCAACCTCGCGGAACGGCTGGGGCTCGACGCCCAGACCTTCTTCGACATCTCGTCCACGGCTTCGGGCCAGTGCTGGTCGATGACGAGCTATTGCCCGGTGCCAGGGCCGGTGCCTGCGTCGCCTGCCAACCGGGACTACCAGCCGGGTTTCGCCGCGGCGATGATGCTTAAGGATTTGCGGCTCGCGCAGGAGGCCGCTGCACAGGCGAAATCGGCCACGCCGCTGGGTGCCGAAGCCACCGCGCTTTATGGGTTAATGGAATCTGCCGGCAAGGACGGCCTTGATTTCTCAGGCATAATCAAACTGCTGCGCGGCGACCTTTAGAAACCGGTAATGGGCGCGTTCAATTCGCGTGCGCAACTTGGGAGTTCGTTAAGAGGGCAGCGCGTATCTTCTGCGTAGGCAAGGCAAATTTGCGCCGACTTGGCGCGAAGGCGACGCAGGAGAATACCCATGGGCATGAGTTCCGCCGCGGTTGTTGAGCAGGACGGGGACCTTGGTCTCAAGGAGCGCTACCTCGAGGCCCTCACTTTCATCGAGCGGCTTCACCGCTGCCTGCTTGACGTCATCAAGGACGAGCTGGACCGGATCGGCTGCGACGAGATCAACTCGGTGCAGGCGCTGCTGCTGTTCAATATCGGCGATGCCGAGCTGACGGCGGGCGAGCTGCGCACGCGCGGTCACTATCTCGGCTCCAACGTCTCGTACAATCTCAAGAAGCTGGTGGACACGGGCTATATCCACCACAAGCGCTCGGAAGCCGACCGCCGCTCGGTGCGCGTGTCGCTGACCGAGAAGGGGCACGAGATCAAGGAGCTCATCGACGAGCTCTACGAGCGCCACCTGCTCTCGCTGGAGAAGGTTGGTGAGGTCGGTGACGAGGATCTCGACCGGATGAACACGGCACTGCGCCGGCTCGAGCGCTTCTGGACCGACCAGATCCGCTACCGCCTCTAGTCCGCGCTTAGCATTGAACGATCAGCCCCGGCCGCCGCAAGGCGTGCCGGGGCTTTTCGTGCGCTACTCGGCGCCGGTGGGTGTCGTGCGGCGGGGCAGGCGGCGCGGGGGCAGGGGAATGAACTTGCTGGTGCGGGCCACGTAGGCCGCATAGCCGGGCTTTGAGCGCTGAAGCCCACGCTCCAGCAGGTCGGCGCCGGAAACGCGGATGATGAGCCAGGTCATCACCGCCGGGCCGATAGCCGTCCACCAGTTCTGCGCATCACCCACCGCGAGTGCGAACAGGCCCCACCAGATCAGCGTGTTGCCGAAATAGTTGGGATGCCGCGACCAGGCCCACAGGCCTTGGTCCATCACCTGCCCCTGGTTTTCCGGATCGCGCTTGAAGGCGGCGAGCTGGCTGTCGGCGACGGCTTCGAGGATGAAGCCCGCTGTGAAAAGCAGCACGCCCAGCCCGTCCGTCCAGCCCAGCGGCGCGTTTGCATTGGCGATCCCGAAGATAACCGGCGTGCCGACGAGGACAATCAAGGCGCCTTGCAGGCCAAAGACGAGGTAGAGGCTCTGGAAGGCAAAGGCCTTCCGCTTCCGTCGCATGGCCTGGTAGCGCTTGTCCTCCTCGCCGTGGGCGCTCCACCGCGCGGCGAGGTAGCCGCCGAGGCGGATGGCCCAGAGGGTGGTGAAGGCGAGGATGAGCATGCCCCGGGCGTGTTCCGGCGGTGCGGCGACGTACGTCGTCCAGGCGACGACGGCGAAGCCGACAGGCCAGAACGCATCGATGAAGCTCACGTCCCGGAGGAACAGGCTCACGAGCCAGAGCACGACCACGATGGCCGCGATCACCGCCGCATTGAGCGCGATCAGTTCAAATCCCGTCACTGGCAACGCTGTCCGGCACGATGGGGCGCGCCGGACCCTCCCTTTGTCGTTCCTATTAGCCTAGCAAAGACGGGGCTTTGCCCGAATGGTTAAAGCAACGTAAATTGGTATGGCGCTGCCTTGCCGGATTGGGGTCCGGCTCGTTCGGCGGTGTGAGTAACCCGGGGGCGGGCGGCGGTGCGGGAACGGACCGCGCCTTGCAGGGATGACGGCAAATCCCGGGGCTTCCCCCATTTTGCCGTAGGGATCGTACCGTTTTGGGACGCACACTGTTCAAGACCGGCCTGATCGCGCTGCTTGCACTGGGCATCGGCGCGCTTGCTGCCGTTGCGGCCAACGCCGAGACCGCGCGCAGTTATGACGTGTTCGGCGGCGGTGAGCCCGCGCCAGCCGGCCGTGATGCGTCCGCCTATGATGACCAGCCGCTGAGCTCGACCTTCGTCGAGGACCCGTGGACCGCCGAGTGGATCGACCCGTGGGAGGCGCCGCGGCGCATCGAGGAATTCGAGGACGCGCAGCCGGTTTCCGACGCGCCGATCCTTGGCGACGCGGGCTACTGGCCGCTGCTCCGGGCGATTTCCATGTACTCCAACATTGTTGAGTGGGGCGGCTGGGACACCATCCCGGCAAGCCGCGACGCGCTGGAAGAGGGCGTGGTGGACGAGACGCGTGTCCCGCTGCTCCGCAAGCGGCTTGTGGCGACCGGTGACCTGCAAAGTTCAGGCGGCAACCCCACCGTATTCGATGCCGACGTCACTCGCGCCGTGCAGCGCTACCAAGCGCGCAACGGCCTCCTGCCTGATGGTGTTGTTGGTGACCGTACGCTGGCGGCGCTCAACGTGTCGGCAAAGGCGCGGCTCGCTCTCCTGGAACGCAACCTCAAGCGCATCAACGACCTGTCGCAGAACCTCGGCCGCCGCTATGTGTTCGTAAATATTGCGGGGCAGAAGCTGGAGGCGGTTTCGGATGGCCGCGTCGAACAGCGCCACAAGGTGGTGATCGGCAAGGTCGACCGTCAGACCCCGGAATATACGAGCAAAATCACCTTCCTCGCGTTCAATCCGTACTGGCATGTGCCGCAGTCGATTGCCGAGAAGGACATTATCCCGCAGGTGCGGCGCGACCCGAGCTATCTCAAGCGGCTCAACATGCGCGTCTACGCGGGCTATGGCGGGCGCGAGATCAACCCGGCCAACGTCAACTGGGCGAACGCAACCGGCTCCAGCTACCTGTTCAGGCAGGACCCGGGTCCCCGCAATTCGCTGGGCACGGTGAAGATTCACTTCCCGAACCCGCACGCGGTTTATCTCCACGACACGCCGTCCAAGAGCCTGTTCGGCCGCACGGTGCGCGCGAACTCGTCGGGCTGTGTGCGCGTCGAGAATGTGCACGAGCTTTCCGCGTGGCTGCTGGCCGAGAGCGGCTATGACCTCTCGTCGGTCAAGGCGCTGGTGCGCAGCGGCGAGCGCAAGGATGTCTATCTCAAGGAAACAGTGCCGGTTTACATGCTCTACCTCACGGCTTGGGTGGATGAGCACGGCGTCGTGAATTTCCGCGACGATATCTACGGGCGCGACAGCCGCCACGCATCGCTCTAAGGACGCGATGACACGGCCCGCGAAATACGCCTTCCTCGAACATGACGGGATCCTCGCCTTCGCCCACCGCGGCGGGGCGATTGATTATCCCGAGAACACGATGGCGGCATTCCAGGCGGCGCTTGGCATGGGCTACCGCTATCTGGAAACGGATGCCTACGCGACCCGTGACGGTGTCTTGATCTCGTTCCATGACGACCGTCTCGACCGGGTGACCGACCGGACGGGCCTGATCGAGGAGACCGACTACGCGGTGATCGCCGAAGCGCGCATCGGCGGCACGGAGCCGGTGCCGCTGATGGAGGACCTGCTGGATACCTTCACCGAGGCGCGGATCAACATCGACCCGAAGCACGACGCGGCGGTGGAACCGCTGATCCAGGCGATCAAGCGGACCAACGCCATCGACCGGGTGGGGATCGGCTCTTTTTCCGGCAAGCGGCTCAAGCAGATGCGGGACGCGCTGGGTCCGAAGCTGTGCACCAGCATCGGGCCATGGGATACGCTGCGGCTGCGGTTGTCGTCCCTCGGCATCCCGGTGGGCGGTTTCGCGGCGCCTGGCTGCGTGCAGCTTCCGGTTACGCAGTACGGCATCCCCATCGTGGACCCGGCGCTGGTCCGCCGGGCGCATTCATTCGGCCTCCAGGTCCATGTCTGGACAATCGATGATCCGGCCGAAATGAACCGGCTCATTGATATCGGCGTCGACGGGCTGATGACCGACCGGCCGATGGTCCTCAAAGAGGTCCTTGAGGCGCGCGGCCTCTGGGCCTAGATCACGGTCGCGGCCCGCCTTTGGCGCCCTGTTTCCTGCGGCAATCCGCACTTTGCGGCGGCGACCGGGCTGCTTTACTGTGTCGGCAACGTGACGCTGACGTCATTAACAACTCGTCAACCATACGCCAGCCACGGTTGACGGGCCTGCCTGAGACGGGGTTCCAGCGCGGAAATCCGCAGCGAAATCCCCGGCAGATGCGAGCACGAAAGGGCCGGCCATGAACCTGATCGACTACGATTCAGCGCTTCAGGACGCGCTGGACACGCTGCGCGCCGAAGGCCGCTATCGGGTGTTCGCCGAGCTCGAGCGCCAGCAGGGCGAGTTTCCCACCGCCAAGCGGTACATCGACGGCATTCTCGACGGGACGATCACCGTCTGGTGCTCGAACGACTACCTGGGCATGGGGCAGCACCCCACCGTGCTCGAAGCCATGCACGAGGCGATTGACGTCTCCGGCGCCGGGTCCGGCGGCACCCGTAACATCGCCGGCACGCACCATTATCACGTGTCCCTCGAAAAGGAGCTGGCCGACCTTCACCAGAAGGAAGCGGCGCTCCTCTTCACGTCCGGCTACATCGCCAACGAGGCGACGCTGTCGAGCCTGGCGCGCGTGCTCAAGGGCTCTGTGATCTTCTCCGACGAGTTGAACCATGCGTCGATGATCGAGGGCATCCGCCACGGTGGCGGGCCCAAGCGCATATTCCGGCACAACGACCTCGAGCACCTCGAGGAACTGCTGGCGGACACGGACCCGTCGCTGCCGAAGATCGTCGCGTTCGAAAGCGTCTACTCGATGGACGGCGACATCGCGGATATCGGCGCCATCTGCGCGCTGGCCAAGAAGTACAACGCGATTACTTACCTGGACGAAGTCCACGCGGTCGGGCTCTACGGTCCGCGCGGCGGCGGCATTGCCGACCGCGACGGGGTGCTCGACCAGGTGGATATCATCGAGGGCACGCTGGCCAAGGGCTTCGGCGTGATGGGCGGGTACATCGCTGCCTCGGCCCGCGTCGTGGACGTGGTGCGTTCCTACGCCCAGAGCTTCATCTTCACTACGTCGCTTGCGCCGCCCCTGACGGCGGCGGCCCTTGCGAGCGTGCGTCACCTCAAGGCCAGCAACGTCGAGCGCGAGGCGCACCAGGCACAGGCGGCCAAGCTGAAGGCCTCGCTCAAGCAGCGCGGCCTGCCAGTGCTGGAAACGCCGAGCCATATCGTGCCGGTGATGGTGGGTGAGCCCGTGCTCTGCAAGGCGGTCTCGGACCGGCTCTTGGAGGCGCACAATATCTACGTCCAGCCGATCAACTATCCGACCGTGCCGCGGGGGACGGAGCGGCTGCGCTTTACGCCGACCCCGTTCCACGACGATGCGAAGCTCGTCGAGCTGGTGGATGCGCTGGATGCGGTCTGGACGGAGCTCGGCATCGAGCGCCGGGCTGCCTGACGGGCAGGGCGGGCGAACCATGGCCCGGCGCCGGCCCGGATCGCGCGGCATCATTTTCGAGTTCATTCCCAACGGCGCCTACGTGAAGGTGAGCGCCGTGGACGAGGTGACGGGACGCGAGGTCTCGATTGTCGGGGACGCGCGCGCGTCGCAGGCCGAACTCGAACGGATCGCCCGCCAGAAGCTCGAGCGGGTTCTCATCCAGAACAACGAAAAGCGGCGCTGACTGAAAGCCAGCGCCGCTTCGCAGTTTCATGTTCGGAAGGCCGCGCTACTTGCGCTTGCGGCCGCCGCGTCCACCGGTGCCGAGGCCGATGTCCTTGGCGAACTGGGAACGCTGCTTGGAGTAGTTGGGGGCCACCATCGGGTAGTCCGGCGGCAGGTTCCACTTCGCCCGGTATTCTTCCGGCGACATGTCGTAGTGAGAGCGCAGGTAGCGCTTGAGCATCTTCAGGCGCTTCCCGTCTTCAAGACAGATGATGTAGTCCGGCGTCACCGAGCGCTTCACGGGGACGGCCGGCTTCTGCTTCTCGGCCGGCGCGGCGGCTTCGGCCGAGCCCAGACCGCCGAGCGCGCCATGAACAGAGCGAATCAGTTCCGGCAGATCGGCTGCCGGCATTTCGTTGTTGCTGACATACGCGGCAATCACATCAGCGGTAAGGCGAACCACCTCTTCGCGATCGATGGCGTCAATGTCTTTGTCGTAATCGCTCATTGATTTTTCAGACCTGAATCACTTGGGGATTTACTCGCAGGAAGGGCTATAGAGAAGTCACTTGCCTAGCGCAAGTATCCACTTCTTCAAATCATACGAATTCACGAAATACTTATTGAGTTGTGGCGAGTTGCAACCATTTGTACACATGGACATCACCAACTTGAAATGTCCGGAGAAGAAGCCGCCTGTGATAAAACCGGCGTTGAGCTGCCGTGGGGATGGTGGACGCCGCGGCGCATTGCAGCGCTGCATCTTGCGCGCTTGCCCCTGGCGGGCACCCGGTTTACCTCCTGCCGTGCCGAACCACTGACCACCGCCGAGAGGGTCGCCGATGTCGCTTCAGAACCCCGCGAATGTTTCCAGTGCCAGTGACAGTTTCTTTGGCCGTTCGCTTGCCGATGCGGACCCGGATATTGCCGGTTCCATCGGGCGTGAGCTTGAGCGCCAGCAGACCCAGATCGAATTGATCGCATCCGAGAACATCGTCAGCCGCGCGGTGCTCGAAGCCCAGGGCTCGGTTCTCACGAACAAGTACGCGGAAGGTTATCCGGGCCGCCGTTATTACGGCGGCTGCGAGTTCGTGGACGAAGTGGAGACACTGGCCATCGAGCGGGCCAAGCGCCTGTTCAACTGCGGCTTCGCCAATGTGCAGCCGAACTCCGGCAGCCAGGCCAACCAGGGCGCCATGATGGCCCTCATCAAGCCCGGCGACACGATCCTCGGCATGAGCCTCGATGCGGGCGGGCACCTGACGCACGGTGCCAAGCCGAACCAGTCCGGCAAGTGGTTCCACGCGGTCCAGTATGGGGTGCGCCAGCAGGACGGCCACATCGACTACGAGGACGTCGAGGCTCTTGCCAGCGAGCACAAGCCGAAACTGATCATCGCGGGTGGTTCGGCCTATTCGCCGGTGATCGACTTCCAGAAGTTCCGCGACATCGCGGACTCGGTCGGCGCCTTCCTGATGGTGGACATGGCCCATTTCGCGGGCCTGGTGGCGGGCGGCATCTACCCGAGCCCGATCCCCTTCGCCGACGTCGTGACCACCACGACCCACAAGACGCTGCGCGGGCCCCGCGGCGGCATGATCCTCACCAACGACGAAGCCATCGCGAAGAAGGTCAACTCGGCCATCTTCCCGGGTCTTCAGGGTGGTCCGCTGATGCACGTGATCGCCGGCAAGGCGGTTGCGTTCGGTGAAGCGCTGCAGCCGTCCTTCAAGATCTACGCGCGCAACGTGGTGGAGAATGCCCGGGCGCTCGCAACCTCGCTTCAGAAGGGCGGGGTGGACATCGTCTCCGGCGGCACCGACAGCCACCTGATGCTGGTGGACTTGCGGCCCAAGAAGCTTACTGGCAAGGCCGCCGAGGCGAGCCTGGAGCGTGCCCACATCACCTGCAACAAGAACGGCGTTCCGTTCGACCCGGAGCCGCCGGCCGTCACGTCCGGCGTGCGTCTGGGCACGCCCGCGGGCACCACGCGCGGCTTCGGTGTCGCAGAGTTCACGCTGATCGGCGACCTCATCACCGAGGTGCTGGATGGTCTCGCGGCTTCGCCCGACGACAACAGCGCCGCCGAGAGGGCTGTGAAGGAGCGGGTGCTGGAGCTGTGCGGGCGCTTTCCGATCTACGCCGAATAGGCTAGACCGGCGGTTCGGCAATTCTTGAGGGGACAAGGGAATGCGCTGCCCGTTCTGCGGCAACGAGGACACGCAGGTTAAGGACTCGCGTCCGACCGAAGACGCGGCCGCGATCCGCCGCCGCCGCTTCTGCCCGGGCTGCGGGGCGCGGTTTACCACGTTCGAGCGCGTGCAGCTTCGCGACCTGACGGTGGTCAAGCGCAACGGCAAGCGCGAGCCCTTCGACCGGGACAAGCTGGTCCGGTCGCTGCAAGTGGCCTTGCGCAAACGTCCGGTTGAGCCGGAACGGGTCGAGCGTATGGTGAGCGGCATCGTGCGGGAGCTGGAAAGCACCGGCGAAAGCGACATTCCGGCCGAGATGGTGGGCGAGCTCATCATGGA
Organism: Parvibaculaceae bacterium; assembly: GCA_965229975.1. GTDB lineage: Bacteria > Pseudomonadota > Alphaproteobacteria > CGMCC-115125 > CGMCC-115125 > Pyruvatibacter. The sequence continues at coordinate 1,006,826 of OZ245936.1, forward strand.
GCGGTTGAAGGCGCTGGATGAAGTGGCCTATGTGCGCTTCGCTTCGGTCTACCGGAACTTCCGGGAGGCGAAGGACTTCGAGAAGTTCCTGGGCGGGCTGTCCGAGCCTCTGGCCCGGGTGGGTGACGACAACTAGCACCGCCGCAGCGCCCAGCCCGCGCCCGGCGGCTGCCGGGAAACGAGCGGGACCGAGCCATGGCACCCAACGCGAAAGAGCAGGCAAAGGCCGACGCGCGCTTCATGCGCGCGGCGCTGACGCTTGCCCGCCGCGGCCTGGGGCAGGTCTGGCCCAACCCGGCCGTGGGCTGCGTGGTGACGGCCATCGAGAGCGGCGTGCCGGTCATCGTCGGGCGCGGCTGGACCCAGCCGGGCGGACGTCCCCATGCGGAGACCGAGGCGCTGGCGCGTGCCGGCGCGCGGGCGAAAGGCGGCACGGCCTACGTAACACTGGAGCCCTGCGCCCATGACGGCAAGACGCCGCCCTGTGCCAAGGCGCTTGTCGAGGCCGGCGTGGCGAGGGTGGTCGCTGCGTGCACGGACCCGGACGAGCGTGTTTCCGGCAAGGGGCTCCGTATGCTGACGGATGCGGGGATCGAAGTGACCCATGGCGTACTGGAAGACGAAGCAATGCGTCTGAACCAGGGGTTCATCACCCGCGTGACGCAGCGCCGCCCGATGGTGACCCTGAAGATCGCCTCGACCCTCGACGGCAAGATCGCGACCGCTACGGGCAAGAGCCACTGGATTACCGGAACAACCGCGCGTGAGCGGACCCACCTGATGCGGGCGGAGCACGACGCCATCATGGTGGGCAGCGCCACGGCCATCGTGGACGACCCGGAACTGACCTGCCGTCTGCCGGGCCTCGGCGGCCGGTCCCCGGTGCGGATCGTCGCGGACGGGCGCCTGCGCCTGCCGCTGACCTCCAAGCTGGTGCGAACGGCGCAGGAGGCTGACGTGGTGATCCTCACCCGCGGGGACGTGGAACCGCACCGCCGGGAGGCCTTCGAAGACCAGGGCATCGAACTGATCGACGTGCCGGTATCGCCGCAGAACATGATGGACATGAAGGCGGCGCTGGAAATTCTCGGCGCGCGGGGGATCACGCGGCTGCTGGTCGAGGGCGGTGCGCGGCTTGCGGCGTCACTTATCCGAGACGAGCTTGTGGACCGGATCGAATGGTTCCAGGCGCCGAAGATCATCGGCGATGACGGCTATTCGTCCATCGGCGGGCTCGGCCTCAAGGAAATTGACCTCACCGCCGGCTTCACGCGGACTGCCGTGACGGAACTCGGCGAAGACGTGCTGACCAGCCTCGACGTGCGGAGCGTTGCCTGATCATGTTCACCGGGATCATTACCGATATCGGCGAAGTTCTGGAGATCGAAACGCGTGGCGATACGCGTTTCCGGATCGGCACGGCCTACGACATGGACACCGTCGAGCTTGGCGCGTCGATTGCGTGCTCGGGTGCGTGCCTGACGGTCATCGAGAAGTCGGCCGGCGGTAACCGGGGCTGGTTCGACGTGGAGGCCTCGGCGGAAACGCTGACCCACACGAAGCTCGGCACCTGCAAGCAAGGGTCGCGTCTCAACCTGGAGCGGGCACTCAAGGTCGGGGACGAGCTGGGCGGACATATCGTCAGCGGCCACGTGGACGGCGTCGGTGCGCTGGTATCGCGCGAGCCGGAGGGGGATTCCTGGCGTCTTGTGTTCGAGGCGCCGCTCGACCTGATGCCGTTCATCGCGCCCAAGGGCTCGATCACCATCGACGGGATTTCCCTGACCGTGAACGAGGTGGACGAGCGGACCTTCGGGGTGAACATCATCCCCCATACCCAGCAGGAAACCACACTGGGCGATCTTGCGCCGGGGGACCCGGTCAATCTGGAAATCGACATGCTGGCGCGCTATGTGGCGCGCCTGAGCGAGACGCAGCGGCTGCGCGGCTGACGCGGCGGCCCCGTGCGAGGAGCGGATAATGAGTGAATTCAGCGGCTACCTGTCGCCCATCGAGGACGTCATCGAGGACGCGCGCAACGGCAAGATGTTCATTCTTGTCGACGCGGAGGACCGGGAGAACGAGGGCGACCTCGTCATCCCGGCGCAGATGGCGACGCCGGACGTCATCAACTTCATGGCCAAGTACGGCCGCGGCCTGATCTGCCTGTCGATGACCGACGAGCGGGCGAAGCAGCTCAACCTCGAGCTCATGTCGGCGCATAACCAGTCGCGTCACCAGACGGCCTTCACCATCTCCATCGAGGCGCGCGAGGGCGTGACGACCGGCATCTCGGCGCATGACCGGGCGCACACGATTGCCGTCGCGATCGATCCGACCAAGAACTACGCCGATATCGCGACGCCGGGGCACGTGTTCCCGCTGGTGGCGCGGCAGGGCGGCGTGCTGGTTCGCGCTGGGCATACGGAAGCCGCAGTGGATATGGCGCGGCTGGCGGGGCTTTATCCGGCCGGTGTCATCTGCGAGATCATGAACGACGACGGCACCATGGCGCGCCTGCCGGACCTGGTGCAGTTCGCGCAGCTTCACGGCCTCAAGGTTGCAACCATCGCCGACCTGATTGCCTACCGCCGCAAGCATGACAACTTCATGCACCGCGCCATCGAGACGAACTTCGAGAGCGAGGCGGGCGGCGAATTCAAGCTGATGGTGTATCTCAACACCGTTCAGTATGCGGAGCATATTGCGCTGGTGAAGGGTGATATTTCGACGCCGGAGCCGGTGCTGGTACGCATGCACGCCGTGAACGTGTTCGATGACATGCTGGGCGCCAAGGGCGGCCGCGCCGGGCTCATCCAGGAGTCCATGAAGCTCATCGAGGAAGAGGGGCGCGGCGTCATCGTCATCATCCGCGACACCGAAGCCACCGTCGTCTCGGACATGCTGATCGGCGACGAAAAGCACCGCCGCGCGCACGGGCCGCAGCGGCTTCGCGAATACGGTATCGGCGCCCAGATCCTGCTGGATCTCGGCGTGCGCAAGATGGAGCTGCTGTCGAACTCGCCCAACCCCACGATCGTCGGCATCGAGGGTTACGGGCTTGAGGTCGTCGGCCAGCGCAAGATCACGAAATCAGCGAAATCGAAGGTGAAGGAGACCGGTGAATGAGCGCGCCGCGGCCGCATATCCTGATTATCGAGGCGCGATTCTATCCCGATATCGCCGACGAGATGGCCAAGGGCGCCATTGGAGAGATCGAGAGCCAGCAGGCCACCCACGAGCGCATGGAAGTGCCGGGGGTGCTGGAAATTCCCGCCGCCGTGGCCTTTGCCCTGCGCGAGATGCAGGTGACCGGGCGGCAGAAGCACTATGATGGCTTCGTCACCCTTGGCTGCGTGATCCGCGGCGAGACGGCGCATTTCGATATCGTGGCGTTCGAGAGCGCCCGGGCGCTGATGGACCTTGCGGTCGAGCATGCGCTGGCGCTGGGCAACGGCATCCAGACGGTCGAGAACGAGGCTCAGGCCTGGGCCCGCGCCAAGGTGGACGACAAGAACAAGGGCGGCGCGGCCGCCGCTGCCGCGCTGGCCATGGTGGACCACAAGCGGCGCATGAGAGTGGACGGACTTTGAATACAGGCGACGCCAGCTCCCCGGCCGAGAAAGCACCGCGTGCCCACGGACGCGCGCGCCATGCCGCGCGCACGGCCTCGCGCCTTGCTGCCGTCCAGGCGCTCTACCAGATGGATATCGGCGGGGCCGACATCGGCGACGTGATCGCCGAGTTCCGCGCGCACCGGCTCGGCGTCGATTACGGTGTCGAGGGCGACGAGCCGCCGAAGGCGGGCGAGCCGGCGGATGCGGACTTCTTCGAATCCATCGTTCGTGGCGTCGTGGAAAAGCAGCCGGAGCTTGATCCGGCCATCAATGGCGCGCTGGCGAAGGGCTGGACCCTGCCGCGCCTCGACGCAACGCTTCGGGCGCTGCTGCGTGCCGGGGCCTTCGAGATCTATGGCCGATCCGACGTGCCGCCGCGCACGGTCATCGATGAGTACGTGACCGTGGCGCGGGCCTTCTTCGACGGCGACGAGCCGAGGGTGGCGAACGCGGTGCTCGACCGACTGGCGCGCGAGCTTCTGGGCGAGGTCTGAGCCATGCCGGACAAGCCGGACCGCCGCGGCGAGTTCGCGCTGATCCGCGAATTGTTCGAGCCGCTGGCCGACGCCGAACTCGGTCTATCCCTGAGAGATGATGTGGGGCTGCTGCCCACCGTGCCGGATGGCATGGAGGCCTGCGCCACCAAGGACATGATCGTGGAGGGGGTGCATTTCCTCGCCGACGATCCGCCGCACACGATTGCGCGAAAGCTGGTGCGTGTGAACGTGTCGGACCTTGTCTGCAAGGGGGCCGTGCCGGTGTCTTGTCTCCTGTCGGGCGCGTTCGGCCCGGCAGCGGACGATGCGTGGCTCGAAGCGTTCGCGAAGGGATTGGGCGACGACCTTCGTACCTTTGATCTTGCCCTTGTCGGCGGTGACACCGTGGGGACGCCGGGGCCGACGACGCTGTGTCTGACGGCGATCGGGCACGTGCCGGCGGGAAAGCTCGTCCGCCGCAATGGGGCCAGGGCAGGGGACGGCATCTATGTCACCGGCACCATCGGTGATGCCGCGCTGGGGCTGAAGATCCTTCAGGGAGAGCTTGGCGAGATGGCGCTAGGCCCGCGCACGCCGCTGGTCGACCGGTACCGGGAGCCGGAGCCGCGGGCGGCGTTCGGGCGTTACCTGCCGGGCTTCGCCACGGCGGCGCTCGATGTGTCCGACGGGCTGATCGCGGACCTCGCGCACATCTGCGAGGAGTCCGGGCTTGCGGCGGATATCGACTTCGCGCGCGTACCGTTTTCCTCCAGCGCCCAGCGGCACATAAAGAAGGACCGTGCCCTCAAACTGGCTCTGCTGGGCGGCGGCGATGACTACGAGATCCTGTTCACGGCCCCGGCCTCCGCCGCCGCGGCAATTGCCGAGGCATCTGGTGAAACCGGCACCGCCGTGACCCGGATTGGACAGATGGGAGCGGGCGATGCGGGTGCGGTGCGTGTCCTCGACGAGGATGGTGCCCCGGTCGAGGTCGGGATACGGGGTTTCAGCCACGGCTGAGCCTTGGCTGACCGGCCTTTTGACAGCCATGTCAGGCATCTAGAGCCCCCCGGGGGTCAGCAACGCCGGTTGCCTTCGCCTGCCGCATTTGGCATGTTCCGCGCGATTTAGGGGCGGGGTTTTGCGGCAGATTCCGTGCGTCCGGTCAGGGGCGCGCCGTGGCGTTTCACCGTCCTTCCCACCAAACAGAAAACCGCCGCGCGGCGCCTGCTGTCGCGGCCAAGAAGGAAACATCTGACATGAGCACGACGTTGATGGCCGTTCTGGCCGCTGGCGCTCTCTCGCTCGTCTACGGCGCATGGGCGATCCGCTCGGTGCTGGCGGCAAGCCCGGGGAACGCGCGGATGCAGGAAATCGCCAGCGCGATCCAGGAAGGCGCCTCGGCCTACCTGAACCGCCAGTACACCACCATCGCCATCGTTGGCGTGGTGATCTTCGTGATCGTCTGGTGGCTGCTGGCGCTGGAAACCGCCATCGGCTTCGCCATCGGCGCCGTCCTTTCGGGCGCAGCCGGGTATATCGGCATGGTCGTGTCGGTTCGCGCCAATGTGCGTACAACGCAGGCCTCGTCCGAGAGCCTCGGTGCGGGCCTTTCCATCGCGTTCAAGTCGGGGGCCGTCACCGGCATGCTGGTGGCCGGTCTCGCGCTGCTCGGCGTGGCCGTCTACTACATCATCCTGACCGGCCCAATGGGCCTCGACGCCACGTCGCGCGGCGTAATCGACGCGCTGGTGGCGCTGGGCTTCGGCGCCTCGCTGATCTCGATCTTTGCGCGTCTCGGCGGCGGCATCTTCACCAAGGGCGCCGACGTGGGCGGTGACCTTGTGGGCAAGATCGAAGCGGGCATTCCGGAGGACGACCCCCGCAACCCCGCCACCATCGCCGACAACGTGGGCGACAACGTGGGCGACTGCGCGGGCATGGCGGCCGACCTGTTCGAGACCTACGCGGTGACCATCGTCGCCACCATGGTCCTGGCGTCGATCTACTTCGCCGCCGGCGTGGGCGAGACGATGATGATCTACCCGTTGACGATCGGCGCGACGTGCATCGTCACCTCGATCATCGGCACGTTCTTCGTCCGTCTCGGCAAGAGCCAGAGCATCATGGGTGCGCTCTACAAGGGCTTCATCGCCTCGGCGGTGCTGTCGCTGATCGCGCTTTACCCGGTCACCGACGCCGTCATCGGCCTGGAGGAGACCTTCACGCTCGCCAACGGCATCTCGTTCTCCGGCATGGACCTCTACATCTGCGGCGTGGCCGGCCTCGCCGTGACGGGTCTCATCATCTGGATCACCGAGTACTACACGGGCATCACCTACCGCCCGGTGAAGTCGGTGGCCAAGGCGTCGGAAACCGGCCACGGCACCAACGTGATCCAGGGCCTCGCGGTGTCGCTCGAAGCGACGGCGCTGCCGGCCATCGTGATCGTTGCGGGTATCCTCGTGACCTTCAACCTGGCAGGCCTGTTCGGCATCGCCATCGCGGTTTCGACGATGCTGGCGCTGGCGGGCATGGTCGTGGCGCTCGATGCGTTCGGTCCCGTGACCGACAACGCGGGCGGCATTGCCGAGATGGCCGAGCTGGATGACAGCGTGCGCAGCACCACGGACGCGCTCGACGCGGTGGGCAACACCACGAAGGCCGTGACCAAGGGTTACGCCATCGGTTCCGCGGGCCTTGGCGCGCTGGTGCTGTTCGCGGCGTACACGGAAGACCTCAACTTCTTCACGAGCGATCCGGCCACGTATCCGTACTTCGACGGTGTTGCGGTCAACTTCGCGCTGTCGAACCCGTACGTGGTGGTCGGCCTCTTCGTGGGCGGCCTCCTGCCGTACCTGTTCGGCGCCATGGGCATGATGGCGGTCGGCCGCGCGGGCGGCGCCATCGTTGAGGAAGTCCGCCGCCAGTTCCGCGAGAAGCCCGGCATCATGCAGGGCACCGAGAAGCCGAACTACAAGCAGGCGGTCGACCTTCTGACCAAGTCGGCCATCCGCGAGATGATCATCCCGTCGATGCTGCCGGTGCTGTCGCCGATCGTGCTCTACGTGATCATCCTGTGGATCGCGGACAAGTCGGCGGCGTTCTCGGCGCTGGGCGCCATGCTGCTCGGCGTGATCGTCACCGGCCTCTTCGTGGCCATCTCCATGACCGCCGGCGGCGGCGCGTGGGACAACGCGAAGAAGCTGATCGAGGACGGCGAGCACGGCGGCAAGGGCTCCGAGGCCCACAAGGCCGCCGTCACGGGCGACACGGTGGGTGACCCCTACAAGGACACCGCCGGCCCGGCGGTGAATCCGATGATCAAGATCACGAACATCGTGGCCCTCCTGCTGCTGGCCGTGCTCGCGCACTAGCTGGCTGCTCAAGGCAAGAGAATAGGCGGTGCCGGATGTTCCGGCGCCGCCTTTTTCTTTGCTGAAGCGGCGCGTGGTCCGACAGCGCGCTTACCTATGCGCCGCGTAATCCTCCATCAGCTTTGTGAAGGCATCCATTTCGGGAAACTTCTCAAAGCTGTGCTGCGCGGGCGTCGTCACCCAGTCCAGCTTTTCCGATGTGCAGGTTTCAACGAAAGGCTTCGTGCCGGATGTATCGTCCATCATGGTTGACCGCAGATTGATGAACGCCCCATCCATGACGCGGGTGAACACCCAGCTCATGCAGTTCGGGCAGAACATGTGGTCGATCTCGCCGCCGCGCATCCCGCCGACAACGGGCTCGCCCGCTATCACTTCGAAGGTCTCACCGGCAAACATGGCGCTCAGCGAATAGGGGGCGCCGGTCATGCGCTGGCACCCGGTGCAATGGCAAGCCGTGGTTATGAGCGGCGGCCATGGCACGCGTATGCGTAACGCCCCGCAGCGGCACCTGCCTTCGCGGTGCGGGGCCGAGTTCGCCACCTGTCTAGAGACCCGGCGTGGGGTCCGCGCGGGCGCCGGAGCCGAAGCGGCCGAGGTTGCCGAACATCTGCTGGAGGAACGTCAGTTCCTTGCCGCGTGTCGGCGTCGACCGGTCGATGAAATTGACGATTTTGCCGTCCTCGAGCCCGTAATAGCCGAGCTGCTTTACGTTCTCGTTCTCGTCGAAATAGACAGCGACGATCTCCCGGTCGACAGCCTCTTCCTTGAAAAAGGCTGACTGGTGGTGGATCGACGAGATGTAATACCAGGTGTCTCCCTGGACGGTGCCCACGGTCGACGGGGAGCCAAATGTCGTGCGGACGCTGTCCTTGTTGTCGATGCCGGGACGGATATCCGCGATCAGGTCTTCGTTGGGGACGTAGCCGCGCTGGCTGACGGTCGGCTGGCAGGCCGCCAGAAAAGTACCCGTCAGGGCGACGGCGGCGGTGATCACGAACGTGCGGCGCATTGTCGTCTCCAAGGCTTTTGCCCACAGGCTAGCTTTGGGCACCATACATGAAGAGAGCCGCAACGCTTGGCAAGAGCCGTTGTCAGGCCTATGCCGGACCGCGGAAACCCCGGCCCCGATGGACAGGTCCCGAATGCTCGACCGATTACTCAACACGTTTCGCGCCCGCGCCAAGAACCGCGCCGTGGTGGAGTCGCTCTATGACGCGGTCATGCAGCAGGCGCGCCAGCCGGTCTTCTATGCCACCTACGGCGTGCCGGACACGCCGGACGGCCGGTTCGAAATGGTGTCGCTGCATACGTTCCTGGTGCTTTCGCGCCTGCGGGGGCGGGGCGAGGCAGCACAGGAACTGGCGCAGGACCTTTTCGACCACATGTTCCGAGACATGGACCATGCGCTGCGTGAGATGGGTGTCGGCGACATGGCCATCGGCAAGCGGATCCAGAAAATGGCGTCCAAGTTCTATGGCCGTGCCGATGCGTACCAGAAGGCCTTCGCGACAAGCGGCGCCGAACTGGAAGATGCCGTTGAACGGAACGTCTACGCGGGTGTTGTTCCCACACCCGGCGGGGCCGCGGCCATCGCGTCCTACATGCGCCGGGTCACGGATGCGCTGGCTGCGCAGCCGCTGGAAGCAATCCTCGAAGGGACGGTTTCGTTTCCCGGGGTGGGGGAGGCATGACGGATACGCGGGAATTCACCGCCGTGATCGACGTGGATGGTTTGTCTGCGGATGGAGTGACGCGGACACTGACGCCGGACGAGGAAGCCCGGCAGGCGATCGCGCGCCGGCTGGACCTGCGCGAGTTGCCGTCGTTTGCCGCCGAGATCCGCGTGATGCCGTGGCGCAGCGGAGGCGCCGTTCTCACCGGGCACATAGAGGCCGACGTGGTGCAAACATGCGTGGTGACGCTGGAGCCGGTGCCAGCGCATGTGGCTGATGATTTCGAGGTGCGGTACCTGCCGCCGTCGATGATCGAGCCGGTGAAACCCGGCGAAGAACTCGAATTCGACGCCGAGGACGACGATCCGCCCGAGGCACTGGAAGGGCCGGACGGCACGCTGATCGATGCAGGTGAAGTGGCGGTGCAGTATCTCTCTCTGGCGCTCGATCCGTACCCCCGCAAGCCCGGGGCGGAACTGCCCGACGAAGCCAAGGGCGAGGCGGAGCCGTCGCCGTTCGCGGTGCTGGAGAAGCTCAAGCAGCCGCCCAAGACCTAATTAATTCAACGCATTAGCCTGACAGTTGAGTTGGGGGCGGGTTCGGTTAAGGTGCACGCCGCCCGCGCGGGGCCGCCGGATACCGATTCGAGGCGCGGCCGCCGCATCCAGCCGTTAGCGCGCCCGGCAGGCGCGCATCCCGACATGGAGTGAGATTTGGCCGGCCCGATTACCATTGCGCTCGACGCCATGGGCGGCGACCTCGGACCGGCCGCCGTCGTGGGCGGCGCCGGCCTTTCCCGGGTCCGGCATCCGGACGTTCATTTCGAGCTGCATGGCGATGAGGCACAGATCGCGCCGCTGCTGGAGCGGGACGAGGCGCTCAAGGCCGTCAGCACGATCCATCACACGGACGTAGCTGTCTCCATGGACGACAAGCCGAGCCAGGCGCTGCGCGCGGGCCGGCGGGTCTCCAGTATGTGGACGGCTATCGAGGCGGTGAAGGACGGCCGCGCGCTGGCCGCCGTGAGCTGCGGCAATACCGGTGCGCTCACCGTCATGTCGCGGATGATCCTCAAGACCATGCCGGGCATCGAGCGGCCGGCGATTGCCGCCATCTGGCCGACCATGCGCGGCGAAAGCATCGTGCTGGACGTGGGCGCCAACGTAGTGGCCGAGGAAAAGAACCTCGCCAACTTCGCCATCATGGGCGAGGCGATGGCGCGCATCGTGCTGGCGCAACAGCGCCCGAGCGTCGGCCTGCTCAACATCGGCGTTGAGGAGATGAAGGGCAACGAGAACGTGAAAGGCGCGGCGGACATCCTGCGCGCTTCCGGCCTCGACTTCGATTTCCACGGGTTCGTCGAGGGCGACGACATTTCCAAGGGCACGGTCGACGTCGTGGTCACCGACGGGTTCACCGGCAACATCGCGCTCAAGACCGCCGAAGGAACCGCGCGGCTGATCGGGGACTACCTGTCGAATGCCATGCGGCGCTCGTTCGCCTCGCGGCTTGGGTACCTGCTGGCGCGTGGTGCGTTCAACGTCCTGCGGCAGCGCATGGACCCGCGCAGCGTCAATGGCGGGGTGTTTCTTGGCCTTAACGGTGTGGTGGTGAAGAGCCACGGGTCGGCGGACCCCACCGGCTTCGCCAGCGCCTGTGATCTTGCGATCGACATGGCGCGCCACGACATGGTCCGTAAGATTGCAGCCGATCTCGAGGTTCTGGACGCCGAGCGCAAGGCCGTAGCGAAACAGAATACGGCGGATGCAGCCGCCGAAAGCAGCGTGTGATGATCCGTTCGATTGTAAAGGGCACCGGGGCGTATCTCCCGGAGCGCGTTCTGACCAACGCCGAACTGGCGAAGATGGTGGATACCTCCGACGAGTGGATCGTCGAGCGAACCGGCATCCACCGCCGCCACATCGCGGCCGAGGGCGAGAAGACCTCGGACCTCGCCATCGCCGCCTCGAAAGCCGGCCTGAAGGATGCCGGCGTTCACGCCGACGACGTGGACCTGATCATCATGGCGACAGCGACGCCGGACGAGACGTTCCCGGCATCGGCGACAGTCGTACAGGCCGCGCTTGGGATGGAGCGGGGGTTCGCCTTCGATATGCAGGCGGTGTGCTCTGGCTTCGTCTACGCGGTGGCGGCCGCCGACAATTTCATCAAGGCGGGGCAGGCGAAGACCGCGCTGGTAATCGGCGCGGAAACCTTCTCTCGCATCCTCGACTGGGAGGATCGGACGACCTGTGTGCTGTTCGGCGACGGCGCCGGGGCCATTGTCATGCAGGCGGGCGAGGGAGAGGGCACCAACGCCGACCGGGGCGTGCTGACGGCGCATCTTCATTCGGACGGGCGTTACCGCGACAAGCTCTACGTGGATGGCGGGCCTTCATCGACCCAGACGGTCGGACACCTCCGGATGGAAGGGAAAGAAGTCTTCCGGCACGCGGTGGTGAACATCGCGGAGGCCATCGACGAGGCGCTGGACGCGACCGGGCTGACGGCCGCCGATATCGACTGGTTCGTGCCGCACCAGGCCAACAAGCGCATCCTCGATGCGACCGCCCGGCGAATCGGCCTGCCGCCGGAGAAGGTGGTGATGACCGTGGCCGACCACGCCAACACGTCTGCGGCCTCGGTGCCATTGGCCCTCGACGTCGCGCGCAAGGATGGCCGCATCAAGGAGGGCGACCTGGTGCTTCTGGAGGCCATGGGCGGCGGATTTACGTGGGGATCAGCACTTGTTCGCTGGTGAACGGCAAGGGTAGAAGAGATTAACTCTGTCAGCTAAGTGACGGTAGGGACGCGTTTTCCGGCTTTGCGGCTTATTGCGGCGGGCCACGTCCGGGAGTAAAAAGAAGATATGAGCGAGACACTGACCCGAGCCCATCTGAGCGAAGCCGTGTACCAGGAAGTCGGCCTGTCGCGGAACGAATCCGCCGAGTTCGTCGAGCGGGTGCTGGAGGAGATTGCCTCGAGCCTCGAAGACGGCGAGACGGTCAAGGTTTCGTCCTTCGGTGCCTTCTCGGTGCGTGAGAAGGGCGGCCGGATGGGCCGCAACCCGAAGACGGGCCAGGAAGTGCCGATCAAGCCGCGGCGTGTCCTGGTGTTCCGCCCCAGCCACGTGCTGAAGGACCGGGTGAACAAGTCCGCGCCGCAGGATCCGGCCATTGCCGGCAACGGCGCCGACAGCGAGAGCGCGTGAGCCCTAACCGTTGAGCCCGGACACCGGCGGCGGCGACTCACCCCATGTGACGGGGCCGATGACGCAGAAGTCCCCCGAAGCCTTCCGTACCATTTCCGAAGTGGCAGCCGAGCTGGACGTGCCGCAGCACGTGCTGCGTTTCTGGGAAACCAAGTTCAACCAGATCAAGCCGCTCAAGCGCGGTGGCGGGCGGCGCTACTATCGCCCGGAAGACATTGACCTGCTGCGGGGTATCCGCACGCTGCTCTACCACGACGGCTACACCATCAAGGGTGTGCAGAAGGTCTTCCGCGAGAACGGGGTGCGCTACGTGGCCGAGACCGGCCGCGCGGAACTGGAAGCCGAACTCGCAGCAGCAGGTGGCGGTGGCGACGTCGTCGACATGGTGGCGCCGGAGGCGCAGGCGCGTCCAGCAATGCCGTTGGCCCCGGTCGAGCCGCGCCAGCTCACCGAGGACGAACAGGACTCGCTGGAGCGGATTCTCGCCGAGCTAGAAGGGCTGAAGACACGCCTTGAAAAGGCGCGGGAATGGCCGGGTTCCGGACGCTGATTTTCGCCTTTCCGCGCGTTGCGGCCCGGCCCCTGCGCAACTATAGTCCGCCTCCCTCCCGGCGGCGGCACGCCCCCGCCGGACATATCGGAGCGTAGCGCAGCCTGGTAGCGCACTTGTCTGGGGGACAAGGGGTCGTCGGTTCAAATCCGGCCGCTCCGACCATTTCGCACCATGCGAGACGATCACGGGCCGGGGCTGGCGGATGTCAGTTGCCGGCCCGTTGCGTATCTGGCGGCAGGGCGAGCATCAGCCCCCAGACCATGCCGAGCAGCAGGTACATGTGCCGCCAGTGGTTGACGTCCACGATGATGCCCTCGGCGAAGATGCCGATCAGGGTGGCGAGGGCAACGATGAAGACGCCGCGGCGGGCTCCGTGCAGCGCGTAGCGCATGCCGCATGAGAGCGTGACCGCGATGAGGGCAAGCCAGCCGACGAGACTTATGAAGCCGCCGCTGACGAAGACGTTCAGGTAAACATTGTGAGTGTCGGCCCCGGCGATCATGCCCCAGTTGTTGGGGCCAATGCCGAACGGGTTCACCAGCGCGGTCTTGAGCGCTTCGAGCTGGCCTGAAAAGCGTCCGCCCTGCCGGACGTCGTAGGACTGAAGCCCGAAGCGCTGGTCGAACATCTCGCGAATCTCGGGCACGGTCAGCGCCCAGCCTAGGGCGAGCGTCAGCATGACGCCCAGCACGACGGCGATGAGGGCGATGCGGCCACGCTGGCGGCTGGTCTCCGGTGCCAGAAGGGCGAGAACCACCATCACGAGGCCAGAGAGCGCGAGGTGGGCCCACGCGCCGCGCGAGAAACTGAGGAACAGGCCGAGCGTCATAACAGTCGCGATGGGGCCCCAGAAAAACAGGGCCGAAGCCGCACGCACGGTCGTCATCCGCCAGACCGCGTAGAGTATCGGCGCAACGAGGAAGGGACCGTAGACATTCGGGTCCTGAAACAGCGCCTTGGCGCGGCCACCCGCCGCAAACGGATCAACGGGCAGAAAACCGAGGTAACCCCCGATGCCGAGGCCCGCGGCGCATAGACCCGCGACGATGTAGCCGCCCCACAGGGCGCGCAGGCCTCGATCCGGCGAAGCTGCCACGATGGCCGCGAAGAAGACGAAAGTCGCCGACAGGAAGGCGGAGGTGCGCAGGAACTTGACCGACAGGTCGATGTAGCGTGCGCCAAAGCCGCCGATCATGTAGCCGACCAGGATAAGAACCAGCGCGACGGCGGGAAGCGCGATGCCCTGCGGGATGCGGAGTCCGAGTGCGAAGAGGATGCCCGCGATGCCGACGATCATCAGGTCATAAGGGGCAGGCTCGCGCATCACGATGTGCGAGATGGCTGCGAGCGCGAAAAGCAGCGCGGCGGCGAACGCCGAGTTGGCAACGTCGACCCGGCGTGCCGGCGCGGCGTGGTAACCGTCCCAGGCGCCATAGGCTGTGTCGGTTGCGGTCATACGCCGCCAGCCGCGTGATGGTGAGCGTTGCCGGGCGCCTGTTCAGCCTGCGGCAGTCCGGCGAGCAGCCGGCGATAGACTTGTTCGACGCCTTCGACCATGTGGCCGACGGAGAAGCGAGCTGCCACGTCGGTGCGCAGTCCGCGGGCATCGGCCGCTGATTTTTGCCTTGCGTCGAGTGTGTTGCGGATGGCGTCTGCCAGCATGTCAGCGTCGCCGGGCGCGATCAGCCTGCCTGTCTGTGAGCCGAATATCTCGGGAATGCCGCCGACCCGGGTGGCGACGATCGGTACTCCGGCCGCTGCCGCTTCCAGGACTACGTAAGGCAGGGACTCGGCCAGCGACGGCACGGCGAGCAGGCGGGCACGAGCGAAGATATCGCGGGCGGGGGCCTCGCCGGGAAACGACACGTGGGGGGCAAGGCCAAGTTCGCAGGCGCGCGTGCGGAAGTGGCCCGCGTCCGGGCCGTCGCCTGCAATGATTGCGGAGACGGGGCGGTCGCGCAGGATGGCGAGGGCGTCGAGCAGCACGTCGACGCCTTTGAGGAGGCGAAGCTCGCCGACGAAGGCCACATCGAACTCGGGACTGGGCGTGACAAGCGGGCGGAAGTCGGTTTCGCCGACGCCGTTGTGGACCACCGCGGTCTCGCATGCGGGGGCACCGACCTTGGAGAGGTAGGCGTCGCGAGCGAAAGCGCTCTCGAAGATGAATGCGTCGGTGCGATGCTTCAGCAGCTTCTCTACGGCAAGGTAGAGCCCCCCGGCGAACGTGCCCTTCTCGTAGTGCAGCGAACCGCCATGGGGGGTGTAGAGCACGCGGGTGCCAGGCAAGCGGCTGGCGAGGCGGGCGATGAGACCGCCCTTGGCGCCATGGCCGTGGACGATGTGCAGCGGCGTTTCCGCCTGGAGGGCGCGGACGGCGCCTGCCGTGAACAGGTCGCCGGGATGCGGACCGCGCGCGATGGCAATGCGGTGCAGGCCGAGAGCGAGGCGCGGTTCCAGAGCCTTGAGGCGCGTTTCGGCAGCGGCGGATGCGCCGTCGTTTGCGCACAGGATGCCGACATTGTGACCGGCCGCAACCTGGCCCGCGGCAAGATCGGCGACATGGCGGAAGAGCCCGCCTGCGGGCGCGCGGAAGACGTGCAGGATGTTGAGGGGCTGGCCGGCGGCGTGATGCATGACGCGGCCCCGGCCTAGAAATACCGCTCGCGGATGAAGACCGTGTCGCCCGGATAGATCTGATCGGTCGTGGAGATCATGACCTCCGACGCCTGCGAGGGGCGCGTGACGCGGGCGCTCGACTGGTTGGCGCGGTAGGTATAGCCGCCGGCGATGGCTACAGCGGTTTCGACGGTCATGCCGGCGACGTAGGGATACTGGCCGGGCTCGTTGACCTCGCCGAGAATGAAGAACGGGCGGAAGGTGACGACCTCGACGGCCACATCCGGGTTGCGCAGCAGATTCTGGGCAAGCGCCTGCTCGATGGTGCCCTTGGCTTCACGGGTCGTCATGCCACGCACGGAGAGCGGCTGGAGAAGCGGCATGGAGACCGTGCCGCTGTCGTCGACCCGGAATGTGCCGGAAAGACGCTCCTGACCGAAGACGATCACCCGCAGTTCGTCGCCGCTGTCCAGGCGGTATTCCGGCGCGGGCGCGGCGCCGGCATCGGCGCGCGGACCGCCGGCGCATCCGGAAACGGCCAGCGAAGCTGCCGCGAGAAAGAAAGCCAGAATGCGTGTCGCCGCCGTCATCTTCCTGCCGGTCCCCTGGTGGCCTGATCGGGTGCCTTGAAGGCCGGGCAAGACTACGGGCAGTACGGTTACCACCGCCTTAGCGGCGCGGTGCACCGGGAGACGGGAAAATCCCGGAAAACCCGGCCAAAGCTTCGGCGGTTAACATCCCGGTTACCTTACAGACCTTACCTTGCAGCCTTGGATTCTCATGTCCGGGCGAACCCGATTCGCCGCGGATACCGGCCCGCGCGCAAGCCCGGACCGGCTGGAGGGGCTGCCACGGGGTCTATGAGTTACGCCGCCACCGATCGTTCGGGCCGCGATACCAGCGCGGCCGACGGCGCGCCGCCGGGCATCGACGCCTGGGCGCTGCTGGGGCGCGTTTGGGCGCGGCGCGGGTTCCTCCTTCTCGTGATCCTTTGCGGCATGACGCTGGCGTACGTGGCGCTGATGAGCGTCACACCGCGCTACACGGGCGAAGTCCGTATCCTGATCGAGGGGCGGACCGCCGATCCCACGACGCCGTTGTCGAGCCAAAACGTGGTGGAAGCGGACCAGCAGAAGATCGAGAGCGAGATCCAGGTCCTGCTGTCGCGCACGCTTGCGGAGCGCGTGGTCGAGAAGCTGGAGCTCGAAACCTGGGGTGAATTCAAGGAAGACACGCGCGGTGGGCTGTTCGGGCCGCTGATGGAACTACTCGGGCTACGGACGGCTGCGCCGAGCAGCAAGGCAGCGGTGATCGATGCCTATTTCGAGCGGCTCAACGTCTACCAGGTCGGCACGTCGCGGGTGATCGCGCTTGATTTCTGGGCGGAGCATCCGCGCACGGCGATGGTCGTGGCCAATGCGATTGCCGATATCTACGTGGCCGGGCAGCTGGACCAGCAGGTGGCCGTGACCCGACGGGCAAGCTCGTGGCTCGACCAGCAGGTGGAACAGCTGCGTGAGCGCGTTGCGCAGTCCGAACGCAAGGTCGAGGACTTCCGGCAGGAATCGGGGCTCATCGAAGCCAACGGCAACCTGCTGAAATCCGAAGAACTTTCCGAGCTGAACACGCAGCTCATCCTTGCCAGCGCGGCACGCGCGGAAGCGCAGGCGCGGCTGGAAGGGGCGCGCGAGCTCTTGTCCTCGCCGTCCGGCATCGAATCCTCGGCGGAGGTGTTGAGCAGCCCGCTGATCCAGCAATTGCGCGAGCAGGAGGTCCAGCTTCGCCGCCGGATGACCGAACTGTCCGCCGACCTGCTGCCGCAGCATCCGGACATGGTGGCGCTGCGGGCCGAACTGGAAGACCTCAAGTCGGCAATTGCCGCCGAAGTCGACAAGATCGTCCGGAAGCTGAAGAACGAGGTTCAGGTGGCGGCCGCGCGTGAGCGCGAGCTTCGCCGGTCCATCGAGCGTCTGAAGGCGGAGGTGGGCAAGGCGCGCCAGCGTGAAGGCGAGTTGCGGGCGCTGGAGCGCGAGGCCGCCGCGAACCGCAGCCTGCTGGAGAATTTCCTGGTGCGTGCGAGCGAGGCGGACGCGCGGGGCGGGCGTCCCGTGCAGCGGCCGGAGGCGCGGATCATCTCGCGCGCCGAGACGCCGGAAAGCCCGTCCTTCCCGCAGAAGGGGCCGATGCTCTTCCTCGCTTTCCTCGCGTCGACGACGATCGGTCTCTTGCTGATCCTTGCGATCGAGGTCTTTTCCGGCGGTGCCGCGCCTGCACCGGTCTACGCGGGGCGGTCGCGCGAGCCCCGGCTTCCGCCAGCCTTCGCAGCGCCAGCCTCCTACCAGCCGCAGACGGCCAGCTATCAGCCCGCTTATCCCCAATCCTATCCGCAGCAGCACGGCGGTTACGCCCACCCTGCAAATGGGCAGCAATCCTACGGACAAGGCGGCTTCGGGCAGCAGGGCTATCAGCCTTCGCCTGCCTTTCACGCGCCCGCGCCGCGGATGCCTGTCACACAAGTGGTGGCGCGGCTGCCGGGTTCGGGCTCGATGACCCATCACGACCATTGGCTGCTGGGGGCTGCGACGCAGGAGATCGCACGCTTCATCACGTCGCGGCCTTCGGTTCACAATCCGCGCGTGCAGGGGCGGGTCGTGCGCGTGGCCGGTGGCCGGGTTACCGGCGAAGACGTTGTTGCGCTGACGCGGCTACTGGCGTCGCAGGGCATGTCCGTCGTTGCCATCGGCGCGGGCGTGCAACGTAACGATATCGGGCTTACCGATGTGATTGCGCGACGTGCCGGGTTCGAACACGTGGTGCGGCCGGACTCGCAGACGCGGGCGGCCTATATCGGGTGGGGCACCATCCCGGTGGATGCGGACCCGCGGCTGGTTCGGCAAGCGCTGGAGGCGCTGGCGGGGGTCTACCAGATCGTCCTGGTGGGCGAGACGGAAGGGGCGGCGCGCGGCATGGAAGCAGCGCTCGACTGGGCGGCGGATACCGCGCTTGTCTTCGACCGTGGACGCGGCACGGCCTCGCATCTTCCGTCGACAGACACCGCCGGCATAATCCAGATTTCCTAGACGGCCTTCCTGTCAGGCGGCGCGGATGACGTGGCGCTTCACGAACTGGCGCATGCCCGCATTGCGGCGGATCGGCTCCATTACCAGGTCGGCCATGTCGTAGGCGGCGGCCTTGAGGCCATCGGCGGCACCCTGTCCCGGTGCGGGCTGCGGCAGTCCCACCTTGCGGAGCAGGTGGTTCATGGTCGCGATCTTGCGCAGGCGCCAGCTCGCGGCGTCATGGAAGGTGATGCCGACGGAGACCGACACCTCGGGGCCGTTTTCCACGTAGTGCGGATCGTTGTAGGGCACGCAGAGCATGTCCCCGGGGCCGAGGTCGAATGTTCGTGCCTTGGCTTCGTATTCGGGCTTGAACTCGATGTAGCGGCTCTTGGAGGGTGCAATCTCGAGATCGATGGGTGCGATGACGTCCTGGTGGGGCAGGATCGTCATGCGCTTGGCACCACGCATCTGGAGTAGGAAGTTATGTTCCGAGTCCAGATGAAACGGGGTCATGCCGCCGGGTGACGTGACGAAACCGAGCATGGCGCGGTGGCCGAAGGCATCCGGCGTTACGCCCGCAAGCATCGCCAGTTCGTCCACCAGGTCATCCAAGACCGCCTTGTACTCGGGGACGAGGTCGAGGTTCTTGAGCACCATCCACGAGCCGCAGGTTTCGATCTCGCGGACGGTTTCGGCGGGCGAGAGACCATTGCCCGGAACCTGGGCGGCAGAGACAGCGCGTGGCAGGGTGGCCCGGTTGAAATCGATCTTGTCCGCAGGGAGCTCGGCGGCGAGATCCGCGAGACGGTCCAGCTTGAAGAGGTGGCTGTCCGCGAGGGCGTGGCGCAGCGTGAACGAGCGCTTCGGGAAGTTCTGGTTGAAGGCCCCGGCGGTCGTGTCGAGCAGGCTCATTTGGCGTTCCTCCGGCGGAGATGCGCGAGGGCTGTCCGCGCGCGGGCCTTGAGGCGGGCGGCGGTTTTTTCAAGAAGAGCGGTGAAAGAGATCAGAAGGGCAGGCACGCCCGGGGCGGTGGCCACGTTGATGTCGCGCATGGCGCGGCGCTCGCGCCAAAGGTGGTCGATCATCGAGTGATCGGGATTGGCGCAGCTGTCCACGAAGGCGAAGCCCAGATCGCGGGCTCGGCGCGTCAGTTCCAGTTCCAGCATCACGCCGGGCGAGAAGCGGGCAAGCGTCTCGTCGAAGGTGATCTTGAAGCTGAAGAGCCCTCGCGTGTCACCAAAGTTGATGATTGCCGCGACGGGGCGGTTGTCGAGGCGCATCGTGAGGGGGTGGAGCTTGCCATTGCGGGCCGCCGCGCGGCAGATATCGTGGAAGAAGCGGCGCTCAACGGGGCGGCACGCGATGGCGGAACCAAGCGTCCCCTTCCAGCCTTCGGCCTCCAGGCCCATGAATTCGAGTGCGATGCCTTCAATTGCGGCATTGTCCGACGTGTCCGCCTCCTCGAAAGTGAGGTCGCCTTCCTCGCCGAGGCGGCGGGTCTGGCGGCGGTATTCCTTGCGCTTCTTGCCGGACACCGCGTCTTCGAGATAGGCGTCACCATCGAGGTGCGAGGCGAGCAAGGCGCGCTCGAAACTGCGGGTCACAGACGCGGCCAGCTCCTTGTCCGCAATAAGTTTGTCGAGCGCGGCGGCGAAGGGGCCGTCCGCCGCTGCGTCGCGGAAGCGGACGACGAAGACTCCCTGTTCACGCAAGGCGGCAAGCGCGCCATCGACGGCTGCCATCTCGTGGCCCGCACGCAACAGGGGCGTCGAAAGGAACCCGTGGATGTGCGTCCAGACCTCGGCGGATTTAACGGGCAGGCCACGGTAGTGGCGGCGGATGCGCAGCGGCATCAGGCCGATGATCTGGCTGCCCTGGTAGATGGCCAGCAGCTTTGCCGACTGCCCGCCAGGCAGGTGGGCCAGCGCGGGGCGCAGCATCCATTCTTCGAAGAACGGGTTGGGTTCGCCGGTTGCCTCGGCGAGCTGCCGCCAGGCGGGGATCAGGCGGTCGAGGTTGCCGCGCGGATCGATCAGCTCGGCCTGGGTGCCGGCTGGCATTAGGCCGCCTGCATAGGCGCGGTCCGCCGGGCGGGCGTCGCGGTAGGCGGCAGGAAACGTGACTTGCGAGCTCATCGGGGGAACGGCTCCGTCGTTGCGCGCGCAAACACGTCCCGAACCGGGACAGCGCGCGTGCTTCTCCCTTCACGAAGCAAGGAAAATGCCATCGGTGTGCTACGCAGCGGGGCGAAGCAGGAAGGTGTTCAGGCCGAGGTGCTTGCGCACGGCAACGGCAAGTGCGGCGAGGTTGCCGCACATGGAAATGACCGTGGCGAGGGCCGCTCCGGTGACGCCGAGTTCCGGAATGAGAACGGCGTTCAGCCCCACGTTGACCGCCGCCGACATACATATGATCCGCGTGGCAACGACCTGTTTGCCGGTCATGGATAGCAGGTACTCGAGTGGCCCGACGGTGCAGCGGGCGATGTAGCCGATCGCGAGGATCAGCAGGATCGGGTAGCCGGCATCGAAGCCCGCACCGAACAGGTTGAGGGCGAAGGGGCCGATGGCGAAAAGGACGAGCGCCCCAAGGAAGGTCGGCCAGAAGCTCATGCGGTTGAGGCCGTCCAGGAAGCGCTGGAGTTCGGTGCGGTCGCCAGACGAATTGATCTCGGAGAATTTCGGAACGGCCCGTGCGGCCGTCGCGAAATAGACGAAGCCGATGAGGCTCGCCGTGCGGGCGGCGGCGAAGTAGATGGCGACGGCGGCCGGGTCGGCCATCTGGCCGAGCATCATGATGTCTGTCGAGGACATGACGAGATAGGCGCCTTCGAACATCAGCATGGGCGCCGAGATCTTGAGCCAGTAGAGCGAATGGGACCGGGGCTTTGCGCGCGGCACGGTCCGGCGGACGGACCGGAACAGGATCGCTGCCTGGAGAAGCAGGCCGATGGCGCAGGCACCGCTCATGATGATGAGCGCTGTTACGGCGTCCGGCGTGGCGCCGACGACTACCAGTGTGCCGATGCCGAGGAGCAGAAGGGCGGGGCGAAGGACATAAGGCACGCTGTAGGCGAGGGTGACCCAGCCGAAGGCGCGGCATGTGCCTTCCTGCATGTCGGTCATCGCGTAGAGTGGCATGGCCGCAAGCGCCACCACGAACGGCAGGAGATAGTAGGTCTCGAGCCACGGGGCGACGCCAAGCAAGAGCAGGCCGCACAGGGCCGAGGTGATGAGCGCGGCGGCAACAACCATCAAGTGGCTGCGGATGAGGAGACCCCAAAGACGGCCCCATCGCGCCTTCGTCATGTATTCGGGGACGAAGCGCAGGATCGACGTATTGAGGCCGAGGGGGGCCATCGTCCCGACGAAGATGACGAAGGTCCAGACATAGGCGTAGATGCCGAACTCGAAGGCACCCATCCAGCGCGCGAGCAGGACCATGGAGATGTAGGTGAGCCCCGCGCCGGCGACGCGGATCGCCAGGACCGACGCAGCCCCGCGGAAGACGGCTGCGAGGTGCGTCGCGCCGCCAAGGCGCGCGGCCAGCCACGGCGGCACGTGCCGCGTCAGCCTGTCGAGACCGGACTGGGCGTCGAGGCTGGTCATCAGGCAAAGGTCGTCCGCATGTAACGCCGCGCCTCGTGGGCAAAGGCGTAGAGCCTCGGTGAGCGTTTGATGGTGTGGACAGCCGCCGCCCGGATTGCGCGGGGGGCGAGGGCGAGGACACCGCTGAGCGTGAGAGGAAGCCGGATGTCCACGAGCTCCAGCTCCGTGTCGCACCACTCCTTCTTGTAGGGCTCGTCGCCAATGGTGAAGTCGAAGCTGCGAAGTCCGTTGTCGATGCTCCACTTGAAGAGTTCGTGGAGAAGCACCGTGCCGGGCGAGTGACGCGCGGCTTCGCCCTCCGTGACGCTGCCTATAACGGCGTTGAGCTCGCCATCGTGCAGGTAGCCGAAGTTGCCCGCGATGACTTCGCCGTCGAGCGTCAGTGTCGAGACGTGGAGGTGGCGGGCTGCGTCGGCCTCGTCGATCAGCGCGTGCAGGAATTCGGACGCGCCCGGTGCCGCGAACGGATCGATGATACCGCGAGCGGCGAACCAGCTCGCCTTCTGGGCAAGGATGGCGTCCAGCATGCGGTGACGGCTGGCTGTGTCCTCCGCGATCTCGAAGGCGAGGGCGCCCATTTCTTCAAGGCGGCGGCGACGCTGCCGGTCGCGTTTCCGCGTGTTGCGGCTGCGCTTGGCGGTGTAGAGCGTGTCCCAGTCGCTATCGAGCGTCAAGGCGTGAGCGCGGCACGGGTGCGGCGCGCCTGCGAGACGGCAAAGCGGATTGGGCGTCTGGCCGATGCGGCTGACGGTGCGCTCGAAGATCAAAGCCCGTGCCTCGGGCACGGCATCCGCGATTTCGAGACATAGCGAGGTCATGCGGCGGTCCGTGAGTGCCGCGCCATGGGCAGGGTCCACGAGGGGGGCGAGGTAGTCTGCGTCCCGCTCGCCCATCCAGACGAGCGCGTCCACACCGACGCGGCGTTCAAGGGCAAGTGGGAGGATCATAACCGGCGCCCCTTCGCGGTCCCGCACGGTCACGATACGCGGCCGGGCGTCGCGTGCCGCCCCGGCGGTGGCTGCCCAGGTGGCCATCCATGCATAGGACTGGAATGCCGTCCTTGCAGCGTGGCGCTCGAATGCGCGCCATTCGTCGGCGACCGCGGCCATGTTCTCCGCCACGGTGACGACGAAAGGCAGCGTGTCCGCCCGGTTGCGGGTCCACGCCGTTGCGCCGGCCGAGATCGAGGGGAGATAGGTGAGTTCGGACATGCCCATTCTCACGCGCCGCGCGGTGCCTGTGGCGGAGCAAGATCGGCAAAGCCAAGGTCTTCGTCAGGGTCTACCTCGAAACTCGTCTCGATGATGCGCTCGCGGGCCTTGAGGATGCCGGAGGCGCGGACAGCGGCGGCAAAGGCGAACTTTGCCCATGCGAAGGGGCCGGTCACGGCATAGCTGCGCGCGGGACGATTGAAGAGGCGGCGCATGGCGCCGTTGGCATAGGCCACGGCGTAGAAGCGCATCGTCTCAGGCGTGAAGAACTCGGTGGTGATCGAGACGTTCAGGCCATCCAGATTGTCGACCCGGTGGGGCGCCTGCATCTTCCAGCCGAGCGCGTCACCGGGTTCGAGGTCGAACACCTGCGCCTTGGCATCGAATGCCGGGAGGTAGGGGATTTCCTCCTCCGTTTCGCGAAGGACCACGCGTTCGCGGTCCTCGTTGGCGAGGAACTCATCCGTGTCCGGATAGAGGTAGAGGCGCTTGCGGCCGCGGATGTGCCAGAGGGCAATCGGCGGGATATCGCAGTGGTAGAGAACGCGCGCCTGAGGTGACGAGATCAGCAGCCCCGAGTTGTGCTTGAAGGTTTTGAAGCCGGGTGCGTGCTCGCGGATGCCGTCGAACGCTGATTGGACCAGGGCCTGGTAATCCGGTGCGCCGACCTGGAGGTGCTGGAGATGGATCCAGAGGCGGCCATGGCGAACGGCTTCAAGCACCTCCGCGCCGGACCTGCCCTCGACGGACCCGTGCCGCCACCACAGGGTGCCATCCTCAAGCGGGGTGACCGTGTTTACGGAAAGGTGCTGACGCGGGTAGGCCTCGATAAGCGCGGCGAGGGCGTCGTCCGTGAACATGCCGGTATCGGCGAAGCGATGCTTCAGCTTCACCGTGTCACGGGAAAAGCGGCGCGCGTCATCGGCGCCGATATCGACGATACCGGTCATGCGTGTCCTCCTCCGGGGCCCGCCGCGCGAGAAATGCCGCGGGAAAGCGGGAGAAGGGTGGCATGCGGCGGGTTACCAACCCGTGAGTTGGCGGGCCCTGTAGAGCGCCTTTCGGACTGCGGATGCGTGCTGCCAAACACGCGGGGAATGCTTGATTTCCCGCTTGGCGGAACGCATCGCCCCGCGTAGGCCGGCGAGGATGCGTCCGCGCGTGGTTAACCCACGGTAAACATCGAACAGCCGGGTATGGCTATCGCACCAGTCGTCCTTGTAGCTCTCGTCGCCTGCCGTGAAGTCGAAGGTGCGCAGGCCCCGGCTGACGGCCCACTGGATCAGCTCGTTGAGGTGCAGCGCGCCCGGCGAGTGGTCGCGCAGCGGGCCGTCCGTCATGGTCGAGAGGACGTAGTAGTAGCGATCACCCCAGTGCAGGCCCCAGTTGGCCGCGACGACAGTCTCGCCCGCCTCGAACGTGGTCAGCTGGCAGAGTTCGGGGTGCAGATCGGCGAGGGCGCGGTAGAAAGCGCGCACGCCGGGTTCCGCGAACATGTCGCCCACGCCGCGTTCGGCCAGGCGGGTGCGCTTCTGTTCGATGAGGGCCGCGATGGCCGCGGCGCGCTCGGTTCGGGTGTAGGCGTGGCGCATGGCGACGTCGCCGGCGGCGGCCTCCTCAAGGCGGCGAGCCTTCTGGCGCAGCTTCTTGCGGGACGCGCTGCTGCGGCGCTCCCTGTAGAAGGCGTCGAAATCGGTGCCGAGGGTGAGCTGGTGCGCGGCGATGGGCGACAGCTGGTGCTCGTAGGTGCGCATCGGGTTCGGGACGTCGCCGAGCGCCTCGGGCATTTCCTCGAGGGCAATAGCGTCGATACCCGGAACGAGGGCTATGGCAGCGTCGAAGAGGTTACGCGCAGCAACAGTGTCGAGGCTGGCCAGCAGTTCCCGGTCGATCAGCGGGCCCTTGTAGTCCGCGTGTTCGCCTCCCAGCCAGACGAGCCAGCGGGCGCCCATGCGGCTCTCGATGCCGAAAGGCAGGATGGCGCGCAGACGGCCCGACCTGTCGGACGCAGTAATGACGAACGCGTCGATCCCGCGGGCGCGGCCCACGTGGCTGTGCCAATTGGAGACCCAGGCCCAGCTCTGGAACACGTGGCCGACGGCGCGGGTCTCGAAACCACGCCATTCGCGCTGCATGGCGTCGATGTCACCTGTCGCCGAAAACGTCAGGTCTTCCACGCGCACGGGCGGCGGAAGTACGGAAAACCTCGTGTTTTCCTGCATCGGAAGCGGCGATTGGGCAGCCATTGCGTTTCCCCTCGGATTGATCCGGCAGTCCTGTCCCGGCCCCCGCGCCGCAAGAACGGGGCCACGCTCCGTTAACCAAGGCCGGGGTCTCGCGAGGATCCGGCGTCAACATGTTGGAAAGGGGCGCCGCCTATGGTGTCGCCGAGGTTAACGGCGGCTCAGGCGGGCTTTCCCATGCGGCGTGTCGGCAGCGACGTGCTGAAACTCGGTCTCGACACCCTGCGGGTTACGCGGGCGCACCGGCTGCTGGGTGGTGGCTGGCGAGGGCTCGGCGCCATCTTCATGCTGCACCGGGTGGTGCCGCGGATGGCGGACGAGGGCACGTTCGCGCCCAACCGCGGGCTGGAAGTGACGCCGGCATTTCTGGGCGCTGTGCTGCGCCGGGTGAAGCAGCTCGGCTACGAGATAATCGACCTCGACGAAATGACGAAGCGGCTGCGGGCCGGGGGGCCGGGGCCGTTCGCCGTCTTCACCTTCGACGATGGCTACCGGGACAACCTGGAACTGGCGCTGCCGATCTTCGAGGCGCACCGGGCGCCGATGGCTGTTTATGTCACGTCGGACATGCCTGACGGCACGGCGGACCCGTGGTGGATCGTGCTGGAGCGGTCGATCCGGGCG
The DNA here is from genome assembly GCA_965229975.1 of Parvibaculaceae bacterium. GTDB lineage: Bacteria > Pseudomonadota > Alphaproteobacteria > CGMCC-115125 > CGMCC-115125 > Pyruvatibacter. The sequence continues at coordinate 1,033,100 of OZ245936.1, forward strand.
CTGGACGAGATCGAGATGGAGATCGGCGGCGAGGTGATCCACCACCCGACGCGGACCGACACCGAGAAGCGCAACGCGTGGGAGACCGTCTATTGGCGGCTGCGCGACCTGCAGGAAGACGACATGCGTTACGCTGTGGCGACTCTGGCCGCGGCGGCAGGCGTTGACCGGGCGAAGGTGGTGAAGGAGCTGGCGCTGACCTGGGAAGAGGTGCGCGCGCTCGATGCCAATCCGCTGGTCACGATCGGGGCGCATACGGCGGGGCACTATGCGCTGAGCGGTCTGCCGAACGAACGTGTCTACGAGGAGATCGCCGCCGGGACGGCGCGGCTGGCGGATGAGCTGGGCCACCGGCCCCGGCATTTTGCCTACCCGTACGGCGATGAAAGCTCGGCGGGGCCGCGCGAGTTCGAGCTGGTGACGGGGCACGGGTTCGCCTCGGCCGTCACCACGCGGAAGGGGCTTCTGTTCCCCGCGCATGGCAACCACCTGCGGGCGCTGCCGCGGCTGTCGCTCAACGGGGATTTCCAGAACGTGGACCTGGTGGACGTGCTGCTGGGCGGTGCGCCGTTTGCCCTGTGGAACCGGTTCAAGCGGGTCAACGTGGCCTGATGAGGCGGCGGCTTGCCGCAGGGCGGCGGGCTTGGGATTCGGGGGGCGGAACGCCTATAGTCCGGCCAACGGATTCACCCCAAGCGACGGACCGCCAGCCATGACCGCGATCTACGCCATTCTCCTGTTCCTCGTCGCCTTCCTGGCGCTGAACAAGCTGACCTACGGCCGTCTCGACTAGTAGGTCTGCTCGTCCTCGTGGCCGGGGTCGGGCAGCTGCATCCAGGCGATGAGGTAGCGGGCGGGCACGATCCACAGGAAGCCCGCCACGAGGAAGTAGATGACCTCGACGAGCCCGTTCTCCGGCAGGCGGGTGACGGCGATCATCATGACCGTCAGCGCATAGAAGAACATGAAGACGAGCAGCACGATCAGCCCGATCAGCTTTCGGATGCGCATGGGAATGCCGAGGGTCATGGTGTCGCGGGCTCCTGACGTCTTGCGGTGCCGGTCTATCTGACGTCCTACCTAGGGCGAACAGGGAAAGAGCGCCAGCCCGTGACAACCGCTACCCCAGAATTGCGCGCCGATGCCGCACCGGGCGATTTGCGCCCCGTGGCCATCTGGCTGCTGACCGTGGCGGCCCTCGTGGCGATCATGGTGGTCGTCGGCGGGCTGACCCGGCTGACCGAGAGCGGGCTCTCGATCACCGAGTGGAAGCCGGTGACGGGGGCCGTCCCGCCGCTGTCCGAGGCCGATTGGCAGGAAGAGTTCGACAAGTACCGGCAGATCCCCCAGTACCAGCTCATCAACAAGGGGATGAGCCTTGGCGAGTTCAAGACGATCTACTGGTGGGAGTGGGCGCACCGGTTCCTCGGGCGGCTGATCGGCGTTGCCTTCTTTGTTCCCTTCGTCTGGTTCCTGGCGACGGGGCGATTGCGCGGGACGCTTGCCTGGAAATGCGCGGGGCTGTTCGTGCTGGGCGGGCTCCAGGGCGCGCTTGGCTGGTACATGGTGGCGAGCGGGCTGGTGGACCGGGTGAGCGTGAGCCAGTACCGGCTGGCGGCGCATCTCGGGCTGGCCTTCGCGATCTTCGCGGCGCTGATCTGGGTGGCGCTCGATATTTTGCGGGGAAGCCGGGCTGGCAATCGGCGATGGCTCGCCTGGACGGCGGCGATCCTCGGGCTGGTCTACCTGCAGATCGTGCTCGGGGCCTTCGTGGCGGGGCTTGATGCCGGTTTCATCTACAATACGTGGCCGCTGATGGAGGGGGCGCTGATCCCTGACCGCCTGTACGTGACGGGCGCAGCGGTCTTCGAGGACATCAAGACCGTCCAGTTCAACCACCGCATGGCGGCCTACCTGCTGGCGGCGGTGACGGTGGCGTGGTGCTGGCGTGTGGTTGCGGCGCCGGCGGCGCCCCTGCAGCGGCGGGCTGCGATGTGGTTCGCGACGGCGGTGCTGCTTCAGATCCTGCTGGGCATCTGGACGCTGGTGGCGGTGGTGCCGATCTGGCTGGGCGGTCTGCACCAGTTCGGCGCGCTCGTTGTGCTGGCGTTTGCCGTCTTCCAGATGCACGTGGCTGCGCGGCCGGCCTAGCCCAACGGGACCTAGCGGGTCCGGCGGCGGCGCTCCAGCAGGAGCCACTCCTCGGCCTCGCGGAGTTTCATGAAAATCTCCATGTGCTGGCTGAGCCTAGCGTCAGACAGGGCCTTCATGACGTGGGCGAGGCGCTTGTCTTCTTCGCTCCCGACCACGACGGCGGCGAGGTTCTCTCCGCGGATCAGGTCGAGCTGGACGCGCTTTTCCACGAGCTCATTGAAGAAGTCGAAGTCGAACTTCGAGAAGTCACAGCGCGACAGGTCCCAGAGGATATCCGCCGTCACCGGGATCGACGGGTCGGCGATGACCTCGCTGAGCACTTCGATGAAGGTTTCGACGGTGACCGCGCCTGCGAGCGTGGCCCGGACGATACCCAGGGTGGTATCGAAAACGAGCGAGGAGGACATGAAACGCAGTGGCCTTTATCAAAACTAATATGCAATCGAATTATATAGTTTCGATATAGGCGGGTTTAAGCGCACGCAAGCGTTTTGGCGCCGGAATAATGCTTATTCGGAGCCGTTGTCACTCCGTTGTGACACGATCCAGTTCTCCGCCGCGGTCATGCTCGTGAAGATCGCGATGTCCTGCTGGAACATGCGGTCGGCCATCGCCTTGAAGACCTTGGTGAGGGTCACGTGGGTCTCGTGGCCGACGACGAGGGCCACGGCGGCGTGTCCCCGGATCTCGTCATAGGGCTCGAAGATGCCCGCTATCTCCCGGAAGAAGTCGAGGCTGACCTCGCTGAAGCGGAGCTGCCGGAGATCGTAGACGACGTCGACGTCGGGCGGAAAATCCGGGCTGGATACGAGCTTTTCGACCAGTGCTGCAAAGTCAGACGGGTCCGGCTCGCCGGTGAGGGCGGCGCGCACAACGTTCAAGCGCTGGTCGTAGAAGATCGACCCCGCCATGGGTTTCCATCTCGATTCGGCACCGGCGCTCAGGCTAACGCGGAAGCGGGTCGGGTGCGAACAATGCCGCGCGCTGCTCGGGCGAGAGGCTGGGTTTGGGTGGTGGAGGCGGGCCGCTCAGCCGCGACCGTTGCCGCGCCGAGACAGAATCCAGTCCTCGGCGTCCGTCATGCTGGTGAATATCTCGACGTCCTGCCGAAACACGTGGTCCGTCATCGCCTTGAAGACCTTGGAAATGGTCACGTGCGTTTCGTGCCGGACGACAAGGGCCACGGCCGAATTGCCCCGGAGACGGTCATACGGCTTCAGGACCCGGGCGACTTCGCGGAAATGATCCAGATCGACTTCGCTGAACATGAGCCCGCGCAGGTCGTAAATGTTGTCTACGCTGGGTGGAAAGTCCGGGCTCGAGACAATCTGTTCGAGAACCCCGGCCAAGTCGGAGGTATCCGGCTTGCCCGTGAGGGTGGCACGGACAACGTTCAAGCGCCCGTCATAAGTCAACGACCCCGGCATCGCTCCCCAATCGAGTCGGCACGATCCCAAGGTAGCGCGAGTTCACAGCGCGTGTGAACAATCCGACACACCCGCAAAGGTTGTGTCCGCAGACCTGCCTAGGCCAGGGCCTGGTCGAGGTCGGCGATGATGTCCGCGGCGTCCTCGATGCCCACCGACAGGCGCACCACGTCGTCACCGGCGCCCGCCGCCGCGCGCTGCTCCGGCGAGAGCTGGGCGTGGGTGGTTGAGGCCGGGTGGATTATCAGCGAGCGGGTGTCGCCGATATTGGCGAGGTGCGAGAGCAGCTTCACCTTGTTGCACAGGGCAACGCCCGCGTCGTAACCGCCCTTGAGGCCGAAGGTGAAGACGGCGCCCGCGCCCTTGGGCGAGATCTTCTTCATCAGGTCATGGCCGGGATCGTCCGGCAGGCCCGCATAGGAGACCCAGGCGACGTCCTTGTGGCCCTTGAGGTGCCTGGCCACTTCCAGCGCGTTCTCGCAGTGGCGCTGCATGCGCAGGTGCAGGGTCTCGCAGCCGGTGATGAGCAGGAACGCGTTCATCGGCGCCATGGCGGGGCCGAGGTCGCGCAGGCCGAGCACGCGGCAGGCGATGGCGAAGGCGATGTTGCCGAAGGTCTCGTGCAGCTTGAGGCCGTGATAGCTGTCGCAGGGTTCGGACAGGGTGGGGTAGTTGCCGGAGGCTGACCAGTCGAAGGTGCCAGCGTCCACCAGGATGCCGCCGACCGAGTTGCCGTGGCCGCCGATGAACTTGGTGAGCGAGTGGCAGACGATGTCCGCGCCGTGCTCGATGGGGCGGCACAGGTAGGGCGTCGCCATGGTGTTGTCGACGATGAGGGGGATGCCCGCATCGTGGGCGATCTTGGCGACCGCGGCCACGTCCTGAATGACACCGCCGGGATTGGCGATCGACTCCATGAAGACGGCCTTCGTCTTCGGGCCGATGGCGGCCTTGACGCTTTCCGGGTCGTTCATGTCGGCCCAGTCCACGTGCCAGTCGAACTTCTTGAAGGCGTGGCCGAACTGGTTGATCGAGCCGCCATAGAGCTGGCGGCCCGCCACGAAGTGGTCGCCCGGCTGCATCAGCGTGTGGAAGATCAGGAGCTGCGCGCCATGGCCCGAGGCCGTGGCCAGCGCGGCGGTGCCGCCTTCAACGGCCGCGACGCGTTCCTCCAGCACCGCATTGGTGGGGTTCATGATGCGCGAATAGATGTTGCCGAACTCCTGCAGGCCGAACAGGCGGGCGGCATGGTCCACGTCGTTAAAGACGTAGGACGTGGTCTGGTAGATCGGCGTCGCGCGCGAATTGGTGGCCGGGTCCGGCTGGGCACCGGCGTGGATGGCGCGCGTGGCAAAGCCCTGTTCGCTCATGATTTGCTCCCTGTACGGATTGTTCTTCGAGAAGGGTTCGCGGCTACGCGGCGCGCAGCCGGGGGATTTCCTGCGCCGGGCATCGGTCCATGACGACTTCGAGACCGGCATCTTCGGCGCGCTTCGCGGCGGCCTCGTCGATCACGTCCAGCTGCATCCAGACGTATCTCGCCTTCACCGCGATGGCCTCGTCCACGGTCTCACCTGCGACGTCGGCATTGCGGAAGATGTCCACCATGTCGATGGGGACGGGCACGTCGGCGAGCGAGGTCAGCACCTTGCGGCCGTGGATCTCCTTGCCGGCGAGCACCGGGTTCACCGGGTAGACGTCGTAGCCCTCGCGCAGCAGGAACCCCATGACGGAGTTCGACGCGCGGCTCGGCTTGTCGCTCGCACCGACGAGGGCAATGGTCTTCGTCGTCTCGAGGATGCGGCGCAGGGTGTCGTCGGAATAGCTGGGCATCGGGGACTGCTCCTGCCGTTGGTCGCGGCACTTAACACCGGGCAGGCAGGGGGCGGCAAGGTTTCGTCATGCCCTCCGCTGCCTTCCTTCACCACTTCGCGATGTGCTTCTAGGTCCTTGCGTCAAAGACGAGGCAGGCCTCTTCGCCGCAAAACCAAATCCTCTGAAATTGCCCGGAATCAGCTTCGACGACAGTTCGTATCGTGGGAACGATAACGTCTTCGGGTGTGACTGCTCGCTCTTGGTAAGTGACCAAGAGCTCAATCGGGTAGGGAGAGACGTATCGCTTGTCAGTCTTGCTTCTGACGATCTTTATAGTCGGATCTGATGTCCAGTATCCGACCACCGGTTCCTCGACACCTCGAATCTGTGCTGCTGTCGTATGGAGCATTTTGGAATCGGCGATCTCCGTAAGCTCGAACGCCAAGTACCCATCTTCCGCGTGGTGACAGAGGATGTCTGGTTCCGGAGGGGGTCTAGAAACTACCGATCTCGGATCAATTGGCAGCCCGCTAAGCGAAATGAAGTGCTGGAAAAGAGCAATCTCGCGCTCGCGCTTGATGTCATCCCGGTTCACCGATCCTCCCACGCAGGCTCGCGCTTCTCGATGAAGGCTGAAATGCCTTCTTCGGCGTCGCGGGCCATCATGTTGGCGGCCATGACCCGGCCGGCGTAGTCGTAGGCGTCGGGCAGGGTCTTTTCGAGCTGGTCGTAGAAGGCTTCCTTGCCGACCTTCACGGTGTGGGACGACTTGGAGGCGATGATGCGCGCCCAGTCGTCCACTTCCTCGTCCAGCACCTCGTCCGGCACGGCCTTGTTGACGAGGCCGAACCCGGCGGCGCGCTCCGCATCGATCATTTCGCCGAGGAGCAGCATCTCCATCGCCTGCTTACGCGAGATGTTGCGGGAGAGGGCGACCATGGGCGTTGAGCAGAACAGGCCGATATTGACGCCGGGGGTGGCGAACTTCGCGTCGTCCGCGGCGATGGCGAGGTCGCAGCTGGCAACGAGCTGGCAGCCCGCCGCCGTGGCGATGCCGTGGACGCGGGCGATGACGGGCTTCGGCGAGCGGACGATGGCCTGCATCATCTGCGAGCAGCGCGTGACGAGATCCTCGAAATAGGCGCGGCCGCCGTCGGCGTCCCGGCGGTGCGCGGTCATCTCCTTGAGGTCATGGCCGGCGCAGAAGGCGGGGCCGGCACCCTCGAGGACGATGACGCGGGCGGCGGGATCTCCGGCAAGGCGGGTGACGGCCTCGGTCAGTGCCGCGATGAGCCCGTCCGAAAGGCTATTGCGCGCCTTCGGCCGGTTGAGGGTGAGGCGGGCGATGCCGTCCGTCACGCTTTCGAGGAGGACGGGCGCGTCCGGTTCGATCCGTGCTGCTTCCGACATGGCGTGGTCCCCTGATCTTGCGTTGTTCGGGTCAGCGTACCTGTTCGGAGGCGATGACCACAGTGGCATCCAGACCGGCGTCGCGGTGGAAGAGGGAGGCCCGGTATTCCGGCACGCGCTCCATGGTGAGGATCGCTTCCGGCTCCGGGTATTCCATGACGGCGACGGTGTTCCAGTCCGTGTGCTGCTCCCAGCCGGTGGCGTCACGCAGCACCTGCTTCACGGTGCCAGCGAAATGGAAGCGGCCGCCGGCGCGGTAGACGGTCTGGAGCGCGACCTGGCCGTAGCGGCCATAGGCTTCGGCGCCGGTCGAGGGCGAAGCGCCTTCGCGCGGTTCGGCGTAGCGGGCAGTCTCATAGTAGGCGAGGAAGTTCATCATCACTGGATTGAAGTCCGCGGGCTGCGCCATCAGCCGTTCCATGTTGGCGGCGGAGGGCAGCATGTCGCTGCGCACGCCCATGCCCTCGGAGTCCGCGATTGTCTCGCCGTCCGGGATGGTGCGCAGGCCGGTGACGTGGAGCAGGCGCAAGAGGCCGAGGAGGAGGCGGGGCGGCTCCAGCAGCCCGATCTCGGCCACGTAGGCGTCGGCGATGCCGGGGCCGAGCGTGAGCGGCATTTCGCCGGAGGTGCCGCCCGTGACCACCATGAAGCCGTCCCAGTAGGCCGGCTGTTCGCCGATGAGTGTGAAGCGGGGGGAGGCGGCCCAGGTCTCGATCACGCCGTCGGCCAGCTTCGGCACCAGGGGCTCGCCGGCGAACTTGATGGCGGCGAAGAAGGCAGGCGTGCCGCGGGTGACCTTGTAGACAGGCTCACGGCTGCCGACGATCCAGAGGAGGGCGGCGAAGGCCGCCACGGTGAAGATGGCGGCGAGGAGGTATTTGAGCATGGGAGGCGCGCCCCTGTTTGGTGGTGGCGCAGTTTGTCCGGGGCCGGGCAGGGCGGCAACAATGAAACCCATTAGAAATGGGGTATATAAATACCGAAATCACAGGCGACTGATTTCAGGGCGATTTTACGGACGATTTGCGGATCAATGCGTTGACAGGGCGGGGCGGGCCGCTTAAGAACGCGCCGACTTCAAAGGATCGCCGGGCCATGCGCGCCCGGCCCTTTCTTTTTCAGACGGAAGCGCATTCCAAGGATGCCCCGAGGACGCCATGAAAACCTTTAGCGCCACACCCGCCGACATCGACAAGAAGTGGGTGCTGATCGACGCCGAGGGCCTGGTGGTGGGCCGGCTCGCCGCCCTCATCGCCACCCGCCTGCGCGGCAAGCACAAGCCGACCTATACCCCGCACATGGACTGCGGCGACAACGTGATCGTCGTCAACGCGGAGAAGGTCCACTTCACCGGCAAGAAGCTGACCGACAAGAAGTATTACCGCCACACCGGCTATCCCGGCGGTATCAAGGAAACCACGCCGCAGCGCGTGCTGGGCGGCAAGAACCCCACGGACGTGGTGACGCTGGCCGTGAAGCGCATGCTGCCGGGCGGGCCCCTGTCGCGCCAGCAGCTTTCCAACCTCAAGGTCTACGCGGGCGCCGAGCACCCGCACGAGGCGCAGCAGCCGGAGACGCTCGACGTCGCGGCGCTGAACCGCAAGAACTCGCTGAAGGGCTAAAGCCATGTCGGAAACCGAAACCCATTCGCTGGAAGAACTCGGCGACGCCCTGAACCAGGCCGCCACGGGCACGCCCGCGGCCGAGCCGGAGGCGCTGCCGGAGCCGAAGATCGACGAGCTTGGCCGGGCCTATGCCACGGGCAAGCGCAAGGACGCGGTCGCCCGCGTGTGGATCAAGCCGGGGTCGGGCCTCATCACCGTCAACGGCAAGGACCAGAGCCAGTATTTCGCGCGTCCGGTGCTGCGGATGATGATCAACCAGCCGCTGGTGACGTCCGACCGCGCCACCCAGTTCGACGTGATCTGCACGGTCGCGGGCGGTGGCCTGTCCGGCCAGGCGGGCGCCGTGCGCCACGGCATTTCCAAGGCGCTGACCTACTACGAGCCGGGCCTGCGCCCGGCGCTGAAGGCGGCCGGGTTCCTGACCCGCGACAGCCGTACGGTGGAGCGCAAGAAGTACGGCCGTGCCAAGGCGCGCCGGAGCTTCCAGTTCTCCAAGCGCTAGGCTGCTGGAACATCACGCGATTTTCCGGGAAGGGCGGTCCAAGGGGCCGCCCTTTTTCTTTGGGTCCATCTTTCCAGCCTTGACGACGGGGAAGCGCGAGCGTATTTATTGCGAGTCGTTCTTAGAACGTATCCAAGGAATACCGCAATGCGCCGGACCATCACGAAAACCGCCTCCTACTCCGTCATGCATATGACGGTGGCTATCGCCGTCGCCTATGTCCTTTCGGGAAGCTGGGTCGTGGCGCTCAGCATCGGCATCGTGGAGCCGCTGGTGCAGACCGTGGCGTACCACTTCCATGAGCAGGTCTGGGCCCGTTTCGGGCGCCAGAATGACGGGCAGGATCCGCGGGCGGCGGGGATGCGTATACCGGGGCATGCGCACGCGGCGTGAGAACGCCTCTTGGAACTTTTCGCTGCGATGCAACATAATGGTGGGCCGCCGGGCAATCCGGCGGCCCCCGTTACGTGGCGAAAGCCCGGAAAGGACCGCCGATGAGCGTGGCCGACGAAACCCCGAAGAGCCGGATTGCGCCGCCCCGGGCGCATTATCTTCCCCTCGAATTCAGGGTTCTGGGTGAGGGCGCGGCGCTTGCCGCTGCCTGGCCGCTGCTTGACCGCGTGCCTAACGGCGACGGGCATGGCGTGCTCGTGGCGCCGGGCTTTGGCGCGGATGATGGCTCCACCGGGCCGCTGCGGCGGTTCCTGCGCAATCGCGGCTATCACACGCGCGGCTGGCGCAACGGGCGCAATGACGGGCCGACGGAGGCCAACCTCGCGGCCCTGCGCGATGGTGCGCGGGCGCTGGCGGACCACACCGGCCGCCCGGTGTCGCTCGTCGGGTGGAGCCTTGGCGGCATCTTCTCACGTGAAATTGCCCGGGAAATCCCGGAGGACGTCCGGCAGGTGATTACGCTCGGCAGCCCGTTCCAGGATGTGCGGGCGAACAGCATTCCGGCCATTTTCCGCCTGCTGGGCTCGCGCGAGGTGATCCAGGACGCGGCGCGGGAGGCGACGCTCGGCGTGCCGATCCCGGTGCCGTCGACGGCGATCTTCTCGGCGAGCGACGGAATCGTGGCGGGGGACGCCTGCCGGGAGCATCCGGGGCCGCAGTCGGAGTCCATCGAGGTTTTTGCCAGCCATTTCGGGCTGGGCGTCAATCCGCTGGTCTACGTGGCGGTGGCGGACCGGCTGGCACAGGCGGAAGGCAGCTGGCGGCATTTCGCGCCGCCGCGGGCGCTGCGCCCGTTCTACGCACTATCGTAAGCGCGGGAACCGCCGTCAGGGCGCCGCATTGGTTTGCATGGCCGGTTTCTCCGGCTCATGCACTCCGAGGGGACACATCATGCTTCGCGCCTTCACGCTGCTTGCCGTCCTTGGCATCGCCATCGCGGCCTGCGCGCCGTACAACGAGCCGACACGCGACGGCACGCCCGATTACGGCCACCAGCCGAACCCGTCCGACCGGGCTGCGCAGAACGGCGAGGCCTGTGGCGGCATCGCGGGCATCCAATGCGCGGATTCGCAGGCGTACTGCGCCTATCCGCCGGGCGCCCAGTGCGGGGCTGCAGACCAGATGGGCGTCTGCGAGGTGCGACCGCAATTCTGCACCAAGGAATACCGCCCGGTTTGCGGCTGCGACGGGCAGACCTATGGGAACGCCTGTACCGCGGCGGCGGCCGGGGCCAGCGTGGCCTATCCCGGCGAGTGCCAGTCCCGCTACTGATGCGGGGCCCGTTGGCCTAGGCAATCGGGCGCCGGGCGTGATAGACCGCGCCTCCCTTAGAGACGCGAGGCAGCGCCATGGCGCACACGGTATTCATCGACGGCGAGGCCGGCACCACCGGCCTGCAGATCCGGGAATGGCTGGGCAAGCGGGACGATCTGGAGATCGTCTCGATCGACCCGGCGCGCCGGAAGGATGCCGATGCGCGCGCGGAGCTGCTGAACGGCTGTGACGTCTCGATCCTGTGCCTGCCGGATGACGCTTCGCGGGAGGCCGTCTCGCTGGTTTCCAACAATTCGGCGCGGATCATCGATGCCAGCACGGCGCACCGTATTGCGCCCGACTGGACGTACGGGTTTCCCGAGCTGACGCCGGAGCAGCGGGGGCAGGTGGCCAAGTCCTCGCGGATTTCCGTGCCCGGCTGCTATCCGAGCGGGTTTCTCGCCCTCGTGCGGCCGCTGGTGGACGCGGGCATCCTGCCGAAGGACTGGCCGGTGACCGTGTTCGGCGTTTCGGGCTATTCGGGCGGCGGCAAGGCGCTGATCGAGCGCTACGAGAACGCGGATCACCCGGAGCACATCGCGTTCGGCCACCGGCTCTACGGGCTGTCGCTGAAGCACAAGCACCTGCCGGAAATGCAGCAGTACGGCGCGCTCGACCGGGCGCCGATCTTCGTGCCGGCGACGGGAAAGTTCCGGCAGGGGATGCTGGTCCAGCTGCCGCTGCCGCTGGATACGCTGCCGGGCAAGCCGTCGGTTTCCCAGCTTTACGAGGCACTTGCGAAGCATTTTGAAAGTGCGCGCTTCGTGACCGTGGTGCCGCCGAAAGAGGACGCGGGCAGGGCCGAGATGTTCGGTGAGGATCTCGTCGGGACGAACGAGCTTCGCATTCATATCTTCGGCAACGAGGCCGGGACGCAGGCGCTGCTGGTGGCGGAGCTTGATAACCTGGGCAAAGGCGCCTCGGGCGCCGCCGTCCAGTGCCTGAACCTGTCGCTGGGCCTCGACGAGGCGGCGGGCCTGGCCTAGACCGCCTTCATCTTCACGTATTCGCCGGGCGCATCGCCAAGCGGCTTGAGCTTACCGCCACCGGGCGTGCGGGCGGGGACACGCGGGCCGGATTTGGGCCGCAGCCAGTCCTTTTCCCAGCTTGGCCACCACGAACCGGGGTATTCGGTCGCGCCCGCCTGCCATTCCTCGAGGGTGGGCGGCAGGTCCGGGTTCAGCCAGTGCTGGTACTTGCCGGCGGCAGGCGGGTTGATGACGCCGGCGATATGGCCGGACCCGGCCATCATGAAGGTGACGGGGCCACCGAAAAGCCGGGTCGACTTGTAGATCGACCGGGCGGGGGCGATGTGGTCGGTCTGCGAGCTTTGCAGGTAGATCGGGATCTTCACCTGCGAAAGGTCGATGCGGCGGCCGCCAAGCTCCAGTTCGCCCGTTGCCAGGTGGTTCTTCAGGTAACATTCGCGCAGGTAGAACAGGTGCATGGCCTGCGGCATGCGCGTGGCGTCGGCATTCCAGTAGAGCAGGTCGAAGGGCCGGGGCGGGCGGCCCATGAGGTAGTTGTTGACCACGTAGTTCCACACGAGGTCGCGTGAACGCAGGGCGTTGAAGGTCGAAGCCATGCTCTGGGCCTCCAGCACGCCGCCGGATGCTTCCATGCGCTTTTCGAGGGCGTCGAGCTGCGGTTCATCGATGAAGACACGCAGGTCGCCCGCTTCCGTGAAATCCGCCTGGGCGGCGAAGAACGTGGCGGCGGCGACGCCGTCGTCGCCCTCCTGCGCCATGTACCCGAGGGCAGCCGTCAGCAGCGTGCCGCCGATGCAGTAGCCGATGGCGTTCACCTGCCGTTCGCCGGTGGCAGCCTCCACGGCGTCGAGGGCCTCGAAGATGCCTTCGCGCATGTAGTCCTCGAAGGTTTTCTGCGCGAGTGTCTCGTCCGGGTTGACCCACGAAACGACGAACACCGTGTAGCCCTGTTCAGTGGCCCAGCGGATGAACGAGTTCTCCGGGCGCAGGTCGAGGATGTAGAACTTGTTGATCCACGGCGGGAAGATCAGGAGCGGACGGCGGTAGACCTTTTCCGTCGCTGGTTCGTATTGAAGAAGTTCCATCAAGTCATTGCGGTAAATGACTTTTCCGGGCGTCAGCGCGATGTTGCCGCCAACCTCGAAGGCGTCCATATCGGTTTGGCTGATCACCAGTTTGCCATCGCCGCGCTCGAGGTCCGCCGCGAGGTTGCCAAGGCCCTGGACCAGGTTCCCGGCGTTGGTGGCCAGCGTTTCGCGCAGCACTTCCGGGTTGGTCAGGATGAAGTTCGAGGGAGCAATCGCGTCCATCAACTGCTGGACGTAAAACCTTGCGACTGCACGTTCTTTCTCGCCTAGATCGTCCGCCGACTCGACCTGTTCCATGGCCCAGCTGGCGGTCGCTTCGTACATCTCGCGGATTAAGGCGTGGATCAGCGAGTCCTGCCATGCTTCGTCGCGGAAGCGCTTGTCGGCCGAGGAGCCGCCGGGGTCCGCGCCGGGGAGGAAGGCGCGGGCAGCCGTGCGCTGCCAGATGGCGAGATAGGACTGCGCCAGCACAGCCTGCGATGCGATGACGGCAGCCGGGTTTCGAATCAGGTGCCGCAGGAGTGGAGCAAAACTTCTTGCTGTTGCAGCCAGACTGCCAGCCACCTCGCGGCCCGATTGCATTCCGCGCGCTCGGCGGAGCTGGTTGAACACCAGCCCCTGGAACTCCGTGGCAAGGCGAAAAAGGTTGGCGGCAAGAGCAACCGGGTCCGGTACGGTCTGGTAACGGGGGGCGTTCGGCTTTGCGGCGGGTGCGGCAGCGGGCTCCGGCGACGGGCGCGGCGCCGTCTTTGCGCGGGTCTTTCGCTTGGCCCCGGCTTTGCTGCGGGCCTTGGCCGTGGCGCGTTTGGCGGCTGCCATCGTGGGTTTCCGGATGCTGGCGGTCTGGGCATCAGTTGTGCATGTGCCAGCGAGCGGCGGCAAGGTCGATGTGGCAACCGGGCCTCGCACCGGTGTTAACCATGAGGCGCCACGCAAAAAGCAACAGTTCCTTGACGATCAGGCAGTGATATCGGGACGCAAATCGTTTTATACTGCGAAGCAGAAGGGTGATCTGGTGGTGCCCGGGCCGCGCCGCCCAGTGGGGGATTCCGAAACCGTGACGAGCGATACCGTGACTCATTCCGACATCGACGGGCAGCAGACTGTCCGCGTCCGCAACCGCCTGTCGCACCTGCTGATCGCCGGTGCCGCCGCGCTGACGCTGGCCGCCTGCTCCACGGCGCCGGACTGGGCCAAGCCCTCCACCATCTCGGACAGCATCACCGGGACCGCGCCCAGCGAACCGACGAACGAGACCGTCGCCGCCGCGCAGGAAGCGTCGGACAACCAGGCAGACGGCGAGGGCTTCCCTTCCGCGGGCACTGTTCCCGAGCGGCCCCAGACCACGAGCCTCGAAGAGCGGCGCCAGGTGGCCAATTCACTGGTCGCCGACCGGGACCATGCGCGTTACTCCGGCGAAGCGCTGCGTGGCGGCACGGAACCGCCCGCGTCGCCGCTGCCGTCTCGCCGCGCCGAGCCGCTCCCTGAAATCCCGTCTGCCGGTGCAGACACCGCGCAGACCACCAGCAACGAAGCGGGCGTGATCCCGGAGAAGGACATCCCGGAATTCCGCCAGCCGACCCGCCGCATGGGCGATCCGCGCGAGGGCGGCCGCGAAACGGAAACGGCGGACGCCGCCGAGGAGACCACCACAGCCGACGTCGCCGAAGCGACTGCGACCAACAAGATCGAGGCCACGCCGCTGCCCGAGCCGGCCCGTCCGGAACCCGCACAGGCGGCGTCCGCCGAGCCTGCGGAACCGGCGTCTCAGCCCGCCGTGCGCCAGGCCGCTGCTGCTCCCGCTCCGGAGCCTGAACCCGTCACCCAAACCCGCGAGGCTTCCCCGGCGCCCGCGCCTGCCGCGCGGACGACGACGGCTGCCCGCCAGCCGGCGGTGCCGCCGCGCGCCGTGCCGACCTACGTGGCGGAAGCCGAGGCTGCCGAGGAACTGCGCACTAGCCGTCCTGCCGCCGCAGCTACCGCGCCGGTGGCGGTGACCACCTATGGCGAGCCGCAGTTTGCCGCGTCGAAGGCCCCGCCGCTGCCGGACAATGTCCGCGAGCTGGTGCCGGGCGTGGTCGCTGCCCGCTATGACGAGACGGTGGCCGGCGGTACGTCCGCCGCTTCCGGCATGACGGCACCCGCTTCGGGTGGCGATGCCATCACCATCGACTACGAAGCCATCGGCGCCGGTTCGCCGGTGCCCGACATGGAAGTTGACCAGGGCTCTGCCCTGCTGCGCCCGGCGGATGCCGAGGGCGGCCCGTTCGCGCCGATCGCCGTCTATTTCGGCCACGGCTCCGCGTCGCTGACGGCGGATGACCGCGACCAGATCGCGGAGGTGGCGACGCTGCACAAGGAACGGGGCTACGGGACCGTCCGCGTGGTGGGCCATGCCTCCAGCCGGACCAGCAACCTGCCGGTCGACAAGCACCTGATGGCCAATTTCGACATGTCGATGGACCGTGCCAACGCGGTGGCAGCCGAGCTGATGCAGCGCGGCGTAGCCCCGTCGGACCTGGTCATCGAAGCCGTGGGAGACCGGGCGCCGGTCTATTACGAGTCGATGCCGGCCGGCGAGGCTGGTAACCGGCGCGCGGAGATCTTCCTCGAGTAACGCGCCGCCGGCCCTTCCGACTTCCCTCTCGAGACCCCGGCGCCGGGCTGCCCTTTGACGGGGTGGCCCCGGCGCTGCCGTATTTGCGGCTGAATGACCGCCTAAGCCTTGGGCTCACGGCGTTGTCAAAACAGCCGAATGTCTGCTAATGCCGCGGGTCTTGACGCGGGCGCAATGACGCCGCCGCGCACCCGGGCCGAACCGGATTGTCTCGAACCATGTCGCACGATTTTCACCGTATCCGCCGCCTGCCGCCCTACGTCTTCGAAGTGGTCAACAAGCTGAAGGCGCAGGCCCGCGCCCGCGGCGAGGACATCATCGATCTCGGCATGGGCAACCCGGACCTGCCGACTCCCCAGCACATCATCGACAAGCTAGTGGAGACGGTCTCCAAGCCCCGCACCAACCGTTACTCCTCGTCCAAGGGTATCCCTGGGCTGCGGCGTGCCCAGGCGGCCTATTACGAGCGGCGCTTCGGGGTGAAGCTCAACCCGGATACCGAGATCGTCGCCACGATCGGCTCCAAGGAAGGCTTCGCCAACCTGGCGCAGGCGATTACCGCGCCCGGCGACACCATTCTCGTGCCGAACCCGACTTACCCGATCCATGCCTTCGGTTTCATCATCTCGGGCGCCGTGATCCGCCACGTGCCGAACGGCAGCGAGGAAGAGTTCATGGCCGGGCTCGACCGCGCGGTGCGCCACTCTGTGCCCAAGCCGACGGCGGTCGTCCTCAACTTCCCGTCCAACCCGACGGCGCAGGTGGTGGACCTCGACTTCTACAAGGAGATGGTCAAATTCGCGTACAAGCACGACGTGTTCCTGCTGTCGGACCTGGCCTATGCGGAAGTCTATTTCGATGACTGCGCGCCGCCGCCCTCGATCCTGCAGGTGCCGGGCGCGAAGGACGTGGCGATCGAGTTCACTTCGCTTTCCAAGACCTATTCCATGCCGGGCTGGCGCATGGGCTTTGCCGTCGGCAACGAGCGGCTGATCGCGGCGCTGACGCGCATCAAGTCGTACCTGGACTACGGCGCCTTCACGCCGATCCAGGTGGCGGCCACCGCCGCGCTCAACGGGCCGCAGGACTGCGTGGACGAGATGCGCGCGACGTACCAGGCGCGGCGCGATGCACTGGTCCAGTCCATGGGGCAGGCCGGCTGGGATATCCCGTCGCCACCCGCGACCATGTTCGCCTGGGCGCCGCTGCCCGAGAAGTTCCGTGAAGCTGGCTCGCTGGAGTTCTCCAAGCTGCTGCTGGAGCACGCCAAGGTGGCGGTGTCGCCGGGTGTGGGTTTTGGTGAATACGGCGACGGTCACGTGCGGGTGGCGATCGTCGAGAACGAACAGCGTATCCGGCAGGCGGCGCGAAACGTGCGCCGCTTCATGCAGAACGCGGACGCGATCCTTGCCGGTGGATCGCCCGACCTCGGCCTTGGTGACGCACCGGCCCAGCAGGCAGGTGCGCGATGAGTGCAGGCAAGGTTGAAGGCAAACCCATCGGCGTCGCCATCGCCGGCTTGGGCACGGTGGGCGCGGGCGTCGTCAAGATCCTGAGCCAGCAGGCTGACATGCTCGCCCAGCGCGCCGGGCGGCGGCTGGAGATCCGCGCCGTCTCCGCGCGCAACCGCGAGCAGGAACGCGGCATCGATATCTCCGGCTACAAGTGGTTCGACAACTGCCTCGACATGGCGGAGCTGGAAGACGTGGATATCGTCATCGAGCTGATCGGCGGCAGCCACGGGACGGCGAAGGCACTGGTCGAGGCGGCGCTGGCGAACGGCAAGCACGTGATTACCGCCAACAAGGCCCTGCTCGCGCACCATGGGAGCGAGCTTGCCTCGATGGCCGAGGAGAAGGGCGTGGCGCTTTCGTTCGAGGCCTCGGTTGCCGGTGGTGTTCCGGTTATCAAGGGGCTGCGCGAAGGGCTGGCGGGCAATGACGTCCAGCGCATCGTCGCGATCCTGAACGGCACCTGCAATTTTGTGCTGGGCCTCATGGAAGACGAAGGCATGGCGTTCGAAGACGCCGTGCGGTTTGCCCAGGAAGAGGGCTTCGCGGAAGCCGATCCGACCGTCGATATCGGCGGTTTCGACGCGGCCCACAAGCTGGCGATCCTCTCCAGCATTGCTTTCGGGACGCGTGTGGACGCGGATGCCGTGGCGACGGAGGGGATCGAGGGGATCGCCGCCGAAGACATCGCCATGGCGCTGGAGCTTGGCTACCGGATCAAGCTGCTGGCGGTGGCCACGCGGCAGAACGGCAGCTTCGTGCAGCGCGTGCAGCCGGCGCTGGTGCGGCTGGAACACCCGCTGGCGCACATTTCCGGGCCCGGCAACGCAATCCTGCTGGAAGGCGACGCCGTAGGCGGCGTTGAGTTCGGTGGGCCGGGCGCCGGGCAGGGGCCCACGGCCTCCGCCGTGGTGGCCGACATCATCGATATTGCCCGCGGGATCGTCATTCCGGCGTTCGGCGTGCCGGCGGCGGAGCTGGTGCCGGCGCCCGAGGCGACGCCGGACGACGAGATGGCTGCCTACTACCTGCGGCTGATGTTGCCGGACAAAACAGGCGCGATTGCAACGATTGCCAGCCTGCTGGCGGCCGAAGACATCTCCATCGAGACCATGATCCAGCGGCCCGAAGAGGACCACATTAGCGGCGCGGTGATGCCCGTCGTCATGGTAAGTTATCTCGCGCGCACCGCCGCCATGCGGCAGGCTGTGGCGGCCATCGAGGCCGCGGGCATCCTGGCCGCGCCGCCGCATGTGATCCGCGTGGAGCCGCTCTGACCCTGCCTTCCGCGGGCACCCTCCCGTCCGCGCTCTTTTCGACCGTTTGATTGTGTACCGAGAGAACCCGACACCATGAGCCAGCCCAAGGCCGCGAAGGCCAAGTCTCAAGACAGCCTCCTTCACCGTGAACTGACCCTTGAGCTTGTCCGCGTGACCGAGCGTGCCGCCGTGGCGGCGTCGCGCCTGCGCGGGCGGGGGGACGAGAAGGCAGCCGACCAGGCGGCGGTGGATGCCATGCGGCGCGAGCTCAACGCGCTGGATATCGACGGTGTCGTGGTGATCGGCGAAGGCGAGCGCGACGAAGCGCCGATGCTCTATATCGGCGAGGAAGTGGGCACCAAGAAGGGCCCCAAAGTGGACATTGCTCTCGATCCGCTGGAAGGCACGACGCTGTGTGCCAAGTGCATGCCGAATTCGCTGGCGACCATTGCAATGGCCGAGGGCGGCAGCCTGCTGCACGCGCCTGACGTCTACATGGAGAAGATCGCCATCGGGGGCGGTTACCCGGACGGGCTGGTCGATCTCGACAACGATATCCAGGACAACGTGCGCGCGCTGGCGAAGGCCAAGGGCGTGGACGCGTCGCAGATCACGGTCTGCGTGCTCGACCGGCCGCGCCACTCGCATCTCATCAAGGGCGTGCGCGAGGCCGGGGCCTCGGTGACGCTGATCCCGGACGGGGATATCGCCGGCGTGATCCACACGTCCGATCCCAACACGGGCATCGACATGTATGTGGGCACCGGCGGTGCGCCGGAAGGTGTGCTGGCGGCGGCGGCGCTGCGCTGCATCGGCGGCCAGATCCAGGGCCGGCTGGTGTTCCGCGACCACGAGGAGCGGGCCCGGGCGGAGCGAATCGGGTACACCGAGTTCGACCGCAAGTATTCGACCAACGAGCTTGCCTCGGGCGACGTGCTTTTCGCCGCCACCGGCGTGACCGACGGCACCATGCTCGACGGCATCAAGTGGGGCCGTGATACGGTGACGACGCATACCGTGGTGATGCGGTCGTCGACGGGCACGGTCCGCTGGATCAAGGCGCAGCACAGCTATCTTGACAAGTTCCGCTAGCAGCCAGGCCGCCGAAGCCGATGCCGCGCCCTTCCTGGGGGTGACGCGCTCCTTCAGCGGGCGTGCCTGGTACCTGCGGGACGCGGATGAGCGGCTGGCGGAAGCCATCGCCCAGCAGCACGGGCTCGACGTGTTCGTGGCGCGGCTGCTGGCTGGGCGCGGCCTGACGCCGGACGCGGTTGAGGGGTACCTGAACCCGACGCTGCGCGACAATCTCCCGGATCCTTCGACCCTTGCCGACATGGACAAGGCGGCCGCAAGGCTTGCCGATGCCATCGAGGCGGGGGAGTCGATCGCCATCTTTGGCGACTACGACGTGGACGGGGCGACGTCGAGCGCGCTGCTGCAGCGCTTCCTGCGGGCCATCGGGGCGGATGCGCGCGTCTACATTCCCGACCGGATGCGCGAGGGCTACGGGCCCAATGCGGCGGCGCTCTCGATGCTGGCCGAGGAGGGCGCGAAACTCGTCATCACCGTCGATTGCGGGACGATGGCACACGAGGCGCTGGCGGCGGGCGTGGCCGCCGGTCTCGACATACTGGTGATGGACCATCACATGGCGTCGCCGGACCTGCCGAAGGTGCATGCGCTGGTCAATCCCAACCGGCTCGATTGCCGCTCGGGGCAGGGGCAGCTCGCAGCGGTCGGTGTCGCCTTCATGTTCGTGGTGGCGGTTAACCGGGAGCTTCGCGCGCGCGGGTTTTTCGGTTCTGACCGCATGGAGCCGGACCTGCGCCAATGGCTGGATCTCGTTGCGCTGGGCACGATCTGCGACGTGGTGCCGCTCAAGGGCGTCAACCGGGCCCTTGTCGTGCAGGGCCTCAAGGTGATGGGACAGGGGCGGAACGCGGGCCTCGCGGCGCTGAGGGCCGTGGCGAAGGCGGACGGGCCGCCGTCCACCTATCACGCGGGCTTTCTGCTGGGGCCGCGGGTCAACGCGGGCGGGCGCGTGGGCGCATCCGGGCTCGGCGCAAAGCTGCTGGTGACGGACGACCCGGCGGAGGCCACGGCCATCGCCGAACGCCTCGACGTACTGAACGCGGAGCGGCGGGCCATCGAGACCGATGTGCTGGAACATGCGCTCGGCATCGTGGAGCGCGACAGGCTGGCGGATGCGCCGGTGGCGATCGTCGCCGCGCATGGGTGGCACCCGGGTGTCATCGGCATTGTCGCGGCGCGGGTGAAGGAGCGCACGCGCAAGCCGGCCATCGTGATCTCGCTGGACGACAACGGCATCGGCAAGGGGTCGGGCCGGTCGATCGGCGGTGTCGATCTCGGGGCGTCTGTCGTGCGGGCTCTGGAAGCGGGGCTGCTGGTGAACGGCGGCGGGCACGCAATGGCAGCGGGCCTGACCGTGGCCGAGGCCGGCGTTGACGAATTACGGCATTTCCTGACGCGCGACCTGGAAGGGCCGGTGACGGCCGCCATGGCTCGCGACGGGCTCACGCTCGACGGGGCGATTGCCTGCGGCGGCGCGAATGCGGCGCTCGTGGAAGCGATCGCCAAGGCCGGGCCCTTCGGTGCGGGCAACCCGGAACCGAGGCTGGCAATTGCCGATGTGCGGGCGAGCTACGCGGACATCGTGGGCAACGGACACGTGCGGATGACCCTCAAGGGTGCATCCGGCAAGGGTCTGAAAGCGGTGGCATTCCGCGCAGCCGAAACGCCGCTGGGGCAGGCGCTGCTGGCAGGCGGCGAACGCCCCATTCACGTGGCCGGGCGGCTCAAGCCCGATACGTGGCGCGGCGGTGATGCCGTCGAGCTGCACGTGGAAGATGCCGCGCCCGTGGACGCCGCCTGACGCTTACGCGGTGGCGGCCCTCATGCGCCGGGCGCGGCGCTTGGTCTTCGTCCGGTTCAGGTAGAGCCATACGCCGCTGATGGCGTAGGCCATCGGCATCAGCGAAATCACCAGCCAGAGAATGCGGGTCGGCAGGCCGCCGAAGTCACCGATGTGCAGGCTGTAGGCCATGTTCATGATGGCCTCGGCGCGCGTCTTGAGTTCCGCGTGATGGATGTCGAGAACCTCGCCCGTTGCGGTATGCACGCGGACCAAAGAGGCATTCACTGCATCCGGCACATCAAAACGTATGCGCAGCGGCGTCGTTGTCTGCTTCGGCACATTGATGGAAAGGACCCGGCCCTCCGGCAGGGCCTCCTGCGCTGCGGCAACGCCGCGGTCGATGTCGCGGGCCGCATCGCCGCGCGGCAGGTCGAGTTCGCCGAGTTCAGGAATCTCGCTGAACGTAACCGCCGAGATGACGGACTTCATCGTCTCGCGCCAATTGAAGCTGATCCCTGTGAGAGCGATGAGGATGAGCACGGCTGCGAGGAACAGGGCCGTGACCGAGTGCAGCCGCATGACAATAAGATGGGCGCTGCCTTTCAGGGGCACGCTCAGCCGCTTGAGCCGGCGGGGCGGGATCGACCACATGGCGATGCCGACGGCGAGCTGCACGATGAGCAGCAGGGCGGCGATCGAAACCACGTCGCGGGCGAGCGGGCGGGCCTCGCCGGGAACTGCCAGCCAGCGGTGGATGCCGCGGATGAAGCCGTAGAACGTTTCCTCCTGCACGTAGCGGAGGAGCACGTCACCGGTCGCCGGATCGATGCTTGCGACGCCTTCGCCGTTGCCGAGCCAGTAGGTCCAGGCGTGGCCCGGCGAACTCTCATGGGCGATGACGTTGACGGGCACGCCGGGATACTGCGCTTCGAAACGTGCGAGGAGCGTTTCGTAGGGCAGGGGTTCACTATCCGCATCCACCAGCCAGTACTCGGGCTGGATCTGCTGCTCGATCTCGTGACCGAAAACGAGCAGCGCGCCGGTGAGGCTCAGGATGACCAGCGGCAAGGCCAGCACCATCGTGAGCCAGAAGTGAACCTGCCGGAGTTTCCGGTACGTCTGCATGGGAGTCCGCCGGGTTTTTCGTGTCAGAGGGCGAGGTCGACGCCGAGCCAGAACACGCTGCCGATGCGGCCGGACGTGTTCACCGGCGCACCTTCGAGGGTCTGGCCGTAGTCCTTCTCGTCAGTGACGTTCTCTGCGCGGAAGCGCAGGGCCACGTGTTCGCTGAAGGTGTAGGACGCGCCGAGATCGATGCGCTCATAGGGGCGCCGTTCGGTCGTAGCACCGGTGGCATCGGTCTGCGTGTAACCGTCGCCATAGAGGCCCGCGCCCCACAGGCTGAACTCGTCGGTCACGTCGTAGTCGAGGCGGAGGGTCACCTGGTTTTCCGGGATGTTCACGCCGTTGGCGCCGAAGAAGATGTTGCCGAAGGCGTAGGTGCCGTCGTCGCGTGTCGCCTCGAGGTCCAGCAGGTGGACGTAGCCAAGCTCCGCCGCGAAATTGTCGAAGACCTGCCAGAAGGCTTCGAATTCGAGGCCCGACTGTTCGACGGTGACGTTCTGGATGGCGCCGGCATTACGGCGCGGGACGTTTTCCTGTTCGGTCTGGTACCAGGCGAGATCGACGTAGCCGGTGCTCCAGCCCTGGTTGATGCCGAGTTCGTAGGTCTGCGACTCGACAATCTCGTCACCGGCGCCCGCCGGGTTGAGGGCGTCGCTGCCGAAGTTGCCGTACTTCTCGTAGAAGCGGTTGTAGCCGGACGCGATGTTGCCGCGCACCCGCGTCATATCGAACACCGAGTAGCTTGCGCCGACTTCCCAGCTGAACAGCGAGTCCGTGCTGAGGTTGTCTGGCTGGGTGACGCCGTTGAGAACGATATCGTTGTCGAACCATGTGTGACGCAGGCCGGCCGACAGGACGAGGTTGTCGTCGAAGGTCAGCGAGTTGGTGGACTTCACCGAGGGATCGTTGAAGGTGTTGTCCCACTGGTTGTCACGCAGGTAGTTCGTCTTCTTGTATTCGGCGCCAAGGCTGCCGGCGTAGACGATGGATTCCGTGATCGGGACCGTGTGGTAGACGTCGGCGAAGAACGTATCGATCACGATGCTGCGGTCGCGCGAGCGGGCAGGCCAGAGCGTCTGCGTATCGGAATGCAGGTAGCCGGCCCGGGCGCTGGTGCTGTCTGTGAAGGCATGTTCCAGCGTGGTCGAGACGAACGCCGTCTCGGCGTCGATATCGTTGGTGGTGCCGCCGCGGAAGATGCGGGTCTCGGAATCATTCGTGATGCCGAGGATCTCCAGGCGGGTCTTCACCGTCGGGTTGAAGCCGATCTTGGCAATACCGCCCAGGATGTCCTGCTTGTCGAGGTTGGCGGGTTCGCCGCCGTAGTTGCCATCGAACCAGCGGCCGGCCACGTAGACGTCCCACATCTCTTCGCCGTGGGCGAGTTCGGCCTGTCCGACCTTCTCGTCCGCCGTGTTGGCATCGAAGGTCATCGCGGCGTGCCTGTCGTAGCCTCGTCCGGACTTGATCGTGGTCTGGAGGATGCCGCCGTCGCTGCCATTGCCGTACTGCACCGCGCGGCCGCCCTTCTGGACGGTGATTGTGTCGATGGCGATGGCGGGAATGCGGGTATTCGTGAAACCGCCGCCCTCCTCGTCGGCGAACTTGATGGCGGGCAGGCCGTCGATGGACTGCGCGGCACCCCAGTCGCCAAAGGTGCGGATCTTCGTGCCGCCGCCGAAGCGGTCGCCGGAGAATGGCTGGTTGACGAGGCCCGTTGTCGTGAACTTGAGGGCGTCGCCCGTGTTGATCGGGTTCAGGTTGTTGATCTCCGCGCCGCCCACGGCCGAGGAGGATCGAGGTGCGTTGAACGCGTTTTCCACCTGGGACCGCACGGCTTGCGACGGGTGGGCAGCGTTCACCTGCACCACGATGGGTTCGAGGTCGTAGACCTCGGCGAAGGCGGCCGGCACGATTGCCGTGGTCGCCGCCGCGAAGGCGAGGGTGCGTGTCGCGCCGGCAATCCGCCGGGCGCCCATTGTCTTTGTCATGTTGCCCAAGTCCCCTAGTTGCGAGTGGCTCGCAGCCGTATAGGGGGAGGCATCGTATTGCAATAGATTCGCATTATTATTTTTAAGAGGTGCCAGCCTGGATCGAAGCTGTCGCAATTCTGCCACGGCGGATGAGTGCGGAAATTTGGCTGGAATTCTTGTCTCCCTGCGCTATCTCGCCCCTTGAACAGCGCGTCACGGCGTTGTAACAGGACGGTCCCCGCGCCCTTGGCGGCGCGGCATGCGCGCCCTTCGTCTATCGGTTAGGACGCCAGATTTTCATTCTGGAAAGAGGGGTTCGACTCCCCTAGGGCGTGCCACCTTTTCCCCCTTCGGCCGATCAGCCGCCCGCGCGTGAGAAGGGCGTCTTTTTCCGCAGCCTCTAACGGTTTTTTTAACTCGTTTCCGTGCAAATTGCCGGTCCTGCGGGACGGGCGAGGGCGAACGGGGCGGGCATGACCCAGACACTGGCGGCGATGGATTCGGACGACCAGGAGGATTGCGTGCCCGGGCCCTATCGGCAGGTCCTCGCGCTTTCCAATGCGCCGGCACGGGTCACCAGCTTCATCCGCCTCTACGAGCGGACACGCGGCGAAGCCCTGAAGCCGCGGCGGGAGCATCTGCCGCTGCGCGAGATGGCCCCATTCATCGCCGATATCATCATCATCGAATGTGTCGACGAAGCGCTGGTGCGCTACCGGCTGATGGGAACCGACGTCGTGGGCCGCATCGGGCGAGACCTGACCGGTGAAAACATGCTGGATCACCTGCCGGAGAAGGAAGCCTGGCGGACGGGACACAGCCTCAGCATGTTCGCCAAGCATCCGTGCGGCTGCATGTCGGTCTACGAAAACGAGTATGCCTCCGGCACGCGGGTGCTGGCGGAAACGCTGTTCCTGCCGCTCGACGGCGGCCGCGAGGGCCAGCACTTGCTGATCGGGCTCAATTCGTCTCAGGTGGTCGTGGAGCGGGAGGATTTCCGCCGCGAGACCATGCTGGCGACCCGGTGGCGCGACGGTGCCGTCGTCGATATCGGCGCCGGTCTGCCGCAGCCCGAAACGATGCAGACGCTCAAGACGGCCTGATGTCCGAATTTACCGACGAGGAGCTCGCTGCCTTCCGGGACCGCCTGGAGGCGGAGCGGGCGGAGATTCTCGCGCAGAATGATGCAGCGGGGGCCGACCGCGCGCCGGTTGCCCTCGACCAGCAGAGCGTCGGGCGTCTCTCGCGGATGGATGCGATGCAGGTGCAGGCCATGGCCAAGGCCGTCGAGGGCCGCCGCAAGCAGGCGTTGCAGCAGATCGCCGCCGCGCTTGCCCGCCTGGACGAGGACGAGTTCGGCTACTGCATTAGCTGTGGTGAGCTAATCGCCCGCAAGCGTCTCGACCTCGATCCGAAAACGGCCACCTGCATCGGCTGCGCCGCCTGATCAGGCGGCAGGGTGATCGCCTGTGCGGCCGAACAGGTCCGGCTGGCCGCCGGGGGCGGCGCCTTCCAGCGCGAGGAGCTTTCGCTTGAGGTCGCGGCCGCCCGCGGCGGAGAAGCCGCCGAGCTTGCCGTCCGCCCCGTGGACGCGATGACAGGGGACGAAGGGCGGGACCGGGTTTGCGCCGAGTGCCCGGCCGACAGCACGGGAAAGGCCGACCCCGCCAATCTCACGGGCGATATCGCCGTATGTTGTCAGCTCACCGGGCGGGATGCGGGTGCAGATCTCCAGCACCTGCCGGTCGAACTCCGGCACAGCGCGCAGATCGAGCCGGTATGACGCGAGATCTTCCGCGCCGGTGACCAGGTGCCTCTGAAGCGCCGCGATGGCCGGCCCGGCAATCTCGTCGGGCGCACACTTGCGGACCGACGGGAGACCGCGCGTCAGCCGCCGTACGACCGCGCTTTCGTCCGCCTCCGGCAGGGCGGCGCGGAAGATGCCGGCCGCGGTCCACGCGATCCCGCTGGTGCCGAAGGGCGTGTCGAAAGTGGCGTAGCGCGGATCGTCGTACATGGGCGGACTATTCGGCGGGCGCCGCCTTGATATCCACCCGGATCGTGACATCGAGGGCGACGACCGAGCCGGTCGTGAAATCGCCCTGGCCGACCTCGTAGTCGGTGCGGTCGATGGTGAGCGCGCCGGTGGCTTCGACGCCGTCTTCCGTCTCCGACAGCTCGAAGGGCAGGACCACCGGGTTGGTGTTGCCGCGGATGGTGAGATTGCCGTCGATCTCGTAGGCGTTGTCGCCGACTTCGCGGAAGGCGGTGCTTTCGAAGCGGGCAGTGGGGTATTCCGAGACGGCGAACCAGTCGGAGCCCTTTAACGTCTCGTCGCGGGTGCCGTCATCCGTGTCGGCGGAGCCGGTCTGTATTTCAACGACCGCGCTGGCGTTTTCCAGGTCACTTTCATCGAAGGTGATGGCGGCAGACCATTCGCCGAACTCGCCCTCGATGCCGCCACCCATGACCGACGTTTCAAAGCCGAGACGGCTTTCGCCGTAATCGACGATCCACTCGGCCGCCCCTGCGGCCACGGGGGTGATGAGAACGAGGGCGGCGAGGGTCAGGCTACTGACGGAGTGGAACATGGCTGTCCTTACTTGGGCGCGGTTTCGTTGGCGTAGCGTTCCTCGAAGGCGGCGCTGCTGATGGGCAGCATCTTCAGGAGCACGCTGTCGCGCAGCTGGATGTGGTGATAGAGGGCGGCACCCACATGCAGGATAAATAGGGCGAGCATGCCGTTCGCAAAGAGCTCGTGCATCTCCGAAAAGGTGTCCTCGAGGGCCTGCTTGTCCGGCGAGGCGGCGATGAACTCGATGTGCGGCAGGGTGAAGAGCCCGAAGATGACGGTGGGCACGTTGAGGCTGGAGGCCGAGACCATGGCCCAGCCGGCAAGAGGCGTGGCGAAGAGGAGGGCGTAGAACGCCCAGTGCGTTCCCTTGGCCGCGATGCGCTGCCACGTGGGCATCGCGGGCGGCAAGGCAGGTTGCGTGTTCACAAGCCTCCAGCCCAGCCGGATGGCGGTGAGGACCAGGATCGTAATGCCGAACGACTTGTGCAGCTGGTAGAGCTCGAACTGCTGAATGGAGGGCTTCATGTCGTGCATGATGGAGCCCACCACGTAGAGCCCGATGACGGTCAGAGCGATGGTCCAGTGGAGGATCAGCGCGACCACACCGTAGCGGCGGCTGTCATTGAAAAGCGTCATGGGGCTTCCTCTCTCAAACGGCCGCCGCATCTTGCGGCTTCTTTCTGGCGATCGCGTGTCAGTTGAGCGGGTTGGGTGCGGGGACGGGCGGAGCGCTGCTTTCGGCGAACACAGGCGTCCAGTTGCGGGCGCGGTTGATGCCGGCGAGGTAGTCGGCGCGCGGGATCGAGGCGCGAACGGCGTCGGCAATCTCCGGTTCCAGCGCGTTCGGGGTGCCGATCTGCAGGCGCAGGGGATTTGTCTCGTAGAGATAGAGCCACATAGCCGCCGTCTCGGGAGTCATGTAGGTGGCGCCCTCGGTGGCGAAAAGGCGGACGCGTGTGGCCTGGGCCCCGGCATGACCCGCATCCGCGGCGCGAGCGATCCACGCCTTGGCTTCGCCCTCGTCGCCCTGGTCCAGCAGGCAAAGGCCTAGTGCGAGCTGGGCGTGTTCGTAGCCGCGGCCATAACCGGCAAGGCGCCGGAAGGCGGGGATCGCTTCCGCACAGCGGCCCGTGTTCATCAGCCGGAAGTGTTCCCAGTAGGGTTCGGTCTTGTCGGTTTCGCCAGCCTCGCGCATCCTCTTGCGGACGTTCTCGACGCCGGACTCGCGCGGGTCCGGCATCTGCTGCGCGGCGGCAGTGCCGCTACGATGGCCGCCCGCGTCCGGTGCTGCCGTGAGCAGCAGCACCACGGCCGCGAGGGCGATGTGCCTACCAGTGACCCACATTCTGCATCGACTTCCACGGCTCCTGCTCAGGCAGGGCATCGCCCTTCTGGAGCAACTCGATGGAGATGTTGTCCGGCGAACGCACGAAGGCCATGCGGCCGTCGCGGGGCGGGCGGTTGATGGTGACGCCGGCGTCCATCAGGCGCTGGCAGGTCTCGTAGATGTCCTCCACCTGGTAGGCGAGGTGGCCGAAGTTGCGTCCTTCGCCCAGCTCCTCGGGATCCCAGTTGTGGGTGAGTTCGACCTGGGCTTCCTTGTTGCCGGGTGCAGCGAGGAACACGAGCGTGAATCGGCCCTGCTCGTTGTCGAAACGGCCCAGCTCTTCCAAGCCCAGCTTGTCGCAATAGAAGGCCAGCGACTTATCGAGGTCGCCGACGCGCACCATGGTGTGCAGGTATTTCATTCATCCTCCAGCCCCGCGGTCTCGGCACGTGCGGGGATACGCAAACAGGCCCTTCGGGGTTTGACCCGGCGGGTTCGAGCGTGATGATTGCCTAACGGGGCAACCGGGTCAAAACCGTCTTTCGGCAAGCGAAAAAGGGGAGAAATGTCGGGCGAATTGAAGGATATGGTCGAGGCGGCGCGGCGCGTCGTGGTGTTCACGGGCGCGGGGATATCGACGGAGTCGGGCATTCCGGACTTCCGCAGCCCGGGCGGGCTGTGGACCAAGAACAAGCCGATCTACTTCGACGACTTCATGTCGTCCGAAGAGATGCGCATCGAGGCGTGGCGGCGGAAGTTCAACATGGACGACTCGTTCTCCAAGGCGCGGCCCAACGAGGGGCACCTGGCGATCGCGCGGCTGGTTCAGTCCGGCAAGGTGTCGGCGGTCATCACCCAGAACATCGACAACCTGCACCAGGATTCCGGCGTGCCGGCCGAGCAGGTGATAGAGCTGCATGGCAATACGACCTACGCCAAGTGCCTGTCATGCGCGATGCGGCACGAGATCGATTTCATCCGTGAGGCCTTCAACGCCAGCGGAAAGCCGCCGCCATGTTCCTCGTGCGGGGGCATCCTCAAGACGGCGACCATCTCGTTCGGGCAGGCGATGCCGGAGGACGAGATGCTGCGGGCGGAGGCCGAAACGCTGGCCTGCGATCTCTTCATCGCCGTCGGCTCGTCGCTGGTGGTATTTCCCGCCGCTGGCTTTCCCGTGGTGGCAAAGCGAAACGGGGCGAACCTTGCCATCGTCAACCGGGAGGCGACGGAATTGGATGATATCGCCGACCTGGTGGTGCATGGCGAGGCGGGCTCGACGCTGGCGGCCCTGCTGCCGCGCAACTAGGCGGCAGTCTCGCGCTCGACGATCGGCGTCTTCATGTGCTTGGGGTCGTCGCGGTCCGTGGTCGCTTCGCAATCCACCGGCATGAGCGTGCGCGGATCGTAGATCGTGCGCTCGATCGGCATGGTCACGTCGAGGGTCTCGTTGTCGCCGAGCGTATCGTCCTCGGGGCCCGGCACGTTGCCCGCGACAGCGACGTAGAGTTCGGGCTTGCCCTTCGCATTGCCGACGGGGAGCAGCAGTTGTTCGACCGTCACCGAGTGACCGGTGTTCGGGCGCAGGGCGCGCAGCGAGACGGCGATGTAGCCGGTATCAAACAGGAATGCATGGAACGCCCGCAGTGTGTGCGGATCGTTTGGGGCGTAGACGTCCGCGACATCCATGCCGGTGGGGTTGAAGCCGAGGGCTTCTCGCAGGGCACTGCCGTAGAACGTGATACGGCGATGCCCATCGATGACCGTCCGGAAGACGGCCGTGCTGGCGAGTACCGGCTTCAGGCGCTCCACACCGAAGTGCCGCTTGGCGGGAATATCGTTGCCGCCGCGCGCGGCCAGCCAGATGTCGAACGCCGTCTTGCAGTTGTCCGAAAGAAGCATGGCAGGCTCCCTCCGTATCCAAGCCTGGAACCGGCCCAACTATGCAATCTGGAATGGAAACAAGGTGTGAATGGCGGGTGCGGAAATGGCTAAATTCCCTTGCCACCACAGATTTCCGGGCCTTATCCGGCCATAAGGCGAAGATCTGGCTCGCCGACGCCGTCAGGGAGCGTGGTGGCCGGACAGTCGACAGGCCGCAGGTCGTGCGGCGCGTAGATGGTGCGCTGGACGATCGTGCCGATGCGGGCATCTTCGCCGCCGTTGGGATCGATATCGTCCCGGTCGACAACGCCGCTTGCAATGACGGCATACCGGTCGTGGGCGCCATCGGTATCCGCCACCGGCAGGAGCAGCTGTTCGAGCGTGAGAAAGGTGCCGTTGCGCTTGCGCAGCACGCGCAACGAATGGCTGAGGTAACTGCCTTCGAACATCAGGTCATGGAAGACATGCAGGTCGTCGCGGTCCTTTGACGCGTAAAGGGCCGAGACCTCCATGCCCGTGGGATCGAAGCCCAGCCCATCACACAGCGCGGTTCCGTGCACCGTGACGCGGCGCGTACCGTCAGCGAAGTGACGGAACATGGCGACGAAAGGAAGAAAGCCTTTCATCTGCACCGGCCCGAAGTCCCGAACGGATGGCATAAGCGCGTCGCCGCGGGCGTCGAGCCAGGCACGCAAGGCCATCTGGCAATTGTCGGACTGAAGCATGGGGGGAGCCGGTGCGGAATGGTTACGTTCCGCGCGAGCCTAGGTTGCAACTCGCAAAGATTCCGTGAACCTCCGCCCAATTACCTGATCTTAAAGGGTTAATCAGGCCCAGCCGCCGGACGCGGCGATCACCTGGCCGGTGAAGAAACCTGCGTCCTCGCCCGCGAGGTGGGCGACCATGGCCGCCACTTCCTCGGGCCGGCCGAGGCGGCCCATGGGCACGTTCTTGAGGACGCGCGGGCCCTTTTCGGGGTCGTCCATCAGGGACGGGGGGAAATAGTCCGGGTTGGCGATGAAATTGGGGGCGATGGCGTTCACCTGGACGTTGAATGGGGCAAGTTCCTTGGCCAGCGCCTTCACGGCGGCATTCATGGCGCCGCGGGCGGCGCAGTACATGGAGTAGTTCGGCAGACCGTTGAGCGGCGCGGCGGAGGTAAGGAATATCATCCGACCCTCATTGTGCGGCTTCATGCGCCTGGCGCAGGCCGTGGCGAAGGCGAAGGGCTTGAAGACGAGCGCCTCGAACGTTTCGTGCAGGGTGACGCTCTGGATCTCGTCCAACGGAGCGCGGACGGCGGGCCAGGCATCGTTGCCAACGAGAAGATGGATGCGGCCGTGGAGGGATTCCACGTGGGCGGCGATGTCCTCCGCGGCGCGCATGTCGAGGGCCGTTATGCCGTCGGCCAGCCCCTCGAAGGCGGCGCGCTTTTCCGCGTCGTCGAATTCCTCGTCCACGGCGTAGACGGCGTAGCCCCGCTCGGCGAGGGCGCGGGCAACCGCATCGCCCACGAAGTGTCGGGCATCGGTGAGGATGGCGGCCGGCTGGGTGCTCATCACTTGCTCCTTGCGGGCGTGGGAATCGAGCCGCACGGTAGCATGAGAAAAACCGCAAGCGGCGCGGCGAAGCGCCAGGAGGACACATGAGGCCCTGGTGGGAAGGCGCCGTCGTTTACCAGATCTATCCGCGCAGCTACCTGGACACGGACGGGGACGGGATCGGCGATCTTGAAGGCATCCGCCGCAAGCTGGACTACGTGGCCGGGCTGGGAGCGGATGCGATCTGGCTGTCGCCGGTCTACCCGTCGCCCAATGACGACTTCGGCTACGACGTGGCGGATTACGTGGACGTGGCGGCCGAGATGGGCGGCATGGCGGCGTTCGACCGGCTGCTGGCAGAGGCGCATGAGCGGGGGCTCAAGGTCATTCTCGACCAGGTGCTGAGCCACACGTCGGACCAGCACCCATGGTTCCAGGAGAGCCTGCTTTCCAAGGATGGCGCGAAGGGCGACTGGTACGTGTGGGCCGATGCCCGGGAGGACGGGACGCCGCCCAACAACTGGCTGGCGGCATTCGGCGGGCCGTCATGGTCGTGGCATCCGGTGCGGATGCAGTACTACTTCCACCAGTTCCTGCGCACGCAGCCGAAGCTGAACTTCCACAACCCGGCCGTGGTGGAGGCGGTGCTGGATGTCCTGAAATTCTGGCTGGACAAGGGCGTCGACGGGTTCCGGCTCGATGTTGCCAACTCCTACGTTCATGACAAGGCGTTGCGCGACAACTCGGTGGTGCCGCCGGAAGAACGCGACTTTCTCACATGGGCCCATCCGCCACGGCATCAGCGCAAGGACCGGGAGTGGAACCAGCCCGAGAACGTGAACGTGATGAAGCGCATCCGCACGCTGGCGGATGGCTATGACGACCGGCTGGTGTTCGGCGAGTTCGCGGGCAAGGACAATATTCTCGGCCAGTATGCGGGCGGGAACGATCGTCTGCACACGGCCTATACGTTCGACCTGCTGGAGGCACCGGACCTGAAGCCGGAGACGTTCCGCCACTACTACGAGGACGTGGCCGGGCCGGTGGACGATCTCTTCCCGTGCGTGACCTTCTCGAACCATGACGTGCCGCGTCCGGTCACACGCTGGCACCAGGGGCGCGACAAGGCCGCGGTGGCGAAGCTGGGGCTTCTGCTGCTGATGAGCCTGCGCGGGACGGCGCTGATGTACCAGGGCGAGGAACTGGGGCTCGACGATGTGGACACCACGCGGGAACAGGTGCGCGACCCGTTCGGGCTGATCTACTTCCCGTTCTTCAAGGGACGCGACGGGTGCCGGTCACCGATGCCTTGGACGGCGCAGGCGCCGCTGGCGGGGTTCACGGTAGGTGCCGAAACGTGGCTGCCGGTGGGGCCGGATCATCCGGACCGGTCGGTTGCCGTGCAGGAGGCGGACGCGGCGTCGGTGCTGGCGTTCGCGCGCGCGGCCATTGCGTTGCGCAAGGACCACGCGGCGTTGCGGACCGGCGGGATTGCGTTCCTCGATGCGCCGGACGGCGTGATCGCGTTCACGCGGTCGGAGGGGGACGAGACGCTGGTGTGTGCGTTCAACGCGGGCGGCATGGACGCGTTGCTGGATGCGGGCGTGTCAGGTGACGCGCTGCTGGCCACGGGCGAAGCAGCGACGCAAGACGGCATGCTCACGCTGAAGCCGCTGGCCGGGGGCGTGTGGCGGACCGCCTAGAGCACGAGGCCGAACAGGGCGACGAGTGCTGCGACCACGGCGAGGAGGCCCGGGATCCAGATGACGGGGGCGAGACCCTGCGGCTGGCCGCTCTCGGTCACGCGTAGCTCACCAGCAGCATGACCACCAGCAGGATGGCGACCCAGAGGACACCGAAACCCGTGGCCCATGTGCGGGCAATGCCGCCGCTGGGCCCAGCCGTCACGTAGAGCCTTGCCATCGAGCCCTTGATGCGGGCCTCGATGAAGCGCTGCCAGCCGTGATAGGCGGCGGCAGTGACCGCCATGACGCCGGCGACGATGGCCGGGCCAAGGCGGCGGTAGAGCCAGTCAACGTCGATCAGCGCGGACTCGCGGTCCTTCGGCAGGAGGCCCCACAGGCGGGCGGCCGCGTAGACGAAGAGCGAGAAGGCCAGCAGCGAGAGGTGGGCGATGACGCCGGAAAGCGTGCCAACGAAGCCTGTTTCGAGAAGCGGGACGATACCGAAGTAAGCGAAGGCGGCGACGGCCAGCAGCATGGCAAGGAGCATGTGGCCGGGCGCTTCATCTGCTTTGGCCGTGCCCTTCGCTTCGCCGAAGAAGGCAGAGGCAGAAACCTTGAAGCCCGCATGGGCCCAGACGCCCGCTGCGCCGAAGACGGCGATGGCGCCGATGGTGGGGCCGCCAACTTCCGTGAGGCCGACCAGGAGCGTGAGCAGGGCCGTGCCGCTGGCCAGCACCGGCACGCTGGCGACGGCGATGGCGCCGAATACGGCGAAAAGGGCTGTCAGCGGCATGGTGGCAGCAAGGCCGCCCAGCGAAGCGGCGGAAGCCGTGCCGGTGCGGAAGAGGACGGCGCCCGTCGCCATGAACATCACCAGGAAGCCGAAGATGTTGGCGACGGCGAGAAACAGGGCGGCGCTGATCGCCGTGCTGTCGCCCACGCCGATGGCCGTCACCACGAGACCGAGCTGGCTGATAAGGCCATAGCAGAGGGTACGGCGCAGGTCGTTGGCGAGGAGTGCCAGCAGGATCGGGAAGGCGATCATGATGGCGCCGATGGTGACCAGCAACGGTTCGCCCGGGAAGAACATCAAGAGCGCGTAGAGGGCACCCGTCACCGAGAAGACCGAGAGCGTGACGGTGCCGCCGGGGGTCGACTCCGGGTAGGCGTCCGTCAGCCAGGCGTGGACGACAGGGAAGGCGCCTTTGATGGCGAGCGCGGCCATCAGGTACATGCCGGACGGCGTTGCCAGGTCCGCGGTGAAGAAGGCGATGCTGTGCTCGGCCTTGTAGTGGAGCAGGAAGGCTTCAAGCAGCAGGACGCCGGACAGGATGTTGATGACGGCGAAGCGCATGCCTGCGCCGAGTGACCGCTCGGTGCCGCCGGACCAGACGAGGAAGGCGGCGCCGATGGTGGCGATTTCCCAGAAGACGAAGAAGGCGGCGATGTCGCCCGCCATGACCGCGCCGATGGTGCAGCCCATGTAGAGCAGGCCCGCGGCGACGGGGAGGCCGGCGCGCTCATGCCAGTTGTAGATGGCGACGACGATGGCGGCGATCAGCAGCGGCTCGGCGATGAAGCTCGAATAGGGCGACAACTCGGCCAGCGTGACGGCGGGAAAGCCGGGCAGTTCCAGAAGGGCCGCGTAGCCCATGGGGAGCGAGAAGAACTGGGCGTAGGCCGCAAGCGGCGCTGCGACCGCGATGAACGGGCGGACCTGGCGCGGCAGGATGGTGCACAGGATGCCGGCGGCAATGAGGATGATGGCCGGGGGCAGGGTGCCGAAGAGCGGGGCTGTCGCGCTCATGCCTTGCCCTCCTTGTCATCGTAGTAACCGGCGCGGCGGCGCAGGATGAAGCGCAGGGGCCATGCCAGGATCACGGCGGCAAGGGCTGCGCCCGCGCCGACAATGGCGGGGCCGAGGGGCACGTGGCTCAGCAGGATGCCGCCGAAGGGGACGACGAGGCCCGCGACCGCGAGGATGATGCAGGCAAGGCCGAGGAGGCCGAGCGCGCGGGCACCGCTGTCGGGGCGAAGGGCCCAGGCCCACATGGTGCTTTTTTTCTCTGCCATCCGCCGCTCCTAGTGTCCGCCGCCGAGGATGGGTTCGATCAGGTGCTTGAGCGGCCCGACGAGCAGGATGGTGACGAGGCACATGGCCGCGGTCAGCACCGGGGCCGCGACCGTGAGGATGGGCGCCTTGATGCGGCCGTCATTCGGCATGCCCTCGTTGAAGGAGGCAGCGGGCTCACTGCGCTTGCCGAGGCCGCCGAAGAAGCCGCGGCCCACCACCGGCAGCAGGTAGCCGATGGAAAGCAGCGAGGCGAGGATCAGCGGGTAGATCAGGTATGGCTGGCCCGCTTCCGTTGCGCCCATCACGAGGTAGAGCTTCACCCAGTCAGCGCCCAGGGGCGGGATGCCGATGATGGCGAGGGAGGCCACCGTGAAAGCGCCGTAGACCCACGGCATGCGGCGGCCAAGGCCGTCCATGTCCGACAGTTCCGTCTTGTGGGTGGCGACGTAGATGGCGCCCGCGCACATGAAGAGCGTGATCTTGGCGAAGGCGTGCATGAGGATCTGCAGCGCGCCGGCGGTGATACCGTAGGTCGTCGCCAGCATGGCGCCGAGGGTGACGTAGGAAAGCTGGCTGACGGTGGAGTAGGCGAGGCGCGCCTTCAGGTTGTCCTTCGTCATGGCGACGATGCCTGCGAAAACAATGGAGAAGGCGGCGACCCACATGAGCCAGACGCTGGCCTGTGTCTCGAACAGGAAATCGATACCGAAGATGTAGACGGTCACCTTGAGGACGGTGAAGACGCCCGCCTTCACGACCGCGACGGCGTGAAGCAGGGCGGAGACCGGCGTCGGCGCGACCATGGCGTTGGGCAGCCACGGGTGGATCGGCACGAGGGCGGCCTTACCGATGCCGAACATGAAGAGGC
Source organism: Parvibaculaceae bacterium (assembly GCA_965229975.1). Lineage (GTDB taxonomy): Bacteria > Pseudomonadota > Alphaproteobacteria > CGMCC-115125 > CGMCC-115125 > Pyruvatibacter. The sequence continues at coordinate 1,069,188 of OZ245936.1, forward strand.
CAAGCAGGATTGGCGTCAGTGCCTCGTCGATATTGCCCGCCAGGATGCCGCCAACCTCGAACTCGCCGGTGCCGGCGATGGCATAGGTCCAGATGATGGCGGGCAGCAGCAGGCCGATGGAGGTGGCCAGCAGGATGCCGAGATAGACGCGGGCGCCCCGCCGCGCCTCGTCCGTCTCCTTGTGGGCGACGAGCGGGTAGGTGGAGAGCGTCAGCACCTCGTAGAAGATGAAAAGCGTCAGCAGGTTCGCCGCGAAGGCGATGCCCATGGTGGCGCCGAGGGCGATGGCGAAGCAGGCGTAGAAGCGCGTCTGGTGCTTCTCGTTGTTGCCGCGCATGTAGCCGAAGGCATAGAGCGACGTGATGATCCACAGGAAGCTGGCGACGAGGGCGAAGATCAGGCCCAGCGGCTCCAGCTCGAAGGCGAGCGGCACGCCGGGGACGACTTCGAACAGCACCAGTTCCGGATCGATACCGGCGTTGTGGCCCGCGAGGATGTGCAGGACCGTCGCGAAGAGAATGCCCGCGGTGATGAGCGTCACCGCCTCGCGCAGGTTGGGGGACCGGCCGGTCAGCAGGATGAACACCGCGCCGACCATGGGGCCGAGGACGGCAAGCAGCATGGCCGTGTCGTAACCGATGCCGAGGGGAGCGAGCAGGTTCATTGCGCGCCTCCCACAAGGCTGCCGTTGAGCAGGGTTTCACCCACGGCGCGGCCGACATCGGCGGTCAGTTCCGCGTTGATGCCGAAATAGATGCAGACGCCGGCGAGCAGCCACATGGGGATCAGCATGGAGAGCGGCGCTTCCTTGGCCTTGCTGCCTTCGGGCGCGGGCGTGAGGTAGGCGACCTCGACGATGCGCCAGACATAGATGACGGCGAGGAGCGAGCTGGCGACGATAAGGAAGGCGATGACCCAGTCGCCGGTCTCGAGCGCCGCCAGCACCAGGTACCACTTGGAGACGAAGCCGACGGTGAGCGGCACGCCGATGAGGGACAGGCCGCCGACGACGAAGGCCGCCATGGTCCACGGCATCTGGCGGCCCAGGCCCGCGAAGCTGTGCACCGAGGACGAACCCACCCGGTAGACAACCGCGCCGACGACCATGAAGAGAACGCCCTTCATGGCGGCGTGGTTGAACAGGTGCACGACGGTGGCGGTGAGGCCGGTGACGCTGGCCATGGAGAAGCCGAGGATCATGTAGCCGATCTGGGCGACAGAGGAATATGCCAGCAGGCGTTTGAGGTCGGTCTGGAAGATGGCGACGGCGGAGGCGGCGAACATGGCGATCAGCGCCAGCGGCAGGAAGACCGCGGTGAGCGAGAGATCGACCACCGGGAACTCGACGCCGAAGACCGAGAACATGAAGCGCAGCAGGACGTAGACCGCGACCTTGGTGGAGGTGGCGGCGAGGAAGATGCTCACGACCGAGGGTGCGTAGGTGTAGGCGTTGGGCAGCCACGCGTGCAGCGGGAACATGGCGAGCTTGAGGGCGAGGCCCACCATGATGAAGGCGAAGCCCGCGCGCACGGACGTAAGCTCGCCGAGCGGCTGCAGGCGGACGGCGAGGTCCACCATGTTGAGGGTGCCGGTCGCCTGGTAGAGCAGGCCGAGGCCGATGACGAAGAAGGTGGCGCCGATGGTGCCCATCACCAGGTAGGTGTAGGCGGCGGTGAGGGCGCGCCGGTCGCGCCGTGCGCCGGTGGCCACCAGCACGTAGGTCGAGAGCGACGAGATCTCGAGGAACACGAAGACGTTGAAGGCGTCGCCGGTGATGGTGACGCCGAGCAGGCCGGTGAGGCAGAGCACGAACACCGTGAAGAACAGGGCCTGCTTGGACGGCTCGATCTCGGCACGCACGGAATTGCGCGCATAAGGCAGCACGAGCGCGCTCATGGCGGCGACGATCACCAGCACGAAGGCGTTCATCGCATCGATGCGGTACTCGATGCCGAAGGGCGGCGGCCAGCCGCCGAGGTGGTAGGAAATCGGGCCGGTCTCGATGACCTGCTGGAGCAGCATGATCGCCATGGCCAGCGCCACGAAGCTGACCAGCATGGCGAAGAGCCAGGCCAGCGTGCCGCGCGTCAGCAGCAGGCACACGGGCGCAGCCATCATGGGCACCACGACCTGAAGGGCAGGCAGGTGGGTCATCACCGCTTCAGGGATCATGCGCTGCCTCCGCCTGCCCGCGGCGAAGCCTCGCGGCCTGCATCCTTCTCCTGGATCTCGTCTTCTTCAACCGTGCCGTAGGCCGACTGGATGCGCACGACGAGGCTCAGGCCTACGGCGAGCGTAGCGACGCCCACCACGATGGCGGTGAGGATGAGGACGTGCGGCAGCGGGTTGGAATAGACCGCGGACGGATCATCCACGTAGATCGGCGCCGTGCCGCCCGTGACCTTGCCGACGGAGATATAGAAGAGGAACACCGAGACCTGGAACATGTTCAGGCCGACCAGCTTCTTCACCAGGTTGCCGCGCGCGACAACGATATAGAGGCCGACCATCATGAGTACGATGGCGAGCCAGTAGTTGTAGCGGCCAAGGACGAACTCGACGAAGGGGGAGTCCATTACCAGTCCTCCTCATCCATCGGGCCGACGAGACCGGCGAAACCGTAGAACACGAGGATCATCACGCTCGCGACCGTGAGGCCAACGCCCGCTTCGATGACCATGATGCCGAGATGCTGGCCGCCCACCGGATAGGCGCCGAGCACGTTGTAGTCGAGGAAGTTGCCGCCGTTGAGCATGGAGGCGACGCCGACGCCCGCGTAGATGAGAACGCCGAAACAGGCCGCCGTACGCACGACCCAGGCCGGCAGCACCTCCTGCGCGGTGGAGAGGCCGAAGATCAGGCCATAGAGGATGATGCCGACGGCGACGATGACGCCGGCCTGGAAGCCGCCGCCCGCGCCGAAGTCCCCGTGGAACTGGACGTAGAGGCCGAACAGGATGATCGGCGCGATCAGGATCTTGGTGACGACGCGCAGGACGAGGTGATGGTTCATGACGCTTCGCCCTCCTTCGGCGTCTTGCCGTCCTTGCGGCGGCGCCGGCCGGGCGTGCGCCCGAGCAGGGTAAGGACGCCGACGCCGGCCATGAACACCACGACGACCTCGCCGAGCGTATCGAAGCCGCGGTAGCTGGCGAGGACGGCAGTCACGAGGTTGGGCACGTCGATCTCTTCGGCGGTCTTCTCGATGTAGTAGGGCGCGACATGCTGCTGCGCGGGGGCCTGCGGGTCGCCGAACTCGGGCATGTCGAAGGTCGAATAGATGAGCGCCATCCCCGTGGCGATGACCACGAGGAGCGGAACGGTCTGTGCACCTTTCACAGCCTTCTGACGCTGTGATGTGAAGGCGAGGGTGCCGAGCATCAGAACCGTGGAAATGCCCGCGCCGACGGCGGCCTCGGTGAAGGCGACGTCGGGGGCGTCCATGGTGATGAACAGGCTGGCGGTGAGCAGGCTGAACACGCCGGACAACATGGTGACCGCGAAGAGGTGGTTGAGCCGCACGATCTGGATGGCGACGACAACCAGCAGCGTGAACAGCACGAGATCGACGACGAGGATGCTCATCCCAGCGTCTCCTCCGCGTCGGGCCTGTCCTGCTTGAGCTCGCGGCCGAGCCGGGGCCGCAGGCCTGCAGTCCATGCGGCGTTGGCGACGGCGTGCGTCGAGGCCGGGCTCGTGAAGAACATGAAGAAGGCAATGGCGATGAGCTTCACGGTGGCGAAGCTGAAGCCGGTCTGCAGCATCATGCCCAGCAGAATAAGTTCGGCGCCCAGCGTGTCGGTGATGCCGGCGGCGTGCATGCGCGTATAGAAGTCGGGCAGGCGGAGCATGCCGAAGCCGCCGATCAGCACGAAGGCCGAGCCGCCTGCAAGCAAGATGCCGGTGGCGATATCGAGGGCGAGTTCGATCATGCGGCGCCCCCGCCGCGTGGCTTGTCCAGGCCGATGGTGTCGGCCTTGTCGCCGGTCGGCGACTCCGCCACGTCGCCGAGCGCGCGGTACCGGAAGAACTTCAGGACCGCGATGGTGCCCACGAAGTTGATGAGCGCATAGAGCAGGGCGACATCGAGGAAATCCGGCCGGTCAGTGACGAAGCCGACGAGGCCGATGACCAGCACTGTCTTGGTGCCGAAGGAATTGAGCGCCAGCACCCGGTCATAGAGGCTGGGGCCCGCGAACAGGCGGATCAGCACCAGGGCCATGGTTATGAGTACGGCGATGGTCGCGGCGAAGAACACTGTATGTCGCGGCCTCTGCTAACGGGATTCGATGGCTGTCACGCGCCGGTCCATGTCGGCGAGACCATCCATGTCGGCCAGCGACTCGTCGATGGCGTGGACGATGAACTCGCCGCCGTCGGCGTCGATGGTGACGGTGCCGGGGGTCAGCGTGATGGAATTGGCGAAGGTGGCGCGGCCGATGTCACTGGACTGGGTGGGGCGGACGCGGACCATGGTGGGCGAGATGTTGAGGCGCGGGGAAAGGATGATCTTCGCGACGGCGATGTTGGCCTTCACGACCTCGCCCTGGAGCCAGCCCCAGTAACGCGGGGTGGTGAAGCGCATCTGCAGGGGCATGGCCTCGGCATCGAGCAGGTCCATGCGCGCGACGAGGTAGGTAACCGCGATGGCGGAGGCAGCGCCGAGACCGATCCACAGCGGCTTGTACACGCCGGACAGCAGCAGCCACAGGCCGAACAGTCCAAGCGCCAATGTCAGGCCGCGCAGCATTCTCCCCCCGGTTCAGGTCAGGCCCCTCTTTCCACCCTAGATAATCTGTCATTCCGCGGAAGGCCAGCATAACCGGCCTGCTTCCGGGCGCTTTTGCCCGGCTTCGCGCCAATGCAACGAGGACGCGTTGAATACTTCTCCCCTCAACCGTGCTGTGATAATCTGACGCACTTAACCATAAGGTCCGCGTGCGTTCGCGACGGGCCGAGAAAAACAACAAGACGACTAACAAATCAAAAGAAGTGACGACGCCGGGGGCCAAGGTGGCGGACACGCATTCCCACAGGGAGGAAATTGGCGACGCAGAAAGTGCCTTTCGGGTAACCGGCGTCGTCAAGTGGTTCGATACAACCAAGGGATACGGTTTTATCGTTCCGGAAGATGGTTCGGCTGATGTGCTGCTGCACATGTCGTGCCTCAAGCAAGCAGGACTGGATGGCGCGCGTGAGGGCGCCACGGTCGAGTGCGAAGCCGTGAAACGGTCCAAGGGGCTGCAGGCGCTTCGCGTCCTCGAAGTCGATGACAGCACGGCCAAGGCGCCGGAGGCGGATCCGCCGCCGCGTCCCAATGGCCATGCCCCCCGCGCGGCGCGGGTGGATGCGGTCGGCGAATTCGAGGAAGCCACGGTCAAGTGGTTCAACCGCGCCAAGGGCTACGGTTTCGTGACCCGCGGCGACGGCACGCCGGACATCTTCGTGCACATGGAAACGCTCAGGGCGCACGGCCTGCGCGAGCTGCGGCAGGGCCAGGAGGTCCGCGTGCGGTTCGGCCAGGGGCCGAAAGGCCTTATGGTGGCGGAAATCGACGTGCCGGAGTAAGGCTCCTTCCGTGACCCGTGCTGTTCTGTTCCGCGTGCCGGCGACGGCGTATGCGCTGCTGGCCGCCATCCTCGTTGCGTCTTTCTCGCTGGCGGCGTGCGCCGAACCGGCGGCGGACGCCGACACCCTCATCATCGAAACGCGAAACGGTCCGGCGGTGTTCACCGTCGAGCTGGCCGACACGCCGGAGCTGCGCGAGAAGGGCCTGATGTACCGCGAGGAGCTGGCGGCGGACGCGGGCATGCTGTTCGACTTCGGCGAGACGCGGATGGTGACCATGTGGATGCGCAACACGCCGCTGCCACTGGACATGCTGTTCATCAACGGCGAGGGGCGCATCCTGCATATCGCGGAGCAAACGGTGCCGTACTCCGAGGCGATCGTCTCGTCGCGTTTTCCGGTGAGCGCGGTCTTCGAGGTGAATGGAGGGACCGCGCGGGACCTGGGTATCGAGGTCGGCGACGTGGTGCGGCATCCGCTGTTCGGCAATGTGAGTGAGCGTAGGGCGACGTCTTATGACGACGAGTGACGATGTGCTGGACCCGCCCGCGGGCTTCATCGAGAGCACCAACCGCGGGCCGTTCACGAGCCACAACGGGCCGTTCTTTCACAAGGTGGACGAGGACGGCGGCTTCGCGCAGGGCTTCCGCGTGCTCGACCGGCACTGCAACGGCATGGGTATCGCCCATGGCGGGCTGATCACCGCATTTGCCGACGGGCTGATGGGGACGGCGATCTGGCGGGCGACGGACACGGCGAGCGTGACCGTGCGGCTCAATGCCGACTTCCTCTCCATCGCGCGCAAGGGCGACTGGGTGGAGGGGACCGCCGAGGTGACAGGACGCGGCGAGGGCGTGGTGTTCGTTGCCGCCGACATCCGCGCGGGTCATCGCCGGATCATGAACGCCACGGGCGTCTTCAAGCTGATGGACCGGCACCGGAAGGTGCGGTGACGCGACGCAGCGCCGGGGCGCGGGGCGTCTTGCGGGCGGCCATGCCTTGCGCCACTCTCCGCGGCCCTACGTCCTTCGATGGCGCCCGGTCGGGGCATAGCGCAGCCTGGTAGCGCACCTGCTTTGGGAGCAGGGGGTCGGAGGTTCGAATCCTCCTGCCCCGACCATCATCTCTTTAGATTGCGCGCAGTATTGAAGGTGCGAAGGCCCGAAGCTCTGGGACACTTACTATTAGGTCGCACACCCGCTTGAAGTTTGCTCCAACTGCGGCATGATCACCTTAGGGGTGGTTGGGGCCCGAAGTGCTTCTCAACTCATCGGGCCCCTTCGCCACTCTTGGGTGCGGGGCGGACAAGACCGCTTTGGATGACGGTCTGTCCGCCGCCGCTATAACTCAGAAGATCCGTTAAATAGCCGCCTTGTGGAGGGGCCGCTTAGGTTCTCTGAGTCACGTTTCGCATTCTGCACACCGAACGGCGATCCGTAAGTCCAGCGCCAGCAAAAAAGGCCGCTTGGTCACAGCCAAGTTTTCCACAAGGTGTGGACGGTGTTGGCAATTCAACGTAAGCGATTCTGGTTTCACTCAGAATCACTCAGGCGAAACCTCTGTCGCCTGTGCACGGGAGGGGCAGTATTGGGGAGCGGACATAACATCCACTAACCAGTTTCCTGACACACTCTCGCAGAGGCCCATTTGTTCTGATTGTTTGATTCGTCCGGCTTGAGTGGCTAGCGCCGCATGGCAGCCATCCCGCTAGGACGGCATTTACCCTATGACGATCCGCTATAGTGAGCGTGCCCGGTCCGGCGCTATACGTGCTAGGAATCTGGAATCGTTATGGAGTCGAAGAAGAGATGGCCGGTTCGGATACCGCCACATCGGCAGCGGCCAAGCCGCGTACGCCGGGCGCCCGCAAGGCGCGGGACGCGGCCGACAAGCATGCGCGGGCGCAATCGCTGATCGACGCCGCGCGCGCGGCCATGGACGACGGCTCCTACCACGACATCACCATGCTGGAGATCGCCAAGCGGGCCGGGCTCGCGAAGGGGACGGTCTATCTCTACTTCCCCAGCAAGGAGGCGCTGTTCCTCGCCGTCCTGACGCGGGAGCTGGAGGCCGGGTTCGAGAGCCTGCGGTCGGCTGTGGCCGATGCGGGGCCGGAGCCGGAGGCGCTGGCAGCTGCCATTTCGCGCGCACTGGCCGGGCACGACGTACTGTCAAACCTGCTGGGCATTCTCCACAACCAGCTCGAGCCGGGCGCGGGCATCGAGGCGGTGCGCGACTTCAAGCGGTTCATCCACGCGCATGTGGCCGAGATTGGGGCCGTGGTGGACCGGGCGGGACGCCTGCCGGCGGGCGAGGGGGCGGTGCTGATCAGCCGCGCCAACGCGCTGGCGGTAGGCCTGCGGCAGATGACGTCGCCTCCGGCCATCGTGCAGGAGGTGATGGACAAGTACCCGGAACTTCGCGGCAAGGAGACGACGCTGGAAGCGGAGCTTACCGCGAGCCTTGCGGACATGATCCGCGGGGCGATGGCGCGGGCCTGACCGCTGGCCTCAGACGCTTGCCATCGGGCGCGATTGCCGCGATAGAGGGGCGGTCGCCACCCATACGCTGACACGACGCTTACGGAGACGAGAGATGGTCGCGCGCATCTACAAGCCCGCCAAGACGGCCATGCAGTCCGGCACCGCCAAGACCAAGGGCTGGGTGCTCGATTTCGAGCCGGAGGAGCCGCGTGAGATCGACCCGCTGATGGGCTGGACGTCGTCAGGCGACATGAAGGGCCAGATCCAGCTGCGCTTCGCCACCAAGGACGAGGCCATCGCCTACGCCGAGAAGCACAAGCTCGCCTACCAGGTCTTCGAACCCCAGCCCCGCGCGGTGCGCCCCAAGGCGTACTCGGACAATTTCAAGTCCGGGAAGATCGACGGGAACTGGACGCACTAAGGGCGCCGCTGCTGGCGCGCCCGGCAGGACTTGAACCTGCAACCTACGGCTTAGAAGGCCGTTGCTCTATCCGGTTGAGCTACGGGCGCGCGGGGTCTGCAATCGGTATGCGGTTCGTGCCCGGGAGGCAACACCGGTAAAGACGCAGGGGACCGTTGCGTCATTCGCCACAGTTTGAAGTCGTTTGCATGACATCGGGCCCGCGGGGACTTGGCGGGGCCGAATTTTCTCTTCGGGAATCCTTGTAACCGATTATATTTGCGGGGAAAACAGCATCCATTTGCGAGTCCCCGTCATGGAAAAGATGACCTCCTATCTCGGCTGGAAGATCGACTTCCGCCACCCGGAAGGCGAGCCGGCCTATGCGGCGCCCGATTCAATGTCGTGGCGGGTGTTCAAGAACCCGATCGCGCTGGCCATCGGCGGCGTTTCGGCCGTGCTGCTGGAATTCGCCGACGCGCGCATCCGCTCGGGCGTGTGGGACCACTCGGTGTTCAAGACCGATCCCATCGGCCGGTCGCAGCGCACGGGCGTGGCGGCCATGGTGGGCGTCTACGGGCCGCAGAGCGCGGCGCGGCGGGTGATCGCCGGCGTCACCAACATGCATTCGCGCGTCGAGGGCAAGACGCCGAAGGGCGAGGCCTACAAGGCGCTGGACCCGGAGCTCCTGGACTGGGTGAGCGCGACGGCGGGCTACGGCTTCCTCACCGCCTATGACCGCTTCGTGCAGCCGGTCTCCGAGGCGGACAAGGTGCGGTTCTACAAGGAGGGCGAGGAGGTCTCGCGGCTCTACGGGGTCGAGAACCCGCTGACGTGCCCGGCCGACTTCGACGCGATGCTGGCGAAGCTGGCGCCGCGCTTCGAGGCACACCCGATCAACACGGAATTCCTCGACATCATCAAGTCCGGCCAGGCGGCGCGGGCGGTGCCGAAATTCATGCACCGGGCAATGGCGAACGCCTCGGTGGCGATCCTGCCGCCCATCGTGCGCGAGAAGCTGGCGCTGGGGCCGGAATACGACCTGAGCCCGGCAGCGGAACTGATGATCAAGGCCATGGGCAGGCTGGCGGAGCGCATTCCGGTGAAGGACGCGCCGCCCGCTCAGGCGTGCGAGCGCCTGGGGCTGCCGGCGACGTTCCTCTACAAGAGCCGGGCGGCGCAGGCGCGCATATTGAGCGCCGCGCCGCAGGAAGCCCGCGTTCCGGCTGCGTCCTGACGCTGTTCCGATCTGAATTTTCAGGTTGCCCGGTGCTTCGCGTCTTCATGTTCCCGCCACACGGGAATGTGAGACACGTTGCACAAGGTTAACTTGTGGAATTCGCGGGCCTGAAACAATCTGGTCCGCGTGGTGTTATGCACCCAGATATAGCCGTACGAAGCGGCAGGAATTGCGTTGGGAGGAAGAAATCCATGAAGGCACGCGGAACCGCTGCACGCGCGGAATTTTCCGATAACGCAGGCACGTGGGCCGGGTTCCTGATGGGGACCACTTCGGCAATCGTGGTGGCAGCCGCGCTGGTGGCGCTGGCGCTGATGCAGCCCGCCGCGGCATCGCCGACGGACGCCGTCGATTCAGCCAACACCGAAGCCGACAAGTTCGAGGGCCCGAAAGAGCCGGTGAACGTCGAGGAGGAAGCCTCCGCCAACGGCGAGGACGCGGATGACGCGATTGCCGCCAAGGTGAAGGCGGCGCCGCGCACCGAGGAAGGCGGCTGGGAGCTTTACCGGGCGGGGCTTTATCCCGAGGCCATCATGGTTTGGTCGGAAGCGGCCGATGCGGGCGACGCCGGCGCGGCGTACCGGGTGGGGGCGACCTACCTGGACGGGTCGTCCGTCGAGCGCGACATCGAGAAGGCCATGGTCTGGCTGCTGCGCTCCGCCGAAATGGGCGAGCCGCGCGCCATGGGGGACCTTGGCGGGGCCTATGACTGGGGCCTCGGCGAGGCGGTGCCGGCGGACCGGGTGAAGGCGGCCGAGTGGTACGAGAAGGGCGCCATGCGCGGGCACGCGGCCAGCCAGTACAATCTCGGTGTGCTTTACGAGGAAGGCGTCGGCAAGGAGCAGGACCTCGTGAAGGCGTACCAGTTCTATTATCTCGCCAACAAGAACGGCTTTCCGCGCTACCCGGCCAAGGCCATGGAAGAGCTGGAGCCGAAGCTGACGAATGCGGAGATCAAGGAGGCGATCGAGGCGGCGCGCAATTTCGAGCCGATTTGAGCGAACGACGACGCGCTCCCGGCGGGTTCAGGGCTGCTGACAGCCTTGTCGGGGACGCTTCACACCGGCCCAATCCGTGCTATGTGAGCGGGCCGGAGGACGACCAGAAAGGGCAGGCGCCGAATAAAAACCAGGCGCCGCCCCAGGAAATTACGCCCTTGGCGCGGCCAGAACGCCGCGCAAGCCAGAGAGAGCGGGGCTCAACGAGGAGGTTTTCATGACCAAAACCCGTCAACTATCAGCCGGGACGCTTGCGGCACTGCTCGCGACCGCGCTGGCCTGGCCGGCTGCCGCGAAGGTGAGCCAGGCCGAGGCCGACAAGCTCGGCAATTCGCTGACGCCGATCGGCGCGGAGAAGGCCGGCAATGCCGAAGGCACGATCCCGGCATGGGAGCCGCTGCCCAACCCGCCCGCGCACACCGCCGGCGACTACTACACCAACCCTTATGCCGGTGAAGAGCCGCTGTTCACGATCACGCCCGAGAACATGGGCGAGTACGAGAGCAAGCTGACGGACACCCACAAGGCGCTGCTGAACGATTACTCGACCTACAAGATGATCGTTTACCCGTCGCACCGGAACTGCTCTTACCCGGAGATGGTCAACGAGGCCTACAAGCAGAACGCGCTCAACGCGACGCTGGCTGCCGACGGCAACGGCGTGGCCAACGCCGAGCTCGGCGCCCCGTTCCCGATCCCGCAGGAAGCCGTGGAGATCGTCTGGAACCACAACCTGCGCTATCGCGGCTACAAGCTGAACCGCCAGTTCGCGTCGCTCGCGCCGGACGGGTCGGCCAACTTCACGCCGGTGACGGTCTATGACGAGGTGGTGTTCACCTACGCCAACCCGGAGCTGGATAGCTTCGACGACCTGAACAACATCTCGCTCAAGTACCTGCAGACGGTCATCGCGCCGTCGCGCCGCGCGGGCGAGCTGCTGCTGGTCCACGAGACCATCAACCAGGTGAAAGGCGCGCGTAACGCCTGGCAGTACAACCCGGGCACCAAGCGCGTGCGCCGTGCGCCGACCGTCGCGTACGACAACCCGCAGTCCTACTCGGACGGCCGCCAGACGACGGACCAGTTCGACCTCTTCAACGGCTCGCCCGACCGCTACAAGTGGACGCAGCAGGGCAAGTCCGAGAAGTACATCGCCTACAACTCGTACAAGTGGGCGGACCCGGACAACACGTACCAGGAGATGGTTCAGCCGAACCACCTGAACCAGGACCTGCTGCGCTACGAGCTGCACCGGGTGTGGACCATCGAGGGCAAGCTGCGCGAAGGCCAGCGGCACATCTACGAGCGCCGCGTGATGTCCTTCGACGAGGACACCTACAACATGGTCACCGGCGAGATGTATGACAGCCGCGGCCAGCTGTGGCGCGTGCAGGAAGGCCACATCATCAACTACTATGATGTGCCTTCGTGCTGGAACAACTCGGACGTCACCTACGATCTGCAGGCGGACTACTACAACGTCCAGGGCCTGAAGAACGAGGAGCGCGAGATCAACTTCTCGTACGACGAGCTCTCCGAGGACCAGCTGGACCCGGCCGCCCTGCGCCGCCGCGGCGTGCGCTAAGCCAAGACCGGCTGACCAACGACAACAAGAACCCCCGGGCTTCACGGCCCGGGGGTTTTTCTTTGTCTCGTGCAGCGTTGCATCGGCGGGCGGATGCCGCGATGCTTGCCGCATACGGATGAACCGAAGGCGGGGGAACACGGGATGGGCGCGGCCGAAACCACAACATGGCGCAACTGGTCGGGGGCGCTGTCCTGCGCACCGGCAAAGACAGTGCGGGCCGCGAGCGAGGCGGAGATCAGCGAGGCCGTGAAGGCCGCCGAGGGGCCGGTGCGCGTGCCGGGGACGGGCCACTCGTTCACGCCGGTGGTGATCACCGACGGGACGCTCATCAATATCGACGCTCACGCGGGGCTGGTTTCCGCCGACAAGGGAACCGGGCTGGCGCGCGTCAAGGCGGGCACCAAGATTTCCGATCTCGGCAAGCCGCTGCTGGACGCCGGGCTCGCGCTGGCGAACCAGGGCGACATCAACCGGCAGTCGATTGCCGGGGCGATTTCCACCGGCACGCACGGGACGGGCGTGACGCTGGGCAACCTGTCAACGCAGGTGCATGCGTTCCGGCTGGTGACGGCGGATGGCAGCGTGCTGGAGTGCTCGCGCGACGAACATGCGGACGTGTTCGACGCGGGGCGCGTATCGCTGGGGACGCTGGGCGTGATGGCCGAGTTCACCCTGCAATGCGTCGAGGCCTACACGCTGCGGGAGACCGGCGGGCGGATGAACGTGGACGAGATGTTCGAGCAGATCCACGACCTGGTCGCTGGCAACCGGCACTTCGAGTTCTTCTGGTTCCCGTTCGCCGACGAGGTGCTGGTGAAGTTCCTCAACCCGACGGATGCGGAGCCGCGGCCGCCGCGCCCCGCGGGCAAGCTCGATCACTACGCCATGACGGCGGCGTGCGAGATGAGCCGGGTGGCGCCGTTCCTGCGCGGGCCGCTGCAGCGGTTCCTCACGTCGCAGGCGGGCGGGCGCTACATGGGCGGCGAGCGCGAGTTCTCCCAGAAGGGCCGCGTGCGGCATGCCTACGAGGCGTTTCCGAGCGACCGGGACGTGCGGTTCAACGAGATGGAATATGCCGTGCCCATCGAGAACGGGCCGGACTGCGTGCGCGCCGTGGCAAAGCACATGCGCGAGAAGGGCGGCAACTTCATCTTCCCCATCGAGTACCGCACGGTGCGCGGCGACGACATCTGGATGAGCCCGTTCGAGGGGCGGGACAGTGCGACGATTGCCGTCCACCAGTATGCCAAGCAGACCTACCGCAAGCTGTTCGACGGGGTGGAAGACATCTTCCGGCAGTATGGCGGGCGGCCGCACTGGGGGAAGCTGCACACGCAAACGGCGAAGGATCTTCGCGGCATCTATCCGAAGTGGGACCAGTTCCAGACGGTGCGCGAGCGGCTGGACCCTCAGGGCAAGTTCCTGACGCCCTACCTGCGGCGGCTCTTCGTCGGGGACTAGAGCGCTTCCGCCTCTTCCGCTTCTTCTTCGGTCTCGATGGTCGACTCCTCGGGGATGTCCGGGGGCGGAAGAACCGTGTCGAGATAGGCGATGAGATTGTCGATCTGCGCAGTCGTCAGCTCGAACTGGGGCATGGCGACGTGGGCCTCGGTGCCAACGACAATGCCCTCGGCAAAGCCTTCCGCGAGGAACTCGGGCGGGTAGGCGAGGACGAGGGTGTTGAAGTTGGGCGCGTCCGGGTTGGGCGACATCGCGTCCGGCACCAGGGCGTGGCAGCCCGCGCACAGGTTCTGCGCCAGCTCCTGACCCTCCAGGGCGTTGCCGGCCGGCACGTCGGGCAGGCTTTCCACTTCATCGGCATAGGCCGGTGCGGCGAACAGGAGAGCGGCGGTGAGGGCGAGGATGCGCATGGGGATCAGGTCTCGATGATTGCGACGGGCTGGTCTTCCTCGACCATCTCTTCCTCGGCCACGAGGACCTCGACCACCTTGCCGTCTGCGGGGGCGTTGACCGGAATTTCCATCTTCATGGATTCGAGGATGACGATGGGATCGTCCTCGGACACCGCGGTGCCGGCGGGGGCCTCGATCTTCCAGACCTTGCCCGCGATTTCGGATTTCACTTCGGTGGTGGCCATCGAATCCCCGTCTGCGCCCTGCGTTGAAGCTGGAGTGTAGCGGCCTCAGCGGCGGCTTGCACGGCGGACGAGAAGTTCGGACGCGACGAGCGCCGCGACGGCGACCGTGACCGACAGCACGAGGACGCGGATGGCGGCATCTTCGCCGCCGGGCATCTGCAGGAAGCTGTGCAGCGCCAGCGGCAGGGTGCGCGTCTCACCGGGGATGGAGGCGGCGAAGGTGATGGTGGCGCCGAACTCGCCAAGCGCGCGGGCGAAGGCGAGGACGGCGCCCGCGACGATGCCCGGCAGCATCAGCGGTGCGGCAACGGTGGCGAAGGCGCCGAACGGGGTGCTGCCGAGGGTGCGGGCGGCCTGAAGGAGCCGTTCGTCCACCGCTTCCGCCGAGATGCGGATGGCGCGGACGGCGAGGGGAAAGCCGCTGAGGGCCGAGGCTAGGACGGCGCCGCCCCATGAAAAGGCGAGGGTGACGCCGAACCAGTCCTCCAGCCATGCGCCGATGGGACCTCGGGGGCCAAGCAGGAGCAGCAGGAGATAGCCCAGCGCCACCGGCGGCATGACGAGGGGCAGATGGACGGCGATGTCGAGAGCCGTCTTGCCCCAGAAGCGCCAACGGGCGAGCGCCCAGCCTGCGAGAAGCGCGAAGGGCATGGTCAGGACGAGGCTTGCGCCCGCCACGGTCAGGGACACGCGCAGGGCCTGCCACTCTGCATCGGTTACCGCCCACATGGGATCATCCGCATGATGGCGTGGCCGCGGGCTGGGGCGCAGTTGTTGGCGGGGCGCTGAAGCCGTGACGGGTGAAGGTGGCGGCGGCGTCGGGCGCGGCGAGGTAGTCGAGGAAGGCGAGGGCCTTCGCATCCGCGCCGGTGACGGCGAGGGCTTCGTAGATGACCCGGTCGTGCAGGGTGTCGGGCACCTGCGTGGCGACGGCGACGCGGCGGGTAGCGGCGGCGTCGGAGGCGTAGACGAAACCTGCGTCCGCCGCACCGGTTTCGAGCCATGCGAGGACGGTGCGGACGTTGTCGCCGCGCAGGACGGTGTCTGCCACGCGGTCCCATGCGCCGATGGCCTGAAGGGACTGGCGGGCGTAGATGCCTGCGGGCACGCCCGTGGGATCGGCGAGCGCGAGGCGCTGGACGGCGAGGAGCGCGTTCTCGCTATCAAAGGCGAGCGGTGCGCCGGGCGCGTCGTCAGCCGGAACGGCGATCACGAGGCGGTTGCCGGCGATCGTGCGGCGGGTGGCGGGATTGCCGGGTCCGCAGGCAATGAGCCAGTCGGCCCACTCGGCATTGGCCGAGATGAGGATCGAGGCGGGGGCGCCCTCGGCAATCTGGCGGGCGGCGCGCGAGGTGGCGTCGAAGACGGTGACGACCTCTGTGCCGGTCTCGGCTTCGAAGGTGTCGGCGATCTCGGTGACGGCGTTGGTGACGCTTGCCGCGCCGAACACGATGAGCTGGCTTGCATGCGCCTTTACGGGCAGCGCGGCGAGCAGCAGGGCGGCGAGGGTGGTACGGATCATCCGCGCAGCTTTGCGAAGGCGGTTTCGAGGTCGGCCTTGAGGTCGTCGAGGTCTTCGAGGCCGACATGGAAGCGGATGAGCTGGCCGGGTTCGTCCCATGTCGTCGCGGTACGCATGGGCTTGGGGTCGTGGGGGATGAGCAGGCTTTCGAAGCCGCCCCACGAATAGCCCATGCCGAAGAGGCGCAGGCTGTCGAACATGGCAGCGATGCGTTCCTCTTCCACCGGCTTGAGGATGGCGGCGAACAGGCCGCAGGCGCCGAGGAAGTCGCGCTTCCATAGCTCGTGGCCCGGGTGTGACGGGAGGGCCGGGTGGATGACGCGCTCGATCTCGTCGCGGGTTTCCAGCCATTCGGCAAGGGCGATGCCCTGGGCCATGTGGCGGCGCAGGCGCACGTCGATGGTGCGCAGGCCGCGCAGGCCGAGATACATGTCGTCCGGTCCCGCACACATGCCGAGTTCGCCGTGGGCGGCGCGCACGCGGGGGAACAGTTCCTCGGTTGCAGTGACAGTGCCGAGCATGGCGTCCGCATGGCCGACGATGTACTTCGTCGCGGCCTGGATGGAGATGTCGCAGCCGTGCTCGAACGGCTTGAAGAAGAGGGGCGAGGCCCAGGTGTTGTCGATAAGGACGGTGGCGCCTTTCGCGTGCGCGGCTTCCGCGATGGCGGGCACGTCCTGCACCTCAAAGGTGACCGAGCCGGGGCTTTCGACGAAGACAGCGGTGGTGCGGTCGTCGATGAGATCGGCGATGCCCGAGCCGATGGCGGGATCGTAAAAGACCGTCTCGACCCTCATGCGCTTGAGCATGGTGTTGCAGAAATTGCGGGTGGGGCCATAGGCGCTGTCGGTCATCAACAGCTTGTCGCCGGATGACACGACGGCGAGGAGGGCCGTGGTGATGGCGGCAAGCCCCGAGGGGACGACCACGCAGCCGACGCCGCCTTCGAGGGCCATGACGGCGTCTTCCAGGGCAAAAGTGGTGGGGGTGCCACGGCGGCCGTAGACGACGCGTTTCTTTTCCTTGCGGCCCTTCAGGTCGTCATAGGTGTCAAACAGGACGGTGGAGGCGTGGTAGACGGGCGGATTGACGATGCCGTGGTTTTCTTTCGGGCTGCGGCCCGCATGCACCGCCTTGGTTTCGTCCTTCATGCCGGTCTCGCGATCCTGATTTTGCGTTGCTGGCGCCCGCCGAAGCTATGTCTGGCGATGACGGGCGGCGATGTTACACTCGCGCAAAGGCTGGCCAAAGGGCCGGATTCCTCACGATACCGACAGTAAGGACACCCGACCGATGATCCCGACTGCCATTTCCGCTCTCAAACGTCCCGTTGCTGCCGCAGGCCTGATGGTTGCGCTGACCGCCGGTGCGCAGGCCGCCGAGCCCGGACCGACGCTCAAGACGGTGCTGGACGACGGCTACCTCGATTGTGGCGTCAGCCAGGGGCTGCCCGGCTTCTCCAGCCCGGACGCGGAAGGCAACTGGAGCGGGATCGACGTGGATTTCTGCCGTGCCATGGCGGCGGCGATCTTCGGCGATGCGGAGGCCGTGCGGTACACGCCGCTTTCCGCCAAGGAGCGCTTCACAGC
Organism: Parvibaculaceae bacterium; assembly: GCA_965229975.1. GTDB lineage: Bacteria > Pseudomonadota > Alphaproteobacteria > CGMCC-115125 > CGMCC-115125 > Pyruvatibacter. Next base: position 1,086,674 of record OZ245936.1, read on the forward strand.
GCTCCAGTCGCGCGAGATCGACGTGCTGTCGCGCAACACCACCTGGACCATCGACCGCGACACGACGCAGGGCGTCAACTTCGTGGGCGTCACCTACTATGACGGCCAGGGCCTTATGGTGCGCAAGGAAGTGGGCGTGTCGAGCGCGCTGGAGCTGAACGGCGCGACGATCTGCACGAATGCGGGCACGACGACCGAGCTGAACGTGGCGGACTACTTCCGCGCCAACGGGATGGACTACACCATCGTGCCGTTCGAGAAATCGGACGAAGTGGTCGCGACCTACGACGCGGGGCGCTGCGACGTCTACACGACGGACGTGTCCGGCCTTGCAGCGCAGCGGCTGAAGCTGGATGACCCGGACGCGCACATGATCCTGCCCGAGCGCATCTCCAAGGAGCCGCTGGGCCCGGCCGTGCGGCAGGGCGACGACCAGTGGATGGACCTGGCGCGCTGGACGCTGAACGCGTGGGTCGCCGCGGAAGAGCTGGGCGTCACGTCCGAGAACGTGGACGAGATGAAGGGCAGCGATAACCCGCGCATCAAGCGCCTGCTGGGCACGGAAGGCGCGTTCGGCGAGGCGATGGGCCTGAGCAACGACTGGGCCTACAACATCATCAAGCAGGTGGGGAACTACGGGCAGAGCTTCGAGCGCAACATCGGCAAGGAGACGCGCATCGGGCTCGACCGCGGCCAGAATGCTCTCTACACGGATGGCGGCTTGCAATACGCCCTGCCGCTTCGCTAAACGCCTGATGCCTCTCGCACGGGCCGGGGCGGACGACGCGCCGGCCCGCGCCATTTCCCGCCACCGGTAGCCGAGACCGCATGTCCGACGTTCCCGCCAGCACGCCGCCGCGTGCGTCCCTTGCCAACGACCCGCGCGTGCGCGGGATCGTCTACCAGATCATCGCGCTGGTGGCGGTGGTGTGGCTGGGCATGGAGGTGTGGACCAACGCGGTCACCAATCTCCAGCGGGCCAGTATCGCGTCGGGCTTCGGGTTCCTCGACACGACGGCCGGGTTCGGGATCATCCAGACGCTGATTTCGTACACGGAGGAATCCTCCTACGGGCGGGCGTTCCTCGTGGGGCTGCTCAACACGCTGCTGGTGGCGGTGCTCGGTATCGCGATTGCGACGGTGCTCGGGTTCCTGATCGGCATCGGGTCGATCTCGAAGAACTGGCTGATCCGCCAGATCTGCTTCGTCTACGTGGAGACGATGCGGAACATCCCGCTGCTGCTGCACATCTTCTTCTGGTATTTCGCCGTGCTGCGCTCGGTGCCGTCGCCGCGGCAGAGCCTGGAACTGGCGGGCGGCATCTTCGTCAACAACCGGGGCATCTATTTCCCCCGGCCCGTGTTCGAGACTGGGATGGACACGGTGCTGCTGATCCTGGGCCTCGGGATCACCGGGGCGTGGGTGCTGGCGCGGTGGGCGAAGAAACGCCGCGAGCAGACCGGCCAGCCGTTTCCCACCCTGCAATGGGTGATCGGCCTCGTCATTGTTGCGCCGATGACGGCTTTCCTGCTGATGGGATCGCCGCTCAGTTTCGACATGCCGGGGCTTTCCGGCTTCAACTTCACCGGCGGGTTCGTGCTGATCCCCGAATTCGTGGCGCTGCTGCTGGCGCTCGGCATCTATACCGCCGGGTTCGTGGCGGAGACGGTGCGCGCTGGCATTCTTTCAGTGAGCCACGGGCAGACGGAAGCTGCCTACGCGCTGGGGATGCGGTCCGGGCCGACGATGCGGCTGATCATCATTCCGCAGGCCATGCGTGTGATCATTCCGCCGCTGACGAGCCAGTATCTGAACCTCACCAAGAACTCTTCGCTGGCGGTGGCGATTGCCTATCCGGACCTCGTGTCCGTGTTTGCCGGCACGGTCCTGAACCAGACGGGGCAGGCGGTGGAAATCCTGTTCCTGACCATGGCCGTCTACCTGACACTGTCGATCCTCACGTCGATTGCCATGAACATCTACAACCGGCGCGTCACGCTGGTGGAGCGCTAGGCGATGACCGACGCACACCACGTGACTTCAGGCGGTGACATGCGGGGCAGCCCCGGCGGGGCCTTCGTGCGCACGGAGCATTCGCCCGCGATGCCGCCGCCGCGCCGGACCACGGGGCCCGTGGCATGGGTGCGGGAGAACCTGTTTTCCTCCGTCACCAACACGCTGCTGACGCTGCTGGGCGCCTACCTGGTGGTCATCTCGGTGCCGCCGTTCCTCGACTGGGCGCTGTTCAGCGCCACGTGGACGGGAGACAACCGGGACGCCTGCATCCGCGAGGGGGCGGGCGCGTGCTGGCCATTCATCGACGCGAAGATGGGGCAGATCATCTATGGGCGTTACCCGGTGGAAGAACGCTGGCGCGTGGACTGGACGTTTTTCCTCGGCGTTGCCGGGCTGATCCCCATGCTGATCCCGCGGGTGCCCTACAAGCTGTGGAACGCGGTTTACCTGCTGGTGCCGTATCCCATTGTCGCGTTCTACCTGCTGACGGGCGGCGCCTTCGGGCTGGAGCCGGTGCCGACGTCGCTGTGGGGCGGGCTGCTGGTGACGCTGGTGGTGGCGATCACGGGCATCGTCGCGTCGCTGCCGCTGGGCATATTGCTGGCGCTGGGGCGGCGCTCGGAGATGCCGATCATCCGGATGCTGTGCATCGGCTTCATCGAGATATGGCGCGGGGTGCCGCTGATCACGGTGCTGTTCATGGCGAGCGTGATGCTGCCGCTGTTCCTGCCGGAGGGGGTGACCTTCGACAAGCTGCTGCGCTGCCTGATCGCGGTGGCGCTGTTCTCCTCCGCCTACATGGCCGAGGTCGTGCGCGGCGGACTGGCGGCGATCCCGCGCGGGCAGTACGAGGGGGCGCAGGCGCTGGGCCTCAACTACTGGAAGATGATGGTCTTCATCATCCTGCCGCAGGCGCTCAAGACCGTGATCCCCGGCATCGTCAACACGTTCATCGCGCTCTTCAAGGACACGACGCTGGTGCTGATCATCGGGCTGTTCGACCTGCTCGGCATCATCCAGCTTCACTTCACGGACACGGATTGGTCCACGCCGCAGACGGCCACGACCGGCTACGTCTTCGCGGCGCTGATCTACTTCTTCTTCTGCGCCGGCATGTCGCAATATTCGCGTTTCATGGAGCGGCGGCTCGACACGGGAAACCGAGATGACTGACGACACCACGACCGACAAGCCCGCGGGGCAACTGCCCGAGAAACGCGAGGTGGACCGGTCCCGCATGACCGTGTCGGAGGACGTGGCGATCGAGATTGCCGGCATGAACAAGTGGTTCGGCGATTTTCACGTGCTGCGCGACATCGACCTGACCGTGCATCGCGGCGAGCGCATCGTCATCTGCGGGCCGTCGGGATCCGGCAAGTCGACGCTGATCCGCTGCATCAACCGGCTGGAGGCGCACCAGAAGGGCTCCATCGTCGTGGACGGGATCGAGCTGACGGACGATCTCAAGCGCGTGGACGAAGTGCGGCGCGAGGTCGGCATGGTGTTCCAGCACTTCAACCTGTTTCCGCACCTGACCGTGCTCGAGAACTGCACGCTGGCGCCGATATGGGTGCGGCGGATGCCGCGGAAGAAGGCGGAAGAGCACGCCATGCGGTATCTCGAGCGTGTGCAGATTCCCGAGCAGGCGCACAAGTATCCCGGCCAGCTATCCGGCGGCCAGCAGCAGCGCGTGGCGATTGCCCGCTCGCTGGCGATGAACCCGAAGATCATGCTGTTCGACGAGCCGACCTCGGCGCTCGATCCGGAGATGATCAAGGAAGTGCTGGACGTGATGGTGTCGCTTGCCGAGGACGGCATGACGATGCTGGTGGTGACGCACGAGATGGGCTTTGCCCGCACCGTCGCCAACCGGATCATCTTCATGGACGAGGGGCAGATCGTGGAGATGAACGAGCCGGAGGCTTTCTTCTCCAATCCGCAGAGCGACCGGACGAAGCTGTTTTTGAGTCAGATTTTGCACTGATCGCCAGACGCACCAACCAGTGTCATCCCGGCCAAGCAAAGCGCGAGCCGGGACCCAAGGGCTGCAAACACCGACACCTGCCGCCCTTGGATCCCGGATAGCCGCTTGCGCGGCTTCCGGGATGACACGGGGGGTGACGTCGGAGGGGCTACTCCGCCACCTCGATGTTGCAGCAGCCCGTGACGAGAATTTCCTCGCCGTCACGGCCGAGGCTGAGGTCGATGGCGTAGCCGTAGGTCTGGTCGGACATGCCGTCTGAGCAGGCGGCGGCGCGGACGACGGCTTCGCCGTAGGGGCGGCCGTCCTTGTGGAAGCGAAGCCAGCTTGTCCACGGGCGCGCGGGGACCGGAGTGGCGCGGGCGATGGCGAATTCGTCGGGCTCGTCCGCCGTCATGGCGCGGAAGCGGGCGGCGGGGCTGGAGAGCAGGGTCACGTCCCAGAAGGGCTCGGTGCCGGCGCAGCGCAGGCCGTCGGGCAGGATGGTGTCGCCGAGCTGCGGCATGTCGATGGGTTCGAGGAAATCGAGGGCGACCCAGCCGTCGCGGCCCTCCGCCAGCACGCGGCCCCAGCCATCGCGCGTTTCGAGCACTTCGACGGGGCGGGCATCGGGGGCGTAGCTGCCAAGCTTTTCGGCGTTCGCGTCGGGTTCAGCGCGGATGTTGAGGACATCGTCCGGCGCGACGCCGTGGACCGCGTAGTATTCGGGCGGCTGGGCGGATGCTGGGACAGCGAGTGCGAGGCACGCGAGTGTGAGGGCGATCAGGCGCATTGGCATGGCGGTCCTCCTGTCAGTCGGGGCGTTCCTCGAATTGCGGGGCGTTGCCGCCGATGATGTCCCAGCCGGCCCTGGAGCCGACGAAGATGTGTTCGCCGATCTTCACCGGCGGGTCGCCGTCGAGGGTGCCGAGGGTGACGCAGACGACATCGCCCTGCCAGATGCCGCAGAGGGTCGAGCCGCATTTGCGGCAGAAGCCGAGGCCGAAACCCTGCTGGTTGATGTACTCGCTGAGCATGTCGCGGCCCTGCGTCCACGCGAAGGTGCCGGGCTCGACCCAGGTGACGGCGGAGCTGGCGCCGTTGAAGGCCTTGCGGCATTGGGAGCAGTGGCAGGCGCGCGCGTCCGGCAGCGGCCCCTCGATGCGGTAGGCGATGCCGCCGCAGAAACAGCCGCCGGTGGTCGCGCTCATGGTCAGTCCACTTCTTCGAGTTCCGCCTCTGTCTGGGCGTAGGGAACGAAGCCCATGCGCTGGTAGAGACCGAGCGCGCGGGGGTGATCGAGGGTACAGGTCTGGACCTTCATCTTCTCAATGGGATGGGCCCAGGCGATCTCGATGGCCTGTGCGAGAAGAAACTCCCCCATGCCCGCGCCGATGCGCTCCGGCATCAGGCCCATGTAGGCGAGCTCGGCGACGCCCTCGGTGCGGAAGTCGAGTTCGGCAAAGCCGGCGGGCACGCCGGCCACGTAGAGCACGTAGATCTCGACGCGGTCATCGGCGATGACGGCGTCCAGCGCCTCGTCAGTGAAATGCTTGCGGTTGACCCAGACGTAGTCGCGGCCGACCGCGTCATAGAGGTAGCGGTAGAAGTGGACCGGCGGGTTCTCGGCGCGCAGCAGGGCGAGCTTCGCCGCGGGTGGCGGGACGTGCCGCGCCGGGTCCGAGGCCATTTCGAGGAAGGTGACGGTGGTCTTGTGCTTCTTGCCCATGGGCCTTCGGAACTGCGGATGCTGATCGGTCAGGGCTCGACGGGCGTGTCGTCGCGGCCGCCCCATTCGGCCCACGAGCCATCATAGAGGGACGAGGGGCCCAAGCCTATGCGGGCAAGGGCCAGCGACAGGATGGCGGCGGTGACGCCGGAGCCGCAGGTGGTGACGGCGGACGTGCCGGGGGTGACGCCCTTTGCCTTGAAGATGTCTTCGAGGGCATCGGGCGGGGCGAGGCGATTGCCGCTCAGAACGTCCGTGAACGGAATGTTGGCGGCGCCGGGCATGTGGCCGGACCTGAGGCCGGGGCGCGGCTCGGGGGCTTTGCCGTCGAAGCGCGGGGCGGGGCGGGCGTCGAGGACGCGGGCCGTGCCATCGGCGAGCGTGGTGCGGAGGGCATCGAGGTCGGTGACAAGCTCCGGACGGGGGCGGGCGGTGAAGGCGGCGGGCGCCGGGTTTGCGTCGCCGGTTTCGACTGGGCGGTCTTCGGCCTGCCAGGCAGGCAGGCCGCCGTCGAGGACGGCGACGTTGTCGTGGCCCATGGCGCGGAACATCCACCACACGCGGGGTGCGGAGAAGATGCCCGCGGTGTCGTAGACGACGACTTGATCTGCGTTGGAGATGCCCAGCGCGCCGACCGCGGCTTCGAAGTCCGCGGGCGCGGGGAGCATGTGGGGGAGACCGGTCGCGTGGTCGCTCACGGCATCGATATCCAGGAACACGGCGCCGGGGATGTGGGCGGTGCGGAACTCGGCCTCGGCGTCGCGATTGGCGGCGGGCATGTGCCACGAGCCGTCGACGATCTTCAGGTCCGGCGCGCCGAGGCGCTCGGCGAGCCAGCCGGCAGAGACCAGTACCTGTTCGTCTTCAGCGTCGCAGGCAGCCATCGCTACTTGTCGAGCCAGCGGGGGACCGGCAGGCCCTTTTCCTTCAGGAAAGCCGGGTTGAACATCTTGGTCTGGTAGCGCGTGCCGTAGTCGCAAAGGATGGTCACGATGGTGTGGCCGGGGCCCATCTTCCTGGCGAGGCGGATGGCGCCTGCGACGTTGATGCCGGTCGAGCCGCCCATGCACAGGCCCTCGTGTTCCAGCAGGTCGAAGGCGACGGGGAGGGCTTCCTCGTCCGGCACCTGGAAGGGTTCGTCCACCACGAGGCCTTCGAGGTTGGCGGTGATGCGGCCCTGTCCGATGCCCTCTGTGATGGAGGTGCCTTCGGCTTTCAGTTCGCCGTGGGCGTAGTACTCGTAGAGGGCGGCGCCCATGGGATCGGCCAAGCCGATGACCACGTCCTTCTTGCGCTCGCGCAGGGCCGTGGCGACGCCCGCCAGCGTGCCGCCGGTGCCGACGGCGCAGATGAAACCGTCCACCTTGCCGCCGGTCTGCTCGAAGATCTCGGGGCCGGTGGTCTCGATGTGACCCTGGCGGTTGGCCACGTTGTCGAACTGGTTGGCCCAGATGGCGCCGTGCTTTTCCTTCTGCGCCAGCTCCTCGGCGAGGCGGCCGGAATATTTCACGTAGTTGTTGGGGTCCTTGTAGGGGACCGCGGGGACCTCGATCAGCTCGGCGCCGGCGAGGCGGAGCATGTCCTTCTTTTCCTGGCTCTGGGTTTCCGGGATGACGATGACGGTGCGGAAGCCCATGGCATTGCCGACGAGGGCAAGGCCGATGCCGGTGTTGCCGGCGGTGCCCTCGACGATGGTGCCGCCGGGTTCGAGCTGACCCCTGGCGATGGCGTCGCGGATGATGAAGAGGGCTGCGCGGTCCTTCACCGACTGGCCGGGGTTCATGAACTCGGCCTTGCCCAGGATTTCGCAGCCGGTCTCTTCCGACGCCTTCTTCAGGCGGATCAGCGGCGTGTTGCCGATGGCATCGACGATGCCGGACTTGATGGCGCTGCTCATGGGCGGGGTCCCTGTTCGGCGCGCCGGGTTCTACAGCCCGGCGTGGTGATTATTCGGCTTGGGCGGACGCGGTTGGAAAATAGGGAGGGGGGTGGACCGGCGCAACCGCAGGCGGCAACGGTCAGGCCCATTCGGTGCGGATGCGGGGGCGCTCGCGCTCCAGCCAGTTCATGGCGACGATGGTCATGGCGTCGCGCAGGCGGCCGTCGCGGGTGGCGGCGATGGCATCCGACGCATCGGCGACGATGGCGCGGATATCCTCGTGTTCCTCCTCGAGGCCGTGGGTGCCGCCGGCCTGCGACAGGTCTGCCGGGGCGGCGTAGAGTTGGTTCCGCTCCAGAAGCGCGCCGGGCGAAAGGTACATGGAGGCGATCAGCTCCAGCCTGCCGATTTCGAGGTTGGCTTCCTCGCGCGTTTCGCGGCGCAGGGCCTCCTCGATATCTTCGCCGTCCTCGATAAATCCAGCAATGGGCTGGGCGAGCCAGGCGTCGTCGCCGTGGAGGTGGGGGACGGGCCGGAACTGCTCGACCAGAAGGACGGCATCCATCCTGGGGTCGTAGGGGAGGACGGAAACGCTGTTCCAACCGCCGAACACCTCCCGGTCGAAGGGCCCGGACATCTCGCCCGCGTAGCTGCGGCGGCGCAGGGTGACGCGGGCGTTGGGGAAGTGGCCCTCGAACAGGGGCTTGCGCGCGAGGGTCTCGACGTCATCCGGACCGAACCGGGCCAGCTCGAGCGGGGGTGCCGATTTCTGGTCGGGCATGGCGCATGGCTCCTTTCTGACAGACGCAGGCCAGGCGGTGATCCGGTCCGGCTATGTAGCCGTAATAACAGACAAATTTGGATAGATCGCGACGAAAGTGGCGGAAATGCGCTGTTTTCCACGCCTGTTCGCTCGCGTTGCGGAGATGGTTGAGCACGTCGCCCGATGAACATGCAGGCAAAAACCCCCTCGGCGGACTGGTTCCTGGCGCAATACGCGCTGGGGACGCTGCCGCGCGCCGGCATGGTGCTGGCGGAAACCTACCTGGCGCTGAACCCCGGCAAGGTCCCGGCAGTTCGGCAGACCGAGAACGTGGGCGGCTGGGCGCTGGACGGGATGGAGCCGGTGGCGATGCGAGGCTCGGCGCTGGCGCTGCTGGCGGGGGCTGAAGCGACCCCGGCGAACGACGACAAAGCGGCCCGGGATGGCGGCGGCCTTCCCGACACGCTGGCCGACATCATCGGTATGCCGCTCTCGGACGTGCCATGGCGCTGGCGCGGGTTCGGCACCTACGAGTACCGGCTGAAGGCGCTGGAAGACGACGGAATCGTTGCGCGGCTGATCAAGGTGCACCCCGGACGCGGCGTGGCGCAGCACACCCACGAAGGGCTGGAGGCGACGCTGTTGCTCGACGGCGCCTACGCCCACGAAGGCGGACGCTTCGCGCGCGGTGACCTGGAGCTTGCGACGCCCGACATCGATCACCGGCCGACGGCCGAGGGGGATCGGGACTGCATTTGTTTCGCGGTCTCGGAGGCGCCGATGCGCTTCACCGGGCGGATCGGGCGGCTGTTCGACGTGTTCTTCAACTGACCCGTCACCCCCCAGCCCATCAGAGGTCACATGCCCATGTTCGCCACGCAGATCCAACGTACCGCGATTGCAGCGGCCATGGCCGCTCCGATTGCGCTTGCCGCCGCAGGTGCGGCTTTCGCCGCCGACGCCGTCGAGCGCAGCAAGGCGGTCTGGCAGGACGCAATCCCGGAGAACGGCGAGATCTTCTTCAAGGTGAAGCGGGAAGGCTCGCCCATGGGCACGCACCGGCTGGTGTTCGACCGGCAGGGGGACAGCGTGACCGTTGATATCGACATCGATCTGTCGGTCGATGTGGCGTTCCTGAACTTCTACTCGTACGACCACGACAACACGGAAGTGTGGCGGGACGGCGAGCTGGTGTCGGTGACGACCGAGACCGACAACAACGGCAAGGACGAGTTCGCCAAGGTGGCGCGAGAAGGCGCGGCCTACACCATCAAGGGCTCGAAGAACGAGGGGACGGTGGAAGGCCCGCTGCTGCCGACGAGCTACTGGAACCCGGCGACCATCGAGACCGGCCGCATGGTGAGCACGCAGGACGGACGCGTCTTCGAGTTCGACGTCACGCGCGTTGGCACCGAGAAGGTGGCAACGGCTGACGGCGAGATCACGGCGACCAAGTACGAGTTGCGCGGCGACCTCGATCTCGACCTGTGGTACGCGGGTTCGCGCTGGGTCAAGTGCGCCTTCACGGTCGATGGCAATGACATCGAGTACGTGATGGCCCGGGGCATGCCCGGCACGCAGACGGCGCTCGCCGACCAGGCCCAGTAAGCTTCTATATGGCCAATCCGGTAACGCCAAAGGATGGCGCGGCGTGGGTGACGGGTGCGAGCTCGGGCATCGGCCGCGCGCTATCGCTTGAACTCGCGCGGCGCGGCTGGACCGTCGCCGCGACGGCGCGCAGCGAGAAGCCGCTGGAAGAGCTTGCGCGCGAGGCGGCGCACCTCAAGGGCCGCATCGTGGCTCTGCCGGGCGACGTGTCGGACGCAGCGCGGATGGACGAGATCGTCCGCACCATCGAGACGGAGCTGGGCGGGCTGGCGCTGATCGTGCCAAACGCGGGCGTCTACCTGCCGGTGGATGCGCGAAGCTTCGAGGCGGACGCTTTCGAGAAGACCCTGGCGGTGAACCTGGGCGGCACGGCGAAGAGTCTGGAGCCCACCATCAAGGCCATGACGAAGCGCGGGAAGGGGCAGATCGCGATTGTCGCGTCCGTTACCGGCTACGGCGGGCTGCCGACGAGTGCGGCTTACGGCGCCAGCAAGGCGGCGCTGATCAACCTTGCCGAGACGCTGCGCATCGAGCTGGATGCGCTGGGCGTCCACGTGCAGGTGATCAATCCCGGCTTTGTCGATACGCCGGCGACGGCGGACAACCCGTTTCCCATGCCGGCGTTGATGAAGGTGGAGAAGGCTGCGAAACGCATCGCGCGCGGGCTGAAGCGGCGCGGCTTCGAGATCACCTTCCCGAGGCGGTTTACCTACGTGCTGAAGGCGATCGGCTTGCTGCCGTCGCGGTGGCGGCTTGCGCTGGTGCGGCGGATGACGGGGTGGTCCGATCCCGACCGGCGGCCGGATATTCCGAGCTAGTTCCGCGACCGCTCGAACGTCTGGCGCACGGTACCGACGGGCAGGCCGAACTTTCGGACGGTGGCGCGGTTCAGAAGCGCATTCTCGTCTACCAGCACGAATTCATCGTCGAAATCGAGCGTCCATGCGCGGCCGCCGATGGGCAGGCGGATGGGGTAACGCCAGCGCAGGCGCGGGCCCTCCGCGCGGCCCTCGGCGTGGCCGATCACGTCCGTTGCCTCGCCCCGGTAGCGGCCGTTGCCCAGCGCGCGGATGCGCCATTCGCGGCGGTCGGTCTCGCCATCGTCGTAGCGAAAATTTTCCTCGATGCGGATGAGGTCACCTTCGCGGGTGCCGGTTACATCGGCGGAGAACGTGCGGCGGACGCGGCCGAAGGGATCGCGGAACTCACCCTCGGCGGTGAGGCGGCCTTCGAAGAAGGATTCGAAACGAAACTCGAGCTGCTGTTCGGGCATGGCGGTGCCGTCCGTCATGTGGCGGGCGGGGCTCAGGCAGCAGCGGCACGTCCGATGCGGGTGCGCAGGGCTTCCTGGAGATCCCGGCCCAAGGGGAAGTTCCACATCAATACGAGCGCGGGCAGCTTCAGGATCACCGGCACGCCGGCATAAAGCATTGATAAGGCAAGGAGACTGCCTTGCGTGTTGGCGTCGCCGCCGGTGGGCATGACGTCGCCGCGGAAGCCCGCGAGGTCGAGGAGGGGGAATGCGAGGCCGGCGGCCAGCGCCAGCGAGAGCTTGGTGGCGAGGCTCCACAGGGCGAAGTAGAGGCCGGTGCGCTGTTCGCCGGTTTCGGCGGTGTCCACGTCCACCACGTCGGCCTGGATGGCGGCGGGCAGGACGAGATCGGCACCGACGGCGAAGCCGGACAGGACGCAGACGATGGCGAAGAGCCAGACATCGCCCGCGCCCAACAGTGGCACCCAGACGAAGACGGCGCAGGCGAGGATCATGGAGGCCACCCAGGCGCGGTGCTTCTCGATGCGCCTTGCGAGCATCAGCCACCCGGGGATGGCGACGACGCCGCTCAGGAAATAGAGGAACAGGAGCGGCCCGACCATCTGCGGTTCGGCCAGCACGTGGGTGACGAACAGCACGAAGAGGCTGGCGGGGAGGCCGTTGGCCCAGCCGTTGATGAGGAAGGCGGCGATGAGCCGCGTGAAGGGGCGGTTCTCGCGCAGTGCCCTCAGGCCATCGCGCAGGTTGATGCGCATGGTGCCGCGGTCGCGCGGCTCCGGCACGCGGGCAAGGCACAGGGCGACGGTGAGCGGCAGCAGCACGAGGAGGCCGATGGCGATGGCCTGCAGCGCGATGGCCGTACCGCCGATGCCGAGGGTATCGAGAACGGCGGGCGTGGCGGTGGCCAGCAGGGTGCCCGCGACGACGAAGCCTTCGCGGCGGGCGGTGATGCCGGTGCGACCGTCATAATCCTCCGCCAGTTCGGCGCCCCAGGCGTTGTAGGGGAGGATCATCGCCGTCCAGCCCAGCGTCATGACGGCGCTCCACAAAAGCAGGTAGCCGACGGTGGGCTCGGCGGGCGGCACGAAGACCATCCATACGCCGATCAGGGTGAGGGGGAGACCGATAATCAGCCACGGGCGGCGGCGGCCCCAGCGTGTCTTCAGCCGGTCGCTGAAGACGCCGATGGCGGGATCGGTGACGGCATCGAGCAGCCGCACCGCGAGGAGCGCCGCGCCGATGGCGGTGAAGGAGAGGCCGAGTTCCGCGTAGTAGGCCGGCACGAAGATGTAGACCGGCAGCGTGAGCGCGGCGAGCGGCAGGGCGGGCAGAGCATAGAACCAGCGCATGATGTGTCGTTCCCGGCCTTACGCGCGGGCCAGAACGACTTGCGTCACGTCCGTGTTCTGCGAGCGGAAGCCCGCCTCGCAATAGGCGAGGTAGTAGAGCCAGAGGCGCTTGAAGCGTTCGTCGAAGCCTTGCGGCTCGATCCGGTGCCAGGCGCCGAGGAAACGCTCCTGCCATTCGCGCAGGGTGCGCGCGTAATCAAGGCCGAACTCGCGCGAGCCGAGGCGGGCGAGGCCTGCCTTTGCATACTGTTCGGCGAGGGCCGCGCGCGAGGGGAGCATGCCGCCGGGGAAGATGTAGCGCTGGATGAAGTCCGCGCTGCGGCGGTAGCTGTCGAAACTCTCGTCGGCGATGGTGATGATCTGGAGGGCGGCCTTGCCGTCCGGGGTCAGCACGTCGCGGACCTTGTCGAAATAGGCGGGCCAGTAGCTTTCGCCGACGGCCTCGAACATCTCGATGGAGGCGACGCGGTCGAAGGTCTCGTTCACGTCGCGGTAGTCCTGGTAGCGGATCTCGACGCGGTCCGAGAGGCCCTGCCGCGCCATTCGCTCGCGGGCGAACTTGAGCTGTTCCTTCGAGATGGTGATGCCGGTGACGCGGCAGCCTATTTCCGTGGCGGCGAACTCGGCGAAGCCGCCCCAGCCGCAGCCAATTTCCAGAACGTGGTGGTGGGGCTTGAGGTCCATCGCCTCGGCGAGGGCGCGGTACTTCTCGGTCTGGGCCGTCGCGAGATCGTCGATGCCGTCCGCGAAGATGGCGGAGGAGTAGGTCATCGTCGGGTCGAGCCAAAGGCCGTAGAAGGCGTTGCCCAAGTCATAGTGCGCGTGGATGTTGCGCTGGGCGCCGCGCTTGGTGTTGGGGTGCAGCAGGTGATAGGCGCGGTGCAGCCACTGGCCGAGGGCGCCGCCGCGCAGGGCCGCCATCATCATGGTGCGGTTGCGGGCGAAGACTTCGAGGAAGTTGGCCATGTCGGGCGAGTCCACGTCGCCGTCGATATAGGCCTCTGCGAAACCGATGCCGCCGCCGGAGACGAGCTTGCGGACGGCCCGGTAGTCGCGGATGACGACTTCGCCGGTGCGGCCGGGCTCGCGGCCCTGGAAGCGCAACGCGATGCCGTTTGGAAGGCGGACGGTGATGGCGCCCCACTGGATGCGCAGGAGCATCTTGAGGGCGGCACGCACGAGGCGGGGGACATCCCGCAGCCGCTCCAGCACGTCCGGGGTGGCAATGATCGGCTTCGCGCCGCCGGTAAAGGTTGCCTGCGCCATGGTCGTCACGCTGCCTTTTCCTCCCTGTCAGTGTAGCGCGTTGTCTCGTCCGGTACAGCCTTTGCGAGCGTGGCCGGGCCCTGCGCACTCGCAGATTGCTGCGGTGCGGCAGGGCGCGCGAAATACGGCACGCCCTTGGCCCAGAGACGCAGGGCCTCGAAGTGGATGGCGCCGATCACCTTCAGCGTCATCAGCGGATAACGGAAAAACGCCTTCACGAGATTGGTTCCCGTGAAAGCGCGCGCCTCGCCGTCGAAGGTCGCGGTGAGGAAGGGGCCCTGCTCGTCGTGTTCGCGGATGTGGACGGCCATGCGGGAAGCGGGATCGTCGAGCGCGAAGTGATAGGCCGCCGTCATGCCGACGAAGGGCGAGACATGCATGAGCTTGTCGCGGGTCTGGCGGATGACGCGGCCGTGGCGCTCCGCCGGTTCGATGGGGGCGACGTAGCTGTGGGCGTCGCCGAAGGTGTTGTGGACCTGGTAGACGATGGCCGCCAGTTCGCCGTCCGGGCGGTAGCAGTAATAGACGGACAGCGGGTTGAAGACGTAGCCGAGGATGCGCGGGTAGCAGAGGAGCCTGATGCGGCCGCCTTCGATGCTGATACCGGCGTCTTTCAGCAGCGTTTCGATATGGGGGCGCAGGGGCTTGCCGTCACGAGGGCCGTGGTCCTTCACGTGGAAGCTGAACAGGTTGAAGCGGTTCAGCGAGAAGAAGCGGGTGCGGCGCGCGAGGGCGGGCAGGCGGTCGATGTCGACCAGCATGGAGAACACGGCATAGGTGAAGCGGTGCGCGGCGGGGCGCGTGCGCGCGTGCATCACGCGCCCGAAATAGAGCGCGGCGTCGGCTTCCCGCCATGCGGCATCGCTGGTCATTCGGCGGCCTCGACGAAGGGACGCAGGTAAGGTTCCGACGGTCCCATGTCGCCGTCTTCCACTTCAAGCTCGATACGGCGGGCGACTTCGAGGCCGGAGGCAAGGCCGTCCTCGTGAAATCCGTAGCCGAGCCACGCGCCGCAGTACCAGGTGTTGAGCGTGCCCTGGATGAGCTGGATGCGTTTCTGGGCGGCCAGCGCCGCTGAATCGAACTGCGGGTGGTCGTAGGTCAACTCGGCGAAGGTCAGCTCGGGGCGCGGGGGCTTGGCCGGGTTGAGGCTGACGAAGAGCGGATAGTCGTGGTCGATGCCCTGGAGCTGGTTCATCCAGTAGGTGACGGAGACGGGATCGCCGCGGTCGGTGCGGCCGGGGGACAGGTAGTTCCACGCGGACCATGCACGGCGGCGGCGCGGCATGAGCTTTTCGTCGCGGTGGAGATAGACCGCGTTTGGGCTGTAGCGGATGTCGCCGAGGAGCTGGCGCTCGGCCTCGGTCGGCTCGGCGAGCATGGCGAGCGCCTCGTTCGAGTGCGCGCCGATGACGACCTGGTCGAAGCGTTCGCAGCCGCCCTTCGTGTCGTGGATGACCACGCCCTTGTCGTCGCGCTCGATGCGATCGACGCCGGTGCCCACGCGGATGCGGTCGCGGAAGGGGGCGGTGAGTTTCTCGACATACTGGCGGCTGCCGCCGGTGACGGTGCGCCAGACGGGGCGGTCATCGTCGATGAGGCGATGGTTGCGGAAGAAGTCGAGGAAGGAGCGCGCGGGGAAGCGCAGCATCTCGCTTGCGGGCGTGGACCAGATGGCAGCGCCCATGGGCAGCAGGTAGTCGCGCTGGAAGCGGGCGGAGAAGCCGCGCGACGAGAGATAGTCGCCGAGCGACACGGTGCCGTCGATGCCGGAGGCCAGGTCTTCGCGCGCCTGCCGGTTGAAGCGGAAGATCTCGCGCAGCATGAACAGGAAGCCCGGGCTGAACAGGTTGCGGCGCTGGGTGAACACGCTGTCCACGTTCTTGCCGGACCACTCGAAGGCACCGTTCATGGTGGAGACGCCGAAGCTCATGTCGCTCTTCTGCGTGACGACACCAAGCTCCGCGAAGAGCTTCGTCAGCTCTGGGTAGTTGTGCTCGTTGTAGACGATGAAGCCTGTGTCCACGGGGATGCGCGTGCCGTCGTAATCCACCTCGACGGTGTTGGAGTGGCCGCCGATGCGGTCCTGCTTTTCAAAGACGGTCACGTCATGGCGGCGGGACAGCCTGTAGGCCGCGCCGTTGGCGGAAATGCCGGTGCCGACAACTGCAATCTTCATGGGACTGATGACTTCTCTTTCTTGGGTACGCGGAAGGCTTGCGGTCAGCTTGCCTGCTTGATCTCGTCGAAGCCGGAGAGCGCGCGTTCGCGGGCGTCGCCGTGGTCGACGATGGGTTCGGGATAGGTCTTGCCGAGGGTGACGCCGGCTTTCTCAAGCGCGTCCTGCGGCGCTTTCCACGGGGCGTGGATGTGTTTGGTGTCGAGCTTTGCAAGCTCGAGGATCCAGCGGCGGATGTAGACGCCGTCTGGGTCGAACTTCTCGCCCTGGGTGATGGGGTTGAAGATGCGGAAATAGGGGGCAGCGTCGGCGCCGGAGCCGGCGACCCACTGCCAGCTCGCCGAATTGTTGGCGAGGTCGGCGTCGACCAGTGTATCCCAGAACCACGCCTCGCCCTCACGCCAGTGAATGAGCAGGTGCTTCACGAGGAAAGAGGCGACGATCATGCGCACGCGGTTGTGCATCCAGCCGGTGTGCCAGAGTTCGCGCATGCCGGCGTCGACCATGGGATAGCCCGTTTCTCCGCGCTGCCATGCCTCGAGGCTTTCGGCATCGTCGCGCCACGGAAAGCCGTCGAACTTGTCCTGAAAATTCTCGGTCGGGATGTGCGGGAAGTGGAACAGCAGGTGGTGCGAGAATTCGCGCCAGCCCAGCTCCGCCACGAACTTGTCGATGCTCTTGTTGCTGGTGCCGGACTTGTCCGCATGTGCGCGGGCGGCCCAGTAGACCTGCCGCGGGCCGATCTCACCGAAGTGGAGGTGCGGTGAGAGGCCGGTGGTGCCCTCCGTACCCGGAAGATCGCGGGTGTCCTTGTAGGCGTCGGCCGCCTCCCTGAAGAAGCGGTCGAGGCGGGCACGGGCCCCGTCCTCGCCGGGCGTCCAGGCATCGCGCAGGCCGCCGGCCCAGTCCGGCTTCGTGGGGAGCAGGTTCCAGTCCGACAGCTTGTCGCCTGACGGGGCGTCCTTGAAGCCTTCCAGCTTTGCGGGCGCATCCACCGGCCATTCGGGCGCGGCGTGGTCGCGCATGCAAGACCGCCAGAAGGGTGAGAACACCTTGTAGGGGTCGCCGGACTTGGTCTGGACGGTCCACGGCTCGTAGAGAAGGGCGGCGTTGAAGCTCTCGGCCTCGATGCCATTGCCTTTCAGGTCCGCCTTGAGCGCGGTGTCGCGCTCGATGGCGAAGGGCTCGTAGCAGCGGTTCCAGTAGACGGCTTTCGCGCCGGTCTCTTCCGCGAGGCGGAGGATGATCTCGGCGGCGTTGCCCTTGCGGAGCAGGAGGGGGGCGCCGAGGTCTTTCAGCGATGCGGCGAAAGACTCGAGCGACTTGTGGAGCCACCAGCGGCTGGCGCCGCCCATGGCCCATTCGCCGGGGGTCTCGTCATCCAGCACGTAGACCGGCAGCACCGGCGCGCCCGCCTCGGCGGCAGCGCACAGGGCCGGGTTGTCGGCAAGACGCAAGTCCTGCCGGAACCAGACGATCACGGGTGCGTGAGATGCCGCGCTCATAGCCTCTGTTTCACAGCCTCAACATGGAAAAACCGCCCGGAATGGCGGTTTTCACCGGAAAACTCATGCTCCTAGTACGGCAGGATGCCGCAATCGGATCATACGTTCCCGGGGGCCGGTGACGTGGCCGGTGACGTGGCCGGTGACTGGCGGGCCGCCGCGACGAAGCGGGCGACGAGGGGCGTGGCAGGATTGCTGACCAGATCGTCCGGCTTGGCCACCTGCGCGAGGCGGCCTTCATCCAGCACGGCGATCTTGGTGCCCAGACGAATGGCCTCGGACAGATCGTGGGTGACGAAGACGATGGTGCGGGCGAGTTCGGCCTGGAGGTCCAGCAGCAGGTCCTGAAGCTCGGTGCGGGTGACGGGGTCGAGGGCGGAGAAGGGCTCGTCCATGAGCATGACGGGCGCTTCGACGGCGAGGGCGCGGGCGAGGCCGACGCGCTGGCGCATGCCGCCGGAGAGTTCGTCGGGCCGTGCGCTGGCGTAGCCGTCGAGGCCGACGCGGGCGAGCCAGCGGTCTGCCGTCTTCGCCCGGTCCTCGCGGGGGATGCCTTCCACGCGCAGGCCGAAGGTGACGTTGTCGGCGACGCTCATGTGCGGGAAGAGCGCGAAACTTTGAAACACCATCGCGATGCGGTTGCGGCGGAAGCGGGTGAGATCTGCGCGGGAGAGGGCGGCAACGTTCTGCCCATCGACTTGGACCGTGCCGAGGTCCGGCGCGATGAGGCCGTTGACGAGGCGGACGAGGGTGGATTTTCCGGACCCGGACAATCCCATGACGACGAAGATGCCGCCGTCGTCGATGGCGAGCGACACGGCATCGAGGGCGAGCGTGGCGCCGAGGGTGCGGCGGATGCGGGGCTTGCCGGCGCGCTGCCGGGCGGCGGCGAGGGCGCGGTGCGGGCTCGGCCCGAAGACCTTGGTGACGCGGTCGAGGCGGATCATGCGCGCAGGCCCGTGGCGCGGACTTCCGGCAGGCTGGAGGCGCGGGCGCCGAAGGCCTGGGTGATGCGGTCGAGCACGATGGCGAGGATGACGATGGCGAGGCCGCCGATGAGGCCCTGGCCGACATCGGCGCGCTGGAGGCCTTCCAGCACCGTCTGGCCGAGGCCACGGGCGCCGATCATGGAGGCGATGACGACCATGGCGAGCGCCATCATCGTGGTCTGGTTGATGCCCTGCAGGATGCTGGGGAAGGCCAGCGGCAGCTCGACCGTCCAGAGGCGCTGGCGGCGGGTGGCGCCGAAGGCATCGGCGGCCTCGATCATCTCGCGGCCGATCTGGCGCAGGCCGAGTTCGGTGAGACGGGCGAGCGGCGGCAGGGCATAGACGATGGTTGCGATGATGGCCGGCACCTTGCCGAGGCCCAGCAGCATGGCGACGGGGATCAGGTAGACGAAGCTGGGGATCGTCTGCATGAGGTCGAGCACAGGGGCGGCCGCGAAGCGGGTGCGCGGACTGCGGGCCATGGCGATGCCAAGCGGTACGCCGCCGACGGCGCAGATGGCGACGGAGACGAGGACGATGGCGAGGCTCTGCATGGCCTCGTCCCACACGCCGAGCGCGCCGACGAGCCACATGCCGAGGGTGACCGTCAGCGTGAGGACGATGCGGCGGGAGGCGGCGTAGGCGAGAAGGGCGATGGCGGCGAGGACGGCCCACGGCGGGAGCGCGCGCAGGGGCGCCTCGACCCAGAGGAACATGGTGAGGATCGCGTCGGAGATGGCGTCGAAGGTGCGGCCGTGCTCGACGATGAGCCAGTCCACGGCGGCGTTGGCCGCATCGCGCAGGGGCGTGCCGAGATCGGGAAACATCGCCTCAGAGACCGAGGCCGGCGGCGACGCGGGCGGCGGCGTCTTCCGGCAGCCAGCCGCGCCAGCGGTCCGGGTTGGCCTTGAGGAAGGCTTCGGCGGCTTCTTCCGAGGTGAGGTTCTCTTCGCGCATACGGGCAAGCGCCGTTGCGACGTCCTGCGCCGTCGTTTCGTAGTTCGTCAGGAGACGGATCAGCTCCGGGGCCTGGCTCTCGAAGTCCGTGTTGACGGCGACGGCGACGACGGCATCCGGGTAGGCGACGCCGCCATCGAGCGGCCCGGACGGGCTTTTCAGCAGCTCGAACTTCTTGCGCTCGTAGGGCGGCTCTTCGAGGCGCACCAAGTCGTAAAGGCCGGTGAGCCAGGTGGGCGACCAGTAATAGAAGAGGATGGGGCGCTGGCGCTTCACTGCGCCCGCGACGGCGGCGGCGAGCGCCTCTCCGGTGCCGGGGCGGAAATTCACGTAGTCGTCTTCGAGGCCGTAGGCTTCGAGCTTGCGGGTGTTCACGATCTCGCAGGCCCAGCCGGCGATGCAGTTGTAGAAGCGGCCCTTGCCGGGTTCCTCGCGGTCCTCGAAAAGCGACTTGTATTTCGGCAGGTCGGATACGGACCTGAGATCGGGCGCGGGCGCGTCCGGACCCTCGACCACGTAGGCGGGGACGTACCAGCCCTGGACGGCGTCGGGGAAGTTGGGGCCGATGTCGCGGACCTGGCCGCGCTCTTCGGCCTTGATGAAGGCCTCGGCGCGGTTGTTGCGCCAGACTTCCATGAGCACGTCCAGGTCGCCGCGGGCGAGGCCGTTGGTGAGGGGGATGGTGGTGCCCGGGATCTCCTCCGTCTCGCAGCCATAGCCGTCGCGCATGAGGCGTGCCGCAACGGCGTTGTGGAAGCGCGCCGAATCCCAGTCGAGGCCGCCAAACGTGATGGGGCGGTCGACGGGGCAGGTGGCGGCGCTGGCGGAGACGGGCGCGGCAAGCGCCGGAGCAAGCAGGGACGCGATGAGGAGGAATCTGTGCATGGCGGAAGCCTAGGCGATGGGCCGGGTCATGCCCACCGGCCTCGAGCCCATGGCGTCAGGCGACCCATTCCTCGGAGCGGCGCCAGAGTTCGGCTGCGGCTGCGGGGTCCCGTGCGACGGCGCTCGGCGTCTTCGGCTTTTCCTTGTCGTAGTAGAGGCCGGTTTCGTTGCCCGCTTCTTCCGACAGCGCGCAATGGAGCGTGGTCTTGGCGCCTTCCTCCGGGCCGATCATCCAGAGCTTGATTATGCGGTCGATGGGCCAGGGAAGGGAGCGCCAGATGTCCGTGCCGACGACGCCCGGATGCAGCGAATAGGTGGTGACGCCGGTGCCTTCGAGGCGCTTCGGCAGCTCCGCCGAGAACAGGACGTTGGCGAGTTTCGAGACCGCGTATTCGGGCAGGCCGGTGGCCGACTTCGTCGGCTCCTTCACCGCGTCGTAGTCGATGCCGTTCTTGGCGT
Source organism: Parvibaculaceae bacterium (assembly GCA_965229975.1). Classification (GTDB taxonomy): domain Bacteria; phylum Pseudomonadota; class Alphaproteobacteria; order CGMCC-115125; family CGMCC-115125; genus Pyruvatibacter. The sequence goes on from OZ245936.1 coordinate 1,107,491, forward strand.
TGTAGTGGGCGGTGCTGGCGACGGTGACGATGCGGGCCGGGGCGCTTTCCTTGACCTTGTCCAGGAGCAGCCGGGTCAGCAGGAAGTGGCCGACATGGTTGGTGCCGAAGGCGATCTCGAAGCCCGACTGGGACGTGCCCTTGGCGCCGGCGAGGCCCGCATTGTTGATCAGCAGGTGGAGCGGGCGGCCGGTGGCGAGGAAGGCGGCGGCGCACGCGCGGACCGACTCAAGGTCGCCGAGGTCGAGGGGGATGAACTCGGCGCTGCCGCCTGCCTTCGCGATCCCGTCGAGCACGAGCCGGGTCTTCTCCGGCGAGCGGCAGGCGAGGACGACATGGGCGCCGCGCTTCGCCAGCTCCTTCGCCGTCACCGCACCGATACCGGACGTGGCGCCGGTGATGAGGACGGTTTTTCCGTCCACGGACTGTTCTTTCATGGCCTGAGACTCCCCAGATTGCTGCCCGTTCTTAGCAGGTGAGGCGGTGCGTTGCCGATTTTCATTGACGTGGCTGGTTGCGTGCCTAAATGTACTTTGTACGTTTCAGGGAGACAAGGCCATGAGAGCGACCCGTACAGACCTCGACATCGCCGTTCCCGGCGCCCGCGCCACAGACAGACTTGCCGCCTGGCGGTGGCGGCCTGCCGGTGAGGGCCCGTTTCCCGCGCTGGTGATGACCCATGGCATCGGCGCCATCCGCGCGGTGCGGCTGGCGGAGATCTGCCAGCGTTTCGCGGATGCCGGCTACATCGTTTACGCGTTCGATTACCGGCACTTTGGCGAGAGCGGCGGGATGCCGCGCCAGCTGTTCGATCCGGCGCAGCAGAGGGCCGACATTCACGCCGTTCTTGATGCTGCCGGGGCGGACCCGGACGTGGACCAGGACCGGGTCGCACTCTGGGGCACGTCGTTCGGCGGCGGGCTGGCTATCCAGGTAGCGGCGCAGCGGCCGGACCTTGCGGCCGTGATCGCGCAGTGTCCGCTGATGGACGGGCTGGTGGAGGCGTTCCGCATGGGGCCGGTGCTCGGGACGCGGCTTGGTATTGCCGCGACGTCGGACCGGCTGCGGTCGCTGGTTGGCATGAGCCCTCGCTACGTGAAGATTGCGGGGCAGCCGGGGGAGCTGGCGGTTCTGAACAAACCGCATGCGGAGGAAGCCTATCTCTCCATGGTGACACCGGGCGCGCCGTGGGAAAACCGGGTGGCGGCGCGCACGATGCTTGGCGTTGCGGGCCACCGGCCGATCCTGTCGGCGCCGCGAGTGGCGTGCCCGGCGCTCTACTGCATCTGCGACACCGATACCGACGTGTCGCCGGGGCGCGGCCACGCGGCGGCGAAGCGCACGCCGAAGGGCCGCTCGATCGGCTATCCCGTCGGCCATTTCGACATCTATTTCGGCGAACCGCTGGAGCGTGCGCTGGCGGACCAGCTGGCGTTCCTGGCGGAGGTGATGGGGCCGCACAGGGAGGTCGGCGTTGCGGCGCGCTGATGCGGCGCCGGAGCGGTCCTGTCCGGTCGGAGCCTACTTCCTACGGGGCTACGCGCTGCGCCGGTGGCGTTTCAGTGCCGCGCTCTCTAGCGGGCGGCGCACGAAGCATGGCACAAGCGCGATGGGCCCGTGCGATGCGGGCCTACTCGTCCAGATTGCCGGTTTGACCGATGGCGCGCACACGCAAGGCACTGACCCGGGAGCGGATCGTCGCGGCGGCGCTCGAGGTCATCGACGCCGAGGGGGCTGACCGGCTGACCATCCGCCGGGTGGCGGCGGCGCTCGGCTGCGCGCCGATGGCGCTCTACAACCACGTGGCCGACAAGGATGCGCTGCTCGATGCGGTGGCGCAGCATATCTTCCGTGGACTGACGATCCCGCCGGAGGAGGTTCCGGCGCCGGACCGAGTGCGGCTGGCCGCGCGGCAGATGCGCGAGGCGGCGCTGGCACATCCCAACGCCTTGCCGGTGTTGCTGACGCGGCGGCTGTCGGGTCCGCAGGTCACCGGGTTTCTCGACGCACTGCTCGGGGCGCTCGATGCCTGCGCGGCGCCGGGGCGGCGGGTGCTCGTGGGATTCCGCATGGTGATCTCGCTGGCCATCGGCTCGGTGCTGGCCGATCCGGCGGGGCCATTCGGCGCGATGCCGGACCGCGAGTCGGCGGAGGCGGCAATCGGGGCCAAGGCGGCGCTGCCGCATCTGCGGGCGGCGGCGAAAGACGCGGGGACAATGTCCGCCGACGATGAATTCGAGGCGGGGCTCGACCTGTTCATGGCGGCGTGGACGCGCGCCTGACCGAATTCTCGCCGCAATGCCGCAAATACTGCGTGCTGGCCGCGCGTATCGGCGGACAATTTTGCAGTGCAGGAAATATCGGGAGGTTAGGTGGCTCCCCGGGCCGGACTCGAACCAGCGACCCAGCGGTTAACAGCCGCTTGCTCTACCAACTGAGCTACCGGGGAACACGCGCGAAACTCAAGGCGTTTCAACACCCCGGGCTTCACGAGAGGCAGGGTCATAGCAAAGCGGCGGACGCCATGCAAAGACCCATTTGCCGAGATTGCGCCGAAATTCATCCATGCCGGGTTAACAGGGGACGCGCGATCCCCCAATTGTGTGCGCGAGAGGAGGCCGGCGTTCCATGGCTAAGGTCAAACTAGGCAGGCGAAGCTACCACGTGCCGGGGCCCAAGCCGGTGCGCATCGCCATCGGCGTGGCGCTGGTGCTGGGCGGGATGCTCGGGTTCCTGCCGGTTCTGGGCTTCTGGATGATTCCCCTGGGCCTGGTCGTGCTGTCGGTCGACTCGTTCCGCGTGCGGCGGCTCAGGCGGCGGCTGGAAGTCTGGTGGGGACGGCGCGGGCCGGGGCCGGTGCCGGGGACCCAGGGCGACGAGCAGGCCAGCGGCCAGCAGGGCACGCAGCGCGGCGCGGCGCGGAGTGACGCCGCGGTCGATCTCGAAAATTCGTAAGGGGGCTGGAGGCCACGCCCGGAATCGAACCGGGGTAAACGGATTTGCAGTCCGGTGCGTAACCACTCCGCCACGTGGCCACCAGGCGCGAGGCTATAGCAGAGCGCGCGGGGCCAAACAATCGGCCAATTCACTGGCGCTATCCTCCCGGCGCAGTGCGGGCCGGATTGGCGAAAGCCGCCGCATTGTCACGTTCCCGGCCGGTCTTTATAAGGCGGAACGCGAGGGGTTTTCCCCGCCCGGCACCACGCATCCCGCAGGCTCTCCGATGCTCGATTTCGCCTCCGCCCGCCTCAACATGGTCGAAAGCCAGATCCGCACCAACGACGTGACGGACCGCGGCGTGCTGGATGCCGTGGGCGCCGTGCCGCGCGAGAAATTCGTGCCGGCGGCCAAGCGCTCGATCGCCTACCGCGACGAGGACATGCCGATCCACACCTGCGAGGACGGCACGGTCCGCTACATCATGGAGCCGCGCGTCTTCGCCCGGCTGGTGCAGCTGGCCGAAATCACCCCGGATTCGCTGGTGCTCTACGTGGGCGCGGGGCTCGGCTACGGGCCGGCCGTAGTGGCGCGGCTGGCGGAAACCGTGGTGGCGCTGGAGAGCGAGCCGGCGCTGGCAAGCGCTGCTACCCAGAACCTGTCGGACGCCGGCGTCGACAACGTGGCGGTGATCGAGGGCGACCTGACCAAGGGCTGCCCGGACCAGGCGCCGTTCGACGCGATCATCGTGGAAGGCGCGCTGCCGGAGATGCCGGAGGCCCTGTGCGACCAGCTGAAGGACGGCGGGCACCTGGTCTGCGTCGTCGGCAAGGGGCTGGCGGGCCGGGCCATGGCCTACGAGCGCACCGGCGAGACGACCACCGGCCGCAGCGTGTTCAGCGCCGCCGTGGCGCCGCTGCCGATGTTTGAAAAACCAGTGGGTTTCGTGTTTTAGGCGACGGAGTTGCGAGCGCCGCGCCGTTGGACACCATGGCTGCCGACCCCGAAGCTGCGTGGCAAAGCGGCCTCAGTCGGCGGATCTTGCCGGTTTCATCATTGAACCTTTAAGGGTCCGCCCCCTATTTAGGTTCGTCATATTGGCGTAGGGTCCAAGCTGGTGCCCGAAGCCGCGTCATGGCGGGGGAAGACTTTGAAAAAGCAAGAATCCGCAAGGGCCATCCGGCTCGCCGCGCTGGCCGCCCTGCTGGGCTCGACGCTGGCGGCCCAGCCCGCGTTCGCCGAATCCCTGACCGATGCGCTGGCGGCGACCTATGCCGGCAACCCGACGCTGCAGGCAGCGCGTGCCGAACTGCGCGCGACCGACGAAAACGTGGCCCAGGCGCTGAGCAACTGGCGGCCCAGCCTGTCGGCCGACGGCACCGCACAGTGGTCCGAGACCCGGAACACGCTTTCGACCGGCGCCGGCTTCGCCGCCCTCGGCACGTCCTCCGACGATACGCGCAAGAGCTACTCCGGCACGGTTTCGCTGGCCCAGAACATCTACCGCGGCGGGCGCACCGTTGCGCAGACGCGGCAGGCGAAGGCCCAGGTGGCCGCGGGCCGCGCCTCGCTGGCCAATACCGAGCAGTCCGTGCTGCTGGACGCGGTGACGGCCTACATGGACGTGCTGCGCGACCTCGCGACCGTCGAGCTCAACCGCAACAACGTGATCGTGCTGGAACGCCAGCTGGAAGCCGCCAACGACCGGTTCGACGTGGGCGAAATCACCCGCACGGACGTGGCCCAGTCGGAAGCGCGCCTCAGCCGGTCGCGCTCGCTGCTGACGCGCGCCGAGGCCAATCTCACCAATTCGCGCGCCGCCTACGAGCGGATTGTCGGCATGGCGCCGGGCACGCTGGATGCCGAGCCGCCGCTGCCCGACCTGCCGCCGTCGGAGGCGGAGGCGCTGGACGTGGCGCTGCGCGACAATCCGCAGGTGGTCGCGGCCCGCTTCGCCGAAGAAGCCTCGCGGCACGCGATCCGGGACGCCAAGGGCCAGCTGCTGCCGCAGCTCCAGGTGCAGGGCGAATACGGCTACGCGGAGCGGCCGAGTTCCTCGATCGATGATTCGGAGACGGCGTCGGTGACCGCGGTGCTCTCGGTGCCGCTCTACCAGTCTGGCGCGGTCAGCAGCCAGATCCGGCAGGCGAAGCAGCTCAACAGCCAGTCGCGCCTGCAGATTGCGGAAGCGATTCGCCTGGTTGAAGAAGGCGTTGCAAGTGCCTGGGAAGGCTACAGAGCTGCCAATGCGCAGATCGAGTCGGACCGGGAGCAGGTGCGCGCCAACGAGATCGCCCTCGACGGCGTGCAGCAGGAAGCGCAGGTCGGCTCGCGCACCACGCTGGACGTGCTGGACGCCGAGCAGGAACTGCTCGATTCCCGGGTGGCGCTGGTCACCTCCGAACGTGATGCCTATGTCGCAGCCTACCAGCTTCTGGCCGCGATCGGGCGTCTCAACGCGGTCTATCTTAACCTGCCGGTCGAGACGTACCGCCCGGCGGAGAACTACGACAGCGTGGCGGACCGCTGGTACGGCTGGGCGCTGATCGACGAGCCGGAAGAGGTGGCGCCGGCATCGGATACGGACGCGTCCGACGTCCTAGCCTCGGATTAACCTTTTCCCGCAAGACTGCGGCGCAGCGCCGGGCATTCACGCCCGCGCGCTTTAACTGGTTTGTCCGCTGGTTTAGGCTGGACACTGTCGAGAGGGGCCGGGCCGTCCGCGTGTTGGGGCGGTTCATGGAGTTGCGCAGAGCAGAGCCGCTGCGCGTTGCGAAGGATGCGGTGAGCAAGTCATGAGCGATCAGAGCACCCAGCAGGAACCGTCGATGGAGGAGATCCTGGCGTCGATCCGCCGGATCATCTCGGAAGACGGGGAAGATGACGGCGGCGACGCGGCCAAGGCCGCCGACGACGCCGAGCCGTCGGGTGCGCCGGCCCAGGAGCCGGACATTGCCGCCGTCGAGGAAGAGGACGACGACGTCCTCGAACTGACCGACATCGCGGAAGAAGCGCCGGAAGAAGACGTGGTGGCGGCAGCGCCGCAGCCGGATCCGGAACCCGAGCCGGACATCGATTTCGATGCCGTGCCGGCCAACGAACCTGAGCCGGAACCCGAACCGGCACCCGAGCCAGAGCCCATGCGGGCTGCCCCGGTCGAGGACGACGATGATGACGAGATCATCGCGATCGACCGCGAGCCTTCGTCCGCACCCGAACCGGCGCCGACCCCGGCTGCCGCTCCGAAGCCTGCCGCCGCGTCGTCCGACGAGGGCGAGAGCGGGCTTCTTTCGCCTGAAGCCCAGGCGGCCGCCACGGCGGCTTTTGACAGGCTGACCCAGGACATGCGCACGTCATCCGGCGCCAACCCGCGCACCCTCGAAGATCTCGTGCAGGACCTGCTGCGCCCGATGATGAAGCAGTGGCTGGATGAGAACCTGCCTGAAATCGTAGAGGCGGCGGTAGCCGAAGAGGTCGAACGGGTCTCGCGGCGCGGCCGCCGGCGCTAACGCCAGCTTTCATGCCGTCCGGTTGCCATCGGGCGGTGTTGCGTTAAAACCAGCCGGTTCCCGGCGCTGCGGGACGCCCTGACCCTGTCAGGCGCAACCCAGCGCGGGGCCGGCTCTTTTTTGTTCAGGTTCCATGCTCGAAAAGACGTTTCAGCCCAACGCGGTCGAACCGCGCATCTACGCCGACTGGGAGAAGGCCGGTGCCTTCAAGGCGGGCGATCCCGCTCGCGTGAAGGCGGGCGCCAAGCCCTATTCCATTGTCATCCCGCCACCCAACGTGACGGGCTCGCTGCACATGGGCCACGCCCTCAACAACACGCTGCAGGACGTGCTGGTGCGCTTCGAGCGGATGCGCGGCAAGGACGTGCTGTGGCAGCCGGGGACGGACCACGCGGGTATCGCCACGCAGATGGTCGTCGAGCGCCAGCTTGCCGCGGAAGGCAACCAGGGCCGGCGCGAGATGGGCCGCGAGGCCTTCGTCGAGCGCGTCTGGAAGTGGAAGGGCGAGTCCGGCGGCACGATCATCAACCAGCTTCGCCGTCTCGGCGCTTCGTGCGACTGGAGCCGCGAGCGCTTCACGATGGATGACGGTCTCTCGAAGGCGGTCCTCAAGGTGTTCGTCGCGCTCTACCGCGAGGGGCTGATCTACAAGGACAAGCGCCTCGTCAACTGGGACCCGAAGCTCGAGACCGCGATTTCGGACCTTGAGGTAGTGCCCACGGAAGTGGACGGCCATTTCTGGCACTTCCGCTACCCGCTGGCGGACGGGCTGACCTATGAGTACCCGGTCGAGCACGACGAGGACGGCAACCCGACGGCGTTCGAGACGCGCGACTACCTCGTCGTCGCCACGACCCGGCCGGAAACGATGCTGGGTGACACGGCCGTTGCGGTGAACGGCGCGGACGAGCGCTACAAGCACCTGGTCGGCAAGCACGTCATCCTGCCGCTGGTGGGCCGCCGAATTCCTATCGTGGCGGACGATCACGCCGACCCGGAGCAGGGCTCGGGCGCGGTGAAGATCACCCCGGCGCACGATTTCAACGACTTCGAGGTCGGCCGTCGTCACGACCTGCCGATGATCAATGTCATGGATACGCGCGGGCGCATCGTTCTCGATGGCAACGCGGATTTCCTCGACGGCCTGCCAGAGGGTGACGCAAAGGCCGCCACCGGCGCCTATCACGGCAAGGACCGCTTCGAGGTCCGCAAGCTGGTGGTCGCCGACATTGATGCGGCAGGGCTCCTCGACCAGATCGAGGACCGCCGCATCGCCGTGCCCTACGGTGACCGGTCGAACGACGTGATCGAGCCGTTCCTCACCGAGCAGTGGTACGCGGACGCCAAGACGCTGGCGCAGCCGGCCATCGAGGCCGTCGAGCGGGGCGAGACCGTGTTCGTGCCGCGCAACTGGGAAAAGACCTATTTCGAGTGGATGCGGAACATCCAGCCTTGGTGCATCTCGCGCCAGCTGTGGTGGGGCCACCGCATTCCCGCGTGGTACGGGCCGGATGGCGAAGTCTTCGTCGCCCATGACGAGGACGAGGCGAAGGCGCTGGCCAAAAAGCATTACGGCAAGGACGAACCACTGGAGCGTGACGAGGACGTGCTGGACACATGGTTCTCGTCCGGCCTGTGGCCGTTCTCCACGCTTGGCTGGCCCGACGAGACGCCTGAGCTTCAGCGCTACTACAAGACCGACGTGCTGGTCACCGGCTTCGACATCATCTTCTTCTGGGTCGCCCGGATGATGATGTTCGGCCTGCACTTCATGAAGGAAGTGCCGTTCCGCGACGTCTATATCCACGCGCTGGTCCGCGACGAGAAGGGCCAGAAGATGTCGAAGTCAAAGGGGAACGTCATCGACCCCCTCGAACTCATCGACGAATACGGCGCCGATGCGCTGCGCTTCACGCTTGCCGCGATGGCCGCGCAGGGCCGCGACATCAAGCTCGCCAAATCGCGCGTCGAGGGCTACCGCAACTTCGGCACCAAGCTGTGGAACGCGGCGCGCTTCTGCCAGATGAACGAGTGCAGCCGGGTCGAGGGTTTCGACATCGCGTCGGTCACCGGCACGCCCAACAAGTGGATCGCCGGCGAGACACGGCGCACGGCGGCGCAGGTGACGGAAGCCATTGAGGCCTACAAGTTCAACGACGCCGCGGGCGCCATCTACCACTTCGTGTGGGATGTCTTCTGCGACTGGTACCTGGAACTCATCAAGCCGATCCTCAACGGGTCCGACGAGGACGCCAAGGAGGAGACGCGCGCCACCGCGGCGTGGGCCCTCGACCAGATCCTCGTGATGCTCCACCCGTTCATGCCGTTCCTCACCGAGGAGCTGTGGAAGGGCAGCGAAGGGCCGAAGCGCGAGACCATGCTCGTTACCGCGCCGTGGCCGTCCTACCCGGCGGACCTTGGCGACACGGTGGCCGACGCCGAGATCGGCTGGATCATCCGCCTCGTGACCGAGGTCCGCTCGGCGCGGGCCCAGATGAACGTGCCGGCGGCGGCCAAGATCCCGCTGATCCTCAAGGGTGCATCGGACGAGACGGTCGCCCGGATGAACGCGAACCGCGAGATGATCGAGCGGCTGGCCCGTCTCGATTCCCTGCGCGCCGCCGAGGATGCGCCGAAAGGCTCGATCCAGGTGGTGGTCGACGAAGCGACAGCTTTCCTGCCGATTTCCGAGGTCGTGGACCTCGCTGCGGAGCGCGACCGCCTCGCTAAGGAAATCGGCAAGATCGAGAAGGAAATCGCCAAGATCGACGGTAAGCTCGGCAACGAGAAGTTCCTGGCCAAGGCGCCGGAGGACGTCATCGAGGAGCAGCGTGAACGCAAGGCAGATGCCGAGCAGACGCGTGCGAAGCTGGCCGACGCGCTCGGCCGGCTGGAGGGGGCAGCATGACGAATTGGCTCGGGCGGCTTGTTGCCGTCCTTTTGCTTGTGCCTGTGCTGGCGGCGCCGGCGTGGGCCGCCGAGGAAGAGGTGCTGGAGCGCCTCTTCACCTCGGAAAAGATCGAGCGTGACTGGTTTTCGCCCGCGCTGCTCAACCGCGCCAACCTCGAGGAGGTCGTCTCCATCGTCGGCGGGCTCAAGGGCACGCTGGGCGGTTTCCGCGGCGTCCAGAAGGAAGGCCAGAACACCTACACGGTGTTCCTCGAACGCGGCCGGGTGCCCGCCGAGATCCAGCTCGACGACAAGGGTCTCGTCACGTTCCTGTTCTTCCGCCAGCCCACAGCCGAGGGCCTGACGCCGCAGGAGGCGCTGGGCGGCTTCGTGCGCCTTGAGCGCAACGGCGGCGGCAAGGTCGCCGTGCTCGTCACACGCGACGGAGAGGACCAGGTGGCGCTGGCGCCGGACGAGCAGCTAGACGCGGGCTCGGCCTTCAAGATGGCGGTGCTGCAGGCGCTGGCCGATCGCATCGACACCGGCGAGATGGCGTGGACCGACGTAGTGGAGCTCAAGCCGGAGTGGAAGTCGCTGCCCAGCGGCATTCTCCAGGAGTGGCCGGAAGGCTCACCGGTGACGCTGCACACGCTGGCGACGCTTATGATTTCCATCTCGGACAACACGGCGACCGATGCGCTGATCAACATTCTGGGCCGCGATTCCGTGGAGGCCTACGTGGCCATGCGGCCGGTCCTGTCCACGTCGCAATTTTTCAAGCTCAAAGCCGACGCCAACAACATCCGCGCCCGTTACCGCGCGGCGGATGATGAAGGCCGCCAGGCCGTGCTGGACGAGCTGGACGCCCTGCCGCTGCCCAAGGTGCAGGAAATCGAGGACGCGCCGTCGCCGGAAATCGGCTGGCCGTTTTCAGCGCGCGACCTGTGCGGCCTGATCGAGGGTGTGGCCGACCTTGCGCCGATGCACGTGAACCCGGGCGTGACCGATCCGTCGAACTGGGAACAGGTCGCCTACAAGGGCGGCTCCAATTTCGGAGCCTTCAACATGACGACGCACCTGACCGACGAAACCGGCAGCCGCTGGTGCGTCACCGCAACCTGGAACACCGATCACTCGGCGCTCGACCAGGAGGCCTTCACCGCCGCCTATGTCGCGCTGATCGGCAGCCTCACGCAGGAAGATTTCGAGTAAGCGAAAGGCCCGCTTCATGGATGCCAAGAGCTTCGACAAGCTGAAACTGCCAAGCCGCCACGTGACCCAGGGGCCGGAGCGCGCGCCGCACCGGTCCTACTACTACGCGATGGGGCTCACCGAGGAAGAGATCAACCGGCCCTTCGTCGGCGTGGCCACGTGCTGGAACGAGGCGGCGCCGTGCAACATCGCGCTTCAGCGGCAGGCCCAGTCGGTCAAGAAGGGCGTGATCGACGGGCACGGCACGCCGCGCGAGTTCTGCACCATTACCGTCACCGACGGCATCGCCATGGGTCACCAGGGCATGAAGTCGTCGCTGGCCAGCCGCGACGTGATCACGGACTCGGTCGAACTGACCATGCGCGGCCATTGCTACGACGCGCTTGTCGGCCTTGCGGGCTGCGACAAGTCGCTGCCCGGCATGATGATGGCGATGCTGCGTCTCAACGTGCCGAGCGTCTTCATGTATGGCGGCTCGATCCTGCCGGGCCAGTTCAAGGGCAAGGACGTGACCGTCCTCGACGTCTTCGAGGGGGTCGGCCAGCACTCCGCCGGCAACATGTCGGACGAGGACCTGCACGAGCTGGAATGCGTGGCGTGCCCGAGCGCAGGCGCCTGCGGCGGCCAGTTCACCGCCAACACCATGGCCTGCGTGTCCGAGGCCATCGGCCTCGCGCTGCCCAATTCCGCCGGTGCGCCTGCGCCCTATGAAAGCCGCGACGAATACGCCGAGGCGTCGGGCAGGGCGGTGATGAACCTCGTCGCCAACCAGCTCCGTCCGCGCGACATCTGCACCCGCAAGGCCTTCGAGAACGCGGCCACCGTCGTCGCCGCGTCCGGCGGCTCGACCAATGCGGGCCTGCACCTGCCGGCCATGGCGCACGAGGCGGGGATCGACTTCGACCTCCTGGAGGTCGCCGAGATCTTCAAGAAGACGCCGTATCTCGCCGACCTCAAGCCGGGCGGCCAGTACGTGGCCAAGGACATGTACGAGGCCGGCGGCGTGCCCATGCTGCTCAAGACGCTGCTCGAGGGCGGCTTCCTGCACGGCGACTGCCTGACTGTCACCGGCACGTCGCTGGAGGAGAACCTCGCCGAGATCGAGTGGAACCCGTCGCAGAAGGTGATCTACCCGGTCTCGAACCCGATCACCCCAACCGGCGGCGTCGTCGGCCTCAAGGGCTCACTGGCGCCGGACGGCGCGATCGTGAAGGTGGCAGGCCTCGAAACGCTCCAGTTCACCGGCCCCGCGCGCTGTTTCGACAGCGAGGAAGAAGCCTTCGCCGCCGTCGACAAGCGGCAATACGAGGAAGGCGACGTCCTCATCATCCGCTACGAAGGCCCCAAGGGCGGCCCCGGCATGCGCGAGATGCTGTCCACCACCTCGGCGCTCTACGGCCAGGGCATGGGCTCCAAGGTGGCGCTGATCACCGACGGGCGCTTTTCGGGCGCGACGCGCGGTTTCTGCATCGGCCATGTGGGGCCGGAAGCTGCCGAGGGCGGACCCATCGGCCTCGTTGAGGACGGCGATATCATCACGATCGACGCCGCTGCAGGCACGCTGGAACTCGACGTTGCCCCGGACGTTCTGGAAGAGCGCCGCAAGGCATGGCGCCCGCGGAAGACCGACTACAATTCCGGCACATTGTGGAAGTACGCCCAGCTTGTGGGTCCGGCGCGCAAGGGTGCCGTCACCCACCCGGGCGCCAAGGAAGAGACGCATGTTTATGCGGATATCTAGTCCCGCGTTGATCGCCGCCGCCATCGCGGCCCTGTTTGCCGCCGCCCCGGCCTTTGCCGGGCTGCAGGAGGGCATCCAGGCCTATTCCGATGGCGACAAGGCGCGCGCCGTCGCCGAATGGGAAGCGGGTGCTGCCGAGGGCGATGCGACGGCTGCCTATCTCGCGGCGAAGATGTACGAGGGCGGCAACGGCGTCAGCCTCGTGCCGCGCCGCTCGGCCGACTACATGAAGATGGCGGCGGAGGGCGGCCACGTTCAGGCGCAGGTCGAGCTGGCCGATCACTACCGCAATGGCTGGCAAGAGGCGGAGATCGAGCAGAACTACCGCGCGGCCCTTGCCTGGTACGAGGAAGCGGCCCTTTCACAGCATGCGGAGGCACAGAGCAAGCTCGGCGAAATGCACTATGCCGGCCTCGGCGTCGAACGGAACCGCTTCGAGGGCATCCGCTGGTACCAGCTGGCCGCTCAGAAATACTACACGCCTGCGCTCATCCACCTGTCCGGCATCTACTGGAACGGCGACCCGCTGCCGCAGGACAAGGCCCGTGCCTACAGCTACCTGCTGCTGGCCCGGCAGGGCGCCACGGAAGACACCGTCAAGGGCGTCGACAGGCTGATGGCCGAGCGCGAGAAGGAAATGACCCGCGCGCAGATCGACGCAGGCGTGCGGCTCGCCGAGGCCTTCCGCCTCGAACACCCCAAGCGCTGATCAGCCGACCACGGGCCGTTCGCGCACGAAGGTCAGCGACGTACGCTTGAGATCGATGAACTTGCGTTCATCGTCCAGCAACTCCGCACCGGCCTTGAGTGCCGCCTCGTCCGTCATGGCGAATTCCAGGTCTCCCTGGGTCTCCCATGTCAGCTCTGCGAAGCCGTCATATTTGGGCTGGGCGTCGCGAGAATTGCGCATGGCGTCGTCCATGGCGGTCTCCAACGCGTGGCTCTGAACGTATCGCGCAATCTTCAGGACGGGCGCGCGCTCGCGCACCAGTGGCGCGTGGGTTGTCCACCAGTAGTCCTGGAATTCCTCCAGGCTCATCCCCGGCAGCCTGTGCAGGGCGAAGACGAGCTTGATCATGGCGTTTACCTCCTTTGGCGATGCGGGCCTGCCGCCCGTCAATTCTTCGGCCGCGCTGTAGCCACGGCCCCGTTTCGGGTCCTAAGCTACCTGCTCGGAGCCGGTGTTCCCATGCACCACCGGGTGCATGATCAAGGCAGGGAGATGCGTCCGCCATGCGTATCGCGGTCGGCGGCTTTCAGCACGAAACCAACACGTTCGCGACCCAGCGCGCGGACCTGACGGCGTTCGAGCACGCCGATGCCTGGCCCGGCCTGCAGCGCCGCGACACGCTGCTGGAAACCTTTGCGCCGCCCGCCGATTCCGCGAAGCGCCCGATGAACGTGCCGATCGCCGGCTTCCTTGCCGAGGCGCGCGAACTCGGTCTCACGCCGGTCCCGCTCGCCTGGGCGGCCGCGACGCCCTCGGCCCATGTGACCAACGACGCGTTCGCCCACGTGGCCGGCATGATCGTGGACGAGCTTGAGCGCGCGCGCGGCATCAGCCAGATCGACGCCATCTACCTCGACCTGCACGGCGCGATGGTCACCGAGGACCTCGAAGACGGCGAGGGCGAACTGATCGAGTGGATCCGCGACATCGTGGAGGACCGCATCCCCATCGTCGCGTCTCTCGACCTGCATGCGAACGTCACGCAGCGCATGATGCGCAATGCGGATGCACTCGTCGCTTACCGCACTTATCCCCACGTGGACATGGCGGAGACCGGGGCACGCGCCGCGCGCATCGTCTCGACGCTGGCGGCAACCGACGCGCGCCCGGCCAAGGCCTTCCGCAAGCTGAACTTCCTGGTCCCGCTCACCGCCCAATGCACGATGACCGACCCCGCCGCACTGATTTACGCCGATGCCGCCGCGCTGGAGGGCACCGAGGTGGCGGACGCACAGGTGCTCAGTGCATCTGTGACCATGGGCTTCCCGCCCGCCGACATTGCGGAATGCGGCCCGGCCGTCATGGCGTATGCCCAGACGCAGGCGGCTGCTGACGAAGCGGCGGACCGGCTGGCGGACACGATCACCGAGTTCGAGCGCGCCTTCCAGCAGAAGCTGTGGCCGGCCGAGGAGGCCGTCGCCTACGGTGAAGCTGCGGACCCGGAAGAGCGCGTGAAGGGCCCGCTTGTGCTCGCCGACACGCAGGACAATCCCGGCGCCGGTGGTAACGGCGACACGGTGGGCCTCCTCAAGTCGCTGATCGCGGGCGCTGACACTGCGCTGTGCGGCGTCATTTACGATCCGCACGCGGCGCAGGCGGCGTGGGACGCGGGCGAGGGCAGCAGCGTGCGCCTCAAGCTCGGCGCGTGGACGGGCGGTGCCAAGGAGCGGCCCATCGACGCGACCTTCGAGGTGCTGCGCCTGCATGACGGGGAAATCGATGCGACCGGCCCGTTCTACCAGGGCGCGCGAATGTCGCTCGGCCGCGCCGCGATGATCGGTATCGGCGGCGTGCGCATCGTGGTCGGCAGCCGCAAGGTGCAGACGGCCGACCGCGCCATGTTCACCGCCTTCGGCGCCGACCCGGCGCGCGAGAACATCGTGGCGGTGAAGAGCTCGGTCCATTTCCGCGCGGACTTCCAGCCCATCGCGCGCGATATCCTGGTGGTGTCGAGCCCCGGTCCCAACCCGGCGGACCACACGGGCCTCAACTACAAGCGGCTGCGCAACGGCGTCCGGCTGATGCCCATGGGCCCCGCGTTTCAGCGCTCGCGCAGGCCGTTGAAGTAGCCTTCCACGTCCTTCACCGGCAGTTCTTTGTCGAAGCCGCGCATGAAACGCGGGCTCGACTTCGGGAATATCTGGAAGCGCGGTGCCGCGGCGTCCGGGTCATCGAGCGTCCCGCCGGCAATGTTGATCTCGTCCATCCCGGCAATGCTGTAGGCAACGGTCGTTCCGCATTTCGGGCAGAAGCTGCGTGTCGCCCATTTCGATGACCTGTAAGGGGATAGCTCGCCGGTGATTGTCACCTTGGCGGGCTCAAGGCCAAGCCACACGACAAACGTGGCACCGGACACCCGCTGGCAATCGCGGCAATGGCATATGGCCGGATTGAGATCCGTTTCCGCAATTTCATACCGCACCGAGCCGCAGTGGCAGCCGCCGGTCACCGGCCATGTCCCGCTCATTCGTCGAACTCCGCCCAGACGGGCACGTGGTCGGAGGGCTTCTCCCAGCTCCGCACGTGCTTGTCGATGTCACAGGCCTTGAGGCGGTCCGCCGCCTGCGGGCTCAGCAGCAGGTGATCGATACGGATGCCGTTGTCCTTCTGCCAGGCGCCGCCCTGATAGTCCCAGAACGTGTAGCGGTTGGGCGCCGAGTGGCATGCGCGGAACGCGTCGGTCAGACCGAGCGACGTGATCGAGCGGAAGGCACGGCGGGTCTCCGGGAGGAACAGCGCATCCTCCGCCCAGGCCTTCGCGTCATGCACGTCTTCCGGCTGCGGGATCACGTTGTAGTCCCCCGCCAGCACTACGCGCTCTTCCAGTGCCAGCAGGTCCGATGCGTGGGCACGCAGTGCCGTCATCCATTCGAGCTTGTAGTCGTATTTATCGCCGGGTGCCGGATTGCCGTTGGGCAGGTAGATCGAAGCGACGCGCATCACGCTGTCACCGGCCGGGACCACGGCCTCGATGTAGCGGGCCTGCTCGTCCTTCTCCATGCCGGGCAGGCCGCGGGTCACGTCCTCCAGTGGCGCCTTCGAGAGGATGGCGACGCCGTTATAGGTCTTCTGCCCGTGGGTCTCGACGTTGTAGCCCGCGTCCTCGATCTCGCTGCGCGGAAAGTTGTCGTCGGTGCTCTTCAGTTCCTGAAGGCACACGACGTCCGGCTCAGCTTCCTTGAGCCAGGCAAGCAGGTTCGGCAGGCGAACCTTGATGGAGTTGATGTTCCAGGTGGCGATCTTCATGGCGCGCGGAGGTTAGGGGAGGGCGCGCGCCGACGCCAGAGGCAAGGGATGGGCGGTCAGCTAGATGGAGAAAGACGTGCCGCAGCCGCAGGCGGCGGTCGCGTTCGGGTTCTTCACCTGGAAGGACTGGCCGATCAGGTCGTCCACGAAATCGATCTCCGAGCCGTCCATGTACATGAGCGAGACGTTGTCCACGAGGACCGTCGCCCCGTCGCGCTCGATGACCAGGTCGTCCGCCGTCTTGTCGTCATCGAGCGTGAACGAATACTGGAAGCCCGAGCAGCCGCCACCCTCCACGCTGACGCGCAGCATCGTGCCATCCGCCTCGGCCTTGAGGATTTCGGCGATCCGCTTGGCAGCGCTGGCCGACACCGTCACGGGCGTTGCTTCGGCTGGCCTGCTCTCGACTTCCACGTCACTCATGAGTACACCCTCGTTGCGCCGCGCCCGAAAAGCCGCTTTTTTCAAAGGGTTTCGGGCTTATCCGGCACCAAATACGTAATGCCTTGCGCCCGATTGTCAATTTCACCGGGACCGGGGCCTTAAGGAGCCGCCTGTATGGAGCCGAACCAGGGCCGGGCCGTTTTCGCCGCCGATCCGTCGGCCAGCCGCGGGCGGCTTCACGAGGAGCCCGAGAGCCGCACGCGCTCCCCGTTCCAGCGCGACCGGGACCGGATCATCCATTCAGGCGCATTCCGCCGTCTCAAGCACAAGACGCAGGTCTTCGTTTATCACGAGGGCGACTACTTCCGGACCCGCCTGACGCACTCCCTCGAAGTCGCCCAGATCGCCCGGTCCATCAGCCGGTTCCTCGGCCTCGATGAAGACCTAGCGGAAGCCCTGGCTCTGGCCCACGACCTCGGCCACACGCCGTTCGGCCACGCCGGCGAGGATGCGCTCTCCGCCGCCATGGCTGACTTCGGCGGGTTCGACCACAACGCCCAGACCCTTCGCATCGTCACGCGGCTGGAACAGCGCTACGCCGACTTCGACGGCCTTAACCTCACATGGGAAACGCTGGAAGGCGTGGTGAAGCACAACGGTCCGGTGATCGGGCAGGGCGAATCCATCGACGGCCTGCCGCGCGCATTCCGTGAATATGAAGGCCTGCGTGACCTCGACCTTCACACATATGCAAGCGCCGAGGCGCAGGTGGCGGCCCTGTCCGACGACATCGCCTACAACAACCACGACATCGATGACGGCCTGCGCGCCGCGCTGTTTACGCCGGACGACCTGATGGCGCTGCCGCTCGTCGGCGACATGTTCCGCGAGGTGCACGACGCCTATCCGGGCCTCGCCCACCGGCGCCTGCGGCACGAGGCGATCCGCCGCCTGATCTCGCACATGGTGGAAGACGTGATCGCCGAGACAGGCCGCCGCATCCAACACCTCAAGCCCGGCTCGGCGGATGACGTGCGCAACGCGGGCGAGCCCTTGGTCGATTTCTCCGACGAGATGCGCGAGCACGACAAGGCGCTCAAGAGCTTTCTCTACCAGCGCATGTACCGCCACTACCGGGTCAACCGGATGATGAGCAAGGCCAAGCGCGTCATGCGCGAACTGTTCGAGTTGCTGGTGGCCGAGCCTGAACTGCTGCCCGACGAGTGGCAGGCCTCGACCGATGGCCCGCGCGGCCAGAAGACCGCCGAGACCGTGTGCGATTTCGTGGCGGGCATGACCGACCGCTTCGCCATCGAGGAGCATCGGCGCCTGTTCCAGCCGGACCCGATCTTCCGCTAGGCCACCAATCCCCGCGCCCGCATGACAAACCCCGCCTGAGCGTGTATCGACCCGCCCCATGAATCTGTTCCGGGATATCCGCGGCACCCTCGAAGCCGCCGTTTCACGCCTTGGCGAGACAGGCACGCTGCCTGCCGACCTCGACCTCTCCAATGTGACCGTCGAGCCGCCGCGCGATGCGAGCCATGGCGATATCGCCACCAACGCCGCCCTCGTGCTCGCCAAGCAGGCTGGCATGAAGCCGCGCGACATCGCCGATGCCATTGCCAGCGCGCTGGCCGAGGATCCGGCCATCGATAGCACCGACGTCGCGGGACCCGGCTTCATCAACATGCGGCTGGCGCAAAGCGTCTGGCGTATCCAGCTCGCGGGCGTGCTGGCCGAGGGCGCGATGTTCGGCACGTCCGACATCGGCGGCAATGCCAAGGTCAATGTCGAGTACGTGTCGGCCAACCCGACGGGGCCCATGCATGTGGGGCACTGCCGCGGCGCCGTCTTCGGCGATGCGCTGGCCAACCTGCTGACGACTGCCGGCTACGCGGTGACGCGCGAGTATTACATCAACGACGCCGGGGCGCAGGTGACCGTGCTCGCCCGTTCCGCCTATCTCCGCTACCGCGAGGCGCTGGGCGAGGACATCGGCGAAATCCCCGAGGGCCTTTATCCCGGCGACTACCTCGTGCCCGTCGGCAAGGCGCTGGCGGACCAGCACGGCGACGCCCTCACGAAGATGGACGAGGCCGAGTGGCTCCCCGTCGTGAAGGATGCCGCCGTGGACGCCATGATGGACATGATCCGCGAGGATCTGGCGGCGCTCGGCATCGAGTTCGGCGTGTTCTTCTCCGAGCGCTCGCTTGGCGAAGCGAATCAGCCCGGCACCAAGCTGGCGGAAGCCTTCGACCTCCTTGAAAGCAAGGGCCTGCTCTATACCGGCGTTCTCGAACCGCCGAAGGGCAAGGTGCCGGAGGACTGGGAGGAGCGCCCGCAGCTTCTTTTCAAGGCGACCGAGTACGGCGACGACGTGGACCGGCCGCTGAAGAAGTCCGACGGCAGCCACACCTACTTCGCCGCCGACATCGCCTATCACCTCGACAAGTATCGGCGCGGCTTCAACGAGATGATCGACGTCTGGGGCGCCGACCACGCGGGCTACATCAAGCGCATGCAGGCGGCAGTAAAGGCGCTCACGGACGGCGAGGGCGCGCTCGACGTGAAGGTTTGCCAGCTCGTGAAGCTGTTCCGCGCGGGCGAGCCGGTGAAGATGTCGAAGCGCTCCGGTTCCTTCGTCACCCTGCGCGAAGTGGTGGACGAGGTGGGCCGCGACGTCGTGCGCTTCATCATGCTCACGCGCAAGAACGACGCGCCCCTCGACTTCGACTTCGCCGCCGTCATGGAGCAGTCGAAGGACAACCCGGTCTTCTACGTGCAGTACGCCCACGCCCGCATCTGCTCGGTGCTGCGGCTGGCGGCCACCGACTTCCCGGACACCGACCTGTCCGACGCCGCGCTGGCGCAGGCCGACCTGTCGCTGCTGGACGACGAGGCAGAACTGGCGCTGGTCAAGCAGATGGCAGCGTTCCCGCGCACCATCGAGCAGTCGGCGCTGGCGCACGAGCCGCACCGCATCGCCTTCTACCTGCACGAGCTGGCGGCCCAGTTCCACGCCCTGTGGAACAAGGGCAAGGATGACGCCCGCCTGCGGTTTATCCATACAGATCAACCCGGTGTTACGATGGCGCGTCTGGCGCTGATTCGCGCGGTGGCGGTCACGATCGCCGCCGGCCTCAAGGTCCTCGGCGTGACGCCGGTAGAAGAAATGCGCTGACGGCGAAAGGCTTCAGGAGGCCAAGCGGCCATGTCCCACATCGATCGCGATGACGACCGCTACGACCGCGGTGCCTTCGATCCCGTGATGATCGACGACGACGACACCTACGACGCCACCGACGAGGACGAGGGTGGCGGTGGTCGCGGCTGGCTGATGCTGCTGATCGTGCTGGTGGTGGCGGCCGCGCTGGGCGGCGTGGTCTATTTTGCCTACCAGCAGGGCCGGGAAGAGGGCATCCGCACCGCGCCGCCCATCGTGCGCGCCGAAGGCGGGCCCGAGAAGGTGGCCCCGCAGGAGCCGGGCGGCATGGAAATCCCGCACCAGGACAAGGAGATCTTCGAGCGTATTACCGGTGAGTCCGGCAGCGAGGGCTCGGACAATGGCGGTGTCGAGCGTCTGCTGCCGCCGCCCGAGGAACCTGTCGCCACGCCGCAGGCCACCGAGCCGGAAGAAACGCCCGCGCGCTCCGCAGCCGAAACGTCGCCGCCCCCGGTGACCATGCCGGAAGAGAGCGAGTCTGAAGCCTCCGAACCCGCCTCGGCACCGGCTCCTGCCCCCCAGCCCGAACCCGCAACGCCCGCGGCGTCGGCGCAGACCGCCTCCGGTGACTGGGTCGTGCAGGTCGGCTCGTTCCGCAGCCAGGACCAGGCCCGCGCCCAGTGGGCGAACCTGCAGGGCAAGCACGCGGACACGCTCGGTGACCGCTTGGCGGACATCCAGCAGGCCGATCTCGGCGACCGTGGCATCTGGTACCGCCTGCGCGCCGCCGGCTACGGCTCCAAGGAAGCGGCCGGCCAGGCCTGCGCGTCTCTCAAGGCGGGCGGCACCGACTGCCTCGTGCGCAGACGCTGATGCGGGCAGCCATCTATGGCTGCGAAGGCCACAGCCTGACGGACGCCGAAAAGCGGTTCTTCCGCGAGGCCGATCCGTGGGGCTTCATCGTCTTCGCGCGCAACATCGACGATCCCGATCAGCTGCGGGCGCTGGTCTCAGAGTTCCGCGAGACGGTCGGCTGGAATGCCCCCGTCCTGATCGACCAGGAGGGCGGACGCGTCGCCCGCCTCAAACCGCCGCACTGGCGCAAGTTTCCGCCCGCGCGCGTCTATGGCGACCTCTACGCGCGGGATCGCGATGCCGGGATTGAAGCCTGCCGCCTTGGGGCGTTCCTCATCGCGTCCGAACTGGCCGATCTCGGCATCGACGTCGATTGCCTGCCGCTGGCCGATGTGCCGCAGCCCGGTGCCCACGACATCATCGGCGACCGGGCGTATGGCGAGACACCCGAAACGGTCATCGCGCTCGGCCGCGCGTGTGCCGACGGGCTATCGCAGGCAGGCGTTCTTTCGGTCCTGAAGCACATTCCAGGACATGGCCGCGCCGGCGTCGACAGCCACGAGGCGCTGCCTATCGTCGACGCGCCGATCGAATCCCTGCGTGCCGTGGATTTTGAGCCGTTCCGCGCGCTGGCTGACCTGCCGCTCGGCATGACCGCCCACGTGGTCTACGAGGCGCTGGACGATGCCAGGCCGGCGACGACCTCGCCGGACGTGATCGCCATGATCCGCCGGGAGATCGGCTTCGATGGGCTGCTGATGACCGACGACCTTTCCATGAAGGCGCTCGGTGGTCCCATGGGCACGCGAGTTACCGAATCGTTCGCTGCAGGCTGTGACCTGGCCCTCCACTGCAACGGCGACATGGCCGAGATGGAGGCGGTTGCCGCGGAAGCACCGGAGCTTGCAGGCGATGCGCTGAGGCGCTCGGAAATGGCACTTTCCCGCCGAAAACCGCAACCCCGCGAATCGGTTACTGAAGCGCTTTCGAAGTGGACGGAACTTCTCGGCGCAAGTGCTTGACGCCCCACGCCCCGGTGCGGAGGTTGGATGCTTGTTCCACCTCTCCCAGAACGGGAAAGCAGCGTGTCTCCAGGCGAAGTTTACGATTTCGAGAGCGGCGCGCCCCGAAAGGATACGGGGCCGGTCACGGATTCGGGTGCTCTCGTTCTCGATATCGATGGCTACGAAGGCCCGCTCGATGTCCTGCTGACGCTGGCGCGGGCCCAGAAGGTCGATCTCGCCAAGATCTCGATCCTCGAGCTTGCCGAGCAGTACCTCGTCTTCGTGCAGGAGGCGAAGCGCCTCGAGCTGGAGCTGGCCGCCGATTACCTCGTCATGGCGTCATGGCTCGCCTACCTGAAGAGCCGCCTGCTGCTGCCGCCGCCCGAGGAAGAGGAAGACCCCAGCGCCGAGGAACTCGCCGCGCGGCTGGCCTTCCGCCTGCAGCGGCTGGAAGCCATGCGTGAGAGCGCCGCCAAGCTGTTCGCCGGCAGCCGCATGGGCCGCGACGTGTTCGCGCGCGGCATGCCGGAAGGCATCCGCGTCATCAAGCGCAGCCAATACACCGCCGACTACTACGACCTGCTCAAGGCCTATGCCACGCAGCGAGCCGTCCAGAAGATCGACACGCTGAAGGTCGCGCGCCAGCCGGTCTTCACTATCGAGGATGCGCGTAAGCGCCTCGAATCCATGCTTGGCGTGCTGGTCGACTGGGACCGCATCGATACGCTGGTGCCGCCGGAGTTCGCCGACGGCAACAGCCGCCGCTCGGGCATCGCCAGCACCTTCTCGGCCAGCCTGGAATTTGCCAAGCACGGCAAGATCGAGCTTCGCCAGGCTGCCCCCTTCGAACCGCTTTATGTCCGCCGCCGCACCGGGACCGATGACGCGGCCTCCACTTCCCATGTTCCTCCAGGTGACAGAGACGTTGAATGAGCAACGCGACACAGATGGCTGAGAAACGAGACATGGACCACGAGGACGACGCGCCCGAGAAAGGCGCGGACGCCCCGGAGGCCTCCAACATCAGCCTCATCTCGGACGAGGCGCGCACCAAGACCCTGCGCATGCTGGAAGCGCTGCTGTTCGCAGCGTCAGAGCCGCTGGACGAGAAGAGCCTCGCGCAGCGGTTGCCGGAGGGCACCGACGTGTCGGCGCTGCTGAACGAGCTTCAGTCGTTCTATGCCCCGCGCGGCGTCAACTTGGTGCCGGTGGGCGGTAAGTGGATGATGCGCACGGCGGAGGACCTGTCCTTCCTGCTCCAGCGCGAGGCCGTGCAGCTCAAGAAGCTGTCGCGCCCGGCCATGGAGACGCTGGCCATCATCGCCTACCACCAGCCCGTCACCCGCGCTGAAATCGAGGACATCCGCGGTGTGCAGGTATCGAAGGGCACCCTCGACGTGCTGTTCGAGACAGGCTGGATCCGCCCGCGCGGACGCCGCCGCACGCCGGGCCGCCCGCTGACCTACGGCACCACGGAGGATTTCCTGGTCCATTTCGGGCTGGAAAGCGTGCGCGACCTGCCGGGCGTGGACGACCTCAAGGCCGCCGGCCTGCTGGATGCCCGCCTGCCGCCGGACTTCTCCGTGCCGTCGCCGGACGACGATGCCATGGACGATGACGAGGACCCGCTGGCCGACGACGACAGCGGCGACGAGTTCCTTATCGGCGAGGCGGACGCGGAAGAAACGCCGAAATCACGGGAAGATGACGGCTCGGACGCTTGAGCGGGGCGGCGGACGCACTAGTCTGCACCCCCATGAGCGCACACCTCTCCTTCGCCGGCGTTTCCCACGTCTATGACGACCTGACCGCCCTCAGCAATTTCTCGCTGGACGTGGCGCCGGGGGAAGTCGTCTGCCTGCTTGGGCCCTCGGGCTGCGGCAAGACCACAACGCTTCGCATCGCCGCCGGTGTCGAGCGGCCCACAAGCGGCCGCGTGCTGATCGGTGGCCGGGAGATGGCGGGGCCGAATACGTTCGTCCCGCCGGAAAAGCGCGGCGTCGGCCTGATGTTCCAGGACTACGCGCTGTTCCCGCACCTCACGGTGCTGGAGAACGTGATGTTCGGCCTGCACAAGGTGCCGCGCGAGGAGCGCATGAACATCGCCCTTCGCGCACTCGAAGGCGTCGGCATGACGCGGTATGCCGGCGCGCATCCACACATGCTTTCCGGCGGCGAACAGCAACGCGTGGCGCTGTCCCGTGCCATGGCGCCGGGCCCGCGGATCATGCTGATGGACGAGCCGTTCTCCGGCCTCGACAACCGGCTACGCGATTCCGTACGCGACGAGACGCTCGGGATCATCGAGCGCTCAGGCGCGAGCGCGCTGCTGGTCACGCACGACCCGGAGGAAGCAATGCGCATGGCGGACCGCATCGCGCTGCTGCGGCAGGGCCGCCTCGTGCAGGTGGGCACACCGCGCGACCTCTATTACCACCCGGTCGATCTGCAGGCCGCGGCCTTCTTTAGCGACATCAATGTCTGCGGCGGGCACGTGGAAGGAAGCAAGGTCGCCTGTCCCCTCGGATCGTTTCCCGCCGGAGACTTCTCCGAAGGCGAGAAGGTTTCGGTCGCCCTGCGGCCCCAGGCCATCGAAGTCAGCGAGTCCGATGCCGGCGTGCCGGGCATCGTCCGCCGCGCCCGCCTTCTCGGTGAGGAAAGCCTCATCGAGATCGAGGTGACGGGCCATGACACGCTGGTCCATGTCCGCATGCGCGGCGACTGGCTGCCCGAGGAAGGCGCCCCGGTCAGCGTGATGGCAGACCCGGCCCGCGCCCTCATCTTCCCGGCGGCGGATAGCGCGGAAATGCCGCAATCCGCCGCAAATTCGCGGCCGGGCTTGCAGGTTGCCGCCCCACAGGCCATCTGAAAGGATGCGGCCGGGTAGGCGGTGGACCCGCCCGAACTGGAGAAGTGCGTTATGGGACTGAGCATCTGGCAGATCCTCCTCGTCGTCGCGCTGGTCATCCTGCTGTTTGGACGCGGCAAGATTTCCGAGCTGATGGGCGACGTTGCGAAGGGCATCAAGAGCTTCCGCAAGGGTCTGACCGAGGAAGACAGCGCGGACACGTCGTCCGGCGATGGCGGCAAGACCATTGAGGGCAAGGCGGCGAAAGATGCGGAAGAGACCGCGCATCGCGAGACCATGAAGAACTAGCAGCCGCATCGCGGCGGGGCTCACGTGTTCGATATCGGCTGGGCAGAACTGATCCTGATTGCCGTGGTCGCGATCGTCGTGGTCGGGCCCAAGGACCTGCCGCGCCTGATGTCGACCATCGGCCGCTATGTCGGCCGCGCCCGCGCCATGGCGGCAGAGTTCCAGCGCAACTTCGAAGACATGGCCCGTGAGACCGAGCTTGAGGAGCTCAAACGCGAGATCGACCGGGCAGGCGAGGGTGACATTCTTTCCTCACCGCCGCCGATCCGGAAAGACGAGCCGGACGAAACACCCGCTATCGAAGATGACACAAAGCCTTCCTCCGCGTCCGGAGTAGGCAGGTGAGTTCACGCGACGGCGAGGACGATATCGAGGCCAGCCGCGCTCCGCTCCTCGAACACCTGATCGAGCTGCGTTCGCGGCTGATGAAGTCGATGGTCGCCTACGTGCTGGCCTTCGTGCTCTGCTACTACTTCGCCGAGGAAATCTATCGCTTCCTGACGCAGCCGCTGGCCGAGGCCATGGCTGGCCAGGCGGGGCGCCGGATGATCTACACGGCGCTGCAGGAAGCCTTCTTCACTTACATCAAGGTGGCGCTGTTCGGCGCGCTCTGCCTCGCATTCCCCATTATCGCCGGGCAAATATGGATGTTCGTTGCGCCCGGCCTCTACCGGGACGAGCGCAGAGCTTTCCTGCCCTTCCTCGCCGCGACACCGATCCTCTTCGTCGCGGGCGCGTCACTTGTCTTCTTCTTCATCATGCCGATGGCGACGGAGTTCTTCCTCTCCTTCGAGGCGCCGGGCGTCGATGGCCAGTTGCCCATCGAACTGGAGGCGAAGGTCAACGAGTACCTGTCGCTCGTCATGACGCTGATCTTCGCGTTCGGGCTGGCTTTCCAGCTACCTGTCCTGCTGATCCTGATGGGACGGGCAGGGCTCGTGACGTCGGACACGCTGAAGAAGAACCGGAAATACGCCATCGTGGCGGCCTTCGCGGCCGCGGCGATCCTCACGCCGCCCGATCCGATCAGCCAGATCGGCCTCGGCGTGCCCATCGTCCTGCTCTACGAAATCTCGATTTTCGGGGTCCGCCTGATCGAGAAGCGGCGGGCGGAAGCCCACGCCGAGTGAGCGCTGGACCCGGCGGAAGGGGCCATCGTATAGAGGGGCCGCCTTACCCCTGACGGCCCACGAGATTCGCCCCCATGCACGACGTCCGATGGATTCGCGACAACCCGGAAGCGTTCGATGCGGGGCTCGCCAAGCGCGGGCTTGAGCCGCATGCCGACCGCATCATCGCCATCGACCAGGAGCGGCGTGACCTGATCCAGCGCCTGCAGGACGCCCAGTCCCGCCGCAACGACGCCTCCAAGGAGATCGGCAAGGCCAAGGGCTCCGGTGACGACGCGGGAGCGCAGAAGCTCATTGACGAGGTGGCCTCGCTCAAGAGCGAGATCCAGGACGGCGAGGACCGCCAGCGCCAGGTTGACGCCAAGCTCGAAGACCTTTTGGCGACGCTGCCCAACCTGCCGCTGGATGATGTCCCCGTCGGCGAGGACGAGGACGCCAATGTGGAGATTCGCAAGCACGGCGAACCGCGGCAGTTCAACTTCGAGGCCCGCCA
Organism: Parvibaculaceae bacterium; assembly: GCA_965229975.1. GTDB lineage: Bacteria > Pseudomonadota > Alphaproteobacteria > CGMCC-115125 > CGMCC-115125 > Pyruvatibacter. Next base: position 1,133,943 of record OZ245936.1, read on the forward strand.
GCACTTCGACCTCGGCGAAGCCGGCGGCCTGATGGATTTCGAGACAGCCGCCAAGCTTTCCGGCTCGCGCTTCGTCGTGCTGCGCGGCCAGCTTGCCCGGCTGGAACGCGCGCTCGCCAACTTCATGCTCGACCTGCACACGAGCGAGTTCGGCTACACGGAAACCGTGCCGCCAATGCTTGTGCGCGATCACGTGATGTACGGCACGGCGCAGCTCCCCAAGTTCGCCGACGACCAGTTCAAGACGGGCTCCGTGGACGACGAGGACGCCTTCTGGCTGATCCCGACCGCCGAGGTGCCGCTGACCAATCTCGTGCGCGAGGCGATCACTACCGAGAAGGAACTGCCGCTGCGCTTCACCGCGTTCACGCCCTGCTTCCGCAAGGAGGCGGGCGCCGCCGGCCGCGACACGCGCGGCATGATCCGCATGCACCAGTTCTCCAAGGTCGAGCTGGTGTCGATCACCACCCCGGAAGCATCCAACGACGAGCACGAGCGCATGACCGCCTGCGCGGAAGAAGTGCTCAAGCGCCTCGACCTGCCGTACCGGGTAATGGTGCTGTCGACGGGCGACATGGGCTTCGGCGCGCGCAAGACCTACGACCTCGAGGTCTGGCTGCCGGGGCAGGAGGCCTATCGCGAGATTTCGAGCTGTTCCCAGTGCGGCGACTTCCAGGCGCGGCGCATGAACGCGCGCTACCGCCCGGGAGACAGCAAGAACACGCGCTTCGTCCATACGCTCAACGGCTCGGGCCTTGCGGTCGGCCGCGCCATGGTGGCCGTGCTCGAAAACCATCAGCAAGCGGATGGCTCGGTCGTGCTGCCCGAGGCGCTCCGTCCCTACATGGGAGGTGCGGAGACGCTGGACCTTGGAGCCAGGGCATGACCAGCAAGCTGCAGGTCGAAACCAAGGACGGCAAGAAGCGCCCGCTGCGCATCCTTTGTTCCAACGATGACGGCATTCATGCCCCTGGCCTCAAGACGCTCGAGAAGATCGCCAAGGCGCTGTCCGACGATGTCTGGGTCGTCGCGCCGGAGACCGAGCAGTCCGGCGCGTCGCACTCCCTGACGCTCGCCTATCCCCTGCGCCTGCGCGAAGTCACCAAGCGCAAGTTCGCCGTGCAGGGCACGCCGACCGACTGCGTGCTGATGGCCATCAAGGAAGTGCTCGACCGGCCGCCGGACCTCGTCCTGTCCGGCGTCAACCGGGGCCAGAACATCGCCGAGGACGTGACATATTCGGGCACCATCGCCGCCGCCATGGAAGGCACGGTGCTGGGCGTGCCGTCGATCGCGCTCAGCCAGGCCTACGGCTTCGAGGGCCGCGAGAAGGTGAAGTGGGCGACTGCCGAGCACCACGGCCCGCCCTTGATCGCCAAGCTGGTGGAGGCCGGCTGGCCGCGCGACGTGCTGATGAACGTCAATTTCCCTGACGTGCCGCACAATTCCGTCGAAGAGGTTGAAGTGACGGTTCAGGGCAAGCGCGACCAGAGCAACGGCCGCGTTGAGATGCGCGAGGATGGCCGCTCGGTGCCCTATTACTGGCTAGGTTTCCAGCGTGTGCTGTCGAACCCGCCCAAGGGCACGGACCTCAAGGCGATCTACGAGGGCCGCATCTCGGTGACGCCGCTGCACCTCGACCTCACGCACAAGCAGACGCACAAATCGCTGGAAAAGGTGCTGGGCGGCACGCCGCCGGTGTCGATCAGCCCCGTGGTCCGTCCGGCGCGCGGGGAAGGCTGACCGGCTTGAGCGAAACATCGCGCAAGATCCAGCTGATCATGGCCCTGCGCCGCCAGGGCATCACCGACGGCAAGGTGCTGGGCGCCATCGAGCGCACGCCGCGCGAGGTCTTCGTGGAAAAGGCCTTCGTCAACCAGGCCTATGACGACAACGCGCTGCCCATCGAATGCGGCCAGACCATCAGCCAGCCCTATGTCGTCGCCTACATGACCCAGAAGCTGGCGGTGACCGACCGCATGAAGGTACTCGAGATCGGCACCGGTTCCGGCTACCAGGCGGCTGTCCTGTCGCGCCTGTGCCGCCGCCTTTACACTATCGAACGCTACCGCACGCTGCTGAAGGAAGCCGAGCGGCGCTTCAAGGAGCTCGACATCACGAACATCACCGCCAAGGTCGGCGACGGCACCAAGGGCTGGCCCGAGCAGGCGCCCTTCGACCGGATCATCGTCACCGCCGGCGCACCCGAGATGCCTCAGGATCTGCTGGACCAGCTCAAGCCCGGAGGTATCGCCGTCATCCCGGTCGGCGTGCCGCCGGAGCAGGGCGGCGGTCAGATGCTGGTTCGTATCACGCGGACTGATGACGGCTTCGAGCGCGAGGACCTGATCCCTGTCCGCTTCGTGCCGCTGGTTGCAGGCCAAGCTCGCGAACTTTGATGCGCGGGCGATCTTTTCGCCCCAAGTCCAGCCTTCATTAACCACTTTCCCCCAAGGTGACCGCGATTGACGTGGTTTCCGCGGACGCGTGTCCCGGATTCCGACAAGGGAAAGCAAGGGGCAAATGGCTGTTTTCCGGGCCATTTTCAGGATCTTCCGGCGCGGTGAGGGGCGTGGCGCCTCGCGCGGGCTGATGCTGGCCGCCCTGTTCCTGGGCGGTCTTGGCCTGCTTGGCGCCTGCGCGTCGCCTTCCGGCTACCGGGGCGCCCCCGGCCAGCACGGCGGCGCTGCGCCCGTGTCCCCCTACGAAATCACCGTCCAGCCCGGCGACAGCCTGTCGATCTTGGCCGAGCGCCACAATGTGCCCATGAAGGCGCTGGCGCGGGCCAACGGCATCAGCGCGCCCTACACGATCTACAAGGGTCAGAAGCTGACGGTCCCGGTGCCGCGCACCCACCTTGTGCGGCGCGGCGATACGCTCTCCGAGATCGCGCTGGCCTACGACACGAATACGCGCCAGATCGCCCAGATCAACAACAAGCGCGCGCCCTATCCGATCTATGTGGGGGAGACGTTGCGCGTTGGGGGCTGGATGCCTGATGGCGGGGCGGGGAATACCCGCCGTCAGGCGGCCCCGACGCAAACGGCCTCCGTCCGCCCGACTGCCAAGCCCGCCCCCGGCGGCGCGGTGCCGCGTGCAAAGCCGCAGCTGCCCAATCCGCCCGCGCGGTCCGGCCGTTTCCTGTGGCCGGCCGAGGGCCGCATCATCTCCAGCTACGGTCCCAAGGCCGGCGGCCTGCACAATGACGGCGTGAACATTCGCGTGCCCGCCGGCACGCCCGTCGCCGCTGCCGACAACGGCGTCGTCGCCTATGCGGGCAACGAGCTGAAGGGCTACGGCAACATGGTGCTGGTGCGCCACCAGGACGGTTACGTCACCGCCTATGCCCACAACAGCGAGCTTCTGGTGAAGCGCGGCGACATCGTCACCCGCGGCCAGCAGATCGCGAAGTCGGGTTCGTCGGGCGGTGTCACCGAGCCGCAGATCCACTTCGAGGTCCGCCGCGGCGCCAAGGCCGTGGACCCGATGACCTATCTCGGTAACAACGTCGCGTCCCGCTAATCGAGCCGCTTTCCGAGCCGACCCGCCAGATCCTGCACGAATTGCCACGCGACGCGGCCCGAACGGCTGCCCCGCGTATTCGTCCACTCGATGGCCTGCGCCCGCACCTCATCCCACGGCGCATCAAGCCCGTGGTGATCCACGTAGCGCCGCACCATGTCGAGATATTCGTCCTGGCTGCAATGGTGGAACCCCAGCCACAGGCCGAAGCGGTCCGATAGGGATACCATCTCCTCCACGGCCTCCGTCGGGTTGATCGCCCGCTGGCGCTCATTGTCCATCATGTCGCGTGGCATCAGATGGCGGCGGTTGGAGGTGGCGTAGAACAGGACGTTGCGGGGCCGGCCCTCGATGCCGCCTTCCAGCACCGCCTTGAGCGACTTGTAGCTGGTGTCTGACTGGTCGAAGGACAGGTCATCGCAGAAAACGAGGAAGCGCCGGTCCTGTCCGCGCAAGAGGCCCATGAGCCGGGGCAGGGTGGCCACGTCCTCCCGGTGGATTTCCACCAGCGCGAGGCGCGGCGAGACCTCTTCCGCCACCGCCGCATGCACCGCTTTCACAAGCGAGCTCTTTCCCATGCCCCGCGCACCCCAGAGAAGGGCATTGTTCGCGGGCAGGTCCGCGGCGAACCGGCGCGTATTCTCAAGCAGCGTGTCACGCGCCCGGTCGATTCCCTGAAGCAGGGAGATGTCGATGCGGGCAACCTCCGGCACCGGCTCAAGCGTGCCGGTCTCGCCCTGCCAGACGAAGGCATCGGCGGCTGTGAGATCGGGGGACGGCGCAGACGCACCGCCACGCGCCTCAAGCGCCTGCGCGATGCGTGCCAGCAGCGCTTCCATGCGCCCGGTCAGCCCCGGTTCCTTGCCCGATCCGTCCGCCATGATCCGCCGTTTCTCTCCTCTTGCCGCCAGCCTGCGGCAGGTTATCACGCACGTCTCCAAATCGGGGAAAAGCGCCCGGAACTCAAGGCTTTGCCCCCACTCGGCCTCAGGTTTTCAAAGCCCGGCGGCATCGCTATAGTCCGCCCCGCGCGGAGGGGCAGATTCCCGCCCGGTCCGCAGACCCTTTCCCACCAGCGGAGACACGGATGCTCATCACCCCGGCTTATGCGCAGACGGCGGGCGGCGGCAGCGACATTCTCGTCACTATCTTCCCGTTCGTGATCGTCTTCGCGATCATCTACCTGCTGATCCTCCGGCCGCAGCAGAAGCGGATCAAGGAGCACCAGGCAATGGTGTCCGGCATCCGCCGGGGCGACACCGTGGTCACGTCGGGCGGCATCCTCGGCAAGGTCACCAAGGTGATCGACGACAACGAAGTCCAGGTCGAGATCGCGGAAAATACCCGCGTTCGCGTCGTGCGCAGCACCATCTCCGATGTGCGCTCGAAGACCGAGCCCGCGCCGAGCAACGACGACGACAAGCTGAAATCCTGATCGCGCGGCCACGCGCCGCCCGGAGAACCTGAATGCTCTACTTTGCCCGCTGGAAGGTCACGCTGATCGTCGCGGTCTGCGTTCTCGGCTTCGTATTCACCGCGCCGAACTTCATCCCGAAGGAAGACCTAGCGGAGGCGCCGGGCTGGCTGCCGAGCAACCAGGTCAATCTCGGCCTTGACCTGCAGGGCGGCTCCCACCTGCTTCTCCAAGTGGATGTGGACACGGTCATCAGTGAACGGCTGGAAGCCCTTGAAGACGACGTGCGCCAATCCCTGCGTGACGAGCGCATCGGCTACACCGGTCTTGGCAACAACGACGCATCAGTCTCGGTGCGCATCCGCGATGGTGGGCAGGTGGAGCAGGCGTTGGAAGTCCTGCGCGACCTGTCATCGCCTGTGACGACCAACGTTTTCGCGGCCGTGCCCGAGCGCGATCTGTCGTTCGAGGAATCCGGCGGGCGTATCACCATTACGCTCACCGAGGCCGCCCGGGTTCAGCGGCTCCAGAGCGCCGTCGAACAGTCCATCGAGATCATCCGGCGCCGTATCGACGATCTGGGCACGACCGAGCCGGTTATCCAGCGCCAGGGCGAGGACCGTATTCTCGTGCAGGTACCCGGCCTCGACGACCCCCAGCGCCTGAAAGACCTTCTCGGCCAGACGGCGAAACTGAACTTCCATCTTGTCGACACCTCAACCACAGTGCAGGACGCGGTCCAAAACCGGCCCCCGGCGGGTTCAATGGTTCTACCGCTGACAGATGGCTCGGGGGGAGCCATCCTCATTCGACGCCGCGCCATGGTCTCTGGCGAGAGCCTCGTGGATGCACAGCCGGGCTTCGATCAACGGACCAACGAACCGATCGTCTCGTTTCGCTTCGACGCTTCCGGTGCAAAACGATTTGCCGACGTGACGCAGGCAAATGTCGGACGGCCGTTCGCGATTGTTCTCGACGAGAAAGTCATCTCTGCGCCCGTCATCCGCGAACCGATCCTCGGTGGACAGGGGCAGATCAGCGGTGGGTTCACCGTCCAGCAGGCCAATGACCTCGCCATCCTGCTGCGCGCCGGCGCGCTGCCTGCGCCACTCAATATTCTTGAAGAACGCACCGTCGGCCCGGGTCTGGGCGCCGACTCGGTACGGGCAGGCGAGATCGCCGCATTGATCGGCTTCTCCGCCGTGATCATCTTCATCTTCGCGGTCTACGGCCTGTTCGGCGTATTCGCCAACGCGGCGCTGATCATAAACGTCGCACTGATCTTCGGCGCGCTATCGCTGCTGCAGGCGACACTCACGCTGCCGGGCATCGCCGGCATCGTGCTGACCATCGGCATGGCGGTGGATGCCAACGTGCTGATATTCGAGCGCATCAAGGAAGAGGCGGCGAGCGGCAAGACGCCGATCAACGCCATTGATGTGGGCTACACACGCGCATTCGGCACGATCCTCGACGCCAACATCACGACCTTCATCGCGGCGGCCATCCTGTTCCAGATGGGCTCCGGCCCCGTGCGCGGCTTCTCCGTGACGCTGGCCATCGGCATCATCACTTCCGTGTTCACTGCCTTCACGGTGACGCGCCTGATGGTCGCCTGGTGGCTGCGTTCCCGCCGCCCCGCCGAAGTGCCGCTCTAAGCCGCCCGCGAGAAACGGACAAACCGACATGCGCAAGCTCAAGCTCGTCCCCGACAATACGCACATTCCGTTCATCAGCTGGCGGCTTCCGGCGATCGGGCTTTCCATCGCCGCCGTCATCGTTTCTATCGGCCTGACGATCGGCGTCGGCCTCAACTTCGGCATCGACTTCAAGGGCGGCACGCTCATCGAGATCGGCACCGAGGGCCCCGCGGATCTCGGGGACCTGCGCTCGCGCCTTGGCGGGCTGGGGCTCGGCGAAGTCCAAGTCCAGACCTTCGGTGCGCCGGACGATGTGCTGATCCGAGTGGCAACACAGCCGGGCGGTGCGGAGGCTCAGCAGGATGTGGTGGACCTGGTGCGGGCTGAACTCGGTGACGGAGTCGAGTATCGCCGTGTCGAAGTCGTTGGCCCCGTCGTCTCCGGCGAGCTCATCGAAGCGGGCGTACTCGCCGTCGTGCTCGCCGTCGGCATGATGCTGGTCTACATCTGGTTCCGGTTCGAGTGGCAGTTCTCTGTGGGCTCCGTGCTGGCGCTTGTCCACGACGTGGTGATTACCATCGGCCTGTTCTCGATCCTGCAGCTCGAATTCGGCCTTCCGATTATCGCGGCCCTGCTGACCATCGTCGGTTACTCGATGAACGACACCGTCGTGGTCTATGACCGTGTCCGCGAGAACCTCCGCAAGTACAAGCGCATGCCGCTGCCCGAGCTACTCGACCTCTCGATTAACGAGACCCTGTCACGCACGACCATGACGTCGCTGACGACGCTGCTGGCCCTGTTCTCGCTCTACCTCTTCGGCGGCGAGGTCATCCGCGGTTTCACCTTCGCGATGATCTGGGGCATCGTGATCGGGACCTATTCGTCGATCTTCGTCGCTGCGCCTCTGCTGATCTGGCTCGGCGTCAAGCGCGACTGGTCCGAAGCGAACGCGGGCGAACCCGGCGAGAAGCCCGCGGCCTGATGGCCGCCCAACCCTCAAGCCAACCCTTCCTTTTTCGCGCCCGAACGGCGTAGTCTGATGCGACGAGTCGCCGCACGGGTCTCGCGGCGGCGCGCGTGCTCGCCCGATGACGGGCGCGCGGGCCCCAATAAAGAGCCATAGGAGGGACTGAGGGTATGGCTGGAATTCTATCCAATCTGCGCAACACGGTGATCGCGGGCTTCGTCCTCGCGCTCATCCTGCTGATCTTCTACGTCTACGGGCAGTACAGCGCCGCCGAACATATTGGCGCCGCGCTGGCAGACGGCTCGTTCTGGCGCTTCATCGTGCGCTGGGCCCACGTCATCTGCGGCATCATGTGGATCGGCCTGCTCTGGTACTTCAACTTCGTCCAGATCCCCAACATGCCGAACATCCCGGACGACCAGAAGCCGGCCATCGGCAAGGTCATCGCCCCGGCCGCCCTTTGGTGGTTCCGCTGGGGCGCCATGGGCACCATCGGTTTCGGCATTATCCTGGCGGCCCTCAACGGCTACCTAGTGGACGCCTACCTGCTCGGCTTCACCGATGGCGGGATCAGCACGATCATCGGTATCGGCATGTGGCTCGGCACGATCATGTGGTTCAACGTCTGGTTCGTGATCTGGCCCAACCAGAAGATTGCGCTCGGTATCGTTGACGCGCCGGCGGACGACAAACCGAAGGCGGCGCGTACCGCCATGCTGTTCTCGCGGACCAACACGCTTCTCTCGATCCCCATGCTGTTCTCCATGGTGATCAACCAGAACCCGTTCTAGGGCCCGCAGATCAAAAAAGAACGGCGCCGCTTCCCTCGGGAGACGGCGCCGTTTTTCGTTTCAGGCCTGCGTAACCCTTACTTCGCAGCCTCGAAATTCTTGTTGGCGAATTCCCAGTTCACCAGCTTGTCGAGAAACGCCGCGATGAAGTCCGGACGCTTGTTCTGGTAATCCAGGTAATAGGCGTGCTCCCAGACGTCGAGCGTCAGGATCGGGGTCTGCCCGTGTGCCAGTGGCAGGTCGGCGTCGTGGGTGCTGGTCACTTCCAGCTTGCCGTCACCGTTGATCACCAGCCAGGCCCAGCCGGACCCGAACTCGCCGGCCGCCTTCGCCTTGAACTCCTCGGCGAACTTGTCGTACGAGCCGAAATCCCGGTCGATCGCGTCGGCCAGCGGACCGCTCGGCTTGCCGCCGCCATTGGGCGACATGGAATTCCAGAAGAAAGTGTGGTTCCACACCTGCGCGGCCTGGTTGAACAGCTTCTGGCGATCCTTGCCGCTCTTCGCCGCGTCGATCACCTCTTCCAGCGTCTTGCCTTCGAGGTCCGTCCCCTCGACCAGCGAGTTCAGCGTGTCGACGTATTTCTGGTGATGCTTGTCGTGGTGGAACTCGAGGGTCGACTTGGACATGTGCGGCTCAAGCGCGTCATGCGCGTAGGGGAGGTCGGGAAGCTCGAAACCGGATGCTGTCGGCTTGGGTTGGGGAACACTCATGGATGACCTCCTTCAAGAACTGATACATCTACTAGGTGAGCGCGGCGGACCCCGCCGCTTTGTCTATGTGCTCTAACTTGTGCGGATGACGGAAATATCAAGCAATGCCTGCCGACTCCGCGCCCGCACTGCCACGCACCGTATTCGAAACGCTCCGCCACCACGAATCCGACCGGTTTCTGGCGGCGCTGTTCGCGCCTGCTGCAAGCCGCTCGCAACTGTTGGCGCTCTATGCACTCGATCACGAACTCAAGCGCATACCGGTCGTCGTAAGCGAGCCGATGCTCGGCGCGATCCGGTTCCAGTGGTGGCGTGACACGATCGGTTCAATCTACGAAGGCCAACAGCCGGGCCACGAGATCGTTCCCGCGCTAACGGCCGCGATCCGGGACGGCGACCTGCCGCCCGCCGCCTTCCACCGCTGGATCGATGCGCGCGAGGACGAACTGGAGGAGACGCCGTTTCCCGATATCGGTGCCGCGCACGACCATGCCGCAGCGTCGGATGGCGTGGTGGCAGAACTCGCCTGCCGCCTCCTCGGCGAAGGAAAGGATTTCGATGGTGCAAACGCTTACGGGGTAGCCTTCGGCCTCGTGAGTCTTGCACGTGGCGCAGGCGCTGCTGCCGGACGGCGTTCGCTGCTTCTGCCTCTCGACACGCTTGAAGGCGCGGGCCAGACCGCTGACCACGTCTTTGCCGGGCATGAGGGTTCCGGGGTCGATGCGGCCTTTGGTGCAATCCTTGATGCCGCCGAGGAGACACTGAGCCAGGCGAAGGCGGTTTCTCCGCCCAAGCACGTATTGCCGGCCCTGATGCCGGCGGCGCTCGTGCCGGCCTATTGCCGCCTCATGCGCGGCAAGCAGTTCGACATGTTCCGGACACCGCCGGATATCCCGGCCTTCCGCCGCCAGCTGGCCCTGATGGCCCGCGCCATGCGCGGGCGTATCTGACTACTCGGCCGCGAGGCGTGCGCCGAGCCACTGGTCGAGATCGGCTAGGGCACGGGCCGTCAGCGCCCGCTTGCGGGCCGGGCCCTTGGCCTTGCCGCGCAACCGCTTGCCGTCGGGTGCCTTCGGCATTTCGACCGGCGGGAACAGGCCGAAGTTCACGTTCATTGGCTGGAACGAGCCCTTGCCGCCATCCAAGTGGCCGCCGGTGATGTGGCCGAGCAGCGCGCCGAGCGCCGTGGTGGGCGGCGGCGGGGCAAGCGTTTGGCCTAGCCGCTCCGCCGCGGCAAAGCGCCCGGCGAGAAGACCGATGGACGCGCTCTCGACGTAGCCCTCAACGCCGGTCACCTGTCCCGCAAAGCGCAGTCGCGGCATGGCGCTCAGGCGCAGCGTGCCGTCCAGCAGCTTCGGGCTGTTGAGGAAGGTGTTGCGGTGCAACCCGCCAAGCCTCGCGAACTGTGCGTTTTCCAGGCCGGGGATCAGGCGGAAGATGCGCGACTGCTCGCCGTGGCGCAGCTTCGTCTGGAATCCGACCATGTTGTAGAGCGTGCCCAGCGCGTTGTCCTGGCGCAGCTGGACGACGGCATACGGCTTCACGTCAGGATTGTGCGGATTGGTAAGGCCGACGGGCTTCATGGGGCCGTGCCGCAGAGTCTCGCGCCCGCGCTCGGCCATCACCTCGATGGGCAGGCAACCCTCGAAATAGGGCGTCGACTTCTCCCAGTCCTTGAACTCGGTCTTGTCGCCATCGATCAGCGCGTCGATGAAGGCGTTGTACTGCGCCTCGTCCATCGGGCAGTTGACGTAGTCGGCGCCATTGCCGCCCGGCCCAACCTTGTCGTATCGCGACTGGAACCAAGCGACATCCATGTCCACGCTGTCGAAGTGGACGATCGGGGCGATGGCATCGAAGAAGGCTAGCTCGTCCTCGCCCGTCAGCTTCAGCACGGCCTCGGCCAGCGCAGGCGAGGTGAGGGGGCCCGTTGCCACGATGACGCTGTCCCATGCCTCGGGCGGCAGGCCGTCCACCTCGCCGCGCTCGATGGTGATCAGCGGTTCGGCCTCGATGGCCGCCCCGACCGCGTCCGAGAAACCGTCGCGGTCCACCGCCAGCGCGCCGCCGGCCGGGACCTGGTTCCGGTCGCCAGACGACATGATGAGCGAACCGCAGCGGCGAAGCTCGGCGTGGAGCAGGCCGATGGCGCTGGTCTCCGCATCGTCCGATCGGAACGAGTTCGAACAGACCAGTTCGGCCAGCCCGCCGGTCTTATGGGCATCGGTGCCGCGCACGGGTCGCATCTCGTGCAGCACGACGGGCACGCCGGCGCGGGCGATCTGCCACGCGGCCTCTGATCCGGCGAGGCCGCCGCCGATGACGTGGATGGGAGCTGGGTTGGTCATGGCTGCATCATCTAGGTCAGGCGCCGCGCTCCTGCAAGCGGCCCCTCTTGCACAAAAGGCGCCGAGTGGCGCAGGATTTCCGGGTCAATCAACGCGCTGGCAGGTTTTCGGGGGGCTTCCGCCATGCGTATCCTTAACGCGGCGCTCGCCGTGGGCGCATTCTGCGCAATCGCACCCGGGCAGGCCCTGGCGCTGTCCGAATGCTTCTACCAGGGCCTCGAATTGCGGGGCGAGGTCGAGGTCGTCGAGAACGACCCTGACCTCCGGGTCCAGCTGGTCAGTGCATCGCCGGACCTGAAGGTCAGCTTCGTGGACCGCTACCCGGACCAATGCGGCGAATGGCGCAAGGTGGGCTTGGGCGGCGACTTCCGCGTCCAGTTCGTCACCGACGCGCCCGACCTGCGCATCCAGGAAGTGCCCGGCGCACCGGGCCTCCCATAGGCCTCAATTCCATACCGGCGGCTTCTTGCCAATCCACGGCTGCGCCTGCTCAAGCTGGCCGGCGAGCCGGAACAGCGTGGCTTCGTCGCCGTAGCGGCCCGTAAACATCATGCCCAGCGGCAGGTTGTCCGCCGACCACCACAGCGGCAGCGACATGGACGGCTGGCCGGTGAAGTTGAACGGCGGCGTGAACGGGAAGACGACCGCCTGCCGCTTGTTCACTTCCTTCGGGTCCAGGTTCACCGGGTCGATGTGGCCGATAGGCGGGGGCGGGGTCCCCATGACCGGGCACAGGTAGACATCGAACGGCATCAGGTTGCGAAGGATCTCGCGTGACATGCGCCGCAGGGTGCGCCAGCCCCAGAACGCCTGCGCCCCGGTGATCTTGTTGCCGGCGTTGAGCGCGGACCAGGTCAGCGGCTCCAGCTCGTCCGGCTCCGGGTCGCGGCCCAGCATCTCGCGCCGCTCCGCCATGCCGGCTGCAAAGTTCGAAGCGGAGACAGCGCCTTGCGCGCGATAGAGCATGCGGTAGTCGACGCCGAGGCCCTGTTCCACGCATTCGTGGCCCAGCTCCTTGAGCAGCGTCACCGTCTTTTCCAGCGCGGCCGCGTTCTCCTCGTGAATTGGGGCACCGCGCGGCGTTTCCATGGAATAGGCGATACGCAGCTTGCCCGGGTTGGCGCTCACTTCCTCGATGAACGGGCGTTCCTTCGGTAGCGGAGGGTAGGGGCTGTCGGGTTCCGGCGCGCTCGTGGCGTCAAGCATGGCGGCGGAGTCGCGCACGGTCCGCGTCACCACGTGATCGACCGAGAAGCCCATGGCCCGCTCGCCGTCCTCGCCGGAGTCCGGGTTGCGCGCCCGCGTCGTCTTGAGACCGACAAGGCCGCAGCAGGCGGCGGGGATACGGATTGAACCGAGGCCGTCGGAGGCGTGCGCCATCGGCACGATGCCGGCAGCCACGGCGGACGCCGCGCCCCCGGACGAGCCACCCGCGATATGATCCGTATTCCACGGATTGCGGCAGGGGCCGAGGCGGCCGGACTCGGTCGTGCCGGTGATGCCGTATTCCGGCGTGTTCGTCTTGCCAACGAAAACGAGCCCGGCCTCGCGATACCGCGTGGCGAGGATGCCGTCCTCATTCGGCACGTAATCGCGCAGGTACTTCGAGCCCGACGTGGCGGGCCAGCCTGCGACCTTCACGCCGAGATCCTTGATGAGGAACGGCACGCCCTTGAACGGACCCTCCGGCAGCTTTCCCTTCGCCCAGTGCCGGGCATCGTCGTAGCCCTTGTAGACAATGGCGTTGAGCGCCGGGTTGTGGCGTTCGATCCGCTCGATGGCGGCATCCACCAGTTCCAGTGGCGTGACCTCCTTCTTGGCCACCAGTTCGGCGAGGCCGACGCCGTCGTAGTCTGCGTAGTTGTCGATGGTCATCGGGGGCCTCCTCAGTTCCAGATCGGCGGGTGCCGGTCTTTCCATGGCGCCGCTTCCTCGAGCTGCGAGGCGAGGCGGATCAGCGTGCCTTCCTCGCCCACGCGGGCCACGAAGTGCGAACCGACCGGCAGGCCGTCGGCGGTCCAGTGCAGCGGCAGCGAGATTGCAGGCTGGCCCGTCGCATTCTCAACCGGCGTGAACGCCACGTAGTCGAGGATCGGCGCAAACGCCTTTTCCGGGTCGGTTTCATTGATGTCGACCGTGCCGATCCGAAGCGGCGGCTTGCCGAGCGTCGGCGTGAGCCAGAGGTCGTAGGTCTGGTGCCACTGGGCGACGGCGCGCGCCATCATCTGGAGCAGGGAAACAGCATTGAGGTAGTCGGCGGCGGAGACGTTTTTGCCGGCTTCCCACAGGCCCAGCGTCAGGCCTTCGAGGTCGCCCTGGTTCGGCGTCTTGCCGAACAGCATTTTCTGCGCCTCGATCTGTTGGGCCACGCCTGCCGCCCAGATCGCCATGAAGGCGCCCTGCATCGTTTCCATGTCGATAGGCGGCTTGGCTTCTTCCACCTCGTGGCCAAGGTTCTCCAGCAGCTTGGCCGTGTTTTCGACGGCCTTCACGCATTCGGGGTCGATGGCTTCGCCGGCAAGCGTCTTGGTCCAGTAGCCGATCTTCAGCTTGCCCGGCTTTTCGCCGAGATCGTCGGACCAGATGCCTTCATGGTGAGGGGCGAAGTAGGGATCGCCGAGCTCGGGCCCAGCCGCAATGTCGAGCGCCACGGCCGTGTCGCGCACCGACCGGCTGACGACAAGGTCGATGGCAAGGCCCGACATGATGTCGCCGAGCACCGGACCCACCGGCACCCGTGCCCGGGTGGGCTTGAGGCCCACGAGGCCACAGGACGAGGCGGGGATACGGATCGACCCGCCACCGTCATTGGCATGGGCCAGTGGCACGATGCCCGCGGCAACGGCCGCTGCCGAGCCGCCGGAAGAGCCGCCGGGCGTATGGTCCGGGTTCCACGGGTTTCGCGCCGGGCCATAGAGCGCACTCTCGGACACCGGGAGCAGGCCGAATTCAGGCACGTTCGTCTTGCCTAGAGGGACGAGGCCCGCGTCAAGGAACCGGCGGGTAAGGGTGCCGTGTGCCGCCGCCGGCTGGCCCGCCATGAAGCGCGAGCCGGACTGGGTGGCGACACCTTCGAAGTCGCCCATGATGTCTTTCAGGAGAAACGGCACACCCGCGAAAGGGGCCGACTTGTCGCCGGCGTCGATCTCGCCCGCGATCTTGCGGCCCTGGTCGGCCATGTCGGTCACGACCGCGTTGAGCGTCGGGTTGTGCTTCTCGATGCGGCGCAGCGCCTCCTCGGCCAGCTCCGCGGCCGAGACCTCCCCCTTGCGCACCAAGTCGGCGAGGCCCACCCCGTCATGGGCCACGTACTCGTCAATCGCCACGATCCCTCTCCCTTTATGATTTTTTGTCGGGAGAAGGCTAATGGACGGTCAGGCGAACGGGAAGGGCGGTTTGCCGGTGAAGCGCGGACCTTCCAGCGCCGGGCTATGGCCGCCGGCCCATGCCGGGGCCCTGAGCGATGTGCGCCGTAGCACATCCGCGGGACGGCTTGAGGTCTGCGTCTCGTGCGCGTTCTCGACCGTGACGATCTCGCCCTCGACGGCTTCCGGTGTCACGCGGAGCACCACGTAACCATTGGCGTGGGTGTCCATGAAGCGGAGGTATGGGTTCGCTTCTTCATTGGAGAGGAAGGAGGACAGCGTCTCGCTGCCGGTCATGTTCATGGCCAGCGCGGCCCGGACCCCCTGCATCAGCAGCAGGTTGAAGTTCTCCAGGACTTCGCCGTCCGGCCCCGCCGCCACGACCATCGGCCGGAACGGGTCGTCAGGCCCGCGAGTAATGCGTTCCGCGCCGGAGAACATGGAGAGCGACGAGATGCCAGCCGACGCGAACTCGATCGCGGCTCCTTGAGGGTCTTCCGCATCCGGATCGGTCGTCAGGATCGCCGCGCCATGCATGTGGTAGTCGCCGGCGCAGGAGACGACGCCGGCGATCTTCTCATCGCGGACGAATTGCATCAGCTCTCGCAGCTCTCCGGGATATCCGTTCCAGGCGTCGGTCCCCAACGCAACGTCGGGCAGGCCCTGGAAGGGAATGTCCGAGAGGTTGAGCCGCAAGGGCATGGCAGGGATTGAATTGCCCCACAGTTTCCAGGCAGCGGGACTCTCTTTCAGGCGGCGCTTGAACCAAGCCTTTTGTTCACTGCCGAGGACCGACGCGGCAGGGGCCTGCGCCCGCGGGTTGGCCACCTCCGTCCCGCCCTTGCCCTCAAAGACCAGGGGCGGGTTGCCGCCATTGGCGCTGGCGCCTTCGTCCAGCATACGGATGACATCTGTGGGCGGGGCAGGGGCGCCGATTGCCTCTTCCAGTTCGGCATCCATCGGCTGCGGCGCCCTGTAACTACGGGCATCGGCGACGATGATCTCCGCTGTCCGGCCCCATTCCAGCGACCGGTAGATCGTCAGGGAGGCGAGGGCGGCGTCATTTGCCTCGTTGGCGACGTAGTAGCCTTCAGTCAGCTCGCCGCCCTCGCTGTCGCTGACGTCCGTTGGGCGGAAGGGATGTGCCGGCGGATCGAGCCGTGCGGGCACGTATTCGAACCACGCCCGGTTAGCCGCCACCTTGCGCTCCTGAGCCGGGCCTTCCGCGCCCGGATAGGTCGCATAGCTCTGCCAGCTGTCGTTGGTGAACTCGTGGTCGTCCCATGTGGCGATGAAGGGCCAGCGGGCCCGCGCGGCCTGAAGCGCCTCGTCTTCGAGGTACGCCTTGTAGAGATGCCGGTAATCCGCAGCCGTCACCGCGTAGTCGCGCCCGTCCGGCAGGGTCGCGCCATCCGGGAACGGCGGGATGCGGCGGACCGGCTCGACGCCTTCCGGCAGGTCCGGCGTGGTCTCGTAGATGAAATCGCCGAGATGCAGCACGGCGTCGATGCGCTTGTCTTCCGGCGCGGCCTCGTCGTCCGCCACCATGCGCGCCCAGGCGCCGAAGAAGCCCTGCTCGTAGTTCTGGCAGGATGCGAGGGCGAGGTTGAGCTGCCGCGTGCTCTCGTCGGCGGGCGCGGTCCTCGTGCGGCCTATGCGGGAGGCATCGCCGCCCGGCGAAACGAAGCGGTAGAAGTACCAGCTATCCGGCGCCAGGCCGCGAACCGTCACGCGCACCGTGAAGTCATTCTCAGCATCCGCGAAGACGGGCTGCTCAAGGAGGACTGTCTCGAACCGGTCATCCGCACAGACCTGAACGGCCAGGGCGACCGGTTGAACCTGCGGCATGAGACGCGCTGCCCGGGTCCAGAGGATAACGCCATCCGGGGCGGGATCAGCGGATGCGACGCCTTGCGCGAACGAGACGCGAGCCGCGGCATCCTGCGCCGCGGCGGGCCGGATATGCGGCAGGAAGGCGAGGCCGCTGGCCGTGGCCGCAAAGCAGCCCGCCGCCGTGCCGAAGCTGCGCAGGAAATCGCGTCTCGTGGGTCCGTTCATGCGCATCGAATATCCGCGCTGTGCGACATCGGCGTGAAGCCTAGCACTCGACCGCCGTGGCGGCATTTGTCGGATTGTGGGGGGCGATTGTCGTTTCAGTCGCCGGGCCCAGCACCGATGATGGTCTCAGACCCACAGCCAAGCGGAGGCTCCCATGAGCGAGACCATCGAAATCGGCTTCCTGATGTTCCCGGGCGTTACAGCGCTCGACGCGCTCGGGCCCGCGCAAATCCTTTCCGCGGTTCCGGGCGCGTCGATGCACTACGTCTGGAAAACGCGCGAGCCCGTACCGACGGATGCGGGCTACACGATCAACCCCACCGACACCTTCGATGATTGCCCGCAGCTCGACGTGCTGTGCGTTCCCGGGGGCTTCGGACAGGTGGCCATCATGAACGACGAGGCGGTGCTAGGTTTCCTCCGCAGGCAGGGAGCCAAGGCCAAGTACGTTACCGCCGTCTGCACCGGATCGCTGCTGCTTGGCGCGGCGGGCCTGCTCGACGGGTACGAAGCCAGCTGCCACTGGGCGTGGCACCATCAGCTTGCGGATGTCGGCGCCATCCCGAAACAGGGGCGTGTCGTCCGCGACCGCAACCGGATGACCGGTGGCGGTGTGACCGCGGGCATCGACTTCGGGCTTGCCCTCGCTGCCGAACTGGCGGGCGACGACGTGGCAAAGCTTCTTCAGCTCAGCTTCGAGTACGATCCCCAACCGCCGTTCGGCAGCGGTATGCCGGCCAAAGCCGCGCCTGAAACGCTCGCACTGGCAAAGGACTTCATGGCCGACAGCGTCGCGCAGATGGCGAAAGCTATCGAGACGCGCAGGGCTCAGCAGCAAGCGGCTGAGTAGGTCAGCGGCGCGCTTTCGGGCGCGAGACAGATTTCTTGGCGGCGGTCTTCTTGGTCGCCGCCTTTTTCTTTGGCGCCGACTTCTTGACCGCCTTGGCCGGACCGCTTGCCGCCGCCGTGCGCGTACGCGCCTTGGCCTTGGCTCTTGGCTTCGACGAGGCCCGGCGGCTCTTCTTCAGCAGGGGCTTGAGGTAGACGCCCGTGTGGCTGCGTTCGACCTCGGCCACGTCTTCCGGCGTGCCTTGCGCGACGACTTCGCCGCCGCCGTCGCCGCCCTCCGGGCCGATGTCGATGATCCAGTCCGCCGTCTTGATGACTTCCAGGTTGTGTTCGATGACGACGACCGTGTTGCCCTGGTCCACCAGCGAGTGCAGCACCTCCAAGAGCTTGGCCACGTCATGGAAGTGGAGGCCTGTCGTCGGCTCGTCGAGGATATAGAGCGTGCGGCCGGTGGCGCGGCGCGACAGTTCCTTCGACAGTTTCACGCGCTGCGCTTCGCCGCCCGACAGGGTCGTCGCCTGCTGGCCGATCTTTATGTAGCCGAGGCCGACCTGCTTGAGGGTTTCCAGCTTCTCGCGCACCGCCGGCACAGCCTTGAAGAACTCCGCGCCGTCCTCGACCGTCATATCCAGCACGTCGGCGATGGACTTGTCGCGGAACTTGATCTCCAGCGTTTCGCGGTTGTAACGCGCGCCGTCACAGACGTCGCACTGGACGTAGACATCCGCGAGGAAGTGCATCTCGATCTTGATGACGCCGTCGCCCTGGCACGCTTCGCACCGCCCGCCCTTTACGTTGAAGGAGAAGCGGCCCGGCGTGTAGCCGCGCGCCTTGGCCTCGGGCAGCCCGGCAAACCACTCGCGGATCGGCGTGAAGGCGCCGGTGTAGGTCGCCGGGTTGGAGCGCGGCGTGCGGCCGATGGGCGACTGGTCGATGTCGATGACCTTGTCGAGGAATTCGAGGCCCTCGATCTTGTCGTGCGCGCCCGGCTGCTCGCGCGCGTTCATCAGGCGGCGGGCGAGGGCTGGATACATCGTGTCGATCAGCAGCGACGACTTGCCGGAGCCCGAGACGCCGGTCACGCAAACGAAGGTGCCGAGCGGAATATCGGCGGAGACATTCTTGAGGTTGTTCTCGCGCGCGCCCTTGATGGTCAGCCGCTTCTTGCCCGCGGGGCGGCGCTCCGCCGGCACCTCGATCTGACGCATGCCGACGAGGTATTGCCCGGTGAGGCTTTCCGACGACTGCATGATCTGCTTCGGCGTGCCCTCGGCAACCACGGCACCGCCGTGGACGCCCGCGCCGGGGCCCATGTCCACCACGTGATCGGCCTCGAGGATCGCGTCCTCGTCGTGCTCCACCACGATCACCGTGTTGCCGATGTCGCGCAGGCGCTTGAGTGTTTCCAGCAGCCGCGCATTGTCGCGCTGGTGCAGGCCGATGGACGGTTCGTCCAGCACGTAGAGCACGCCCGTGAGGCCGGAGCCGATCTGCGATGCCAGCCGGATGCGCTGGCTCTCACCGCCTGACAGCGTGCCCGATCCGCGCGACATGGTGAGATAGTCGAGGCCCACGTCGAGCAGGAAGCGCAGCCGCTCGCGGATCTCCTTGAGGATGCGCTCAGCGATTTCCTTCTGCTGCTTGGTCAGCGTCTTGTCGACGCCGGAGAACCAGGCCTCCGCCTCGCGGATTGACAGGTCGGCCACCTCGCCGATGTGCCGCTTGTCCACCTTGACCGCCAGCGCCTCGGGCTTGAGGCGGTTGCCGCCACAAGCCTCGCACGGATGCTGCGACTGGTACCGCGACAGCTCCTCGCGCATCCAGGCCGAGTCCGTTTCGCGCCAGCGGCGCTCGATATTGTGGACGACGCCTTCGAACGGCTTCTTGGTCTTGTAGGAGCGGATGCCGTCGTCGTAGTGAAACTCGACGTCCTCGCCCTCGGTGCCGAACAGGATGGCGTTGCGCAGCGTCTCGGAGAGATCGCTCCACGCGTCGTTCATCGAGCCGCCGTAGTGATGCACCAGCGCCTGTAGTGTCTGGGTGTAGTAGGGCGACGTGGTGCCCGTCTTCGACCACGGGGCGATGGCGCCCTTGCGCAGGCTGAGCGACGGGTCCGGCACGACGAGATCGGCTTCGAATTGAAGCTCTGTACCCAGACCGTCGCAGGCCGGGCAGGCGCCGAACGGATTGTTGAACGAGAACAGCCGCGGCTCGATTTCCTCGATCGTAAAGCCGGAGACCGGGCAGGCGAATTTTTCCGAGAAGATAATCTGGCGCGGGCTGCCGTCCTCTTCCTTCTCGTCGGCGAATTCGGCAAGGGCGATGCCGTCCGCCAGCCGAAGCGCGGTCTCCATGGAGTCCGCCAGCCGGTTGCCCAGGTCCTCGCGCACGACGAGGCGGTCCACCACCACTTCGATGTCGTGCTTTCGCTTCTTGTCGAGGGCCGGGACCTCCTCCAATTCGTAGAACTGGCCGTCCACCTTCACGCGCTGGAAGCCGCGCTTGAGGAGGTCCGCGAACTCCTTCTTGTACTCGCCCTTGCGGCCCCGGATCATCGGCGCCAGCAGGTAGAGGCGGGTGCCCTCCGGCAGGCCGAGAATGCGGTCGACCATCTGGCTGACGGTCTGGCTTTCGATGGGCAGGCCCGTGGCCGGCGAATAGGGAATGCCGACGCGTGCCCAGAGCAGGCGCATGTAGTCGTAGATCTCGGTGACGGTGCCCACCGTCGAGCGGGGATTGCGCGACGTCGTCTTCTGCTCGATGGAAATCGCCGGCGACAGGCCCTCGATGTAGTCCACATCGGGCTTTTCCATCATCTGCAGGAACTGGCGCGCATAGGCCGACAGGCTCTCGACGTAGCGCCGCTGGCCCTCGGCATAGATCGTGTCGAAGGCGAGCGACGACTTGCCCGAGCCCGAGAGGCCGGTGATGACCACCAGCTTGTCGCGTGGCAGTTCGACATCGACGCCCTTGAGATTGTGTTCCCGCGCGCCGCGGACGGTGATGTTACGCAGACCTGTCACGCCGTTCCTTCCGTCATGTCCGCCGCATCGAGGCGGAACCGCAGGTGTTCATGGCCATAGTAGTGGCCCTTGCCCGTCTGCCGCATGCCAAGACGGCGTGCGACACCGCGCGAGGACCGGTTCGTTGCGCGGATCACCGCGTAGATAGGATCGATCCCCAGCTTGTCGAACCCGTAGCGGGCAAGCCGGTGTGCCGCCTCCGTCGCGTAGCCGTGGCCGCGGGCCTCGGGCAGGAAGTGCCAGCCGATCTCGATCAGCCCGGTCTTCTCCAGCGGCTGCAGGATGACCTGGCCCAGCGGCTGGCCGTCGCGGATGCGGAACACGGCCCAGTAGCCCATGCCATCCGCGTTGTCCTCGAAGAGCCCGCCGTTCCGGAAATAGGCGGTTTGCTCCTCGCGGGTGTAGGGCCGGCGGCGCCACCAGTAAACCTGCGGATGCGTCGTGATCCGGCAATACACCGCGACCGTTGCCGGCTTCGTCCCATAGGGTACGAGGCGCAGCCGGGACGTCCGCATCACCGGCAGGGTGCGCGCGTGTCGCTTGGCGGCGGGCATTTGTCGGCTCCGGGAGGGCGGGGCGGAAACGGGCCGCGCAGTTTGTTCCCGGCCTTGGCGTCTGTCGATTCGGCATGCTAGGAACATAACAGGAACGCACGAGATTGCGGCGACAATTGTTGTGGATTAATTCCGTGGCGGCGGCGCGGCACGCGCGATAATCCGGTAGTGTCCGGCAACCGCAATAACCCGCGAGAGAAAGAGGGACCCCGCAACATGGCAGGTAGCGTCAACAAGGTCATTCTGGTCGGCAATCTGGGCGCGGACCCGGAGGTGCGTCACACGCAGGACGGCCGGCCGATCGTGAACCTCCGCGTTGCGACGTCCGAGAACTGGCGAGACCGGAACACCGGCGAGCGCCGCGAGCGGACCGAGTGGCACCGCGTGGTCATCTTCAACGAGGGGCTGGCGAAGATCGCCGAGCAGTACCTGAAGAAGGGCTCCAAGGTTTACCTCGAAGGCCAGCTCCAGACCCGCAAGTGGCAGGACCAGTCCGGCCAGGACCGCTATTCGACCGAGGTGGTCCTGCAGGGCTTCAACTCGGCCATGACCATGCTCGACGGCGCACCCGGCGGCGGGGGCGGCGGTTCGCGCGGCGGCGACTACGGCGGAGGTGGCGGCGGCGGCGATGACTTCGGCGGCGGCGACTTCGACGACGAGGTGCCGTTCTAGGGGCGCCCGCGGGGAAAGCGCCATGCGGGTCGCGGTCATCGGTGCCTACGGGTTCATCGGCAGTCACGTGGCCCGTTGTTTCCTGGATGCCGGTCACGAGGTTGCGGGCTTTGGACGTGATCTCGAGGTAGGCCGCCGGACAGTGCCGTCGGCTGAATGGCACTATTGCGATCTCAATTGCGATACCGACACGGATGTTTGGGCAGACCGCCTAACTGGATGTGAGGTAGTCGTGAATTGTGCTGGCGTTCTGCAACGTACGGCCCGCGACGATCCGTCCGCGATCCATAGCGCCGCGACAATTGCACTTTTCGAAGGCGCGAGAAAAATCGGCGTACGCCGCGTTGTCCACGTCTCCGCCCTCGGTGCCGACGAGGACGTGGAAACGGACTACTCGCGCAGCAAGCTTGCAGCGGACAGCCATCTCCGAGAGATGGATCTCGACTGGGTGATCCTTCGACCGTCGCTCGTCATCGCACGCGACTGTTTTGGCGGCACCGGGCTGATGCGAATGCTCGCTGGCCTTCCAGGCATTGTTCCGTTGCCAGGCGGCACGGGCCTGATTTTCCAACCCGTCGGCATGGATGATCTTACCGCCGGCATCACCAGGCTGGCAGAGGCGGACGCGCCAGCCCGTCTCGTCCTGCCAGTTACCGGACCTCGGGAGATGAGCCTCCGGGAGATTGTCGGCGCAATCCGGAATTGGCTCGGGTTTCGCCCGGCCAGCTTCGTCGAGATTCCAAAGCCACTATTCAGGCCCGCACTTCTCGTTGGTGATCTTCTTGGTTTTCTTGGTGCCGAAAGCGCCATGCGAACGACATCATTCCGGCAGATGGAGAAAGCAAATATTGCCGATGCTCGTCCGTTCGCCGAGGCGACCGGAATTGATCCGGCACCTATCGAAACCACTCTCGCACGCCACCCCGCCACTCGGGCCGATCGCCGGGACGCGCGCCTCGCCGCACCGCTTGTCGCTCTGCGGGTGACCCTCGCCGCGTTCTGGATACTCACCGGCATCATCACGATCGCGGCCTCCCCGGCAGCCCACGCAATTCCGGCGGCGCTCGCGCTCAGCGATGTGGTGGGTGAGGCCGTGACGATGGTGGCAATCTACTTCGGTGCTATTGCCGATATCGTCCTTGGCGGCTGGTTGCTGATCGCGCGGAATGTGAGAGCGCCGTGCCTCGCTCAGATTGCCCTGAGCCTCGGTTACCTTGCGGCGCTGACAGTGCTCGATCCAGCAATGTGGGGCGATCCGCTTGGGGTACTCCTGAAGACGATTCCGATCATGGCTGCAACTCTCGTTCTCGCGTCGGCTGACGAGCGCCGATGATGGAACTGTTTTTCGTCCTCAAATGGATCCACGTGCTGAGCGCTGCGGTGCTTTTTGGCACTGGCCTCGGCATCGCGTTCTTCATGCTCGCCGCCCACCGTAGCGGCGACGCCCATCTGGTTGCAGGCACCGCCCAAACGGTGGTCGTTGCCGACTTCTTGTTCACCGCGACCGCGGTCGTCGTTCAGCCGATCACGGGAATCGGCCTCGCGCATGTGGCGGGGTACAGTCTCTTCGAAGGATGGCTGGTCCTGACCTACCTCCTCTACGTCCTGATCGGCGCTTGCTGGTTGCCCGTGGTGTGGATGCAGGCACGTATGCGGCGCATCGCTATGACCGCCGACACACATGGGGCGCCTCTTCCACCTGAATATCACCGCCTCTTCCGGTATTGGTTCGCTCTCGGATGGCCCGCCTTCGCAGCGGTCGTTGTGATCTACGCATTGATGATTTGGCGGCCATCTATCTCTTTCTAGCGGCGAGCCGAAAAGGCGAGGGCGGAGATAAGCGCCAGTCCGATGCCCCAGAGGAGCTGGGCACCTGTGTGGGCCAGGTGCGGGCCTTCGCCGGCGTAGAAGGCCGGGAAATAGGTGATGGCGATGCCGTCGAGGCAGGCGGCCGTTGCAGCGACGATGGCGGCGGGGCTCACCATGCGGTTGAGGGGCGTGCTTGTGACTTTCGCCGCGCCCCAGACGAACAGCGGCGCCGTGAGGGTCGTGACGGCAAACGCCACCAGGTGACCCGCCCCCAGATCGTAGAACGCGGGCGCCCAGTCGCGCAGCCAGAACGCCGCGGCGAACCAGAGGAACACGCCGATCCCGATGAACTGGACGGCTTTCGCGCCGGACATCTCCGCTGGTGCGGTCTCAGCTTGCATAGCCATGTCAGCCTCCTATGTAGCAACCGCTACACAGTAAGCCTCTTGTAGCAACCGCTACAAGTTATTTCGAACGCAGGGCCAGCTTTACCGTTTCCTCCATGCCGACGCTCTTGAGCAGGAGGACGCCCTCGACCGTTAGCAAGAGCGAGGCAGCTTCTTGCCGCTGCTTTGCAGGCGATGAGCTGTCGAGCTGAAACGAGACCCATTCCAGGAACATGGCGCCGATCTGTGCGCCAGCCTCGCGATAGAACGCGTCATCGCGGGAGGCGAGGGCGGAGATTTCAAGCCACAGGCGCATGTAGGGCCATAAGGTATCCTCGGTCACCGTTTGGATGAGCGCTGCCTGTAGCTTAGCGGCGGGCAGCGGCTTGCGAGCGGCGTGGGCGGTCAGGATGTCCATGAGACGCTCCGCCAGCGCGCCCAGCGCCGCGGTGACGATTTCCGACTTGTCCTGGAAGTAATAGAGCAGCATCCGGTCGCTCGTGCCGGCGGCATCGGCGAGCGTGCGCAGGCTCGACGACGAGAGACCTTCTTCAAGAATGTGGTCCGCGAGCCGTTCCAGGACGGCGGCACGGCGTTCCTCTGCCTTGGACACCTGACTACCCGTTCGTCATCAATACAGCCGCATGGGCCGCGACCGGTCGTCCCATGTGTCCGCAGCACCGCATACGTGTCAATTTGCGGGGCTAGGATATCTCCGATTCCGGTCGCGGCCGGACCCACCAACGAATACAGGCGTGCTGACCATGAGCCTCGAAATCCTCGATAGCATCCACGACCCCGGCAAGCAGGACGGGCCGAACGACGATGACTGGGGCCATGCAGGGGACTGCGTGTGGGTTTTCGACGGGGCGACGGGGCTGGTCGCGGAACAGCTGACCGGGACGCCGAGCGATGCGGCGTGGCTGGCGCAGGCGGGGACAGCGGCCCTTAAGTCGCGGGCGCCTTCCGCCCGGGGCCCGCTGACGGCGCTTGTGGACGAGGTGATCGACGACGTATCGCGGCGTTTCGAGAAGGAAGCGAAGCGCAAGCCCGCGGAGCGCTACGAGCGGCCCACCGCGTCGCTGATCCTGCTGCGCCACCATGGCGGCACGATCGACTGCCTGAACTTCGGCGACTGCAAGGTGCTGCTGCGCGAGGCTTCCGGCGGGTTCCAGTCTTTCGGCAGCAGCCCGGAAAACGAGGCCTACGAGGCGAAGATGGCCTCGCAGTTCTCCGCCCAGCGCAAGGAGGAAGGCATCACCGGCGAACCCAACCAGCATCGCCACGCGGTCCTCGACCGTCTGCGCAAGGTCCGCAACCGGCACAACACGCCGGGCGGCTACTGGGTGTTCGGGCTCGACGCCGACGCGGCGGAGCATGCACGCACCACGACGCTCGAGGTCGAAACGCCGGCCATCGGCCTGTTGATGACCGACGGGTTCGAGGCGCTGGCAGGCGACTACGGTCGCTACACGGAGGAAGGGCTAGTGGATGCCGCGGTCGAGAAGGGCCTCCAAAGCCTGCTGGATGAGCTGCGCCATATCGAGCGGGAACTCGATCCGGAGGCCCATCACTACCCCCGTTTCAAGCAATCGGATGACGCCACGGCGGTGCTGGTGAAGATCGGCTGATTTGGCGTTCAGGACAGATTTGGACGCGCCCTTGAGAGCCTGCCGTAAGGCCCCTTTTTCCACCAAAATTTGGCGGATATTTTCTCTTTATTTTCAATAGCTTACCGTGCGGCCCGGGGGCCGCTTCCAGCGCTTCTGAAACGTTGCTCCGCCTGTCGCGAAAGTGCTAGTTTTCGCCATGCGCCGGTGAGGCGATTCCGTACAAGATTCAATGCCCTGGCGCGGCCCGGCGGGCGCGCGCGAAAGCCGGATTTTGCGGCGGGCAATAACAAGATCGAAGCCCCGACAAACAGTGTCAGACATCGACGATAACGAGCCGGAAACGGACGAGGGCGCAGGCGGCCTGCCGCCCGGCGACGGTTCGCCTCCCGGCGGCGACGGTCCCCCGGACGGGTCCGGGCGCGTCTCCATCGAAGAGGAGATGCGGCGCTCCTATCTCGATTACGCGATGAGCGTGATCGTCAGCCGCGCGCTGCCCGACGTGCGCGACGGCCTCAAGCCGGTTCACCGGCGCATCCTCTTCTCGATGAATGAGAACGGGTACGACTGGAACAAGCCGTACCGGAAGTCGGCCCGCGTGGTCGGTGACGTCATCGGTAAGTATCACCCGCACGGCGACCAGGCGATCTATGATGCGCTGGTACGCATGGCGCAGGATTTCTCCCTGCGCCTGCCGCTGCTGGACGGGCAAGGCAACTTCGGCTCGATCGACGGCGATCCGCCCGCCGCCATGCGTTACACCGAAGTTCGCATGGGCAAGCCGGCGCATGCGCTGCTGGAAGACATCGACAAGGACACGGTCGATTTCCAGGACAACTACGACAACACCGAGAGCGAGCCGACGGTCCTTCCGGCTCGTTTCCCCAACCTGCTGGTCAACGGCGCGGGCGGCATTGCCGTCGGCATGGCGACCAACGTGCCGCCGCACAACCTGGGCGAGGTGGTGGATGCGTGCATCGCCACGCTCGAGAACCCGGCGATCACCGTCGAAGACCTGATCGAAATCGTACCGGGGCCGGACTTCCCGACCGGCGGCCTGATCCTTGGCCGGCAGGGCATCCGCTCCGCCTATCACAAGGGCCGTGGCTCCGTGGTCATGCGCGGGCGCGTTCACGTGGAGCAGGCGCGCGGCGACCGCGAGGCGATCATCGTCACCGAGGTGCCGTACCAGACCAACAAGGCCTCGATGGTAGAGAAGATCGCGGAGCTGGTCCGCGAGAAGCGCATCGAGGGCATCTCGGACCTGCGCGACGAAAGCGACCGGCAGGGTCTGCGCGTCGTGGTCGAGCTCAAGCGCGACGCCATGGCGGACGTGGTGCTGAACCAGCTCTATCGTTATTCGCCGCTGCAATCCTCCTTCGGCTGCAACATGCTGGCGCTGAACGGCGGCCGGCCGCAGTTGATGGATCTCAAGCAGTTCATCGAGGCGTTCCTTGCCTTCCGCAAGGAAGTGGTCACGCGGCGCACAAAGTTCGAACTGGGCAAGGCGCGTGACCGGGCCCACGTCTTGGTCGGACTCGCGATTGCCGTTGCGAATATCGACGAGGTCATCCAGCTCATCCGCACCGCGCCGGATCCAGCGACGGCGCGCGAGCAGTTGATGGCGCGTGACTGGCCTGCGCACGACGTGGGCCCGCTGGTCGAGCTGATCGCAGACCCGCGCCACATCCTCAAGGACGACGGCACGATCCGCCTGACGGAAGAACAGGCG
This sequence comes from Parvibaculaceae bacterium, assembly GCA_965229975.1. Lineage (GTDB taxonomy): Bacteria > Pseudomonadota > Alphaproteobacteria > CGMCC-115125 > CGMCC-115125 > Pyruvatibacter. Next base: position 1,161,399 of record OZ245936.1, read on the forward strand.
AGGGCGATCCTCGACCTGCGCCTGCAGCGCCTGACGGCGCTTGGCCGCGATGAGATCGGCGACGAATTGAAGGGCCTCGGCGAGAAGATCGAGGACTATCTCGAGACCCTGCGCAGCAAGGAAAAGCTCGCGGGCATCATCCGTGATGAGTTGCAGAGTGTCCGCGACGAGTTTGCCACGCCGCGCCGCACGGAGATCGTCGAGTCCCTCGGTGAGGTCGAGGACGAAGACCTGATCCAGCGCGAGGACATGGTCGTGACCGTGTCCCATGCCGGATACATCAAGCGCGTGCCACTGGACACCTACCGGGCACAGCGCCGCGGCGGCAAGGGCCGCTCGGGCATGGCCATGAAGGACGAGGATTTCGTCAGCCGCATCTTCGTCGCCAACACGCATACGCCGGTGCTGTTCTTCTCGTCGGAAGGCATGGTCTACCGCCTCAAGGTCTGGCGCCTGCCTGTCGGCTCGCCGCAGGCGCGCGGCAAGGCGATGGTGAACCTGCTCCCCCTCAAGGAAGGCGAACGCATCACCACCGTGATGCCGATGCCGGAGGACGAAGATACCTGGGCAGACCTGCAGCTGATGTTCGCCACTAAGAGCGGCGGCGTGCGGCGCAACCAGCTGTCCGACTTCGTGCGGATCAACGTGAACGGCAAGATCGCCATGAAGCTGGACGACCCCAATGACGGGATCGTCGGTGTCGCGATCTGCTCGGAAGACCAGGATGTTCTGCTGACATCCGCCAAGGGACGCGCGATCCGCTTCCCGGTAAGCGACGTGCGCGTGTTCTCCGGCCGCACGTCCACGGGCGTTCGCGGTATCCGGCTGGACGATGACGACGAGGTCATCGCCATGGCCATGCTTCGTCACACGGACGCGTCACCCGCCGAAGCGCGAGCCTATCTCAAGCAGGCGCGCGCCATGCGCTCGGCGGTCGAGGACGGCGAGGCGCCGGAGGAAGCCGAGGACGCTCAGGAGACGGAGGCAGATGGCGAGGACGTGTCACTTTCGCCTGAGCGCTACGCGGAACTTGGCGCGCTCGAGGAATTCGTGCTGACCGTTTCCGAGAACGGGTTTGGCAAGCGGAGCTCCGCCTTCGAGTACCGGACGGCCGGACGTGGCGGCAAGGGCATCATCGCCATGACGGTGACGCAGCGTAACGGCCGCCTCGTGACCGCATTCCCGGTCGAGGATGCCGACCAGATCATGCTGGTGACCAATGGCGGCCAGCTCATCCGCTGCCCCGTCGATGACGTCCGCATAGCCGGCCGGGCGACGCAAGGCGTCACCATCTTCCGCACCGCGAAGGACGAGAAAGTGGTCTCCGTCGAGCACATTGCCGATGCCTCGGGCTCGGAGAACGGCGACGGTGATGACGGTGAACCGGCCCCCGGCCTCGACGGCGGCGGCGACGCCAGCTAAAACGGCCCCGAATTGCCGCCCGGCGGCACGAAACACAAGCAAGATCGAGGAACAGGGGGCAGAGGTCATGGTCAAGCGGGTCGGTCTTTATCCGGGAACCTTCGACCCGCTGACGAACGGCCATCTCGACATCATCAACCGCGCACTGAAGATGGTGGACCACTTGGTGATCGGCGTTGCCATCAACCGTGACAAGGGCCCGCTGTTCTCGCTGGAAGATCGCGTGCAGATGGTTCAGGACGAAGTGGCATCCCTCAAGGAAGCCTCCGGATCCAAGACGACCGTCGAGGTCCGCCCGTTCGAGTCCCTCCTCATGCATTTCGCGGAGGAAGTGGGCGCACAGATGATCATCCGCGGCCTGCGCGCCGTGTCGGACTTTGAGTACGAATTCCAGATGGCGGGCATGAACGAACGCCTCAATCCTGACATCGAGACGGTGTTCCTTATGGCGGAGGCGCAGCACCAGGCTGTGGCGTCGCGCCTCGTGAAGGAAATCGCCCGGCTGGGCGGCGATATCACGCCATTTGCCCCGCCGCGCATCCGCGCCAAGCTGCTGGCGCGGTTCGAGGAACTCAAGAAGGCCGCGTCATAGACAGGCCCGAACAACTCCGGAGTAAGCCCATGCGTCGAGCCCTCAGCCTCATGGCGGGCGTCATCGCCCTTATCTTCACCGCGAGCGTGCCCGCGTCCGCGCAGGATGCTTCTAACCCGGATCCGCAAAACGTGCTGGTGCTGGAGCTGAGCACGGGGACCGTTGAAATCCTGATGCGTCCGGACCTTGCGCCCAACCACGTGGAACGCATCAAGACGCTGACGCGCGACGGCTTCTACGACGGCATCGTGTTCCACCGGGTGATCGACGGTTTCATGGCGCAGGCGGGTGATCCCACTGGCACCGGCGCAGGGGGCTCAGACCTGCCTGACCTCGAGGCCGAGTTTACGGATACGCCATTCCGCCGCGGCATCGTCGGCATGGCCCGCACGGCGGACCCGGACACAGCCAACAGCCAGTTCTTCATCATGTTCAACCTGAACCGGGGCATGAACAATCCACGGTCCGCGCAGACCTATTACACGGTGTGGGGCGAAGTGATCGACGGCATGGGCGCCGTCGATGCGCTACCGCGCGGTGAACCGCCGGCCGAGCCCGGCAAGATCATCAGCGCCCATATCAAGGCCGACATGCAGAACGGCGGCGCCGAGTAGCCGCCCGAGGAGAGGCAACCATGAGCGACGACACCGAGAACACCATGATCCTCACCGTCCCCGGCGGTGACGTGACCGTCCAGCTTCGGCCTGATCTCGCGCCCAACCACGTGGCGCGGATCAAGGAGCTGGTGAGGGACGGCTTTTATGACGGCGTGGTGTTCCACCGTGTCATCGACGGCTTCATGGCGCAGACCGGCGATCCGACCGGCACTGGCATGGGCGGTTCCGGCCAGAAGCTGCAGGCCGAGTTCTCCGCCGAGCCGCATGTGCGCGGTACCTGCGCGATGGCCCGGGCGGCCGACCCGGACAGCGCCGACAGCCAGTTCTTCATCTGCTTCAACGAGGCGCCCTGGCTCGACGGCCAGTACACCGTCTGGGGCCAGGTGACCGACGGCATGGAGCACGTGGACAAGATCACCCGCGGCGAGCCGCCGGCCAACCCGGACAAGATCGAGAAGGCCGTCATCGCCGCCGACGTCTAAGTCGGCGCGCGCTGCCGCGTCGCGTGCCCTCATGCGCCTCGACGCATTCGATTTCGAACTCCCTGAAGACCTGATCGCGCTCCGCCCGGCGCGGCCGCGTGATGCTGCGCGTATGCTGGTGGTCAACCATGCGGCACCAGATGCGCTGGCGGATGCGCATGTGCGTGACCTGCCTTCATTCCTCCGGACCGGCGACATCCTGGTGGCAAACGACACGCGCGTTATCAGGGCCCGCCTTATCGGGACACGGCGGCGCGGTGATGCCTCGGCGCGCATCGAATTGCTGCTTCACAAGCCCGATGCCCGGCCGAACCACTGGCATGCTTTTGCTCGGCCGGCGAAGCGATTGTCCCCCGGCGATAGAGTCGACATTGGGGAGGCACTTGAGGCTGTCGTGGTATCCCGCGACGGCGGTGACGTGGTCGTGGCGTTGCTGGGCGAGGGCGACATCGACTCCGCGATCGAGGCGGCGGGGGAAATTCCGCTGCCGCCCTACATCCAGGGCAAGCGGCAGGCGGACGCCCGGGATGACGAGGATTACCAGACGGTGTTTGCCAAGCCGGCCGGGTCCGTCGCCGCGCCAACTGCTGGCCTGCATTTCACGCCGGAACTTCTTGCGACGCTTTCGGAGAACGGCATCCAGCGCGAGACCGTGACGCTCCATGTGGGCGCAGGCACGTTCCTGCCCGTCAAGTCCGAAACGCTGGATGATCACCGGATGCACAGCGAACGGGGCGAGGTAACGGCTGAAACGGCGGCGTCCCTCAACGCCGCACGCGAAGCGGGCGGCCGCATTGTCGCCGTTGGAACCACGTCGCTGCGGCTCCTGGAAAGCGCCGTCGACGACGCGGGCCGTTTCCATCCCTTCGCCGGGGAAACCGATATCTTCATCAAGCCGGGCTTCCGCTTCCGGGCGGTGGACGTACTGATGACCAATTTCCACTTGCCCCGCTCGACGCTTTTCGTGCTTGTGTCCGCCTTCGCCGGACTGGAGATCATGAAGGCGGCGTATGAACACGCCATCGCGTCCGGCTACCGGTTCTATTCCTACGGGGATGCGACGCTGCTGTTTCCGGAGGGCCGGTGACGGACTTTTCATTCCATCTTGATGGCACCTCAGGCCGCGCCCGCACCGGGCGTATTGTCACGCCGCGCGGCGTCATCCGGACGCCCGCCTTCATGCCAGTCGGCACGGCGGGCACCGTGAAGGCGATGCTGCCGGAGACTGTTGCTTCGACAGGTGCGGACATCGTTCTGGGCAACACGTATCACTTGATGCTGCGGCCTGGCGCCGAGCGGGTGGCTGCGCTTGGGGGCCTGCATGCCTTCATGCGGTGGGAGAAACCGATCCTGACCGACTCCGGCGGTTTTCAGGTCTGGTCGCTGGCCCAGCTTCGCAAGCTCACGGACGACGGTGTCACCTTCCAGAGCCATATCGACGGCACGACGCACTCCCTTTCGCCGGAACGCTCGATCGAGATCCAGTGCCTGCTGGGTGCGGATATCCAGATGATCCTCGACGAGTGCACGGACTACCCGGCAAGCCGGGACGACGCGCGCAAGTCGATGGACCTGACGACCCGGTGGGCCAAGCGCTCCAAGGCAGCCTTCGAAAGCGAGCGAGCGCGGCGTGAGGGGCAGGCGCTGTTCGGGATCGTGCAGGGCTCGACTTATGGCGACCTTCGCCGGGAACACGCGGAGGCGCTGATCGATATCGGCTTTCACGGTTACGCGCTGGGTGGCCTGTCGGTGGGCGAGGAGCAGGCGCAGATGCTCGATATCATCGACGCGGCGGAACCGGTGATGCCCGTGGACAAGCCGCGCTACCTGATGGGGGTCGGCACGCCGGAGGACCTGGTGGAGGCCGTGCGGCGCGGCATCGACATGTTCGACTGCGTGATGCCGACGCGCTCGGGCCGCCACGGACAGGCCTTCACGCGGTTCGGCCGCCTGAACCTCAAGAACGCACGCCACGCGGACGATCCGCGGCCGCTGGACGAGGAAAGCGGCTGCCCGGCGGCCAACAGCTATTCGCGCGCCTATCTGCACCACCTGGTGAAGAGCGGTGAGTACCTGGCGCCGATGCTGCTGAGCTGGGCCAACATCGCCTACTACCAGTCGCTGATGGCGGGACTGCGCGCGGCCATCGCGGCGGACAGCCTGGAGGCCTTCGTCGCCGACTTCTATGCGCAGCGCGAGGCGGGCGATTTGCCGCCGGTCTAGCGCCTCCCTTCAGGTTGACCGGCCCCTGCGCCGCGCATAGGTTTCGCCCGCGTCCGGCGGCCAAGCCGTTCGCTTCCCCCGCGAAATGGGCCCTTAGCTCAGTTGGTAGAGCAACTGACTTTTAATCAGTAGGTCGCAGGTTCGAATCCTGCAGGGCTCACCATTCGTCATGGTTTCCAAACTGGCATTCTGCACCCGGGGCCCTTGCCGTGGGAGGGCTCGTGCGGTTTCCTGCGCGCCTCATTGCATCGAGGATCTTATGAAGACGCGCGCCGCGCTGGCCGTCGAAGCCGGCAAGCCCTTGGAAATTGTCGAGTTGGACCTGGAAGGCCCCCGCGAGGGCGAGGTGCTTGTCGAGGTGATGGCGACCGGCATCTGCCACACGGATGAGTTCACGTTGTCGGGCAAGGACCCGGAGGGCATCTTCCCGTCGGTGCTGGGCCACGAGGGGGCGGGGATCGTGCGCGAGGTCGGTCCCGGCGTCACGACGCTGAAGGAGGGCGACCACGTCATCCCGCTCTACACGCCGGAGTGCGGCGAGTGCGAGTACTGCCGCCACCCAAAGACCAACCTGTGCCAGAAGATCCGCGGGACGCAGGGGCGGGGGCTCATGCCGGACGGCACCAGCCGCTTTTCCAATAACGGCAAGCCCGTGCATCACTACATGGGCACCTCGACCTTCTCGAACTTCACCGTGGTGCCGGAGATTGCACTGGCGAAGGTGCGTGCGGACGCGCCCTTCGACAAGATCTGCTACATCGGCTGCGGCGTGACGACGGGGATCGGCGCGGTGGTGAACACGGCCAAGGTCGAAGCCGGGTCGAAGGCTATCGTGTTCGGGCTTGGCGGCATCGGCCTCAACGTGATCCAGGGCCTGCGCATGGTGGGGGCCGACATGATCGTCGGCGTCGATCTCAACGGCGAGCGCGAGGCGTGGGGCCGCAAGTTCGGCATGACGCACTTCGTGAACCCGTCGAAAGTTGAGGGCGACCTCACTGCGCGCCTGATCGAGCTGACGGGTGGTGGCGGCGATTACACGTTCGAGTGCATCGGCAACGTGGACGTGATGCGTACGGCGCTGGAGAGCGCACACAAAGGGTGGGGCGAATCCATCATCATCGGCGTTGCGCCGGCGGGGGCCGAGATTTCCACGCGGCCGTTCCAGTTGGTCACCGGGCGGTCGTGGCGCGGGACTGCATTCGGCGGGGCCCGCGGGCGCACGGACGTGCCACGCATCGTGGACTGGTATATGGACGGGAAGATCGAGATCGACCCGATGATCACCCACACCCTGTCGCTCGACGAGATCAACAAGGGCTTCGACCTGATGCACGCGGGCGAGTCCATCCGCAGCGTCGTGATCTACTGATGGATACCGTTTCGGAGGCCAAAAGCCACGGCGGGACGCAGGGCGTCTATTCGCACGCGTCGGACGCCTGTGGCTGCGACATGACCTTTGCGGTCTTCACGCCGCCGGGGAGGGGACCGTTTCCCGTTGTCTGGTATCTCTCCGGGCTCACCTGCACCCACGCCAACGTGATGGAGAAGGGCGAGTACCGTCGTCTTGCGGCGGAGCTGGGCCTGATGATCGTGTGCCCGGATACCTCACCCCGCGGCGCTGACGTACCGGACGTGGATGACTGGCAGTTCGGCAAGGGCGCCGGGTTCTACGTTGACGCGACCGAAGCGCCATGGTCGGCGCACTTCAAGATGTGGCGATACATGACGGCGGAACTGCCGGACGTGGTCGCCGCCCGCTTCCCGGCTGACATGGGGCGGCAGTCCGTCTTCGGGCATTCCATGGGCGGGCACGGGGCGCTGACGGCAGCCTTGCGCAATCCGGAGCGGTACCGCGCCGTTTCAGCCTTCGCGCCCATCGTTGCCCCTTCGCAGACGGCGTGGGGCCGCAAGGCATTCGCGGGCTATCTCGGCGCGGACGACGCCGCGTGGCGGCCGCACGACGCTGTGGCACTGATCGAGGACGGGGCGCGTGTGCCGGAAATCCTCGTGGATCAGGGGATGGCCGACGGCTTCCTGGACGATGGCCTCAAGCCGCACCTGCTGGCCGAGGCCTGCGCCGAGGCGGGGATTGCCCTTACGCTTAACCTGCGCGAAGGGTACGATCACTCATACTTCTTCATATCGACATTTATGGACGACCACCTGCGATGGCACGCGGAACGCCTCTTGCGCTAGCGGCAGCACTCATGGTCCTCCCGGCGGTCCCGGCGGGCGCGCATCCGCATGTATGGATCGACATGAGCGTGACGGTCGCCTTCAACGACGAAGGCGAGGTGACCGGCTTCGAGCACGTGTGGACATTCGACGAGTTCTACACGGTCTTCCAGCTTGAAGAGCTCGGCGGCCAGACGCCGACCGAAGAGCAGCTTGCGCAGTACGCCTCCGACATGGTCGAGAGCATCAGCGAGTTCCAGTACCTGATGCACGTGTCCAATGCGGACGGCGATATCGCCGTCACGTCCGCATCGGACCCCGGCGCGCGGCTGGCGGGCGATAGCCGCCTGGTGCTGTCCTTCACCGCCGAACTGGACAAGCCCGTCGAGGCCGATCCGCTGACCTACTCGATCTACGATCCCGAGTATTACATCGAGATGCTGCACGAGAAGGGCACGGGTATCCTGATGAGCGGCAATCCGCCGGCGACGTGCACGACGTCGCTCCTGAAGCCGAACCCGACCTTCGAGATGGTGAGCCTGGCGGCGTCTCTGGACCGGACCGAGACCGGGCCCGGCACGCTCGGCGCACAGTTCGCGGAGAAGGTGACCGTCGACTGCCGGCCGGAAGGTGACCGTGAGCCGAGCTAGCTTTCTCCTGCTGCTAGCCGCCGGCGCGCTTGCGGCCCTCAACGTCCCTTTGGAGTCTGTGGCGCAGACTTCCGATCCAACGGCGTCGCCTGCAGATGCTCCATCGTTCCTCACGCAGTTGATACTCTATGTGCAGACGGAACAGCAGCGGCTGCATCGGGCGCTGGCGGGCGCAATCCGCACGCTAAAGGCCGAGGGCTCGGCAACCGCCGCGTGGGGACTGATCTCGCTGTCATTCCTCTACGGCGTTTTCCATGCTGCCGGGCCCGGGCACGGCAAGGCAGTGCTTTCCGCCTACCTCCTTACTCAGCCAACGGCGCTGCGGAAGAGCCTGGTGCTCGCCGCCGCATCGTCCCTCATGCAGGGCGTGACGGCCATCGTGATTGTGACAGGGGTGCTCGTGGTCATCGGCCTTGCAGCACGAACGTCCGGCCTCGTGGTGCAGTGGCTTGAGACGGCGAGTTTTGCGCTCGTGGCGCTTGTCGGCGGATGGCTGGCATTGCGTGCGGCGCGGGCTTTGGCCCCGGCGCTTGGCCTTGCTTCAGCCCCGGCCGAGGCTCATGCACATGGGCATCATCATCACCACGACCACGATCATGATCACGGGAGTTGTGGCCACGCCCATGTGCCGACGCCGGCGCAGGCGGCATCCGCCGGATCGCTGCGCGAGATGACAGGCGTCGTGCTGTCCATCGGCATCCGGCCGTGTTCCGGTGCCGTGCTGGTGCTGGTCTTCGCCAACGTGCTGGGCATGACGCTGGCGGGCATCGCCGCCGTGATGGCCATGTCGGTGGGGACAGCGATCGCGGTGAGCCTTATTGCGCTGGCCGCCGTCGGTGCGCGCGATGCAGCATGGTCACTGGCCCGCCTCGATGACCGGCGGGTGGCGATGACCGCGCAGGGAATCGCGCTGGCTGGCGGGCTGTTGCTGCTGCTGATCGGGACGCTGTTCGCCTATGCCAGCGCAACCCAGCCCGCACCGCCGCTCGGTCTCTAGCGCGCCATGTTGATGACCTTGAGCTGGGTGAATTCGGCGAGGCCTTCTTCACCCAGTTCGGTCCCGATGCCCGACATCTTGGAGCCGCCGAAGGGGATGGTCGGATCGAGTTCGGCGTGCTTGTTCACCCAGACCGTGCCGGCATCCAGCTTGTCCGCCAGCGCGTAGGCCGTGTCCATGTCGGTGGCCCATATCGAGCCGCCAAGGCCATAGGGCGAGGCATTGGCGCGGGCAATCGCGTCTTCCGGGTCGGAATACTTGATAACCGGCAGGACCGGGCCGAACTGCTCCTCGTCCACCAGGCGCGTGCCATCCGAGATGTCGCGCACAATGGTGGGACGCACGAAGTAGCCCTTCTTGCCGTCCGGCGTATCGCCGCCAGCGATGATCTTGCCGGTGTTGCGGGCATCCTCGATCAGCTCCTTCACGCGCTCGAATTGCATCTTGTTCTGGAGCGGTCCGAGCTGTGTACCCTGTTCCAGCCCGTCACCGATGATGGCGTTCTCGGCGAGCGCGGCCAGTTCGTCGCACATCTCGTCGTAGATGCTCTCATGCACGTAGAGCCGCTTCATGGCGATGCAGACCTGGCCCGAGTTCTGGAACGCGCTGCCGAAGAGCTTGGGCGCGGCTTCCTTGGGGTTCACGTCGCCGAGAACGATGCCCGCGTCGTTGCCGCCGAGTTCCAGCGTGATGCGCTTGAGCAGGCTCGCGGCCCCGGCCATCACCTTGGCGCCGGTCGCGGAAGAGCCGGTGAAGGAGACCTTGCGCACGTCCGGGTGTGCCGTAAGCGGGGCGCCGAGGTCGTTGTCATCCGTGATGATGTTCACGACGCCGGCGGGCACGATGTCCTTGATGAGGCCTGCGAGCTTGAGCGCCGTCAGCGGCGTTGTCGGTGCGGGCTTGATGACGATGGTGTTGCCGGCCAGAAGCGCGGGCGGCAGCTTGAAGGCCATCAGGATCATCGGGAAGTTCCACGGCACGATGGCGCCGATGACGCCGAGCGGCTTGCGGTGGGCTTCCACGCGGCGGCCTTCGCTGTCGTCCAGCACCTTCACCGGCAGGTCGAGAGAAGCGAAGTAGCGGGTGAAGGCGACGGCGCCGTGAATCTCGCCGGTGGCGTCCTGCAGCGGCTTGCCCTGTTCCTGCGTGAGGAGACGGGCGAAGTCATCGGCATTGGCCTCGATGGCGTCAGCAATGGCGACCAGCACCTTGCGGCGCTCGCCGATGTCAGTGGTGCTCCAGGCCGGGAACGCGGCCTTGGCGGCGGCGACCGCCTGGTTGAGCTGGTCCTCGCTGGCGCGCGGGCACTTGGTGAGCACTTCTTCGGTGGCCGGGTTCACCACGTCCATGGTGCTGTCGCCGTCCACCAGCTTGCCGCCGATCAGCAGCTTGTAGTTGTCCGCCATGTCGACCTCCCTTGGTCATCGTCTTGTCTGCGCCGCCACCGGCGCGGCGCGGCTTGATGTTTCCCGGGAATGATAGAACGCGGACGGCTGGCTTGGCGACTATCCTAGAAAGTGGCGGAAACGCCGGGCCCGAGGGGGAGCCCCGCCAGCAGCCAGATCACGAACAGGGCCGTGGAACTGACGCCGAAAGCGATGCCGTAAGGCAGCATGGTGGCCACGAGGGTGCCGATACCGAATTTCGGGTCGTAGCGCTGGCCGACGATGAGGATCAGCGGGAAATAGGGCAGGAGGGGCGTGATCATGTTGGTGGAGCTGTCACCGATGCGATAGGCCGCCTGGGTGGCCTCCGGTGACAGGCCGAGCAGCATGAGCATGGGCACGAAAATGGGCGCGAGGAACGCCCACTTGGCCGAAGCGCTGCCGACAAGAATGTTGATGGAGGCGGCCAGCGCGATGAGCGCCACGAGCAACGGCGCACCCTCGAAGCCGATGGCGCGCAGGCCGTTGGCGCCCGCCACTGCCGTGATGATGCCGAGGTTCGACCAGCCGAACAGGGCGATGAAGTGCGCGGCGAAGAAGGCGAGCACGATGTAGACGCCGAGATCAGCCATGGCATCGGCCATCATCCGAACCACGTCCCGGTCGGACCGGATGACACGTACGGCGATGCCGTACACGACACCGGCCACGAGGAACGCGATGAACATGATGGCGACGAGGCTGCGGACCAGCGGCTCGAAGCTGCCGTCCTCACCCCGGAAGGGAAATCCTGGCGTCCAGGCCATCGCCGTGACGGCGGCCGCGATGATGATGAGCGCCGTGGTCGCCGCCTGAAGGCCGCGGCTTTCCATGGCCGAGACTTCCTCCGGCGTCTCGCCGGCGGCGCGCGGCGCGGGCTGCCATGCGGGCAGACGCGGCTCGATCAGGCGGTCCGTGACCCAGGTGCCGACGGCGACGAAGAGCGGGACGAGGGCAATCATCAGGTAGTAGTTGGCGGTGACATCCACCGTGTAGTCCGGCGCGATGAGGCGTGCTGCTTCCTCGGTGAGGCCTGCTAGCAGCGGGTCGAGCGGGGTCAGCACGAGGTTGGCACTGAAGCCGCCGGCAACGCCGGCAAAGCCTGCGGCAAGACCGGCGACAGGGTGCCGGCCGGCGCCCATGAAGATGGCGGCGCCGAGGGGAATGAGGACCACGTAGCCCGCATCGACCGCGAGCGACGACATGATGCCGGCGAAGACGAGGCTGGCGGTGATCAGGCGGTCAGGCACGCCGCCGACAAGGGAGCGAAGCGCGACCGTGAGAAAGCCTGTCTTCTCCGCCACGCCGACGCCGAGCATGACCAGCAGCACGTACCCGAGCGGCGCGAAGGCCGCGAAGGTCTGCGGCATCTCGACGAACAGGCGGCGCAGCAAGTCGGCCTCGAAGAGATTGCGTGCCGCAATCGTCTCGCCAGTGCCCGGATGGGTTACCGCGACGCCGAGCGTTGAGGCGATGACCGACGCCGCCAGAACCAGGACGATCATGGCTGCGAAGAGGGATACCGGATCGGGCAGCCGATTTCCGGCACGCTCGATCCAGTCGAGGCTGCGCGTGAGCGCGCTTCGTTCCGCCATTTCGTCCCCTCCCGTCCGACTCGGCCAGTCTAGCGCGAGCGGAGGGGCAGGGGCACCAAGCCGAGGGCAAAGATGAGGGCGGCCGCGAGGACGATGGACGGACCGGACGGCGTATCCGCGTAGAGCGAGATGAACAGGCCGCCTATGGCCGCTGCAACGGCGAAGGCCGCCGCCAGGACCGCCATGCTCTCGGGCGACGACGCAAACCGGCGTGCCGTGGCCGCGGGGATGATGAGCATGGCCGTCACGAGCAGCACGCCGACGACCTTCATGGCCACCGCGATGACGATTGCCAGCAGCAAAACGAGGGCGATGCGGTAGCGGGTCGGCGAGATGCCTTCCGCGGCGGCCAGCTCCTCATCCATCGTCAGCGCCACGAGAGGCCGCCAGATCGCGAAAAGGGCGAGGGTGACGGCACCGGCCAATGCGTAGATGACCACGAGGTCGGACCACGAGACGGCCAGCACATCGCCAAACAGATAGGAGGTCAGGTCGACGCGGACGCTTGGCATGAGGGCGAGAGCGCAGACGCCGAGGGCAAGCGACGTATGCGCGAGGATGCCCAGCAAGGTATCGGAGGCAACGCCAAGGCGGCCTTCCATGGCCACCAGAAGGAGCGCGATGGTGACCGTGACAGCAGCAACGCCTACGACCAGATCAATGCCGAGCAGGAAGCCGAGGCCGATGCCGAGCAGGGCCGCGTGGGCCGTCGTATCGCCGAAATAGGCCATGCGCCGCCAGACGACGAACGAACCGAGCGGGCCCGCGACGAGCGCCACGCCGATACCGGCGAGAAGGGCGCGAATAAAGAACTCAGCCAGCATGATGGTGGCCGTGATGGGCATGGTCGTGCGCAACGTCGCCGGAGATGTCGTGCTCGTGGTCGTGCTGGTGCTGGTAGACGGCCAGCGCATCGACGGCCTGCGGACCGAACATGCGGACATACTCGGAATGCTGCGAGACCTCGCGCGGCTGGCCCGTGCAGCAGACGTGGTGGTTGAGGCAGACGACGTGGTCGGTCGCAGCCATGACCACGTGCAGGTCGTGCGAGACCATGAGGACTCCGCAGCCGCGTTCGTCGCGGATACGCTGGATGAGCTCGTAGAGGGCCAGTTCGCCCGCGTGGTCGACACCTGCCACCGGCTCATCGAGGACAAGCAGGTCGGGCGAGCGGAGGAGGGCACGCGCCAGCAGCACGCGCCGGAACTCGCCGCCGGAGAGCGTGTGCACCGACTGGCCGATAAGATGGGCAACGCCGGTCTCGGCCAGCGCCTTCTCCACCTCGGCGGGGCTTGCCTTCACCGTCGCAGTCATCAGGCGGGCGACGCTGACGGGCATCATCGGATTGAGCGTCAGGCGCTGGGGGACATAGCCGATGCGCAGGCCCGGCGCCCGTCGCATGCGGCCGCCGCTGATCGGCTGGATGCCGAGGATGGCGCGGACGAGGGTCGTCTTGCCGCCACCGTTGGGCCCGATGACCGTGACGATCTCGCGCGGGGCGACGGCGATATCGATGCCATCGAGCAGACGGCGGCCGGGCACATGGACCGACAATCCTTCAACCTGGATTAGCGGAGCGTTCATTGACGGCCCCCGGCGCAGGCGTTGCAGATGCCGGCGACCTCCACGGTTGAACTCTTCACGGTGAAATCCGCGGCCGCGGCAGCACGGGCGATAGCCTTGTCGATGGCGGTTCCCGCAAGCTCGGCCACGCGGCCGCAATCCTCGCAGATCAGGATCTTGGCGCGGTGGGGATGGTCCGCCTGGTCGCAGGCAATGTAGGCGTTGAGGCTCTCGACCTTGTGGGCGAGGCCGTGGGCGACGAGGAAATCCAGCGCACGGTAGACCGCAGCGGGTGCAGGCCTGCGGCCCTTCCAGTCGATGCTCTCGAGGATCTTGTAGGCCCCCTGGGGGCGGTGATCGGCAAGCAGCACCTCAAGAACGGCCTGCCGGTCGCGTGTCATCCGGGCGCCGGACGAGGCAACGCGCATTTCCGCCGCCTTCAAGGCATCGCGGCGGCATGCGGCGTGATCATGGGACTCGAAAGGTGTTGCGGCGTCGGTCATGGGGCTGCTAGCGTTTGTGATAATATAACATTTCGATCATCGTCCGGAGGTTATCGGCATGGCATCGCGTCTTCAATGGGCATTGGCCGCATCGCTCGCGGCCGCACCGGCTCCCGCCTTTGCGGTCGAGGCCGTCGCGACCATTCCGGCCGCCCACGCCATCCTCAGCGGCATCACCGGCGACACCGCCGAGGCGAACCTGCTGATCCAGGGGGGCGCCTCGCCCCACACCTATAGCCTCAAGCCTTCCGATGCGGCGAGCTTGGCCGAGGCCAACCTCGTGGTCTGGGTTGGACCCGGTATCGAGACCTTTCTGGACGGCAAGCTGGGAACGCTCGCACCGTCAGCACGGGTCGTGACCTGGTCCAAGGTGGACGGCGTCACGCAGCGAAACTACGGCGAAGCCCACGAAAAGCACGATGACCACGATCATGAAGGCCATGACGATCACGAACACGATTACGATGGGCACGATCACGATGGGCACGACCATGAGGCGCATGACCATGAGGGGCATGACCACGAAGAAGACCATGGACATGACCATGATCATTCAGGCCTTGATCCGCATGTCTGGCTCGATCCGCACAACGCCGTTGCCCTGAGCGCGGCACTTGCGGAGGCGTTGGCCGAGACCGATCCGGCGAATGCCGAGGTCTACGCGGCAAACCATGCCGCACAGAAAGAGCGCATCAAGGCGCTCGACGCCGAGCTCGAAGCACAGCTGGCGAGCGTTTCCGGCAAGCCGTACTTCGTGTTTCACGACGCCTATACGCACTTCGAGGACCGTTACGACCTCAAGGGCCTCGGCGCCATCGCGATTTCCCCCGAGATTCCGCCCGGGGCAGGACGGCTTGGCGAAATCCGTGAGCGGATTGAACACGAGAGTGCGGTGTGCGTGTTTGCGGAACCGCAGTTCCGCCCGGAGATCGTCGACACAGTGATCGAGGGGACCGGCGCGCGTGCCGCCGTCCTGGACCCGGTCGGTGCCGACCTGGAGCCTGGTGTGGACCTTTACCCGGCGCTCCTGCGCAACATGGCAGGTTCACTCGTGGAATGCCTGTCGGGCGGCAACTAGGCGAAAGCACGCAGGGCAAGCCAGTAGCTGCCGCCAAAACAGAGCGCGGCGGCCAGCCCGACCCGCACCATTGGCCGATGCTCACCGGCAAGGCGGGGGGCGGTGAGGGCCGCGAGGCTCCAGGCCACGGCAACAAGCATCAGCTGGCCAAGCTCCACGCCCGCGTTGAAGCCGAACAGCGCGAGGGCAAGGCGCCCCGGCGGCAAGCCGAGGTCCAGCAGGACGCTGGCAAAGCCGAAGCCGTGGATCATGCCAAAGACCATCGTGAGGCCCGGCAGCAGCCGGCGTGCCAGCCCTTCGTCCTTCACGAGATACAGGTATCCACCCGCAAGCAACGCCAGACCGATCCATACGCCGGCTCCGAGGGCGCTGCCGATCAAGGCCGCTAGGAAGGCGCATCCGGCAAGAAGCCCGGCCGAGGCCAGCGCCACGTCGCCGCGGAGGCGCGGGGCCAGAATGGCTTCCGCCGCCACAACCAGGATCGTGAAGGCAATCAGCGCTTCGACAACCGCCGTGTCGGGCGCCGCGATACCGAGAACGGCGAGGCTCAGCGTTATGCTGTGGCCGATCGTAAATCCCGTGACGACGAACACCACGTCACGCAGGCGGCGGCACAGCAAGAGCAGGCCGAGAAGGAAGGCGAGGTGGTCCAGGCCTTCGAGAATGTGCTCAACGCCGAGCGCAACGTATCGGCCGAGGGTTTCCAGCGCTGTCTCGACCACTGGAACACTCACGCCTTCGCTGTCGAAAGCGAAGGTTGCCGTGCGCGAGGTGTCTGTCAGGAGAACTTCCTCGAAGCCGGCCGGGCTTCGCGCACGGGCGAAATGGATGTGGGTGCTGGCGACGGGGAAGAAGGCCTCCATGGCGAATTCCACCACGCCGTCTGCCGGGGCACTGCCGCAATCGAACTGCAGTTCCATGGCGACATCGGCGGCTTCGGCCTGCTGCAAGATGGGCGCCGTAAGCAGCGGACATTCGGATCCCCCGCGTGAGACCGAAAGGGTCGAGACCAGGTGCGTCGCCAGAAGTTCGGGAAGTGTCTCTGCCTGTGGCTGAAGGACGCTGAGACGTGTGACCTCACGCGCGGTGGTGCGAAAGGCAACGATCACCGTCTCGCCTTGCACGGAGAGCGACGACATGGACTGGCTACGGGTGTGCGCTGTGGCCGGAGCAGAGGAAGCCATCAGAAGGGCGACGGCCGCGATGAGCCTCACCAGCATCAGCGTTCACCCGCTGGCGGGGTGGTGAAGCCATCCGCGAGGTCGATTTCGGCGCGGGACCAAAGCCAATCGAGATAGGCACGTAAAGCCTCGTCGTCGCGGCGGCGTGCATACTCGGCTGCCACAAGGGCGCGCACCTCTGCGAACGGGCGCACATCGCCCGGTTCCCGGGCCTGGAGATGCACGAACGCGACACCCCCCGGCGTGGTAACCGGGCCGGCGGTTTCGCCTTCGGCAAGCCGTGCAGCAGCGGCGGCAACCGATGGGCCCGCATACTCACGCAACTTCGCCAGCGGCAGGGGCGCTTGCGGGACGGGAATGGTCATGGGATCGCCAGCGTCGCGTGCGACCACCCCGAATTCTTCGCCGTTGTTCAGCCTCTGGGCGACGGCGTTCTCGCGGCTTGCCATGTCCGGTCCATCACGCAGGAACAGAAGCTCGACCTGGTAACGGCCCGCTCCCGAGAACAAAGCCGGATTGGCGTCGTAGACGCGGCGGAGATCGCTTTCGGACGGCATCTCACCGGCGGCATCGGCCAGCACGGAATTTATCATCGCGTTGGCGATGGCCTTGCGCACCGTGTTGTCGCTGTCGACAAGACCAATCTCGACGCCGCGCTGGATCAGCAGTTCCTCGTCGATCAAGCGAGCAAGAATGCGTGCGCGGTCCGCATCCGTGAGTTCGTTGCGCTTGCCGGAGGCAACGGCCTCCACTGCAAGGATCACGTCGTCGGACGTGATGACCGCGTCGTTGACGGAGGCGGCGAGGCCGGCGTCGCCGCCCCACCTGGAAAAAGGGTTTTCCGCCAGCGCGCCCCACAGCCCAAGCGTAAGGCCCGCAGCGGTTGACACCGCCGCGAGCCCCATACGCCAGTTGCCGGGAACGGCGTCGTCAGCCACGCCAGTCCACGTAGATGGGCGACGACCATGCGCGGTGACCGACATCGGCCAGACACGCGTCATCGGCATCGGTGCGGTAGTCCGCGTAGCAAGGGTTCACCTCGATGCAGTTGCCTTCGGCATCGTAGGTGCAGCGTAGGTTGGCGCCGTTGATTGCCGGGGTCTTCTCTTGCACCGCGCGGGCGTAATAGAGGGTGTCGCGCCCGTTCTCCGCGTAGTCCGGGTCGGTGAAGGTGAAGCTGCAACCTGCCGGATCTGCCGGGCACTCGTGAACCAGCCAGGCATCGTCCACCAGGTCAGCCACGTTCTCCGTACCGTCGACCTGAGGTCGAATACGGATGATCTCGATGCGGTCGATGACATGACGGGTGTCGGTGGGGTTGTAGCACTCCCCGCGGCACAGCTTGTCGAAACGGTCCTGCGGCATGCCGTTGGCGGCTTCCTCCGGACAACCCGGCTTCTGCTTGAACGCGCCCGCGGCGCGAACGCGGAAGGTCGGGTTCTCCCCGGACTCGACGCGCGCGCCCATGGGGGCAACGATCCGTTCGGCGCCCGCCGGTGCGGCTTCCGGCTCGGAAGCCTCAGCTTGCTCCGTCGCTTCGCCGTCTTCCGGCGCGGCAGCATCGTCAGCGGCTTCCGCATCCGCATCGGCTTCTTGCACCTCGGGCGCCGACGCCGTCTCGATCATGTCGAACCACAGCAGGATGCGCGGGCCGCTGGTGCCGTAGGTCTCTCGTCGCTTCATGGCGTCGAAGATGGCATCGCGGTCACGGCCCTCGGAATGGACCGCAGCCAGACCACCGGCGGTCCAGAAGGTGCCCTGCCGTTCAAATTCCGTCAGCTGGAAGCCGGGCAGATCGGCGATGTCTTCCTGTGTCAGCGCGACGGAGTAGGGCAGCGGCTCCTCATCGTTGCGACCGGCAAGGCGCTCGCGCCATTCCTCCGAGCGCGGGCCGCCCGAGTCGGCATGCATCGTGCGGTCAACCGGCTTGTAGCCGGTGCCGGGCCGCGCGCGGTGCGTATCGCTCGATGCAATAAATCCCCAGTTGAAGCGGCGCGGCTCGTCCTCTTCGAAATTGGAGATCGCAAGGCCGTACTGCACCGACGTGCCCGGCCGGTGGTTGAAGGGCGGCAGGAAGCAGTCGCGGCACTGACCCGCGTCGAGATACTCCTCGAAGCTCTCGCCCTTCACGGTCAGGTGACCGGCAACGGACAGCTGGGCAAAGTTGTACCGCGCCTCCTCGGCGCGCTTGTCGCACTCGGCCTGATCCTCACCGGCGGTCTCGCAGCGCGCGCGGATGATTTCGCCCGCCCGCCAGCACGACGGTATGTAGTTGTGGCCGGGCGCGGGGCAGGAGATGTTGCCCTCGTCATCAATCTCCGCCGCACGCCACGGGCGGTACTCCTCGGAGTTGCCGTGTCCGGAGAACACCTCGATGAGCTCCTGCGCTTCCGGCCGCATGCCGGGGCGAAGCTGCTTGTCGAATGTTGTTCCCGTCGGCGTGTAGAAACCCCAGCTCGTGCCGTGAGGGATGATCAGCGGATCGAGTTCAAGTTCGTCGAACAGCTTGCGGGCAAGGTCACCCGGCGTGGTGGCCGTTTCGGCGCAGTCCGCCGGCAGTTCGTCGGATGGGACGTCAGCGGGGCAAAGGGGGACGCCGCGAAGCTCGCGCATGTACTCCCGGAAGTTCAGGTAGGGTTGCCGGTTCTCCCAGTCCAGCACCGGCAGGATGATGGGCAGGTCGCCGACAGACCGCAGCGCGTCGTAGGCAACACCGCTGGCGGCAATCGCGCGGGGCGACAGGTCGTCTTCACCCAGCCCACGGAAGATCACATTCTTGTGGCCGTAGTGCTCGTCTGGCGTGCGCCCGACCTGCGTCCATTCGAAACCGACGAAGGAGACCATGTCGGGGTCATCGGCATCGCCGGCGACGGCGTTGCACTGGCGGACGGTGTCCTTGGCCTCGGCCCAGCGGCGCGGCGTGGAAGCTTCAGCATGGTCCGTGATCGACCAGAAATCGATGGCAGAGCAGTGGCGGGCAAAGTCGCAGGCATCCGCTACCGGATGCGCGCCCTCGCCGCCGTTCATGGGAAGCGCCCAGAGGAATGCATCCGTTGAGAACGTCGTGTGGACGTGGAGGTCACCGAACAGGATCTGCTTGGGCTCGGCGACGTCCTGCGCTTCGGCAGCCTCGCGCTGGGCTTCTGCGCGTGAATCGACCAGTTCTGCCGGGCGCTCAGTTGCCTCCGGCGTGCCGGCATGCATGGTCTCGCCAGCAATGTTGGCGAGGTAGAACCATGTGGCTGCGAGGATCGCGACCACGGCCACGACAACAATGAGCAGGTAACGCATTCCCCTGTCCCCCCTTTGTGTTCCGGCGCGGATTCATGAGGCCGCATCCGGCGCGCCTTCTCGGGCGCGTTGTTGTTTTTCAGCCGGCGAGAGCCGTGCCGTAGAAGAGTGTTACGCCAACCAGTAGCACCAGGACGCCGCCCGCGAGGTCCAGTCCGCGGAGCGTGCGGACGGACCCGGGCGAAATGCTGCCCCGCGTCCAGATTGTCACGAGTCCCACAGCGGCCAGCGTGACGGCCATGCCGACCGAGATGGCGGCAACGGTGAGCAGGCCCAGCGCCCAGGCGCCCGAAGCCAGCGCGAACAGCACGGCGATCAGCGCGCCTGTACAGGGCACGGCACCGACCGCGAGCGACAGCATCATGCGGGGCGTTGCCAGCGCTTCGTCGTGGTGATCATGCGCATGGCCATCGGCATGGTCATGGCCGCATCCGCAGGCGGCCGGTTCCAGCGAACCGGGCCACGGCAGGCGGATGCCGCGCGGTGCCAGTGCCATGGCAGCAGCGCGGTAGATCATGGCGCCGCCGGCCACTGCGATGAGGCCATACGAAATCAGCTTGATGGTCAGGAAGGCGGGGCCCGACGCATCGATGACGCCACCGAGCAGGATGGCGGCGGCGATGGCGATCAGGGCAGCCGAGCCCACATGCAGTGCGGCGATCTCGCCGGCCATGCGCAGGGCCTCACGCGCCGGGGCGGGGCGGCCGGCGAAGTAGCCCGCCACGATGACCTTGCCGTGACCGGGCCCGAGGGCATGGAGGGCGCCGTAGGAAAAGCCGAGCCCCAGGGGCAGCAGCGCAGCGCTGGCAATGGCACCGCTGCGCGCGCTTGCTTCCGCTTCGGCGAGCGACTGCATCAGGTAGCTGTGGAGTTTCTCGACCTGGTAGACGATCTCTCCCATGAGGGAGATGTCGGTGTAGAGGCCCGCGCATGATGCACACGCATAGGCGGGAGAAGCCGCAACCACCGATGCGGCCGCGAGTCCAACGAGTATCGCGCTGCGGAGTCCCAACATGTGTGCCACTATGCAGCTTGTCGTTCCTAATGTCTCCCATTATCTTTGAGTCCATGGAAAAGCAAGCCAGACGCGATACGAGGACCAAGCTGATCCGCGCCGCCGAAAAGCTGTTCGCCGAGAATGGGCTTGGTGCAGTGTCCGTGCGCGACATCACGCGCGCGGCCGGCGCGCGGAACGAGTCCGCGCTGCACTATCACTTTGGCAGCAAGGAAGCCTTGATCCGTGCGGTTTTCGCTGACCGTATCCAGGTGATCGACAAAGCCCGCACGGCGATGCTCCAGGCGATCGACGATGCGGGGGACAGCCAGTCCCTGCCGAAGATCATGGAAGCAGCCGTCGGACCGATGCTCGAGGCCTGCAAGGAGGAGGGCGGGCGCCTCTACGCCATGTTCCTCGCGCAGCTGACGGCCGACCCGCGGTTCGATGTCGTGCGGCTGATCCAGGAACTGGCGCCCGACAGCGTGCAGGCCGTCACAGAGCGCGCAGTGGCATTGCTCCAGCACCTGCCGCATGAAACGCGGAACACCCGGATGCAGCGGCTCACCATGCTTTGCATCGCGCTGATGGCGGATTACGCGCGCAGTGTAGCGGATGGGACGGAGGCCGAGCTTGGCCATGCCATCGAGGAGGCGGGCCTCAGCCTCGCGGGATACCTCGATGCGCCGGCGCCGGGATCATCAGCCTGACTTCACGAAGGTGTGGCTATGTCACGCCGAAGAGCCGCTGGTAGCATCCCGCGGCTTTGCAACATGACGGCCCCACGCGAAACGGGCCGCGACAACACATGGGAGGGGTGCAATGACACTCACAGTCTACGGCGCCGGACCATCGCCGTTCGTGCGCAAGGTGCGGGCCTTCCTGACGGAGAAGGGCGCCGAGTACACGCACGAGAACGTCAACATCTTTCCCATGCCGGACTGGTTCAAGGAAATCAGCCCGTTGCGCCGCATCCCGGTGCTGCGCGACAGCGACCGTCCGGAGCCGAACACGCTCGCTGACTCCTCGGCGATCTGCATCTATGCCGAACAGAAGTTCAAGGACCCGGCGCTGTTCCCCGCCGACCCGTTCGAGCGCGGACGCGCTGCCTGGTTCGAGGAATACGCGGATACTGAAATCGCCAATGCCGTGGGCATGGGCGTGTTCCGCCCAGTGGCGCTTGCCGTGCTGATGGGCAAGGAGCCGGACCGCGAGGCGGCCAACAAGACGCTCAACGAGCGCTTCCCCGCGATCTACGATTACCTTGAAAGCGAGCTGGGCGATAACGAGTTCTTTGCCGGCGGTGCCTTCTCCATCGCCGACATTTCGGTTGCCACGCAGTTCGTGAACCTGCGCCATGCGGGCTACGGCCCCGACGCCGCCAAGTGGCCGAAGATCGCGGACTTCATCAAACGCATGCATGCGCGCCCCAGCTTCAAGGCCCTGATCGACGAGGAAGCGCCGCTCTTCGCCAAGACCGCGGCCTAGACAGCTATCGCGACACGGTTCGCAACAAGGACATCCGCCATGATCGATCTCTACACCGCCTCGACTCCCAACGGCTGGAAGGCCTCCATCACTCTGGAAGAGCTTGGTCTTCCGTACGAAGTGCATGCCATCGACCTGATGAAGGGCGAGCAAAAGCAGCCGGACTTTCTGAAGATCAATCCGAACGGCCGCATCCCCGCGATCGTCGACCGGGACGAGGACAACTTCGCGGTGTTCGAGTCCGGCGCGGTAATGATCTATCTCGCCGAGAAGACGGGAAAGCTAATGCCGACGGACGCGAAGGGCCGCAGCCGCGTGATCCAGTGGCTGATGTTCCAGATGGGCGGCGTGGGGCCGATGATGGGGCAGGCCAACGTTTTCTTCCGCTACTTCCCGGAGAAGATCCAGCCGGCCATCGACCGCTACCAGAACGAAAGCAAGCGCCTGTTCACGGTTCTCGACGGGCACCTGAAGGACAACCAGTACCTCGCCGGCGACTACTCCATCGCCGACATCGCCAACTGGTCGTGGGTGCGGACGCACAAGTGGTCGGGCGTCGCCATCGACGACCTGCCGAACCTGCAGCGCTGGGTAGACGAGCTGGCCGAACGGCCCGCGTGCCAGGCGGGCATCAAAGTGCCGATGGACCTGAGCGAGCTTTCGACCGGTGACGGCGAGGGTGCCAAGAAGTTCGCCGAGAATGCGCGCACGATGGTGCAGCGATAAGAATGACCGCGGCCTGACAAGCCGCATCGGGGGAGGGGATGATGACCGGACGGATCGTTGCGGGCGCTTTCGGCGCGGCCGCGCTTGTCTTGCTAGCCGAGCCGGCGCTGGCGCATGAAGGCGAGGGGGTCGCGGGCGGCTTCGCGGCCGGGCTCAGCCATCCCATCTTTGGGCTCGATCACCTGCTGGCAATGGTCCTTGTGGGCATCTGGGGCGCGTTTCTCGGGCGGCCCGGCATCTGGGTGCTGCCGGTCGTTTTCCCACTGGTCATGACGGTCGGCGCGATGCTTGGCATCGCCGGCGTCCCGCTGCCGGCCGTGGAGCCGGGGATCGCTGCTTCAGTGATGGTGCTTGGGCTTGCTGTCGCGGCGGCGCTGCCAGGACCGCTGTGGCTCGCCTACGTGATCGTCGGCGTCTTCGCGCTGTTCCATGGGCATGCCCACGGGACGGAGCTGCCGGGTGCTGCCAACGCGTCCGCGTACGCGGCGGGTTTCGTGCTTGCGACGGGCGCGCTGCACGTTGCCGGCATCGTGTTGGGGCTCGCGGGGGGCTGGCGCGGTGGCAAGGCGGCGCTTCGTGTCGCGGGCCTCGTGATCGGACTTTTTGGCGCTTACCTGCTCTACGGGGCAGTTGGCAGCGTTGCGTAGAAGGCCGCTATCGGCGATTGGGGCGGGGGTATTCTGCCTCGCTGTTTACGCAACCCCGGCCGTCGCGCATTCCGCCTTCGGGACCTTTGCGGACGTGTGGCAGGGCGCGCTCCATTGGGGCACGGCCTTCCGGCACGGGCTGCTGTTGCTTGCCGTTCTGGTGATCGCGGCACAATCCGAACCGGGTGCGGGCTACCGCATGCTGGCGGCATTTGTCACCGGCGCTTTCGCTGCGACTGCGGCCACGGTGGCTGCCGTAACATCGCTTCCCGTGGGTGTGGACTATGCGGCGGCCGCAGCGCTGGGGCTGTTTGCAGCCGCCGGCTTTGCCGTATCACCGCTGCTGACTGTGCTCATGGGGGCTTGTGCTGGCACCGTTGCCGGCATTGCGCACGGCAGTGCGCTTGAAGGCAGCCCGTGGTGGTTTGCGGCAGGTGTCGCGGCCGGGGCGGGCGTCCTCATCGTTTACGCCATCGAACTCGGTTCGCGGTTCAAGGCCGTTTGGGTGCCGATTGCATTTCGCGTGGCGGGCAGCTGGATTGCGGCTGTCGCCCTGCTGGCCGCCGCGGCCGGACTGTCAGCCGCGCAGGTCGAGCCACGCGACCTCGGCGTCGGTGAGGCGCACCTGGAACGCAGCGAGGGATGAGCGGAACTCGGCTATCGTGCGCGGACCGATGAGCGCGAAGGACGGGAACGTCTGGCTGAGCACGTAGGCAGCCGCGATGTTCACCGGTTCGACGCCCTTCTTCGCGGCCAGCTCGTAGGCGCGCTTGCGCCGCTCGAAATTGTCGTCGCTGTAGAAGGCGCGGACGAGGTCGGCGTCCGTCCTGATATCGGGCCCGGCCCGGTCGGTGAAGAAGCCACGCGCCTGTGAAGACCATGAAAAGAGCGCCGTGCCAGTCTCTTCCAGCCACGCACGATAGTCATCGTCCGAACAGGCCATCACGCCTGGCCAGATCGGCTGCTCCATGCGGGCCAGCGAAAAATTGTTGGAGAGCACGGTGAAGCCCTGCTTGCCGTGCTTTCGCGCATAGGCGTTGGCCTCGGCCATGCGCTCTTTCGTCCAGTTCGAGCCGCCGAAGACGCTGAGCTTGCCTTCGTCCTTCAACTCGTTGAGCACGTCGACCCACTCGCCGATGGGCACGGACGGATCATCGCGGTGAAGGAAGTAGATGTCGGCGCGATCGGTGCGCAGGCGTTCGAGGCTTTCTTCGAGTTGCGGGCGCACGGCGCCGGGGCGGCAATCGGGTGTGTGGGCGCCCTTGGCGATCAGCACCAGGTCGTCGCAGATGCCGCGGTCGTCCATCCATCGGCCGAGCAGGTTCTCCATGATGCCGCCGCCGTACAGATGCGCCGTGTCGAAGCAGTTGCCGCCCATGGCGACGTAGTCATCGAACATGACGGCGGCGTGCGGCATCGTCGTCTGGTTGTCGCAGCCCATGATCAGAGACGAGACCGGCTTGGCCACGCCCTCCACGGTCTGCGAGGTCATCGGCGCCTTGGGCCGCCGGGCGAGGGGGCGGGCGTCCACGGTGGGCCAGCCCGACTTCAAGCTTTCACGTTCGAAGCGGAAGCCTGCGGCGGCGCGCCAGCTGTCGAGGGTGCGCATATTACCAAGCGTGTCGGCCGTGGTGACGAAGGGAGACTCGCGAAGACCCTGGTTGACGCAGTCGGCCACGTGATCCGCCTCGATCTCGTAGAGCCATTTCGGCTGCGCGACCTCGATCGTTTCCGGCGCGCTGCCGAAGCGCTTGAGGCCGAGCGTGGATTTGCCGCCCTCGATGCCGGCCGCATGCCACGGGCTGCCGAGATGGAGCGAGCCCGTCTCGCCATAGACATTCACATTGTTGGGCAGCCAGACGGAGACGGCCGTCGAGACCTGCGCGACGACATTGTTTTCGAAATGCATGACGGCCGCGGCCCATTCATCGACACCGGTGTCCCCGAGCCGGGCGGCGCCGGTGACGGAGACGGGATCGAGGAACGTTTTGCCGGACGTTGCACCCGCTATAAGGCGGGCAATCGAAACGGGATAGAGGCCGACATCCATGATGCCGCCGCCGCCGAGCTCATTCGAGAACAGGCGGGTGTCTGGTTTGAAGGGCGCGTGGAAGCCGAAGCTGGCCTCGATCATCCGTACACTGCCGATGGTGCCGGAGCGGATGAGGTCAACCAGCTTTCGCGTCTGCGGCGCGAGCCGGTACATG
The DNA here is from genome assembly GCA_965229975.1 of Parvibaculaceae bacterium. GTDB lineage: Bacteria > Pseudomonadota > Alphaproteobacteria > CGMCC-115125 > CGMCC-115125 > Pyruvatibacter. Next base: position 1,187,254 of record OZ245936.1, read on the forward strand.
AACGCTTCCATGAAGAAGACGTCAGAATCGCGGGCGGCCTGGACCATCGCCATGGTGTCGGCGTGGTTCAGGGCAGCAGGCTTTTCCACGAGCACGTGCTTGCCGGCCTGCGCGGCGCGCACTGCCCACTGGGCGTGGCCGGGATGGGGCGTCGCGATGTAGACGGCTTCAACGGCCGGGTCCGCGAGGAGCGCGTCGTAGTCACCGGAGACGGAGAGATCGACCGCGCCATTCTTCACCGCCTCGTTGGGATCCGCCTTGAGCTGCTCAACGAAGGCCTCGCCCGTGGACGCCGCGCGGCTGCCCACGCGGGCCAGGTGGTTCTTCTCGCTCTTGGCAACGGCGCGGGCGAAGGCGCGGGCGATGGCGCCCGTGCCCAGGATTCCCCAGGATAGACCGGACATGTTTCCCCTCAGCTCGGATGGTCAGCCGGCGAGATGCTGCCTGACCATGCCCGGTTCGGGAAAGAAAAACTTGGGGATGAGCTTGAGGGGGCCCAACGCATAGTCGCGCGGCCGGAACGGCTGCCACGCGGCACGGTCCGCGACGAGACGATCGGCCACGGCAAGCAGCACGAGCGGGTTCACGCCCATGCCGATATGCGAGCAGATGATCTCGATGTTCTCCCGGGGAACGCCGTCCTTGAGCTTGAGGTACTCAGGCGGGATGGCGGTGGTGTCTTCGTGGGCCACACCGTCGAACGGGCTGAAGATGGCAACCAGCGGCACCCTGGGCGGCGGCACGTGGAGCGACAGCTTTTCGAGCTCCGCCTCGTTGAGGTGCTCCTCCATGGGCCGCCCAGTGAAGTAGCGCATGGCGAGCGCGACGCCGCGGTTGATCTCGTGCGGCTTGTCGGCATGGACGTGCGCGGGGCTGCCGAGCGTGATGACGCGGTCGACTTCGTCCGGGAACATGCGGGCGAGTTCGCGCGCGTAGATGCCGCCGAGGCTCTGGCCGACCAGCGAGACAGGGCGTCCGTGCTCATCGGCCAGCAGCTTGATGCGGTCGCCGAGGAGCTTCCCGAGGGTGGCAATGTATTCGATGCTTTCCGGGCCCCGGTTGACCCCCAAGCCCCAACTGTCGGCGACAAAGCCGCGCCGGTTGAGGAAGCGGTTGAGCGGGCGCATCGAAAATTCCGGCCCGGTGAACCCCGGAAGGGTGAGGACTGGATTGTTGCCGTCGCCGCGCGGCGCAATCTGGTCGAGGACCGGGTCCGTCAGGATCTTGCTGGCAAACTCGCCGGCAGCCCAGATGAGGTCGCCCTGAAGGCGGAACAGGTCCAAAGCAGTTCTGATCGGCATGCAAAGATCGCCCGAAGGCGATTCCCAGATTTCGAACAATTCCACATAAGTGTGACGCCTTTTATGTGGGCATGCCATGCCTTTTTCCCAACGAGGGAATGCATAGCAAATAAGCACACATAGCCGTGATGCATTTTTAGGCGGCAGATGTTTGCCCACAAATGGGTCAATATTCATCCGTGTACGGATGAGCTCTATCGCATTGATTTGACGGAGATTCCCAGCCCGGGCGGCAAGCAGCCGCTAAAGGGCATCGCCGACGAAGTCGAGCGGTTTGCAGTAGACGCCCTGTGCCGAGAGAGCCTGACAGAGGCCGTCCGCCGCCGTGCGCGAATTCACCGGTCCTGCCACGAGACGCTGAAATACGCCCCCTTCGCCGGTATCGATTCGCTGTACACGGACGTTCATGCCGCTCAGTTCCGCCGGGTGCGCCGCCAACAGTTCTTGCCATCCCTCGGCCAGCTTCGCGCGCGACCGATAGGAGGCGAGGTGGAGGCCGACCGGCGCCGTGACCGCCGTCGACGGCGAAGGCGGGGCTGAGGGCGCAGCCGCAGCGGGCTTGGGCGCTCGCTCCTCCGGGGGCACAGCGGGCGGTGCGGAGGGCCGGATGGAAGCGGTCGTGATGGGGTCCGCCTGAGCCTCGACGGCCGCAATGCGCTGCATCAGCTCTTCCTCGCGCGCCACCAGGCGCTCGAAGCTTGGCCGCACGACGGAGTAGTCGAGCTTGAGCTGGGCAAGGTCGTATTCGAGGCGAGCGAGGCGGGCCTGCAGACTTTCGCCGGGCACGGCCGGTGTCTCCGAGCCATCGCCGGAGGCCTGCACGGGCGCATTGTCCACGGAATTGGTGATGAGGCTGGTGCCATCCTCGGCGCAGGCGCCGAGCACCAGAACCAGCGCCGGCACAAGCAAAGCCCGGGTTCGCCGACCAAGCGTCCCGCGCAGAACCTGCATGCCAACGGTGAGATGCATCGGAATGCTCTTCCCCGGCGCCCCCGAACGCTGTATCCGCCGCGAATCAGCAGAAAACAGCCACATTCGCTGGTAGACCCGCCGGTGCGCGGCGTCAAACGATCCATTCAACGTCAGCACCACAAGCAGGCGGGCTTGCCGGACGGGCGGGCACGCTGATTAACTTTTGAGCAAGTATTGGACTTGGCGGCGTTCGCGGTGCCTCCAAATTAACCATGAGAGGCATTGGGACTCTGCGATTTTTGCAGATAAGCCCATGCTTTCGTTGAGGGGGCAGACCCGGCCCGTTTCCTGCAAACGCCGGGCTGTTGTTCCGCCGGTGCGGCGCCAGAAACGGCGCGCGTCGCGGAAACACTTGGGAATTTCCGGGCCGGCACGGGACAGGCGGTCCGAGGCGAAGGGGTAGCCGACATGTTCGAAGGAATACCGATGGAAGGCGTTATCGGGATCTCCGCCTTCATCGTTGCGATGATCCTGCTCGCGCTCGTGCACGGGGTCACGCGCGCCATACAGAATGCCCAGGCCTCACGGCAGGAGGCGCAGAAGCTGGTGGGAAAGCTGTCGGAGCTGGTCACCGCAGTTGAAGGCAAAGGCCCGGCAGGCCCGAGCGGCCCCGCAGCCTCCCAGCGGCCCGTAAAGCGCCGCCGTGTCGTGACCGGCCGGACGATGACGTCCGGCCGTGGCGGCAAGACGCCCTATGGCCCGCGGAACATGGCGGCGCGCTAAGCCGCCGGCGGCATTTAGGATCACCTCACGGAAGTTTTGCAGGCGGGCCGGCGCTCTGCTACTTGCGGGCTTGGGAAGCGAGTGGGCTGGCCCATGGCCTGGATGAACAAGACTTCACGGCGAACTTTCATTTTTGCGCATGACCTGGCGGCGGCGACCCTAGCGTTTCCGCTGTCGGTCCTGTTGCGCCTGGGGTTCGTCACGGAATCGCATATCTCTTCGCCGCTCGTGCAGGGCTGGTTCATCTTCGTGCTGGTTGCCGCGGGCGTACTCCTGTCGTCGCGCCTTGACCGGGGATCATGGCGCTACGCATCAATCGACGATGCCATCCTGATCGGCCGCATCTCGATCATCGCCAACCTGGTCTTCCTGCTCGCGCTGTTTGTCCTGTTCCGGGCGGAGCTGGTGCCGCGCTCGGTCGTGCTCATCAATATGTTCGTATTCGCGGCGCTCCTCGCGGGGCCCCGGCTTCTCTACCGCGCGCACCGGGACGGGCAACTGGGAAGCCTGCTGGAGCGCGGCACGCACTGGCGCATTCCCGTTGTCATTGTCGGGGCAGGCGACCAGGCGGATGCCTTCCAGCGTGAGATGAAGCGCGACAGCAATTCGGGTTACCGCGTTCTCGGAATCGTGGATGACGATCCGGCGCGGATCGGCACGACCATTCGCGGAACGCGCGTGCATGGGCCGCTGGCAGAACTGCCGGCCATCATCGAGAAACTTGCGCGCGGCGGCGAGCGGCCGGAACGGCTGGTGCTGACCGAAGAGGTCAAAGGCCGCGTGACGGTGGCCCGGCTGCTGGAGATGGCGTCAGACCTGGGCCTTCGCCTCGACCGGCTGCCGGCACAGACTTCCCTGCGCAAGGCAGACGGGTCGAAATTCGAGGTGCACCCCGTCTACGTCGAGGATCTTCTGAGCCGGCCGCAGGCACAACTCGACCGCAATGCCATGCGGCGGCTTCTCGCGGGCAAGCGCGTGGCGGTGACGGGTGCGGGCGGCTCCATCGGTTCGGAGCTTGTGCGCCAGATTGCACAGTATGCACCGGCGTCGGTCACGCTTCTGGAACAGTCGGAGTTCAACCTCTACGAAATCGACCGGACGCTCGCCGAGGACTACCCGGAGATCGAGAGGCTTGCGTTGCTTTGCGATGTGCGCAACGCGGACCGGCTCGACCGGACCTTTGCGAAGGCCATGCCCGAGGTTGTCTTTCATGCTGCCGCGCTGAAGCACGTGCCGATGCTTGAGCCGCAGGCCGACGAGGCGGTGCTGACCAATGTGCTGGGGAGCCGCAACGTGGCCGATGCCTGTGTCCGCCACGGTGTCTCGATTATGGTGATGATATCGACAGACAAGGCGTCAGACCCGGTGAGCGTGATGGGCGCCACGAAGCGTGTGGCGGAGAGCTATGCACAGGCGCTCGATATAGAGCAGCGGCGGAAGGGGGAGCAGGGCACACGCTTCGTGACCGTGCGCTTCGGGAACGTTCTAGGCTCCGCAGGCTCCGTCGTGCCGCTATTCCAGAAGCAGCTCGAGAAAGGCGGCCCCCTGACGATCACCCACCAGGACATGGTGCGGTATTTCATGACCATCCGTGAGGCCGTGCAGCTGGTGCTTTATGCGAGCGCCATGGAAGGCGGCCAGCAGGGTCACGCCGGCGACATCGTGGTGCTCGACATGGGCGAGCCGGTTCGGATCATCGACATGGCGCGGCAGATGATCCGGTTGGCCGGGCTCGAACCGGACGAGGACGTGAAGATCGAAATCACGGGCATCAGACCCGGCGAGCGGCTGTCGGAAGCGCTTTTCGACAAGCGTGAAGAATTGCTAGCGTCAGGTCACGAGGGGCTGCTCCTGGCTCAACCGTCCGTGGCGCCGCTGCAGCAAGTCGCATCCGCAATCGACGACCTCGTGGCCCTCGCCTGGACCGGCAACGAAGATGCCGTGCGCGCCGCTCTCGACAAGATGGTGACCGCCGACGCTGCCCAATCCGCAGCAGCCGGTTGAACCCGAATGGGAATTGCCATTTCGCCGGTATTTACCGGTTACTCTCGGCAATCATTCGTTATTTCGAATCAATTGCCGTCCGCCGGTAGATTGCCGCCCGATGCAGAGATGAGCCGACCGTCCGGAGACCGCCTTTCATGAGCCATCGTCCCTTTGCCGCGATCGTACTTGCCGCCGGGCGCGGTAAGCGCATGCGCTCAAAAACGCCCAAGGTTCTGCACCTGGTGGCCGGCAAGGCGGTGGTGGCGCATGCGGCGTCGGCGCCCGCGGCCCTCGATCCGGCCCGCTTGGTGATCGTGGTGGCGCCGGGCATGGATGAAGTCGTGCGGGCGGTGCCAGGCGCGGCCGGCGCGGTGCAGGATCCTCCGCGCGGGACGGGTGACGCGGTGCGCGCGGCCCGCGAGGCGCTGGCTGGATTCGATGGCGATCTGCTCATCCTCAACGGCGACGTCCCCCTGTTGCGGCCCGAGACGCTCTCGCACCTGCTGGCTGCGCTGGGGGATGACAACGCGGTCGCGGTGCTCGGCTTCCGGCCATCGGGACCGCATGCCTACGGTCGTCTCATGACGGACGGGCATGTGCTCGACCGGATCGTCGAGGACAAGGACGCGACGGCGCAGGAAAAGAACATCAACCTGTGCAACTCGGGCGCCATTGCGCTGGCGGGGAAATACGCGTGGGAGCTGATCGACGCGATCGGCAACAAAAATGCGCAGAGCGAATTCTACCTGACGGACGTTGTTGCTATCGCGCGCGAGAAGGGGCTTGCCTGCACCTTCACCGAATGCGGCGAGGAAGAAGTCCACGGCGTCAATTCGCGCAGCGAGCTGGCGCGCGCGGAAGCGCTGATCCAGACGCGGCTGCGCGAGGCGGCGATGGAAGGCGGGGCAACGCTGGTCGCGCCCGAGACCGTATTCCTGTCGCACGATACGAAGCTTGGCGAGGACGTGACCATCGAGCCGAATGTCGTGTTCGGGCCGGCCGTCACCATCGCAGACGGTGCAACCGTCAAGGCCTTTTCGCACCTTGAAGGCGTCAGCCTTGGCGCGGGCGCGACGGTGGGGCCGTTCGCGCGGCTGCGGCCCGGCACCGAGATCGGCGCCGGGGCCAAGATCGGAAACTTCGTCGAGACGAAGAAGGCGCGGATCGAGGACGGCGCAAAGGTGAACCACCTGTCCTATATCGGCGACGCGCGCGTGGGCGCACACGCCAATGTGGGCGCAGGCACGATCACCTGCAATTACGACGGCTACGACAAGCACTTCACCGATATCGGCGCGGGCGCCTTCATCGGCTCCAACACGTCGCTGGTGGCGCCGGTAACGATCGGGGACGGCGGCTATACCGGCTCGGGCAGCGTCATCACCAAGGACGTGAGCGGTGACGCGCTTGCCGTCGAGCGGTCGAGCCAGAAGGAAGTGCCCGGCTGGGCCGCCAAGTTCCGCGCCCGCAAGGAAGCGGCAAAGAAGAACAGCGCCTAGGCGCAAGCGATTTCATTTCGGTACGGACGAATTCATGTGCGGCATTGTTGGAGTCATCGGCAAGGGCGAGGTTGCCCCGGTCATCGTCGAGTCCCTGCGGCGGCTGGAGTATCGCGGATATGACTCGGCCGGCGTTGCGACCCTGACCAACGGGCAGATCGAGCGGCGGCGCGTGACGGGCAAACTGTCCGAGCTGGCCGCGAAGCTGGATGCGGAACCGCTGGCCGGGACCATCGGCATCGGCCATACGCGCTGGGCGACGCATGGCGCACCGACCGTGACCAATGCGCATCCGCATGCCACGGACCGGGTGGCCGTCGTCCACAACGGCATAATCGAGAATTTCCGGGAGCTGCGTTCGGACCTCGAGGCTGCCGGCGTCACGCTGGAGACGCAGACGGACTCCGAGGTCGTTGCGCACCTGGTGACGCAGCACCTGGACGAGGGGCTGTCGCCGAAGGACGCGGTGCGCAAGATGCTGGCACGGCTGGAAGGCGCGTTTGCGCTCGCAATCCTGTTCAAGGGTGAAGATGATCTCCTGATCGGCGCGCGGAACGGGCCGCCGCTGGCGGTGGGCTATGGCGACGGCGAGATGTATCTCGGGTCCGACGCGTTCGCGCTGGCGCTGGTCACCAACAAGGTGGCGTATCTAGAGGACGGCGACTGGGCGGTCATCACCAGGAACTCGGCGGAGATTCTCGGTGCCGACGGCAACGCCGTGAAGCGGCCGGTGCAGACGGTCCCGGTCTCCGCTGCGCTGGTCGACAAGGGCAACCATCGTCACTTCATGGCGAAGGAGATGCACGAGCAGCCGGAAGTGGTGGGACACGTGCTCGGCGCCTATGTCGACCACCACGCGCAGAAGGTATCGCTGGACGATCTCCCGTTTGACCTCGCCAAGGTTTCGCGCATCACGATCATTGCCTGCGGCACGGCCCACTACGCGGGACTCGTCGCGAAATACTGGTTCGAGCAGCTTGCGCGGGTCGGCGTGGATGTCGATATCGCATCAGAGTTCCGCTACCGCGAGGCGGCGATGGAGGAGGGCGGCCTGTCCATCTTCATCAGCCAATCCGGCGAGACCGCTGATACGCTCGCGGCGCTGCGGTACTGCAAGGCGCAAGGCCAACACGTTGCGAGCATTGTGAACGTGCTGGAGAGCACGATTGCGCGCGAGTCCGATCACGTGTTCCCGACATTGGCGGGGCCGGAGATCGGCGTCGCATCGACAAAAGCCTTCACCTGCCAGCTGATGGTTCTCGCTGTGCTCGCCATCGCGACAGGTGTTGCCCGCGGCAAGATCGGAGAGGCGGAAGAGGCACATCTCCTGCGGGAGCTTTCTTCGATGCCGCGCCACCTAGCAGAAGCGCTGCGGCTCGAAGACGAGATCGAGGCGCTGGCAAAGGAACTGTCCGGCGCCGAGGACGTGCTCTATCTCGGGCGCGGGCTCAGCTATCCGCTGGCGCTCGAAGGCGCGCTCAAGCTCAAGGAGATCTCTTACATCCACGCGGAAGGTTATCCGGCTGGCGAGCTCAAGCACGGTCCGATCGCGCTCGTGGACGAGACGCTGCCAGTAATCGTCATAGCCCCTTACGACGCCCTGTTCTCCAAGACCGTGTCCAACATGCAGGAGGTGATGGCGCGTGGCGGGCGGATCGTCCTGATTTCGGACCGGGAAGGCGTCCGGCACGCGGGCGAGCAGGTCACAACCTCGCTGACCATGCCCGATGCTGATCCGTTTGTGACGCCGATCCTCTACGCGGTGCCGCTCCAGTTGCTGGCCTATTACGCGGCCGTCCACCGCGGCACCGACGTGGACCAGCCGCGCAATCTGGCGAAGTCCGTTACCGTGGAGTGATGGATCAAATGCGCTGCAATCTTGCGCTGCCTTTGAACTCACTCTGACGCGAATGCCACTGCGTCCCCGCACGCTCCCGAAACGGGACGTGTGGAAACTACGGTCCGGGACATGGTTCCGGGCGGCGGCGCTGGCTTACCCCACGCCGTCTGGTAGTTTGAGAGGGCGACGTGGTGGAGCGATTCGTGCGGACGATCACACGGACATTCTGCGGGCTGACGGTTGCTGCCGTGCTTTCGGGCGCGGCGGTGAGCGCGCCCGCGCTTGCCCAGCAACCGGCGGCGGCGACCACCGTGGACGCGGCCACGCAATCGATCATCGACAAGGCCAACGCCGGCGCGACGGCGCTGCGTGAAGGGCGGCTGGACGAGTCCATTGCCACACTGAGCGAGGTGATCTCGGCCAATGCGCTGCCGCCGCACGTACTGGCCGCGGCGCATTACCACCGGGGAATCGCTTACCAGAAGAAGGGCCGCTACAATCAGGCGGCTGCTGACTATACGACCGCGCTATGGCTCGAGGAGCTGCCGGAAGGTGTGCGGGCGCGGGCGCATTACAACCGCGGTACCGCACTCGACAATCTCGGCCAGCAGGCGCGGGCGAAGGACGACTTCGACAAGGCCATCGAGCTGGAGCCGGAGTTTTCGCCCGCCTACAACAACCGCGGCAACGTCTTGCGGCGCCTGGGGCAATACGAAGCGGCAATCAGGGACTACGACGCGTCCATTGCGCTTGGAAATCCCCTGCCGCACCTGCCGCTCTATGGCCGGGCCGCGGCGCGCGAGGCGCTTGGTGACACGGCGGGTGCGCGTGGCGACCTCAAGCAGGCGCTGGAAATGTCGCCGGACTACACCCCGGCCAAGGAACTGATGGCGTCGCTGCCGCAGCCTTCGACGCCGCTGGCACAGGCGGCCGAGCCGCAAGCCATCGATCCGGCGACGACACCGACGGCGAGCCTCGAAGAAGTGCGGACCAAGCCTGTCGAGACGGCGCAGTTGCCGCCGCCCGCGCCCAAGGCGCCGGAGCCGGCCAAACAGGCCCCCCCGGCGACCGCGGATATCGGGCCATACACGGCGCCCATGCACGTGCAGCCGCGAATTGCGCCCGCGCCCGAGTGGCCGCTGGCGGCGGATGCATCGGCGGATGCATCGTCCGCACCGGCTGAGGCAACCACGACGAAGCCCGAGGTCATTGCCGAAACCGCGGCACCCGAACCAGTCCGCGTTGCCGAGCCTCTCGATACCGCGCGCTCACCGGCCGTGCCTCGCCGGCTGGTACCGCCGCAGACGCTGCCTGAACCGGAAGCGCGCATCACGACCGCGAGTTCGTTGCCCGCCGACGCGCCGATCACACGGCCCACCGCATCCGAACCGGCAACATCGTCCGCTTCGGCCGGATCGTGGACGACGCGCATCCTTCCCGCCAATTCGCGCGAAGTTCGGACCCTGACCGACTCCGGCCCGGCCCTGAAGCTGAAAGCGACGGAGACGCAGGTTGCGGTGGCGTCGCCGCAGCCGGTGACCGGCTACAATTTCCCCGGCGTGGCGACCGAGCCGTACCGGACGGCGGCACGGCCCGAGCCGCAAGCAGCGCCGGCGCGGCGTGCGGAACCCGTGGACGGCGGCTATGCTGTGCAACTCGCGTCCTTCCGCTCGGAGAACGAGGCCGAGGACGCGTGGCGATCCATGCTGACCCGGCTGGGCGACACGCTGGCCGGACGCGACCGCCTGATCCAGCGGGCCGACATTCCGGGCAAGGGCACGTATTACCGCCTGCGCGTCGGCCCGATGGCCGGCAAGAACGCGGCGACGGCGCTTTGCAGCACCCTTAAATCGCAGGGGCAGGACTGCTACGTCGCCAAGCTTTGACACCGAATACCCGGGGAGGGGGCATGGCGGCGGAACTCAAGAGCGAATTCCTATTTTCGATGGATGCCGAACTGGCAACGCAGCAAGTCGTGGGCCAAGGCCCGCTTGGCATGCGCATGATCGCCAACGTGTCGGGCGGCAGCTTCGAGGGCCCGAAGATGAAGGGCACGCTGGCGGCGAGCGGTGCGGACTGGGCGCTGATCCGCGCTGACGGCGTCCTTCAGATCGACGTGCGGGCCTGCCTCGAAACCGACGATGGCGCGTTCATCTATGCGACCTACGGCGGGCGCATGGACATTCCGCCGGCGCTGCAGCCCAAGGTCTTCGACCGGTCGCAGGCGGAGAGCGTCGATCCGTCCGAGTACTATTTCCGCACATGCCCGCTGTTCGAGACGGGGTCCGAGAAATACGCCTGGCTCAACCGTATCCAGGCCGTGGGCGTGGGCCGGCTGACGTCGAAGGGCGTTTCCTACGACGTGCACCAGATCCTCTGAGGGAGTGGGCGTCGGGGCGGGTCGCCCTACTTCTTCCGGCATGAGCGAGACCGAGGACAGCCGGAGCCAGGCAGCGCAGGCGGTGGATGCCGCGCGCCGCCTGATGGCCCAGTACGGCGACGACGCGCAGGTGGTCGCCATGATGCGCACGTCGGAAGCGGGCTTTTCCGGCGACCTGGAAAGCTATGCGTTCTGGGAAATGGTGCTGGCCGCCATCGACGTGCTGAACGGGGATGACGCAGGGGAACGCAGGCTCGATTCCTGAGCCGCCACACGCCCCGGCCGACGCGCGCTGTCGCGTGGTTGTGGGCGCCCCCCGCCGTCCCTAAACTCCCCGCCAAACGCAACACAAACCAACAAATCGACGGGGAGAGAGTATGGCCCAGGATGTCGGTCTGACCGCGTTCGGCGGTTACATTCCGCGGCTTCGGCTGCAGCGCAAGGCCGTTGCGCAGGCGCATGCGTGGCTCGCGCCCAACCTGATGGGCAAGGCCAAGGGCGAGCGCTCGATGGCCAACTGGGACGAGGACGCGATCACCATGGCGGTGGAAGCGGCCCGCGATTGCCTGGGGCCGGACGACGACCGCAGCCACATCGACGCCATCTACTTTGCCTCCACCACCATGCCGTTCGCGGACCGGCTGAACGCGGGCATCATTTCCGCGGCCCTGACGCTGGAACGCGACATCGCTTCCGCCGACATCGCCTCGACGCAGCGCGCGGGCACGACGGCGCTGATGCAGGCGCTGAACGCGGTCGCCGCGGGCACCTCCAAGCACGCGCTGGTGGCGGCAGGCGAGCATCGCCACACGCGTGCGGCGAGCCCGCAGGAGATGGATTTCGGCGACGCGGGCGCGGCGCTGACCGTCGGCAGCGACAAGCTGATCGCCAAGTTCATCGGCGGGCACACGGTTACTGCCGACTTCGTGGACCATTTCCGCGGCGAGCAGGAAGAGTTCGACTACAACTGGGAAGAACGCTGGATCCGCGACGAGGGCTTTTCGAAGCTTGTGCCCGCGGCCATCGAAGGGGTTCTGAAGAAGACGGGCGTGGCACCCGGGGACATCGACCATTTCGTGCTGCCGTGCACCTTCGCGCGGCTGCCGCAGACGCTTGCCAAGAAGGCGGGGATCGATCCCGAAAAGGTGCATGACACGCTGGCCGCCAATTGCGGCGAGGCGGGCTCGGCGCACGGGCTGGTGCTGCTGGTGCATACGCTCCAGCAGGCGAAGCCTGGCGAGAAGGTGCTCCTCTTGCAGTTCGGGCAGGGGTGTGACGCGCTGATCTTCGAGACGACGGACCTGCTGGCCTCGATGGCGGACAAGCGCGGCATCGTCGGCGCGCTGGCCGAGGGCCGGTCCGAGGACAACTACATGAAGTTCCTCGTGTTCAACGGCCTGGTCGAATGGGAGCAGGGCATGCGCGCGGAGCAGGATAACAAGACCGCGCTCACCACGCTCTACCGCAACGAGGACATGATCATGGGCCTCGTGGGCGGCAAGTGCACCAAGACGGGCACCGTGCAGTTCCCGCGCAGCCGCATTTCGGTGAACCCGAACGACCACACGGTGGATACGCAGGAGCCGTACAAGTTCGCGGAGAAGAAGGCGAAGATCCTGTCCTGGTCGGCGGACTTCCTCTCCGCGTCCAAGAGCCCGCCCAACCATTACGGCATGGTGGTGTTCGAGGAAGGCGGCCGCATCATGATGTCGTTCACCGACGTGATCCCCGGCACCGTGGAAAGCGGCATGGAGGTGGACCTTGCGTTCCGCATCCACTCAACCGACGACCGGCGCGGCTTCAAGCGGTATTTCTGGAAGGCGGTGCCGAAGACGGCGGAGATCGCCGGCCAGTCCGCGCAGGCGGCGGAGTAAAGGCCGGTGCCCCCGGTCATCCTGGTCCACGGCGCCTGGCATGGGGGGTGGTGCTGGGAGAAGGTGAAGGCGGCGCTGGAGGCGAAGGGCTTCGAGGTCCATGCGCCGACGCTGCCGGGCCATGACCAGCCATCAGGCGCGCCCGCCGACACGTCATTGGAGGACTATGGCCGCGCCATCGCCGACCTTGCCGACAGTCTGGTCGAGCCGCCATTGCTTGTCGGGCATTCGATGGGCGGGGGCGTCGTCTCGCAGGCGGCGGCGCTGACGCCGCGGCTGGCGGGCATTCTTATCCTAGCTGGCTTCGCGCTGCGGGACGGGGAGAGCATTCTGGCGCTGGCGGGTGAGGGGCCTGACCAGGACCTCGGCGGCAACATGGTGTGGTCGGAAGACGGCGGGCACGTGACGGTGCAGCCGGAGGCGGTCAACGCCGTGTTCTATGCCGACTGTCCGCCGGACGATCAGGCGAAGGCCGCCGCCCGGCTTGTGCCGCAGGCGGTGAAGCCGTTTTCCGATGCCATGACGGACGGGCAGGGGCACGCGGGGCGCGTGCGCAAGTTCGCCATCGTCTGCACGCAGGACCGGGCCGTCGATCCGGCGCTGCAGCGGAAGATGTTCGAGCGGGCGGGTGCGAAGACATGGGAAATGGCGTCGAGCCATTCGCCGTTCTTCTCGCAGCCCGGCAACCTCGCCGACCTCATTGCCGAGGCCGCGCGTGAAGCGGGAGGGGCTTCATGACTTTAATTGGGATCGTGGGCCGGGTGCTGCTCGGCCTCTTTTTTCTGGTACCCGGCGTTCTCAAGGCAGTGGACCCGGTGGCGGGTATGGCGATCATGATTGAGCGGGACGTGCCCTATTACGTTGCGCTCTACTGGGCGTCGGTGATCATCGAGGTTGTGTTCGGCACCATGCTGATCTTCGGGGTTCAGGCATGGATCTCGGCGCTGATGCTGGCGGCGCTGACGGTCGCCATCAATATCGGCGTCCACAACTTCTGGGCCGTGCCGGACGAGATTTTCCGCGCGGAACTGCAGCTCTTCGTGAAAAACACGGCGATCATGGGCGGCCTTTTGGTGATGGCCGCATATGCGTATTCTAGGCGCGAAACGTAACTTGGAACCGGCCCGGCAAACGGGCCTGACAGGAGGAAAGCCAATGGCGAGCGGCATCAAGGACAAGGTCGCTATTCTGGGCATGGGCTGCTCGAAATTCGGGGAGCGGTGGGATGCCGACCCCGAGGACCTGATGGTCGAAGCCTACCTGGAAGCGATGAACGACGCGGGCGTGGAGCCGAGCCAGCTGGATGCGGCGTGGTTCTCGACCCACATTGACGAGATCGGCACCGGCAAGGGCGGCACGCCGCTGTCCGTCGCGCTCAAGCTGCCGAACATCGCGGTGACGCGCGTGGAGAACTTCTGCGCCTCGGGCTCGGAAGCGTTCCGCGGCGCGGTCTATGCCGTGGCGTCGGGCGCAGCCGACATTGCGCTGGCGCTGGGCGTCGAGAAGCTGAAGGACACGGGCTACGGCGGCCTGCCGGTGGGCAACATGGGCACGCTCATCCCGCAGTGGGCGCCGAATGGCTCCGCGCCGGGCAACTTCGCGCAGCTCGCCTCGGCCTACCGGGCCAAGCACGGCGTCTCGAAGGAAGACCTGAAGCGCGCCATCGCGCACGTGTCGGTGAAGAGCCACGAGAATGGCGCGAAAAATTCCAAGGCGCACCTGCAGAAGCCGGTGAGCGAGGAGCAGGTGCTGAACGCGCCGATGATCGCCGAGCCACTCGGCCTGTTCGACTGCTGCGGCGTGTCGGACGGGGCGGCCTGCGCGGTGGTGACGACGCCGGAAATCGCGAAGTCGCTGGGCAAGGCGGACATCGTGACGGTGAAGGCGCTCCAGCTTTCCGTGTCCAATGGCCTCGAGAGCCAGCACAACTCGTGGGACGGCAGCTACTTCCACACGGCGCGCATCGCCGCCAAGAAGGCCTATAACGAGGCCGGCATCGAGAAGCCCCGCGAGGAAGTCTCGATGATGGAGGTGCATGACTGCTTCTCCGTCACCGAGCTTGTGACCATGGAAGACCTGTTCATCTCGCCGGAAGGCGGCGCCGTGAAGGACGTGATGGACGGCTTCTACGACGCGGATGGCAAGGTGCCGTGCCAGATCGACGGCGGCCTCAAGTGCTTCGGCCACCCGATCGGCGCCTCGGGCCTGCGGATGCTCTACGAGATGTACCTGCAGCTGCAGGGCCGCGCGGGCGAACGGCAGCTTGCCAACCCGAAGATCGGCCTGACGCACAACCTGGGCGGCTCGCCGTCGCAGAACGTGTGCTCGGTCTCGATCATCGGCGCGCAGGGTGTGTAAGCCTCACGCGCGAGGCACGAACAAGAAGGCCGGGGCGATGACGTCCCGGCCTTTTTCGTGTCCGTGCGTCTGCCGTTACTTGGCGGCTTTCAGGCAGACATAGACGACTTCGCCGGCCTCGTAGAGCTTGCGGTGCTCGGCGCTGATCCTGTCGGGCACGGTTTCCTCGATCTTGGCCTCGCAGGAGGCCTTGTCCTCGAACATGCCGGCCTTGGAGATGTACTCCGAGGCAGGTTCCGGCCCGTCCGAGACGAGTTTCAGGATAACGGCAACAATTCCCCACATATGAATTCCCCTGACAGCTTAGCGTTGTATGGAAAAGGGCCGGGAGCACGCCCCGGCCCTGCGCCAATGGTCCGGTTGCGTCACTTCCTGATGACGCTGACGCACACGTATTTCAGTTCGCCGTCGCCATACGCCTTTTTGTCAGCGTCGTTGAGCTGAGACGGAACAGACTTAGCGATTTCGGCCTTGCACGCGTCTTCGGATTCGAATGTCCCGGCGTCGGTGACGACGTGCGCCTGAAGGCCAACGAGCATGTGAACGGTCACGGCAACGATTGCCCACATCGGCAACTCTCCCCATTGATTGACGAAATGCGTGGGAGGCAGACCCTAGCGTTCGTGCGCGAACGCTGAAACCGTGCGATCCGAACGCGCAGCAGGTTTATTGCTGACCGTTGCCCGTTTGCCCACGGACACGCATGTCGGCGAGCGCCTTGCGGAAGCCGGTGGGGTGGGCGATGAGCGGCGTGATGATGTGGCCTTCGCCGCTGCCGCCCACGTGGACGCGGCCGTAATTCAGGATGCGGCCAAAGAAGCCCTGCACCAGGTTCACTTCCTCGATGCTGCGGACGCTGAGTTCCTCGGTACTGCGGCTGATCCAGCCTCTCTTGACGATGAGGCGGTTCGTCGTGACCGCGATCTCCGTGGTCCAGATGCGGACCATGATCCACAGGAAGATGATGATGCCGATGACCGCGACGCCGAGAAGCAGCAGGGATCCCCAGGCGAGCGCATGCTGATACCAGGGGAAGCGGGCCATGTAGACCAGCTCCTCGCCGTCGCCCATGACCTCTTTGACGTAACTCATGAATGCGTACCTTCGCCGGCTGGCCGTGTATCGTGAAAGGGCCGGTGCGTGACAAACGCACCGGCCCCCTATTGGTTGCGCGTATCGCTACGCGTGGCAATCAGTTGATCTGGCGGACGGCGAACCCTTCCAGCGTATCGGTGAGGTCACCATCGACCAGGTGGGCGTAGTCGAGCTCCAGCCCTTCGTCCGTCAGGGTGCGCTTGTAAATGCGGAAGTCCGAGCTGTCGGCACGCTCGAAGGACAGCATGGTGATGGTCAGCGTGTCGCCGGTGACCTGCGCCCAGGCACAGCCAACCCGCGAGATGGGATTGCAGTCGTCCTGCGCTTCCCAGACGCCGGGCTGGGGCGTCGGCTCGAAGACCAGCGTCATGTTGTGCTGCTCTTCGACGTCGGCGGACCACAGCACTTCCTTCTGCGAAACGATGAATCCTTCCGGGCCTTTCGGATAGATCTGCACGTCGAGGTCCGTGCCACGGAAATCGACGTTCTCCATATTGCCCGACGAGGCGGTCACGCCCTCGCCGAGCCACTGGCCAAGGAACGGCTCGATGCCGGTGAAGGCAGCTGCGGGCGATGCGAGCGCCAGCGCCGATGCCGCGGCGAGCGCGGACACGGCCGATCTGATGCGGTTCATTGTGGTTTCCTCCCCTTGCGGCCCGCGCATTTACGCGGTCCCGTTTCCGGGGCGCTCGGGGCGAACCACCGCCGGCGCCCTCTTGGGCACAAGGTTAACCACCGAAGCATCGGCCCGCCAACACGGTTGGCGTGCGGTGCAGCAAGGCGTGAGGCGCGGCCTTAGTTCAGCGCCAGCCATGCGGCCGCGCGCAGGGCGGCGTTCTCGCGGATGGAGCCGTAGAACAGGTTGTAGTCGTAGATGTGATAGTCGTTCGCCGCGAAGACGAGCTCGCCGAACTCGCCGGGCGGTTCGGCATCCATGAAGAGGATGCCGTCGCGGCACTGGACGGCAAAATCAAGCATCTGCGCTTCGGGTAGCCGGGCGAGGGTGGTCTGCTCGTCGTCCGTCTCCGGGAAGGGGACCGCGCCGCGGTGCAGGTCCGGATCGGCGGCCTCGCCGTCGGTGCGCCACGTGAGCGGATTGGTGCAGTTGAGGGCGCGGCCCGCGACGGGTACCAGTTCGCCGTTTTCCCAGATGCGGGTCTGCTCGAACCACGTCGACGGGTCGCCGCCGGGACCGAACGTGTTCCAGCTTGCAAGGCAGCCGGTCTGGTCCGGTTCGGCGCAGGGCGGCACGTGGGCGAGGGGGCCGTCGAACAGGGATGTTGGTACCGACATGCCGACCACGTAGGCGGCGACGAGGCGGCGCTTGAGTTCGGGCCGCGTCATGTATTCCTGCATCAGCCGCAGCAGGTGGAGCGAACCCTGGCTGTGGCCGGCGAGGATGAAGGGGCGGCCGTTGTTGAAGAGGCGGATATAGGTCTCGAACGCGCGCGCCACGTCTTCATAGGCCAGTTCGAGAGCCTTGGGCCCCTGCGGGTCATCCAATTCGTGCCACGGTTCCATGAACGAGTAGAGCGTGGCCTGCCGGTAGCGGGGCGCGAACACGCGGCCCGCGAGATTGAACGCGCCGGCCTGGAGCGGCATGACGGCGGTATCCACCAGGCGGCGGGACTCTGGCTCGTCGGGCGCCGCGTTCCAGCCGCCGCTCGAATAGTACGTCGTGGGATGGACGTAGAAGACATCAACCCGTGCCACGTCGTCGGAGACGGCGGGCGGCATGCCCGGCGGCGCAAGGTCGGCGGTGTCGTCGCGGCCGGGCTTGGCCGCCCAATCTTCCGGCGCTTCGTAATCGGGCGCTGCGGGTGCGGGCATTTCCTCGAAGGGCTGCGCAGGCTTGAGGTAGAGCGCCGTAAGTTCCTCTCGGAACAGGAGCAGCACCACCACGGAGAGGGCGATGACGGCAATGACGCCGGCGGCGACCCAGGCGAGGATACGCAGCACCATCAGGCGATCTCTCCGCCGCCACCGACGAAGCCGCGCATTATCTCCAGCGCGTCATCATCTTCCGCAAGAAGGCGCATGAAGCCTGCGCGTTCCCGCGCCAGCCCCTCGGCAAGCGGCGTCACGGTGGCGGATTTTACCAGCGCCTTGGCGGCAGCAATCGCCACCGGGGATTTCCGGGCCAGCTCGTGACCAAGCGCGACGGCGGTCTTCACCACGTCGCCGCCGCTCACATAGCGGTGGACCATGCCAAGGTCCGCCGCTTCTTCCGGCCCGGCGACGCGGCCGCGCAGGATCATTTCCAGCGCGCGGGCTTCGCCGACGAGGCGGGGCAGACGCTGAGTGCCGCCGGCGCCGGGGAAGATGCCGATATTGATTTCGGGCAGGCCGATGGTGTAGTCGCCGGAGCCCGCGAGGCGGATGTCGCAGCACATGGCGAACTCGAAACCGCCGCCCATGCACATGCCGTTGATGGCGGCGATGGTGGGCTTGGAAAGCTGGTCCACCCGGTCGAACAGGCGGCTGATGTCGGTCTCGGCCTTCGCCGCTTCCGCAATCTCCTCCGGATTGCGGCCGCTTGAGCGCACGAACTCGGCAACGCTGATGATCTCTTCCACGTCGTAGTGGCGGATGAAGACACCGGGCAGGCCACCCGCGAAGACGATGGCCCGGACGTTGTCGTCTTCCGCGTAGGATGCGACGACGCGGTCCAGTTCCTTCACCATCTCAAGGTTCATGTAACCCATGGGCGGGTTCTCGAACCGGATGATGGCGACGGGGCCGTCGTCGGAGTGCATGATCATCGGCCAATCTCCGCTGCCAAGGCCCGGCGGTAGGCCGCGTAGCGGGGCTGGTCGATGGCGAGCTTGGCCAGCGTCGTCTCCCACAGGTGGCCGGCAAGCCCCTCTGTCTCCAGCGTCACGCTCCCGTCGCGGATGGCGGCACAGAGCGCGCGGTTGAGCTCGTCAAGGCTGCCGTCCTTGCCGAGCAGCGCCTTGAGGCGCTCCTGTTCGGCGGCGTTCGCTTCCGGGGCGATTTCAAGTTCACGCTCGACGATGCCAAGCGCGTTGGCGGCAACGCGGGCGTGGAAGGCAGCATGGCCTTCGAGACCCGGCATGGCCACGTTCTCGATGAACTCGCGAACCGCCGTCACGAGTTCGCGGCTGGATGGCTGATCCTGCATGGCGGGTCTCCTAGCGCGTCGTCGCCGGGCCGCTGCGCGGCGCCAGCAGGTTCAACAGGTCGATCTCGGTTTCCGACGAGCGGCGGCCGATGGCGGCCCGCTCGACGGAGCGGGCATGGCTGTTGGCAAAGGCGGAGTACATGCCCATGCACATGATGCCCCACTTGAGCGTGCCCAGAACCTCCCAGAACTTCACACGCTCGGGGTCGATCTTGAGACCGGAGACGGCCTCGTAGCCGTCGAACATGTCCTGGTACTGGCCAAAGCCGCCGACGGGGTTATCCACCTCGCCGAAGCGCCAGGAATTCACGCAGATCCAGCCCAGGTCCTCCATCGGATCGCCGATGTGGCCGAGTTCCCAATCGAGGACCGCGCGGACTCCATCCGGACCGATCATCAAGTTGCCGTTCCGGAAGTCACCGTGAACGAGGGTGATGCGGGCGTCTTCCGGCACGTTGTCTTCGAGGTAGCGGAAGGCCAGTTCGAAGACCGGGTGGGGATAATCGAACGCGTCGTAGATCTCGCGGTAACGTTCGAGTTCATCCTTCGCCGCAGATGTGCGCAGGGGTGGCAGGTCATCCAGCGGCACCTGGTGGATGCGCGCCATGATCTCCCCGCACTGACGGGCAAGCTTCGGGCGGGCATCGGCGTATTCGTCGTCGCGCAGTATCTTGCGGGCAATGGTTTCGCCCTCGACGCGGCGCATGACGAAGCCCGCGCCAAGCCCGTCAGCGTCGGTCAGCACCTTCACGACAGGCGGGACGGGCACGTTCTGTTTCTCGGACAGGCCGATGAGGGCCGCCTCGGTTTCAAGGGGAATGCCCGAGCCGGTGCCGGTGGACGCCTGCGTGCCACCGGGGGCGCGGCGCAGGATCAGTTCCTCCGTGCCGCCACCATGCTCCGCGTTGAAGGCCCAGGTCTCCTGGCTGGCGCCGCCGGACAGGCGCCTGAGACCGGCGACCTTGGTATCCGCACCGAAGGTGTCCTTCAGCGCAGCCGCAAGCGCGGCGGCAACATCGGTTTCGCCGTCTTTGGCCTTTTCCGCCGCTTCACTCATGCCGTGATGCTCACCGGTTTGCCGTCCTCGATCTGGTCGAGGTATTCGGACAGGCCGTAGCCAACAAGGCCGTTGCAGCGGTATTCGGTCATACCCTCGGTGATGCGGGTGTGCAGCACTTCGCCGTCGTGCGTCTTGCGGCGGTTGCGCAGCGGGATGAGGGACATGACGCTGCCCTCGACATTGTACTCGGCGCCGGACTCGGTCTTGACGCGGGCGCGCATGGCGGTCTGGTACCAGTTGTCGTCCCAGTCGCTGTCGATCTCGGCTTCCTCGATGAGGTCGTACTTGCCGTCCTTGAGGACCATACCGCCGGGGCGGGACTGGCCCTCGGCGTTCGTCACGATCGAGATCATCATCGCGAAGTCGGCGCCGAAATTCATGGGCAGCCAGCGGTACCAGTGGATTGCCTGCCAGTAGCGCGGGCCCCAGGACTTGTCGCGCAGGCCGTGGCCGTTCACCTCGAACTCTTCATCGCCCAGTTTGAAGAAGCCCTTTGCCGCCATGTGCTGCTCGTAATGCGCCTTGGCGAAGGACTTTTCAGGGTCGATATCGAGAGACGAGCCGTCCTCTTTCACCGTCTCGCCGCCGAACATGGGTGAAACGCCCTCGTAGGCGAGGTCCACTTCGCAATCGACGATGGGGTTGTTCTTGAAGGCCTTCGAGGGCTCCGCCATCTCGAACGGGCGCTCAAGGAGGCAGGCCTTGCCCTTGTAAGTGACGCGCAGGCGCTTGAACGGTTCGACGACCTCGAACTTCATGCCGCCGGCGGCGAGCTCCTTGTTGTCCTTGATCTCGGGACGCGCATACATGAACGCGACGCGGCCATCCGGCAGATAGAGGCAGACCGACATCTCGGCATAGCCCTCGTTGGGGCGGTTGCCGAGGCGGAACCAGCCGCCGACCTTGGCGTCCGGGTCGAACACGTTGAAATACATGCTCTCGTTATAGTTCGTAGCGGCGTCTGGCGTGTGGCAGTACTCGTCCTGCGGCTCCAGCCGGACGCGGTACCCTTTCGGGACTTTCATGGCTCCTCCAGTGCGCCGGCCTCTTGCAGGGACCGGTCACGATAGCGTTGGTTTCAAAAGCAGTTTCGCGACCATTCTAGGCGTCATGCGCCGGATGACCAGACGCTGCGAAGCGCGCTAGACTGCCCATCCTCCGAACCCCCGAGTCCCCTGCGTCACGGCATTCCCCCATGAGCGACCCAGACGGTCCGCAGCCGCAACTTTTCGAGCCCAAGCCGCGCGGCGGCTTCCTCGCAAGGCTGCGCAACTACTTCCTCACCGGCCTCGTGGTGGCCGCGCCGGTCACCATCACGGTTATCCTCATCATGTGGTTTGTGGACCTGGTGGATGCCTGGTTCACGCCGATGATCCCGCCGGCCTACCGGCCGGAGCAGTACCTGGACGTGACGATCCCGGGCCTCGGCCTGGTGATCGCCGTGGTGCTGCTGACACTGCTGGGGGCGCTCACGGCAAACCTCTTCGGGCGCACGCTGGTGGGTTACGGCGAGCGGCTGGTCGGGCGGATGCCACTGGTGCGCAATATCTACGGCGCGCTCAAGCAGATATTCGAGACGGTGCTGAGCCAGAGCCAGAACTCGTTCCGAGACGTGGCGCTGATCGAGTATCCCCGGCGGGGGCTCTATTCCGTCGCCTTCGTCACCACGTCGACCAAGGGCGAGATCCAGCAGCGCGCCGACGACGACATGGTGAGCGTGTTCCTGCCGACGACGCCGAACCCGACCAGCGGTTACCTGCTGTTCGTGCCGCGGCGCGATCTCATCATGCTCGACATGTCGGTTGAGGATGCCGCCAAGATGGTGATCTCGGCGGGGCTGGTGGCGCCAGAGTTCGACCCGGCCGATCTCGAGGGCCGCACCTTCCACGTGCCGCGCCCCGGCGAGGAGCCGGCGGGGGAACGGGCGTGAACGGGGGCAGCCTGTTTTCAGGGTTGCCGGACGGGCCGCTGGCGGCCGAACAGTTCGACACGCTGGTGGAAGACGGGCGCGTCACCATCGAGCGCATCATCTCGACGGGACAGGTTTCGGACGACTGGTACGACCAGCCGCAGGACGAGTGGGTCTGCCTTATCGCGGGGGAAGCGCGGCTGCTGATCGACGGCGAGGAGCGCGAGCGGCAGCTCGGGCCGGGGGACTGGGCGTTCCTGCCGGCCCATTGCCGCCACCGGGTGACGTTCACGCTGAAAGAGCCGCCGACGATCTGGGTGGCGGTTCACATTCACCCGGCGCGCAAGTAGCGGATCGCCTCGTCGCGCTCGAACAGGTAGAGCAGGGTGCGCAACGCGACGCCGCGCTCGCCGGTGAGTTCGGGATCGCGCTGGAGGATGAGTTCCACGTCGTCGCGAGCAGCGGCGATGAGGTCGGCGTGGTCTTCCAGCGAGGCGAGGCGGAACTGGGGGAGGCCGCTCTGGCGCGTGCCGAGGACTTCGCCCGCGCCGCGCAGGCGCAGGTCCTCTTCAGCGATGACGAAGCCGTCTTCCGTGTCGCGCAGGGTGGCGATGCGGCGCTTGGCCATTTCGCCGAGCGGCGTCTGGTAGAGCAGCAGGCAGCTTGAATCCGCCGTGCCGCGCCCGACACGGCCGCGAAGCTGGTGAAGCTGGGCGAGGCCGAAGCGTTCGGCATGCTCGATCACCATGATGGAGGCGTTGGGCACGTCGACGCCGACCTCGATGACGGTGGTGGCGACCAGCACGTCGATTTCGCCGGCCTGGAAGGCGGCCATGACTTCCTCGCGCTCCGGGCCCTTCATGCGGCCGTGGACGAGGCCGATGCGGGCGCCGGTGGTGGCCTTGAGGCCCGAGTAACGCTCCTCGGCGGCGGCGACGTCCAGCACGTCGGATTCTTCCACCAGCGGGCAGACCCAGTAGACCTGACGGCCCTGTGCAATGGCGCGGCCGAGGCCGGACACCACTTCGTCCATGCGTTCCAGCGGCAGGGCGCGGGTCGTGACCGGCTTGCGGCCCGCGGGCTTTTCGGTAAGGCGCGAGACGTCCATGTCGCCATAGGCGGTGAGCTGGAGGGTGCGGGGGATCGGCGTGGCCGTCATCACCAGCACGTCGGTGCCCGCAACGCCCTTCGAGGACAGCTCCATGCGTTCGCGCACGCCGAAGCGGTGCTGCTCGTCCACCACGGCCACCGCCAGATCCTTGAAGTTCACCGTGCCCTGGAAGAGGGCGTGGGTGCCGACGAGGATGTCGATCTCGCCGGCTTCGGCGGCATTCAGGATTTCCTCGCGCGCCTTGCCCTTGTCGCGGCCCGTGAGGACCGCCATGCGCAGGCCCGCCGCCTCGCACAGGGGCGCGATGGTCTTGGCGTGCTGGCGGGCGAGGATTTCGGTTGGCGCCATGAGCGCGGCCTGCGCGCCCGCCTCGACGGCGACGAGCATCGCCATCAGGGCGACCATCGTCTTGCCCGAGCCCACATCGCCCTGGAGAAGCCGGAGCATGCGGTAGGGCTCGGCCAGGTCGGCCTCGATCTCGGCGATGGCGACGCGCTGGCCGCGGGTGAGATCAAAGGGCAGGGCGGCTTCCACCTTGCGGCGAAGGGAGCCGTCGCCGGAGAGCGGGCGGCCGCGCGTGCGCTTCATGCGGGCGCGCACGAGGGCCAGGGCAAGCTGGTTCGCCAGCAGTTCGTCATAGGCGAGGCGGGCGCGGGCTGGCGCCGTGGGTTCCACGGCTTCGGGGCCGTCCGGCGCGTGCGCCTCGCGGACGGCGTCGGCCCAGGCGGGCCAGTGCTGCTGGCGGCGCCAGGCGGCGTCCTGCCATTCGGGCAGCTCGGGGACGCGCTCCAGCGCGTGCCCGATGGCCTTGGTCAGCACCTTGCCGCTGAGGCCTGCCGTCAATGGATAGACCGGCTCGAAGGGCGGCAGCTCGTCCGCATCCTCCGGGCGCAGGATGTGATCCGGGTGGGTCATCTGCGCCATGCCGTTGTAGAGCTCGATCTCGCCCGACACGATGCGGCGCGATCCTTCCGGCAGCGTCCGGCGGAGATAATCCTCCCGCGCATGGAAGAAGGTCAGCGTCATCTCGCCCGTCTCGTCCGTGCAGGGAATGCGGTAGGGCGCGCGGCTGCCTTTCGGCGGCACGCGGTGCGGACCGACCGTCACCTCGATGGTGGCGATCTGGCCCTGCATCGCGTCGATGATGTGCGGGCGGAAACGCCGGTCGATGACGCCGGTGGGCAGGTGCCACAGCAGGTCCACGACCTTGGGGCCCGCCAGCTTTTCCACCAGCTTTTGCAGGCGCGGGCCGATGCCCTTGATCTTCGCCGTCTCCGCGAACAGCGGAAACAGCACCTCCGGCCGCCCGCGCGGGGCGGCGGGTTTCTCAGAGGTGCCGGACGAGGCTGCGGACGATGGCATCGCGATGGTTCAGGATGATGGAGAAATGGCCGTCGTGCTCGGTGAAGGTGGCCTCGATGCCGGGCACGCGTGCCGCATAGTAGCGGCCTATGGACGAGGGGACGATGGTGTCCGCGTGGCCGTGCCAAAGGTAGGCGGGCACGCGGATTTCCGACAGCGGCCAGCCCCACGGCGTGCCGTAGATGCGCGAATCGCTGGCCATGCCGGCGACACCGTTGCGCAGCGCCTCGCGCCAGCTTGCCAGCATCAGGCGGCCCATCTCGCCGTTCATCAGATCACGGTCGGCGGAGGCGCGCGGCATGCGCGCCCGGTACCCGGCGGCGCGGCGCACGAGATTGTCGTCCATGACGATGCGGCGGCCGAGGCCGAAGAGCGCCGAGCGCATGAGGGGCCGGCGGCCGAGATCCATCAGCAGTCGCAGGCGGCCCGCACTCATGCCCGGCGCTTCCGGCGGCCCCAGCCCGCAGACGAGGGCGACGGCGGCCACGCGCTTTTCCAGCGCATGGGCGCAGGCGGCAGCATAAGGCGCGCCGCCCGAGACGCCGAGGACGCCGAACGTCTTGAGCCCCAGGTGATCCGCCAGCACGGCCACGTCATGGGGGAAATCGCCGAGGCGGCGTTTCCCGTCGGCGTCCGACAGGCCATAGCCTGGGCGGTCAACGCCGATAAGGCGAATGCCCTCGACCGGCAGGAAGGCGGATTCGAGGCGCGAGCCGGGAAAGCCGTGGAAATAGAACACGGGCGGCGCATCCGCCGGGCCGATATCCGCGAAGCCGAGCCTGCGGCCGCCGGGGAGCGTCACGGTCTGCCGGGCCTTCTCGGCCATGAGAATGTCGGGTCCGGTCATGGTCTCGGCTGATTTTCGGGGGAACTGGCAGGAATGCACGGCAAATATGTACGCGCCGGGGCTGACTTTCATCCCCCCGGAAGCTATATCGCCGCCCATGAGTGCTGAGCCGGACGACACCGGTGACAGCGTGCGCCGCCGCCGCTTGCGGTTTCGCGCCTGGCACCGCGGCATGAAGGAAGTGGACCTCATCCTCGGCAGTTTCGCCGACCGGCATGTGGCCACGCTGACGGCGGACGAACTGGCGGATTTCGAGGCCCTGCTCGAAGCGCCGGACCAGGACATCTATGCCTGGATCGCGGGCGAGAAGCCTGTGCCGCCCCAGTTTTCCAGCAGTTTGATGACCCGGCTCCAGTCCCACGAAGTTCCGCCGCGCACGCGGCTCGAGCGCTAGACCCGGCCCCGATGAACTCTTCCGTCACCAGCGCGCCGCGGACCAGCGCCGCGGCCCATGAGCGCTTCGTTTCGGCGCCCGGCCGCCTTACCTGCGGCGGTGCGCCGGACGGGTTCGATGCGCTGGCGCTGGGCGACCTGGCGCGGGCGCGCGGCGGGCTGGTGGTCCACATCGCGCGCGACGAGCCGCACCTTGCCCGGCTGATGGAAGCAATCCGCTATTTCGCGCCGGACGTGCCGGTGTTCGAGCTGCCGGGCTGGGACTGCCTGCCTTACGATCGCGTCTCCCCCAACAGCGAGGTTGTGGCGCGACGCATGGCGACGCTGGCGCAGCTTGCGCGGCGCGGCGACAGCGATGGCCCGGCCATCGTTATCGCCACGGTCAACGCGGTGATGCAGCGGATGCCTGCGCGCGAGGTGCTGGCGGAGACGAGCTGGAGCGCGGCGCAGGGCAATTCCATCGACATGGATGCGCTGCTGGCGTTCCTCGCGCGCGACGGCTACGCGCGCTCGGGCACGGTACGCGAGCAGGGCGAGTTCGCGGTGCGCGGCGGCATCGTGGACATCTTCCCGCCGGGCTTTTCAGAGCCGGTGCGGCTCGATCTCTTCGGCGACACGCTCGAGGCGATCCGCTCCTTCGATCCCGAGACCCAGCGCACGACCGGGCAGCTTCGCCGCATCGACCTTGTCCCCGCCACGGAAGTGCTGCTGGACGACGAGGCGATCCGCCGGTTCCGGGCGGGCTATGTGCGCCGGTTCGGCGCGGTCACGGGCGATGATCCGCTCTACGAGGCCGTGACCGAGGGGCGCCGGCACCAGGGCATGGAGCACTGGCTGCCGCTGTTCCACGACAGGCTGTCCACGATCTTCGACTACGCCGGTCCGGACGCCATCGTCTGCATGGACCCGCTCACCGAAGAAGCCGCGGGCGAGCGGCGGGCGATGATCGACGACTATTACACCGCCCGCACCGAGGACGAGACGGCGACCGCCACCGTTGCCAAGGCAGGCAAGGGGAAGGCCAAGGCGCCCGCCGGGTTCGAGGCGCCGTCCTACCGGCCGATGCCGCCGGATGCGCTCTATCTCACGGTCGGGGACCTGAAATCCGCGCTGACGGACCGGCCGGTGCGGGCGCTGTCGGGCTTCGACGTGCCGGATGCGCCGGATGCCATCGACCTCGGCGCGCGGCCGGGGCGCAGCTTCGCGCCGGAGCGCGCCGCCGAGGGCACCAACGTGTTCGACGCGCTGGGCACCCACATCGATGCGCTGCACCGGGCGGGGAAGCGCGTGGTGCTGGCGGCGTGGTCCGACGGCAGCCGCGAGCGCATGGCGCATGTGCTGGAGGAGCACGGCATCGAGCGCGGCAACACGGCAGGCTCGTGGGACGAGGCGATGGGCCTGCCGCAGCGGACCGTGGCGCTGGTGGTGCTGGGCCTCGAAACCGGCTTCGAGACCGACGCGTTGGCCGTCATCTCCGAGCAGGACGTGCTGGGTGACCGGCTGATCCGCACACGCAAGGCGCGCCGGGCGCAGAATTTCCTGTCCGAGGTGTCCAGCCTGTCGCAGGGCGATTTCGTGGTCCATGTCGATCACGGCATCGGCCAGTTCAAGAGCCTCGAGACCATCGAGGTGCAGGGCGCGCCGCATGACTGCCTGCTGATCCTCTACGCGGGCGGCGACAAGCTCTACCTGCCGGTCGAGAACATCGAGCTTCTGTCGCGCTACGGCTCGGACGACACGGAAGTGCAGCTCGACAAGCTGGGCGGCGGGGCGTGGCAGGCGCGCAAGAGCCGCATGAAGGAGCGTATCCGCGAGATCGCGGAGCAGCTCATCGCCGTCGCCGCCGCGCGCGCGCTCAAGACCGCGCAGCCCGCCGTGCCGCCGACGGGGCTCTACGATGAATTTGCCGCGCGGTTCCCCTACGAGGAAACGGAAGACCAGGCGCGCGCCATCGGCGACGTGATCGAGGACCTGTCGGAATCCAAGCCCATGGACCGGCTGGTGTGCGGCGACGTGGGTTTCGGCAAGACGGAGGTGGCGCTGCGTGCTGCGTTCGTGGCGGCCATGTCGGGCCGGCAGGTGGCGCTGGTGGTGCCGACGACGCTGCTGGCGCGCCAGCACACCAAAACCTTCAAGGAGCGCTTCCAGGGCTGGCCGCTCAAGATCGCGCAACTGTCGCGCATGGTGAGCCAGAAGGAGGCCGAGGAGACCCGCAAGGCGATGGCCGACGGGGACCTCGACATCGTCATCGGCACCCACGCGCTGCTTTCCAAGTCGATCAAGTTCCGCGACCTGGGGCTCCTGATCGTGGACGAGGAGCAGCATTTCGGCGTTGCCCACAAGGAGCGGCTCAAGCAGCTCAAGGCGGACGTTCACGTGCTGACGCTGACGGCGACGCCGATCCCCCGCACGCTGCAACTGGCGCTGACCGGCGTGCGCGAGCTTTCGATCATCGCCACGCCGCCGGTGGACCGGCTGGCGGTGCGCACCTTCGTGACGCCCTTCGATCCGGTGGTGATCCGCGAGGCGCTGCTGCGCGAGCGCTACCGTGGCGGCCAGAGCTTCTATGTCTGCCCGCGCATCGCGGACCTGGGCGAGGCGGAAGCGTTCCTCAAGGAATACGTGCCGGAGGTGAAATCCGTCACCGCGCACGGGCAGATGCCGCCGGGCCAGCTCGACGACATCATGAATGCCTTCTACGACGGCAAGTACGACGTGCTGCTGTCGACGACCATCGTGGAGTCAGGCCTCGACATTCCCACCGCCAACACGCTGATCGTCCACCGGTCGGACATGTTCGGGCTGGCGCAGCTCTACCAGCTGCGCGGGCGGGTGGGGCGCTCCAAGTCGCGCGCCTTCGCCTACCTCACGGTGCCCGCCAACCGGACGCTGACGGCGAACGCCGAAAAGCGCCTGAAAGTCCTGCAATCGCTGGATTCGCTGGGGGCGGGCTTCAACCTTGCGAGTCACGACCTCGACATTCGCGGGGCGGGCAACCTTCTGGGCGACGAGCAGTCGGGCCATATCCGCGAGGTGGGCTACGAGCTTTACCAGCACATGCTGGAGGAAGCCGTGGCGCAGGCGCGGGCGGGCGGCCTCGACCGGGAGGACGGCGAGTGGTCGCCGCAGATCAACGTGGGCACCGCCGTCCTCATCCCGGAGGGCTACGTGGCCGATCTGGACGTGCGCATGAGCCTCTACCGGCGGCTGGCGAGCCTCGAGGATTCGCAGGAGATCGAGGGGTTTGCCGCCGAGATGATCGACCGCTTCGGCGCGCTGCCGCCTGAGGTGGAGCACCTGCTGGAAATCGTCCAGATCAAGCAGCTCTGCCGCGCCGCCAACGTGGAGAAGATCGACGTGGGGCCGAAGGGCGCCACCATCGCCTTCCGCGGCAACGAGTTCGCCAACCCGGCCGGCCTCGTCCAGTTCATCAACCGCGAGCGGGGCGACGCCAAGCTGCGGCCCGACCACCGTGTCGTCGTCAAGCGCGACTGGCCCGACGCCGAGGACCGGCTTTCAGGCGCCCGGAAACTGGTGGATGCGCTGGCGGACCTGGCAAAGGAAGAGGCAGCGTAGGCTCCCTCAACCCCACTGACGTGTCATCCCGGCCAAGCGAAGCGCGAGCCGGAATCCAGGGCGGCACGCGCTGCGGCTTGCGGCCCCTGGATCCCGGATAGCCGCTGGCGCGGCTTCCGGGATGACACGGAAAGGGGGTGTCGGCGGTCCTACTGGACGCCCGTGCCTTCCTGCTCGGCCAGCTTGGCCGAGACCTTGTCGATGCATTTGAGGTAGCCGGAGACTTCCTGCGCGCCCATCACCGCGTAGGCCTGCTGGAACAGCACCGTCGGCACGCCGGAAATGCCCATTTCCCGCGCCATCTGATCCTCGCGGCGGATCAGGTCGGCGTCCTTGTCGTGGATCAGCAGGTAGGCGACCAGCTCGTGGTCCATGCCCGCTTCCTCGGCGGCGGCGACCAGCACGCGGCGGTCGCCGATGTCCTCGCCATCCTCGAAATAGCGGCGGAACAGGATGTCGACGACCTCGTTCTGGCAGCCAGCAGAGGCGCTCCAGCGGATCAGCCGGTGCGAATCGAAGGTATTGGGCGAGCGCTCTATCCTGTCGAAAGCAAAGGAAATTCCGGCTGCCTCACCGGCCTCGCGGATCGCCTCGCCGACCTCCTTCGAGCGGTTCTTGCCGAACTTCTGTTCCATGTATTCGCGCCGGTCGAGGCCTTCCGGCGGGATCGACGGATCGAGCTGGTAGGGCCGCCAGCGCACTTCCATGGGCGTGTCGGGCCGCTCGGCGCGCGCCTGGTCGAAGCGGCGCTTGCCGATGTAGCACCAGGGGCAGACGGTGTCGGAGATGACGTCGACCTGCAGGGGGGCGGTCATGGGCTTTCTCCTTCAGCTGGCTGGGTCAGCCGATTCCGGTTTCGCACCCAGTATGGCCCCGGCGGGCGCTCGCACCAACCACGGCACGATTGACGGGCGGGCGGGCCCCCATAGGATGCGCCGCGAACCGATACCTTCCGATTTCCAGAGAAAGCGCCGCATTCCATGACCGATCCCACCAAAATTGACCTTTCCGGCAAGGTCGCCCTCGTTTCCGGCACCACCTCGGGCCTCGGCCGCCAGATGGCGCTGACGCTGGCCAGGGCCGGCGCCCACGTGGCGATCACCGGCCGGCGCACCGAGCGGCTGGCCGATCTCAAGGCGGAAATCGAGGCGTTCGACGGACGCGCCCTGCCGGTCGCGCTGGACGTCACGGACCATGCCAGCATCGAGACATGCATCGAGACGACCGAGACCGAGCTCGGCCCCATCGACATTCTCGTCAACAACGCGGGCATGAACCACGACCTGCAAGCCCTTGATTTTACGTGGGAAAAATACGACGACGTGATGAACACCAACCTCAAGGGCGCCTATTTCATGGCGACCGGCACGGCCCGGCGCATGATCGAGCGCGGCCGCCCGGGGCGGATCATCAACATCGCCTCCATCGGCGCCCACACGGTGCTGCCGTTCCTGTCGGTCTACTGCATGTCCAAGGCCGCGGTGGTGATGATGACGAAGTCGCTCGCACGCGAATGGGCGCGCAACGAGATCAATGTCACCGCCATCTGCCCGGGCTATATCGAGACCGAGCTGAACAGCCACTGGTTCCAGTCCGAACCGGGCCAGAAGCAGGTCCGGCGTTTCCCGCGCAAGCGCCTCGGCGAGATGGACGATCTCGACGGCACGCTCTTGCTGCTGGCGTCCGACGCGGGCCGCATCCTGACAGGCACATCGATCACGGTCGATGACGGCCAGTCGCTCTAGCGGATTGATTTCACGGGAAGAAAGGGCCGCCCCGGCGGACGGGAGAGAGGGGACAAGGTACTCCAAACCCGCCGGGACGGCCCTGTATCAGCCCGGGTGTCGGTGTACCCAGGACAAGACTGTTACGCCGCCCCGCCCGGACCGGATCATCGGCCCGCGAAAAAATTGCGTGCCGATATTTGCCGCCCCGCAAAATCACCCGCCGGATCACGGCGCTGCGTCCAGTATTTGCGGCAGTGCGTCAGATTTCCCTGGGAAGCCGCTTGCGCGCCAGCTTCCCGTTCGCCGTCCGGGGAAGTTCGTCCACGAAAATCACCGTCCGGGGGCACTTGTAGCGGGCAAGGTTATCCCCGGCATGGGCGAGGATCGCGTCCGCATCCGGCGCGGCGGTTTTCGGCTTCACGAAGGCGGCGATGATCGCGGCGCCCGACGCCGTCGCCACCTCGCCGACGGCCACCTCCGCCACGTCCGGGTGGTCCAACAGCACCGCCTCCACCTCCGCCGGGCTGACCCGGTAACCCATGGCGTTGATCACGTCGTCGGCGCGGCCCTCGAACCAGACATAGCCGTCCGCATCCATCGCCGCGAGGTCGCCGCCGCAGAACCAGTCGCCGCGCCACACGCGCGCGTCCTCGTCCGGCCGGTTCCAGTAGCCGAGCATCAGGCCGGGGTCGGACCTGTGGACCGCCAGCAGCCCGGTCTCGCCGGCAGACAGGGGTTCGGGCGCCGCGTCCTCGTCCACGGGCAGGATCGCCACCGCGCGGCCCGGCTGCGGGCGGCCGGGCGAGCCGGGCCTCACCGGTGTTCCGGGTCCGGACGATATGTAGGTCGAGCACTCGCTCATCCCCAGCGCCTCGTAGAGCGGTTTGCCCGTCGCCTCGTCCCAGGCGCGGGCGACGGGCAAGGGCAGGGGCTCGCCCGCCGTCAGCCCGTGGCGCAGCGACGGCAGCCCGCCGGTCATGTCCGCGTCGCGCAGCATCTGGCGGTAAAGGCTCGGCACCGCGGCGAAGAGCGTCGCCCCGTGCCGCCGGATCAGGTCCGGCCACACGCCCGCGTCCTTCGGCCCGTTGTAGAGCACCGTCGAGGCCCCGTTCGCCCACGGGTCCGACAGGCCGACGCCCAACGTGTAGGTCCAGTTGACCGCGCCCGCATGCACCATCACGTCGTCGCGCGTCAGGCCGTACCAGCCCTCCACCATGGGCTTTCGCCCCCACACGCTGCGGTGCGCATGGAGCACGCCCTTGGGCGTCCCGCTGGTGCCGGAGGTGTAGACGAGGAAGGCCGGGTCATCCTTGTGCGTGTCGGCAAAGCCGCCCGGCGCCGTCTCCGCCAGAGCCGCGATGGCCGCGGGGTCCAGCACCCGCACGCCCTCGGCCACGTCCATCGCCAGCTCCGGCGACAGGGCAATCACCTGCGCCCCTGAGTCAGCCAGCAGGAACGCCGCCTCCCGCGCGGTGAGCTGCGACGATGTCGGCACCGGCACGAAGCCGCCGGCAATCGCGCCGAAGAACATCAGCGCCGCGTCCGGCGTGTTCCCCATGCGGATCATCACGCGCGCGCCCCTGGCCAGCCCCATGGCACCAAGCCCGGCAGCAACGCCTTCCACGGCCCGCGCCAGCGCCCCGTAGGTCCAGCGGTCCGGCTCGCCATGCCCGTGCTCGATGGTGAGCGCCACCTTCGCCGGATCGCGCACCGCGTCCGGCGCCAGGCAGAACGCCGCCATGTTGAACCGTTCGGGCGGCAGGGGCCCCGTATAGCCATGCGTACTCATGCGCGCGCGATCATGCCGATTTGCACACCCGTGTCACCCGCCGCCCTGGACCCTCCGGTCAAGCCGGAGGGAAAGCGGACGGGGAGGGGGCTGTGTCACACTCATCCCTGTCACCCCGCGGCTCGACCGCGGGGTCCAGAGCATCCGCAAGACCGTCGCTTGTGGCTCTGGATGCCGCCCCTCCGGTTAAACCGGAGGGCTTCGGTAACCCAAGCCGCGGCATGACAAGTGGAGATGAACCGCGCCGCGACGCACCAAAGTCACCTCTCCCTGGAGGGAGAGGTCGGCGGCGACAGCCGCCGGGTGAGGGGGCAGCGCCAGATTATGCGTCCGGCCGCCGCCACAACCCGCGTCACTTTCCGTCGCGTCCCGCTCGCCTTCGCGCGGCACGTGCCCGCACCATTTGTCAGGCCCCGCGCCGAGCCGCTAAAACGCTGCCCAACAAGCGCAACATCCGGGGCCATGCAGCCCCGCCACGCAGTCAGGGAGTTCGAGGTCATGGGCAAGGGTCCGCTTTCCGGCGTCAAGGTTCTGGAGTTCGCAGGCATCGGGCCGGGCCCGTTCTGCGCCATGCTGCTGTCCGACATGGGCGCCGACGTGGTGCGCATCGACCGCAAGGGCGCGAAGGGCGGCTCCAAGTTCGACGTCACATCGCGCGGCCGCAAATCCATTGCTGTCGATCTCAAGAACCCGGACGCGGTCGAGACCGTGCTCAAGCTGGTCGAGAAGGCCGACATCCTGCAGGAGGGCTTCCGCCCCGGCGTGATGGAGCGCCTCGGCCTCGGCCCCGACGTCTGCCTCAAGCGCAACCCGAAGCTGGTCTATGGCCGCATGACCGGCTGGGGTCAGGAAGGCCCGCTGGCGCACGCCGCCGGCCACGACATCAACTACATCTCGCTGACCGGCGCGCTGCACGCCATCGGCCCGAAGGACGGCAAGCCCGTCCCGCCGCTCAACCTGGTGGGCGACTTCGGCGGCGGCGCCCTTTACCTGGCCATGGGCATGCTCGCGGCCCTCGTCTCGTCGCGCGAGACCGGCAAGGGGCAGGTCGTCGACACCGCCATGACCGACGGCGCCACGTCGCTCATGTCCATGTTCTTCGGCTTCATGGCTTCCGGCATGTGGGAGGACGACCGCTACCGCAACATGCTCGACGGCGGCGCGCACTTCTACGACACTTACGAAACCTCCGACGGCAAGTTCGTCTCGCTCGGCTCCATCGAGCCGCAGTTCTACGCGCTGCTGCGCGAGAAGGCGGGCCTCAACGAGGACGACTTCGACGCCCAGATGGACAAGGCCAGGTGGCCGGAGCTGAAGGAAAAGATCGCCCGCGTCATGAAGACCAAGACGCGCGACGAGTGGTGCGAGATCATGGAAGGCACCGACATCTGCTTCGCACCGGTGCTCTCCATCGGCGAGGCCAAGGACCACCCGCACAACAAGGCGCGCGAGACCATCGTCGAGCGCGACGGCGTGGCCCAGCCCAACGTCGCCCCGCGATTCTTCGGCACCCCGTCCGAAATCCAGGGCCCCCCGCCGGAAGCCGGCGCCCACACCGACGAAGTTCTGAATGACTGGGGCTTCTCCAAGGACGACATCGCGTCCCTGAAGGAAAAGGCCGCGATCTAGCGGGCGCTGCGGCAAGCCGCTCTCGATCCCGGATAGCCGCTGACGCGGCTTCCGGGATGACACGGTTTGCCTTGAGGCACGGCCCCCGCACCCCAACCACAGGTGTCATCCCGGCCAAGCGAAGCGCGAGTCGGGACGCAGGGGCCATCCGGCACAGAGCAAGGCGGCACGCTGACACCCTCACCCCATCCCTCTCCCTTGAGGGAGAGGGAGCCGGATGCCACCCAACGACAAGAACGCTCACCCGACCCCGGCTCCCGCCAAAGGTGCCATCAGCCGCGCCACGCACACCCAGTCACCTCTCCCTGGAGGGAGAGGTCGGCGGCGCCAGCCGCCGGGTGAGGGGGCAGCGCCAACTTGTGGCACAGCGGCCCCGCCTCTTTCCAAAGCTTGTCACCCCGCGGCTCGACCGCGGGGTCCAGAGCATCCGCAAGGCCTTCGCTTGCCGCTCTGGATGCCGCCCCTCCGGTTAAACCGGAGGGCTTCGGTAACCCAAGCCGCGGCATGACATGATTGGGGCAAGTATTGATTTCCCGACCGCCCCCGCCTTGAGCGGGGGCCTACTCGCAGCCCCGCTTGCCGCAGCGCCGGCCCGTCAAGCTCCAACGCCGCCCCGCATGACACCGCCATGACACGGCGCAACACGCCTTGCGCCCGCATCGCTGGCAACGCACCCCCGCACCCCCTAGAATGCGCCGCGAACCAACGCACCAAATTCCTTCCGTCCACGGAGCACCCAACTTATGAGCGCGCTTCCCGGCACCACCGGCAGGCGGCGCATCTACCTGATGCGCCACGGCCATGTCGATTACTTCTCGAAGGTGGTCCGCGAGACCGGCGACACCACGCAGGTGCCGCTCACCGAGCTTGGCCGCAAGCAGGCGACCGCTGCCGGCAAGGCGCTGGCGCATGTCGCCTTCGACCGCGCCATCTCGTCCGGTTACCCGCGCACGGAACAGACCGCCCGGGGCGTCCTCGCCGAGCTCGAAACGCCCGTGCCGGAGCTTGAAACCGAGCCGCGCCTCGTGGAACTGCACGGCGGCGGCTTCGGCCCGGTCAACAGCCGCGACGACATTGCCGCCTACATGACCTTCGCCTTCGACCAGGCGGGCGAGCCCGGCGCGCGCATGGGTCCGGAGGGCGAGGCCTTCGCCGACGCGCTGGTGCGCGCCAGCGGCGCCATCAACGATCTCCTCACGCAGCCCGGCTGGCACACCGCGCTCGTCGTCGCGCACGAGGGCATCAACCGCGTCCTTCTCGGCTGGTGCACCGGCAACGACCTCCGCGCCATCCAGTGCTTCGAGCAGGACACCGCCTGCATCAACATCATCGACGTGGACCTCGTCCCGCGCGCCGACGGCGACGGCACCGAGATCCAGCGCAAGATGATCAAGGCCGTGAACCTCACGCCCTACAACTACGTGAAGCACGGCATGAACCTCACCAGCCTCGAATCCATCTTCTCGCGCGAACCGGCGTAAGGCCGCCGCGCCGGACCAAGCCGCCCTGGATCCCGGATAGCTGCTGACGCAGCTTCCGGAATGACACGTTCGTTTGTGAGGCTTGGCCCTCGCACCACCCCCCGCGTGTCATCCCGGCCAAGCGAAGCGCGAGCCGGGACCTAGGGGCCGCAAACGCCGAACCAGCCGCACCGCCCACACCCTCACCCCATCCCTCTCCCTTGAGGGAGAGGGAGCCGGATGCCACCGCCGCGCCGCACACGCCAGGTCACCTCTCCCTGGAGGGAGAGGTCGGCGGCGCCAGCCGCCGGGTGAGGGGGCAACGCCAGCTCGGGGCACAGCGGCCCCGCCTCTTTCCAAAGCTTGTCACCCCGCGGCTTGACCGCGGGGTCCAGAGCATCCGCAAGGCCTTCGCTTGCCGCTCTGGATGCCGCGGTCAAGCCGCGGCATGACAGAAAGGAACGATCCCAACCTCCGGCCGCCCCGGACCTGATCCGGGGCCTACTCGCTGCCCCGCTTGCCGCAGCACCGCCGGGTACTAAATCCCGCCTTATGGTCAGTGAAACCATCCTCGCGGCGCTGATCGCGGCCGTGACCGCTCTCGCGCCGACCGACGCCAACGCGGACATCGTGGAGCGCCAGTCGCTCTACCGGCCGCTGGTGGTCTTCGCGCCCGCGCAGGATGCCCGCCTCGACACCCTCCGCCAGCACCTCGAAGACAACCGCGCGGCCCTTGCCGACCGCGACATGATCGTCGCCATCGTCTCGGACGGAACGGTCGAAATCTGGACGCCCGCGTCTGGCATGGCGGGCGAGCCCGCGATGGACGCCGCCGCCATGACCGCGCGCTACGCCTCCGGCACGCCCTTTGAACTGGTGCTGGTTGGCAAGGATACGGGCATCAAGGACCGGGCCACGTCGCCGGACGAGCTGGACGACATGTTCGACCTGATCGACACCATGCCCATGCGCCAGCGCGAGATGGGGCGCCGCTAGGCCCGCCTGCCGCAGGGTTTCCGCCAAACCGGCGCTGTTCTCAGGCGGCTCCCGAACGGCTAGACTTCGGTCCAGCCAAAACGCCCGCGACACAAGAAACGACAGGCCGGGCAGGGCATTCGGGAGAAACGCCATGAACGATTTCATCGGCTCGGTCGATCACATCGGCGACATCAAGACCGCCGCGCCCACCATCAGCGGCTTCCACCACGTGGCCTATCGCTGCCGCGACGCGGAAGAGACGCGAAAGTTCTACGTCGAGATTCTCGGCCTCAAGGACGCCGCGGCACTCGCCTTCGACAAGGACCCTGCCGGCAACGACCGGCCTTTCATGCATCTCTTCTTCCAGATGGGCGACGGCAGCTACATCGCCTTCTTCGACGAGCCCAACTCGGTGAGCGAGGGGCTGTTCGGCATGAAGGACGGCATCGAGGACTACCACTTCGCCTTCGAGGTGGGCTCGATGGACGAGCAGGCGCAGTTCATGACGCGCCTGCAGGAAGCCAAGGTGCCGGTCTTCGGCCCCATCGACCACGAGTTCTGCCACTCGATCTACTTCTTCGATCCCAACGGCCTGGCGCTCGAGATCACCGTGCGCGACGCAAAGCACGACCAGATCATGGCCGACGAGGGCGCCCGCGCGAAGGCGGAGATCACCAAGTGGACCGAGCGCACCAGGGCGCTCAAGAAAGCCCGCCTCCAGCAGGCCGCTGCCGAGTAGGGCGCGCAGGCTGCCCGCGCCGCCCTGGACCCTCCGGTCAAGCCGGAGGGAAAGCGGTTTGGGTTTGCAGGCAACAAAAAATTCCGAGCGCCCCGGACCTGATCCGGGGCCCACTCGCAGCTCCACTCGGCGCGGCCTTCGAGACAGCACCCCCCAAGTCACCTCTCCCTGGAGGGAGAGGTCGGCGGCGCCAGCCGCCGGGTGAGGGGGCAGCGCCCGACGTAGCCCCGGACTCTGCCCACCCCCCACGTGTCATCCCGGCCAAGCGAAGCGCGCGCCGGGATCCAGGGCCACAGGCGAAGGGCAAGCCGCACCGCTGACACCCTCACCCCGTCCCTCTCCCTGGAGGGAGAGGGAGCCGGATGCCACCGCCCGCATCCACTCGCGTTCTCCCGGACGGCGCAACGCGCCGAGCCAAGATGACAGTATGGTTGAAGGATAACGGGACGCCGCCTAGTTCAGCCCCGCGTGCCACCAGGTGTCGAAGCGCAGGAAGTTGGGGTGGGTGCGCGTGTGCTCCAGGTCGTGCCAGCGCGCCACCCATTGCGTGTCCGCGTGGTAGAGCGGGATCACGTAGTGGCCTGACAGCAGCACCCGGTCCAGCGCCCGCACCGCCGCCACGAAGTCCTCGCGGCTTCGCGCCTCCAAGAGCGCCGCGATCATCGCGTCCACCGCTTCCGACTTCACGCCCATGTAGTTGCGCGTGCCGTCCACGTCCGCGGACTCCGATCCCCAGTAAAAGCTCTGCTCGTTGCCCGGCGACAGCGACGCGCTCCAGTAGTTGAAGATCATGTCGTAGTCGTAGGTCTGGCGGCGCTGCTGGTACTGGCTCGAGTCCACGTTGCGGATCGCCGGCGTGATGCCGAGCCGCTCCAGGCTGCGCTTGAAGGTCAGCGCGATGCGCTCGTCCTCGGTGCTGGCCACCAGGATTTCAAACGTCATCGGCGCGCCGGTTTCCGCGTTCACCAGCTTGCCGTCCTGCACGACCCAGCCGGCCTGCTCAAGCAGCGCCAGCGCCTCGCGCATCTGCTCGCGGTTGCGGCCCGAGCCGTCCGTCACCGGCGCCTGGTAGCCGTTCTCCATGATCGCCGGCGTCACCGCGTCGGGGTAGGGCGCCAGCAGCTCGCGCTCGCGGTCCGTCGCCGCGCGGCCGTGCGACGACAGTTCCGAGTTGTCGAAGTAGCTCTGGGTGCGCGCGTAGAGCCCGTGGAACAGGTTCTTGTTCACCCACTGGAAGTCGAACATCAGCGACAGCGCCTTGCGCACCCGCACATCCTCGAACACCGCCGCGCGCGTGTTGAACACCAGCCCGCGCATGCCCGACGGCGTTTCCAGCGGGATCTTCTCGCGGATGATTCTGCCGTCCTTCACCGGCGGCACGTCGTAGCCCGTCGCCCAGCGCGTCGGGTCATCCTCGATGCGCAGGTTGTATTCGCCCGCCTTGAACGCCTCGAAGGACGCGTTGGCGTCGCGGAAATAGTCGTAGCGGATGGTGTCGAAGTTGTTGTGGCCCCGCACCGCCGGCAGGTCCTTCGCCCAGTAGTCCGGATCGCGCACGAAGGTGATGGACGAGCCCACGTCCACCTCGCCGATGGTGTAGGGCCCCGAGCCCACCATCTTGTCGAGGCCGGTGCGCGTGAAGTCCTGCCCCTGGTAGACGTGCTTGGGCAGGATCGGCATCAGCCCCATGATCAGCGGCATCTCGCGGTCGCCGTCGGCGGTGAAGGTCAGGCGGATGCCGCGCTCGCCCACCTTCTCCATCTTCTCGACCTTCGAGTAATAGAACGTGTGGTTGGGCCGCCCCTGGTCGCGCAGGGTCTCGATGGAAAAGATCACGTCCTCGACGGTGACCGGCTGCCCGTCGGAAAATTTCGCTTCCGGCCGCAGGGTGAATTCCACCCAGCTCCGGTCGTCCGGCACCTCGACCGTCTCGGCGATCTGGCCGTAGAGCGAGAACGGCTCGTCGTAGCTGCGCGCCATCAGGCTCTCGAACACGTGCCAGCGAATGCCGGCCGCCGCCGAGCCGCGCACGATCATCGGGTTCAGGCTGTCAAAGGAGCCGATCACGGCGAGCCGCACCTGGCCGCCCTTGGGCGCGCGCGCGTTCACGTAGTCGAACTGATTGAAATCCGCCGGGTATTTCGGCTCGCCGTGCATGGCGATGCCGTGCTTCGGCCCGGTGCCGGGCGCCGCCTCCTGCGCCAGCGTCGGTGTCCCCACACCGGCGATCAGACATACCGCTGCCAGAAGCTTGCCGAGGCCCATCACAAAAGCGCCCATGTTTGCTGAAAAGTTGAGGGTTACCGGCGGAATCGCTGTCCCTCCGCCGCCGCCAGACTGGCCCGGCAGGGTATGCCCCGGCAACCGGGCAGGAATGGGGCAGGGGACCGAAGAGACACCAACAAGGGAACGCCGCCGCGCCCCCGCGCATTTGACACGCCGTCACGCCGCGCGCTAGCCGTTGCGCGCCCCGGCGACGGGGACCCACGGCAGGGGGCGCACCCTCGCAGATGAAGGAGCATTCATGACCCGCTTTCCGACCGCGCTGAAGGGCGTCATCGCCGCAGCCGCCCTGTTCGCCGCCGGCCCCGCGGCCGCGCAGCAGCAGGTGCAGCCGCAGGGCAACGTCCCCGAGCCGACGCTTGTCGAGAATCACGGATCGTGGGTCTTCGAATGCAGCCCCGCCAACGTGCCGAGCGGCGAGTTCTGCACCATGCAGCAGGTGCTTTCCAACGCGGACAGCGACCGCGTGCTCCTCGCCGTCACCATCGCGTTCCACCCGCAGCGCGGCGAACCCATGATGGTCGCGATCACGCCGCTGGGCGTCGAACTGCCCGTGGGCCTCGGCCTCAAGGTGGATGACGGCCCGCAGCTCGCCGTGCCGTTCACCCTGTGCAACCAGGGCGGCTGCCGCGCCAATGCGCCGCTGGAGGACCCGTTCCTCGGCTCCCTCAAGACGGGCGGCCAGCTGCAGGTCTCCTACGCGGTGCAGGGCCAGCGCCTCGACGCGCCGGTCTCGCTTGACGGCTTCACCGCCGCCTATGGCCGCCTGCAGGAGCGCAAGCCGCCCACGCCGGCGCAGCCGGCCCAGTAAGGAGGCGGCCCAGCCTGCGCAGTAAGCAGCCTGCCCGGCAGCTCTTAGCGCTTGCTGTCGCCGAAGGGGTCGCCGCGGTCGGCGGCCACCATCGAGCACACGAACAGCGTCACGCCGAAGGCGGTCATGCCGCTCAGCACAATCGCGAGATAGGCCATGTCCATGGTCGTCATCGTCATCTCCCGTCACGTCTTCTTCTGACGGGGGTGACACTCGCGCGGGCGCATAGTCTTACGCGTTGATCTGGATCACTAATCGCGGCGCGACGGTGCGGCGAGGTGGCGCAGCCATTTGAGCACCGAGTTCTCGCGCAGGAGATACTTCTCCAGCTGCTCCATCTCGCGCGTCAGGGCAGGGTGGTCCGCGTAGAGCGTTTCGCGCTTCACGAACGGTCCCTGCGGGTCGAGGTCGCGCACCGGCCGCGCCGGGTTGCCCGCCGCGATCACGTTGGCGGGAATATCGCGCAGCACCACCGCGCCCGCGCCGATGATCGAGTTGTCGCCGATGGTCACGCCCTTGCAGATCTTCGCCCCGTAGCCGATCCACACGTTCTCGCCCAGCACGATGGGCCGGTGCCGCCCCAGCTCCTGCGTGCGGTCATAGGTGTCGTGCCAGTCGGAATCCGAGATATAGACCTCGCCCGCGATCATCGTGTTGGACCCGATGGTCACCGCGTCCGACGACAGGATGCTGGTGCCGGGACTGATCAGCACGTAATCGCCGATGGTGATCGAGCCTTCCCGCTCACCGGTCGTCCAGGTCGTCAGCGTGATGTGCCGCTGCGGCGTCGTGCGCAGCACCGCCGAGCGGCCGATGGTGATGTTGGGGCCGTAAACATCCACGAACCACGGATAGGCCGCATCCAGATGCGGGCCCACCGCGTCGAACTGCGGCTCGAGATAATGGCGGGACCAGGCGCGCTGGATGCGGCGGTTCAGGCGGCGCATCCAGTAGGGGCGGTGTTCCTTGCGCAAGCAGCGGAGCCTTCTTCTTCCCGATCCGGCAAATCACAGCGGGATCACGGACAATCCCATAATCCCCGCCCAAGGGTGGCACAACCGGGCATTCGCGCCCATATGGCCGCAGAACCCGATCGCTGCTAAAGACCGTGGCGAAAATCCACAGGCCTTCAGAGAAAATCACAGATGACGAAATCGCCCGACGTGCTCTTCAAGCCGTTCAAGCACGGCACCCTCGAACTCAAGAACCGTATCGCGATGGCGCCGATGACGCGCAGCCATTCGCCCAACCAGGTTCCCGGCGAGGACGTGGCCGCCTATTACCGCCGCCGCGCCGAGGCCGAGGTCGGCCTCATCATCACCGAGGGCACGACGGTCGATCACCCGGTCGCCAGCGGCGACGAGAACGTCCCCGCCTTCCACGGTGAAGCGGCGCTGGCGGGCTGGAAGAACGTGTTGGACCAGGTGCACGAAGTGGGCGGCAAGATCATGCCGCAGCTCTGGCACGTGGGCATCATGCGCAAGCCCGGCACCGGCCCCAACCCGGAGCCTGAATCCGCCAGCCCCTCTGGCCTCCTCAAGCCCGGCAAGCAGGTCGCCGAGCCGATGGCGGAAACCGACGTGCAGGCCGTCATCGATGCCTTCGCCAAGGGTGCCGCGGACGCCAAGCGGCTCGGCTTCGACGGCGTCGAGATCCATGGCGCCCACGGCTACATCATCGACCAGTTCTTCTGGGGCGGCACCAACCTGCGCGACGACGCCTTCGGCGGCAGCATGGTGGACCGCACCCGCTTCGGCGCCGAGATCGTCAAGGCGGTCCGCGCCCAGGTCGGCGCGGACTTCCCGGTCGTCCTGCGCTTCTCCCAGTGGAAGCAGCAGGATTACGAAGCGCGCCTCGCACCATCGCCGAAGGAGCTGGAAGCCTTCCTCGCGCCGCTCACCGATGCGGGCGTCGACATCTTCCATTGCTCCACCCGCCGCTTCTGGGAGCCCGAGTTCGATGGCTCGAAGATGAACCTCGCGGGCTGGACCAAGAAGATCACCGGCAAGCCCACCATCAGCGTCGGCAGCGTCAGCCTCAACGAGGAATTCATCGCCACCTTCGCCGGTGCAGAGGCCGCCAACGATGCGGGCCACATGGACGACCTGATCGAGCGCATGGAGGCCGACGAGTTCGACCTCATCGCCGTGGGCCGCGCCCTCATCACCGACCACGAATGGGCCCGCAAGGTCCACGAAGGCCGCTTCGACGACCTGAAGCCCTTCACCCGCGAGTCCCTGGCGACCTACTACTAGGCTGCTGCTTGACTGGCCGACACGCCCGCGGCGAAGATCGGGGAGGCTCCAAACGAGCCTCCCCGTCCGCGGAAAGGGCTGCGCCCACTCCACACGGCCATAGACTGCCGCATCGATTTCCTCGCCCGCA
Organism: Parvibaculaceae bacterium; assembly: GCA_965229975.1. GTDB lineage: Bacteria > Pseudomonadota > Alphaproteobacteria > CGMCC-115125 > CGMCC-115125 > Pyruvatibacter. The sequence continues at coordinate 1,230,483 of OZ245936.1, forward strand.
CGAGCGGACACGGGCGCATCCCAAGGGGAATCGTATGCCTGACAGCAGCCCGCGCTACGCGCGCACCTTCTTCCACGGCGCACTCAACCTCGACCAGCAGAAGACCCGCGCAAAGGAACTCCTGCGCGCGCTCCGGCGTGGCGATGCGGACGCCGCCGCACGCATCGCCGCGCACCATCCCGATCCGCCATCACCGGACACGGCCAAGCTCGCCGACACCCAGCTCGTGCTTGCCCGCGAGAACGGCTTTGCCAGCTGGCCGAAGCTCAAGGCCCACTGCGACGCCGTGGCGCTTCGGCAAGCCCGCATCGAGGCGGGCAAGCCCACGATCCTCGACACGCCCGGCACGCTCCACGTCCGCTGCGGCGAAGATATCCAGCACTCACTGAAAGTCGCCGGCTTCCAGGGGCCGTTCTTCGAATTCGCCGACCCGTTCTGCCAGGGCCCGGTACCGGACCTGCCGCCAGAAAAATTCCGCGAGGCCCGTACGCAGTTCGTCGCGCGAGCCTACGGCATCGAGGAGAACGACGCCCGCGCCCGCTACGACCGCGAGTACGCGCGCCTGCCGGAGATGCGCGAGGCGGAACAGACGGTCCTCTGGTTCGAGCACGACAGCTACGACCAGCTGATCCTCGCCTTCCTGCTGAGCCAGCTCGACGGTGCCGACCTGTCACGCGTCTCGATGATCTGCGTGGACACGGTCCCCGGCGTCCCGCACTTCACGGGCCTCGGCCAGTTGGCCCCCAGCACGCTGCAACTATTGTGGGAGACCGAGCGCCGCCCGGTCACCGCCGCGCAGATCGAACTCGGCAAAAAGGTCTGGAACGCCATCCGCGCGCCCGACCCGCGCGGCCTCCACGCCATTGCGCAGGGCGGCACGCCCGCGTTGCCGCTCATGGCCCGCGCGCTCCAGCGTCATCTCCAGGAACTGCCGGAGGCACGCTCCGGCCTCTCCCTCACGCAGGAACTCGTCCTGTCGATCCTCGAAGAGGACGGGCCGATGACCGCGGGCATGGTCTTCCGCGACCTGATGCGCGACCGGGAGCCGCTGCCGTTCCTCGGCGATCTCATGTTCTGGCACGTGCTGGTGGACATGCGCCGCACCCGCGAACCGCTGTTCGAGATCGACCCGGCGACCGCCGCCGAACCATGGCCGCACCGGCGAGTCGCCATCAGCCGGATGGGCCGCGAAGTCCTTGAAGGCAGGGCGGATTTCCTCGACCTTTACACGAGCGAACGATGGGTCGGCGGCGTCCGCATCGCGGGCGGTGAACCGGCTCCGCGGCGGAACCGGGAGACCGGCGCCATCGAGCCGTAACGGACCGCGCGGCGGGGAAGGGGACGCGATGCTGCAACTGGATTTCGGGCCGGGCCACCAGGTCTGGCAGTACCTCGAGCGCGGCGTGCAGATCGTGCTCGGCGTCGCCGCCATCAGCCTCGTCACCTTCCTCGGCGAGGTCTGGGGCAATGACGACGTGCCCTACGAGGCGATCTTCGTCGGCCTGTGGTGGTTCGGCTACGGGTTCATGATCGCGCTGCTGCCGACCCCGCTGTGCTGGGCCGCTGTCCCGTTCCTCGGGCGGCCTGACAAGGCGCACGCAGCCCGGCGGCGGCTCCTGCAGGGGTGGGCGGCGCTGTCGCTCATCGTGCCGCTCGCCGTCTCGTTGTGGATGTTCATCTACGCCGCGGAGTCGGTCATCTACCGGCTCGCTATTTCACAGGGCGTGGACTACGAGCAGATCGACCTCTTGCGGGGGGATGACGCCGGGGACGACAGATAGGACGGCACTGTTGGCGTGCGCACGCGGCGGGACATGGACGCTGAGCCGCGCAACCTCTACCTTCCGGACCCGGAGGATGAAGGGTCCAGAGTTGTACCGAGCGGATAGGGGGTTTGATGCCGCTTACGTCCATCGACCACGTGCTGGTCGCCGTGAACAATCTCGGCGAAGCGACGGCTGCCTATGAGCGGCTGCTCGGCCGCCGGGTCTCCCTCACCGGCAGCCACCCGGCCTATGGCAGCGCCAACGCCATCTTCCAGCTTCAGAACACCTATATCGAGCTGATCACGCCCGCGGGCACCGGCCCGTTCGCGGACATTCTCCACAAGCGTCTCGACGAACACGGCGAAGGCGTCGTCGGGCTCGCCTTCGGCACGGACGACGCGCAGGCATTGTCCGATGAATGGCGTGCGCAGGGCCTGCGCGCCTCCAAGCCGCAGGCGGGCGAGGGGCGCTCGCCCGACGGCACCGTGCGCGAGTGGCGCAACGTGTTCGTGCCGCCGGAAGACGTCCACGGCCTCTTCTTCTTCGCCATCGAGCACGTGTCCGACGCCGCCTCGCGCCCACGCGCCGAGGCGACGTCTAGCGAAGACGAGGCGCTCTACGGCGTCGATCACGTGGTGGTCCACACCGCCGACGGCGACGACGCCATCGATCTCTTCGGAAACAAGATGGGCATCCGCCTCGCCCTCGACCGGGACGCGCCGCAATGGGGGGCGCGCATGCTGTTCTTCCGCCTGGGCGGCATTACGCTCGAGGTCATCCAGCGCTACGGCGACGACAAGCACGATCCCATGCCGAAGGACGCGCCGTGGGAATACTGGGGCATGGCCTTCAAGGCCGCCGACGTGGACAAGGCGCAGGCCCGGCTGCTGGAGGCGGGCGCCGACGTGTCGGACGTCCGCAAGGGCCGCAAGCCCGGCACCCGCGTCGCCACCGTCCGCTCCGGCACCTGCGGCGTCCCCACGCTCCTCATCGGCCCCGACCCGGACCACGGCCCGGAAGAGAAGACGGCGAAGGGCTAGCCCTCGCTTCTTCCTTCCCACAACCGTCATCCCGGACGGCGCAAAGCGCCGAGCCGGGATCGCCCTCGTCTGGCAACCACCGCGCCCCGATCAAACCGATCCCGGCTCAAGGCCGGGATGACATGTGTGGCAGGGAGAGAACCCCAACCCATCGTGTCATCCCGGCCAAGCGAAGCGCGAGCCGGGATCCAGGGCCGCACACGCAGCGCAAGCCGCCCTGGATCCCGGATAGCCGCTGCGCGGCTTCCGGGATGACACATTGAGTAAACGGGAAGTGAGGGAGCGGAGCGTGGCCCGCGCCTAGTGCGCGTTCCCCGGCAGCAGTTCGTACTGCCCGTTATGCAGGTCGCCGAACAGCTCGCGCACCTGGCTGTGGCGCACCGGCTCGCCGGTCTCGTCCTCCAGCAGGTTCTGCTCGGAGACGTAGGCCACGTATTCCGTCTGATCGTTCTCCGCGAGCAGGTGGTAATAGGGCTGGTCCTTGCGCGGGCGGATGTGCTCGGGGATCGACAGCCACCATTCCTCGGTGTTGTTGAACGTCGGATCGACGTCGAAGATCACCCCGCGGAAGGGGAAGAAGCGGTGCTTCACCACCTGCCCGATGCGGAATTTCGCCTGGCGGTTGACCATCGTTTCCTCGCGCGGCCGCGTTCAGCTCGCGGCCTTGTTCACATTGTAGATCGTGCGCACCGGGAACGGGATGTTGATGCCCGCCCGGTCGAAGCCTTCCTTCACCTCGCGCTGCTTGTCGAAGGTGAACGGCCAGAAGTCGCCCGACTTCACCCAAACGCGCGCGATCACGTTGACCGAACTGTCGCCCAGCGACTTCACCGCGTACATCGGCTCCGGCTCCGCCAGCACGCGCGCATCGCCGCCCACCGTCTCGCGCAGCATGTCCAGCGCCTTGGCGATATCGTCCTCGTAGGAGATGCCGCACTCGATCTCCACGCGCCGGGTGTCGTTGTAGCTGTAGTTCTTGATCGCGGAGTTCCACACGTCGCCGTTCGGCACGAAGATCTCCACGTTGTCCGGCGTCGCCAGTTCAGTAGTGAACAGCGACACGTTCTTCACCGTTCCCGACACGCCGCCGGCTTCGATGTAGTCGCCCATGCGGAACGGCCGCAGGAACAGGATCATCACGCCCGCCGCCACGTTGGAGAGCGTGCCCTGCAGGGCGAGGCCGATGGCAAGGCCGGCCGCACCCAGCACCGCCAGCAGGCTTGCCGTCTGCACGCCGAACTCGGAGAGAACGGCAAGGATCGTGACCGCGATGATGGTGTAGCGCACCAGCCCGCCGAGAAACCGGGTCAGCGTTTCGTCCACCTGCGGCATCCGGCCGACCCAGCGCTCGACGCCGCGCCGCGCCCGGCCCGCGACCCAGAAACCGAGGATCAGGATCACGATCGCGCCGATGACGCTGATCCCGTAGGTCACCGCCAGCGCGCCCAGCGTCTCGGTGGCCTGCTCGGTCATGGTCTGGATGTTCTCTTGGTCCATCGGGCCCTTGCTCCTTATGCTGGGCGTCCCATCTCAGGTGGGTTCGCGCGGGGTGCCAATCCGTTCCTAGGAGATACACCATGACTGCCCAAAGTCGAGCAATCGCGGCCATTCTCGCGGTTTTCGCAGCGTCGGCCGGGCCCGCCGCGGCCCAGCACCAGGGCTTCTTCGAGCGGGGGCCGCGCGCCTCCGTCACCGGCGAACACGGCACCTACAACATCGCGTGGTTCACGATCAACGACCAGGTGCTGCTGGCCAAGCCCCATTACGAGGTGCTGGTGAGCTACCACACGCCGCGCCGCGGCGCCGGGGCCGTGTTCGAGAAGCACTGGCAAGAGATGCGCCAGGTCGCCCGCGACGAGATCGCCCGCCGCTGCCAGCCCCCCGCCACCTGGGAGGTGATCCGCTCCACGCAGGAATATGACTCCGAGTTCCGCGGCAAGGGCGCCGAACTGCGGATGACCTATACCTGCCAGTGACGGCGCTTTGAGGCAGGTCAAATCGGTGGCCCCGCCTCTTTTCAACCGCGCCGGGCCACCCCAGATTTCACCCGTCGCGGACGCATTGCCGCGTCCGCTGATGTCCCTTTTGGAGCAATCGGGAGATCAGTCATGGGTGACAAGAAGGCAAAGAAAGACGTAGCCCCCGCCGAGCCGCAGGTGCCGGCTCCCTTCGGCGGTGACATGTTCCGGTCCATGCGCGAGCAGATGGACCGCTTCGCCAGCGAGATGTTCGGCGGCAACTGGCCGGGCAGCCTCATGCGCGGCTTCAGCAACGAGCCGCTCGACTTCGCGTCGGGCTTCGGCGCCGCCGCCCCGCGCATCGACGTCCACGAGAACGACAAGGCCTACACGGTCACCGCCGAGCTTCCTGGCATGGCGGAAGACGACGTGGAGCTGACCGTGCGCAACGGCGTTCTCACCCTCAAAGGCGAGAAGCGCTACGAGAAGAAAGAGGGCGGCAAGGACGAGGCCCGCGTCATCGAGCGCCGCTACGGCAGCTTCCAGCGGTCCTTCTCGCTGCCGGATACGGTGGACGAGGAGAAGGCCGACGCGAAGTTCGACAAGGGCGTGCTGACGATCACGCTGCCCAAGAAACCGGGCGCCAAGGCGGACGAGCGGCGCATCAGGATCCAGAAGGTGTGAGCACAGGCAAACGCGAACGTCAGTTGTTGTCGTTTTCCTGGTTGTTCACCTGGCCCTGAACCGCGTTCTGGTTCTGGTCGATGATCGTCGTTTCCCGGCTGCGGTCGATGCCGACCGAGTGCGGGTAGGGGAAGGCCGCCGGCGGAATGGTCGCCGGCAGGCCGCCTGCCGCGTGCGGGCCGCAGCGCGGGCGCAGCGCATCGCAGCGCCAGCGGAAGCCCGCCACCTCGCCGGTGATGGTGCCGCCGCGCGACGACACGCATTCGCACAGCACGCCGTCGAGACACGCCGTCCCGCCGAGGAAATCCGCATTGCACTGCGGGCCCGCCACGGCGGCGGATTCGTCGGCATGGGCGGGCGTCACCGCCCACAGGGCGGCGGCAAGGCTCGCGAACATCAGGCGCTTCATCATGGCAACGCTCCTTTGCCGCCAGCATGGGGCAGGGCCGGTTAACCTCCCGTTAGGACGCGGCGGCCGGCCGGTTCAGCCGCATGGCGAAGAAATCGAGGATTTCGTCGCGCGCCTGCGCCGTCGGCTGGCCTGCCTCGTCGATCAGGTGGACCGTCACAACGCTGTGCGGCGTCTTGATCGCGCGCTTGAAGAACTCGGGCAGGTCCGTGTTCGCCGAGCTGTCCGGCAGCACCCGCCCCACGAAACGGTCGCCCAGCGCCTGCTCGTAGGCGGCAAAGCGCTGCGCCTGGCAGAAGCTGTCGCCCTCGAAGCGGTAGGCCATGACGGTGAGATCGTCCTTCTCCATGCGCGCGCGCACCGCCGCCAGCTCCTCCGGCGGGCTTTCCACCTTTGCCGGATCGTCCAGCGGCAGCGACGGTTGCGACAGCACCGGCGCCAGCATCGACGGTTCCAGCATCATCGACAGCGCGAAATTGCCGGTGAAGCACATGCCGATTGCGCCGACGCCCGGCCCGCCGCACTCCTCGTGCGCATGACGCGCCAGCGCGCGCAGCCATTGCGTCACCGGGCTCGCCTCGTTGGCGGCGAAGGCGCGGAACTCGGCGCTGACGCAGGCGTGCTGGAAGACTTCGACGCCTTCCTTCTCCGTCGGCACGGCACCGTCACGGCCGAACAGCGACGGCATGTAAACCGTGAAGCCCGCATCGCGCGTCCACCGCGCGAACCGGGCCACGTGCGGGCTGATGCCGGGCATCTCCGCCATCACGATCACCGCCGGTCCCGTGCCGGCCACGTGCACCATCTTCGTCACGCCATCGAGCGTGATCTCGCGGTGATCGAAATCCTCCAGCGGATCGTCCTGATCCATCCTGCGTGCCGGCATGGTTTCCTCCCCGCGTCTCAGACGTCCCGCGCGTACCCTATGTGACAGCGCAACCGGCGTCTTTTCGAAATTATTCAATGGCCGCGCCGTTTGGCGCGCATTGGCCTTTCTAAGGCAGCAGGGCGGGCCTAGGCGGAATGGAGCACAAAGGAGAGCCCCATGGCCCGCATCGTCCTCTATGTCATTGCCGCGCTGTCCGTCTTCACCGGCCTATCGATCTTCTTCGACCCGATGACCTTCTACGAGACGACGCCCGGCGTCTCGGCAACCGGCCCCTTCAGCATCCACTTCATCAAGGACGTTGGCCTCGCCTATCTCGCCTTCGGCAGCGTCGTGGCATGGGGCACATGGAAAGCGTCCGGCGACCTCGTCCTCGCCGCCGCCGTCTGGCCGGCGCTTCACACGCTGTTCCACGTCCAGATGTGGGGCATGCGCGGATTCCCGCTCGACTTCCTCGCGGGCTTCGAGGCCGTCGGTTTGCTGCTGCCCGCAGCGCTGCTCGTCTGGGGCGGTTGGCAATTGCGCAGGGCCGGGTAAGTTGCGGGCCGAAACCGCAACGACAGACGACTGGATAGTTCCATGCCGCATATCGGCCCGGGCGTGACGCTCGACGACCCCGCCTTCATCCACGACAGCGCGAACATCTACGGCAAGGTCCATATCGGCAAGGGCGCATCCGTCTGGCCCAACGTGGTCATGCGCGCGGAGATGTACGACATCCGCATCGGCGCGCGCACCAACATCCAGGACTTCGTGATGATCCACGTGGGCAACGGCTCCTCGACCATCGTCGGCGAGGACTGCTCGATCACCCACCACGTCACACTGCACGGCTGCGAAATCGGCGATGCCTGCCTCGTCGGCATCAACGCCACGCTGATGGACGGCGCGAAGATCGGCGCGGGCTCCATCGTCGCCGGCCATTCCATCGTCACCGAGGGCAAGGCGTTCCCCGAGAACTCGGTGATCGCCGGCGTCCCAGCCAAACTCGTCGCCACGCGCGACAACAGCGAGGCCAACCGCGCCAACGCGGCCTTCTACCACCAGAACGCCCTCAACTACGCCCATGGCATCGATCGCATGAGCGAAGCCGACCTCAAGCGCATCTTCGGCGGGTAAGACGCATCCAAACTGGATTTCCCGCCCCCAGCCGCTAAGCTTCAAGCGGACGGGGAGGGAGACCGCTGATGGGCGCTCGCAACGGCCCGGCAGCATTCCGGCGCGGCGGCCTTGTGGCCATGTTCGCGGGCCTTGCCCTGTGCGCACCGCTGGTATCGGCCAGCGCCCAGGACATGCTCACCGAGGCAGCCGACCGCATCCTCCCCAACGCAGACGACAGCTGGGTCATCACCGTCCATGTGAGCCATCAGGGCCACGAGATCTACAAGGACGAGGATGTCGCCGATGGCTACAGCAACATCACCACCGAGCGCTGGCGCTACGGCCCGGCGACCGCTTCCGTCCGCCTCGTCACCTATGACAGTGCCGATCAGTACGGCGAGAGCGGCATCTCCATCATGCTCGCCATGTGGCAGGCGCGCATTGCCCAGTACATCGACTGGCAGCGCAACCAGCCCTTCTACGCCGACATGGGCGATGCCCTCACCGATCCGCTGGATGAAGCGAAGGCCCTGTCGGAGGATGCCGAACTCCTGATCCGCGTCCTCGAAGCCGTCGAGAGATACGTCTATCTCGACCGAGACTCCTACGCGCCGGAGTCGCCCAAGCCCACCTCAGGCGAACCGCTCATCCATCTCGAAGGCGGCGTCTACGAGTCGAGCTTTCGCGGCACCAATGCCGAGCCGAAGGATGTGCAGGTGGAGATGGCGCCGTGGTCGTCGCGCCAGCCCGGCGAGGAGAACGTCAGCGCGGGCAAGCAGTACGGCGTCGTTGTCTGGCGTTTCACGCCGGAGGACATGCAGCGCGTCGACGAACTGATCGACGAATACGACGACATCGAGGCGCGCCTGACCCTAGATCTGTCGGGCCACGCGGTGGCGGACAACATGAGCGAAGCGCTGCGGATGTCGCCCTACCATTTCCACCGCACCTTCCGCGATCCGTTCCTCGCGGCGCTGCACGAGATATCGCGTCTCGCCTGGTGGCTCGGCCCCCACAGGGCGCCTGACGGCGCATGGGCCACGTCTGACGACCAAATTGACCCGGTCGTGCGCAACGAGTGGGAAGTCATCCGCGACAACGGTCTCGGCATGATGGGCGACCGCGCGGGCACGCCGGTCTTCCGCGACGGCGTGGACATCTCGCTGCCGCCGCTCGAGACCGACACGATCATCATGCTGACCATGCCGTGGCTCGGCATGGAGGAGTTCCCCGAAACCCTGCCGGAGAAGTCTGGCTATTACGGCCCCACGTCCATGCGCCGCCGCTCCGGTGTCACCTACAACTACACTGTCGGCAACCCGGCCCGCGAACGGGTCCGCGCCGAGGACCCGGAGGAGGAGTTCAGCGCCGAGATCTTCGTCCACGCCGCCGTCTCCGGCGAACGGTTCGACGGCCGCGTGAACCTGACGCGCGAGTACTTCGAGGTGACGGACGCCAATGACGGCGCCACGCTCACCTATGACGAGCGCGAGGTGCGCCACATCTTCTGGTCCCTCGAGCACGACGGCGAGATCTGGAAGCCCGGCCCCGTCGAGATCGCGGCAAGCCTCGTCCAACCGCAGGGGGGCGGCTTTGTCCCCCTCGAAGGCAAGCTGACATTCGGCGAGCCCTTCGCTGTCGAAGGCCGCCTCGAAAAGCCGGCCGCCCGGCAGGTCTACAACCTTGAACTCGAGTACGGCGGCGAGCGGCCTTTCGACGTGCTGCTCTATCCCACCGAGGAAGATCCCTCGCTGCTTCGCAGTCCCATCCACTACTTCATGTGGGACGTGACATATGCAGACGCCGAAGGGGAGGGCGGCTGATGCTGCGCACCGTCCTCACGCTCCTTGCCGCGCTGACGTTCCTCAGCGGTCCCGCGCTGGCCGATCCGCCGGCGGTGACATGGGACGCCCTCCAGGGCCCTTGGAAAACCTATTACATCGACGCGGAACTCGGCGGCGTCCCCGGCGAGGCCAAGGTCGACGGCCAGACCGTCACCCTCACGCTTACCGACCCGAGAGACGGTGTCGAGGTAGACGCCCCCGTCCGCAGCGCATCCATCGAGGGCGGCGAACTGGTGCTGGAACTCGGCGGCCCCGGCATCCAGCCGGACCGCGAAACGGGCGAGGGCTACCCGGAACAGACCATCCTGCTGCCGGCACCCGAGCCCGGCGAAATCCGCCTCACCGGCGGCACCGAAGACCTGGCCATCGAGGTCGAGCCGGTCGGCGAGACCGATACCGATCGCGTCGAGGTGCGCCTGAAGCTCGTCAGCGACACCGCGATGGCGGGCCGCTGGCGTTACCGCGCCAATCCCTTCATCGCCCGCGACGTGAACGGCGAGGGCCGCGACGGATTCCTCGAGGAAGACGGCGACGGCACCTGGTGGGTCACCGGCGGCGAAGCCTGGCGCCGGCCCGTTCCGCAGGTCTACGGCGCCGTCCCGGTGCAGGACCAGCTCGCCAAGGAAATGTTCTCCGACGGCACCAGCATGGCCTGGTACGCGTATCCGTTCCACGAGGACGCGGCCGACAGCGGCCGCCTGCGCACGCTCTTCGTCTTCGGCAAGGACCTGCCGAAGGACTGGAGCCAGCCACGCGCCGAACTCGACTCCGGCTCGCCCGGCGTCACCTACGTCGAGATCGCGCGCCTCTCCGACTTCAAGTCGGCCGAGTCCCGCCGCGCCGATTACCGGCCCGAGGTCGCCGAGCGCGACCGGGAGATGGACGATTTCACCCGCGGCCGGGAGATCGTGAAGAAACGCCTCGACGAAGCCGCAGCCGCAAACGTGGACGAGCTGGATGCCGTGATCCTGCGCGCCACGCTTGACGAGGATGTCGTCCCCGGCTGGCAGACCTTCACCTACGCGGGCTCGGAAGCCGCATGGCTGCTCCAGTTCGGCGACAACACCGCGACCCTTCGCATCGTGCGCAAGGTGGACCGCCAGAGCGACCGGCACGAGCCCACGGGTATTCTCTATGCGGGCGAAACCTTCCGCATCGAGATCGAGACCAAGTTCGCGCTCCCGGTGGACTCGATCCCCGTGATCGCCGCCGCCGTGCCCGCGGGCGCCAAGTTCGACGACTGGAGCAAGGGCGGCGTGCTGATGGGCGACGGCGACGGCATCGCGGCCATCCGCAGCGCCGAGAACCGGCGCATCTACCGCACCGAGTTCATCCGCACCGATCCGCGCGTGCCGCGCGACAAGGCGGTCGAGGCGGGCGGCGGCAGCGCGCGCCACCTGCTGCACGGCAGCCAGGGCACACGCGTCTTCGCGATGATTTCCTCGCCCGGCACCGTCTCGATCCCGCCGCCGATGGCGCAGGCGACCGTGTTCATGACCGCGGGCGACACCGCCGTCGGCGGCGACTGGAAGCGCTGGCTCGCGGACGCTGCCGCCTGCGCGGGCATCGAGAACACCGACCGCATCGCCACCGAGCGGGCGGAAGCCGAGACCATCTCCGAGTTCCTCATCAACTCGGGCGTCTCGCGCTTTCCCATCCCCGGCTGGTTCGACAGCAAGGTCTCCGTCGGCCAGCACGCGGGCATGCTGCTGATGCGCGACACCTTCGTGCGCCAGCTCGAGCGCAACCGCGCGGGCATGGCGCGGCTCGAAACCGACGAGGAAATCCTCGCCTTCCGCCGCGCCATGGAGCCCATCGTCCGACAGGAGCAGACGCCGCTCACCCGGATCGAGGTGACCGATATCGACGGCGGCAAGACCACCTTCGACTGGACGTTCGAGAAGGCCATCATCGGCGACGTCCACGACAAGCGCATCGACGAGGTCGAGCGCTGGGCGATCCAGGCCACGCGCGAGGCGCTGCGCACATATACCGACCTCATGTACGAGACGGCGAGGGAAACGCGCGAGATCGACCCGTGCGACGTGGAAGCGCTGCTCAAGCTCACCGGCTACGAGTTCGAGGCCGTTGCGGCCCTCGCCAAGGCCAAGCTGATGACACCGGCCGCGGCACCCCTCTACTGGGCGCCGGACTACCGCGCCCGCGCCCACGTGGACAACGTGGCCCTGGTCGCCGACTCCGTCGAGATCGGCGAGAAGCTGGGCGAGGAGGACCGGCGCGAGGCGTTGCTCGCCGTCGCCGTCGCCACCATCCCGGTCGCCATCGTCGGTGGCATGGCGGGCTCGTCCGCCGCCATCATCGCCAGCTTCGCGGTGGACGTGATCGACGTGGCCGTCGCCAGCTATTCGGAAATCAGCGAGAAGATCGGCCGCGACGCCGCTTACGACTTCGCGCTCGCCGCCGCCGACGTCACCGGCATGCGCCGCCTCGAGCGCGCGGAGGAGCGGCAGCGAAGCTGGGCCGCCGTCGTCGGCGCGCTGTTTCCCACGGTGACCTTCGCCACCATCGGCGCGGTCATCGACGTGCCCGATCTCTACAAGGCGTTCCGCGAAGGCCTCTACATCACCAAGGCCGCACGCGGCCGCCGCGCCATGATGGAGGCGCTGGAAATCGAACCCGCGGCCGCCGGCGCCCCCGCCCGCGCCGAACAGGTGGCGCAGGAACTCGAAGAAAGCCTCGAACGCTCCCGCGTGGCGCAGGCCGCCGGGGACGCGCCCGAGACGCCGACGCCGCTCACCGGCAGCAGTCCTGACATCGATGCCGGCCTGTCCAGCCCGGCGCGCGGCGTGCGCTTCGACGAACTGCCGGATGCCTTCGCCGACAGCGCCGACGACATCTTCCGCTACCTCGACGACATGGACTCGTCGGACATCCTCTCGCAGCTCGACGAGGCGCTTGTCGAAAGCGCCGAGCGCGCCGCGAAGGGCGGCGACGAGACCACCGCCGCGGGGGGAGAGGCCCTGTCACCGGCATCCCGTGACCTGGTGGACCGCCTCATCGCCCGCGGGCGGGCCGACGTGCTGGACCTCATGGAGGAGGCAGGCACCCGCATCGCCAAGCTGCTGGACGATGCGGACCCGGACCGCGCCCGCTACGCCCGCGAGGTACTGGAGTCCGACCCTGGTCTCGACGCGGCGAAGTTCGAAGCCGCCGTCGAAACCCTCTACAAGCGCCGCCCGCGCAGTCTCGGCGAGGATTTCTACGCGCAGGCCGACCCCGCTAACCGGGAACTGGGCATGGCGCTGGAGGATGCGGGCTGGCGCTTCGACCTCGACATCGACGGCGTGGACGGCAATTACAAGATCTTCGATCCCGACCGCCGCCACGCGGAGGTCACCCGCAGCTTCGATCCCGCCACAGGCACCTTCAAGATGTCCTACGCGGTCGCCGAGGTGAAACCGCGCCCCACAGGCCCCGTCATCGACGGCCTCTACGAGGTCAATCCCGGCTTCGTGCGCGGCAAGATCGACGACGTTCTCCCGGTACCCAACGCGGGCAGCGGCGTCCCGACCATCCAGTATTTCACCATGCGGCTGATGCAGAAGCTCGGCGTGAAGTTCGGCGCCACCGGCGACGGCGCCATCCGCAAGGCCGTCATGTCGAGCATCGCCAATGTCCGTACCATCACCACGCTCGAATATCTCCGCAAGCTGCACTATCCCAACCTGCCGCTGGAGGACGTGCCGGCGGAAGAGATGTCGCGCTGGCTGATGATGAGCCATTCGGTGCGCTACGCCGAGGGCGTGCTGGCGGGCGCGGGCTACAAGGTGACCGGCGCCAATCTGAAGTTCGGCCTCAGTTCCTTCTCCGCACCGACGCCGTATCCAATCAGCCTGTGGGAGGATTTCTTCGACGCACGCGCGGAAACGCTCATCGAATTTCTCGCCCGCCACGGCATGACGCCGGACAGCCGCGCCGTCGGCAACTTCTCCATCGAACTCGCCGTCGAGCCGCTCTGACATGGCGCACGCTTTCATCGCGGCCTCCGCCGAGGCCGCCCGCTATCACCGCTACGCCGCCTTCGCGGGCGCCCTCTCGGACGCGGGCGTGCCCGCGCATGTCTCGGGCGAAGGCGAAGCGGCCGCCATCCGCCTCCAGCACATGATCGCGGGCGATGCCGATGCCGTGACCACGCGCCTTTCAGACCCCGCCCATACCGTCCCCCTCCAGGTGATGCTGGACGGGGCAGGGGCCGCCATCGACGCGGGCGCGCCCGCCGCCATCCTCAAGGACGGCTACGCCCGCTGGGCAGCCAACTCCCCCGGCGAGACAAGCGGCCTCGTCACATCCATCGAGACTGCCAAACGCCTCGGCCTCCCGGTGCTGCTGGCGGAAGGCAACGCCGCGCTCATCGCGTCCGGCGGCGACCCGCTGCCGGTCCAGCTTGCGGCGATCCTGCGCGTGCTATGATTTTGCCCCGCGCTGGCCGTCATCTCACCCAAGGGCTCGCATGACCTACCGCCACGCCATCGGCGGCACGTCCTACACGTTTCCCGGTCTCAAGGACCTGCTTGCGAAGGCAAGCCCGTTCCGCTCGGGTGATGTGCTGGCGGGCCTCGCGGCGCAAAGCGGCGAGGAACGTGTCGCCGCCTGCTACGCGCTCGCCGATGTTCCGCTGACGGATTTTCTCACGACCGAGTTCGTGCCCTACGACCTTGACGAGGTGAGCCGCCTCATCGCCGATAGCCACGACGACGCCGCCTTCGCGCCCGTGGCCGAGCTGACGGTCGGCGCGTTCCGCGACTGGCTCCTTGGCGACGAAGCGACGCCCACCGCACTCACCGCGCTCGCCCCAGGGCTCACGCCCGAAATGGCCGCCGCGGTTTCAAAGCTCATGCGCAATCAGGACCTGGTGGCCGTGGCGAAGAAGGCGCGCGTCGTCACCGGTTTCCGCTCGACCATCGGTCTCGAAGGCCGCCTCGCCGTGCGCCTCCAGCCCAACCATCCTGCCGACGATGCCAAGGGCATTGCGGCCTCGATCCTCGACGGGCTGATGTATGGCTGCGGCGACGCCGTCATCGGGATCAACCCGGCGACCGACAGCCCGGAAACGATGATCCGCCTGCTGCATCTCGTGGAGGACATCCGCGAGCGCTACGCGATCCCCACGCAGTCCTGCGTCCTCGCCCATGTCACGACCGGCATGGAAGTCATGAAGGCCGGTGCGCCGGTCGATCTCGTGTTCCAGTCCATCGCGGGCACGCAGAAGGCCAACGAGAGCTTCGGTATCAATCTCGCCATGCTGAAAGAGGCTAGCGAGATGGCAAAGGCGCTCGGCCGCGGCACGGTCGGCGACAACGTCATGTATTTCGAGACCGGGCAGGGCGCGGCGCTTTCCGCCGACGCCCATGAAGGCCTGGACCAGCAGACCGCCGAAGCGCGGGCCTACGCCGTAGCACGCGCCTTCGCGCCGCTCCTCGTCAACACGGTCGTCGGCTTCATCGGGCCGGAATACCTGTTCGACGGCAAGCAGATCCTGCGCGCCGGGCTGGAGGATCATTTCTGCGGCAAGCTGCTCGGCGTCCCCATGGGTGTCGACGTCTGCTACACGAACCACGCCGAGGCCGACCAGGATGACATGGACGTGCTGCTCACCATGCTCGGCGTCGCGGGCTGCAACTTCGTCATGGGCGTCCCCGGCGCCGACGACATCATGCTCAGCTACCAGTCCACCTCGTTCCACGACGCGCTCTACGTCCGCTCGGCCCTCGGCCTGCGCCCGGCGCCCGAGTTCGAGGCATGGCTGCTCGCCATGGGCATCATGGACGGCGATGGCCATGTGCGCCCGCAGGTGGTGGACGGCACCGGCGCCCAGCGCCTTCTGGCCTACGGAGGCAGCGCATGAGCGGCGCGGATGCCTGGGATTTTCTCCGGAAGCACACGGAGGCGCGCATTGCCCTCGGCCGGGCAGGGGACGGGCTTCCCACGTCCGCCGCGCTTGCCTTCCAGATGGCCCACGCGCAGGCGCGCGACGCCGTCCACGCGCCCTTCGACCCGGACATTCTCCGAACCCAGATGAAAGAGAGGGGGATCACGCTTCCCGTCACCGAAGTGCAGTCGCAGGCTCCCGACCGCGCCACCTATCTCCAGCGCCCGGACCTCGGCCGCCTGCTGGCCACCGACGCTGCGCTGCCCGAGACGGATGGCTGTGACGTCGCCTTCGTCATCGGCGACGGCCTTTCCGCCACCGCCGTCCACGCGCACGCCGCCGCCACGCTTGCGGCCACGCTCGCCCACCTTGAGGGCTGGACACCTGGCCCGGTCGTGCTGGCCCGCCAGGCCCGCGTCGCGCTGGCCGATCCCATCGGCGAACGTCTTGGTGCGAAGCTGACGGTGATGCTGATCGGCGAGCGCCCCGGCCTGTCGGCGGCGGACAGTCTCGGCGCCTATCTCACCTTCGCCCCGCGCCCCGGCCGCCAGAACGCCGAGCGCAACTGCGTCTCCAATATCCGCGCCGCCGGACTGCCGCCGGAGGCCGCCGGCTTCAAGATCGCATGGCTGCTGAACAAGGCCCGCGAGATGGGCCTCACCGGCGTCGCCCTCAAGGACGATGCGCCCGCTTACCTGCCGGGCCGCGACGTGAAGGAAATCGAGGGCCGCTAGGACGCCGCCTCGCGCGCCTTCGCCGGGGCCGTCTCGCGCAAGCCCATGGCGCCGAACAGGGCGCGCACGCAATCGCTGCCCTCGGTGCGGATGTTGAAGCGCCCGGGCTCCTCCAGCCAGTCGCGGAACATGCCGAGCATCATCATGCTCGTGGCGTTGGCCGCCATGCGCGGGGTCCACGGCTTCGCCAGCTCGCCCTGGCGCTCGGCCAGCTCGAAAGCCTCGATCATCATCTTGCGCATTTCGCGGTTGTTGCGCGTGCGCCATTCCAGCACGTCGCCCACCGCCTCGCAGCGCAGCAGCAGGATCGTGTAGGTCCGCTGGCGGCGCGGGTCCGACGCCAGCAGCCGCAGGGCGTTGAGGCAGGCATCGCGGATATCGGCCAGCACGGAGGAGGGCGGCGCCGTCACCCCGCCTTCGGAAAGCTGGGCGATGACATCGGCAACGGGAAACCGGGTGCGCTCCACCAGCGCCTCGAGAAGGTGTGCTTTGTCACGGAAATGCCAGTAGATTGCGCCCCGCGTGACGCCCGCGGCCCTTGCCACGGCGTCGAGCGAGGTCGCCGAAACCCCGTTCTCCAGAAACACCGATTCCGCAGCGTCCATAATGGCTTTGCGGGTTTTTTCGGCGTCCTCTTTTGTGCGGCGCGCCATTGACGTCGCTCCCTGTGAACCGCTACATACATACATCCCTGTATGTATATCAGCAAGCTGCCGGAGGTTTTGAGTATGGGCGCGGCATTTCTCCTACGCCGCGGGGCCCGGGCCGCCGCCATCGTGCCGGCTGTCGCCGTGCTGCTTGCCGCGTGTGGTGACGGCAGCGATCAGGCTGACCAGCAGCGTCCGCCGCCCGAAGTCATCGTCGAGACCGTCGAACCGAAGTCGCTTCCCCTGACGCTGGAGTACCCGGGCCGCGTCGCCGGGTACCGGCAGGTGGAGGTGCGCGCGCGCGTCGAGGGCATCCTCCTGTCGCGCGAATACGAGGAAGGCGAGATCGTCCAGCAGGGCGACGTGCTGTTCCGCATCGATCCGCGCGAATACGCCGCCGGGGCGGAGAGCGCCAAGGCGCGCCTCGCCGAGGCCGAGGCCAACTTGCGCAACGCCCAGCAGCGCTGGGAGCGCGTGAGCGCGCTGTTCTCGCGCGGCACCGCCAGCGCCGCCACGCGCGACGATGCCCGCGCCGCCCGCGACCTTGCCCGCGCTGCCCTCAATGAAGCCAAGGCGAACGCGGAGACCGCCGGCCTCAGCCTCGACTACACCACCGTCGAAGCGCCGATCACCGGCGCCACCTCCACCGAGACCCGCTCGGAAGGCAGCCTCGTCGGATCGGCCACCGACACGGAACCGCTGACGACGATCACGCAGCTCGACCCGGTCTACGTGAACTTCTCCCCGGCCGAGACGGAAGTGACGCGCATCCGCCGCGAGGTGGCCGCGGGCCGCCTCGATGCGCCGCTCGACGGCAAGTACGCGGCCCGCATCATCTCCGGCGACGGCTCGCCGGTGGAGCAGACCGGCATCGTCGATTTCACCGACAACACGGTGGACCTCGACACCGGCACCATTCGCGCGCGGGCCGTCTTCGACAACCCGGACAACCGGCTGATCCCCGGCCAGTTCGTCCGCGTCCAGATCACCGGCCTCACGCTGGTCGATGCCATCACCGTCCCCCGCAAGGCGCTCAACCAGGCGCCGGAAGGGGCGTATGTCTATGTCGTCGAAGACGATGGCACCGCCATCCGCCGCCAGGTGGAGATCGGCGACGCGCTGAAGGAACGCTGGGTGATCCTGTCCGGCCTCGAAGCCGGCGAGCGCGTCGTCACCGAGGGCGTGGTGAAGGTTCAGGATGGCCAGAAGGTCGCCGCCGTGACCGCGTCCGGCGAGCCGTCGCAGACGGCAGCCAACGAGGATGACGCCGTCCCGGCGCAGGGCAGCGCGCAATGATCTCCAAGGTCTTCATCGACCGGCCCGTCTTTTCCATCGTCCTGTCGATCGTCATCGTGCTGGCCGGTCTTGCCGCCGTGCGCGCGCTGCCGGTCGCCCAGTACCCGGACATCGTGCCGCCGCAGATCGTGGTGCAGGCCAACTATCCCGGCGCCAGCGCCGAGGTGATCGCGGAAACCGTCGCCTCGCCCCTCGAACAGCAGATCAATGGCGTCGAGGGCATGCTCTACATGGCCTCGACCTCGACCGGCTCGGGCGGGTTGTCGATCACGGTCACCTTCGAGATCGGCACCGACCCCGACCAGGCCACCATCGACGTCAACAACCGTGTCCAGCGCGCCACCGCCAACCTGCCAGAGCAGGTGCGCCGCCAGGGCATCAATGTCTCCAAGCGCACCAGCTCGATCCTGCAGGTCGTCACCATGTCGTCGCGCGACGGCAACTACGGCCCGATCTTCATTTCCAACTACGCGCTGGTGAATGTCCTCGACGACCTCAAGCGCCTGCCCGGCGTGGGCGATGCGCAGCTGTTCGGCGCCAAGGACTATTCCATGCGCATCTGGCTTAGGCCGGACAAGCTGGCGCAGTACGAGCTGACGCCGGGCGACGTGGCCGCCGCCGTGCGCGAGCAGAACTCGCAGTTCGCCGCCGGGCGCTTCGGCGCGGAGCCGATGCCCGAGTCCCTCGACTTCACCTACACGGTGGTGACGCCGCCGCGCCTCGACACCGAGGAAGCCTTCGGCAACATCATCCTGAAGTCGGACCCGAGCGGCGCCGCCCTGCGCCTCAAGGACGTGGCGCGCATCGAGCTCGGCGCGCAGGACTACACCTTCCAGGCCAGCTACAACGGCACGCCCGCCGTCGCCATGGGCATCTTCATGCAGCCGGGCGCCAACGCGCTCGATGTGGCGGGCCGCGTGGAAGAGCGGCTGGAAGAGCTTTCGAAGAATTTCCCGGAAGGGATCGAGTACAACATCCCCTTCGACACCACGACATTCGTGGAAATGTCGATCGAGGAGGTTGTCGCCACGCTGCTGGAAGCGGTCATCCTCGTGATCTGCGTGGTCTATCTCTTCCTGCAGAACATCCGCGCCACCATCATCCCGCTTCTCGCGGTGCCGGTCTCCATCATCGGCACCCTGGCGGGCATGTACCTGCTGGGCTTTTCCATCAACCTGCTGACCCTGTTCGGCATGGTGCTGGCCATCGGCATCGTGGTGGACGACGCGATCGTGGTGCTGGAGAACTTCGAGCGCATCCAGCGAACGGAAGGGCTTTCGTCCTACGACGCCGCTGTGAAGGCCATGCAGGAAGTGAGCGGGCCGGTCGTCGCCATCGTGCTGGTGCTCTGCGCCGTGTTCATCCCCGTCGGCTTCATGGGCGGGCTCACCGGCGGCATGTACCAGCAGTTCGCCATCACCATCGCGGTCTCGGTGACGATCTCGGGCTTCGTGGCGCTGACGCTGACGCCGACGCTGTGCGCCATGCTCAAGCCCGCGGAACATGAACCCGCGGCCCCGTTCCGCTGGTTCAACGGTTTCTTCGAGCGGACGACCGAGCGCTACACGCGTGGCGTCGCCTGGGTGATCGACCACCGGATCATCGCCGTCATCGGCTTCGCCGCCGTCATCGCGGCGGTATGGGGCACCTACCGGATGATCCCGTCCGCCCTCGTGCCGGACGAGGACCAGGGCTACATCTTCACCATCGGCTCGCTCCCCTCGGCGGCCTCGCTCAACCGCACGATCGCTGCCTCTGACAAGGCGACCGAGATGCTGCGCGCCGAACCGGAAGTGGACGAGGTCACGACCTTCGCCGGCTTCGACGTGGTCACCGGCGGTCCCAAGGGCGACAGCTCCACCTCCTTCATCAACCTCAAGGACTGGTCGGAGCGCACCGGCGAAGGCCAGACCGCGCAGGATCTCGTGGGCCGCATGATGGGCAAGCTCTCGTCCATCAAGGACGCGACGTTCCTCGTCCTCGCGCCGCCGCCGATCCGCGGCATGAGCTCCACAGGCGGCTTCGAGGCCTACCTGCAGGACCGCACCGGCTCCGGCATCGACAAGCTCATCGATGTGACGCGGTCCCTCACGCAGGCCGCCAACCAGCGGCCCGAGCTGTCGCTCGTCTACACGACCACGACCAACTCCGTGCCGCAGTACCGGATGGACGTGGACCGCGACAAGGCGAAGGCGCTGGGTGTGCCCATCTCGTCCATCTTCGAGACCCTGCAAAGCACCGTGGGCGTTCTCTACGTCAACGACTTCACGCTCTATGGCCGCACCTTCAAGGTGAACCTGCAATCCGAACCCGAATTCCGCCGCGGGCCGGAGGATCTCAAGCAGGTCTTCGTGCGCGCCGAGTCCGGCCGCATGATCCCGCTCAACGTGCTGGTCACCGCCGAGCGCATCGCGGGCCCCGAGCTCATCAACCGCTTCAACGTGTTCCCGTCGGCCAAGGTCAACGGCAACGCGGCCCCCGGCTATTCGTCGGGCGAGGCGATCACCGCGATGGAGGAGGTTGCTGCCGAAGTCCTGCCCGAGGGCTACACGCTCGCCTGGCTCGGCTCCGCCTACCAGGAGCGCGTGGCGGGCGGCACCGGCGCGCTGGCCTTCATCATGGGCCTCGTCATGGTGTTCCTGATCCTCGCCGCGCTCTACGAGCGCTGGCGCCTGCCCATCGCCGTGATGCTCGCCGTGCCCTTCGCGGTTCTCGGCGCGTTCCTCGCCGTCTGGCTTCGCGGCCTCTCGAACGACGTCTACCTGCAGGTCGGCCTGCTTGTGCTCATCGGCCTGTCCGCCAAGAACGCCATCCTCATCGTCGAGTTCGCCTTCATGCGCACCAAGGACGGCTGGTCGCGGCGCGATGCTGCCATCGAGGCGGCGCGGCTTCGCTTCCGCCCCATCGTGATGACGTCGATGGCCTTCATCCTGGGCTGCGTGCCGCTTGCCATCGCCAGTGGGGCTGGCGCCGGCAGCCGCCAGTCCATCGGCACCGGCGTCATCGGCGGCATGCTGGCGGCGACCTTCATCGCCACCTTCTTCATCCCGTGGTTCTTCACGCTCTTCGCCCGCCGCGAAGTGCCGGAAGAAGAGGTGCGCCGTTCGGCCCCGCAGCCGGGCGAATAGGGAAAGCGCCTAGGCCTTCAGCGTTTCCAGCGCGTCGAGATCCTTCACGTGCTCGGCGCCGCTCTTCAGCATGGCGAGGAACATCCTGTCGCCGCGCTCGGTGCGTTCCACGATCATCGAGGCGATGAAGGCCATCACGAACATGCCAAAGGCGAAACGCCGGTAGTTCTGCCACACGTCGTCGAGGGAGAAGTCCTTGACGCCGAGCTCCACGAGCTTGTCGTGATACTGCTTCAGCAGCGCGTCCTCGTTGGCGCGCAGCACGTCGCGCGGCAGCGAGCCGCTCAGCATGTAGGACAGGTCGGACTGGCCGCAGCCGTAGCCAAGCGACTGCCAGTCCACGACTGCCAGCGGATAGCCGCCGTCCTTGGTGCCGAACATCATGTTGTCCGGGCGGAAATCGTTATGGGTCAGGCATCGCGGGCCCTTGTAGGCGAAGCGCTCGTCGCCGTAGGTGCGCACCACCGCGTCGCCGATCTCGAAGTAGTCCGCAGGCACGTCGTCCTTGTAGCGTTCGCGGAAGCCATCCCAGAAGCCGGCCACCAGCTCCTGCGAGATCATCTTGGGCGCCGCGCTCGAGTCCTGCAGCCACGCCAGCTCGTCCAGCTCGTCATGGCCCCAGTGGGAGGCATGCAGCTTCGCCGCCTCGTCCACGGCGAGCTTCGCCTGCGCCAGCGTGATCCCTTCAAGCTGGTCGCCCTGCACGGCGGGGGACAGGTCCTCCATCATCAGGACGAACTCGCTCGTCTCCAGGTCCACATCCGTGTAGAAGCACACCGGCGTCTGGATCAGCGCCTTGTCCGCCAGTTCCTTGTAGAAGCGCACTTCGCGGATGTAGTTGCCAAGCGCCACGCCGGTCGAGCGGCTCGACTCGTCGGGGGAAGGGAACTTGCCGACAATGGTGGCGGGCGCGCCCTTCGCATCGCCGTCGAAGGTCATGTCGAAGCGCACCGTCTCGCCCACCTGGCCGGTGCCCACCTTCTTCGCCCTGATGTCCTTCACGGTCACGTCGTGGCCCGCGTGCCGCAGCACCTCGGTCAGCCAGCCGGGCGTGACCTGCCCGGGCCGGATGATTGGCAGCTTTTCCGCCAGCATGTTTTCCTCCTCGCGCGGCTCTTGTTGATGGCCGTCGCGCTTGTCGTTGTTCTGGTTCCTTATGCCGCTTGCGCGATCGGATGGACATACACCTCGTTGCGGGCGATCAGCCCGTCCTTCATCACCACGAGGTCGAAGCCGCGCAGGTAGCTCTTGCCCGCGTCGCCTCCGTCGCCCCCATCGATCGTGCAGTACCAGCGGCCGCAGAAGCCATCATGAGTCTCCCATGTCTCGTGCGGCTCGTAATGCATCGGCGGCGTCTCGGCAAACAGCTTGGTGAGATACGCCTTCAGCGCGTCGCGGCCCGACAGCCCGTCCGGCACCTGCGGATCGAAATATGCCGTGTCCGGCGCGTACATCGCCGCGAGCCCGTCCACGTCCTTGTCGCTCCACGCCTTCAGCCAGCGCGCGTTGAACTCCTTCACATCAGGCATTCGCCGTCTCCTCGCCCTTCAGAACCTTCGCCCGGTGCTCCTCGGTGAACACCTCCGGCGGCAGCATTTCCGGCCCCGCCATCACCGCCACCGCATGGGCGCCGATCATCGGGTCCGCCGCCGCGCGCTCGAAATAGCGCTTGCGCCGCGCCTTCGCGTCATCGCCGAACTCGGCGTCCAGCGCGCCCTGTAGATCGGAGCAGAAGCGAAGCCGCCGCAGCCGCTCGCGCCGCTCCTCGGCATAGTCGGCAAACAGGGCAGGGGACCAGTCATCGGCCGACTTGAGTGCCTCCGACACCGTCCGCACGTCGCGGTAGGTGATCGACAGGCCCTGGCCGGTGATCGGGTCATTCCACCCGGCCGCATCGCCGATCAGCACCACGCCCTCCGCGAAAGGTTCGTGCGTCCAGCTGTTGATGTTGAAATAGCTGCGCAGGGGCCCCGCGGGCTTGCCTTCGGCGATGTACTTGTTCTCCGGGCTGCACCGCATCCTGAACGCCTCGAGGAACTTCTGCGGTCCGTCCGGCCCGGCGAAGCGGTTGCGTTCTTCCAGCGAATAGCTGCCATAGACCCGGATGCGCCCGTCGCCCTGCGGGAAGGCGAGGAAGGCGAAATCGCCCTCGGTGCCGATCGCCTGCTTGGTGTCGTTCCAGCGCGGCGCGCCGTCCACCAGCATGCCGCCGAACATGTGGTGCGGCTTGTCCTGTTCGAGCTTGATGCCCGCCGCCGTGCGCACGCCGGACATGCGCCCGTCGGCGCCCACCAGCAGCCGCGCCGTCGCCTCGTGCGTTTCGCCGTCATGCCGGTAGCTCACGCCCGGGTTATCGCCGACCCGGATGTCCGTCACCTCGACGCCGCGCAGCGTCTCCGCGCCCGCGCGGCCCGCCTCGTCGAACAGGGTCTGGCAGTGATGCGGATGGCCGATGCACAAGGGCCCGGGCACGTCCGGCAGGAACATGTCGAGGGGCAAGGGGGCCGCCTCCGCCAGCTGCGGCTCGACCGACTCGTCATAGGTGATGTGCTGGCTCAGGTGGTGGCCGCCGGCCTCCATCAGCAGGTCGTAGAGACCGACCCGCTTCACTTCCGCGACACCCCACGGCGCGATCCATTCGCCGCGCACCTGGTCTTCGAAGACCGTGGACTTCTCAAGCAGCAGCACCCGCTTGCCCGCGCGCGCCATGGTGATGGCCAGCGCCGAGCCGCCGATGCCGCCGCCGACGATCACCAGATCGTGCCTCGGCATTTCCGCTTCCTCCGGTTGGCGCGGCGTTGGTCCGCCGCGGCCCCAAATTCCTTGTGTCGCCACAAGGCTGGGGCATAACTAGACCGGAGTCCACCCAGTTTTGCCGCTCAGACCGGCTTCGCGTCGATGACCGGATTGTCGAGTTCGCCCATGCCCTCGACATGGATGCGCATGCGCTCGCCGGGCTGGAGATAGCTGCGCGCGCGCTGCGACAATGCGATCTGCCGTTCCACGACCCAGTGCGGCAGGGGCTTCGACCAGCCGCCGGCCAGCCAGTCCAGCGCCCCGCGCAGCATCGCCGCGCGGTCGATGCCCTTGAACACCGTGCCGTCCGGCGTGCCGCCCAGCACGCCCGTCCGCGCGGGCACCTTGCCGTCATGGACCGGCAGACCCACCTGGCGGCCTTCGTATTCCCACGTCATGTCCGCCCGCGCGGCGGACTGGCGCAGCATCTCGTCGAAATCCCAGATTGCCAGCGACTGCCGCGCGGACTGGACCAGCCGCGCATCGCGCCACAGCCGCAGCTCCACCGCTCCTGCGAAACTCCGCATATGGCGCGGAATGACGAACAGGTTGCCGACCGGCATGTAGCCCGGCGCGCTCTTGCCGGTGGTGAACCCCTTGCCCGACGTCACGTCGCGCGGATCGATATGGCGCATCAGCTTCGCCCGGTCCGTCACGTCGTTGCACAGGATCAGGCCCGTGCGCTCCGGCGGCGCCGTCACATCGAAATCTTCCAGCGCGACGAAGCATAGCTCCACCTCGTAGTCGAGCAGCGCATCGCCCATGGCGACCGGCGCATCGAACGACGTCGGGTCCACTTCCTTGGGGAACAGGAACGGCCCGTTTTCCACGGTCGCTTCTTCCGCGTGGGCGGGAAAGTTCGTGCCCACCGCGATATGCGACGCGGCGAGGTCCACCGGCAGCCCGAGTTCGGCCAGAGGCACCGTCACCTCGCGGCCTTGCATCGCGGCCAGCGCGTCGTAGCCGTGGGTGTTGTAGGCGGTGATCGGATCATCCGAGTCCAGCTCGATCCCGTTCACGCGCCCGCCGGCATAGCTGGAAACAAGGACCAGCCGCCTGTCACGCGTCCGCGCGAAGGTCAGCGCCGTGTCGCGCGGCGCGATGCGCATGGTTCCGAAGCTCACCATCACGCGTTCGCCACCAGCCAGATTCCGATGGTGTTGATGATCATCAGGATGGTCGCGCCGAACAAGTTGGTGTCGACCAGGTAGATCTTGCCGAAGATATTGAAGCGGAATGGCTTGATGCCGTTCTCGTCCTTCAGCGCACCGCCATAGACCGGCATCGTCGCAAGCGTCGCGAAGAAGCTCGCGCCCCACGCGTAGATGAGCATCGCCGCGAGCCAGATATGGGTCGCATACTCGGCGGTCGGCGCCCACAGCAGGTACAGGATCGCGGCGGAGACACCCGCCTGGGTCAGCACCTGCCACACCACGTGGAAGCGCGCATGTGGCGTCCACATCGGGTTCGTCGCATGGGTCTTGTTGAAGTCGGCAATCATCGGGCCGACGCTGATGGCAACCGCGATAATCGAGAACAGGATACGCGGCACAAGGGTCTGATCGTAGAGAGGGTCCATTTTCTCGTCCTCTAGATGAGCCCGGCGTAGGAACCGCCGTCGAGCTGAAGGTTCTGACCTGAGATGAAGCCGGCCTGGGCGCTGCACAGGTAGGCGCAGGCGTCGCCGAATTCTTCCGGCCGCCCCATGCGCTTCGCGGCGATGCTCTCGCAGATCTCCGCGCGCGCTTCTTCCATGCTGATGCCCTTCGCGGACATCAGCAGGTTTGCCATCTTCTTCTGCCGGTCGGTGTCGAAGCGTTCCGGCAGCAAGTTGTTGATGGTGACGTTGAAGGGCGCCGCCTCGACAGAGAGCCCCTTGCAGAGAGCCGTCAGGCCCGAGCGCGCCGCTGTCGAGAGCCCCATGAACGGGTGCGGCGACTTCACCATCGCCGAGGTGATGTTGACGATGCGCCCGAAGCGCCGCGCCTTCATGCCCTCGATCACCGCGCGGATCATGAAGACCGGCGCCAGTAGGTTGGCTTCCAGCGCCGCCTGCCATTCCGCCTCACCCCAGCTCTGGAACGCACCGGGGGGCGGGCCCTCGTTGTTGGTGATGAGAATGTCCGCTTCCGGACACGCCGCCACCAGCTTCGTGCGTCCTGCATCAGTGTTGAGATCAGCGGCAACTGCCGTCACGTCACCGCCGGTTGCGGCGGCAATCTCGTCGCGCGCCGCCGCAAGCGTCTCTTCATTGCGCCCGTTGATGACGACGCTTGCGCCCTCGCGCGCCAGCGCCGTGGCGCAGGCCTTGCCGAGGCCGCGCGACGACGCGCAGACGATGGCCTTCTTGCTTTCAAGCCCGAGATCCATGACCCGCTCCCTCAGACCCGCGCCGTCAGGGCGCGGAGCATGCCGTCGAGGGATGCACCGGGATCGCGCTCGGTGCCGGTGAAGCGCGCCGCGATATGCCCGTCGGGACGCACCAGCACGGCGCCGGTCTCCGGCAGGCCCGTCGCTTCTTCCCAGCCCATCCCTGCGTCTTCGAAGTCACGGCCGTGCGCGAGATGCCGCAGGTCCAGTTCCGTTGCCCTGAACGCACCGTTCGCCTTCGGGCCTGAGAGCAGGGAGAACCCGTCCGGCGGCAGAAGGTTCAGGAGAGACATGCGCGCGCCGTCACGGGTGATCCACCGGTGCGGCACCCGCGCGCCCGTCTCCCACGAGGGCGCGTAGCGGCTGGTCTCGATCTCGGCCGCTGGCGGCAGGGCTGCGGCCCCCGCCACCGCATCCGACACGTAGCGGTAGCCGATCTGCAGGTTGAAGCTGTCGAAGTGCGGTCGCTGCGCTTCTATCGCGTCGTCGAGGCCCTCGACGCCCGCCGGGTCGGCCGCCGCCTTCGCGTAATGCGCCGCCACGGATGCCGGGTCGGGTCCATGCAGCACGCCGAACAGGTCGAAGATCTTCGATGCGTTGATCAGGCTCTGCTCGCTGTTGATCGCGGCAACCGGGCGGCGCTCCGCCTCGTAGCTGTCGAGCAGCCTCGGGCCCGCTTCGCCCTTCAGCACTGCCGCGAGCTTCCACGCGATGTTCTGCGCGTCGCCCACGCCGGTGTTGAGGCCCAGGCCGCCCGTCGGCGGAAACCGGTGTGCCGCATCGCCAGCGAGGAACACGCGGCCTTCCCGGTAGCGTTCGGCAATCTGCGCCGACATCGCCCACGGGCTGACGTTGCGGACGATGATGTCGTTCACCTCCGCGCCGATTGCCGCGCGCACCAGCCCCAGGCAACGCGCATCGTCATACGCGTCCGCGCTCTCAGACGCCGGGTCATAGGCGTGCATCAGCACCCAGGTCTTCGCCCGGTCATAGGCGATCATCACGCCGCCGGTCGCGGGGTCGAACAGGAAGTAGAGGACGCCGGGCCGAGTGTCTGTCAGGGCACGCAGGTCGGCCTCGAAGTGAATCATGATGTAGTGCTGGAGGCTCTCCGGGCCTTCCATGCCGATGCCGAGCGCCTCACGCGTACGCGAGCCGGCGCCGTCGGCGGCGATCACGTAGTCGCAGGACTGATCCGACGCCGTGCCCGCCGCATGGTCCGTCAGCCGTGCAACCACGCCATGCGCATCCTGTTCGAGACCGGTGCATTCGACACCGCGTGCGAATTCGATCAGCGGTTCGGCGTCGATGGCCTCCTGCAACGCGGCCTCGAACACGGGCTGCGGCAAGTTGGTGAGCGGGAAGGGGGTGTGCTCGAAAGCCCCGTCGTCCATGCGCTCGTAGGGCAGCGCGCCGAACTCCGGTCCCGTCAGCGTGCCGACGAAGCGCACGAAGCCGCCGTCGTTCGCCTCGGTCCCGGCCTTTCGCAGGGCCGCCGCATCGACGCCTGCGCTCTCGCAGATTTCCAGCGTGCGCGGGTTCACCGCGTGCGCCTTGGGCGCCGACGAGACCCCGGCCCGCCGGTCGATCAGCCGCGACGCGATGCCGTGGCGGGCCAGCAACAGCGCCGAAAGCTGGCCGACAGGGCCCGCGCCGATGATGAGGACGGGGGAATGGGACATCGCCGCAACCGCTCCTGGGTCTTGTTCCGCCTGAAAGCGTTTGTTGTTTTATGAGAGTACTCTCATTTCTGAGAGTTGTATCATTTTTCTGGATTGTCAAGCGCGCGCAGGGCACAATGATCGCGGATCGGCGAAGGAGTGCGCGTTGAGGCAGGCATACTTCCAGGAGAGGGCGGCGGGCCGCAGCAAGCGGGAGCGCACGCGCGCAGCCCTGATGGACGCGGCCATCGAGGTGGTCGCGGAAAAGGGCATGGAAGCCGCGAAGATCAGCGACATGACGGCGGCCGCCGGGCTCGCCAACGGCACCTTCTACAATCACTTCGACAGCAAGGACGAAATCCTGCGCGCCGTCGCCTTCGGCATCGTACTGGAAGTGGGCCGTCAGATGGACAACGACATGGTGGGCATCAAAGACGCACCCCACCGGGTCATCTCGGCCACCGCGCACTTCGTCTCCATCGTTCTGGAGCGGCCGCACTGGGGCGCCGTCCTGCTGGGCAGCGTCGAGTACATGCCGGACGTCCCGGCGGACATGTACCGCTTCATGCGCAACGATATCGAGATGGGCGTGGCCCAGGGCAAGTTCGACGCCACCGTGGACGGCTTCACCCTGGAGCAGATCGCCTCGCTGATCGCCACGGCGATGCGCGTCCAGCTCGCCCGGGGCCGCGACGACGAGGTCACCCGCCGCCTGTGCGAGAACATCATGCGCCTCCTCGGCATGAGCCCGGCCAAGGCCGCCCGCGCCGTGGCCGCCGCAACCGTCCGCCGCGCCGCCTAGGGCCCGGATTCCGCCAAAAATTCTTCGCCGGGCGGCCTTGCTGCCTTGATCCCGCCCGAATGTCGCGGCAATGAATGTTGCAGCGCAACCAAACCGTCATATGAGCGTTTAAGGAGGCGAGTCTTTGTATCGCCGCGGGTGGGATTCGATGAAAAGCACGGGCGCATCGCGCCGTGAGATGCTCGGCCTGATGGGCGGGGGCATGGCCGCCGGCCTGCTCCCGGCAGCACCCGTGCGCGCGCAGGCGCCCGCCTTTTCCCGCGAGATGGTGGTGAACCTCGCCCGCGACCTCGCCACGCGCCCATTCACGCGGCCTGCGTCACCCCCGGCCATCCTCAACGACCTCGACTACACCCGCTACCGGCAGATCCGCTTCCGGCCAGACGCGTCCACGTGGCGCAAGGCGGCGACGAAGTTCTCGATCCAGTACTTTGCGCCCGGCTACCTCTACCGCGACCTCATCGACATCGACGTGGTCGAGAACGGCCGCGCCACCCCGGCCGCGATGACGGCCGAGAGCTTCGAGGCCGGGGACGACGCCATCGCGCGCGCCATTCTGGAAACCGGCAAGTTCTCCGGCTTCCGCCTGCATTACCCGATCAACGACCCGGAGACCCGGAACGAGTTCGCGGTGTTCCAGGGCGCGAGCTATTTCCGCGCCGTGGCCGCGGATCAGGTCTACGGCCTCTCCGCGCGCGGCCTCGCCCTGGACGTCGGCAATCTCGAGGGCGGCGAGGAGCATCCGCTGTTCCGCCATTTCTGGATCGAACGCCCGTCCGCTGGCGCCAACGGTATCGTCGTCCACGCGCTGCTCGACAGCGAGAGCGTCACCGGCGCTTACCGCTTCCGCATCTTCCCCGGCAGCACCACCCGCATGGAGGTGGACGCCTCCCTGTTCCCGCGTGTCGAGCTGACCCATGTGGGGCTCGGGCCGCTCACCTCGATGTTCATGCACGCGCCGCTCGACCCGCCGGCGCTGCCGGACTACCGCCCGGCGGTGCACGACTCGCAGGCGCTCGCCATTCTGACGGGCAACGGCGAAGCGCTCTGGCGGCCGCTCCACAACCCATCAACGCTTCAGATCAGCGCTTTCGGCGACAACAACCCGAAGGGCTTCGGCCTCATCCAGCGCGCGCGGGCCTTCAGCGAATACAACGATCTTGAGGCTGACTACGGCCGCAGGCCCTCCGCCTGGGTCGCCCCGCGCGGCGACTGGGGCAGGGGCCACGTCAACCTCATCGAGATCCCGTCCGAGCACGAAGGCAACGACAACATCGTCGCCTACTGGCGGCCGGAAGCCGCGCGGCCCGCGGGCCAGCGGCACGATTTCGGCTACACGCTGTCGTGGACCGGCGACGTGCCGGATGCGAAACCCGGCTCGGGCCGCGTGCTGCGCACCAGCTTCGGCCGCCGCCTCGGCAGCCGCATGCCGCAGATGGTCATCGACTACGACCTACCGATGGCCGCCGACGACGTGGTCCTCGAGGTGTCGGCAAGCGCCGGTTCCATCCAGGAAGCCTTCGTCGCGGACAATCCGCAGACCGGCGGCCTGCGCGCCTTCGTGACATTCGACCCGGACGACGCCCCCGTCTCCGAACTCCGCGTTCAACCCCGATCTGAAGGAAAGCCCGTTGGTGAAACCTGGCTTTACCGCTGGCTCCCCCGCTAGCCCGGCGCTGCCGCCGGAGCAGCGCCTCGTCATGCCGCGCGCCGGCCTGCACCGGCCGCACAAGCCGCTTGGCCGTCACACGGGCTGGCACCTGCCGCGCAGCACGGGGCAATTCCTTGCGCGCGTGTTCGTCGCCGTGGCCACCGCCGCGCTGACCGTGTTCGGCGTGCAGGAGATGATGGCCGTCATCTCGCGCGGCGACGTGACGGCGCTGCAGTATGTCTTCCTCGGCTTCTTCGCGATCAACTTCGCGTGGATTTCCTTCGCGCTGGCGCAGGCCATGCTCGGCTTCGTCCGGCACCTGTCGCTCGCGTTCAAGCGCCGCCGCCCGGTGGATGAGCCCGTCGGCCTCAAGACCGCCATCCTGGTCCCCGTCTACAACGAGGCCCCGGTGCGCGTGACGGCGGCTGTCTCCGCCATGGCGGAAGGACTGGCAAAGGTGCAGCCCGGCCGCTTCTGCTTCTTCATCCTCAGCGACACGACAAGCCCGGAGGCATGGCTGGAGGAAGAAGCCGCCGTCGCCCGGCTCGTGGACGCAGCGCCCGAAGGCTGCCCGGTCTATTACCGTCACCGCGCCGAGAACCGCGAGCGCAAGGCCGGCAATATCGGCGAGTGGGTGGAGCGCTTCGGCGGCGGGTACGACGCCATGCTCGTTCTCGACGCGGACAGCGTGATGACGCCCGAGACCATCGTCGAGCTGACCCATCGCCTCGAGTCCAACCCGGATCTCGGCCTTATCCAGACGCTGCCGCGCATCGTGCGGGCGCGCAGCCTCTACGCGCGCCTCCAGCAGTTCGCCAACCGCTGCTACGGCCCGATCTACGGCAACGGTCTTGCCGCGTGGCATGGCCGCAGCAGCAACTTCTGGGGCCACAACGCCATCATCCGTACGCGCGCCTTCGCCGAGGCCGCGCGCCTGCCGGAACTCGAGGGCAAGCCGCCCTTCGGCGGGCATATCCTCAGCCACGACTTCGCCGAAGCTGCCTTCCTGCGCCGCGCCGGGTGGGGCGTGCGCCTCGATACGGACCTCGAAGGCTCCTACGAGGAAGCGCCGCCCAGCCTGATCGACGTCATCATCCGCGACCGGCGCTGGTGCCAGGGCAACCTGCAGCATTCGCGACTGCTGACGGCGGAAGGGTTCTCCTTCGCCAGCCGCCTGCATTTCTTCACCGGCATCTTCGCCTATCTGAGCGCGGTCTTCTGGTTCGCCCTGGTGGTCGCCGGCATGCTGCTCGCCATCCAGGCCGAGACCATCCGGCCGGAGTATTTCGCCGAGCCGTCGCTCTTCCCCCTGTGGCCGGTGTTCGACGCCGAGCGCGCCATCGAACTCTTCATCATCTCCATGGCCGTTGTTCTCGGTCCCAAGCTGCTCGGCTGGCTCGCCGCCATGCTCAACCCCCGCGAGCTGATCGGCTTCGGCGGCCCCATCACCTTGACCGCGAGCCTCCTCTGGGAAGTCCTGTTCTCCGCGCTCTACGCGCCGATCATGATGCTGGCGCAGACGCGCATCGTGACGTCGGTCCTGATGGGCCGCGACAGCGGCTGGAACCCGCAGCGGCGTGACGACGGCGGCGTGCCGTTCGAGGAGATCGGCCGGGCGCATCTCTGGCACATGGTCTCCGGCCTCGCGATGGCTGCCATCGCGTGGTGGATCAATCCGAGCCTGTTTCTCTGGATCCTGCCGCTGACGGCTGGCCTCGTGCTCGCCATCCCGCTCTCCGCCATCAGCGGTCATCCGCTCGCGGGCCGCATAACGCGCGCCCTGCGCCTCGGCCGCACGCCGGAAGAGCGCAAGCCCGCCCCGGTCCTCACCGATCTCTCCGCCCGGCTTGCTGGCGAACCGGTTGCGGAAGCGTCCCATGCAAACCCGCTCGCCCGCCTCGTGCACGAGCCCGCACTGGCCGCGTGGCACCTCGCGCAGGTCCCGTCCGCGAAGCCGGGCGAGCTGCCCAGCGACGACGCGCTGGCCGCCATTGCCAAGTCCGAGCGCGAGGACGATCCCGCCGGGCTTGCCGCGTGGCTTACGAAGAAGCAGATGATGGCGCTGATGGCGCGGCCGGAATTCGCCACGTGGCTGGCTCGGACGCGCGCCCGTCAGGCGGTCACTGCCGCGGAATGAGCATTCGGGCTATCATTGCGCTGAATCAGATGGAGCGTGCCGATCGACGGGCTGCAGCAGTTCATTGAGACTCTCGAAGCAGGCGAGGGACGCCTGCTCGCCGCGGCGCTTGCTGCCGCAGTCCTGGTTGCCGTCTACACGGCACACCGCCTGCTGTTCCGCTTCCTGCAGCGCCCGCGCAACGCGCGCTGGATGGGCTCGACGCCGTTCCTGATCGTCCTGCGCCTGCGCCGCGCCAGCCTTGCGCTCATCCTGCTGGCCATCGCCGGGGCCGTGGTCCCCGCGGTCACGCCGGCCGAATGGCTGCCGCTCGTCACGCGGACCATTGCCGTGCTGGCCACCGGTGCCGCGGGCTGGGTCATCATCGGCATCATCAATGGCGCTGCGGATGCCGCCGTCCGGCGCCACCGCATCGACGTCGAGGACAATCTTCTCGCGCGCAAGTACCAGACGCAGATCCGCGTCCTGCGCCGCACCGGCACCGTCTTCGCCATCATCATCACCTTCGCCGCCATGCTGGCGACGATCCCGCAGGTGCGCGAATACGGCATCAGCCTGCTCGCCTCGGCGGGCGCTGCCGGCATCGTGCTCGGCTTCGCCGCGCGGCCGGTCCTCTCTAACCTGATCGCCGGCATCCAGATCGCGCTGACGCAGCCCATCCGCATCGAGGACGTGGTGATCGTCGACGGCGAATGGGGCTGGGTCGAGGAGATCACCGCGACCTACGTGGTCGTGCGCATCTGGGACTGGCGGCGCATGGTGGTGCCGCTCACCTATTTCATCGAGACCCCGTTCCAGAACTGGACCCGCGAGACTGCCTCCATCATCGGTTCCGTCTTCTGGCACGTGGACTACACGGTGCCCGTCGAGCGCGTGCGGGAGAAACTGAACGAGCTGCTCGATGCCTCACCGCTGTGGGACCGCGATGTCGCCAACCTGCAGGTGACGGATTCCGGCCGGGACACGGTTCAGCTTCGCGCCCTGATGAGCGCCAAGAACAGCCCGACGGCCTGGGACCTTCGCTGCGAAATCCGCGAGCAGATGATTGCCTGGCTGCAGACGGAATATCCCGGCGCCCTGCCGAGAATGCGTGCCGAACTCGCCGGCGGCGATACGGACGACGTTCTGCAGCCCCGCAATCGGCAACAACCTGTTTAATGGCCGTTTTAGGGGCTCATTAACTTCGCGCCCGTACACGAATAGGTGGAAGGAAGTTGGGCGGTCCGGAAGATCGGGGGCTAGGTGGCGTAGTTGCCCTGCCGGTCACAAGGCACACGGTCGCCTGTGTTCGGGAGACGACGCCACGTGTCGCGGCTGCAGTTCTTCTCTGTCAGGCAGATTGCGCTCGCCGTCCTCATCACGGGGACCGTGCTCAGCTTCGCCGCCGGCATCCTGTCTCATCGCTTCGACACCGCTCTCAAGCTTCAGCAATACGAAGACGACGTGCGCGACGAAGCGCGCGAATTCCTGCGCCACTTCGATGCAGTACGGCTCACGCTGAATTCCCTGGTGGCGCTCGCCGCCGCGTCGCGTGAAGTCACGCCCGAGGAGTTTGCCGTCTTCACCGACGCGCTGATCCTCAACATCGATGAACACAGCACGGCACGCGCCGCGATCCGCGAGTTCGGCTGGATCGATCTGGACGCCGGTCCGCGTCACCCGGCTTACGTGCGCACATTCGAAGGCCGCGAGCGGCCGACCAGCCTCCTGCCGCGCGGCCGCAACGCCGTGGCCGCCATCTTCGATAGCGGCGGATCGCTGAGCGACACGGTCATCATCGGCGGCGTTCCGTTTTCCCACCACGACTCGTCTGGTCAGCGCGCAACGGACAGTCTCATCACACTCCTTGGACCGGTCATGGAGACGTCGCGGGGCGGTGCCGTCGATACCAGGGGCCCCATTCGTGCCGCTGTCTTCGAAGTGGTCGATATCGAGGTGCTGATCGCCGCCGCACGCCGCAACAGCACCACCGCCAACATGACCAGCTTCCGGTTCGTGGATAACGCAGGCAGCGAGGCCGGGCGCGGCGAACTCACGCGCGTCGGCCCCGCCGTGCAGACCATCGGGCCGCGCGCTCTGCGCACCACGCTCGCCGGGCGGCCGGTGGAACTGACATTCGGACCCCATGCAGACGCCGTGGCCGCCGGCCCGTCATCCACCAGCATCGCGCTGACCGTCATCGGCCTTGTGCTGACCGCGCTGCTGGCCTTCTACCTTGTCCTCGTGGGCCACCAGAACGAGGCCTTCGAAGAGGCGCGCAATGCCGCGGAGCATGCGCATGAGCAGAAGGCCCGGTTCCTCGCCAACATGAGCCACGAACTGCGCACGCCCATGAACGGCATCATCGGCATGGCGCACATGATCGGCATGGCCCGTCTGGACGCGAACCAGAGAGACTATCTCGACAGCCTGCTGCTCTCGGCGGACGGGCTCCTTCATGTCCTCAACGACATTCTCGAGTTCTCCCGCGCCGAGTCGGGCCATATCCGCATGGCGCCGGAACCAACGGACATCGTCGAGCTCATGCTCGACGTGCGCATGAGCTTCTGGCCGCTGGCAAACGAGAAGAACATCGACCTGATCGCCGACTTCGATGACGAGGTGCCGCGCTGCGTGGAGATCGACCCCGTGCGCCTGCGCCAGGTGATGACCAACCTCGTCAGCAATGCCATCAAGTTCACGCGCGAGGGGAAGGTGGTCATTCACCTGTCGGGGCGGCGGCTGTCCGGGCCCGAGGCGATTGCCGATCTTACGCTGACTGTCAGCGATACCGGTATCGGCATCCCCGAGGAAGCACACCCGCGCATCTTCGAGCGCTTCTTCCAGGCGGACAATTCCTCCACCAAGGAATTCGGCGGCACCGGCCTCGGCCTTGCCATCTGCAAGCAGTTCATGGGGCTGATGGGCGGCAGCATCTCCTTCAAGAGCGCGGCAGGAGAGGGCACGACCTTTACTGTCACGCTGACCGCGCCGATCGCGGACCCCGTGTCGGAGACCGAAGGAGCGAAGGCGGCAAGCCGGCGCATACCCCCGGCGCGCGTCCTTGCCGCGGGCACCGTCAGCGCGGGCTCCTGATCCCTTCAGCGCTAGCCGTAAAGTGCGCTGGCGATGCGTTTGTCCTTCGTGACCGACTTCAGATCGGCCGAGGCCTTCTCGATCACCGGATGGCTAACCTTGCCAATCGCCGCCGCGTAGCTCGGACGCGCGCGCACGCGTTCGAGATATCCCGCAAGGCCGGCCATCCCGCGCTCCTCCACGAAGTAGCGAAGCCAGCCGGTCTCCTCCAGCCGCACGAGGATGCAGGTCCATGACACGTCGGCCAGCGTGTACTGCGTACCCATGATCCAGGGCCCGCCGCTCTTCTCCAGCTTGTCGAGGAAAGCGGACAGGTGCCCCGCCATCGCCTCGCGCGCGGTGCGCTGTATCTTGCGGATGGGCGGCAGCGCCACGAGGCGGCGAACCCCGAGCAGCCTGGCCATCGCGAAGAAGAAGGGCCGTTCCTTGTTCGGATGGAACAGGAAGCCCGGCAGCAGCTTGCGCGCCGGGATATAGGCAATCGCCGTGGCGAACAGCGGCAGGGTCAGCGCCGCCACGCAGGCGCCCGCGCTCGTGGCGATGTGTTCCAGGGGATCGCCGCTGGCGATGCTGCCGCGCTCGACCCACGCGGTCATCTCCGCCCGCGCGGCCGGATCGTCCGGCACCAGCGGCGGCGCCTGCGGCCCGGCCTGCGTTACCGCGTAGGCCAAGATGTCGTCGGATTCGTAGACCGGGCGCCCATTGTGCACGAGCGTCGGAACGAGCCCGGACGGGTTCACCTTCAAATAGCGCGCACTGATGGTTTCGTAGCTGCCGGTTTCCACCAGGTCGATGGGGATATGGCGGTACGGAATGCCCAGTTCCGCAAAGACCAGCCTTGTCTTGCGCGAGCAGTGCGAGAACGCGTTGCTGTAGAGTTCGAATTCCGCCTCATGGGGCAGGGTGATCTCCTCGTGCAGCCCGCCCGTCACCGGGTGCGTCCGGTGGCGCCGTTTCTCGACGAGGAACCACGCACCCAGCAGAAGTGCCGCGCCGGCGGCGATCCATGTCCACGCCATGTCAGGCGGCCCAGATGGACGAGGGGCCGGGCAGGTACGACCCGTCATCCGTGCCTATCTCGTCGGCAATCAGCGAATTGAGGCGTGCATTCAGCCGCTCGATGGCCGGCCGGTGCACTTCCGGATCGGCGGCAAGGTTCGTCGTCTCCAGCGGGTCCGCAACGGTGTCATAAAGTTCGAGATCGTTGCGCGCCGTCAGGTCGTCCCACGTCTCAGGCACGTGATGCTCGTAGGGTGAGAAGTACCGCGCGAACTTGTAGCGCCCGTCGGTCATCCCCCGCATGTGGCCCCGATTCTCCAGCCCGCCGAAGAACTCGCTGGTATCGAGCGCGCCCAGCTTGGCGAACGGACCGTCCGCCGACTGCACCGCCGCGAAGGCGCGCATCGTCCGCTCGGACATGTGCACGAGGCTGGTCCACTGCATCAGCAGCGCATCGCGCGGGCCCGCGTCCACGCCCGTGCCGCCGGCGGTGAGGGCCGCGGACACGTCATGCCCCTTCAGCATGGGATAAGCCTCCGCCCGCGCCGCCGCATCGATGCCCGCCATGGCCAGCAGCGTCGGCGCGAGGTCGAGCTGCGAGGCCAGCGCCTTCGTCTCGCGCCCGCCGGCCACGTCCGGGTGGCGGATGACGAAGGGAATGTTCTGGTTCTCGCGATAGACGTTGCCGCCTTTCTCGCGCAGGCCATGCACGCCCGCCATTTCGCCATGGTCGGCGACGAAGACGACGATGGTATCGTTGTCCTGGCCTGTCTCGTCGAGCGCATCCAGCACGGTCCCCAGCGACCGGTCCATGTCGCACAGGCAGTTGAAATAGTAGTTGTTGTACTCGCGCCAGAGGTCACGCCGCTCCAGTGGAATGTCGCCAAGGGCAAGGCGCATGATCTTCTGCATCTCGCGCTGGGCCGCGGGCTT
This sequence comes from Parvibaculaceae bacterium, assembly GCA_965229975.1. GTDB lineage: Bacteria > Pseudomonadota > Alphaproteobacteria > CGMCC-115125 > CGMCC-115125 > Pyruvatibacter. The sequence continues at coordinate 1,268,290 of OZ245936.1, forward strand.
GCCTTCAAGCGTCGCGTCGCCGAACGTCTCCGGCAGGTCGATGCCCCAGTCTTTCGCGTAGAGCGGATCGTCGGGCGCGGGCAGGATCGCGTCGGGGAACCGCGTAAGGCGCGTGTCTTCCTGGTGCTGCGCCGTCTTGAAGAACATGATGTCGTGCGGGTTCACGAAGTTGACCGCCGCGAACCACGGCTTCCCCGTATTCTTGTGGTCGCGGATGAACTTCGCGGCGGACGCTGCGGACGCGGGATCGTGCTCCCAGCCCGCATGCGCGCCGTCCCGGTCGCCCTCCTGGTCCGTCACCTCGAAGCCCGCATTGCCGAAGGTCCGGGCGATGGTCTCGCGGCCGACCTTCTCGTGAACGCCGAAGTGGGTGAGGTGCCACTTGCCGAAATACCCCGTGGTGTAGCCCGCGTCCTGCATCATCGTGCCGACCGTGGGAATGTCGCCGCGCAGCTTGCCGGCGAAGGGCAGGGGCGTGTTCTCCCAGATGCCGTTGTGCTGCGGATGCTGGCCCGTGTAGACGATGCCGCGCGCCAGCGAGCACAGGTTCGACACGGCCGAACCGTTGCGGAACACCGTCGCGTCCGCCATCAGCCGGTCATGGTGCGGCAGCGCGATTTCCGCCGGGTAGAGATGCCGCGCCCGCTCCTGGTCCGTCAGTACCAGGAGGATGTTGGGCCTGCGTCCCTGCGGTGTCTTGAGCGCCACCCGTTGCCGCGCGACGGACGAAGGGGCCACGAGACGGTAGGCGCCGTAGGCGGCGGCAAGCGCACCAGCGCCGAGAAGCGCCGTGCGGCGTGAGATCGGTTTCATGCTTTTCGCTCCCTGGAAGGCCGTTAGCGGCCCATTTGATCTCGCGCCCTTTGCGGCAGGGCGTCTTCACTCAATTTCCGGATCAGTTCGGCGACGATCAGCGCGTGGCGGTCGATGAAATCGCTCTCGCACGGGTTCACACCGAACAGGCGCTCGCATTCGTGTTCCATGGAAAAGACAAACGCGCCCGCGCCGACCATCACGTAGTAGCCATGCGGCTCGATCTCGTTGCCGAGCAGGTCGCCGGTCTCTTCAAGGATCTTCTTCACGTGGGTGTCCACGATGTAGTCCATCCGCCAGGACCGGGCCTTGCCCTCCTGCACCATCAGCCGGTTGAGGGCCGGCACCTCGGCGCTGAAGCGCACGAAGGTGGCGATGTAGGCATGTTGGCGCTCGGCCCGGGGCAGGTCGCGGATGGCGTCTGCCGTCGCGCGGTTGCGTTCCTCCAGCTGCGCGAACAGGCGGTCCACCACCAGCCGCCACAGCGCTTCCTTCGTTTCGAAGTGATAGGCGATGAGCCCGCGCTGCACGCCCGCATGGGTCTCGATCGTGCGCGCCGACACCCCCTCGAAGCCCAGCGACGAGAACAGCTCTGTAGCTGCCGCCAGCAGCTGCTCGCGCGTTTCTTCTGCCCGCTTCTGGGTCGAGCGCTTCTGCGGTTCACGCCTGGTGCGCGCCACTGCCGTCGAGGCCATCAACTCACTCCGGATTAAAAACTTGTTGCGTGACAAATTTTATATCCCTATTTTCGTCATACAACAAGTTTTTCCGCTCGCGTCTTGCGGGACAGGAAGCAGGGAGCAGCCTCATGCCTCACCCGGACGGCAAACTCGCCGCGGTCGATGTCGCCTATGTGCGGTTCCGCGCGCCGGACCTCGACCGGATGGAAACCTTCCTCGCCGATTTCGGTCTCGTGCGCGCCCACCGGACCGACGACACGCTCTTCATGCGCGGCGCGGGTGACGAGCCCTTCGTCCACGTGACCCACAAGGGCGAGGCGGGCTTTGCCGGTGTCGCCTTCCTGATGGAAGACGTCGCGGACCTCGAGCGGCTCGCCGCCATCGACGGCGCCACGGTCGAGGACAACCCGGACCCCGGCGGCGGCAAGCGCGTGACGCTGACCGATCCCAACGGCTTCCGCGTCGAAGCGGTGGCGGACCGCGACGGCGTCGGCACCATCCCGCTGCACCGCCAGACCCCCGCGAACGACGTGACCCACCGCGCCCGCCTCGGCGCCACGCTGCGCTCGGGCGAGGGGCCCGCGCAGGTGCTGCGCCTCGGCCACTGCGTGCTCAACGTGACCGACTTCCGCGAGAGCGAGGCCTGGTACAAGCAGCGCTTCGGCCTCGTCACCTCCGACGAGATCGCGCTGGACGAGAACCACGCCCTCGGCGCCTTCATGCGCTGCGACCAGGGCGGCCGCCACGTGGATCACCACACCCTGTTCCTCGTGGGCACCGGCACGCCGGGCTTCAACCACGCCGCCTTCGAGGTCGCCAACGTGGACGACCTGATGGCCGGCAACCATTACCTGCAGGCCAAAGGCTACGACCACCAGTGGGGCGTCGGCCGCCACATCCTCGGCAGCCAGATCTTCGACTACTGGCGCGACCCGTGGGGCCACATGGTCGAGCACTGGACCGACGGCGACCTCTTCAACAACGAGACGCCGCCCAACCGCGAAGGCCTCGAGGCGCTGCTCGGCGTCCAGTGGGGCCCGCCCGCGCCGCCGACCATGGCCGGCTGACCGATCCCCATTCGCCCAAGGACAACAACATGAAACTCGCCACGTTCACCGCGGACGGTACCACGCGCATCGGCGCCGTCACCGATGCCGGCATTGTCGATCTCTCCGCCGCGGCACCCGACTTGCCGCGCCACATGATCGCCTTCCTCGAAGCGGGCGATGCCGCCCTGAACGCCGCCCGCAAGGCAGCGGAGAACGGCACAGCAATCGCGCTCGACAAGGTGGCGCTGGAAGCGCCCGTGCCGTGCCCCGGCAAGGTCATGGCCATCGGCCTCAACTACGCGGACCACGTGGAAGAGAGCGGGCAGGAAACGCCCGCGCACCAGATATGGTTCTCCAAGTCGCCGCAGAGCATCACCGGGCCCCATGCGGACGTGCTCAAGCCCGCGGTCTCCGACCTCATCGACTACGAGGCTGAGCTTTGCATGGTGATCGGCAAGCGCGCCCGCTACGTGCCGCGCGACCGCGCCCACGAAGTGATCGCGGGCTTCTGCTGCGGCAACGACATTTCCGTGCGCGACTGGCAGCTGCGCACCCCGCAATACGTGATCGGCAAGAGCTTCGACACCCACGGCCCCATCGGCCCGTGGCTCGTCACCCCGGACGAGGTTGGCGATCCCCACACGCTCGACATCAAGTGCTTCGTCAACGGCGAGCAGCGCCAGTCGTCCAATACGAAGCACCTCATCTTCGATTGCTACGACCAGGTGGCCGAGCTGTCGCAGGCGATGACGCTCAACCCGGGTGACGTGATCTTCACCGGCACGCCCGGCGGCGTCGGCGGCGCCATGAAGCCGATGCAGTTCCTGAAAGCGGGCGACAAGGTCCGCGTCGAGATCGATCGCCTCGGCGCCATCGAGAACACGTTCGTCGCGGAAGAGGCGAAGACACAGATCGGCTGACACAAGAAGCAGCCGGGCAGGGGAGGGAGCCATGCCGCAGGAAATGCCCCACGATTACGACGTGGTCATCGTCGGCCTCGGGCCGATCGGCGCGTTGCTGGCGAACCTCGTGGGCGCGAAGGGCTGGCGCGTTCTCGCCGTCGAGCGCGACACCGCCGTCTACCCGCTTCCGCGCGCGGTCCATATCGACCACGAATGCCTGCGGCTTCTCAGTCTCGCGGGCGCCGACAAGGCCGTGCTCGACGTGAGCCGTCCCAATCCCAGCTACCAGTTCACGACGGCGCACGGCGAACTGCTGATGGGCTTCCGCCCGCCGGCGGATCCCGCGCCCACGGGCTATCCGTGGAGCAGCATGTTCTACCAGCCGGCCCTCGAACACGCCCTGCGCGACCGCATGACCGGCATCGCCAATATCGAAACGCGCCTCGGCTGCGCGTTCGAGGGTTACGAGGAAGACGTGAGCGGCATCACGGTGAAACTGGATGACGGCGAGACCGTGCGCACGCGCTACCTCGTCGGCTGCGACGGGGGCCGCTCCGCCGTGCGCCGTGCCGCCGGCATCGGTCTCGACGATCTCGACTTCAACGAGCCGTGGGTCGTCGTCGACGTACTGCTGCCCGAGCGCTGGGACGTGCTGGAGGAAACGGCCCGCCAGTTCTGCGATCCCGTCCGCCCCACGACGTCCATTCCCATCGGCGGCGGCCGCCACCGCTGGGAGTTCATGCTCCTCGACGGCGAAAGCGCCGACGGCATGACCACGCGCGAGCGCCTCGACCCCCTCATCGCGCCGCGCCTGCCGGAGGGCATGACGCCCGCCGACATCGAGATCGAGCGCGCCGCCGTCTACACCTTCCACGGCGTTTTCGCCAAGGAGTGGACCAAGGGCCGCGTCATGCTCATTGGCGACGCCGCGCACCAGATGCCGCCCTTCATGGGGCAGGGCCTGTGCTCCGGTATCCGCGATGCCGCCAACCTCGCCTGGAAGCTCGACGCGGTTCTCGCCGGCCACGCCGCCGAAGCGCTGCTCGGGACGGTTCAGGCCGAGCGCGAACCGCAGGTCCGCTTCATCACCGAGACCGCCATCGGCATGGGCCGCGTCGTCTGCACCCAGAACGCCGAGGAAGCGGCGAAGCGTGACGCCGACATGTGCACCGCCCCCGTGGACGCCCGCTGGAACTCGATCGGCGACCTGCCGCCCATCACTTGCGGCATAGGCGAGGGCGAGGCCGCCGGTCATCCCTTTGTGCGCGACGTGGTGGTGGATGCGCGGAGCGTGCTCGCCCCGGTTCTGGTTCTGTCACCGGATGCCGACCGCGCCGGAGCCGAAGCATGGACACAAGCCATCCCCGGTCTCGCCATCGCCAGTGCCACGGGCGCTCTGGCGGATCAGCTTGCGGAGGCTCCCGCACTGCTCGCCCGGCCCGACCGCGTTGTGTTCGGCACCGGGGAGCCCTATGCGCTCGTCAGCGCCTACGCCGCGTACCTGTCAGGACGCCGCCGGGCGGCTGCATAGACAAGAGACGGGAGGGCGGGGAAGGCCGCATGACAATGCGAACACACACTGTCCAAACCGAAGGCGCCGAGATCGTCTACGATGTCTGGGGCAGCGGCCCGCCGCTTCTCCTGATCCCCGGCGGCGGCGGCATGGACGTTGTCTATTACCCTTCCGCCGAACTGCTCGCCGCCAATCACACGGTCATCAGCTATGACCGCCGCTGCAATGGCCGCAGCACTGGCGACCGCGCGCCGATGATGGACATGGCCCAGCAGGCGAGGGATGCCGTTGCCGTCATCAACGCCGCGGGGTTCTCCGAAGCCGCCGTCTTCGGCAACAGCGGCGGCGCGCACGTGGCGCTCCAGCTCACAGCCGATCATCCGAAGGCCGTGACGCGCCTGATTCTGCACGAGGCGCCGACCACTTCGCTGCTGACGAACGAGACGCTGATCCACCACTACGTGTCGCTGGTCCACGCGGCCTATCGCATCGCCGGCCCGCACGCCGCCATGGCGCTCTTCGCCATGGGCGGCCGCGGCATTCCGCCCAACGCCCTGCCGCGCCACCTGATGGACGGGATGCGCGGCATGCACTTCTTCTTCGGCCACGAATACATCCCAATCACCCGCTACCGCCCGAACCTCGGCGCGGTCCGTGCGGCCAACGTGCCGATGGTCATGCTGGTGGGCGAAAGGAGCGGCGATGCCTACTACGTCCGCACGTCGCGCGCCGTTGCCGAAGGCCTCGGCTGCCCCTGCATCACGATCCCCGGACACCACATCGTCTTCCATTCGGACCCAGAGGATTTCGCCCGGGCGATGGCAGCGCAACTGGGGGCGTGACGGGAAGTCGCAACTTCACAACTTCTCGCCAGGCAGCTTGCTTGCCTGTCTCACCCAGTCGGCAAACAGCGCCTCGTCGATCGTGTCGTCCTCATGGACATGGAAGTAGCGCACGTCCTTCTGCTTCGAAGAGACAGGCGGCTGGGGATCCAGTGATGCGCCGCGGAAGAAGGCAACCTTCACGTACTTGTCGAAGCAATGGTAGCTGGTGAACCAGTGATCTTCCTCGACGCCATAGAGCGGCGTGTTCCATTTCACGGCCTTCAGCACACCCGGCACGGCATCCGTGATGATCCCGTCAAGGTTGCGTCCAATGTCGCGCTTCCATCCCGGCATGGCCTCGATATAGGCCTGCACCGGCTCGTTGCCGTATCCCTTGGGTATCTGCGGATTGCCGCCCGAGAGGAGTTTCGGTTTCTTCGCGGCCACAAATGACATCCTTTCAGCACTGGCGGGCATTGGCGGAGGGGGAGGGAAATTCCCTGTGTGCCGGAAAAGTGGCTGAAAACCGAGGATTTCTCCGCTTGGGCGAGGTGCAAGTGTACCAGTGCCGTGTACCGGCGAGCCAGCCTCTTCCCGCAACCTGTTGCAGATCGACGGTGCGAAGAGGCGCTGTCCCTAGAACCGCATCGACAGCGTAACCCCGGCGCCGACCGTGGTCAGGTCGCCGGTCTCGCCGAAGACCTGCGCGCCGAGCATCAGGCCGTTGTCGAACGCGTGACGGACACCGGCATCGGCGCGGGCCCGCCATTCCACGTCCTTGCCCGCGGTGGCGAAAGTGGATCCCGACGGTGCGGCGGCGAAGCGGGCATCGAGCACGTTCTGCGTGTCGCCGAAATAGCGCGTTCCAGAAACCTGCGCATGGATGCCCGTCTTCTCCGAAAGGCGGTGGGCGATGGCGGCGCCGACGCCCGCGCTGCCGCGAAGGGCTTCGAACTCCTCAACCTGCAACGAAGAGGCGGCGGATGATGAGAGCGAGAAGCCGTCCTGCCACGTCTTCGTGGCCCCAAATTCGACGAAGGGCTGCACCGGCCAGGCTTTACCGCCGGCGCCTTCCACGGTCACGCGCGCCGACCAGTCGAGATTTGCGAAATCCGCGTCGCCCGTCTGCTGCACCGCCGCGCCACTCACCGCATCGGCAAGGTTCATCTCGATGTCCTGCGAGCCCGTCGTGAAGCTGACAACGGTTGCGGCATCGAGCGTCACACCACCGAGCGCCAGGTCCGCCGCCGCAAGGCTGGCGCCGACATGGAACATCTCCGTCTCGGTCTTGTCGCCCAGCACCGAGCCGTCATAGAGGCCGTTCGGCGTCTCGCCGGAGGCCGTCGAAAAGCCGCCTGCGACGCCGATGCTCAGCGGCGATCCCTCGCCGCCGACGGGGACGCCTGCGATGCCGGTCGCAAGCTGGAACAGGGTACCGTCGAAATCCGAGTAATTGCGCCCGCCGTCCTGCGAAACGCTCTGGCCGGACACACCACCCCAGACAAGCCGGCCTTGCGGCAGATCAGCTTCCTCGCCTGCGGCAATGCCGCTGGCGCCCTCACTGGCCGTGGCACTGTCGAGCATCTTCCGCGTGAAGTCGTTCTGCGCCATAGCGAGGAACTTGAGGCCGAGATCGGTGACTTCCGGCCCCAGCTCGTAGAGCCGGGCGGCCAGCGCCTCCGCATCAGCGGTCACGCCGATGGCGTTGGCGAGCGCCACGAGGCCCGAATTGACGTTCGATCCCGCGAGCTGGCCGATCAGGTTGTCGCCGGCCGCCGCCTGGTTGGGCGTGAGTGACGGTACTGCGGAGGCCAAGCTCACCGTCGTCGTCAGCAGCACGTCAGCGTTGGCCGTGTCCTGCGTCACGGCGTTACGGATTAGCAGGCCGCTGTCGACGCTGACAAAATCGCCCGAGAGCGTGCCGCCGCCGTCGATGATCCGCCGGGTCTGCGTCCCCGTCGGCGTGCTGCCGAGGATCGACACGCCGAGATTGCCGCCGAGCGTGACGTCGCCGGTGACGATGAGCTGATCGAAATCGCCGCCGTCGATCTCGATCGGCAGATCGCCCGTGGCGGACTGCGTGAAATTGCCGTTGACGGTGACGGTGCCCGGCGAATTCCCGATGGCCAACGTGCCGGCGTTGGTGACGTTGCCGGTGATGGACGTTGCGTCAGCCGCGGCCAGCGTCGCGCCGTCGGCAATGGTCACCGTGGCGGCCGCGAGCGTGCCGGTCAGGCTGTTGGTGCCCGTGTTGAAATTGGCGGCATCGAGGCCCTGGTGCGCGCCTGCAAGCGTGAAGCCGCCCGCATTGAAGTTGAAGATTTCGAACTCGCGGATCGCATCCGTGGCGCCACCGGAACCGTTGATCGTGCGGCCGGCCCCCGAAAAGTTGACCGTGTCGGTGTCCGCCCCGCCGAGCGCCGCGGTGAAGGCGCCGCTGGCATCGTTGAAGGTGTCGGCGCCCGCATGAAGCAGCAGGTCGCCGGAAAGGCTGGCCCCGGCCTCGAGCGTCACTGTGTCGGCCACCGCGTTGCCGCCGCCGCCCGTGCTGTCCGTCTCGATCGCGGCGCCGGCGCCTGAAACGGAGGCGCCGGAGGCGACGGTGATGTTCGCACCGCCCGCTGTGGCCGTGTAGATGCCTTCCCCGGCAGCTCCGGTCACGGTGCCGCTGACCAGTATGGTCGTCGCGTCGGCAGCCGCATTGTAAACCTCGACGCCGTGGGTGCCGCCGAACACGTTCGCCAGCGAGATCGTGACCGACCCACTGCCGTAGCTGATCGCCTGAACGCCCCGGTCGCCGCCGGTCACGCTGCCGGTCGCGGTGATGGCGAGACCGCCGCTGCCATAGGCCGTGGCGTCGATACCCTCGTCGTCGCCCATGACGGTGCCGGTGGCGGTAATGGTCATCGCACCGCCGGTGGCGGCATTCGTGACGGCGATGGCGTCGTTGGCGGTGGCCATCACCGCGTTCGCCTGCACCGTGACATCGCCGGTGCCGTTGTGGAGGCCGACGATGCCGTCGACACCGCCACTCGCCGTGCCGGTCGAGGTGATGGCGAGACCGGTGCTGTTGCCCGACGAATAGGCGTAGATACCGGCATAGGTGGTGCCCGTCGCATCGCCGACGGAGACCGTCGCCGACCCGTACCCGTAATGCACTATGTAGACGCCGCTGTAATTGCCGGTCACCGGGCCGGTGGCCGTGACGCTCGTCGAGGTGCCGCCGGGCGACTGGTTGACGTAGATGCCGTCATACGCGCCGCCGGTCACGGTGGCAGCCGAAACCGTCAGCGCACCGACACCGGCGCTGACGGCATTGATGCCGGTCCCGGCTGTGCTGGTGACGCTGCCCGTCGACGTGACCGACAGGTCTGTGGAGCCAAACGCGTTGTAAGCGAAGATGCCGGCATAGCTGGCCCCGGCCGCATCATTGACGTTGATCGTCGTGGAGCCGACGCCATTGTTGAGCGTGTATATGCCGGCGTTGCCGCCGCTGGCCGTGCCAGTGGCCGTGACGGAAATGTCACCCGACGCTGCGCCGGTCGAGACATAGATGCCCGGACCGAACGCGCCCGTCGAATTGTAGACACTGATCGTCGTCGTACCGCTGCCGTAATTCAGCGCATAGGTGCCGTGGGTGCCGCCCTCGACGACCCCGGCAGCATTGATCGTGATGTTGCCGCCGCCCTGCGCGTGAATGCCCCTGTTGAGACCTGTTGCACCGCCGATGGCGGTCACGCCGCCGATATCGATCACACCGGCGCCACTGACCGCGACGATGCCGTCGCCGCCGGTGCCCGCCACGCCGCCGGTGAGGCCGACGCCCTGGATCGAGATGTCACCGCCGCTCGACCTCGCATCGATACCGCTGCCGCCGAGGCCGAGAATTCTGCCCACCGCCGAGACCGTGATCGTGCCGCCGTTGGAACGGGCCCGGACGCCATCGCCGGCCTGGCCGCTGATCGAGTCGAGGTTCTCCACCGTGATGGCGCCGCCGGCGGTCGTCAGGTTGACGCCATTGGTGGCGCCGACAAGGTCGCCCGACGAGCCTTGCACGGCGAGAGTGCCGGTGGTCGCATCTGCGTCGATCGCGGCGTAGGTGCCGCTGGACACGTCGTTCACGGTGAGTGTCACGTCGCCGCTGCTGGATTGACGCACCCGGATGCCGATATACGACGCGGAGACCGTGCCCGCCGAACTATCGACGGTGATACTGCCGGCAGTGCCGCCGCCGAGCACTTCAATGCCCATGTACCCCGTGCCGGTCACGTCACCGGTGGTAATGGACACCGCACCGGTACCGGCATTGGCAGCGAAGATACCGGTATCGCCGCTCAGCGACCCCGCCGTGCTGTCGATCGTCAGCGAGGTCGAAGCGGCGTTGTTGTGAGCCTCGATGGCCGCTGCGTTGACAGTGTTGATGCCGGCCGTCGTGATGACGGTGCTCGCGGCGCCATAATTGTCGACATAGATGCCACCGAAGTAGCCGCTGATGGCGCCCGCCGTCGTGTCCACCGTCACAGCGCCGTCATAGTAATTTGAAACATCGATCGCGCGCCTGGTAGCGGCCTGCACGTCCGCCGTCGTCACGCTGATGCCGCCCGTGCTCAGGCTCTCGACCTGGATGCCGTAGCCGTTGCCCGTCACCGTCCCGGCAGACGTGTCGATGCCGATCACGCCGCTGCCGGCCGAAACCTGCGCGCGGATGCCATCCTGGCTACCGGTTATGTCTCCCATGGCCGTCACGTCGCCGATGCCGATGTCGCCGCCGCTGGTGGCCGCCCTGACACCGTGGCCGCCTGTGCCTGTGACACCGCCTGTGAGTCCGGCGCCCTGGATAGAGATGTCACCGGCCGCGGCGTTGGCATCTATGCCGTCGCCGCCCGTGCCAAGGACAGTGCCCACATTCGAGACCGTGACGGCGCCCCCGCCATAGCTGCTGACGCGGATGCCGTCGTTGCTATGACCGGTCACCGATACCAGATCCTGAACCGTGATATCGGCGGCGAGGTCGGCCTGCAGCCACATGCCTAACTGGTTGCCGGTGACGGTGCCGGCGCCAGTGCTGGAGGCGCCTTGTACCGTGATGTCCGCACCGTCATAGCTCGACAAGGACCTGATGCCCATCAGCGTTCGGCCCGTGACCGTCGCGGAAGACCCGAGGGTTATTGTCGTGCTTGTATTTCCGTTGGCGTAAGTCGCGATACCTTGATTTCTACCGCTGACCTCGCCGGTAACCGATATCGACCCGGTCGCCTGCGCCGTGCCCTGCTGGTTGTATGTGACGATGCCCGCGCCAACGGTCGAGTAAACGTCGTTGGCGTTGACCTGGAAATCGGCGGTCTGGGTGGCGGTATAGAGAGATATCCCTTCGCCGCCGGTGACGGTGCCGGTCGATGTGATCGTGATGTCGCCGCCGGCGCTTGATCTGGCATAAATTCCCTTCACCGTTCCGGTGACATCTCCCACCGCTGTGGTGCCGCCGATATCGATTGTGCCGCTGGTGCTTTGCGCGCGGATACCGCTGCCGTTGCCGTAGCTGCCCGTTCCGGTGACACCCCCGGTGAGCCCCACGCCCTGGATCGAGATGTCGCCGACACCCGAATTGACGTCGATGCCGTCGCCGCCGGTGCCGAGCACCGTGCCGATATCCGACACCGTGATGTTACCGCCTTGGGACAGGCCGTAGACGCCGTCGCCCGCTTGCCCCGTGACGTTGTCGAGCCGCTGCACAACGATATCGGTGCCGGCGGTGATAAGGCTGATGCCACGGCTTGCCCCGACCGCGGTGCCGGAATTTCCCTGCACCGTGGTGTTGCCATAGGCCGTCGCGGTGATGCCGGCGCCGGTCTGCCCGGTGACGGACGCGCTTGACCCCAGGGTGATCGTGACATCGGACGTACCGGCGCTGCCGACCGCGACGCCGTTGGCACCGCCGGTGACCGTGCCGGCAATACCGAGCGTCACATCGGTCGCGTTGGCGTCCGCGCTGACAACGACGCCCTGGCCGAGGACGCCGGTGACGTCGTTCACGGAAACCGACACGGCGCCGCTTCCGTAACTCAGCGCGTAGACGCCATCCGTTCCGCCTTCGATGCTGCCGTCCGACGCGATTGTCAGATCGGTGCCGCCCGGCGTAACCGTGACCCTCAGACCGTATTCACCCGAGGAGTAGATCGCGCCGTCATTCACGACGACCGCGGATCCGCTTCCGGTGCTTACGCGCGCGGCGCCGGAATTGGCGTCGCCTTCGACGCGGCCGCCTGACGTGATTTCGAGGCGCTGGTTGCCATTGCCGGTCAGGGCGACGGCCGGCGACGCCAAGGCGGCGTTCGAGGTGATGGTGGTTGGCGTGGAGCCATCGCCGATCACGACCGTGAGGTCGTCGACCGAGGTGATCACGTCCTCGATGGGGTTCGGCGGCGCGACACAGGTGACCGTGTCGCCCGCGTCGGCATTGCTGTCGCCGTTCTGATCCGTGCAGCCGGCATCCAGCACCTGCGCGCGGGCGCGGCCGCCATATCCGTAGATGCCGAGGCTGGGCGCCGCGGTCGTCAGCGCGCTGACGGAAACCGCAAGCAGCAGGCGACGCTTCAGGTCGCCATGCGCCGAGCCCCGGCCCTTGCCGGTCCCGATTGACATGCCCCCCACTCCCGGCCGCGCTGCCGCCCCCGCGGATTTGGCTGCCGATCACTCAAATGCAGAGGGGATTTAAGCGCGGGCGCGGGTGCGTGTCGTTGCCTGTGCGTCTCACGGCGGACGCAGGCCGCCGTTAAGGTGAATATGCGCATGGACGGTGATTGCCGGGCCACATATGGGTACTTTCAAGCGTTCCGCGCGCCCCGCATCCTGACAAGAAGAGCGCCATGGCCGACGAAACCGAACCGGAAGAGACCGCGCGGCAGCAGGGCAGCGCCCAGATCAGCTTTTCCGGCGGCCTGCAAAGGTTCCTGGCAGCGAACCAGGTTTCGCTCGCCTTCACGTCCTACCAGACGGGCTTTCTCTACCTGCTCGGACCGGGGCGGAACGGGCAGCTTGCGCTGCACCAGGCCCAGTATCCGCAGGCGATGGGTGTCGCCGGAAACCGCGACCGGCTCTATCTCGCGACGCTGACCCAGATCGTGCGGCTCGAGAACGTGCTGACGCCGGACCAGCTGGCAAACGAGCGCCACGACAAGGTTTACGTCCCGCGCAACTTCCAGACAGTGGGCGCGGTGGACCTCCACGAACTGGGCGTACAGGCGTCAGGTCGGGTGCTCTTCGTCAACACGCGCTATTCGTGCCTTTGCGAGCCGAGCCTGACGCACAGCTTCAAACCGGTGTGGAAGCCGTCCTTCATCTCCAAGCTCGCGCCGGAAGACCGCTGCCACCTGAACGGCCTGTGCCTTGTGGAGGGCAGGGCGAAATTCGCGAGTGCCGCCTGCCGGTCCGACGTCGTCGATGGCTGGCGCGACCGGCGTCACGACGGCGGCATCGTCATCGATGTCGAGACGGACGAGATCGTCGCGGAAGGGCTGTCGATGCCGCACTCGCCGCGCTGGCATGACGGGCGGCTGTGGATCGCCAATTCAGGCAGCGGCGAGATCGGCTGGATTGATCAGGATACGAAGCGTTTCGAGCCGATCACCTTCTGCCCCGGTTTCGTGCGCGGCCTTGCCTTTCACGCGGGCCATGCCTTCGTGACGCTGTCCAAGCCGCGTTACCAGCGTTTCGACGGACTGGCGCTGGCGGACCGTCTCGAGGAGAAGGATGCCGATGCCTGGTGCGGGGTGCAGATCGTGTCGCTGCGCGACGGCTCGGCCGCCCACTGGATCCGCTTCGACGGTGCCATCCAGGAACTGTTCGACATCTGCGTGCTGCCTGGGGTCGCCGACGCCCTGACGCTGGGTCCGGCCTCTGCCGAGATTCGCGACTTCATCACCATCGAGCAGCCGGCCTGGCTTGAGAGTTGAGAGCCCGTCGCCACTGATCAGATTTTGACGAGCCACGCCGGCACGCCGCGCGCCGTCGTCTTGCCCATCTCGCGCGGGTCGTCGGGTGCGAGCTGGAACAGCGAGGTCGCGACGGCCTGCGCGGGAGATATCCCGAACTGCTGTTTGAACGCCCGGGAAAAATGCGGCACGGACGCGAATTGCCACCGGCGCGCCGCCTCGGCCACGGCACCCCGGCCCCCGGAACCAAAGGCCAGTTCCTTGCATGCCTCTTCAAGCCGCCGGCGCAGCATGTAACGGCGAAGACCGCCAAAGGTTTCGAGTTCTCGATAGACCGTCGCCCGCGACACGCCGAAGGCCTGCGCGATCATACCTGCCGAGAGATCGGGATCGGACAGGCTCTTTTCCACGAAAGCACGCATCTGGAGACGGCGTGCCTCGTCGGGCGGTGGCGCCGTCATGTGGTCGCGCACCTCGTTCAGGTGCACGCGAAGGTGTCCAACGAGATCGGCGGCCACAGCATTGGCTTCGGCAAGACTGCGGTGGACGGCATCGGTTGCCAGGCGCTTCATGGTGCTGACGACCGGGCAGTCGGGCGGCTGCGGCGGCGCGACGCGCACGAATGCCGGGTGGCACTCAGGATCGTAGCCGACAGTTTCATGGGTCATCGTCGCGGTGACGAAGTGAGTGTCGGTGGCGATGCTGCTGTAGAGTTCCGTCAGGTCGGCCAGATGGGCGTGGCCCGGTTCCGCCCGATAGGCATCGATCCCGATCTCGTTGGACGTGTTGCCCGCCAGGTGCATCCGCAGCGCCACGGTCTTCACCGGGTACTTGCGCAGGTGCACCGGCCGTCGCACCACCACGTGCGCCCTGAGCTTCATCTCGGTCAGGATGAGGCCGTCGAGCAGCCACATGCGCACCATCCCGATGCCTTCGGGCCCGGACCAGCCGAGGCCGGCCATGTCGACCATGGGCCGCAGCATGTCGGAGAGCGCACTCAGCCGCGTCGCGGGATCATGCGTTGCTTCATCAATGTCGAAGCACGGCACCGGATCGTATCCGGCAGGTTCACACGGGCCCTGCATGGCGCCTCGCATTTCCGGCATCCGGCGAAAGCCGCTTGGCAGGGGATGTCCCTGCCGGAAGCGAGAATAGCTGCGAAAAAGATTGCCGCACAAACATCTTGGCGGAGGGGGAGGGAAATCCCCTGTGTGCCGGAAAAGCGGCTAGAAACCTGGGATCTTGGCCGCTTGCTTGAACCGTATTTGTCAGGCCTGTGTACCAGTGGCCACGGCACATTCCGATCTGCTGCAACAGGTTTCAAAGCGGAGGCTCACCAACCCAAGTGCCTTCACAGGCAATGGGACGCCGTGATCACCGGGAGCAGCGACCAGATTGTCGCAACAAGGCCCCCCCAGCCCGTCGTGCGACTGACGAAGCGCACGAAGCGCGATGGCGACGCGAACCGGGGCGCGTAGAGCCCCACCAACAGGGTCACTTGCGCGAGGATGGCCGCGCCGAAGGCTGCGACCAGGACCAGGCGGGGCAGGGAGACGCCACCAAGCGCCGCGCCCTCGGCACCGTCCGCACAGAGCAGCCCTTGCAAGCCATAGACGGCGCTGAAGCTCGCGAGCCACATGAGCGGGGCAACGAGGATGCGCAGCAGGTCAGTCATGTGACGAAGCCCGGCAGGTGCATGGCCAGGAGGGTCAGAACCGTGATCGCGCCAAGGTACTCGATCCAAAGGCCGGCAACGGGAAACTCGGCCCGCCGGTTCGGCGAGGTAAAGCCACCTCTGACGCGCGCCACGAGGAAGACACCCATGAGCGCCGCGAGCGTGGCATGGAACAGGCCATAGCCGCCGAGCACCAAGAGCGTGGCGCCGTAGGCGTGCGCATCGGGTGCCGGGATGCGGGACATCGACAGGCCGAAGCTGAGCGCCACGGCGGCCGTGCCTGCAATGGCAACCGCGAGCGGCGCCAGTGGTGAGTGTCCGCCCCGGTTGGCACGGATGGCGCCGCGGATGCCGACAATGCCGAGCGCGGCGCCGGCAATCCCGACGGCGAACTCGGCAAGAGACGGCTCGAACCATGCGGGCGGCGGCCAGCCGGGCGCGACGGTCCACAAGAAGGCGAACCCGAACAGCAACGAGCCGAGGAAGGTCGCATCTGCTGTCAGCAGGAAGACCGAGCCCCACCAGCCAGGTGAACGATCGGCGGACGCCGCGCTGGGTAGCTCAAGCCCGTTGCCGGCGGGCTGCGCCGGAAGATTTTGCCTGCGGCCGAGCGCCCAGGCCCAGCGCCAGGCAAGGACCGCGACGCCGATCAGCGCCACGGGGACCGTCCAGTAGAATTTCACCAGCAGCGACAGGAAGAACAGCCCTGTCCATGCCGCCAGGGCAATCGGCAGGCGCGTGTTCGCCGGATAGATGACGTGGTGATCCGGCATCCCGCTCGCGATGTCGACCGTCAGTGTCTCGCGCCACCCGTGGCGGGGGTCGGCGAGATATCCTTCGCCCCGCGCCAACCGGACAGGCAGCGCCGGATCGCCGGCCAGCGGCTCGCGATCCTTCACGTGCGGCAGGCTTGCGAAATTGTAGGCGGGCGCCGGTGTTATCGTCGCCCATTCGAGCGTCCCCGCACCCCACGGATTGCGGCGGCCGCGCGTGGCGGTCACCACGTGCAAGACCACATCGATGACGACGATCGCGATCCCGATGGCAAGGACGAATCCGCCGACGGACGAAATGAGGTTGATGATCGTCCAGCCATCCTCCGGCAGGTAGGTGGAGATGCGCCGGCGCTGGCCGAGGAGGCCGACCCAGTGCATCGCCAGGAACGTCACGTGAAAGCCGATGAAGATGAGGGCGAAGGCGAACTCACCGAGGCGGAAGAAGCGCTGGCGTCCGCTCACATGGGGCAGCCAGTAATAGATCCCGGCAAGCACGGGAAACACGAACCCGCCGAACAACACGTAGTGCAGATGCGCCGTCACGAAGGCCGTATCGTGCGCCTGCCAGTCGAACGGCACCACGGCGACCATGACCCCGGTGAGGCCGCCGATGACGAAGGTGACGAAGAACCCGAGGAGGTGGAGCATCGGCAGGCGGAGTTGCGGCCGGCCTTTCCACATGGTGCCGATCCACGCGAAGATCTGGACGCTCGTCGGGACCGCGACCAGTGTCGAGGCTGCCGAGAAAAAGGCAAGCCCCATATGCGGGATGCCGGTCGTGAACATGTGGTGGACCCAAAGGCCGAACGACAGGAAGGCGAGCGCGACCGCTGCCGCCACCACCCATGCGTAGCCCAGCAGCGTCGTGCGGCACATCACCGGCAGGACGGTGGAGATAACGCCCGCCGCAGGCAGGAAGATGATGTAGACCTCCGGATGGCCGAACAGCCAGAACAGGTGCTGCCAAAGAAGGCTGTCGCCGCCCAGTTCCGCCTGGAAGAAGGGGAAGCCAAAGGCGCGTTCGATCTCAAGGAGCACTGAACCGAGGATCAGCGGCGGGAAGCCCGTGAGGATCATCAGCGACGTGACCAGCGCGTACCACGCGAAGATCGGCATCTTGTCGAGTGACATGCCGGGCGCGCGGAATTTCAGTACCGAGACGGTTATCTCGACCGCCGCGGCAATGGCGGATATCTCGACGAAGGTGATGCCGATCAGCCAGAAATCGGTGTTGACGCCCGGCGAATGGATCGGCCCGGTGAGCGGGGGATACATGAACCAGCCGGCATTCGGGGCGATGCCGAAGAGCAGCGAGACGAGGAGCATCGTCCCGCCGAAGACGTAGCACCAGTAGCCGTAGGCGGTGAGCCGGGGGAAAGCGAGGTCGCGCGTGCCGAGAATCTTCGGCAGGAGGTAGATCGCCAGTCCCTCGAAGGCGGGAATGGCGAACAGGAACATCATGATGGTGCCGTGCATCGTGAAGATCTGGCTGTAGATCTCCGGCCCCGCGAATGCCGAGTGCGGCGTCGCGAGCTGCGCGCGGATCAGCATCGCCAGCAGGCCGCCGACCAGGAAGAAGAAGAACGCGGTAACCAGGAACATCTGTCCGAGATCGGAATGGTTCACGGTCGAAAACCATTTCCGCATACCCGGTTCGGAGGCCCAGATCTGCGTGAGCTTCCGGTGCCGTTCGAGTGCGTTCATTCGGCGTCACCCGCCTGGAAGTCCTGCCATCCGGCGGCATCGTGGGCCACGACCTCGAAGGTGAAGTGGTCGTACCCGCTGCCGCTGAACTCGGCGCTTCGGCCTGCGTAGGTTCCGGGCCGGTCCGCCTCGATCCTGAGAATGTTGACGTGACCCGGGATCGCGTCGAGCTTGCCCGCAAGCCGTGGCACCCAGAAGCTGTGAATGACATCCGCCGTGCTGATCGCAACGTCGATCGGGCGTCCCGCGGGGATATGCAGCACGTTCTCCGTCGTCCGCCCGGGCATGCCGTCATAGGCGAAAGTCCACGCAGAACGCCGGGCCTCTGCCTCCACCCTCACCACTTCGGCGCTTTGACGCGGCAGCAGGCGCTCGCCGATGACGAGGCCATAGGCGAGGAGAGCCGCCAGCACGGCGACGGGAAAGGCGATGCCGAGGCTGACGATCCAGAGCCTTTCCCGCCGGCCTTCGCTTGCCTTCCCGCGGCTCTGCCGGAAGGCCAGGCCGACGAGAGCCATGACCAGCGCGAAGATGAGGGCGCCGCCCGCCAGCATGACCCACCACAGGGTGGCGATAGAGCGCGCGGCAGGCCCCGCCGGATCGACCGTTGACAGCGCTCCCTCGCAACCGCCAAGCGCGACAAGTGTTGTCGATGTGAGTACCAAACGAGAGAGCAAAGTGACGTGCCACGGCAAAGCATCACGAACGAAGGCGAAAAGCTGATTGATCCGATCAGCGAAAAGCCGGGCTTTGACGAGACGGAATCGCGGATCGCCGTTCTCGGTCACCCGGTCCACGCGATGAGCGTGGCTTTCCCCGTCGCGCTGACGTTCTGCACCTTCGGTGCGGACGCGCTGTTCTGGTGGACGGGCGATCCATTCTGGGCCCGCGCTGCCCTGTGGGCCGCTGGAACCGGTTTCCTGTTCGGCATGTTCGCCGGCATCTCGGGAACCGCCGAACTGCTTCTGGTCTCCGGCATTCGCGCGCGCGCCCCCGCATGGACGCACTTCATCATCGCGGTGACCCTGCTGGCGCTGCTGGGCGCCAACTGGGGCCATCGCCTTTACGGGTACGAGGAGGCGGTACTGCCTTATGGCTTTTTCCTCTCGGCGCTGAGCGTGGTCATGGTGGCGTTCACGGGCTGGCATGGGGGCAAGCTTGTGTTCGATTACCGGCTCGGGACTTCCAAGAGCAGCTGATCGCCCCGCGGTTGGCTCGCCCAGTCGGGAATCGTGATCCACGACAGAGTCGGCTTGGCCAGCGCCAGAACAAGGATCGCAACAACTGGCATCGCGGCCGCGGCGATCGGCAGACGCGGGTCCGGCGGCGTATGCTCGCCGGGCTCCTCGGCCACCCGGGTCAGAATGTGACCGATCCACGCATGCGCGGCGACCAGGAGCATGACGAAGGCCAGCTTGGCGAAGAGCCACGGCACAAAGACACCACGCAGGAAGATCAGCCAGGTGCCGGCAATGACCGCGATTACGGCCGCAGGCGTTACGCAGGCTGTGTACGTGATGTGCGTCGCCCGGCGGATAAGGCGGTAGTCATCCGCCACCACGGCCGGATCGTGCCGCGCAAGCATCAGTGGAAGCACCATCAGGCCGCCACACCAAAGGGCGAGCGCCGCAAAGTGCACGGCCTTCAAGAACGGGACCGTGGAGACGAACAAATCTGTCACGCGGCACCTGCCGCGAGCCGTGCCCAGCTCCGGCGTGCAAGCAGGACGGCCAGGGCAACATAGGGAATTCCCGCCGGCACCCACATGATGAGGCCGGCCAGCTGCTGGTCCTCGAGGGGCGACACCCCCCAGACGATCGGCGCCACCATATGCGCCGCGTAGAGGGGCTGCGGCGCAAAGGTCAGCAAGGCGCCGAGTAGCCCCATCTGCGCGAAGCCGGCGACGATGAATACCAGGCGATCGACCGGCGACCGCGCCGCATCGAACACGGCGTGCCAGAACCAGACGGCACTGCCGAGAAGCGTGAGCTGCATGAGCCAGTAAACGGCCACGTTCGTGAGCGCGAGGTCATAAGCCATTGGCACGTGCCAGGCCCAGAGCACAGCGGTCGATACCGCGAAGGGCAGGGCGAGACCGCTACGGCGCGGCAGCGAAATTGCATGCGCGAGAAGGGGTGCTGCGACCGCAACGAGAAGAACGTGATGCAGCACGCGCGCAGAGAACAAAGCAGAGGACAGGGCGCAGAGCGGCGACACGAAAGCGACCGCGAGCACGCCGACGGCCCAGAGCCCCGCCGAACTCCGCCGCAAGAAGACGGTCAGCGCGACCAGGGCGGCAAGCAGGAACGGATCGGCATTCCAGCTTGCCCACAGATCCCCAGGCAGCGGCGGCGGACCGCAATAGATTCTGTCCACGGCGCGACCGTCCTTCGGCGGCATCGATCAGGAACAGCGCTGACCGCAGCCTATTCCCTCGCCGAGCACCAGTTCCACCCCGCGCCACCAGAAACCGCCCGGCAGCCGGTGGGATGGGGTTCGCGAAAGACGCATCCGGCGCCAGGAAGTCCGATGCCTTGCATTGGCGGAGGGGGAGGGATTCGAACCCCCGGAGCCTTGCGGCTCAACGGTTTTCAAGACCGCCGCATTCGACCACTCTGCCACCCCTCCGTCAGATCATCCGGGGTGTATCTGTGATCCATCGCCCATGGCAAGCCATTCTGCTTTCGTCGAGAGGTTCGTCGTTGCCCCTTTGTCCGGACAACTGACGGAAGCATTCCCGGGGCAGCGGCGCGGCTGTTCTAAGCCAGATCATCGGGTCAGCAGGCCCGAGAGAGAGTTTGCAACGACCTGCCGGGCCAGATCAGCGCGGGAAGCAATACGCCACCCCTCCATGTTTACTGGCAGCGCCAAGGCGCCGTGGACCGATGCCCAAAGTGCTTGCGCCGCCAGACCCGGACTTCCAGGCCGCACAACGCCCAGTGTCTGAGCCTCGGCAATTGCCTTCTTCAAAATCCTATAGAGTGGCAGGCCTTCGAGCGGCTGCGCGACCGGAGGCGCCTCGGTGACCGGCCGGACATGCATCAGCGCGCCCGTGTAGATGTCCGGATTCTCAAGTGCGAAAGCAATGTAGTCCGACAGAATTGCTTCGATGCGTGCGACCGGTTCCTCGACGGAATTTGCCTTCGACTCCATCACCGCCAAAGCTGCCGCCACAGGCTCCAGCCAGAGGGACTCGATCAACGACCTCCGGTTGTCGAAATAGGAATACAGGGCCGACGGGGCCATGTCCGCCTGACTAGCCACGGCACGCATCGTCACCGCTTCGATCCCGCCGGCCCTGTAAAGCTCGCGCGCGGCCGCTTGTATGCGGTCACGCATCGCTGCTCGTGCTTCGGCAGTTTGGGCAGGCCGTCCCATGGATGCGTCAGGCAGCGCGGCAAACGGGGTCTGCCGGTGACAGCCGGCAGGACTTCCGGAGTTCGGCCAGCGGCCGGTCAAGCAAAGTCTCCCATTGCTCGAACTGTATGTTCTGGGCGGCGCGGCCATGGCGCCAGCCCTCGCTGATCGCGTCCATCATCGGAACAATCGAGGCAGGATCGAGAAAGGTCATGCGCGTCGTTACCACCGACATCCACATTCCGAAATAGGGGAAGCGTATCTGTGCAAGGCAGAACGCCTGCAGCGCGATTTCACCGGGACCGGTGGCTTCGTAGCCGGTCAGCACGTGCAAGATGTCATGAATTTGGAAGCCGCGGATCACAGCGTACTGGAGGGCTTCGGGCATCCGGGCCAGTTGTCCCGAGGCCTTCAGGCCTTCGTGGAATTCGCGGTAGTTGATGGCGATATTCTTCTCGAGGCCGTTCTTTAAGATGAAGTCATGGTACCCGCGTCCAAGCGACCCGTCGGGCAGCTTCGCCAAGGCGTCCAGATCAAGCGGCTCTGAAAAATAGCCTGCATCGAGAAACGCTTTCTGAGCCGGTACAGCGGCGAAGTCGTCCAGGTATGCCTCGATGACCTCGTCCGGCGCATGTGCCCACCATTGGTTGAAGAGCACATGAACCCCGTGAGCATTGGGGTCGTCGAAGGTCTTGAGCAATTCGGGCGTGAAGTCCCTGTCGAGGGCCGGGGTTTTCGTGGTGGATGGCAAGGTTGTCCTCCCGCTGGTCGCTTGTTGCGCGGCAAGTTCCGAGCGGCCCCGCCTCCGGATCAGGACGGATGCAGGGTTCGGCAACGGTTCTCGCGACCAGCAGGGTATGCAGTTTATTGAACACGTTCAATAAACCTTGCATTGCGGTGCCGTCGCCTGTACAGCGCCCCAAAACCCACGCGAGAAGGAGCTGGATATGGCGGACCTGAGGGACGATTGCAGCTACATGATGCCTGCGCATTTCGGCGGCCAGCCAGGCGGCATGCCGGCCCAAGTGTATGAGCGAACGGTGAGTGCGACGGTCAGGTACGAGACCGATGCCCAAGCTTTGCAGGCGCTGCTGCCGCCGGGAATGCGCCTGGACCGCGGCGAGGTGATGGTGTCAGCCATGATGAATGCAGGCACCAACTGGATGGCGGGCGAGCCCTACAACATCCTCGCGGTCAACGCGCCTGCGACCTATCACGGGAAAAAGGAAACCGTGACTGGCTGGTTCTCGCTGGTCGTTTGGGAGAACAATACGGTTCCGGTATTGCCGGGGCGGGAGCAGACCGGCATTCCGAAGATCCACGGCGAGATTGAGGACTTCCGATTCTCAGGCGACGAGATGCGTACCTGGGCGCACCGGAGCGGGCAGACATTCTGCAACCTGCACTTCACCCGGCTTGGCGAGGCTGCGCCCGATCATGCCCAAGCCATTGAGGACGAATTCGCCAAGATGGCTTGGCTTGGGTGGCGCTACATTCCCAACACGGGTGCGACGCCGGGTGCGGCCCTCTCCCATGCGACGATTTTTCCGCAGGAATTCACCGACATGAGCATCCGCACCGGCTCGGCGTCGATCGTGTGGGCTGTACCCGAGCCGTGGCAGAACGTGACCCAGCATCATGTGATTGCCCAGCTTGCGGCGCTGCCGGTCGGAAAGCCCGTGGGACCGGCCGTCGTGATGGAAGCACGCAACGTGTTGCGCGGCGACAAGGCACGCGCGCTCATCTAGGCGCGAACGGACACCGCGCGACCGAGAGCGCGGAAGACCCGTAGCGCCCCGGTCTCCTTCTATCGCTCCGCCCTTGCGGAAAGCGGCGGGGCCGTGCTTTCTCCTGTCTCAAGGTCAAAACAGGGCCGTGCTCGCTGCTGCGGCGGCGGTGCGAGGCCGGAAAGAGTTCTATGCGCCGGCGGGCGCAAGGGAGTGAGTGATGCCTTATACGAACCTGGTGGAGACGTGGATTCCGGCGACGATGATCGGCGTCCTGTTCTTCTTCATCTTCCTCGACAGCCTCTGGCTCGCATACCGCGACCGCAAGCGCGCCGAGAAGGCGGGCCGCGAGGAAGACCGCCTCAAGCAGTAGTCCGGCAGCGGCCGCCCGCGGCGCCCGGAAGGCCCGGGCCCGGCTTGGTTAACGGTGTTGCGACGCTGGGTTTGCCTGCCGCCGCCGTGCCTGAGACAATGGGTCAGTTCTGGGGGTCACCGGATCCGGACGGGGCGGGGGTCTAATGCCCGGGCCGGACAGGCTTCGACGCGCGGAAAAAACAAGCGTTGCCCGGCACTTCGCCCCTGTGGCGGGGCCGGGACAAACGGGTTTTCAGTGGGGAGTTGGAAATGCCCGTCACCAATCTGGTCGAGACGTGGATCCCGGCGAGCATGATCGCGGTCCTGTTCTTCTTCATTTTTCTCGACAGTATGTGGCTTGCGTACCGCGACCGGAAGCGCGCCGAGCGCATGGGCGGCGCGGCTGCCGGCGGCGGCAGCCCGAGCGCCGAGGAGCGCTGGCACGCCCATAACCGCGCGCTCCTGAACGAGAAGTCCTGGCACGAGGAAAACCGGCGCATCCTCGCCAACCGCGCCGGGTCGAAATCCCGGAAGCCCCAGTCGGTTGGCGCAGCGGCCGCACCCGCGGACCGGCTGGACGCGAACTACCGCGGCAGCTTCTGGGGGCCGTGGCTCGTTCTCACCAGCCTGATCATCGGTGCGGGCATCGTGTTCTGGCTGATGTCCGGGACCGTGCTGAACACCCAGTAAGCCCGGTCACCGCCACAGCGGCAGGGCCGGCAGTGCCTCCGCCATCGGCAGGGCGAGGATGGCATCGGCCATTGCTTCCGGTTCGCGCACGCCGCCGAAGCGCATCAGCTCGACGGCTTTCTCCACCACCTCCGGCGGCGTCAGCGGCGCTTCCGGGTCGCCCTTTGCGTGCGTCCGCTCGGCACGCTCGACGCTGCCATCGGTGAGCTGCAGTTCGACGGCGCTGCCCCAGTCCTTCGGATAGGCGCCGGCATAGGGGTCGGTCACGCGGATCTCGATGCCCGAAGCAAGCCGCCGGGTGCGCAGCCGCGCCTCGTCGTTGAACGAGGCCAGCCCGATCTCGCCGTCGTGCAGCGCGGCCGCCACGCAGTGCTGCAGAGAGAACTTGGCTTCGTACTCGGTCTCTGGATGCGGCCGGTCGCATACGTCCTTTGCCGCCTGGTAGGTCTCGACGATGACGGCGTGCAGTTCGTCCGGGCCCCAGTGCTGGTGCAGGCGTTCGGAGAGTTCGAGGCCCGCGTCGATCGCCGGGTGCGTGTGACGGCAGGACGGCCACGGCTTCATCGAGGTCAGCTCCAGCTGCCAGGGCCCGTCGGCCGCCGACATCACGCGCGACGGGTCGGCGTCGGGGCAGGCGGCGGCGAAAAAGCCGCGCGGGCCCTCGAGGATCAGCGGCGGGCCGGTGAAGCCGAGCGCGGCCAGGTCGGCGCTCTGCACGCCCGCCTGCGCCGCGTGGCCCGCGTGCAGGTGCTTGGTCATGGCGCCGGTATCGAGGAATTCCCAAAGGCCCGCCGACTGGCTGCCGGCATTGCCGAGGGCATGGACCGTCTGGTCCTCGTCGAGGCCCAGCAGCGTTGCCGCCGCCATGGCCGAGCCGTAGGGCCCGCAGGTGGCCGTGTTGTGCCAGATCCGGTAGTGGGCCGGGCCCACGCCCATGCCGACCCGGGTCGTCACCTCGAAGCCTTCGAGGACCGCGCGCAAAAAATCCGCCCCGCTGGCGCCTTCGCGCAGGCCCACGGCCCAGGCGGCGGGCACGACCACGCAGCCGGGATGGACAACCGACGCGCGGTGGAGATCATCGGTCTCGAGAATGTGCGTCAGCCCGCCCATCAGCAGCGCATGGGCACCGGTATCGAACGGGGAGGACGGCTTGTGCGGCCCGTTGCCGGCCCATTTGCGCAGGATACGGCCCTGGTCCGTCGCCGTGCCGCCAAGGGCATTGGCCACGGCGTCGAGCACGAAGAGCGCCGTGTGGGCCAGCATGTCGCCGTTCGCATCCTTCATGCGCGCATGACGCACGAGCTGGCGGGTGAGGGAGTTCGCGGGATCGCCGCCCGCTACCGGGTCAGTCGTCAAATCGTAAACGCCTCGTTTACCTTCTTGCGGGCAGTCTGGGAGATACGTATGGGCCGAACCACACCGGGGGATATTGGGGCCATGGGAGCGACCCTGTCACGCGCGGGCGCCATCGCAAAGCCACTTGCCGTCCTGGCGACCATGCTTGTCCTGGCAGGCTGCGCCGAAACGCAGCTGGCAGGCGCCGTGGTGAAGGAAGTCGGGCGCAACGAAACGCCAAGCGGCGCGGGCGGCGTCTGGAAGGTGGGCAAGCCGTACCAGGTCGCCGGCATCTGGTATTACCCCAAGGAGGACGAGCGCTACGACAACGAGGGCATCGCCTCCTGGTATGGGCCCCAGTTCCACAAGCGCAAGACGGCCAACGGCGAGATATTCGACATGTACAAGGTCTCGGCGGCGCATCCGACGCTGCCGATGCCCGTCATGGTGCGCGTGACGAACCTCGAGAACGGCCGCTCGCTGGTGGTTCGCGTCAACGATCGCGGCCCCTTTGCGCATAACCGCGAAATCGACATGTCGATGCGTGCCGCCGAACTTCTCGGCTTCAAGGAGCAAGGCACCACGCGCGTGCGCGTCCAGTATCTCGGCAAGGCCGATGGCTGGCAGGGCGAACCCACCGTGCAGGTCGCGGAGACCGCCGCCCCGTCTGCCGCGCAGGCACTTGCCGAAGAGACCGCGCCGCTGCCGCCGCAGGCCTCCATGCAGCCGGTCGAGGACGACGACGATTCAAACATCGCCACTGCCGGCCTGCCGCCGATGCCAGGCACGACGCCCATCGACGTCGCCATGCTCGCCGGGCAGGGCGGGGCGGCTGCCGCAGGCACCGCCGCTGCCATGGCGCCGGCGGTCAGCGCACCTTCCGCCCCGGCCCAGCCGGCAGCGCAGCAGTCGAGCCTGATGGCCCCGGTACCCGGCACCTACTACGTGCAGGCAGGCGCCTTCCAGAGCGCCAGCAATGCCAACGCGCTGGCTTCGCAGCTTTCCGATCTCGGCCAGGTCAACGTGACCGAGACGGTGGTGGACGGCACCTCGTGGTACCGGGTGCGGCTGGGCCCGGTGGACAGCGTCCAGGGCGCGGACGGGCTGCTCGAATCGGTGGTATCCCGCGGCCAGGACGGCGCTCGTGTGATCGTGAACTAACGGCGGATTTCCGCTGGTTTTTCACATTTCGCGGGTGCCTCTGGCACGCCGCGCCAAGACGCGGTAAGCCGAACCATCTGACCGTCCAGCGGGCCCGCCCGCGCGCCATCATGCGCGCCGCCGGCCCGCGGCATTTGGAGCTGGCCGACAGATGACACGCCGACATTCTTCTATTTCCGCCACGCGCACCGCGGCATCGGATCTCTGGCGCGCGGGCGTGCTGGCGCTGGGCCTTCTGGCGCTTGCGGTTCTCGCCGCCATACCGGCGCGGGCCGCCATCGAGACGCCCGCCGAATACGTCGCGCTGATGGATTACGAGACCGGCGAGATCGTCTACGAAAAGAACGGCACCGAGCTGATGGCGCCGGCCTCCATGTCGAAGATGATGACGATGGTCATGCTGTTCGACGCCATCAAGGAAGGCCGCGTCTCCCTCGACGATGAGTTCGTCATCTCGGAGAACGCCTGGCGCAAGGGCGGTGCGGCATCGGGCTCGTCCACCATGTTCGCCGAGCTGAACAGCCGCGTGCCGGTGAAGGACCTGATCTATGGCGTCATCGTGCAGTCGGGCAACGATGCCTGCATTGCCATTGCCGAGGCACTGGCGGGCTCCGAAGCCGCATTCGCGGAGCGCATGACGGAGCGCGCGCGGGAAATCGGCCTCGAGAAGTCCACCTTCCAGAACGCCACCGGCTGGCCGGACGAGGGGCACCTGATGACCGCGCGGGAGCTGGCCATCCTCGCGCGCTATATCATTAAGACCTATCCGAGCTTCTACGACATCTACGCGGTCAAGGAGTTCACCTGGAACGGCATCACCCAGTCCAACCGTAACCCGCTGCTTTACATGAACATGGGTGCCGACGGCATCAAGACTGGCCACACGTCGGTCTCGGGCTATGGTCTGACCGCGTCGGCAGAACGCAACGGCCGCCGCTTCATCCTCGTGGTGAATGGCCTCGAGTCCGAGCGCCAGCGCGCCGACGAAACGCAGCGGCTGATGGACTGGGCGTTCCGCGAGTTCCAGCGCTACGAGCTTCTCAAGGAAGGGCAGGAAGTGGCGCAGGCGCCGGTCTGGCAGGGTGTGCAGTCCAACGTCGCGCTGACCGTCAACGAGGACATCGCCCTCACCATGTCGCGTGACGCCCGCAAGGCACTGGAGACGAGCGTGCGCTACAACAGCCCGATCGAGGCGCCGGTGAAGGCGGGGGACGAGGTCGGCGTGATCCGCTTCACCGCGCCCGGCATGCCCGCAAGGACATTTCCGATCTATGCTGCGACAGACGTCGACGAGCTGGGCTTCTTCGGCAAGGCCATGAGCGCGCTCTCCCATCTCATCATGGGCGACGGCAGCGAGGACGAGGCGGCAGCTGCCGAAGCCGCCGAATAGCGGGTTCGGGATGGCGCGCGGACGGTTCATCACATTCGAAGGCGGCGAGGGCGCGGGCAAGTCCACGCAAGTCCGCCGGCTTGTCGCCGCCCTTCGTGAGCGTGGCATCGACGTGCAGGCGACGCGCGAACCCGGCGGGTCGCCGTCGGCGGAGGAGATACGTTCGCTGCTGGTAACAGGGGCGCCGTACCGCTGGACGCCGATGGCGGAGGCGCTGCTTCTCAACGCGGCGCGCATGGAACACCTCGAACGGCTGATCCGGCCGGCGCTTGAAGAGGGGCGCTGGGTTGTCTGCGACCGTTTCGCGGATTCGACCGCCGCCTACCAGGGGTATGCCCAGAACCTCGGCCTCGACGTTACCTCGCAACTCGAACGCCTCGTGGTCGGCGACACGCGGCCCGATCTCACCCTGATCCTCGACGTGCCTGTCGACAGCGGGCTCGAGCGCGCGGCCTCGCGCGAGATAAAGGACCAGGCGGGCGAGACGCGCTACGAGCGGTTCAGCCCGCGCTTCCATGAAAAGCTGCGGCAGGCCTTCCTCGAAATCGCCAAGGCCGAACCGGAACGCTGCATCGTCATCGACGCGCAACGGCCGGAGGCGGAGGTGGCGAAGGACGTGCTCGCCGCCGTCACCGAACGCCTCGGCCTCCAGGACACGGGAGCCGCCTGATGGCGCGCAGCCCGCAGACTGACGAGATACCGGAACCGGATCAGCTCGAAGGTTTCCCGCATCCGCGCGAGACCGAAGACCTGTATGGGCATGCAGAGGCCGAGAAGGCGCTGCTCGATGCCTTCATGGGCGGGCGGCTGCACCATGCGTGGCTTGTCACCGGTCCGGCGGGCATCGGCAAGGCGACGCTGGCCTACCGCTTCGCGCGGTTTCTCCTGAAATATGGCGATCCGCGCGTGGCCGACGCGGCGAACGTGAAGACGCTGCACGTGGCCCATGACGACCCGGTGTTCCGCCGTGTCGCCTCGCGCGGCCACGCCAACGTGCTGACCCTGCGCAAGCCGTGGGACGAGCGCGCCAAGCGGTACAAGACGGTCCTCTCCGTGGACGAGGTCCGCCGCACGCACGACTTCTTCGGCATGAAGGCGGGGGAGAGCGGCTGGCGCGTCTGCATCGTCGATACCGCCGACGACATGAACGCCAATGCCGCCAACGCGCTGCTGAAGGTGCTGGAGGAGCCGCCGAAGCAGACGGTCTTCTTCGTGCTGGCCAACTCGCCGGGGCGGCTGCTGCCCACCATCCGCTCGCGCTGCCGGCACCTGGCGCTCAAGCCGCTGCATCACGACCAGCTTCTCGCCGCCGTCCATTCGCAGATCGGCGACATGGCGGAGGGCGACATGGAAGCCGTGGCGCGGTTGGCGCAGGGCTCCGTCGGCCGCGCGCTGGCGCTTGCCGGGGGCGGGGGCATCGAGCTCTACAGGGAGATGCACGGCCTGCTGAGCGGCATGCCCAAGCCGGACATTCCCGCGATCCATGGCCTTGCGGACAAGCTGGCGAAACGCGGCGCGGATGCGGACTACGAGATGTTCCGCGAACTCCTGTCGGACTGGCTGGTCCGGCTCGTCCGCCGCACCGCCATGGGGCCCGACGCGGCGCCCGAAGTCATCGCGGGCGAGGGGGAGACCATGACCCGTCTCGCCGCCGGGGCGCCGCTTGATCGGTGGGTGGAGGTATGGGAAAACACCGCCCGCGCGGCCGACCGGGCAGACGCGCTCAATCTCGACCGCAAGCAGGTAATCCTCGGTGCGTTCGCGGCGCTCGAAACCGCCGCGCGCGGCTGAGGCATTTTCAATCGCGTAAGGCCATCCGCCATGCCGGGCGACAAGTCCTTCTACATCACCACCGCCATCTCGTACCCGAACGGTGCGCCGCATATCGGGCACGCCTACGAGGTGCTGACGACGGACGTGCTGGCGCGCTTCAAGCGCCTCGACGGCTACGACGTCTTCTTCCTGACAGGCACCGACGAGCACGGCCAGAAGATGGTGGAGACGGCGAAGAAGGAAGGCATCCCAACCGCCGAACTGGCCGACCGCAACACGCCACGCTTCAAGGAAATGGCGGCGGCGCTCGGCTGCTCGAACGATGACTTCATCACCACGCGCCAGCCGCGCCACATCAAGGCTTCCCAGGAAATCTGGAAGCGCCTCGCCGACAATGGCGACATCTATCTTGGCAGCTACGCAGGCTGGTACTCGGTCCGCGACGAGGCCTTCTATACCGAGACCGAACTCACCGAAGGCGAGAACGGCGAGAAGCTGGCGCCCACCGGCACGCCAGTCACGTGGATGGAAGAGGAGAGCTACTTCTTCAAGCTCTCCGAATACCAGGACAGGCTGCTGGCGCATTACGAGGCCAATCCCGGCTTCATCCAGCCGGACGCGCGGCGCAACGAGGTCGTGTCCTTCGTGAAGGGCGGCTTGCGCGATCTTTCGATTTCGCGCGTCAGCCTCGACTGGGGCGTGCCGGTGCCCGGCGATCCCAAGCACGTGATGTATGTGTGGATCGACGCGCTGACCAATTACCTGACGGGCGTCGGCTTTCCGGGTACGGACGATGCGGCGTTCGCAAAGTACTGGCCGTGCGACCTGCACATCATCGGCAAGGACATTCTGCGCTTCCACACGGTCTACTGGCCGGCATTCCTGATGTCGGCGGGGATCGAGCTGCCCGGCCGCGTCTTCGCGCACGGCTTCCTCTATAACCGCGGCGAGAAGATGTCGAAGTCGGTCGGCAACGTGCTCGACCCGTTTGCGCTGGTGGAGAATTACGGCCTCGACCAGTTCCGCTACTTCTTCTGCCGCGAGGTGCCCTACGGGCAGGACGGCTCCTACAGCCATGACGCGCTAGTGAACCGCATCAACGCGGACCTTGCCAACGACCTCGGCAACCTCGCGCAGCGTTCGCTGTCGATGATCGGCAAGAACTGCGACGCGAAAGTGCCGGAGCCGGGCGACTTCACGGACGCGGACAAGGCGATCATCGGCGCGGCGGACGGGCTGCTCGACAAGGTGCGCGGCCTGATCGACGAGCAAGCGATCCACGCCTACGTGGCGGAGGTCTGGAAGGTGGTGGCCGATGCCAACCGCTATTTCGCGGGCGAGGAACCGTGGGCGCTCAAGAAGACCGACCCGGCGCGCATGGGCACGGTGCTGTATGTCACGGCGGAGGTGATCCGGCAGGTCGCCATCCTCGCGCAGCCGGTGATGCCCACGTCCTGCACCAAGCTGCTGGACCAGGTCGCCATTTCGCCCGACGCGCGCGGGTTCCACGGGCTCGGCGAGGCGGGGCGTCTCGTGCCCGGCACGGAATTGCCGAAACCGCAGGGGGTCTTCCCGCGTTATGTAGACGAGGAAGCAGCGGAGTAGGGACATGCTTGTCGACAGCCATTGCCATCTCGACTATCCGGGCCTTGCCGAGGATCTTGAAGGCGTGGTGGCGCGCGCACGCGAGGCGGGCGTCGAGCGCATGCTCACGATCTGCGTCAAGCTGTCGGACTTCGAACGCGTGCACGGCGTTGCCAAGCAGTTCGACAACATCTGGTGCACGGTCGGCATTCACCCGCACGAGGCGGATGCGCAGGCCAAGGTTGCCTGCGAGCAGCTGGTAAGCCGCACGCAGCACCCCGACGTGGTCGGCATCGGCGAGAGCGGGCTCGACTACTATTACGACAACGCCCCGCGCGAAGCGCAGAAGGCATCGTTCCGCGAGCACATCGCCGCCGCGCGCGAGACGCAGCTGCCGCTGGTCATCCATTCGCGCGATGCAGACGAGGACATGGCAGCCATCCTCGAAGAAGAGCACGCCAAGGGCGCGTTTCCCCTCCTGCTGCACTGCTTCTCGTCGGGCCGCGAGCTGGCGGAGCGCGCCGTCGCCATCGGCGGCTACGTCTCCCTGTCGGGCATCATCACTTTCAAAAACGCCGAGGACATCCGCGAGACCGCTAAGGCGCTGCCGCTGGACCGCCTGCTGGTCGAAACGGACTCGCCCTATCTCGCGCCCGTACCCCATCGCGGCAAGACCAACGAGCCTGCCTTCACGGCACACACCGCCGCCAAGCTGGCGGAACTCAAGGGCGTTTCGGAAGCCGAGATCGCCGAGGTTACCACGGCGAACTTCCACAGACTCTTCACGAAAATCCCGGCTCCGGCGGCCTAGATTCGCCTCCCGGCCCCCGAGGGGGCAAGATCGTGAGGCGGCCGGTTGCTGGCCGCGAACGGGAGGGAGGGACAACCCCATGAACCGCATTCTGGCCGGCGCACTGGGCGCCGCAGCACTTCTGGCCGCGGGCGGCGCGCAGGCCGCCACAGCCAACATCATCGGCGGCGAAGGCACGCCCATCGGTTCCGCCAGCCTGACGCCCGCGCCGGGCGGCGTGTTGCTGCGTGTCGAGATCGAGGCCGGCGGACTCGAACCCGGCTGGCACGGCATGCACCTGCACAGCGTGGGTGACTGCTCGGACGTGGGCACGTTCAAGCTGTCCAAGGGCCACATCAACTACGACGAGAAGGAGCACGGCCTCCTGAACCCGGCAGGGCCGGACAATGCGGACCTGCCGAACATCCATGCCGCCGCCGACGGCTCGGCCAATGCCGAGATGTTCACGTCCCGCGTGAGCCTCGAAGGTGAGCCGTCGCTGCTGGACGATGACGGGTCGGCGCTGATCATCCACGCCAACCCGGACGACCACATGACGCAGCCGATCGGCGGCGCCGGCGGCCGGGTCGCCTGCGGCGTCATCAAGTAGGCAGCCCCACGCAAATCACACTTCGAACGGCGGCGCTTGCGCCGCCGTTTCTCTTTTGGTTGTTTGCAAGGCCTTTTCGCGGGCGGGAGTCGTCCCGCGCGTTCCCCTTCCTGGTCCGGCGTACTTCATGGGCGGTCATCTGAAAGTCACCATTCTAGGCTCCGGTTCGTCCGGCGGCGTGCCGCGCATCGGCAATGTCTGGGGCGAGTGCGACCCGGCGGAGCCGCGCAACCGGCGGCGGCGGTGCTCCATCCTCGTCCAGAAGTCGGAAGAGGAAGGCGGGCCGACCACGGACGTGCTGATCGATACCTCGCCCGACATGGCCGAACAGCTCAACCGGGCCGACTGCGGGCGCCTCGACGCCGTGCTCTACACGCACGCCCATGCTGACCAGGCGCACGGCATCGACGACCTGCGCATGGTCGCCATGAACATGCGCGCACGCGTCAAGGTCTACATGGACGAGACCACGCGAAGCTGGCTCACCAACCGCTTCGACTACTGCTTCCGCACGCCGGAGGGCTCGTCCTACCCGCCGATCCTCGATGGCCACGACATGACGGCGCACGAGCCCGTCACCATCGATGGGCCGGGCGGGGCAGTCAGCTTCCTGCCGCTGGGACTCGAACACGGCGACATTCCCTCGCTGGGCTTCAAGGTCGGCGGCTTCGTCTATTCGCCCGACGTGATCGGCATTCCCGAGCGCGCCTTCGCCGAGATCCGCAGCTGCGAGTGCTGGATCGTGGACGCGCTTCGCCGCCCGCCGCATCCGACCCATTCGCATCTGGCCAACACGCTCGAATGGCTGGCGCAAGCCAAGCCGAAGCTCGGCGTGCTCACCAACCTGCACGTGGACCTGGACTACCGCACGCTGCTCGGCGAACTGCCGGAGGGCATTATCCCAGCCTATGACGGCATGGTGCTGAACGGCGCGGTCTAGATACGGTGGCCACTGCCGCAGATTGAGCGGCACACGCGCTTTCGCGCAACGGTTGCCATGGCGGCGGATTTTTTCGACTTATCACCTGAAATGCGGCGGATTTCCTTCGTCCGCTTACCCTCTGTTAGAGCCCCCGCCGCAGTCTGCTTGCATCAAAAGCCGGTTGAGAGGGGGACAGGATGGGGATCAGGCTGGCGCTGCCGCGCGTGGCTCGCGGTGCAGGCATCAAGGCATCGGCGGACCGCATGCGCCGGATCACGCGCAAGCTTTCGCTGTCGATCCGCGCACGGCTCTACGTGCTCGGCGCCATCGCGCTTGCGGGCGCCACGGCGCTCGCCGGCATTTCCTACGTGACCAACACAAGCGTGCAGGCGACCGTGAATGGCTCGGCGGAGCGCAAGGAGCAGCTCCGCGTCGTCAGCGACATGCGCCAGGCAACGCTCGAGATGATGGCCGGCGCGCTCAATGTGCTCGCGTCCGATGACCCCGCCGCGGCTGCCGAGGAACGCCTGTTCACCGTCGAGGACGCGCTCTTCTTCCTCGGCGAAAGCGCGCCGACGCTGCGCTCGCTCGCCGCATCGGAAGCCGACGAACAGCTTGCCGACCTGGCGCCCGGCCACATCGCGACGCTTGAAGACCTGGCACTGGTTCAACTGCCCGCGGCCATCGAACGCGGTGACCGCGCGGCCATGGCCCGCATTCACGACGAGCTCGACATGACCGGCGAGGTGTTCTCGGCCAATCTCGGCCAGATCGAGTCCGCGGCGCAGCGCGAGATCGCCTACGAGGCGTCGCAGATGGCGGACCGGCTCGCGTTTTCCAATACGCTCCTCATCGCCGCCTTCGGCATCCTGCTGGCGGTGATGCTTCCGGCGCTCTATTTCCTGACGCGCAGCATCACGAAGCCGCTGGCGCGCCTGCGCGGCTCGATGGAAGAGCTCGCCTCCGGCCATGACGAGATCGAGATCTATGGCGTGGCGAAGCGCGACGAGCTGGGCGACATGGCCCGCACGGTCGAGGTCTTCCGCGACAACGCCCGCGAGGTGCGACGCCTGCAGGACGAGCAGCGCGAGACCGAGCGCAAGGCAGCGGAGGACCGCCGCGCCGCCATGAACCGGCTGGCCGACGAATTCGAGGCGACGGTCCTTGGTGTCGTGCGCAATGTCGGCACATCGGCGGGCCGGATGCAGAAGACGGCCGAGTCCATGACGCAGATGGCGGGCACGGCCAGCGAGCAGTCCGCTTCCGCGCGTGGTGCGGCGGACGCGACGGATGCCAACGTGCAGACCGTGGCCGCGGCCGCCGAGCAGCTTGCCGGCTCGATCAACGAGATTTCCCGGCAGGTGCAGGAGGCGAGCCGCATCGCGGAAGGCGCGTATGGCGAGGCGGAGACCACCACCGCCCAGATCACCGGCCTGTCGGAGGCGTCGCAGAAAATCGGCGTCGTGGTAAGCCTGATTTCCGAGATCGCCGCCCAGACAAACCTGCTGGCCCTCAACGCCACCATCGAGGCGGCGCGGGCGGGCGAGGCCGGCCGGGGATTTGCCGTCGTCGCCGAGGAGGTGAAGTCGCTGGCGGAGCAGACCGCCAGGGCCACCGAGGAGATCAGCGGCCAGGTGACCGCGATCCAGTCGGCCACGGACACCGCCGTCACCAGTGTCGGCGGCATTTCCAAGACCATCGCCACCATCAACGAGATTTCCGCCGCGATCGCCGCCGCAGTGGACGAGCAGGGCACTGCCACCGGCGAGATCAGTTCGACCGTGCAGGACGCGGCGCAGGGCACGCAGGAAGTCTCCAGCAGCGTCTCGTCGCTCGAAACCGTCGCCGGCCAGACCGGCACCTCCGCCGAGGAGGCGCTGACGGCGGCCCGCGAGCTGGCGGCGCAGGCGGACGAGCTCAACACCCAGGTGGTCGGCTTCCTGCAGCAGGTTCGCGCGGCCTGACGCCGCATGCGCCGCACATGGGAGGCGGATCGTGTAAGGTCCGCCGCCATGAGCCTGGCCGAACCCGATTCCGGAACCCGCTGGCAGGGGGGCACCTACCGCGAGGGCGACTTCGAGGTCTCGACGGACCGTGCGCGCCTCGACCGCGCGGTGATCCTCAACACCCTGTCGGACACCTACTGGGCCGGCGACGTGGCGCCGGAGCAGATTCTGGAAAGCGTGGCCAACGCGCTGCCGTTCGGGCTCTACCATGTGCCGAGCGGGCGACAGGTGGGGTTCGCGCGCCTCGTCACCGACATGAAGCGGTTTGCGTGGATATCCGACGTGTTCGTCGTGGACGCGTTCCAGGGGCAGGGCTGCGGCAAGATGCTGATGCGGGCGATCCTCGGGTACCCAGCGCTCGAGACCGTCTACAACTGGACGCTGGGCACGCGCGACGCGCACGACTTCTACGCCCAGTTCGGCTTCAAGCGTGCCGACGGCGACGACGCGGTCATGCAGCTGAAGCGCCCCAAACGGCCGGCTTTCTAGCCTCTCTTTCTTGTTCTTGATTTGTTCCAGGCGTTCGTCCTAGGCTCCGCCGCGGGAGGAGACCGGCCATGGATCAGCGCATCAGCCTCATCACGCTCGGCGTCGGCGACCTCGCGGCCTCGCGGGCGTTCTACCGGCGCCTCGGCTTCGAGGAGGCGGAGGCCTCCCAGGAGAGCGTGGCGTTCTTCAGCATGGGCGATTTCGCGTTCGGCCTGTTCGGGCGCGAGGCGCTGGCGCATGACGCCGGGGTCGCGGCAACCGGGTCGGGCTTTCGCGGCGTGGCGCTCGCCTACAACGTGGCGAGCCGCGAGGCCGTGGCCGAGGTCCTGAAGGAAGCCGAGGCCGCGGGCGCGACGATCACCAAGCAGGCCGAGGACGTGTTCTGGGGCGGCCATTCCGGCTATTTCGCGGACCCGGACGGCCATCTCTGGGAAGTCGCGTTCAATCCCTACGTGACGCTGGGACCGAAGGGCGAATTCCGGATTTCCTGAGTCGAGTCAGGCGCCTGGGCACTTATCCTCAACCCGCCAAATCCGTTTCGGACAACTTGTGGACCAATCGGATTTCCAGAGTCGTTTCAGGCAGTTCGCGCGGACTGCTCCAGTGCTGTCCCAACGGCTGGCCATCGTGCCAAGCGAAGCCGATTCCCGCGGCATTTCAAGCGTTTGCGGACCTAACAGTCCGTTAAGCACCCGCGTGGCACACTCCATGGTTGGGGGAAAGGCCCCGATTGAGGAGACGACCCAGATGGTCCGCTATTCCGGTGTTATCGAGCCGCGCAAGATCGACCGGCTCCTCACCAGCGAGGAGCTGGATCGCGAGACGCGCCATGCGCTGCAGGTGTTCCGCGACCGCATGGACCGCACCATCCTCGAAGCCAACAAGCGCGTGCTGAAGGGCAAGCTGCCCGACGTCACGCTCGACACCATCACCAAGATGGCCGTGCGGATCTCCGAACTGCGTGCGAGCTACCTGGCCAAGGCGCTCAGCATCGCCGAGATGCAGGGGCAGCCCTCAAAGGAAGCCATCGAAGATCTCCAGGACCGCCGCGTCGCCTTCGAGGAGATGCGCGAGGCCTTCGAGGCCCTCGAGCGCGTCATCGAGCGCGGCTACACCAAGGCCGTCTGACAGCCAGAAGCGCCGTCCCGGGATACTCCCGTCCCTGGATGCCGGGGAGGGCGCTCAGAGCGTGTTGTGACGCCCGTCACACAACGGCGGGTTCGCCGTGCGCTTGCATTGGCAGAAGAACACCGGCCGGTCTTTCTCAGCCGTCCATTCCAGCGGTTCGATGCCGGTTCCTTCGTGGCTGCCGTCGCAGAAGGGCTGCGCCGCCGATCGGCCGCAGCGGCACCACCAGTAGGTTTCGCCGGCTTTGACGTCGACCCGGGCCGGCTCCCGGGCAGCGATCCTTGGATCGGTCATAGGCTGTGTCTCCGTGCTCCGCGCTTGCGGCCCATGCAGGGCCATGCGCTTTGGTCTTGTGATGGGGCGCGCAGGCGTTCAGCCTAGGCCAGAATGACCCGAGGCCATAATCGCGCAGGCCGGACAGCCGCACGCGCGGAAAACCGCCAATCCACCGACACTCTTATTTTCCATAATATATATTATGCGCTAACAACTTGACACAAAGTAGAGTTGAAACAACGGGTTAACCAATGCTGTGCATCAATACTTGGCCGATCCGCCCTGTTACCCCCCAACATATTTTCAGCCGTTAATCACTTTTCGCCATGAGCGATGATCTTACCCACCTATCCGACATATTCGGTTCGCTAGAAGCCAAGGCCCTCGACAACGCCGCCGAGCAGCTGGAACGGCGCGCGGCCCAGCTGCGGCGCGAGGCGGACCAGCGCCGGAAGGCCGAAGCCGCTGCGCGGGCATGGAACAGGAACCGGGAAAAGCTGGCAGCGACCGTGCGCGGCCACATGGCAAAGGGCCTCAGCGAGCCGGAAGCCGTCGCCCTGACCGCGCACGCCTACCGGGTGAGCGAGGCGAGCGTTGCCTTCTACGTCGCACGGGCGCGCCGTGAGAGCGAGGTTGCCGCGCGAGACCGGCGCTATGCCGAAGTGATGCGGCGCACCGACGCAGGCCAGAGCGCCGCTCAGATAGCCGACGCCATGGGCCTGCACCCCAAGAGCGTCAGCCGCATCCGGCGCGTCATGCGCGAGCGCCTGGCACGCTCAGGCCGCCCCCTCTCACGCGGCCCGCTGCCCCATGAAAAAGGCCCCCTCGCGTGGCGAGAGGGCCTTGGAAGCGCCGCGGACTAAGATCCTAGCGGCGCATGAACGCCGCCGCCGCCACTGCCGCGATGCCGAGCCCCACCAGCCATGGCAGGTAGGCGCGCGCCTCCCCGAACGGGAGCCGTGTGGCTGTCACGCTGATTTCAGGCAGCACCAGGGGCGTGATGCCCGAGTTATCGTCCGCGACCACCGGCACGCCGTAGAGCGGATTGGGCCTCGGAATGGGAATGCGGCTCACCGGATCAACTCCCGGAAAATTGCGGCTGCGGCGCGGGTTGGCCATGACGCGCCTCTAGCGGCGCGTCCGGCGCTTGCGGCGGGTCTTGGCCTTGGTCTTGGCCTTCGCCTTGACCACGCGCCCGCCCTTGAGAAGCCGAAAGCCCTTTTTCAAGCGGCCATCGGCGCGGCGTCCGACACGGCTAGCCATGGTGTGCCTCCAGCGTGTCGCAGAGCAGCCGAAGGGCCGCGTCCGCGCTGGCGCCGGAAGCGAGCGCCGTCCGCACGCCGGACAGGTCCAGCGGCTTCGGCTTGGGCGCGGCCGGCTTCGCCGGGGCCTTGCGCTTCGTCGTGGTTTTCGAAGTCATCAACGGCCCTCCCGCTGCATGACAGCCCACACGGCCCCGAGCAGGCCGACGCCATGCGTGACCATCTCCGGGATGATGTGAGCGATTGAGGGAGCGAACAGGGCAGCGAGCGCCGCAATGCCCGCCCCCGTGGACGGCTCCTTAAGCCGCTTGAGTGCTGCGTCCATCGGGGACGATCTCCTTCTTCACGGCGCGCGTGTGCCGTTCCAGATGGGATATGCGCGCCTCAAGGTTTCCCAACCGGAAGAAAATCCCTGCCGTCCCCGCCGCGTTGATGGCGAGCAGCGTCAGGGCCGTGATCTCGACAGCGCCGGGCATTACACGAGCCCCGCGCGCCGGTTCTGCCACTTGGCCAGATAACCCTGCGGGATGTAGCCCTTGTCCGCCACGTTCCCGACGCCCGCGTTGTAAGAGCCGATCCATTCAGCCATGGACGGCGGGCGGTTGAAGCGGCCCCGGAGATACTTCCAGCACCACTGCATGTAGAGCATGGACGTGTACGCCCCCACGTCCGCGCTCAGCATCACGCGCGGATCGGTCACGCCGAAGTCTTTGGCCGTGTTGCCGCGCACCTGGCCGATGCCCCAGCTCTTGTCGGCAAGGTGGAGGTCGCCCTTCGCCCCCGGCTTCAAATCGCTTTCCACCTGCCAGATGGCCACCACGTCAGCGAGCGAGCGCCCCTCTTTCGTGAACCAGCCGTCGAAGTGATTGCGGTCGATCTGACCAGCGAGCGCGAAGGCTTGTGCAACCGTCAGCTGGTCGCCCGGCGGCACGCTGGCGATCGGCTGCGCGCCCGGCGGCGGCGCGGGCGGGTCTTCCTGCACCTGAAAGCGCGACAACCCCCACACCGCCAAGCCCAGCACCACGGCAACGCCGATAATTTCGACCATGGGGAACCTCCCTTAGAGCGCGCTCAACAGGTCGTAGCGAACGTCGCAGCGGCTCCCGCTGCCTGGCGAGTACCACGACAGCTTGAGGCCAGGCGGTATGAGAATGGTGCCCTTTACGACTGTGCTATTTGCCGCCGCCGAGAAGACGGGCGAGCCATCCACGAGCAGCGCGGCGTAGCCGCCCGCGCCGAACAGGCTGGCAAGGCGAATGGCGATGCCAGCGGTGTTGCCCGCCGCCGTCACGATGTCGGTTGTGCCCGCGCCAGCGGCGACGTTGGAATAAACGGATGCGCCAAGCGGGGTCATGACGCCACCTCCTCTACGCCGCGCAGATACACGTCAAAGCCATTGGGGTTGTAGGCGCGGACAACCGCGGAGGTGTGAAGCGTGACGGTCTCGCCCGGCTCCAACACCAAGCCGCCCGCCCCCGTCCCGTTGTCGCCACGCAGGCGCACCACCCCGGTGCCGCCGTTCTGGACGACAGCGCGCACGCGGTCAGGGTTGGCGGGCATCACCTGCGCATTCGTCGTCGCCGGGATGGTTGCGCCGAACTCGTCCAGCACCCCCGCTGCAACGCCTTGCACCGGCACGGGCTGCCCCCTGCCATTGATGATGAGCGCGGCGGCGGCGGACGAAATGCCCTCGTATTCGAAGTTGGTGGGATCGGCTACGAGCAGCTGCACGGTGACGCCCGCTTGAGCCTCCCAGCGCACGCGTACCTTGTGAGTGAACAGTGTACGGACGAACCCATAGACCCGGAGAGGTATCCACTCGTGGTCCCCCTCACCCAGCGATACCTCAACCTTCGCGGTCGGCTCGAAGCCGCCGCCCTTAAGCGCCTCAACGAAGTTGATGGCCCCGCGCGCGCCGGAGATCGACACGAAGCCCCCATCGGGCGGGCTCGACAGGTCGAAATAGTATAGATCGTAATTGCTCTTGCCGGTCACTTCGCCACCTTCAACGCCAGAAACCCGGTTGCCATGAGCAGCGCGAGGCGCATCACGCCCAATTCCTGTTCGCGCCCCTTAATCAGCTCCAACCGCGTCTCCGCCTCACTCTCGCTCTGGCTTTCCGCCGCCGCCTCGAATGCATCGCCCACCCGGTCAAGGGCTGCGTCATAGAAGCCCGCCACGTCCCTGAGCGTGTCGCTTACGCCTTGCGTATCCACATCGACCTGCACGCCAATTTGCGGGTCCACGCTGATATTCGTCGTCGTGTTCGTCGTGTTCTGGACGGTCGTTTTGGAGCCGCCGCCGAACAGGCCGGATAAGAACCCCATGCGTCACCGCCTCGTGGCCCAGCCGAAGGCGAGCAGCAGCGCGACCCCCGCCGCCGTCATCACCAGCACGCTGGGAATGCTCTTGTTGACCGCCGCCGGAACTTCCTCCGCCGCCTCTTTCGTGAACCACGCCGCCGCCGCGACGGAGAGCGCGGAACCGCCGATCCACAATGCAAGCGGCATGGCTCATTCCTCCGTCAGCAGCATGAAGGCGAGCAGGCCGACGCCCGCGAGAATGAGCGGGTCCATGCCCGCAATGCCACTGCCGCCGCCCGTCGCGGCACCGCCGGGGATGCCACCCGTGTTGACCACCGGCGGAGAGACGTAGCCGCCCAGGGGATCGGTCCCGCCTGCCGCCGTTGAGGGTGCCGAGCCCGGCGCGCTGGCACCGCCGCCGCCCTGTTGCGGCAGCGAGCCGCCGTCACCAATCAGGATGCCGATTGACGGGTTGACCGCGACAGCGCTCGACGTGTTCTGCGAGGACGAAACGTTGATTTTCGTCGCGCCACCGCCGCCGAGCGCGCCAAGGCCACCGAGGGCCGACATGATCGGGCCAATGGGAACACTCATGCCGCCGCCGCCTCCATACGGCCCGCCGGGCGGTCGAATAGGGATAGGCACATGCCGCCTCCCCTATCGCTTCGCCACCGCCCACACCACGAGCACGATCACGCCCGCAATGAGCAGCTGTTGAACGAGATCGGACTGGACACCCAGCGCCGTCATGCCCGCCGTGTTCTGGCTTTCGGCAATGGAGCGATAGGCGTCCGCCTGTGCTTGCGCGGCGCGGGCGCGGGCGTCGGCTTCCGCCTTGGCGGTCTGGCCGCCAACGTAGATGCCGAACAGGTCGCCCGCGTGCTGAAGAATGTCGTCCCACATGGGACCGGCTCCCGCTTAGGCCGCGATCTGAAGCGGGCGCTTCGCCTCGCGGTAATTGATGATCTGGTTGGTGCCGGTGACTTTCGTCGCCTGAAGCTCCCACCGAAGGTCCGCGTCCAGCGCGTCCGTTGCGATCATCTGGTTCGGGTCGCCGAGCGAGGGCAGGTCCAGCGGGTAGATGCCGACCAGCTCCGCATTGAGCGAGCGATACGACTTCGCAAGGTTCTTGATGAACGCGGCGGGCATGTTGACGAACGTCTTGGAGCCCGACACGAGGCGCGCCTGCGAAGGCAGGATCGTGTCAACAGCCACGTCCGCAGCCGTCGTGACCAGCGAGAGCGAGCGATAGGCAAGACCCGTGTTCTTGTCCATCTGGATGTTGAAATTCTCGTTGGTCGCGGTCAGCTCTTTCGTCTGCTGGTCAAGCGCGCGGACCATGAGCCGCTGATTGCCCTGCGTCACGAGACGATTGAGGTACGTGCCGACGATATCGCACTGAACGTTGCTCAGCACGCCGCCGCCGACCGTCCCCACCATGTCCGTCAGCGTGCCCCACTGGATAGCGTAGCTCGCGGAGTTGATGCCGCGCAGGTCGATGGCGCATT
Source organism: Parvibaculaceae bacterium (assembly GCA_965229975.1). GTDB lineage: Bacteria > Pseudomonadota > Alphaproteobacteria > CGMCC-115125 > CGMCC-115125 > Pyruvatibacter. The sequence goes on from OZ245936.1 coordinate 1,310,822, forward strand.
GCAGAGGGAACTGCGAACGCGGCAGGAAGTGCGCAATCGGAATGGTGATGTCGTAGTTGGTCGTAGTGGGGGCCGCCGTCAGCACGAAGGCATCGCCAGCCCCTTCGGGCAACGTGCCGTAGTCGAGCAGCGCGCGCATGAGCAGGCCCGCGCCGTCCATGGCGATGACGTTATCCTGCTCCTGCACCACCAGCTCAAAGCGCCGGATCAGCCGGGCGAGAACGTTCCACTTCGGGTCCGCCATGGGCGTCGTCGTCGTGGTGATGGTGAAGCGCAGCCGAATGGCCGTCTCGATGAGCGCCGCGCCCGTCTCGATGTCGAGCGTGTTGCGCTGACCCGCGTTGTACGGAATGGAGCCGATGATACGGCGGTCCGTGTGCAGATAGTCGATTGCCATTTTCGGCCTCGGGATCGTCTGTCAGGGGGAGCTGTTGGGGAAGGTCGCGCGCCGGGCCTAGGTGGCCATCGGCTTGACGAACTTCTCCCACACGAACAGCGCGGCCACGGTGACGATGACACCGGAAACGAGCGACTTGGTGGAAGGCATGGGATCGTCCTCTTGGGGTTGGGTTTCCAAATCAGGCTGACCAACCCGAGCACGAAAACGCCCGGCAGTTGCGCACGTGTTACACGTGGAAAACACGTGCCGTAGTGGAGATTTCAGCTAGCTGATTTTTTTTCCGGCCACGTGACGGCCCGGTATTCCGGCAGGTCGCCTAGACCTTCCGCCGCCTGCCCCATGAACTCGCGCAGGTAGGCCACGTCATTCGGCTCCCGTGTGCCGAAAGCCACGATGCGATCCGCGTTCGCCGTCAGGTCGCGCGGCACGCGGGCGGGCCGTCGCGCCGTGTAGAGGATGCTGATTCCGCGGTGCCTGCCAGCGTTCACGATCATGGACGCCCAACGCGGCAGCTCACGCCCCGCGAGCAGGTCGATTTCATCCCAAACAACGGTGATGTTTTCAGCTGCCCACGCCGCCGCGTTGGCGATCTCGAACGCCTCGGCGCGGTCCATGTGCGCATATCCGTTCCACGCGAGACGCACCTTGCGGCCATCGGCGGCGCGCAACCGGCGCACAAGGTCGCCCGGCGCATCGACCGGGATAGCTCGGGCCGAAAGGATCGACTGCGGCACCAGCTGGTGCACGAGCACCCGGCGGCGCGCGTCCGCCGTGCGCATCATGCGCGTGGTCTTGCCCGATCCTTTCGGCCCGAAGTAGCCGACGATGGTAGCAGGTGGACGGCTCACGAAAGCTCCGCTTCGGCTCCCTGCGGAACGTCCGACGCGGACACCTCCGACGCCTCGCCTTCATGGTCCGCCGGGTGACGGGCCTTCGGCGCTTCGGCATCGTCCAGCTGGCGCGATGACGCCTCGATATAGCGCGGCGCACCGGCAGCGAGCAGCGCGCCGATGAGCCCCACCCACGTCATTGTGACGGGCGAGGCGACCGCACCGTAATGGTCCATCAGCTGCGTGGCCGGATAGGCGATGGCCGCAGCTTCGTCGGCGGTGAACGATGTGACCTTCGCCCCCCGGCAAATCGCCTCGCCGGTGACGTAGATAAGCCCCGTCATGGCCTGCAACGCCGCCGTGTCCGGTTCGGGAAGGCCGGGCGCGGGCGCGTCCCGCTTGTCATTTTCCGCCCTGGCATCGTCGGCGCCGGTTTCATCCGTGTTCGGACCTTGGCCGTTCAAAGCCGCGTCCATCGTCTCAAGCTCTTTCTTGCTCATGGTCTAGTCCTCGAACCACATTTTTTCGGGGTTGGTTTTCGACCTCGGCGGCGCACGCCGCTTCGGGGCCGGACGCTTCGGCGCGGCCCGCTTGGGCGGGGTCCGCTTGGGGGCCGGGCGCGGTTCCGGCTGCGGCTCCGGGTCCGGCTCGTCGTCGGGGTCGTCGTCGGGGAAGTCCGGCTCGTCGTCCGGCTCGTCGTCCGGCTCGACCACATGGCCGAGCGCCGCCGCGCACCGCTTCTTGTAGCCGTGTTTCCATTCGGTGATCCGCGCCAACAGCATTTCCGTTGACCGGGCCGAGCGGCATTGCACGGCATAGCCGCAACCGCCTTCGGTCTCGATACAGAACGCGTAGGCATACCCGTTCTTGTTGACCTTGACCTTGATCGGCTCGCCACATTCCGTACACGTCGCATCGCCAAGGTAGGTGCCGCCCTTGAAGTCGAGCGGCCCGGCGGGGTTAGGCATAACGCCCCCTCCTGATTGTTTCGCGCGCCGATTTTCCGCTTGCAGGGTCGAAGGCCCGCCGCATCGGGCGCGTTGGCGGCGGGTGATAGCTGGGTGCGAACTCGCCTTCGTCGGGCGCGTAGTAGCTGCCGAGCCCGTGAGCCTTAAGCCACGTCTCGACCCCCTCGCGGCCATCCGCCGATGCAATGTCGAGAAGCAAGCCCGTCCATCCGCGCCCGACCACCTGCGCCCACGTCGCATGGTCGAAGAAAGCGAGACGTTCGGGACTTTCCGCGATGACCTCGCCCGTCTCCGGGTCGTGCAGCTCTAGCTGTTCGTCGGCCTCGGCAAGCTCTTGATCGGAGGCCGCATCACGCAGCCCGTACCCTTCACGCAGGCCGCGCGAGTAAGTCAGGTGGCGCGCCCCCTTGAACGCCTCCGCGTACTCGACGAAGAGACGCCCGGCGCTCGCGTCGTGCTCGCTCGCCTTGAGCAAGTCCCAAACGCTCCGCCCGGCTGCATCCTTGTGAGCGCCCTTCGCAACCTCGTGGCCAGCTCCCCACTTGGCGACGTATTCCGCAGCGATAACGCCCTTGCTCGCACGCCGCATGTGGAACGCCTTGCGTTCGGTCGTGCCGCCCAGCTTCGCCACCACCTGCGACCATTCCCAATAGAGGGCCGCTGCCGCCTGGGCCTCATTCTTGATCGGGCGATCCGTGAAAATGAGCACGTGAACGTGCGGGTGCCATCCGTTCTTCTTCCCGTGCGTCACCTCTAGCGCGCGCACGGTGCCGATGACGCCGAAGTCATCCTTGAAGGCGCGCCACCCGCGCCGGTTCTGCAACTTGCGCCACGCGAGCGCGACCATTTCGCGTAGCGCCTTTGCGCGGTCACTGGCGCGATGGCGGATCGTGAAGGTGGCCATGTAAACCGCGTGCGCCGGATCGGCCTCGTGGGCTTCGACCAGCTCGCAGACTTCCTCAGCGCGGCGCGTGGCGATCTTGGTAGAGCAGACCGGGCACGTCCAAATGCTGCCGCACGTGGCAAGGCCGCGATAATGGACGCCACCGCCCTCCCCTCGCCATAGCTCGACACCGGGTTGCGTGCGCGCCCTGCCGCACTCGCCAAGCCGCTCCCAGCCGGTCAGGTCCGCTGCGCGGTCGCGGAGGGCGTGCCGCTCTTGGCGGGCCGTGTCAGGCCCCTTCGGCGGCAACTCTGCTTGCGGGTCTATCAAGCTCGCCCTCCGGGCCGGACGAGACGATTAAAAAGATGGTGGAAATACGCCGCCTCAGCAGCCTTCTTTGGGAGCACCGGCTGGCGGACACGCACGCTGGTCAGCCCTCGGCACAGGTCGAGGCTTTCCAACTCGGCTTTCAAGTCGTGCGCCTCTCGCCAGTTAAAGCGTTGGGCATCGCGCGGGCGCGGCGAAAACATTGGCCGTCCGCCTAGCGGTCGAGTTGCATAGACGGTGCGACCTTGGAGCGAGAGGGTCACGACGCAATAACCGGTCATGCCGATTGCTCCGTACCCGGACGGCCTTTGAACTCACCGCACCAATCGTCGGGATCAAGTGCGGGCCATTCCCAAAGACCGCCTGGACGGGGCGCGTAGCGGCGGCAATGGCCAAGAAGATCGGGGTGCGGCGCTGACCAGAACATGCAGTCCTGACACGCCGCAGGCCGTCCGGTTGACGGTGACACCGGGGCCTTGACGGGGCCGAAGTTGCTCAAAACGACCTCCCGGCCAACAGGCGCTCCGAGTTGAAGCGGTCAACCACGACCGGCGCGGCGAAGTCGCGGGATGCCAGCATCCGCGTGCCGTCCGCGTAGGTCTCCCAGTGCTCGCAAACCGTTGCCTCGGCGGGCCACCGCTCGCGCATCGTCCGGTTCGCGCACGGGCCACACAGGGCGGTCACGTCCACCTTGAGCACCGGGGCGCTAGAGCCCATCCGCTCGAAATAGAACAGCGTCCACGTGGGCAAGCCCTCGCGGACCACGCCGCACCGGCGGATGCGATGTTCGTAGGGGTTGGCGCGCCAATAGGCCGCCGGGATTTCATTCGTGCACTGATAGTCCATGACCGCCTCCCTCGCAGGTGGGGCCTCGGAGGGGATGGGCCGCGTTACCGGAGGAACCCGACTGCTTGGGGGCGACAGGATCGGCAACGCGGCCCCGCCCTGCGAGGCGTCCGACGCTCAAAGGCTTCGGATGCGGTGAGGCTAGATGGAGAACGGCGCGAGAACGCAAGGCGCGGCTTTTCTTGTTAATTTCTAGTACTGTTGCAGTTGTGCGACTCAGCCCCTGCGAGGCTTAACCATGAATATTGAACAACTGCTTGACCTTGCGCGCGTCGGTGCGCGGGTCGATAGCGATCGGCAACTGGCGCGACGAATCAGCCTTCGAAGCGTCGGAAACGTCCATTACTGGCGATCCGGGAAGGGCCTCCCCTCGGATGACCACATGCTCAAACTGTGTGAGCTAGCGGGCATTAAGCCGGAAGTGGGCCTTATCTATCTCAACATATGGCGCACCGGGGGCAGCGCCCGCACCACATACAGGCGCGCGCTCAAGATGTTGGAGGATCAGGTTAGGGAGGACACAAGACCAAGTGTAGCGGCGGAATGATCCGTACCCGGACCAAGTAACCGGCGCACGCTCCCATTTATATATTATGCGCTTATTGGGTGCCTGACAGCCAGACCATGAGGGAGCACGAACGACCATGACCGACACCCCCCATCCGGCTCTCAGGCCCGGCCACGCGGCCGTCGTCACGGGCGGCGCCAGCGGCATCGGGCTGGCCTGTGCGCAGCGGTTCGCGGGGCTTGGGCTGCGGATCATGCTGGCGGACCGGGATGCGCAGGCGCTGGAGGCGGCGCGCGAGACCTTCGGGGACGAAGCCGAGGTGATGATCCATGCCTGCGACGTGTCGAGCGCAGCGGACGTCATCGCCCTTCGCGATCACGCGCTGGAGGCGTTCGGCTCCGTCCAGGTGCTGATGAACAACGCGGGCGCTGGCATGAACCCCGGCAAGCCGTGGGAAAACGCGGACGGCTGGCGCCAGCTTCTCGACATCAATTTCGGCGGTGTGCTCAACGGCGTACAGGCCTTTGTGCCGTCGATGCTGGAGACCGGCGGGCCCGGCCTCGTTGTCAACACGGGCTCCAAGCAGGGCATCACCCTGCCCCCCGGCAATGCCGCCTATAACGTCTCCAAGGCGGCGCTGAAGGCCTACACGGAGCTGCTGGCGCACGAGCTGCGCAATACCGAGGGCTGCGAGATCACGGCGCACCTGCTGATCCCCGGTTTCACCTACACGGGCATCATCCGCCGCTTTGCGAAGGAAAAGCCGCCGAGCGCCTGGACCTCCGAACAGGTGGCGGACTTCCTGCTGGAAAGCCTCGCGCGCGGCGACTTCTACGTGCTGTGCCCGGACAACGACGTGGACCGGCCGACCGACGAGAAACGCATCGCGTGGACCGCGGGCGACATGATCGAGAACCGGCCCGCCCTCTCCCGCTGGCATCCGGATTTTGCGGATGCCTTCGAAGCGTTTATGAAGAGATGAGAACTATTCTCAGGAGAGCGCGCAATGGCTGACGGCACGATGCAGGGCAACGGACTGGCCAGCGAAGACGATCTGCGGACAGTCTACAAGGAGCCAAGCCCCGGCGCGGCTCACAAGGACATCCGGCATATCGACGCCCACTGCCGGCGCTTCATCGAGCTGTCGCCGTTCTGCGTGCTCGGCACGTCGCGGCCGGACGGGCTGGGCGATGTCTCCCCGCGCGGCGGCGAGCCGGGCTTCGTCCACGTCATCGACAAGACGCATCTCGCGATGCCCGACCGGCCCGGCAACAACCGGCTGGACTCGCTTTCCAATATCACCGCCAACCCGGCGATCGGCCTTTTGTTCTTCCTGCCCGGCGTCAACGAGATGCTGCGGGTGAACGGGCTGGCCTCCCTCTCCACCGACCCGGAGCTCATGGCGCGCTTCGAGGTGAACGGGCGGCCGCCGCTCTCGGTCGTGGTCGTGGAGGTGAAGGAGGCCTATCTTCACTGCGCGAAGGCCGTGAAGCGCGCCGGCCTGTGGGATCCGTCCACGCAGATCGAGCGTAAGGATTTTCCCAGCCTCGGCCAGATCATGCGTGACCAGCTGGCGCTCGACATCGACGCCGAGCTGATCGATACCGCGCTCGACGAAGACGCGCGCGACAACCTGTACTGACCACCCGCCCCACCGGAGTCCCCCGGAGTTCATATGCCGCTGAAGATTGCCATCGTCCCCGTGACGCCCCTCCAGCAGAACTGCTCGTTGCTGTGGAACGACGAAACGATGGTGGGCGCGGTGTGCGACCCGGGCGGCGACGTGGGCCGGCTCAACGATGCCATCAACGAGGCGGGCTTCAAGCTTGAGAAGGTGCTGCTCACCCACGGCCACCTGGACCATGCGGGCGCGGCGGGCGAACTGGCGAAGGCTTATGGCGTGCCCATCGAGGGCCCGCACGAGGACGACCGGTTCCTGATCGAAAGCCTGCCGGACCAGGCCAAACGCTACGGGATGCCGGACTACCCGGCTTTCCTGCCGGACCGCTGGCTCGACACTGGCGACACGGTGGAGGTCGGCGGGCTCACCCTCGACGTCATCCACTGCCCCGGCCACACGCCCGGCCACGTGGTGTTCCACCACGTGCCGTCGCGCATCTGCCTTGTCGGCGACGTGATCTTCCAGGGCTCCGTCGGCCGGTCCGACCTGCCGCGCGGCGACCACCAGCAGCTGGTGGACTCGATCCGCAACCGCCTGTTCCCGCTTGGCGACGAGATCGGTTTCGTGCCGGGCCACGGGCCGCTCTCCACCTTCGAATACGAGCGCAAGACCAACCCGTTCGTGGGCGACGCCTTCGCATGACATCGCCGGCGTTCGACCTTTCGGGCCGCGTGGCGCTGGTCACGGGCGCCGCGCGCGGACTTGGCTTTCAGATGGCGAAGGCGCTCGGCGCGGCCGGGGCCTCGGTCTATCTAGGAGGTCGCGACGCGGCGACGCTGGAGGCAGCGTGCGCGAAGCTGGCGGCTGACGGGATTGAGGCCCGCCCCCTTCCCTTCGATCCCGGCGACATCGGCATGGCCGCGGCAGCCCTCGACCGGCTGATCGCCGAGGCCGGTGCGCTCGATATCCTCGTCAACAATGCCGCTGCCCGGAACCGGCGCAGCCTCGACGCGTTCGAACCCGGCGACGCCGCGGCACTGGTCGCCACCAACCTCGTTGCACCGTTCGAGCTGTCGCGTCTGGCGGCCAAGCACATGACGGCGCGGGGTCATGGCCGCATCATCAACGTCACGTCGATTGCAGCCCATATCTCGCTGCCGGGGGACGCGGTCTACGGCATGAGCAAGGGCGGGCTTGCGACCGCCACCCGGGCGCTTGCGGCCGAGCTTGGCTCGAAAGGCATAACGGTCAACGCGATCTGCCCCGGCTTCTTCGCGACGGAGTTCAACGCGGCGCTTGTCGAGAACGAGCAGGTCACCCGCATGCCGCGAGAGCGCTCGGCGCTGGGCCGCTGGGGCGAGCCGCACGAGATCGGCGGCGCGGCTGTGTTCCTTGCATCAGACGCCGCCAGCTACGTCACAGGGCAGACACTGGCGGTGGATGGCGGCTACATGGTCCACTACTAGCGAAAGCGGAGGGACCATGCTTCAGACCATCGTCAAGGCGGCGATCTCGGGCGTGCTCGTGATGATCGTCGCGGAAACAGCCAAGCGCAGTCCGGCCTTCGGCGCGCTGGTGGCCTCGCTGCCGCTGATCTCCATCCTCGGCGTCATCTGGCTGTGGAACGACACGGGCGACGGCGTGCGCATTGCCGATCACATGGAAGCGACGTTCTTCTACGTGCTGCCGTCGCTGCCGATGTTCCTCGCCATGCCGGCAATGCTTCGAGCGGGTATGGCTTTCTGGCCGAGCCTCTCTATTTCCATTGTTCTGACCGTGGCGCTTTATTTCGCGACCGCGTGGATCGTCGCGCGGTTCGGGATAAGGCTGTAAGCGCGGAGCCGCGCTCCGGGTTTGTGCGGCGGGACGTTGGCGATTAGTCTCCGGCCAACTTCAAAGTGACAAGGTGTCAGTTCGTATGGCCACCGGCCGGATTTCCAAGTGGCAGCTCGGCGCGTTCGCGCTGCCTGCCATCCCCATCTCGGCGCTGGGCCTGCCCATCGTCGTCTACCTGCCGCCGTTCTACGCGGAGGACATGGGGCTCTCCCTGTCGGTGGTCGGCACCGTCTTCATGATCACCCGCTTCTGGGACGTGTTCACCGATCCTGTGCTCGGCATGGTGTCGGACAGGGTCCATTCGCGCTGGGGCCGGCGGCGGCACTGGATCGTCATCGCGGCCCCGATCCTGATGTTCGCGTCGTGGATGCTGTTCATGCCCACGGCGCCCGTCACCTGGGCCTACCTGCTGTTCTGGATGGTGATCCTCTATATCGGCTGGACGCTGATCACGATCTCGCACATGTCGTGGGGCGCGGAATTATCGCCCGACTACAACGAGCGCTCGTCCATCCAGGGCTGGCGTGAGTTCGCGCTGATCTTCGGCATGTTCACGGTGCTTGCCCTGCCCGCCATCATCGAGGCGGCGGCGACCGATCCGGGCCGCGCGGAGAGCGTGGCGGCGATGGGCTGGTTCGTCATCATCCTGCTGCCCATCACCATCGGCATCGCCGTGCTGGCAGTGCCGGAGTTCGAGAGCGTCAAGCCGCAGAACATCAACTGGGCGGATGCGGGCCGCATCCTCATGCGCAACAAGCTGCTGCAGCGGGTGCTGGTGGCGGACCTTCTGGTGGGCGTGGCGCCGGGCATCACCGGCGCGCTCTACATCTTCTTCGCGTCCTACGTGATGGGCCTGCCCAACTGGGCGAGCCTGCTGCTGCTGGTCTATTTCGTGGCCGGGTTCATCGGCATCCCGTTCTGGATCCGCATCGCGCATTCGCAGGGCAAGCACCGCACCCTGTCGATCGCCATGTATTACGGCGCCCTCACCCTGCCCCTCGTCGTCTTCATGCCGCGCGAGGAGTTCTGGTGGCTGTTCGCGGGCAACACGCTCTACGGCATCGCCTACGGCGCGGGCTCGTTCCTGCTGCGCGCCGTGATGGCGGACGTGTGCGACTACGATGCGCTGGAGACCGGGCAGCAGCGCACCGGCCTCTACTATTCGCTGCTCACCATGACCAACAAGGTGGGCGCGGCGTTGGCTGTCGGCATCACCTACCCGCTGCTCGACGTCATCGGCTTCGTGCCGCAGCCCGGGGCGAATTCGCCGGAGACGCTGAACCAGCTTCTCGCCATCTACGTCACCCTGCCCGCCATCTTCATGATCGGGGCCGGTCTGGTCATGTGGAAGTTCCCGCTCGACAAGCAGGCGCAGGAAGACCTGCGGCGCCGCCTTGCCGAGGAGCATCACGACCACGAGGAGGCGTCGGACGCCGCCGCCGCGGTGGGCAGCTACGGCACCACCCTCTCGGACAGGCCGGCGGACTGACGTGAGCGTCACGGGGGACCGCAAGCGGATCGAGACGCTGCTCGCCATCATGGCGCGGCTGCGCGATCCGGACGGCGGCTGCCCTTGGGACCTGGAACAGACCTTCGAGACCATCGCGCCCTACACGCTGGAAGAAGCCTACGAGGTGGCGGACGCCATCGCGCGCGGCGACCGGGACGAACTGCGCGACGAGCTGGGCGATCTTCTCCTCCAGGTCGTGTTCCATGCGCGCATGGCGGAGGAAGCGGGTGACTTCGCGTTTGGCGACGTGGTGGAGGCGATCTCGTCCAAGATGATCCGCCGCCACCCGCATGTCTTTTCCGATGTCGACGCGGACACGCCGGCGGCTGTCAAAGGCTCGTGGGAGCGTATCAAGGCCGAGGAGCGCGCCGCCAAGGCGGAGGGCGAAACGCCCGCCAGCGCCCTCGACGGCGTTCCCCTCGCCCTGCCCGCCCTGGTGCGCGCGGTGAAGCTGCAGAAGCGCGCCGCCCGCGTCGGCTTCGACTGGCCGGAGACCGTGCAGGTGCTCGACAAGCTGGCCGAGGAAACCCGGGAGCTGGTCGACGAGGCCAAGGCGGGTGCCGCGCCCGAACGCGTGATGGACGAGCTGGGCGATATCCTGTTCGTCTATGCCAACCTCGCCCGGCACCTGGATGTCGATCCCGAACAGGCGCTGATGGGCACCAACGCCAAGTTCGAACGCCGCTTCCGGCGCGTTGAAGCGCTGCTGGCCGAGCAGGGCCGCACGCCCGATGACGCGACGCTGGAAGAAATGGACGCCCTGTGGGACCGGGCGAAGCGCGAGGAGCGCGAATAGGCGCGCGTGCTAGGCTCCCGGCGACAACAACAAGACTCGAGTCGGAGGAAACACATGCGCACTGCCCTGTTTGCCATCCTGGCGCTTCTGCTGCCTGCCGCGGCGTCCGCCGCCGGCATGACGCCCATCGGCGAGATGGCCGACGGCGAGTGGACCACCATCGAGCCGGGCGGCGAAACGCTGTGCGCCACGGGCACGCCGTACGCCTTCCACGTGAAGCCCGGCGCGCGCGAGAAGGTGATGGTTTTCCTCAACGGCGGCGGCGCGTGCTGGACCGGCGATCACTGCGATCCCACGGTCGAGCCGACGACCTACGTTCCCTCGGCGCAGCTGCCGCACAACGATCCGCGCACGCGCGGCGGCGCCTTCGATCTCGACAACGACGAGAACCCCTTCCGCGACTGGAGCCAGGTCTTCGTCTCCTACTGCACCGGCGATATCCACCTCGGCGCCAACGACAAGACCTACGAGAAGTCGGACGGCTCGACGGTCACCATCCACCACCGGGGCAAGGCCAACGTGCAGTCTGCCCTCGACTGGGTGAGCGCCAACCTCGATGCGCCGGAGACGATCTTCGTGGGCGGCGGCTCAGCAGGCGCCGTCACTTCGGCCTACTGGTCGGGCGTCGTGAAGGACGCTTATCCGGAGAGTGACGTGATCCAGTTCGCAGGCGGCGGCGGCGGCTACCGCACCGGCCCGCCCACCGAGCTGCACGAGGCCTGGGGCTCCTTCACCGGTCTCGCCGACTGGCCGGAGCTTGAAGGCTACGATGCGACCAACACGGTCTACGAGGACTTCTACCGCATCGTCGCCAAGCGGCACCCGGACATGCGCTTTCACCAGTTCAACACGGCCTACGACTCCGTGCAGGAGCAGTTCGTCAACCTGCTCGGCAGCGACGAGGAGCTTTATCCGCTGCTCAAGGCCAATCTCGATGAGCTGGCCGCCGACGTGCCGACCTTCCGCAGCTACACGGCGGCGGGTGAGTTCCACACGCTGCTTCGCTTCGACGCGTTCTACGGCTTCGAGACCGGCGGTGTGCGCGCGGTGGACTGGGTGCGCAACATTTCCGAGGGCGAGATCGTGGAGACGGTCAGCTGCGATGACGAGGCGGATGGCTGCCGGGCGGGGATGGAAAGCGATCCCGCGCAATGATTGTCACCCCGCGGCTTGACCGCGGGGTCCAGGGCCACAGGCGAGTGAGGTGCGGATGCTCTGGATCCCGCGGTCAAGCCGCGGGATGACAGGTCGTGGTTATTCCGCTGCCGCGGACCCAGCCAGTTCGGGAAAGCGCTTCGAGATGCGGCCGAGATCGGCGTCAGACGCCTTGATGCGGACGCGGACGGTGCCGTCGTCGAACAGTTCGTCGTCCGCCGTCACGGTGCAGTGCTCGTGCAGCCATGCGCGGGCCGCCGCATCGCCGGGGCCCAGGTCGATGGCCACGTCGCGCAGGTGCGCGGTCACGCGCCCTTCCACCAGCGCCGTCAGCTGGTCGAGCCCCTCCCCTGTGACTGCCGAGACCGCGACCATGTTGGGATCGCCGGCGCTTTCGGCCAGCAGCGCCTCGCGGGCGGGGGCGTCCAGCAGGTCGATCTTGTTGGCGACTTCCACGATATGCGCCCGGTCGTCCGGATCGACGCCGAGGCTGCGCAGCACGTCCTGCACGTCCTGGCGCTGCGCCGCCGTTTCCGGGTGCGACACGTCGCGGACGTGGAGGATCAGTTCCGCCTCCAGCACCTCTTCAAGCGTGGCGCGGAAGGCGGCGACGAGCGTCGTCGGCAAGTCGGAGATGAAGCCCACCGTGTCCGACAGGATCACGCGCTGGCCGCCGGGCATGTCGAGGGCGCGCATGGTGGGATCGAGCGTGGCGAACAGCATGTCCTCCGCCATCACGCCCGAGGCGGTGAGCTTGTTGAAGAGCGTGGACTTGCCGGCGTTGGTGTAGCCGACCAGCGCCACCACCGGGTACGGCACCTTGCGGCGCGTCTTGCGGTGGAGTTCGCGGGTGCGCTTCACGCGGTCCAGCTGGCGCTCAAGACGTGTGATGCGCTCCTGGATCAGGCGGCGGTCCGCCTCGATCTGGGTTTCGCCGGGACCGCCGACGAAGCCAAGGCCGCCGCGCTGGCGCTCAAGGTGGGTCCATGACCGCACGAGGCGGCCCTTCTGGTAATTGAGATGGGCCAGCTCGACTTGGAGCGCACCCTCGCGGGTCGCCGCGCGCTCGCCGAAGATCTCGAGGATGAGCCCGGTGCGGTCGAGCACCTTGGCGCCCCATGCTTTCTCCAGGTTGCGCTGCTGGATCGGCGTCACCGGCGCATCGACGATCACGAGGCCGGCGTCCACCAGCTCGATGGTGCCCTTGAGCTCGTCCACCTTGCCCTGGCCGAACAGCGTAGCCGGGTTGGGATTGGGCACGGGCACGACCACGGCGTGGACGATGTCGAGGTGGATGGCGGCGGCAAGGCCGATCGCCTCCTCCAGCCGGTCCTCGGGCGCGCGTGCGGACTTGCCCGCCGGCTCGCGCTTGAGCCACGGGTGAAGCACGACGGCTCGGCCGCTCTCGGCCGCGGAAATGCGGTCATCAAGCGGGCCGGAAGCGCCCTTACGGCGTGCGGGGTGTGCTTTGTCCGGTGTCGTCAATTCCGGGGCGGCTTTCCATGGATGCGTGAGTTACGCGTCCGCGCCTTCCCCATCCTCTTCGAAGAGCTGGACCGGCGCCGACGGCATCACGGTTGAAATCGCGTGCTTGTAAACCAGCTGCGAGTGCCCGTCGCGGCGTAGCAGCACGCAGAAGCTGTCGAACCACGTAACCACACCCTGCAGCTTCACGCCATTTACCAGAAAGACGGTGACCGGCATCTTCTGCTTGCGAATGTGGTTGAGGAAGGTGTCCTGCAGGTTCTGCGGCTTGTCCGAAGACATGAGGGTTTCCCTTTCTATTCTTGTCGAATTGCGCCTGCCCGGGCCTGCCGGATCGGGCAACGACGCAGGCGTACCACTAAATTGATACAGATTTCTTATGCTGCAAGTGCAAAACGCGGGCGAATGACCTGATTGCCTAAATAGACGGCAAATGCACAGGCGAAATCACACAATTGACGCGTGCAGCATCACGTATACGCAGGGTGACGCGGCCCGGTTCACCGGTTCCTACCTTTTGGCCATCGATTGCGACGACGGGCAGGATCACGGCTGACGAACTTGTCAGGAACGCTTCGGCGGCCGACCTGGCCTCTTCGACCGTGAAGGGGCGTTCCTCGACAGGAACCTGGAGAGCGGACCCGGCCTCCAGCACGCCTTGCCGGGTGATGCCGGGCAGGATATCCGGCCCCAGCGGCCGGGTCACCAACACGCCCTGGTGCGTAACGATCCATGCATTGGTGGACGCGCCCTCGGTGATGTACCCCGCCGAGTCCACCATCCACGCTTCGTAGGCGCCCGCCTCGCGCGCGGCCTGCTTGGCCATGACGTTGGGCAGCAGGCTCACCGACTTGATGTCGCGGCGCTTCCAGCGCTCGTCGGGCGCGGTTCGCACGGTTACGCCGTGGCGCACGGCGCGCTCGCGCTTTGCCACGTCGATGGGGGATACGAAGATCGTGAGGGACGCGGGTGTGCCGGGCGGGGGAAAGCCGTGGTCGCGGCGGGCTGCGCCACGCGTCACCTGGAAATAGATAATGCCCTCGGCGATGCGGTTGCGGCGCACGGTTTCGCGCAGCACGGCTTGCAAGGCCCGGCGTGGCATGGGTGGTGTGAGGCGCAGTTCGGCCATCGACCGGTCGAGGCGGTCGAGGTGGCGTTCCTCGTCCACCAACCGTCCGCCGCGCAGTTCGCACACCTCGTAGACGCCGTCAGCGAAAAGGAAACCGCGGTCCTCGATGGAGATGCCCGCCTCCCCGCGCCGCACATAGGCCCCGTTCACGTAGGCGATCCGGCTCATCGCGGCTCCTAGCTGTCGCGCACGGTGGCGGCGCTCGCAAAGGCTACAAGCGCCAGCACCTCAACACGGCCCGCCACCATGGCGACGCAGACGCAGAACTTGGCAGCCGCCGGCATGGCCGCGTAGACGGCGACGGCGCCGAGACCGAGGCTTTCACCCGCCGCATCCGGCGCGAAGCCCAGCACGGGGCCGGCATTGGCGATGGCGCCGATGCCGGCGGCCAGCGACTGCTCGAACGGCAGGCCGAAGGCGGCGAGCGCCGAAGCCGTCGCCAGCACGGCGACGATCATCAGCACGAACATGGCCCAGACGCCGCGCATCAGCTCCATTGTAAAGGGGCGGCCGCCGAACTCGGTGTGGACGATCCCATGGGGGTGGGCCAGCCGCGCGATCTCGCGCGCGCCCTGCTTCATGAGGAGTGCCAGCCGCATCAGCTTGAGGCCGCCGGCGGTGGACATGGTGGAGCCGCCGACGAAGACGATGCCGAGCGCCACCATGTAGGGAATGGCGGTGAAGCCTTCCTTGTCCACCGCATGCACCGAGGTGGACATCAGCGAGATCATCCACAGGATGCCGCGCAGCAGCGGGAAACCGGTGAGGCTGCCGATACTCATGATGACGGCCAGCACGAAGCCGCCGATGAGCGCGCCGAGGACGATGTAGCGGACTTCCGGGTCGCTCCAGTAGTCGCGCGGCGTCCGCCGCATGAGGCCCGCGTGGCGCAGGAAGCTCATGGCGCAGACGAGCATGACCACGGCAAGGATGATCGCCGGCGCAGCGCCGAGGGTTTCCAGCACCGCGGAGCCGTGCTCCGGCAGCATGCCGCCGGTGGCGGCCGCCGAGAAGGCCAGCGTGAGCGATGGCACCAGCTTCTGGCCCGAGACCAGCAGCGCGACGACACCTGCAAGCGTCACGGCCCCATAGGCAAAGCCGAGCGCCAGCATGGCTGGCCAGTAAGGCCCGAACGGGCCCGTCGTGTTGCCCGGAGGGATGGGCGCACGGCGCAATGACAGCGCCCCGACGCCGAGCTGTGCGAGGACGACCATCATCATGAGGAGTGCGGCGAAGCCGCCGATCCATTGCAGCGTGGCCCGCCACAGCTCGAGGGTCGAAGACGGGGCGCCAATGCCATAGCCGCCAGGGCCGAAGCCGGTGGCGCCTGTGGTGGTCATTGCCGAGACCGCCTCGAAATAGGCATCGGTAAAAAGCATCTCGGAATCGACGCCGACGAAAGCGATGGCCGCGAATGCGGGCGCGACGAACCATGCGACGACCAGTGCCGCCAGCCGCTCGGACACGCGCGGCGTGCGGCGCATGCCGCTGGTGGCGAGCGCCAGGGCCCCGGCGATGAAGCCGGTCAGCAGCCCGGCGACCGCGAAGATGCCGGCCTCGGACGGCTGGCCCGCCGAAATTGCCGCCATGACCGGCAGCACGTGCGCGCCCGCGATGACCGAGAGGGCGCCGGCCAGCACGATGCCGATGATGGCGAAGGAGGGCACGGCCTAGAAGAACTCGAGGCTGACGCGGAACATGCGCTCCACGCGGCGCACCTCGTCCGCGAGGGCAAAGATCACCACACGGTCGCCCGCGTGGATTTCCGTGTCACCGCGCGGCACGATCATTTCGCCGTCGCGCAGGACGGCACCTACACGCATGCCGTCGGGCAGGTCGGCATCGCGGAGCGGGCGGCCGACCAGTGTCGAGGTGTTGAGGGCTTCCGCCTCGATCACCTCCGCCTTGCCGTCCTCGACCGACGAGACGCCGCGGATGCGGCCGCGGCGCACGTGACGCAGCACGGTGGAGACCGTCGTGGCGCGCGGATTGACGAAGGCATCGACGCCCATCGGACCCATCAGGTTTGAATAGGCGCGGTTGTTGATGAGCGAGACGACGCGCTCGCAGCCAAGCTGTTTGGCCATCACGCAGGTGAGGATGTTCACCTCGTCGTCGTTGGTGAGCGCCACCAGTGTTTCCGCCTGGTCGGCGCCCGCCTCGCGCAGCACGAACTGGTCCAGCGCGTCGCCGTTGAGGACCACGGTGCGCGACAGCTCGTCGGCGGCGAGGACGGCCTTGGCCTTGTCCTGCTCGATGATCTTGACCTTTACGCGGGCGTGGGAATTTTCCAGTTCCTGCGCCACGTGGCGGCCGATATTGCCGGCGCCGACGATCACGACACGGCGCGCTGCCTGTTCCTCGTGGCCGAACAGGGACAGCACGCGGCGGACCTGGCTCACGTCCGCTACCACGTAGGCTTCGTCGCCGACCATCATCTGGTCGCTCGAATCCGGCACGAAGAGTTTGCCGCCGCGCGATACGCCGGTGACAACGGCCTTGAGGTCCGGGAACAGTTCGGTGAGCTGGCGCAGGGGCGTGTTCACCACCGGGCAGTCGTCGTCGAGCGCGATGCCGAGGAAGCTCACCTTGCCGTCGGCGAAGGGGATCGCTTCGATGGCGCCGGGCAGTTCAAGCCGGCGCATCACCGCGCGGCCCACTTCCAGTTCCGGCGAGATGATGACGTCGATTGGCATGTTGTCGCGGCTGAACAGGTCCTGCCAGACCGGCTTCAGGTAGCTCTGCGCACGGATGCGGGCGATCTTGGTGGGCACGTCGAAGATCGAGTGCGCCACCTGGCACGCCACCATGTTCACCTCGTCGGCGAAGGTGACGGCGATGATCATGTCCGCCTCGCGCGCGCCCGCGCGCTCCAGCACGTCCGGGTGGGACGCGTAGCCGACGACGGTGCGCACATCAAGGGCGTCCGCCATCTGCTGGATGAGGTCGGGCGAGGAGTCGATGACGGTGACGTCGTTGTGCTCGCCGGCAAGCTGACGCGCGATGCCGGAGCCGACCTGCCCTGCGCCGCAGATGATGACTTTCATGGAGGGCCTTCTAGCTGGAAACCGGGCCTTTGAACTTCCGGGAGGGTACTCGCGTCAATATCAGGCGCGCACTTCCGACCTGTTGGAGGTGGTGACGCCCAGCGACTTGAGCTTGCGGTGCAGGGCCGACCGCTCCATGCCGATGAACGCCGCGGTGCGCGAAATGTTGCCGCCGAAGCGCCGGATCTGTGCCAGCAGGTACTGCCGCTCGAAGCTCTCGCGCGCCTCGCGCAAAGGCAACGCCATGATGTTCTGGCCGGTCTCGTCGGCGCCACCCACCTGCGGCGAGGTGCGGGCCACTTCCGACGGCAGCATGTCCGCCGTGATGGCGCCTTCCTTTTCGCCGGAGGCGAGGATCAGCAGGCGCTCGATGTTGTTGCGCAGCTGGCGGACGTTGCCGGGCCAGTCATGGGCCTGGAGCGCGGCGAGCGCGTCCTCGCCCATCTTGCGGGTGCCAAGGCCCGTGGCGAGCGCGATGCGCTCCATGAAGTGTTCGGCCAGCACAGGTATGTCCTCGCGCCGGTCGGCCAACGCGGGCACGGCGATGGGGACCACGTTGAGGCGGTGGTAGAGATCCTCGCGGAAGCGGCCGGCGGCGATCTCCGTCGTCAGGTCGCGGCTCGACGACGAGATCACGCGCACGTCCACCTGCACGCGCGGGCCGCCGCCGACGCGCACGAAGGTCTGGTCCACCAGCACGCGCAGGATCTTGCCCTGGGTCTCCAGCGGCATGTCGGCCACTTCATCGAGGAACAGCGTGCCCTTGTGGGCCTGCTCGAACACGCCGACCTTGGCGGGCTGTCCTGCGCTGGCCTCGATGCCGAACAGCTCTTCTTCCACGCGATCCGGCGCCATGGTGGCGGCGTTGATGGCGACGAAATTGTTGCGCGCGCGTGTCGAGCGGTTGTGCAGCATGCGCGCGGTGACTTCCTTGCCGCAGCCGGACGGGCCGGTGATGAGGACGCGGCTGCCGGTGGGCGCGACGCGCTCGATCATCTGGCGGAGCTGGTTCATGCAGCTCGATACGCCGATGAGTTCCGCATCGTCGCCCGCGCGGTGGCGCAGCTCCTCGTTCTCGCGGCGCAGGCGCGAGGACTCGATGGCGCGCTTCACGATCAGCACCAGCCGGTCCGCCTTGAACGGCTTTTCGATGTAGTCGTAGCCGCCCTTCTTGATGGCGGTCACCGCCGTTTCCACGTTGCCGTGGCCGGAGATGACGACGACAGGCAGGTCCGGGTGCTTTTCCTTGATGGCATCGAGCAGGTCGAGGCCGTCCATGCGGCTGCCTTGCAGCCAGACATCGAGAAGGACGAGGCTCGGCACGCGCGCCTGGATCGCCTTCAGCGTGTCGTCGCTGTTGGCGGCAAGGCGTGTCTCGTAACCCTCGTCCTCGAGGATGCCGGCCATCAGTTCCCGAATGTCGACCTCGTCATCGACAATCAGAATGTCAGAAGCCATGACTAACTACTCCCCAACTTATTCGTGTGGCGCGGGCAAAGCGCGCCGTCATTGAGCGGCGGGGGCATGGCCGAAGCCCTGCCCTTCCGAATTGCTGTCGTCCGGTCCGGCGGATGCTGTCTGCGTGCGCGGTAGCGTCATGCGAATGCGTGCGCCCGTGCCGCCTTCGGCCACCCACGGTGCATCCTCAAGCGCAAGGCTGCCGCCATGGTCTTCCATGATCTTCTTCACGATCGCGAGGCCGAGGCCGGTGCCCTTCTCGCGGTGCGTGACGTAGGGCTCGACCAGCCGGTAGCGGTCGCCGCGCGGCAGGCCGACGCCGGTGTCGCTCACTTCGAGCGTCACCATCTCGCCGAAGTCCTCGATGCGCACGAGGATGCGGTCCTGTGCTTCGTCCTTCACGCTTTCGCCCTCGGCGGCGCGGCGGGTGCCGATGGCCTCAATGGCGTTCTTGATGAGGTTGGTGAGCGCCTGCCCGATCAGGCGGCGGTCGCATTCGACCGGCACCGAGTCCTCGGCGCCCTCGATCTCGAAGCTGATGGACGCGTCCGACACGCGCTGGAGGAAGACCGCTTCACGCGCCAGCTCACCCAGGTCCTCGCGCGCCATGACCGCAGTCGGCATGCGCGCGAACGAGGAGAATTCATCCACCATGCGGCCCAAGTCACCAACCTGCCTGATGATGGTGTTGGTGCACTGCTCGAAGACTTCCGGGTCCGTCGTGATCTGGCCGCGGTACTTGCGGCGCAGCCGCTCGGCGGAAAGCTGGATGGGGGTGAGCGGGTTCTTGATCTCGTGGGCGATGCGGCGGGCGATGTCCGCCCATGCGGAGGCGCGCTGCGCCGAGACCAATTCGGAGATGTCGTCCAGCGTCACCACGAAGCCCTGCGCGCCTTCCGCCGACATCTCGGAGGTGACGCGCACCGTCAGCGTGCGCTCCTCGCCGTCGAAGGTGAGCGTGATCTGGCCTTCCGCCGGGCGGTCGGGGCGTGCCATCGCCTGGCGCACCTGGAGGGCCATTTCCGGCACGGCTTCCACCAGCGGCTGGCCGATCAGGTCGTCGCGCGTGCGGTCGAGAAGGCGCAGGCAGGTACGGTTCACGAGGTTGATGCGGCCCGCGGAGTCGAGACCGATGACGCCGGCACTGACGCCGGCCAGCACGACCTCCGTGAACCGCCGCCGCCGGTCGAGCTGGTGGTTTGCTTCCATCAGCTCGTTGCGCTGGCTTTGCAGCTGGCCGGTCATGCGGTTGAAGGTGCGCCCGAGCGTGGTGATCTCGTCACCCTGCCTGCCGACTTCGACGCGGGTGGAGAGGTCGCCGTCCGACACGCGCTCGGCGGCGGCCACGAGCTCGCCGATGGGCGCCACCATGCGGTTGGCGGCCCAAAGGCCGAGCCAGATGGCGGCGAGCAGCACCAGCAGCGCCATGATGACGTAAATGAGCGCGAAGGTGAGCTGAATCGAATAGCGCCGGTTCTCGAACGCCGCGTATTCGCGGGCCGCCGCCTCGGTGCGCGCCATGTGATCGATCACCATGGGATCGACGAGGCGCGAGACCAAAAGGAAGGCATCGCCCAGCGAGGTAAGGCGCACGAGCGCCTGCACCTGGTCGCCTTCGTCGTTGGACGCGAGGTGCACCTCGCCATCGCCGAGACCGGCAAGCACGGCGGGCGGTGGCGGACTGAAGCGGGTGCGCAGGGAACCTTCCGCCTCGCTCAGAAGGCGGCCGGACGAATCCGCGACGAAGGCACCAGCCAGCGAACGGAACTGGAGCTGTGCCGTCATCAGGTTCTCGAAGCGCGACTGGCTCGTGTAGAACAGGGCCGCGTTGCGGTTCAGGTCGTTGGCCATGGCCAGCGCGTCCTGCCGCAGCACCTGGCCGTGCTCGCGCAAGTAAGCCTGCGCCACAGTGGACGCGTTCTCGATGATCGTCCGTGTGCGCTCCGAGAACCAGGCATCGAGGCTGCGGTCGAGGGTCGTGGCCGCGAAGACCGCCACGATGATGGCGGGCATGACCGCGACGAAGCTGAACATGGCCACGAGCCGCAGATGCAGCCGTGCGCCGGCGCTACCGGCCCGCCGCGCGATCCAGAGACGCACCAGCCGGTAGGCGATGAGCGCCAGCAGCGTGAGCACGATGGCGAGGTTGAGCAGCAGCAACGCGAGCACGAGCCCGCGGCTAGGCACGAAAGGCGTGGCGCCCGTCATGGTCAGATAGGTGGCGATGCCCGAGGCGACGGCGGTGATCGCCAGCCCGATGCCGAGGATGGTCGGCCACTGGACGCGGCTGAACCACCAGCCCAGCCGCGCGGCCGCTGTGCGGTAGTTTCCCCTGAGGTGCGTCATCGACCCCATGGACGCCATAAGAGCCTGTGCCTCCCCCGGGCGCCGTTTCCGGCGCCGAACGTGAAACGGCCCCAAGAAGGCCCCGTCACGCGCGTCACATTCGGATGAGGGACTATTGTGAACCGGCAACAGGTGCCGATCAACAACAATGTTGCCCGAATGCGACAGTTCGGGAGTGAAGGTAAACGCCTGATCCGGCTAGCGAATTCCCCGCACGACCTGGATTTCGAGGTCGCGGATCTTCTTGCGAAGGGTGTTGCGGTTGAGGCCCAGGAGCTGCGCGGCCTTGATCTGGTTGCCGCGCGTGGCGCCCAGGCACATGGAAAGCAGCGGGCGCTCAACCTCTTTCAGCACACGGTCGTAGAGGCCGGGCGGCGGCAGGCCGTCCGGGTGGCCGGAGAAGTAGCGCTGGAGCTGGCGTTCCACGGCGGCGCCAAGGCTCTCGTCGTCCGCGGGCTGGGCATCGTCGGGCGACACCTGCGGCTCGGCGAGTTCCGTGCGGATGACTTCCGCCGTGATGGTCTCTTCCGTGTAGAGGGCGGCGAGGCGGCGGACGAGGTTTTCCAGCTCGCGCACGTTGCCCGGCCAGCGGTGGCGGCGCAGCAGATCCATACCCGCGTTGTCCACCGTCTTGGAGGGCAGGCCCTCGTCCTCGCAGAGGGCGAGGAAGTGGCGGACGAGATCGGGAATGTCCTCCGAGCGCTCGCGCAGCGGCGGCAACCGGATCGGCACCACGTTGAGGCGGTAGAACAGATCCTCGCGGAAGAGGCCCTGGTTGATGAGCTGGCGCAGGTCGCGGTTGGTGGCGGCGACGATGCGCACGTTGGTCTTGATCGGGCTGCGGCCGCCGACGGTCGTGTACTCGCCTTCCTGCAGCACACGGAGCAACCGGGTCTGGGCTTCCATCGGCATGTCGCCGATCTCGTCGAGGAAGAGCGTGCCGCCCTCGGCCTGTTCGAAACGGCCGACGCCACGGTTGCTGGCGCCGGTGAAGGAACCCTTCTCGTGGCCGAAGAGTTCGCTCTCGATGAGTTCGCGCGGGATGGCCGCCATATTGATGGCGACGAACGGGCCGTTGCGGCGCTTGCCGTAGTCATGCAGCGCGCGGGCGACCAGTTCCTTGCCGGTGCCGCTCTCGCCCGCGATCATCACCGTCAGGTCGGTGCCGACGAGGCGGGCGAGCACGCGGTAGATGTCCTGCATCGCCGCCGAGCGGCCAATGAGCGGAATGCGCTCCTCGTCTTCAGAGCGCGCCGGGCGCGCTGCCGGCGTCTTGGGCGCGGACAGCGCGCGGCGGACGATGCCGGTCAGCTCGTTCAGGTCGAAAGGCTTGGGCAGGTATTCGTAGGCGCCGCGTTCGGCTGCCGTGATCGCCGTCATAAGCGTGTTCTGCGCGCTCATGACGATGATGGGCAGGTCGGGCCTGAGCTTCTTGATGCGCGGGATAAGGTCGAAGGCGTTTTCATCCGGCATGACCACGTCAGAGATGACGAGGTCGCCCTCCCCCTGGCTGATCCAGCGCCACAGGGTGGCTGCATTGCCGGTGGAGCGGACCTCGAACCCGGCGCGGCCCAGCGCCTGGTTCAGGACGGTGCGTATGGCCCCGTCGTCATCCGCGACGAGGATCGTTTCACTTGGCATTGGCCTCTCCTTCGCCGGCCTTCCGGCGCGACGGCGTTACGCGCTTTATGGGGAGGAGCACGCGGAACACCGTGTGGCGCGGCTGGCTGTCGCATTCGATGACGCCGCCATGGTCACCGACGATCTTGGCCACCAGCGCAAGGCCGAGCCCGGTGCCCGAGGCCTTGGTGGTGACGAACGGGTCGAACAGGTGCGGCATCAGGTCGGGCGGCACCCCGGCCCCGTTGTCGCGCACGCAGACTTCGAGCGGCAGGCTGACCCGCTCCTTGCTGCCCGGCACCGAAAGCCGCACGCCGGGCCGGTAAGCAGTCGAGATCACGATTTCGCCGTCGTCGGGGTCGCAGGCCTCGGCGGCGTTCTTCACGAGGTTGAGGAAGACCTGCACGAGCTGGTCGCGCGAGCCGGGGACCGGCGGCAGCGACGGGTCGTATTCTTCTGTCAGGCGAATGCCGCGGGCGACGCCGGTGGCGGCGAGGCGGCGGACATGCTCAAGCACTTCGTGGATGTTGACGGGTTCGGTCTCGAGCGGCCGCTTGTCGGAAAAGACCTCCATGCGGTCCACGAGTTTGCAGACGCGGTCCACTTCCTCGGTGATCAGGCGCGTCAGGTGGCGGTCCTCGGGCGACACACCCATCTCCAGCAGCTGCGCCGAACCGCGGATGCCGGAAAGGGGGTTCTTGATCTCGTGCGCGAGGACGGCGGCCATGCCCATCACGGAACGCGCGGCGCCGCGATGGGTCAGCTGGCGGTCCATCTTGTGCGCGATGGTGCGCTCCTGGAGCATGGCCACGACGGCGCCGGGCTCCTCGATCAGGGGCGCGACCTGGATATCCACCTCGCGCTCGCCCATGCGCGGGCTGGCGATGCCGACGCCGTACTCGGTAACGGACGCGCCGGTGGCCTGCACCTGCTCGATGAGCGACACGAGGGGCGAGCCGAAGGTGACGAATTCCTCCGTCGGCTTGCCGACCATCATGGGCGCGCCGGCGGCGAAGAACTGCTCGGCGGCGGCGTTGACGAAGGCGATGGTGCCGTCCGCGGCGACCTTCAGGACCGGATGGGGCAGCGTGTCGAGGATATGCGCCTCGTTCTGGGGAACGTGGCTTCCTGCGCCGCCGATGCGTGCCGCCTGCCCCGCCATCAGGCCGCCCTCTCCGCTTCGCGGTCTTCGAAGACGGCGCGCAGGGCTTCGCGGACCTTTGCCGGATCGTCCATGCGGCAGATCGCGGCCTTCGCCTGACGAAGCGAAATCCCGTCGCAAGCCTCGAAGTCTTCGAGATACCAGGCGAGATGCTTGCGGGCGCAGCGGATGCCAAGTTCGGTGCCGTAGAGCGAGAGCATGGCGTCGTAGTGGCCCAGCATGATCGCGAGCCGCTCTTCCGGATCCGGATCATCGGCGGCGGGATTGCCCTGAAGCGCGTCGGCGATCTGGGCGAGGCGCCAGGGCGCGCCCTGAATGCCGCGGCCAACCATGACGCCGTCGGCGCCGGACTGGGCCAGCGCCTCGCGCGCGTCTCCGATACCCAGAATGTCGCCGTTGACGATGACCGGGATCGAGACCGCTTCCTTCACCTCGTGGATGAAGCGCCAATCGGCTGTGCCCTTGTAGAACTGGTTGCGGGTGCGGCCGTGGACGGTGACGAGCGAGATGCCGGCGTCCTGGGCGCGCTTTGCGAGATCCGGGGCGTTGCGGCTGTTCATGTCCCAGCCGGTGCGCATCTTGAGCGTAACCGGCACGTCCACGGCTTCCACGGTGGCCTCGATCAGCGTCAGGGCATGGTCGAGGTCGCGCATGAGGGCCGAGCCCGACAGGCCGCCGACGACCTTCTTGGCCGGGCAGCCCATGTTGATGTCGATGATCTGGGCCCCTGCCCCTTCGGCGATGCGGGCGGCCTCCTCCATCCAGTGCGGCTCGCGGCCGGCGAGCTGGATCGCCATCGGCTCCTCGTCCGCCTCGCGGCGGGCGCGCAGCACCACGTCTTCCTTGGCGCGCACCAAGTCCTCGCTTGCCACCATCTCGGAGACGACGAGACCGCCGCCGGCGGCGCGGACCGCGCGGCGGAAGGCGATATCCGTGATGCCGGACATGGGGGCGAGGAAGGCGGGCGCGATGGACGCCCGGTGGCTGCCGCGCACGACCTCGACCGGCGGCAGCGTGCGCGCGGGCACGGCCGGGCCGGCTTCGGGGGAGGTCTGCACAGAAGGTATGCACATGGGATAGCTGCCTATTTGTTGGTCAGAGTACATGTGAAACGGCGTTGTCACAAGCGGCCCGGGACGCAAAAAATCCCCGCTCCGCTTGGCAGATTGTCTGCCCTGCGGGTAGCTTCGCGCCTTGGATTTCCTGGGTGCCCGGATGCCGCGGGCGCTTTCTGGCATTTTTCGGGCTTGGATGGCTATGACCGATGCACGCACCGGCGGCACCGCCGTTCTCATCGTCGCGGCGGGCCGGGGGCGGCGCTTCGGCGGCGAACTGCCCAAGCAATATGCCCAATTGCAGGGCGCACCGGTCCTCACCCACACGATCCGCGCCTTCGCCGCTCATCCGGCAGTGAGCCACGTGCTGGCGGTTATCCACCCGGACGACCGGCCACTCTATGACGAGGCGGTGGAGGCGCTGGGGGTCATGCCGGTGCTGCTGGAGCCGGTGCCGGGAGGTGCGGAACGGCAGGATTCGGTGCGGCTCGGGCTTGAGGCGCTGGAAAAGCTGGCGCCTGAAAAGGTGCTGATCCAGGACGGGGCGCGGCCCTTCGCGACGCCGGCGCTGATCACACGGGTTATCGAGGCGCTGGATGCGCACCCCGCCGCCCTGCCCTGCGTGGCGGTGACGGATACACTCAAGCGCGTGGGCGACGGCCTCGTCGGGCAGACGGTGGACCGCACGAATCTCGCCCGGGCGCAGACGCCACAGGGCTTCCGGTATGACGCGATCCTTGCCGCGCACCGGGCGGCAGCAGGCGACGCCCTGACGGATGACGCGGCGGTGGCGGAGCGGGCCGGGCTTGAGATCGCGCTGGTCGAAGGGGCGGAGGAGAATTTGAAGATCACCACCAAGGATGACCTGGACCGGGCGCACGCCATGCTGGCGGCGAAGCTGGGCGACGTGCGCGTGGGCAACGGCTTCGACGTTCACAAGTTCGGCGAGCCGGGCAGCGCGACGGAGATCATGATGTGCGGCATTGCCGTGCCGCACGACGCGGAGCTGATCGGCCACTCGGACGCGGACGTGGGGCTGCACTCGCTGACCGATGCCATCCTCGGCGCCATCGGTGCGGGCGATATCGGCCAGCACTTTCCGCCGAGCGATCCGCAGTGGAAGGGCGCGGCCTCGTGGAAGTTCCTCGCCCACGCGGCGGCGCTGGTGAAGGAGCGCGGCGGCGTCATTGCCTCGGGCGACATCACCATCATCTGCGAGCGGCCCAAGGTGGGGCCGCACCGGGCGGCCATGCGGGCCAAGGTGGCGGAGATACTCGGGCTGCCGGAAGACCGCATTTCCGTGAAGGCGACGACCACGGAGGAAATGGGCTTTACCGGGCGGCGCGAGGGCATTGCCGCCCAGGCGACCGCCACCGTGCGGCTGCCGTTCTGACCATGGCTCGCTTTCTCACACCCCTGCCCGAGGGCCTGCGCTTCACCGATCCCGCTGTGACGGTGGCGACGTTTGGCGGCAGCGGACTGCTGCGGCCCGCGCCGGGGACGTGGGGGTCGCTTGCCGCCCTCTTCGCAGGCTGGGCGGTGGTGCTGGCGGGCGGGCCGGTGCTGCTGACGATCCTTGCACTGGGCGCCTTCCTCGCCGGGCTTTGGGCGACGGAGCAATATGCGGAGGCGGCCGGGCGGCCGGACCCGTCCGAGGTCGTCATCGACGAGGTGGCGGCCATGTGGCTGGTGATGGCGGCGCTGCCGCCGACGCTTGTTGCCTATGCGCTTGGCTTTTTCTTTTTCCGGCTGTTCGACATCTGGAAGCCATGGCCGATCCGCGCCATCGAGCGGCGCGTGGGCGGCGAGATGGGCGTGATGGCGGACGATATTGCCGCGGCCATTTATGCCATCATTGCCGCCTGGGCGGCCGGGCTCTATCTCCTGAGTATCTAAGGCCGCGGGAGGCGATGCGATGTTTCCGGGCAGGCTCACCAAGCTGGCGCAGCTGGTGCTGGCGGATGCCGAGCGCAACCACCTGAAGATCGCGACGGCGGAATCCTGCACGGGCGGTCTGGTAGCGGCCTGCCTCACGGAAATCGCCGGATCCTCCGCCGTGGTGGACGCAGGCTTTGTCACCTATTCCAACGAAGCGAAGCGCGACCTGCTGGGCGTGCCGGGCGACCTGATCGCCGATTGCGGCGCGGTCAGCGAGCCGGTGGCGCGGGCGATGGCCGAAGGGGCGCTGGACCATTCCAACGCCGATATTTCCGTCTCAATCACCGGCATTGCGGGACCGGGCGGCGGGACACCGATGAAGCCCGTGGGCCTTGTCCACTTCGCCACGGCGCGGCGCGGCGGGCGCATTCTCCACGATAGCCATACCTTCGGGGATATCGGACGCAGCGAGGTGCGGATGCGCAGCCTGGAGGTTGCCCTCGACATGCTGCTAGCGCGCATCGAGGAATAGCCGCCTCAGTCGCGGGAGATGGTGACGGGCTCCACCGGCGCCGGGCCGAAGAGTTCGTGCGCGCGGTCCTCGAAGGCGTGGCTCATCTTCACGGCCGCTTCGGCAAACCGCTTTTCGATCAGCGACTGGAGCGTGCGGCTTCTGAAGGCGAAGTCGACGTAGAAATCAACCAGCGTGCCTTCGACGCCGCTATCATCCGTGTGCGGATGGAAGTCCCAGCGATTGACCAGGTGCGTGAAGGGCCCGTCGAGGTATTCCACCTCGATGCGGCGGCCGTCGCGGTCGAGCGTTACGCGGCTGGCGAAACGTTCGCGGAACACCTTGTAGGCGATGATGAGATCGGCAGTGAGGCGGTCCGTACCGTCCACCCGCTCGCGGGTGCGGATGCGGGCACCGGCGCACCAGGGGAGAAATTCCGGGTAGCGGCCGACGTCGGCCACCAGGTCGAACATGCGGGTGGGTGCGTAAGGCACGAAACGGCGTTCGGAATGGACAGGCATACCGCCGCTCAGATCCGGCCGAGGGCCTGCCGGCGGGCCTCCCGAAGCGCCGCGAAGTCGCGGTCGGCGTGATAGGACGAGCGGGTGAGCGGCGTGGCCGACACCTGCAGGAACCCCTTGGCGCGGGCTATGCGCTCGTAGGAGGAGAACTCCTCAGGGGCCACGAAGGCCGCCACCGGGTGATGCTTGCGGGTCGGCTGCAGGTACTGGCCGATGGTGAGGAAGTCGACGCCGGCGGAACGCAGGTCGTCCATCAGCTGCAACACCTCGTCGCGCTCCTCGCCGAGGCCGACCATGATGCCGGACTTGGTGAAGACTTCCGGGTCGAGTTCCTTGGCGCGCTCCAAGAGCCGCACCGAGTGGTAGTAGCGGGCGCCGGGACGCACGCGCAGATAGAGCGACGGCACGGTTTCGAGATTGTGGTTGAAGACATCGGGGCGCGCCTCGATGACCTTCTCGAGCCCGCCGGGCTTGCGCAGGAAGTCGGGCGTCAGGACCTCGATGGTGGTCTTGGGCGCGGCGGTGCGGATGGCGTTGATGACGTCGGCGAAATGCTGGCCGCCGCCGTCTTCAAGGTCGTCTCGATCGACGCTGGTGATGACCACGTGGGCGAGGTCGAGCTTGGCGACCGCCTCGCCGACATTGCGTGGTTCGTCGGCGTCCAGCTCACCCGGCAGGCCGGTCTTCACGTTGCAGAAGGCGCAGGCGCGGGTGCAGGTGTCGCCCATGATCATCATGGTGGCGTGGCGCTGCTCCCAGCACTCGCCGATATTCGGGCAGGCGGCTTCCTCGCACACGGTGTGCAGGCCATGTTCGCGCACGATCTTCTTCGTCGCGGCATAGCCCGCTGTCACCGGCGCCTTGACGCGGATCCACGAGGGCTTGCGCATGACGGGGCTGTCCGGCCGGCGCGCCTTTTCCGGGTGGCGCGGGCGTTCGCCCTTCACTGTATCGACGATGGTGACCATGAAATCCGTGTTGCTGGCGCGGCGATTCCGCGCGTGCGGTGTGCCCTGCAATATAGCGCAAACGGCCGGAATTTCACGTGGGGGTCTAGATCAGCTGGAGGCCCGTGAACTGGCCGCCGAACACGCCGCGCGTGCCGCACTGGAAGCGGATGGGCAGGTGCAGGACCTCGAACTCGATGTGCTCGAGGTTGTCACCCACGTAGTTGCCGACGAGCACCAGCGGCTCGCCGGTCTCCACCACCGACCTGTAGGTTGAGGCGGTCTTGGCGCCCAGCTCAGGCCCGAACACCTCGGTCAGGGTCACGCCTGTCAGCTTTCGCTGCATCCAGCCTTCAATATCGCTCCCGGCCAGCCGGAACCTGAAGTCGCCGCCCGTTTCCTCGGCAATGAAAATGCCGGGGAGCTGCCGGGCGATATCGACCGGGCTGATATCCTCTCGCGCCATCAGGCCGTCGTCGCCGCGCTTCGAGGTCCAGTACTCGAGCAGGGCCTGGTTCGCGGCAAGGCGCGGCGCCGGGACGGGCGCCGAGAAATATCCGAGAGCCTTGGGCTTGCGCTGCAACATTCTGGAACTGTCGCAGGCAGCGGGTTTAGGAACCGCTAACGCCACCATGCAAACGGCTGGAATGGCTGGCCTTTTCCCTACGAACCGGCCGCCGCCTCCCGCTGGGCCTTGCGGCGGCTGGCCCGCAGGAGGTTGAGCGCTTCCACGCCGATGGCGAAGGCCACAGCGAAGTAGAGGTAGCCCTTGGGAATGTGGAAGTGCATGCCGTCGGCAACCAGCGCCACGCCGATGAGCAGCAGGAAGGAGAGCGCCAGCATCTTCACCGTGGGGTGCCGGGCGACGAAGCTGCCGACCGTGTCGGCGGCGAGCAGCATCACCAGCATGGCTATGACGACAGCGATCACCATGATTTCCACGTGCTGGGCCATGCCGACCGCGGTGATGACGGAGTCGAGGGAGAAGACGATATCGAGCAACGCGATCTGCACGATGACCATGCCGAAGGTGGCGGTCATGGCCTTGCCCGCGGACATGCTCTCCCCTTCCACGGTGTGGTGGATCTCGACGGTGCCCTTTGCGAGCAGGAACAGGCCGCCGCCGATAAGGATGAGGTCGCGCACGGAGACGTCGAACTCGAACACCGTCATGAAGGGCGCGGTGAGCCGGGTCAGCCAGACGATGGAGAACAGGAGCAGGATGCGGGTGAGGAGCGCCGCTGCCAGCCCAAGGCGGCGCGCGCGCTGGCGCTGGTGCTCCGGCAGCCGGTCCGCGAGGATCGAGATGAAGACGAGGTTGTCGACGCCAAGCACGATTTCGAGGATCGCGAGCGTGGCGAGGCTGGCCCAGGCATCGGGCGTGGCAAAGACTTCGAGCATTGGCTGATTTTCGCGGTTTCCGGCGGGGAACGGGCCCGCAGCCTACCCACCGCGAAGCGGCGCTGAAAGCCCGAAAGCCGGGCGATCAGTTGAAGGTGTAGAGGCCGCCGATGATCTGCGTGACCTGACCGTCCGCCGAGCGGATCGGCAGCATGAGCGCTTCCATGTGGACGTGCTCGATGCCCAGCCCGCGGGTGTGGCCGCGCAGGACGATCATCTCGTGGCCGTGGACGACGCGGCGGTATGAGTCGAGCACCTCGTCCAGGTTCTCGGTCCTGTAGAGCTCGCTGACGCGCTGGCCGGTGGCGTTCGTGTTGCTGCGCATCTCGATCTCGGTGCCGACGAGGCGGTAGGCGAAATCACCGTCGGGCAGTTCGTGCGCGACGAACATGCCATTGAGGAGACGCGCGATGGCGGCCGGGCGTATGTCGGCGCGCGACGGCAGGCCGTCCGTGAGGGGCAGCGTTCGATAGTAGTCGAGCAGGGCAAGATTGCTGGGATGTTCGGGTGCCTCGCACTCGTCCATTTCCCAGCCGATCTGGCCGCCTTCGCTGGCGGCGTCTTGTTCGTATGCAATCGTCACGGCATGCCCTCCCGGGCCCGGCCAACCCTGCCACAAGGCTAGGGAGGCAAGCTGAACCAAAGGTTGAGACAGGCGTGTGTATCCGGGAGATCAGATATGCAGGACGCGGCCGTAGGCATCGAGGACGCTCTCGTGCATCCCCTCCGACAGGGTCGGATGCGGGAAAACCGTCTGCATCAGCTCGGCCTCGGTGGTTTCGAGCTGGCGGGCGACGGCATAGCCCTGGATCAGTTCCGTGACTTCCGGGCCGACCATGTGGGCGCCCAATAGCTCGCCGGTCTTCTTGTCGAACACCGTCTTGATGAAGCCTTCGGGCTCACCCAGCGCGATGGCCTTCCCGTTGCCCTGGAAGGGAAACTTGCCGACGCGGACATCATGGCCCGCGTCCTTGGCCTGCGCCTCGGTCATGCCGACGCTGGCGACCTGGGGGCGGCAATAGGTGCAGCCGGGGATGTTGCCGGTCTCGAAGGGATGCACGTCCTTTTCACCGGCGATCTTTTCGACGCAGGTGACGCCCTCATGCATGGCCTTGTGGGCGAGCCAGGGCGGGCCGGTGAGATCGCCGATGGCGTAGATGCCGTCGACGCCGGTGCGGCCGAAGCCGTCCACCGTGACGTGGCCCTTCTCGACCTTCACGCCCGCATCCTCGAGACCGATGTCTTCCACGTTGCCGGTGATGCCGACGGCGAGGATGACGTGGGTGAACTTTTCGGTGCGTGTCTTGCCGCCCGCCTCGATCTTGACCGAGACGTCGCTGCTGCCCGGCTTCACGTCGGATACCTTGGTGCCGGTGAGGATTTCCATGCCCTGCTTCTTGAAGGCCTTGGCAGCGAAGGCGGACACCTCCTCGTCCTCGACGGGCAGGATACGGTCCATGACTTCGCAGACCGTCACCTCGGCGCCGAGCGTGCGGTAGAAACTGGCGAACTCGATGCCGATGGCGCCGGAGCCGATGACCAGCAGGCGCTTTGGCATCTCTTCCGGCACCAGCGCGTGGCGGTAGGTCCAGATGCGCTTTCCGTCCGGCTCGATGCCCGGCAGCGTGCGCGCGCGGGCGCCGGTGGCGAGGATGATGTGCTTGGCCGCAACGTCCTGCGTCTTGCCGTCCTTCTCGATCTTGAGCTTGCCCTTGCCGGCGAGTTTGCCTGCGCCCTCCAGCACGTCGATCTTGTGCTTCTTCATAAGGCCGGAGACGCCCTTGGAGAGGCGGCCGGCAACGTCGCGGGAGCGCTTCACGACCTTGCCGAGGTCGAAGCCGATGTTGTCGGCCTTGAGGCCGAAGGCATCGAGTTCGCCGAGGGTCGCGTAGATCTCGGAGGTGCGCAGCAGCGCCTTGGTGGGGATGCAGCCCCAGTTGAGGCAGATGCCGCCCAGCGCCTCACGCTCGACGATGGCCGTCTTCATGCCGAGCTGTGCGGCGCGGATGGCGGCGACATATCCGCCGGGCCCGGAGCCGACGACGACGAGATCGTATGAGGACGCCAAGCGCGCCTCCTTCGCGTGTTGCTAGAGCAGCATCGTGAGCGGGTCCTCGATCAGGCGCTTGAAGGCCTGGAGGAATTGCGCGCCAAGCGCGCCGTCGATGGCGCGGTGATCGCAGGACATGGTGCAGGACATCATGGTGGCGACGCCGAGCGTGCCGTTCTTCACGATAGGCCGCTCCTCGCCCTTCCCGACCGCGAGGATGGCGGACTGGGGCGGGTTGATGACGGCGGTGAATTCCTTGATGCCGAACATGCCGAGGTTGGAGACGGAGAACGAGCCGCCCTCGTACTCGTTCGGCTTGAGCTTGCGGTCCTTGGCGCGGGCGGCCAGCTCCTTCGCCTCGGTGGCGATCTGGGCGAGGCCCTTGGTGTCGGCCGCCTTGACGATGGGGGTGATGAGGCCGCCGTCGATGGCGACCGCCATGCCCACATCCGCATGGTTGTGGCGGAGGATGGCGTCGCCCGCGAAGGAGACGTTGCAGTCCGGCACTTTCTTCAGGGCCAGCGCCGCGGCGCGGATGACGAAGTCGTTGACGGAAATCTTGACGCCGTCTTCCTCGGCGCGGGCGTTGAGTTCCTTCCGTACGCGGAGGAGTTCGTCCAGCTCGCACTCGATGGTGAGGTAATAGTGCGGGATTTCCTGCATCGACTGGGTGAGGCGGCGGGCGATGGACTTGCGCATACCGTCGAGGGGGACTTCCTCGTAGGTGCCGTCCTGGTAGAACTTGCGCGGGTCGGGCAGCGAGCCGACGGGCGCGGGGGCCGGGGCACCCTTCTTTTCCGGGGTGGCCTTGCCCTCTTCCTTCTTCGCGGCGGGCTTCGCGTCTTCCACGTCCGCCTTCACGATGCGGCCGTGCGGGCCCGAGCCTTCCATGTTGGCGAGGTCGAGGCCCTTGTCGGCGGCGATGCGGCGGGCGAGCGGGCTGGCGAAGATGCGTTCGCCGTCCGCCTTCGGCGCGGGCGGCACCTTGCCGGCCTTGGGCGCCACGTCGCTGTCCGACGCCTTTTCCTCCTTCGCCGGTTCGGGCTTCCTTTCCGCCTTCGCCTCGGACTTCTTCCCGGCCTTTTTCTCTTCGGCGGGCTCGGCCTTCTTTTCCTTTTTCGGCTTGTCGTCCGGCGCAGCGGGGGCCGCGGCCTCGGGGTCGAAACCGTCGAGGTCGCTTTCGTCCTCGTCCTCTTCGAGGATCACCGCGATGGGCTTGTTGATGGCGACGCCCTCGGTGCCTTCATCGATGAGGATCCTGCCGAGGGTGCCCTCGTCCACCGCCTCGACTTCCATCGTCGCCTTGTCGGTCTCGATCTCGGCGATGACGTCGCCGGACGACACCGTGTCGCCTTCCTTCACCAGCCACTTGGCGAGCGTGCCCTCCTCCATGGTGGGCGACAGGGCCGGCATCAGTACGGGGATGGGCATGAGTGCGCGTCTCTATTTGTACGTGACGGCCTTGACCGCCTCGACCACTTCTTCGGCGCTGGGGAGCGCCAGTTTCTCGAGGTTGGCGGCGTAGGGCATGGGGACATCCTTGCCGGCGACGCGGGTCACCGGGGCGTCCAGGTAGTCGAAGGCGTCCTGCATGAGGATGGCGGAGATTTCCGAGCCGATGCCGCAGATGCTCCAGCCTTCCTCCACGGTGACGCAGCGGTTGGTCTTCTTCACGCTCTCGATGATGGTCTTCTTGTCGAGGGGGCGCAGGGTGCGCAGGTCGATCACCTCGGCGTCGATGCCCGCCTCTTCCAGCATCGGCAGCGCGTCGAACACGTAGGTGAGGCTGTGGGAGTGGGAGACGATGGTGACGTCCGCGCCCTCCTTCAGCACCTTGGCCTTGCCGATGGGGACCAGCCAGTCGTCCGTGTCCGGCACGTCGAAGGTCTTGCCGTAGAGGACCTCGTTCTCGAGGAAGATGACCGGGTTGGGATCGCGGATCGCCGACTTGAGGAGTCCCTTGGCGTCGGCCGCCGAATAGGGCGCGACGACGCGCAGGCCCGGGATGTGGGCGTACCAGGCGGAATAGTCCTGGCTGTGCTGGGCGGCGACGCGGGCGGCCGGGCCGTTGGGTCCGCGGAAGACGATGGGGCAGCCGATCTTGCCGCCGGCCATGTAGCGGGTCTTGGCGGCGGAGTTGATGATCTGGTCGATCGCCTGCATGGCGAAGTTGAAGGTCATGAACTCGACGATGGGCCGCAGGTCGGCGAAGGCAGCGCCGACACCGACGCCGGCGAAGCCATGCTCGGTGATCGGCGTGTCGATGACGCGCTTGGCGCCGAACTCGTCGAGCAGGCCCTGGGTCACCTTGTAGGCGCCCTGGTACTCGGCCACTTCCTCGCCCATGACGAAGACGCGGTCGTCGCGGCGCATCTCTTCCGCCATGGCGTCGCGCAGGGCCTCGCGCACGGTGATGGACTTCATGGAGACACCCTCGGGCACCTCCGGCTCCATCAGCTCGGCCTCGTAGGCCTCGGCGGCGTCTTCGTCCTTTTCGTCTTTTGCGTCGTCGTCGGAGTCGTCTTCGTCGTCGCCGGACTCCTTCGACTTCGTTTCCTTCTTGTCCTCGGATTTCTTCGCCTTGGGCGCGTCGTCGATGTCGCTTTCGTCCTCGCCCTCGTCGAGCAGGACGGCGATCACGTCGTTGACGGGGACGTTCTCGGTGCCCTCGGAGACGATGATCTTGCCGATGGTGCCTTCGTCCACCGCCTCGACTTCCATCGTCGCCTTGTCGGTCTCGATCTCGGCGATGATGTCGCCGGCCTCGACCTTGTCGCCCTCCTTCACGAGCCACTTGGTGAGGTTACCCTCCTCCATAGTGGGCGACAGAGCGGGCATGGTGATGTTGGTGGGCATCAGCGCGCGCCTCCGGCAACGGTGCCTTCCGGGCCCTCGGCGTAGACGTCGGTCCACAGTTCCCTGGGATCGGGCTCGGGGCTTTCCTGCGCGAACTCGGCGGCAGCGGAGACAATGTCCTTCACCTCGCGGTCGACCTTCTTGAGGTCGTCCTCGCTCGCCCACTTCTTGTCCAGCACCCGCTTGCGCACGAGATCGATGGGATCGTGCTCGGCGCGCATCTTCTGCACTTCTTCCTTGGTGCGGTACTTGGCCGGGTCGGACATGGAGTGGCCACGGTAGCGGTAGGTGAGCATTTCGAGGATGACGGGGCCATTGCCGTCGCGGCACCACTGGGCGGCGCGCTCGGAGGCCTCGCGCACCTTCACCACGTCCATGCCGTCCACGGCCTCACCGGGAATGTTGAAGGAGCGGCCGCGCCGGTAGAGATGCGTCTCGGCGGCGGCGCGCTCGATGGACGTGCCCATGGAGTAGCGGTTGTTCTCGATCACATAGATGACCGGCAGCTTCCACAGCTCGGCCATGTTGAAGGCCTCGTAGACCTGGCCCTGGTTGGACGCGCCCTCGCCGAAGAAGGTCGCGCAGATCTTGCCGTCCTCGCGATAGGCGTTGGCGAAGGCCATGCCGGTGCCGATGGGGACCTGGGCGCCGACGATGCCGTGGCCGCCATAAAAGCCCTTCTCCACCGAGAACATGTGCATGGAGCCGCCCTTGCCGCGGCTGTAGCCGCCCTCGCGGCCGGTCAACTCCGCCATGACGCCCTTGGGGTCCATGTCCATGGCGAGCATGTGGCCGTGGTCGCGGTAGCTGGTGACGATCTGATCGCCGTCCTTGAGCGCCATCTTGACGCCGGTCACCACCGCTTCCTGGCCGATATAGAGATGGCAGAAGCCGCCGATGAGGCCCATGCCGTACATCTGGCCGGCGCGCTCCTCGAAGCGGCGGATGAGGAGCATGTCGCGGTAGGCTTCAAGCGTGTCGTCCTTGGAGAGATCGGGGTCCTTCGCCCTGGCGGCGATCTCGTCCCATTTCTCCTGCGAGGTCTTTTCCTCCCCGCTGGCGTCGCCGTTCTTCTTCGGCGCCGATTTCTTCGCGGTGCTGCGCGCCGCCATTCAATGGCTCCCTCGTGGCTCGTGCGGGCCGGGCATTCCCGGTCCCGCCGCGAAATAACGTTTCCCGCGGAGTCTAACGTCCGCGGCCCTTTCAGGCGACGGAAACCCGGGCAACAACACGCCAGAAATACCAGCCATTCCGTCAAAAAATTTTGAAATGGCCGCAACGGCGGCAATCAACGTGCGAACGCGTGTTCCGGGCCGGGTATCAAGCAGGACCCCGGGCCCGCCTACTCATCTATGAAGATGGTGAGTTCGTCGGGATGGGCAAATCCAAGCGCCGCACGCGCGCGCTCGTCCAGAAGGTCGGGATCGAGACTTTCGGGGCGCATCAGCGCCACGTCATGCTCCAGCCGTTCGCGGGTTTCCGTTGCGGCAGCGAGCTGTGCTTCCAGCCGCGCGCTTTCGTCCTGCTTCTCGATCAGGCGGCGCAGGCCATGATTGCCCTCGACGGCGTGGTAGCCGAAATAGACCATGATGCTGATGCAGATCAGCGGCACCGTGGCCTTGGCCAGCCGCGCGCGCAGGCCAACCTCGTGGCGGGCCTGGCGGGAGGAGCGAATCGTATCGTGGAGCCTCATGGGCTGAAGGAATCACAAAACTGATTCTGCTGGCAAGCCCAATAGAGTCAGCGCGTTAGCCTGAGTCGCTTGGAATCTGAATCCGGGCCCGCCAAGAGGCCCGCCGAACCCCGGGAGCGTCACCCCCATGATCGAGATACGGGCAGCAACGGAGGCCGACCACGACAGGGTCTGGGCGATGCTGGAACCGGTGATCCGCGAGGGGGAGACGCATCCGATGCCGCGCGACATGGGCCGGGCGGATCTCCTCGCCTACTGGTTCAAGCCGGAGAACGAAGTGTTCATGGCGCTCGATGGCGGGAAGCCGGTGGGCACGTACCATATCCACGCGAACCACATCGGGCTCGGCAGCCACGTGGCCAATTGCGGCTACGTGACGGATGCGGCGGCGCGCGGGCGCGGTGTGGGCCGGGCGATGGGCGAGCATTCGCTGGCGCACGCGAAGGCGCGCGGCTTCCGCGCCATGCAGTTCAACCTGGTGGTGAAGCCCAACGTGGCCTCGTGGAAGCTGTGGCAGAAACTGGGCTTCGAGATCGTGGGCACCCTGCCCGGCGCCTTCCTGCATGCGCGGGAGGGCTACGTGGATGCCTACGTGATGTACCGGACGCTCTAGCGGCGCGCGGCACACGAAAGAAGGCCTTCGCGGATGCAAAGGCCTTCCTGTCGCGGGCATTGCTGGCGGGGAACTAGAGCCCGTTCACCTCGGCCACGGAGACGTGGTGCATGGCGGGCCAGTTTTCTTCGGCCTGGGCGAGGATGCCGGCCTTGTCCTGCTGGTACTTCTCGAAGACGGCGGCGTTGAGGAAGACGTAGAGCTTGCCATCGACGATATCGGCGAAGCGCGGGCTGCCGTCGAGCTTCTTGCCGAGCGCGACGCCGAGGGCGCAGAAGCCGCCGTACTGCGGCAGGTACATGTCCGGGTTTGCCGCGAAGCGCTTCATGGTCTGCGCGGAGGCGAAGTAATAGGCCACGCCGTCGAGCGCATACATGTGCTCGGCATAGCCGGGGGTCACGTCGAGATTGGTGGCCAACGCTACGGGATCGTTGCCGCGCACGGCGACGCCGTAGCCTTCGACCGTCGTGCCGGTCGAGACGTTGAACTCGTCGGCCGCGAAAGCCAGCGTGGCGGCAGAGATGGCGCCGAGGAAGGTGAGCGCGGTGACCAGGGTCTGGAAGATGTGCATGTCCGTCGTCCTTTTTCGGTTTGCCGCATGACGCGGCCGGGGGTGATGCCGGCGTGGCCGGCGGGTTGGTCGGCAGGCGTGGCGCGGGCCGAAGAAGGCAAAGCTGCGCCGTCCGGCTGCGGCGCATTCGGCGCCGTAACCGATGGGGATGCTGGACGGGCGCGGCAGCGCCGGGGGTTACCCTGGGGAGGGGGCTTTGCCGCGGTGGGGGAGAGGCGGCTTGCGCCGCAGCGCCCATCCAGCAATTCGGTGTGAGACTTCGAGGCCTTTCCGCTTAGCCCTTGAGCGCGCGGATGCGCTCGACCGCTTCGGCGGTGGACCAGACGGCGTTGGCCATCATCCGGAAGTTGATGAGGGCGGCGAGGTAGCCATCGCCCTCTGGCACCTTCGCGCCCGCGGTGGCGTCGCGCACCACAGCGACCTCGAAGCCGTGCTCGAGGAACGAGCGCATGTGGCTTTCCACGCAGAGGTTGGCGGACATGCCGGCGAGAATGACCTGGTCCACCTTCAGCTTGCGGAGCTGAAGGGCCGCGTCGTTCTGCTCGGGCCCGTAGACCTTGTGCGGGGAGGTGATGATGGTCTTGCCGTCGAAGATGTACTTCTTGTACTCGGCCATGAAATCGGCGCCGGAGCCTTCGAAGCCCTCGAGGTCGAGGGGGCCGGGGCGGTTGAACATGCCAAGGCCGTGCATGACCTTTTCCAGCGCGCCTTCGAAGTGCCACTGGTGGTCGTGCGGGTAGTAGTAGTGCGGCGATATCACCACCGGCATGTCGGCCAGCTTGGCAGCGGCGAACAGGCTGGCGAGGTTCTGGACGACGCCGTGCTCGGTGACGCTCTCGCCCACAACGTCCCAGGTGACGCCCTTCGGGCTCAGGAAATCGATCTGCGGATCGACCACCAGCAGCGCGGCGCGGCCCGGTTCCAGCTTCATGGTCGAAGGCGGCAGCGCCGGGTCGGCGGGGGCCGCATAAGCTTCCTTACCGGCAGCGGCGGCCCTGGTGGCGGAGAGACCCGTGGCGGCGGCAGCGGCGCCTGCGACACCGGCCACGCCGGCTGTCAGAACGTCTCGGCGGTCGAACGAGGAGGTCATGGGGCGGTTCCTTTCAGGAGGGGCTGGGTGCGTGGGGGTCAGAGGCCGAGCTCGGAGAGACCCGGGTGATCGGCGGGGCGCGGGCCGAGGGGCCAGCGGAAGAGGCGCTGGGCCTCGGTGATGGGGAGGTCGTTGATGGAGGCGCGGCGGACGGCCATCAGGCCGTCGGGTGCGAATTCCCAGTTCTCGTTGCCGTAGGCGCGGAACCAGCGCCCTGCCCCGTCGTGCGCCTCGTAGGCGAAGCGCACGGCGATGCGGTTTCCGGTGAAGGCCCACAGTTCCTTGATGAGACGGTAGTCGTGCTCGGCCTGCCACTTGCGGGTGAGGAAGGCTTCGACCTCGGCGCGGCCGTTGAAGAACTCGTGGCGGTTCCGCCAGGCGGTGTCCGGCGTGTAGGCGGCGGCGACCTTCACCGCGTCGCGGCTGTTCCAGGCATCCTCGGCGGCGCGCACCTTGGCGGCGGCGGACGTGGCATCGAAGGGCGGCAGGGGCGGACGGGTCATTGGGGGGCGCTCTAAACTGTACTGAGCGGTTCACTCTTGTGATCCGTTATTTAACCGTTCGGTACAGTTTCGCAAGCGAAAATTCGGGCGACGGACGAAAAAATTTCGCCGGCGTCCATTATGCAGCTGTTATCGCTGGGTTTTTTGTGAGGGCTTGCCCGATGGCGAAAGAGCGCGCATATACCGGTCTGTTCAGTAATGGAGACCGACATGCGCCCCAGCAAGCGCGACGAGCTGGTCCGGAAGGCCCTGGGAATCTTCTACCGGGAGGGATTCCACGCGGCCGGCATGGACCTTCTGGCGGCCGAGACCGGCATCTCGAAGACCACCATGTTCAAGCACTTCGGCAGCAAGGAAGAGCTGATCCTCGCGGTGCTGCGGCTGCGCGACCAGGATTTCAGGACGTGGCTGTTCCGGCGGATGGAGGAAGCGGGCGAGCCGCGCGCGCAGCTGCTCGCCATGTTCGACGCGCTGGGGGAGTGGTTCGCCGAGCCGACCTACAACTCGTGCATGTTCATCAAGGCGGCGTCGGAATACCCGGCCGCGGGGCACCCGATCCATGCGCAGTCGGCGGAGCACAAGCGGCTGCTGTTCCGGCAGCTGGAGAAGATCGCCGCGGCGGCGGGTGCGCCGGACCCGGCGGACCTGTCACGCAAACTGCTGCTCTTGAAGGAAGGCGCGATCGTCACCGCGCACCTGGGGCATGAAAAGCACCCGGCGGCGGATGCGAAGGCGGCGGCGGAAGTGATCCTCGCGGCCGCCCTGCCCTAGCTCTTGTTGCGGCGGGCCGTCACCGTCTCGCCGCCGATGCCCCAGTTGTCGGTCTCGACCTCGTCGATGATGACGACCGTGGTGGCGGGGTTCTTGCCCAGCTCGTCGCGCAGAAGCTCCGTCACCTTCTCGATGAGGCGGGCCTTCTTCTCGGCGGTGAGGCCGTCGGGCGTCAGCTTGAAATTGACGAGGGGCATGGGCGTCAGCCTCGCAGGATCGAGCGGCCGGCGTATTCGGCGGCCGGGCCGAGCTCTTCCTCGATGCGGATGAGCTGGTTGTACTTGGCCGTGCGGTCCGAACGGGCGAGCGAGCCAGTCTTGATCTGGCCGCAGTTGGTGGCGACGGCCAGGTCGGCGATGGTGGCGTCTTCCGTTTCGCCGGAGCGGTGGGACATGACGGCGGTGTAGGACGCCTTGTGCGCCATCTCGACGGTTTCCAGCGTCTCGGTGAGCGAGCCGATCTGGTTGACCTTGACGAGGATCGAGTTGCCGACGCCCTTGGCGATGCCGTCGGACAGGCGCGCGGTGTTGGTGACGAAGAGGTCGTCGCCGACAAGCTGCACCTTGCCGCCGAGCTTCTCGGTCAGCGCCTTCCAGCCGTCCCAGTCGTCCTCGGCCATGGGGTCTTCCATGGAGATGATGGGATAGCGGCCGGCGAGGTCGGCGTAGTAGTCAACCATCTGGCCGGCATCGAGGGTCTTGCCCTCGCCTTCCAACACGTATTTGCCGTCCTTGAAGAACTCGGTGGAAGCGGCGTCGAGGGCAAGGTGAATATCGTCGCCGGGCTTGTAGCCGGCGGCCTCGATCGCCTTCATCACGAAGCCGAGCGCCTCGTCGGTGGAGGCGAGGTTGGGGGCGAAGCCGCCCTCGTCGCCCACGTTGGTGTTGTGGCCGGCGTCCTTGAGGCCCTTCTTGAGGGCCTGGAAGACTTCAGCCCCCATGCGCACCGCGTCCGCCATGGTTTCGGCGGCGACGGGCATGATCATGAATTCCTGGATGTCGATGGGATTGTCGGCATGGGCGCCGCCGTTGACGATGTTCATCATCGGCACCGGCAGGATGCGCGCGGCGGGGCCGCCCACGTAGCGGTAGAGCGGCAGACCGCAGGACTGGGCAGACGCCTTGGCCAGCGCGAGCGACACGCCGAGGATGGCGTTGGCGCCGAGGCGCGCCTTGTTGGGCGTGCCGTCGAGATCGCACATCAGGCGGTCGAGGTGGATCTGCTCCTCGGAGTCCATGCCGGCCAGCGCGTCGAAGATCTCGGTGTTCACGAACTCGACGGCCTTGAGCACGCCCTTGCCGCCGTAGCGCGCCTTGTCGCCGTCGCGCAGTTCCACCGCCTCGTGGGCGCCGGTGGAGGCGCCGGACGGCACGCCCGCGCGGCCCGTGGCGCCGTCCTCCAGCACCACATCGACTTCGACGGTGGGGTTGCCCCGGCTGTCGAGGATTTCACGGGCGGTGATGTCGATGATGGCGGCCATCTGGCAGGGGCTCCCGGGCGGTTCTTTGCTGGAAATCTGGCGTGGGCCCAGGCGAAAACCCGGGCGGCGTCTCTATAGCGAATGGGGGGAGCAGGGGGAAGGTGGCGGGTCCCCTACCCCGCACGTAATTGGCCACGCCGGACCGGCGGCGAGAATGGGCGCGGTTCAACCCTTTGGAGGCGGTCACCATGGAAGCAATTTTCGTAGCGGCGCTGCTCGCGATCTTCGGGGCGTTCTGCCTCTACACGGGAATTGTGAGCTTCACGCGGCCAAGGGCCTTCGCGAAGTCGCTCGGGCTTGGCGCTGACGGGCGCTCGGGCCGCGTGGAAATCCAGGCGCAGTATGGCGGGTTCTTCTTCCTGGTGGGCCTGGTGCAGCTCGGCGCGCTGGCCGGATTCATGCCGCAGGCGGGCGCGTTCCTGCTGGCCGCCGTGATCTTCGGCGGGCTGATCGCGGGCCGCATGCTGGCGCTTGCGGGCACGCCAGCGGATGCGGAAGCGCTGAACCCGACCATCCGGGCGCTCTACGCCATCGACGCCGCCGGTTTCGTCACCGCGCTGTGGGGCCTGTGGGTGACCGCCTAACGGCTGAACTGGTCCACGTCGCGGACCGCGCCGCGGGCGGCGCTGGTGGTGAAGGCGGCGTAGGCGCGAAGGGCCGCAGAGACTTTGCGGGGGCGCGGCTTGGCGGGTTTCCACGCGGCGTCGCCCTTTGCCTCCATTGCCTTGCGGCGGGCGGCGAGGTCTTCGTCCGGAAGCTTGAGGTGGATCGAGCGGTTGGGGATGTCGATCTCGATGGTGTCGCCGTCCTCGACCAGCGCGATGACGCCGCCCTCGGCTGCTTCCGGCGAGACGTGGCCGATGGAGAGGCCGGAGGTGCCGCCGGAGAAGCGGCCGTCCGTCACCAGCGCGCAGGCAGCGCCGAGGCCCTTCGATTTCAGGTAGCTCGTGGGATAGAGCATCTCCTGCATGCCGGGGCCGCCGCGCGGGCCCTCGTAGCGGATGACGACCACGTCGCCCGCCTTCACCTCGCCGGTGAGGATGCCGCTGACGGCGGCGTCCTGGCTTTCATAGACGCGGGCGGTGCCGGTGAATTTCAGGATGCTGTCATCGACGCCGGCGGTCTTCACGATGCAGCCGTCGGTGGCGATGTTGCCCCTGAGGACGGCGAGGCCGCCGTCCTTCGAGAAGGCGTGTTCCGCGTCGCGGATGACGCCGCCCTCGCGGTCAAGGTCCAGCTCCTTCC
This sequence comes from Parvibaculaceae bacterium, assembly GCA_965229975.1. Taxonomy (GTDB): domain Bacteria; phylum Pseudomonadota; class Alphaproteobacteria; order CGMCC-115125; family CGMCC-115125; genus Pyruvatibacter. The sequence goes on from OZ245936.1 coordinate 1,353,934, forward strand.
AGCGGCGGTCCTGGCTGAAGGCGGTCTGGGTGGGCACGCCGCCGGGGGCCGCGCGGAAGAACGTGTGGACCATCTCGCTGTCGGTGCGGCGCACGTCCCAGCGATCGAGCGCATCGGCCAGGCTCGCGCTGTGGACCATGGGCACATCGGTATTGAGGAGGCCCGCACGGTCCAGCTCGCCGAGGATGGCCATGATGCCGCCGGCGCGGTGGACGTCCTCCATGTGCACGTCCGACTTGGCGGGCGCGACCTTGGAGAGGCACGGCACGCGGCGCGACAGGCGGTCGATGTCTTCCATGGTGAAATCGACACCGGCCTCGCTGGCGGCGGCCAGCAGGTGCAACACCGTGTTGGTGGAGCCGCCCATGGCGATGTCGAGGCTCATGGCGTTTTCGAAGGCGGCGAAGCTCGCCACGTTGCGCGGCAGGACGCTGTCGTCTTCCTGCTCGTAGTAGCGGCGCGCGATATCGACCGAGAGATGCCCGGCCTCGACGAAGAGGCGTTCGCGGTCCGCGTGCGTCGCCAGCACCGAGCCGTTGCCCGGCAGGGAGAGGCCGAGAGCCTCGGTCAGGCAGTTCATGGAATTGGCGGTGAACATGCCCGAGCACGAGCCGCAGGTTGGGCACGCCGAACGCTCGATGCTTGCGACTTCCTCGTCGGTGTAGCTCTCGTCGGCGGCGGCGACCATGGCGTCCACCAGGTCGAGGGCGCGTTCCTCGCCCTTGATGACGACCTTGCCCGCTTCCATCGGCCCGCCGGAGACGAAGACCGCGGGGATGTTGATGCGCATGGCGGCCATCAGCATGCCCGGCGTGATCTTGTCGCAATTGGAGATGCAGACCATGGCGTCAGCGCAATGCGCGTTGACCATGTACTCGACGCTGTCGGCGATCAGCTCGCGCGACGGCAGGCTGTAGAGCATGCCGTCATGGCCCATGGCGATGCCGTCATCGACGGCGATGGTGTTGAACTCCTTGGCAACGCCGCCCGCGCTCTCAATCTCGCGCGCGACGAGCTGGCCGAGGTCCTTCAGGTGCACATGCCCCGGCACGAACTGGGTGAAGGAATTCACCACGGCGATGATCGGCTTGCCGAAGTCGCCGTCCTTCATGCCGGTGGCGCGCCACAGGCCGCGGGCGCCGGCCATGTTGCGGCCATGGGTGGAGGTGCGGGAGCGATAGGCGGGCATGGGGCTCGATCCGTTCTGTGCGGGGCGGGCGGACGATTCCGGCCTGTATCGCCCGCCGCCCCCGCCGAATCAAGAAATCCCGCCGGATATCAGGCTTCCACTATCGGGACGAAGCCGCCCCACATCATGCGCTTGCCGTCGAAGGGGATGAAATCCGCGGGCGCCACGCCCTCGGGCGGGTCCATCCTCGGATCCTCCATGGCCTTCTTCGAGGCGGCGTCGCACACCTCCTTGGAGGGCCAGATCATCCACGAGAAGACGACGGTTTCGTCCGGCTTGCACTTTGTGGCCATGGGGAAGGACGTGACCTCGCCGTCCGGCACGTCGTCGCCCCACGCCTCCATGATGGCGAGGGCGCCGTATTCCTTGAAGATGACGGCGGCATCCTGCGCCATCTTGATATACGCCTCGCGGTTGGCGGTGGGCACGGCAAGCAGGAAACCCTGGACGTAACTCATCGGGATCGTCTCCGGTTACCCGGCCGCACTACAGCAGCCGGGGGTTGAAGCGTTGTCGTATTCGTCGTGCAGGCGGACCCAGCTCATGGTGCCGTCCTCGTTGCGGCCCTTCGGCACGAGATCGAGGAAGTTGAAGGCCGAGAACAGGCTCTCGGCGCCGCGGGCATAGGCCGAATAGGTGTGGAAGACCTCGCCGCGGTCATTCCTGGCGAAGACGGACTGGCCGTGGATGTCCTCCATCAGGTAGGGCGTCGTGCCGTAGTTGTAGAGCGGTTCGCCGCGGTCGATCTGTTCCTTCGTGAAGGCGACGCCGTAATCGTAGTTGAAGCTGGAGCCGTTGGACGAGACCCATTCGAAGGTCCAGCCCATGCGCTTCTTCGCGGCCTCGATCTGCCCGACGGTGCCGCGCGAGATGGCCACGAAGGACAGGTCGGCATTCTCGAAGTGGCGGCGGGCGGCATCCACCCCATCAGCGGTGCCGGAACAGCCGGGGCACAGGTGGCCGGTGTCCGGCGGCAGCATGAAGTGCTGCACCAAGAGCTGGCTGCGGCCCTGGAACAGGTCCGCAAGGGTCCGGGGCCCGTCCTTCGACTGGAAGACATAGTCCTTTTCCACGCGGACCCAGGGCAGCGCGCGGCGTTCGGCATTCAGCCGGTCGCGCGCGTGGGTGAGTTCGCGTTCCTTCGCCAGCAGCGCCTTGCGGGCCGCGAGCCATTCGTCGCGGGATACGATCTGTGGGGTCATCTCGGAGTCCTCGCTTGTCCTTGTTTCAGAGTTCCGCCTCGAGGCGGCCGAGGCTGGACAGCCAGCCGTTCTCGACGCCGTGGCCTGCCATCTCGTCGCGGGCGGCCTCGTCCTCGACGCGGATGGTGATGGTGAGCTGCGTGCCGCCGGGCACAGCCTCGAACGTGACGATCTGGATGCAGTCGGGCGGCGGCGTGCCGGGCCACGTGTCGTCGTCGGGGTCCACCACGTCGGTGAAGGCGATGCGCTCGTGGCGCATGACGTCGGTGAAGACGCCCATCGCGTGATAGATGTGCCCATCCGGTCCGCGCATGTGGATGAGCCACGGGCGGCCTGCTTCCGGCTCGAAGTCGCAGACCGGGGCGGTGAAGCCTTCCGGGCCCCACCAGCGGGCGACGTGCGCCGAGGCGGTCCACATCTCCCAGACCTTAGCGACCGGCGCCGTGAACCGGCGCCGGATGATCAGTTCCGAGTCCGCGGGCCATGGCCCGGACGGGCGGATGTTGAGCGCGCGGTCAGCCATGGGCGCGAAGGCCCTCCACGGTCCCTTCGAGATACGCGCCAAGCGACTCCAGCACTTCGCTCCAGCCTTCGCTGTTGGAGATGCGGACGTCCGACTTTTCGAACCCGGTTTGCGAGAAGTTGAGGCGCGTGCCGCCATCTTCATCCGCAAACGTGACGGTTATCAGCGTGACGAGGTCGGAGCCGCCCTCGTTGCGCCACTGGTGCGTCTGGACGATGCGTTCGCTTTCGACGATCTCGCGGTATTCGCCCCCCATCTTCCAGTCGTTGCCTTCGGGGCTGCGCATGGTGAGGGACCACGTGCCGCCCTCGCGGAAGTCGGCCTCCGACTCCACCACCGTGAAGCCGTGCGGCACCATCCAGTTGTCGATGTGCTCCTTCTTCGACCACGCCTCGAAGACGAGGGCGCGCGGCGCGTTGTAGTGGCGCGAGAGGCGGAAGCCGGGGCGGGGGTCGGCCAGCTCGATGGCCAGTTCCTCCAGCCGGTCGTAGGTCTGGCGCATGCCCCATTCCATGCCGGAGGCGAACTGGCCGTCGCGGCCGGCTTCGCTCTCGTGGCGGATGACGAGATGGAGGCGCGTGCCTGCCCCGTCCGGCGCCAGCTCCATCGTGGCGACCGTGGGGTGCTCGGGCATGGGCTCGTAGATCTCGGTCTGGACGATGCGGCGCGGGGCGTCGATCTCGAGGATCTCGCCGTGGAAAGCCGCCTCGTGGTCACCGAACTGGCTGACATACCGCCACTTGCCGCCGACGCGGAAGTCGAGATCACAGGTCTTCATCACCGTGCCATACGGACCGTACCAGCGGCGGACCTGGAACGGGTCGGAGAGGGCGCGGAAAACGTGCTCGGGCGGTGCGGCAATCTTGCGCGTCGCGACGATTTCCCGGTCGCCGCGCTTGTCGATGCTGAAGGTATCCGTGTTGGGCGCGGCCATGACTATGCGGCCTCCTTCAGGGTACGGACGAACTCGCCGAGCTGGTCGAACACGATGCCCCACCCATGCTCGAAGCCCATCTCTTCGTGCTTTTGCTTCGTGGCGGCATCCGGGTGGAGAACCCACGCGGTGTAGCGGGTGCCGCCCGCTTCATCCGCCAAGGTCACCACCGCCGTCATGAAGGGCGCGGCAACAGGCCGCCAGCCGGGTTCCATCGCGTCGGTGAAGACGATGCGCTCCATGGGCACAACCTCCGCAAAGATGCCGTTGCCAGTGTTCCTGGTGCCGTCAGGCAGAGTCATGGTCGTGCCGAAGGCGCCTCCGCTCCGAAAGTCGAACGAGTGGATTTCGAACTTCACGGGCTTCGGGCACCACCATTCGGCCAGGTGGGCGGGATCGCGCCAGGCGGCCCAGACCAACTCGCGCGGCGCATCGAAACGCCGGGTCAGCATCAGGTCACGTTCGGGGTCGAATCCGCCGGGGGTATGATCAGTCGTCGGCGTCATTGTCGGTGTCCTTTGCCTGGATTTCATCAAGGTAGGTGGCGAGGCGGTCGAGGCGGCCTTCCCAGAGGGCGCGCTGGTGGGCGATCCAGTCTTCGGCCTCTCCCAGCCTGTGGGGCTGCATGCGGCAGGTGCGCACGCGGCCCTTCTTCTCGGTGGTGACGAGGCCGCTGCGCTCGAGCACGCGCACGTGCTGCATGAAGGACGGCAGCGCCATGCCGAAGGGTTCGGCCAGCTCGCTGACGGAGGCCGGCCCCTCGCAGAGGCGGGAGAGCACGGCGCGGCGCGTGGGGTCCGCGAGGGCCTGGAAGACGTGATCGAGGGCCGGTTCGGCCGCGGTTTGATAGTTAGTCATTTGACTAACTTATGGCCCGGCCGCCCGTAGCGCAACAACAATTAGCCGCTTTACTAAGTTTTTCGGCGCGACCTCCCACACCTTTGATTTCCTTGACGTTTTACCGGTCCACGCCTTCGGAATTAAGGTTAAAAGGGGGTTTCCGGCGACAATTTCGCACCCGTCCTGTTTCATTTTGGGGCGGAGGCTGCGTCCCGGCGGTGCGGCATCCGCGTGATTGAGGGGCACTTGCTGCGTGGTCGGGGGGCCTACGCAACATGGACGTGATCAGGATATTTCTGCGGCGTGCGGGTGTGCGCATGGCGGGTGCGCTGGCTGCGCTTGCCGGGCTGATGGCGGCGCCGGCGGCTGCGCAGGTGACCTATGCCGACTGCGAGGCCTTCAACGGACACGTTTTTCTCAAGGAAACCACGGACGCCTTCACCGAGCAGACGGTGACCGTTTCGACGATCCTCGATGGCGACGCGATCACGATCGATATCCGGGCACTTTCCGGGGCGCTCGGCGACTACAGCGCCGTCATCGACGTGGGCGGCACAGAGATCTTCAACGAGACGTTTTCCGGCGTCGGCACTTACGACCGCTCGGTTACCTACGATCCGCCGGCGGATGCAACCTCGGTGGCTTTCCTGTTCGATACACTGCCCTTCACGACACCGGAGGGGCTCGTGCGGTTCACGGTGAGCTGTTCGCCGGGTACGCCGTCCAGCAGTTCGAGTTCCAGCTCGCCCTCCCCCACCGTGATCGCGGCGACGTCGACCAACTTCGTGGCGGAACGGGTGCGGCGCATCCTCGACGAGGAGCCGGACCGGCCGCGCTACGTGCGCAAGCGCCTGAAGGCGCTGTGGGGCGGCGGCAAGCAGGACAACGTGAAGACGGCGGATGCGAGGGGCGATCCCGTCCTCGTCGGCATGGCTGCGCGGGAGGCGAGCCTGCGTGCCTATGCCTATGCCAATTCCAACGGCGGCGTGACGGACGGCTGCGGCGAGGACGAGACGGGCGACCCGGAGATCGGCTGTCTCGACCTGTGGAGCGAGGGGCACTACCTGCGCTTCAGCGGCGACGGCGACCGGGAGGGGCGCTTTGCCGTGGGCTATGTGGGCGGCGACGTGCACATCAACCCGTCGATGATTATCGGCGTGCTGGCGCAGTTCGACTGGATGGAGGACGAGGTCGGCAGCGTGTCGAGCAAGACGAAGGGTGTGGGCTGGATGGTCGGCCCCTACGCCTCGGCGCGGCTGACGCCCAACCTGTTCGTCGATGCGCGCGCGGCGTGGGGACGCTCCGATACCGACATCAACACGCTGGGCGAGGTCTCGAACTTCCAGACGGACCGGTGGCTGGCGTCCATGCAAGTGACCGGCAACTTCCAGATGGGCGATTTCCGCGTGTCGCCGGAAGTGTCGGTGCAGTACATCCGCGAGACGCAGGATGCGTTCATGCTGGCGAACACGACGGTGCCGGAGCACACGATCAGCATCGGGCGGGTGCGGTTCGGCCCGGAGATCGCGCAGCTCTTCGTGCTCGAGAACGGCATGGTGATCGAGCCGCACGCGTCGCTGCGGGGGGCGTGGGACTTCGAGCCGGCGGAGACGGTGTCGCTGGGGGCCATCAATTACAATGACGAGGTGCTGCGCGGCATCGTCGAGGGCGGCTTCATCGTGCATGGCGGCAACGGCGTGAACATGCGCGTCACCGGCAAGTATGACGGGATCGGCGTCAACAACTTCCAGGCCTATGGCGGGACGTTGTGGGTCAATGTGCCGCTGCAGTAGCGCTTTCTTGACGCCAGCTTGACGTGAGGGGCCGCAGGGGCTTCAACCTCGCGGGCCATGACCGACACCACTACATCCGCCACCCCGTCGCCTGCGCCGTCGCGCGCGCTCGTGCTGTTTTCGGGCGGGCAGGATTCCGCGACCGTGCTGGCCTGGGCGCTGGACCGCTATGCGTCGGTCGAGACCATCGGCTTTGCCTACGGGCAGCGGCACTCGGTGGAACTCAACCAGCGGCCGAAGGTGCTGGCGGGGATGGCCGCGGCGTTCCCTGCGTGGAAGGACCGGCTGGGGGCGGATCATGTGCTCGACATTGCCGAGTTCGGGGCGATCTCGGAGACGGCGCTGACGCGCGAGGCCGAGATCACCATGACGGAGGCGGGGCTGCCGTCCACCTTCGTCCCGGGGCGCAACCTGGTTTTCTTCACGTATGCCGCCGCCGTTGCCTACCGGCGCGGGCTGGAGGTGCTGGTGGGGGGCATGTGCGAGACGGATTTTTCCGGCTACCCGGACTGCCGCGACGACACGCTGAAGGCATTGCAGGTGGCGCTGTCGCTGGGGCTCGACCGGCGCTGCGTGATCGAGACGCCGCTGATGTGGCGCGACAAGGCGGACACATGGGCGCTGGCGGATGACCTGGGCGGCGATGCGCTCGTGGACCTGATCCGCGAGGAGACGCACACCTGTTACCTGGGCGACCGCGCGACGCGGCATGACTGGGGCTATGGCTGCGGGACGTGCCCGGCCTGCGCCTTGCGGGCGAAGGGCTGGGCCGAATGGCAGGCGCGGCGATGACCTATTCGGTCAAGGAGATGTTCGCCACGTTGCAGGGCGAAGGCGCGCAGGCGGGGCGCGCTGCCGTGTTCCTGCGGTTTGCCGGCTGCAACCTGTGGACGGGGCGCGAGCAGGACCGCGACAGCGCCGTCTGCAAATTCTGCGATACGGACTTCGTGGGGACGGACGGGGACGGCGGCGGCAAGTTCGAGACGGCGGACGATCTGGCCAACGCGGTGACGGGCAAGTGGGCAGGCGGAGCCGACAACCGGCTCGTGGTCTGCACGGGGGGCGAGCCGCTGCTGCAGCTCGACGCGCCGCTGATCGAGGCCTTGCACGCGCGCGGCTTCGAGATCGCGGTCGAGACCAACGGGACCATCGAGGCGCCGGCGGGGCTCGACTGGATCTGCGTCAGCCCCAAGGCGAATGCGCCGCTGAGGCTGACGCACGGGCACGAGCTCAAGCTGGTCTATCCGCAACGGGAGGCGGAGGCGCAGCCGGCGCGGTTCGAAAACCTCGATTTCCGCCACTTTTTCCTGCAGCCGATGGACGGGCCCGCCCGCGACGAAAACACGCAAAAGGCAGTCCGCTATTGCATCGACCACCCGAAATGGCGTTTGTCCCTGCAAACTCACAAGTTCATCGGCATTCCGTAACGGCAGCCCACCCGGCCATGCGTATCACCAAGCAGTTCACGTTCGATGCGGCGCACTACCTGCCGCACATGCCCGAAGGCCACCCGAACCGGCGGCTGCACGGCCACTCGTTCCGGGTGATCGTGGCGCTGGACGGCACGCCCGCGCCCGAGACCGGGCAGATCCGCGACTTCTGGTCCGTGGAGGAGGCGCTGGGGGCGGTGCGCGGCGAGCTGGACCACCACTTCCTCAACGAGATCGAGGGGCTGGAGGCGCCGACGCTGGAGAACATCGCCATCTGGCTTTGGCGGCGGCTGGAAGGCCCGCTGCCGGAACTTGCCCGGGTGGAGATCCACCGCGACAGTTGCGGCGAGGCGTGCATCTACGAGGGGCCGGCGCAATGAGCGGCGACGAGCTGAGCCAGCTGGGCCGCGAGACCGCCCTGCCCGCTTCGCCCGACGAGGCGGAGCTGGAGCGGGTGGCCAACCCGCACCCGGACACGGACTACGTGGCGCGGTTCACGGCGCCGGAATTCACGTCGCTGTGCCCTGTGACGGGCCAGCCGGACTTCGCGCACCTGGTGATCGACTACGTGCCGGGGGGCTGGCTGCTGGAATCCAAGTCGCTGAAGCTCTACCTCGCCTCGTTCCGCAATCACGGGGCGTTTCACGAGGACTGCACGGTGGCGATCGGCAAGCGGATCGCCGGGCTGATCGAGCCGAAATGGCTCAGGATCGGCGGCTACTGGTATCCGCGCGGCGGCATCCCCATCGACGTGTTCTGGCAGACGGGCACCCTGCCGGACGGAATATGGGTGCCGGATCAAGGGGTTGCGCCCTATCGCGGGCGCGGCTGACGCACGGGCCCCGGCATTGCCGCAACCATTGGTTCACATACGCAGTTAGCACTCTATCAATCGGCGATATGTGAGAATTCCTCCCGAAAACCCGTGGTGGTTGTGCCTCGGGAGAAGGAATTTCCATGTCCGGCGGCCGGCAAGATACCGCGCCGCGGCCAACGCCGCGCGCGACGCAGGCGGAGCGTGACGAGGTCACGCTGCGGGCGATGCCGTTCGTCGCGGGCTTCGTGATCGTCGGCTACAGCGTGATCGGCATCGGACACCTGCTGCTGCTGCCGGATGCGATCAAGTATCCCCTCGCCGCGCTGGCAATCCTGACCGCGCTGGCCGGCGCCATCGCGTTTGCCGCCGTGCAGATGGAATGGATCGGCGCAAAGCAGGCAAATTTCGTGGCAACCGCGATCTCGGCGCTGATCATCGCCAACTCGGGCCTGCATATCTACCTGTCCGGCGAGCCGCACCAGGCGGTGAACATCGGCCTGACAGCCGCAGGGCTGGGCCTGATCCACCTGTCGGTCCGGCACTTCGTGCTGAGCTATGCCGGGCTCCTGGTGATCTGGTTCGCAGCGGCGCTGCCGGTGCTCAACACCGAGGAAGCCGGCCACTATGGCTACTTCGTCTTCAACGCCTCGATCCTCGCCACGATCGCCTTCATGGTCCGGTGGTACGCCTTCAACGCGATGATCACGTCCGGCAAGGAATCCGAGCAGCGCCAGGCCGACCTGGAAAAGGCGCTGCACAGGGCCCGCATGGCGGAGGCGACGCTTTCCGAGGAGCGGGCGAAGCGGGACTTCCTGTCCACCGTCAGCCACGAGCTGCGCACGCCGCTCAACGCCATCATCGGCTTTTCCGGCGTTCTCAAGCAGGAGCTGTTCGGCCCGGTCGGCAGCCAGGAGAACAAGGAGTACATCGCGGAGATCGAGGTGGCGGGGCTCAACCTGCTCCGTACGCTGAACGATATTCTCGACCTCGCTTCCGCCCAGTTCGACGAGCTGGAGATCGATCCGCACCTGTTCGACCTCGAGGACGCGATCGAGAGCGCGGTCTTCGCCGCGCGCTCACGCGAGCGCCACCGGGTGCGCGTCGAGCAGCGCGTCTCGGCGGCGGTGCGGACCATCGTGTCCGACGAGCGGCGCATCAAGCAGATCGTGGCGCATCTCGCATCCAACGCGATCAAGTTCTCGCACGAGGATGGCGAGGTATGGATCGAGGCCGGGTTCCAGCCGCCGCGCGGCGTCTTCATCCGCATACGCGATGACGGGTGCGGCATGACGAAGGAACAGGTCGCGCACGCGCTCAAGCCGTTCTCGCAGGTCGACCGGGGCCTGGCCCGTGAGTTCGACGGCATCGGCATCGGCCTGCCGCTCTCGAACGAGCTGGCCGACCGGCTGGGCGGATCGCTGGAGATCGAAAGCCGCCCCGACGAGGGCACGCTGGTGACGGTCTGGCTGCCGCTCACCTGCGCAACGGGCGCGGGCCGGCCCGTCCTCGTCGCGTCCTAGGCGGCGCGTTCCGCCTTGCGCCGCTTCGCGCGGCGCGCCCTGATCTTTTCCGGCAATGTCTGGCCGCTGTAGAGCCGCTCCGGCACGGGCTTGCCGCTCAGCGCATAGGTGCGGCGGCGCAGTTCTTCCGAGAAGGCGGTGCGGTCGCGCAGGTGGCTCAGGTCGCCCGGCGAAATGGGCGTGCCGATATGGACGCGCACGCGGCTGCCGATGCGGTCGCGCACTTCCTTGAAGAGCAGCGACAGGCGCAGCGTCCGGCTCAGGTGGCTGGCGATATGGAACAAGCGGCTGTTCTGCCCCTCGAAGAACATGGGCACCACGGTGGCGCCCGCCCCTTGCGCGAGCTGCGCCGTGAAGGGCTGCCACGCGGGATCGACCGCGCGGCCGAAGGGGCGCGGCGCCGTCGAGACCGTGCCGCCGGGAAAGACCACGATGACGCCGCCCGACCGCAGCATCTCGCGCGCGGTCCTGCGCGTGGCGATGTTGGTGGCCATCGCCTGCGGCGTCGGGTCGAAATCCACGGGCAGCAGGAACTCGCGCAGCTCCGGCGCCTGGGTCAGCAGGGCGTGGGTCAGCACCTTGAAGTCGCTGCGCACCATGGAGACCAGGTGGCTGATGACGAGGCCGTCCACCACGCCGAAGGGGTGGTTGGCGACGACGACGACCGGGCCCGTGGCCGGTACCTGGCGCAGGCGGGCCATGTCGAACTCGATCTGGAGCTTCAGGTAGCGGATGGCGGCGGCGAAGAAGGTCTCGCCCGCGACCGGGTTGGCGCGGTTGTCGAGATACATGCGCCGGAGCCGCGGCTGGCCGGTCATCGCCTCGATGGCGCGGATCAGGAACCGCTTGAGGGGGGCATCCTCGGTGGACGAATAGGAAAAAGCCGGCACGGGTGCGCCCGGTCCGTCCGCCGGGACCGGCAGATTGGCGTGTTCGACCGGCGCATGCATCACCATGGATGCGCTCCCTTCCCTCTTGCGGCGCCGACTCAGCTTTGGCGACTCGGCGGCGGCGTCCCCGACTCAATTCGGACACGGTGATGACGTGCCCGCAACCCGGATACGTCAGCGGCGTGAAGGTTGGATGACAGGGGGTGGGGCTCGGCGTTGCAGTCGCCGGCGCTGCGGCAAGCGGGAATGCGAGTAGGCCCCCGCTCAAGGCGGGGGCGGTCGGGTTTGGGGCAAGCAAGGTGCTGAGTGTGCCTGACTACTCCCTGCTCCACCCTCACCCGGCGCTGGCGCGCCGACCTCTCCCTTCGAGGGAGAGGTGCGTTGGCGCGTGGGCGATGGCGCTCAAGCCCTCCCCCTCGAAGGGGGAGGGTTGGGTGGGGGTGGAGTGGGGAACCGCACGGCATGTTCGGCGCGTTGCTTGGCACGGCGTGGCGGTCGCTGGCGCTGCGGCAAGGGCGTCGCGCCGTGCGGCAAGCCGGGATGCGAGTGGGCCCCACGGACAAGCCGTGGGGCGGACGGAAGTGGGGGCTGGGTGGGGCTAGGCCGCCTTGGCGAGCTTGTCGAAGTCCTGGAGGCGCTCCAGCAGGCCGGCCATGTCCCTGAGGTGGACCATGTTGGGGCCGTCGCTTGGCGCGTTGTCCGGGTCCTGGTGGGTTTCCATGAAAACCGCGGCGACGCCGACGGCCACCGCAGCGCGGGCGAGGACGGGGACGAATTCGCGCTGGCCGCCGGAGGTGGCGCCCTGCCCGCCCGGCTGCTGGACCGAGTGGGTGGCGTCGAAGACGACCGGGGCGCCGGTCTTTGCCAGTTCCGGCAGGGCGCGCATGTCGGAGACGAGCGTGTTGTAGCCGAAGCTGGCGCCGCGCTCGGTCACCAGCACGTTGGGATTGCCCGCGCTCGTGATCTTGGTGACCACGTTCTTCATGTCCCACGGCGCGAGGAACTGGCCTTTCTTGACGTTGACCACCGCGCCGGTCTCGGCGGCGGCGACGAGAAGGTCCGTCTGGCGGCACAGGAAGGCGGGGATCTGGAGCACATCCACCACCTCGGCCACCGGCGCGCACTGGTCCGCCGTGTGGATGTCGGTGAGGACGGGGACGCCGAACTCTTCCTTCACGTCGGCGAAGATCGGCAGCGCCAGCTCCATGCCGAGGCCGCGCGGGCTGTTGGCCGACGTGCGGTTCGCCTTGTCGAAGGACGACTTGTAGATGAAGCCCATGCCGAGCTTCGCGGTGATCTCCTTCAGCGCGCCGGCCATCTCCAGCGCGTGCTGGCGGCTTTCCATGGCGCAGGGGCCCGCGATCAGCGTCAGCGGCTTCTCGTTGCCGATCTCGACGCCGTTCAGCTTCACCACGCTGTTGGGCTTGGTACTCATAACCGGATGCTCCGTAGGCGGAAGGTTGACGCCCTTCCCGGCCGGGCGCACGGGGCCCGGCAAATCGGCGCTACACTAGGCTTTGTGCGGGGCCGGGGGCAAGCAAGACGCTGAAATTGCCGTGCTTTTCCCTGCTCCACCCCCACCCGGCGCTGGCGCGCCGACCTCCCCCTTCGAGGGGGAGGTGATGTTCCGCTGCCTCCTCGACAGCAAAGCCCTCCCCCTCGAAGGGGGAGGGTTGGGAGGGGGTGGAGCGGGGAACCGGAAGGCAGGTGCAGAGCCTTGCTTGCCGCGGCGCGACTGTTGGCCCCAGAGCGATCGAGCGCGGCCCTCGCCTGCCGCTCTGGATGCCGCCCCTCCGGTCGAGCCGGAGGGCTTCGGTAATCCAAGCCGCGGCATGACAACGCGTCGCTAGACCAGGCGGCTCTGCTGGAGGGCGGCGCTGACGAAGCTGGCGAAGAGGGGGTGGGGGTCGAAGGGCTTCGACTTGAGTTCCGGGTGGTACTGGACGCCGATGAACCACGGGTGGGCCGGGATCTCGATGGTCTCGGGCAGCAGGCCGTCGGGCGAGACGCCGGAGAACATGACGCCCTGCGCTTCCAGCGGCTCGCGGTAGGTCATGTTGACCTCGTAGCGGTGGCGGTGGCGCTCGGAGATGTCGGTCGAGCCGTAGATCTCGGCGATGCGGCTGCCGGGGTTGAGCTTGGCCGCGTAGGCGCCGAGCCGCATGGTGCCGCCGAGATTGCCGTTGGCCTCGCGCTTCTGCAGTTCGCCGGCCTTCATCCATTCGGTCATCAGGCCGACCACCGCCTCGTTGGTGGGGCCGAACTCGGTGGAGGAGGCGCTGTCGAAGCCTGCGAGGTTTCGCGCCGCCTCGATCACCGCCATCTGCATGCCGAAGCAGATGCCGAAATACGGCACCTCGCGGATGCGGGCGAAGTTGGCGGCGGCGATCTTGCCTTCCGCGCCGCGCTCGCCGAAGGCGCCGGGCACGAGGATGGCGTTCACGTCTTCCAGGTAGGGGGCCGGGTCTTCCTTCTCGAAGATTTCCGAGTCGATCCATTCAACATGGACCTTCACCTTGTTGGCGATGCCGCCGTGGGTGAGCGCCTCGGTCAGCGACTTGTAGGCGTCCTTGAGCCCTGTGTACTTGCCGACGACCGCGACCTTCACCTCGCCGTCCGGGTGGCGGACGCGGTGGGTGATCTCCTCCCAGGTGCCGAGCTTCGGCGCGGGCGCGTCCTTGATGCCGAAATGGGCGAGCACTTCCGCGTCGAGCCCTTCCGCGTGGTAGGCGGCGGGGACGTCGTAGATGGTGTCCACGTCGCGCGCCTCGATCACCGAGGAGGGGCGGACGTTACAGAACAGGCCGAGCTTGCGGCGCTGGTCGGCGGGGATCGGCCTGTCGGCGCGGCACAGCAGGATGTCCGGCTGGATGCCGATGGCGCGCAGCTCGCGGACCGAGTGCTGGGTGGGCTTGGTCTTCATTTCGCCGGCCGACGCGATGAACGGCATCAGCGTGAGGTGGATGAAGACCGCGTCGTTGGGCGGCAGCTCGTTGCCGAGCTGGCGGATCGCCTCGAAGAACGGCAGGCCCTCGATGTCGCCGACGGTGCCGCCGATCTCGCACAGCACGAAGTCGACTTCCTCGTTGCCGTGCAGGATGAAGTCCTTGATGGCGTCGGTGACGTGGGGGATCACCTGCACGGTGCCGCCGAGGTAATCGCCGCGGCGTTCCTTGGTGAGGATCTGCTGGTAGATCTTGCCCGCGGTCACGTTGTCGTAGCGGGTGGCGGGGGTGCCGGTGAAGCGCTCGTAGTGGCCGAGGTCCAGGTCGGTCTCGGCGCCGTCGTCGGTGACGAACACCTCGCCGTGCTGGATGGGGCTCATCGTGCCCGGATCGACATTGAGATAGGGGTCGAGCTTGCGCAGGCGCACGCGGTAACCGCGCGCCTGGAGCAATGCGCCGAGCGCCGCCGAAGCAAGACCCTTGCCGAGGGAGGACACCACGCCGCCGGTAATGAACACGTACCGCGCCATGGGCGACTAACCTAGCCTGAGTCGACGGGAGCTTGAAGGGCGGGATTCGGTTTTCGGTATTTCGCCGGCCACCTTATTCGGGCCGCGGGACCGAGGGCTCTTCGGGTTCGGCGCCGATGGGGGCGGGAACCGAGGGGGCCTGCGTCTCCTCTTCCTCCAGCGCTGCCGGATCGGGCGCGCCGACCGGCTCGAGCTGGTCAACGATGGACGAGCCGCCCTGGCTGCCGCCGTGCAGGACGGTGAGCGCGATCGACGTCAGGAAGAACACAGCCGCCAGCACCGCCGTCGCGCGGGTCAGCAGGCTTGCCGCGCCGCGCGCCGAGAACAGGCCGCCGCCGGCGCCGCCGCCACCGCCGCCGCCTCCCATGCCGAGCGCACCGCCCTCGGAGCGCTGGAGCAGCACCACGCCCACCAGGGCGATGGCGACGAGCGTATGGATGACAAGCAGGACGTTTTCCATGGCGGTCAGGGTCTCGACGTGTGCGGGTTGGCGCGGGCGGGCCTCTCAGCGGGGATAACCACCGGCGCGCGGCCTTTTACGCGATGGGAGCGCGGATGGCCAGAGGCGCCCTCTGCATCACCTCGCTGCGGTGCGGGATATATCGTGGGTTACGGGCGATTACCTGTACGCATCGATGATGCCGTCGAAGTCAGACGCCTTGAGGCTGGCGCCGCCCACCAGCGCCCCGTCCACGTTGGCGACGGCCATCAGTTCGCCCGCATTCGCGGGCTTTACCGAGCCGCCGTAGAGCAGGCGCATGCCGGATGCCGCTTCGGACCCGAACCGGCCGCCCAGCGCCTCCCGGATCGCGCCGTGAACCCGTGCCACGTCGTCGGCGGTGGGCGTGCGGCCGGTGCCGATGGCCCAGACCGGCTCGTAGGCGATCACGGTGTTCTCGGCGGTCGCCCCATCCGGAACGGAGCCTGCGAGCTGGCCGGTCACCACGTTGATGGTCTCGCCGCGGTCCCGCTCGGGCTCGGTCTCGCCGATGCAGATGATCGCAACGAGGCCCGCCGCGTGGGCCGCTTCCGCCTTGGCGCGGACCAGGCTGTCGGTCTCCTGGTGGTCCTGGCGGCGCTCGGAATGGCCGACGATGACCGCCGTGCAGCCCGCGTCCGCCAGCATCGTGGCCGCGATGTCGCCCGTGTGGGCGCCGGGCGCATGGGGCGAGCAGTCCTGCCCACCGATAGCAACGGCGGACCCCTTCGCCTTCTCCGCGAAGCCCGCGACCAGCGTGAAGGGCGGGATCACCATGACGTTGCAGCCGCCGGCGGGCTTTGCCTTCAGGGCGTCGATCAGCGCGGCCAGTTCCGCCACAGCGGCGCGCTGGCCGTTCATCTTCCAGTTGCCGGCCACGAGCGGGCGGGGATCGGCCATGGTGTGGGGTCTCCTCGGGAATGGCTGCCGGACGGCGGCGCGGGAATCTCCCGCGCGCCAAGGCTGCCGGAGCGGATAGCAAACCCGCTCCCCGCCTGCCACCGCAAAAGCGCGCAGGCCCGCGGCCCCTGCCCCCCGGGTGTCCCTTGCCCGGCCTCGGCCCGGCCCCATAAGATGCGCCGCTCCGCCGGTAGCGTGCGGAAATTTAAGCAAGAACCGGCGGCAAGGCTGGCGCGGCAGCGCCCGCGCCTCTACAACCGCCCTACCCGATTCATCCAATCCACAAGCGCCCTATTTCCATGCTCGAACAACTGCGAAAGAACGCCAGCGGCCTCGTGGCCAAGATCCTGATCGGCCTGCTCGTCATCAGTTTCGCGGTGTGGGGCATCGCCGACATTTTCTCGCCGTCCATCGACACGACCGTGGCGGAAGTGGGCGACGAGGAGATTTCGGGTGAACTTTTCCTGTTCGAGTACCGGCGCGACCTGCGCCAGCGTTCGCAGGATCTCAACCGCCAGATCACCCTCAACGAGGGTCAGGCGCTGGGCTTCGACAAACAGGTGCTGGACCAGATGGTCGGCCGCACCGTGCTCGACGTGACCGCCCGCGAGATGGGGCTGGGCGCGAGCCAGGAGCTGGTGATCGAAGACATCCGCAACGACCCGGCCTTCGCCGGGCCCACCGGCCAGTTCGACCGCGAAACCTTCCAGCAGGTGCTGTTCGCCAACGGCATCTCGGAAGCGTTCCTCATCGATGACCGCGAGCGCTTCATCCGCCGCCAGCAGCTGATCAACGCGATCGGCGCAGGCGTGGCGGCCCCGCAGGGCCTCGCCGAGCGCATGTTCTCCGTCCTCAACGAGCGGCGCATCGCCGAGTACATGGTGCTGACACCGGAAGTAGTGGACATGCCCGCCGACCCGGACGACGAGACGGTCCAGAAGTTCTACGAGGCGCGGGCTGCCGGTCTCTACCAGGAGCCCGAATACCGCGCCTTCTCGTTCCTACGGCTGACACCGGAAATGGTCGCGGAGACAATCGAGATTTCCGAAGAGGTGCTTCGCGAGGAGTACGAGGCGCGCAAGGCCGAATTCGACAAACCGGAACGGCGCGTGATCGAACAGATCAGCTTCGACACCCGCGAAGCAGCCGAAGAAGCCCGTGCCAGCCTGTCCGAGGGCAAGACCTTCGCTGCCATCGCTGACGACAAGGGCCTCGAGCCGGAGGAATACAAGCTCGGCACGCTGGAGCGCCGCCAGATGTTCAGTGACGACCTGGCCGAGGTCGCCTTCTCGATCGACGAGGGGACCGTCAGCGAGCCGGTCGAGGGACCGGTCGGCTGGCTTCTCATCCATGTGCCGCAGGTGATCCCCGCCGTCGACTCGACCTTCGAGGACGCGCGCGAGCGCCTGCGCGATGAGTTGGCAACCGACCGCGCCTACAACGAGCTCTACGATTACGCCAACCAGGTGGAAGACGCCCGGGCGGGCGGCGCCACGCTGGCCGAGGCCGGCGCGGTGCTCGGCCTTGAACCGACGCCCGTTCCGCCGGTCACGAGCCGCGGCCTTGCACGTAATGGCCAGCGCCCCGCCGTGCTGCCCGCCGATGGCCGTCTCGTGGTCGAAGCTTTCCAGGTCGAGCCGGGCGACGAAGCGCCGATGGTCGAGACCGATGACGGCGCGTTCTTCTGGGTCGACGTGACGGAGGTCATCGAAGCCCGCACGCCGCCGCTGGATGAAGTGCGCGCCCAGGTGGTCGAGACTTGGAAGGAAGAAGAGCGCGAGGCAGCGCTGCTCCGCCTTGCCGCCGATCTCGCCGCGCGGATCAACGGGACGGAGAGCTTCGCGGAGGTGGCGGACGACTATGACCGCGCGCCGCTCGAGACCCAGCCGCTGACCCGCGACATGTCGAACGAAACCTTCTCGCGCATCGCCATCAACAACCTGTTCAGCGTCGGCGAAGGCGAGGCGACCTACGGCCCTGTGGGCTTCGGTTCCAGTGTCGTCGTCATGCAGGCCAAGGAAGTGGTGCCCGGCGATGCTGAGGAAGCGGGCGAGACATTCGAGGACTTCGAAGCCCGGCTCGACGGCGCCTTCGCGGACGACGTGACGGTGCAATTCCTCAATGCCCTGCGTGCGCGCGTCGGCGTCGATGTGAACCAGAGCGCCGTCAACTATGTCATCGGCGGGGGCGACGATGGCCGGGGGGCCGGCGGCGTCTAGCGGACGCCTCGGGACCTGACCATGATCGTCGAACCCGACTGCCCAGTCTTTGAACGCGCCTACGACGCGGGCACGCCGCAGGTCGTGTGGACGAAACTCGTCGCCGACCTGGAGACGCCCGTCTCCGCCATGCTCAAGCTCAAGGCGGGGCGCCGGAACTCTTTCCTGCTGGAATCCGTCGAGGGCGGTGCCGTGCGCGGCCGCTATTCCATCATCGGCGTCGACCCGGACCTGATCTTCCGCGCCATGGGCGACGAGGCGGAGATCAACCGCAAGGCGCGCACCGACGACAACGCCTTCGAGCCGTGCGGTCAGGGCACGCTCGATGCCTTGCGTGCGCTGCTGGACGAATCCGCCATCGACCTGCCGGATGAACTGCCGCCCATGTCAGCGGGTGTCTTCGGCTACCTGAGCTACGACATGGTGCGCCTGATGGAGCACCTGCCGGACCAGAACCCGGACTCGCTCGGCGTGCCGGACGCCATCATGGTGCGCCCGACCGTGATCGCCGTTTTCGACAGTGTACGCGACGAAATGGTGCTGGTGACGCCCGTGCGGCCCGAGACCGGTGTTGCCGCCAAGGCGGCCAGGCTGCGCGCCGAGGAGCGCCTTTCTGCCATCGTGGACGCGCTCGACAAGCCGCTGCCGCACGACGCCAACGTGCAGGCGGACGTCGCTGCCCTGCCCGAGCCAACGTCCAACAC
Organism: Parvibaculaceae bacterium; assembly: GCA_965229975.1. Classification (GTDB taxonomy): domain Bacteria; phylum Pseudomonadota; class Alphaproteobacteria; order CGMCC-115125; family CGMCC-115125; genus Pyruvatibacter. The sequence continues at coordinate 1,372,848 of OZ245936.1, forward strand.
GACCCCGGCCGAGTATCACGCGATGGTCGAGAAGGCGAAGGCATACATCGCGGCGGGTGACATCTTCCAGGTGGTGCCAAGCCAGCGGCTCACGGTGCCGTTCGAGCTGCCGCCCTTCGCGCTTTACCGTTCGCTCCGCCGCACCAACCCGTCGCCCTATCTCTACTTCCTCGATTTCGAGGATTTCTCCGTGGTCGGCTCATCGCCGGAGATCATGGTGCGGGTGCGCGGCGACGAAGTGACCATCCGTCCCATCGCGGGCACCCGCCCGCGCGGCGCCACGACCGAAGAAGACAAGGCCCTGGAGGCCGAGCTGCTGGCCGACCCGAAGGAGCTGGCGGAACACCTGATGCTGCTCGACCTCGGGCGCAACGACGTGGGCCGCGTGGCGCAGATCGGCACCGTGGAAGTCACCGACAAGTTCACCATCGAGCGCTACAGCCAGGTGATGCACATCGTCTCCAACGTGATCGGCAAGCTCGACCCGTCCTACGATGCCGTCTCGGCGCTGGTCGCGGGCTTCCCGGCGGGCACGGTGTCAGGCGCACCCAAGGTCCGGGCGATGGAGATCATCGACGAGCTGGAGAAGGAGAAGCGCTGCCTTTACGCAGGCTGCGTCGGTTACTTCTCGGCGGGCGGCGACATGGACACCTGCATCGTCCTGCGCACCGGCATCGTGAAGGACGGCAAGCTCATCGTGCAGGCGGGCGGCGGCGTGGTCGCGGACAGCGATCCGGAGGCGGAGCGAATCGAGAGCGTCAACAAGGCCAAGGCCCTGTTTCGTGCAGCCGAAGAAGCGATCCGCTACGCTAGCACCGTCGGCCGCGGACAGTAGGTCTGGCTCACTAGCACCACCCAACTCCCGCCACCTGTCATCCCGGCCAAGCGAAGCGCGAGCCGGGATCGCCCTCCTGTGGCACACGCACCCGATCCCGGCTCGGCGCTCAGGCGCCGTCCGGGATGACGGTGTGTCCTGAAAAGTGAGGGCCGCCCTACTCTGCCAGCGCCAGCATGCGTGACGGGGCATTCTGAAGGCGGATCGCCTCGGTCACCGGGACGAGCCGCAGGCCCTTGCGTTCAAGCCCCCGCACCCAGACTTCCAGCACGTCCAGCGTGGTGTCGTGCGGGTGCGCGATGGCAATGGCGACGCCGTTTTCCCGTGCCCGATCCTCGAGTTCTGAAAGCTGCGCCAGCAGGAAATCCGGCCCGGAGTTGTGATCGAGGAAAATGTCGCGCGTGGCGAAGGGCACGTCGTGGGCGGCGGCCGCTGCCCGCGCCGCGCTCCGCGCCGTCGTGAGCGAGTCCAGGTAGGCAATGCCCCGAGAGGATGTCACCGCCATGACCGCATCCATCACGCGCCGGTCGGCGGTGGCGCGGCTGCCCATGTGGTTGTTCACGCCCGCGACGGGGCCCGCGCGGCCAAGCTCGTCCAGGTCCTCGGCAAGGCGCTCGCGCAGGGTCCTGTCGGACTGGTGGACCATCAGGGCGCCGGGCCCGGCATCCTCCGGCCCCACGGGCTGCATCGGCATGTGCAGGAAGATCTCGTGGCCCTGCGCGGCCGCGGCCTGCACCAGGATGCGCGACGTGGCGCCGTAGGGCAGGAACGACAGCGTCACTTCCTCCGGCAGGCCGAGCGAGCGGGCCGAACGGTCGGCCACCACACCGAGATCGTCGATCACCACGGCGATGGCCGGGCGCGGGTCCACCTTCGGCGTGTTGCTGGCCGTGTCGAAGCCGCCCAGCGTCCTGCGCAGCGGCGGCAGGGTCAGCGAGCGCTTGCCGGACGCGATGACGATTTCCGGCAGGTCGCGCGGCGGCGCCTTCACGGTGATGGAGGCCGTCAGCATGCGGGGCGGCACATCGGCAAGCGCGCCCTTGCTGGCGCTTGCCACTACCGGACGATGGCGCGGCTTATCGCCGATGGCGACCACGTGGTCGCCCGCCTCAAGTTCCGCGACGGGCGGGGCGCTGCGGTCCAACGGGGCCGCAGCGACGATCAGCCCAGCGCCCAGCGCGAGCCCCGCCGCGAAGGCCGCGAGCGGCGCCAGCCGGGCCGTCCTGGCCCGCTTGTGCTCGGTTCTGGATTTTCGCTGCCGCACGTGATCGCCACCCTTGGTAGCCGCATATGCTGCGGTCTTAAGGTGTGCTTAACACTATATGTTGTGCGGGTAAATCGATGGCGCCCCGAAAGCTGGGGATAGTTGGGTGCGAACGGGGCGTTGCCTTGCATCGCCGCGTTCGAGACCCCTATATGACCCGCTCAACTCAACCACCCCGGTAACGCCGGGGCACGGGCGCCGCGGGCCGAATGTACGATGATTCTCCTCATCGATAACTACGACAGCTTCACCTACAACCTCGTCCACTTCCTCGGGGAGCTTGGCGCGAAGGTGGAGGTCGTGCGCAACGACAAGATCACCGCGGACGAGGCGCTGGCGAAGAAGCCGGAAGCGATCGTCCTGTCGCCCGGCCCGTGCGATCCGGACAAGGCGGGCATCTGCCTCGAACTGGTGGAGAAGGCCGGCGGCGATGTGCCGATCCTCGGCGTGTGCCTGGGCCACCAGACCATCGGCCAGGTCTATGGTGGCGACGTGGTGCGCGCGCCGTCGCTGATGCACGGCAAGATGAGCCGCATCCACCACACCGGCAAAGGCGTGTTCCGCGGCCTCAACAACGACTTTGAGGCGACGCGCTACCACTCGCTGACGGTGGACCGGGCGACGATGCCGGACGACCTGGAGATCACCGCCGAGACCGACGACGGCGTGGTGATGGGCGTGCAGCACAAGACGCGGCCCGTCCACGGCGTCCAGTTCCACCCGGAAAGCATCGCCTCCGAGCACGGGCACCAGTTGCTCAAGAACTTCCTCGACATCGCCGCCGACTTCCAGAAGGCACGCGTGAGCGAACCGGCATGACCGATTTCAAGACCATCCTCGCCCATGTGGGTGCGGGCAACGCGCTGGACGAATCCCATGCGCGCGCGGCGTTCGAAATCATCATGTCCGGCGAAGCGAGCCCGGCGCAGATCGGCGCGTTCCTGATGGCGCTGCGCGTTCGCGGCGAGACTGTCGCAGAGATCACGGGGGCTGCGCGCGTCATGCGCGACATGGCGCTTCACGTCCCTGCCCCGGATGACGCCATCGATACCTGCGGTACCGGCGGCGATGCGTCCGGCACTTACAACATTTCCACGGCCGTGGCCTTCGTGGCGGCGGGCGCCGGGGCGAAGGTCGCCAAGCACGGCAACCGGGCGCTGACCTCCAAGTCGGGGTCCGCCGACGTCTTGCGCGCGCTCGGCGTGAAGCTCGAACTGACGCCGGACGAGATCGGCCACTGCATCACCGGGGCCGGTGTCGGTTTCATGTTCGCGCCCGCCCATCACGCGGCGATGAAGCATGTGGGACCCGTCCGCACCGAACTTGGCACCCGCACGATCTTCAACGTGCTGGGCCCCCTTTCCAATCCGGCGGGGACCAAGCGCCAGCTGATCGGCGTCTTTGCGCGCGAGTGGACGGAACCGCTGGCGCACGTGCTGCAAAGCCTCGGCGCCACACGCGCCATGATCGTCCATGGCTCGGACGGGCTGGACGAGATGACGACGACCGGCACGACCCATGTGAGCGAGCTCAAGGATGGCGTCGTCCACAACTACGACGTGACGCCGGAGGACGCGGGTCTGACCCGCGCCTCGCCGGACGACCTCAAGGGCGGCGACGCCACCGAGAACGCGGACGCGCTGCGCGCCCTGCTCGACGGCAAGACCGGCCCCTATCGCGACATCGTGGTGCTCAACGCTGCCGCGGCGCTGATGGTCGCCGATCTCGCCGACAGCCTGCAGGCCGGCGCGAAGATGGCTGCTGCCGCCATCGACAGCGGCGAAGCTCGCGCGGCGCTCGATGCACTGATTGAGGCCAGCAACCGGGCGGAAAGCGCGGCGTCATGAGCGATATCCTTGCCGATATCTGCGCCTACAAGCGCGAGGAAATCGCTGCCGCCAAGCAGGCCGTGCCTGCCTCCGCGCTCGACGCGCTCGTCAAGGCAGCCTCAGCTGTCCGGCCTTTCGCGGCGGCGCTTGAAGCGGCGCAATCCTCCGGGTACGGACTGATTGCCGAGATCAAGAAGGCGAGCCCCTCCAAGGGCCTGATCCGCTCGGACTTCGATCCGCCGGCGCATGCGCGCGCCTACGAGGCAGGCGGTGCCGCGTGCCTGTCGATCCTCACCGACACGCCCTCGTTCCAGGGCGAGCCGGAATACCTGACGGCGGCGCGTGCGGCGTGTTCGCTGCCGGTGCTGCGCAAGGACTTCATGCTCGATCCCTACCAGGTGGCGGAAGCGCGCGGCATGGGCGCCGACTGCATCCTCGTCATCATGGCCTGCGTGACGGATGCGGAGGCTGCCGACCTTGCGGCCGCTGCCAGCGAACTCGGCATGGACACTCTGGTGGAGGTGCATGACGAGGAGGAGATGGAGCGGGCGCTCAAGCTCGACTGCCGCCTCATCGGCATCAATAACCGCAACCTCAAGACCTTCGAGACGACACTCGAAACGACCGAGCGCCTGGCACCCATGGTGCCTGCCGGGCGGCTCGTGGTGGGCGAAAGCGGCATCGGCAGCCATGCGGACATGGACCGGCTCGCTCGTGCCAACGTCCGCTCCTTCCTCGTGGGCGAAAGCTTGATGCGCCAGGCCGACGTGGAAGCCGCCACGCGCACGCTCCTGGCGAGCTGAAAGCAAAAAAATGACAAACGACATCGCCATTCCCGACGGCTACGCGCTGCGGCTGGCCCATGCGGACGAGGCGCCGATCCTGCCCGGCATCGAGGACCGGGCCGGCGAGATGTTCGCCGACTCCACGCACCCGGATGTCGTCGGCCACGAGGCGGGCTCGCCCGCCCTCTTCCTCGCGCACATCGCGCTTGACCTTTGCTTCGTCGCCATCGATGATGGCGACCGGCCGGTGGCCTTCGCCACGGCGGGGCGGCTGGACGAGGCGCTACATCTCTACGAACTCTCGGTGGACCCCAAGCACGGGCACAAGGGCCTTGGCCGCGCGCTGATCGAGCGCGTGTGCGAAGAGGCCATGTCGCTCGGCATCCCGGCGGTGACGCTCTCCACCTTCACGGATGTGCCGTGGAACGCGCCGTTCTACGAGCGCGTCGGATTCCGCATTCTGGACCCGGCGGACTACACCCCTGCCCTGCATCTCGTCGCAGGCCGGGAGGAGGCCGTGGGCCTCACCAACCGCTGCATCATGCGGCGCGATCTCGGGGCCTGAGCGCAATCCATGGCCAAGGGCGGCAAGCTTACCCACCTCGACGAACAGGGCCGCGCGGCCATGGTCGACGTGTCGGGCAAGCCCGCAACCGCGCGCGAGGCGGTCGCCAGCGGCCGCGTCACCATGTCCGCAGAAGCCTTCCGCCTGCTGACGGAAGGCGGCGCCCCCAAGGGCGACGTGCTGGCCGCCGCGCGCATCGCCGGCATCATGGCCGCCAAGGAAACATCGCGCCTGATCCCGCTCTGCCACCCTCTGCCGCTCTCCAAGGTGGCCGTCGATTTCGAGACCGATTCGGAAGCCCACGCCGTCCGTGTCACGGCGCTTGCCCGCACCACCGGGCAGACCGGCGTCGAGATGGAGGCGCTGACGGCGGCCTCCGTCGCCTGCCTCACGGTCTACGACATGCTCAAGGCGGTGGACCGGGCCATGGTGATCTCGGACATCCGCGTAGAAACCAAGTCCGGCGGCGCATCCGGCGACTACGTCCGCGGCGGCGAATAAGCCCGGTCCTTTACGCTTGACGCAAACCGAGAACCAAACTAGAACATTCAAATCAGTTTCTGGTTTGTTCTGGACTCGGACAAATGAGCGCCGCGGCAAAGGAGCCTGATCCGCTTACGGATCGGTCGCTCCGGGAGAGGCCCCCGAAGGCGGCGCGGGAAGGCAAAGACGGCATGCTGACGCGCAAGCAGCACGAACTCCTCATGTTCATCCACGAGCGTATCCGCGAAAGCGGCGTCTCGCCCTCGTTCGACGAGATGAAGGAGGCGCTGGACCTGCGGTCCAAGTCCGGCATCCACCGGCTCATCACGGCGCTGGAAGAACGCGGCTTCATCCGCCGCATGGCGCACCGGGCACGGGCGCTGGAAGTGCTCAAGCTGCCGGATTCAGCCGCCCCGCAGAATGCCCCTGCCGCGCGCGGGTTCTCGCCTTCCGTCATCGAAGGCTCCCTGTCGCGCCGTGAACCGGCCGCGCCGGACCGGCACGTGCCGATGCCGGCGGAAGCCGATTCGCTGCATCTGCCGCTCGTCGGCCGGATCGCTGCCGGTACGCCGATCGAGGCCTTGCAGGACGATTCGAACCATGTGGGCGTGCCCGCCAGTCTGCTTGGCTCCGGCGAGCATTACGCGCTCGAGGTGAAGGGCGACTCGATGATCGACGCCGGCATCTTCGATGGCGACGTGGTGATTATCCAGCGCGCGGACACGGCCAATTCGGGCGACATCGTCGTGGCGCTGATCGACCAGCAGGAAGCGACCCTCAAGCGCCTGCGCCGCAAGGGCGACACCATCGCCCTCGAAGCGGCCAACCCGGCCTACGAGACCCGCATCTTCCCGTCCGACCGGGTCAAGGTGCAGGGCAAGCTCGTCGGCCTGATGCGCCGCTACTAGGCTCGCTACCGGGCCGCCTTCCCTCAGATGTGCTTCAGGGCCGTCTCGATGCCCTGAAGCCGCTTTTCCAGCCTGTCCAGGTTGCGCGAGCGCGTGGCCAGTTCGCCGAGGTGCGCCTCGATGCGCAGCAGGATCTCGGTCGCATCGCGGCCGGGGTCGCCGGTCAGCGGCGGGGGTGTGTAGGCCTGCTTCTTCCTGAACGGATTGAACAGGGACATGGGTGGACCTCCCTTCGTTCCATCTGGTGTTCATTGTCCCGCGTTATGGGGCGCGAATAAGGCCGCTAGTCGTCGGCCCGGCAGCGTGTCCAGGGCCTTGCCCCGGTCACGTCGCAGGCGCTTACGAGGCGCAGGCCTGCTTTTTCGTCGGCATAGATCGCCTGCGCACCGCGCGCGTCCAGCGTGCCCCGGTCGATTATCAGGGGCGCTGCGCAGTTTCGCGGCGCATACATGTAGGCGACAACGATGTCGGCCCGAGCGAGTCCTCGACCAGCCCGCGCCAGTCGCCGGAGATTGCCGCAAGCTGCCCCGTTGGCAGCCGCGCCGTACAACCGGCTCCATCGCAGCGGAAGAGGCCCGGCACGAGGTCGCTGTGGCCACGCTTGTCTCCGTCGCGGCGAAGCCAGACATCGGCGCTGAAACTCCCGGCCCGGGCGTTGCTGAAGGCAAGCGAACCATCGGGCCCGCGAACCGCCATGATGGCGGCCTCCCGCTCGATGAGCGCGACAGGAGCCGGCTGGACGATTGCGAATCCCAGCCCCGCCACTATCCCCAGCGTCCCGGCCCAGCGCAAAGGCCCCCGCCACAGCGCGAGCCACAGGCCGCCCAGCACAAGCGCACCAAGCGCTGCCACCGGCATGGCGGGCACGACTGTCACCGAGCCCGGCCAGCTCGCCACGCTCTCCGCCACCCAAAGGATCGCGCCGATGCCCTGCCCCGCCACCCAGAGCGGGGCGGCTTCGAGGCCCAGCGGCATGGCGAAAAAGGCAGCCAGCGCGGCGGGCATGACGATGATGCCGACAATGGGCATGGCCGCCAGGTTGGCGACGAGGCCGAAATCCACGACCCGGTTGAAATGGAACGCGGCAAAGGGCGCGGTCGCCAGCGAGGCGACGAGCGACGTGAGCCCGATGCCGGCGATGTAGAACAGCGCACGCGCGATGATCCCGCGCTCCGCCGCCCCCTCGTTCCAACGCGCCAGCACGGGCCGCGCTGCTTCGTAGAACGCGACCAGCGCGGCGGCAGCCGCAAACGACATCTGGAAACTCGCCTGTACCAGGCTTTCGGGTGCGAGGATGAGAACCACCATGGCTGCCAGCGCCACGTTGCGCATGGTGATCGCCGGGCGGTCCAGCATCACTGCCGTGAAGATCAGCGCGAACATCACGAAGGCGCGCTGCGTGGCGACCGAGCCGCCGGAGATGAGCAAGTAGGCGAAGGCGCCCACAAGCGCGGTGGCGGCCGCCCACTTCTTGATGGGCGCCGTCAGGGCAAGCCGCGGCGACAGGGCCAGGAGCCCGCGCACGGTCCAGAACAGCGCACCGGCAAACAGCGCCATATGCAGGCCCGAGATAGCCAGCAGATGTGCAAGGCCCGCATCCCGCAGGTTGCTCAGGACTTCTTCCGGTATGCCGTCCCGGTCCCCGGTCATCAGCGCCGCAGCCACCGCGCCGCGTGGCGGCGGAAGGGCGGCGACGATGCGTTCCGTCAGGTGCATGCGCAGCCGTTCGACACCGTGCGCCAGCGTTGCGGCAAAGCCCGGCTCAGCAGCGCGCTCAAGCTGGATCGGGCCCACCGCGTAACCGACCGCCCCGAGCCGCAGGAAATAGGCCTGCCGCCCGAAGTCAAAGGCGCCCGGCGCCGCGGGGCCCGGCGGCGGCAGGAGGATGCCGAGAACGGACACCACGTCGCCCGGCCGTCCCGCCGTCGCGTCGGTCCGCACCTTGAGGCGGATGCGTGCCGGGACCTCCGCCGGGTCAAGCCGCGAGATCGTGTCGGGCGCGATGACGATCCGGTAGGCGCCGCCGTCCTGCCGGGTCTTGGATATGAGCGTCCCCGTGATCCACGCGGGGCCAGTCTCGCGCTCGATCACGGGCGCGGCCACCCGGTCCGCGCGCCAGTCCGCCACCGCGAAGCCCGCGAGCGACGCCGCAAGGCCGAGAAGCGCGATACGAAGGCCGAAACGCTGGCGCGCGAAGAGCGCCGAGAGCGCGAGAACCGCGGCAGCCCCTGCGGCAGGCCAGCCAACCGGCTCCACCGGCAAGGCGAAATAGGCCGCGATGCCGGACCCGAAAGCGACCGGAATCCAGAGACCGAGGCGCTCCGCGTTGGCGTCCCAGCCGGCCCGCAACGCCGCGCCCGCGGCGCGGCCATGCCGGGCGGCCCGGCGATAGACCGACAGGCCCATCCAGTTTTCGGCAGAAATCTGCGAGATAGTCGCCCCCGGAGCCGCCTCCACAACCGCTTGCACGCGGCGTTTTCAAGGGCAATTCTATGCCGCAGTGCGGCGTATCGCGCCAGCAGCCAATATGCTAAAACCGCGCGGGCTTGCGGCAGGCGACCGTCCCCGAAGCGGACTGCCCGAGTTCCATCCCAGCGCGACCCCCGCGTTGCCGGCGCCTTGGCCGAGAGTGGCCGAAACGCCGCCACGTGCGCAGATGTGCCCAGCGCGCCAGATTGAATGAGGAGACCCGATGGCGGCCAACGCAGCCGTTGTGACCCGTTTTGCCCCCTCGCCCACCGGCTTCTTGCATATCGGCGGGGCGCGCACGGCGCTGTTCAACTGGCTGTTCGCGCGCCATCACGGCGGGCAGTTCCTGCTGCGCATCGAGGATACGGACCGCGCCCGCTCGACCGACGAGGCGGTGGAAGCGATCTTCCGCGGCATGCGCTGGCTGGGGCTCGACTGGGACGGCGAGCCCGTCTTCCAGTATGCGCGCCGCGCGCGCCACGCCGAGATGGCGGAAAAGCTGATCGCCGAAGGCAAGGCCTACCGCTGCTATTCCTCGCAGGAAGAGCTCGCCGCCATGCGCGAGAAGGCCAAGGCCGAAGGGCGGCCGCAGGGCTATGACGGCACCTGGCGCGACCGGGATCCGGCGGATGCGCCGGCGGGCGTTGATCCCGTGATCCGCCTCAAGATGCCACGCGAGGGCGAAACGGTGATCCACGATCTCGTGCAGGGGGACGTGACCATGCCCAACGAGGTGTTGGACGATTTCATCCTGCTGCGTTCAGACGGGTCACCCACCTACATGCTTTCCGTGGTCGTGGACGATCTCGACATGGGCGTGACCCACGTCATCCGCGGCGACGACCACCTGACCAACGCGGCGCGTCAGCAGAACCTGATCAAGGCGCTGGGCTGGGAACTGCCGCAATACGCCCATGTGCCGATGATCCACGGGCCGGACGGCGCCAAGCTGTCCAAGCGCCACGGCGCGACCGGTACCGAGACCTACCGCGAAATGGGCTATCTGCCCGAAGCCATGCGCAACTACCTCGCGCGGCTCGGCTGGGCCCACGGCGACGACGAGATCTTTTCGACCGAGCAGGCCGTCGAATGGTTCGGCCTCGATGCAGTGGGCAAGTCGCCCGCGCGGTTCGACTTCGTGAAGCTTGCCAACCTCAACGGTCACTACATCCGCGAGGCGGACGACGCCCGCCTGACGGACGAAACCCTGTGGCTCATGAAAGAGGTGAAGGGCTGGACGTTCGGCGACGACATCCGCCCCAAGCTGCTGCAGGCCATGCCGGGCCTCAAGGAGCGCGCGAAGACGCTGGACGAGCTGGCCGAAGGGGCCCGCTTCCTCATCGCGCAGCGTCCGCTTGCTCTGGACGAGAAAGCGGCGAAGCTGCTGGACGACAAGGGCCGCAGCGTCCTTTCCGGGATCGCGCCGGCGCTTGAGGGCGTGGCGGCATGGGAAATCGAACCGCTGGAGAGCGCCGTGCGCGACTTCGCGGAATCCAACAAACTGAAACTCGGCAAGGTGGCGCAGCCCCTGAGGGCGGCGCTGACGGGAACGACCACGTCGCCCGGCATCTTCGATGTGCTTGCCGTTCTGGGCCGCGACGAGTCGCTTGCCCGCATCAAGGATCAGGCCGCCTGAGAAGCGGCCGCCAACACCGGGTCCGGCGCGGCAGCCGCCGTCCACGGGCCCAGACGATCAACCGGGGCACGCCGCCCCAAGGCCACCGCTGGGCGGCCAGACGGCGTGTCGGATACAACGGGGCTTGAAGTATGAACGATTATGGAATGACGGCCGGCCCGAAAGGCAGCGCGAAACTGGACGTAGACGGCGATAGCTACGATCTGCCGGTCTATGCGGGCTCCGTCGGCCCCGACGTCGTGGACATCTCGAAGTTCTACGGCCAGAGCGGCCGCTTTACCTACGACCCGGGCTTCACCTCGACGGCGAGCTGCGAAAGCAAGATCACCTATATCGACGGCGAAGAGGGCGTGCTGCTCTATCGCGGCTACCCCATCGACGAGCTGGCCGAGAAGGGCGACTTCATCGAGACCTGCTACCTGCTCTTGGAAGGCGAGCTGCCGAACAAGTCGCAGTACCAGGAGTTCGAGCGCGCGATCACCTATCATACGATGGTGCACGAGCAGCTGACGTACTTCTATCGTGGCTTCCGGCGCGACGCGCACCCGATGGCGATCATGACCGGCGTTGTCGGCGCGCTGTCGGCTTTCTATCACGACTCGACGGACATCAATGATCCCGAGCAGCGGATGATCGCCAGCCGCCGCCTGATCGCGAAGATGCCGACGATGGCGGCGATGGCCTTCAAGTATTCGCTCGGCCAGCCCTTCGTCTATCCGCAGAACGGCCTCTCATATGCGGAGAACTTCCTGCGCATGTGCTTTGCCGTGCCCGCGGAAGACTACAAGGTGGACCCGGTTCTGGCGCGCGCCATGGACCGCATCTTCATCCTGCACGCTGACCACGAGCAGAATGCCTCTACCTCGACCGTCCGCCTTGCCGGTTCGTCGGGCGCCAACCCGTTCGCCTGCATCGCGGCGGGCATCGCGTGCCTGTGGGGCCCGAGCCATGGCGGCGCCAACGAGGCGGCGCTCAACATGCTCACGGAAATCGGTTCCGTGGACCGCATCCCCGAATACGTGAAGAAGGCGAAGGACAAGAACGATCCGTTCCGCCTGATGGGCTTCGGCCACCGCGTCTACAAGAACTACGATCCGCGCGCCCGCGTCATGCAGCAGACCTGCCACGAGGTGCTCGAGACGCTCGGCATCAAGGATGACCCGCTGCTCAACGTCGCCATGGAGCTCGAGAAGATCGCGCTCGAGGACGACTACTTCGTCGAGAAGAAGCTTTACCCGAATATCGACTTCTACTCGGGCATCACGCTTCGCGCGCTCGGCTTCCCCACCACCATGTTCACTGTGCTGTTCGCGCTGGCCCGTACGGTCGGCTGGATCGCCCAGTGGAAGGAAATGGTGGAAGATCCCAACCAGCGTATCGGCCGCCCGCGCCAGCTCTACACGGGCTACCCGGAGCGCAAGTACACGGGCATCGACAACCGCTAACTGCGGCTGTCGTCAGGCTGCGGAATCAGGCGCCGGGGACCGCGGGCACACCCGCTCCCCGGCGTTTCTGTTCCTGCTCGGCAATGGCGTTGACGACCTCGGCGGCGCGCTTGGCGGGCGACAGCCCCTCCTCGGCGCCCAGCCGCTCGCGCAACTCGCCCATCGCTTCGATGGCCGCGGTGCGCTCGGGCGTATCGGTCAGCAGCGGCAGCAGCGCCCCGGCAAGGTTTGCGGGCGTGCAATTGCCCTGGTGAAACTCCGGCACCGCCCGGCGGCCGAGCACGAGATTGGCCAGCACGATCGTATCGACCTTCACGAGCTGGCGGACGATGAACCCTGTGAGCCAGTCGATCCGGTAGCCGATAACGGTGGGCAGGCGCGCAAGGCCGAGCTCCAGCGAGACGGTTCCTGATGCGGCGAGGGCCGCGTTGGCAGCATCGAAGGCTGCGTATTTCTCTTCCTCGTCATCAAGAACGATCATGGGCAGGCTCTCGCCCGCAAGATGCTCGCGGACAAGGTCTGCAACATTGGGCACAGTCGGAAGAACCACAATGAGGCCCGGCAGCTGCGCGCGCAGCCTATGTGCGGTTTCCACGAATATCTCGATCAGCCGCTTTACCTCGTTCGGACGGCTGCCCGGCAGCATAGCGAGGACGGGCGCGTCGGCAGGGATATTGTGACGCTGCCGGAACTCGGGCCCGCCCCCCAACTTGACGCGTTCCAGCACCGGGTGGCCGACGAAGGTACAGGGCAGCCCTGCCTTCTCGGCATAGAATTCGGGCTCGAACGGCAGCAGCGCAAGAACGTGGCTCAGATACGTCGCCATCTTCACCGCACGACCCTGGCGCCATGCCCAGACCTGCGGCGACACGTAATTCACGATGGGAATGTCCGGAGCGCGTTTGGCAATCCTCTTCGCGACGGAATGCGTGAAGTCGGGCGAATCGATGATGACCACCACGTCTGGGCGTTCGCGCACGGCCAGGTCCGCGGCCTCCCTCATGCGTCTGAGGATCAAGGGAAGGCGCGGGATGACTTCGCCTGGACCCATGACGGCGATATCGGCCATGGGAAAATGGCTGTCGAGGCCCTGCCCGACCATGCGTGCGCCGCCCACGCCGATGAACTCGACGGGGCCGGCGTGTTCACGGCGAAGCGCCGCCATGAGCTCGCCGCCCAGCGCATCGCCAGACGGTTCGCCCGCCACCAGCATGACCCTCAGCGCCGGCGTCGCACTCTGCGGCAGGGCGCTCATTCGCCCTCACCACCGCTGACTTCATCATGCGCAAAGGCGTAGACGAACATGCCGGTCTCGTCAGCGAGGCGCGCCACATCGGCGCGGTCGAACACGATGGCCCCGCCCGCCTCGATGGCGATCCCGGCCAGACCGGCCTCGGCCGCCAGCTCAACCGTGCGCGTTCCCATCATGGGCAGATCGACGCGCCGGTCCTGCGATGGCTTGGGAAGCTTCACGAGCACGCCGCGCCGGGACGACGGCGTGCCGCGGACGGCTTCGTCCAGTTGCGGGATCCGCCTCAGCATCTCATCGGTGCCTTCCGCCGCCTCGACCGCCAGCACCAGGCCGTCGCAGGCAACCGCACCTTGGCCCACGTCCAGGTCGTCGAGTGCATGGACGACACGGGCGCCGAGTGCAATGTCCTGCAGGTCGCTGTCACCCGGAGACACTTTGCCGACCGCACCCGCAGGGGCGACCAGATCCGAAAGCACATCCTCGGCGCCGACAACCCGGAAGCCTTCGCCCTCCATGTAGCGCACGAAGAAAGACAGCAGCGCGTCGTCCCCCTTCCGGGCTGCATTGAGGACCTTCGGCAGCAGCTTGGTCGCGGTCCAGTCGAGCTTCAGGCTCGAGAAGTCCGGGCGCTTTACGGGGCCGATGATGCAGACATCCTCACAGCCCGCCTTGCGCAGAACGTCAAGCGCCTTGCCTATGGAACCGAGAGCGACCCAGGCGTGTGGGTGTTGCTCTATGTCCCTGCGCGCTTCGCCCTCGATACCGACTACGTGGTAAGCGCGGCCGGACTTGACGCAGGTATCCGCCAGCTTGAGGGGCACAGGGCCGGACCCTGCCACGATGCCGAGCTTGCGCATAGTATTGTCCGGTTGCCGTCCGCGGCCTAGTCGTCGTCGCCAAGGCCGGCCTGGCCATTGTCAGGACGGGGGGTCACGAGCTTGCGCTTCGTGTCCGCGCGAATGAATGAGACGATATCCATCACCGTCTCATTGTCGCCGAACTCGGCCGCGACATCGTCCACGCGCTCTTTGAGCGTGCCCTCTTCGGCAAACAGAAGGCGGTAGGCGCGCCGGAGGGTATGGATCTGTTCGCGGGAAAAGCCACGACGCTTCAGGCCGACAATATTGAGCCCCTTCAGAACGGCACGGTTGCCCAGCACCGAGCCATAGGGGATCACATCCTTCTCGACCCCGGACATGCCGCCAACGATCGCGTGTTTGCCGATGCGCACGAACTGGTGTGCCGCGGTGAGCCCGCTCATGAAGGCGAAATCACCGACAATGCAGTGTCCGCCCAAGGTTGCATTGTTCGCGAAGATCACGTTGTCGCCAACAATGCAGTCGTGCGCAACGTGAACCCCCGCCATGAAGAGTCCGCCGTCACCAATCCTGGTGACGCGCCCGCCATGTTCGGTCCCGGGGTTTATCGTCACGCCCTCGCGAATGACGTTGTTCGCGCCTATGACGAGCTCAGTCTTTTCCCCGGAGAACTTCTTGTCCTGCGGAACCATCCCGACAGATGCAAATGGGAATACATGAGTCCCCGCGCCGATTGTCGTCCATCCGTCAACGACCACGTGGCTGTGGAGCACGACTCCTTCTCCAAGCACGACGCTTCCGCCCACGACCGTGTACGGACCGATTTCGACGCCGTCACCGATGGTTGCACCATCGGCCACCACGGCGGTCGGGTGGATTGCGGCCATCAGGCCCCTCCTTTCGAGCCGGCGCCAAGGGCCGCATCGCGCTCCGCGATCATGGCGCTGAACTCGGCCTCTGCCACCAGCGTATCCCTGACCTTTGCCTTGCCGGAATATTTCCAGACGGGCCCGCGCGAACGCAGCATGTTTACGTGAAGCTCAAGCACGTCACCCGGAACGACCGGCTTGCGGAAACGCGCGCCGTCGATCGTCATAAAGTAGACCGTCTTGGTGTCGGCGACCGCACCCATGTCGTGCATCACGAGGGCACCGGCCGTCTGGGCCATCGCCTCGACAATCAGCACGCCAGGCATGACGGGCATACCGGGAAAATGCCCGGTAAAGTGTGGCTCGTTGATCGTGACATTCTTGATACCGACGGCCGACCTGTTTCCATCCATGTCGCGGATCCGGTCTATCAGCAACATGGGATAGCGGTGCGGCAGCAACTCCATCACCCGCATGATGTCCGCCGCATCAAGTTCGGTCTTGGTTTCTTCGCTCATCTCGTTCGGTCTCTAGCGCCACACCGGCCAGTTCTCAGGAGTTCTTGCGCCATCCCCGCTTGGCGAGCAGGGCAAGCGATGCAACCTCGCGCCGCCACTGGGCCATCGGCCGCGCAGGCACGCCGCCATATTGTGCCCCGCCGGGCAGGCTATGCGCCACGCCTGTCTTCGCCGCGATCATTGCTCCGTCTCCGATTTCCACATGGCCGGCAATGCCGACCTGCCCACCGACCACGACGCAGTCACCAAGCTTGGAGGAGCCGGAAACGCCGGACTGTGCAACGAGAATGTTGTTGCGGCCGACCGTCACGTTGTGCGCGACCTGCACCAGATTATCAATCTTGGTTCCGGCGCCGATGACCGTATCCGGTCCGCTGCCACGATCGATCGTCACGTTGGCGCCGATCTCCACATCGTCCTGAACGATGACGCGCCCGAGCTGGGGCACCTTCTTGTGACCTTCGAGGCCCATTGCAAAGCCGAACCCATCCTGACCGATACGTGTTCCAGGGTGGATAACCACACGGTCGCCAATCAAGGCATGAGTTATCGTAACGTTGGGGCCAACCCAGCTCTCACGACCGAGAGTGACACTCGAACCAATCACCGTGTTGGCACCAATGACCGTGCGGGCACCAATCTCTGCGCCCGGTCCCACCACGGCGCCGTGCTCAATGACCACGTCGTCCGCGAGTGTTGCAGTTGGATCGACATGCGCGGTGCCGCTGATGCCCGTGCCGTCAACCCGCCCCGGCTGGCTTATTGCCCCTGGGTAAAAGAATGCCGCAACCTCAGCGAAGTCGGGGTACGGCGCCTGCGAGACAAGGAGGGAAATGCCGTCCGGCACCAGATGAGCATTGGCCTCGGAGATGACCACCGCGCCCGCCCGCGTCCGTGCAAGTGCGCTCTTGTACTTCGGATTATCCAGAAAGCTGACGTCGCTCGGTGTCGCCGCCTCAAGTGGCGCAACATCCTTCACAACGAGTTCGGAGTTGCCGCGCAGTTCCGAACCGATGTGACTGGCGACTTCACTTAGCCTGAACGGCCCGGCATTCGTATAGAAGCGGGAATCGGCCATTCATCAATCTGCTTTCATTCGGGCCGGCGATCGGTCGATCCGCTGCCGTTCTGCTAGTTGTTCGACTTGGGCATGTCGACCTTGAGGGTTGGCATGCGCTTGTTCAGTCGCGCAATGACCTCGGACGTGATCTCGTAGTCGGTTCCGCCTATCAACACCATCGACCTGTCGACGATCATGTTGGCGCCACGCTCCGCGAGGACCTCCTTGAAAATCTCGTTCAGAACGCCGCTCACCTTGAGGCGGGCCTGGGTGGAAGCGGCCTGAACGGCGGATCGCCGAAGCTGGAACATCTGCTGGCTGCCGGCCCGCTCGGTCTGCAGTCTTTCATAGTCGGCGCGGACATCAGCTTCGGGCCGGCTCTGGGCGCTTGCGATGAGCGTGCGTTCGCGTTCCGAAAAAGCCGTTTCGGCTGCGTCGGCTTCCTTCTGAATTTCGCCGAGCATGCCCTCAAGCTGACCTCGAATGTCCTTTCCCACCTCGGAGTCCTTGAAGACGCGATCTATGTCGAGGAATAGCGCACGCGCGGGGGGAACCTGCGCTTGCGCACCCGCAATGCCCACTATCAGGAATGTGGCGGCGAGCAGGAAAAGGATCAGTCGGATCGGGAAGTTGTCGGCGTGACGCATGATCAGAAACTCGTGCCTGCACTAAAGCGGAAGAACTGCTCCTTGTCGTAGTCTTCCTTCACGAAAGCCTTGGCAAGGTCGACGCGGACTGGCCCGAAGGGCGATTCCCACAGGATGCTGAAGCCGCCCGTTGCGCGCAGCGCCAGCTCATCCTTGATTTGTGTTCTCGTGATAATGCCGTTGATCACGATGAACTGGTCTTCGTCGTCGGTTTTGCCCACCGTGCCGAAGTCGGTGAAGAAAGCTCCGCGGACACCCAGCTCTTCCGGCAGGAACAGGGGCACCTGCATCTGAGCGGTACCAATTGCAAAGACATTACCGCCAAGGGCGTCATCGGTCGTCAGGTCGCGCGGGCCCACACCGGACGGCTCAAATCCGCGGAAGGTCGAGCCACCCTTGAAGAACCGGTTATTCAGCCGCACATCGCCGCCGGTGTAGTCGAATACGTAGCCTGCATCCAGCCGGAGAGAGGCGACGAAGTCATCGTTCAACGCGTAGTAGACGGAGCCGCCGATCTCCGTGCCGAGATACTCCTCATCGCCAAGGGGCGTACCTGCGTCCTGCTCAAAGAAGAACGACCAGCCGTCGGTCGGCTCCTCGGGGTCATTCCGCTTGTCGACCGAGTAGGTGTATCCAAGCACGTGCGTGTCCGCTATGCCCTCGGCGTTCCGAACGGCGAGCGAAGCATTCGACGCGACGTTCTTGATCTCTTCGCGCACATAGCTCGTCCGAAGACCGAGCGCCGAGAATTCGCTCAACGGGAAGCCGAACCGGAAGCCGATACCGGTCTGCTGAAAGTCGAATCCCGACTCGTCCTGGTAGTCGCTTTCGATGCCGAACACGTCGATGCCGGCCGAAAGATTCCGGCCCATGAAGTACGGCTCGGTAAAGCGGAGATCGATCTGCTGGCGGTCACCGGAAAGCGACAGACGAAGCCGCAGGAACTGCCCCTTGCCCAAGAGGTTGCGCTCGATGATCGCGAGGTCGGCAATGGGGCCCGAGTCGGACGAGAAGCCTGCGCCGATCGAGAGTTCGCCGGTTGCCTTTTCCTCGACATCGACATTGACCACGGTCATGTCTTCGTTCGTGCCCGGCTCCTCTGTGATCTCAACTTTGGCGAAGAGGTCGAGGGCACGCAGGCGGTCGCGGGACCTGTCGAGCAGCACGCGATTGAATGCGTCGCCTTCGGCAACACGCATCTCGCGGCGGATCACGCGATCGAGCGTGCGCACGTTGCCGTTGATGTTGATGCGCTCGACATAGACTCGCGGCCCCTCGTCAACGCGGAACGTGATGTTGATCTTGCGTTCCTCGCGGTCGCGGCGCACGCGCGGGCGCACGTCGGCGAAGGCATAGCCTTCATTGCCCGCCGCAAAGGTCAGCGCATCCACCGCGTCATCGATCTTGGACGCGTCGTACTGCTCGCCGGGCTCGATATTGACCAGCTCAAGGAGCATTTCCGTATCGAGGCGCTCGAGTTCCGTCTGGACGTCGATCTCGCCGAACTCATACATCTCACCTTCTTCAACCGTGAAGGTGATGAAGAACTCGCTGCCGTCAGGGGCAAGCTCGGCAACGGACGACAGCACGCGGAAGTCGGCATAGCCGTTGATGAGATAGAAGCGGCGCAGCAGCTCCCGGTCGAAGGTCAGCCGGTCGGGATCGTAGTTGTCGTTGGTGGACAGGAACTTCCACCACGCGGACTCGGACGTTGCAATCTCGCTGCGCAGGTCGCCGTCGCTGAAGGCCTTGTTGCCGACGAAACGGATGCTGGCGACGCCGGTCTCCGGGCCTTCGCTGATCTCGTAGACGAGATCCACGCGGTTCTGCGGGAGCTGGATGATCTTCGGCTCGATGGCTGCGGCGAAGTTACCCTTGCGGCGATACAGCTCGATGATGCGCTGCAGGTCGCTTTGTACGCGGGCGCGGGTGAAAACGACGCGCGGCTTGAGCTCGGTCTCGGACTTGAGATCGTCGTCGTCGATGCGGTAGTTCCCCTCGAACGCCACCCGGTTGATGATCGGGTTCTCAACCACGGTGACAATCAGGTCCTGACCGCTCTGGCGGATCGTGACGTCCGCGAAGAGGCCGGTCGCAAAGAGCGTCTTGAGGGCTTCGTCGACCTTGCGGGGCGTGGCCGTGTCGCCGGGGCCGACCGTCATATAGGAGCGGACGGTCTCCGCCTCGACACGCTGGTTTCCTTCGACGCGGATATCCCGGATCACAACGCCCGAGGCCGGCTCCGTCACCTCGGCGGCGGCCTCCTGCGCGCGTACGGGCGCGGAAGCAATCGCCAGCCCGACGGCCGCCGCTGCTACCAACGCAAAGATGCCGGTCGTGACCCCGCGCATGCTCCCCCGCTTCAACACCAGGCTCGTCCTCTCAATCCCGCGTGGCCCCCGTCCGCTCAGGACAGGACCGAGCCGATAAAATCAACCACCCGCAAGTGAACGAGATCGTTCCACGTTGCGAATATCATTAACGTCATGACCGCCGCCAGCCCGAAGCGGAAGCCGACTTCCTGCGCTTTTTCCCCAAGCGGCCGCCCGCGGATGCCCTCGACCGCGTAATACAGGAGATGGCCACCGTCGAGCATGGGCACCGGGAAAAGGTTAATCAGCCCGATCGAGACCGACAGGATGGCAGCCAGGTTGAGCAGGGCGCCGAAACCGAGCGTCGCCACCTGGCCGGACACCTGCGCGATTCGCAGCGGGCCGCCGAGCTGATCGGCATTCTGCTGGCCGACGATGATGTCGCCGATGTAACCGACGGTGGCCGAGATGATGAACCAGGTCTCTTCAACGCCCTTGCCGACGGCGGAGATCGGCCCCTGGCGTACCGTCCGATAGTCGGCGGTGCCGCTCTCCCGGCTCAGGCCGATAAGCCCGATCTGCTGCGTATTGCCGAAGGGGTCCTCGACCTCGCGCAACTGGGGAATGGCTACAAGGGTCAGCTGGGCACCGCCCCGCTCGACCAGAAACTCAAGCTCCTCGCCCGGGCTCGTTGAGACGATCCGCTGCATGTCGCTGAAGCTGTCGATCTGCGATCCGTCGATGGACAGCACCAGATCGCCGGGCTGAAACCCGGCTGCTTCGGCCGCACTGCCGGCCTGCACCGTGTCAACGCGAGGCGCCGTCACGGTCTGGCCGACGATGCCGTGCATGAAGGCGAAAATGACGATGGCGAGCAGGAAGTTCGCGAAGGGTCCGGCTGCGACAATCGCCGCGCGGGCGTGCAGCGGCTGGAACTGGAAGCAGCGGCGGCGCTCTTCCTCGGAAAGCGTCTCCATGCGCTCGCGGTCGGGCGTGCTGGCGGCATCCTCGTCGCCGAGGAATTTCACATAACCGCCGAGCGGCAGCCAGCCGACCTTCCAGCGTGTGCCGACACGGTCCGTCCAGCCCGCGATCTCGCGGCCGAAGCCGATGGAAAACTTTTCGACGGTGACGCCGAACCAGCGGGCAACAAGGAAGTGTCCCATCTCGTGGATGAACACCACGAGGGACAGGACGAACACGAAGGGCAGGACGTACCCGAAGAAACCGGTGATCATGTCCATGAGAACTGTCGTCTCAACCCCGTGCTTCGCGGCCTCTCTTCCGGGCCGTCTTGTCGTCGTTGCGCCCTCAGCGGCCGGCACTCAGGTTCGACACGATTCCGGTGGCGAGCCGCCGTCCGGTCCGGTCGAGTTCAAGCACATCCTCAAGCGATGACGGGGCAACCGCCGAGCCCTCGGATATGGAGCGGTCAACGGTCTTCTCGACAACGTCAGCCATGTCGAGAAAGCCGATCTCGCCTGCCAGAAACGCCGCTACCCCCACCTCGTTCGCAGCGTTGAGGAGTGTAGGGGCGGCCCCGCCCGTTTGCAAGGCGGCCCGGGCCAGCCGCAGGGCCGGAAACCGGCTGAAATCAGGGGCTTCGAAGGTCAGCTGGGCCACCTGGGCGAGGTCCAGGCGGGGCGACGGCGCGGCCATCCGCTGGGGCCATGCCATGGTGTGCGCGATGGGGGTGCGCATGTCCGGCGAGCCGAGCTGGGCCAGCACCGATCCGTCCACATAGGCGACCATGGAATGAATGACCGACTGGGGGTGGACGAGGACGTCCAATTGCTCGATCTCGACGCCGAACAGGTAGTAGGCCTCGATCAGCTCAAGGCCCTTGTTCATCATCGTGGCCGAATCCACGGAAATCTTGGCGCCCATCGACCAGTTGGGGTGGGCGACCGCCTCGGCCGGGGTCGCCGTCGCCATCCGGGTGCGTTCCCATGTCCTAAACGGGCCGCCGGAGGCCGTCAGAATGATCTTCTCGATGGCATCGCGGTTGGCGGTCTCGAGCACCTGGAAGATGGCGTTGTGCTCGCTGTCGACTGGCAGCAGGGTCGCATCGGCCTTCTCCACCGCGTCAAGGAACACGGTGCCCGCGCTGACCAGGCATTCCTTGTTGGCCAGCGCCACGCAGGCGCCGCGCCGGGCGGCCGTCAGCGTCGGCTCCAGGCCCGCAGCGCCCACGATGGCGGCCATGACCCAGTCGGCGTCACGGTCGGCGGCTTCGCTCAGGGCCTTTGGGCCCGCCCCGGCCTCGATCCCCGAGTTGCCAAGCGCATCCTTCAGGGCCTGGTAGGCGTTCGGATCCGCCACCGCGGCAAAGCGGGCGCCGGTCTCGCGCGCCTGGGCGGCGAGGAGTTCGGCATTGGAATTCGCTGTCAGCGCCTCGACCTGGAAGCGCTCGGGTTCGCGGCGCACGAGGTCGAGGGTCGACTGGCCGATGGAGCCCGTCGAACCCAGGACCGTGATCCGGCGCGGCGCGGCGCCTGCGTCAGCGCGCGTCTCGACGGCGACACTCATGCGAAAACCCCCAAACCGATCCCCTGCCCCTTGCCGGCGACAAGGCCGATCAGGGCTGCGAAGCTGGCGGCGACCGCCGCGAAAATGAGCCCGTCGACCCGGTCCAGCACACCCCCGTGCCCGGGGATCAGGGCGCTCGAATCCTTCACGTCGGCATAGCGCTTGAGCGCGGATTCCGCGATGTCCCCGATCTGCGCCAGCACCGCCATCATGGCGCTAATGCCCGCCAGAATCCACGGCACGCCCAGTTCCAGCACGAAGGACGTGCCCGCGCCCGCGACGGCCGCCCCGGCCATGCCGCCCAGCAGGCCCGACCAGGTCTTGGACGGGGAATAGCGCGGGGCGAGCTTGGGGCCGCCGACGGAACGGCCAACGACGAAGGCCATCGTGTCGGTCGCCCAGACGACGGCCAGCAGCCAGTAGAGCGTCAGCATGCCCCAGTCGCCGCCCGAGCGGAGCCAGACGATGCCGACGCAGGGCAGCAGGATGTAGGGAAAACCGATCATCGGCCAGCGCTTGCCCTCGCCGCGAATAATCACGGCCATGATGGCAACGCCGATCCCTGCCGCCGTCGCAGCTAGCGCCAGCAGCGGCATGCCGGCACCCGCAAGACCCACCGCAATGATCGCCGTGATCGCGTGGATGACGTAGTCGGCATTGAGGTGCGTGCGGCGGACCAGCCGGGCCCACTCGTAGGTCATCAGCACTGCCACGAGCATGACGAGCGCGGTGAACGGCCAGCCGCCGAGATAGACGAGGTAGATGGCGACGGGGGCAAGAACCGCCGCGGACGCGATGCGCACCGCGAGTTCGCGGGTGCGGGGCGGGCGCGGCGGGACGGTCTCCTCGGCGCCGGGTTCGTTCACCGCGCCGGCTGACACGTGTCCCTCGCTCCGAAGCGCCGCTCGCGCGTCGTGTATTCCCGGATGGCGTCGGCGAGGGTCTCGCCCGTGAAATCAGGCCAGAGCGTGTCCACGAAGACGAGCTCCGTGTAGGCGAGCTGCCAGATCAGGAAGTTGGACAGGCGCTTCTCGCCGCTGGTGCGGATCAGAAGATCCGGGTCCGGAATGCCTTTCGTATCGAGTTCGCCGGCGATCCGCTCGGGCGTGATTTCCTCCGGCGACAGGCGGCCCTCCCGCACCTCGATGGCCAGCCTCCGCGCGGCGTCGGCGATCTCGTTCTGGCCGCCGTAGTTGAATGCGACGATAAGCTGGAGGCCCGTGTTGCCCGCCGTCAGCTGTTCGGCCTCGGCGATCATCTGGACGATGTCAGGGGCGAGGCCTTCCCGCGCGCCGATGATCCGGACGCGGACGTTGTTGTTGTGAAGCTCGGCCAAGTCGCGGCGAATGAAGAGCCGCAGGAGCCCCATGAGGTCATCGACCTCTTCCGCCGGGCGGCGCCAATTCTCCGTCGAGAAGCCGTAAAGCGTCAGGTATCGAACGCCCTGCTCGCCGGCGGCGCGGACGATGCGGCGGACGGTCTCGACGCCCTGCCTGTGCCCGAGCTTGCGCGGCAGGTGCCGCTTGGCGGCCCAGCGGCCATTGCCGTCCATGATGATGGCCACGTGGCGGGGCGCCGGCGCTGTGGCAGCCGCGGCTACGCCGCTGCTTTCGGCGCCCGTTTCAGCCTCGG
This sequence comes from Parvibaculaceae bacterium, assembly GCA_965229975.1. GTDB lineage: Bacteria > Pseudomonadota > Alphaproteobacteria > CGMCC-115125 > CGMCC-115125 > Pyruvatibacter. Next base: position 1,396,704 of record OZ245936.1, read on the forward strand.
AAACCGGTTTCTGGTCGGCCGGATACATGAATACACCCTAACACGCGCGAAGCCCGACGGCAGCCGATCCGCCGGAAGGTACCAGCCGGTCCTTAACCTAGACCTGCATGATTTCCGCTTCCTTCGCGGCGAGCGCGGCGTCCACGTCCGCCACTGACTTGTCGGTCAGGCCCTGGACCTTGTCGGACAGCTTCTTGTGATCATCCTGGCTGATATCGCCATCTTTTTCGGCTTTTTTGAGGTGGTCCATGGCGTCCCGGCGCACGTTGCGGACGGCGACGCGGGCCTGCTCGGCATACTTGCCCGCCACCTTGGCGAGCTCCGCGCGGCGCTCCTCATTGAGCTCGGGGATGGGAACGCGGACATTGGTGCCGTCGGCCACCGGGTTCACGCCAAGGCCGGCCTCACGAATCGCCTTCTCGACGGCGCCGACCATGGACTTGTCCCAGACATTCACCGAGATCATCCGCGGCTCAGGCACGGAGATGGTCCCGACCTGGTTGATCGGCATCTTCTGGCCGTAGGCGTCCACCATCACCGGTTCGAGCAGCGACGCGGAGGCACGGCCCGTACGCAGGCCGCCAAATTCGCTCTTCAGCGTCTCGATCGCGCCTTTCATGCGGCGCTCGACGTCCTTCAGATCAATGCCGGGAGCATCCTCGGCCATTTTGGCTCTCCTTGGTTCTGCCGGGCGGGGCCGATGTCTTCGCGGGGAGATCCCGCGTCAGGCGGCCTCGTCCTCGACGATTGTGGCGCGGCCCTCGCCGCGAAGGACGCGGCAGAAGGACCCGGTTTCGTGGATGTTGAACACAACGATGGGAATGGAATTGTCGCGGCAAAGGCTGACGGCAGAGGCGTCCATCACCCTGAGGTCGTCGGCCAGCACCTGCAGGTAGCCGAGCCTGTCATAGCGCGTCGCGTCGGGCACCAGCTTTGGGTCGGCGGAATAGACACCGTCCACCTGCGTGCCCTTCATCAGCGCGTCGCAGTTCATCTCGGACGCGCGGAGGGCTGCGGCCGTGTCGGTCGTGAAGAACGGGTTGCCGGTGCCGGCGGCGAAGATCACCACCCTGCCCTTTTCCATGTGGCGCACGGCCCGGCGGCGGATATAGGGCTCGCAGACCGTCATCATGGGAATGGCGGAAAGGACGCGGGTGGGCACGCCCTGGCGCTCCAGGCCGTTCTGCATGGCGAGCGCGTTCATGACGGTCGCCAGCATGCCCATGTAGTCGGCGCTGGCGCGGTCCATGCCTTCGGCGGCCCCCTTGAGGCCGCGGAAGATGTTGCCGCCGCCGATGACGAGGCAGACCTCGACGCCGATCTCCAGCGCCTGCTTCACCTCTTCGGCAATGCGCTCCACGGTCTTGAGGTCGATGCCGTAAGCCTCGTCCCCCATCAGCGCCTCGCCCGAAACCTTGAGGAGGACACGCTTGTAACGGGGTTCGGACATGGACGGCTCCGAAAGACTGGATGCGGGCAGGCGGCTGCCGGCGACTCGGACCTGCCGGGCCACCGACGGCGCGCATATTGACCGATGCTGGCGGCCAGTGCCAGCGCCCTCCGCATTGCTGCCGCGGGCAGCCGGAAAGGCCTGCCTTAGGAGTTGGCGGCCGCCGCCACTTCCGCGGCGAAGTCGCTTTCTTCCTTCTCGACGCCTTCGCCGAGCTCGAAGCGCTTGAAGCCCTTGAGGGTGATCTTGCCACCGGCATCCTTCGAGGTGGCCTCGATGGCCTTCTCGACGGTCTGGTCCGGGTCAATCACGAAAGCCTGCTTGGTCAGCACGACTTCCTCGTAGAACTTGCGGATACGGCCCTCGACCATCTTGGCGATGATGTCTTCCGGCTTGCCGCTTTCGCGGGCCTGCTCGGACAGCACCTGGCGCTCGCGCTCGACCACGTCCTGGTCGAGCTCGGCTTCGGTGGCGGAGAGCGGGTTGGTCGCGGCGACGTGCATGGCGATCTGGCGGCCCAGTTCGGCCACCTTGTCGGCGTCGCCGTCGGACTCGAGGGCAACAAGCACGCCGATCTTGCCGAGGCCGGGCGCGGCCTGGTTGTGGACGTAGGCCGCGACGGCGCCCTTGGAGACTTCCATGGCGTCCACGCGGCGGAGCGTCATGTTCTCGCCGATGGTGGCAACCATGTCGGTCACGTGCTCTTCCACGGACTTGCCGGCGCCGGGGAACTCGGCGGCCTTCAAGGCGTCGATGTCGGTCTTGCCGCCGAGGGCGACCTGGGCGATGCCGTTGACCATGTCCTGGAACTTCTCGTTCCGGGCGACGAAGTCGGTCTCGGAGTTCACCTCGACGATGACGCCGCGCGGGCCGTCAACGGCCACGGCCACGAGGCCTTCGGCGGCCACGCGGCCGGCCTTCTTGGCGGCCTTGGCAAGGCCCTTGGTGCGCAGCCAGTCGACGGCGGCGTCCATGTCGCCATCGGCCTCCGCCAGGGCGGTCTTGCAGTCCATCATGCCCGCGCCGGTCTTCTCGCGCAGTTCCTTCACCATGCTGGCGGTGATGTTGGCCATGACGTCTTGTCCTCTTGTCTCTCGATCGAATGTCTGTCCGGCGTGCGCTGCGGGCCGAATGGGACGGATGATCCGCCCATACAGCCCGCGCGCGTCGAACGTGTGACAGGTGCGCGGGTTACGCGCCCTGGGCGGCTTCGCCTTCGGCCGGCGTCTCTTCCGGCAGGGCCTCGGCCACGGGTTCCGCCATCTCGCCCGGATCGATGCCGGCCGAGCCCTGGCTGCGGGAGATGCCGTCGAGCACCGCGCGCGAGGCCAGGTCGCAGTAGAGCGAAATGGCGCGCGAGGCGTCGTCGTTGCCGGGGATCGGGTAGGTTATGCCGGCGGGGTCCGAGTTGGAGTCGAGGACCGCGGCGACCGGGATGCCGAGCTTGGCGGCTTCCTGAACGGCGATCTGCTCCTTGTTGGTGTCGATCACGAAGATCATGTCCGGCAGGCCGCCCATGTCGCGGATGCCGCCGATCGCCTGGTCGAGCTTCTCCCGCTTGCGGGTGAGGTCGAGGCGTTCCTTCTTGGTGATGGACAGGCCCTCGGCATCAAGCAGCTCGTCGTAGTCGCGCAGCTTGTTGATCGAGCCGGACACCGTCTTCCAGTTGGTCAGCGTGCCGCCGAGCCAGCGGAAGTTGATGTAGTACTGGGCGCAGCGCTTGGCAGCCTCGGCGATCGGCTGCGAGGCCTGCCGCTTGGTGCCGACGAACAGGATGCGGCCACCCGCGGCTGCCGTGTCGCTCATGGCGACCAGCGCCTGGTGAAGCAGCGGCACGGTCTGCGCCAGGTCGATGATGTGGATGTTGTCGCGGACACCGAAGATGAACTGGCCCATCTTGGGGTTCCAGCGGTGGGTCTGGTGTCCGAAGTGCACGCCCGCTTCGAGCAGCTGGCGCATGGAATAATCAGGCAGGGCCATGGTCCCGCGTTCCTTTCGTTTTCCGGTTCAGCCTCCGCGAGGGAATGAGCGGGAAACCCGCACCGGATGGACTGCCGGGAATGTGTGCCGGCCGCTGACGCGGCCAGCGGGCCCCGGAGGCCCGCCCCTCACGTGTGGAATGGCCGCTCGTATAGGGGGTTAGCGGGCATTGCGCAAGCCCGGCCGACTGCCGGGCCACGCCGCAGGCGACACCTGACTGTTTCTTTGGTAAACTGTTATATGAATGAACAAAAAGACAGTGCCGGGAGGACGATCCATGCCGCAAGTCAGGACAACGTGCAGCCTGTGCGAAGCGTCGTGCGGGGCCGTGATGACGGTCGAGGACGGCACGATCCAGAAGGTCATGGCCGACAGGGAAGACGCCCTCTCCGGCGGCTTCATTTGCGCCAAGGGCGCGGCCATTCCCCAACTCGAGGCCGACCCGGACCGGGTGCGCGGGCCGCTGGTGCGCAAGAACGGCGAATTGCAGCCGGCAAGCTGGGACGAGGCCTTTGCGCTGGTCGATGAGCGCTTGAGCGCGATCATCGCCGAGCACGGGCGGCAGGCAGTGGCCATCTACGCAGGCAACGCGCTGGCCCATAACCTTTCCATGGTCACCTATTTCGAAGACCTGGTACGGGCGCTGGGCTCCACCAATTTCTTTACGGCGGGCAGCCTCGACCAGAACCCGCGGCAGGCGGTGTCCGGCCTCCTCTACGGAGATGAATTCTCCCTCAACATTCCAGACATCGACCGGTGCCAGCTCTTGTGGGTCATGGGCGCGAACCCGGCAGAATCGAATGGCAGCATGATCGTTGCGCCGGGGTTCGTCGGACGGATGCAGAAGCTGCAGGCCCGTGGCGGCAGGGTCGTCGTGTTCGATCCCCGGCGGACGATGACGGCGGAGCGGGCGAGCGAGCACATCGGCATCCGGCCTTCGGGCGATGCTGCATTCCTGGCGGGCGTTGCCAACGTTCTGCTGTCGCTCGGACCACCACAGACCACCGCGCTGTCGCTGGTGGACGATCTCGGCGCGGTCTCGGACTGGCTGGCGCCGTTCACGCCGGAGCGTGTGGCCGGTGCCTGCAACATCGACGCGGAGACGATCCGGCGGCTGGCGACGGAGCTGCGGGAGACCGGGGCGGCGGCGGTCTACGGGCGGATCGGCACGACGACGCAGAGCTTCTCCGCCCTCACCTGCTGGCTGATCGACCTCGTCAACATCCTCGCGGGCAACCTCGATACGGTCGGCGGCTCGATGTTCGCCAAGCCGCTGCTGGCGCAGCCGAATACGCTGGGGCCCGGCGGCAGGGGCCAGGGCTTCCAGATCGGCAAGTGGACCTCACGTGTCAGCGGCGCGCCGGAGGCGCTCGGCCAGCTGCCGATGGCGTGCATGGCGGAAGAGATCGAGACGCCCGGCGAGGGGCAGATCCGCGCGCTGATCACACTGGCCGGCAACCCGGCCACGTCGAGCCCGGACACCAGGCGGATGCGCGCGGCGCTCGACAAGCTCGAGTTCCTCGTCTGCCTCGACATCTACCAGAACGAGACGTCAGCACAGGCGGACGTGATCCTGCCGTCGCCGCCGCGGCTAGCCAAAGCCAACTACGACGCGTTCTTCTACCGCTTCGCGGTGCGGAACTACGGGCGCTATACGCAGGCCTACCGGCCGCTGGCTGAGGGTGAGCGGGGTGACCAGGAAATCTTCCTTCGGCTGATGGCCATCGTGCAGGGCCACGGGTGGGACGCGGATATCGCGGCACTGGATGCCGAGGCGTTCGCCGCCGCCGTCGGGCAGATGACGCAGCTTCCCGGTTCAGCGATCGAAGGCCGCGATGCCGGCGAGATCCTTGCCATGCTGCGTGACCTGCCGCCGATGGAGCAGCGGCTGGACTTCGGGTTGCGGATCGGGCCGTTCGGCGATGCGTTCGGCGCGCGCGAGGGGATCAGCCTGCAGACCCTCAAGGACTCACCGCAGGGTGTCGATTGCGGCCCGCTGGTGCCGCGTCTGCCCGAAGTCCTGCGCACGCAGTCCGGGCGCATTGAGGCCGCGCGTTCCATCTTTGGCGAAGAACTTCGGCGGCTCGAAGCCTGGCTCGGCGAGCCCCGGCCCCGCTTCGCGCTGATCGGGCGGCGGCAGCTTCGTTCCAACAATTCGTGGTTCCACAATCTGGAGCAGCTGACTCACCGGACGCGGGAATGCACGGTGCAGATCAACCCGGCCGACGCACGGGACCTCGGGATCACCTCCGGTGAAACAGTGAGCGTCGCCACGCGGCAGGGCCGCATTGAACTGCCCGCCGAGGTGACGGACAGCATTGCCTCGGGCGTCGTCTCCATCCCGCATGGCTGGGGGCACGCGTCGCTCGGCGGCAAGATGTCGGTGGCGGCAGCCAACCCGGGCGTCAACGTCAACACCATCGTCGACTATGACGAGATCGACCCGCTAACGTGGAACGCGCGGCTCAACGGCGTGGCGGTTGAGGTGGCGCGGGTTGCGACGGACTAGGAAGGCGGTCTCAAGCTCTGCGCGAACATGCCTAACCCGGCAAAAGCCACGAGGCTCCTTGAACCTCGCAACTCAGGCTAGGAGGCAATTGACCTAGTCCGTTTATTTACCGATGGCCATCTCGTTTGCCCGAGAGTCTTCGTAGGCTCGCAGCGCTTCGGACGCCGTCATTCCGGCTTTGAGCCAATCTCCACTGAGAAGCTCCAACGCCCTGAGACTATCCGGCAACAATCCATAAGCTCTGCGAGCCGCCGGATCATCAGAGATGGTTGCGGCCCCGATGACCTGTTCCCCGCCCATCAACCCTGCGAGCCGCACTATCGTGTCAGCGAGGCAGCTATCCTGATCGTTCTGTGGGCGAGTCCGGTCCACGTAAAGAACATACTTCTTCAACTCTCCGGACTTGGCGCGGGAGAGGAGCCCGACGCAGCCATTTCCACCGCCATCCAGGAATAGCGTCAGCCGCCGGACGACACTCTCCTTTCTGATCGTGCCGTCCTTGATCCCCCGAACAAGCGCGCTCTTGTCGTCACTCGATAGATAAGAAATTCGGATGTTGGCGAATCCTGCGATCCACGCCCGGTCGAACGATACTCCCGACACTGCTCCAACTTCGTTGAAGACGTTGAGGATGTAATCGCGGTCAATCGCCGTACCGCCGTCGACCCAAACGGACACGTTCTTGGGCCACTTCGCAACGGTCTGTTCGCATGCCTCCGCACCAACGGCGAGTGTTGGGGTAGGCCCGGCAATCGTACTGCTGTCGGGAATGTCACAGCCGAGTACGAGCGCAAGCAGGGTTTCGAGATCGGAGTATGCTCTCTCACTCGGCACCCCCGCTCCCGAGGCAGTCTGCTGGATGTCGCGATGGAACTTTGGTCCGGACTGTTCCGCGGACGCTGCGCCAGCGCTGATCATGGGCCATACAAAAATGGCCAGGCCGACGACGACGCGGCTAACAAGCATGCTTGGCTGCCAAAACCCATCATGCGTCCGGACCATGTGGCATGTCCGCGGTCTGCCTATTGCGTGGCATTGATGCGGATAAGTCCTGGACACTCAAACATCCTCGACGTGGATGACGCCGGGGATGGACTTGAGGGCGCCGCGGGCTTGCGGCGTGACGTCGAACCTGCCGGGGAGTTGGATCTCGACCTCGCGCTTGCCCGCGTCTGCCCCGAGGATGAGGCTGAGCTGGCCGCGGCCCTTGCTGGGCAGGCAGGCCCGGATCGAGTCGATGGCGGCGGGATCGTCCACGAAGAGGCGCAGGCCGTTCGAGGTTTCGGCAGCCACCTGCTCGATGGGACGCACGCCGGTGACGCGCAGGCGTACTTCGTCGCCGTCCACATCCGCCTCGACGCCGACGACCACGGACGTGTTCACCTCCAGGTAGTCGCGGGCCATGGCGAGGGTTTCCGAGAACACCACCGCCTCGAACTCGCCGGTGCTGTCTGACAGGCCGATGAAGGCGAAGGGATTGCCCTTCTTCGAGCGGCGCTCCTGCTTGTAGGCGACGGTGCCCGCCAGCTTCGTCGCCGTGCCGCCGCCGGCGCGGACGCTGTCGAGGAATTCAGCGTAGGTCTTCACCTTCGCCTGCCGGAGCATCTGGCGGTAATCGTCCAGCGGGTGGCCGGAGAGGTAGAAGCCGACCGCTTCCATCTCGTGGCGGAGGCGCTCCATGGGCGGCCAGTCGCGGGTATCGCCGAGGCGAAGCTGGGGCGCGGCGGCGGGGCCATCGCCGAAGAGGCTCGACTGGTTGCTTTCGCGCTCGGTCTCGGCGCGCGTCATCTCGGCCAGCAGCTTGTCGGCGCCGCCGTGGATGCGGGCGCGGTTCTTGTCGAGTTCGTCGAACGCGCCGGCACAGGCGAGGTTCTCGATGGCACGCTTGTTGACGTATTTGGGCGAGACGCGGCTTGAGAAATCCGCGAGCGACTTGAACGGACCGGCCTTCGCACGCTCTTCCTCGACGTGCTGCATGGCCTGCTTGCCGACATTGCGCACGGCGGCGAGCGCGTAGGCGATGCCGCCCTCGACCACTGTGAAGTCGGCGCCGGAGCGGTTGATGCTCGGCGGATGGACCGGGATCTCGAGCCGCTGGGCTTCGCGGCGGAAGCTGTTGAGCTTGTCCGTGTTGCCCATGTCGAGGTTCATGGACGCGGCGAGGAACTCCACCGGGTAGTTCGCCTTGAGATAGGCAGTCTGGTAGGCGACGAGGCCGTAGCAGGCGGAGTGCGACTTGTTGAAGCCGTAGCCCGCGAACTTGTCCACCAGGTTGAAGACGTACTCGGCGCGATCCTTGTCGACACCACGCTCGACCGCGCCCTCGACGAAGCGGGCGCGCTGCTTGTCCATCTCCGCCTTGATCTTCTTGCCCATGGCGCGGCGGAGCAGGTCGGCTTCGCCGAGCGAGTAGCCCGCGAAGACCTGCGCGATCTGCATCACCTGCTCCTGGTAGATGATGACGCCGTAGGTGTCTTCCACCACGGGCTCGATCGTCTCGTGCAGGAATTCCGGCTCCTCGCGGCCGTGCTTGCAGGCAATGTATTTCGGGATGTTCTCCATCGGGCCCGGGCGGTAGAGGGCCACGAGGGCGATGATGTCCTCGATGTTGTTCGGCTGGGCCTGGCGGATCAGGTCGCGCATGCCCGCGCTTTCCAGCTGGAACACGCCCACCGTCTCGCCCCGGCAGAGCATCTGGTAGGTCTTCTCGTCGTCGAGCGGGATCTGGCTCAGGTCGATCTTCGTGCCGCCCTGCTCGATCAGCTTAACCGCGCGCTGGAGGACGGTGAGGGTCTTGAGGCCGAGGAAGTCGAACTTCACGAGGCCCGCGGGCTCGACCCACTTCATGTTGAACTGGGTGACCGGCATGTCGGAGCGCGGGTCGCGGTAGAGCGGCACCAGCTCCTGCAAGGGCCTGTCGCCGATCACGACACCGGCGGCGTGGGTCGAGGCGTGGCGATAGAGGCCTTCGAGCCTTAGCGACATGTCGATCAGGCGGCCGACGACTTCCTCCGCGCGGCGCGCTTCCTGCAGCCGCGGTTCGCCCTCGATGGCCTGTTCGAGCGTGACCGGGTTGGCCGGGTTGTTGGGCACCAGCTTGCAGAGCCGGTCCACCTGGCCATAGGGCATCTGGAGGACGCGGCCCACGTCGCGAAGGACGGCGCGGGCCTGCAGCTTACCGAAGGTGATGATCTGTGCGACGCGGTCGCGGCCGTACTTCTGCTGCACGTAGGCGATCACCTCGTCGCGCCGGTCCTGGCAGAAGTCGATGTCGAAGTCCGGCATCGACACGCGCTCGGGGTTCAGGAAGCGCTCGAACAGGAGGCCGAACCGCAGGGGGTCGAGGTCGGTGATGGTGAGGGCCCAGGCGACGACGGAGCCTGCGCCGGAACCGCGGCCCGGGCCAACGGGAATGTCGTGCGACTTCGCCCACTGGATGAAGTCGGCAACGATCAGGAAGTAGCCGGGAAAGCCCATCTTCTCGATAACGCCGAGTTCGAAATCGAGGCGCTGGCGGTAATCGTCCTCTGTGCCGGACTGCTCGCCCTCGGGCAGCGATGCAAGGCGCGCCATGAGGCCGGCTTCGGCGCGGCGGCGCAGCTCCTCTGCCTCGCCGGCCACTCCCTCGGTGCCTTCGAAGCGCGGCAGGATCGGATCGATGACGCGCGGCCTGTAGGCGCAGCGGCGGGCGATCTCGACGGTCGAGGCGATGGCTTCCGGCAGGTCGGCGAAGAGGGCCGCCATTTCCGCCGCCGACTTGAAGCGGTGGTCCGGCGTCAGGCGGCGGCGGTCCTCCTGCATGACGTAGGAGCCTTCGGCCACGCAGAGCAGCGCGTCGTGCGCCTCGTAGTCGTCCTCATCGAAGAAGAAGGGCTCGTTGGTGGCCACGAGCGGCAAATGGCGGTCGTAAGCGAGGTCCACCAGGACCGGCTCGGCGCGGGCCTCGTCCGGCAGGCCGTGGCGCTGGAGTTCGATGTAGAGCCGCTCGGGGAACATGGCGGCCAGCCGGTCCACCAGCTCGGCAGCCGCCTCCTTCTGCCCGGCGGCGGCGAGCCGGTTCACCGGGCCGCCGGGTCCGCCGGTGAGGCAGATCAGGCCGTCCGCGAACTCCGCCAGCGTGTCGAGGGTGACGTGGGGCGCTTCCGTGCCGTCGGTGCCGAGGTAGGCTTCGGATGTGAGCGCCATGAGGTTCCGGTAGCCGCCCTCGTCCTTGGCGAGGAGGGCGAGCGTTGGAAACCGCTCGCGGGCGCCGCCCTTCTGCTGCGGTTCACCACCGAGGTCGATGGCCAGCGAGCAGCCGATGATGGGCTGGATACCGGCTCCGGCCATCTTCTCTGAAAACTCGAGGGCGCCGAACAGGTTGCCCGTGTCGGTCACCGCGACGGCGGGCATCCCGATGTCGCGGCACCGGTCCGCGAGCTGCGGCAGGCGGATCGCCCCTTCAAGGAGCGAATACGCCGTGTGCAGGCGAAGGTGGATGAAGCCAGGCGCCGCGCTGCGCGAAGAATCGGTGGTTTCAGGATCCATACCGGAAGTCTACCGAAGCACCCTGCGGCCCGCCCACCGGCGACCGTGGTTATCCCCAGACTTTTAGGTTCGTCCCAATCCTGTCATGCCGCGGCTTGACCGCGGCATCCAGAGCAACTCGCGAGGGGAAACCCGGATGCCCTGGACCCCGCGGTCAAGCCGCGGGGTGACACGGTTGGACAGCCTCAGCCGGCGATGCCCTGAGCCTGGGCGGCGGCGGTGAGGGCGAAGCCGCTCCACATGACGGCGCCGAGAACGATGAGCGCCGCGGTGTCCTTGATCCATTCCGACATGACCAGCCTCCTTGGTTGAGGCCGCATCATGTTCCTGTTTTGTTCTTTTTGTCAAGAGCCGGTTTGCGGACGGATTTTTCGCAGGTTTCCTAGAGGGAGTTGTCGGTGATCGCGAGTTCGGCGCCGTCGACCAGCCGGCCCTCGTGAAGCAGGACCACGCGGTCCATGGCGCGGGCAAGGTCGAGGTTGTGGGTGGCGACGAGGGCGGCGACGCCCTCCCCCCGCGTGAGGGCCACGAACTCGTTGAAGACGCCGCGCGAGGTCTTGGGGTCGAGGTTGCCGGTGGGCTCGTCGGCCAGTAGCACGCGGGGCTGGTTGGCCAAGGCGCGGGCGATGGCGACGCGCTGCTGCTCGCCGCCCGAGAGCTGCGCCGGGCGATGTTCGAGACGGCCTTCGAGGCCGAGGCGGCCCAGCAGGCGCTCGGCGACGGGGATGGCCTGCTTGCGGCCGACGCCTGCCACCATCTGCGGCAGGACGACATTCTCCAGCGCGGAGAATTCCGGCAGCAGGTGGTGGGCCTGGTAGACGAAGCCGAGGGAGACGCGGCGGATGGCCGTCTTCTCGTTGTCTGAGAGGCCAAGGCAGGGCCGGCCGCCGATAAAGACCTCGCCTCCATCCGGCTTTTCGAGCAGGCCGGCGATGTGGAGCAGTGAGGACTTGCCCGCGCCCGAGGGGCCGACCAGCGCTACCAGTTCGCCGGGCTGCACGGTGAGGTTGGCGCCGCGGAAGATGTGCAGCGGCACCTCGCCCTGCTGGTAGGTGCGTTCGACGTCGCGGAGTTCGAGGGCGGCGGTCATCGGGGCCTCACTCGTAGCGCAGGGCTTCGACGGGATCGAGGCTCGCAGCCCGCCAGCTTGGATAGATGGTCGCCAGCAGCGACAGGACCAGCGCCATGATGACGACCGAGGCCGTTTCGCCGCTGTCGATCTCGGCGGGCAGCTCGCTCAGGAAGTAGATCGCCGGGTCGAAGAGCTGTGCGCCGGTGAGGAAGATCAGCGCCTGGCGGATCGCCTCAATGTTCTCGCAGAAGACGACGCCGAAGACGAAGCCCGCCAGCGTGCCGATGACGCCGATAGAAGCGCCCGCGATGAGGAACACGCGCATGACGGCGCCGCGCGTGGCACCCATGGAGCGCAGGATGGCGATGTCCGGGCCCTTGTCCTTCACCAGCATGAAGAGGCCGGAGACGATGTTGAGGGCGGCGACAAGCAGGATCAGCGTCAGGATCATGAACATGACATTGCGCTCGACCTGCAGCGCGCCGAAGAAGGTCGAGTTGATCTGCTGCCAGTCATAGACCTGCGCGATCTGCCCGGCGGCCTCCTGCACCGCGGGCGTGAACGCCGTCACGCGGTCGGGCTCCTCGATCATCACCTCGATGCCGGAGACCGAGTCGCCCTTCTTGAAGAAGGACTGCGCCTCGGCCAGCGGCATGAAGATGAAGGAGCTGTCGTATTCCGACATGCCGATCTGGAAGGTCGCGGCGACCGTGTAGGCCTTGACGCGCGGCGTCGTGCCGAAGGGCGTGGAGGCGCCGCGCGGCGACAGGAGCGTCAGCTGGTCACCCACGTAGACGCCGAGACTGTCGGACAGGCGCGAGCCGATGATGACGGGCGAGCCGCCTTCCGCCTCGATGGTGCGGAAGGCATCCAGCGAGCCGTCCTTGATGCTGTCGGCGATGATCTCGAATTCGGCGAGGTCGTCGGTGGCGATGCCGCGGACGAGCGCGCCGCCCGCGCGCTGGCGGGCCGAGGCCATCACCTGCCCTTCCACCAGCGGCGTCACGCGGGTGACACCGTCCACCTGGCGGATGCGGGCGGCGGCGGCTTCGTAGTCGGGGAAGTCGCCGGTGACGGACTGCACCATCATGTGGCCGTTGAGGCCGAGGATGCGGCTGATGAGCTCGGTGCGGAAGCCGTTCATCACCGCCATGACGATGATCAGCGTCGCCACGCCCAGCATGATGCCGATGAAGGAGATGGTGGCGATGACCGAGATGAAGCCTTCCTTGCGGCGCGCCCGCAGGTAGCGCCCGGCGAGGAACCACTCGAAGCGCGAGAACGGCATGGTGGACGCCTTGCGGGCTTCCTCCATCGGGCCTGCGGGCTGCGTGGTCTCCGCCGTGGTGCTCATCCGGTCATCCCGTCAGCTTGCCGATCGCCGCTTCGAGCGAGAGTTCTTCCTTCTCGCCGGTGGCGCGGCGCTTGAGTTCGACGACGCCGCGGTCGAGGCCGCGCGGGCCGATGACCAGCTGCCAGGGCAGGCCGATCAGGTCCATTGTGGCGAACTTGCCGCCGGCGCGCTCGTCACGGTCGTCGTAGAGGACATCCAACCCGGCCGCGGTGAGTTTGGCGTAAACGTCCTCCGCCGCCGCGTCTGTGCGTTCATCGCCCTGCTTGAGGTTGATGAGGCCCACGTCGAAGGGCGCCACCGCGTCCGGCCAGATGATGCCATCGTCGTCGTGGCTCGCCTCGATGATGGCGCCGAGGAGCCGCGAGACGCCGACGCCGTAAGAGCCGCCATGCAGGACGGTTTCCTGCCCGTCCGCGCCCTGCACGGTCGCACCCATGGGTTCGGAATACTTGGTGCCGAAATAGAAGATGTGGCCGACCTCAATGCCGCGCGCCGAGAGGCGGCGGTTCTCGGGCACTTCCTTCTCGAAGCGCTCGGGCTCGTGCATCTCCTCGGTGGCGGCGTAGAGGCTCGTGCGCTCGTTGAAGATGGGATCGAGGTCGCCGTCGAAGTCCGTGTCCTCGGGCGGGATGGGCATGTCGACGAGCTGGCTGTCACAGAACACCTGGCTCTCGCCCGTTTCGGCAAGGATGATGAACTCGTGGCTGAGGTCGCCGCCGATGGGGCCCGTCTCGGCGCGCATGGGCACCGCCTTGAGGCCCATCCGCGCGAAGGTGCGCAGGTAGGCGACGAACTGCTTCTTGTAGGATTTGCGCGCCGCGTCCTCGTCGATATCGAACGAGTAGGCGTCCTTCATGAGGAATTCGCGGCCGCGCATGACGCCGAAGCGGGGGCGGATCTCGTCGCGGAACTTCCACTGGATGTGGAACAGCGTCTTGGGCAGGTCCTTGTAGGACTTCACCTCGCGCTTGACGATGTCGGTGATCATTTCCTCGTTGGTGGGACCGTAGAGGAGGTCGCGCTCGTGGCGGTCCACGATGCGCAGCATTTCCTTGCCGTAGCCGTCATAGCGGCCCGAGGCGCGCCACAGGTCCGCCGACTGGAGCGTGGGCATGAGAAGCTCGATGGCCCCCGCCCGCTCCTGCTCCTCGCGGACGATCTGCTCGATCTTGCGCATGACCCGGTGGCCGAGCGGCAGCCAGGCATAGATGCCGGCGCTCATCTGGCGGACCATGCCCGCACGCAGCATCAGCCGGTGCGAGACGATTTCGGCTTCCTTCGGATTGTCGCGAAGGACGGGGATGAAATATCGGGAAAGACGCATGTTCCGGGGCTGTCTGCGGAAGGCCGGGGCGCGGAAACGGGGAACGCGGCGCCCATCAGCCTATCGGCTTCGGGGGTGGCGAAAGTAAGGCCGGACTATACGGATTAGCGCCCCGAAAGCGAGGGGTTGCGGACGCCTCAGTTGGCGACCGGTTCCAGGGCGGGGTCCACCGGCGGCACATCGTTCTGCGCCTGGACGCGGGTGGCGATGTGGTGGGTCAGCAGCTTCGTGATGTTGACCTCGGGCGGGGCCTCGACGCCACGGCCGGTGTACTTGCCCTTGCCGGGCGCGCGCAGGCTTTCGAGGTCATACCCCATGTCCACGTCGTAAGTGCGGTCGATCTGGTAGCGCAGGTGCTGCTCGGCCTCGTACCACGCGGTCTTGGTGGCGCCGTCCGGGCAGGAGGCAAGTTCGGCCGGATCGGTCGCGCCCCAGCGGCGCTCGATGCAGTGGTAGGGGTCGAAGGACATGTCCCAGAGGCGGTTCATCACGTCCTCGAGCGTCAGTCGGACGGTCTGGCCATTGGTCTTGCGGTAGTCGATCTCGCAGGAACGGCTTTCCTCGTTGAAGGCGGTCAGCAGGTCCTGCGCAAGGTCCGTGCCCTCGTATTCGAGCTTGGGATCGCCCGATGCCTGCATGTCGAGCATGCGCTGGACGAGGTCGTAGGTCTCCTTGAAGGAGGTCTTGAGGCGCGCGTCGCGTGACGGCGTGGAATAGCTCTCCCAGACGCCGGTGGTGCCGTAGATGTTGTCGGGCAGGCGTGAGGGCTGGTTGCCGTACTGGATGCCGGCCTTGATGGAGAGGTCGACGGCGTGCTTGCGGGCGTGGGTGTCCTGGCACAGCGCCGTCGTCATGGCGCGGAGTTCGCGCACCGGGCGGAACTTGAGATCGCCCACCGACAGCTCGGCCCTGATCCAGTCGTAATAGGTGAGCTGCTCGCCTTTGTAGTCGAAGCTGGGCCCGTACCACTTCTTGAGGTTCAGCACCTCGGTGCCCTGGTACTGCTTGAGGGAGTAATCCTCGAGCTCGTCGTTGTCGGGCGCCACCACCTTGCCGCCGTAGAGCACGCCGTTGGCGGCGCGGTTGTAGCCGACCAGCTCGATGGGCCGCCAGTTCTTGAAGCCGGTGCCGAGCTTGGCGGGCGTGCGCAGGAAGTTGCGGCCGAAATAGCTGCGCGACAGGGACTGGTCAGGGTGGGCGGCGAGCGTCAGCACGCGCCCGTCCTCCGTCACCTTGTAGACCATGGTGACGTGGCCGTTCACGTCATAGATGACGGTCCCGGGGCGGATCGCATCGCGCGAGATTTCCGGCGAGTAGTGATCGGTGAAGTAGGGGCGCGCCTCGGCGGCGGCATGGTGGCGGTACATGCCCGACGACACAGCGCCGATCCAGCGGATGAACGTGACCGCGTTGATGCCGGTGGTGACGTGCCGGCGGGCGACGACCTGGTTGCCATCAAGCGAGTATCTAATGTCGCTGCCCGCTCCGTCGCCGGACATCATGGCTGTCTGGTGGGCGAAAGGCAGGCCGTTCTTCCAAGCGTAGTAGGCGCGCAGCATGTAGGGCATGTCGGCGCAGTCGGCGTACCAGCGCACCCACGGGTCCGTCGCGCGGTAGGGATTTGCCGGGCTCTTCAGGCACTCGTCCATGGTGAAGCAGTTGGCTTCGCCGATGGCGGTGATGAACTCGGAAAAGCCCCGCTCGTCCGACTCGCTCCAGTGATCCTTGGTGATGACCCAGGTGGAGGAACGGCGCGCCTCGGCGGGGCCGGCGACCAGCAGGGCCGAAACGGCCAGTCCGGCTGCCGCCAGCGCAACCTTCCGTATGCGGCGGAAGGACATCCACCGTGCCGCCTCGCAACACGTTGCGCTGTTCATGTCGGTCGCCCCCAAAAACGCCGGCACACCTGCGTCCATCGCCGCTGCATGCCCGCGACCCTCGCGGATGTTACAGCGTCCCCTTCGGAGAGCGTGTGGAGCAGCGGTGGGCAAGTCAAGCCGAACGGGCCCGATCTTCACCGGATGGTTGAAATTGAGGCATTGTGCGCTGCAAACAAGCATTTTCCGCGGAAAACGCGTGACAGCATGCCGCGGCCCGTTGTATTCTCATTGTCATAAAAAAAAGGGGCTGTCGCTTCGCGATGGCCCAAGTTCAGGGAGGAAGGCTTCACCCTCAACGGCCGGCGGGCAAAACCCCGGCCATCGGCGCGCGGCGCGGGATATGCCTCGCAAGAAGGCAACGATCCCGAATTCTGCAGCGCCGGGGCAGGAAGCAAACTGAAAGCAAGGACCCGAAAGGGCCTTGCTTTTTTCTTTTGGGGAAACGGCCGGCCTATTCCCAGTCGCGCTCGAAGCGGGGGAAAAACGGCACGTCGTCCAGCGTGATCAGCCGGAATTCGAAAACAACGAAAACGACCGCCCAGATCGCGGCGGCGACGAGCGTTGTCATCAGCAGAATCCGCAGGATCCGGGGCTGTGCGGGGGCGCTGGCATCCGCACCGAAGACAGGCTCCTCGCCTGCTTCCTCAGGCCGGCGTACGCCGAACGGGAGGACGGCGAAAAGCACGACCCACCAGATGATGCCGTAGATGGCGATGCTTGCGATGAGGGACATGGGCGCTCCTGTGTCCCGTTTCCTATAGGCGCGTCACGAGCACGCGCACAGGCGGCTTCTTGTCCCACAGGAAGGAGAGCCGGCCCCGGACGGCGCGGCGGACCGTTTCCGCTACGGCGCTATCGTCGCGGGCGGCGCGGGACGTTCGCATGCGGGCCACGGCGTCCTCCGCGGCCTCGCGGCAGGTTTCCTCGATATCCAGGTCGTCCTCCAGATCGGGTATGCCCTCGGCGGCGACGCCCGGTTCGGCAGCAAGGCGGCCCTTTTCGTCGATCACGATGGAGATGACCACGTTGCCCGCGAAGGACATGCGGCGGCGGGCGCGCAGGGGCTCCTCCCCTGCCCGCACCAGCACCGTGCCGTCGAGGTGCAGGCGGCCGGCCGGGACCTCGTCCACGACCTGCGCGGGACCGGGGGCGATGCGGGCCATCAGGCCGTTCCGCAGGACGAGCTGTTCGGGCACCTGGAGTTCTTCGGCCAGCTCGGCATGGGCGAGCAGGTGGCGCGCCTCGCCATGGACGGGCACCGCGAGTTCCGGCCGCACCCACTGGTACATCTGCGCCAGCTCGTCCCGGCAGGGATGCCCCGAGACGTGGATATCGTGGTCCTTCTCGGTCAGCACGTCGATGCCGCGCTCGGCGAGGCGATTGTGCAGGGCGAAGATCGGCAGCTCGTTGCCGGGGATGATCTTGGACGAGAAGATCACCGTGTCGCCGGCTTCGAGGGAGATGTTGCGGTGGCTGTCGTCGGCAATGCGCGACAGGGCCGCGCGGGCCTCACCCTGGCTGCCGGTGCAGAGGTAGAGGACATTCTCCGGCGGGAGGTAGCCGGAGTCCTCCTCCGACACGAGCGGAGCCAGGCCCTTCATGTAGCCGGTCTCGCGGGCGGCAGCGTAAACGCGGTGCATGCTGCGGCCCACCAGCACCACGTGGCGGCCGTTGGCTTCCGCTGCCTTGATGATGGATTCGAGGCGGGCGACGTTGGAGGCGAACGTTGTGACGGCCACCCTGCCCTTGAGCGTGCCGATCAGCGCCGTGAGCTGCTTGCGGACGTCGGCCTCCGAACCGGACACGCCGGGCGAAAGGACGTTGGTACTGTCGCAGACGATGGCGCGGCAGCCTTCATCACCGAAAGCCGAGAGCTTGGCCGCGTCAGTCTTGTCGCCGATCAGCGGGTCCTCGTCGATCTTCCAGTCGCCCGTGTGCAACACGTTGCCCAGCGGTGTACGGATGGCGATGCCGTTGGGTTCGGGGATCGAGTGCGTGAGGGTCACGAACTCCATGTCGAAGGGGCCGAGCTTCAGCTTGCCACCGAGATCGATCTCGTGGAGCGGCACTTCGTTGAGGAGGCCGTGCTCGGCGAGCTTGGTGCGCAGCATGGCCGCGGTGAACGGCGTCGCGTAGACGGGGCACTTGAGCCGCGGCCACAGGTAGGGCACGGCGCCGATATGGTCTTCGTGCGCGTGCGTCAGCACGAGGCCGAGCAGGTCCTGCCGGTAGCCCTCGATATAGGTCGGGTCCGGCATGATGACCTCGATGCCGGGCTCGGTCGCATCCGGGAAGGTGATGCCGAGATCGATGGCGATCCACTGGCGCTCCAGCGGCGGGCCGTAACCGTAGAGGTTGAAGTTCATGCCGATCTCACCCGTGCCGCCAAGCGGCAGGAATACGAGCTCGTCGGACGTGGACGGGGCGTTCCTGGAAGCCATCAGGCTCCCGCCCGCAGCGCCGTCAGCGCCGCGCTGTCGGAGTTGCGCCGGTAGATCTCAAGCAGGCCGCCGCTGGTAAGGTCCGGATCGAAGATGTCGATCTTGTCGGTCGCGCCTTCGAAGAGGGAAGCGACGCCGCCCGTCGCTATGACCTTGAGCGGCTGGCCATATTCCTTCTTCACGCGCCCGATCAGGCCTTCGATCAGGCAGATGTATCCCCAGAAGACGCCGGCCTGCATGGCCTCGACCGTGTTGCGGCCGATGGTGCGTTCCGGCTTCTCGATGGCGACGCGCGGCAGCTTGGCCGCGGCGTCGTGGAGCGCCTGCATGGAGAGGTTGATACCCGGCGAGATGATGCCGCCCTCGAAGGCGCCGTCCGGGCCGACCACGTCGAAGGTGGTGGCCGTGCCGCTATCGACGATGAGCAGCGGGCCGCCATAGGCGACGAAGGCGCCGACGGCGTTCACGAGACGGTCGGCGCCGACTTCACGCGGACTGTCGGTGTGGACGGGCACGCCAATATCGACGTTCTCGCCGATGACCAGCGGCTCCACGTTGAAATACCGGCGGCCGAGATTGCGCAGGTTGAACAGCGACTGGGGCACCACGGTCGAGATGATGCAGCCGGTGATGTCGCTGGTGTTGAGCTGCTGCATGCGCATGAGTTCGGCAAGCCAGACGATGTACTCGTCTGCCGTGCGGCCCGTGACGGTGGCGGTGCGCCACTGGGCGCGCCAGCCGTTGCCATCATGGATGGCGAAGACCGTGTTGGTGTTGCCGGTGTCGATCGTCAGCAGCATGGGTTCGTGCCTGTCTGATGGCCCGACCTTGGGTCAGGCCCCGGTGCCGGGAAAGAAAACGTCGCCGGCCGTTATGCGGCGCAGCGTATCACGCCCGCCAGCGGGCGTACGTAGCGTGAGGGCGCCGTCCGCATCAAGGGAGACGAATTCGCCTTCGATCACTTCCGCGGGAAGGCGGACGGTGATGGGACCACCCAGCCCCTGCGCCCGCTCCAGCCAGGCGGCGCGGATGGCCTCGAAGTTGCGCCCCCTCTCCCAGACTTCCAGCCAGTGGGTGAAGGCATCGGCCAGGGATGCGAGCACGTCACCGGGGGCCGCCTCGACGCCGTGGGCGAAGAGGTTGGTCGCCGGATAGGGCGTGCCGTCGGGGTGGGACGCGAGATTGACGCCTATACCGACGGCAAGCAGCGGGTCGCCATCCACGTGTCCCGTGTGTCCCGGCGCGGTTTCTATCAGGATGCCGCACATCTTGGCGCCGTCGAGCAGGAGATCGTTGGGCCATTTGAGGCGCAGGCCGTCCGCCAGCTGCGGGGCGGTGGCGGCCACGGCGTCGTGAACGGCAAGTGCGGCCACGAATGAAACATCCGCCGCGCGGGGCATAGGGCAGCCCGGCGCGAAGAGCAGCGTGCAGAAGAGATTGCCCGGCTCGGACAGCCAGCTTCGCCCGCGGCGGCCGCGGCCGGCGCTCTGGCGGACCGCCGTGATCCACAAGGGGCCGCGCTCGCCCTGGGCCGCGCGGCGGCGGGCTTCCTCGTTGGTGGAGTCGATGTCGTCGAAGGTGGCGAGGCCGACACCCTTGGCCCAGCCCTGCCCGCCTGCACCGCCGGGGCGCGATCCGCTCAGAACAGCGACCCGGCTGCCGCCGCCGCACCGGTCTGGAGTGCTGACGGGTAGAAGACGAAGCCGATGACGAAGATCGACGCAAGGCCAAGGACGAAGCGGATGTCATTCGCCAGCGGCTGCTCGAAGGGCGCAGCCGGCTCGTCGAAATACATCACCTTGATGATGCGCAGGTAATAGAAGGCGCCGACCACCGAGGTGAGCACGCCGATCACCGCCAGCACGTAGAGATCCGCCTCGATGGCCGCGAGGAACACGTAGTACTTCGCGAAGAAACCTGCTGCTGGCGGAATGCCGATGAGCGAGAACATGAGGATCGCCAGCAGGATGGCGAGCACTGGCTGGTTGCGCGACAGGCCGGCCAGGTCCTCGATGTTTTCGACCGGCCCCTCGGGGCGGCGCATGGCGAGAATGCAGGCAAAGGTGCCGATGGTCATGGCGAGGTAGATCGACATGTACATCAGCACGCTTTCGACGCCCTGCTGCGTCCCAGCCGCAAGACCAATCAGCGCGTAGCCGATGTGGCTGATGGACGAGTAGGCCATCAGGCGCTTGATGTTGCTCTGGCCGATGGCGGCGAAGGCGCCGAGCACCGTGGAGGCGATTGCGAGGAACACCACGATCTGCTGCCACTCGGCGTAGATGCCGGGGAAGGCTTCGGTCACCGCGCGCACGGTCATGGCGACGGCGGCGATCTTGGGGGCGGCGGCGATGAAGGCGGTCGCCGGGGTGGGCGCGCCTTCGTAGACGTCCGGCGTCCACATGTGGAAGGGCACGGCGGACATCTTGAAGGCGAGGCCCGCCATGAAGAAGACGAGGCCAAAGATGACACCCACGGGTGCGCCTTCGCTGAGGATCTGGCCGAGGCCCGCGTAGCTGACGGTGCCGGCGAAGCCATAAATCAGCGACGCGCCATAGAGAAGCATGCCGGACGAGAGGGCGCCGAGGACGAAATACTTGAGGCCCGCCTCGGAGGACCGCAGTGAGTCCCGCTTGAAGGCGGCGACCACGTAAAGCGCGAGGCTCTGGAGTTCAATGCCGACATAGAGCGCGATGAGGCCGTTGGCCGAGACCATCATGCCCATTCCGAGTGTCGCCAGCACCAGCAGCACCGGGTACTCGAAGCGGTTGAGATTGTCTGCCTTCATGGACGACAGGCTCATCAGGAGCGTGGCGCCGGCGCCGACCAGGATCAGCAGCTTGGTGAAGCGCGCGAATGGGTCGGAGATGAAGCTGCCGCCGAAGGTGCCCTGCGTGCCTTCCGGTGCGAGAAGGATCACCACCGCGGTGAGCGCGAACAGGACCAGTGCGCCGATGGCGACGGGTATGGCGTTGTCGTCCTTGCGAAACACGCCAAACATCAGCAGCGCCATGGCGCCGACAGCAAGGGTGATTTCGGCCAGGGCCGGTGTCAGATCGGGCATCGAAAGCACGGGTTCCATTCAGCCCTCCCCTATTTCAGGCCCGCGACGGAGGTCGCGGCCTCGCCGGCGTGATAGGCCTCGATGGCCGCGTTGGCGTTGGTCAGCAGGTTGTCCACCGAGACCGCCGTCACGTCGAGAATGGGGCCGGGATACACGCCGAACAGGATGGCGCAGATGATGAGGGGCACGAGCGTCGCGATTTCGCGGCGGTTCGCGTCCACGATGGTCTTGAGGCTGTCCTTCTCCAGCTCGCCGAAGATGACGCGCCAGTAGAGATAGAGCGCATAGGCGGCGGAGAGAATCACACCTGTAGCGGCGAAGACGGCGACCCAGGTGTTCACAGCGAAGACGCCGATGATGCTGAGAAATTCGCCGACGAAGCCGCTGGTGCCCGGGAGGCCCACATTCGCCATCGTGAAGATCATGAAGGCGACCGCGTAGAACGGCATGCGGTGGACGAGGCCGCCATAGGCGGAAATCTCGCGGGTGTGCAGCCGGTCGTAGATGACGCCAACGCACAGGAACAGCGCGCCCGAGATGAAGCCGTGGCTGATCATCTGGAAAATGCCGCCCTGCACGCCCTGCATGTTGATGGCGAAGATGCCCATGGTAACGAAGCCCATATGGGCGACGGACGAATAGGCGATCAGCTTCTTGATGTCGGTCTGCGCCAGCGCCACAAGCGACGTGTAGATGATGGCGATGACCGACAGCGTGAAGACGAAGGGCGCGAAGAAGTCCGACGCCACCGGGAACATGGGCAGCGAGAAGCGCAGGAAGCCGTAGCCGCCCATCTTCAGCAGGATGCCGGCGAGAATGACCGAACCCGCGGTGGGCGCTTCCACGTGCGCATCCGGCAGCCAGGTGTGGACCGGCCACATCGGCATCTTCACGGCGAAGCTCGCGAAGAAGGCGAGCCATAGCCATGTCTGGAGGCTGGCGGCGAAGTCGTACTCGAGCAGCGTCGGGATATCGGTGGTGCCGGCCTGCCAGTACATGGCCATGATCGCCAGCAGCATCAGCACCGAGCCGAGCAGCGTGTAGAGGAAGAACTTGAAGCTCGCATAGACGCGCCGCGCGCCGCCCCACACGCCGATGATCAGGAACATCGGGATGAGGCCGCCCTCGAAGAACAGGTAGAAGAGCACCAGGTCCAGCGCGCAGAAAACGCCGATCATCAGCGTTTCCAGCACGAGGAAGGCGATCATGTATTCCTTCACGCGCGTCTTGATGGAATCCCAGCTTGCAAGGATGCAGGCGGGCATCAGGAACGTGGTTAGGATGATGAACAGCATAGAAATGCCGTCCACGCCCATGTGATAGGAGGCGAGGCCGCCGAGCCACTCGTGCTTCTCGACGAACTGGAAGTCGGCCGTCGTGTAGTCGAAGTTCGTCCACAGCAGCAGCGAGATGGCGAAGGTGATCGCCGTTGCCCACAGGGCGACGAAGCGCGCGTTCTGGGCCACGACTTCCTCGTCCCCCCGGATGAGGAGGATGAAGGCTGCGCCAACGAGCGGCAGGAACGTTACGAGCGAGAGGATCGGCCAGTCACCCATGCCTTAGGCCCCCGCGAACATGTAATAGGTTATGAGGGCCGCGACGCCGATGAGCATCGCGAAGGCGTAGTGATAGAGGTAGCCGGTCTGCAGCTTCACGACGCCGCGCGTCACGTCCAGCACGCGCGCCGCCACGCCATTGGGCCCGAAGCCGTCTATGACGTAACCGTCGCCACCCTTCCACAGGGTCCGGCCGAGCCACATGGCGGGCCGCACGAAGATGAGATTGTACAGCTCGTCGAAGTACCACTTGTTGAGCAGGAACTGGTAGAGCGGCTGCTGCTCCTGCGCGAGGCGCTTCGGGATCTCCGGCTTGGCGATGTAGAAGAGCCATGCCGTGAGGAACCCGATAACCATCATGATCATCGGCGAGAAGATCACGAGCGGCGGAGCGTCGTGGAACACGTCGATGAGGTTGTTCCCGTCGACGGTGAAGATGGCGCCATTCCAGAACGTCGCCTGGTCGTGACCGATGAAATATTCCTTGAACGGGAAGCCGGCGAGCAGCGTGCCGGCGGCCAGGGCCACGAGCGGGCCGAGCATGACCCAAGGGCTTTCATGGACATGGCCGAGCACCTCGTTGGAGGCGCGGCTCTCGCCGTGGAAGGTCATGAAGATGAGGCGCCAGGAATAGAAGGACGTGAACAGCGCGGCGACGACGGTCATCGTGAACGCGTAGCCCGCCATGGGGGAGCTCGCCATGAAGGCGGATTCGATGATGGCGTCCTTGGAATAGTAGCCGGCGAGGAACGGGAAGCCGGTGAGGCCCAGCGTGCCGACGATCATCAGGATCCAGGTACCGGGGATCATCTTGAAGATGCCACCCATCTTGCGCATGTCCTGCTCGTCGGACATGGCGTGGATGACGGAGCCCGCGCCGAGGAACAGCAGCGCCTTGAAGAAGGCGTGTGTAAACAGGTGGAACATCGCCATCTGGTAACCACCCAGCCCCAGCGCCACGAACATGTAGCCGAGCTGGGAACAGGTGGAATAGGCGATCACGCGCTTGATGTCGTTCTGGACAAGACCGACGGTGGCGGCAAAGAACGCCGTGGTCGCGCCGACGAGGGTGACGAACCAGAGGGCGTCCGGCGCCATCTCGAACATGGGCGAGAGACGGGCCACCAGGAATACGCCCGCCGTCACCATGGTCGCGGCGTGGATGAGGGCGGAGACCGGCGTCGGGCCTTCCATCGCGTCCGGCAGCCAGGTGTGGAGCAGGAACTGCGCCGACTTGCCCATGGCGCCCATGAAAAGCAGCAGGCAGATGGTCGTCATCACGTCCACCTGCATGCCTGCGAATTCCATGGTGCTGCCCGCGATGCCGAACTCCTCGTTGGTCGACATCTCGAAGACCGTGTCGAAGTCGAGTGTCCCGAACACGAGGAAGACGCCCGCGACGCCGAGCAGGTAGCCGAAGTCGCCCACGCGATTGACCACGAAGGCCTTCATGGCGGCGGCGTTGGCCGAGGGTTTCTTGTACCAGAAGCCGATCAGCAGATAGGACGCGAGACCGACGCCTTCCCAGCCGAAGAACATCTGCACGAAGTTGTCCGCCGTCACCAGCATGAGCATGGCGAAGGTGAAGAACGACAGGTAGGCGAAGAAGCGCGCCCGGTGCGGATCGTGGTGCATGTAGCCGATGGAATAGATGTGCACCAGCGACGACACGAAGGTGACGACCACCAGCATGACGGCGGTCAGCGTGTCGATGCGCAGCATCCAGTCCACTTCGAGCGCGCCGGAGTCGATCCAGCGCAGCACGTACACCTTGCCCTGGAAGCCGCCGAACCCGACATCGATGAAGGCGGCGGCAGCCATGATGGCGGACATGACCATCAGGGTGCAGGTGACGAGTTCCGCCCCGCGCGCACCGATGGCCCGGCCGAAGAGGCCGGCGATCAGGGCGCCGAGCAGCGGAAGAAAGACGATGGCGGAATACATGCGGTGCGCCTCAGCCCTTCATGAGATTCACGTCCTCGACCTCGATCGAGCCGCGGTTGCGGAAATAGACGACGAGGATCGCAAGACCGATGGCGGCCTCGGCGGCGGCGACGGTCAGCACGATCATGGCGAAGACCTGGCCGACGAGGTCGTTGAGCGACGTCGAGAAGGCCACGAGGTTGATGTTGACCGCGAGCAGCATCAGCTCGATCGACATCAGGATGATGATGACGTTCTTCCGGTTGAGGAAGATGCCGAAGATGCCCAGCGTGAACAGGATCGCGGCGACGGTCAGGTAATGTGCAAGGCCGATGGTCATGTCCGCTTCCCCTAGATGCCCTGACCCGGCTTCACGTCCTTGAGCTCAACGGCCTCGGACCGCTTGCGGCCGACCTGCCGCGCGATCACCTGCCGCTTGACGCCTTCCTTGTGGCGGAGCGTGAGGACGATGGCGCCGATCATGGCGACGAGAAGCACCATGCCGGCGGCCTGGAAGTAGTAGACGTAGTTCGTATAGAGGATGGCGCCGAGCGCCTCGGTGTTGCTGGCCTGCTCAAGCGCGGGCGTCGGCGCGGCAGCGACCGCAGCCGCTTCCGGCGCGATGACCCACGCGCCGAGAACCATCACCAGTTCCGCCAGCAGGATGAGGCCGATGAGCGCGCCGAAGGGCATGTATTGCAGGAAGCCCTCGCGCAGCTCGCCGAAATCCACGTCCAGCATCATCACGACGAACAGGAACAGCACGGCGACGGCGCCGACATAGACGATGACCAGGATCATCGCCAGGAATTCCGCGCCCATGAGGACGAAGAGACCGGCGGCGTTGAAGAAGACGAGGATCAGGAACAGGACCGAGTGCACGGGATTGCGCGCGGAAATGACCATGACCGCCGAAGCGATGGCCACGGCGGCAAAGACGTAAAACGCAATCGTTGCGACGATCATGTCTGCTCGAGCCCCCCGGCCCGTCGTTCTTGGCGGGCGAAAGCCCGCGAGGTCAGTCTTTGGACGTGCCGCCTTTTAGCGGTACGGCGCGTCGAGTTCCATGTTCCTGGCGATCTCACGTTCCCAGCGGTCGCCGTTCGCCAGAAGCCGGTCCTTATCGTAGAGTAGCTCCTCGCGCGTTTCGGTCGCGAATTCGAAGTTCGGGCCTTCCACGATGGCATCTACGGGGCAGGCTTCCTGGCAGAAGCCGCAATAGATGCACTTCACCATGTCGATGTCGTAGCGCGTCGTGCGGCGCGTGCCGTCATTGCCGCGCGGGGCCGCCTCGATGGTGATGGCCTGAGCCGGGCAGATCGCCTCGCACAGCTTGCAGGCGATGCAGCGCTCCTCGCCGTTGGGATAACGGCGCAGCGCGTGCTCGCCGCGGAAGCGGGGCGAGATCGGGCCCTTCTCGAAGGGATAGTTGATGGTGGGCTTGGGCGAGAAGAAATAGCGCATCGCCAGCGCGAAGCTCGAAACGAACTCCGCGAGGAACAGCGACCGTGCGCTCTGGTCCAGCCATGCCATGAAAGAACGCTCCCTAGGCGGGCATCAGGTCGAAGGCGACGAGCACGCCGGCAACCGCGACCAGGTAGAAGAGCGAGAGGGGCAGGAACACCTTCCAGCCCAGCCGCATCAGCTGGTCGTAGCGGTACCGGGGCACCATCGCCTTCACCATGGCGAAGATGAAGAACACGAAGATCACCTTGATCCAGAACCAGAAGAAGCCCGGGATCCAGGTGAACGGCGCGATGTCGACGGGCGGCAGCCAGCCGCCGAGGAACAGGATCGTCGTCAGCGCGCACATGAGAAGGATGGACACATACTCCGCGAGGAACAGGAGCATGTAAGGCGTCGAGGAGTACTCGGTCGCGAAACCCGCCACCAGCTCGGCCTCTGCTTCCGGCAGATCGAAGGGCGGACGGTTGGTTTCCGCCAGTGCCGACACGAAGAAGACGACGAACATCGGGAACAGCGGGATGAAGAACCAGTTGAGCAGGCCGAGATCGCCGTCCTGCGCGCGCACGATGTCGGACAGGTTCAGAGACCCCGCCAGCAGCAGCACGGTGACGATGACGAAGCCGAGCGAGACTTCGTAGGAGACCATCTGCGCGGCGGAGCGCAGTGCACCCATGAAGGGGTATTTCGAGTTGGACGCCCAGCCGCCCATGATGATGCCGTAAACGCCGAGCGACGAGACGGCGAAGATGAAGAGGATGCCGACATTGATGTCGGCCAGCGCCCATCCATCGGCCATCGGGATCACCGACCAGGCGGTGAGGGCCAGCACGGCAGCAATGATGGGGGCAAGGAGGAACACGCCCTTGTTGGCGCCTGCCGGGATGACGAGTTCCTTGAAGACGAACTTGATGAAGTCCGCGAAAGACTGGAGCAGGCCGAAGGGGCCCACCACGTTGGGGCCGCGGCGCAGGCCGACGGCGGCCCAGACCTTGCGGTCGGCGTAAAGCAGGAAGGCGATCAGCAGCAGCAGGCCGACGAGCGTCGCCAGCGTCTGGCCGATGATGATGGCGCCGGGCAGGCCGTATGTGGTCCAGAAATCAGCCATGGGTGCCCGTCGCCTCCTTGGCGGCGCGCGAGGCGGCGAGCTGCGAGAGCTCGGCCATGACCTTGCTGGCGCGCGCGATCGGGTTCGTGAGGAAGAAGTCGGCGATGGCCGGCGTGAAGGGCTCCGTGCCCGGCGCACCGGCGGAGATCTGCGGCAGGTCGCCGGCTTCTACCTGGCCGATGCGCATGAGGTTGGGCGCGTCTTCGTACATGGCCGCGCGCAGTTCGTTCAGGCTGTCGTAGGGAAGGGTCTTTTCCAGCACGTCCGACAGCGCGCGCAGGATGGCCCAGTCCTCGCGGGCATCGCCCGGCGGGAAGGCGGCGCGGCGCGCCATCTGGGCGCGGCCCTCGGTGTTGACCCAGGTGCCCGACTTCTCGGTGTAGGCGGCGCCCGGGAGGATCACGTCGGCGCAATGCGCGCCACGGTCGCCGTGGCTGCCCTGGTAGATGACGAAAGCCTTGTCGAGCTTCGCAGTGTCGATCTCGTCGGCATGCAGCAGGAACACGGCCTCGACATCGCCGGAGGCAACGCCCTCGAGGATGCCGGCCACGTCGCGGCCGCCCTCACCCGGCACGAGGCCGAGGTCGAGACCGGCGACGCGCGATGCCGCCGTGTGCAGCACGTTGAAGCCGTTCCACTCGCCGCCGGCCGCGCCGATGCTCTTGGCAAGCGCGATGGCCGCGCCGAGGACGGCATCGCCGTCCGGCCGGGCGAGTGCGCCCTGGCCGACGATGACCAGCGGCTTTTTCGCGTTCTTCAGCGTCTCGGTGAAGGAGTGGCGGCCGTCGGTCACGTCCGACAGGGTATCCGGGCCGGCGCCGAGCTGGGTGACCGGGTAGGTCAGGTCGGCGGCGACGCCGATATTGCCGACCGGCAGGCCCGTCTCGCGCCACCGGCGGCGGATGCGGGCGTTGAGCACCGGGGCCTCGTGGCGCGGGTTCGAGCCGATGAGCAGAACCGCGTCGCACTCGTCGATGCCGGTGATGCCGGAATTGAAGATGTAGCCACCACGCGCGCCCGGTGTCAGCTTCGTGCCGTCCTGGCGGCAGTCGATGCTGGTGCTGCCGAGGGCCGCGGCGAGGTCCTTGAGGGCCTTCATGCTCTCGGCATCGACCACGTCACCGGCGATGGCGGCGAACTTCCTGCCGTCCATCCCCTTCACCTTGTCCGCGATGGCGGCGAAGGCTTCCTGCCAGGTGGCGGCTTCAAGCTTGCCGTTGCGGCGGACGTAAGGCTGGTCGAGGCGCTGGCGGCCGAGGCCGTCCCAGACGAAGCGGGTCTTGTCGGAGATCCACTCCTCGTTGATGTCGTCATTGTTGCGCGGAAGGACGCGCATCACGGCCTTGCCGCGCGCATCGACGCGGATGTTGGACCCGAGGGCGTCCATCACGTCGATGGTTTCGGTCTTCTTCAGCTCCCACGGACGGGCCTGGAAGGCGTAGGGCCTCGAGGTGAGCGCGCCGACCGGGCAGAGGTCGATGACGTTGCCCTGGAGTTCCGACGACATGGCCTCTTCAAGATAGGTCGTGATCTCCATGTCCTCGCCGCGGCCGATGGCGCCGAGTTCCGGCACGCCGGCCACTTCCGTGGCGAAGCGGATGCAGCGCGTGCAGTGGATGCAGCGCGTCATGATCGTCTTGACCAGCGGGCCGATATACTTGTCCTCGACGGCGCGCTTGTTTTCGTCGTAGCGCGACCCGTCGGTGCCGTAGGCCATCGCCTGGTCCTGCAGGTCGCACTCGCCGCCCTGGTCGCAGATCGGGCAATCAAGGGGGTGATTGATGAGCAGGAACTCCATCACCCCTTCGCGCGCGTCCTTTACCATCTTGGTGTTGGTGAACATCTCCGGCGGCTGACCTTCCGGCCCCGGACGGAGATCGCGAACGTTCTGGGCGCAGGACGCCACGGGCTTGGGCGGGCCGCCCTTCACCTCGATGAGGCACATGCGGCAATTGCCGGCGACGGACAGGCGCTCGTGATAGCAGAAACGCGGGATTTCCTTGCCCGCCTGCTCGCACGCCTGCAGCAGCGTGAGATCGCTATCGACCTCATGCTCCTCGCCGTCGATCAGTACCTTGCGCAGCTCGCCCATAAGCTCCCCTGCCCCGCTTACTCTGCCGCCGCAACCGCGCCGGCGCCGCCTTGCCCGGCTGCCTTGCGCGCTGCGATGCGTTCTTCGAACTCGTGCCGGAAATGGCGGATTACGCCCTGAATGGGCCAGGCGGCCGCATCACCCAGGGCACAGATGGTGTGGCCTTCCACCTGCTTGGTGACCTTGAGGAGGGTGTCGATTTCCTCGACCTCTGCCTCACCCTTCACCATGCGTTCCATGACGCGCCACATCCAGCCGGTGCCTTCGCGGCACGGCGTGCACTGGCCGCAGCTCTCGTGCTTGTAGAAGTGCGAGAGGCGGGCGATCGCCTTGATGATGTCGGTGGACTTGTCCATGACGATCACCGCCGCGGTGCCCAGGCCCGACTGCGCTTCCTTCAGCGCGTCGAAATCCATCAGCACCGTGTCGCAGACTTCTTTCGGGATCAGGGGCACGGAAGAGCCGCCGGGAATGATCGCCAACAGGTTGTCCCAGCCGCCGCGCACGCCGCCGGCGTGGCGCTCGATCAGCTCCTTGAGCGGGATCGACATCTCTTCTTCCACGTTGCACGGGTTGTTCACGTGGCCGGAAATGCAGAAGACCTTGGTGCCGGTGTTGCCGGGGCGGCCGAAGCCCGCGAACCAGTCCGCGCCGCGGCGCAGGATGGTGGGCGCGACGGCGATGCTCTCGACGTTGTTGACCGTCGACGGGTTGCCGTAGAGGCCGACATTGGCCGGGAACGGCGGCTTGAGACGCGGCATGCCCTTCTTGCCTTCGAGGCTTTCGAGCAGCGCGGTCTCTTCACCGCAGATATAGGCGCCGGCGCCGTGGTGGACGATTACATCGAAGGCCCAGCCGGAGCCGCAGGCATCCGGGCCGATGAGACCGGCGTCATAGGCTTCGTCCACCGCCGCCTGGAGGCGATTGCGCTCGAAGATGTATTCGCCGCGCAGATAGATGAAGGCGTGGTGGGCCCCCATGGCAAAGCCGGCGACGAGGCAGCCTTCGATCAGCTTGTGCGGATCGTGGCGCATCATGTCCCTGTCCTTGCAGGTGCCGGGCTCGGACTCGTCGGCGTTGACCACGAGGTAGTGCGGACGGCCGTCGCTTTCCTTCGGCATGAAGGACCACTTGAGACCGGTCGGGAAACCCGCGCCGCCGCGGCCGCGCAGGCCGGACTTCTTGATTTCCTCGATGATCCAGTCGCGGCCCTTGGCCAGCAGCTCTTTCGTACCGTCCCAGTCGCCGCGCTTGCGCGCCGCAGCGAGGCCCCAGTCCTCGAAGCCGTAGAGGTTCGTGAAGATGCGATCCTTGTCAGCGAGCATGGGCTAGTTCCTCCCCGCTAGCTGGCAGGCCCGGCTTGACAGAACCTCGGAAATTGATCCGTCGACGAATGGACCAAAATTCGGAGAGGGCTGACTGTCAGAAAGCTCCTCGAGAGTGTCCGCATCCGCCAAGTACCGGAATCGCTGCCCTTCGCAATCGATCTCTCGAATGGCGAAACTGGTGCCGGAGCTACTCGAGCGCTTTGACGTCACCGAAATGTTTCCATTCGAGAGTTCGTCGACCGCAAGTATCCAATACTGGGCCTTTGGATCGCTTGGGACGCGCACCTGCGTTTCAGCCGCTGCGGCGGAAGTAGCCGTGATGACGGCGAGGGACACGAGAGCAGAGCGGAAATACATATTTAGCCCTCCCCGCCGTCGGAGACGGTGACGTGCGGTATCTCGCGCAGGGTGGTCGGTCCGCCCTGGGGCGCCGAGGTCTGGCGGTCCACCTGCGGGCCGGTCTTGACCGGACGGCCGGCGACGAGATCGTCGAGCAGCTTCTCGAAGCTCTCCGCGGTCAGGTCCTCGTAGTAGTCGTCGTTGATCTGGACCATGGGCGCATTCACGCAGGCGCCGAGGCATTCGACCTCGAGCCAGGAGAGCTTGCCGTCGGCGGTCACGTGGTTCTGGTCGCCGATCTTCTTGCGGCAGACGTCCTTCAGGTCGTCCGCGCCGCGCAGCCAGCAAGGTGTGGTGCCACAGAGCTGCACGAAGAACTCGCCCACGGGTTCGAGATTGAACATCGTGTAGAAGGTCGCCACTTCGTAGGCGCGGATATACGGCATATCCAGCAGCTCGGCGACGTATCGGATCGCGGGTTCCGGAAGCCAGCCGTCATGCTGCTTCTGGGCCTGCCAGAGCAGCGGAATGATGGCGGAGGCCTGGCGGCCTTCCGGATACTTGGCGATCTGCTTCTTCGCCCATTCGAGGTTCCCGGACGTGAACTCGAAGCTGTCGGGCTGATTGGGGCTGAGACGCCGGACGCTCATCGGTCCACCTCCCCGAACACGATATCCAAGGAACCGAGCACGGCGGCGACGTCCGCCAGCATGTGGCCCTTGCAGAGATGATCCATGGCGTGAAGGTGAGAGAACCCGGGCGCGCGGATCTTGCACTTGTAAGGCTTGTTGGTGCCGTCGGCGACGAGATAGACGCCGAACTCGCCCTTGGGCGCTTCGACGGCGGCATACACCTCGCCGGCGGGCACGTGGTAGCCCTCGGTGTAGAGCTTGAAGTGATGGATGAGCGCTTCCATTGAGCGTTTCATCTCGCCGCGCCTGGGCGGCACGATCTTGCCATCAGTCGTAGACACCGGCCCCGCGCCTTCCGGCGAGCGGAGCTTTTCGAGGCACTGCTTCATGATGCGGATCGACTGGCGCATCTCCTCGATGCGGCACAAGTAGCGGTCGTAGCAGTCGCCGTTCTTGCCGACGGGAATGTCGAAGTCGAGCTCGGAATAGCACTCGTAGGGCTGCGACCGGCGCAGGTCCCACGCCATGCCGGAGCCGCGCACCATGACGCCGGACATGCCCCAGGCCAGCGCGTCCTCGCGCGATACGACGCCGATATCGACGTTGCGCTGCTTGAAGATGCGGTTGTTGGTGAGCAGGCCCTCGATGTCGTCGAGGATCTTGGGGTGCGTCTCGCAGAATTCCTCGAGGTCATCCAGCAGTTCGGGCGGCAGGTCCTGGTGGACGCCACCGGGGCGCACATAGGCCGCATGCATACGGCTGCCGGAGGCGCGCTCATAGAAGACCATGAGCTTCTCGCGCTCCTCGAAGCCCCAGAGGATGGGCGTCATGGCGCCAACGTCGAGGCCCTGCGTGGTGACGTTGAGGAGGTGCGATAGGAGCCGGCCGATCTCGGAATAGAGAACGCGGATGAGCTGGCCGCGCTTGGGAATCGAAATACCCAGCAGGCGCTCAACGGCCAGCGCGTAGGCGTGCTCCTGGTTCATCGGCGCCACGTAGTCGAGGCGATCGAAATAGGGAACGGCCTGAAGATAGGTCTTGTGCTCGATAAGCTTCTCGGTGCCGCGGTGGAGCAGACCGATATGCGGATCGACGCGCTCGACCACCTCGCCATCGAGCTCAAGCACGAGGCGCAGCACACCGTGGGCCGCGGGGTGCTGCGGCCCGAAATTGATCGTCAGGGTGTCGGTCTTTTCTTCGGCGATGCTCATGGCGCTCAGTCCGCCTTCTCGTCGCCCGGCAGCACGTATTCGGCGCCTTCCCACGGGCTCATGTAGTCGAAGTTGCGGAACTCCTGCATCAGCTTCACGGGCTCGTACACCACCTTGCGCTGCTCGTCGTCGTAGCGGACTTCGTAATAGCCGGTCAGCGGGAAGTCCTTGCGCAGCGGGTAGCCCTCGAAGCCGTAGTCGGTGAGGAGGCGGCGCAGGTCCGGATGGCCGGCGAAGAGCACGCCGTACATGTCATAGACTTCGCGCTCCTGCCAGTTGGCGACCGGATAGACCGAGACGACGCTGGGCACCAGCATTTCCTCGTCCGCTTCCAGCTTGACGCGGATGCGCTGGTTCCGGGTCATCGACAGCAGGTGATAGACGACGTCGAAGCGGCGCGCGCGCGCGGGATAATCCACGGCGGTGATGTCGATCAGCGTCTGGAACTGGCAGGTATTGTCGTCGCGCAGGAACTTCAGCACACGGACGATGTCGCCCGCGGACACCGTGAGCGCGAGCTCGCGGTGCGCGATGGCGTGGCTTTCCACCGTGTCTTCAAGCGCCGAGACGACGTGGTCGGCGAGTTCCGCCAGGCCTTCGTCATTCGGGTTCGGATCGATTGCCGCCATGGGGTGCGTTCGTCTCGTCCTGTTCGATGCCCCGGGCGGGGCTATGTCCGCGCGGTCAGCGCGCGATTTATGTCCGCGCGGTCAGCGCGCGATGGTGCCTGTGCGGCGGATTTTCTTCTGGAGCTGGAGGATGCCGTAAAGCAGCGCCTCAGCCGTGGGCGGGCAGCCGGGGACGTAGATATCGACCGGCACGATGCGGTCACATCCGCGAACCACGGAATAGGAGTAGTGGTAATAGCCCCCGCCGTTGGCGCAGGAGCCCATGGAGATGACGTAGCGCGGATCCGGCATCTGGTCATAGACCTTGCGCAGCGCCGGCGCCATCTTGTTGGTGAGCGTGCCCGCCACGATCATCACGTCGGACTGGCGCGGGCTGGCGCGCGGGGCAAAGCCGAAGCGCTCGCAGTCATAGCGCGGCATGGAGACCTGCATCATCTCGACCGCGCAGCAGGCGAGGCCGAACGTCATCCACATCAGCGAGCCGGTGCGCGCCCAGGCAATCAGGTCCTCGACGCTGGTGACGACGAAGCCCTTGTCGGCCATCTCTTCGGAAATCTGGCGGACGAAGGGGTCCTTGTCGGCCTCGGTCGGCTGCGGCGGCCGCGTGAGGCGGCCGGTCTTGGGGTCGATAAGACCTTCGGACCCTTCCGGAACCAGGATGCTGCCCTTGGATTCTACTCCCATTCGAGCGCGCCCTTCTTCCATTCGTAGATGAAGCCGATGGTCAGGATGCCGAGAAACACGACCATCGACCAGAAACCGAACATGCCGATCTCGCCGAGGGAGATAGCCCACGGGAACAGGAACGCCACCTCGAGGTCGAAGATGATGAAGAGGATCGCCACCAGGTAGAAGCGCACGTCGAACTTCATGCGCGCATCATCGAACGCGTTGAAGCCGCACTCGTAGGCCGAGAGCTTTTCCGGGTCCGGGTTGGACGGCGCGACGATGAGCGGGGCGAACAGGAACGCCACCACCAGCACGAGCGAGATGCCCATAAAGGCGATGATGGGGAGGTAGTTGGCGAGAAGCTCTGGCATCGGCCCTTGGGGTCTGGCCGGGGGCGCCGCGCGGCGCCCGCACCGGGAGGCGGACTGGTCGGGAATCCGGCGGCAGAATCCGCCGGAGGTTTGGGCGACACTATATCGACGCGTTGCAGCATTTCAATGCGAAGGGGCGGCGGAAACAGCCCATTTCCGCATGCCTGATGGCCGCCGGACAAACGTCTTCCGTCACGGCATTTCGGCACCGTCCGAACGATTATCATTCGCTGGGAAAATGGCGGGAGTGACGGGGCTCGAACCCGCGACCTCCGGCGTGACAGGCCGGCACTCTAACCAACTGAGCTACACCCCCGCCGGGGTGTCCGCTGGCGCCCGGGCCAAGGCTCTAGCGCGGCGGAGAGCGGCGTGTCTAAGGCACGCGCCGGGGAGGTGTCAAGCGCTAGCGGCGCGGGAAGCCGCGGTATTTTCCGCCCCGCCATCCTTGCCGCAAAACTGGGCGAGAATTCGCGCCAGCGTGCGCACGTCAATCGGCTTGGAAATGAACTCGCTCATGCCCGCCGCGAGGTATTCCTCGCGGGTGCCGTGCACCGCATGGGCGGTGATCGCGATGATGGGAATCTCCACGCCGGTATCGCGCTGCTCCTCGCGGATGAGGCGCGTGGCCATGACGCCATCGACGCGCGGCATCTGAATATCCATCAGCACGGCCGCGTAGTCGCCATCGCGGACGGCCTCCACGGCCTTGGCGCCATCGTCCACGATGTCGAAGCTGTAGCCGAGCTTGGAGAGCATGGCGGCGATGACACGCTGGTTGACCAGGTTGTCCTCGGCAACGAGCAGGTGCGCCTTGACCGCCTTCTCGTCAGGCGCAGGTAATGCGGCTTCGGCTTTCTGCTCGGGCTTCGGCGCCGGCGCAGACGCCTCCGCAGGTTTCGGCTCGTCGGGAATCGTGTTGCGCAGGCGGTCGTCGTTGTCCGGTTCGGCGGTTTTGGCCTCGCCGCCGGCCCTAGCCGGCTTGACGGCAACCGTGAACCAGAAGCGGCTGCCCTCGCCTTCCTTGCTGTCAACGCCGATGTCGCCGCCCATCATCTGGGCGAGGCGCTTGCAGATGGCGAGGCCGAGGCCGGTGCCGCCGAAGCGCTCGAAGGTGTTCCGACCCGCCTGGGTGAACGGCATAAAGAGCTGGCGCTGGGCTTCCGGCGAGATGCCGATGCCGGTGTCCTGAACGGTGAAGCGCAGCCGGTCGGGCTCGGTGCCAGTAGCGGGTTCGAAGGCGGTCTCGACCTGAACCTCGCCCGACTCGGTGAACTTGACAGCGTTGCCGACAAGGTTGGCGAGGATCTGGCGCAGGCGGCCGCGGTCAGCTTCGAGGGTCGCCGGCACGTCGCCGACGATCTTGCAGGACAGGCCCAGGTTCCGCTTGCGGGCTCCCGGCTCGAAGAGCTGCACGACGCCCTCCACAAGGGAGGCGGGTTCGAAGGTTGCGGCATGCAGCTCTACGCGGCCTGCGTCCAGCTTCGAAAGGTCGAGGAGGTCGTCGAGAATGGCCAGAAGGCTGCGTGCGCTTTCGGTGGCCGTGTCCACCAGGGGCTGCTTCTCGCCATCGAGGCCCGCATGGGCCAGGAGGTCGAGCATGCCGATGATGCCATTTAGCGGCGTGCGCAGCTCGTGGCTAACCATGGCGACGAACTCGGACTTGGCGTGGCTCGCGGCCAACGCATCGGCCCGGGCGCGGCGGAGCGTCTCTTCGGCTTCCTTTCGCTCGGAGATGTCGCCGATGGTGCCGACAACGCGCAGGGACTTGCCGTCGTCCGCCGTGGTGGCGATGGCCTTGATCTGGACCCAGATGATGCGGCCATCGGCCCGGCGCAGCCGTATTTCGGACTCGCGGACATCCCGGCCGCTCACGATGTCAGCGACCTGGGTGCGGAGATGGTCGAGGTCTTCCGGGTGGATAAGGTCCCGGGCCATGTCCACGGTGATCGTGTCGCCCGGCAGATCGAGCGCGAGAATTTCCTTGAACCGGTCGGACACGAACACGCTGTCGGCACCAACCATCCAATCCCAGATGCCCTTCCGGGAGGCCTCGACGACAAGCGCGAGACGGTCCTCGATGCGGGCATGCTCGGCGCGGTCGGCCTCTTCCGCCGTGATGTCCGCCACGTTTACCGAGACAAGGCCGGCTGAACCGTCGATCGGCTGAATGGTGAACCGCATCCGGCGTTCCGGGCAGCAGCGGGGGTGAGACGCCACGGTCTTGGCCTCGCGTGTGCGGGCTACCTGCGCAATCTGCTCGACGAAGTTGTCGGCATCGGCACACATCCAGTCGCGCCAAGCCTGTCCGGCGAGCTCAGATTGCCCGCATTCGAGAATGCGCAGGGTCGCGGGCGCCACTGCATGGCAGTAGCCCCGCGCATCCATGACGAGGAGCGGCACCGGAAGCCAGGAGACATCCGGCACGCCTGCACGCCGTTCCGGCGCGGGGGTCGTGGAACTGTCGCCCTCGTACACGGCGCATGCACTCCCATTCGTCTGCTTTCCTGGCGTGGTGACGCGCGCCGACGCGCAGTCCCCGCCGCGAAGGACACAGAATGGGAGAACCCTGGTTAAAGGGGCGCTAAGGCTGGGGAAATGGTGGGCGGTGACGGGCTCGAACCGCCGACATTCTCGGTGTAAACGAGACGCTCTTCCAGCTGAGCTAACCGCCCCCGGTGCTGGGCCCTTAGCAAATAGGCCAGCGGGACCGCGCGGCCAAGCCCCAAAACGCCAAGCGGCCGGTCTGTTCCCTCCCGGAAACCGGCCGGCCGCCAGTGCAGGGCCGCCCGTTCCCGAGGGAAGAGGCGGCTATGCGGTGCTACTCAGGTATTAACAGCGTCCTTCAGGCCCTTGCCGGCCTTGAACTTCGGCTGCTTGGAGGCGGGAATGTGGATCTTCTCGCCGGTGCGCGGGTTGCGGCCTTCGCTCGCAGCGCGGTTCGACACGGAGAACGTGCCGAAGCCGACAATCCGCACCTCGTCCCCGCCCTTCAGGGAACTGGTAATCTGGTCGAAAACGCACTCGACAGCCTGGGTGGCGTCAGACTTGGAAAGGCCGGACTTGTCGGCCACTTCCGCAATCAGGTCGTTCTTGTTCACAGCGATGCCCCTTCCGCTCGTTGTGGTGCGGTCTAGGCGTAAAAGACTAGACCCGCGGGAAACGGGCCTCCAAGCGGTTTTCCGCAGAAAACCTAGACAATCGGTGGTGCGCTGCACCATGCGCGCAGCCGGACATCACATGTCATTTGTACGACAAATGGTTGAAATATAAGAAGAAATCACGACGCGCGCCGTCTTGTCCGGGGGCAAACAAGGGCTCGGCGCCACTGGTGCAAACATTCCAAAGAAAAAAGGCGGGGCGGCTTTTCGCCGTCCCGCCCTTCTTTTTCGAATCACCCGGTTTCCCGGGGCCCGTGGCAAATCAGTGGGCCCGGATGCCGCTTTCGCCGCCGGTCCCGGCACCCTGGGTGAGGCTGGCGAGTGCCTTTTCCTCGAGCTCTTCAGTCTCGGGATCAAGCGGCGTCACCGCTTCCGTCAGGGCGTGCTTGACCACTTCGGCCATGCTGCCGACCGGGATGATTTCCAGGTTGTTCTTCACGTTATCCGGAATCTCCGGCAGGTCCTTGGCATTGTCCTCGGGGATCAGCACCGTCTTGATGCCGCCGCGGAGGGCCGCCAGGAGCTTCTCCTTGAGGCCGCCGATGGGCAGCACGCGGCCGCGCAGGGTGACCTCGCCGGTCATGGCGACGTCCTTGCGGACCGGGATGCCGGTCATCAGCGAGATGATGGCCGTGGCCATGGCGATGCCGGCGGACGGGCCGTCCTTGGGCGTGGCGCCTTCCGGCACGTGGACGTGGATGTCCTTGCGCTGGAACAGCGTGGGCCGGATGCCCATCTCGGCGGACCGCGCCTTGACGTAGGACGAGGCCGCGTCGATCGACTCCTTCATCACGTCGCCGAGCTTGCCGGTCGTGGTCATCTTGCCGCGGCCCGGGACCATCACGCCTTCGATGGTCAGCAGCTCGCCGCCCACTTCCGTCCAAGCGAGGCCGGTGACGGCGCCGACCTGGTCTTCCTTCTCGCCGACGCCGAAGCGGTACTTCGGCACGCCCGCGTATTCCTCGAGGTTGTCCTCGGTGAGGTTTACCTGCTCCACGTCGCTGGTGAGGATGGTCTTCACCGCCTTGCGGGTGAGGCTCGCCAGCTCGCGCTCGAGGTTACGCACGCCCGCCTCGCGGGTGTAGCGGCGGATCAGCATCCGCAGGCCATCGTCGTCGATGGACCACTCGCCCTTCTTGAGCCCGTGCGCCTTGACCTGGCGCGGGATCAGGTGACGGCGGGCGATCTCCAGCTTCTCGTCTTCCGTGTAGCCGGCGATGCGGATGATCTCCATCCGGTCCATCAGCGGCTGCGGCATGTTGAGCGTGTTGGCCGTGGTCACGAACATCACGTTCGAGAGGTCGTAGTCGACCTCAAGATAGTGGTCGGAGAACGTGTTGTTCTGCTCCGGGTCCAGCACCTCGAGCAGGGCCGAGGCCGGGTCGCCGCGGAAGTCCTGCCCCATCTTGTCGATCTCGTCGAGCAGGAAGAGCGGGTTGTTGGAACTCGCCTTCTTCATCGACTGGATGATCTTGCCGGGCATGGAGCCGATATAGGTCCGGCGGTGACCGCGGATTTCCGCCTCGTCACGCACGCCGCCCAGCGACATGCGCACGAAGTCGCGGCCGGTCGCCTTGGCGATCGACTTGCCGAGCGAGGTCTTGCCGACGCCGGGCGGGCCGACGAGGCACAGGATGGGACCGCGCAGCTTGTTGGTGCGCTGCTGGACCGCGAGGTACTCAAGGATGCGGTCCTTGACCTTCTCGAGACCGTAATGGTCGTCGTTGAGCACCTTCTCGGCGGCGTTGATGTCCTTCTTGACGCGCTTCTTCTTGCCCCAGGGGATGGACAGCATCCAGTCGAGGTAGTTGCGCACCACCGTCGCTTCGGCGGACATCGGGCTCATCTGCTTGAGCTTCTTGAGCTCGGCAGTGGCCTTTTCCTTGGCTTCCTTCGAGAGCTTGACCTTCTCGATGCGTTCCTCGAGTTCGGCGACGTCGTCCTTGCCGTCCTCGCCTTCGCCAAGCTCCTTCTGGATCGCCTTGAGCTGTTCGTTCAGGTAGTACTCGCGCTGCGTCTTCTCCATCTGGGTCTTGA
This sequence comes from Parvibaculaceae bacterium, assembly GCA_965229975.1. Taxonomy (GTDB): domain Bacteria; phylum Pseudomonadota; class Alphaproteobacteria; order CGMCC-115125; family CGMCC-115125; genus Pyruvatibacter. Next base: position 1,436,822 of record OZ245936.1, read on the forward strand.
CGCGCTTGCGGATCTCCTTCTCGACCTGAAGGACGCTGATCTCGCCTTCCATGAAGCCGTAGACGCGCTCCAGGCGCTCGCGCACATCCGTCAGCTCGAGCAGTTCCTGCTTCTCGCCGATGCGGATATTGAGGTGCGAGGCGACCGTGTCGGCGAGCTTCGACGGCTCGGCGATCTGGCCGACGGAAACGACGACCTCGGGCGGGACCTTCTTGTTGAGCTTGACGTAGTCCTCGAAGTGCCCGGTAACGGAGCGGCGCAGGGCGGCAATCTCCGCCTCGTCGCCCATCACGTCATCCAGTTCCTCGACCTTCGCCTGAAAGAAGTCGGCGTTCTCGACGAACTCGGTGACGCGCGCGCGGCGCACGCCCTCGACCAGCACCTTCACGGTACCGTCGGGCAGCTTGAGGAGCTGCAGCACGGTTGCGACCGCGCCGATCTTGTACATGTCGTTCGTGGACGGATCGTCTTCGGCCGCGTCCTTCTGCGTGAGCAGAAGGATCTGCTTGTCGTCGGCCATGACGTCTTCGAGCGCGCGCACGGACTTGGGCCGGCCCACGAAGAGCGGCACCACCATGTGCGGGAAGACGACGATATCGCGCAGCGGCAGGACGGGCAGGCCTTCGGCCCGCGGCGTCCGGACAGTTTCGTCGGTCGTGCCGGTGCTTTCGGTCATACTGTTACCCTCATGTTGCGGACCCTCGGCGAGGCATCCTCAGGGGCTGGCGGAAGCCGCGAGTTACGGCTTCGCCCCGATTGGTCATTCGGTTCGGGGAGCTGCGGCCGCTCAATGCGCGCCGCGCCACCCCATTGATGTGGCGTCCAAGCGCGCGCCTTCAAGGCAAAATGTTGCAGTTTCGCAACGTACGACCCGCAATATATGCCCGCCGGCGGCGCGAGACCGCCGGCCGGGCACTTAGGCGCTGGCGTCGGCGTCTTCCGCGCGGCGCTCGGCGTAGATGTAGAGCGGCTGGGCGCGGCCTTCGACCACGTCGCCGGAAATCACGACTTCTTCCACACCGTCGAGGCCGGGCAGCTCGAACATGGTCTCGAGCAGGATCGCCTCCAGGATGGAGCGAAGGCCGCGGGCGCCCGTCTTGCGCTCGATCGCCTTCAGCGAGATGGCCTTCAGGGCTTCCTCGGTGAAGGTGAGCTGGGTGTTCTCCATCTCGAACAGGCGCTGATACTGCTTGATCAGCGCGTTCTTCGGTTCGGTCAGGATCTTGACCAGGGCTTCCTCGTCGAGGTCTTCCAGCGTGGCGAGCACGGGCACGCGGCCGACGAATTCCGGGATCAGACCGAACTTCAGAAGATCCTCCGGCTCGATGGCCTTGAGGAGTTCGCCGGTCTTGCGTTCGTCGTCGGACGTCACCTGCGCGCCGAAGCCGATCGACGTGGAGTGGCCGCGCTGGGAGATGATCTTTTCCAGCCCGGCGAAGGCGCCGCCGCAGATGAAGAGGATGTTGGTGGTGTCCACCTGCAGGAATTCCTGCTGGGGATGCTTGCGTCCGCCCTGGGGCGGAACGCTGGCCACCGTGCCTTCCATGATCTTGAGCAGCGCCTGCTGCACACCCTCGCCCGACACGTCACGCGTGATGGACGGGTTGTCGGACTTGCGGCTGATCTTGTCGACCTCGTCGATGTAGACGATGCCGCGCTGGGCGCGCTCGACATTGTAGTCGGCCGACTGGAGCAGCTTGAGGATGATGTTCTCGACGTCCTCACCCACGTAACCGGCTTCGGTCAGCGTGGTGGCGTCGGCCATGGTGAAGGGCACGTCGAGGATGCGGGCGAGCGTCTGCGCGAGCAGCGTCTTGCCGCAGCCGGTCGGGCCGATGAGCAGGATGTTCGACTTGGCGAGCTCGACGTCGGAGTTCTTTCCGCCGTGGCCGAGGCGCTTGTAGTGGTTGTGCACGGCAACGGCGAGCACGCGCTTGGCGTGGGCCTGGCCGATCACGTACTCGTCCAACACCTGGTTGATGTCGGACGGCGTGGGCACACCGTCGCGCGACTTCACCAGCGAGGACTTGTTCTCCTCGCGGATGATGTCCATGCACAGCTCGACGCATTCATCGCAGATGAACACGGTCGGCCCGGCGATGAGCTTGCGCACTTCATGCTGGCTCTTGCCGCAGAAGGAGCAATAAAGCGTGTTCTTGGAATCGCCGCTGCCGCCGCTGACTTTGCTCATAAAACTTCCCCAGACGGGTCTCTCTTGTCCGGCGCGAACCGCGGGCGGCCGCGCCTGTTGCAACTGTCGTCAGGCTGAAACCGGCGAACGAAAACCGCCTTCGCGTCCCAGCCTTGCCAGGCTGCGATCTGCAAACGCTACGCCAACCATGCTGAACGGGAGGCAACAAGCAGAACGCAACCGGGCGAATCCCTTAGAATCCATTCGACCACGATAGGTCGAAGCCGATCAACACCCGGTTAAACCGAACGTGGACCCGCCGCGCGCTTAGTCAAGGTGCCGAAATTGCAGGCAGGGCAGCCATGCCCGCCTTGAAGGCCGCATTTCGAGGTAAACAGCCGGTAAGGTTCAGGCCGGCTCCGCGGGGCGGCTGTCCATCACTGCGTCAATCAGCCCGAAATCCTTGGCCATTTCCGGCGTCATGAAGTTGTCGCGCTCGAGCGCTTCCTGCACGGCGTCGATGCTCTGGCCCGTGTGCTTCACGTAGATTTCATTGAGCCGGGCGCGCAGGGCGAGCACTTCGCGGGCATGAATCTCAATGTCCGAGGCCTGGCCCTGGAAGCCGCCGGAGGGCTGGTGGACCATGATCCGCGAATTCGGCAGGGCGAATCGCATGTCCTTGTCGCCTGCCGCGAGAAGCAGCGAACCCATGGACGCGGCCTGGCCGATGCAAAGCGTCGAGATCTTCGGCCGGATGAACTGCATGGTGTCGTAGATGGCCATGCCGCTGGTCACGATGCCGCCGGGCGAATTGATATACATGGCAATCTCTTTCTTCGGGTTCTCGGACTCGAGAAAGAGAAGCTGCGCCGTGATGAGGCTGGCCATGCCGTCCTCGACGGGACCGGTCACGAAGATGATCCGCTCCTTGAGGAGGCGCGAGAAGATGTCATAGGCCCGTTCGCCGCGGCTGGTCTGCTCGACCACCATCGGCACGAGGTTCATGTATGTCTCGACGGGATCCTTCATGGGGACATTTCCTCTGGCAGGCGCGGCCTTGGCGCGAGCGCTTTGACGTGCGGGACCGGATGGCAAACGGGATATGGCGACTCCGGACGGAGCCGCCATACCCTACATAGGTCGCCCTAGCAAAAGGGTAAAGGCAGCAGGGCTGCCGGACGGGAAACGGCTACTCGCCGTCCTCGTCCTTGGCGGCCTTCTTCTTCGCGGCGGTCTTCTTCTTGGCCGTGGTCTTCTTCGCCGCCGTCTTCTTGGTGGCGGTCTTCTTGGCTGCCGTCTTCTTCTTGGCGCCGCCCTCGCTGGCCGCCACCGCGTCCTCCGCAGGGGCTTCCGGGTCTTCCAGAAGCGCCTCGCGGGTGACCGTCTCGTCCTTCACCTTGGCGAGTTCGAGGATGTAGTCGACCACCTTGTCTTCGAACAGCGGGGCGCGGACCTGGGCCTGCGCCTGCGGGTTCTGCTGGAAGTACTGGAAGACCTGCTGCTCCTGGCCCGGGAAGTTGCGCGCCTGCTCGGCGATGGCGCGGGTCAGCTCGTCCTGGGTCACGGAAATCTCGTTGCGCGAGCCGACCTCGGAGAGAAGCAGGCCGAGACGCACGCGGCGCGCGGCGATGCGGCGGTACTCTTCCTTCTCCTCCTCGGGGATCTCCACGTCCGAGTGATCGTGGTCGTGATCATGGGCCGGGTCGTAGTCCTCGGCGTCGTGCGCCTTTTCGGACTGGGCCTGAGAGAGGATCTGCTCGTATTCCTGCTCGAGCATGGTCGGCGGCAGCTCGAAGGTCTCCAGCTCGTCCAGCTTGTCGAGCAGGGAGCGCTTCACGCGCGAACGGCTGATGCGGCCGTAGTCCTGGCCGATGCGCTCGCGCAGGGCGTCCTTGAGGGCGTCGAGCGAGTCGAGGCCGAGCTGCTTGGCGAAGTCGTCGTCGATCTTCACCGCGGCCGGGGCGCTCACTTCCTGCACCTTCACGTCGAACTCGGCTTCCTTGCCGGCGAGATGCTCGGCGCCGTACTCCTCCGGGAAGGTGACCTTCACCACCACGTCGTCGCCCTTCTTGGCGCCGGTGAGCTGTTCCTCGAAGCCGGGGATGAACTGGCCGGAGCCGATGACGAGCGAGACGCCCTCGGCGGTGCCGCCCTCGAAGGCTTCGCCGTCGATCTTGCCGACGAAATCGATCTGAAGGCTGTCGCCCTCCTCGGCCTTGGCGCCGTCCTTCTTGGGTTCGAAGTTCTGCTGCTGCTCGGCCATGCGGGAGATGGCCTCGTCCACTTCCTCATCAGAGACTTCGACGACGGGACGGACCAGCTCGATCTTCGAGAAGTCCGGCATGTCGAACTCGGGCATGATCTCGAAGGAGAGCTTGTAGGCGAGGTCGGCCTTGCCCTCGATCACCGGCTCGATCTCGCCGTCGAGCTCGATGTTGGGCTGGAGCGCCGGCTTGAGTTCGCGCTCCTCGATGGCCTTCTGGGAGGTCTCGCCCACCGTCTCCTGGATGACGTCACCCATGACGGATTTGCCATAGGTCTTCTTCAGGTGGCTGACGGGGACCTTGCCGGGACGGAAGCCCTTGAGCTGGACCTGGCCCTTGATCTCATCGAGCTTGGCGTCGAGACGCTTGTTGAGCTCGCTCGCCTCGATGACGACCTTGAATTCGCGCTTCAGCCCTTCGGAGAGGGTCTCGGTGACCTGCATCGGGTGTCTCTTGTTCCAGTTGCTAGCCGGAGCGCGCGGCGCCTTGCCGGGCGCGCGCCGCCGTCGAATTACGTCGTGTCCTGGGGCTGGTGCGGGCGGAGGGACTTGAACCCCCACGCCTTGCGGCACGAGAACCTAAATCTCGCGTGTCTACCAATTCCACCACGCCCGCAAACCGCCCCTGCGCGGGCCCGTCCTGCCAAACGCAAGCCGCGCAGGTCCGCCTCACGGGCGGGGCGCTTTCTACACCATGACAGGGATTAGGCAAACCGATCCTCAGAACGCACTATGCCTTTGCGCTAGGTTTTGGGAGGCTCTTCAACATGGACAAGATTTCCAAGGCAGAGCGAAGTCGCAACATGAGCCGAGTTCGCTCACGGGATACAGCGCCTGAGCTTCGCGTGAGGAAAATACTGCATCGCGCGGGCTTCAGATTCCGACTACACAAACCCCAATTGCCGGGACGCCCAGACATTGTCTTGGCAAAGTACGGGACCGTGATCTTCGTGAACGGCTGCTTCTGGCACGGCCATCATTGTCGCCGCGGCAAACTACCTTCAACCAACCGGGACTTTTGGAAGCACAAGATAGGCAGGAACGTGGAGCGAGACTCCGAGAATACTCGCTCACTACAAGACCTTGGGTGGCACGTAGTCAATTTATGGGAGTGCGAGCTCCGAACCAAAAGTGACGATCAAATCGAATCAGCACTCAAAGGCAAGCTACTTGCCCAATTCTAGGGTGCCGCTATGAACTTGATCATGATGGACATTGCAGAGCGTCACCAAATTGTCTGGCGTGTTTGCCCCTTTGTCCGAATGGTGAACCAAATGATGCAGCTCTAGAAGTTTGCGAGGATCGCCCGGTTGTAGGCGATCTACAGACCAGCCGCACTGCACGCATTGGAACTTGTCCCTCTCCAACACCTCCACACGAACTCCGTCAGGGATATGACGGTCATGTTCTTCAGCTTGCTTATCTTCCTCCAGAAGATACTCGCCCACACTAAGATCAGGTCGTCCCTGCATTTTTGTAAAAACAGGCCATCCTTCTTCGGTCCTCAACTCGCGAACTCTCCGAGCCCATTCGGACTTCTCACCTGCAACATATCGCAGTTCCTCGCCTGTTACAGGCTTCCCAACATTCAGCCTGAGATAAGCTAGAATTTTTGAACTGACGCTTTCGCCTTTTCTTCTTCGGACTTCGTTTAATTGGTTCCAACGCAGTGCTGCCTCTCGATCCTGCTCCGTATGCATTAGCACATACTGGGTGGGCTTAATTTTGGAGGCATCCACGCTGAGCAGCGCCGAAACTTCGCCGAGGACCAACTCAGAGTCGACCGCCATATCCCGAAGCGTAGCGCCTGTATAAATGACCCACCCATATTGGACACGGAGTTCTCTGACACGGCGGGCCCATTCTCCAATCCCGGAGACGACCATCAACTCATCTCCGTCGATCAAAGTCCGAGGAAATTTTTGAAGGTAAAGCAGGAGACGATCACGCGCATTCGAGGGGTTGCCCTCTTTAAGGAGCCCACTTCCAAGGTCTCTCAGCGCATGAAAGGCAGGGACAAGGCTTCGCACCTCCGATCGAAGATCACCCCGACCTAGGTGCTGCACGAAGTTGTCCAAGAGCCGTCGCAACTCTTCGACCTGAGCGGTAACGTTAGACGCCGCCTGCGACCGACGAACCATCATTGAGCTAGGCAGTTTTGCGCTTCGGTAGAAACGCCTCCGCCACTAAGTTGCCGAATGCTCCAGCCAGTGGTGGTGGTACGGCATTTCCGATCTGCCGAGCAATTTCAACCTTTGTTCCCACGAACCGAAAGCTATCCGGAAACCCCATTAGCCGGGCAGCTTCCCGATGTGTGATTGGGCGATGCGCTTCAGGATGCAGATATCTTCCCTTTTCGGGCTTGAAGAACTCGGTCCGGATCGTAACGGATGGCCTGTCCCACCAAAGCCTGCCGAATAGATCGGTCCCGCCGCTCTTCTTTCGCTTCCAGCAATCCGGCGTTATCTCAGGTGCGTTCATTTGCAGGTCAAACCGATTTCCGCCTTCGGGGACCGCTTTGTATCTCTTTATGCTTTTTGCAGTGGGCGTCCGCCTTATGTGCAAATCTAAAGGCGGTTCGCCAGTGATTTCCGTTTTTGTTGGTTCCGGCAAATCAGATATTGCGTCCCTGACCGTCAACCAGGGCGGCAGGTTGAGTGACTTGTCCGGCTGGGCGTGAGTTGGCAACGGTGGAAATTCGGCCGGGGCGGCTCCCGGCTTCCAGCCAATCACGAACGTACGGCGGCGTGTCTGGGGGACCCCGTAGTCAGCTGCATTGACGATTGAAGCAGCCGTTTCAAAACCGTGCGCCTTTGCCGTTGTACGAATGGCGTCAAGCTCTGGCGATCTAAGCAGTTCTGCAACGTTCTCCATCACAAAAACCGAAGCGTCCGACAAATGAGCGACTTCAATGAAGGGTACCCATAATGCTCGCCTTGCATCGCCGCTTCGGTTTCTATTCAACAGGCTAAAGCCTTGGCATGGAGGACCACCGACCACCACGTCAGCCTTGGGCACGTCATTCGTTTCCAGCCAGTCTTCCAAGTTGGCGCAAACTGCATCTCCGGCGAAATTTGCCGCGTGAGTTGCAACCGCAGCTGGGTCATTATCGATTGCCAAAATGGGCTCGAACCCGCCGGAAAAACGGGGATCCGAGAACCCGAGAGACAACCCTCCGGCGCCAGAAAAAAGATCGATCAAACGAAGCATCGTATATCTCTACCGCGATTCGTACCGAACCGAGCATAATCGAAGTGAAGAACAAAACAAGAACTAAAATTCATCGATCCAACAGCAGTCACCGAATTATCAACCCGGCATGACCTCCCGCTCGTACCAGCGGACGTCCCAGTACTGGCCGAACTTGTAGCCGACCTCGCCGAAGACGCCGCAGGAGGTGAAGCCGAGGCGCTCGTGGAGTTTTTCCGACGCCGCGTTGGGGAGCGTCATGCCGGCGAGCAGGCGGTGGACGGGTTCGCCCTCCAAGGCATCGAACAGCGCCTCGTAGAGGGCGACGCCGAGGCCGCGGCCGGTTGCGTCCTTGTGGATGTAGATCGTGGTTTCAACCGAGCGGGCGTAGGCGGCCTTGGGGCGGAAGGGCATGGTGCCGGCGTAGCCGAGGACGTCTTCCCCCTCGACGGCGACAACGAGCTTGTGGGGGCCGGTGGCGGCGAACTGCCCGAACCACGGGGTGCGGGTTTCGACCGTGTAGGGATCGATGTCGAAGGTGATCGGGGTTTCGCGGACGTAGTGATTGTAGAGCTCGACGATGCCGGGGAGGTGGCCCGGTTCGGCGAGACGCAGGGTGGCGGTCATTGGACTCTCCGCAGCGTAACGTCCACCGCGTCATCCGTTTCGCGCACTTCCAGAAACAATCCCGCTTGAAACCAGTTGTCGGGGAGGGAGATGGCGGAACGCACGTTTGGAACCCAGTGAACCGCTGATGGAATTTGCGAAGGATTAATTGCTGCGGTTCCGAGAATTCCCGATATGCCGGACCAGTCATCTCTCAAAAAGGGATCGAGTGGCACGGTGGTGCCACCAGGTGTTTCGAACTTTCTCCTAATTGTTGGGCGGACTGCGCCGATACCGGTTTCCACATCAATTGCGACCGCAATTGGGCCGATTGGATAGGCAATCTCTGCCCCAAAAGGAAACTGAGAAACGCCATCGCCTTCTGCCCAAACCCCTCCTAAGAGCCTTCCACAAATGGCAACCACAAATGCATCTGTCGCCGGTATCACGCCTCGATCAACCCAGTTATCTCGCTGGCGCTTCTTGTCGTACAGCGCCGAGGTCCACCGGGACTTGATAGCGTCATGTGGCACGCTGTAGGCGCTCCCAACCGGTCTTTGCATCCACTCGCGCGGAATGTTGGCTCCAGTGGGGGCTACGCACTCTACCCACAGAGGTTTTCCAGCCACCTCAACATAGAAGTCAGGACCAGAAGATCTCCGAGTCGGGTCTAACCCCAATCGCGCAAGATGACATCCAACGATGAATTCCCAGAACGCTTGCGATGAGGCAGCGCCTAGTTGCTGCAATTGCTGTAGGAAGCCGCCAACCGCGAGGCCACGGTCGACAAAATCCTGTATGGCGGGACCTAGGTTCTCCTTTTCGAAGTACTCGGCGCTGGTTCTTCGGATGATTGCGTCGGCGACCTGATCAGCCACGGTCATTGGACGCGCGCCTTTTCGAGCATGGCGGCGGCCGCCTGTTTGAATGCCTCGTCCTTGAAGAGATCGGCGCGGTGTTCCAGCAGCGTCGTCAGGACGTAGTTGTTGGAGAGGCCGGTCAGCTCGGCAAGGCGGCGGAGTTCGGCGTAGGCCTCTTCGGAGACGGCTGCGTTGAAGCGCCTGGGCAGCGGCTTCTTGTATTTCGGTTTGTCAGCCAAGGGTGGCCTCCAGGGCTTCGAGGACCTCGGGGAGCATTTCCGGCAGGTCCTCGGCTATCAGGCCGGGGCCGAAGGCGCTGGCGGCTTCGCCGTGGAGCCAGACACCGATGGCGGCGGCTTCGAAGGCCTGCACCCCTTGCGCGAGCTGGCCGAGGATGAAGCCGCCGAGGACGTCGCCCGAACCCGCGGTGGCGAGCGTGGGCGGGGCGTTGGAGGCGATGGCGATGCGGCCGTCGGGCGCCGCGACGACCGTATCGGGGCCCTTGAGGACGACGATGGCCCCTGCCCGCTCGGCGGCGGCGCGGGCGCGGGCGGGTTTGCCGCCTTCCATGTCCTTGAGGTCCGGGAACAGGCGGGCGAACTCGCCGTCGTGGGGGGTGAGGACCGTGGGGCCGTTGATGGCGGACCACAGGGTCTGCGGGCTTTCGGCGAAGGCCGTGAGGGCGTCGGCGTCGAGAACGGTGGCGCGGGTCTCGCGCAGCGCCGCCACCGTGAGCGTGCGGGTCTGCCAGTTGACGCCCGCGCCGGGGCCGATGAGGACGGCGTTCTTGCGCTTGTCGTTGAGGAGCGCGGAGAGGCCGGGGACGCCGTCGATCTCGGCCACCATGATGGCGGTGAGCTGGGCGGCGTTGATCATGGACGCTTCGGGCGAGCCGGCGACGGTGACGAGGCCAGCGCCTGCACGCAGGGCGCCGCGCGCGGCGAGGCGGGCGGCGCCGGTCTGGAACATGGGACCGCTAACGACGACGGCGTGGCCGCGCGCATATTTGTGGCCGGTCTCGGTGAGGTGCGGGAAGGCATCGGCCCAGAGCGCGGGCTCGTTGTGGAAGGCGCGCGGGCGCACTTCCGCCAACGCCTCATCTGGAATGCCGATGGGGGCGACGATGAGTTCGCCGCAGGCGGCGCGGCCGGGCATCAGGAAGTGGCCGGGCTTGGCGCGGTGGAAGGTGACGGTGAGATCGGCGCGGAAGGCGGCGCCGCGTACCTCGCCGGTGTTGCCGTCGATGCCGCTGGGGGTGTCGATGGCGACGTGGGGGACCAGGCTTTCGCGGCTCTGCTCCGCGAGTGCGGCGGGCACGCCTTCCAAGGGGCGGGAGAGGCCCGCGCCGAAGAGGGCGTCCACCACGAGGGCGGCGTGTGTCGTGCTTTCGGCGGTGAGCGGGACCACCTCCCCTTCCCAGGCGGCGGCGACTTCGGCGGCATCGCCTTTCAGCTTTCCCACTTCACCAAGGAGGGAGAGCGTTACGTCAAAGCCGCGCTCGGCGAGCAGGCGGGCGATGACGAAGCCGTCGCCGCCGTTGTTGCCGGGGCCGCACAGGACGGCCACCGGGCACGGGTCGTAACGCTCGCAGATGGCGTCCGCGGCGGCGCGGCCGGCATTTTCCATCAGGGTGCGGCCTGCAACGCCCGATTTCACGGCGAAGGAGTCGGCCCGGTACATTTCGTCCGTGGTCAGAAGTTCCGGGCCGGGAAGATCGGAGAAGGGGTCGATCATTCTAGAAGGGCCGCCTGGGGAACAGGGGCTGTTCGCGCTCGAAGGCGCGGGCGGCGGCCAGGACGCCGCCATCGTCGAAGCGCTGGCCGACGACCTGGAGCGCGACGGGGACGCCCTCGTCCGTGAAGCCGCAGGGAACGGTCGCGGCCGGGTTCTGGCTCAGGTTGAACGGGTACGTGAACGGCGTCCACTGCATCCAGCCGTCGCCGTCCCAACCTTCGGGCGCGAGGCGGCCGGCGGGGACGGAGGCGACGGCAAGCTGGGGCGTCACCAGGAAATCCCAGTCGTCGAGGAAGATGTCGACGGCGCGGGCGACGGCAGAACGCTCGATGGTGGCGGCGATGAAATCGCCGGTCGTCACGTCCATGCCGGCCTTGGCCAGCGTGACGAGGCCGGGGTCCATGTCGTCCCACTTCTCTTCCGGCGTGTTGCGCAGGACGTGGGCGGCGGCGGCGCCGTAGAGCGGACGGAAGACCTCGGTGGGATCGGCGAAAGGAGGATCGACCGTGACCACCTCGGCGCCCGCGTCGCGCAGGACATCGAGGGCCGCTTCGGTGAGTTTCGCCACGTCGGGGGCCACCTTCGCGAAGCCGAGGTCCGGCGAGTAAGCAATGCGGGCGCCCTTGAGGCCCTGCTCCAGCGGCACCTCCCAGTCGATGCCCGATGGCGGCAGGCGGGTGGGGTCGCGCAGGTCCGGGCCGCCGATGACGGTGAGCAGGATGGCGGCGTCCTCCACCGTGCGGGCCATGGGGCCGATATGGGCGAGCGTGCCGAAGGGGCTGGCGGGATAGGCGGGCACGCGGCCATAGGTAGGCTTGAGGCCGAAAACGCCGGAGAGCGCCGCCGGGATGCGGATGGAGCCGCCTGCATCGGTGCCGAGGCCGAGGGGGCCCATGCCCGCTGCGAGGGCTGCCGACGCGCCACCGGAGGAGCCGCCGGGGGAGGTGTCGCGGTTCCACGGGTTGCGGGTGATGCCGGTGAGCGGGCTGTCGGTGACGGCCTTCCAGCCGAACTCGGGCGTGGTCGTCTTGCCGAGGAGGACGGCGCCGTGTTCGCGCAGGCGGTCAACGCAAGGCGCGGTTTCGGTCCAGCCGTTACCGCCGGGGCCCTTCGGGTCGAGCGTGGTGGAGCCGCGCAGGGTGGGCCAGCCTTCGACGTAGAGAAGATCCTTCACGGTGACGGGGACGCCGTCGAGCAGGCCCTGCGGTTCGCCGCGCTCCCAGCGCTCGGCGCTCTCCTCGGCCTGCTGCATGGTGCGGTGCTGGTCGAGGTGGCAGAAGGCGTTGAACTCGGCGTCCAGCGCCTCGATCCGGCCGAGCATGTATTCGGCGACTTCGACGGGCGAGAGGGTCTTGTCCGCATAGGCCTCGAGAAGCTCGGCCGCGCTCGCCCACTCGATCTCGTCCACGGATGCCTCCCCGCCCTCAGTCAGCCGTCTGCCGTCAGCGCACCACCGTATCGGCTTCGCGGCCGAGTGACACCACGCGCAAGCCCTGCCCGTCCACCTCGAAGGCGGTGACGGAGCAGTTGTCGGGGCGGAAGCAGACGATGCGGTCGTCGCCCGTGGCGTGGCCGACGGCGGCGTTGATGGCGATGAAGTGGCTGAAGATGACGGTGTCCTCGGTGATCGCCTTGAGCCGCTCCACCAGCGCATCGCGCCAGCCGACGAAATCGACGTCACCGCTGTCCGGGTCGGTGGCGATCTCCGCCCAGGTGCCGGGCATGATGCGGCGCAGCCACGCGGCGCGGTCGTCCAGCTTGTCTGTGGGCGACGGAATTTCGCTCACGGCCGGTTCGACGGCGGGGACGCGCTCCCAGGCGCGGGCGAGCGGGATGGCGGTCTCGCGGCAGCGCTTGAGCGGGCTCGTCAGCAGGGGCAGCGGGCCCTTGCCTTCGAGTTCGCGGGCGACGGCCTCGGCCTGGGACTGGCCGGTGGCGTCGAGGCCGGGATCGGCGTCGGCGCCCCACCCGGCCGCGGCCTTGCCGTGGCGGACCATGTAAATGTGCGGCATTCGTTACTCCGTCCGGGTGTCGTCAGGGGCCGCCACGCCGCGGGCGACCAGCACGTTGATCTCGTTGTCGGGCCATTGCGTCGGCTCGTGGCCGAAGATCACGTCCACCTCCGGGTAGGCCTCGGCGAAGGCCTTGAGGCGGGCGATGCTGTCGCGCGCCATGGGCACGTCGTAGCCGAGATCGCCCGGGGCGTTGTGCTCGTAGGTGGGCGCGAGATGCGCGGCATCGAAGGTGAGCAGCTTGGGACCCGCGGTGGTGTTGAGCAGCACCGACAGGTGACCGGCGGTGTGGCCCGGCGTCGAGACGAGCCAGACCGAGCCGTCGCCGTACAGGTCCGCGACCTGGCCCAGAAGCGGCATGTCGAAGAAGGCGGGGTCGGCGGTTTCCACCTTCATGTCGGCGGTGAGCTGGTTCGCCTTGTAGCCCGAGGCCTCCCGGATAGGGCTGCGGACGGCTTCAAGCTCGGCGTCGGTCGTCAGCACCACCGGCTCGTAGCGGCCGAGGATGGGGCCGAGGCCGCTGGCATGGTCGCCGTGGAAGTGGGAGATGAGAAGGTAGTCGAGCTTCTCGATCTTCTCGCGGGCGAGCTGGCTGACCGGGTCGGCGCCCGCCACGTTGCGGCACTCGATGGTGATGACCATGAGGACCGAGTAACCGCAGTCGCCCGCGCGCAGGCCCGCGTCGAGCAAAAGGTTGCCCTGCGTCGGGTGCTGCACGAGGTAGGCGAGCGAGGGGACCCAGATGTCCTGCTTGTATTCGGCCGGGACACCCTCGACCTCCGGGTCGATGAGGATGCCCGCGCCCGCCAGCACCTCGCCGGTGACGAAGGCGCGCACCTCGATGGGCACCGGGTCGGCGAAGACAGCGTCCCAGCTCTCCGGCGCTTGCGCCGCCGGACGCCAGCCGGCCTTCTCGACGTTGGTGATCTCGGCGTCGATATCGCAGGCGGCAAGCGCGAGGCCTGCCGCCAGAACACATGCGAGGCGTCGGAGCATCTGCAGCCCTCCCCTCGCCCGCCGCTGTTTACGCGGCAGGCGTGAACGTGTTGACCCCGAGTTTGCCGTCCGGGCCGGTCTTTGCCGGGGTGACGGCGCCGGGGGCGCCGAGCATGTCCTTCTGCTTCATGGCTTCGAGGACAGCCGGTTCGGCGGGCGTGTGGGCGACGAAGCGGTGACCCGTTTCATCCAGACGCCCGATGACGATGCTGAATTGGGCACCCTCGCGGCCATGCACAACCGTGTAGGTCTCGATCTTGCCCGCGCCGGAGGGTTCCGGGTTCACCGTCGGGTGGTCCATGGCGTCGAGTTCGGCCTGGTACTTTGCCGGGTCCTCGCGCTCCCACGCACCTTCCTTCGGCTGCGTCGAATAGAGGCCCATGGAGTGCTTGGTCACGAACCAGCCGTTGGCCGTGCAGAGGCCCTTGGAGCCGGGCTTTGCCCGCACCTTGTCCAGCATAGTCGCGATGGAATGCATCACGTAGTTGTTGCCGGCGCCGCCAAAATACGGGAGGCCGCCGGTGACGGTGAAGCCGCGCGGATCATCGAGCGGGAAGCCGAGTTCCTGCGCGCCGATCTGCACGGCGGACGGGAAGCAGGAATAGAGGTCGATGAAGTCGATCTCGTCCGCGCCGAAGCCCGCCATGCCGAAGGCCTTCTGCCCCATGGTGCGGATGGCCGGGGACGAGTGATAGTTGACGCGCTCGGACACGTACCAGAGGTCGTTGGCATCGCCGCAGCCGTGCAGGTAGACCCAGCGGTCTTCCGGGATGCCGAGCTCGCGGGCCTTGCCGACGCTCATCATGACGACCGCCGCGCCCTGATCGACGCGGATGATCGAGTTCATGTACTTCGTGTACGGAAAGCCGACATAGCGGTTCTTGTCGGTCTCGGTCGCGATCTCTTCCGGCGAACGGTAGGTGGGGAACCACGCATAGGGGTTTTCAGCCGCGACCTCGGTGAAGCGCGAGAACAGCTTGCCGATCTCGAGCTGGTGGTCAGCCACCGTGCGCCCCAGCTTGCCGCGGATGGCGTTCTCGAACATCGGGTAGGTGTTCACCGGGAAGAACATCATGTGCCGGCGTTCCATCTCGTTCACGCCGGGCTTCTCAGTGCCGATATGGGTGGGCTCGCCGCCGGGTTCGTCGCCCCAGTCGAGCGGGTGCTGCTGGGCGAGCGCGGCAAAGAGCGTGGCGAGACCTTCCGAGCCTGCCAGCAGCGCGCATTCGCATTCGCCGCGGGCGATCTCTTCCGCGGTGCGGTTCACCAGCCACTGGGGGGTGTTGCCGCCGGTGGCCGTGTAGAGCTCGCGCGCGGGCTTGGCGCCGATGGAATTGGCAAGGGTGCGCGGGGCGTTGGTGTATTGCCCGACCGGCAGGCGGCCGGCCTCCGGCGAATCCGCCGTGAAGCGGACGACTGCGACCGTGTCGAGCGCCGCTGCCAGCTTGTCCCCGCCCTTGGCATCGGCGATGGCGCGCCTCGATGCCTCGGCCATCAACTGCATGGGCGACAGGGCGTCGGCCAGCGCGACACCCTTCTGGGTGATCTGTCCGCCACCGACGAGGATCGGCGTATTGTTCTCGGGCATTTTTCCTCCGTACACGTACTTATTTGGCGGTTGGCGAAATCGGGTCAGGCGAAGAGCCCGGCGAGGCGGCTCACGGCCTCCTCCAGCACGGCGGGCTGCTTGCAGAAACAGAAGCGCGCGAAGTGCCGGGGCACCTCCCGCGAGGCGGGCGCATAAAAGGCGCTAACGGGCACGGCGGCAACCTTCGCGTCCGTGGTTATGCGGCGGCAGAAGGCGTCGTCGGTCTCGTTGAGACCCAGGGGCCGGAAGTCGGCGGTGAGAAAGTAGGTGCCTTCGCAAGGGCTTACGTCGAAGCCGATGCCCTTGAGGCCGTCGCGCAGGAGATCCCGGCGGCTTGAGAGGTCACCCGCCTGGTCGCGGAAGAAGGCGTCTTCCTTGCCGAGACCATAGGCGACGCCGAGCTGGAGCCCGGGTGGCGTGGTGAAGACAAGGTTCTGGTGGGCCTTTGAGACCACGGTGATGAGCTCGGGCGAGCCGGTGACGAAGCCGACCTTCCAGCCGGTGAGGGAGAAGATCTTGCCGGCGGACTGGATGCGGACCGTGCGGTCCGCCATGCCCGGCAGCGTCATCAGCGGCGTGTGGGCGCGGCCATCGAACACCATGTGCTCGTAGACCTCGTCGCAGACGGCGTAGACATCGTGCTTCACGCAGAGGCGGGCGATGGCGGCGAGCTCCTCGTCCGTGAAGACGCGGCCGACCGGGTTCTGCGGCGTGT
The DNA here is from genome assembly GCA_965229975.1 of Parvibaculaceae bacterium. GTDB lineage: Bacteria > Pseudomonadota > Alphaproteobacteria > CGMCC-115125 > CGMCC-115125 > Pyruvatibacter. The sequence goes on from OZ245936.1 coordinate 1,452,916, forward strand.
TCACGAGGATGAGCTTGGTGCGCTCGATGAACGCGCCTTCCAGCACGTCGAGATCCAGCGTCCAGCCGGGGGGCTGGAGGGCGACGCAGCGGGCCTTGGCACCGATAGCCTCGATCACGGGCAGGTAGGTGTCGAAGAAGGGCTCGATGAGGATGGCCTCGTCGCCCGGGTTGAGCAGCGCGGTGAGCGAGGCGGCCAGCGCCTCCGTGGCGCCGGAGGTGATGAGCACCTGGCGCTGCCAGTCGAGATCGATGCCATAGAAGCGTTGCGCGTGGGTGGCCACGGCCTCGCGCAGGGCGGGCACGCCCATCATGGGCGGGTACTGGTTGGGGCCATCGACGATGGCGCGGGCGGCGGCCTCGCGGATGTCGTCGGGGCCCTCGTCGTCCGGGAAGCCCTGGCCGAGATTGATGGCGCCCGCTTCCGACGCCAGCGCCGACATGACCGCGAAGATGGTGGTGCCCTGCGCGGCAAAGACGTTGTTCGGGGCTTTCACGGGGATCGGCACTCCGGCTGGCGGCAACAGCCCCGAAGATCGGGGGCACAGAGAAATGCCAAGATCGGCGGGGGCATGGCAAGCCGCACCTGCGGTCGAATGAAATTGGTGTGCGAAGGTGCGGCGAAGGGGCTGATGGCCAAAGTGCCTGAAAATCAGCCGCTCAATCTGCCTATGCCGTAGGCAGCGTGCGCATTTTGTGGTCAAAGTTGGGGCCGCGGCTGCGCGCTTCGTGCCCAGCCGTTAACGAAAGGTTTGATTCCAAAGGCCTTTCGGCACCGCAGATATCTGGCACGCGGCGTGCTTTGCGCCCCTGTAACCATCCGGGGCGGTAGCCGGATGCCGTTTTGTTTGGGAGGCCGCTCGCGGGCATGAAAAAGATCGAGGCAATCATCAAGCCGTTCAAACTCGACGAGGTGAAGGAGGCGCTTAACGACGTGGGCCTGCAGGGGATCACGGTGACGGAGGCCAAGGGCTTTGGCCGCCAGAAGGGTCACACGGAACTCTATCGCGGGGCCGAATACGTCGTGGACTTCCTTCCCAAGGTGAAGATCGAGATCGTTCTCGCCGACGACCAGGTGGAGCGCGCGCTGGAAGCGATCCAGAACGCCGCGCGGACCGGGCGCATCGGCGACGGCAAGATCTTCATCACGAATGTCGAAGAGGCCGTCCGTATCCGCACCGGGGAGACGGGCGCCGAAGCCATCTAGCAGGCCAGCGGGGGCCGGCCTGCACCATCCAAGTCATCGCCCGCCGGCGGAACGTCATCCGCCCGGGCTGTACAACCACAACGGGCCAGCCAAATGGCCCGGCACGAGCAAAAGGAAAGGAAAGACCTTATGGCCGATGCCGCTTCTATCCTGGCGATGATCAAGGAGAAGGACGTCAAGTATGTCGATCTCCGCTTTACCGATCCGCGCGGCAAACTGCAGCACGTGACCTTCGACACCGACCTGGTGGACGAGGACCTGTTCGCCGAGGGCACCATGTTCGACGGTTCGTCGATCGCTGGCTGGAAGGCGATCAACGAGTCCGACATGATCCTGATGCCGGACTGCGACACGGCGACGATCGACGCGTTCTACGCGCAGACCACGCTCGCCATCATGTGCGACATCCTGGAGCCGTCGACGGGCGAGCCGTATGACCGCGACCCGCGCACGACCGGCAAGAAGGCGCTGGCCTATCTCCAGCAGACGGGCATCGGCGACACGGCCTATTTCGGCCCGGAAGCCGAGTTCTTCATCTTCGACGACGTGCGCTTCTCGGCGGACCCGTACAACACGGGCTTCCAGCTCGACTCGACCGAGCTGCCGACCAACATGGGCACCGAGTACGAGATCGGTAACCTGGGCCACCGTCCGCGCACCAAGGGCGGCTACTTCCCGGTGAACCCGGTGGACAGCTGCCAGGACCTGCGCTCCGAGATGCTCTCGGTGATGAAGGAAATGGGCGTCGACACGGAAAAGCACCACCACGAGGTGGCGGCTGCGCAGCATGAGCTGGGCATGAAGTTCGACACGCTGGTGCGCGTCGCCGACAAGCTGCAGATCTACAAGTACGTGATCCACAACGTGGCGCACGCCTACGGCAAGACGGCGACGTTCATGCCGAAGCCGGTGTTCGGCGACAACGGCACGGGCATGCACTGCCACCAGTCGATCTGGAAGGGCGGCCAGCCGCTGTTCGCCGGTTCGGGTTACGCCGACCTGTCGGAAACCTGCCTGCACTACATCGGCGGCATCCTGAAGCACGCGAAGGCGCTCAACGCCTTCACGAACCCCTCCACCAACTCGTACAAGCGCCTGGTGCCGGGCTACGAGGCGCCGGTGCTGCTCGCCTACTCGGCGCGCAACCGTTCGGCCTCCTGCCGTATCCCGTATGCGACGAGCCCGAAGGGCAAGCGCATCGAGATTCGCTTCCCGGACCCGTCGGCCAACCCGTACCTCGCCTTCTCGGCGATGCTGATGGCCGGCCTCGACGGCATCGAGAACAAGATCCATCCGGGCGACCCGATGGACAAGGACCTCTACGCGCTGCCGCCGGAAGAACTTGCCAACGTGCCGACCGTGGCGGGCTCGCTGCGCGAGGCGCTGGACTCGCTCGACGCCGACCGCGACTTCCTGAAGAAGGGCGGCGTGTTCTCGGACGAGCAGATCGACGCCTACATGGAGCTCAAGTGGGAAGAGGTGATGCGTTACGAGATGACGCCGCACCCGGTCGAGTTCGACATGTACTATTCGGTCTGAGCGGCATCCAGACCGATATTCCCGGCGCCGGGGAAGCGCTGGGAGAAAAGGCCGGGGCTCACGCCCCGGCCTTTTTGCATTTGGCGGTTCGGGCTATCGCAGGGCCTTCTCGGCACCGCCGAGGAGGCCGGCGATAGCTTCGCGGTGGGCCTGCGTGGTGAAGGTCAGGGGCTCGGCGAATTCCTCCGCCATGATGGCCTGGTGCCACGACATGTCGGCGGCGTTGCGCATGAGCGGCTTGGTCATGGTCACCACGTGTTCAGGCAGGCGGAGGACGCGGTCCGTCCACCTGTCGAGCGCGGCATCCAGCGTGTCGGCCGCCACCACGTCGTTGACGAGGCCGAGTTCGGCGCCCTCCTGCGAGGAGAGCGGGCGCCCGGTCACGAACAGTTCGAACGCCTTCTGATGGCCGAGGCGGCGGCTGAGAGCCCAGTTGGTGCCGACCTCGGGCACGAGGCCGATACGGCCAAAGGCGGTGACGAGGCGCGCGCTCTCAGCCGCCACCACGAGATCGGCGGCAAGCGTCCAGGCGAGTGCCACGCCCGCCACGTCGCCGTTGAGGCCAACGATCACCGTCTTGTCGGTCTGCGAGATGAGGCGGGCGATGCCGCCGAACTGGTTTCGTATCCACTGCCAGACGCCGTAGCTGCCCTCGGCGCGGTCTTCCGCCACGTGGGCACGCTGGGTCATCAGTTTCCAGTCGCCGCCGACAGAGAAGAATTGTCCCTTGCCGGTGAGGACGATGACGCGGGCCTCGCGGTCGGCCACGGCCGCGGTCAGCTTGTTGTGCAACTCCACGGTCAGTTCGCCGCTCAGGGCGTTCATGTTGTCGGCGTCATCGAGGGTGAGGCGGATGACGCCGTCGCGCGGACGGTCGAGGAGGACGCGGCCTTCGCCCGCGGCCTCGAGGGCGTCGATGTAATCCTTGTAGGCGAGTTCTGCGACGTTGGCGGTCATGTGATCTCTCCTTTCTTTCCGGGCGCGAGTCAGGGCGCGAAGGCGCGCCAGACCGCGGCGGCGAGGCGGTCGGCATCGCGGGACAGGCCCGGCTGCGCGCCACCGTCGATCCATTGCCGGGCAGCGGCCTGCGCCACGCCGACGGTGAGCGGGCCGAGAAGGTGCGCGGGCATGGACCGCACCTCGCCCGTCTCGATGAAAGCGCGCAGGCGGGCGCGGGCCTCGCCGTAGATGCTGCGGGTGTCATCCGAAATGGTTCCCTCGGCGGGGGCGATCTCCGGCAGATGGCGCGCATCGAGGAGGAAGCGGGCGCGGGGCGGGTCAGCCTCCACCCAGCGCAGGTAGAAGCGCACGATGCCCTTCACGTAAGCCTCGCCGGTGCGCCAGCGGCGGGCGGCGCGGCGGAAATCCGCGTGGTAGGCGCGAAGGTGCTCGACATAGAGGGCGGCAAGGATGCCGTCCTTGTCGCCGAAGTGGTGATAGATCGAGCCCGTGCTGGCGCCCGAGGCGCGGCGGATGTCGGCGATGGTGGTCGCCTCGATGCCGTCCACGGTGAAACAGGCCATTGCCCCTTTCAGGATGGCCGCGCGGCGGGCATTCGTCTCGGCATGCCGGTCACTCATGTCTAGAACAATATTCTAGAATAAGATTCCAGCAACATGCATTTCTGCAAAGCGCGTGGCGCGTCACGCGGGAGCGTGGCCGAAGGCGTCGATCAGGGCCCGCGCGGCAGGGCCGGGCGGGGAGCCGGTGCGCCAGATGATGGCGAAGCGGCGCAGGGGCGGGTGGCGCAGGGCCGGGAGGGCAATCTCGGCAAGGCGGCCCTCGGTGAACAGGGGGGCTGCGACGTCTTCCGGTACGAAGCCCCAGCCCAGCCCTGCCTCGATGAGCGCCAGCTGGGTGGCAAGGTCGCCGGCGCGCCAGAAATCGGTGCGGTGAATGCGGTAATCGGTGTACGGCGTGTCGCCCGGGGGCGGGTCGCCCGAGGCGAGGTAGATCTGGCGGTGGTGTTCGAGCTGCTCGATGGTGACGTCCCCCGCTTCGGCGAGTGGATGCTCCGGCGCGGCGGCAACGAGGATGCGGGTGGCGAGGAGCTGGGCGCCGTCGATGCCGGTCCATTGCAGGCCGCGTTCGAGGACGGTGATGCCGAGATCGGCGCGGCCTTCACGGACGGCCTCGACCACCTCGGCGGAATCCGCGCGCAGGAGGGTGAGCGGCAGGTCGGGGAAGCCGCGCTCGAAGCGGGTCAGCGCCGCCGTGATCATGCCGGAGGAGACGGAGGGTTCGGCGATGACGGCGAGGGCGGTTTCCACGTCGCGGCCGATGGCGGTGGCCCTGCCCTCCAGCCGCTCGACGCGGCGCAGCAGCACGTCCACGTCCGACAGCAGCGCGCGGCCCTCGGCGGTGAGGCCGGCACGGTAGGAGGCGCGGTCCACCAGCGTGAGGCCGAGATGTGTCTCGAGGTTGGTGACCGCGTAGCTGATGGCGGAGACCTGCCGGTTCAGGCGGCGGGCCGCCTCGGCGAAGCTGCCGGTGTCGGCGACGGTGCGGAAGACGGCGAGCTGGTCGAGCAGGTTGGGATGCATCTTGTTCGGATTTCCTGAACGGGATTTTCGGTATTATCGCATTTTTCCGCACAGGTGGCGTGCCTAGCTTTCCGGGACACCGAATCCGCTGCCCCGGGAGGCTTTCATGGACATGTTCTCGCGCCGCTCCTTCCTCACCGCCGCTCTGGCCACGACCAGCGTGGCGGCCCTGCCCCTCAAGGTTCGTGCGGCTATTCCGGCCGCCGCGGCGGAGCTGGCGCGGACGGACGCCGTGGGCCAGGCGGCGCTGCTGGCGCGCGGCGAGGTGTCGGCGCGGGAACTTGTCGAGGCGGCGATCGCGCGGATCGAGGCGCTGAACCCGCAGCTCAATGCGATCCTGACGCCTGCGTTCGATGCGGGCCTCTCCAAGGTGGCCGATGGGCGGCCGTCGGGGCCGCTGGGCGGCGTGCCGTTTCTCGTGAAGGACCTGATGGAATACCCGCCGCTGCGGCACACGGCGGGGTCGCGGCTGCTGGCGCAGAATGTGGGCGACTTCCGGTCGCCTTACGTGGAGAAGATCGACGCGGCGGGGCTCGTGGTGCTGGGCACGACAACGACGCCGGAATTCGGGCTGGTGCCGGTGACCGAACCGCTGCTGACCGGGCCGACGAAGAACCCGTGGGACGTGACGCGCACGCCGGGCGGGTCGAGCGGCGGCGCGGGCACGGCGGTGGCGTCGGGCATGCTGCCGCTGGTGCATGCGAGCGATGGCGGCGGGTCGATCCGGTTCCCGGCGGCGTGCTGCGGCGTGTTCGGCCTCAAGCCCAGCCGCGGGCGCAACCCGCAATCGCGCAAGCAGCAAAGCCCGCTCAGCGTCGAGAACTGCTTTTCGCGCACGGTGCGGGACACGGCGCTCTACATGAGCCTGACGGAGCGGCGGGATGCGGAGGCGCCCTATGCGCCCATGGGCTTCATCGAGGGGCCTTCGAAGAAAAAACAGAGGATCGGCGTCGTGGCGGAAAGCTACGTGGGCACGATGCCCGACGCGGAGACCGCCGAAGCGGTGCAGGCAACGGCGAAACTCTGCGAAAGTATGGGACACACGGTCGAAGCGGTCACATGGCCGTTCGACGGACATGCCTTCAACGACCACTTCCTCACGGTGTGGGGGCTGGGGGCAGCCGGGATCGTGAAGATGGCCACCGGGGCGCTGGGCCGTGCACCGGACGAGAGCGTTCTCGAACCGTGGACCCTGGGGCTGGCGGCCAAGTACGGGCCGCGCGGCGAGGAAGCCATGAAGGCGGCCTTCGCCTATTTCGCGGAGATGACGGCGAAGATGGATGCGTTCTTCGAGCGCTACGACCTGCTGCTTACGCCGGTGACGCCGGAGCCGGCGCCGAAGCTCGGCTACATGGGTCCGGACGTGCCGTTCGACACGCTACTCGAACGCGTGATCGCGTTCGCGGCCTACACGCCCTGGCAGAACGCGACGGGGTCGCCCGCTGTGTCGGTACCGCTGTTCCAGAGCAAGGGCGGGCTGCCCATCGGCGTGCAGTTTACGGCGAAGCCGGGCGGTGACGCCGCGCTGGTGGAGATGGGCTACGCGCTTGAAGCCGCGAAGCCTTGGGCCGCGCGCTGGGCGCCGGTCTCCGCGGTCAACATGTGAGGCGGAGATGAGCGAGGACCGCTACACGATCTTCATCCTGTTGCGGGCGACGCGGGCGTGGCTGCGGCTGTCGCACGCGGACCGCGCGGCAGCGGGGCGCGACGCCTTCGGTGGCGGGTTCGAGGGTATGACGGTGCGCTATTTCGACGCCGAGGCATTCACCGGGCGGTGCAGCGACGTGCTGGTGGTGGAGACAGCCTCGCTTGCCGATCACCGGCGGCTCATGGACCGGCTGCGCGACAGCGCGATCTTCACCGAACCGTATTTCGAGGTGGTGGACATCATTCCGAGCATCGAGGACACGTACCGGGATGCGCCCGCGGCCTAATTGTCCGTATACCGATGACTCTAATCGGAGCGGAATTGGGCAGCAAAGCTGACTCGATAGTTCTTGATGCTGCGGCGCACTCAGATTCAGGATTCTTCCATACCAACAAGGGAGGTTTCGGAAGATGACGCCACCCAAGCAGCGGACTGCCGCGTAACCTTCGCCCGACAACGGCATAAGCGGACGCCCACGGAAACGGCGCGATACCACACGCGCTAACGCATTAGCTGACGGCTCTATCCTGGCCAGCGACGGACGTGGTTGGCACGCCGGTTTCCCAAGGCAATTTCCGCAGGTGCGCAGGCAGAACCTGACAGCGGCCGGCTTGTCACCGGCCATCCGATCAACGGTAGGGAGACCTCCGAGGCCTGGAACTGCGAGCGTGGCCGGCAAGGCCCTTGCTTTGAAAACGAGACATGACGCGGTGAGCGACAGCCGGGCGGATTAGAAGGCGCCAACAGTCGCGCAGCGAGAACCCCTAGCCCTCGCCCCGCACGAATGCCCGTTCGACGCAAAGTCCACGCCCGGGAGACGATCCGTACCCGGACATAACCCGGCCGAACGGCGCGGGTGGGGAGACCACTCCCCCGACAGACAGCGGTCCCGCCGGACATCCAGGTCCGATCCAGCGCGGGGCCGCTTGCCGTTCGCGCCCCCCCCTTCCCGATCAGAACGAGATTGCTACGCAGCCGCCTTCATGGCCTTGGCGGTCTTCTGCTCGTTCGCCGTGTAGCGGCGGAATGCACTGAAGACGCCCATGCCGGTGTCCGGGTCCTGCCCGTCGCCCATGCGGATGAGCTGCATGCAGAACCAGCCCTGCGCGCCCCAGCCGTTGAGGCCGCGGATCATGTCGATGGGGCTGTTGGGGCCGAGGAAGCGTGTGGGGCCGAGGCGGAGCTTCTTTTCCCACGTGTCGGCGGATTTCGCGCTGCCGTCGATCAGCTTCTGCGGGATGGCCGGGTCGACGCACATGGGGCGGCCGAGACCGACCACGTCCATTTCGCCCGCGGCGATGGCCTCGTTCATGGCGGACGCCGTGCGGAAGCCGCCGGTGACCATGAGGGGCGTCTTCTGGACGGCCTTGCCGATGTCGGCGGCGTACTCGATGAAATAGGCCTCGCGCTTGCGGGTGGAGGCGCGGACCTCCTCCTCGTAGACGGGCTCCATGCCTTCGAGGCCGGCCATCATGGGCTGCTCGTAGTTGCCGCCGGAGACTTCCAGGAGGTCGAGGCCGATGCCGTCGAGCCACCTGGCAACCTGGATCGATTCCTCGTGGGTGAAGCCGCCCTTCTGGAAGTCGGAGGAGTTGAGCTTCACGGAGATGGGGAAATCCGCGCCGACCTTCTCGCGCACCGCCTTCACGGTTTCGAGCAACAAGCGCGCGCGGTTTTCCAGCGAGCCGCCCCACTCGTCCGTTCGCTGGTTGACGCGCGGGTTGAGGAACTCGGACAGCAGGTAGCCGTGGGCAGCGTGGATCTGGACGCCGGTGAAGCCGGTGTCGCGCGCCACGCCTGCCGCATGGGCGAAGCGGGCGATGATGTCGGTGATCTCGTCGCCGGTGAGCGCACGCGGCTTGCCGAACTGGCCGCCGGGCAGCTCCACCTCGACGGCGGAGGGCGCGACGGGCTCGGTCGTCACCAGCGCGGGTGTCTGGCGGCCGGCATGGGAGAGCTGCATCCACAGATGCGTGTTGTTGCGGGTGCCGGCCTGGGCGAAGGCGCGCAGGGCGGCGATCTGCTCGTTGGACTGCGGGCCGTCGATGGCGACGTTGCCGGGGCGCTCTAGATAGCGGCGGTCGATCTGGACGTTGCCGGTGAGCAGCATCCCTGCCCCGCCGTCGGCCCAGCGCGTGTAGAGGCGCACATGGCGGTCGGTTGCCATGTTGCGCGGGTCGGCCAGCCCCTCGGTCATGGCGCCCTTGGCGATGCGGTTCTTGAGCGTTGCGCCGCACGGCAGCGTCAGCGGCGAAGCAATGGTGTCGGTCATGTCGGGCGGCCCCCTGCCTGAATTCTGCGTTATCCGGCCATATGGCGGTTCGGACCATTATTACCAGAGGGCGGCGGCAAGCGCCTTATCTGCCCGACTTGCGTGTAGAATGGGACCGAATCGGGCACACCCTGCCCGGCTATCCGCAAAACCACGGCATCCGGCCCTTGCGGGGACCGGCGCCAAGCTGCATCTGGAGCGACATGGCCCGCGCCAAACGCCGCCCGGCATCCGATACGTCCGACGGTCCCGACCTGTTCGACACGCCCAAGAAAGGCGTGGCGGCGGAAAAGCCCGCGCGCGAACGCAAGTCTTCGCCTGCTGCCGCCAAGAGCGAGGGCGGCTATACCGCCAGCGACATCGAGGTTCTGGAAGGGCTGGAGCCGGTGCGCCGGCGGCCGGGCATGTATATCGGCGGCACGGACGACCGCGCGCTGCATCACCTGTTCGCGGAAGTGATCGACAACGCCATGGACGAGGCGGTGGCGGGGCACGCCAACCGCATCGAGGTGCATTTCGCAGAGGACGGCACGCTTTCCGTCACCGACAACGGGCGCGGCATTCCCGTGGACCCGCATCCCAAGTTCAAGGACAAGTCGGCGCTCGAAGTGATCCTCACGACGCTGCACGCGGGCGGCAAGTTCTCGGACAAGGTGTACGAGACATCGGGCGGGCTGCACGGCGTGGGTGTGTCTGTCGTGAATGCGCTGGCCGAGCGGCTGGACGTGGAGGTGGCGCGCGACAAGCAGCTCTACACGCAGAGCTTCGAGCGCGGGCGGCCTGTCACCAAATTGACCAAGGCGGGCAAGGCGCCGAACCGGCGCGGCACGACGGTCTCGTTCCGGCCCGACCCGGACATCTTCGGCAAGGGGGCGACCTTCAAGGCGTCGCGGCTCTACCGGATGGCGCGGTCGAAGGCGTATCTCTTCGGCGGTGTCGAGATCCGCTGGTCGTGCGACAAGGCGCATCTTTCCGACAAGGATACGACGCCGGCGGAAGACACGCTGCACTTCCCCGGCGGGCTGAAGGACTTCCTCGCGGTCACCATCGAGGGCAACGAGACGGTTACCGCCGAACCCTTTACCGGCAAGGTGAAGACGAATGGCGGGTCCGCCGAATGGGCGATTGCCTGGGTGGGCGGCGCCGACGGGTTCTGCAACTCATACTGCAACACGGTGCCGACGCCCGAGGGCGGCACGCACGAGGCGGGGCTGCGGCAGGCGCTGGCGAAGGGTCTGCGCGCCTATGGCGAGCTGACCAACCAGAAGAAGGCCGCGAGCATTACCGCCGACGACGTGATGGGGACGGCCTGCGTGATGCTGTCGGTCTTCATCCGCGAGCCCGAGTTCCAGGGGCAGACGAAGGAAAAGCTCGCCTCGGCCTCGGCGCAGAAGCTGGTGGAAGCGGTGATGCGCGACCACTTCGACCACTGGCTCGCTTCCAAGCCGCAGCAGGCATCGCGGCTTATGGACTGGGTGATTGACCGGGCGGACGAGCGGCTGCGGCGGCGGCAGGAGAAGGAAGTCAGCCGCAAGGCGGCGACGCGCAAGCTGCGGCTGCCGGGCAAGCTGGCTGACTGCTCCAACACGGCGGCGATGGGGTCCGAACTCTTCATCGTCGAGGGCGACTCGGCCGGCGGCTCGGCCAAGCAGGCGCGCGACCGGAAGAACCAGGCGGTGCTGCCGCTGCGCGGCAAGATTCTGAACGTGGCGAGCGCATCCGGCGCGAAGCTGGCGCAGAACCAGCAGATTGCCGACCTGATCCTCGCCCTCGGGGTGCAGACGGGGGCCCGCTACAAGGACGACGATCTTCGCTACGAGAAGATCATCATCATGACCGACGCGGACGTGGACGGCGCGCACATCGCGACGCTGCTGATCACGTTCTTCTTCAAGGAAATGCCGGACCTGATCCGCAACGGGCACCTGTATCTCGCGGTGCCGCCGCTCTATCGCCTTGTGCAGGGCGGCAAGACGCTCTACGCGGTGGACGACAAGCACAAGGACCAGCTCATCAAGGACGAGTTCAAGGCGAACCAGAAGGTGGAGCTGAGCCGCTTCAAGGGCCTTGGCGAGATGCTGCCGGCGCAGCTCAAGGAAACCACCATGCGGCCCGGCCACCGGACGCTCTTGCAGGTGACGGTGCCGGAGGAAGACCGCGACACGACGCGGACGCGGGTGGACGAGCTGATGGGGACGAAGCCGGAGCTGCGATTCCGCTTCATCCAGGAAAACGCCGAGTTCGCGACGGACCTGGATATCTAGGCATCCCGGCTGTTGCGCCGATGCCGCATGTGGCGGCGATGCCGCCCGGTGCATGGCTGACCGCGAGCCAAACCATTGACTTTCGTGTGGTTTTTCTTACGTTGCGCCGCAAATAAGGGCGCTGTGCCTTCGCGAGTCGCTTGTTGTCCACGGGCAACAGCGGCGGAAGGTCACGACGGTCGGCGGGAATCCGCCAGCGCGCCGGCCCTTGTTTTACGGGTATCCGGGGAATTCGCCCCTTGCCCGCGAACGCGCGCCGCATGACGCCGCGGCGCTGTCCCAAGCGCCCGCGAGCCTGCCGGAAAGGGTCCGGCATGCCGACGCGGGCCGAGACCGACGCCTCTGTTTCGCTCTAAGCGACACGTCCCAGCGACCCGTCATTGCGAACTGACCGTCCCAACAGACAAAACGGAACTACATGACTTTTGACGAATTCGGTCTGAACCCGGACCTGCTCAAGGCTATTCACGAAGCCGGCTACAATGAGCCCACGCCTATCCAGGCGCAGGCGATCCCCAAGGCGCTGATGAACCGGGACATCCTCGGTATCGCGCAGACGGGCACAGGCAAGACGGCCTCCTTCACCCTTCCCATGATCGAGAAGCTGAGCCAGGGCCGCGCACGCGCGCGGATGCCGCGCTCGCTGATCCTCGAGCCGACGCGCGAGCTTGCCGCACAGGTGGCCGAGAATTTCGAGAAGTACGGGAAATATCACAAGCTTTCGATGGCGCTGCTGATCGGCGGTGTCTCCTTCGGCGACCAGGACAAGAAGCTGGACCGCGGCGTGGACGTGCTGATCGCGACGCCGGGGCGCCTGCTCGACCATTTCGAGCGCGGCAAGCTGATGCTGACGGGCGTGCAGACCTTCGTGATCGACGAAGCGGACCGCATGCTCGACATGGGCTTCATTCCCGACATCGAGCGCATCTGCTCGCTGCTGCCGTTCACGCGGCAGACGCTGCTGTTCTCCGCCACCATGCCGCCGGAAATCGAGCGGCTGTCGGCGAAGTTCATGCAGGCGCCGGAGCGCATCCAGGTGGCGCGCCAGTCCACCACGGCGGAAACGGTGACGCAGAAGCTGGTTAAGGTCGGCCCGCGCGAGAAGCGCACGGCGCTCAAGGACCTGATCGAGAGCGAAAACCTCAAGAACGCGATCATCTTCTGCAACCGCAAGCGGGACGTGGACATGGTGGCGCAGTCGCTGAAGAAGGCGGGGCTCGACGCCTCCCCCATTCACGGCGACCTGGATCAGTCCGTCCGCACACGGACGCTCAACGCGTTCCGCGACGGGTCGCTCAAGCTGCTGGTGGCGAGCGACGTGGCGGCGCGCGGGCTGGACATTCCCGAGGTGAGCCACGTCTTCAACTACGACGTGCCGACGCATTCGGAGGACTACGTCCACCGCATCGGCCGGACGGGCCGCGCGGGACGCGACGGCGTGGCGATCACGCTGGCGACCCCGGAAGAGCGGAAATACGTGGACGCCATCGAGGACCTGATCGGCAAGAAGATCCCGCTCGCCGGCGACAAGGATGACGGCAAGACGGACAGCAAGGCCGACGAGAAGCCCGAGGTCACGGCCGACGAGAGGGCCGACGCGAAGACCGAGAATGCCGGCAGCGGCAACGAGGCCTCGTCCGGCGAGGACGAGAAGCCGAAGCGGGGCCGCCGCCGGGGCGGCCGTGGCCGCAACCGCCGCAACAAGGAAACCGGCGACGCCAATGCCGACGGCAACACGGCCGAGGCCATGGCCGACGATGCCGCCGAGGCCAAGGCGGACGACAAGTCCGGCGGCAAGGCCGATGGCGCCAAGTCTGACGGCGGAAGGGGCCGGGGCGGCAAGAAGGCGAACGACCGCAAGGACAATTCCCGCAAAGACGGGGACCGGAACAGCGACCGCAGTGGCGGTGGCGGCCGGGTCGTCGGCATGGGCGACCATGTGCCGGCGTTCATCATGCGCCCGGTGCGGCCGAGCACGCGCACGAGCGATGCGGATGCCGACGCCGAGACCGCCGAGAGCGAGAGCGACGCCGCGTAACGCTTACCGATTGTTCATTGGACGCATCCGGTAAGGCTGCCTTACGATCATCCCCAAGGTGCCCCTGAGAGCAGCCTTGGAGGAATGCCCATGCTTTGCCGCTCGATCATCGCGGCCGGTGTCGTGCTGACGCTGGCCGCGCCATCGCTTGCCGCCGTGCCGGCGGAAGTCGCCAAACGTCTCGACCAGGACCTGACGCCGCTCGGTTCCGAGCGCGCGGGCAACGCGGACGGGTCGATCCCCGCCTGGACCGGCGGCCTCACCCAGCCGCCCGCCGGGCTCGGCTACCAGCGGGGCATGCATCACCCGGACCCGTTCGCAGGCGACGCCAAGCTCTACACGGTAACGCGCGACAACATGGGCCAGTACGCCGACGTGCTGGCGGGCACGCAGAAGGCGCTGCTGGAGAAATACGGCGACACGTTCAAGATGAACGTCTACCCGGCGCACCGCTCCTGCGCGCAGCCGGAGAAGGTCTACGAGGCCAACCGCAAGAACGCGCTGACCGGCCAGGTGACGGACCAGGGCAACGGCGTGGGCAACGCCATCATGGGCAAGCCCTTCCCGATCCCCAGTTCCGGCTACGAAGTCCTGTGGAACCACATGCTGGGCTTCGCCAACCACAAGCTGAAGCGCCAGTTCGCCGCGGTGATCCCGACCGCCGACGGCAACTACACGGAATACACCGCGCAGGACGATGCGATCGTCAAATGGAACGACCCGGCGGCGAAGAGCGCGGAAGACCTCGACAACGTCATGGCGCTCTACATCCTGCACACGCTGGAGCCGACGCGCGTGGCGGGCAACGTGATCCTGGTTCACGAGACGCTCAACCGCCTGTCGGACCCGCGCAAGGCGTGGCAGTACTCGCCGGGCACGCGCCGGGTGCGCCGCGCGCCGAACATCGCCTATGACAACCCGGGCACGAACTCGGACGGCGCGACGACGTCGGACTCGTTCGGCGGCTTCAACGGCGCGCCGGACCGCTACACCTGGGAACTCAAGGGCCGGCAGGAAGCGCTGATCCCCTATAACAACTACCGGCTCTACTCGGACGAGCTGACTTACGACGAGATCGTCGCACCCAAGCACATCAATTCGGACCTCGTCCGCTACGAGAAGCACCGGGTGTGGAAGCTGGAAGCCAAGCTCAAGGAGAACACCCGCCACGTCTACTCGCGGCGCGTGTTCTACCAGGACGAGGACATGTGGAGCATCGTCTCCGCCGAGCTCTACGATGCGCGCGGCGAATTGTGGCGCGTGCAGGAGCAGTACCCGATCACCTTCTACGAGGTGCCGGTGTGCGGCTCGAGCATGGGCGGCGTCTACGACTTCACCAACAACCGCTACCTGCTGGTGGGCCTCATCAACGAGGAAGAGCCGATCGACTTCTTCGCCTCGGAGCTGGACGAGGACCGCTACACGCCGCAGACGATCCGGATGATGGGGCGGTAAGGCCGGGTTGAGAGCGGGGGCAAGCACGGTTCTGAGCGGGCCTCCGCTTTCCCCGCTCCACCCTCACCCGGCGCTGGCGCGCCGACCTCTCCCTTCGAGGGAGAGGTGACCGGACCGGCCGCTCCGCTAACGTGTCGTCCCGGAAGCCGCGCAAGCGGCTATCCGGGAGCCAGGGGCTGCACGCCCGGCGCAAGCCGCCCTGGATCCCGGCTCGCGCTTCGCTTGGCCGGGATGACACATAGGGGGCAATGTGGGGGTGGAATGAGAAAGGGCGGCTCCTGCGGGAGCCGCCCTTTGCGTTCGTGCCGGTGATGGTCCGGCTTACTTCTTGATCTGGCCCTTGACGGTTTTCTTTTTCTTGGCCGTGTAGGGCGGGCGGAACATTTCGGCGACCATCTTGGCCTTGGACTGGTGGTAGACCGCCTTGGCGTGGCTGAAGGTCCGGAAGCCGTCGATGCCGTGATAGCTGCCCATGCCCGAGGGGCCGACGCCGCCGAAGGGCAGGTCTTCCATGGACACGTGCATGATCACGTCGTTGACGGTGACACCGCCCGAGGTGGTGTGGTCGAGGACGTGGCGCTCCTCATTGGAGTCGGTGCCGAAGTAGTAGAGGCCGAGCGGACGGTCCTTGCCGTTCACATAGGCCACCGTCTCCGACACGTCCTTGTAGGTGCGGATCGGCAGCAGCGGGCCGAAGATCTCGTCCTGCATCACCTTCATGTCCTCGGTCGGGTTCTTGATGATGGTGGGCGGGATCTTGTTGTAGGGCTGCTGCGAGAAGTCCTCGTTGGCCGGGTTGATCTCGACGATCTCGCCGCCCTTGGCCTTGGCGTCGTCCATGTAGCCCTTCAGGCGGTCGTAGTGGCGCTGGTTGATAATGGACGTGTAGTCCGGGTTGTCCTTGAGCGTCGGGTACATGGTGGCCACGGCCTTGGTGGCGGACCCGATGAACTCGTCGGCGCTTTCTTCCGGCACCATGACGTAGTCCGGTGCAAGGCAGATCTGGCCGGCGTTGAGCGTCTTGCCGGTCATCACGCGGGCGGCGACATCATCCATGTCGGCGGAGCGCGAGACGATGACCGGGGACTTGCCACCCAGCTCCAGCGTCACCGGCACGAGATTTTCCGACGCAGCGCGCATGACGTGCTTGGCGATGGAGCCCGCACCGGTGAACAGCAGGTGATCGAACGGCTGGCGCGAGAACGCCTCGCCCACCGCCGGGCCGCCGGTGACGACCGCGACTTCGGTCTCGTCATAGGCCTGGCGGAACAGGCGGGCCATCAGCTCGGACGACGCAGGAGTGAACTCGGATGGCTTGATCATCGCCCGGTTGCCGGCGGCGAAGATGCCCGCCAGCGGCGTGAAGGTGAGGTTGAACGGGAAGTTCCACGGGCTGATCACGCCCACGGTGCCGAGCGGCTGGTATTCCACGTGCGCCTTGGCGCCGAGCAGGCCGAGCGGGAACTGGACCTTGCGCTTTTCGGGACGCATCCACTTTTCCATGTGGCTCTTGGCGTGCTTGAGCGGGCCGATCGAGCCCATCACGTCGGTCATCAGCGAGCCGACGGGGGCGCGGTTGCCGAAATCAGAATTCAGCGCGTCGACGATCTCTTCCTGGTTGTCGACCAGCAGGGCGATCGAGCGGTCGATCCAGTCCTTGCGGCGCTTGACGCTGGCGGGGCCTTCCTCGATGTGGGCCTTCTTCTGGCGGTCGAGAATGGCGCGGATGTCGTCGGCAATCGCGTCGCGGCTGCCGGTATCGGGGCTGGCTTCCTGCACACTCATGGCGGTCTCCTCGTTTTTCCGGCGGGGGCCGGGCGTCGCTGGTTGTAGCACTACGCGTTTTCCGGCACTTGCCGGGGAAAGCCTGCGTGCTCAACAGGTTATTTGTCGCGGGAACTATAACGCGGGGCCGGAGCGAGTGCGACAGCCCGTTCATGTTCGAACAGCGGCGCCGAAAAACGGCTCAGTCGTGCGATTTTTTCTGCCCGCTATGCGTTCGATTTAACGCGCCTTTAAGGGCTACCACCCTATACCCCCTTCTGCGGGTAGGACCGACGCGCTGCCGACCGGAAAATCAAACCGAGCCAACAAAGCGGGCCGGGCGCAGCGCGAACGACAGGAGTCACCTACCCAGCGCAGGAGCGGAACAGGATTTTCGGGGGGTAGCAGGTGACAAACCTGAAGGACACGAACGGGCCGCGTGCCTACGCTGAGCAGGCGCTCAGCGATATGAACGAACGCGACATCGCCCCCACGCCCGACAACTACGAAATCTGGTACACGCACGCATCGGGCGCGAACCCGAAGCTGGCGAAGGCCCTCGAGGAAATCTCCCAGACCGGCGAGACGCTGGACGACGCCAAGATGGCGGAACTCCACGCAGCGCATTTCGGCGGCGACAGCAATGACGCCATGCTCGAAATGGGCAACAAGATTGAGGGCGAGCTGACCGGCGTCATGGAGATGCTGGAGTCGGCAGCGAAAGACACCGGCGACTACGGCGCCTCGCTGAACGACGTCTCCGCCGCGCTTGGCGGCGACCGCTCGGAGGCCGAGCTGCGCACGCTGGTGGAAACGCTGGTGACGGCGACGAAGACCATGGAGAAGCGAAGCAAGGAGCTGGAAGGCCGACTGCAGGAATCCAAGGCCGAGGTGACGCAGCTTCGCGACAACATGGAGCAGATCCGCACCGAGGCGCTGACCGACCAGCTGACGGGCCTGGCCAACCGCCGCCGCTTCGACGACATGATGCGCTGCTCCACCGAAGACGCCGCCAAGGAAGGCGCGCCGCTGACGCTGGTGCTGGGCGACATCGACCACTTCAAGAAATTCAACGACACCTGGGGCCACCAGACGGGCGACCAGGTGCTGAAGTTGGTGGCGCAGTGCATGCGCCAGCACGTGAAGGCCCCCCTCCTGCCCGCGCGTTACGGCGGCGAAGAGTTTGCCATGGTGATGCCGGGCCTCGAAGTCGAGGACGCGGTCAAGATCGCCGATCTCGTGCGCCGGACCATCGAGGGCAAGGAACTGGTGAAGAAGTCCACGGGCGAAAACCTGGGCGCCGTCACCATGTCCTTCGGCGCGGCGCTCTACTCGCCGGGCGAGAGCGTGACCGACCTGATCAAGCGGGCGGACGCCTGCCTCTACTCCGCCAAGCGGGCAGGCCGGAATCGCGTGATGACCGAGGTTTCGGACGACCTGAAGGCGATGGCGGGCTAAGCATCCGCCGCTGCCCCTTCCCCAAGGCAATTCCGCGTAAGGCATTGACGCAGCGTCGGCCATGCCTTGCGCGCACGCGCGCGCAATTTGCGCGGGCCCGCGTTTGACGGCGGGTTCCGGCCCTATATCCTCGCGCCCGGATTTCCCTTGAGTGGCGGAAAACCGCCAGAAGAGGCGCAGATGGAAACGATCACCTACGAGGTGCGCGACGACGGCGTCGCGCTGCTGACGCTGAACCGGCCGGACGTTCTGAACGGCATCAACCAGCAGCTCATCAAGGACGTACGGCAGGCGGTGCGCAAGGCGCGCGACGACGAGAACGTGGGCGCGCTGCTGATCACCGGCGCCGGCCGCGCGTTCTGCTCGGGCGCGGACCTGGGCGCCGTGGCGGCATCCGAGGAAGGCATGTCCACCGGCGACGGCGTGGCGCACGGGATGGAGATCGGCTTCAACCCGATGATCCGCGAGATCGCGGAACTGCCGAAGCCGGTGATCTGCGCGGTCAACGGCGTGACGGCCGGCGGCGGCGTTGGGCTGGCGCTTTCGGGCGACGTGGTGTTCGCGGCCAAGTCGGCCACCTTCGTCCAGGTGTTCGGGCCGCGGCTGGCGCTGGTGCCGGACATGGGCGTCACCTACTTCATGCCGCGGCTGATCGGCAGGGCGCGGGCGCGGGCGCTGGCGTTCACCGGCGACAAGCTGACCGCCGAACAGGCCGCGGACTGGGGCCTGATCTGGGCCTGCGTCGAGGACAACAAGCTGATGGACGATGCGCTGGAATTTGCCGCGAAGCTGGCCAAGGGGCCGACGGCGGCGTTCGGCGACATCAAGATGGTGCTCGACAAGAGCTACGAGAACGACCTGGCCGCGCAGCTGGAGCTGGAAAAGGAAACCCAGCGGCGGCGGGGCGACCATCCCAATTTCATCGAGGGCGTGACGGCGTTCCTCAAGAAGCGGGAACCGAATTTCACGCGCTGACGCGAGCGGCGCGCGCGGACCGAAGATCAAACGCAAACAGGGAGACGGGTTATGGATTTCAACAAGGTCAAGATCGAGACCGACGGCAATGTCGCGACGCTGAAGCTGAACGACCCGAATGCGCTCAACGCCGTGTCGCCGGACATGCTGGAAGGGCTTGCGGATGCGCTCGACTGGATCGAGGCGCCGGAGAACGGCGTGCGCGCGGTCATCATGACCGGCGAGGGGCGCGGCTTCTGCGCGGGCGCCAACCTGGCGGGGGGCGGCCCGGCGGCGTCCAGCAACAAGGCGCCGGATGCGGGCGCGGCGCTGGAACAGAAGTACCACCCGATCCTGCGCAAGATGCGTAACCTCAAGATGCCGTTCATCACGGCGGTGAACGGGCCGGCCGCGGGCGTGGGCATGAGCTTCGCGCTGATGGGCGACATGATCCTTGCCGCCAAGTCCGCCTATTTCCTGCAGGCGTTCCGCCGCATCGGGCTGGTGCCGGACGGCGGCTCGACGTGGCTGTTGCCGCGCCTCGTGGGCACGGCGCGGGCGAAGGAGCTTTCGCTGCTCGGCGAGAAGCTCTCCGCCGAGACGGCGCTCGACTGGGGCCTGATCAACCGGGTCTACGAGGACGATGCGCTGATGGGCGAAGCGGCGAAGCTGGCGGGTGAGCTGGCCGGCGGGCCGACCGCGACGTTGGGGCTGATCCGCAAGGCCTACTGGGAGAGCTTCGACAACACCTACGAGGAGCAGCTCAACCTGGAACGCTGGCTGCAGCGGGACGCGGGCCGCTCGGAAGACTTCAAGGAAGGCGTGAAGGCGTTCCTGGAGAAGCGTCCGGCGCAGTTCCAGGGGAAGTAAGAGCCAGCGCCTTCTCTCTCCCCCCTCCCACCGCCCTCGTGTCATCCCGGCCTTGCGCCGGGATCCAGGGCAGCTTGCGCCGAGCTTGCGGCCCCTGGGTCCCGGATAGCCGCTTGCGCGGCTTCCGGGATGACACTTGGTGTTGGTCCTAGGCCGCCGGCGTCGGGTTCAGGATGCGGTGCATGTCGAGGGACGGGGGTTCCATGCCCGTCTGGGACAGCATGTCGTGCACCTGGCCGCGGTGGTGGGTCTGGTGGTTGAACATGTGGGTGACGAGCTGCTTCAGCGGGTCGATGAAGCGGACGCCTTTGGAGCTGACGCTTTCGAAGTCTGCGTCGAGCTTGGCCTGCGTGACCTTGTCCACCCAGGCGTCGATGCGGTCGTCCTCGCGGATGCGGGCGGCGCGCAGTTCGCCGAAATCGTCGTAGAGGATCGCGTCGAGGCCGCCCAAGGGCGCGGTGCCGCCTTCGAAGCGGGTCATCCAGACGCGGTCGCCGACCATGATGTGGTTGAGCGTGCCGTGGATCGAGGTGAAGAACGCCTTGCGGTCCTTGCGGTAGTCGTCGTCGGATAGCAACGCTGCCGCGTCGTAGAGGCGTTCGTTGGCGGCGCGGTTATAGCGCGCCATCATGCGGAAGTGGCCGGGGGTGCTCATTTGGACCGGGCCTTTCGCTTGGTCTTCGCCTTCGGTTGGGCCTTCTTCTTCGGCTTGGCGGCATCGGCGCGCAGGGCGGCGCTAAGCGCCTCGCGGGCCCAGGCAGCAAATTCGTCGGGGTCGTCGAACAAGTGCTCGGGTGCCTGCATGTAGGACATGACGGCGCGGCGGCCGTCCTTCGTCTCGTAGACGAACGGCGGCATGTCCTCGGCCTCGAACATGGGACGGTTCTGGCCGTCCGCCTTGAAGTGGAGGACATCGCCCGCGATCAGCGCGAACATCAGGCCGTCCGCGAAGACGCCGGCGCCGCCGAACATGCGGCGGATGGTGACGGGGCCGAGGGGCGCCATCAGTTCCTTGATGAATTCGGCGTAGTCGGGGCTGATTGCCATGCGGGAAGCGTGGCGCAGGCAGGCGCCCGCGCCAAGTGCTTCGCGTGCAATTCAGGTTTGCGGGCTACTCGGCGGGGACCTGGGCGGGCGTCAGGGTGACGCTTTCGCCGCAGCCGCAGGCGTCGGTCTCGTTGGGATTGTTGAACACGAAGCCCGAGCGCAGCTTGGTTTCCTCGTAGTCCATCTCGGTGCCGAGAAGGAAGAGGATCGCCTTGGGGTCGATGAGGATGGTGACGCCCTTGTCCTCGACCACCTCGTCGAGGGGCTGCTTCTCGGTGGCGTATTCCATGGTGTAGGACATGCCCGCGCAGCCCGCGTTCTCGAGGCCGAGGCGCAGGCCGAGAATCGGCTCCGACGACCGGGCGGCAATCGCCTTGATCCGGTCGGCCGCCTTGTCCGTCAGACTGATGACTTTGGGGCGTTCGGCCATGTCGTCCTGCTCTTTCCTACTCCAGCACTATACGTAATCGCGGCCTAACAGGCATTCAACACGCCGTCAGAACATGTTGAGGGCGACTTTCGCCTCTTCGGACATGCGTTCGGGCGTCCAGGGCGGGTCGAAGACGAGGTTCACCTTCACGTCGCCCACGCCGTCCACGCTGCTCACCGCGTCCTGCACCCAGATCGGCATTTCGCCGGCCACCGGGCAGCCGGGGGCCGTGAGCGTCATGTCGATCTCGATGTCGCGGTCATCGGACACGTCGATCTTGTAGATCAGGCCGAGCTCATAGATGTCGACCGGGATCTCCGGGTCGTAGACGGTCTTCAGCGCGCCGATGAGATCGTCGGTGAGGGCATCCAGCTCTTCCTTCGAGAGCGCGGAACCTTCGACCGGCGTCATGGCCTCGGCTTCTTCGATGTTGGTCGCGTCGGTCATACCGCTTGTCCGTCAGCTCAGGAACTCGCGCGCCTTGGCGAGGGCGGCCACGAAGGCATCCACGTCGGCGCGGGTGTTGTACATGGCGAATGAAGCGCGCGCGGTGCCCGTGACCCCCATATGGGCCATCAGGGGTTCGGCGCAATGGTGGCCGGCGCGCACGGCAACGCCGGACCGGTCGATGATGGTGGCCACGTCATGCGGGTGCGCACCATCGACCGAGAAGGAGATGATGGCGCCCTTGCCCGGCGCTTCCCCGTGGATCTTCACCCAGTTGAGGGCGCCGACCTGCTCGGTGGCGTAGGCCAGAAGGTCATGCTCGTGGGCGCGCGCGGCGGCCCGTCCCACGTCGTTGACGTAGTCGATGGCGGCGCCGAGGCCGATGGCTTCCGCGATGGGCGGCGTGCCCGCCTCGAACTTGTGGGGCGCGTCGCCGTAGGTGACGGTGTCGCAGGCCACCTCGCGGATCATCTCGCCGCCGCCCTGGTAGGGCTGCATGTCGGCGAGGTGATCGCCGCGGCCGTAAAGCGCGCCGATGCCGGTGGGGCCGTAGAGCTTGTGGCCGGTCATTACGTAGAAGTCGCAGCCGAGCGCCTGCACGTCCACGTCGAGGTGGACGGCGCCCTGGCAGCCGTCGAGCAGCACGGCGGCACCGGCGGCGTGCGCCATGTCCACGATGGCCTTCGCATCCGTCACCGTGCCCAGCACGTTGGACATGTGCGTCATGGCGACGAACCTCGTCTTCGGCCCGAGTGCTTCCTCGTAGGCCTCCATGTCCAGCGAGCCGTCGGCGCGGACGGGCACCCACTTGAGGACAGCGCCTTGGCGCTCGCGCAGGAAGTGCCACGGCACGATGTTGGAGTGATGCTCCATCACCGACAGCACGATCTCGTCGCCGGGCTGGATGCGCGGGGCGAGGTAGCCCTGCGCGACGAGGTTGATGGCCTCGGTGCCGCCCTTGGTGAAGATCATGTTGTCGGGCGACGGCGCGTTGAGGAGGGCCGCGAGCTTGCCGCGCGCATCCTCGAAGGCCTGCGTCGTCTGGTTGGCGAGGTAATGGAGACCGCGATGCACGTTGGCGTATTCATGCTCGAACACGTGGCTGATCGCGTCGATCACCTGCCGCGGCTTCTGGGCGGACGCCGCGTTGTCGAGATAGACGAGCGGCTTGCCATAGACCTCGCGCGAAAGGATCGGGAAGTCGGCGCGCACGCGCTCGACATCGAAGGTTTCGCGCGTCTTGAGGGCTGCTTCGCTCATGCCGCGTCCTCCTCGATCGGTGCGCCGAGGCGGTCGGCCAGCAGCGACTTCAGGGCGTGGCCGATATCGCCATCGTCGAAGCCATCCACCACGTCGTCCAGGAAACCGGCGACGAGCAGCGCGCGGGCGGTCTTTTCATCGATGCCGCGGCTCATGAGATAGAAGATCGCGTCCGCATCCGGCTCGCCGATGGCGGAGCCGTGGGCGCACTGCACGTCGTCCGCGTAGATCTCGAGCATGGGCTTGGCGTCCATCTCGGCCTTGCGGGAAAGGAGCAGTGCGCGGGCCTGCATCTGGGCATCGGTCTTCTGCGCGTGTTCGCGCACCAGGATCGAGCCCTGGAAGACGGCGCGGGCGTGATCGTCCAGCACGGCGCGGAAGGTTTCCTCGCTCGTGCAGTTCGGCACGGCATGATCCACGAAGAGCGTGTTGTCCATGATGGCGTTGCCGCCGAGCAGCGTCACGCCGTTGACGGCAGCGTGGGCACCCTCGCCCTCGAACTCGACGCGGGCATCGGCGCGCGCATGGCCCGCGCCAACGGCGAGACCAAGCGCGTTGTAGGTGGCGTCGGCTGCCAGATGCACATGACTGCGGCCGAGGCGCACGGCGCCTTCGCGGTCGGCCATGATGCGGGCGTGGGTGAGCTGCGCGCCCTCGCCCACCGACACGTGCGCGCTCTCGGTGGAGAGCATGGGGCTTTCGGCGGCGTCGCCGCGCGCTTCCAGCAGCGTCAGGGACGCGCCCTTTTCCAGCACGATCACGCTCTTCGCATGGTGGAAAGCTTCCGCGTCGCCGCCGGAGAACCAGACAAGCTCGATGGGCTTGTCGAGGGTCACGCCCTCACGGACGCGGATGGCGGCGCCGTCGGCGGCGAAGGCATGGTTGATGGCGGCGACGGGATCGTCGGCGGCCTTCTCGCCCACGCCATCCTTCACCCACGCGACATTCGCGTCGGCGGCCTCGGCGAAGCTGGTGACCTCGACGCCCTCGGGCAGGCCGGCAAGCGCCGACAGGTCCGGGCGGAAGCGGCCATTGGCGAAGACCATGACGTAGCGGCCGAGATTGGCGAAGGCGCGCGCGCCTTCATCGGCGAACATCACGGCTTCGCGCCACTCGGCGGCGGGCGTGAGCGTGCCGGCGCGGCCGAGCAGGCGGCGCAGATCGAAATAGCGGTATTCCTCGACGCGGCGGTGGGGCATGCCGCGCTCGGCGAAGGCAGCGATAGCCTCCGCGCGCGCGGGCGCAAGCCAGTCCTGCCCGGACAGGCCGTCCTTCACCGTGTCGAACGCCGCGATCAGCGCGTCTTCGACCGGGAGCCGCTTTGTTGCCGTCTGCGTCATGCCTTACGCCGCACTTTCCTTGATGTCCGCGTAGCCGGTTTCTTCCACTTCAAGCGCCAGCTCCTTGCCGCCGGTCTTCACGATCCGGCCGCCCGCGAGCACGTGCACCTTGTCGGGCACGATGTGGTTCAGCAGGCGCTGGTAGTGGGTGATGACCAGCATGGCGCGGTCGGGCGAGCGGAGCGCGTTGACGCCGTCGGCGACCACGCGCATGGCATCCACGTCGAGGCCGCTGTCGGTCTCGTCGAGGATGGCGAGCGAGGGTTCGAGCAGCGCCATCTGGAGGGTTTCGGCGCGCTTCTTCTCGCCGCCCGAGAAGCCCACGTTGAGGGGACGCTTGAGCATGTCCTCGCTGATGTCGAGTTCCTTGGCCTTCTGGCGCACCAGCTTGAGGAAGCGCACGGCGTCCAGCTCGTCCTCGCCGCGCGCGGTGCGGATCGCGTTCAGCGCGGTCTTGAGGAAGGTCATGGTGGTCACGCCCGGCACCTCGATGGGGTACTGGAAGGCGAGGAAGATGCCCTTCGCGGCACGCTCGTCCGGCGAAAGGCCTGCGACGTCCTCGCCCTTGTAGATGATGCGGCCATCGGTGATGTCGTAGCCGTCGCGGCCCGCCAGCACGTAGGACAGGGTGGACTTGCCCGAGCCGTTGGGGCCCATGACGGCGTGGACTTCGCCGGCGTTCATCTCAAGGTCGATGCCCTTGAGGATTTCCTTGCCACCGACTTCCACGTGCAGGTTTTCGATCTTCAGCATTCTCTACTCTTCCGTCTTGCGTCCTTGCAGGGCCGCGCCGATGGCCGTGCCGAGGCCGGCGCCGAGCGCGATGCCCATGGCCAGATCGTTTGCCGCCACGCCGATGGCCGTACCAATTCCGGTGCCGATGGCGATCCAGCTTCCGAGTGTCAAACTTCGTTCCTTCGTTGCGGGCTTTGAAGCTAGTCGCCCTGGGTCCCGGATAACCGCTACGCGGTTTCCGGGATGACACCTAGTGGATGTGTCATCCCGGCCAAGCGCAGCGCGCGCCGGGATCCAGGGGCTGCAAACTCATTGGCCCGCGGTTGTTGTCTTCCTTCGTCTGTCTCCGGCGCCTGACCTGTGGCCCCTGGGTCCCGGATAGCCGCTTTGCGGCTTCCGGGATGACACGTTGGGGTTGGGTCAGGCGCCCGAAATGTCGTTCCACAAGTCCCGCCATTGCGGGTTTTCCGTTTCGATCAGGTCCAGTTTCCATTCCCGGCGCCAGCGTTTGAGGCGCTTTTCGCGTTCGATGGCATCGGCGATGTCCTGGAAGGCTTCCATGTGGACCAGCCGGTGAATCTTGTGGCGCTTTGTGAAACCGGGCACCGCGCCTTGGCGGTGTTCGGATATGCGCCGGACCAGATCATTCGTTACTCCTACGTACAGTGTTCCGTTGCGTTGGCTCGCGAGGATGTAGACCCAATACATCCCGCGTGCCGCCTCCTACCCCACGCTGCCTTCGAGGGAGATGCCGACGAGTTTCTGGGCTTCGACGGCGAATTCCATGGGCAGCTGCTGGAGGACTTCGCGGCAGAAGCCGTTGACCAGCAGGGCTACCGCCTCTTCCTCAGGCAGGCCGCGCGACTGGCAGTAGAAGAGCTGGTCTTCCGACAGCTTGGACGTGGTCGCCTCGTGCTCCAGCACGGCGGAGGGGTTCTTGCTCTCGATATAGGGCACCGTGTGCGCGGAGCAGCGGTCGCCGATGAGGAGCGAGTCGCACTGGGTGAAGTTGCGCGCATTCTCCGCGTTCGGATGAACCGTCACGAGGCCGCGATAGGTGTTGGACGACTTGCCCGCGGAAATGCCCTTGGAAATGATCCGGCTCTTCGTGTTCTTGCCGAGGTGGATCATCTTGGTGCCGCTGTCGACCTGCTGGGCGCCGTTGGAAATGGCGATCGAGTAGAACTCGCCCGACGAGTTGTCGCCGCGCAGGATGCAGCTCGGGTATTTCCAGGTGATGGCGGAGCCGGTCTCGACCTGGGTCCACGAAATCTTCGAGTTGGCACCGCGGCAATCGCCACGCTTGGTGACGAAGTTGTAGATGCCGCCCTTGCCGTTCTCGTCGCCGGGGTACCAGTTCTGCACCGTCGAGTACTTGATCTCGGCATCGTCCATGGCGACCAGCTCGACCACGGCGGCGTGCAACTGGTGCTCGTCGCGCATGGGCGCGGTGCAGCCTTCGAGATAGCTCACGTATGAGCCCTCCTCGGCGATGATGAGCGTGCGCTCGAACTGGCCGGTGTCGCGCTCGTTGATGCGGAAATAGGTCGACAGCTCCATGGGGCAGCGGACGCCCTTGGGGATGAAGACGAAGGAGCCGTCGGAGAAGACCGCGGAGTTGAGCGTGGCGAAGTAATTGTCCGACGACGGAACGACGGAGCCGAGATACTTCTTCACCAGTTCCGGGTGCTCGCGGATGGCTTCCGAGATGGGACAGAAGATGACGCCCGCCTCGGCCAGCTTCTCCTTGAACGTCGTCGCGACGGAGACCGAGTCGAACACGGCATCGACGGCGACGCCGGCGAGCATCTTCTGCTCGGAGAGCGGGATGCCGAGCTTTTCATAGGTGCGCAGCAGCTCCGGATCGACCTCGTCCAGGCTCTTGGGCTTGTCCTTCTGGCCCTTGGGCGCCGAGAAGTAATAGGCATTCTGGTAGTCGATCTTAGGATACGAGACCTTGGCCCAGTCCGGCTCCTCCATCTGCTGCCAGCGGCGGAAGGCCTCGAGACGCCATTCGAGCATCCACTCGGGCTCTTCCTTCTTGGCGGAGATGAAGCGCACGGTCTCCTCGGAGAGACCCTTGGCGGCCTTCTCGCTCTCGATGTCGGTGAAGAAGCCGTACTTGTAGCGCTCGCCGCTACCCAGCTTCTCAACTTCCTCGACCGTCTCGCGTACAGCTGCCATCTGACTTACTCACCTGCGGCCGGAACGGAGGCGTCCCGGCTGTTTGCTTCTTCGGGGCGGATGCGGTTGAGCGCCGTTTCCAGCGCGGTTGCGAACCGCTCCACGTCGTCCATCGTGTTGGCCCAGCCGAAGCTGACGCGGATGGCGCCCTCGGCAAGGGTTGCGTCGTAGCCCATGGCGTCGAGCACGTGGCTGCGGGTGACCTTGCCCGAGGAGCAGGCCGAGCCGGCACTGACGCAGACGCCCGACAGGTCGAGCGCCATGACCAGGGTTTCCGCGCGCAGGCCCGCGAAGGCGAGGCACGCGGTGTTGGGCAGGCGGGGGGCGCCCTCGCCCGCGATCTTCAACGTATGGCCGGTGGCCGCCGCAATCGAGGCGGCGCGGCGTTCTGCCTCGTCGCGCAGGCGCCCGGTATTTGCGCAGCGCGAGGCGGCTTCCGCGGCGGCGCCGAAGCCGGCGATGCCGATGACGTTCTCGGTGCCCGCGCGGCGGCGCAGCTCCTGGCCGCCACCGCCGGTGACGGGGGCGAAGCCTTCCGGCTCGCGCAGGACGAGAGCGCCAACGCCCTGCGGGCCGCCAAACTTGTGGGCGGAGAGCGCCAGCGTGCCGGCCAGTGCGCAATCGCTCATGGCAATCTTGCCCGCGGCCTGCACGGCATCGACGTGGAGGCGCGCGCCGTGGCGGCGGGCGGTTTCCGCGATGTCGCCGATGGGCTGGATGACGCCGGTCTCGTTGTTGGCGGCCATGACGCAGACGAGGGCGGGCGTTTCGTTGTCCGCAAGCGCTGCATCCAGCGCGGCGAGGTCGAGGGTGCCGTCGGGCGTCACCGGCAGGGTGGTGACGGGGAGGCCCGTCGCCTCGGCGGCGGCCGGGACGCAGGCGTGCTCGATGGCGGAGACGAGGATGCGGCCGATCTTGCCCGCGCGCGCCGCCCCGGCGATGGCCATTGCGTTGGCCTCGGTGCCGCCGGACGTGAAGACGATCTCGCCGGCGTGGACGCCGGCGAGGTCCGCCACCTGCTCGCGCGCGGTTTCCAGCGTGCGGCGGGCGAGACGGCCCATGCGGTGGACCGAGGACGGGTTGCCGCCGAGTTCCATGGCCGCGCGCATGGCGTCGCGCGCTTCGGGGCGAAGCGGCGCGGTCGCGTTGCAGTCGAGATATGTGCTCGCGGCGGGCACGGGGTTCTGGCGGCTCCTAGCTTCCGGCGAGGGCGGGTTCGCGGGGGGCGTCCTCGTTGGCGGGTACGTCCGCCGGGGCTGGCCCGAAGACGTGGCTGCGGCCGAGGACGCGGCGGTTGATGACGTCGCCCAGCGAGACCTCGCTGAGGAACAGGTGGATCTGGCGGCTCAGCTCGTCCCACAGGTCGTGGGTGATGCAGCGCGCGCCGTTGCCGAGACAGCCTTCCGGCGTGTTCTTCTTGCAGCGGGTGGCTTCGAGCGGCTCGTCCACGGCGAGAATGATGTCGGCCACGGCGATCTCGTCCGGATCGCGGGCGAGATGGTAGCCGCCGCCGGGGCCGCGGACGCTCTTGACGATGCCTGCGCGGCGCAGCTTGGCGAAGAGCTGCTCCAGGTAGGACAGCGAGATTTCCTGGCGGCCGGCGATCTCGCCCAGCGAGACCGGCTTCTTGCCGCCGTAGCGCGCCAGATCGGCCATCGCCATCACGGCATAACGGCCCTTGGTGCTCAGTTTCATGGGATCGGCTCCCTCGATTCGCCGGGGGTCATGGCTCAAGGCGGCCCGGCCCGCTTTTGCCGGAGGCTGGTGCGCGGAATGCTTGCAATCGCGCACCCGGCCTATGCTAAGAGAAGGCCGACCCCGGTTATCTGACCGGGTAGATAGGATTTCCGAGTACATTAGTCAAGAAAGGAGCGGCGGCGAAAACCGCTGAAACGCGGGCTTTTTGGCGTTGCGAACCGTTATCACCTGAGTGCAGAACTCGGGTTTTCCGGCGGTTTTTTGCTGCGCCGCACGCCGCCCAGAGCCGCGACCCATGCCTGACGTGATTTTCAACGGCCCCGCGGGCCGTATCGAGGGGCGCTACCACCACCAGGGCAAGCCCAACACGCCCATCGCGCTGATCCTGCATCCGCACCCGCAGTTCGGCGGCACGATGAACAACAAGATCGTGTACGAGCTGTTCTACATGTTCGCGAACCGGGGTTTCTCGGTGCTGCGGTTCAATTTCCGCGGCGTGGGGCGCAGCCAGGGCGGCTTCGACGGCGGCGTGGGGGAACTGTCGGACGCGGCCTCGGCGCTCGATTGGCTGCAGACCTACAACCCGGACAGCCGGACGTGCTGGGTCGCGGGCTTCTCGTTCGGGGCGTGGATCGGGATGCAGCTCCTGATGCGGCGGCCGGAGATTGCCGGGTTCATCTCGGTGGCGCCGCCAGCCAACTCCTACGACTTCTCTTTCCTGGCGCCCTGCCCGTCGTCGGGCATCTTCATTTCCGGCGACCAGGACCAGGTGGCGCCGGTCGATGACGTGAGCAAGCTGGTGGAACGGCTGCGGGCGCAGAAGGGCATCATCATCGACCAGGAAGTGGTCAAGGGCGCCAACCACTTCTTCGAGAACCACTCGAAGCAGCTGATCGATTCAGCGAGCGGCTATCTCGACCGGCGGCTGGAAGAGGACAAGCAGGCGGCCGGCTAGGCCGACTTCTTGGTGGGAGCCGGGGCCTTGTGGCGGGTGCCGCCGGTGACCGGCTCCTTCGCGCCCGTCGTGGTCGGCAGGGAGAGCGGCAGGCCGCGCAGGCTGCGCACGGCGAGGTAGGCGAAGGCTTCCGCCTCCAGCATGCCGCCGCGCCAGCCGACATCTTCCGCCGCCGCCACGGGCGCGCCGAGGCGGGCATGCAGCGCATTCATCAGCGACGGGTTCTCCCGGCCGCCGCCGCAGACGATCCAGCGGGCGGGCGGCTCGGGCATGTGCGCCTGGGCGAGCTTCACGGTCTCCGCGGTGAAGGCGGTGAGCGTGGCGGCGCCATCCTCCGAGCCCAGATCGTCGATGGCCGAGGCATCGAAATCGAGCCGGTCGAGGGATTTGGGCGGCGTCCGCGCGAAATAGGGATTGTCGAGGAGCTGGGCGAGCGCGCCTTCGTCGACGGTGCCGGCGCGGGCGAGCGCGCCGTCCTCGTCGAAGGGCTTGCCGGTGTGGCGCAGGGCCCATTCGTCCAGCAGCGCATTGGCGGGGCCGGTGTCGAAGGCGATGGGGGGCGTCGCTACAAGGTCCGCGCCGATCCAGGTGACGTTGCCGACGCCGCCGAGGTTGAGGACGGCGAGCGGACGGTCTTCCAGCATGTGCGCCAGCGCCACGTGGTAGAGCGGCGCGAAGGGTGCGCCCTGCCCGCCCGCAGCCATGTCGGCGGAGCGGAAGTCGTTGACCACGTCGATGCCGGTGGCCGCCGCAAGGCGCTCCCCGTCGCCGAGCTGGAGCGTCCAGCCGGCGTCCGGGCGGTGGGCGACGGTCTGGCCGTGGAAGCCGATCACGTCGATGGAGGACGCAGGCAGGCCGCTTTCCTTCAGCAGCAGGTCGACGGCATGCGCGTGGGCGTCGGTCACCTGGCGCTCAAGCTCGACCATGGATTCCGGCAGGGGCCGGGGCGCGTCGAGGCCGCGGGCAAAGGGCAGGACGGCGGCGACCGCGTCACGCAGGGCCCGCGTGTATGGCACAGACACCGCGGGGCCGGGCACCACCTCCCCTTCGCCGTCCGTTGCGAGGATCGAGGCGTCGATGCCGTCCATGGACGTGCCGCTCATCAGTCCAAGCGCGGTCCAGGCTCGCCGTTTCCATGCCATAGGGTGTTCGGGCCTTTCTGCCGGGGTCCGGCGGTTTGGCGGGAAGCTTCCGGTTGCGGGCTGCTCATGCTAGACGGGCCGCCCTCCTTACCCAACCCTTCGCGCCACGCCAGACAACGAAAAGCACACGAAAGCCATGACGTCCTTCCGCTCGGAACTCCTCACCCGGCTCTCCGAACGCGGTTTCGTCCAGGACTGCACCGACATGGATGCGCTGGACACCCGCGCCGCAGAAGGCATCGTCACGGGCTATATCGGCTTCGACTGCACCGCGCCGAGCCTGCACGCGGGCTCGCTGGTGCAGATCATGATGCTGCGCTGGCTGCAGCAGTGCGGACACAAGCCGATCGTGGTGCTGGGCGGCGGCACGACGCGGATCGGCGACCCCTCGTTCCGCGACTCGGCGCGGCCGATCCTCGATGACGCGGCGATCGACGCGAACAAGGAAGGCATCCGGCAGGTCTTCGACAAGTTCATCACCTTCGGCGACGGGCCGACGGACGCCATCATGGTGGACAACCGGGAATGGCTCGATGAACTGAAATACATCGACTTCCTGCGCGACGTGGGCCGGCATTTCTCGGTGAACCGGATGCTGTCGTTCGAGAGCGTGAAGACGCGCCTCGACCGGGAGCAGAACCTGTCGTTCCTCGAATTCAACTACATGATCCTGCAGGCCTACGACTTCGTGGAGCTGTTCCGGCGTTACGGCTGCACGCTGCAGATGGGCGGCTCGGACCAGTGGGGCAACATCGTCAACGGCATCGACCTGGGCCGCCGCACGGATGACGCGGAGCTGGTCGGGCTTACGACCGCGCTGCTGACAACGGCGTCGGGCGCGAAGATGGGCAAGACGGCGGACGGCGCCGTGTGGCTCAACGCGGACATGCGCTCGCCCTACGAGTACTGGCAGTACTGGCGCAACGTGGAAGACGCGGACGTGGGCAAGCTGCTTCGCCTGTTCACGGAACTGCCGCTGGACGAGGTGGCGCGGCTGGAAAAGCTGGAAGGCGCGGAGCTGAACGACGCCAAGAAGGTGCTGGCCACGGAAGCGACCGCGATGGCGCATGGGCGCGATGCCGCCAATGCCGCCGCCGAGACGGCGCAGAAGACCTTCGAGCAAGGGGCGCTGGGGGCGGACCTGCCGACGGTGGAAGTCCAGGCGTCCGAGTTCGCGGACGGGCTGGGGCTGCTGACGGCGCTGGTCTCCGCCAAGCTCGCCGGGTCCACCAGCGAGGCGCGGCGGCTGGTGCAGGGCGGCGGCGTGCGGGTCAACGACGCGGTGGTCGATGACTGGCGCCGGACGCTGTCGGAAGGCGACATGGCCGATGGCGTCATCAAGCTGTCGGCGGGCAAGAAGCGGCACGCGGTGCTGAAGGCTGTCTGAGGCATACGGCGGGCGCTGTGGCGTGATGCCCCTGGGTCCCGGATAGCCGCTTTCGCGGCTTCCGGGATGACACCTCAACTTTCTCCAACGTCCAATCCGTGCGCTCCCCGGCTTGTCCGGGGCGCCTACTCGCTGTGCGTCTTGGCACTTCGTGTGTGAAGTCGCGAAGCGCCGCGGCAAGTTGGGATGCGAGTGGGCCCCCGCTCAAGGCGGGGGCGGTCGGGGATTGGGATCCTGCCCTACTCCACTTCCCCATACCGCTTTCCCTCCGGCTTGACCGGAGGGTCCATGCGGCTTGTTCAGTGTCCTGATCTGGCGGGGACACCCTCACCCGGTGCTGCGCACCGACCTCTCCCTTCAGGGAGAGGTGAACTTGGTGTTTGCGGCTCCGGCCTACGCAAGGGCTTGCCGTGTGGAGATCAGCCGCCGCTCTCGGGGTTGGGGCGCGGGCGGATCTCGGCAGGGGTGTTGCTGCTGCCTTCGGCGACTTCGTCGCTGTTGCCTTCGGCGACTTCGTCGCTGGCGCTGCCGCCCATTTCGAAGAGGCGGCGGAGGATGCCGGGGAGGAGGGCTGAGAGCGGGTTGACCGTGACGGTCGGCTTATCGGCGTCGCCGGAGACGGCGTAGGTGATGCCGATGATGCCCTCGCCTTCGCGGCTGGTCATCAGGTCGCCGATGATCGGCAGGTTCCCGATAAAGGTGTTGATCGTGTAGGCGGGCACGATGGTGCCGCCGAGGTCGATCGTGTCGGCCTCGCGGTCCACGTGGCCCTTGACGGTGGCGCCGAGCGCCGGGCCGGAGACGATGGCGTCGTGCAGGTCGATGTTGCGGTCGCTGATGGTGACCGGGGCTTCAAGGCGGGTGAACAGGATGCCGTCGCCCTGGAGCGTGTCGCGGATGCCGGTCAGCGAACCGAGCGTAAGCACGTCGGCCACAACCGGCGCATCGCGCACGCGCAGGTCGGCCCCCTTGAGTTCGCCCTTGAGGGGCCGCGTTTCGTCGCGGTCGTCGATCTCGCCGGTGAAATCGAGGGTGCCGCCCTCGACGCTGGCGTAGAGATCAGTCGTGCGGAGGAATGCGCCCGCGTTGCCGGTCTCGGCCTTGATGGTGCGCGTGCCGTAAGTGGTGGGGCGCATCTCCACGTCGAGTTCGCCGCCGGACTCGAACGCGCCATCGACCGAGAGCTGGCGCACGGAGCCGTTCTCGATGTGCAGATAGGCATCGACGCCCGAGACGACTTCGCCGCCGTGACCGAAGACGCGGTCGATGCGCGCGGAGGCGAAGAGCGGCGGCTCGGCCGTTTCCTCGTCCTCGTCGGCCTCGCGGTCGGCGAAGAGTTCATCGAACAGGGGGCGGCCATCGAGACCGCGGCCGGTAACCTCGACGCGGAGCGCCCCGTCATCCGAGCGCGCGGCGCGGGCTGTGAGATCGGTCCCCTGCCCCGCCATCAGCAGCGGTACGTCGGCTTCCATGAGCCGGCCTTCCGCGTCGAGGCGGGCGCTTGCCTGCATCTGGATGTTGTCGCCGCTGAGGGTGGCGACGGGCATGGAGACGCCGCCGTCCGCCGCGACCTTCACTTCGCCTGTCATGCGGGCGGCTTCGCCGGCGGGCTTGTGCCAGCCGAGCAGCGGTTCGTGCAGGACGGCGCCGGTGAGATCGGCAACGAAGGAGCCCTGCGAGATGTCGGGTCCGCTGCCCTTGAGGACGGCTTCGAGGACCACCGGGCCCGAGACGCGGTCGCCCATGGCCGCGCCGAAGCGGGTGCGCGCGTCGTCGTTCAGCGTGGTGGCCACTTCGAAGGTGCTGCCGGGACCGCCAGCGGCATTGAAATCCTCCGTCCACCGGAGATCGACCGGATGGCCGGAAAGGTCGATGGTGCCGCTGCTGACGAGGCGCTCGTTGTTGACGTCGAAGGCGAGCTGGCCGTCCGACAGGGTGAGGTCCTCGGCAAGCGGCGGCAGGGCCACGTCGCGGGCGTTGCCCTTGGCGCCGAAGCGCACATCCGAGAAGCGCAGCGCGTTGCGCATGGGGAGCACCGTGTCGAAGCGCACGGTGCCAGAACCCTTCACCTGCGCGGGGTCGAGGCCAAACTGGCTGGTGTAGCCGAGCGGCTCTTCGTCCAGCAGCGCGAGCAGCGACTCCATCGAGCCGGCGATGTCGGCGACAATGAAGGCGTCGTTGCCGCGGATCTGGAAGTCACGCGTCTTGAAGCTGCCGCCGGTAACGGAGACGAGGCCGCCCTGCGCGGGGGTGATGGTGCCGCCGTCCATGGTGGCGGCGAAGCTGTTGCCCGTCAGGGTGATGCTACCTCGCGCCTCTTCCACCGGCGACATGCCGCCGAGATAGCTGACGGTGATGTCGGCGTAGTCGGCGGTGAGGGCGATGGCATCGTCCGGGATCGGATGTTCGCCGAGTTCGCCGTTGGTGGCGTCGATGCGGATGGAACCATGGTCGATCTCGCCGGCGCTGACATTCTCCGCCACCCACTTGCGGGCGCCGTGGCCGACGCGCGGCGGCCAGGCCTGCATAACATCAGCGATGAGCAGGCGATGGAGTTCGCCGGTGAGGTCCACGGAGGGCACCGGCTGGTCCAGACGGTCGATGACGCCGGACAGGGTGACGTGGCCTTCGCCGAGACCCACACGGACTTCCGGCATTTCCACGCGGCCGTCGCCGGGGCGGATGTTCAGCTCCATGTCGAGGGCATCGATGCGGGCGACGCCGACGGTGACGTTGGGAATGTCGGCGGCGAGATCGCGCGCGGACACCTGCATATCCACCTCTGTGATGCCCTCGCCCGCCTCGGCGGCGGCGCGGCCCTTGCCAGAGACGGCGAGGTTGAGGCGGCGGCCTTCCAGCGCGAAGTCGTCCAGAACGAACTCGCCGTCGGGCCAGGTGATGCTGCCGGCGATGTGGGCGCCGTCGAGCTCGTAGGTCCACGGCTTCGGCACGTAGGGGGGCACGGGGTCGGGCGCGGTGGGTTCGCCGTCGTAACCAAGCGGCGCCGGGGGCACGAAGGGCGCGGGCTCGGGGATCGGCAGGCGCAGGGTGCCGGGGCCGGCAGTGAGATCGATCTCCAGCCGGGAAATGCTCAGGCCGTCGCGCTCGAGGTTCGCCCTGACGCGGCCGGAGACGGCGCTGTCGATCATCGCCAGCGGTTCCAGCACGACGAGGGTGCGGGAAAAATCCGGCAGGGTGATGTCGTTGACCTCGGCGGCGAGGACGATGGGTTCCTCGGGGCCGCTGGAGCGGATGGTGCCGACAAGCTCCCACTCGCCGCCCGGCGAGAGGACGCGCGCCTGCACGACGCCCGCCATGCCGCGCGTCGTGTTGCGGAACTCAAGCTCCACATCGGGCGCGAGCCACAGGCCGCCGGAGCGCTGGTCGAAGACGCTGATGGAGGCGTTGCGGATGGAGAGGCCTTCGAGGCGCAGGCCTTCCGCCTCGCCCTCGCCGGGGGCGGAGACGGCATCAAGCAGGCGGTTGAGCAGCGGGTCCGCCTCGGGGCCGTCACCGCCGGCGGTCAGCGGCGGCGCTGCCGCCTCCTGGTCCGGGTCCACCTCGGAGAGGCCGAAGCGCATGGTGCCGTCGGCGCGGCGCACGAGGGTGAGCGAGGCGCCGTCGAGGGCGAGGCGCTTTGGCACCAGGCGCCGGTCGAGGACAGCGCGCAGGCTGAAGTCGGTGGCGATGCGCGGGATCTCGCCGAGGATGCGGCCGTCGGGGCCTTTCACCTGGACATCGACGGCCTGGAGTTCGACGGCAGTCTCCTCCCGGGTCCAGGCGATGACGATGTCGCCGACATCCACCTGGTAGACCTCGAGCTGATCGTTGATGGAGCCCTCGACGAGCGGGGCGAGGAAGGAGACCTGCACGGGGCCTTCGGACAGGCGCCAGGCTACCAGCGCGCCAAGGAGCACGGTGACGGCGGCAAGGCCGGCAACGACTTCGAGGGCGATCTTGGTGGCGGGGCGGATCAACGCGGGCGGGTGCCTTCCTGTCGGGGGACCGGTTCTGGGGCCGTGATGCCGGCTGCGGGCGCGCAGACATGGCGGCCGGATGGCGCGCCCGGATCCCCATTTCCTATGCGTGGCGCGGCCCTGGGCCCGCGATTGCCGCAATCCGGGCTCGACTCGCAGCATATAGACGAAATATGGCTTTCGCGCGTTAACGCGGCCAACGAATCCGGGGCTCCCTATCCGTCGCGGCGGGGCGGCGAAACGGCGCCCGGAACAGCATGGGAGAGGTCATGGCAGGCGAGCTTTCAGCAGGCGATAAAGCATCGGATTTCAAGCTTCCCCTGGACGACGGGACGACCGTCAGCCTGAAGGATTTCAAGGGGAAGGCGCTGGTTCTTTATTTTTACCCGAAGGACGACACATCCGGTTGCACCAAGGAGGCGATCGCCTTCACCGAGGACATCCAGAAATTCAAGCGCGCGGGTGCGGAAGTGCTTGGCGTGTCGCGGGACAGCGTGGCGAAGCATGAAAAGTTCCGCGAGAAGCACGGCCTGAAAGTGAAGCTCGGCGCGGACGAGGACGGGAAGGTCACCGAGGCCTATGGCGTCTGGGTCGAGAAGAGCATGTATGGCCGCAAGTACATGGGCATCGAGCGGGCAACCTTCCTGATCGACGGCAAGGGCAAGATCCGCGAGGTGTGGCGCAAGGTGAAGGTGCCGGGCCACTCGGAAGCCGTGCTGGCGGCGGTGAAGGCGCTTTGACGCGAGCCGGTCCGGAGAGTCTGGCGGCGCGGGCCGTGGCGGTGCTGGAAACGGGTGAGGCGTCCGCGAAGGCGCTGGCCGCGCGGGCGATGGCGGCGGACTGGCGCAGCGGCCGGCTCGGCTGGCCGGGCGATGCTCTGCATGTGCCTGACCGGCCGGCGCGGCCCGCCAGACCTGCGCTTCTGGAACCCAAGAAGATGCCGCGGCGGCGGGTTGGTTCGGAAGCCGGGCGCGGCGCCCTGCTCCATGCGCTCGCCCATATCGAGCTCAACGCTATCGACCTCGCCTGCGACCTGATCCCCCGGTTCGGGCCGGGGCAGGACCTGCCGCGCGAATTCGCGGACGACTGGGTCAGGGTCGCCGACGAGGAGGGCAAGCACTTCCTCATGCTGGCGGCGCGGCTCGATGATTTCGGGATGGGCTACGGCGACCTGCCGGCGCATGACGGGCTGTGGCAGGCGGCGGAGGCGACGGCGGGCGATTTCGCGGCGCGGCTCGCCGTGGTGCCGCTGGTGCACGAGGCGCGCGGCCTCGACGTGACGCCGCAGACGGTCGAGGCGCTGCGCCGGGCCGGGGACGACGCCAGCGCCGGGGTGCTCGAGGTGATCTACCGGGACGAGATCGGCCACGTGGCGGCGGGCGTCACCTGGTTCCGGTTCGCGGCCGAACGGACGGGCGCCGATCCGGCGACACTCTATGCCGAGAAGGTCGCGACCTATCACCGGGGTGCGTTGAAGGGACCGTTCAACCAGGCCGCCCGTGCGGCGGCCGGACTGGCCGATCTCGCCCGCGACGCCGTGTCCCGGCACGCCGGTTGAATGCGTTGCAGCAAATACTGGCTGCTTCGGCCAATATCGCGAAGCATTCGAACGGTCAGGGGTGTTTGTCCGGATTCGGCACGTTTCGGATGTGAACAGCGTTAACCAGGTCACCGATTATTAACTTCAACCAGTTGAAATGGCTGATGCAATACGGTTCTATGACCTCCTTGGGGGTCTCAGACGCTTGAGGGGAAAGGTGTCTTCACACTCCGATTTTTCGGGTTCGGTGGTACGGGGGTTCCGCCGGATCTTCACGGAACGCCAGTTCTACCTACGCAGCCACGGCCAGGTTCAGTTCATGGCCCTGTCCGGCTGGACGCAGCTCGTGCTCGCGTTCGGCGCGCTGCTGTTCCTGGGCTGGGTCGGTTTCACCTCGGTGAACGTGGTCTTCCAGGACCAGATCATCGCCGCGAAGGACCGCAAGTTCATCCGCATGCAGTCTGCCTACGAGCAGCGCATCGCGGAGATGCAGTCGTCCTACGACGCGCTGTCGAGCGAGATGGTGCTGGCGCAGGAACGCTTCCTGTCGACGACCAGCGAGCTTGAATCCAAGCACGGCCTGCTCGCCGAACTGGTGAACCATTCCCGCGAAGTGCGCGGCCAGCTCGACGACATGCGCAAGGCGGTCGCCGCTCTCATTGAGAATCGCAGCGACGCGGATGACGGCGAGACCCGCATCCTGCTGCGCCCGGCGCCGGTGGAAGGCGCATTCCGCGAGTCCCGTGTGCCGGTCACGTCGCCTGCCCTCGACGGCATGCGCGGCGCGTTCCGCGGCACGGGCGGCGCGTTCACCGATCTCGCCCAGTCGGCGGACGGGATGCGTCACGAGGAAAAGGTCGCGGCGATGGACGTGCGGCTGGAGCAGCTGGACCTCGTCCAGCAGCAGCTCGTCAATCGCATCGAGGAAGAGACCGACCTCGAGATCAAGGAAATCGAGTCCATCATCCGGCTGACCGGCTTCGACCCGGACGAGCTGGCCTCGAAGATGGATATCGACGCGGTCGCCCATGGCGGACCGTTCATCAACCTGGCGGACACGGCTCTCGGCGAGGACGGCGAGGAAGCGGGCGAGTTCGACCGCCAGCTTTTCCGTGTCGCCACCAACCTCGACCGTATCTCGGTCCTGAACCAGACGCTGCGCATGCTGCCGCTCGCCAAGCCGATCTACGGCATCGAGACCACCAGCAACTTCGGCGCGCGCGTTGACCCGTTCAACCGCAAGCTCGCGTTCCACTCCGGCATCGACTTCGCCGGGCCCTACGGGACCGCCATTCATGCGCCGATGCCCGGCAAGGTCGTCTATGCGGGCTGGCGCGGCGCCTATGGCCGCTTCGTCGAAATCGATCACGGAAACGGCATAAAAACTCGCTACGCTCACCTCTCGGCAATCAACGTGAAAGTCGGCGATCACGTTGATTTCCGTGAAACCCTTGGCAAGGTAGGTTCCTCAGGCCGTTCCACCGGTCCCCACCTCCATTACGAGGTCTGGGTCGATGGCAAGGTTCAGAACCCCGCCAAATTCCTGAAGGCAGGCCAATATGTTCTCGAAGAAGGATAGCAGCAGCGCTCCGAAGGCTGCTCCGGCTCCCGCGCCCCGCCGCGGCCGCTCGGCTCCCTCGATCATTTCCGACGACCTGGTGGTCCACGGCAACCTGATTGCGACCGGCGACATCCAGATCGACGGCACCGTCGAGGGCGACGTGCGCAGCCACTCGCTCACCGTCGGCGAACACGCCACGATCACCGGCGCCGTCATGGCGGACGACCTCGTGGTGCGCGGCCGTATTGTCGGCTCGATCCGCGCACGCCGCGTCCAGCTTGCCACCACCTGCCACGTGGAAGGCGACATCCTTCACGAAGCGCTTGCCGTGGAAACCGGCGCGTTCTTTGAAGGCAACTGCCGGCACTCCGACGATCCGCTCGGCGAAGACATGGACGATGACGCGCCCAGTGCGCCTGCGTCGCTCAAGGTCGCCGACGCGCAGTCAGGATCTTCCTCGTCCAGCGAGGCGCCCAAGCCGTCCGTCGCCCCGGCCCCTGCCGCTTCCTCCGCGAAGCCGGCCGGCAAGGACGACGACAAGTCGGACAAGGGCGACAAGGGGGGCGTGGTCGTGAAGGACGGCGCCGTCGTGGTGCGCCGCCCGGCTGCGCAGTAACCGCGCTCCGCAGCACTTCCTGAAACGCAAGAGGCCCGCTCAAAAGAGCGGGCCTCTTTTCGTTTGGTTGCGTCCAGCCGCTTACTCGGCCGCGTCGCTGGCTTCGCCGCCGCCGTGAACCTTCTGGGCAAGGGCGGCCGCCAGGAACTGGTCGATCTGCCCGTCCAGAACGGCCTGCGGGTTGCCCACCTCGACGCCCGTGCGCAGGTCCTTCACCAGCTGGTAGGGCTGAAGGACGTAGGAGCGGATCTGGTGGCCCCAGCCGATATCGGTCTTGCTGGCCGCCTGCTCCTGCGCCTCTTCCTCGCGGCGCTGCAGCTCCGCCTCGTAGAGGCGCGCACGCAGCATCTTCCACGCCGTCGCGCGGTTCTTGTGCTGAGAGCGCTCATTCTGGCACTGCACGACGATGCCGGTCGGGATGTGCGTGATGCGAACGGCGCTGTCGGTCGTGTTCACGTGCTGGCCGCCCGCGCCCGATGCCCGGTAGGTGTCGATCCGTACGTCCGAATCCGGGATCTCGATCTCGATGGAATCGTCCACGATCGGGTAGACCCACGCGCTGGCAAAGCTCGTGTGACGGCGTGCCTGGCTATCGAACGGCGAAATGCGGACGAGGCGGTGCACGCCCGACTCGGTCTTGAGCCAGCCATAGGCGTTGTGGCCCTTCACCTGGAGCGTCGCGGACTTGATGCCCGCCTCTTCACCCAGCGTCTCGGCCACCAGTTCGATCTTGAAGCCGCGGCGTTCCGCCCAGCGCATGTACATGCGCAAGAGCATTTGCGCCCAGTCGTTCGACTCGGTGCCGCCCGCGCCTGCATGGATTTCGAGATAGGTGTCGTTGGCGTCCGCTTCGCCCGAGAGCAGGGTTTCAAGCTCGCGCTCGGCCGCCAGTTCCTTTGCTTCGCGCAGCGCCTTTTCCGCGTCGGCGACGACTTCCTCGTCGCCTTCCGCCTCGCCCATCTCGATCAGTTCGACGTTGTCGTTGAGCGCCTGCTCGAGTTCGCGGTAGCTCGCGAGCATGCCTTCTAGGCGAGTGCGCTCGCGCATCACCTCCTGCGCCTTCTCGGGATCGTCCCACAGCGTGGGGTCTTCGGCGCGCGCGTTCAGGTCCGCCAGCGACTTTTCAGTGGCTTCCGGGTCAAAGATGCCTCCTTAGCAGTGCAAGCGACTGCTGGAGTTCATCGACGAGATCACGGATCTCGGCACGCATGGAAAACTCTCCCGATACATACGCCGCGGCCGCGCGCCTGCTGACGGACACGCAAGGGCCTGCGGTTTGAGAAGGTGTCCCGCGCAGGATAACGCGGAAAGCGCGGAACCTAGGCGCGTGAAGCCGATCAGTAAAGCCCGCCCGTTCCGGTGCCGAGCGTCGGCGTCGGGGGTGGCGGGCGGCCCGTATCGGCCAGGTTGTCGCTGGTCGTACCGCGCAGCACGTCGGACGGCGCGCGCGGTTCAGTGCCGGCCTTGAACGCTTCGAGGATCGTGCCCTCCGCCCCCGGTCCGGCCACGAGTCCCGTCTTCGCATCCACCTTCACAAGCGTCACGCCCGGCGGGATACGGAACGGGATCGACGGCTTGTCCTTGAGTGCTTCCGCCATCACGTCGCGGAACACGGGCGCGGCCAGCCCGCCGCCGGTTTCGCCGCGGCCCATGGGCTTGGGTTCGTCGAAGCCGATGAAGACGCCAACGGCAAGGTCCGGCGCGAAGCCCACGAACCACGCGTCCTGTTCCTTGTTGGTGGTGCCCGTCTTGCCGGCCAGCGGCTTGCCCACCGAGGCAATCGTGCGGCCGGTACCGCGCTGGACGACGCCCTGCAGCATGGACACGACCTGGTAGGCCGTGCGCGCGTCGATCACCTGCTCGCGCGTGTCGGATATCTCCGGCGGCGCCTGGCCGTTCCATTCGTCCGCCGCGCAGTCCGGGCAGGTGCGCACGTCGTGGCGGTAAATGGTGTGGCCGTAGCGGTCCTGGATACGGTCGATGACGACGGGCTCGATGCGCTTGCCGCCGTTGACGAGCGTTGCGTACGCGTTCGTCAGGTTCAGCAGCGTCGTTTCACCCGCACCAAGCGCCATCGCGAGCACCGGCATCATGTCCTCCATGATGCCGAACTTGCGGGCGTAACTCGTAACCTTCTCCATGCCGATGGCCTGCGCCAGCCGGACGGTCATCACGTTGCGCGATTTCTCGAGGCCGAGGCGCAGCGTCGAGGGACCGTAGAAGGTCCGCGAATAGTTTTCCGGCTTCCAGAGCGCGAGTCCTGGGCCCTGCTCGATCACGAAGGGCGCATCGAGCACGAGGCTCGAAGGCGTGTAGCCGCTGTCGAGCGCGGCTGCATAGACGAACGGCTTGAACGACGAACCCGGCTGGCGGGCCGCCTGTGTCGCGCGGTTGAACTCGGAAAGCTGGTAGCTGAAGCCGCCGACCAGCGCGCGCACGCGGCCGGTATGCGGATCAATGGCCACCACGGCGCCGTTCACTTCCGGTATCTGCCGGAGCGCATAGGCGGTTTGTGCCCCGCCCTCTTCGCTTGCCGCCGGCTCGACCCAGACCACGTCACCGCGCGACAGCACCTGCGTCGCCTCGGTGATCTCGGGTCCGACGATGCGGTTGTTCTTGGATTCGCGCGCCCAGGCGAGGTTGGCGAGAGGCACGTAGCCGGTCTCGCCGGGGTCGATCATGTCGCCCCCGTCATCCAGCTCTGGACGCAGGCCCACTTCGGCGCCTTCCGAGGTCACATCCAGCACCACGGCGAGGCGCCACGGATCGAGGTCGTTCGCCGTTTCGATTGCCACGAGCCGCGACGGCCAGTCCGAAGTGCTTTCGAGCCGGGTGAAGGGCCCGCGCCAGCCGTGGCGCCGGTCATAGTCGACCAGCCCATCGCGCAGCGCGTGACGCACCATGCCCTGGAGCCCGGTGTCGAGCGTCGTGCGGATGGACAGCCCGCCGTCGTAGAGCTGGTCCTCGCCATACATGGCGAGCGCGCGGCGGCGGACTTCCTCGACGAAATACTGCGTCTCGACGATCTGCGCGCCGGCCGGGCGCGGCGTCACGTTGAGGCTTTCTGCGCGGGCGACGGATGCCTGGAACGGCGTGATGACGCCATTCTCCGCCATGCGGGCCAGCACCCAGTTGCGGCGGGCAATGGCGCGCTCGCGCTGGCGGAACGGATGATAATTGCTCGGCGCCTTGGGCAGCGCCGCCAGGTAAGCCATCTCGCCCAGCGTCAGCTCGTCCAGAGACTTGCCGTAGAAGTTCAGCGCCGCGGCGGCGACGCCGTAGGAACCCATGCCGAGATAAATCTCGTTCAGGTAGAGTTCGAGAATGCGCTCCTTGGAGTACGCGGTCTCGATGCGCCGTGCGAGCAGCGCTTCCTTGATCTTGCGCTCGAACGACACCTCGTTGGTCAGCAGGAAGTTCTTCGCCACCTGCTGCGTGATCGTGGACGCACCTTCGAGGCGGCGGTCGTTGAGGTAATTGTCGACATTGGCAATGGCGGCGCGGACGACGCCGAGCATGTCGACGCCTTCGTGCTCGAAGAAATTCTTGTCCTCGGCAGCCAGGAACGCGTTGATCAGGTCTTCGGGGATTGCCGTGATCGGTACGTAGAGACGGCGCTCGCGGGCAAACTCGGCGATCAGCGAGCCGTCGCCCGCATGGACGCGCGTCATCACCGGCGGCTCGTAATGGGCCAGCTGGTCGTGCGGCGGCAGGTCGCGGGAGAAGCTCCACAGCAGGAAAGCCACGCCGATGGCCGTGCCGAGGATCAGCACGACCGCGGCGACACCGGCAAAGGCAAGTACGCGCATCATGCGGTCAACAACATCCGATCCGGGGAAACGCTCGAAAGAATGCCCTTCTGTGTCAGCCCGCCCCAGAGGCTGACGGCACCGCGCCGACGGTGAGCCGGACCGAAGCCCGCATCCGTTTCCACCATCTCCACTAGGCAGGGATTATGGCACGGACGTGACGCCCGGTCACAGGCGCATTGTGACAAAAG
Organism: Parvibaculaceae bacterium; assembly: GCA_965229975.1. Classification (GTDB taxonomy): domain Bacteria; phylum Pseudomonadota; class Alphaproteobacteria; order CGMCC-115125; family CGMCC-115125; genus Pyruvatibacter. Next base: position 1,497,246 of record OZ245936.1, read on the forward strand.
CGGCAAGTTGCCGCGACGGTTAACCCCAGGCCACGGCTTGTCTTTCGCAGGCGAAATCACTGCCGCGCCTCCGCCAGGCGTTCAGTGAAATAGGCGTCCACGCTCTTGGCGATGGCGGCCGCCGTGCGTTCGCGCCATGCGGACGAATTGAGGTTCGCCTCGTCCTCGCGGTTGGTGAGGAACCCGGTCTCGATCAGGACCGATGGCACGTCCGGCGCCTTCAGCACCCGGAAGCCCGCGAAGCGATGGGAGTTGCGCAGCACCTTGGTGACACCCGACATCTTGGGCACCACGGTCTGGGCGAAGCGGACCGACAGGTTCTTGGTCTCGCGCTGGGCAAGGTCGATCAGGATATCGCGCACCTCGTCCGCCTCGCCGCCGAGGTTCACGCCGGCGATGACGTCGGCCGCGTTCTCCTTGCGGGCCAGCGCGGCCGCCTCGGCGTCGGACGCCGTTTCGGAAAGGGTATAGATCGAGGCGCCGCGGACGTCCGACTTCTCGATCGAGTCCGCGTGGATCGAGATGAACAGGTCCGCATCGTGGCGGCGCGCGATGGCCACGCGCTCGCGCAGCTCGATGAAGATGTCGGTATCGCGGGTCAGGTGGACTTCGTAGTCGCCCACCTCGCGCACCTTGCGGGCCAGCACCTTGGCGAAGGCGAGCGTCACGTCTTTCTCGCGCGTGCCGCCCGCGCCGATTGCGCCGGGATCGACGCCGCCATGGCCTGCATCGATCACCACCACCTGCTTGCCGTCCAGCGTGGGCGCCTTGACGTCCGGGGCGCCCGGCACCGGCGGCGGCGGTGTCGTGTTGCGCAGCGCATCCGGCCAGCCGGCGCTGGCGCGGAAGGCTGCCTCCGATGTTGGCGACAGGTCGAAGACGATGCGCCAGTTCTTGCCGTGCGCCGGGTCCGGCGGTAGCACGAACGACCTGGAAATAGCCGCCGGGCCCTCCAGGTCGATTACGACGCGGGCATTGCCGGGCCGGAACAGGCCGTAGCGGAAGCTGCCGATCAGCCCCCTGCCCGACGGCACGAAATCGCCCGGAAGCTGCCAGTCCAGCGCCGGCAGATCGACCACCAGCCGGTGCGGATCGGCGAGCGTGAAGGCATTGGCATCCACCTTGCCGGTCAGTTCGAGCACGAAGCGCGTGGTGTCGCCGCTCTGGCCGAGCCGCACATCCGTCACCGAAGGGGCAGCGGCCAGCGCGGCACCCGTGACGGCCCAGAGGGCCGCCAGCGCACCCAAAATCCTCGAAGCAAGACGCAAGAATCGCACTTTCGTCACCGTCCGGACCGGAACCGCGGGGAATCGGGCGCCACGGGCCCGTCCGCGCAATCTAATCGCCAAGGGATTAACGGCTCATAAACCATCCACCCGCGAAGCTGCCAGAGGGTTGCCAGCGGGAACTTCGTCCCGCCCGCGTTACACTGCTTGCGCAGGGACCGGCGGCCCGGGTAAAAGAAGTGCCGTGCTCGGGATCGCAAACCGGTCGTGACGCGGGCGAAAAAGCCCCGAAAACCGCGGTTTGAACTCCCAAAGCACTCCAGGCGGGAATGAATCTGGCCGCTTCCGGCGCCGCGTTTCTGGCGTCCTTGTTTTCCGTGGCCGAAATGGCCGCTGGCCGGGGTTCGCCCCTCATCTCCGCCAAACGCCGGATCGCCGTGCGCGCCGCGCACCCGCCCGGCAGCGAAAAGACATCGCGCCGCCTGCCTGATTTGGCGCGCGCCTGACCGAACAACCGGGTGGTCGCTCGACGAAATGGGCACCGCTCCGAGATTTTGAACCGATGGCCGTTACGAAACCCAGCGCCGCATACAGTCCCGCCGCCCGGCGGAATGTGCCGGCGCACGCGCATGCTTGCGCCATGGGCGGACGCGGCCTCCCCCTTTACCTGATTGCGCGCAACGCGGCCCAAACCGCGGTTCCGCCGGCTCAGATGCCGGCCGGGCCCTGCCGCGGCGCGCCTGGAGAATTCGCCTATGGGCAAGAAGATGCTGATCGACGCGGCCCACCGGGAAGAGACCCGCGTGGCCGTCGTCTCGGGAAAGCGCGTCGAAAACTTCGACTTCGAATCCGCCGCCCGTAAGCCGCTTCGCGGCAACATTTATCTCGCGAAAGTCACGCGCGTCGAACCGTCGCTGCAGGCGGCGTTCGTGGAGTATGGCGGCAACCGCCACGGCTTCCTGGCGTTCAGCGAGATCCATCCCGACTACTACCAGATCCCGGTCGCCGACCGGCAGAAGCTGCTCGAGCAGGAGGCCGCGGAACATCGCGCCGAAGCCGAGGAGGAAGACGCCGAGGCCGAGGCCGACGAGGGCTATGACGCCGAGAGCGGGGATGAATCGGGCGACGAGTCGCCGCGCACCATCGCCGCTGAGGCCGAGAAGGCCGAAAGCCTGAGCGAGCTGGCCGAATCCGGAGCCGACGCCTCCGAAGACGAGGACAATGACGGCGAGGACGACGGCGATGTGGGCGACCCCCCGCACGCCGAGATCGAGGAAATCGACGAAGACGTCAACGCCGAGGACATCGAGACCGCCTCGTCCGAGCACGACGAGGATGACGAAGACGACGACTCCGATGACGAAGAAGATGAGGACGACGAGTCCGAGACCGCTTCTTCCGTGGACGAGGACGATTCGGACGAGGACGAGGACGAATCCGGCGACGACGACTCGGATGATGCCGAGGCCAAGTCATCGGATGGCGACCGCAGCCGCCGTGGCCGCGGACGGGGCCGGGACGGCCGCCGTGGACGCAATGGCCGCCAGGGCCGTGGACGGGGCCGGGGCCGCGACGACAATGGCGGCGCCGAGGGCCGTCAGCGCCGCGCCCGCCTTCGTCCCTACAAGATCCAGGAAGTCATCAAGCGCCGCCAGATCCTGCTCGTACAGGTCGTCAAGGAAGAGCGCGGCAACAAGGGCGCCGCGCTGACCACCTACCTGTCGCTTGCCGGCCGCTACTGCGTGCTGATGCCCAACACCGCGCGTGGCGGCGGCATCTCCCGCAAGATCACCAACCCGGCCGACCGGCGCCGCCTCAAGGAAGCGACGAGCGAGCTTGAAGTCGCCGAGGGCATGGGCCTGATCGTGCGCACCGCCGGTGCAAACCGCACCAAGGCCGAGATCAAGCGCGACTTCGACTACCTGCTGCGCCTTTGGGAGAACATCCGCGACCTGACGCTCAAGTCCACGGCGCCCGCCCTCATCTACGAGGAAGGCGACCTCATCAAGCGCTCGATCCGCGACCTCTATTCCAAGGACATCGACGAGATCCACGTCGATGGCGACGCGGCCTACAAGGAAGCCAAGGAATTCATGCGCATGCTCATGCCGAGCCATGCGAAGAACGTGAAGCGCTACAAGGACCGCGAACCGCTCTACCAGCGCTACGGCGTGCAGGCGGAGCTGGACTCGCTGCTCGAACCCACCGTCACGCTCAAGTCGGGCGGCTACATCGTCATCAACCCCACCGAGGCGCTGGTGTCGATCGACGTGAACTCGGGCAAGTCCACCAAGGAACACAACATCGAGGCGACGGCGCTTTCCACCAACATGGAAGCGGCGGAAGAGATCGCCCGCCAGCTGCGCCTGCGCGACATGGCGGGCCTCATCGTCATCGACTTCATCGACATGGAAGAGCCGCGCAACAACCGCGCGGTCGAGCGCAAGCTCAAGGACAGCCTCAAGCAGGACCGCGCCCGCATCCAGGTGGGCCGCATCTCGTCGTTCGGCTTGCTGGAAATGTCGCGCCAGCGCATGCGCTCGGGCGTCCTCGAAGGCTCGACGGACATCTGCCCGCACTGCAAGGGCACGGGCCATGTGCGCTCGGTCGAGTCCACGGCGCTGCACGTGCTGCGCGCCATCGAACAGGAGGCCCTCAAGGGCCGCACCAAGGCGATCGACGTAACGGTGCCCACCTCGGTGGCCGTCTACATCCTGAACCAGAAGCGCGCCAAGCTGCTGGATATCGAGCGGCGCTGCCGCATCTCGGTCTACCTGCTGGCGGACGAATCGCTGGTCGCGCCGGACTTCACCCTCAAGCGCACCGATGACCGCGAGCCGGACCTGACCGCGGCCAACGACGCCCTCAGCATGGAAAGCGCCTTCGATGACGCGGAGGACGAGGCAGCCGACGCAGCGGCGGAAGCCGAGGCCGCGGCCCTCGAAGCGGCCGATGCCGAAGCGGAAGCCCAGGAGGCCCGGTCGTCGGACGATGGAGACAGCGACGACGACACCGACGGCAAGCCGAAGCGCCGCCGCCGTCGCCGCCGCCGTGGCGGGCGCAACGCCGAGGGTGACAACGACAGCGACAACCAGTCGGACGACTCCGGCGACGACACCGAGAGCCGCGCCGAGACGTCAGGCGACGATGAGTCCGACGACGACAGTGACGGCGATGGCAAGCGCCGCAAGCGCCGCCGCCGGGGGCGCCGGGGTGGCCGCCGCCACCGCCGCAACAGCGGTGCGTCGCAGGAATCCGGCGACAGTGAAGGCGAAGGCGGCGATAACGAGGACGCGCCTGTCTTCGTGGCCTATTCGTCGGGCAGCACCGAAGCCGTTGTGACCACCGGGCAGTCGGCCGGAGACGAAGCAGCATCGCAGGTGCCAGAGACGGCGGATACGGGCAGCGAATCTTTCGCCGCCACCAGTTCCCATCCCACCGATGACGGCGATCCCGATACGGGCGTCGCGGCCGGCACCGCCGGGCCGGCAGAGGCCCGGCGCGATGATGTCCCCGTCGCCGATGCCGCGAACGAAGCGGACTACCGCGCGGAGCTCGACAGTACAGCGGCGGAGGCCAAGGACACGGCTTCTAAGGAAGAGCCAGAGGACGCCGCAGATGAGGAGGGGGATGAGAGTGGCCGCCAGCCGGAACTCGAATCCGCGGGCGCGGATGGCGACGACGAGCCCCAGAAGCCGCGCCGCGGCTGGTGGCAGCGCCGCTAGACCGGGTCCGTCCTCAGGCCGCCATCACCCCAGCTTCAGGGCCTTGAGGCGCTGAACCGCTTCCGCCATGTCGGCTGTCGGCCCGGCATAGGAGAAGCGCAGCGTCTGCACGCCGCGCACCGGGTCAAAGTCGATGCCCGGCGTGACGGCAATGTCAGCCTCTTCCAGCAATTGCTGGCAGAAGCGCGCGCTGTTGTCCGTCAGGTGCGCCACGTCCGCGTAGATGTAGAAAGCCCCGTCCGACGGCGCGAGGCGCGTGAAACCCGCTTGCGGCAGTCCTTCGAGCAACAGGTCTCGGTTGGCCCGGTAGACGGCGACATTCGCCTCCAGTTCTTCCACAGCGCCGAATGCTTCCATCGCGGCGATCTGGCTCACCGACGGCACCGAGATGAACAGGTTCTGCGCCAGCCGCTCCACGGTCCGCACCAGCGCCTCCGGCACCACCATCCAGCCGATGCGCCAGCCGGTCATCGAATAGTATTTCGAGAAGCTGTTGATGGTGATGGCGTCGGGCACTGCATCAAGCGCTGTCGCCTCCTGCACCGTCCCGTAGGTCAGCCGGTGGTAGATTTCATCAGAGATGAGCCACATGCCGCGCTCGCGCGCGACCTCGCCGATGGCCGCGATTTCGGCGGGTTCGATCATCGCCCCGGTCGGGTTCGCGGGGCTGGCAATGAGCACGCCGTCGATCCGGCCAGCATTGGCGGCATCGGCAAGCATCGCGGCGGTCAGCTGGTAGCCGGTTTCCGGGCCTGTCCCGATGGGCACCGCCTCAAGATCCAGCGCCTTCAGGATGTTGCGGTAAGCAGGATAGGCCGGCATCGCCAGCGCCACGCGCGCCCCTGCATCGAATGCCGCCAGGAACGCGAGCTGGAACCCGGCGGATGAGCCGGTGGTCACCACCACACGGTCGGGCGAGACGTCCACGTCGTAAGCCTCGCCGTAGTGGCGGGCGATACGCGCCCGCAGCGCCGGGTTGCCCAGCGCCTCGGTATAGCCGAGCCGGTCGCTTTCGATGGCGTGGCGTGCCGCATCGCGCACGGCGCGCGGGGCGGGCGTGCCAGGCTGGCCGACTTCCATGTGGATGACATGATGCCCAGCGGCGTCGCGGGCATTCGCCGCGCGCATCACGTCCATCACGATGAACGGATCGACGTCGCCGCGCCGCGACGGGCTCTTGCCCTTCCCCGCCACGCGACCCGCTAGTAGCCCGCGGGGTAGCCGAGCGCCCCGATGCCGTCGCCGCGCGGGTCCGGCGCGAAGCCGCAGGAAGCGTTCTCCTGCGGCGCGCCCGACGGGCAGGCCACGGCGTTCACCAGGCTCTCCCGATCGGAGATGCCCGAGAGCTGCGCTTCATCGAGGCTTGTCCCGCCCATCACCTTGCTGGCGACAGAAAGCACACCGGCCGGCGCCTTCTCACTACCCGAGCCGGCACCCGCGAAGAAGAACGTACCGTTGTTCGGATTGGTCACGAGGACCGGCGCCAGGAACGCGCTGGCGAGGCCGTAGCCCGGCGTATCCGGCGAACGTGCCAGCGAAATGCCTGTGCCCGGCGCCATGCGCCCGGTGCCGAACGGCCCGTTCATGGTGACAGCGCAGGCAATGGCATCACCGCCCGCATTCGCAACCGTGAAGGCCGTTGAACCGTAAAGGGAAGGCAGGTCGCGTTCGGCCCCTAGCCGTGCAAGCTCCGCGCGCGCCGCCTGCGCAAGCGCACCGCCGCCGGTACCTTGTGCGTACGGCCAGAGCGCCGCCATGAATTGCCCCGCCCCGATCTCGGCGCTCGGCACGGAAAGGCGGTGATTGCCGATGGGAAACTGCTGCGGCTCGCGGACATTCGGCCGGTAAGCGCGCAGTTCCTCAATGGTGATCGTGCCACCAATTGTGGCGGCTTCTTCGGCAACGGCTTCGGCGATATCGCCGGCATAGAGCCCGCTCGGCCCCCCCGCACGCACGCGGCCCAGCGAGGCCGCCAGCCCGGTCTGGACCAGCCGGTCACCTTCCGCCAGGGGCTGTCCGTCAGGCTTCAGATAGACGGACGCCAGGTTCGGCAGACTGCGGATGGCGCCCGTGAGCGGCGCCATTTCGCTGACGAAGGCGCGCGAGACCTCGTGGCCCTGTGCCGCCATCACTTCCGCGGGCGCCACCAGGTTGGCCCAGTTGAGCCGCCCGTGGGTCGCCTGGATGTAAGCAAAGCCGCGCACGTTGCCGGGAATGGCCGCCGGGCCGCCGCCGCGCGCCCGGCGCGGCAGGAAGTCGTAGCTGGTGACCTTCTGCTCGTCGGGATCGTGCACGAGGCACACGCCGCCGCCGCCGAGACCCGCCGCATGCGGCATGGTCACCGCGAGCGTGAAATAAAGGGCCGTGGCCGCGTCCGCAGCGGTCCCGCCCTGCTCCAGCACGTTGCGGGCAGCCAGCGCTGCCCGCGGCTCGTCCGCGACAGCGGCGCCCATGAAAATCCCGATATCCGGGGCAGCCGCCAGCAGCGAAGGCTGGTTCAGCTGGTTAGCGGTGAAATTCGCGGTCGAGATTTCCCGGTCGCCGGAACCGCCGCCCGAGCAGGCCGCGATCATTAACGCAGCAGCCGCTGAAAACGCCGTGCGCGTCACAATCCCGCCACCGCGACGGACTACGAAACCTGCACCGTTCACCATGGCGCGAGCGCCTTGCGCCGCCGATTGACGCCCGCTGGCCCGGTGCCTACCGTTTTCCTGCCCCAGCGCGATCCGGGGGTGGGCCCGTTTCGTGACAGCGCCGGGAAAGCGCGTCCCTGGACGAGGGAACATGCCGAAGAGAATGTCTGGAATCACTCGGTTGCGTCCGCGTGTCTTTGCGCGCAAGGCGATTGCGCGGGTTGGAATTGCCGCATTGGCGGTGATGCTGCCGCTCCAGCAGGCGCTGGCCATATCGCTGATCCGCGATGCGGAGACGGAACATATCATCCGAGAGTTTTCCGAACCAGTTTTCGCCGCTGCCGGCCTCAATCCGAAGGCCGTCCGGACCTATATCGTAAACGCCGACTCGATCAACGCCTTCGTCACCGGCGGCCAGAACGTGTTCATGCACACGGGCACGATCCAGCAGGCCGAGACGCCGAACGAAATCATCGGCGTGATGGCGCACGAAACCGGCCACATCACCGGCGGCCACCTGTCGCGGTCGCAGGAAGCCATCGCGACGGCCACGGCACCGGCAATCCTTGGCTACATCCTCGGCATCGGGGCCATCGCGGCCGGCGCGGGCGATGCCGGTCTTGCGCTCATCACCGGTGGCCAGTCGCTCGCCCAGCGCACCTTCCTCTCGTATTCCCGCACGCAGGAAGCGTCGGCGGACCAGGCGGCGATGACCTTCCTTGAGCGCACCGGCCAGTCGGGCCGCGGACTCGTCAGCTTCTTCGACAAGCTGGCCGACCAGGAAGCGCTGTCCGACCGGGCGCAGGATCCCTATGTCCGCAGCCATCCGCTGTCGCGGGACCGCATTGCCGCGCTCCAGAACCGGGTCGAGAATTCACCCTTTTACGATGCGAAAGATCCGGAGGAGTGGCAGCGCAAGCTCGACCTCGTTAAGGCCAAGCTGCACGGCTTTATCGACCGGCCGCAGGTGACCTTCCGGCGTTACCCGGAGAAGGACACCAGCATCCCGGCGCGCTATGCCCGGGCCATCGCCTACTACAAGATTCCGAACACGGATCGAGCCGTTCAGGAAATCGATGCCCTGATCGCCGATCAGCCGGGCAACGGGTATTTCCAGGAGTTCAAGGGTCAGGCGCTCTTCGAGTCAGGCCGCTCCGATGAGGCCGCCGCAGCGTACAAGCGCGCGACCGAGCTGCTGCCCGATGAGCCGCTGATCATGGTGGGCTATGGCCAGGCGCTGCTGGCAACCGAGAAGCCCGGCTCGGCCACCCAGGCGCGGGAAGTTCTCGAGCGGGCCACACAGCTCGAAAAGGACTACCCGACAGCCTACCGCATCCTTGCCGAGGCCTATGCACGCGAAGGCAACGAGCCGATGGCGGCACTTGCGACCGCGGAGCGCTACGCGGCTGGTGGCAAGATCACCGAGGCCAAGCAATGGGCGGGACGTGCCATGCGCGATCTGCCGACCGGCACACCGGCCTGGCAGCGTGCCGACGACATTTCCCGCATGGAGCCGCCGAACATCTAGGTTCCACGCCCGCCAATTCAGAGTGACAACCGCATGAGTCTCTTCCGCACCGCCGCTTTCGCTGCCGCCATCGCTTGTGCAGCGTTCGTTCTCCGCGCCCCTGCCATTGCGCAGGATGCGAGTCCCTTCTCCGAGGCCGAGAAGGAGGCGATCGGCGAAATCATCCGCGATTACCTCGTCGCCAATCCCGAGGTGATGATCGAGGTGATGGATGCGCTGGACGCCCAGGAGGCCGAGCGCGATCGCGTGGAGACCGCGGCCGCCATCGCCAAGCACCGCGAGGCGCTGGAGAACGACGGCTATTCCTACGTGGCGGGCAATCCGGATGGCGAGATCACTGTGGTCGAGTTCTTCGACTACCGCTGCCCCTACTGCAAGCAGTCTGCCGAAGACGTGAAGGAAATCATCCGCAAGCACGACGACGTTCGGCTCGTGCTCAAGGAGTTCCCCGTGCTCGGGCCGGAGTCCCGCGTTGCATCCCGCGCGGCAATTGCCGCCATCCCGCAGGACCGCTACCTCGCGTTCCACTTCGCCATGCTGGAAAACGAGGGCACGCTGGACGAAGAGCGCATCATGGAGATCGCGGAGGATGTCGGTCTCGATACGGAGCGACTCGCCCGCGACATGGAATCGGCGCGGATCGAAGAGATCATCAAGACCAACCGCGAGATCGCCTTCGATATCGGTGTGCGCGGAACGCCCGCATACGTGATCGGTGACACGCTGGTGCCCGGCGCGGCGCCGCTTGAAGAAATCGAGGCACGCATCGACGAAGCGCGCGACGCGGCGGGCTAGATCAGCCCCGCAAGCGGCGAACTGGGGTCGGCGTATTTCTTGCGCGGCATGCGGCCGGCGAGATAGGCGTCGCGGCCCGCTTCCACCGCGTGCTTCATCGCGCGCGCCATGCGGATGGGATCGCGCGCCTCGGCGATTGCCGTGTTCATCAGCACGCCGTCACAGCCAAGCTCCATGGCGATGGCGGCATCCGACGCCGTGCCGACGCCCGCATCCACAAGGACCGGCACGTTCGACTGCTCGACGATGAGGCGGATGTTCACCGGGTTCTGGATGCCAAGGCCGGACCCGATCGGCGCCGCCAGCGGCATGATCGCGCAGCAGCCCATCTGTTCCAGTTCGCGCGCCATGATGGGATCGTCCGAGCAATAGACCATCACCTCGAAGCCTTCGCCCAGCAGCAATTCCGCTGCGCGCAGGGTCTCACGCATGTCCGGGTAAAGTGTCTTCTGGTCACCCAGCACTTCCAGCTTCACGAGTTTCCAGCCGCCGGCTTCTCTCGCCAGGCGAAGCGTGCGCACGGCGTCCTCACCGGTGAAGCAGCCCGCCGTGTTCGGCAGGTAGGTGTATTTCTCCGGGTCCAGATAATCGACCAGCATCGGCTGCGACTTGTCGGTCAGGTTCACGCGCCGAACCGCAACGGTGACGATCTCGGCGCCGGATGCTTCGGCGGCAGCCGCGTTCTGCGCGTAGTCCACGTACTTGCCCGTGCCGATGATCAGGCGCGACTGATACTCGCGCCCGGCGATCGTCAGCGGCCGGTCTTCCGGCGCTGCCGGCGTCTCGATCTTCGCCGCCTCACTCATAGTCTCAATTCTCCGGTCTGCCCGCTTCAGCCGCCGCCGACGAACTGGACGATCTCGATCCGGTCGCCGTCGGCCAGCTTCGTTTCGCCGTAGAGCGACTTGGGCACGATCTCGAGATTGCGCTCGACGGCAATCTTCTTCGGCTCGAGCCCGAGCCACGTCAGCAGATCCGCTACCGTCATTGGCACGGGCACAGCACGTTCCTCGCCGTTTACGGAAACGGTGAGGTGTTCAGCGGTATTGTCGGGCATGGTCATGTGCCCGCGATAATGGGAGGGGCCCCCTCCCTTTTCAACGCCGCGATCCGGTCGGGGGTCGCATTTTTCCCGCGAATCCGCCATCGCTTTGCGGCGCGCGGCGGCTCAAGTATAACGGGCGGGCAAGTCCGGGGCTGCGCACAGGGGCGCAAATCCGGGCCCGAGACCCGTTTTCGGCGGCCGCACAAATCAGAAAAGGCGACCAAGCAGCATGCCGCGCAAGATTTTCGTGCTGAACGGCCCGAACCTGAACCTTCTGGGCCAGCGCGAGCCGGAAATTTACGGCGCGGACACCCTCGCCCAGCTTGAGGCCCGCGTGGCTGAAAAAGCCAAGGGGCTGGGCCTTGCCGCCGATTTCCGCCAGACCAACAGCGAAGGCCAGCTCGTCGACTGGCTGCAGGAAGCGCGCGAGGGCGCCGACGGCGTACTGCTGAACGCGGCGGGGTACACCCACACGTCCGTTGCCGTGCGCGACGCGGTGCTGGCCTGCGAGACGCCGGTGATTGAAGTTCACCTGTCAAACCCGTATGCACGCGAGGATTTTCGCCGCCACTCCTATGTTTCCGACGTGGCGCGGGGTGTGATCTGCGGCTTCGGCCCGCTGGGCTACGACCTGGCGCTCGAAGCATTCGCCTCGCTGCTCGAATCGAAAACCAAGTAACCCACGAGCCCCCCAGGGCCCGCGCCGGCCGCGGCCACCCGCCTGGAGACGTTGATGAGCAAATCGAACCCGGTCGACAAGGAAATGATCCGCGAACTGGCGGACCTCCTGAAGGAAACCGAGCTCAGCGAAATCGAGGTCGAGACCGACGATTTCAAGATCCGTGTCGCGCGCAACCTTGGCGGCGGCGCGGTGTCCTACGCGGCACCGGCCCCGCAGCCCGCACCGGCCGCGTCATCGGGCGGTGACAGCGCCCCGGCGGCAGACGCCGGCGCGGACCTCTCCAACCACCCCGGCGCCGTCACGTCGCCGATGGTCGGCACGGTCTACGTGGCGCCGGAGCCGGGCTCCGCCGCCTTCGTCTCGGTCGGCGATTCCGTGAGCCAGGGGCAAACGCTGCTCATCGTCGAGGCCATGAAGACGATGAACCCGATTCCGGCGCCGAAATCCGGCACCGTGAAGCAGATCCTGATCCAGGACGCTCAGCCGGTCGAATTCGGCGAAGTCCTGATCGTCATCGAATAGCGCACCCGGCGAGGCTTCCTGGATGTTCGAGAAAGTCCTGATCGCCAACCGCGGGGAAATCGCGCTGCGCATCCAGCGCGCCTGCCGCGAGATGGGGATTGCCACGGTGGCGGTTCACTCCACCGCCGATGCCGACGCCATGCATGTGCGCCTCGCCGACGAGAGCGTGTGCATCGGCCCCGCCCCTGCCGCCGACAGCTATCTGAACGTCCCGGCGATCATTTCCGCCGCCGAGATCACCGGCGCGGACGCCATCCACCCCGGCTATGGCTTCCTTTCTGAGAACGCCAACTTCGTCTCCATCGTCGAGGAGCATGGCATCGCCTTCATCGGCCCCAAGGCGGAACACATCCGCATCATGGGCGACAAGATCGAGGCGAAGCGCACAGCGCGCAAGCTCGGCATCCCCGTGGTGCCCGGCTCCGAGGGCGCGGTGAAGGACGTGGCAGCAGCGGCCAAGGTCGCCGACGAGATCGGCTACCCGGTTCTCGTGAAGGCGGCGGCAGGCGGCGGCGGCCGCGGCATGAAGGTCGCCAAGACGCGTGCCGACCTTGACCAGGCGGTGTCCACCGCGCGGTCGGAGTCGAAAGCCGCCTTCGGTGACGATGCTCTCTACCTTGAGCGCTATCTCGGCAAGCCGCGCCACATCGAGATCCAAGTGCTGGGCGACAGCCACGGAAACGCCATCCACCTCGGCGAGCGCGACTGCTCACTTCAGCGCCGCCACCAGAAGGTGCTGGAAGAATCGCCCTCCCCGGCCATCACCGAGGAAGAGCGCAACCGGATCGGCAACATCGTGGCTGACGCCATGCGCGACATGGGCTATCTCGGTGCGGGCACCATCGAGTTCCTCTACGAGGACGGCGAGTTCTTCTTCATCGAGATGAACACCCGCCTGCAGGTCGAGCACCCGGTGACGGAGATGGTGACGGGCGTCGATCTGGTGCGCGAGCAGATTCGCATCGCGGCCGGCGAACCCATGAGCGTACGCCAGGAAGACATCAAGATGACCGGGCACGCTATCGAGTGCCGCATCAATGCCGAGCACCCGGAAACCTTCGCGCCATCACCCGGCACGGTCACGGACTTCCACACGCCCGGCGGCCTTGGCGTGCGCATCGATTCTGCCGTCTATTCCGGCTACCGCATCCCACCCTATTACGACAGCATGATCGGCAAGCTGATCGTCTACGGCGACACGCGTGAGCACTGCATCATGCGGCTGCGGCGTGCGCTGCACGAATTCGTGGTGGGTGGCGTCAACACGACGATCCCGCTCTTCGGGCGGCTGATCGACGAGCCGGACATTGCGAACGGCAACTATCACATTCACTGGCTCGAACAGTATCTTGGGCTCAAGTAGCCCGTCCGGGCAGCGGCGAACCATGGGCGACGGCGAAATCACGGCCGACATCCTGCTGCGTGCCTACGCCTATGGCGTCTTCCCGATGGGCGAGTCGCGCGACGACCCGACGCTCTACTGGGTCGACCCTGACCTGCGCGGCATCATCCCCCTCGACGACTTTCACGTCCCCCGGAAGCTGCGGCGCACGGTGCGTCAGCGTCCCTTCGAGGTAACCGCCGACCGGGATTTCCGGGCAACGGTCCTCGCCTGCGCCGAACCCGGCCCGGGCCGCGGCGGCACATGGATCAACGACCGCATCGTCGATCTCTATTGCGAACTTCATGCGCGCGGCAACGCGCACTCCATCGAGTGCCGGCAGGAAGGCCGCCTCGTCGGCGGCCTCTACGGCGTCTCGCTTGGCGGGGCCTTCTTCGGGGAGAGCATGTTTTCGCGTGCCACGGACGCCAGCAAGGTGGCGCTGGTGCACCTGGTGGCGCGGCTCAGGCGCGGCGGGTTCCGGCTGCTCGACACGCAGTTCGTGACCGATCACCTGTCGCAGTTCGGCACCGTCGAGATACCGCGGGAGATGTACAAGATGCGCCTCGCCGAGGCGATCGGCGTGCCCGCCGACTTCTACTCGCTGCCCGACGATCCGGACCCGGAGCTTGTGCTGCAGTCGGTGAGCCAGACGTCGTAGACCGGGTGCTCCAGCGCATTGAGGCCCGGCGACGAGGCAAGCATCCAGCCGGTGAAGATCGGCTCGGGATCCTCTTCCATCATCGCCTCGTCCGCGTCCTCTCCCTCGACGTTCACCGGGTAGTCTCGGATCACGAGGAAGGCGACGGTCTTGGGCGGGTCTTCCGGCCGCGACTTGTGACACGCCTGCACGGTGATGCCGAGCGTCCCGAAGCGGACGGTCTCGCCCACGGTTGCCTTGATCGGGTGCGTACGCGCGGTGATCTTGTTGAGGCCCGTCAGTTCGGCGGCCTCGTAGGCAGGTTCCGCCGGTCCTTCGTCGGCCGGCGCCTCGGCGGCAGGTTCGCCTAGCTCTTCCACCGGCTGTTCCTGGGCCCATGCGGGCGCCGCGAGGCCGGTGATGCACGCAGCAATCGCGAAACGCTTCAGGATTGCCGTCGCAAGGCTCATTCGCCGTCACCGCCGCCGGCGCTGAATACCGCCTGGCTCACGAGACCGATCAGGTCGATGGAGCCCTGCGCGAAACGGATCTCGTCGCCGTCCGCCAGCATGTCCTCGCTACCACCGGGTGTCAGCGCGATGTAGTTGCCGCCGAGGAGACCTTCCGCGGAAATCTTGGCGCTGGTGTCGTCGGGAAGCTCCACGTCGGGCGCCACGGAGATGGTGACGCGCGCGAAGTAGGTCTTTGGGTCCAGCTCCTGCTTCAGGACAGTGCCGATCTTGATGCCGGAGAGACGCACGTCCGCGCCAGGCACAAGACCGTCAACCCGGTCGAAGTCGATGGTCAGTTCGTAGCCCGAGGTCGTGCCCGCATCGGTCGACGTGTAGGCAAAGAACAGGAAGATCGCCGCGATGGCGATCACCGCGGCGCCCGTCAGCGTTTCAAGAAATGACGACTGCATCTTCCGCCTCCCCGCGGCTCAAACACGAATGCGCCCGGCATCGGGCGGCGCTTATTCCGGCTTCCAGGCTTCGTAGTCGCCTGCCGTCTTCTGGCGCTGGGCGCCGCGCAGCAGCGAGCCGCCCGGACGATAGGCCATCTCGGTGCCTGTGAGATTGGGCAGGTGCGCCTTTTCCCAGGCGCGCGGCTTGTAGCCCGTTTCCGACGGCAGGTCGTTGACGATGTTGTGGAGCCAGCCGTGCCATTCCGGCGGCACACGCGATGCTTCCACCATGCCGTTGTAGATCACCCAGCGGCGCTTCGGATTGCGGCGGTCGCGGTAGTAGCGGTTGCCCTGCGTGTCTTCGCCGACAAACTGGCCGCGGCGCCACGTCCACAGGCGCGTGCCCCAGGTCTGGCTGTTCCACCAGGTGAATATTTGAGCGAACCAATTCATGCGGCCGACCGATGCGTGAAGGCTGGAATCAGGCGGCCGGCTGGCCGCGTGGATGCGCCGCAATATGGCACCGGGCCGGGCTCAGCGTCCAGCCCGCGGCGTCCTAATCGACGAGCCAGATCGGGTGGGCTTCCGCCGTCTTTTTGCCGGAAGCCGCGGGTGAACCGGGCGGCGGCACCGTTTCCTCCAGCACGAAGTGGTCTCCGCGAACCACATAGGACCGGGGATCGTGCAGGGCCCACACGATCCGCTTGAGGAGCGTACCGGGAACGATCGGTTTGGCGACGAAATGGTTGGCGCCCGCATCCATTGCGGCCTTCACCAGCTCGGGCTTGGTGTGCCCGGTCAGCATGATCGCGGGGATCTTCGCGTTCTTGTTGTCGTGGTGGCGCAGGCGGCGCAGGAACTCGATGCCGTCCATCGGACGCATGTTCCAGTCGCAGAGGATGAGATCCGGCGGCAGAAGATTGATCGACTCCAAGGCGGTGGGACCATCACCGATGAGCCGGATATCGTTCACGCCGAACGCCGTCAGCACGTCGTGTAGCAAGCGGCGCGTATTTGCGTTGTCGTCCACGACAACGCAGGAAATCCTCTTCAGCAGCGATTGCGCTTCTGCGCTCGGCTTTCCCATCGGCCCGTCTGCCCCGGAAGTCTGTTCTAAGTCCCCACGCCACGCCCCTTTCCGGAACGCCCGTGTGGCCCATTTCGCCCGAATCGCCTTAGAAACGACTTAACAACGACACAGAAAACCGCGCGCGGACGCGGTTTTTCTACCGGCGGGTCCTGGAACCCGCAGCTTGACGTTTACCATCCATTAACCCTACATTTTGTGACGAGCGCCGGGCTTTCCGCAAAATGTGGTGGCCGTGGTGTCGTTGGGGGAACAAAGTGGGCGCTCCGGCTTGCCGGATGTTCCCGCGGGGGATGGTCGTCGGGGGCTGGCCATGAAGATGCGGCGAAAGTTTTCCACGCAGCGTTCGGGGCCCTATTCCGGGGTCGCGTTCCGCCAGGTTGCCGTGGCGGGGGGCGAAGCCGCGGCAGGCGAATTCCGCTGCTCCGCCCCGGCGAACTGGCCCCTGTCCGCCGTCACGGCTTTTGCCGAAAGCGTACTCGCCGAAGCCATCACGCCTGCCGCGCGCCAGCGCGTGCGCGAGCGTGGCGTTCCCGCCGCGCTGCACCGATGTGTGGCGGAGGCGACGACCCGGCCTGCCGCGCCGGAACAGGATATTCGCGCCGCCATTGATCGGGCGGCGGGCGCGCTGGCCCGCGCCGGTTTCGACAACGGCTATTTCGACACCCAGCAGGACGCACTCGCCTTCCACGACGAGCTGCGGGCGATCCTCGTGTCGCGCCGCGCCGCCCTCGATCCGGCGCTGTGGCGGTCCTGCGGCCTTGGCTGGGCCTACGGCCATGCCGAGGCTCGTCCGGGCTACCGGGCGGGGTCGAACGGCATAGCGGAGCGGGTTGCAGGTGGATCGCTATGCCGCTTGCCAGACCCACCCGCAGCACGGCTGTTCGAGGCCGGATCGCCTGATTTCGAATACGCCTTGCAGGTGCAACAGCGCCGCGATGCCGAGGCTGCGGCGATCGCTACCGGGCGGGCCGCCATGGCCAAGGCCGAGGCGCGCATCGCATCAGCCGTCACAACCGGGCCCGCGGACCCGGCCCAGAACCACGCGCTCGGCGCGGCGCTTGCCGCCGCACGCGATGCGGGCATTCCGCCAACCGCCGCCCAGCGGATCATGGACCGGGCGCTGGAGGGCCTGCCGCCCGCCGAGTACGCCGATACGCATCTGGATGCGGATTCCGACATCTGGGACGCATTGCCTGACGTACCGCCCGTCGCCGTGAGCCTTGCCGCCGAGGACGCGGACGCGCGCCATGATGCGGCTGCTGCTGTCTTCACCGGCTCATCGCCTGCCATCCGATTCGCGGACACGGCCGAAGCGTGGGCGTTGGGCCCGACCGAGACCGCTGAGGACGGCCGCCCGCTGGCTGCCGCGCCGCGAGTCGGGGCAACAATCAACATGGCGCGCTTCTACGTCCGCGACGGCGCAGGTGGCGACATCGATGCCGCCGGGCTCATCCACACGGCCCGCATTCTCACGATCGCCCTCGACATCGCCGCCGGTGCAGGGGCATGCGAGAGCCCCGCGTCAGCCGAGGCAGCGGTGGCCACGCGCGCCCTGGAAATCAGCCTCGCCAATGTCGCCCCGCTGCTGATGTCGCTCGGCCTTGCCTACGGCTCCGATGAAGGCCGGGCGATGGCGGGCTCTCTCGCCGCGCTGGTGACGGCGGCCACGCTCGGGGCCTCTGCCGATCTTGCCGGGCAGCTTGGTCCCTGCCCCGCCTATGCGTCGTCGGCGGAGACTGCCTCCCGCGTGCTCGGCAACATGCAGCGTGCGATGCTGGGCCAGGCCAGCGGCTACGATGCGCTCAAGCGCGATCCGCAGCGGCTTTACCCGTTCACCGCGCTGCAGGGCCGCGTGCTTGATGCCGCGCGCCACCACTTCGACAAGGCCGTCGCCACCGTCTGCGTGCATGGCCTGCGCAATCTCGGTCTGACAGGCGTTGCCGCCGATCCCGGTGCGGAGGCCATCCTTGCCTGCGACGCCTCCGGGCTCGCCCCCATGCGGGCGCTCGTACAGCACCGGCGGCTGGCGCCCGATATCGACGGCGGCGCGATCTACAAGGTGATCTCCCCCGCCGTGCCCGATGGCCTTCGTGCCCTCAGCCACGACGAGGCGTCCGTCGAACGGCTAGTGGACTATGTCGTCGGCCGCGGCTCGCTTGCGGGGGCGCCGGGCGTCAATCACGAGCTGCTGCGCGAGCGCGGGTTCGCCGAAGAGGATATCGAGGCTGTCGAGACGCAGCTTGCGACCGCGGGCAACATCCGCGCCGCCTTCACGCCTTACGTCCTCGGCTGGACCTGTGCCTTCGAGGGGCTGGGCGATCTCGGTACCGGCGAGACGCTTGCTGCCGCCGACATCCTCGGCCGCCTCGACTTCACCGACTGGGAAATCGAGCACGCCAATCTCTACTGCTGCGGCGCGCTGACACTGGAAGGCGCCCCCGGCCTGCCCGCCGAGCACCTGCCAGTCTTCGACTGCGCCGAGCCCTGCGGGCCTATCGGCGCCCGGCAGGTTTCGGCGCGTGACCGGATGCTGATGGCCGCCGCTGTGCAACCCTTCGTCACCGGCGGCATCGCGCTCGATCTCACGCTGCCGCACGACGCGACGCTTGGCGAAATCTCTCAGCTGATCCGCGACGGGGAAGCAGCGGGCCTGCGCTCGATCCGCCTGACGCGCGACGGCACGGACATGACGGCGCCCGTCACCTATGACGACCTGTTCGAGACGGCGGGCGCCCCTGCCCGGCCCGACGAGGCCAGCATCGAGCGTGTCGCCCAGTGCGCAATGGTTCGGTCTATCGAGAGCGATGACGAGCCGGCAGCTTCCCGCGCCCGCCTCCCCGACCGGCGCAAGGGCTACACCCAGAAGGCACGCGTGGGGGGCCACAACCTCTACCTGCGCACCGGTGAATACGACGACGGCCAGCTGGGGGAAATCTTCCTCGATATGCACAAGGAAGGCGCGTCGTTCCGCTCGCTGATGAACAACTTCGCCATTGCGGTGTCGCTCGGCCTGCAATACGGCGTGCCGCTGGAAGAGTTCGTGGACGCTTTCACAGGCACGCGGTTCGAACCGTCCGGCGAGGTCGAGGGCAACGCGGCGATCACCACCGCGAGCTCGATCCTCGACTACGTCTTCCGCGAACTCGCCGTCAGCTACCTCGAACGCGAGGACCTGGCCGAGGTGCCGCCTGCCGCCTTCGAGGCCGAGCTGCACGCCCAGGCTTCGCCCGCGTCGCGCGCAGCGCCCCTGTCACTGGCCAGCACCGGCTATGTCCGGCGCCGGCTTCCCGAGAACCCCTACGAGCTCCGGCCGGCCGCCGTCACGGGCGAACCCGCGCCGCACACCGCTTCCGGTGAAGAGGCCCTATCGCCCCCCAGCGTCTCAGGCCCCTCCCGGGAGACAAGGCCCAAGCAAGAAGGCGCGTAAGACCTAAGCCCCCCAAGCGCGGTCTTTCGCATAAGCAACGACCCCCAGACTCAAAAAGGGCTCCTTCCCCGAGGAGCCCTTTTTTCATCCGGCTTGCGGCCGTGACCTATTCCTTCGGCTCGACCGTGCGGATGTGGAGTTCGCGGAGCTGGTGGGCGCTGACGCCTGCCGGCGCACCCATCATCAGGTCCTGCGCCTGCTGGTTCATGGGGAACATGGTCACCTCGCGCAGGTTCTCCACGCCCGCCAGCAGCATGACGATGCGGTCGATGCCCGGCGCGATGCCGCCGTGCGGCGGGGCGCCGTAGCGGAAGGCGTTCAGCATGCCGCCGAACTTCTCCTCCACGACCTCTGGCCCGTAGCCCGCGATCTCGAACGCCTTCATCATGATCTCGGGCTTGTGGTTACGAATGGCGCCCGAGGACAGCTCCACGCCGTTGCAGACGATGTCGTACTGGAAGCCCTTGATGTCGAGCGGGTCCATGGACTCCAGCGCCTCGAGGCCGCCCTGCGGCATCGAGAACGGGTTGTGCGAGAAGTCGACCTTCTTTTCCGTCTCGTCCCACTCGTACATGGGGAAGTCGACGATCCAGCAGAAGTCGAAGCGCTCGGGATCGATCAGCTCCAGCTCGCGGCCGATCTCCTGTCGCGCCTGCCCCGCGAAGTCCACGAATTTGCCCGGAATGCCGCAGACGAAGAAGACGGCGTCCCCATCCTTGAGGCCGAGGTTTTCGCGCAGGGTCTCTGTGCGCTCGGGGCCGATGTTCTTGGCGACGGGGCCCGCACCCGCCAGCTTGCCCTCTTCCTCGCGGAAGAAGATGTAGCCGAGGCCCGGCTGGCCCTGCTTCTGCGCCCAGGAGTTCATCCGGTCGCAGAAGGCGCGGCTGCCGCCGCCCGGCGCGGGGATTGCCCACACGCGGACCTTGTCGTCCGCGGCGATCTGGCCGGCGAACACCTTGAAGCCGGAATCGCGGAAGGTCTCGGTCGCGTCCGACATCTCGATGGGGTTGCGCAGGTCCGGCTTGTCGGAGCCGTACTTGGCCATTGCCTCTGCATAGGGAATGCGCGGGAAGACTTCAGATACCGGCCGGCCGTTGCCGAACTCGATGAACAGGTCGCGCAGGACCGGCTCGATCGCGTCGAATACATCGTCCTGATCGACAAAACTCATTTCCACGTCGAGCTGGTAGAACTCGCCGGGCGAGCGGTCCGCGCGCGCATCCTCGTCGCGGAAACACGGCGCGATCTGGAAATAGCGGTCGAAGCCCGCGACCATGATCAGCTGCTTGAACTGCTGCGGTGCCTGCGGCAGCGCGTAGAACTGGCCCGGATGCAGGCGGCTCGGCACCAGGAAGTCGCGCGCGCCTTCCGGCGACGACGCGGTCAGGATCGGCGTCTGGAACTCGAAGAAGCCGGCCTCCGTCATGCGGCGGCGGATCGACGCGATGATCTGCGAGCGCAGCACGATGTTCTGGTGCAGCTTTTCCCGGCGCAGGTCGAGGAAGCGGTAACGCAGCCGCGTTTCCTCCGGGTATTCCTGGTCGCCGAAGACGGGCAGCGGCAATTCCTGCGCTTCCGACTGGACCTCGATGGAGCCGATGCGGATCTCGACCGCGCCCGTCGGGAGCTTGTCGTTCTTCGTCTCGTCGGAGCGCGCGACGACCTCGCCCTCGATGGTCACGACCCATTCCGAGCGCAGCTGTTCGGCCACGCCGAAGGCCGGGCTGTCGGGGTCCGCCACGCACTGGGTCAGGCCGTAATGGTCGCGCAGGTCGATGAACAGCAGGCCGCCATGGTCGCGCACGCGATGCACCCAGCCGGACAGGCGAACGGAGGTGCCGACATCCTCGGCGCGGAGCTGGCCGCAGGTGTGGGAGCGATAGCGATTCATGGGCGGTGCAGAGCCTTGGCGGACTGGGTGGGGAAAGCGCGCGGAGAAGCGCATAGGGGTGCGGGTTTTGTCAAGATTCGCCGGGCCGGGCGGGCAAATCCCGCCCCGCCCCGGCGGCCAAAAGCCACATGGCGACAAGGGCCGTCCCATCGGCTATAGCAGGGCCGACATGGATATCATCACCTCGACCGCCGCGCTTCAAAGCGCCTGCGCCCGCCTCGCGGACGCCCCCTACATCACCGTCGACACGGAATTCCTGCGCGATTCGACCTATTGGCCGCGCCTATGCCTGATCCAGATGGCGGCGCCCAAGGGCGAGGCGCTGATCGTGGATCCGCTGGCGCCGGGCATCGACCTGACGCCTTTCTTTGCCCTGATGAGCGACAAGTCGGTCATCAAGGTGTTCCACGCCGCCCGGCAGGACATCGAGATGTTCTGGCACATGGCGCGCGTGCTGCCCGACCCGCTGTTCGACACGCAGGTCGCGGCCATGGTGTGCGGCTTCGGTGACTCGGTGGGCTATGAGACGATCGTGAAGCGGATCACGGGCGAGCAGGTGGACAAGTCCTCCCGCTTCACCGACTGGAGCCGCCGGCCCCTGTCAGACAAGCAGCTGAAATATGCCGCCAGCGACGTGACGCATTTGCGGCAGGTCTATGACGCGCTGGCACGGCGCATCAGCAAGTCGGGCCGGACCAACTGGGTGGCCGAGGAGATGGCCATCCTGCAGGATCCCGAGACCTACGAACTCAAGCCGGAAGACGCGTGGAAGCGACTCAAGCTGCGCCACCGCAACCGGCGTGCCGTGGCGACACTTATGGAAGTGGCGGCCTGGCGCGAGCGCGAGGCGCAAATCCGTGACGTGCCGCGTGGGCGCATCCTCAAGGACGACGCGCTTCAGGAGATCGCGGCCGAAGGCCCCGCCGATGTGGAGGCGCTGGGACGCCTTCGCGCCGTGCCGCGTGGCTTTGCCCAGAGCCGGCCGGCCAAGGGGCTACTGGAAGCCATCCAGCGCGGCCTGGAAACGCCTTCCAAGGAAGTGCTGATGCCCGACGCGCCGGAGCCCCTGCCGCCCGGCCTCGGCCCCACCGTCGAACTCCTCAAGGTGCTGCTGAAATACAAGTGCGAAGCGCACGACGTAGCGCAGAAGCTGATCGCCAGCGTGTCCGACCTCGAACGCATCGCGGCGGACGACGAGGCGGATGTTCCAGCGCTGCGCGGCTGGCGGCGGGAGATTTTCGGCAACGACGCCCTCGACCTGAAGCACGGCCGCGTCTTCCTCGGCATGGAAGATCAGGCCATCAAGCTCATGCGCCTCAATTCCGCGGTGCAGGGCGCGGCGCAATAGACGCTCAAGCGTCGGTCACGCGGATATCTGCTTCCAGGCTCAGCGCCTTGGCAAGACTGCCCAGACGCTTGGCAACCGACTCGCCCAGCAGGTCACGCTTGCTGGTGGGCACCAGCAGGTTGAGCGTGTTGCCCGCGGGCTGGAGCCGGAAGCCCGTCACCAGTTTCGGCGCGCCGGCGGAAATCGTGTGGCCAAGCCGCAGGGCAAGCCCGAGCGCGCGGGCGCGCGCGGCACGATCCTCGTCCAGCAGGGCGATGACCCGGTCGTTCTCCGTGCCCGACAGGCCGCTTCGGTAGCGGTTGGCGACGGCGAGGCCGAGATAGATGCGCGAGGGATGATCGATCCCGCTAACGGGCGCGCGCAGGATTTCCATCATCACGTGCTGCGAGCGATAGTCCGGGTGGATGCGCCAGCCCATGTCGCTCAGGTGGCAGCTCGCCACATGCAGCCGCCGTTCATTCTCGTCGGCCGCAGACAGCGGGCCGGACTTGAACAGGGGCGCCGTGAACCGTTCCAGTTCATCGCCGTGTTCGGGAAAGCGGCCAAGCCGGGCGCCCATGGCGCGCGACCAGACGATCAGCGGATCCTGTTGCCGTTCCGTTGCGGACAGACGCGAGTAAAGCAGCCCCTCGCGCACGCCGTAGGCGGAGATGACGACATTTGCCGCGCCGGTCACCTCCAGGGCCTTTTCCAGCACGAGCGCCGCATAAGGCAGCGTTTCGAGGCGGCGGCGGGAAACGTCGGGCACGCGCTCCAGCGACTTGCGGCTCTGCACGGCGATCAGGCGCGACAGGTCCATCGCCTCCGAGCGGCGCAGGCGATAGGCGTGCAGCACGCGAAGGGGATAGTCCTCCCACGCCATGTGCAGGCGCGCGATGTTCCGCCAGTTGCCGCCGACCGCGTAGAACGCCTCGGGCTTGCCCTGCGATTTCCAGTTCGCGTCGTCGAACGCCTTGGCAACGATATAGCGCGCCTTGTCGATATTGTTGCCGGAAAGGTCCATCAGCCGCAGCGGGCCGACAGGCAGTGTGGCGCCATCCCCCTGCACGCCATGGCCGATCTGGACCATTTCGAGGCTGCCGCCGCCGAGGTCGCCGACGACGCCATCGGCATAGGGCAGGCCCGCGATCACGCCTTCGGCGGCAAGGCGGGCCTCGTCCTGCCCCGAGAGAATCGCGATGCGCGTCCCGCACAGATGTTCGGCACGCTCGATGAAGGACTTGCCGTTGGAAGCCTCGCGCACGGCGGCGGTGGCCACTGCGTCGAGGGACTCGATACCCAGCGCGCTCGTAAGGCCGCGGAACCGCGCAAGCGCCGCCAGCGCGCGCTCGACGCCGTCGGGGTCCAGGTCGCCCGTGGTCGCGACCGTGCGCCCGAGACCGCACAGCACCTTCTCGTTGAAGATCGGAATAGGTGTCCGGCCCCTGTCGGCATAGACGACAAGGCGCACCGAGTTGGACCCGATGTCGATAATACCGACCCCGTGCTTGAGGTCAGGCACCTCGCGCAGTTTCAGCGCGAACGGCATGTGGAACTCCCGGACGCTTTACCGCGGGGGCCGCATCGCCCCGCTCGCCCCATTCAATCAGCAGACGTGCGGAAACGGAACTGCTTGGGCAGGCTTTCCTCAAGCGCCTTGCCGCGGCCTGAAAGGCTCGGATTCGTCATGAAGTACTGGTGCGCGTTGAAGGGCTTGTGGTCATCGCCCAGTTCGGTGCGCTCATATGACCCATCCGACTGCAGCTCCCAGCTCTGCTGGTTGTCCTCGAGATTGGCAACCATGATCTGATCGAGGACCTGCTCGTGGACCGTGGGGTTTTCAACCGGCACGAGTGTTTCCACGCGGCGGTACAGGTTGCGCGGCATCCAGTCGGCCGAGGAGATGTAGATCTTGGCCTTCGGGTTCGGCAGTCCGCCGCCATTGCCGAAGCACACGATGCGCGAGTGCTCCAGGAAGCGGCCGACGATGCTCTTGACCTGGATGTTCTCGGACAAGCCCGGCACGCCGGGACGCAGGCAGCAGATGCCGCGCACGACCAGTTCCACTTTCACGCCCGCCTGGCTTGCGCGGTAGAGCGCATCGATGACGGACGAATCCACCAGCGAGTTCATCTTGGCCCAGACCGCACCGGGGCGCCCCGCCTTCACGTTCGCGATCTCGGCCTCGATATGCTCGACGATCCGGTCCCGCAGGTTGAGCGGCGACAACGCGAGCTTTTCCAGCGCCACGGGCTCGGCATAGCCGGTGATGTAGTTGAAGGCCTGCGCCGCATCACGCGCCAGCACCGGGTCCGTCGTGAAGAGGGACAGGTCGGTGTAAATCTTGGCGGTGATCGGGTGGTAGTTGCCGGTGCCGAAGTGGCAATAGGTGACCAGCCCTTGCGACTCGCGCCGCACGACGAGCGACAGCTTCGCGTGGGTCTTCAGCTCGATGAAGCCGTAGACCACCTGCACGCCGGCCCGCTCCATGTCGCGGGCGAGCTTGATATTGGCCGCCTCATCGAAGCGCGCCTTCAATTCCACCAGCGCCGTCACCGACTTGCCTGCCTCCGCGGCCTCGATCAGCGCGCGCACGATCGGGCTGTCGGCTGAGGTGCGATAGAGCGTCTGCTTGATCGCAACCACGTCCGGGTCGGCAGCCGCCTGCCGCACGAACTGCACCACAACGTCGAATGACTCGTAGGGATGATGGACGAGGATGTCCTTCTGGCGGATCGCCGCGAAGCAATCGCCGCCATGGTCCCGGATGCGCTCGGGGAAGCGCGCGTTGTAGGGCTCGAACTTGAGGTCCGGGCGCTCATCCACGATGAGCTGCGACGTGGAGGCGAGCCCGACAAGGCCATCCACGAGGATCACATCGCGTGCGCTCACCTCCAGTTCGGAGATGACCGTGCGGCGCAGGCTCTCGGGCATGGCGCTCTCGATCTTGAGGCGCACCACGCTGCCGCGGCGGCGTCGCTTGAGAGCGCTCTCGAAGAGCCGCACCAGGTCTTCGGCCTCTTCCTCAATCTCGATATCGCTGTCGCGGATGATGCGGAAGACGCCGGAGCCGTCCACCTCGTAGCCGGGAAACAAGCGCGTCGTGAAGAGCGAGATCACGTTCTCAAGGGTGATGAAGCGGATCTCGGGCGTTCCCTTTGCCTTCTTTGGGTCCGGCAGACGGATGAATCGTTTGATCTGCGTGGGGATCGGCAGCAGCGCTTCCATCTTGCGGCCGTCCGACTTGCGGTGGAGCTCAAGCGCCATCGCGATCCCGAGATTGGGAATAAAGGGAAACGGGTGCGCAGGGTCGACCGCGAGCGGCGTCAACACCGGAAACACACGCTCAAGGAAGAACTGGTCCAGCCAGTCGCGATCCTCGGCCGTGAGCGCATCGGACTCCACCACGTGGATGCCGGTGTCCTTGAGCTCGCCGCGAAGCTCAACCCAGCACGCCTGCTGGTCGCGCATCAGCACGCCAGCCGCCGCGTTCACCTGCTCCAGCTGCTGCGCCGGCGTAAGCCCCTCCTGGCTGAGGGTGTCGATGCCCGCCTGCACCTGCCCATGCAGGCCAGCAACGCGCACCATGTAGAACTCGTCGAGGTTCGAAGCGGAAATCGACAGGAAGCGCAGCCGCTCAAGCAATGGGTGGTTGGTGTTGCGGCTTTCCTCCAGCACGCGGCCATTGAATGCCAGCCAGGAAAGCTCGCGGTTGATGAACCGGTCCTTGGACTCCGGCGTGATCTCGCCGCTGCCGGCTGCCCCCGGCTGCCGGTCGCGTCCGACCTTGCTGGACGTCGCCCGGGGTTCCGCGCGGTTCACTTCCGTGTCCATTCTGAGCTTCCGATTTCCAGTAATTTCAGACAGTTAGAGGCCGGTTCCGCAAGCCATCAGGCGGCAAGCTAGCGCAGGCATCGCACCGAGTCATGACGCTGGGATGACAGTGCGGCCTAGCCGTCCTGCCGCGCCAGCACTTCGCGCACCAGCGCCAGGTTGAGCCGCCGGTTGTGGCCGAGCGCGTAGTCGTCGATCCGTGCCACGGCGGCCTGCGCTGCTGCTGCCGACCGCTCGATCCGATTGAGTACGTAGTCGAGGATATCCGGCGTTACGTGGATGCCGCGGTCATCGAAGTGCTTGGCGATGAGCTGCGTCAGAAGAACCTCGTCGGGCTCCCCCAGTTCCGCGTGCGGCGCGGCCTTGATGCGGGAGGCAAGGTCCGACAGGCCGAAGCGCACCGAGCCGCTGCCCGCAGTGAGCAGCAGGTATGCCCCGTTCTCGCGCGCATAATTGAGCAGGTGAAACAGCGCCGCTTCGTCCGCGACCGTTTCCACGTTCTCGACGACAAGTGCGCCCGTGGTCAGAAAGCCGGGCACGGCCTCGGTCGCAAGATCGGAAGCCTCGACCAGCTTCGCATTGGCGCGCTCACACCAGACGTGTGCGAGGTGCGTCTTGCCGCTGCCGGGCGGGCCTGCAAGCACCAGCAGGGGTGCCGGCCAGTCCGGCCAGCGGTCGATCCATGCAACCGCCACTTCATTCGAACCGCTGACGAGAAACTCGTTGCGCCCGCGCGCCGCGCGGTGGGGCAGCGGCAGCGGGATCTGGGGTCCCTGGGCGGTCATGCGGTCAGCCTTGCGCGGGCGGGCCGCCGCCCGTGTAGAGGTTGCTCTTCATGTATTCGGCGATGCCGAAACGCGCGAGGACGCCGATCACCGCCGAAATCGGCACCGCGAGCAGCACGCCCACGAACCCGAAGAGCGTCCCGAAGGCAAACAACGCGAAGATGATCCACACCGGGTGGAGCCGCACGCGCGAGCCGACGAGCCAAGGCGTGAGGATATTGCCCTCGATTGCCTGCCCGATGAAGAACACGGCCAGCACGGCCCCGATCATCACCGGGTCCGGCCAGAACTGCACGAGTGCAAGGCCGCCCGAGAGGATCAGGCCGGTTGCAGCCCCCACATACGGAATGAAGCTGATAAGGCCGGCGACGATGCCGACGATCAGGCCGAACTCGAGGCCGATCAGCGACAGCGCGGTCGCGTAGAACGTGCCCAGCACGATGCACACCGTCACCTGGCCGCGCACAAAGCCCGCCAGCATCTCGTCCATCTCGCGAACGAGGCTGCGGATGACGGGGGCATGTTCCCTCGGCAGCCAGGTATCGACGCGTTCCACCATGCGGTCCCAGTCAAGCAGCAGGTAGAAGGCGACCACCGGCGTCACGAACAGCAGTGACAGGAACCCGATAACCGCGAGCCCGCCGGACAGTGCGCCGGTGAAGAGACCGCCGACCCAGCCCACCGCGGTCTTGGCGAGGTCGGTGAATGCCGTCTTGAAGTCGCCGTCCACGCCGGTGATGAACTGCGCAAGCGCCCCGTCGGAGAGATCGACGGCCAGCGCCCGCAGGTCTTCGAGATAGCCGGGCGCGCGCTGAAGGAACTGGACGATCTGCTCTTCCAGAACCGGGACCAGCGTGACAAGGGCGAGCAGGAAGATCAGCGTGCCGACGACGGAGATGACAATCGTCGCGGCCATCCGGCTGAGGCCGATGTCTTCCAGCCCGTCCGCGACGGGATCGAGGAAGTAGGCAATCGCCATGCCGAGCACGAAGGGCAGCATGATCCCGCGCAGGACGTAGAGCGCCAGCAGGAATACGACGGCGACGCAAATCCAGATAAGCGCCTGGCGGCCAAGGCTCATGAGGGCCTCCTGTCCGACCCGTCGCCGGGGCCATCGCTCGTTTCCCACGCGCTCACGTCACGCACCCAATCCACAAGGTAGCTGGCGCCCGACAGCACGGTAGTGAGACCGGTCAGGTAACCTGCAAGAACGATGAGACCGTTGAGGTCGACCGCAAAACCTGTGATCGAGAGCACGGCAGCAGCGTAAGCGATCTGCACCGTCGTGTTGATCTTGCTCACCATCAGCGGACGCATCTTGAGGGGAAACCCGATCAGCCACGAAATCAGCACGGCGCCGATAATCAGGATGTCGCGGCTGACGACGAGGATCACCAGCCAGTCCGGGATCACGCCCTGCATCCCCAAAGACACGAAGATCGATACCAGCAGCGCCTTGTCGGCCACGGGATCAAGGTAGGCGCCCAGCGTGGTCGTGTAGTTGAAGCGCTTGGCGATGAAGCCGTCGATGCCGTCAGAAATGCCGGCGGCAACGAAGACCCAGAAGGCGGCGGCGAATTCGGCGGCCCCGATCAGGTAGATGATGACCGGAACGAGGATCAGACGCCCGAGCGTGATCAGGTTGGGCAGGAAACTCACGGAGCCCCCGCTCCTCCCTGCTGGCGGGTCAACCGGTCAGCCGTTGCTTCATCCGCCGGCAGGCCGCCGGCATCGGTTGGCTCCGCCGTGGGCGCAGGCGCCGGGTCCGCCGTCGGATCGGTTTCGAAGTCCGGGAGCGTATTGGCCGGCGCCGGGGCCATCGGCGCAGCTGCCATCGTCAGCGTCCAGTAGCCACCCTCGTCGACAAGGCGCACCTGCCGCTCCGCCAGCGACGCGGCGAGGCTTTCGGTCGAACCGGCAACCTTCACGCTCACCTGCGCGCCCGTCGGCGAGATAGCGTTGATATCGACGCCGTCGACGATAGGTGTCGCGTTGAGGCGGTCACGAATGGCCAGCCACTCGCTCAGCGAGGCGAACTCAACGGAGGCACGCAGGTTTTGCGACAGGCCGAACGCAACAGCGTTCTCGGCCTTCCACGAAGAGACAAGCGAATCCTGAATGCCCTGCGCGGCCGTTTTCGACGCCGCTTCCAGCGTCTCGCCCTGGTAGCTGCGCTCGATCACTTCGCGGCTGCCCGGCGTCACGCGGATCAGGTTCACCTTGAGATTGCTGCCCTCCGGCGCCTGCGCGTGGGCGACAATGACCTGATTGACACCGTACTTCTCGGCGATCTGGCGCAGGCCTTCCCAGTCGGCGGCGATCGCATCACCGGCGTTGATCGCGGAGAAATCCTCGAGATCCCCAAGCGGCAGTATCAGCGGCACCAGCGAATTGGTGACGTTCACCTGTTCCCACGCGTTGCGCCACGGGTTCGGGTCGTCGAACAGCACCCGCACGCCCGGCGTGTCGAGGACCGGCAGCAGCAGCGACGGGGCGGCCTGCGTCGCCGTGAACCGGACACCCGAGCTGCGAAGGAGGTCCTTCACCGGCTGCGGGCGAAAGCGCACGGTCATATCCGCGAGATACCGGGTGGCCGATGACCGCTCGTTGGCCACGCCGACACCGGCGACGAGGCGCTCGGCCATCGCGGCATCGACCTGCGGGAGGGCCTGCCAGTCCTCGTAGAGGGTGAAGCGCCGCAGGAGGCGGTTCGACGCCTTGATCTGCCCGTCGGCGAGCGCCGCATCGCGCGCCTGCGTGGCCGTTTCGCCGGTTGCGTCCACCGAAACGCCGGTGACCGCGAAGACATCGCCGCTTTCCTGCCCGGAAGCGGGCAGCGCCAGCGTGGCTGCAGCGAGAAGACCGGCGAAAACGCTTGCGAGACGGGTACGGGCAGAGACGGCCAAGGCTTGTCCTCCGGGGAACGCGGGGTGGCGCGGACTATAGCATCTAAGCCCTCGCCCGGGGCTGCGAAAGGCCGCAGCGGACGGGCTTGCAATCAGGGGGGCTTTGGGCTCGTTTAGGCGTTCCGCGACGCCCCGGCAATAGCCGGGATTCTCCCGGTTTCGCGGAGCCTCTCGCGCGCGGAACCGGCCGACACCCAGGAGCTTTCATGGCGGGCAACCGTCCCAACGGCCTGACCCCCAATGGCCTCACCTATGCCGATGCCGGCGTGGATATCGACGCAGGCAACGAACTCGTGCGCCGCATCTCGCCGATGGCGAAATCCACCAGCCGTCCCGGCGCCGACAGCGAGCTCGGCGGCTTCGGCGGGCTGTTCGACCTCAAGGCCGCGGGCTTCACGGACCCGGTGCTGGTCGCCGCCAATGACGGCGTCGGTACCAAGCTGCGCCTTGCCATCGACACCGGCATTCTCGACACGGTGGGGATCGACCTCGTCGCCATGTGCGTGAACGATCTTGTCGTCCAGGGCGCAGAGCCTCTGTTCTTTCTCGACTACTTTGCCACCGGCCACCTGGAGGTCGAGGCGGCCAGCGCCGTTGTCTCCGGCATCGCCCAGGGTTGCCGCGAGTCCGGCTGCGCCCTCATTGGCGGCGAGACGGCGGAGATGCCGGGCATGTACGCAGGCGACGACTTCGATCTCGCCGGGTTTGCCGTCGGTGCCGCCGAGCGCGGCACGCTGCTGCCGCGCGATGACGTGGCAGCGGGCGACATCATCGTCGGCATGGCGTCGAGCGGGCTGCACTCCAACGGCTTCTCGCTGGTTCGCCGCCTGATTTCCGACGCAGGCGCGACACTCGATGCCCCGGCGCCCTTCGACGAAACGCAAAGCCTCGGCGCCGCGCTGCTGACGCCGACACGGCTCTACGTGCGCCCGCTGCTGCCGCTGATCCGCGCCGGGCACATCAAGGCGCTGGCACATATTACCGGTGGCGGGTTCAGCGAGAACATCCCGCGCGTGCTGCCCAGGCACCTGCGTGCCGACGTGGATTTCACGAGCTGGGAGATGCCGCCGGTGTTCGGCTGGCTGCAGAAGCTTGGCGGCATGGCGGACAGCGAGATGCGGCGGACATTCAACTGCGGCATCGGCATGGTGGCCGTTGCCGCTTCCGAGGCCGCCGCGGAAGAGATCTGCCGCACGCTCAGCGATAGCGGCATCGATACGCGGCCCATCGGCACCGTTCAGGCGGCATGAAACTCGGCGTCCTGATTTCCGGCCGCGGCAGTAACCTTGCCGCGCTGATTGATGCCACAAAGGCGGCGGACTATCCGGCGGAGATCGCGCTGGTCATCTCCAACCGGCCCAATGCGGCCGGGCTGGAAACGGCGAATGCCGCCGGCATCCCGACCCAGGTCATCGACCACAAGGAATTCGACGGCCGCGAGGCCTTCGATGCGGCGCTGGATACGGCGCTGCGCGAGGCAGGTATCGAGCTGGTCTGCCTGGCCGGGTTCATGCGGCTTCTGACCGATGACTTCGTCACCGGCTGGCTTGGCCGGATGGTCAACATCCATCCGTCCCTCCTGCCCGCCTTCAAGGGCACGGACGTCCACCAGCGGGCCATCGACGCCGGGGTAAAGCTCTCCGGCTGCACGGTCCATTTCGTGACGCCCGAGATGGATAGCGGCCCGATCATCGCGCAGGCCGCCGTTCCGGTGCTGTCCGGCGATACGGCGGAGGCGCTGGCCACCCGTATCCTTGACGCGGAGCACCGCCTCTACCCGGCCGCCGTGCGGCTGATCGCGGAAGGCCGGGTCACGCTCGCAGACGGCATCGCCCACGTAAAAGGGGCGGACACCGCGTGCCCGCCCCTTCTGTTTCCGGCTGGCTGAACGGCCTCAGCCGACGATCTCGTCGTCCTTGAAGAAGAACTTGATCTCTTCGGCGGCCGTCTCCGGCGCGTCGGAGCCGTGCACCGAGTTCGCCTCGATGTTTTCCGCGAAATCGGCGCGGATGGTGCCGGGCTCGGCTTCCTTCGGGTTCGTCGCGCCCATCACTTCGCGGTTCTTGGCGATGGCGCCCTCGCCTTCCAGGACCTGAACGACCACCGGGCCGGAGGTCATGAAAGCCACGAGATCACCGAAGAACGGGCGCTCCTTGTGGACGGCATAGAAGCCCTCGGCCTGCTCCTTGGAGAGTTGGAGGCGCTTCTGGGCGACGACGCGCAGGCCCGCGGACTCGAACCGGTCGATGATCTTGCCGGTGATATTCCGCTTGGTGGCGTCGGGCTTGATGATTGAAAGCGTGCGCTCGATGGCCATGTTGTCGGTGCCTTTCTCTTTGAGCGGGTGTGGCCGCGTCCCTGCCGGTCCGGAAAGCCCGGCGCCGCGGCGAAACCATTGACGACCGTCGCTGGGGAAATCTGCTAAGGGAGGGGTCGAATTCCGGGCGCGTTATAGCCGCGCGCCCTCCGCCCCCGCAAGCCACCGCCAAAGACGCCCCCGCACACCATGCTGCAAATCAACGACCTGTCCTTCCGCATCGGCGAGCGGCTGCTCTTCGAGGGCGCCACCGCGGGCGTGCCCGAGGGCAAGCACGTGGGCGTCGTCGGGCGCAATGGCGTGGGCAAATCGACACTTTTCAACCTGATCTCGGGTGACCTTTCGCCGGACCAGGGCAGTGTTTCGGTCCCGAAGAACTGGCGGATCGGCCGGGTGGAGCAGGAAGCGCCGGCAAACGACATCAGCCTGCTGGACACTGTGCTGGCCGCCGACAAGGAGCGCACGGCACTGCTGGCCGAGGCCGAGACGGCGACCGACCCGGGGCGCATCGCCGACATCCACACCCGGCTGGCCGATATCGAGTCCCACAGCGCGCCGTCCCGAGCGGCCACGATCCTTGCCGGTCTGGGTTTTTCAGAGATCGATCAGGCGCGACCGACTTCGGATTTCTCCGGTGGCTGGCGGATGCGCGTGGCGCTGGCCTCGCTCCTGTTCGTGGAGCCGGAACTGCTGCTGCTCGACGAGCCGACCAACTACCTGGACCTCGAAGGCACGATCTGGCTCGTCGACTACCTGAAGAAATACCCGCGCACGCTGCTTGTTGTGAGCCACGACCGCGACCTGCTGGACGCGGTCGCCGACGGCATCCTGTTCCTCGAGCACCGGCGCATCTCCTTCTACCCGGGCAATTTCGAGCGGTTCCAGCGGCTCAAGGCGGAGCAGCGCGAGCGCGATCTTTCCATGCGCAAAAAGATCGAGGCCAAGCGCAAGCACATGCAGGCCTACGTGGACCGGTTCCGCTACAAGGCCGACAAGGCCCGGCAGGCGCAAAGCCGCCTCAAGGCGCTGGCCAAGCTCGAACTGCCCAACATCCTGGCCGACGAGCATTCGGCACCGATCACCCTGCCGGGGCCGGACGACCTGCTGCCGCCGCCGATCATCACCATGCAGGACGCCTCTGTCGGCTACGACGAGACACCCGTCCTCAAGCGCATGACGCTTCGCATCGACCAGGACGACCGCATCGCGCTGCTTGGCGCAAACGGCAACGGCAAGTCCACTTTCGCCAAGCTGATCACGGCGCGGCTCAAGGTGATGGAGGGCGGCATCCGCCGCTCGCCGCGCCTGCGCATCGGCTATTTCGCGCAGCACCAGGTGGACGAGCTTGGCGAGGGCCTGACGCCCTATCAGCACATCCGCAAGCTGATGGAGAAGTTCGGCGAAGTGACCGAGGCGCGCGTACGCGCCCGCGTCGGCGCGATCGGCTTTTCCGGCAGCCGGGCCGACGTGCCCGTCCGCGATCTCTCGGGCGGCGAGAAGGCGCGCCTGCTGCTCGCCATCGCCACCTACGACAAGCCGCACATGCTGGTGCTCGACGAACCGACCAACCATTTGGACATGGAAGGCCGCGACCAGCTGGTGAACGCCATCAACGAGTATCCCGGCGCGGTCATGCTCATCAGCCACGACCAGCACCTGATCCAGAGCTGCGCCGACCGGTTGTGGCTGGTGGCGAATGGCCGGGTAGCGCCCTTTGACGGCGACATGTCGGACTATCGCCGCCTGCTGCTGTCCGAACGCAACCAGCCCGGGGCGATCTCGCTGGCGCAGGACCGCGGCGAAAGCGCATCGCGCGGCGAGGACGAATTCCGTGGCAAGGAAGCGCGCAAGGCAGCCGCCGCGGCGCGCGCAGCACTCGCGCCGTTGCGCAAGAAGGCCGACGACGCCGAGCGCAAGATCGCCGAGATCGAGGAAAAGATCGCCAAGCTGGATGCGGCGCTCGCCGACGGTTCGCTCTTCGAGCGCGACCCGGAGCGCGCCAATCTCATTTCCCGCGCGCGGGCGGAACTCGGCACCCGCCTCGAACGGGCAGAGGCCGCGTGGCTGGACCTTTCAGAAAAATACGAGCGGGAGTCTGCCAAGGCCGACGCCAGCTAAGCGTCAGGCCTTGCGCTCCCACTTTCCGCGCTCGGTCTGCTGCCAGTAGGTGACATCGTGGCCGGCATCCTTCGCGGTCTTCCAGTGGCCGCGGGCGGCAGCCACCGCGTCGTCGTCGCGGCCATCGAACATCAGCACGCAGCGGTCATAGGCTTCCAGTCCGGTCGGCTCGGCGCCATCGACCGCGAAGAGGACGTTGGCGCCCGCCGGATTTTCGTCGTCCGTGGTGAGCAGGACCGGCTGCATGGCCTCATGCCCCTGCCCCTTCGCCCCGTGGGGCAGGAAGGCCTCGTCCCGGTAGGTCCAGAGATGGGCGTCGAGGGCGCGCAGGCGTTCTTCGGAGCCCGTGCGCACCACGGCCTTCCAGCCGCGTTCCAGGGTCTTCTCAAGAAGCCGCGGCAGCACCGCTTCGAGGCCGGAGCGTTCCAGGTGGTAGAACAGGACCTCGGCCATCGCCGTCCTACTTCTCGAAGTTGTCAGCTACCAGCCGGTCGAGCAGGCGTACACCCCAGCCGGTGCCCCAGGAGGGTACCGTCGGCTGGTTGCTGCCCTGCCAGGCGGTGCCGGCGATATCGAGGTGGGCCCAGGGCACGCCGTTGGTGAAGCGCTGGAGGAACTGCGCCGCCGTGATCGAGCCCGCGTTGCGACCGCCGATGTTGCGCATGTCCGCGAATTTCGACTTGAGCTGGTTGTCGTAGGCCTCGGCCAGCGGCAGGCGCCACAGCTTCTCGCCGGTCTCGGTGCCGGCCTTCAGGAGCTGGTCGGACAGCTTGTCGTCGGAGGAGAACAGCCCCGCGTGCTCATCACCAAGCGCGATCAGGATCGCGCCGGTGAGCGTTGCAAGGTCCACCATGAACCGGGGCTTGAAGCGGTCCTGCGTGTACCAGAGCGCATCCGCCAGCACGAGGCGGCCTTCCGCGTCCGTGTTCTGGATCTCAATGGTCTGGCCCGACATGGAGGTGACGATGTCGCCGGGGCGCTGGGCGCCCGCATCCGGCATGTTCTCGACCAGGCCGATGACGCCGACCGCGTTCACCTTCGCCTTGCGGCCCGCAAGCGCCAGCATGGTGCCGGTCACGGCCGCCGCGCCGCCCATGTCGCCCTTCATGTCTTCCATGCCGGCGCCCGGCTTGAGGGAGATCCCGCCGGTATCGAAGGTCACGCCCTTGCCGACGAAAGCGACGGGCTTGGAATTCGCCGCGCCGCCATCCCAGCGCATGACGACCAGCTGGCTTTCGCGCACCGAGCCCTGGCCGACGCCAAGAAGCGAGCCCATGCCCAGCTTTTCCATCTGCTTCTCGCCCAACACCTCGACCTTGAGGCCGTGCTTGGAGAGGTCCTTGCAGCGCTTGGCGAACTCGACCGGGTAGAGAATGTTCGGCGGCTCGTTGACGAGGTCGCGCGCGATGTAGACGCCCGCCGCCACGGCCGAGAGGCCCTCCCACAGCTTCTTCGCCTTCGCCTGCGCCTTCACCATCACTGTGAGCTTGGTCAGGCTCGGCTTCTGCTCGGGCTTCTGCTTGGTGCGGTAGGAATCGAAGCGATAGTCAGCGAGCGTCGCACCCAGCGCCAGGTGCGCCGCGACGTCTGCGTCCGCCAGCTTCAGACCTTGGACGGTCTCAGCCGCGATCGCCGCCTGCTTCACGCGCTCCTTGTTGAGGCGCGCCACCATCTTGCCGCCGAGAGTCTCGAGGCCCGCGCGCTTCACATCCGGAGCCTTGCCGATGCCCGCGAGCAGTAGCCGCGACACGCCGAGGCCTTCCGGCGCAACAAGTTCCAGCACTTCGCCGGACTTGCCCTTGAACCCTGCCGCCTTGATGGCCTTGGCGAGGCCGCCCTTCATGGCAGCGTCCGCGGCCTTGGCGGTTTCCGAAAGCTTGCCACCTTCGGCCGCCAGCGCGATCAGCACGCCGGTCTTGGGCAGGGAAACGCCAGAGATCGTCAGGTTCATGAACAGGTCCTCGGTTGGCCGCCCCGCGCCGGCGCCCTCAGGCAGGCCGGCGGGCGGAAGCGGCGGTTTTCCGGATCAAAATGCGATTACCACGGGCCCCGGGGCTTCGCCAAACCGATTAATTGCGCTATCCCCGGTTGCGGGACGGGGCTGATCGGCATGAATTGTTAACCATTCTGCTGGATTGCGGGGCATAAGATTCACGCTGGCAGCGCCCCGCACGACCGGGCCGGGCGGAAACGGGACCACATGATCGGCAAGCGCCCCTCATTCTTTCAGATGGTCGACAGCTACGTCGCCCGGCTGGTGCTGGGGCCGTTCTTCGTCTTCACGCTGATCCTGACCGGCGTGGTCTGGCTGACCCAGTCGCTCGAACTGCTCAACGACGTGATCGAGCAGGGCCAGGACATCGTCGTCTTTCTTTACCTTTCGGTCCTGGTGGTTCCGTCGATCCTTGCGATCGTCGTGCCTATCGCACTTTTTTTTGCTTCGCTCTACGCCTTTTACCGGCTGCGGTCGGACAGCGAACTCGTCGTGATGTTCTCCGCAGGCATGAGCCGCTGGCGCGTGGCACGCGCCGTCTTCATCGTTGCCTTCGGGGTTATGATGCTGGCCTACGCCATCAACATGTATTTCCTGCCGACGGCAATGCGCGAGATGCGCTCGATCCTGCTGGAGATGCGAACGGAATTCGCGTCCACCCTCTTGCAGGCAGGCGAATTTTCCATGCCGGCGGACGGCCTGACTGTCTTCGTGCGCGACCGGGCACCGAACGGGGAAATCGGCGGCCTGCTCGTCCACGACAACCGGCGGCCGGACAAGCCGGTCAGCTACATCGCCGAGTACGGCCAGCTGGTGGATACGCCGAACGGTCCGCGACTCATCATGCTGAATGGCAACATCCAGCGGCGCGACGAGAACCAAGAGGTCAAGTTCCTCTACTTCGACAAGTACACGTTCGACCTCACCGAATTCACGAACCCGGCAGAGGAACGGTACTACAAGGCCTACGAGCGCTACCTGCCCGAGCTCCTGTGGCCGGACCGCACCCAAGCCTATGACGACCAGTATGCGAACGAGCTGATCGCCGAGGGCCATGCGCGTATAGCCGGGCCGCTCTATGCGCTGGTTTTTGTGGCCATCGCCATGGCCGGCCTTCTGCCCAACGAGTTCAACCGTCGCGGCTACGGAAAGCGGATCGTACTCACGGTCGCGTTCGGCCTCGGAATTCGCCTAGTCGACCTCGCTGCAGTTGGCTGGGCAACGCGCAATCCGATCTTCATCAGTGTCCAGTACCTGCTGCCGCTGCTTTCCATGGCCGTGGCCTGTGCGATGATCGGCGGCTGGCGCCCCGGTGAAACCTTCGAAGCCTGGCGCGTGCGGGCCGCCACGATGATCAGGGGTCGGGAGGCTACGCAATGAGGCGGCTTCCCTGGACGATGGCGGTCTATTTCGGCCGTCGCGTGCTTTTGGCAATCGTTGCCAGCTTCGTCATCTGCATGGCGCTGGCTTTCGTTGTCGATTTCGTAGAGCTGCTGCGCCGCACGGGCTCGCGTGACGTTCCCCTTACAACCGTAATCTCCATGGGGCTCCTGCGCGTGCCCAGCATTTCGGAGAAGACGCTGCCGTTCGCGGTGCTGTTCGGCTCCATGTGGGCGTTCCTCCAGCTGTCCCGCTCCAATGAGTTCGTCGTCGCCCGCGCATCTGGCGTCTCGGCCTGGCAATTCCTGGCGCCCGCTATCGCGCTCGGCATCCTGATCGGCAGCTTTGCGATTACGGTCTACAACCCGTTGGCTGCGGCCATGGCGTCTCGTTTCGAGGTCTTGGAGTCCCAGTACGTCCGAGGGCGCACCAGCCTTTTGGCAGTGTCCCCATCCGGGCTGTGGCTTCGGCAGGCGGATGAATTCGGCCAGTCAGTCATCCATGCTCTCGGCGTGCAGAACCAGGGCATCGAGCTGCGGGACGTGATCATTTTCCTCTACGGCGACGATCTGGATTTCGCCGGACGCATCGATGCCGCGGCGGCAACCCTGGAAGACGGCAACTGGAACCTCTCGAACGCACGCATCGCGGTTCCTGGCGAAGAGCGGCGGCAGGCCGATACCTACCTGCTGCCCACAACGCTGACACCGACCCGTGTGCAGGAAAGCTTTGCCTCGCCTGATACCATTTCGTTCTGGGAACTGCCCGGTTTCATCGAGACCGCGCAGGAGGCCGGCTTTTCCGCCCGGCGGTACGAACTTCACTGGCATCACCTTGCATCCCGCCCGTTCCTCATGGCGGCCATGGTGATGATTGCGGCCTGTTTCTCCCTCCGACTGACGCGCCTCGGCGGCCTCGGCCAGCTGATCGTCGCAGGTGTTATCAGCGGCTTCTTCCTGTATTTCTTCACCGACGTTACGCTGGCACTGGGTGCGAGGGGGGTCATGCCAGTGATTCTCGCTGCCTGGTCGCCAGCAATCATCAGCGCCATGCTGGGCGGCGCGGTCCTGTTTCACCAAGAGGACGGCTAGACCGAATGGGGGATTGGGGGTTCGTGCGGGCCGGGGGACAGCCATGCCTAGTGAAGGCATGGCCGCGCGTAGCCGTTTGGGCGCTCGCGTTCGCCGCAGTCTTGCCGACGCCATCCCCTGCACAAACGGCCGCCGAGCAAGGTTTGGCCGGAGATAACGTGCTGCTCGAAGCTGATGAAGTCGTTCACGACCGTCAGAACGACATCGTCACGGCCCGCGGCAACGTGGAAATCACGTCCGACGAGCGAATCCTGCTTGCCGACGAAGTCGTCTACGACCGCAACACCAACGTTGTGACAGCCAACGGCGATGTGAGCCTGATGCAGCCGGATGGCCAGGTCATGTTCGCCGACACGTTCCTGATCTCTGATGACCTTCGCGATGGCGTAGCGGAGACAGTCAGGCTGCTGCTTGAGCGAAATGCGCGCGTGGCGGCTCGCAACGGAATGCGAAGCGCCGGCAACCGGACGGAGCTCGACAAGGCCGTCTACACGGTGTGCGATGTGTGCGAGGAAAATCCGGACTCCTCGCCCCTATGGCAGATTCGGTCCTTCAAGGTGGTGCACGACAAGCAGAAGAAGCGCGTGGAATACGAGGACGCGTTTATCGAGTTCTTTGGCGTGCCGGTGTTCTACACACCCTACTTCAGTCATCCCGACCCGAGCGTGAAGCGCCAGACAGGCTTCCTCTTTCCAACGGTCGCCGTTTCCGAGGACTTCGGCACTGTCGTGAGAACGCCGTTCTTCTGGAACCTGGCGCCCAACTACGACATCACATTCAAGCCGCGGTGGCAGACCGAAGTCGGCCATGTCTATGCGGCCGAGTGGCGTCATCATGTCGGGGCAGGCGACTACTCTATTGATGTAAGCGGCACATGGCCGAAGGAAGACAGTGTCGCAGGCAGCCAGATCGAACCGTTTCGCGGCCACCTCTTCGGCGAAGGCGAATTCGAGATCGATGAAGAAGCGAAAGCTGGCTTCGACGTCAAGCTGACGACCGACGAGACGTATCTTCGCCGCTACGACATCTACAATGAGAACGACCTGATATCGAATGTCTATGCCGAGCGCATTTCCGGCCTCAATTACACGCGGGCAGACGCGTTCTATTTCCAGGGGCTGCTGACTACCGACGATCAGGCGAACATTCCCTATATCGCCCCGCTCGTGGAATCGGAGTACCTGCTCGATGACGAGATTGCCGGCGGCCAGGTGACGCTTAACTTCAACGCGCTGAACCTTCAGCGCAGCGAAGGCACCAGTTTCCAGCGGATCGTGGGGGAAATCGACTGGGAGCTTTCCCGGACCGCCCGGACGGGCGAGCAATTCCGCGTCTTCGCGAATACCCGGGCGGATGCCTATCTGATCGACGAGGACATGGCGAATGGCCTCGGTCAGAATCGGGAGTCATTTGAAGGCCGGGTCCTGCCGACAGTCGGTGTCGAATACCGGTGGCCATGGATCGCCAGCACGGGGGACATCTCCCATGTCATAGAGCCAATCGTTCAGGCCATCTATTCGCCGGACACCGGCAACCCCAATGCGATCCCGAACGACGACAGCCAGAGTATCGATTTCGATGTGACCGGCCTCTTCGAAGAAAACCGGTTCCCGGGCCTCGACCGCATCGAGGATGGCGCACGCGCCAACTACGGATTGCAGTATTCGCTCTTCGACCCGAGCGGCGGGCAGGCCAGTATCCTTCTCGGCCAGTCGTACCGACTGGAGGAAAACGATGCCTTTCCCCAGAGCAGCGGTCTGCGGGACCAGAAATCCGACGTCGTCGGCCGCGTTCAGATCAACCCTGCTCCGTTTCTCGACCTGGTCAGCCGCTTCCGGATCGAACCTGAGAAGGGCACGCTCCTCAGCAACGACGTCACAGCGACTTCGACGTTTGAACTGTTCGAAGATCGGCCACTAAGCCTGAGCGCCAACTACGTGTTCCAGGATGCCGCGCTGGACACGGCCACCAACACGGAAGGCGAGGAAGTCTCCGGGTACTTCGGTTTCAACTTCATGGACAATTGGTGGCTCTGGGCGGACGCCCGGCGCGATCTGCGGCGCGCTGCCATGGTCTCCGACGGCGTGGGCGTCACATATCAGGACGAGTGCCTTCTGTTCACCGTTGGCTTCCGGCAGAGCTTCACGCGCGACCGCGATATCGAACCCACGACGTCTCTGATGTTCCGAATCCAGCTTGTAACGCTTGGCGAGACGGGCGGCACAACCAACCTCGGCTCGCCGGAAACCAACTGATTTACCAA
The DNA here is from genome assembly GCA_965229975.1 of Parvibaculaceae bacterium. Lineage (GTDB taxonomy): Bacteria > Pseudomonadota > Alphaproteobacteria > CGMCC-115125 > CGMCC-115125 > Pyruvatibacter. Next base: position 1,538,749 of record OZ245936.1, read on the forward strand.
CGACTTGGGCCGTCTCCGCCGCGCTTGATCCGGCGGTACGATCTACTATGCTCCCCGCGGCGTGCGGGAAGCGCGCCGCCCGTGGCGGTTGGGGCGGCATTGGCGTGCCCATCGCTCGATCCTGCGATATGGCAATGCGGCATCCCTGGAGCGGCAGACACGGAACTATGAAAAGACTGATCACGGCGCTAAACAATGCCGGGCCCATCGCCCGGGCCGGTTTCCTAGCAGCAGCGGCTCTCGCGGCGGCCGTTGGCAACGGTCAAGCACAGGTGGTCCAGCGCATTGCTGCCGTCGTCAATGACAGCGTGATATCAGGCTACGACCTCGACCAGCGCCTGGGGCTAGTGGTTGCCACGGCGGGCGTGCAGCCGACGCCGGAAAACATCGAACGTATCCGGCCGCAGATCCTGCGCACGCTCATCGACGAGCGCCTTCAGATTCAGGAGGCTCGCGACAACAACATCGATATTTCCGATGAAGAGATTGATGAGGCCATCGAGCGACTCGGTGCACGAAACAATATGTCACGCGAGCAGATCGAAGATTTTCTGGGCCGCGTGAACGTCAATATCGAGACGCTTCGCATCCAGGTGCTGGCCGAACTCGCTTGGTCGGAACTGGTCCAGAGCCGTTTCGGCCCGCGCGTGTCGGTCACGGACTCTGAGATTGATACAGTGCTGGACCGCATCGTGAACCAATCCGAGCAGGCATCGTACCTCGTTTCCGAAGTCTTCCTGCCGGTGGAGAACCCGAGCGAAGAGGCAGAAGCTCGCGAGAGCGCCCAGGAACTGGCCACGCAGATCCGTCAAGGTGGCGACATCCGCGCCATAGCCTCGCAATTCAGCCAAGCGCCGACCGCGGCCACCGGTGGCGACGCGGGCTGGGTGCTCGACGGCCAGTTGCCCGACAGCCTGAACCAGGAACTCCGGCGCATGCAGGTAGGCCAGGTCTCTGACCCCATTCGTACCGTCAGCGGCTATTATATTCTGCAGCTGCGCGACCGGCGGCTCGGCGGCGACGAGCAGGATCCCATGAATGCCGAGATCACCATCGAAGCCATCAGCATTCCGTTCCAGGAGGACATGCCGCGACCGGAGCTCGCCCAAATCAGCCAGCGGGTACAGGCTGCTCTGGAGAAGCCCGTCGCGTGCGGGCAGGTTCAGTCCATCGGCCAGAGCATTCACCCGGATACCGGGTTCCAGCGTCTTGAAGACAGGCCGATCCGCAGCTTCCCGGAGCAGGTGCGGGGCACGTTCGTCCAAATGCCGACGAACCAATGGAGCCAGCCTACGCGCACCGGCTCGGGCCTCGAAATCATCGTCATCTGCGAGCGCAACTACGTGGAACGTGAGCTCCCGACCCGCGAGGCAATCGAGGAGCAGCTGTTCAGCCAGGAGCTTTCGATGATGTCCCGGCGCTACCTCCGCGACCTGCGCCGCAGCGCAGTCGTGGAAATGCGGTGAGCGGCGCCACGGACAAGAACTCCGTGCTGCCGCTTGCGGTCACGATGGGCGAGCCGGCGGGCATCGGCGGCGAAATTCTCCTAAAAGCATGGCTCAGCCGGCGTGAAGACAGGACGCCGCCCTTCTTTGCCGTGGATGATCCGGCACGGCTGGAGGACCTCGCATCCCGCCTCGGCCTCGACGTGCCAATCCGTACCGTTGCCAAAGGGCGGCAGGCGGTCGGCCTCTTTGAGGAGGCCCTGCCGGTCGCTGTGCTTGACGAGCCGCTGGATCCCCTTCCAGAGCCCGGCCGCCCCAACCCGGCCCATGCCGAACTGGTGATGGGCGCCATCGAGACGGCGGCGCAGGCCATCGTCGAGGGACAGGCGCGGGGCATGGTCACGAACCCCATCCAGAAGCAGTCGCTCTATGACGCCGGCTTCCCCTACCCCGGCCACACCGAGTACCTGGCCGCGCTGAGCGGCGCGTCAGGTGCGCCCGTCATGATGCTGGTTTCGCCGCAGCTGCGCGTTGTTCCGGTCACGATCCATATGGCACTTGGGGACGTTGCCGCGTCGCTGTCCGGTCCCGCCATCATTCATGCGGGCCGCGTGACCGCGCAGGCGCTGACGAACGACTTCGGCATTGCGCGTCCCCGGCTGGCCATCTCGGCGCTCAACCCACACGCGGGGGAGGCCGGCAGTCTAGGCCGGGAGGAGATCGAGATCATCGGCCCCGCGGTCGATGCGCTGCAGCGCGAGGGCATCCAGGCAACCGGGCCGCATCCCGCGGACACGCTGTTCCATGAACGCGCCCGAGAGCGGGCTGACGCCGTCATCTGCATGTATCACGACCAGGCGCTGATCCCGCTCAAGACCCTCGACTTCGACCATGGCGTCAACGTGACGCTGGGCTTGCCCTTCGTGCGCACATCGCCCGATCACGGGACAGCGCTCGACATCGCGGGCAAGGGCATCGCCAACCCGTCGAGTCTTATCGCGGCCCTGCGGACGGCGGGCGAATGCGCGGCCCGGCGCGAGGCCATGGCCGGATGAGCGAGGACGGCCTGCCGCCCTTGCGCGAGGTCATCGCGGCGCACGGGCTCGGCGCACGCAAGGCTCTCGGCCAGCACTTCCTTCTCGACCTCAATCTCACCCGCCGCATCGCCCGAGCCGCAGGCGATATCGCCTCGACCGATGTTGTGGAGATTGGCCCCGGCCCCGGTGGCCTGACGCGGGCGCTTCTTATGGAAGGGGCCCGGCGGGTGGTGGCCTTCGAGCGCGACAGCCGGTGCCTCGAAGCCCTGGAGGAGGTGGCGGCCGCCTACCCCGGCCGTCTGGAAGTCGTTGAGGGCGACGCGATGGAGGCCGACGAATCCCGGCACGTCGCGGCAGGGGCACGGATCGTCGCCAACCTGCCCTACAACATATCCACTGCCCTGCTGGTGAAATGGCTGAGCATCGAACCCTGGCCGCCCTGGTTCGTCTCCATGACGCTGATGTTCCAGCGCGAGGTCGCGGACCGCATCGTCGCCGCGCCGGGCGGCAAGGCCTATGGGCGCCTATCGGTTCTGTCCCAGTGGCGCACCCGGCCCCGCATGCTGTTCGACGTGCCGCCCCGCGCCTTCACGCCGCCGCCTAAGGTAACATCGGCTGTTGTCGGTTTCGAACCGCTAGCGCTGGCGGCGGACGAACCACCGCTGCGGTCCATGGAAGCGGTGACGGCGGGCGCATTCGGCCAACGGCGCAAGATGCTCCGCGCCTCCCTGCGCAAGACGTTCAAGGACCCGGAAGCAGCCCTCGCGGCTGCCGGACTTGACCCGACGACACGCGCAGAAAGGCTCTCAGTGGATGACTTTCGCAACCTTGCCCGGCTGCATGCCCAGAACGGCTGAGAATTGACCGGATCGGCCCGGTCAGATCGGTTGTGGCGGGCCGGAGCGGGTGGCAAAGTACGCCACAACAAAAACTGACGGGCTGTCAGGATTGCCTGCCAGCCGGCCCAGGGAGGGACGCGCCACATGGCAACGCTCAACTATCTCAACACGACCCACGTGGACTTCGGCGCCCGCGCCATGCTCGCGGATACGCTGAAGCAGCTCGGCGTGACGCGGCCCATGATCGTGACCGACAAGGGCATCATCGCCGCCGGCATCCTCGACCAGGTGCGCGAGGCGCTCGGCAACGAGTTCTCGCCGGAGATTTTCGACGGCACGCCGGAGAACCCGACCGAGGAAGCCACCGAGGAGGCCCTGGCCCAGTACAGGGATGCCAAGTGCGACGGCATCATCAGCCTCGGCGGCGGCTCCTCCATGGACCTGGCCAAGGCGCTGGCGCTGATGGCAACCCATGAACCGCCCCTGACCCAGTACGCGGCGGTGGAAGGCGGCGGCGGCAAGATCGGCGAGGTCGCCCCGCACGTGGCCATGCCGACGACGGCGGGTACGGGGTCCGAGGTTTCGGTGGGTTCCGTCATCATCACAAAGGACGGGCGCAAGCTCATCTTCGCGGGCCCCAACCTGCTTCCCAAGGTGGCGATCTGCGACCCGGAACTGACGCTGGGCCTGCCTGCCCGCCTGACGGCGGCCACGGGCATGGACGCCGTGACCCACTGCATCGAGGCGGTGATCTCGCCGGTCGAGAACCCCCCGGCGGAAGCTGTCGGACTGGACGGTCTGCGCCGCGCGGTGCGGCTTGGTAATCTGGAGCGCGTGGCGAAGGACGGCTCGGACCGGGACGCGCGCTACCAGATGATGATGGCGGCCAGCGAGGGGGCCATGGCCTTTGTGAAGGGCCTTGGCGCGGTGCACTCCATGAGCCATGCCTGCGGCCGCATCAAAGAGCTGCGGCTGCACCACGGCACGCTCAACGCGGTCATCCTGCCGACGATCCTGCGCTTCAACGCCGACCACGTGGGTGACAAGTATGACCGCATCCGGGAGGCGATGGGCCTCAAGGCCGGTACCGATCTCGCCGACGAGATCGAGAAGCTGAACGAGCGTCTTGGCATGCCCAGGAACCTCGGCGAGATGGGCGTGACGATGGAGACGCCAGGCATCGTGGACAACGCGATGACCGACGTCTGCACGTTCACCAACCCGCGCCCGCTGACGCCGGGCGACTATGAAAAGCTGTTCGAGCAGGCGATCGGCTGAGGCCGGACCGCCCTTCCCCCAAGTATCCCCGAAGGAGAGTAAGCGCCGTGAAGAGCCAGTCCATCGTCACCTATGGCGAACCGCTTGAGGAAACCACGAGCGACACGCCGCAGCCCAAGGGCGGCGAGATCCTTCTGAAGGTTTCCCATTGCGGCGTCTGCCACTCGGACGTTCACCTGCATGACGGCTATTTCGAGCTCGGCGGCGGCAACCAGCTGGACGTGCGCGCAGGCCGCAAGCTGCCGTTTACCCTGGGCCACGAGATCGAAGGCACCGTCGAGGCTGTCGGCCCGGACGTGAAGAACGTGAAGCCGGGCGACGACTACGTGGCCTATCCGTGGATCGGCTGCGGCGAGTGCCCGATCTGTGCGCGGGGCGACGAGCACCTGTGCATGAAGCCGCGTGCCCTGGGTATTTCGGTGGCAGGCGGCTACGCCACGCATGTGATCGTGCCGGACGAAAAATACCTGCTGGACCGCACGGGCGTGAAGCCGGGCCTTGCCGCGACCTACATGTGCTCGGGCCTGACCGCCTACTCGGCGCTCAAGAAGATCGGCGAGCCCGGGCCGGACGACAAGGTCGTCATCGTCGGCTGCGGCGGCGTCGGGATGATGGGCATCCAGTTCGCCAAGGCAATGCTGCCCTCCGCCCCGCTGGCTGCGGATGTCGACCCGAAGAAGCTGCAGGCGGCGCAGGGCGCAGGCGCGGCTTCGGTCTACAACCCGAAGGACGAGGACGCGATCAAGAAGGTGATGGAAGATACCGGCGGCGGCGCCTACGCGGCGATCGACTTCGTCGGCTCTGAAGCCTCGCTCGGCTTTGCGTCATCCATCGTCCGCAAGGGTGGCCAGGTGGTGATCGTCGGCCTGTTCGGCGGCGGCTTTTCCATGCCGATCCCGATGTTCCCCATGCGCGCCCTCACGATTGGCGGTTCCTACGTGGGCTCCCCCGCCGATGCGGCGGAGATGATGGAGCTGGTGCGCGCGGGCAAGGTTGATCCGATCCCCGTCGAGGAACGGCCGCTGGACCAGGCATCGAAGTCGCTGGACGACCTGCGTGAAGGCTCGGTGCTTGGCCGCGTGGTGCTGACGCCCTAAAGGCCGTCTCGCAGGCCTTTGACGAAACTGTCGAGCCCAACCTGGCGCGGGCGGCGCAGCCGCTCCGCGTTCAGGATGGCACGCACCTGCGCGCTGCTCTGCTCGATGTCCTGGTTGACGATGATGTAGTCGTACTCGGCCCAGTGGCTCATCTCGTCAGCCGCCTTGGCCATGCGAGAGGCAACGACTTCCTCGCTGTCCTGCGCGCGGGTGTGCAGGCGGCGTTCGAGTTCCTGTGTCGAGGGCGGCAGGATGAAGACGCTCACCACGTCGTCGCGCGCATTCTGCTTTAGCTGCTGGGTGCCCTGCCAGTCGATGTCGAACAGAACGTCCTGGCCGGATGCAAGCGCTGCTTCGACCGGCCCTTTTGGTGTGCCGTAGTAGTTGCCGAAGACTTTTGCGTGCTCCAGGAACTCGTCCCGGTTGACCATCAGGCCGAATTCCTCGACCGACTTGAAATAGTAGTCGACGCCGTCCTTCTCGCCGGGCCGTGGCCGCCGCGTGGTGGCGGACACCGACATGACGATGTCCGCGTCTTCTTCAAGCAGACCGCGAGACAGCGTCGTCTTTCCCGCGCCCGAGGGTGAGGACAGGACGAACATCAGGCCGCGCCGCTTGATCGAGATGTCACTCAACGTTCTGCACCTGCTCGCGCAGCTGGTCGATTGCCGCCTTGAGGTCGAGGCCGATGCGCGTCAGCTCCGTGTCCGACGACTTGGAGCACAGCGTGTTGGCCTCGCGGTTGAATTCCTGCGACAGGAAATCGAGCTTGCGGCCGACGGCGCCCTTGTCCGCGAACAGTTCGCGCGCCTGCGCGATATGAGCACGCAGCCGGTCCAGCTCCTCGCGGACATCCGCCTTAGCGGCGAGCATGGCGACTTCCTGTGCGATACGCTCCGGCGGCACATCCGTGCGGTCAGCCAACAGCTCGCTGACCTGCGCCTCAAGGCGGGCGCGGAGCGTTTCGGGCGCAGTTGCTGCAAGCGCGGCAGCCTCGTCCGTTAGCTTTTCGATCTCGGCGATCACGCCTTCAAGGATGGTCTGAAGTTTCCTGCCTTCCGCGTCGCGGGCAGCGGCAAGGCTCTTCGCGGCCTCGTTGAAACTGATGGCCAGCGCGTCCTGACGGGCCGTCTCGTCGTCCTCGCTGACCTCCAGCTCCATCACCTCGATGACACCGCGGATACCGAGAACCGATTCGAGCGTCGGGGACGGCGAGCCGACCTTCTTGGCCAGCGAGTCGAGCTCGCCCATCAGGCGCGAGGCGGTTTCCTCGTTCACCCTCAATTCCGCGGCTGCGCCTTCTCGCTCCAGCGAGAGCGATACCTGGCAGGCGCCGCGCTTGAAGGTCTGCTGCAGCGTCTCGCGCAGGCGCGGCTCCAGCGCTTCGAGGCCCGGCGGCAGGCGCAGCCGTGCGTCCAGCCCCCGCGCGTTGACGCTCTTGATTTCCCAATGCCAGCGCCAGGCGCCCAGCGCCCCTTCGGCGCGGCCGAATCCTGTCATGCTCTTGATTGCCATGCGCCGTCTTACCTCAGACCGCGCTCGCGCTGAACCCGGCGCCACTGGCGCACGTTGCGCTCGTGTTCCCGGTTGGTCTTGGCGAAGGCGTGACCGCCGGTGCCATCCGCAACGAAGAAAAGATAATCCGTGTCCTCGGGATTCAGAACGGCCTCGATAGCAGCGGCGCTGGGATTGCAGATCGGCGTCGGCGGCAGACCGTCCACCTGGTAGGTGTTGTAGGGCGTTGCCTCGTCGATTTCCGAGCGGAGGATGCGGCGCCCGAGAGGCCCCTGCCCGCGCGTGATGCCGTAGATAATCGTGGGATCGGACTGAAGGCGCATGCCGCGCTCAAGCCGGTTGATGAAGACGCCCGCCACCTTGGCGCGCTCGTCGCCCTTGCCGGTTTCCTTTTCCACGATCGAAGCAAGCGTCAGTGCATCGCCCAGTGTGCTGAACGGGAGGCCCTCCTGCCGCTCCGGCCACAGCCTCGCGATCAACTCTTGCTGAGCACTTTGCATACGGTCGATGACTTCCTGCCGGGACGTACCGCGGGTCACAAGATAGGTCTCGGGCAGCAGCGTGCCCTCGGCGGGCACGATGGGGACCGTGCCGGTCAGGACCGGCTGGAGGTTGAGGTGTTCCACGACCTCCCATGAGGTCATCCCCTCGAAGACGGTGATCGGGTGGAGGATCGACTTGCCTTCCACGAGGATGCGCATAATCTGCCGCATGCTCGCGTGGCGGGGAATTTCATACTCGCCCGCCTTCAGCGCGGCGGCGTTGCCGGCCAGCTGCACGCCGATGCGGAAAAGGAGCCCGCTTTCCACCAGGTCTTCGCGCGCCAGCTTACGGGAAATGGTCGAAAGGCCCGAACCTTCATCGATCATCACGATGGTCCGGTCGGGTGCCGGGCCGGGGCCGGTGAAGCCCCGCCACGCCAGCCATGTAGGCGTGCCGATGATGAAGAGAATGATCAGGAACGAGATGACCGCGAACCAGAAAAGCCGGACATGCCGGCGGCGGCGCGGCGTCTCTTCGGGCGTCTCATCCATGCGATCCGGTCCTCCGGCGGCAGTTTGGCAAGGCGTCGCCTAGCCGTCCACCGCCCGGAAAACCAGCGACGCATTGGTGCCGCCAAAGCCGAAGGAATTGGAAAGCGCGATCTTCACGTCCTTCTCCTTCTTCTTGTTGGGCACCAGGTCGAGCGGCGTCTCGACCGACGGATTATCAAGGTTGATCGTCGGCGGGATGACACCGTCGCGCATGGCGAGCAGCGAGAAGATCGCCTCGACCGACCCAGCCGCACCGAGCAGGTGCCCGACCGCCGACTTGGTCGACGACATGGCCACGTCCTGCGGGCCCTCGTTGCCGAACAGGCGCTCGACGGCACGAAGCTCAATCTCGTCGCCAAGCGGAGTCGAGGTGCCGTGCGCGTTCACGTAGTCGATCTCGGAGGGCGAGATGCCGGCGCGGTCCAGCGCCATCTTCATGGCGCGGTAGCCACCATTGCCGTCCTCGGCCGGCGCGGTGATGTGATAGGCGTCGCCCGACAGCCCGTAGCCGACAACTTCTCCGTAGATGTGCGCGCCGCGCGCCTTGGCGTGTTCGTACTCTTCGACCACCACGATGCCTGCGCCTTCGCCCATGACGAAGCCGTCGCGGTCCTTGTCGTAGGGGCGCGAAGCCTTTTCCGGCGTGTCGTTGAAGCCGGTGGAGAGCGCGCGGCAGGCGCAGAAGCCGCCGATGCCAAGCGGCGAGATGGCCGCCTCGGCGCCGCCCGCCAGCATCACGTCGGCATCGCCCAGCGCGACCATGCGCGCGGCGTCGCCGATGGCGTGCGCACCCGTGGAGCAGGCCGTCACCACCGCGTGGTTCGGCCCCTTGAGGCCCCAGCGGATCGAGGCATAACCCGACACGAGGTTGATGAGACGGCCGGGAATGAAGAATGGAGAGAGGCGGCGCAGGCCCTTTTCATGGAGCGTCAGCGCGCCTTCCTCGATGCCCGGCAGGCCGCCGATGCCCGAACCGATCACCGTGCCGGTGCGGATCTGGTCTTCCTCGGTCTCCGGGTACCAGTTGGCATCGTCCAGAGCCTGCTTGGCGGCGGCGAGGCCGAAGATGATGAAATCGTCGATACGCTTCTGTTCCTTGGGGTCCACCCACTCATCCGGGTTGAACGTCCCGTCGCTCCCGTCGCCGCGCTTCACGTCGCAGGCAATCTTGCAGGGATAGTTGGCGGTATCGAACTTCTCGATCGCCGTTGCGCCGGAGCGGCCTTCAAGAAGGCGCGACCACGTCGTTTCGACGCCGGTGCCCAAAGGCGTGACGAGGCCCAATCCGGTTACAACCGCACGGCGCATCTCAACCATGTTCACCTCGTCGGAACAGCAGCAGAAACAATACGGGCGGGCGCTGGAACACCCGCCCGTGTTTCAGGCGAGCTTACTCGCTCGCGTTTTCCTTGATGAACTTGATGGCGTCGCCGACCGTCAGGATCGTCTCGGCCGCATCGTCGGGGATCTCGACGCCGAATTCTTCCTCGAAAGCCATGACAAGCTCGACCGTGTCGAGGCTGTCCGCACCAAGGTCGTCGATGAAGCTCGCGTTTTCCGTGACCTTATCGGCTTCCACACCCAGGTGCTCGACAACGATCTTCTTCACGCGGTCTGCGATGTCACTCATGTTTCTTCTCTCAGCTCATGTGTGGACCGTGCGGATATTCGGCCGCCCGGTCTGGGGCTCAAAACTCGATGCGCGCAACTGGGGAACGCTGGCCCGGCGCCCTGCCGCGAAATCTGCGGTCCGGACGGGTCTCCGTGGCCATTTTCGCGGCGCCCGGCGCGTCCGGAAAGCGCTGGCTTCGTAACACAATCGGATTCCTTTGACCAGATTGTCCAGCCCGCCGGTAACCTCCCGAAAACCCAAGCATTTCCGCGCTTCCCGCGCAATCGCCAACCCGGCGCGCGCGTCCGGATTCGGCGGGAAGCACGACCTTCTCAGATCATCGCCATGCCGCCATTCACGTGAATGGTCTGGCCGGTGACGTAGGCAGCCTCCTCGCTCGCAAGGTAGAGGGCGGCTGCGGCGATCTCCTCGGACGTGCCCAGCCGGCCAGCCGGGATCATGGTGGAAATGCTTTCCTTCTGCTTGTCGTCCAGCGCATCCGTCATCGCGGTCTGGATGAAGCCGGGCGCCACGCAGTTCACGGTGATGTTGCGGCTCGCCACTTCCTGCGCCAGCGACTTCGACATGCCGATCATGCCGGCCTTGGCGGCGGCGTAGTTGGCCTGGCCGGGATTGCCCATGACGCCGACGACCGAGGTGATTCCGACGATGCGGCCCCAGCGGCGTTTCATCATGCCACGCATCAGGCCGCGGGCGAGCTTGAAACCGGCGGTCAGGTTCACCGCCAGCACCTCGTCCCACTCCTCGTCCTTCATGCGCATGAAGATGTTGTCGCGGGTGATGCCTGCGTTGTTGACCAGGATATCGACCTGCCCCATCGCCTCTTCCGCCTGCTTGGGGAGGGCATCGACCGCGTCCCGGTCACCGAGATTGCAGGGCAGCACATGGGTACGCTCACCCAGCTTGTCAGCCACTTCCTTGAGCACGTTTTCGCGCGTGCCGGAGAGGCCCACGGTCGCGCCCTGGGCGTGAAGCGCCGCGGCGATGGCGCCGCCGATGCCGCCCGTCGCACCCGTCACGAGCGCGGTCTTGCCGGTGAGGTCGAACATTTGGGTTCGCTCCGAACGTTAATGGGGTTTGCGCGGCTAGCCGCGGGCTTCGATGAAGGTCTTCACGGCGTCCGCCGAATTGACCGTGACGCCGCTGATGGACTTGTCGATCCACTTGGTCAGGCCAGTCAGCACGCGGCCCGCGCCGCATTCCACGAGTTCACTCACGCCCTGGTCGCGCATGTAGATGACGCTCTCGCGCCAGCGCACGCGGCCCGTCACCTGCTCGACCAGCAGCTTGCGGATTTCGTCGGGGTCGGTCACGGCGCTCGCGCGGACATTGGCGACGACAGGAACCTTCGGCGTGTCGATCTTCACGTCCTTCAGCGCGTTGGCCATTTCTTCCGCCGCGCTCTGCATCAGGGCCGAATGGAAAGGGGCCGAGACAGGCAGGGGCATGGCGCGCTTGGCGCCGGCTTCCTTGGCGAGTTCACAGGCGCGCTCGACGCCCGCCTTGGCGCCGGAAATCACCACCTGGCCATCGGCATTGTCGTTGGCGACGCCCACCGGCAGGTTTGTTTCCTTCGCGGCGGCTTCCGCAACCTCCGCCACCTTGTCATTGGCGAGGCCGAGCGTTGCCGCCATGGCGCCCTCGCCCACCGGCACGGCGCGCTGCATGGCTTCACCGCGCAGGCGAAGCAGCTTCGCCGCGGTCGCGAGGTCAAAGGCACCCGCCGCGCAGAGCGCCGAATATTCACCCAGCGAGTGACCGGCCACGAACTTCGCCTCGCTTGCAAGGTCAAGCCCGGCTTCTGCCTCCAGCACCCGGATCACGGCGATCGAGACCGCCATCAGGGCCGGCTGGGTATTCTTGGTGAGGGTCAGGTCTTCTTCCGGGCCCACCCACATGGTCTGGGTCAGCTTTTCGCCGAGCGCCTCGTCCACCTCGTCGAAAACCGCCTTGGCAGCGGGAAACGTGTCCGCAAGGTCCTGGCCCATGCCGACCGCCTGGGAGCCTTGCCCGGGAAAGGTGAAAGCGCGCGTGGGATTGCTCATGCGTGTCCTCGACCTGCTGCCTGCCCGACTCGTGCGGGCTTCATGGGCGGACAAAGCCCAGTGCCGCGTGGAGTGTCAAGCATCCGCCCGCTTGCAAAACGCCGTGGCCGGGGCCATTTTTCACGCGCAAACAGGAGTGTTGATGCCTTCCCAGGTTGTGCCCGCCTGACGGGCCGGACATCGAGCCAGCCCGTCACCTGACGCCCGCACCGGCGCGCATAGAGACTGCGCGCGGATGGCTTTGTCGCGTCCGCCCGCGTCCCGCCGGTGCCGTTACCCGGTTAGACGGCACAACTTCCATGAACATATCCCGCCATGAGCAGCGGGTCCTGCACGCCTTGGCGCAGGGCGGCTGCATCCGCCATTTCCGCGACGAGAACGACACCGGACGGAAAGGCAAGATCACTCATATCGAATGCGTCACCCGCGAGGGATGGCAGTTCACCGGCTGTAACCTTGGCATCTTCGAGCGGCTCCGGCGGCGGCGTCTCATTGCCTCAAGCAATGGCGCCCCTTACCGCATCACCCGCAAGGGGCTGGAAGCGGTCAGGGCTCAGCTGGACAACCGGTGAGCCGGCCGCCGCCTGCCCCTTGCATTCCCCCGGCAATTCCCGTAAATCCCCGGCCTCGCTCAAGGTCCGAGGCCGGGGGCTGAAGGAACGGCGCTGTCGCGCTTGCGTGTTTACGCACAACGGTTCCGGTGTTCCCGCCCGGTTCGTCCCTTCGGAAGGGCTCCCTCTTCCGGACGAAGAACGGGGCTTCGCGCCCGGACCGGCGAACGAAAAGGGAGCTTTTGAAGCCATGGCGCTTTACGAGCACGTTTTCATTGCGCGGCAGGATGTCTCCGCGCAGCAGGTCGAGACGCTGACCGAAGAGTTCAAGGCCGTCCTCGAGCAGAACGGCGGAACGGTTGCAAAGACCGAGTACTGGGGCCTCAAGGGCCTCGCCTACAAGATCAAGAAGAACCGCAAGGGGCACTACACGCTCATGAACCTCGACGCGCCGCACGCCGCGGTCGCCGAGATGGAGCGCCAGATGCGCCTGCACGACGACATTCTCCGCTTCATTACGCTGCGCGTGGAAGAGCTGGAGGAAGGCCCGTCCGCGATGATGCAGTCGCGCGGCCGTGACGACCGCCGCGGCGGGCGTGGCGGACGCGGTGGTGACCGCGAGCGCGGCGACCGGGGCGATCGCGGCGACCGCGACCGCGGTGACCGTGACCGCGGCGAGCGCCGTTCGCGCTCGCAGGATGACGAGCAGAGCGAAGGAGCGGATGCATGATCAACATTTCCCAGGTTCCGGTCCGCCGGCCGTTCTTCCGCCGCCGCAAGACCTGCCCGTTCTCCGGCGCCAATGCGCCGAAGATCGACTACAAGGATACGCGCCTGCTGCAGCGCTACGTGTCCGAGCGCGGCAAGATCGTGCCGAGCCGCATCACGGCGGTTTCCGCCAAGAAGCAGCGTGAGCTGTCGCGGGCCATCAAGCGCGCCCGCTTTCTGGCGCTGCTGCCCTACGTGGTCGACTAAGACGCATCGAAGCGGGCCCGGCGGCACATAGCCCCGGGCCCGTTCCATCTGGCGCACGCATTCTTTCGGTTCAGCGTGCACCGTGACGGCAAGGCGGCATGGGCAATCTACCCGACTGGGCTATCGGCATCCTCGCGGGGATCGCAAGCGCGCTGCTCTACAGCGCCGCGTCCACGGGCGCGCTGGCAGCCATGGCCCTGCTCTACGTCGCGCCGCTTCCCATCTTCATCGCGGGCCTCGGCTGGGGCACCACCATCGGCATGATCGCCGGCGGCACCGGCATCGTTCTGATGGCGCTGTTCGGCGGCATCTCGAATGCCGTCGTCTACATGGGCGTTGCCGCGCTGGGGCCGATCTGGCTGACCCGCCTTGCCCTGCTTGGCCGCCCCGTGGGCGGACGCGGCGCCTCGGCGGCGGCGCGGGCCGCCCGCGCGCGCGAAGCCCATCACCGCGCCGTGGCAGATGGCTCCCGGGACGGTCCGCCCTCGCCGCCGCCCGAACCCGAATACGAGTGGTATCCACCCGGCCAGCTTGTCGTCTGGACGACGAGCATCGCCGCGGTGCTGCTTGCCTTTTCCATCTTCTCGATGATGGCCGCCGATGGCGGCATCAGGGCCGCGGTCGTTCAGGTGCTGAATACGGGCATTCTCGACACCGGCGAGCTCGCGCGAACACTGGAAGCGCAAGGCATCGAGATGTCGGCGGCGGAGTTCCTGGAAAACCTTGCAGCCCTCGTCCCTGCCCTCACCGCATCGATCTGGGTGATCCTGACGCTGCTCAACATGCTGGCCGCCCAGCTGATCCTTGCCCGCTCCGGGCAGGCGCGGCGGCCGACACCGGAACTGTCCGGCATGACCTACCCGCAGCTGTTTGCCTTCGCACTGCCTGCCGCCCTGGTCATGTCGTTCCTGCCGGGGGAATTCGGCTTTGCAGGCATGTCGCTGGTGGCCGTCTTCTTCACCCCCTATTTCCTGTTGGGTCTGGTGGTCATCCATGCTATCTCGCGCGGCTGGCAGGGGCGGCCCTTCGTGCTCGCCTTCGTCTACCTGGCCATCGTGATCTTCGGATGGGTTGTCGTCCTGATCGGCATACTCGGCCTGGTGGAAGTCTGGTGGCACCTGCGCGACCGCTACGCGGCTGGCAGCGGACACGACGGCTCCTGACCAAACAATCGGCGGCTAACCGCACACGAGGCGGGACAGGCCCATGGATCTTGCGCATACCGCGGCAAGGCCGGGCTTGCTGAAACGAGGACTGAACTCATGGAAATCATTCTGCTCGAACGGGTCGAGAAGCTCGGCCAGATGGGCGACATCGTGGACGTGCGTCCCGGGTATGCCCGCAACTTCCTGCTGCCCCGCGGCAAGGCTCTGCGCGCCAACAAGATGAACCGCGAGCGCTTCGAGAACGAGCGCGCGCAGCTCGAAGCCCGCAACCTCGAACTCAAGAAGGAAGCCGAGTCCGTTCACGAGAAGCTCGACGGCGAGACCTTCGTGGTGATCCGCCAAGCGTCCGAGAGCGGCCAGCTGTATGGCTCCGTCGCCACCCGCGACGTGGCCGCGGCGCTCTCCGAGGCTGGCTTCTCCGCCGACCGCCAGCAGGTCATTCTCGACCGCCCGATCAAGGTGCTGGGTTTGCACGACGTGCGCATCCGCCTGCATCCGGAAGTCACCTCGACCGTGTCGATCAATGTCGCCCGCACGGCCGACGAGGCCGAACGCCAGGCGCGCGGCGAAGACGTCACCATTGACCGCACGGACGAGGAAGAGGAAGCCGCCCTGCTCGCGGAAGAAGTTTTTGAGGATGCCGACCAGGCGGAAGAAGTCCTCGAGGAACTCGGCGACGAAGGCCAGGAGCCCGCAGGCGAAGACGAAGAAAAGGCCTGAATTCAGCGCCTTTCCGCGTTTTGAACCATCAAGACGCCGCGCCGGTCACCCGGCGCGGCGTTTTTCTTGCTTAACATTCGAAGGATTCTAAACTTCACACGCGCATGGAAGCGGGCTTACGATTTCGCAATCGGGATTAGCCTGACGGGCCGGAACGCGCCCCAAGGATCGTGGAGGATGGAACCTTGCTCCTCAGAACGATGCTTCAATACGTGGTGAAGACCGGTGACCTGACCGTCATCGAGGCCTCCGGCAGGACATGGCGCGCGGGTGACGGCACGGCTCCGCATGTGACGCTGGTGCTCAAGGACGCCGCCATTTCCCGCCAGATCGCCCTCAATCCCCATCTCAAGCTCGGCGAGGCCTACATGGAAGGCCGGATGGCGCTGAAGGACTGTTCCGCCTGGGACCTGCTGGACCTCCTGGGCCGCAACGTGGGCACCGGCTACGGCACACCCCTCGCCAAGTTCCTGTCCGACATCAGGCGCCTGTTCCGGCGGATCGCCCAATACAACCCGGTCGGCAAGGCGCAGGCCAATGTGGCGCACCACTACGACCTCGACGGCAAGCTCTACGACCTCTTCCTCGACCCTGACCGGCAATATTCGTGTGCCTATTTCGAGAAGCCGGATGCCACGCTGGACGAGGCGCAGCTCGCCAAGAAGCGCCACATCGCCGCCAAGCTGGCGCTTGAGCCAGGCAAAACCGTGCTCGACATAGGCTCAGGCTGGGGCGGGCTGGGGCTCTACCTCGCCCAGATGGAGGACGTGGACGTCACCGGCGTCACCCTGTCAACAGAGCAGCACACGCTGTCGACTGCCCGCGCCATGCGCCAGGAGCTTCAGTCTCGGGTGCGATTCAAGCTGACCGACTACCGCGAGCTTGAACCCGAATTCGACCGCATCGTCTCGGTCGGCATGTTCGAGCACGTGGGCGTCGGCCATTACGACGAGTATTTCAAACAGGTTGCCCGGCTGCTGGCCGATGACGGTGTGGCGCTGATCCATTCCATCGGCCGCATCGACGGGCCGGGCACGACCAACCCCTGGATCGCGAAGTACATCTTCCCCGGCGGCTATATCCCTGCCCTCAGCGAGGTGCTGCCCTCCATCGAACGGGCCGGGCTTTTCGTCACTGACGTGGAGATCCTTCGGCTTCACTACGCAGAAACGCTGCGTCACTGGCGCGAGCGGTTCATGGCCAACTGGGACCGGGCGGCGGAACTCTACGACGAACGCTTCTGCCGCATGTGGGAGTTCTACCTGGCGGCCTCGGAGTCCTCGTTCCGGCACATGGGCATGATGGTCTTCCAGGTTCAGCTCACCAAGCAGGTGGACGCGCTGCCGATGACACGCGGCTACATGAGCGAGGTTGAAGAGCGCCTGCGCGGCCGCGAAGCCGCCCTCGATTCCGGCACCACGCGTTTGCGCGCGTGAGTCGGTGCACAGGTTGCCGCAAGATCACGTGCGTGATTCTGCCATACGAGAGAATCGCTTAGGCTGAATCGCCAACATGGTCCACAGGGTGTGGAAAACTTGGCTGTGACAGGCTGAAGTTTTTCCACGGCAGGACCTTCGCGCACCACCTCTGAGCCGTTAGAACGAGGCGATGGATAACGCCGCCGCTTCCCACGCCCCATTCGATGACCGCCACGACGACGAGTTCGGCGGGGTCAGCTATCGCGAGTTGCCGCACTCCATCGAGGCGGAGCAGGCGCTGCTGGGGGCGATCCTCGTCAACAACGAGGCCTATGACCGGGTCTCGGAATTCCTCGATCCGGACCACTTCTACGAGCCGCTTCACAAGCGCATTTTCGAAGCGGCCTCGCACCTGATCGTCGGCGGGCATCTGGCGACGCCTGTCACCCTCAAGGCCTATTTCGAGCACGACACCGCGCTGGAAGACGTGGGCGGTCCCGCCTACCTCGCCCGCCTCGCTGCGGCCGCGGTAGCGACTCCGCATGCGCGCGATTATGGCCGGGCGATCTACGACCTTGCGGTGCGGCGCGAACTGATCCGGCTGGGTGAGGACATCCAGGCTGTCGCCGAGGACAGCCCCATCGACCTGCCGCCCAACAAGCAGATCGAGAACGCGGAAGCCTCGCTCTACAACCTCGCCGAGAAGGGCCGCTACGAGGGCGGCTTCCAGCCGTTCAAGACCTCGCTGACCACGGCCCTCGACATGGCCGCCAAGGCCTACCAGCGCGAGGGGCACCTGTCGGGCCTTTCCACCGGCCTGCGCGACCTCGACGCCAAGCTGGGCGGCCTCCAGAACTCGGACCTAATCATCCTCGCGGGCCGCCCCTCCATGGGCAAGACGGCGCTGGCGACCAATATCGCCTTTAATATTGCCAAGGCCTACGAGACGAAGGTCAACGAGACGGGCCGCGAGGAAGTTGTGGATGGCGGAGTCGTCGCCTTCTTCTCGCTGGAAATGTCAGCGGAGCAGCTGGCGACGCGTCTGCTCGCCGAGCAGTCCGGCATCTCGTCGGAGAAAATCCGCAAGGGCCAGATCACGGCGGACGAGTTCCAGCAGCTTCGTGAGGCAACGGAACTGCTACAGTCGGTGCCGCTCTACATTGACCACACCGGCGGCATTGCCATCTCGACACTGGCCGCGCGGGCGCGGCGCCTGAAGCGGCAGGTCGGGCTCAACCTGATCGTTGTGGACTACCTGCAGCTTGTTTCAAGCTCGGGGCGCATCCGCAACGACAGCCGCGTGCAGGAGGTGACAGAGATCACCACCGGCCTCAAGGCGCTGGCGAAGGAACTGAACGTGCCGATCATGGCGCTGTCGCAGCTGTCACGACAGGTGGAGAACCGCGACGACAAGCGGCCGCAGCTTTCGGACCTGCGTGAATCGGGCTCGATCGAGCAGGACGCGGACGTGGTGATGTTCGTCTTCCGCGAGGAGTACTACGTGGAACGCACGCAGCCGCGCGAAGACACGCCCGAGCACCTGCAATGGCAGGAAAAGATGCAGCAGGTGCATGGCCTCGCGGAGGTCATCATCGGCAAGCAGCGCCACGGCCCCACCGGCAACGTGCAGCTGCAGTTCCAGTCCGACCTCACCCGTTTCGGCGATCTCGACCGCATCCACAGCGGTTACGACGGCCCGTTCTAGAGGGGCGGCGAGCGGCGTGTCCTCCTCCCCCGCCCTGTCCGGCCGCAGCCTGCCGCCCTATCCCGAGAGCGAGGGGGAAGCGGGCAGCATCCTGACCATCGATCTCGACGCGCTGGCCGGCAACTGGCGGCGGGCGGCGGAAGTGAGCGGCAAAGCCGAGGCCTCGGCCGTCGTGAAGGCCAATGCCTATGGTCTTGGCATCGACCGGGTAGTAGGCGCCCTAGCTGACGCCGGGTGCCGCACGTTCTTCGTTGCACTGCCAGCGGAGGGCCGCGCCGTTCGGGCGGTCGCCCCGGACGCCGTGATCTACGTGCTCGACGGCGCACCGCCGGGCAGTGAACCTCAATATCTCGCGCATGACTTGCGGCCTGTCCTGAATGACCCGGCCGGCATCCGCATTTGGGCTGACTTCTGCCGGGCGCAAGGCAAGCCGCTGCCGGCAGCCATCCACCTAGATACCGGCATCAACCGGCTGGGCCTCAGCGAAGCCGAACTGCAGGCAGTCGCCGCCGACACCTCGCTGTTTGACGCATTCGAGCTTGTGCTGGTGACCAGCCACCTCGCCTGCGCTGACGAGCCGGAAAACCCCATGAACGAGGCGCAGCGCACGCGTTTCGACACCATGCGCCGCAAGCTGCCGGATGCCCCCGCCAGCCTGTCCAATTCGGCCGGCATGTTCCTGGGCCCCGACTACCACTTCGATGTCACACGCCCGGGAATCTGCCTCTACGGGGCCACGTGCTTCGTCGCCCGGCCTGCGCCCTTTGACCGGGTGGTGACGCTCGAATCACGGATTCTGCAGCGCCGGTCTGTCCTCAAGGGCGAGACCGTCGGCTATGGCGCGACCTTCACGGCGCCCGCCGATATACGGACCGCGACAATCGCGGCCGGGTACGGGGACGGCATTCACCGCGTGCTGGGCAACCGGGGCAAGGCGGCCATTGCTGGAACCCGGGTGTCTTACGTGGGACGGGTTTCCATGGACCTGCTGGCGCTCGACGTGTCGGCCCTCGATCCTGCCACGCTGGAGCGCGAGGAATGGGCCGAACTGATCGGTCCCTCGGTCTCTGTCGACGAGGTGGCCGAGGCGGCTGGCACCATCGGCTACGAGGTGCTAACCAGCATGGGGTCCAGGCATTTCCGCCGCTATATTTCCCGCCATTCGGCGTCCCCAGGGAGTTCAGGCCGGTGAACCTCTTTGCCGTGATCGGGCGCGTGGTGCTGACGTTCTTCGCGGAAGTCGGCGCCCTGTCGATCTTTACGGGCCGCGCCGTGCGCGCCGCCTTCACGCCGCCCATCTATGGCCGGCTCATCCTCAGCCAGATGATGCGCATCGGGTACTTCTCGCTGCCCGTCGTCGGCCTGACTGCCTTTTTCACGGGCGGTGTGCTGGCTCTGCAGATCTATATCGGCGGGTCGCGGTTCAACGCGGAAGGCTTCGTCGCCAACATCGTCGCCATCGGCATCACCCGCGAGCTTGGCCCGGTGATTGCGGGTCTGATGGTCGCGGGCCGCGTCTCCGCCGCAATCGCCGCCGAGATCGGCACCATGCGCGTGACCGAGCAGATCGACGCGCTCGTGACACTGTCGACCAACCCGTTCAAGTATCTCGTGGCGCCGCGGATCATCGCCGCCGTCATCTCGATGCCGCTGCTGGTGGTCATCGCCGACATCATCGGCATCTTCGGCGGCTTCGTGGTCGGCACCCAGAGCCTCGGCTTCAACCCGCTGGTCTATATCGACAACACGGTCGATTTCATCGAGTTCGAAGACGTGAGTTCGGGCCTGATCAAGTCGGCGGTGTTCGGCTTCATCATCGCCCTGATGGGCTGCTACGAGGGCTACCGCAGCCGGGGCGGCGCTCAGGGCGTGGGCCGCGCGACGACCAATGCCGTGGTCGCGGCGTCGATCCTGATCCTCGCCGCCAACTATGTCCTCACCTCCGTCTTCTTTGCCGAGTGAGCAGGGCCATGGCCGACACGCCGATGATCGAACTCAAGGATGTCTACAAGAGCTTCGGCCCGAAGACCGTGCTCAATGGCGTCAACCTGTGCGTCGAGCGGGGCAGCTCGCTCGTGGTCATCGGCGGCTCGGGCACCGGCAAGTCGGTGATGCTGAAATGCGTCCTCGGCCTGCTGCGGCCCGAGAAGGGCTCGATCAAGGTGGATGGCCGGGAGGTCGTTGGACTTTCCGAGCGCGACCGCGAGCAGGTGCTCAAGAAGTTCGGCATGCTGTTCCAGAGCTCCGCGCTGTTCGACAGCCTCAAGGTCTGGGAGAACGTCGCCTTTGCGCTCATCCAGGGCGAGGGCATGGCCCGCAACAAGGCCAAGGACGTCGCGCTGGAAAAGCTCGCCAAGGTCGGCCTCGGCGCTGACGTGGCGGAGCTCAACCCGGCGGAACTTTCCGGCGGCATGCAGAAGCGCGTGGGCCTTGCCCGTGCCATCGCCCATGACCCGGAGATTGTTTTCTTCGACGAGCCGACAACGGGTCTCGATCCGATCATGGCCGACGTGATCAACCAGCTGATCGTTGACACGGTGGACGATATGGGCGCAACGGCGCTTTCGATTACCCACGACATGGCATCCGCCCGCAAGATCGCCGACCACATGGCGATGATCTACAAGGGCCGGATTATCTGGTCGGGCGACGCCAAGGACGTGGACACCTGCGGCAATGAATATGTCGAGCAGTTCGTGAACGGCCGCGCCGAGGGGCCGATCCAGATGGAGGTGCTGAAAGCCTGACATGGCTTTCCGCGCGTGAATGGCAAAAGCCGCCACACGATATGTCTGCCAGGCGTGCGGCGCCGACTTCGCCAAGTGGTCGGGCCGGTGCGACGCATGCGGCGAGTGGAACACGCTCGTCGAAGAAGCGGCGGCGACCGGTCCCGCCGCCTCGCCTGCTACGGCGAAGCTTACGCGCGGTGGCCGCGGCGGGCTGACGCTCGTTCCCCTTCAGGGTGAAACGGAAGAAGCGCCGCGGTTCGCGACCGGCATCGCCGAGTTCGACCGGGTATGCGGCGGCGGGCTGGTGCCCGGCTGTGCGCTGCTAGTCGGCGGTGATCCGGGAATCGGCAAGTCCACGATCCTGCTGCAGGGCATGGCGGCACTGGCCAAGGCAGGCAAGCGTGCGCTCTACATCTCCGGCGAGGAGGCCATTGCGCAGGTGCGCCTTCGGGCGAAACGGCTAGGGCTGGAGAAGGCGCCGGTCGAGCTGGCCGCCGCAACCAATCTCGCCGAGATTGTCGCCACGCTGGAAAAGGGTGAGCCGGCGGACGCGGTCGTGATCGACTCGATCCAGACCATGTGGTCGGACGCGCTCGACTCCGCGCCGGGGACGGTGGCGCAGGTGCGGGCCTGTGCGCAGGCGCTGGTCCGCATCGCCAAGGCACGCGGCACGGCCGTCATCCTGGTCGGCCACGTCACCAAGGAGGGCCAGATCGCGGGTCCGCGGGTGGTCGAGCACATGGTGGACACGGTGCTCTACTTCGAAGGAGAGCGCGGCCACCAGTTCCGCATCCTGCGCGCGGTAAAAAACCGTTTCGGCCCCACCGACGAGATCGGCGTGTTCGAGATGCGCGACTCGGGGCTTGCCGAAGTCGCGAACCCCTCCGCCCTGTTCCTTGGCGACAGGTCGGAGAGTGCGACCGGGTCTGTGGTTTTCGGCGGCATCGAGGGGACCCGGCCGGTTCTCGTGGAAATACAGGCGCTGGTCGTTCGCTCGTCCCTTGGCACGCCGCGCCGGGCCGTCGTCGGCTGGGACGGCGGGCGCCTGTCGATGGTGCTGGCGGTGCTGGAAGCACGCTGTGGCATCGCGCTGGGCGGCTATGACGTCTACCTCAACGTGGCGGGCGGCCTGCGGGTCAACGAGCCGGCGGCGGACCTCGCGGTGGCGGCCGCGCTGATCTCCTCGCTGGACGACGCGCCGCTCGATGCGCAGACGGTGGTCTTCGGCGAGATCAGCCTTTCGGGTGCGATCCGCCCCGTGACGCAGGCCGAGGTGCGGCTCAAGGAGGCCGCGAAGCTGGGATTTGCCGCCGCCATGGGTCCGCGCGGGCTCAAGGCGCATGGTTCGGGGTTGAAGGTGACCGAGATCGACAGCGTCGGCGCCCTTGTTAACGCCGTTTCCCATTCCGGCACCCGGGAGGCGTGACGTGTGTGGTAAATTGTCCGCCAAGACATGGGGGGACCGTTGACGGGCTTCGACGCCGGCGTCATCGCCATCACACTCATTTCCGGCCTGCTTGCGATGGTGCGCGGCTTCGTGCGCGAGGTGCTGTCCATCCTCGCGTGGGTGACGGCGGCCGCGGCAGCGATATTCGCCCTTCCCTATCTCGGACCCACGGCGCAGTCGCTGATCGAGCCGGCATGGCTGGCCCAGGCCGTCGCTGCATTCCTGGTATTCGCTATCGTGCTGGTCGGCGCGTCGCTCGTGACTTTCCGGCTCGGAGAGCGCGTACCTGACGGTCACGTAGGGGCGCTGGACCGCACCGGCGGTTTCCTGTTCGGCCTGATCCGCGGTTTTCTGCTGGTGACGATCGCCTATATCTTCGTCGCGTGGCTCGTCGCGCGCGAGGATCTGCCGCCCTGGCTGAAGGATGCCCGGCTCCTGCCGCTGGTTTCAGCAACTGCCGAGGGCCTGACCGACCTTGTCAGCGACGGCGAGCCGGGGCAAAAGAGGCCCCTTCGCGCCACCGGGCGGGACGCATCCGCGCCGCCCGGCGCTTCCAGCGGCGACGACAAGCCGCAAAGCGGTGGCGCTGACACGCAGCCCGCTGACGGGTATAACGCTGAGGAACGCCGCCGGCTCGACCAGTTGTTCGAGTCGGTCGAGGGGAACGGTGCCGAATAGGCCGAATCCGCGCACAATGCGCCTTCGGTCCCCCGTGTCCTGCCTTTGAGCGCATGAGGCCAGCTTGACCCGCGACCATAACGATCCCTCCACCGGCGCCCCCGACACCGGCGACATCCCCTCATGGCGAGAAATTCTTGAAGGCGACACGCTGCGCGAGGAATGCGGCGTGTTTGGCGTCTTCGGCAACCCGGATGCATCGGCGCTGACGGCCCTTGGCCTGCACGCCCTCCAGCACCGTGGCCAGGAAGCCGCCGGCATCGTTTCGTATGACGGCCAGCGCTTCAACGCGGAGCGGCGGCTCGGGCTCGTCGGCGACAACTTCTCCTCGGAAAAGATGATCAACCGGCTGGGTGGTTCGGCAGCCATCGGCCACAACCGCTACTCCACCACGGGCGAGACGATCCTTCGCAACGTCCAGCCGCTGTTCGCGGACCTGTGGGGCGGCGGCTTCGCTATCGCCCATAACGGCAACCTGACCAACGCCTTGACGCTGCGCGACCAGCTCGTGCGCGACGGCGCGATCTTCCAATCCACCTCGGACACGGAGACCGTTCTTCAGCTGGTGGCGCGCTCGGACAAGCCGCGCATCATTGACCGGCTGGTGGACGCGCTCGGGCAGGTGGAAGGCGCGTATGCCCTCGTGTGCATGACACCGAAAAAGCTGATCGGCGCGCGCGACCCACTGGGCATCCGGCCGCTGGTGATGGGCGACCTTAATGGCTCGCCGATCTTCGCGTCCGAGACATGTGCCCTCGACATTATCGGTGCC
Source organism: Parvibaculaceae bacterium (assembly GCA_965229975.1). Classification (GTDB taxonomy): domain Bacteria; phylum Pseudomonadota; class Alphaproteobacteria; order CGMCC-115125; family CGMCC-115125; genus Pyruvatibacter. The sequence goes on from OZ245936.1 coordinate 1,562,833, forward strand.
CACTTCGTGCGTGAGGTCGAGCCCGGCGAGATCGTCGTCTGTACGGCAGACGGGATCGAGAGCCACCGGCCCTTCCCGCAGCGGCCGGAGAGGCCTTGCGTCTTCGAGTACATCTATTTCGCGCGGCCGGACTCGATCGTCGGCGGACGCAGCGTTTACGAGGTGCGCAAGAATTTTGGCGCGCAGCTTGCGCACGAGTCCCACGAGGACGCCGACGTGGTGATCCCGGTGCCGGACTCCGGCGTGCCCTCGGCGCTCGGCTATGCGGCTGCCGCCGGGCTGCCGTTCGAGCTTGGCCTGATCCGCAACCACTATGTGGGCCGCACCTTCATCGAGCCGACTCAGCAGATCCGCCAGCTTGGCGTGAAGCTGAAGCACAATCCCAACCGCTCGCAGGTGCAAGGCAAGCGCATCGTCCTCGTGGATGACAGCGTGGTGCGCGGTACCACCTCCATCAAGATCGTGCAGATGATGCGCGATGCGGGCGCCAAGGAAGTTCACCTGCGGGTGGCGAGCCCGCCGATTACCCATTCGGACTACTACGGCATCGACACGCCGGACCAGTCCAAGCTGCTGGCCCATCGCTTCGATCTCGAGGGCATGCGCTCCTATATCGGCGTCGACAGCCTGGCCTTCCTGTCCGTCGAAGGTCTTTACCGGGCGCTCGGCTATAACGGCCGCAATGCCGAGGAGCCGCAGCTGACGGATCATTGCTTCACCGGCGACTATCCGACGCGGCTGGCGGACAAGGACGGCGACCGCGCCGGGGCCCAACTTTCCCTCCTCGCCGAGATCGCCTGACGAACATCATGGCGGGACGTTTCAACGGCAAGATCGCGCTCGTGACCGGCGCCTCGCGGGGCATCGGCTACTCTGTTGCACTCGAATTCGCCAAGGAAGGCGCGCACGTGATCGCTGTTGCGCGGACCGACGGCGGGCTTGAGGAACTGGACGACGCCATCAAGGCCGAGGGCGGTACGGCGACGCTGGTTCCACTGGATCTCACGGACTACGAGGGCGTGGACCGGCTGGGCGCTGCCATCTACGAGCGCTGGGGCAAGTTGGACGTGCTGATCGGCAATGCGGGCGCCCTGGGTGTCATCTCGCCGATCGGCCACATCCAGCCGAAGGACTGGCACAAGGCCATCGACGTCAACGTGAACGCCAACTGGCGGCTGCTGCGCTCCATGGACCCGCTGCTCAAGGCGGCTGATGCGGGCCGCGCGGTGTTCGTGACGTCCGGAGCGGCACACAAGTGCCGCCCCTATTGGGGTCCCTATTCCGTCTCCAAGGCGGCACTCGAGGCGTTAGTGAAGACCTATGCCGCCGAAGTGGCGAACACGAACGTCCGGGCCAACCTCCTGAGCCCCGGGCCGATGCGCACCGCAATGCGTGCGCAGGCCATGCCGGGCGAAGACCCGGAGACCCTGCCCCATCCCAGCGAAGTGGCGCCGCTGTTCCTTGATATGGCCGAGCCGGGTTTCACGGCGAACGGCGAGGTGCGCGCTTTCGAGCGGAAGGGCTAGCTTCCCTTCTTGCGCGATGCCCGCTTCTTGATCTTTGCCTTTTGCGGTGTGCCCCGGCGCGTGCGCTGGCCAGCGTAAGGGTTGTCACCCTTGCGCATGAACAGGCGGATGGGCGTGCCGTCGAGGCCGAACCGCTCACGCAAGCCATTCACCAGGTACCGCGTGTAGCTGTCCGGCAGCTTTTCCGCGCGCTGCGAGAAGACGATGAAGGTCGGCGGGCGCGCCTTTGCTTGCGTCATGTAGCGCAGGCGGATGCGGCGGCCCTGCACTGCGGGCGGCGGGTGGCGCTCGACCGCGACCTCAAGCCAGCGGTTGAGTTCCGCGGTGGACATGCGCTTGGTCCAGCGGTCATAGGCACGGCTTGCGGCGGGGAACAGCTTGTTGAGCCCGTGGCCAGTCAGCGCCGAGATGGGGACCACCTCGACGCCGGTCACCTGCGGCAGCAGTTCATCTATCCGGTCATCGAGTTCGCGCAGGGCGGCGCCACGGTCTTCCACCAGGTCCCACTTACTGACGGCCAGAACCAGCGCCCTCCCCTCGTCCACGACGAGGTCGGCGATCTGGAGATCCTGCTTTTCGAACGGCTGTGTCGCGTCGATCAGCAGGACGACGACCTCGGCAAACTTGATGGCGCGCAGGGTGTCGGCGACCGACAGCTTCTCCAGCTTGGCGGTCACGCGGGCCCGGCGGCGGAGGCCCGCTGTGTCCCACAGCTTGATGGAGCGGCCCTCGACCTCCCAGTCGACGGAAATGGCATCGCGCGTGATGCCGGCCTCGGGGCCGGTCAGCAACCGGTCCTCCCCGATCAGTGTATTGATGAGGGTGGATTTGCCCGCATTGGGCCGTCCGACGACGGCGATGCGAAGGGACTTCTCGTCGTCTTCCTCATCGCCAGATACCTCGTCGCCATCCTCCGGCCATTCGGTGTCGCCTGCGAATTCGGCGAGCGCAGAATAGAGATCGGCCGTGCCTTCGCCATGCTCGGCGGACAACGCCAGCGGCTCGCCAAGGCCGAGCTGGAAAGCTTCCATCCGGCCGGCCTCGCCGGCCTTGCCTTCGCACTTATTGGCGGCGAGCAGCACGGGTGTCTTGCCCTTGCGCAGGATCCGCGCGATTTCCTCGTCAAGCGGCGTGACGCCTCCCCGGGCGTCCACGAGAAAGAGGCACACATCCGCTTCCTCGATGGCGGCTTCCGTCTGGCGGCGCATCCTCGCCGGGAGCTCATCGCCCTTGGCATCCTCGAACCCGGCGGTGTCGAACACCGTGAAGGTGAGATCGCCGAGCACGCCGACGCCTTCGCGCCGGTCGCGGGTGACGCCCGGCGTGTCATCGACAAGCGCCAGGCGCTTGCCCACCAGCCTGTTGAACAGGGTGGACTTGCCCACGTTGGGGCGGCCGACGATGGCGAGCGTGAAACTCATGGCTGCGGCCCCCGCCGCGCGTCGCTAGCGGAAGGCCAGCAGGCGGGCGTCGTCCGTGAGGACGTAGACCGTGCTGTTGGCCACCACGGGTGAGATGAACGCGCCTTCCGGTATCTCGATCGTGCCGAGCCGTTCCCCGCTGTAGGGCGAGAGCGCCACGGCCTCCCCGCCCGACGAAACGAGAAGCAGCCGGTCACCGACAAGGACCGGACCGGCCCAGGCGATGGCACCCCTGCGGTCTTCCTCGTCGCGGAAGCGCTGAAGCTGCGTGACCCAGCGGATGCGGCCGTCGCGGCGGGACATTGCGATGACTTCCGCGCTGGTGCTGACGGCGAAGATGAAGTCCCCCGCAACCCACGGCGTCTGGACGCTCGACAGGGCGCGCGTCCACACGCGCTCGCCTGTGCGCAGGTCGATCGCCACCATGCGGCCGGCATGGCTCACGGCGAACACGCGGTCGCGGTCGATCACCGGGCGGCCCGCGATATCGTTGATGTTGGCGAGCGACGTGTTGGTGAGCACGCGTGTGAGCGTGTCATTCCACACCTCCTGCCCGTTCTCGACGCGCAGCGCGAACACTTCGCCCGACGAATAGGGCATGACGACAACATCGCCCGACACCGCAGGGCTGGGCGAACCGAGAATGCCGGCGGTTTCCTGGATACCCTGGTGGGTCCAAAGGACGGAGCCATCGGCCTGGGCAAGGGCATGGGCCTGGTTGTCGAAGGTGATGGCGAAGACACGGCCGCCGACGGCGGACGGCGCGGCGCGGAACGGGGTGCCCGCGTCGTAGACCCAGCGCTGCTCGCCGGAGGCGGCGTCCAGCGCAACTACCGTTCCGAAGCCTGTTGCCGCAAAGATACTGCCTTCGTCATAGGCGATGCCGCCGCCGAAGCCGTCTTCTTCATCGGTATCTTCCGGCGTCAGGTCCACGGCCCAAAGGCGTGCACCGGTCGCGGCTTCGAAGGCCCGCACTCCACCTTCGGCGTCCAGAGCGAAAATCTTGCCTTCCGCGATGATTGGCGGCGCGGTGAGGCGGCCCCGGTCGCTCGAACCGGTGCCCGCATCGGACCGCCAGGCCTCTGCGAGCGAGTCCCCGGCCTCGAGGTGGTGGAGGACGTTGTCGGGATACCCGCCGGGCTGGGACCACGTCTCATTGACGTAGGGCGCTGGCAGAACGACCTGCAGGCTGGCGATGCGCGGATCGGCCTCGAGCTGCTGTTCGAGCGTCAGCACCGAGATGCGCTCGCCGGGCAGCGGCGGGTCTTCCGGCGCGCCGATGATGTCGTCGATGGTTTCGCAGCCGCCCAGGACGAGCGCAGGCAGCACCAAGAAGGCCGAAACGCGAAGGAGAGCCTTGAAATCGGTCATTCGGCGGCCTCTTCGGCTGCAGCTTCATCGGTTGCGGGCGTTCCGGGCGCGGGAAGCTGGCGTGCGACCGGCCCCTCGTTTTGCAGGCTGCGCAGCATGCTGCGGGCGCGTTCACGGGCAAACGGCGGGGCGTTCTCCATCTCGGCCAGGGCCTGGTATTGCTCGACCGCCTGATCCCGGTTGTCCTTGCGAAGCGCCGCGTATGCCAGAAGCTCCAGCGCAGACGCGCGCCACGGATCGCCCTCGTCAGACAGCGGTGCGAGGCGCACTTCGAGCTCGTCCGGGCTCGCCGTGTCGGCGAGGAGGATCGCCGCCTTCAGGGTGGCGAGGCCGCGCAGCAGATCGTCGCTGCCGTTGGATGCAATACTGTCGTAGGCAGCAACCGCGCCTTCGCGGTCGCCGGCCTCGGCCATAAGGGCCGCCGCACGCATACGGGCCAGTTCCTCGTAGGCGCCCGGTGCGTCTTCGGCGATCCCGGCAAAGGCCGTTGCCGCGGCCTCGGAATCGCCGAGTTCGGCCAGTGCGTCTGCCTCAAGATAGGCACGGGCGGCGTCTTCGGCGGCGCCCCGGCGGCTCGATTCCCACCAGCTGACGGCGCCCACGATGACGACCACGGCGACGGCCGCCGCGATCACGTAGACGCCATATCTATCCCAGAGATCCTTCGCGCGTTCGCGGCGGATCTCCTCGTCAATCTCGCGGAAAATATCGCTCAAGGCAGGCGGCTCTTTTTGGTTGGTGCTTTGCAGGTGAGCAGGGCGGATGCGCGGGCAGGCGAACGGACGGGACCGCCGCCTCCCGGCAGCCTGTCCGGGACCGGCAAGTTACCGGCCAAATGCCGAAATGCCAATGTTTATGGGACGTTTTGGGCCGGCGACGAGCCTACTTCTTCATGGCGTAGGTGTGTTCCTTCGCCGGGAAGTTCCGGTTGCGTACTTCATTGGCGTAGGCCTCGGCCGCGCCGGCGATCGCCGCGCCGAGCGTCGCGAACTCCTTCACGAACTTGGGTGGCGTCGGATTGAGGCCAAGCATGTCTTCCAGCACCAGGATCTGGCCGTCGCATTCGGGCGAGGCACCGATGCCGATGGTGGGGATATCGATCTGGGCGGAAATCTTGGCTGCCAGCGGCTCGGCGATGCCTTCCAGCACCACGGCGAAGGCCCCCGCCTCGGCGACGGCCTGTGCGTCGGCCTCCAGGTCGGCCCATTCCTCCACGGTGCGGCCTTGCGTCTTGTAGCCGCCCATCGTCTGCACGCTCTGGGGCGTGAGGCCGATATGGGCCATGACCGGGATGCCGCGTTCGGAGAGGAAGCGGATCGTCTCCGCCATGCGGCGGCCACCTTCAAGCTTGATCGCGGTGCAGCCGGTCTCGTGGATGACGCGGGCAGCATTGCGGAACGCGACGGACGGGCTTTCCTCGTAGGTGCCGAAGGGCATGTCCACCACGACGACGGCCTGCTCGGCGCCGCGCATCACCGCCTTGCCGTGCAGGATCATCAGCTCAAGCGATACGCCGAGCGTGTTCTCCATGCCGTGCATGACCATGCCGAGGCTGTCGCCCACCAGCAGCAGGTCCACGTAGGGGTCCACCAGGCGCGCCGTGTGGGCGTGGTAGGCCGTGAGGCACACCACGGGCTGCTTGCCCTTGGAATTGCGGATCTGCGGGACCGTCTTCCGCCGGATCGTGTTCTGCGTGGACATTTCTCGTCTCCGCGCCGTTGCCGCCGCCCTGCCCCATTGTGCGGTGCGGGAGACTAGGCGCGGCGGCGCGAAAACGCAATGGAGCCTTGGTGTTAGGGCGCCGGCGCGGCATCGCTGCCGGCGGTGGTGGCAGGCTGCCAGTTGTCCTTCAGGTACAAATAGGTGTGGGTCAGGATCGAGACGCTCATGACCGACACGAAGTAACCGATCAGGATCGTTACCGCTGCGTAGCCGACGGAGAGGTCTTCAAACCGTGCTTGCAAAGCAAGGGCGATTGCCGCGTCGGTGCTGGAATTCTCCATTGCGCCTTCGAGGGCAGCGTCCGGGTCAACAGACACCCCAAAGATCATGTTTACGAGCCACATGACCGGGGCGAGGAAGATGAACATGACGATGAGAAGAAGAAAGTAGGCGATGATGAACCGCAGGCTGCTGCCGCGCATGCGATTCCATGCCCGACGGAGCGAAACGGGTTCGCCGAGCGCGACAGCCGGCAGGATGAGACTCAGCCGTATTCCAATCCAGAACACGGCAAGAAATCCTACGATTGCAGCGAGTACCACAGCCACGCCGACGCCACCTTGAAGCGCTCCCGTCGCCAGGGACTGCATGCCTCCAAACAGGCCGAGCACGAGCAAGAGGCCAAGCATGGCGGCCATCATGACGAAGAATGTCAGGATGAGAGCTGCGATGTATCTGATCGTCGGCATTGCAACGGCGGTGGGCCTTGCCGCGCCGGCGACCGTCCGGTGTTGAAAGACAATGACGGCGGTCGTGATGAGAAAGAACGCCACGTAGAAGGTGACTACCGAAGACATGGCGCCGGAGGGGCTGTCCGGCGCGATCGGCAGGATGACGAAATACATCAGCGCCAGGATCGCCACCTGGGAGGCGAAATAGACCGGAAACAGCCTTACGAAGTGCGCGAAAGGCGAATCCCAGACGTCGCCCACGGTCGCGAAAACAGGCAGCTTTCTCATGGCGTCCCCCTCAATCGCCTCGCGCCGTGCGCGAATGCGGTTGCCCCTTGCGAGACCTTAGGGGGCTAGTGGACACACCGGAAGGAAAAAGGGCCGGCTGCTAGTTCTGGTTGGCGCCGTAGGCGAAGGCCTTGGACTCGATATCGGCGTTGCCGGGCGCGAGTTCGTAAGCGCGCAGGAAATCATTCTTTGCGAAGGACTTCTGACCGAGCGCTTCGAACACCCGGCCGCGCACGTAGTAGGCGTCGGCGTAGTCCGGATTGTAGGCGATGGCCTTGTTCGCGTCGGTGATGGCGGCGTCGAGCTGTGCCATTTCCAGGTAGGCGTTGGCGCGGGTCGTATAGAGATCGCCCGCCTCGGGCTGCCGCTCGATGGCATTCGTGTAGTCGGCGATGGCCAGCTCGTACTGACCCTGCTGCTTGTACGCGATGCCGCGATTGACGAGCGCCGTAACGATGTCGCCCTCGCTGAGGTCGCCGGACTGGAGCGCCTGGGTGCAGTGATGGATGGCCAGCTCCATCGACCCGCCCTCGAAGAACTGGTCGTGACACTTCTCGTTCTGCACGACGCCGTCAATCTCGCCGGGCGCATCGAGGGGCTGTCCGGGATTGCTGGGCGCCGCCGGCGGTGGCATGGGCACCGTTTCGGGCACGGCCTCGGGCTGCTGCGGCTCCAAGGGCCCTGGCTCGCTCGACGGCGGCGTCAGAACGAGCGGCTCCTCCTGTGCAGCGGCTGCGGCGGGCGCGAAGAGGAGAGCGGCGGCAATCAGGCGGGCAGCTAGCACGGCGGGTACTCCGGACGGGACAGGTCCAGACACTCTACAGGCCCGGGGCCGCAATAAAAAAGGTTCGCCTGTTTCCAGGCCATCCCCGCTGGCACGCGTAGGATACTGTTCCTGCGAGAAATGCCCGCCCCTCTATCATGGCCCAATTTGCCCCTGGCTTTGTCAGGACCTTACGATTCTGAATCTGCTAAGAGACCTCGCGCGCAAGCCGTTTCCTGTGCCGGTACCCGCCGCCCGCCAAACGAACGTCAAATCGGGCGTGTGAAGAAAGAGTCCTTGCCATGATGCACTCAAAGACCGGCTGGCTGCTTGCAGCACCGCCGCTACCTGCGGCACGAAGCTGCGACACAGCAGGCTCTTGCCCGCTTCGAACAGGCACCGGCCGCGCCAGAGGCAAACGATGATTGATGCTGTCACCAACGCTGCGCTGACCAATCTGCTCGCGCCGGCGATCCTCTTTTTCGCCCTCGGCGCGCTGGCCGGCTGGGCCAAGTCCGATTTGTCATTTCCCGACCAGGCGGCAAAGGCGCTGTCGCTCTACCTGATGCTCTGCATCGGTTTCAAAGGCGGCGTCGAAGCGCGGGCCAGCGGCTTCACGGACGATCTCGTCGCGTCAGGCGCACTGGGGCTCGCCTTTTCGTTTCTCGCGCCATTCGCCGCCTTTTGGGTGCTGCACCGCCTGTGCAATCTCGAACGGATCACGGCGGCGGCAACCGCCGCGCACTACGGCAGCGTCTCGGTGGTCACCTTCGCCGCAGGCACCGAGTATCTGCGTGCAATGGGCGTCGAGTTCAGCGGTCATATGTCCGCTGTCCTGGCACTCATGGAGACGCCCGCAATCCTCGCGGCGCTCCTGATCGTCGGCTCAAGGGCCCGTGACCCGGGCACAAGTTTCAGACCCGACATCTGGCGCGAAGTTTTGCTGAATGGCGCAGCCGTTCTGCTGATCGGCAGTTTCGTGATCGGCCTGCTGACGGGTGCAGCGGGCAAGGCCCAGCTGGCGGGGTTCGTGTCCGGGGCTGCCTTCCAGGGGGCCTTGTGTCTCTTTCTGCTTGATATGGGCCTTCTGGCGGCGCGGCGCCTGCAGGAGACGCGCGCAATCCGGTTTCGCCTCGTGGCGTTCGCCTGTCTGTGGCCACTTGCAAGCGGCGCGGTCGCCGTGTTCGCGGGACGCGCGTTCGGCCTATCACCTGGTGACATGACGCTCCTGGCCATCCTTGCGGCGTCGGCCTCCTACATCGCCGTTCCGGCTGCGATGCGCCTGGCCCTGCCAAAGGCGGATGCGGGCATTTACATCCCCATGCCGCTCGCCATGACGTTCCCGTTCAACCTTGTTATCGGCATTCCGCTTTATCATGCGGCGGCCCAACTGCTGGGAGGCTAGCCATGGACCTGATGCCACGAAAAAAGCTCGACATCTTCATCGAGGCACACGCGCTCGAGGCGCTCGAGACCATGCTGGGCAATGTCGGCTTCAAGGGCTGGAGCGTCTTCAAAGGCATTCAAGGCGCCGGCCTGCACGGCGGCTGGCAACAGACGGGCATTGAACAAGCCGAAGCCCGCCTCGTCATTGCCATCGGCGGCGAGGAAGCCTGCCAAGGCGCGCTTGATTGGCTTGCTGACTACTTCAAAAGCTACCCTGGCGTTGTGAGTGTCAGCGAGGTTGGCGTGATGCGCAGGGAGCGCTTCTAGGGCGCCCCGGACGCAGGGCTGCGCAACGAATCGAAGCGGGCCAGTTCGGCTCATCGCCCTCACGGCAAGACACCGCAGTGCGATGACCGGTTCCACCAATTTCCAATTAGAGTTCCACAAGCTCGAACGGGACAGACGCGGACCATGATTAGAACGGCGAGACTGATCTGGATCGCCCTGGGCGTGATGTCCTTCGCCTGCGCCGTGGCGGGTGCGGTGTTACCACTCCTCCCGACAACGCCGTTTCTTCTCTTATCGGCTTATGCGTTCGCGCGCTCTTCGCCTCGCCTGCATGGGTGGCTCATCGCACACCCGTACTTCGGCCCTCTCATCGATGACTGGCATCGCTACGGCGCGATCAGCCGGTCCACCAAGATGGTTTCCGTTGCGGTCATGGCCGCCACGCCGCTGGTGACATGGGCGCTCGGCGCGCCGCTATGGGTGCTTGCCACGCAGGTCTTCGTGCTAATGGGCGCAGGCACCTTCGTCGTCACGCGGCCCGAGGTTAGCCATATTCGACCGGATACGCCGCGCGGCTAGCCTGACCGCGGAGGCGGCAGTTCATCCATTTAACGGCGCACGCCCGCCTACTCCCACTCGATGGTGCCGGGCGGTTTCGACGTGATGTCGTAGACGACGCGGTTGATGCCGCGGACCTCGTTGATGATGCGGGTCGCGGTGTGTTTCAGGAAGGCGTGGTCGAAGTCGTAGTAGTCGGCGGTCATGCCATCGGTGGACGTAACGGCGCGCAGGGCGCAGACGAACTCGTAGGAGCGTTCGTCGCCCATAACGCCCACGGTCTTCACCGGCAGCAGCACGGCGAAGGCCTGCCATATCTCGTCGTAGAGACCGTGGCTGCGGATTTCCTCGAGGTAGATCCTGTCGGCCTTGCGCAGGATATCGAGGCGCTCGCCGGTGATCTCGCCTGGCACGCGGATGGCGAGGCCGGGACCGGGGAACGGGTGGCGGCCCACGAAGGCATCCGGCAGGCCAAGCTCGCGGCCCAGCGCGCGGACCTCATCCTTGAAGAGTTCGCGCAGGGGCTCCACCAGCTTCATGTTCATGCGCTCGGGCAGGCCGCCCACGTTGTGGTGCGACTTGATGGTGACGGAGGGCCCGCCCGCAAACGACACGCTTTCGATCACGTCCGGATAGAGCGTGCCCTGCGCGAGGAAGTCGGCGCCGCCGACTTTCCTGGCCTCTTCCTCGAACACGTCGATGAAGGTAGCGCCGATGATCTTGCGCTTCTTTTCCGGGTCGGTGACGCCTTCCAGCTTGTCGAGGAACAGGCGCTCGGCATCCACGTGGACGAGCTGAATGTTGTAGTGATCGCGGAAAAGCGTGACGACTTCTTCCGCTTCGCCCGCGCGCATCATGCCGGTATCCACGAAGACGCAGGTCAGCTGGTCGCCGATGGCCTCGTGCAGCAATACGGCGACCACGGATGAATCGACGCCGCCCGACAGGCCGCAGATGACGCGCCCGTCGCCTACCTGCTCGCGCACGCGCTTGATCTCGGTCTCGCGGAAGGCGGCCATGGACCAGTTGCCGGCACAGCCCGCGATCTTCTGGGTGAAGTTGCGCAGGAGGTCGGCGCCGCGCGGCGTGTGCACGACTTCCGGGTGGAACTGGACGGCGTAGAACTGGCGGCTTTCGTCCGCGATGGCGGCAAAGGGTGCGCTGGCGCTGGTGCCGATGACCTCGAAACCGTCCGGGATCTCGATCACGCGGTCGCCGTGGCTCATCCACACCTGGTCGCTGGAGCCGGGCTCCCAGAAGCCGTCGAAAAGGGGCGATGCCCTGGCGATGTCGAGCTTGGCGCGGCCGAACTCGCGGTGGTCGGCGGCCTCCACCCGGCCGCCGAGCTGGGCCACCATGGTCTGCTCGCCGTAGCAGATGCCGAGCACCGGCACGCCGAGTGAGAAGACGCGCTCAGGCGCCCGCGGCGTGCCCATGCCGGTGACGCTCGCGGGGCCGCCGGAGAGGATGATGGCCTTCGGTCCCAGCCGGTCGATCGCCTCGTCCGCCTTGTCGAAGGGCACGATCTCTGAATAGACGCCCGACTCGCGCACGCGGCGCGCGATGAGCTGGGTCACCTGGCTCCCGAAGTCGATAATCAGGACGCGGTCGTCCGCGCCGGCGGGGATATCCAGCTCAGGGGCGTTGGTCATGCGGGGCTGCTCTTCTGGCGGCGGGAAAGACGGCTATCGAACACCTCTTGCCGCTCGGTCAAGGAAACTATTCGCCAATAGGATCATCGGACCTCCGATATTCTGGGATCGACGAAATCGTGCGAGGAACATTCACTTGTTTCCCGAGCTTGAGATGCGGCGAATTCCTGTATGCGGATTCAGATTCAAACACTACAAATCCGTTCGGATCGCAGAGCGCTCCTGGGAATCGATCGAGATGCGCATACCAACGCCCATCCCGATGAAACTTCGCTTGAACCGCAGGAATTCGCCAGCGACGGAGCAAATCGGGACCGTTGGCCAGCGGAGTTCGCCTGCCAACTGAATCAGTTTCTTGCCTTATTGCGCGAGCAACTCCTGCATTCAGATGCTCAGACACTGGTTTTTTGGAGTCCAAGCCTGCCAACCGCCGAAGGACCGAATTCGGCGTGTCATCAAATGGCACTGCATTGGATTTGAGCCACTCATACACTTCGTCATCGACGCGGATTGTAGGTGTCATTCCTCACCTCCTGGCTAGGACGCCACTATGTGACACTGTGACACTCATCGCAAGAGAGCATTTAGCCGCGTTGTTCTGTCACTGGCGATCTAATACAGCCACAAAGAATCCATCGGTGCCATTACAGCGTGGTGTCATACGGTACCAGCCCGCTTCTCCAAGCCGGAATTGTGGGAATTTTGCCAAAAAACCAAGGATGCGGGCTTCGTTCTCAGTGGGTAGCACTGAGCATGTAACGTAGATCAGTGCCCCCTGCTCTTCTACCAGCGGGGCGGCGCTTCCCAGCAGGGCGTCCTGTGTCCTGGTCAGCCTCTCCAGGTCTTCCGGTGTCAGGCGCCACTTGAGTTCCGGGTGCCGGCGCCAGCTGCCGGAGCCGGAACAGGGGACGTCGAGGAGGACCCGGTCGCACTTGCCTTCGAGGTCTGCGAAGTTGCCGTCCTGCGGCCAGGGCACGGGCTGGATGTTGCGGGCACCGGCGCGTTTCATGCGGGGCGTCAGGCGGCCGAGGCGGCGCGCGTCGCTGTCGCTGGCATAGATCTGGCCGGTGTTTTCCATCTGCGCGGCGATGGCCAGCGTCTTGCCCCCTGCCCCGGCGCAAAGGTCGGCGACCTGCATGCCGGGCTCCGCCCCGACTGCAAGCGCGGCAAGCTGAGAGCCCTCGTCCATCGGCTCGACGAGGCCCGATTTGTAGGCCTCCGTGCCGGTGATCTGCTGGTGGCCCTCGATGCGGATGCCGATGGGAGAGTGCGGTGTAGGTGCGGCCTCAATCCCCGCAGCGGCGAGGCTTTCCAGCGCGTCGTCGCGTGTACCCCTTAGCGTGTTGACGCGCAGGTCGAGCGGCGCGGGCCGGTCGAGGGCTGTGAGTTCGGCATCGAGATCGCCGCCGAAGGCTTCCCGAAGTTGCGGCAGGAGGAAATCGGGCACGTCGTAGGCGGGCGCTGTGGCTGGCGCGGAGGACGCAAGCGCCGCCTCGTCCTCGCTCAGCGCCGCGGGAGCGTGGCCTTCTCCCGTGAAGGCGGCGGAGACCGCGCCGGTGCCACCGCTTGCCGCAACGTGGGCGATCATGGCCGCGCGGGCGCTGTCACTGCCCGTCACCTTCGCGTAATGGCCGCGACGGCGCAGCACGTCATAGACGTGATCGGAGATGGCACGCCGGTCCTTGGAGCCCGCGAACCGATGCGTGCGCGTCCAGTTGCGCATGACGTCGTCCGCAGGCCGGTAACCGCGCGCAATCTCGTCCAGAATTTCGATGGCTGCCTGGATGCGGGCGGCAGGCGTCAACGGCTCGGGCTCGGGTAGTTGGGCGTTTCGCGGGTGATCGCCACGTCATGCACGTGGCTCTCGCGCAGGCCCGCATTGGTGATGCGGTGGAACTGCGCGCTTTCGTGCATCTGGCCGATCGTCTTGCAGCCCGTGTAGCCCATGGAGGCGCGAAGACCGCCGACGAGCTGATGCAACACGGCGCCAAGCGGGCCCTTGTAGGGTACCTGCCCCTCGATGCCTTCGGGCACCAGCTTGAGCTGATCCGTGACGTCGGCCTGGAAGTAGCGGTCAGCCGAGCCGCGTGCCATGGCGCCGATAGAGCCCATGCCGCGATAGGCCTTGTAGCTGCGGCCCTGGTAGAGGAACACCTCGCCGGGGCTTTCGTCGGTGCCGGCAAAGAGCGAACCGAGCATGGCGACGTCTGCACCGGCCGCGATGGCCTTGGCGAGATCGCCGGAATACTTGATGCCGCCGTCACCGATGATCGGCCGGCCGGAGCCGCGCGCTTCCGCAGCGCATTCCATGATGGCGGTGAGCTGCGGGACGCCGACGCCTGCGACGATGCGGGTGGTGCAGATGGAGCCGGGACCGATGCCGACCTTGATGCCATCGGCGCCTGCCTCGATCAGCGCGCGGGTGGCTTCCGCCGTCGCGACGTTGCCGGCGATGACCTGCGTGTAGTTGCTCATGGCCTTGATGCGGCGGACGGCTTCGAGCACGCGGGACGAATGACCGTGCGCCGTGTCGACCACGACCACGTCGGCACCTGCATCGATCAGCGCCTCCGAGCGCTCATAGCCATCATCGCCAACGGAGGTGGCGGCACCGACGCGAAGGCGGCCCTGCTCGTCCTTGCAGGCGTGCGGGTGGAGCTGCGCCTTCTCGATGTCCTTCACGGTGATGAGGCCGACGCACCGATAGGCGTCGTCCACCACCAGCAGCTTCTCGATGCGGTGCTGGTGGAGGAGGCGCTTGGCTTCCGCCTGACCCACATTCTCGCGCACCGTGATCAGCTGCTTGGTCATAAGCTCGGACACGGGCTGGCTGGCGTTCGTCGCGAAGCGCACGTCACGGTTCGTCAGCACACCGACGAGCTTGCCGCTTCCCTCCACCACCGGAATGCCCGAGATGCGGTGGCGCTCCATCAGCGTGAACGCGTCCTCCAGCGTCGCCTCGGGCGCGATGGTGACCGGGTTCACCACCATGCCGCTCTCGAACTTCTTCACCTGGCGGACCTGCTCGGCCTGCTCGTCAGGCGTCATGTTGCGGTGAAGGATGCCAAGGCCGCCCGCCTGCGCCATGGCAATGGCCAGGGGCGCTTCGGTGACGGTGTCCATGGCGGACGAGATGATGGGGATGCCGAGATCGATCTCGGCGGTCAACTTCGTACGGGTATCCACCTGTGCCGGGAGCACATCGGATGCGGCGGGGCGCAGCAGCACGTCGTCGAACGTGAGCGCCTCGGGAATCTGTCCATTCTGGATATTCAAGCCAACCTCCGCTTCCGGGCGCGCTCACCGCCGAGATGGCGGGCCACCCAAGGGGCTATGTTGGCGCGGGTTCTTAACACGGGTCTGTCGGTGCGCAAACCGGATTCGGCGTGCTTTGCCGCAAAGGAGGGTTGCAGACCCTCGAAGACCGGAAAAGCCGGCGCTAGGGTGGCCGGGCCGTGGCCCGGCTCGCCGCGGAATCGCCGCCCCGTGACCGGCCAAACCCTGGAACCGACCAATCAAGGACGGACAGGTGACACCGACGAACCACCTTTCCCTGGCCGGCTTCGCCGCAACCGCCATTGCCTTCGGGCCGGCACGCATGGGATTCGGCCTGTTCCTCCCGGACTTCCGGGAGTCCTTTGCCCTGTCCTCCACGCTGGCAGGTCTGATCGCCAGCGCCGGATTCCTGGCGTTTCTCTTTGCTCTGCCGATGGCGGCCCTTCTTGTCTCGCGGTTCAGTCCGCGGGCGCCCGTCGTTGCCGGGGCGCTTTTGGCGGCTGCAGGGTTCGCGACGGTTGCCGCGGCCGGCAACGCGGCGAGCCTCGCTGCCGGTATCTGCCTTGCGGGTACAAGCGCGGGCCTGTGCTGGGCCCCCTTCAACTATGCGACCGAGCGGGTGGCGCCACCCGAATCGCAAAGCGGCGTGCTTTCGGTGGTCGCGACCGGCACGAGCGTGGGCGTTGGCGCCGCCGCTGCTCTATCGCTCGCCGTCACCTATGGCATGGTTTCATGGCCCGGGGCGTGGCTGGCCTTTGCATTTGCCGCGTGTCTGACTGCATTCGGCGCATTCACCGCGGTGCCGGGCCCCGGACGGACCGAGGGCGTGGGTGGACAATCGTTCGAGCCGCAGGATTTCATCTGCCGCGCGGCCATGCCGCTCTACGGCGCGACGCTGTGCTTCGGGGCCACGAACGCCACCTATATTTCCTTCGCCGCAGACCGGGTCGTTGCCGCCGGCGGCCTGGCGGGGCTTCCCGACATGGCCGCCGCCCCCGTGATCTTTCTCTGCTACGGCTTGTGCGGCCTGACGGGCGTGTGGACCGGGCGGATCGAGGCGGCTATCGGTCTCGGCCTGCTGCTGCGGATCATTTTCGCCGCAGCGGCCCTTTCCATGGTTCTTGTCGCGCTGGCGCCGACCTCTTGGACCGGTGTTCTCATCTCCTCCGGCCTCCATGGCGCAGCGCTGATGTCGGTCAGTGCCATTTTCTCATTCTGGAGTTTCCGGCTTTTCCCGGGGCGCGGGACCTTCGGCTTCACGGCAGCCCTTCTTGGCCTCGCTGCAGGAAGCGTTATCGGGCCAGCCATCGCCGGCTACCTCGCCGACGGCGTGGGGCCACGGGCGATGTTCATGCTCGCGGGGGTTCCCGCGGTGGCCGTCGCCTGTTGGCCCAGGGTGCTTCAGCCCAACTGACCGCGAACGGGCGGTGATTTCCGCAGCGGCGCGATCTGCCGATCAATCGCCCTCCCCGCCCCCTTTGAAGCCGGTGGCGAGCACGTACATCTCGGCCGAATCGGCGCGGCTGGCCTTGGGCTTCACGTGGCGGACGGTCCTGAAGTTGCGGTTCATCATGTCCATCAGGTCGCGCTCGGCACCGCCCTGCAGCACCTTGGCAAGGAAGGCGCCGCCGGGCTTCAGCACCTCGGTGGCGAAGTCGAGGGCGGCCTCGCACAGGGCCATGATGCGCAGGTGGTCCGTCGGCTTGTGACCGGTGGCGGAAGCCGCCATGTCGGACAGCACGAGATCGGCGGGGCCGCCCATGCGGGCCTTGAGTTCATCCGGCGCGCGCTCGTCCATGAAGTCGAGCTCGATCAGGTCGGCCCCGGCGACCGGCTCCGTCACCTGGATGTCGATGCCGACGACCTGGCCGCCCTTGCCGTCCGCCGCGCCGGTGCGCTTGACGGCAACCTGCGTCCAGCCGCCGGGGGCCGAGCCCAGATCCACCACCCGGGCGCCGGGTTTCAGCAGGTGGAACTTGTCGTCGATCTCGATCAGCTTGAACGCGGCACGGCTGCGGTAGCCGTCGCGCTTGGCGGCGGCCACGTAAGGATCGTTGAGCTGGCGCTGAAGCCAGCGCGTGGAGGAGGTCTTGCGGCCGCGAGCGGTTTTCACGCGCTGCTTGAGTTCGCGCGTGCCCGCCCCGGCGCCCGGCCCCTTGGAGCCGCCCCGGCCTTTTCCGCCTTGCTTTGCCATTATTCGTTGCCGCCGGAACCGGTTTGCTGCGTCGGGCGCTTGCCGCGGCGCCTGCGGCGGCGTTTCCGCTTGCTGCTGTCCTCACGCATCATGGTCAGCAGGATACCCTCGCGCAGGCCCCTGTCTGCGACGCGCAGGCGCTGGCAGGGCCAGGTTGTCTGGATCGCCTCGAGGATGGCGCAGCCGGCCAGCACCAGGTCGGCGCGCTCACGGCCCACGCAGGGCACGCCCGCGCGCTCGTCGAAACTCATCTCGCTGAGGCTTCGGGTGACGCGCGCCACGTCCGCCGACTCGATCCAGGTGCCGTCGACGCGCGACCGGTCGTACCGCTTGAGACCAAGATGGATGCCGGCAATCGTCGTGACGGTGCCGGAGGTGCCGAGAAGATGCACCTCGCCGGCGCGGATCGCCTCGTCCAGTTCGTCGCCGATGTCGTGCGACCACGGGCGGTCGGCGAGGAGTGCTGCAACCTCCGCCACCATCGCCCGGTAGCCCGCCTCGTCCAGAAGATGACCGTCGTAGCGGTCGGACAAGGTGACAACGCCAACGGGCAGCGATGCCCAGCCGAGAAGCCGGGGCTGCCCGCCATTCGCGGCGGCGGTCATATCGAGCCACACGAGCTCGGTGGAGCCGCCGCCGATATCAAACACCAGGGCGCGGCTCGCCGTCGTATCCAGAAGCGGCAAACAGCCAAGAACCGCAAGGCGCGCTTCTTCCTCAGGCGTCACCACGTCAAGATCGAGGCCAGTCTCGCGGGCGACGCGCGACATGAACTCGTCGGCGTTGGCCGCCGAGCGGCAGGCTTCCGTGGCAACAAGGCGGGCGCGCGAGACATTGCGGCGGCGCATCTTGGCGGCGCAAATGCGAAGCGCTGCAACGGCGCGATCCATGGCGGCTTCTGAGAGCTGGTCGTTATGGCCGAGCCCCTCGCCCAGCCGCACGATGCGGGAGAAGGCGTCCACGACCTCGAACCCGTTGCCGGTGGGCCGGGCAACAAGAAGGCGGCAGTTGTTGGTGCCGAGATCGACGGCCGCATAAGTGCGCTGCGGCGCGCGCTGCTGCTTGCCCCGACCGTTGCCGGGAGCATTCTTGCGGCGTTTTCGGGATGAGCGGGAGGGCGCACCGGCACCCTGGCCGGAATCCGGCTGCTCGCCGGGCCGGGCTGGTTCATTGCGGGCGGCGCCATCTACCCGGGCAATGCCAGGGGACCAGTCCCCTTGGGCGTCCGGGGAGGCCGGTGCCACGCGCGCCTGTTCCTGCGCGTCGTCCACGCGTCCCACTCCGCGGCATCCAGCCGTTTCCGACCGTGTGTTGCCGCTACTGTCTCAAACTTGGACGGAGCGTAGCACCCGGCCGCGGCGCATTGCCAGCCCGCCGATCGGGAGGGCCCACGGAACGCGGCTATTCGGCCATCATCGTATCGATTTCGCCCTGGGAGAGCGGGCCCTTGCCGCGGCGCTCATCGCCGTCGAACGAGGCCCGGCGGTGCCGGCGGTCCGGGCCGACATAGCCCGGCATCACCACGAAATTGCGCGGGGCGAAGATGGCCGCCTCAATCTTGCGGCGCAGCTCCTGGGCCGAGAACGGTTTGGTCAGGTAGACGTTGGCGCCGGCATCCCGCGCCTGCTCCACTGAGGGGCGCGATGCGACCGTCGCCATGCAGACGATCCCCATTTCCGGCGAGGGACAGGCCGTGTCGCGGCGGGCAAACTTCATGAGTTGCGGGCCGATACCGTCCTCGGGACGCCAATCCACGATCACGCAGTCGATGGGGCTGAATGCGAGCCGGGAGATTGCTGCGTCCTCGTCCGCATAGACACTGAGTGAGCGGGGCTGGAAGGTCTTGACCAGCTGGGTGAGGAGCGAGCGCAAATAGGACGATTCCTCGAAGAGAACCAGGTCGGTCTTCGAGAGATCGCGCGAGCTTTCCGTCGCCGGACTGGCTGTCTCCTGCGCCACAGAGGCCTCCCCCGCCAAGGCGTTCGGCAGCGAGCGCCGCAAGGGTACGCCCGCGCTGTCAGGCCAGTGTGTGGCGTGAGGGTAAAGACCCGCTTAACCGCGCGGATTTGCTGGCGAATCCAGCCGATCAGATGAGGTTTTGGAACGGACCCGGATTGGGTGAGCGGGCGTTTGACAGGCGCCGAAAATCTGGGGTAAACCCCCGGTCCCCGCTGGGGGATCGTCTAATGGTAGGACAGCGGACTCTGACTCCGCCAGTCTAGGTTCGAATCCTAGTCCCCCAGCCAATCATCCGCCAGTCGAGCAGTCTCTTGGGGCAGAGAGCCAGCGTCATAGCGCGGGCCGCAGCGGTCCCGTCAGACCATTGGCGCCGCTTTGACCGCGCCCTCGGATGTGGGTGACTTCTGCTCAACCGGCCCGCCCATGACCACCGCCAGAAGGTCGGCGATCTGGATGGGCTTGGTAAGCAGGCCGTCGAAACCCGCCGTCTTGTATTCGGCGACCTGCTCCTTCATGGCATTGGCGGTGAGTGCATAGACGGGAGTGGCCGGCCTGTGTGCTCCCAGTTCGAAGGCGCGGATCGCCGCGAGCGCCTCCAGCCCGTCCATTACCGGCATCTGGATGTCCATCAGCACGAGATCGAACGCGCCGTGGCGGAAGCGATCGAGCGCCTCCGCGCCATCCTCGGCGAACGTGATCTCCGCGCCGGACCGCGCGAGCATTTTCTCAAGCACGCGACGGTTCAGGGCATTGTCTTCCGCCGCCAGTATGCGCCGTCGCAGCTTCGTTCGCCCGTCCGTCCGGCGCTCCGGCCTCTGCGCGGGCACGTCCGGACCCTCGGCACGTTCAAGCGGCAGGGTCACTTCGACTGTCGACCCCTCGCCCGGCGTGCTCTTGATCCGAACGTTCCCACGCATGCATTCGCACAAGCCCTTCACTATCGAGAGGCCGAGACCGGTGCCGCCGAAGCGCCGCGTTGTCGACGCATCGGCCTGCACAAAGGGGCTGAAGACATGTTTGGCGTGTTCCGGCGACATGCCTATCCCGGTGTCGATCACGCGGAACAGGATGGCCCCGGGCCACTCGGACGAAGGCACGATATCGAGGGTGACCGAACCCTTTTCCGTGAACTTGATCGCGTTCGATAGCAGGTTGTTGAGTATCTGGCTGAGGCGGTGCGCATCACCGAGACGATGTTCGTCGAGAGACTCGTCAACATAGAACGACAGCACGAGCCCCTTTGATTTCGCGACCGCGCTTTGCAGTTCGATGGCGCGCTTTCCAAGAACCCGGAGTGACAGCGGCGTCTCCTCGAGAACGACAGCGCCACTCTCGATCTTTGACACGTCGAGCACATCGTTGAGGACCGTCAACAATGAGCCGCCGGAGCGGCGTATGAGGCTCAGCATTTCCTGCTGGTCTTCGGTCAGATCGGTCAGCGCGAGTGCATCTGCCATCCCCAGTACGCCGTTCATCGGGGTACGGATTTCATGACTCATATGCGCAACGAACAGAGACTTTGCCCGGTTGGCCTCTTCCGCCTGCTGACGGGCCGACTCCAGCTCGGCCTCGCGGCGGCGGCGCTCTGTCGCATCATGCAGGAGGATGGTCAGGATCGGCTCGCCGTCCACGAAGAACCGAGAGATCGACGCCTCGGCCGGGAATATTTCACCCGACTTGCGGATGCCCGAGATGCCGCTGCGGGCCCCCATTTCACGGCTGTCTTCATTCCCGTCGACGAAGCTATCCACCATCCGGGAATGCCCTTCCCGGAAGGCCGGCGGAACGAGGATATCGATTGGCTGGCCCAGCGCCTCGTCTTCCTCGTAACCGAAGATCATCCGCGCGCCCTTGTTGAACAGCGTGATGCGCTGGTTCTTGTCCGCAACGATCACGGCGTCGGGGGCAATCTCGAGGACACCAGAAAGCCTTGCCTCGCTATGGCGGACGGCAACCTCTGCACGGCGGCGCTCATCGATATCGAGGAAACAGATCAAGAGGCAGTCTTCGCCCTGCCACTCGAGCAATCGGGCGTTGATAAGGGTCCAGTAGGGCTCGCCGTCCTGGGTCTTCAGACCGACCTCATAGCCTTCGACACGCCCTTCTGCCTCGAGCTTCGCCAAGAACGCAATTCGATCACCGGGGCGCTGCCAAAAGTTGAACGTGGGATCGCTGTCGATATCGATGCCGAGCTGGCCACGGCAAAGCCTGACGGCGGAGTCATTCCTGAACAAGATCTCACCCGTGCTGCGCCGGGAAATCACGATCGGGACCGGCGCGGTCTCCGCGATATGGCGGAACCGCGCTTCGCTTGCCAGGGCGGCGTCGCTGGCCTGACGCTCGGGGGTGATGTCGGTTGCAAAACCCAAAACCTCCGTCACCGCACCGTTCTCGTCGCGCAACGGCGCAACTGTCGTGCGGATCCAGATGAAGTCATCCTCGTGCGTCTCGGGGTTGCGGACACGAATTCTTGCATCGAAGTGCGAACGCTCGCCGGCGGCCGCGCGCGCAATGGCCTCACTCATGGCGGTCCGATTTCCGGGATCCTCAGACCACCAGAAGGTTGCAGAGATGGGCTTGCCGACGACTTCCTCCAGTTCGACCCCGGACGTTTCGAGCGTGACGCGGCTGACAAAAGTCAGCGTTCCATCCAGGTCATAGATGCCTACCGCGCCATAGACGGCCTCGAGCACCTCGATGGTTTGGCGGTTGCGAACCTGCGCCTGACACGAACGAGCCCTTCCCGTGGCCTGCTCCGGCAGGCGCTCGAAGCTTGCTTTACCCTCAAACCCATCGAAGCCGCCGTCTGCGGTTTGAACCGGCGCTCCTTCGAGAACCCACGTGTCCCGATCGGCGCGAGGAACCCTCACGCGCAGGTGACCAAAGCTCTGGCTTGAGTCGAGAAGTTCCTCGAGAACCCTGCGCCCGACGAAACCACCCCGGTCGCTATCGAAGATGTCGACCAGTCTTGACCCGGTGGCCCCGCTCCAAGGCCACGGACACTCACCACCGTCGTCCGCATGCGAGACGAAAACGAGCTTGCCTGCCCTATCGGTCCGCCAGACGAGCCGATGTGCATGGACTGCACCATCCATTCGCAATGCCTGATCTGGCTTGGACAACTCTTCCCGCATGACGTGTATTCAAGGTGTATTGTTTCGCATTACGGGTACTGTTGTAGAAACCATGACGATAAAGTTCAGTTAAAAAGCAATGCTTCCTGATTGGCTTGTTCCGCCATCTCGTACGCGTTGATTTTTGCCAGCAAAGCCGCTCCATGGCAGCTTGGATGCAGGTGCCGCGTACGGTTCTGCGTCGCAGAACCCGATCGCTTTCAGGCACCTCAGCAGCAGGGGTCGCAGGTTTGAGCCAGTCTTCGGAACTCACAGCACCCACCGGTCTCGGCAGGCGCCACATCGAGATTCTGGATGCGCTCGAGCGCATCTTTCACCGCGAGGGATATCGCGGGCTGACCGTGGGCAAGCTGGCGGCGCGGCTCAACTGTTCGCGGAGCACGCTCTACGATATCGCGCCCAGCAAGCGGGATCTATTTCACGCCGTGCTGAGGCGCTGGTCACAACGGCTGCGCGCAGGCGCGCGCGAGGCGGCAGCGCGCGAAGATGATCCCATCGAGAAACTCAAGGCGGTAAGCGCCTTCATCATTTATCAGACGTCGGACGAATCCCAAGCGTTCCTCGATGACGTAGAGGACGACGAGGTTGCGCGCGAGATAATCCGCGGCCACATCGAAAGCCAGATCGACCTCTGCATGGGGTTCATCCGTGAAGGAGTGCGGCGTGGCCAGTTCCGCAAGATCAACTACCGGCTGTCGGCGGAAATCTGCATCAACACGGCCATGCTGCTGCGCGAAGGTCATTTCCTGGGCGAGTGCGGCCTCTCCCTCTCAGAGGCCTACGAAGAATGGCTGAACATGTTCCTCTTCGGCCTGCAAAAGCCCGAGGCCTGACCCGCCGAATGCGGCCTCCCGTCTGACCAAACCGATCATCAACGGGCTCATACGCTGGCGGCGGATCGCGCCGGCGCGGGAAAAGCGCTTTACAGGTAGTGTACCAGAATATACTTTTTGGTACACTACGCCCGCGAATGACGGGTGGACAACAAGCGTGCCGCACCGATGGCGCGCGAACAGGCAGGAACGAGGGAGTTCTTTCGCCGCGGTAGCGCCGGAGCGCGCGCAGGCCTGCAACTCCCACCGGGCCCAGGGGTGACGTTCGAATGAGAAAGCTCATCACGAATTGTTTCGTTGTGTCTGTCGATCCGGAGATCGGCAACATCGAGAACGCGGACATCCTCATCAAGGATGGCAAGATCGCGGAGATCCGGCCGGGCATCGAGGCGCAAGCAGACGAAGTGATCGACGCGGCCGGGCATATTGCCAGCCCGGGCTTCGTGGATGCCCATCATCACCTTTGGCAGAGCGCCATGCGCGGGCTGACCGCCGACTGGTCGCTGCTCGACTACGTGGCCGGCATCCGGATGAACGCCGCGAGCTTCTACCGCGCGGACGATATGTATGCCGCCAACCTGCACGGGGCGCTCGAGGCGCTGAACGCCGGCGTCACCACGGTCGCGGACTACTGCCACAACCTGCTGACGCCCGACCACGCCGAGGAGGCGCTCCGCGGCGTACAGGACGCGGGAATCCGCGCAGTCTGGTGCTACGGCTTCAATACGCCGCCGATCGAGGAGCCGGCATTTCCTGACACCGCCTCCCGCGTATCGTTCTTCAATACCATGGCCGGCACGCACTTCGCCTCGAAGGATCAGCTCGTCACGCTCGGCCTGAGCCCGGAAGAGATGCCCATGTGGCAGGGCGACATGGAGCGTGGCATCGCGCAGTTGCGGGCTGCCCGGGAACATGGAGCACGCATCTTCCTGCACACCAACTCCGCCCGCGACCCGATGACCGGGAACGCCTCGCGCGAAGCCGAGGCTCTCCACGGGATGCAACTCTTGGGTCCCGACCTTGTCCTGGTTCACATGGGATGGTCCGAGGCCGACGAATGGTCGCGTGTGGCCGACAGCGGGGCGAGCCTTGCCTTCACGCCGGAGACCGAGGTGCAGATGGGCATGAACGCGCCCAGCATCCAGATCGCCAAGGAGAAGGGCATTCCGTTCGCATTCGGCGCGGACATCATCTCCAACAACAGCGCGGACCTGCGCGTTGCGCTCCGGCTGGCGCTGCAGCTCGAACGCTTCAGGCTGCTCACCGCGGCGGGCCAGCACGGCCTCGGCACACAGGGGGCCGGCATTGACTGCACGGAAGCGCTCGAGTGGGGGACCATAGGCGGTGCACGCGTCGTTGGTCTCGATCACAAGGTGGGATCACTGACCCCCGGCAAGTCCGCCGACATCCTGCTGCATGACATGACCGGGCCGACGATGGTCGGCTGGGACCGCAGTAACCCGGCAGGCTCGCTGCTTCTGCAAGGCGGTCCCGAGAGCCTGGCGGCCGTGCTGGTCGAAGGCGAATTCCGCAAGCGCGACTTCCGGACCGCCGGCATGGGCCAGGCGAACGCGCGGCTCAAGGCGTCGAGCGAGCACGTGTTCGGCCGGATTGCCGAAATGGGTGGGCCCAAGCGCATGCTTGAATCCGGTTACGAGAAAATAATGGCCGTGCTCGGCGACGCCGCGACCGCATAAGGGAAGGGGACAAGAGATGAAACTGCTGACCTTCAAGGACGGTGAAGCGCAACGCCTCGGGGCCCTCACCGACAAGGGCATTGCCGACCTCACGATGCTCGGCAATTCGCCTGCTTTCGCGTCCATGCAAGCCCTCATCGAGGCAGGTCCCGCGGCGCTCAAGCAGGCGGAGGAGCTGGTGGCGTCCTCCGAGGACTTCCGTGACCCGGCGAGCGTGCAGTTCCTTGCACCCCTGCCCGCCCCCATCCAGATGCGCGACACGCTGTGTTTCGAGCTGCACCTGAAGAACGCGGCCGAGGCGGGCGCCAGGTTCATGGCGATGCAGGCGGACGATCCCGAAGCGGCAATGGAACAGATGAAGGGCCGCGCCAACCCGATGCTCGATGCGTTTCACAAGCATCCGATCTACTACAAGGCAAACCGCTTTGCCGTGACGGCGACCGACACGGACGTGGTGTGGCCGGCCTATTCGCAGATCATGGACTTCGAGCTGGAGATGGCCTGCGTCATCGGCAAGACGGGGCGCGACATTCCGAAGGAAGAGGCACGCGAGCACATCTTCGGCTTCACGGTCTTCAACGACTTCTCGGCGCGCGACGCTCAGCTAGCGGAGCAGCAGGGTATGCTCGGGCCGTGCAAGGGCAAGGACTTCGACAACGCGAACCCGATGGGGCCAGTGCTCGTCACGCTCGACGAGATCGGCGACCCGTACAACCTCGCCATGAAAGCGCGCGTCAACGGCGAGACATGGTGCGATAGCTCATCGAGCACCATGCATTGGAGCTTCGAGGACGTCATCGCCTATATCAGCCAGGGCGAAACGCTCTACGCCGGCGAGGTCATCGGTTCGGGCACCGTCGGCTGGGGCTGCGGGATGGAACACCTGCGGTTCCTGTCGGACGGCGACGTGGTGGAACTGGAAATCGAGAAAATCGGCGTGCTCAGGAACCGGGTGCGGAAGGCGGCGTAAGACAGGCTGCCCGGCACGACGGTTGATGCAACAAGCGGGAGGGAGGGCCCGGCATGGCCTGGACATTCACGAAGGGACTGCACGACATCGGCAACGGGCATTTCGCCTATCTCCAGCCGAGCGGCACGTGGGGCTACAGCAATGCCGGCCTCGTGGTGGACGGCGAAGAGTCGCTTCTCGTCGATACGCTCTTCGACGAGAAGCTGACGGCGGAAATGCTGACGTCGATGAAGGACGCGACGGGCATCGGCGGCAGCGATATCACGACGCTGGTGAACACGCATGCCAATGGCGACCACACCTTCGGCAACAACCTGGTGAAGCAGGCGGAGATCATCGCATCGAAAGCAAGCGCGGAGGAGATCGTCGCGCAGCCGCCGGCGATGCTGGCCGAGTACATGAAGATGGCGCCCGACATGGGCGAGGTCGGCGAGTTTTTCCTGCACTGCTTCGGGGGGTTCGACTTTGCAGGAGTCACGCTCAAGCCGCCGACCAAGACCTTTACCGGCAGGATGGACGTCCAGGTGGGCGATAAGGCTGTTCACCTCATAGAGGTGGGCCCGGCACATACGCATGGAGATGTGCTGGTGCATGTGCCGAAGGACAAGGTTGTCTACACGGGCGACATCCTGTTCAACGAGGGCACGCCGATCATGTGGGCCGGGCCGGTCGAAAACTGGATCAAGGCCTGCAACATGATCATGGACTGGGACGTGGACGTGGTTGTCCCCGGCCACGGGCCAATCACCGACAAGGCGGGCGTCAAGCGGATGCGCGACTACCTCGTCTACATCGACAAGGAAGCGCGGCAGCGGTTCGATGCCGGCATGAGCATGGAAGACGCAGCCTTCGACATTCCGCTGGGCGAATACCGCAACTGGGAAGACCCGGAGCGCATCGTCGTCAACGTGGCGAGCCTCTACCGCGAGTACAGCGGCGAGAGTGGCGAGGCTGACGCCATGCAATCCTTCAGCATGATGGCACGCATGCACAAGGAACTGCGCGGCTGACGGGGCGCCGATACGAAGAGGAGGGCATGTTGCCCTTCAAGTCCCGGCAGACGACTCCGCGCCGGAAGGACCACGTCTGACCATTTTCGGCCGCTGTTTGGCAGGGATTCTGGTCATGGGCGCCGGCCTAGAGCCGCTGCCCGTGAAGTCAAGGCTTCCCATCCCCCCTTACACTTGCAAACATTCGCGCGGGGACATTCGACTGGGCTTTGGGGGGCTTGGCCATGCTGTGCCGTTTCCGTGTCTTTCGCACTCTTCAACTGGCCGCATTTGCGGCAGCTGTCACCTTTGCATCGTCTGCCTGGCTGGCAAGCGACGGCGCCGGGCTTGCCTATGCGCAATCCAACAAGGGCGGAAACAGCGAGCAGAACGACGACAAGAACGACAACGATAATCGCGGCAACAAGGGCGAAGGCCCCAACGACAAGGAAGGGTCCGGCAACGGCGGCAGCAAGGACAACGAGGGCAATCAGGGCAAAGGCAACGACGGTGACCAGGGGTGCCGCGACCGTGGCGAGGGCCAGGGGTGCGGACCGGACAGGGAAAATGATGACGGTGACACCGGAGACGACGGTGACACGGGAGACACCGGCGATGGCGGTGACACCGGCGACAGCGATGGCGATTCCGGTGACGGCGGTGATACAGGCGGTGTCGGCGGTGGCGATGCCGGCGACGGTGACAGCGGAAGCGACGGTGACACCGGCGGTGACGGCGACTCCGGCGACGGCGACGGCAGTGCCAGCGCAGGCGATGACGGAGACGGTGACACCGGCGACGAAGGTGACGCTGGCAGCGGCAACGGAGATTCCGGCGACGAAGGTGATACAGGCGGTGACGGCGGTGGCGATGCCGGCGACGGTGACAGTGGAAGCGACGGCGACACCGGTGATTCCGGCGACGGCGGGGACACAGGCGGTGACGGTGACAGCGGAAGCGGCGGCGACACCGGTGATTCCAGCGACGGCGGCGACACGGCGTGCAAGGCCTTGTCCGAAGCCCTCTTCGCCGACTCCGGCCTCATCTACGACATTCCCTTCGAAGGTCAGGACAGCGGCAAGGAGAACACCGGCCTCCGGCTCGTCTCGGAAGGCCGCCTGACGGACGGATCGCGAACCGTCAGCGTCTGGCGCGTGGACAATGCCTCGGAGACGGACCGCGACGTGACGCTGGCGATTGTGGGCGGCAGCAACCGCGCGCTCACCGCGCCTGCAAGGACCAAGCGGTTCCTTACGCTGGACACCACAGGAACCGTTAAGCTGCTGCTTGACGGAAGCCAGATCGACGTGAAGGCAACCGGGACCAAGGACTTCTCACAAGGCTTCGGGGAAACACCCGTCGGCGACTGCGACGATGGTGGCGATACCGGCGGTGGCGATACCGGTGGCGGCGACGGCGAGACCGGCGGCGGTGACACGGGCGGCGGTGACACGGCGGGCGGCGAGACAGGTGGTGGCGACATTGGCGGCGGTGACGCCGGCAACCCCGGTACCGGCGGAGGCGGCGCAACCGCACCGGCGGACGATGACGGCATGGATACCGCCGCAATCGTGGGCGGCGCGGCCGTCATCGGTGGCGCGGTAATCGCCGGGGTGACCGGCGATGAAGGCACGCCGGGCACGCCGGAGGCGCCGGATGGTGGGGGCGCGCCGGATGCGCAATCGCCCGACGCTTTGCCCGAGGCGGACGATGCGGATTCGGAGCCGGTCATAGAAGAGCCGTCGCCTAGCGTCGAATCCGCCATCCCGACGCCATGCGCCGATGGCTTCAGCGAAGCAGAGCGGCAGGCGTTGCAGGCGTACTACGAGCGGCGCCCGGCACCAAGCGGCGCGCTGCCGGACTATGTTGCCGCCGGGCTCGACGAAGGCATGCCGATGCCGCCCGGCCTGCTTAAGCACGCCAGCCCGTTGGATCCATGGCTTGCAAGACAGCTGTCGGAGTGCGGTGACTTCCGGGATGTCCGGGTTCGCGATCACATCCTGCGTTATGACGTCCGGGACGGGACAATCACGGGGATTTTCCGGATCGGTGGATGACCGGCGGGGCGGGACCGACGACACTCACAACTAGTTCAGCGTGACTAGTTTTTGTTGACAAGCTGTCCCGCCCGCCCTTTCCTGCCCGGGAAAACAGAAAACCCGGGAGGTTTCCATGACGGCTGCGAGCCAGAAGCTTCACAACATGTTTCCGGATCTCGATTTCGATCCGGAGGCGCTGCGCGAGAAATACCGGCGCGAGCGCGACAAGCGCGTGCGGACCGAGGGCGAAGGGCAGTACCTGGAGACCAAGGGATCGCTGGCGCATTTCGCCAATGACGACCCCTACGCCGATCCCGATTTCACGCGCGATCCCATAGAGGCGACGATCGACGTGGCCGTCATCGGCGCCGGGTTCAGCGGCATGATGGCCGGGGCGCGGCTCAAGGAGCGCGGTATCGAGGATGTGCGCATCATCGAAGCAGGCGCGGACTTCGGCGGCACCTGGTACTGGAACCGCTATCCGGGCGCGCAGTGCGATATCGAGTCCTACTGCTACCTGCCGCTGCTGGAAGAGACCGGCTACATGCCGAAGGAGAAATACTCCTACGCGCCGGAAATCTTCGAGCATTCGCGGCGCATCGGCGAATATTTCGGGCTCTACGACAACGCCCTGTTCCAGACGCGCGTCAACGAAGTGCGCTGGATCGAGGACGAAAAGCTGTGGCTGGTCACGACGAACCGAGGCGACAAGATCAAGGCGCAGTTCGTGATCCAGGCAACGGGCCCGGCGAGCCGGCCGAAACTGCCGGGCATTCCGGGCATCGAGGACTTCAAGGGCCACGCCTTCCACACCTGCCGGTGGGACTATGACTACACCGGCGGCGATCACACGGGCGGGCTGACGAAGCTGGCGAACAAGAAGGTCGGCATCATCGGCACGGGCGCGACGGCGATCCAGTGCGTGCCGTTCCTCGGCAAGTACGCGAAGCACCTTTACGTCTTCCAGCGCACGCCGTCATCGGTCGACCTGCGCGGCAACAAGCAGACGGACCCGGACTGGTACGACACGCTTGAGCCGGGCTGGCAGCGCGCCCGGCGCGAAAACTTCGCGGACCTGCTGGCCGGCATGCCGGTAACGGAAGACCTCGTTGCCGACGGCTGGACGGACATTGCGCGGCGCATCGGCTTCGGCCTCATGCAGCGCAAGACCGACTCGCCGCTCGACGCGGAAGAGCTGGCGCTGCGCGCCGAGATCGCCGACTTCCAGAAGATGAACGAGATCCGCGGGCGCGTGGACGCGGAGGTCACGGACCCGAATGCGCGCGAGGCGCTGAAGCCGTGGTACCGGCAGTTCTGCAAGCGGCCGACCTTCAACGACGAGTACCTCGCCACGTTCAACCGCGACAACGTGGACCTGATCGACGTGAGCGATGCCAAGGGCGTCGAGCGTGTGACCGAGAAGGGCATTGTGGCCAACGGCGTCGAGTACGAGATCGACTGCCTGATCTACGCGACGGGATTCGAAATCACGACGTCGGTGGAACGGCGCGTCGACTTCAACACCTATGGCCGTGGCGGGCAGTCACTGTTCGAGCACTGGAAGGACGGCTACCGGACGCTGCACGGCCTTTCGGCGCACGGCTTTCCCAACTGGTTCACCATCGGCATCAACCAGAACGGGCTGTCGCCGAACATGACCGCCATGTTCGACGACCAGGCACTGCACGTGGCCTACATCATCAACGAGGTGCGAAGCCGCGGGAAGGACGAGATCGAGGTGACGGCCGAGGCGGAGGATGCCTGGGTCAACGAGATCGTCCGGCTGGCAAGCGCCATGGACACGAGCTTCCAGGAAAGCTGCACGCCCGGCTACTACAACAACGAGGGCAAGCGCGGCGAGCGCAGCAGCGCCAACGTCCCCTACATGAAGGGCATCAACGTCTTCAACGCGCTGCTGCACAAGTGGCGCAAGAAGGGCGACCTGGAAGGCATGGAGCTGCGGTAGCAGGTCCCGCGCCTTGCCTTCGGAACGCCCGGCGAGAGAGGTTCATCGCATGGCCATGACATCGACCGTCGAGCGTCCCGGGCGCAGCGTGCGCCTTTCCAAGCGGGGTCGGCAGACGCGCGAGACACTGCTGGAGAGCACCATCACGCTTGTGGCCGAGACCGGCTACGCGGCAACGACCACGCAGGCGGTGCTGGATCATTCGGGCGTCAGCCGGGGCTCGCTGCTGCACCAGTTCACCACGCGGCACGAGCTGATGGTGGCAACGGCTGCGCTGGCCATGGCGCAGACGGTGGAGGCGATCGAGGCGGCGCTTGCAGCGTTCGACGATCCCATCGAGGCGCTGCGGCACTACCCGGACATTCTGTGGAAGGCACTCAACGAGAACCCGTCGCGGGCGAGCATGGAAATCCAGCTCGCGTCGCGGTGGGACGCGGAGCTTCATGCCGGGCTCAAGAAGGTGGTTGCCGAAGTCGAGCGGCGGATTGCCGAGAATGCGGCCGCCAACGCCGAAGAGATCGGCGTGCGCGACCCGGCGGCGCTGCTGGCCGCGAGCGGCGCCCTGCTGCTGGCGATGGAAAGCCTGACGACGCGGGCGACGCTCACCAGCGATCCGCAGATGACCGAGGACGTGATCGCGGTTCTCAAGGCGAATTTCATCGCGACGCTGGAAACGCTGGTGCCAAAGCGGCGGCGCCGGGCGTAGACTCGCCGCCCGACACCAATCAGGACGACCAGGAAGGAGCCGCCTCGCATGACGAGCGAACTCATAGAAGTGGGCGACGGCTTCTGGAACGTGCGCGGCGTATTCCGGATCGGCGGCGTGATCGATATCGGCACGCAGGCGTCGCTGGTACGGCTGCCGACGGGCAGGTTCGTGTTCCTCGATTCCTACGACGTAGATGGCGCGGCACTTCGCGAGGTGATGAAGCTCACCGACGAGGGGCGGAAGGTCGAGGCCATCCTCAACGTGCATCCCTTCCACACCATTCACTGCAAGGCGATGCACAAGCGGTTTCCCGATGCGCTGCTCTATGGCTCGGAGCGGCACAAGTCGAAGGCGCCGGACCTGCCGTGGGAGCGCGCGAAGGTGGAGGGGCCGACCGTTGCCGAGCGGTATGCCGACACGTTCGACTTCTCGGTGCCGAAGGGCGTCGACTACATCAGCGCCGACGAGAACGTGCATTTCTCGTCCGTGCTGGTGCGGCACAAGGCGAGCGCCACGCTGCACGTGGACGACACGCTGACCTACCTGAAGCTGCCGTGGCCGCTGAGCTGGGCGTTCCCGTCGGAACGCATCCTATTTCATCCCACCCTCGCCGCGGCGCTTGAAAAGCGCCCCGGTGCGGCGGACGACTTCACGAAGTGGACAGAGAGCCTCGCGCGCGGCTGGGACGTGCAGACGCTGTGCGCCGCGCACAAAGCTCTAAAGCCGCTCGATCCCGGCGAGTTCGAGACATCGATCCACGACGCCCTGCGCCGTGTGCGGACAATCCTGCGGAAGCACAAGCGCAAATACGGCTGAGGCCTGCCGCTATCTCAGCGCGAAGACGATAGGGACGGTGGCGGCGAACGGGCTCGTCGGCGGCGCCGGGAACGGGGCTGCCTTCCGCACCATCTGCTCGGCGGCGCGGTCGAGGTGGAAGGAGCCCGAGCCGCCGACGATACGCAGGGCTGCGACGGAACCATTGTCGCCGATGCGCAGGTCGACAGTCACGGTACCTTCGATGCGCTGGCGGCGCGCGGCGGGCGGATAGACGCGTTCCCGCTCGATGCGCGCGCGGATGGCAGCGAGGTAAGCGTCTGCCCGCTTACCGGCCTCTTCCGGTGATGCGCCAAGACCCACTGATTGCGACGCGGCGCCTTCGCCAAGTGTCGGTGCGCCGGCTTGCGCGGCGCCGGGCGGTTGAGCGCTTGCTGCTTCCGACGGTTGGGGCGCTTCGACCGGTGCGGGCTTGCGCAGGACAGGCTTCGGCGGTTCCGGCTTTTTCGCGACTGGCTGCGGAGGACGCGGTGCAGGGCGCACCTCGGGCGGCACGATGGCCTTGCGTTCCACCTTCTTTTCGACGGGTGCTTTCACGGGGGCAGACGGCGCCGGGACCGGCTCTGGTGGCTCCTCCATCTCGACGGCCTCGGTGAGCGGTTCCGGCTTTGCCTGTGTGGCAGGCGCCGTGACCCCTGCCCCGCCGAGCGCAATGCTCATGCGGCCGAGGACCGTACCGCCGCCCCCACCGGCGCGCTCGATGCCAATCGCAAACCAGGCGAGGGCCGCGACGTGGACGAATACGGCAAAGCCGATGGCCCACGGCGCAAGGCGGCGTAGCGATGGCGGACCGGCATGGATCGCGGCAGCCGTCATTCCTTCTTCCCGAGGGTCACGACACTGACGTCGGCGAGGCCAGCATCTTCCGCTTTGCCGAGAAGCCGGATCACGCGGTTGGCGGGAGCACGGGCATCGGCGCGGATTTCGACGGTGGCGTCTTCCGACTTCGCATTCGCGAGGTGCTGGCCGACCTGTTCTGGCGTTGCGTCCTTGCCATCGATGCGTGCGGTACCGTCTTCCGTGACCGTGATGAGGAGCGGCTTCGCAGCCATTGTCCGCTCGCCTTCGGCGGCGCGCAGGGGATCGAAATCCTCGGGCAGCGGGGCGGCGAAGGTGCCCGCGATCATGAAGGCAAGGACGAGCAGCAGGACGATGTTGATAAGGGGAAGCGTCGAATCCGGCTTGTGCGCTTCGGGCCTGTAGGAAAGGCGGTTCATTCGGCCGCCTCCGCGAGCTGCACGCCCTCGATCCCGGCGGCGGTAAAGGCCTCGACGGCATCGACCGCCCGCTGGATGGGCACCTCGTCATCCGCCGTCACCAGGGCGCCCGCGCCCGCGGGCATGGCCTGCAGCCGGGACGCGGCGGCTGCGAGATCCGACACTGCCATGCCGTTGACGCTGATCGCAGCATCGCCTTCAAGCCGCACGATGGCGGACTTCGTGTCCATCGCTTCGCCGAGGGACGCGGCGGGCGTCAGCTCGACCTTGCGCCAGTCAGCGAACTGCGAGGCGAGCATGAAGAAGACGAGGAGAATGAACACCACGTCGATAAGCGGTGTGAGGCTGAGGACGACGCGCGACCGCCTTCTGGCGAGCAACATGGGGGCGGCCTATTCCGCGGCGACGCGCAGGCCCGCGCTGTTGGGCTTTGCATGCGACACGGCTTCGCCGGCGGCGCATTCGGCCTCGTCGGCGAAGCGTGCGAGGCGGCCTTCGAACCAGCCATGCGCGACGGTTGCCGGAATGGCAACGACAAGGCCCGCAGCCGTGGTGAGCAACGCAACCCAGATGCCGCCGGAGAGCAGCGACGGATCGACCGCGCCGCCCGCCGTCTCAAGCGCCTGGAAGGCGGCGATCATGCCGATGACGGTGCCGAGCAGCCCGATGAGCGGGCTCAGCATGGCGATCATGCCCAGCGTGCCGAGGCCGGATTCGAGCGGGCGCATGATCTCGCGCGCCGCGCGGCGGCCCGCATCCTCGTTCTGCGCGTTCGATGCGGCGCTGCGGACGGCGGCGATGGCGCCTTTGGCCCGGCGGCTGCCGAGGCCCGAGACGGAGAACTGGAAGAGCTTGGCCGCGATCAGCGCGACGGCGACGATCGAGATGCCCGCCAGCACGTAGAGGACCGGTCCGCCCGCGGCCAGGAAATCGATCACGGGTGCTGCCTCGAACGTCATGCCGCCAGTCGCGGCGTCCGCGGTTGCGGGAGCGGTCTCGAGCGCTTGTTCCATTCCGGTCTCCAGCTGGGTGTCCGCGCGGCGGCCGGACGACTGGGTGGCGGGAATTCCGCCGTCCCCGCGGATAATACTCAGACTCATTTGCATTGGAAGCCAGATGGCGGCAGGTTTCTGCGTCCTGTGGCTTCCCAGCCCCGCTCTCCATATTGATAATCAGTTTCAAATGCAAGGAATTCCGGCCATGGTTCGCGTTTCGGGCGGGCTGGTCGCGCATCGTCCCGGGCGATGGCCTAGGCTGGCGGAGACGCTGTTCCGCTCGGGGGGAGTTGATGCGTAGCTGGATCGTGGAGGGCCTCGCGTTCGGATTCATGCTGGCCGGGGGACCAGCAAGCGGTGCCGAAGGCGACCGGCTGACGGTCGTCGTTGCGGGGGATGCGGGGTTCAATGCTTCGGGCGCCAATGTGTCCCCTGCCGGTGGCTTCAAGCACGGCCAGCTGCTCACGGCGGAGGAGGCGCTGGACGGAATCGCGCCATGGCTGCGTGCGGATGTGACCGTGGTGAACCTCGAAACGGTGGTCACCGACAGCAATACGCTCGGGCAGGCGACCAAGCGCTTCGTCTTCCGCACGCATCCGGCGGCCGTGCGCGCGTTCGTGGAAGCGGGCGTGAACGTGTTCTCGCTTGCCAACAATCATGCGCTCGATTTCGGCACGCGCGGGGCCGGCGACACGCTGCGCCATCTGGAAGCTATGCGCGGGGACGGTCTTCTGGCCTTTCCCGGCGCGGCACGGACGCGGGAAGATGCGGTGGACCCGCATCTGTTCGACGCTCAGGGCATAACGGTTGCCGCTTCGTCTATCGGCATCGGCGGATGGGGCGTACCCGCGCCGGACGGCCATGCGGGCATGCTTCGCTATCCCGCTGACTTCGATGCCGTGACAGGCGCGCTTGCGGCAAGCGGTGCGGCGCTTCGCATCCTGTCCGTCCACTACGGACCCGAGTTCGAGCCGAAGACGGATGCAGGAACGCAGAGGATGTTCCGCAAGGCTGTCGGCATCGACGGGTTCACGATCATCGCCGGGCACCACAAGCACGTGGCGAGCGGCATCGAGCGCGTCGGAGCGAACGGTATCGTGTTCTACGGGCTGGGGAACTTCCTGCATCTCGGCATGCAGAACATGGGGCGGTTCGATATCTGCCGCGACTTCGGGCTGCTGGCGAAGCTGCACCTGCGCGAGGACGCGGATGGCCGGTTGCGCCTGGCGGCCATCGAGGCGGTGCCGCTTACGGACATGCACCGGCGCGCAACGCCTATGGCTGACGATGACACGGCACTGCGGCTCGACGTGCTGAACTACCTGTCGGCGCGCCTCGCCGACGATCCCGACAAAGCGGTCGCGTTCTCGCCACGCGAAGGCGGATACGGGCTGTGGTGTGCGGGAGATGCCACGCTGGGGGCATGTTCCGGCTGGACGCCGCCGGAACCCCCGTCCGCCACGCGCTCGAAATCCATCGCTGCGGCCTGTAACAAGCACGTCACCCGTGCGACGCTCAACGCACAGTAAGAAGACGACCGGAGGAACGACGCCGATGACTGCCCCGCCCCTCGCCCCGCGCCACCTGCAGCCCTATGCCGGGCGCGACATCCGCTGGCTGATCGACATGCAGGGCGAGTTGCGCGGCGAGCATCCTTTCATGGTCTGGGAGCCGTTCGAGGGCGAGCCGGCGTCGTGGTCCTACGCGGCTTTCGCAGACCGTGTTCGGCGGTTCGCGGCGGGGCTGCACGGGCGCGGCATCAAGGTCGGGGACCGGGTGATCCTGCATCTCGACAATTCACCAGAGTCCGTTCTCGGCTGGTTTGGCACGGCCTATGCGGGCGCGGTGCCGGTGACGACGAATGCCATGTCGAGTGGAGACGAGCTGGCCTATTTCGCCAGTCACAGCGGTGCCGTCGCGGCAATCACGCAGCCCAAATTCGCGGAGCTGGTGGCGGCCGCGGCGACGGACGTGAAGTGGCTCGCCGTGACCGAAACGGACAACGGGGCGGACGCAGGCGCCAACCGGCCGCAGAAGGATGCCTCGTTCGACGCCATCGACGGCGACCCGGCGAGCCTGCCCGCGCGGCCGCATGACCCGATGGCGCCGTTCGGCATCCAGTACACATCCGGCACCACGTCGCGGCCGAAGGCGGTGTTGTGGACCCATGCCAATGCGCTGTGGGGCGGGCAGATCAACGCGCTGCACGAGGACCTGCGGCCGAGCGACATTCACCTGGTGACCATGCCGCTGTTCCACACCAACGCGCAGGCCTATTCGGTGCTGTCCGCCCTGTGGGCGGGGGCGACCATCGTGGTGCAGCCGAAATTCTCGGCCTCGCGGTTCTGGCCGGTGTCGCTCAAGCACAACTGCACCTGGGCTTCGATCGTGCCGTTCTGCCTTCGCGCCCTCATGCAGCACGAAGTGCCGAAGGATCATTCCTACCGGTACTGGGGCAATGGCGTCTGCGAACCGGTGACGGATGCGCATTTCGGCGTGAAGACCATCGGCTGGTGGGGCATGACGGAGACGATCACCCACGGCACCGTCGGCAGCCCGTTCCACCCGGACGTGCCGATGTCCATGGGCCGGCCGGCGCCGGAATACGAGCTGCGCGTGGACGTGGACGGGCGTGACGCGTACCCCGGCGAGACAGGCGACCTGCTGATCCGCGGCATCCGTGGCCTCTCGCTGTTTGCCGAGTATTGCGACAACGCGGAAGCGACCAATGGCGCGTTCGACGAGCGCGGCTTCTTCAAGACCGGCGACCGGGTGACGCTGCTGGAGAGCGGCTATCTCAATTTCGCCGACCGGTCCAAGGACATGCTGAAGGTGGGCGGCGAGAACGTGGCGGCGTCGGAGATCGAGCGGGTGATCGCCGCCGTGCCGGGCGTGCAGGAAGTGGCCGTGGTAGCGCGCAAGGACCCGATGTACGACGAGGTGCCAGTTGCCTTCGTCCTGCCCGTTGCGGGCGCGCCCGAAAGCCTGGCGGCGGAGGCCAAGGCGGCGTGCGAAAGCCAGCTGGCGAAGTTCAAGTGGCCGCGCGAGGTGCGGCTGGTGGACGCCCTGCCCCGCTCGACGCTGGAGAAGATCGCCAAGGCGGAGCTGCGCGCCATTCTCGACGCGGAGACCGATGGAGAGAAGAAGGCGGGCTAGCGGCGGACGGCACGCGCCTTCTCGATGAAGGCATCGATGGGGCCATAGAAAGCCTCGCCCAGTTCCGCGATCTCTTCGTCGGACCAGTGCCACCAGGCAATCTCGCGCAGGGCGGCGATCTGACCGTCCGTAAAGCGCTTGCGGATTTCGCGGGCAGGCGAGCCGCCGACGATGGCGTAGGGCTCCACGTCCTTCGTCACCACGGCGCCCGCGGCGACGATGGCGCCGTCGCCGATGGTTATGCCCGACATGATGATGGCGCGGCCGCCGATCCACACGTCGTGGCCGATGGTGATGCCGCCCTTGGTGACGGCGTCCTGGTTCGGCTTGTGGGGCTCCCAGATCTTGGTCTTGAAAGGATAGGTGCTCGGCAGGTGGACCGGGTGGTCCGCCTTGGAGAAGAAGAGCACGTCCGGCCCAACCGAACAGTAGTTGCCGAGGCGGAGCGGTGCATCCATCGACGCGCCGGCGACCATGCGCCTTTCGACGCCATAGGTGTGGCGGCCGATGGTGATTTCCGGGCCGAGGGCCGGGCGGCGTTTGCGAAACAGGCGTTTGAAGAGGCTCATCGGGGTACTCCGGCGGGCCGTGCGTCGATACCCAGAAGCGCGCTCCACGTGCCGGCACAGCGCGCGGCATCGCGCCAGCTCTGGCTCCAGCGCAGGACGAGCGCGTTGCCCAGTGCCTTGAAGGCGTAGCGCAGGCCGTCCTTCACGGCGAGGGCGGCGGCGGCCCCGCTGCCCCTGTACTTGCGCTCGATGTACACGCGCGACCAGGCGATGTGCCAGAACTTCTCCCAGTAGTAGGCGCGGTTCGGGCGGACGGAGCCGGCGTTGAGGTGGACCACGAGGCTTTGCGGCACGAGCACCAGGCTGTGGCCGGCGCGGCGCAGGCGCATGCACATGTCGTCGTCCTCGAAATAGAGAAAGACCTTCGGGTCATAGAAGCCGACCTCGCGCATGACGTTCATGCGGACGAGGTTGACGGCGCCGGACAGGAACTCGACGCAGATGGGGCCGTCGGGAATGCCCTCCCCGTCCCGCTTGCCGAAGTCGCGGCGGCGCCAGAGCTCGACGTCGTGGCTAGGTTCGATATTGCCGTGACGGTTGCGGTGGACCGGGCCGAACATCGCGGCGTCGGGGTACGCATCTGCCGCCTCGACAAGGGCGGCGATGGCTCCTTCGCCAAGGACCGAATCCGGGTTGGCGAGAAGCGCAAGCTCGGTTTCCACCGCGCCGAGACCGCGGCTGGCGCCTGCGCCATAGCCAAGGCCGATCTCGTTTCTCAGGATCGTCGCGTCCGGGCGCTTTGCGCGGACAATGTCGAGGGTATCGTCCGTGGACGCATTATCGACCACGATCAGGCGGATGCCGGGCGGCAGGCTGTCGAGCATCCCGCCGATGACGAGCCCGCCATTGTGCGTGACCGTGATGACCGTGACCCGGTCGAGCATCTTCTCCGCCCCGCCCCTTGAACGATGATCGGGCATAGCTCAGGGCCCGACGGTGTTCAACAGACTTGCATGTGAATGGTTTGCCGGACGCGCGCAGGCTTCAGCACCGGCGCATTGAAACCCGGACCGGGCATGAATAGGTGCCGGTCACGGAAGGGCCGCTCCGCAGAAAGGCGGACAGGTGCCCGCTTCAAGCACTCCGCTCAATTCAAGCGAGCGCCATTTTCCGGACGACTCAGCAGAAATGGGAGGAGTCTCATGCAAGTCAGTGAAATCATGAGCCACGAAACCGTCACCGTGGCGCCGGACACGCCGATTGCAAAAGTCGCCGAACTCATGCGCGACAAGGGCATCGGCTTCGTACCGGTGGGTGAGAACGACAAGCTGGTCGGAACGATCACGGACCGTGACCTTGTCACCCGGTTCCTTGCCAACGGCGAGGATCCTTCGCAGGCGAAGGCCGGTGACGTGATGACCGATGACCTGCTCTACTGCCGCTCCTCGGACCAGATCGAGGATGTGGCGGCCAACATGGGCAACCAGCAGGTTCGCCGCTTGCCGGTCGTTGACGACGACAAACGGCTGGTCGGCATCGTGTCCCTCGGCGACCTGGCCGAGAAGAATGCCGACAAGGGCGGCGACGCCCTGCAGCAGGTCAGCCACTAGTAGAAAGAAAAAGGCGGGCGCGCCGGTTACCGGCAGCCTGCCTTTCTTCCTTGGCCCGAAAGATCAGCGCGCGGCGGCGTATTTGGCTTCGCGCTTCTCAAGCTGGGACATGACAGCCTCTTTCTGGTTGGGGCTGCCGATGAGAGCGTCCTGCTCGGCCGATTCCTGGATCAGGCCTTCCGCCTCGTCGAGGTAGGCGGCGCGGTTGAGGAGGCGCTTGGATGCCTCGATGGCCGACGGGCTCTTGGAGGCGATCTCGCGGGCGGTGGCCATGGCCTCGCCATGCGGGTCCGCCGTGACGCGGGTGGCAAAGCCGTATTCGTAGGCTTCCTCGCCGGAGAACTGGCGGCCCGTGTAGGTCAGTTCACGGACGATATCCTCGCGGACGAGGTGGCGCATCAGTTGGGTGCCTGCCATGTCGGGCACGAGGCCCCAGCGGATTTCCATAATCGACAGCTTCGTGTCCGGCGCGATGTAGCGCATGTCGGCGCCCAGCATGACCTGGAAGCCACCACCAAAGGCGACGCCGTGGACGGCGGCGATGACCGGCACCGGCATCTCGCGCCAGACGCGGACGGCGTATTGCGGGCGGTTGGAAATGCCGTGGCTGCGCTCGGCGAGGCGATTGCTGCCGCCGGGCTTCTTGCCGCCATCGGCGGGCGCTTCGGCCATCTTGCCGAAATTGCCCATGTCGAGACCGGCGCAGAAGGCGCGGCCTTCACCGGACAGGACGACGCAGCGCACATCGCCGTTGGCGGCGAGCGCATTGCCGTTCTCGATCAGCGCCTCGAACATGGCGTCGTCGAGGGCGTTCATCTTGTCGGCGCGGGCGAGCTTCACGTCCGCGACGCCGTCCTCGATGGTGATGGACATACGGTCCGACATTTCGCTGCTCTCCCTGAATGAAAAAGGGCGCGGACCGTGATGGCCCGCGCCCGCTTCAGCCTGATGGCTAGTTCATGCGCTCGACGATGATGGCCGGGGCCATGCCGCCCGCGGCGCACATGGTGACGAGGCCATACTTCTTGTCCTGGCGCTCCAGCTCATCGACCATCGTGCCGATGAGGATCGAGCCGGTGGCGCCGATCGGGTGGCCGAGCGCCATGGCGCCGCCGTTGACGTTGACCTTGTCGCGGTCGAGGTCGAGGTCGCGGATGAACTTCTCGGCGACGACCGAGAAGGCCTCGTTGATCTCGAAGAGGTCGATATCCTCGAGCTTGAGGCCTGCCTTCTCCAGCACCTTGCGCGCGGCCGGCACCGGGGCGTTGAGCATCAGCGTGGGGCTGTCACCCATGTTGGCCATGGCGACGACGCGGGCGCGCGGCTTCATGCCGTGGGCCTTGGCGTATTCGGGCGAAGCCAGAAGCACGGCGGCGGCCCCATCCACGACACCCGACGAGTTGCCGGCGTGATGGACGTGGTTGATCTCCAGCTCCGGGTACTTCTGCTTGATGAGCTTGCGGTAGGTCGTGCCCTTGTCGTCCAGCTCGAAGTCGGCGACGGCGGCAAAGGACGGCTTCAGTTCCGCAAGGCCCTCGCGGGTGGTCTGCGGACGCGGGAACTCTTCGCGGTCGAGGGCGAGCGTGCCGTCGTCCTTGTAGATGGGGACCAGCGCCTTGTCGAAGTGGCCCTTCTCAATGGCATCCTTTGCGCGCTGCTGGCTCACATAGGCGAGATCGTCCACGGCCTCGCGGGGGATGCCCTCAAGGGTGGCGATGGCATCGGCGCAGACGCCCTGGTGCGGCTGCGGGTGCATATCGCGCAGGTGCTCGTTGCCGCTGTCGAGGAAGGGCTGCGGCTCGTGGCCGGGCTGGCCCGCGAGCGACATCATCTCGGTGCCGCCGGCGATGCAGAGGTCTTCCATGCCGGACATGATGTTCGCGGCAGCGATGTTCACGGTGGTGATGCCCGAACCGCAGAAGCGGTCCAGCGTCATGCCCGACGAGGTGACGTCATAGCCGGCATCGAGCGCGGCCATGCGGCCGAGGTCGCCGCCCTGCTTGCCGCGCTGGGACGAGGTGCCCCAGATGATATCGCCGACATCGGCGGTGTTGAGATCGTTGCGATCGGCGATCGCCTTGAGAACCTGCGAGGCGAGGCGCTGCGGGTGGATTTCCCAGAGCGCGCCCTTGCCGGCCTTGCCGATGCCGCGCGGGGAGCGGCAGGCGTCAATGATCCAGGCTTCAGCCATGTGCGTTTCCTTTCGCTGACCAAGCGTTTTTCGAATTTTGGATGGCGTAGGTCTAATGCGAGCAGGGGGCGGAATCGAGTCACGTTTGGACGCACCGCTCCCTGCCGCGAAGTGACGTAGCGGAAAGCTGGCCCGCCCTATTCGACCTGAAAGGTCACGCCCGCATTCTTCTGCAGGCGGTCCACCAGTTTCATGCCCATGGCCGCGCCCGGCGTCGTGATGCCGCCCGGTCCTTCGGGCACGTCCTTCACGAGACACACGGCGCTCTCGGCGATGATCTTGGAGGTCGATCCGTAACCGGGATCGCGGTCGCCCTTCACGGAGACGCGCGCGCTCTTGCCGTCCGACCCTTCCGCGATGATGAGCACGTCGTAGTTGCCGTTCTCACGCTCTTCCTTGGAGGGGCCTTCGCCGGGCTTCTTGGGGTCGTTGGCCATGGCGGATTCCATGCCGGCGAGGAACTCGGCCATCTTGCGGCCCTCCTCGCCCTGCCCGGCCAGCATCATCTCGTCGTAGACGAAATCCTCACCATAAGGATGACCCAGAAGCGCATTGGTGCGGTGGACGTTCTTGGTGTTGATCGGTGCCATGATGAAGGGCGCCTGCCAGCCGAGCTCGGGATCTTCCGCGGGCTTGTTGGCGGCGGGCTGTTCCGGGCCTTCGAAGCCGGGCGTGAGGCAAAAGGGGCTGGCGAGCAGTTCCAGAACCTTGGGGTCCTTGCCCGCGGCGGCCATGGTGGCCTTGAAGCTCGCCAGCGTACCGCCGGAGAACGTGCCGTTCATGGCGCGCACGCGTGTCTTCACGCGGGCTGCCGACCCGCCAAGCTTCTTCTTGGCCTCTTCCTGCGCGAACAGGACGCCGAGGTCGAAGGGAATGGAGTCGAACCCACACGAAAAGACGATGCGGCCGCCTGACTTTTCGGCCGTCGCCGCGTACTTGTCGATCATGCCGCGCATCCATGCGGGCTCGCCGCACAGGTCCACGTAGTCGGTGCCCGCTTCCGCGCAGGCTTTCACCAAGCCTTCGCCGTAGAGCTGGTAGGGGCCGACGGTGGTGAGAACGACAGATGTGCGCTCGGCCATCGCCTTGAGGGAGGCCGGGTCGTCGGCGTCGGCCACCACGAAGGGCACGTCCTTTGGGATGCCCATTTCGTCGCGGACGGCGGTGAGCTTATCCTCGCTGCGGCCCGCCATGGCCCACTTCACGTCGCCGCCGACGCCGTAGCGGCTGTTCAGGTACTCGGCCACGAGCCGTCCGGTGAAGCCGGTCGACCCATAGACGACAATGTCGAATTCCCTGCCCTTGGCCACGATCCGTCCCTCCCTATTCTGATTTGCAGGCGCGCGCCATCACCGGCCGAGCCGGTTCGCATAAACGCAACATGGGGGCCGCGCCGTTGCGGGACCAGTGTCCCTATCGCGCCATTTGCGGAATGCGCTTTGCGAAAACGCGCTCGAGCGCGTCGATCCGGTGTTTTTCCGGCAACCCGATGGCCTGGCCGATACGCAGCAGCAGGTCGGCCTCAAGTTCGTGGAGCTCGCCGTCCGCGTAGGCGATGTCCCACAGGTGTTCCATCACGTGGGTGCGCTCGTCGAGCCCGACCTTTTCCTTGATGGTCTTGGTGAAGAGCCAGTTGGTGTAGGCCTCTTCGTGGCGGTGCTCGGCGGTGTCGAGCAGGCTGTTGGCCTCCTCGAAGGTCATGCCGAACTCGCGCTGCATGATGTTGCAGATGCGGTCGATCTCGGTCTTGGAATACTCGGTGTCGAGCTGCGCGACCTCGACCATGAGGACCGCGGCGGAGACCTTTACCCGGTCCACCCCATCGAGGTCCGCCATCTTTCCCGACTTGCGGGCCTCGGACACCTTGCTGAACAGGTTGGCGAGTGCCGGCTTGTCGCCACCGGACTCCTTGCCCTTGCGCGAAAACAGCGAGCGAATCATTCGACTTCTCCCCCGTGGCCCTTCGGCCTGCCCTTTTGCGCACAGGATAGACCCGGGGGAGGCCCCGTAAAGCCCTGTTTCAGGGCAATGCTGCCGGGGCCTGCGGCACGTCTCCGCTTTATTGCCGCCTTGCGCACAAACTGTCATCCTTCATGCCAAGGCTTGCCGCCGCCCCGGTCAGGGGGCGCGGCACGAGGGGGACCGGGCGCCATGGGACGGCGCACCGGCATTGGGCGCAGTTGCCGGATCAAGAGCGGCGCGCCCTTGCGGGGGATTGCATGCTGAACTTCATCGAAGCCGTTCTGTTCCGCGGGCGAGCGGTGGTGCTGGCGATCATGGCCGTCGCGACCGTCATCACGGGCTATTACGCCACGGGCATCCGCATGGAGGCGGGCTTCCTGAAGCAGGTGCCGCTCGAGCATCCCT
The DNA here is from genome assembly GCA_965229975.1 of Parvibaculaceae bacterium. GTDB lineage: Bacteria > Pseudomonadota > Alphaproteobacteria > CGMCC-115125 > CGMCC-115125 > Pyruvatibacter. Next base: position 1,607,124 of record OZ245936.1, read on the forward strand.
ATGTGCAGACCTATTTCGAGTACCAGAGCGAACTGCCGGGGGCGAACCTCGTAGTCATCGCGCTGCGCGACAAGTCCGGCGACATGTGGAACGTGGAGTATTTCAAGCGTCTCCACGCGATCACCGAGGAAGTGCGGTACATGCCCGGCGTGGACCGCAGCCGGGTCTTCTCGCTGTGGACCCCCAACACGCAGACGCTGGAAATCCACGAGCAGGGCTTCGACCTGATCGACGTGATCCCCGGCGACGTGACGCCCGAGACGATCACGCAGGAGGATATCAACCGGATCCGCGACCGGGTGCTGGCGAGCGACCTGTTCGGCGACCTGGTGGCTCTCGACCAGTCGGCCTCCATCGTGCTGATGGAGATCCAGGAGCAGGGCGCGGGCGATGGCGACATTTCGAGCACGGCGAACCTCGCCCTCGAAGTCGCCGACGTCATGGAACAGAAGATCCGCGCGCCCTATTCGGACGACGAGACCGACGTCCTGATCATCGGCTTTCCCAAGTTCATCGGCGACATCGCTGAGGGAGCGGTCATCGCGGTCGCGTTCTTCGGCCTCGCCTTCGTCCTGACCGGCATCTTCGTTTTCCTCTACGTGCGCTCGTTCAAGCTGGCGGCGCTGGCCATCGGTTCGTCTCTGGTGTCGGTCGTCTGGCAGTTCGGCGTGTTGAACCTGATGGGTTACGGCCTCGATCCGCTGGCGATCCTCGTGCCGTTCCTCGTCTATGCCATCGGTGTCAGCCACGGCATGCAGCAGGTGAACCTGATCGCAACGCAGATTGCCAAGGGGCAGGACGGCATGTCGGCGGCGCGGGCCACGTTCCGGCGGCTGCTGGTGCCGGGCTCCATGGCGCTGATCACCGACCTCGTCGGCTTCATCACGCTCTACCTGATCCCGGTGGGCGTCGTGCGCGATATCGCGGTGATCGCAACCGTGGGCGTGGCGCTCAAGATCATCACCAACCTGATCATGCTGCCGCTGATCGCGTCCTACATCCCGCGCGACGACAGGCAGGTGCGGCTGTTCATCAAGGCGCGCGCGTTCCGCGAGCGGATCATGACCGCCATCGCGCAGGTCGCGAAGCCGGGGCCGGCGGTCGTGGTCACGTTCCTGATCTTCGCGATGCTGGGCGTTTCGATCCTGATCAGCCGCGACCGGCACGTTGGTGACCTGACGCCGGGCGCGTCCGAATTGCGCGAGGATGCCAAGTACAACCAGGATACGCAGTTCATCGCCGAGGCGTTCAGCGTGCCGACGGACGTGCTGATCGTCATCGCGGAGACACCGCGGGACGGCTGCATCAATCCGCAGACGATGGATTACGTGGACCGGTTCTCCGGATTCATGCGCGACGTGAACGGCGTGGTGACGGTCGAGTCCCTGCCCTTCGCAGCCCGCTACTTCCAGTCGATCATGGCGGAAGGGAATCTCAAGTGGCGCGAGCTGCCACCGACATCGCCGCAGCTGATCGGCGCCACGTCGCCCGTGCCGACCTCGACGGGCTTTCTCAACGACCAGTGCACCATCCTGCCGGTCTTCATCTACATGACCGACCACAAGGCGACGACCATCGAGACGGTGATCGGCGCCATCAACGGTTATGCCGCAGCGAACCCGGACGAGGACGTGAACCTCCGGCTCGCGATGGGCGGCGTGGGCATCATCGCGGCGACGAACCGGGTGATCGAGGAATCCGAGACGCCGCTCATCGGCCTCGTCTTCGCGACGATCATCATCCTCGTGTTCCTTGCCTACACGGACTGGCGGGCTGTCATCTGCTGCTGCATGCCGCTGCTGCTGGCAACGTTCCTGGGCTACGTCTTCATGGTAGTGCTGGGGATCGGCCTCAAGGTGACGACGCTGCCGGTGCTGGTGCTGGGAACGGGCATCGGCGTCGACTACGCGTTCTACCTCTACAGCCAGATCCGCTACTATCAGGCGGAGGGGCTGGGCATCGCCGACGCCTACGAGGGGGCGCTGCTGTCGACGGGTATGGCGGTGGTCTATACGGCCATCATGCTGGCCGCGGGCGTGGCGACCTGGGTGCTGTCGCCGCTCAAGTTCCAGGCTGACATGGGGGCACTCCTGGCCTTCATGTTCATCATGAACATGATCGCGGCGATCCTGGGCCTGCCGGCGCTGGCGACGGTTCTGGAACGCCTGTTCCCGCCAAAGTACCTGGCCGAACAAACCGCGTGATTTCGGGACAGGCCCGGCCTTTCCGCGGTGCATCGTTAGCCCAACGTTAAGCCGTCCCCGGGACAATGGCCCCACGGCTGCTCCGCTGCATCTGCCCGTGGGCGGCCGCCGAATGCCGGGGAAGTACGGGACAGATGGTCAATCTCGCCACGCTTAGCGGGTCGGCGCTGCGGAACATGTCGCAGCGGGACTTCATCGCGTCACTCGACGGGATGACGCCGGAGGCGATCGAGCGATTCCAGAGCATGCGCGATCTGCCGGACAGCCTGTCCTCGGCGTTGACCGGCTATCTTGAGCGGCATCCGGAGAAACGGACCGCATCCGGCGGGTCACGGCCAGCCCCGGCCAAGGCCCGGAAGAAGCCTTCGGCACCCCCGGCCCGGAAACCTGCCCCCCGAAAGGCGCCAGCCAAGAAAGCCAAGAGCACATTTTCCGCCGATGACGGCTATATCCCCTTTCCCGAGCGTCTGAAGGCCTGGTGGAACGGTACCGAAGTCTCCACGGGCGAGAAGGTGAAGGTCACCAACCGTCCGTCCCCCAAGACCTCGAAGGCCGCCATCCGCGCGAGCGACAACCCGGCGCGCCGCGCCGCCCAGCGCCCGCTGATCCTGCAGCGCATCTGGGGCGAGGGGTTTTCGCTGCCCGGCGGCGCCGCGTTCGAGCTCGGCATGGCCGAAGTCGCGCATACGCAACCCGGCGCGCAGATCGCCGAGATCTCGGCCGGCCTGTGCGGCGCGGCAATCGCGCTGGCAGAGAAGTACCGGACCCGCGTCGATTGCTTCATGGTCGATCCGCAGCTGTGCGAATTCGCGGGCCGCGAGGCGGGCGAACGCACGCCGGTGACCCTTCTCGACAAGGACGAGCCCTATGTGGGGCTCGGCAAATACGACCGGATTATCGGGCGGGAAACGCTTTGCTTCATGGAGAAGCGCCCGGTTCTGCTTGCCCAGGCGTCGGAGGCGATGAAACCGGGCGGCGAGTTCGTGTTTACCGACCTCGTCAGGGGCGAAGACCTAGCAGAGCCGGAGGAACTGGGCGTCTGGAAGGCCAGTGAGCCGGTGAGCCCCGTGCTCTGGGCGCTCGAGCAGTACCGCCACGAGCTGGCGAAGGCACGGCTGGTGCCGCGCGAGACGGTCGATATCAGCGACACCTATATCGGCCTCATCGAGGCCGCGTGGCGCAACCTCATGGAGACGCTGGAAGGCAACCAGCTGCCGCCCGAGGGCGTCGACGCGCTGATGGCAGAGGGGGCGATCTGGCTAAACCGGATCCAGGCGCTGCGCAGCGGCGGAGTTCAGCTCGTCCGTTTCCACACCGCCAAAAAGACCATCCGCTCGCTCAGCGGGCCGGGCTAGGCAACTGTCCAAACAGCCTTTCCGGGCGGAAATCGGGTGCCGGTGCGATCCAGTTTTGTTGCACCTGCGTAATAGACCTTGCACATCGGCATATATCAAACCTATATAGCGCCGGAACGCAGGTTACCGCAGCGGAAACAGGCCTTTACCGATGGATGTACGCACGCTCTGCCTCGGCATGCTCGCCTTCGGCGACGCCTCAGGCTACGAGATCAAGAAGGAGCTTGAGCAGGGCCCCTCGCGGCATTTCCTCGACGCGAGCTTCGGCTCGATCTACCCGGCGCTCACCCGCCTCACCGACGAGGGGCTGGTGGAATGCCGTACCGAAAGCCAGGAAAAGCGGCCCGACAAGAAGGTCTACTCGCTTACCGAAGCCGGGTTCGACGCGCTCGACGGCCGGCTGCACGGGCCCGTGGCGCAGGACAAGTTCCGCTCCGATTTTCTGTTCGTGATGCTGTTCGCCGACCGGCTGCCGCGCGACCTCGTGGCGGCACGGATCGACGCCCAGATCGCCAACTGGCGCGACAGCCTGAAGGAAATGGACGAGAGCGAGGCGCCGAACGACGGCGCCGGCGTGGCCTTCGCCCGCCGTTACGCCAAGGCCATCGGCACCGCCAATATCGATTTTCTCGAACGCAACCGGCACCTCATCGAGACTGCCGCACGCGGGGACATCGTGTCCCGCGGGCAACAGGCGGAGACGACTTCATGACGAAGCGTCAGTTTCCGCTACCGGCACCCGTTAGAGATCACTACGTCCACAAAACCGGCCCGGCCGCGCGGCGCGGCGGGCCCGGTGCAGCCAGGCACGACGACAAATGACCATCAAGAGCAGCTACGTCTGGGCGGCGGTTATCGCAGTCGGCCTGGCCCTGTGGATTCTTTCCGGCCAGTTCGGCCCGGGTGACGAAACCGCGGCCGGCCCCGGCGATAATGGAGAAATCGCGCAGGGCGACGCGGACCCCGAGGCGAACGGGGTGGCGACAGCATCGATCCGGGCGCGCGTGTTCGAGGCGCAGACCATCGAGCGTGACGTGACCGTACGCGGGCGCACAGCGCCGGTGCGTGCCGTGGAAGTGCGCGCCGAGACCTCCGGCACGGTCAGCGCCCTACCCGTCGAGAAGGGCGAGTTCGTCGCCGACGGCGACGTGATCTGCGAGCTTTCGGTTGATGCGCGCGAGGCAAAGCTGGCGGAAGCCAAGGCGCTGCGCCAGCAGCGCTGGCTGCAATACGACGCCTCCAAGAAGCTCGCCGCGAAAGGCCACCGTTCCGAAACGGCTGCCGCCGCCGATAAGGCCGCCTATGACGCGGCCGTCGCGCAGGTGAAGCAGATGGAAGTCGAGCTCGGCCATACCAAGATCAAGGCGCCGTTCGATGGCGTGCTCGACAACCGGGCCGTCGAGCTGGGTGATTTCCTCGCCGTTGGCCAGACCTGCGCCACGGTCGTCGATCTGGACCCGATCCTGGTGGTCGGGCAGGTCTCGGAGAACGACGTCGGCAAGATCAGCATGGGCACGGTGGGCACCGCGCGGCTGATCAACGGTCAGACCATCGAAGGCGTCGTGCGCTTCCTTGCCAAGACCGCGGAGGAGGCGACGCGGACCTTCCGCATCGAGCTTTCGGTGCCCAACGACAACCTGGAAATCCCCGCCGGCATCACCGCGGAGATCATTGTCCCCGCCGACAAGGTGATGGCGCACCGCATGTCGCCCGCCTACCTGGTGCTGGACGATGACGGCACCGTGGGCGTGCGCCATATCGTCAACGGCAACAAGGTGCAGTTCCAGGCCGTCGATATCCTCGAGGACAGCAATGACGGTGTCTGGATCGGCGGGCTGCCCGACAAGGTGAAGGTCATCACCGTCGGCCAGGAGTTCGTCCGCGACGGCCAGACCGTGGACGTGACGCTTGAAGACGGAGGCGTTCAGTCGTGAACCCCATCGTCGCATCGGCGGTCAGCCGCACCCGCACCGTCGTCACGACGATGGTGCTGCTGATCCTTGCCGGCATCACGTCCTACGTGTCGATCCCGAAGGAAGCGGACCCGGATATCCCCATCCCGTTCTTCTTCGTGTCGATCCCCTACCCCGGTATTTCGCCGGAGGACGCGGAGCGCCTGCTCGTCAAGCCGATGGAGACGGAGCTGCGCTCGCTGGAGGGTCTCAAGGAGATCACGGCGTATGGCGCGCAGGGCTCGGCGGGCATCATCCTCGAGTTCGACGTCGATTTCGACAAGGACCAGGCGCTGCAGGACGTGCGCGAGAAGGTTGACCTGGCGCGCGCGGAGATCCCCGCCGAGGCGGAAGAGCCGGTCGTTACCGAGTTCAACACGAGCCTGTTCCCCATCCTCGTCGTCACGCTGTCGGGCGAGGTGCCCGAGCGCACGCTGCTGCGCCGCGCGCGCGAACTGCAGGACGCCATCGAGGCGGTGCCGACGGTCCTCGAAGCCAAGCTCGTGGGCGACCGGGAGGAACTTCTCGAAGTCATCATCGACCCGGCCAAGCTGGAGGCCTACGAGGTCTCGCAGCAGGAGCTGATCAACGCGGTCTCGCTGAACAACCAGCTCGTGGCCGCCGGCTCGCTGGATACCGGCCAGGGACGTTTCAACGTCAAGGTGCCGGGGCTGTTCGAGACCCGCCAGGATGTGATGAACCTGACGGTCAAGGCTTCCGGCGAAGGCGTGGTGACGCTCGGCGACCTCGCCGAGATTCGCCGCACTTTCAAGGACCCGGACGGTTTCGCGCGGTTCAACGGCAAGCCCGCCATCGCCATCGAAGTCACCAAGCGGCTCGGCACGAATATCGTCGAGACCAACGACGCGGTGCGCGCGGCCGTCAGCGACGAGAGCGCGAACTGGCCAGCGGAAATCCGCATCAACTACGCGCAGGATGCGTCGTCGTGGATCTTCCGGTCCATCAATTCGCTTGAAGCGTCGATCATCACCGCCATCGCGCTTGTCATGATCGTGGTCGTGGCGGCGCTCGGCATGCGTTCCGCGCTGCTGGTGGGCTTCGCCATTCCGACCTCGTTCCTGATCGGCTTCTTCCTGCTCGCCACGTCCGGTCTCACCATGAACATGATGGTGATGTTCGGGCTGCTTCTGGCCGTGGGCATGCTGGTGGACGGCGCGATCGTCGTGGTCGAATTCGCCGACCGCAAGATGGCAGAAGGCATGGACAGGCGCGAGGCCTACACCATGGCCTCGTCGCGCATGTTCTGGCCGATCATCTCGTCCACGGCGACGACGCTGGCGGCCTTCACACCCATGCTGTTCTGGCCCGGCGTGTCCGGCCAGTTCATGTCCTACCTGCCGATCACGCTGATCTTCGTGCTGATCGCGTCGCTGCTGACGGCACTGATCTTCCTGCCCGTGCTGGGCGCCATGGTCGGCAAGGCAGAAGCGGCCAACCAGTCGGTGCTCGCGCAGCTCTCGGGCGCGGAAACCGGCGATATCCGCTCTCTGGACGGAGCAACGGGCACCTATGTGCGGGTTCTCGACTGGCTGATCCTGCGGCCGATCTCGGTCATCGTGAGCGCCATCCTCGTCCTGGTTACGATCGTTGTCCTGTACGGGTTCTTCAGCAAGGGCGTCGTCTTCTTCATCGAAACCGAGCCGGAGCAGGCCGCGGTTCTCGTGAGTGCACGCGGCAACCTGTCCTCGGTCGAGGAGCTTGCGCTGGTGAAGGAGGTCGAGGCGATCGTGCTGGCGACCGAGGGCGTGCAGTCCGTCTTCACGCAGACGGGCGGCGGCCAGGGCGGACCCGGCCAGGGCGGCGACATGCCGCCGGACGTGATTGGCCGTATCACGCTGGAACTGCTGCCCTATGAGCAACGGCGCAAGGGCGCCGTGATCCTCGAGGAAATCCGGCAGAAGACCGCCAACATGCCGGGTATCCACGTGGAAGTGCGCAAGCGCGAGGACGGCCCGCCGACCGGCAAGGACGTGCAGATCGAGCTTGCGTCGCGCGACCGCCAGGCGCTGACCGAGATGACCGCGCTGATCCGCAATCATCTCGAAGACAATGTCGACGGCCTGATCGACATCGAGGACTCGCGGCCCCTGCCCGGCATCGAGTGGGTGCTGTCCATCGACCGTGAACAGGCCGGACGCTTCGGCGCTGATGTGGCTGCCGTCGGCGCCACGGTTCAGATGGTGACCAACGGCATTCTCGTGGGCACATACCGGCCGGACGATGCGGACGACGAGGTGGATATCCGCGCCCGCTTCCCGCGCGAGAGCCGCTCCATTGACCAGCTGGATCAGCTGCGCCTTCGCACGCCGAACGGGCTCGTCCCGATCAGTAATTTCGTCACCCGCGAACCGGCCCAGCAGGTGAACCAGATCACCCGCATCGACGGCATCCAGGTTATGGAGATCAAGGCCAACACGGCGGAGGGCGTGTTGCCCAACGACAAGGTGAACGAGATCCGCGCCTGGCTGGAGGAAGATGCGCCGCTCGATCCGCGCGTGAAGTGGCGGTTCCGCGGCGCCGACGAGGAACAGGCGGAAGCCGCGGCCTTCCTGGGCAACGCGATGATCGCGGCCCTGTTCCTGATGTTCATCATCCTGCTGACGCAGTTCAACTCGTTCTACCACTCCATCCTGACGCTCTCGTCAGTGATCATGTCCACGATCGGCGTGCTGCTGGGCATGATCATCACCGGGCAGACCTTCTCCGTGATCATGACGGGCACGGGCATCGTGGCGCTGGCCGGTATCGTGGTGAACAACAACATCGTGCTGATCGACACTTACCAGGGGCTCCGCGCCCGCGGCATGGAGGTGATCGAGGCCGTGTTGCGCACGGCGGCGCAGCGCCTGCGCCCGGTGCTGCTGACGACGATCACCACCATCTGCGGCCTTCTGCCGATGGCAACGCAGATCAACGTCGGCTTCTTCGACCGCTCGCTTTCGGTTGGCGGCCCGGTCTCCGTGTGGTGGGTGCAGCTCTCAACCGCCATCATCTTCGGCCTGAGCTTCGCCACGCTGCTGACGCTGGTCGTCACGCCCGTCCTGCTGGCTGCACCGACCGTGTGGCGGAGCCAGGCAGGCTCCCTGCGCGACCGGGTCATGCAGATGTTCGGCCGGGGCGGACGCGACCGGACGCGGGTGCGGGCGGCGGAATAGCGTCCTATCCGTCGATCTTGAGGCTCTCGTCCCGCGCGGCGCGTGCGACTGCGGTCCGCCTTGAAAGGACGCGGTGGCGCCAGAACGCGAGCGGCAGCGTGGCGATATAGACCGCCGCGAAACCGATGAGGGTCGCCCACGGGTAGCTGACGGCCAGCGCCGCCACGAGCGCCACCCCGAGGAGGATCGGCAGGGCCAGGTCGCGCCTGCGCGAAATCCGCAGGTGCTTGCCGGAAAATGTCGGCAGGCTGCTCACCATAAAGAACGCGATGACACCCATGTGGATCGCCACCAGCGACGGCCACAGGTTGAACGCGGTCACCTGCGCGAAATCCATATAAAGCGGCAGCATGACAAGCCCGGCCCCTGCCGGGGCGGGCACGCCGACGAAGAAGGACGTGGACCAGGAGGGCTTGTCCGGGTCTTCGTTGCCCACGTTGAAGCGCGCGAGCCGGAGGGCGCAGGCGACCGCGAAGCCGAGCACGGCGACCCAGCCGAGACCGCCCAGGTTCTCGAGGCTCCAGTTATAGAGGATGAGAACCGGCGCCACCCCGAAATTGAGGAAATCGGCCAGCGAATCCAGTTCCGCGCCGAACTTCGACTGGCCCTGCAGGAGGCGCGCGACGCGGCCGTCCAGCATGTCCAGCAGCGCCGCGATGATGATGGCCAGCACCGCCGTCTCGTAGCGGCCTTCGAGGCCGAAGCGGATGGCGGTGAGGCCGGCACAGAGCGCCAGCACCGTCAGCACGTTGGGCAGGAGATTGCGCAGCGGCGGCGGGCGCAGCCGGTCGCCGGCCCGGCGCATGCGGGCACGCGGGCCCTTCTCGGACTGGAACGGCGACTTGTCGGTCATGAGCGGCGTCCGCTGCGGCGGCCCTCATGGGCGCGGTGATCGGCGATCACGGTTTCGCCGGCGACGCTGGTCTGGCCGACCATAACCAGCGGATCGAGACCTTCCGGCAGGTAGACATCCACCCGGCTGCCGAAGCGGATGAGGCCGATGCGGTCGCCGGGCTCCAGGTGCGCGCCCTGCTTGACGAAGGGCAGGATGCGGCGGGCGACGAGGCCCGCGACCAGCACCACGCCATATTCGTGGCTGCCGCCGGTGCGCACCAGGATCGAGTATCGCTCGTTTTCCTCCGACGCCTTTTCCAGCGACGCGTTGTAGAAGCGGCCCGGCTTGTAGCTGGTGCGGATGACCGCGCCGTCCACCGGCGCGCGCACGATGTGGCAGTTGAACACGTTCATGAAGATGCTGACGCGGGTCAGCGGCTTGTCGCCCAGCGACAGTTCGGCGGGGGGCACGGCCTCGGTGATGAGGTTCACGATGCCGTCCGCGGGCGCGATGACGAGGCCCGGCCGGTCGGGCGTCACGCGCTCGGGATCGCGGAAGAACCAGCCGCACCAGATCGTGGCGATGACGCCGAGCCAGCCGAGCGGGTCCCACAGGAAGAACAGCACCAGCGTGACGGCGGCGAAGATCAGGACGAAGCGCCGGCCCTCGGGATGCATGGGCGGAATGAACGACAGAAGTTCGCGCATGGGCGTGATTGCGGCCTTCAATTCGTGCGTGAATGGGTACGAGCCGAACAGACTATCGCGTGTAGCGGATGGCTGAAAGCGGCGGCGTTACTTGGCAGGCACCAGGTCGGGCGGGGTCTCGGCGCCGCCCTCTTCTTCCGCCGTCTCCTGCAGGATCGCCTCGGCGCGCTGGGCCTCCTGCTGGCGCTGCCACATGGCGGCGTAGGCGCCGTCTTTCGCCAGCAACTGGCCGTGGGTGCCGCGCTCGCAGATGCGGCCATGGTCGAGGACGATGATCTCGTCGGCATCCACCACGGTCGACAGGCGATGGGCGATGACGAGGCTCGTGCGGTTGCGCGAGACGATGGCCAGTGACGCCTGGATTTCCTTTTCCGTATGCGTGTCGAGGGCGGAGGTCGCCTCGTCCAGCAGCAGGATCGGCGGGTTCTTGAGGAGCGTGCGGGCGATGGCGACGCGCTGCTTCTCCCCGCCCGAAAGCTTCAGCCCGCGTTCGCCGACCTGGCTGTCATAGCCCTCCGGCAGGCCCATGACGAAGTCGTGGATCTGGGCAAGGCGGGCGGCCTCCTCCACCTCTTCGTCGGTCGCGTCCGGGCGGCCATAGCGGATGTTGTAGCGGATGGTGTCGTTGAACAGCACGGTGTCCTGCGGGACGATCCCGATGGCGGCGCGGACGCTGGCCTGCGCCACCTCGCGGATGTCCTGCCCGTCGATCAGGATGCGCCCGCCGGTCACGTCGTAGAAGCGGAACAGCAGGCGGGAAATGGTCGATTTCCCCGCGCCCGACGGGCCGACGATGGCCGTCATGCGGCCCGCGGGCACCTCGAACGAGATGTCCTTCAGGATGGCGCGCGCCGGGTCGTAGGCGAAATCCACGTTCTCGAAGCGGATGGCGCCGCCCTCGACCTCCAGCGGCTTCGCGCCTGATTTGTCCTCGACCTCGGCGCCGACACTCAGCAGGCCGAACATGGTCTCCATATCCACCAGCGCCTGCTTGATCTCGCGGTAGACGAAGCCGAGCAGGTTGAGCGGCTGGTAGAGCTGGATGAGCATGGTGTTCACCAACACGAAATCGCCCAGCGTCATGGTGCCCGCGGCAACGTTCACCGCGGCCATGCCCATCAGCACGGAGAGACCCACGGCGAAGATTGCCGCCTGCCCGGTGTTGAGCCAGGCCAGCGACTTGTTGGAGCGGACGGCGGCCTCCTCGTAGCGAGCCATGGAGCGGTCGAAACGGTCCGCCTCGTGCCTCTCGTTGCCGAAATATTTGACGGTCTCGAAGTTCAGCAGCGAGTCGATGGCCTTGGTGTGGGCCCGCTCGTCGGACTGGTTCATGGAGCGGATGAAGCCGATCCGCCATTCGGTGACCTTGAAGGTGAAGGCCACGTAGCCGCCCACGGTCAGCACCACCACCAGCGCGAACCAGATGTTGAAGGTCCACCACAGGATGCCCGCCACCAGCGCCAGTTCGAGGATCGTGGGGCCGACGTTGAACAGCGTGAAGCGCAGCAGGAACTCGATGGCCTTCACACCGCGCTCGATCACCCGGCTCAGGCCGCCGGTGCGCCTACTCAGGTGGAAGCGCAGCGACAGGGCGTGCAGGTGGCGGAAGGTGCGCAACGCCACGGCGCGCACGGCGTTCTGCCCGACGCGGGCGAACAGGCCGTCGCGCAGCTGGGCGAAGCCGATCATCATGATGCGGGCGACGCCGTAGGCGGCGATCAGCGAGATGACGGCGGCAATGGCGATCTGCGCCGCGTTGTCCTGGTCCAGCGCGTCGACCGCTTCCTTGTAGAGAAACGGCATGCCAACGGTGACGCCCTTGGCGACGACCAGCGCCACCATGGCGATGACCACGCGGGCGCGCAGGTCCGGGCGGCCCTTGGGCCACAGGAACGGCAGGAGGTCGCGCACGGCGTGCGCGTGGCCCGGCGTCTCGACGCCGATGGTCACCGGCTGGCCGGTGGAGCTGGCGGGATGGCGGGCCAGGGCGCTGCCTCCGGGCAAAAACAAGGGCGCGGCAGCCTGACCTCAGGCCACCGCGCCCCCGATAGATAGCCCAAATCCCGCGCCGAACAAGGCGTTACGGGAAATCCCGCGCCTAGCCGCCGGTCTTCGGGGTGGTGAAGACCTGGCCGGGATAGATCAGGTCCGGGTCGCGGATCTGCGCTTTGTTGGCCTGGTAGATCACGGTGTACTGGTAGCCCGAGCCGTAGAGGCGGCGGGCGATGTTCCACAGGTTGTTCCCGGGCTGGATCACCACCTTGCCCTCGGACAGCACCAGGTCCACGTCCTCCGGCGTCGCCCTCTCGAAGGGGACTTCCAGGCGGGCGAGAACGTTGCCTTCGCCGTCGATCTGGTCGACGCGCAGGTCGTGGACGCCGGGCGCGATGTCGCGGTTGGCGATCACCTCCCAGCGGCCCTTGTCCCCGGCCTTGCCGTCGCCCACGGGCTCGTTGTCCACGTAGATGCGCACGTTGCCGCCCGGCGCCGTCTTGCCGGAGAAGATCACCGTGCCTTCGTCGCCGTAATCCACCACGTCGAGGGTGAGTTCGCCGCTTTCCGAGACGACGCCGGTTCCCTGCAGCACGCGGCTCGGCGCATCGGGGCTCTGCAGCACCACCAGCGGCTCCGCGCCTTCGCGGTCGGGCACGGAAATCGAGACCACCTGGTCGGAATTGAGCAGCGTGCCGTCGCGCAGCTCGGCTTCCAGCCTGAGCTGCCGGTCGCCGGGTTCGAGCGGTTCGTCGAGGACCATCACCCATTCGCCGCGGCTGTCGGCCTCGGCCTGGGCGATCACCTCGCCGCCGTCGAAAAGGCGCACTTTCGCGCCGGGTTCCGCGCGGCCGGCGGCCACGGTCTGGCCGTCGCGCTCGACGCGGACGATGTCGAAACTGGGCTTGGCAGCCTGCTTTTCCGGCTCCGCCTCAGCCTCCCCGGCCGTTTCCGCGCCGGTTTCGGCGGGACGCTCGGCGGTTGCCGGCGCCTCCGGGTCGTCGCCGGAAAACAGGAAGAAATATGCCAGGACCAGGACCGCGAGGGCGGCGATGGCGCCGCCGACAATGGCAAGACCGCGGGACATGGGTCTCCTCCCCTCGTTGGGCGTGCCGCATCCAAACCGCACCGCCCGGAAACTTGCACTGTCACCGGTAGCCTGAGAATAAGGCAGCGGCTAGACCGCGTCCGTATCTATCGCGATTCTGCGTTAATGCGGCAGGTGTTGCCGCACTGCCAAAACAACCACCGGATCAATGGCATTACACACGACAGCGTGCGTTTTTTGTGGCAGCGCAGCAGGCGCCGACCCGGCCTACGGGGACGCCGCCGCGGCGCTCGGCCAGAAGCTCGCCGAAGCGGGGATAGGCCTCGTCTATGGCGGGGGCGGAATCGGTCTCATGGGCATCCTCGCCCGCGCGGTCCTCGACCATGGCGGCGAGGTCACCGGCATCATCCCCGACTTCCTGAAGGTGCCCGAGGTGATGCTGGACGCAGGCGGCGAACACATCGTCACGTCGAACCTGCACGACCGGATGCAGGCGATGGCGGCGCGGGCGGATGCCTTCATCATCCTGCCCGGCGGCATCGGCACCATCGCCGAGCTGGTCGATATCCTGACCTGGACGCAGCTCGGCCAGCACGCCAAGCCCATCGTCATCGTCGATATCAACGGCTACTGGCGGCCGCTGACGGACCTCGTGGACCACATCGTTGCGCAGGGCTTCAGCCACGGCCGCCTGAAGGAATTGTTCCGTACCGTGACGAACGTGGACGACGTGATCCCGGCGATCCGCGCTCAGGCGACCTGAGGCACCCGCGACGACCGCCACGCGTCCCATGCGAAGACGGCCAGCCCCGTCCAGATGCCGACGAAGGTGAGCGCATTCGCCAGCGTGAAGGGTTCGCCGAACAGCGCCACCGCCAGCACGAACATGGTGGAGGGCGCGATGAACTGGAGCAGCCCCAGCGTCGCCATGTGAATGAGCCGCGCCCCGCCGGCAAACAGCAGCAGCGGAACCGCCGTGAACGGCCCGGTCAGGAAGAGCATGGTGACGGTCAGCGCGTCCCACTGGGAAAAGCCGAGCAGCGGCCCGCCCGCCCACAGCAGGTAGCCGATCATCACCGGCGACAGGATCGCCATCTCGATCAGCAGGCCGTCGAGGCTTTCCACCGGCACGGTCTTTCTCAGGTAGCCATAGGCGGCAAAGCTCGTGGCCAGGAACAGCGCGATCCACGGCACGTCGCCCAGCACGATGATCTCGTTGAGCACGCCCAGCGCCGCCAGCCCGATCGCCACGCGCTGCGCGCCGTTCAGCCGCTCGCCCAGCAGCACCACGCCGAGCGCCACGTTCATCAGCGGGTTGATGAAATAGCCGAGGCTGGCCTCCAGCACCTGCCCGCTCACCACCGAGTAGATGAAGCCGCCCCAGTTGGCGGCTATCAAGAGCCCCGTCAGCGCGAGAATGCCGAGCGCCCGCCGGTTGGCGATCCCGGCCATCACCTGCGGCCAGCGGCCGAGCGCCGTCACCACGATCACGAGAAAGGCCAGCGCCCAAAGCCCGCGATGGGTCAGCACCTCCAGTACCGGCACATGGCCGAGCGCCTTGTAGAACAGGGGCAGCACGCCCCAGCTCGTGAAGGCCGCGCCCGCCAGCAGCACGCCGCGTGTCGATGGATCGCTCGGGCCCAACAGGCTCTCCCCCGCACCGGTATTAAGAATGGAACTCTTGTAAATAACGGCCCTTGCCGACGGTAGAACTGTTGAGGAGACTAGGTTTCTTCTTCGATTTTCCTCCCGCTTGGCACTTGATCTTAGAATTTTGATCTTTTCGAAATTCGAAACAACTGACATGCTAGCTGTCAATAATAAGAAGCAGCGCGAGAAGACGGGATGGTTCCGCAAAGAAAGCCACCGGAGGACAATTCCGACGTCGAGTATGAAGCTCGTTCGGAATGGGATGAGGAAGACGCCAATCCGAATTACGGCAGGGCTATAGCATACGCTGTTCTTGCTGGGGTCGTCGGCATGGTTGCGTTGATTGCCTGGGCTTTGAGTTTGCTCTGATACTCACGCCTGCGGTCAGGATTGGTCAGAGTTTCGAACTGTGCCAAGGCTCTGGCACGCTGCGCCGTCCGCCCATGCGCGAGGGAGGCGCCCATGCCCGCGAAAGAACTCTCACCCGCCCGCATCTCCAGCCACCCGGTCCATCTCGGCCGCGGCGGCACGGCCACCGCCCAGCCCGCATTCACCGGCGACATGGCGTGGTTCGATGCCTACACCACCCGCCATGCTGAGGACGGTCTCGAAGGCCGCCTCGTCAGCATGTTCTCCTTCTCGGAGGACTGGGACTCATGGGAGGTTCACCCCAACGGCCACGAGATCGTGCTGTGCACCGCGGGCACCATCACGCTCCACCAGGAAGCGCCCGACGGCACGCGCAGCACGGTCACGCTCACGCCCGGCGAATACGTGATCAACGAGCCCGGCGTCTGGCACACGGCAGACGTGAAGGACCACGCTACCGCCGTCTTCATCACAGCCGGCCTCGGCACCGAGCACCGGCCACGCTGAAACGCCTCCACCGCCACGCAAACCGCATGGACCCTCCGGTCAAGCCGGAGGGAACGCGGAAGAAGGATTCAAAAATTCCGTCCGCCCCACGGCTTGTCCGTGGGGCCCACTCGCATTTCAGCTTGCCGCAGCGCCGGAGCAAACATCAGACACCGTGCAAAGACGCACCGCGAGTAGGCTCCCCGGCCAAGCCGGGGAGCGCTCGGAAGTAATTGCACTCCCAACACCGACCGCCCCCGCCTTGAGCGGGGGCCTACTCGCGGTCCCGCATGCCGCAGCACGCGCCGAGGCGCGATGCCCCCGCAGGGCACGCAGCCCGCGTGGACCCTCCGGTCAAGCCGGAGGGAACACGGAAGAAGGATTCAAAAATTCCGTCCGCCCCACGGCGTGTCCGTGGGGCCCACTCGCATTTCAGCTTGCCGCAGCGCCGGAGCAAACGTCCGGCACCGTGCAACGACGCACCGCGAGTAGGCTCCCCGGACAAGCCGGGGAGTGCTCGGAGGTATTTGCTACCGCCACCCACACTCCGACCGCCCCCGCCTTGAGGGGGGGCCTACTCGCAGGCCCGCTTGCCGCAGCAATCGCGGGGACGCGCCGCATCAGCAGGGCACGCAGCCCCCTTCAACGCCGCAACGCTATTGGGCCCCCGCTCAAGGCGGGGGCGGTCGGATGCAGATGGATTGTCAGAATCTACCTGTCATCCCGGCCAAGCGAAGCGCGAGCCGGGATCGCTCTCTTGTGGCACCTCACGGGCACACGCACCCGATCCCGGCTCAAGGCCGGGATGACACGGGGTGGCGTGCTCTTACGCACTCACCCGCTTCGGCGTGGCGGACGCAGGCGCACCGTCGCGCAGCAATTTGAAGGTGATCGAGTCCATCAGCGCCTGGAACGACGCATCCACGATGTTGGGCGACACGCCCACCGTGAACCAGCGCGCGCCGGACCGGTCGGCGCTTTCCACCATGACGCGCGTCACCGCTTCCGTGCCGCTGGTCAGGATACGGACCTTGAAGTCCACCAGCCGCAGGTCGTCGAGCCAGGTGGAGTACTTGCCGAGGTCCTTGCGCAGCGCCTGGTCGAGGGCGTTCACCGGGCCGTTGCCCTCGCCCACGCTCATGATGGTCTCGCCGTCCACCTTCACCTTCACCGTCGCCTCGGAGACGGTGACGAGGTTGCCGACCGCGTTGTAGCGGCGCTCCACCATCACGCGGAAACTTTCCACCTCGAAGAAGTGCGGCACCTCGCCGAGCGCGCGGCGCGCAAGCAGCTCGAACGAGGCTTCCGCACCATCATAGGCGTAGCCGAGGAACTCGCGCTCCTTCACCTCGTCCACCAGCCGCATCACGCGCGGGTCCTTGGCGTCCACCTCGATGCCCGCGCTCTCCAGCTGCGCCAGCACGTTGGAGCGTCCGGCCTGGTCGGACACCAGGATCTTGCGCTTGTTGCCGACGCTTTCCGGCTTCACGTGCTCGTAGGTCGCCGGGTCCTTCTGCACGGCGGAGACATGCAGCCCGCCCTTGTGCGCGAAAGCCGACGCGCCGACGTAAGGCTGGTGGCGGTTGGGCGTGCGGTTGAGGATCTCGTCCAGCACGCGGCTCACATGGGTAATGCGTTCGAGCTTCTCCAGCGTGACACCGGTCTCGAAATGGTCCGCGAAGTCGGGCTTCAGCAGCAGCGTCGGCAAAAGCGACACCATGTTGGCATTGCCGCAGCGTTCGCCGAGCCCGTTCAGCGTACCCTGCACCTGCCGCACGCCGGCGCGGATCGCCGCCAGCGTGTTGGCAACGGCGTTCTCCGTGTCGTTGTGCGCATGGATGCCCAGCCGGTCGCCGGGGATCACCTTCGCCACCTCGGTGACGATGGCCTCCACCTCGTGCGGCAGCGTGCCGCCATTGGTGTCGCACAGCACGACCCAGCGCGCGCCCGCATCCAGCGCCGCCTTGGCGCAGGCGAGCGCGTAATCCGGGTTCGCCTTGTAGCCGTCGAAGAAATGCTCGCAATCGATCATCGGTTCGCGGCCGTGCTTCACGATCGCCTCGACCGACTCCGAGATCGCGCCGAGGTTTTCCTCCGGCGTCGAGTTGAGCGCCAGCGTCACCTGGTAATCCCAGGTCTTGGCAACGAGACACACCGCGTCCGATTCAGCATCGAACAGCGCCGCGAGGCCCGGATCGTTGTCCGCCGAGCGGCCCACGCGCTTGGTCATGCCGAAGGCCGTCATGCGCGCCGTCTTCAGGTTGCGCTTCTCGCCGAAGAAGGCGGTGTCGGTCGGGTTCGCCCCCGGCCAGCCGCCCTCGATGTAGTCGAGGCCCAGCTCGTCCAGCGTCTCGGCGATGCGGATCTTGTCCTCGACGCCGAAATCGACGCCCTGCGTCTGCGCGCCGTCGCGCAGCGTCGTGTCGAACAGGTAGAGACGTTCTTTTGCCATCTGCTTCGTCCCGGCGGCGGCGCCACTCTCTTCCGTGTCACCCCGCGGCTTGACCGCGGGGTCCAGGGCAACACGGCAAGGCCTTCGCCTGCCGCTCTGGATGCCGCGGTTAAGCCGCGGCATGACAATGAAGAGCCTAGACGCTCACCCCTTGTCCTTCCTTACGGGGCAAAGGACCATGTTGTCCCCTGCGGCCCGTCCTTGATCTCGATTCCCTTGGCGGCCAGTTCGTCGCGAATGCGGTCGGCCTCGGCGAAGTCCTTCGCCTTGCGCGCATCCGACCGGGCGGTAATGAGGCGCTCGATCTCGCCCTCGTCCACCGCGGCATTCGCGGGCCGCCATGCCTTCCATTCTTCCGCGCTCTGCCCGAACAGGCCGATGAGCTGCCCCGCGGCCTTGAGCGCGCGGGCCGCCTCGTTCGACCCCTTGGCCGCATCGCTCGCCAGCGCATGCATGGCCGCCAGCGCGGCGGGCGTGTTGAGGTCGTCGGCCAGCGCCTTGCTCACCGCTTCCGGCACGTCGCCGCCGGTCACGCCGCCCGCATCCGCGGTCACCGCGTACCAGCGGTCGAGAATGCCCTTCGCCTCGCGCACGCCGTCCGCCGTCCAGTTAAGCGGCTGGCGGTAGTGCGTCATGAAGAGGTGCAGGCGCAGCGCCTCGCCCGGCCAGTCGTCCAGCAAGTCGTGCACGACGAGGAAGTTGCCGAGCGACTTCGACATCTTCTCGCCGTCCACCTGCAGGAAGCCGCCATGCATCCAGTAGTTCGCCAGCGGCGCCCCGTCATGGACGCATTCGGACTGCGCCACCTCGTTCTCGTGGTGCGGGAACGTCAGGTCGATGCCGCCGCCGTGAATGTCGAAGGTCTCGCCCAGCAGCGACTCGCTCATCACGCAGCATTCCGTGTGCCAGCCGGGCCGCCCATTGCCCCACGGGCTTTCCCAGCCGTGCATGTCGCCGGGGCTCGGCTTCCACAGCACGAAATCGGTCGCGTTGCGCTTGTAGGGCGCCACTTCCACGCGCGCGCCGGCAATCATGTCATCCAGCGAGCGGCCCGACAGCTTGCCGTAGTCCTTGTCGGACGAGACATCGAACAGCACGTGACCTTCCGCCTCGTAGGCCGCGCCCTTTTCAATCAGCTTCTCGATCATGGCGATCATGCCGCCGATATAGTCGGTCGCGCGCGGCTCGTGCGTCGGCGAAAGATTGCCGAGGCCGTGCATGTCCGCCTGGTAGATGTCGGTGGTGCGGTCGGTCAGCTCGCGGATGGAAATGCCTTCCTTCGCCGCGCGGTCGAGGATCTTGTCCTCCACGTCCGTGATGTTGCGCACATAGGTCACGTGGTCTTCGCCATAGACCCAGCGCAGCACCCGGAACACGAGATCGAACGTCACCGCCGTGCGGCCGTTGCCGATATGCGCGTAGTCGTAGACCGTCGGCCCGCACGCGTAGAGCCGCACGTTGCCCGCGTCGATGGGCTCGAACGCGCGCTTTTTGCGGGTTGCGGTGTCGTGGAACGTCAGGGTCACGTCACGCGGCATGACGGCACAATGTCCTCAAGAGGCCGGCTGGCCCCGGGCGTCACGTCGATGATCGGTAGTCGGATTTTTGACGAACGGCCGCGAGCCAGCGTGGGGCGCTAGCTGATAATAATGGTGCAAATGCACCGGCACTGGGCGGCGATCGTCTTCATGGGCCGGACTTTGGGGTGCCGGGGCTGAAAAATCAACCCGTTCCGGGCCCTTCCCTGCTCCCCACGTGTCATCCCGGAAGCCGCAAAGCGGCTATCCGGGACCCAGGGGCCGCAACCTCTGAGGCCAGCCGCCCCTGGATCCCGGCTCAAGGCCGGGATGACACCGTTAAGAAAACCGATCGCCCCGGCCTTGAGCCGGGGCCTACTCGCGGGCCCGCTTGCCACAGCACCCGCGATTACCCGCGCAGCCGCGCTTCCGCCCGCGCCCGCCCGATCAGCGGCAGCAGCGCCTTCAGCTCCGGCCCGTGGTCCAGCCCCGTCAGCGCCAACCGCAGCGGCATGAACAGGGCCTTGCCCTTGGCGCCGGTGGCGCCCTTCACGGCATTGGTCCACGCCTTCCACGTGCCCTCGTCCCACGGCTCCGGCGGCAGCAGGTCCGCCGCCGCGGCACAGAACGCCGGGTTCTCGATCACCGGCGCGATCTCGCCCCCGGTGACGTCCACCCAGTAGCGCGTCTCGCTCAGGGTCTCGATATTGGCCCGCACCGCGTCCCACAGCGCCGGGCCCACCGGGATGCCGAGCCGCGCCAGCCGCGGCTCCACCGTGGCGAAGTCAGCCTCGTGCAGGAACGCCGTGTTGAGATGCGCCAGCTCCGCCAGGTCGTACCGCCCCGGCGCCCGCCCGAATTTCGAGAAGTCGAACCCGGCCACCAGTTCGTCCAGCGAGGCGACGGCAATCGCATCCGACGAGCCGAGGCGGGCGAGGTAGCTCGTCAGCGCCTCCGGCTCGAAGCCCGCCTCGCGCACCTCCGCGACGCTCGCTCCGCCCGCGCGCTTGGAGAGCTTGGCGCCCCCCGCCCCCACCAGCAGCGGGTGATGGGCAAAGGCCGGCGGCGTGGCGCCCAGCGCCCGCAGCAGCTCGATCTGCGCCGCCGTGTTGGTGACGTGGTCCTCGCCGCGCACCACGTGGGTCACGCCCAGCTCGGCGTCGTCCACCGCGCTCGGCAGCATGTAGGTAAACGTGCCGTCCTCGCGGATCAGCACCGGGTCCGACACCGAGGCAGTCTCAATGTGCTGCGGCCCGCGGATCAGGTCGTTCCACTCGGCACGCTTGCCAGACAGCTTGAAGCGCCAGTGCGGCGTGCGGCCTTCCGCTTCCAGCACCTTGCGCTCGTCATCGGAGAGGGACAGCGCCGCGCGGTCATAGACCGGCGGCTCGCCGCGCTGCATCTGCCGCTTGCGCCGCCGGTCGAGTTCGCCCGCCGTCTCGTAGCAGGGATAAAGCAGCCCATCCGCCTTCAGCCTGTCCGCCGCCGCCTCGTAGAGCGCGACGCGCTCCGACTGCCTGTAAATCTCGTCGAAGGCAACGCCGGTCCATGCAAGGTCGGTCTCGATGGCATCGGCATATGCCCGCGTCGAGCGCGTCACATCGGTGTCATCGAAGCGCAGGATCGCCGTGCCGCCCTGCTGTTTCGCATAGAGCCAGTTGAGCAGCGCCGTGCGCATGTTGCCCACGTGGAGCGATCCCGTGGGGCTGGGCGCAAAGCGCAGGCGGGGCTTAGTCGCGGGCATCGCGGAAGCCGTTGACGATGGGGTAGCGCCGGTCGCGGCCGAAATTCTTGAGGCCGATCTTCACGCCGGGCGCCGCCTGACGGCGCTTGTACTCGGCCACGTAGAGAAGATGCTCGATGCGTTTCACCGTCTCGCGCGCGTGCCCGCGCGCGACGATCTCGTCCACGCCCATCTCCTTTTCCACCAGGCATTCGAGGATGTCGTCCAGCTCCGGGTAGGGCGGCAGCGAATCCTCGTCCTTCTGGTCCTCGCGCAATTCGGCGCTCGGCGGCTTGTCGATGATGTTTTGCGGAATGACCCGGCCCTTCGGCCCCAGCAGCCCCTCCGGCCAGTGCTGGTTGCGCCACTCGGAGATGGCAAAGACCTGCATCTTGTAGAGGTCCTTGATCGGGTTGTAGCCGCCGTTCATGTCGCCATAGAGCGTGGCATAGCCCACCGACACTTCCGACTTGTTGCCCGTGGTCACCACCATGGAGCCGAACTTGTTGGAGAGCGCCATCAGCAACAGCCCGCGCGCGCGCGACTGGATATTCTCCTCGGTGATGTCCGGCGTGCGCTCCTGGAACAAGGGCTCCAGCGCCCCCTCGATGGCATCCACCGTTTCGACGATCGACACCGTGTCCAGCTTGGCGCCGATCAGCATGGCGCACTCCGCCGCGTCATCGAGGCTCGACTGGCTCGTGTAGCGCGACGGCAGCATCACGCAATGCACTTTGTCCGGCCCCAGCGCATCCGCCGCGATGGCCGCGCAGATCGCCGAGTCGATTCCGCCCGACAGCCCCAGCACCACGCCGGGAAAGCGGTTCTTCATCACGTAGTCGCGCAGGCCCATCACGCAGGCGCGGTAGATCGCCTCGTGCCCCTCGGGCCGCGCCACGCGCTCGCCCGTCTCGCAGGCCCAGCCGGCGTCACCCTTCGTCCAGACCGTCGTCACGGTCTCTTCCTCGAAGGCACGCATGGCGATCGGGCAGGTGAAATCAGGGTTCATCACGAATGACGCGCCGTCGAACACCAGTTCGTCCTGCCCACCCACCTGGTTCACATAGGCCATGGGCAGCGCGCTCTCGCCGACGCGGGCGCGCACGTGATGTTCGCGCGCATGGTGCTTCACGGCATCGAACGGCGAGCCGTTCGGCACCAGCAGGATCTCCGCGCCCTTGTTCTTGAGCGCCGCCACGACATGCGGGTGCCAGATGTCCTCGCACACCGGCACGCCGAGCTTCACGCCGCGGAACTCGAACGGCTCGGGCTCCGGGCCCGGCGCGAAGACGCGCATCTCGTCGAACACGCCGTAATTGGGCAGCATCACCTTGTGGCGGATGCCCTTCACCTCGCCCTCATCAAGAAGCGCCATCGAGTTGTGCAGGAACCCGGCCGACCGCCACGGCACGCCGATCAGCACCGCCGGGCCGCCGTCGCCCGTCTCCTTCGCCAGCGCCTCCACCGCCTCGCGCGCGTCCTCCTGGAACGCGGGCTTGAGCACCAGGTCCTCCGGCGGGTAGCCGGTGATGAAAAGCTCGGTAAAGACGATGAGATCGGCACCCGCCTTCGCGGCCTCGCCGCGCGCATTGCGTGCACGCGCGAGGTTGCCGTCGATGTCGCCCACCACCGGGTTGAGCTGGGCAAGGCAGATGGTCAGCCGCTCTGTCATGGCCTGAGACCTAGCCCTTCACCGGGACGAAGCCAAGCGGCGCCACGGCGAACCCGCCATGCGTGCGCGAAACGCTCCTCCTACCCAACGCCCCCGTCATCCCGGTCCTGAGCCGGGATCGCCGTCGTGTGGCACCGCCCGTGCCCAACGCCCCCGATCCCGGCTCGCCGCTCACACGGCGTCCGGGATGACACGTGTGGTTGGAAAAGGCGTTCACGTGCCTCAGCCCGCCGCCTTGGCGGGATCGATGCCCGCAGAGCCCAGCGCCTTGTCGATCTCCAGCGCGGTTGCTAGCGCGCGGCGGGCGTCCTCGCCGGTGACGCGCGGCTTGGCGCCGGTGGCCACCGCGTTGACGAAGCCGCCGATTTCCTCGGCCAGCGGGTCCTGCCCCACCAGCTCGTCCAGCGTCGGCAGGCCTTCCACCTCGTCCGGGTCCATGATGCGCCGCGCGCCGCCCGCACCCTTTCCTTCCGGAAACTCCGTCAGCACGAACTGCCGATTGGCGAAGTCGATGAAGATCTCGCGGTCGTTGCAGATGATCGTCACCGAGCGTTCCAGCTTGTCGCCCACCCGGCTGCCGAACACGCGCACCGTGTGCCCGTCCCCGGTCTCGATCACCGCGTCCACCTCGTCCTCGAGGTCGCCATGCACCTTGCGCGACGTGGCCGTCACCTTGGCGGGCCGGTAGCGCATGATCTTATGGGTGATGTCGATGTCGTGGATCATCAGGTCCAGCACCACGTTCACGTCCGTGTTGCGGCCGGTGAACGGCCCCGCCCTGCGGCAGACGATCTCGTGCGGATCGGTAATCAGCGCCGGCAGGTCGAAGCGCGAAAACACGTAGCGCTCCTGGTGCCCCACCTGGATCACCAGCGACTTTTCGCGCGCCAGCCGGATCAGCTCGTCCGCCTCTTCCAGCGTCGTCGCGATGGGCTTCTCGATCAGCACGTTGACGCCCGCCTCGAGGAACATCTTGGCCAGCGGGAAATGCCGCGTCGCGGGCGCCACGATCGACACCGCGTCCACCTTGCCGATGAAGTCCTCGGGCCTTGCCACCACCGGGCAGCCGAACTCCTCTGCCACTTCCTTTGCCCGCTCGGCGCGCACGTCGAACACGCCCTGGAAGTCCACGCCCGCCAGCCCCGCATACTTGCTTGCGTGCAGCCGCCCGAAATAGCCGACGCCCACCACGCCGGTACGCACGCGGGACAGTTTTTCGCGGGAATAGGCCATGAAACGGACGGCTCCGGAATTTTGTGAGAATTCGGGCCGGACGGCCCTCACGACAGGCGGCGCGAAGCTAGGCGATGGCGGGCGCGAGGCCAAGTGCCTGCCGCGCAACCCCAATTCGCCCGCCCTTGCCTTGGGCCACCCCGGGCGTTCTACTCGGGTCCGTTTTCCAACAGAACCGGCGATCCCGAACCAGGAGCGAAGCATGGCGGCGGCGCAAATCCGCGAAATCGCACTCAAGGAGACGCCGAAGGGCAAGCTCGAGGCGTCCCAGTTCGAACTGCGCGAAGCGCCCATGCCCGAACCCGCCGACGGCGAGGTGCTGGTCCGCGTTCTCTACATCTCCATCGACGCCGCCAACCGCGCCTGGATGCAGGGGCGCACCTACCGCGACCAGGTGCTGCCCGGCGACAAGATGGCCGGCGGCGCGCTCGCCGAGGTGGTGAAGTCCACCGTGCCCGGCTTCAAGCCCGGCGACATCGTGGAGGCCGACACCGGCTGGTGCGAATATGCCGCCGTCCCCGCCAGGCAGCTGGTCAAGCGCACCGCGCGCGGTCCCCTCACCCACCTTCTCTCGATCCTCGGCATCACCGGCAAGACGGCCTATTTCGGCATGCTGGAAATCGGCAAGCCGGAAAAGGGCGAGACCGTCGTCGTCTCCGCCGCCGCGGGCGCCGTCGGCTCCGTCGCGGGCCAGCTGGCCAAGGCGCGCGGCGCGCGCGTCGTCGGCATCGCGGGCTCACCTGAGAAGTGCAAGTGGCTGGTCGATGAACTCGGTTTCGATGCCGCCATCGACTACCACGCCGAGAACGTCATGAAGGCGCTCAAGCGCGAATGCCCGGACGGCATCGACGTCTTCTTCGACAATGTCGGCGGCGACATCTTCGAAGCGGTCCTGTTCCGCATGAACGAGCACGGCCGCATTGTCTGCTGCGGCGCCGTCTCGCAATACGACACCGACACGCCGCAGCACGGACCGCGCGGCGTGCCCGGCCTCATCGTCACCAAGCGCCTCAAGGTCGAGGGCTTCATCGTGATGGATTTCTTCGACAAGGCCGCAAAGGCCGAGGCCGAACTCGCCGGCTTCGCCGCGCAGGGCCGCATCAAGGTCGCCGAAGACATCGTCGAGGGCCTGGAGAACGCGCCAGAGGCATTGGTCGGCCTCCTCAACGGCCAGAACGTCGGCAAACGCCTCGTCCACGTCGCCGACCCGCAGAACTGAGCGGCGCGCCTTGAAAGGCGCCGCGCCGCGCACGACCTGACTTTCGAAACCCAAGAACCAACCAACCCAGGGAGACGCCTCATGTCCAACGTCGTATCCAAGGAAATCCGCCTCAAGGCACGCCCCGTCGGCACGCCGAAGGAGAGCGACTTCGAGCTGGCCGAGGCCGAGATCGGCTCGCCCGGCGACGGCGAGGTGCTGGTGCGCAACATCTGGATGTCGGTGGACCCCTACATGCGCGGGCGCATGTATGACCGCGAGAGCTACGTGCCGCCTTTCCAGATCGGCAAGCCGCTCGAAGGCGGCGCCATCGGCCAGGTCGTCGCATCCAACGACAAGGACGTGGCCGTCGGTGACTACGTTCAGTCCATGCTCGGCTGGCGCGAATATTTTGTCGCCAAGGGCAAGGATGTGCAGAAGGTGGACGACAAGTCGGGCGTCCCCATCCAGGCCTATCTCGGCACCCTCGGCATGCCGGGCCTCACCGCCTATGCGGGCCTTCTGAAGATCGGTGAGCTGAAGGACGGCGAGACCGTCTTCGTCTCCGCCGCATCGGGCGCCGTCGGCGCCGTCGTCTGCCAGATCGCCAAGGCGAAGGGCTGCACGGTGATCGGCTCCGCCGGGTCCGACGACAAGTGCAAGTGGCTCGAAGAGACCGCTGGCATCGACAAGGCGATCAACTACAAGACCTGCGGCAACCTCGTGGAGGCCGTCGGCAAGGCCGCGCCCAAGGGCATCGACGTCTATTTCGAGAATGTCGGCGGCGAGCATCTCGAAGCCGCGCTCGAGCACATGCGCCCGTTCGGCCGCCTCGCCATGTGCGGGATGATTTCCCAGTACAACAACACCGAGCCCGCGCCCGGCCCGTCCAACCTCATCTACATGGTCGGCAAGAGCCTCAAGATGCAGGGCTTCATCGTCTCCAACCACTTCGACCTGCTGCCGGACTTCATCCGCGACATGTCCAAGTGGATCGGCGAAGGCAAGATCAAGTGGGAGGAAACCGTGGAGGAAGGCATCGACCGCGCCCCCCACGCCTTCCTCAACCTCTTCTCCGGCAGCAACTTCGGCAAGATGCTGGTGAAGGTCGG
This sequence comes from Parvibaculaceae bacterium, assembly GCA_965229975.1. Taxonomy (GTDB): domain Bacteria; phylum Pseudomonadota; class Alphaproteobacteria; order CGMCC-115125; family CGMCC-115125; genus Pyruvatibacter. The sequence goes on from OZ245936.1 coordinate 1,633,805, forward strand.
CCCCGACAAGGCGGTGTAAGCCCGCGCTACAACACCTCCCTCGTGTCATCCCGGAAGCCGCGCAAGCGGCTATCCGGGATCCAGGGGCGGCATTCTCCTTGGTCGCGACCGTGGCCGGGTCCAAGACATCCGCACCGCGCCGTCGTGTTGCTCTGGATCCCGCGGTCAAGCCGCGGGAAGACCGGAGAGTTTGGGTTCAACGTCCCCTACCCGCTCTCCCTCCGGCTTGACCGGAGGGTCCAGGGGCGGCGCACCGCACCGCCCGTTCAAACGGTCAGAAAGAACCCGAACACCCACGTCATCAGCACGGCCATCACGGCACCCGCCGCCAGCAGGCCGAGGGGCCGCACGGCCAGCGCGTTGCCGCCGCCGCGCAAGGCCGTTGCGGCAAGCGCCAGCAGCCCCAGCCCGGTCAACGCGGCGAAGACGAGCGGCAGGCCGAACAGCCAGCCGTGTTCCGGCGCCACGCCGAGCGCCAGCATCGCGGGCGTCGGCCCGGCCGCCGCTGCCGCCACCGCCGACACCAGCCCGCCATAGAACACGGCGGCGACAATGCCCGCCGCAGCAAGCACCACGCCCGCCAGCACCGCCGTGATGCCCGGCCGCCCGCGTCCCGGCCGCCGCCGCACCAGCGCTGCCAGCGTCCAGCCGATACCGCCGACGATACCGAGCGCGGCAAGGATCATCCCCGCCACCGTCAGTACGCCGCGCTCCTGCAACGCGTCGCGAGCAAACGGCAGCACGCCGCGCGAATAGGCGACGTCGGTCACGAAGGGGATCGGCGTCACCCGCGCCATGCAGGCATCGGCCACGATCTCGCGCGGGTCATCCAGGAAGTCCGCCGTCACCGCACGCACGCAGGCATGGGTTCGCCCGACGCCGTGTCCCGCATGGGGAGAGATCAGCAGCTGGCCCGCGGGAAAGCGCAGGTAGGTGAGGATGGTGTTGCGCGGCGGCGTGATCGGATCGTTGGCGCCGGCTAGGAAGAGCGCCGGCACCGGCGAGCCGACCGGCTCGTTGAACGACGGATGCTCGAAATCGTCGGTCCAGCCCGGACACAACCGGTCCTCCGTGTCGAAGAACACGAAGCGTTCGCCGAGAAAGCGCTCAAGCCGGGTCATGTCGCTGAGCGTGCGCCCCGGCATCTGCCAGCGCTCGCGGCATTCCACCGCCAGCCGCGCACCGAGATCGATGCGCTGCGCCAGCGGCCCCAGCACCTCCACCATGCCGGCCAGCGCGTCGCCCTTCCGCTGCGCGGCAAGGTCGATGATCTTCGGCACCAGCGAGATCGTCTCGCGCTGGTAGAGCATCTGCTGGACGATGACCGCCAGGTCCTGCGGGTTCATGTAGAAGGTGCCCGCGGGCACCAGCGACGCATCGCGCACGGGGATCGCCAGCGGCTCCCGCCCGAGCGCGATCAGCGTTGCGAGGAACGATGTCTCGAGCCCCGGATAGGCACGGCGGCAGACGGGGTCCGCGCGGCAGTCGCTGTAAAGCTCGTCCAGCGCGCGGGCGAAGCTGCGCGTGTTGATGTCGCTGCCCGACACCATGGAAGGCGGATAGACGCTGTCCAGCACCAGCGCGCGCGTGCGCTCCGGGTAGGTGCGCACGTAGTCGAGCGCGACGGTCGTGCCGTAGGACACGCCCATCACGTTCCACGTCTCGATGCCGAGCGCCCGCCGCAGCGTTTCCATGTCCTCGACCGTGCGGCGCGTGCCGTAGCCGCGCAGGTCCGCCTTGTCGTCCAGCATCTCCTGCCGGCACGCGCTTTCGATCTGCGCCTGCGCCACGACGGACGCCTCCGGTTCGAGGTCGGCTGCCAGCACGTCGAGGAACCGGCGCGATGCATCGAGGCATTCCTGCGGCTTCGACAGGCCCGAGCCGCGCTGGTCGAACAGGATGACGTTGCGGTTGCGCGACATGGGATGCGCAACGAAGGCATTGGCCGATGCGGCAATCGCGCCGCCCGGCCCGCCATGCAGGAACACCACCGGCGGCTCGTCCGATGTCTCCGCCGCGCGGACGATGGAGACCGCAAGCTCGAGATCGCGCGACCGCGGCATCTCCTTCACGGCGAGCCAGCCGCAGGAGACACGGCTGTTCTCGAAGCCGATCACGTCTTCGCAAGGGGCGGGGGTGAAGGGTGACGCCTGTTCGGGTGCCTGCGCAGTCACGGGCAGCACCGGCACCAGGCAGACAGCGGCCATCGCCGCGGCCCGGATCAATCGCGGAATCAGGTGCAAATCACGTCCCTCCCCTGCCCGCTATCGTAGCCGCGGGCCAGGGGGGACGCCACGATTTGTGGCCGCTCGAAGTGCCTTACTCGGCGGCTGCCGCCACGCGGTCGCGCTCCAGGCGTTCCTTCTTCAGGCCCTCGGCAATCAGGAAGGCCAGCTCAAGCGCCTGGTTGGCGTTGAGGCGCGGGTCGCAGTGCGTGTGGTAGCGGTCGGACAGGCTGTCCTCGGTCACCTCGATGGCGCCGCCGAGACATTCCGTCACGTCGCTGCCGGTCATCTCGAAGTGGACGCCGCCCGCATGCGTGCCCTCGGCGCGGTGCACGGCCATGAAGTCCTGCACCTCCTTGAGGATGCGGTCCACGGGCCGGGTCTTGTAGCCGTTGGCGGCCTTGATCGTGTTGCCGTGCATGGGATCGCACGACCAGACCACCTTCTTGCCCTCGCGCTCGACGGCGCGGATCAGCGGCGGCAGGCCCTCGCCCACCTTCTCCGAGCCGAAGCGCGCGATCAGGGTCAGGCGGCCCGGCTCGTTTTCCGGGTTGAGGATGTCGCACAGGCGCAAGAGCTCGTCCGGCTCCAGCGACGGGCCGCACTTCATGCCGATCGGGTTCTTGATGCCGCGCATGAACTCCACGTGGCCGCCGTCCGGCTGGCGCGTGCGGTCGCCGATCCACAGCATGTGCGCGGACGTGTCGTACCAGTCGCCGGTCGTCGAATCGACGCGCGTCATCGCCTGCTCGTAGCCAAGCAGCAGCGCCTCGTGGCTGGTGAAGAAGTCCGTCTGCTGGAGCTGCGGCGTCGAGTCCGCGTCGATCCCGCACGCCTTCATGAAATCCAGCGTCTCGGAAATCCGCGTCGCCAGTTCCTCGTAGCGGTGGCCTTCCGGACTGTCCGCCACGAAGCCCATGTTCCAGCGGTGCACGAAATGCAGGTCCGCGTAGCCGCCCTGGGCGAAGGCACGCAGCAGGTTCAGCGTCGAGGCCGACTGGCCGTAGGCGCGCAGCAGCCGGTCCGGGTCGGGCTTGCGCGCTTCCGGGTCGAAGTCGATGCCGTTGATGTTGTCGCCGCGGTAGCTCGGCAGCGTCACGTCGCCCTGCGTCTCCGTGTCCGACGAGCGGGGCTTGGCGAACTGGCCGGCGATACGGCCCACCTTCACCACCGGCGAAGCGGCGGCGAATGTCAGCACCACCGCCATCTGCAAGAGCACGCGGAACGTGTCGCGGATGTTGTCCGGGTGGAATTCGGCGAAGCTTTCCGCGCAGTCGCCGCCCTGGAGCAGGAAAGCACGGCCTTCCGCCACGTCGCCGAGCTGGCGCTTCAGGTCGCGCGCCTCGCCCGCAAACACGAGCGGCGGATACCCCGCGAGCGTCTTCTCGACCTCGGCCAGCCGGGCCGGATCGGGATACTCGGGAATGTGCTTGACCGGCAGGTCACGCCACGTCTGCGGTGTCCAACTCTTGCTCATCGTCCAAACTCCTGCCACCGGGCCCGTTTTCCGATGCGGTCGGGCGCGCCTGCCGGTGACCGGCGGCACCCCTAAGGCACGGAAATTCCCCGGAGATTGGCGCCTATATACGCCTCATGCGCGGGTGATTCCACCCCCACCGCAGGACATGGTTTCCAGCGCCTGACGGGCAAGGCTCCGGCCCCAAGCCCCACAACATGTCATCCCGGACGGCGCAACGCGCCGAGCCGGGATCGCCCTCGCGGGGCACGGCCTGTGCCAGACCGACCCGATCCCGGCTCAAGGCCGGGATGACGGGGATGAGAGGGAAGGAAGCCAATACTCAAACCTGTCATCCCGCGGCTTGGGTTACCGAATCCGCGGGATGACAAGGCGTATGCCCTACTCCGCTGCCTGCTGCTCGGGCTGCGGCTCCGGCGTCTTCATGGTCACCAGCTCCTCCGCCGCGGTGGGATGGACCGCGATGGTGGCGTCGAACTGGGCCTTGGTGGCGCCCATGGTGACGGCGATGCCCACCGCCTGCACCAGCTCACCCGAGCCCGGGCCGATCATGTGGACGCCGAGCACCCGGTCGCTCGCCCGGTCCACCACGATCTTCATCATGGTCTGCTCGTCGCGACCCGACAGGGTGTGCTTCATCGCCCGGAAGGTGGACTTGTAGACATCCACCGCCGCGAACTGCTCACGCGCGCTTTCCTCCGACAGCCCCACGGTGCCGATCTCCGGCGTCGAGAACACCGCCGTCGGGATGCAGCTGTGGTCCACCGCCATGGGGTTGTCGTTGAACACGGTCTCGGCGAAGGCCGCCCCCTCGCGGATCGCCACCGGCGTCAGGTTCGCCCGGTTGGTCACGTCGCCCACCGCGTAGATGTTGTCCACGTTGGTGCGTGAATGCTTGTCCACCTGGATCGAGCCCGACTTCAGCATCTCGACGCCGGCATTCTCCAGCCCCAGCCCGTCGGTGTTGGGCTTGCGGCCGATCGCGAACATCACTGCATCCGTATCCATCAGGGACCCATCGGACAGCGTCGCCGTCAGGTGATCGCCGGTCTTGTCGATGCGTTCGAACACCTTTCCGCAGATGATCCGTATGCCGCGCTTTTCCATCTCCTTGTGGAGCGACACGCGCAGGTCGTTGTCGAAGCCGCGCAGGATGCGTTCGCCGCGGTAGAGCAGCGTCGTCTCGACGCCGAGGCCGTTGAAGATGCCCGCGAACTCGACGGCGATGTAGCCGCCGCCCGCGACGATGATGCGCTTGGGCAGCTCTTCCAGGTGGAACGCCTCGTTGGAGGTGATCGCGTGCTCCAGCCCCGGCAGACCCTCGTGCACGTTGGGCGTCGCGCCCGTTGCAACGAGAATGTATTTCGCCGTCACGTCGCGGTTCTGGTTCACCAGGTGGATCGTGTGGCGGTCCTTGATGACCGCCCGGTCCTCGATGATCTCGACGCCCGCATTGCCGAGGTTGCGGATATAGATCGAATTCAGCCGGTCGATTTCCTTGTCCTTGTTGGCAAGCAGCGTCTTCCAGTCGAACTTGGCGCCCTCGACCGTCCAGCCGTAGCCGGCCGCGTCCTCGATTTCCTCGTGTACGTGGCTCGCATAGACGAACAGCTTCTTGGGCACGCAGCCGCGGATCACGCAGGTGCCGCCGACGCGGTATTCTTCCGCGATCGCCACCTTCGCGCCGAACTGCGAGGCCATGCGGCTTGCCCGCACGCCGCCCGAACCCGCGCCGATGGTGAAGAGGTCGTAGTCGTACTCGGCCATGTCCGGCCCCCGTCTCACGTCGATGTCGTCCCAGATGGTCTCGTTGCGCCCGCGCCCCAACCCGCGCTCACGCGCACGTGACGGCGGGTGGGGCCGCGTTACCGCCTGATGCTGTCGACCGACCCGTCGGCCCTGCCCACCAGCGCCTCGCTGGCAAGGTCGAGGAACAGCCCGTGCTCCACCACGCCCGGCAGCCGCGCGAGGTAATGGCCCAGCCCTTCCGGCTCGGGGATTTCGCCCAGCGCCCAGTCGAAGATCAGGTTGTTGCCGTCGGTCACGAAGGGTTCGCCGTATTCGTCGGTGCGCAGGCTGAGCGCCCCCTCGCAGCCGAACAGCTTGCCCGCTTCGAGGATGCGCGCCCCCGTCGCCCGCGCACCGAAGGCCACTACCTCGACCGGCAGCGGGAAGTTGCCCAGATGCGGCACCACCTTGCTCTCGTCGGCGATCACCAGCATCCGCTTCGAGGCAAAGGCCACGATCTTCTCGCGCAGCAACGCACCGCCGCCGCCCTTGATGAGCGTCAGGTGCGGACCGATCTCGTCGGCGCCGTCCACGGTCAGGTCGAGATGCGGGATCTCGTCGAGGCTCGACACGCGAAGCCCCACTTCCTTGGCCAGCTTCGCCGTCGCCTCGGACGTCGCCACGCACATGACGTCGAACTTCTCGCTCTCTGCCCGCTTGCCGAGCAGCTTCACGAAATGCGCCGCCGTCGAGCCCGTGCCCAGTCCCAGCTTCATGCCGGGCTGCACATAGGCAAGGGCTGCTTCCGCCGCCGCCTTCTTCTGGTCGTCTGCCGTCAGCGCCATTCTCAGATCCCGCCGAATGTCATGTATTTGGGCTCGAGGAATTCCTCGATGCCCCACTTGCCGCCCTCGCGTCCGATACCCGATTCCTTGACGCCACCGAAGGGCGCCACCTCGACCGAGAGCAGCGCCTCGTTGATGCCGACGATGCCGAAGTCGAGCGCCTCGGAGACGCGCCAGCACCGCCCCACGTCGCGGCTGTAGACATAGGCCGCAAGCCCATAGTTCGTGTCGTTCGCCATCTCGATGGCTTCTTCCTCGGTGCGGAAGTGGAAAACCGGCGCCACGGGCCCGAAGGTCTCCTCCTGCGCGATGCGCATGGACGCGTTGGCGTCGATCAGCACCGTCGGCTCGTAGAACGTGCCGCCGAGTGCATGGCGCTTGCCGCCGGTGCCGATCTTGGCGCCCTTGGAAATCGCGTCGGCCACGTGGCCTTCCACCTTCTCCAGCGCGCCCATGTCGATCAGCGGTCCCTGGTCGATGCCCTCGTCCAGCCCGCTTCCCACCGTCAGCTTGGCGACGGCCGCCGACAGCTTCTGCGTGAACGGCGCATAGACCGAGTTCTGCACGAGGATGCGGTTTGTACAGACACAGGTCTGGCCCGCGTTGCGGTACTTGGAGGCGATCGCCCCTTCCACCGCCTTGTCGAGGTTCGCGTCGTCGAACACGATGAAGGGCGCATTGCCGCCAAGTTCCATCGACGTCTTCTTCACCGTGCGCGCGCACTGCTCCATCAGGAGCTTGCCCACCGCCGTCGAGCCGGTGAACGTGACGATGCGCACCTTGCGGTTGCCCGTCAGTTCACCGCCGATCTCGATCTCGTTGCCGGTCACCACGTTGAAGCAGCCGGCGGGCAGCCCGGCCCGCTCGGCCAGTTCCGCCAGCGCCAGTGCCGAGAGCGGCGTCTGCGGGGCGGGCTTGCACACCACCGTGCAGCCCGCCGCCAGCGCGGGCGCGACCTTCCGCAGGATCATCGCGTTGGGAAAGTTCCACGGCGTGATGGCGGCGACGACGCCGATAGGCTGCTTCGTCACCACGATGCGCCGGTCGGTCATGTGCGCGGGCACCACGTCGCCGTAAACGCGCTTGGCTTCCTCCGCGTAGAACTCGGTGAAGGCCGCCCCGTAGCGGATCTCCGCCAGCGCCTCGCCCAGCGGCTTGCCCTGTTCCAGCGTCAAGAGCCGCGCCAGGTCGTCCTCGTGCTCGGTCATGAGGTCGAACCACTTGCGCAGGATCTTCGCCCGCTCCTTCGCGGGCCGGGCCGCCCAGGGGCCGAAGGCCGCGTGCGCCGCGTCAATGGCCTCCGCCGCCTCTGCGCGGCCGAGCGCGGGCACCTTGCCGACCACCTCATTTGTTGCCGGGTTGGTTATCTCCGTGGGCGTGCGGGTGTCGTCGTGCCGCCACTGACCGTTCACGTAGGCCTCCTCGCGGAACAGCTTGGCGTCCTTCAGGCCGGACGGCGCGTCGGTCATGGGCGTTGGCTCCCCTGTTGTCTCCAGGTCCTACCCGGGTTCGCCCCGGTCTTCCCGCCCGTGGTTGTACCCGGCAGCTCCCGGCCACGCAAAGCCGGGCCTGCCCCCTCTCCCGCGGCTTGCCGGATCGCCCCTTTGGGGGTAGCCAAAACATTCCCGCCGGATCGTCCGGCCCAGCATGGCCCCGTGCCGGGGATGCCCATGACCCGACCGCTGTCAGCCTTTGCCGGCTCCTTCGCGCAGGCCCGCGACATGTTCGCGGGCGCGGTCACGCGCACGGGCGGCCCGGCCGAAAGCATCCCCTATCCGGGCAAGGGGCCGGACGGCAGCGCGCTTGCCACCGACATCGCGTGGATCGGCGACCCGGCGGCGGAGACCGTCGTCCTGTGCCTCTCCGGTGTCCACGGCGCGGAAGGCTACGCGGGCTCCGGCGCGCAGGTCTCGTGGCTCCGGGCGCGCGGCGAAGCGGCCCTGCCCCAGGGCGTCGCTCTCCTCATGGTCCACGCGGTCAACCCGTTCGGCTTCGCCCACGGGCTGCGCGGCACCGAGGACAACATCGACGTCAACCGCAACTGGCTCGACCATTCGAAGCCGCACCCGCCCAACCCGCTCTACGCGGAAATCCATCCCTGGCTGTGCCCGCGCGAACTGACGCCCGACGCCATCCGCGCCATGCTCGATGCCGGCAGCCGCTTCGTGGAGCGCCACGGCCAGTGGGCGCTGGAAGACGCCATCAGCCGCGGCCAGTACACCCACCCGGACGGCTTCCACTACGGCGGCACCGAATTGTGCTGGCCCACCCGCATGCTGATGGACGTGGCGCGCAGGCACCTCGCCGGGGCGAAGCGCATCGCCTACGTGGATTTCCACTCCGGCCCCGTCGGCAACGGCGAGACCATCCATCTCTGCTTCAGCCGCCCGGAGAGCGACGGCTGGCGGCTGGCGGAGGACTGGTGGGGCGCCGAGGCGCTGACGCCCGCCCATGTCGAAAAGCTCTGGGGCTCGAAGCGCCCGTCGCGCCACGGCATCGTGTTCTGGGGCCTTGAGGAGATGTTCGCCGGGCAGGCCGAGGTCGCCGGCGCCGTCGTCGAATTCTGCTCCGCCGAGCGGCGCAACGACACGCGCGACGTCATGCGCATCCCCATGCTCGAACGCTGGCTGCGTTTCGAAGGCGGTCTCGATGCGCCGGAGGCCCCCGCCTATCTCGCCGAGATCCGCAACAACTACGCCCCCCGCCGCCCCGCCTGGGAAGCCCGCGTCGCCTCCGGCGCCACCCGCGTCCTCGACCACACGCTTTCAGGCGCCGCGCGCTGGCATGGAAGGGCGAAGGGCTGACGCGCAAACCAAGAAGTGTCATCCCGGAAGCCGCGCAAGCGGCTATCCGGGACCCAGGGCAACTTGCGCCGACGCGCGCGGCCCCTGGATCCCGGCTCAAGGCCGGGATGACACGTTGTTTAAGCGGAACGGCAGTTACTCCCTCTCCCTCTAGGGAGAGGGCCGGGGTGAGGGTGTGTGACGCGCCAGACGTTGCCACGCTCGCTGCAAAACCCCACACCTGTCACCCTGCGGCTTGATCGCGGAATGACAATGTCGGGAGAGGTGACAACGCCGCCCCGCCGTGGCAAACGCAGCCCATGCCCCTCACGCCCACCATCCTGTTCGACCTCGACGGCACGCTCGCCGACACGGCGCTCGACCTGACAGAGACCATGAACGTCATCCTCGAGCGCCATGGCCGCGCCCGCGTGCCCCATGACCGGGTGCGCGGCATGGTGGGCGGCGGCGCGCGCAAGATCATGGAGCGCGGCTTCGCGGAAACCGGCGAACCGGCGGACGAAGCCCTGCTGGACGAGCTGTTCGTCGAATTCCTCGACCACTACGGCGAGCACCTGGCCGACCACACCGAAGTGTTCGACGGCCTCATCGAAGTCCTCGAAATGCTCGTCGCCCGCAACTTCCGCCTCGGCGTCGTCACCAACAAGGTGGAGCACCTGTCCCTCCAGGTGCTGAACCTGCTCGACCTCGACCGCTTCTTCCCGGTCGTCATCGGCGGCGACACGCTGCCCGTGAAGAAGCCGGACCCGGAGCCGCTGCTGGAAGCCGTGCGCCGGCTCGGCGGCGACCCGTCCGTGACGGTCATGGTCGGCGACAGCATCTACGACATCGAGGCCGCCCGGAACGCGGGCGTGCGCTCCATCGCGCTCTCCTTCGGCTACACTCACATTCCCCCGCAGGAACTGGGCGCCGACTGCCTGATCGACCACTACAGCCAGTTCCTTCCAGCCCTTCGCACCCTGCTTCCCGAGGGCGCGATCTAGGCCGTTGCGGCTGCTTGACTTTGGGCGGCGCGAAACCTAGAACGCGGTTCCCCAAAACAGGCGGGCGCGTAGCTCAGTGGGAGAGCACTGTGTTCACACCGCAGGGGTCGCTGGTTCAATCCCAGCCGCGCCCACCATCCCTTCCCGCCGGATAGCCTAGAGACCGCCGATCGTGCCCGCGTAGATCGTGAGCGTGACGGCGTCGCCGCGCGAGTAGTTGAGGCCGGAGACTTCGGCGATCGGGCGCGGGGTGAGGCCGCGCGCCGTCACCGCAGCCTCGAAGGCTTCCGCCTCCTTCGTCTCCACCAGCACCACCCGGTCCGGGCCCTGCGCAAGCCAGTCGGCGGCACCCTCGCCGTCGGTCAGCAGCGTGTCCGTGCCCAGCGCGAAGACGAGGCTTGGCTCGGAGAACCCGGCGGAGGCGACGGGCAGGCCCTTGAGGTTCTGCATTTCCAGTGCGTCTTCCACGTGCTCGGCTACCCAGAGGGGATCGAGCCGGGGCCGGGTGAATTCCAGCAGCGCCAGAGAGAATGCTGCCGCTGCAACCGCCAGCGTCACCAGCGCGCGGGCCGGCTTGAGCCGCCAGGCATAGGCCGCGCTGCGAAGCGCCAGCGCGAGGAACACGCCCGCGCCCACCACGGGCCACGGGCCGGGCTCCACCGCCGTTCCCTCGGGCAGCAGCATGGGCGCCGCGATCATCACGCCCGCCAGCACCACCGCCAGCACGGCCCAGATGCCGATGGAGACACGCATCAGCCGCTCGCGCAGCTTGTCCGGCTGCGCCACCAGCGTTGCCGCCACCGCGCCGCACATGACGGCCAGCGCCGGGTAGAGCGGCAGAACGTAATGGGGCAGCTTGGTCGGTGTGATCTCGAACACGAGCCACGACGGGATTACCCACGCCGCAAGAAACATCACCTGCGCCGTGCGCCGCTCGTCCCATGCGCGGCGCAGCGCCGGCATCAGCAGCAGCGATCCGGGGAAGAAGGTCAGCGCCACCAGCAGCAGGTAATAGCCGAAGGGTGCGCCGTGCTTCTCCTGCCCGCCGATCAGCTTGGGCACCAGGTCGCCGCCCACCGCCTCGCCGAAGAACGCCCCGCCCGTCGCCGTCCACGCGGCCCATGCCCACGGCAGCGTGAGCACCAAGAACAGGACCACGCCCGAGACCGGCCGCAGCATCCAGACCCAGCGCACTTCTCGCGAGGCGATGACGAGGGCGAGCCCGGTCAGCCCGCACACCATCGGCGCCAGCGGGCCCTTGAGAAGCACGCCGACGGCGAGCGCCACCCAGAACAGCAGTGCGTTGCCGATGCCCGGTTCCGTCCGTGCCGGATCGCGCGCGAGCCACACCCGCGCCAGCGCCAGTTGTGCTGCAAGGATCGAGGCACACAGCGCCGCATCCGTCTTGGCGATGTTGGCCTCCGCCACCAGCGCCACCGACGCGGCCATCAGCACACCCGCAACGAGCCCCGCCCGCGCGCCGTAAAGCAGCGTGCCGATGCGCCACGTAAGCAGCGCCGTGACGATGGCCGCGATGACGGACGGGATGCGGTAGGCCCAGATGCCGGGATGCTTATCGCCGCCCGCGCCGAAGACGTCGGCCACGGCCACGGTCGCCGCCTGCATCCAGTAGATCATCACCGGCTTTTTCGCGCGCAGGTCGTCCTGGAAGCGCGGCACGGTGTAGTCGCCGGTTTCCAGCATCTGCGTCGTTGCCTGCGCGAAACGCGCCTCGTCCCTGTCGAGGGCGGGCAGCGTGAACAGGCCCGGCAGGTAGAGCGCGGCGCAGAGCAGCAGCAGCGCCAGGACCGGGCGGCGTTCGGCGGCGGCGAATAGCGGCAAGGGTTTACGCTCCGCAAGCGGGACAACGAGGCGGGCCCCTCTATGCCTCTAATCCGCGCTGAGCGCCACCTCCGCGCCGGACGGCAGGTCGGCTGCCCGGTCCGCCATCCACGCGGCGATATCCCGGTAGACCACCTCCCGCTGGAGGTCGCGCAGCAGCATGTGCCAGCCCTCCGGGTAGCGGGCAAACCGCGTCGGCCCGCCGAGCCGCTTCGCCACATTCTCCACCGGCCCGCCGGGCACGATCTCGTCCTTCTCGCCGAACAGCACCAGCGTGGGCTTCTCGATCTCCGGTGCGGCCGCGTAGGCATCGTCCATCAGCGTCACGAGGCCGTAGAGCGTGTCCACCCGCGTCTCGCGGATCATCAAGGGATCGCGGGAGAGCGCACGCAGCATCTCGATGTTGTCGGACGGCCAGCGGCCGAGCCCCTCCCCGGTCAGCCGGTAGCCCGGCGCCACGTGCGCCATGGTCCAGAGGCCCGCCCGGTAGAACGGGTTCATCTGCGACCAGCCCCAGAAGGCGGGCCCCGAGAGAATAAGCCCTTCGCCCGGCAGGTCGTGGCGCGCGTTCGCCACCGTCGCCACCGCACCGCCCATGCTGACGCCCATCAGGAACAGCGGCGTCTCCGGCATCGCCGCATGAACCGCGCGCACCAGCGCCGCGTAGTCATCGGCCAGCGCATCCGTCCCCGGCCACACGCCGCGCGTCGGCGTCTCGCCGAAGCCGCGCTGGTCATAGGCGACGAGTGCAATCCCATTGTCCGCGAACCATTCGCCCGCCATCTCGAAGGCATGGCCGTAATCGTTGAAGCCGTGCGCCGCGACGATCACGGCGTCGGGCTCCGCCGCCCCGTAGCGCCGCACCGCCAGCTCGCGCCCGTCCGCCGCCACGAAGGCGGCAGTCTCCAGCCGCGGCTGCGTGACTTCCGGCCCCGGCAGGTCGAGGCGCGGTGCGCAGGCGGCCGCCGCCAGCAACAGCAAGGCTAGAGCCGCTTCGCCACCTCGGCGCGCAGCACCGGCAAGACCTCGCCCTCGAACCATGGGTTCTTCTTCAGCCACGAATTGTTGCGCCAGGAAGGATGCGGCACCGGCAGCGCATGGGGAAGGTACTCGCGCCACGCCTTCACCGTCTCGGTCATGTTCGCCTTGCGCCTGTCACCCAGGTGCCACGCCTGCGCATAGGCGCCGATCACCACCGTGAAATCGATCCGGGGCAGGTGCTCGAACAGTTCGGTCCGCCACAGCCGCGCGCAGCGCTTGAGTGGCGGCCTGTCGCCGCCCTTCGCATCGAGCCCCGGAAAACAGAAGCCCATGGGAATGATGGCGATGCGGCTTTCATCGTAGAACGTCTCGCGGTCGATCCCCAGCCAGTCGCGCAGCCTATCGCCGGACGGGTCATTGAACGGCACCCCGCTTTCATGCACACGCGTCCCCGGCGCCTGCCCCACGAGGCATATCCGCGCCGTCGAACTCGCCCGCAAGACAGGCCGCGGCTCATGCGGCAGATCATCCGCACACGCCCGGCACGCGCGGATGTCCTTCAGCAGCGCATTCAGCTTTGTCTCGGTCGACATACCGCAACCATCGCAAATCCCCTCTCCCGGAGGGAGAGGGAGGGGCCCATTGCGACAGCAATGGGAGGGTGAGGGTCAGCATCCGCTCGTACCCTCGCAACCGCTGCCCCCTCACCCTGTCCCTCTCCCTCAAGGGAGAGGGGACCGGATGCAGCCACCAAACAGGATTGTCATTCCGCAGCTTGATCGCGGGGTGACGAGGAAGGGTTGCTGTTCACTTCCTCGAAAACAACTGTCATCCCGGACGGCGCGTTAGCGCCGAGCCGGGATCGGGGACGTGTGCCACACGAAACCGATCCCGGCTCAAGGCCGGGATGACACAGATGTACGGGCGGAAGGACCAAGCGTCCCCTCACATCTCCGCGAGACCGCGTTACGCGACCTCTTTCAGCATGTTCCGTGCAATGACGATCTGCTGGATCTGGCTGGTGCCCTCGTAGAGGCGGAAGATGCGCACGTCGCGGTAGAGCCGCTCGACGCCGTAGTCCGAGATATAGCCAGCGCCGCCGTAGATCTGCACCGCCCGGTCGGCCACCCGGCCCACCATCTCGGAGCAGAAATACTTGCTGCACGAGGCCTCGGTGCCGATCTCCTCGCCCGCGTCGCGGCGCTTCGCGGCGTCCATCACCATGCAGCGGCCTGCATAGGCTTCGGTCTTCGAGTCCGCCAGCATTGCCTGCACCAGCTGGAACTCGCCGATCGCCTGGCCGAACTGCTCACGCTCCGCCGCATAGGCCACGCTGTCGGCGATCAGGCGCTCTGCCACCCCCACGCACACGGCGGAGATGTGGAGCCGCCCGCGCTCGAGGATCTTCATGGCGTTGATGAAGCCCATGCCCTCGTCGCCCAAACGGTTCTTCGCGGGGACGCGCACGTTGTCGAAATTGATGTCGCACACATGGGCGCCCTGCTGGCCCATCTTCTTCTCGGGCTTGCCGAGGGAGATGCCCGGCAGGTCCGACGGCACGATGAAGGACGATACACCCTTCGCCCCCTTCACCTCCGGGTTGGAGCGCGCCATCAGCGTGAACACGTCCGCCTTGTTGGCGTTGGTGATGTAGCGCTTGGTGCCGTTGATGACGTAGTCGTCGCCGTCGCGGATCGCCGTCGTGCGGACCGAGCCCGCGTCCGAGCCCGCGCCCGGCTCCGTCAGCGCGAAGCTCGCGATGGTCTCGCCCGAGGCCAGCTTCGGCAGCCATTCGCGTTTCTGCTCGTCGGTGCCGAACATGACGATGCCCTGGCTGCCGATGCCGACGTTCGTTCCGAACACGGAGCGGAAGGCCGGTGACGTGCGGCCCATCTCAAACATGGTCAGGCACTCTTCCTCCATGGAGAGGCCGAGCCCGCCATATTCCTCGGGAATCGCGAGGCCGAAGAGGCCGAGTTCGCGCATCTCCTGCACGATTTCGGCGGGCACCTCGTCGTCCTCCGCCACCTTGTCCTCCATCGGACGCAGGCGCTCGCGCACGAAGCGCGCGACGGAATCGAGAAGCTGCTGGCGGGTTTCGAGATCGAGCGGCATGTCTGGCTACCTTGGCGGCATGTCTGGAAAAGCGGGCCGGAGATTAGCCACGGGCCCCATGCCGGTCAAAGTAGGCTGATTTCGCGGATTTCCAGCGCTCAGTCGTAAACGACGACCGCCAGGATGCGGTCGACCCGCGTCCCGTCGTTGCTGAGCGGCATGTAGATGACCTCGAAGTGGCGGTAGTCCTTGCCGATCATCTTCATGGTGCCGCCCGCGGCCACGGGTGCGCGCGTGCGGCAGACATGCCGGTAGAAGGCGAGCATGTTCTTCGCGTAGCTGGCGCCGAACTGCGAAAGCCCCGACACCTTCATTCCCGTTGTATCGAGGTCGTGCGCGATCACGCTCTCGTTGCCGACGACTCGGTAGATGAAATCTTCCGGCTCGGCCGGGTCGTCGCCCCACAGCGCGTCGAGCAGCACCACGTTCGTCAGCAGCCGGGGAATTTCCACCGGCCGGAACGACGACGAAAGTGGCATCTCCCGGTCGCCGCGAAGCGTGTTCCAGAAGTCCAGCCCCTCCCGCGTCAGCGGTGAGGTCAGCTGGTCGACGGGCATGATCGCCGCATCATGGCGCTGCGGCGTTTTCAGCTTACGCGCGGTATCCATTCGGCTGGCACTCAGGTTTGATTCGAACCGAAGCCATACTACCTGTCAGTAACCTCAAGATGTTGAAGAGATATTTAGGAGGGGATCAAAAATGGACATGTCGCGCCCGGAAGGCTTCGAAGACTGGGAAAAATGGCCCGCGGAAGAGCCTTTCGAAGACATGGCCGGCCCCTTCTTCTTCAAGAAGACGCCCGAAGGCTATGTCGCGGGCTTCCGCTCCGAGCGAAAACACATGAACGGCGGCGGCGCCATTCACGGCGGCATGCTGATGACTTTCGCGGACTACGCCCTGTTCGCCATCGCGACGGACGAGCTCGCCGGCACGCCCGCCGTCACCATCTCCCTCAACGGCGAGTTCACGTCCGCCGGCAGCGAAGGTGCCATGGTGATCGCCCGGGGCGAGGTGGTCCGCAACACGGGCAGCATGGTATTCGTGCGGGGCGTGATCGAAATTGACGGCGATGTCCTGCTCAACTTCAGCGGCATCGTCCGGAAACTGAGAAAACGGGCAGCGTGATGAACACCAGCGGCATCAGCCTTTCGGTTCTCGACCAGTCGCCCATCCGCGCTGGCGGCACGGCGCAGGAAGCGCTCGCCAACACCATCGACCTGGCGAAGCGCACCGAGGCGCTGGGCTACGAGCGCTACTGGGTGGCCGAGCACCACAACACCAAGTCGTTCGCGGGTTCGGCGCCTGAGGTGCTGATCGCGCGGCTGGCCGCCGAGACGCGCAGCATGCGTGTCGGCTCAGGCGGCGTGATGATGCCGCACTACAGCCCCCTGAAAGTCGCGGAAGCCTTCCGCGTCCTCGAAACGCTGACGCCGGGCCGCATTGATCTCGGCCTCGGCCGCGCCGCGGGCACCGACCCGCGCACGACCGCCGCCCTGATGCCCGGCCCCAAGGCCTACCCGCCCGAGGTATTTCCACAGCAGGTCGAACTGCTCCGCCAGTTCCTTGAAGACGCAACGGGCCTGACAGGCGAAGACGGCGGCTTTCCCGAGGATCATCCCTACAAGTCGATCCATGCCGCCCCGCGCGGGCCCGGCATCCCGGAGATGTGGATGCTCGGCTCCGGCGGCGACGGCGCCATCCACGCAGCCCTGTTCGGCCTCAACTACTGCTACGCCCACTTCATCAACCCGGACGCCATCCACCAGGCGCTGGCGTCCTACCGCCAGCACTTCCGCCCATCGCGCGCGCTCAAGGAACCGCGCCCGGCCGTCGGCCTTTCGGCGCTCGTCGCCGACACGGAGGAAGACGCGAAGCGCATCGCCATGAGCCGCAACCTCTGGGTGCTCTGGCTCATGCAGGGCCGCCACGAGCCCTTCCCCTCCATCGATGAGGCGATGGCCTATCCGTATTCGGATGATGAAAGGGAAGTCCTCAAGGGCATCGAGGCGCGCGGCCTCACCGGCACGCCGGAACAGGTGCGCGGCCAGTTGCTACAGATGTCTGCCGATCATGGAGTCAGCGATTTCGTGGTCGTCACCATTACCCACGACCACGCCGACCGCGTCCGCTCCTACGAATTGCTGGCAGACGCCTTCGCGCTTGAGAAGGCAGCGTAGCCCCCTTCAACACTCCCCACCCACGTCATCCCGGACGGCGCGCAGCGCCGAGCCGGGATCGGGTGCGTATGCCCCTGCCCGTGCCACACGAGAGCGATCCCGGCTCAAGGCCGGGATGACATTGGTGCGAGTTTCGGGTGCGCGTTTGGGGTGCGAGTGTGGGAGGCGATCAGGCGACGATGCCGACAACCGCCCCCGTCATCGACGTGGCCAGCGTCCCGGCGATCAGCGCGCGCGGGGCAAGCGACACGATCTCGTCGCGCCGCTCGGGTACCAGCGCCGTCAACCCGCCGATCATGATGCCGACCGAACCCGGATTGGCGAAGCCGCACAGGGCGTAGACCATGATCAGCTCCGTGCGGTCGCTCAGCAGGTCCGCCGGTAGTTCCGCCAGCATCAGGTAGGCGAGGAACTCGTTGAGCACTGTCTTCGTGCCCATCAGCTGCCCGGCGGCGGCCGCCTCGCTCCACGGCACGCCCATGCACCAGGCAAGCGGCGCGAAGACCCAGCCGAACATGCGCTCCAGCGTCAGCGGCGCGCCGAACACGTCCGGCAGCAGGCCGAGCAGGATGTTCGCCAGCGCCACCAGCGCCACGGCGACGATCAGCATGGCCACGATGTTGAGCAGCAATTGCAGTCCGTTCGCCGTGCCCTGCACCACCGCGTCCATCGAGCCGTGGTAGCGCAGCGCCGGCACGTCCGCGCCCGTTGCCGTGCCTTCGCGCGTCTCCGGCACCATGACGCGGGCGATGACGAGGGCCGCGGGCAGCGAGATGATCGACGCAGTGATGATATGCCCCAGCGCCCCGTCGATGCGGGTGCCGAGCACGCTCGCATAGAGCACCAGCACCGTGCCCGCCACCGTCGCCAGCCCCACGGCCATCAGCGCGAAGAGTTCAGATCGTGTCAGCCGGTCGAGATAGGGCCGGATCAGGATCGGCGCTTCGACCATGCCCATGAAGATGTTGGCCGCGGAAGCAAGCCCCAGCGCACCGCCCACGTTCATGACGCGCGTCAGCGCCGCCGACAGAGCGCCGATGACGATGGGCAGCACACGCCAATGCCACAGCAGCGCTGCCAGCGCCGAGACGATCAGCACGATGGGCAGCGACTGGAAGGCCAGCACGAAATTGGCGTTGAGGTCCGCCACCTCGTAGGGCGGTGCCCCGCCGCCGAGATAGCCGAAGACGAAGCTGGTGCCCGCCAGCGTGGACTGCATCAGCGCGTCCACAACGCCGTTGAGCGCCAGCATGGCGTCGCGCGCCAGCGGCACACGCAGGAACACCAAGGCGACAGCAATCTGGATCGCGATGCCGATCAGCGCCACCCGCAGCGGAAACCGCCGCCGGTCCTCGCTCATCAGCCAGGCGAGCCCTGTGAATACGCCGAGCCCGAACAGCCCCTGCAGGATGGTGAGCACCATGCGCCGGTCTTCCCCCCGTGTGACAGCATCCCCCGCCCGAATCCGGCGGCCCGGCGCAGCTTGACCGGGGAAAGGCAGGGATGCAAAACCATCGCGGCTTTTCCGGCGGGTCGCCAAGGCACCCGGCAAGGGCCGCGCCGGCCCCCGATCATGCGCCGGCCGCGCCCCACAGCGCACCGCCTATCCACTTGAATCGAAAGAGGAAACTGAGACATGAGCATTTCGTTCGACGGCAAGGTCGCCATCGTCACGGGCTCGGGCGGCGGGCTTGGCCGCTGCCACGCGCTGGAGCTGGCCCGGCGCGGCGCGAAGGTGGTCGTCAACGACCTCGGCGGCGCGGTCGACGGGTCGGGCGGCTCGTCCGAAGCAGCCGAGAAGGTCGTTGCCGAGATCAAGGAGCTGGGCGGCGAAGCGATCGCCAACGGTTCCAGCGTCACCGACGACAAGGGTGTCGAGAACCTGGTCAAGGAGACGATGGATGCCTTCGGCCGCATCGATATCCTGATCAACAATGCCGGCATCCTGCGCGACAAGAGCTTCGGCAAGATGGAGCAGAAGGACTGGGATCTCGTGATCGACGTCCACCTCAACGGCACGGCCAAGGTGACGCGCGCCGTGTGGCCGATCATGAAGGAACAGCAGTACGGCCGCGTTGTGATGACCGCCTCGTCCTCGGGCCTCTACGGCAACTTCGGCCAGGCCAACTACGGCGCGGCGAAGCTGGGCGTCGCCGGCTTCATGAACACGCTGAAGATCGAAGGCCAGAAGGACAACATCAAGGTCAACACGCTGGCGCCGGTCGCCTACACGCGCATGACCGAAGACCTGATGCCTGCCGAAGCCGAAGCCATGCTGAAGCCGGAATTCGTGTCGCCCGGCGTGATGGTTCTCGTCAGCGAGGACGCGCCCACCGGCACGATCCTCTGCGCGGGCGCGGGCGTCTTCGCCTCGGCGCGCATCGAGGAGTCCGATGGTGTCTATCTCGGCCGCGAAGACCTGACGGCAGAGAAGGTGCTGGAAGCCTGGGACAAGATCACCGACTTCTCGAACTCAAAGCCCTTCTTCATGGGCGGCGAGCAGACCGGCAAGTTCTTCGAGAAGGCGTCGGGCAAGTAAGCCCTGCCATTGTCTCGCGTCCGCCTCAGGCGGACGCGGCCCTCGGTGCGAAGGAATCGGCGGCGGGCGCCCTGCCCGCCGCCTTTTCTATGGCCCGGCACAGCTGCGCGGGCTCGAATGGCTTGGCCACGTAGTCGTCGAATCCAAGCGAGAGGTATTCCTCGCGCTGGCCGGAGGCCGCGTTGGCCGTGAGCGCAACGATGGGAATGGCGCGGCGCTCGTTCGGCATGTCGCGGATTTCCCGCGTCGCCGCCACACCGTCCAGCACCGGCATCTGCACGTCCATCAGAACCAGGTCGAAGGCGCCATAGGCGACGGCGTCCACCGCCTGCCGCCCGTTCTCCACGAATTCTCCGATATGGCCGAGTTCCTTGAGGATGGCGCGCATCAGCTTCTGGTTGGTCGGGTGATCCTCGGCAACGAGAATGCGCAGGGGCCCGTCGCCGCCGAAGACTTCTTCCGGCGCGCCGAGCACGTCTTCCGCAGGGCTTTCCGCCAGCACACGCACGGGCAGTTCTACGATGAAGCGCGCGCCCTCGCCTTCGCGGCTGGTCACCGAGATCGCGCCCTGCATCAGCTCAACGATCTGCTTGCAGATGGTGAGGCCGAGACCCGATCCGCCAAAGCGCCGGGTAGTGGAGGTATCCGCCTGCGTGAACCGCTCGAAGATGCGCGCCTGCGCGTCCTCCGGGATGCCCGGGCCCGTGTCACGCACCTCGAAGCGCAGGATGCCCTTGCGTGGCGATGAGGCTGCGAGCGTGACGCCGCCCTGGGCGGTGAACTTGATCGCGTTGCCGACAAGGTTCGACAGGACCTGCCGCAGTTTGCGCGCGTCGGTCTCGACGCGCACCGGCAGGTCGTCGGCAACTTCCAGGTCGAACGACAGCCCCTGGTCCTTCGCCCGCGGCGCCCACAGGTCGCGCACGGCCTGCACGACGCGATGCGGGCTGTCCTCATCGAGGTCGAGCGTCATGCGCCCGGCCTCGATGCGCGACAGGTCGAGCGCGTCGTTCAGCAGCGACAGCAGGGCGTCGCCTGATTCAACGATGGTCTCGGCATAGGCCTGCTGCTCTTCCGTCAGGTCGGAGCGGGCCAGCATCTGCGCCATGCCCAGCACGCCGTTCATCGGCGTGCGGATCTCGTGGCTCATGATGGCGAGGAATTCGGACTTGGCGCGGCTCGCCTCCTCGGCGCGCCGCCGGTCGGCGTCCACCGCCTGGCGGGCAATCTGTAATTCGCCGATCAGCTCGTCCTTGTCGGCCTGCGCCTCGAACAGCTTCCGGTTGGTTTCGAGGTTGGCCGTGGTGTTGTACGCGACGAGCACCACCAGCGAGATGGAAAGCCCGGCCAGCGCGTATTCCGCGGGATGCGAGGCGACAGCCAGCGGCACGACGGCAATCATCAGCGCGGGCAGCGCGGCGCTCGAAAGCGACACGCGCGGGATGGCGCCGTTCTGGTTGGTCACCACCACCATCGCACCTGCCCAGGCGAGCGTCACGATCATCTGCGAGATCGGATCGTGGCCGTAAGCGAAGAGGAGGCCGAACGACCAGAGGCACATGGTGCCAACGGACACCACCTGCAGCGTCGTTATACGGCGGTAGACATTGCGCCCGTGTGTCCGCTCCTTGGCCATGCGGTGGCGGATCAGCGTAAAGCCGGTCTCCGCGACGATGACGGCGGCGCCCCAGATGAGCGACTCGACGACGAGGCCCACCGAGCTGAAGGCGGCCACGAGCAGCGCCGCCAGCACGACCGCGTTCACCAGGTCGTAGCGGTGGACGACGAGATAGTTCTCGACGCCTGCGATCGCCTCGTCGATTTCGGCCTTGGTATGCGGCCGCCCCCAGACGAGCTTCGCTATGTTCTGCCCCAGTCGCATGGGTGCGATCTTGCCCGCCGACTGGTTAAAATTGTTTCGAGACCAAATAAGGAAAAGCCGGTGCAGGTTGCCTGCACCGGCTCACATTCCGTTAACGATGCCGCCAGACCTAGAGGCCCAGCACAGCCTTCGCCATGATGTTGCGCTGGATCTCGTTCGAGCCGGCATAGATCGAGGCCTTGCGCAGGCTGAAATAGTACGGCGTCACAGGCGGAGCGTAGTCCGGCCCGACGATTTCCTCGTTCGACAGCGCAAAGGTGTCGCGCACGAAGGGGAAGCCGTAATAGCCGATGCCTTCCACCGCCAGCTCCGAGATCGCCTGCTGCAATTCCGTGCCGCGGCACTTGAGCATCGAAGATTCCGGCCCCGGGTTCTGCCCGGCCGACATGGCCGAAAAGATGCGCAGCTCGGTGTATTCCATGGCGCGGATCTGGGTCTCGATGTCGTTGATCTTCGCCTGGAAATTCGGCTGGTCGGCCAGCGTGCCCTCGCCCACCGGCGCACCGGCGGCGATCTTGCGCACCTTGTTGAGCGAGCGCATCAGGCCCGGCGCATAGGTGTTGCCGCGTTCGAACTCGAGCAGGTACTTGGCGTAGGTCCAGCCCTTGTTCTCCTCGCCGATGCGGTTCTCCTTGGGCACCTTCACATCCTCGAAGAAGACCTGGTTGATCTCCTGCTTGCCCTCGGCGGGCCCGTCGAGCGTCACCAGCGGCTCCACCTTCACGCCCGGCGTGTGCATGTCGATCAGCAGGAACGAAATGCCCTCCTGCGGCTTGTCGGTCTTCTTGGTGCGCACGAGGCAGAAGATCATGTCGGCGTGCTGCGCCTGCGTGGTCCAGATCTTCGAACCGTTGCACAGGTAGTGGTCACCCTTGTCCTCGGCCTTCATCTGTAGCGAGGCGAGGTCCGAGCCCGCGCCCGGTTCCGAGTAGCCCTGGCACCACCACACATTGCTGGCGAGGATGTCGGGCAGGTACTTCTGCTTTTGCTCTTCGGTGCCGAACTTCATGATGACCGGCGACACCATGCGGATGCCGAAGGGCACGGTCAGCGGCACGCCGGCGGCCGACATCTCGCGGTCGAAGATGTAGTGCTGCGTCGGCGTGAAGCCCGGCCCGCCATATTCCTCCGGCCAGTGCGGGGCGGCCCAGCCCTTGGAGTGCAGGGCCTTCTGCCACTGGATGTGGTCTTCCTTGTCGAGGTAGCCGTTCTTGGTGCGCGACATCTTGCGGCGCAGCTCGTCGGTGAAGTGCTCGTCGATGAACGCGCGCACTTCCGCGCGGAAGGCCTCGTCTTCCTTCGAGAAGCTCAGGTCCATGGTTCGTGTCTCCCTGCCGGTACGTCCATCAGGCGATGGCGTCGTAGAACACGCCGCCGGGCGAATCCGCCACGAGGGCTGCGAGCTTTGGCCTTGCGGCCTTCATGTGGGGCGCTTCGCGGTGCGCGGCCAGTGCCGCCTCGTCCGCCCAGCGCTCCAGAATGACATAGTCCGATTCCGCGCCGCGGCACCGGTGGAGATCATACATCTCGCAGCCCCGTTCACCGGCCAGCACCTGTTTGCGCAGGGAGAGGAAGACGTCCTCGAACGCCTTCCCCTCGCCTGCCTTCACGGTCAGGCGGACGATACCGCCGATTGCCATCGCGGTTACGCGACCGGGTCGAGATATTCGAGCACCGGCGCACCGCCCAGCACGGCGCCGAGCTTCGGGCCGGCAGCCTTGAAGTGCTCCGAGGAACCGTGCGCCTTGAGCGCGTCCTCGTCCTTGTAGCGCTCCATCACAACGTAGGTGGAAGCGTCCGACTTCGACTTGTAGACGTCATACATCTCGCAGCCGGGCTCGTTGGCCTTCACCTGCTCGCGGAGTTCCTTGAACACCTTTTCGAATTCCGCTTCCTTGCCTTCCTGCACGATGAGCGTCGCGACGATGCCGACTGCGGCCATGGTTCTTCTCCCTGTTCGTTGGATTTCTGTCGCGCGGACTTTAGGTCGCGCGTCCCACCCCCGCAATTGCGGATTTGCAGGGGCAAATTGCGTTTGAGCCCAGCGGCTTAGCGGCCGTGATAGGTCCCCTCGCGCTTCTCGATGAAGGCCGCCACGGCTTCCGCGTGGTCATCGGTGTGATGCGCCAGCGCCTGCATGTTGGCCGACATGTCCATGATCTGGTCGAAGGTCGATGTCATGCCCGTGCGCATCAGCCGCTTGGTCATGCGCAGCACATGCGGCGGCTGGCCGGCGATCTTGTCCGCCAGCGCCTTCGCCTCGTCCATCAGCGTGTCATGCGGCACAACGCGGCTCACGAGGCCCCATTCCGCCGCCGTCGGCGCGTCGATCACATCACCGGTGAAAAACAGTTCCGCGGCCCGCGCCGAGCCGATCACGCGCGGCAGCAG
The DNA here is from genome assembly GCA_965229975.1 of Parvibaculaceae bacterium. Classification (GTDB taxonomy): domain Bacteria; phylum Pseudomonadota; class Alphaproteobacteria; order CGMCC-115125; family CGMCC-115125; genus Pyruvatibacter. The sequence goes on from OZ245936.1 coordinate 1,657,794, forward strand.
CCACGCGCCGCCATCGCCCGGCACCAGGCCGATCTTGAGGAACGTCGCACCGAAAATCGCCTTGTCCGAGGCGATGCGCGTATCCGCGAGGCACGCCACATCGTTGCCGAGCCCGATGGCAGGGCCGTTGACCGCCGCCACCATGGGCACTTCCAGCGACCACAGCGATTTCACGATGCGATGGATGCCCGTGTAGTAGCTGCGCGCGATATCGACGCCCGGTCCGCCGAAGGAGCCCGCGCGGTCGCGCATGGCCTTGATGTTGCCGCCCGCGGAAAACGCCTTGCCGGCGCCCGTCAGGATCACGCAGCGGATGTCGACATCCGCGTTGATCTTCTCGGCCGCCGCCTGGAAGGCCGGCCCGTCCTCCGCCTCGCCGAGTGCATTGCGCGAATCCGGGCGGTTGATCGTAAGCGTGGCGATATGGCCGTCCTTCTCGAACAGCAGCGGATCGGCGGTCATGGGCGTCCTGGTCCTCCCGGTGTGGGCGCGCGGATTCCCGCGCTTTTTCCCTGTTGCGAAGCGGTTGTTAACACATCCCGTGCATTGTTCCGAGAAGCAGCATGGCGAGTCCGGCCTGGCTCCGGCCACCGGACCGCAAGGGGGAGATGTTCCCGTGACGACGCCCGAGAAGGCCAGGAAGCGCGACCTTCACCGGACGCAGCTGAATTTCTTCGTCCAGAACATGTCGTCGGAGATCTACTCGGTCCCGGCGCTCATGGCGCTGATCGGAGTGCTGTTCACCTACTGGTTCCACTGGTCGGGCCCGGCCATCTGGGCGGCTTTCGCCATCGGCGGCTACGCCGTCTTCTTCTACCTCTGCAAGTGGGGCGCGGCCCGCGGGTTCACAGGCAAGGAGTTCGAGCGCTGGGCGATGGCCGTGCTGGTGGCGAACACCGTCACCGAGGCCATCTGGGCCTCCATAGGCATCTGGTTCTGGATCCCAGGCGACGTTCTCAACAACGCCCTGATCCTCGCCGTGCTCGCCGCGGCGCTGGCCCCGGCGGTCGGGCTGTCGGCCATCTACCTGCCGATGCTCTACAGCGCCCTGCTCATTCCGGCGGCTGTGCTCGTTCTTCGGCCGATTTTTACCGGCGACGAATTCATGATGGGCGTCGGTGTGCTGGCTGCTGTCTATACCTATTTCCTGGTCAGCATGGGTAAGCGCGTTCACGCCACGACGAGCGACATGCTGTCCCTTCGCAACGAGAAAGACGCGCTCATCAGCCGCCTGGAGGACGAAAAGTCCGTGGCGGAGGAAGAGCGCGCCAAGGCGCAGGAAGCCAGCCAGTCCAAGTCGGCATTCCTTGCCAGCGTCAGCCACGAACTGCGCACGCCGCTCAACGCAATCATCGGCTTTTCTGACGTGATGCGGGGCGAGACCTTCGGCCCTCTCGGGCACCGCAACTACCTGCAATATGCCGAGGATATCCACGGCAGCGGGCGGCACCTGCTGTCGCTGATTGACGATATCCTTGATCTCGCACGCATCGAGGCCGGCCGCCTCGAGCTGACCGAAACGCCGGTCGACCTGCGTGAGACGGCGGACGAATGCATGCGGATGATCGAGATCAACGCCGCCCGCCGGCAGATCCGCGTGAACATCGACATGCCGCGGTCCGTGCCGCGTATCCTCGCGGATGACCGGGCGATCCGGCAGATATGGCTGAACCTCGCCTCCAACGCCCTCAAGTTCACCGAGACCGGCGGCACGGTCACTCTGTTTGCCGCCCCGCGCCAGGACGGCTCTATCGCCTTCGGCGTGCGCGATACCGGGTGCGGCATGTGCCAGGAAGAACTCGACCAGGTGATGGAAGCCTTCACCCAGGGGCGCAGCAAGGCGCGCACCGGCGAGCGGGGCACGGGCCTTGGCTTGGCCATCGTCAACGGTCTCACCGAGGCCCATGGCGGCCGCGTTGAGCTCGCCAGCACAGTCGGCCAGGGAACGCAGGCCACCGTCATCCTGCCCCGCGCCCGCGCCATCGCCAACGAACTCCGCCGCGCCCGCGAGACGGCCTAGACCGCGTTTCCTATCTCCGCCACGCCGTCATCCCGGCTCGCCGCTGGCGCTGCGTCCGGAATGACAATCTTGGAATGTCGGAAACGAAAACGGCCGCTCCCCCCGGGAGCGGCCGTCTTGCATTGCGTCGCTGCTGACCGTCTTACGCGGCGTCGGCGTAGCGCTTCAGGTGGTAGTCGACGTTGCCCAGCTGGGTGTCGATCATCGTCAGGCGCTTGAAGTAGTGGCCGACGCGCAGCTCGTCGGTCATGCCCATGCCGCCGTGCAGCTGGATTGCCTGCTGGCCGACGAAGCGCCCGGCCTTGCCGATCTGCACCTTGGCGGCGGAAGCGGCCTTCTTGCGCTCCACCTCGTCCTCGCCGAGCTTCAGGTTGACCATGTAGCTGATGGACACCGACTGCTCGTGGTTCATGAACATGTCCACCATGCGGTGCTGCAGAACCTGGAATTTCCCGATGGGCACGCCGAACTGCTTGCGCGTCTTGCAGTACTCGACCGTGTCGTCCACCAGCATCTTCATGCAGCCGCAGGCTTCCGCCGCGAGCGCGCCGATGGTCTCGTCCGAGATGAGTTCGACGAGCGGCAGGCCGTTGTCCACCTCGCCGATCACCGCGTCGGCACCGACCTTCACGTTCTCGAAGGTGATCTCCGAGGCGCGGAAACCGTCGACGGTCGGGTAGTCGCGGGTCGAGACGCCCTTGGCATCCTTGTCCACGATGAAGACCGTCACGCCCTTCTCGTCGCGCTGGCCGCCGGAGGTGCGCGCGGTCACGATCAGCTTGTCGGCCCACGGGCCGCCCAGCACCACGGCCTTGTGGCCGTTGATCACGAAGCCGTCGCCGTCCTTCTTGGCGGTCGTCACCAAGTCGGCCAGGTTGTAGCGGCCCTGCGGCTCGGCATAGGCGAAGGCCCACACGGTCTCGCCGCCGATGAGGCCCGGCAGGTGCTCCTCGATCTGCGCCGCGGTGCCGCGCTTGAGGAAGCCGCCGGCCTGCACGACCGTCGGGATGAACGGCTCGACCACGAGGCCCTTGCCGAACTCTTCCATCACCAGCATCACGTCGATCGGGCCGCCGCCGAGGCCGCCCTGCTCTTCGGAGAAGGGGGCCGCGAGAAGGCCCAGTTCGGCTAGCTGCTGCCAGTAGTCGCGGCGCCAGCCCTCTTCCGAGCCGACGATCTTGCGGCGCGTGTCGAAGTCGTACTTGTCCTGGATGAACCGCTCAACGGAGTTGCGGATCAGGGTCTGTTCTTCGGAGAAGGAGAAATCCATTGCTCAGGCGTCCTTCCTGCAATCGAGCTTTCGGCCAGCATGCCGGGCCTTGTCTTTGAAACCGATCAGGACGCGAGACCCGCGCCCCCCTGTTTGATGCACCGGGGGCGGCGGCCCGTCCGGACCGCCGCCCCCGCATGCCGCGGTAGCTTTCGCGCTAGTGCTTAGAGCCCAAGCACGGCTTTCGCAATGATGTTGCGCTGAATCTCGTTCGAGCCGCCGTAGATCGACGTTTTGCGCATGTTGAAATAATTCTGCGCGGCGCCCAGCGCGTAATCCGGCCCGGGCACCTCGTTGGAGCCCTCGCCGTCCGGCTGGTTGAACGGAAAGGCGTAGCTGCCCACCGCTTCCAGCGTCAGCTCGGTGATGCGCTGCTGGATCTCGGTGCCCTTGATCTTGAGGATCGAGCTTTCCGGGCCCGGACCCTTGCCGCGGCTTTCCTGCGCCAGCGTGCGCAGCTCGGTGAATTCGAGCGCCGACAGGTCGATCTCCAGGTCGGCGATTTTGCGCTTGAAGCCGTCCGTCTTGATCAGCGGCTCACCGCCAACCGTCTCGGCGCCGGCAATGGTCTTGAGACGCTCGATCGCCTTCTTGGAGCGGGCGACGCCGGCAATGCCGGAGCGCTCGTTGCCGAGCAGGAACTTGGCGTAAGTCCAGCCCTTGTTCTCCTCGCCGATCAGGTTTTCCACCGGCACCTTCACGTCCTCGAGGAACACCTCGTTGACCTCGTGGCCGCCATCGATGGTGATGATCGGGCGCACGGTGATGCCCGGCGTCTTCATGTCGATGAGCAGGAACGAGATGCCTTCCTGCTGCTTGGCTTCCGGGTCGGTCCGCGCAAGGCAGAACATCCAGTCGGCGTGCTGCGCCAGCGTCGTCCAGGTCTTGGAGCCGTTGACGATGTAGTGGTCGCCTTCCTTCACGGCGCGGGTGCGCAGGCTCGCAAGGTCGGAGCCCGAACCGGGCTCGGAGTAGCCCTGGCACCACCAGTCCTCGCCGGACAGGATGCGCGGCAGGAAGCGCTTCTTCTGCTCTTCGTTGCCGTAGTTGTAGATCACCGGGCCCACCATGGTGAGGCCGAAGGGCAGGAGCGGCTGCGTTTCCGCGCGCGCGTTTTCCTCGCCCCAGATGTAGCGCTGGGTGACGCCCCAGCCCGTGCCGCCGTACTCGACCGGCCAGTGCGGCGCGACCCAGCCCTTCTTGTAGAGAACCTTATGCCAGCGGAGGAAATCCTCCTTCGACATCTCCTGCCGCGAGCGCTTCTTCTTGAGCTCCTCGGGGTAGTTCTCGGCGATGAACTGGCGCACCTCGTCGCGGAATGCGCGGTCTTCGGCGCTGAATTCGAGATCCATGATGTTCCTCCATGGCGGGCCACATTCATGGGCCTGGTCGGGCCGCCCGCCGCAACAATCTTTCAACGTGGCGCGGATATTAGCCGCGAAGCTTCCGGTTTCAAGAAAATGACGCCGCGTGCAGCCTGATGCCGCGGCGCCGGTCCAATCCGGGCCCGCTTGGCGAAAACGCCCGCTCCCCTCTACGTTATTCGGGAGAAACGCGAATTCACCCTGCGATTTCGCAAGATAACTTACAATAATGTCGGTACCGGGATCGCGCGTTCCGGTCAACCGCAGGGGGCCGCCGAAAACGGCGCGTCGCCCAGGGGAGGGACAGCGCATGAAGGACATGGACCGCATGGATGCGGCCGCGGCCGGGCTCGTGCTCGCCTGGCAGGCCGCCCAATCGCCGGATCGTCCGGCCATCATCTCGCAGGCCGGCAACCGCAGCTTCGCCGAGCTGGACGCGCGGGCGAACCGGCTGGTCCGCGCGCTCCGGGCCGCGGGTGTGGAAGCGGGCGACGGCGTTGCCCTGCTCTGCTCCAACCGGCCGGAATTCGTGGAGACGCTCGCCGCCTGCCAGCGCGGCGGCTACCGCATCACGCCGATCAACTGGCATCTGACCGGCGCCGAGGTCGGCTACATCGTGGACAACAGCGAAGCCAAGGCCTTCGTCGCCGATGCGCGCTTCCCGAAGAGCGCCCACGAGGCCGCCGCCATGTCGCCGCACCTCGTGACAAAGCTAGCCGTGGGCGGACCCATCGACGGATTCGATGACTATGACGCGGCGCTGGCCGCCGAGACCGGCGATCTGATCGATGATCCCGTCCTCGGCACGCAGATGCTCTACACGTCCGGCACGACAGGCCATCCCAAGGGCGTCTACCGCAAGACGCCGCCGCCGCCTTCGCCGCTGGTGGAGGTGCTGCTGGAGACCGCCGCCTTCGACGGCGCCAATGACGTGGCGCTGGTGACGGGCCCGCTCTATCACGCGGCGCCGCTCGCCCTGAACCTCCAGCTTCCCATCGCGGCGGGCGTCCCCATCGTCCTGATGGACAAGTGGGACGCGGAGGAGACGCTGCGCCTTGTCGAGGAATACAAGGTCACCCACACGCATGTCGTGCCCACCATGCTGCACCGGATGCTGCACCTGCCGGAGGCAACGCGCGCGAAATACGACACGTCGTCCCTGCGCTGGGTGCTGCACGGCGCCGCCCCCTGCCCGGTCCACGTGAAGCAGGAAGCCATCGACTGGCTCGGCCCCGTCGTCTTCGAGTACTACGCGGCGACCGAGGGCGGCGGCGTCTTCGCGCGTCCGCATGACTGGCTCGCGCATCCCGGCACCGTCGGCCAGCCGCTGCCCAACGTGGTGCTGGAGATCCAGGACGAGGCCGGCAAGCCCGTGCCGCAAGGCGAGGTCGGCACCGTCTATTTCAAGGCGCCCGAGACCGGCCGCTTCGAGTACTTCAAGGCGCCGGAGAAAACCGCCGGGGCCTATCGCGGCGACTTCTTCACCATGGGCGACCTCGGCTACATGGACGCGGAGGGCTTCCTGTTCCTTACAGGGCGCAGCGCCGAGATCATCATCTCCGGCGGCGTGAACATCTACCCGGCGGAGATCGACCAGGAACTGCTCAAGCACCCCGCCGTGCTCGACGTCGCCACCGTGGGCGTGCCGAGCGAGGAATGGGGCGAGGAAGTGAAGGCCGTCATCCAGCTCAAGCCGGGCTTTGCGGCGTCGGACGACACCGCCGCCGACATCCTTGCCTTCGCGCACGAACATCTCGCCGGATACAAGCGCCCGCGCTCGGTCGATTTCTCCGACGACCTGCCGCGCCTGCCTACCGGCAAGATTGTCCGCCGCTCGGTGCGTGAGCGCTACTGGGAAGGCCGGGACAAGGCCGTCTGACGCGGGAAGCGTGGTCTGAAGTTTTGCGCTAAGAGTCGCGGCATGAAACGCCGACAAGAGCACCGCGCGTCATGACGCCGCCGCCCCGCAACGATGGCGCCGACTGGAGCCTTGCCGCGTGGGGCCGTGACCTGCACGTGGCGGTCTCCGCGCTCACGCGCCTCCCGGTCCAGCCGCCGCCCGCCTCCGCCAGCCTCGATCCGCGCGCGCGGCGTGCCTACCCCATCGCGGGGGCGCTCATGGGCCTCGCCGCGGGCGGCGTGTTCTTCGCGTCCCATGACGTGGGCCTGCCCGCCGCGGTGAGCGCGATCCTCGCCGTCGCCGCGCTCATTCTCATCGGCGGCCACCTTGAAGACGGCCAGACGCGCGCCGCCGCCCCCTTCATGGTGGCGACGCTCCTCAAGATCGCCGCCATCTACGTGATCGGCGGCGACGAGAATTTTGAGAGTGGCCCTCATGTCGCCGTGCTCGCGCTGGTCGCTGTCGGCGCGCTGTCACATGCCGCCGCCATCCTGCTCGAGCCCGCGCCGGACCCGGAGGACGAGGCCGACGCGAACGCAGGCGAAGACGGCGACCCGCGCGTCCTCATCCTGCCGCCGGACGGCACCGCCATTCCCGCCGACGAAGAGGACCACGAAGGCAACGGCCACGAGCTCGGCCCCGCCGCCACAGCGCTCGCCATCTCGCTCATCGTCGCGGTGGTCACGCTCGGTCTGACAGCGGGCGCCGTCGCGGCGGGCGGCGCAGCACTCGGTGCATGGCTCGCGCCGCGCGCCTTCCGGCAGGAGATCGAGAGCGGTCACCTGCCGATGCCACTTGCCCTGCAACAGTCCGGCGAGGTCTGGGGCCTGCTCGCGCTTGCCGTGTCGATGAGTATCTAGGCGGGCTTGCGGGCGATGATGAAGACCGCGCTCTTCTCTGTGGGCTGCCAGACTTCTTCCATCTCGAAGCCTGCGCGCGCGATGCTCGCTTCCAGCTCCTTGCGGGAAAAGATGTTGAGCAGTGGCAAGAGCCCAAGCGCATAGCCAATTGGCCCGAGGTAGCGGAAGATACCGAAACGGTCGCCCATGCACGTCGTGCTGCTGACGAAGATGCCGCCAGGCTTGAGCAGCTCATGCACGCGGAGGATCACTGCGTCGTGGTCCTTCACGAGATGCAGGATACTCATGCCGAGCACCACGTCGAAGGTTCGTCCGCCTGCGTCGTAGTCGTCAATGCCGCCGACCTTGAAGTCCACGTTGGTGAGCCCGGCCGCTTCCGCCTTCTCACGCGCGATGGCCACCATCTTCGGCGAAATGTCGATCGTCTCGACATGCTTCACGTGGGGCGCGTGGGCAATCGCCGTCGAGCCCGTGCCCGCGCCGAACTCGAACATTTCCGTGTCGGGCGTCAGGTGCGCGCGGGTCTTCGCGAGCTTTTGCTGGTAGATGCCTTCATCAGGCACCGGCTGGCGCGAATAGAACTTCGCGATCCGGTCCCAGAACTTGTGCGGCTTGGGCATCGGCCCCTCCCCCTCGGCGAATGAGAGCGCCATATGGAGGCCAAGGCACCTGGGCGCAATGCGCGCTTAGGACGCGGTGCCGCCTTTCGCGGACTTCGTGGCCTCCGCGCCGGCTTTCATGCCCAGCGGATCGGGATCGAGCGCGCGCCCGTCCATCAGGCTGCCGAGCCAGTCGAGACCCTGCCGCAGCCGCACCACTTCACCGATGCAGATGACGGCAGGCGCTTCCATCTCCGCCTTCGCCACGTCGGCGGCCGCCCGCGAAAGCGTCGTTTCCAGCACGCGCTGCTTGTCGGAGGTCGCATTGCTCACAACCGCCACCGGCTGGTTCGGGTCGCGGCCCGCCGCAATGAAGCGGTCGGCGATGGTGCCAAGATGCTTCATGGCCATGTAGAGCACGACCACCGGCGAGCCGCGGCCGATGGCTTCCCAGTCGAAGCCGTCGGGCACTTCGCCTGCCGCGCTGTGGCCGGTGATGAATGTCACCGCCTGGTTGGTGTCCCGGTGGGTCACGGGAATGCCCGCGTAGGCGAGACCGCCCGTCCCCGCCGTCACGCCGGGCACCACGCGGAACGGGATGCCGGCCTCGACCAGCGCCAGCCCTTCCTCGCCGCCGCGGCCGAACACGAATGGGTCGCCGCCCTTGAGGCGCAGCACGCGCTTGCCCGCGCGCGCCAGCTCGATCAGCTTGTCAGAAATGTCGCGCTGCTTGGCGCTTGGCTTGCCGCCGCGCTTGCCGGCGAACACCAGATCCGCCGTCGGCTTGGCCAGCGCGAGGATGCGCTCGTCCACCAGCGCGTCATGCACCACCACGTCCGCTTCCGCGAGGCCGTGCGCCGCGTGGATCGTCAGCAGGCCCGGATCGCCCGGCCCGGCCCCCGTCAGCCACACCCAGCCCGGCTCGAAGCCCGGCAGGCCGAGGCGCGCGCGCAGGTCGCCGGTCAGAACGCCGGCGGCGGGTCGCAACGGGGTCGGGGCCTTGGGGTTGGTCATAATTTCCAATTCTTCCGTGTGAATAAAAACATATCACACTGCCCGATAGATAAATATGCCGGGCGGCGGACCCAAGCGATTTTTTCACGTCCCTGCCACATAGCCTCCGCACTGTCTCCTATGATGGGGCCGGAAACCGAAGGAAACTGCCGCACAGATGCGAAACAACGCCTGGACATGGATCGGCCTCGCGGGCCTCGCGGTCACCGCCGTGGTGCTTTTCCTGTCGCTCGAATATCCCGGCACGCTGGCCATCGAGGAAAACCGCATGCGCGCGGTCTACCTCGTGCTGCTGCTCACCATGGTCGGCGGCTCGGTCCTCGTCGGCTGGCGCGAGCACGCGGGCCTTGCCCTCAAGCAGGCGCTGATCTGGATCGCTATCGGCCTTGGCCTCGTCACCGTCTATTCCTTCCGCGGCGAGTTCGAGACCATCGCCATGCGGGTCACCGGCGAGCTCGCGCCGTCACGCCCCATAGAGACCGAGCCGGGCGTCGTCACGCTGCGCGCCGGCAATGACGGCCACTTCCACGTGGATGCCCTCGTCAACGGCACGCATCTGCGCCTGATGGTCGATACCGGCGCCAGCGATGTGGCCCTGACGGAGGGCGATGCGCGCCGTCTCGGCATCGATCTCTCGCAGCTGCGCTTCGACCGCATCTACGTCACCGCCAATGGCCGCGTGCCCGGTGCGCGCGTCGTGCTGGATGAGATCAGCATCGGTTCCGTCACCGCCCGCAACGTGGAGGCCTCCATCACACAGGGCGGCGGCCTCGAACAGTCGCTGCTTGGCATGTCGTTCCTGCGCCAGCTGTCCTCGGTCAACTTCGACGGCGACCGGCTGACGCTCCGCGAGTGACGTGCTAGTCAGTTTTCACCCGTCGCCTGCCCCTCCCGCCTTCCGTTCCCGCCCGGAGTATCCCGCGAGATGTTTCCCAAGCCGCGCGCCGATCTGAAACCCAACACCGCCGAATACGAGAACATTCCCCTCGTTGCGCCGCAGGGCTTCCGCGAATACGACGCGCGCTGGCTGTTCTCCTCGCAGATCAACCTGATGGGTGTGCAGGCGCTCGGCCTCGGGCTCGGCACGGTCATCCACGAGCTCGGCCAGAAGCCCGAGATCGCCGTCGGCCACGACTTCCGCTCCTACTCCTCCAGCATCAAGGCGGCCCTCGTTACCGGCCTGATGGCCGCCGGCATGAAGGTGCGCGACATCGGCCTTGCCCTGTCGCCCGTCGCCTATTTCTCTCAGTTCGATCTCGACTGCCCGTGCGTTGCCATGGTCACCGCCAGCCACAACGAGAACGGCTGGACCGGCGTGAAGATGGGCGCCGCGCGCCCCCTCACCTTCGGCCCGGACGAGATGGACCTGCTCCGCCGCACGGTCCTCGACGGCAAGGGCGTCGTCCGCGAGGGCGGTTCCTACGAATTCGTGGAAGGGATGGCCGAGCGTTACATTGCCGACCTCACCGACCGCCCGAAGATCGAGCGCAAGCTGAAGGTGGTCGCCGCTTGCGGCAACGGCACGGCGGGCGCCTTCGCGCCGAAGGTGCTGGAAGGGGTTGGCGCGGAGGTGATCCCGCTCGACTGCGATCTCGATTACACTTTCCCGCGCTACAATCCGAACCCGGAAGACATGGAGATGCTCCATGCCCTGCGTGACGCGGTGCTGGAGCACAAGGCGGACGTGGGCCTTGCCTTCGACGGTGACGGCGACCGCTGTGGCGTCGTCGACAACGAGGGCGAGGAAATCTTCGCCGACAAGGTGGGCGTCATGCTTGCCCGCGACCTTGCGAAGATCCACGACAAGCCGCAATTCGTCGTGGACGTGAAATCCACCGGCCTGTTCCTCACCGATCCGGTGCTCCAGGAACTGGGAGCCACGACCGATTACTGGAAGACCGGCCACTCCTACATCAAACGCCGCAGCCACGACCTCGGCGCGCTGGTGGGTTTCGAGAAGTCGGGCCACTACTTCTTCAACCAGCCCATCGGCCGCGGCTACGACGACGGCTGCGTGGCGGCGCTTGCCATCCTCGACATGCTCGACCGTGCCGGGGACAAGACGATGGCCGATCTCAAGAACGACCTGCCCAAGACATGGGGCTCGCCGACCATGTCGCCCTATTGCGATGACGACAAGAAATACGACGTGGTCGACCGCATGGTGACGCACTACCAGTCGCTTGCCGACAAGGGCGAGAAGGTCATGGGCCAGTCCATCCGTGAACTGATCACCGTCAACGGCGTGCGCGTCGTGCTGGAAGACGGAACCTGGGGCCTCGTGCGCGCCTCGTCCAACAAGCCGGGGCTTGTCGTCGTCGTCGAAAGCCCCGCTTCCGAGAAGAACATGCGCGGCATGTTCGAAGAGATCGACAAGGTGCTGTCCGCGCAGCCCGAAGTCGGCGAATACGACCAGAGGCTCTGAATGACGCAGATCCCCGACGGCTGGAAGCCGATCCACACCTTCGACTACGACACCTTCGAGAAGTTCGCGGGCCCCATCTACAAGCCGCCGCAGCAGCCGGAAGGCGAGGAGACGTACGGCTTCCTCATCGAGAAGCGCCACTGTAACCCGTACGGGATGCTCCACGGCGGCATGCTCTCGACGGTGGCAGACACGCTGCTCGGCGCCACCGTGTTCCACGCGACGGGCGGGGTTCCCATCGCCACCATCTTTCTCAACACGGAATTCATCGCAGGCGCACGCGAGGGCGACTGGGTGACGGGCCGCGCCAAGCTCCAGAAGAAAGGCCGCCGCGTCGTCTTCACCCGCGGCGACTTCTACGTGGGCGAAAAGCTGATCGCGTCATCGTCCGGCGGCTGGGCGATCATCGGCGAATAGGTCAGCCGAACACGACCCCGTAGAGCATCCGCAGCGCAACCAGCGCGAGGAAGGCTGCGAAGCCGCGCTTCAGCGTCTTCTGCGGTGCCTTGTGCGCCAGCCGCGCCCCGATGGGCGCCATGACGATGGTCGCGGGCACGATGCAGGCGAACGCGATCAGGTTCACGTAGCCGATGGAGCCCGGCGGCGTGCCGGCCTCGTCCCAGCCGCCGGCGATGAAGCCGAGGGTCGCAGGTACGGCGATGATCAGGCCGAGTCCGGCGCTCGTCGCCACCGCGTTGTGGATGGTGCGGCCATAGAGCGTCATCACCGTGTTGCCGAAGGTCCCGCCGCCGATGCCCATGAGCGTCGACAGAAAGCCGATCACCGCGCCGATGATGTCGCGGCCGGGCCGCCCCGGCATCTCGCTGCCGAGCTGCCAGCTAGTGCGCCCGAACGCCATGTTCGCGGCCACCGCCAGCGCAATGATGCCAAAGATTGCCGTCAGCGCCGTGCCGTCGATCAGGTCGGCCACTGCCGTGCCCGCGACCACACCGGCGACCACGGGCAGGATCCACTGCTTGAGCAGTTCCGTATCGACCGCACCTGATTTCAGGTGCGCCCGGAGCGAACGGATCGACGTGACGATGATCGTGGCGAGCGACGTTCCCACCGCCACGTGCATCTTCACCGCGTCCGGCACATCGAAAGCGGTGAACACGTAGAACAGCACCGGCACGATGACGATGCCGCCGCCAACGCCGAACAGTCCCGCGACAAGACCCGCCAGCACGCCCGCCGCGGCAAGCGCCGCGACGAAGACGGCCAGCATGCCGAAGTCGAGATTCCCGATATCCATGGAGCCGGTCTCTACACGGGCTCGGCTTCGCGCGCACGCGAATTCGCGTCCGTGTGCGGCACAAGCGCCGCTGCCTCGCGCAACACGTCGATGCCCGCGCCGTCCTTGTGCATCCGCTCGGAGAGGTGACGCCGGAAGGCCCGAGCCCGCGGCCGCCCGTGAAACAGGCCGAGGACATGCCGCGCGATGGAATTGAGCTTCGCTCCGCGCGCCAGCTCGTGCTCTACGTAGGGCATGAAGGCCTCGAGCGCTTCGTGCGGCGAGGCCACCGGGTTCTCTGCGCCGAAGAAACGCCGGTCCACGTCCGCCAGCAGCCACGGCTCGTGATAGGCCGCGCGGCCCAGCATCACGCCATCCACGTGGGCCAGCTGCGCCTCCGCCTCATCCAGCGAGGCGATGCCGCCGTTGATCGCCACCGGCCAGTCCGGATGCGCCGCCTTGAGGCGATGGACCAGCGGGTAGTCGAGCGGCGGCACGTCGCGGTTTTCCTTGGGCGACAGGCCTTCGAGCCACGCCTTGCGCGCATGGACGATGAGCGCATCCGCGCCCGCCTCGCGCATCATCACGGCGAAGCGCGGCAGCACCTCTTCCGGCGCCTGCTCGTCGACGCCGAGGCGGCACTTCACCGTGACCGGCGCGTCCACCGCCGCCTTCATGGCCGCGACGCCGCGCGCCACCGTTTCCGGCTCGCGCATCAGGCAGGCGCCGAAGCGGCCCGACTGCACCCGGTCTGATGGGCAGCCGACATTGAGATTGATCTCGTCGTAGCCGAAATCCTGACCGATCCGCGCCGCCTCGGCCAGTTCGCCCGCGTCTGCACCGCCGATCTGTAGCGCCACGGGATGCTCGACGTCCGAAAAGCCGAGCAGCCGCGCCCGATCGCCGTGAATCACGGCGGGCGCGGTCACCATTTCCGTGTAGAGCCGCGCATGGCGCGTCAGGCAGCGGTGGAAGACGCGGCAGTGCCGGTCCGTCCACTCCATCATGGGCGCCACGGAAAAGCGGTATGGGCTCAAACCTGTCATCGGGGCGGAAGATAGTGGCACCCGCGCCCGCGGCCAAATCCGCCGTCAGGCAAGCATCACATAAGTGCCGATAACCGCCGCCAGCGCGCAGACCCAGCCGATCACCACGATCAGCCCGTCGCGCACGGTAATGCCCAGGGCAAGCACCAGCGCCGCCGTGCCCGGCACCATCACGCCCCATGGGATGAGCGCCGTCGGGATCATCAGGAGGCCGAGCAGCACCAGCACCATCGCCGTGATCCACAGGCCCATGCCGTGCGTCGCCCATTTCCAGCGATGCGCAGTGAAGCTGTCCACGCGCTTTGCCACCGGGGCGAAGGCGTCCGCGCCGCGCCTGAGGGCGGACCGCTGGATCGGGATCTCGCGCACCCGGTCCGGCACCCAGGCGTGCTTGCGGCCGGCGACAATCTGGAACGCCACCAGAACAATGAGCAGGCCCGTGACGATGGTTATGCCGGGAATGGCGCCGACAATCGGCAGAATGGCGATCAGGGCGGGGACTACCATGAGCGGCCCGAAGGTGCGCGTGCCGATCATCTCCACGAGGTCGCCTGCATGGAGCTTGTCGCGCTCTTCCGCAATGTCATGGAGCCGGGCCACGATGCCCGACAGGGAGTCGAAATCGCCGCCATTCATTGGCTTGTCCCCTTCAGGCGATGGGTTCTGCATCGCTCGCGCGGAACAAACCCCTCAGTCTCGGTTTTGTTCCGGTGCACATCAGGCCCGCGCGAGCGCACAATGGCGTGCCGGATTTCAACTGGGGCTACAGCAGGCAGAAACACCGATGAGTGACTTTCACGTCCCGGAACTAGAGGTCATCCCGCCTGGCCAGCTCACGGCCAGCGAAGAATCGGCCGCGGAGCGGGTCCGCAAGCTGGCGACGCTGCTGGATGCCCAGTTCAAGCTGCCGGGCACCAACATGCGCATGGGCATTGACGGCATCATCGGCCTCATACCGGGCATCGGCGACGCCGCCGCCATGCTGCTGGCCGGCTATATCTTTGCCGAGGCCTACCGGCTCGAATGCCGCAAGAGCACCGTCGCACGCATGGCCGTGAACACGGCAATCGACACGATCGTCGGCGCGATCCCGGTGCTGGGTGATCTCTTCGACATCGGTTTCAAGTCGAACGTGCGAAACGCCAACCTGATCCTGCGCGAACTGGAAAAGCGCCGAGCCGGCCTGCAATCCGGCACGCCCCCTCGCACCTGACGGAGAGACCGGCTAGGCTCGCGCTCCCGTAACGCGACTCCATCAGTTCCGGTCCCCATGACGAGTGCTCCCGCCCAGGTCGGCTTTGCCGTCCTCACCGTGTCCGACACGCGCGATGAAATCAGCGACACCTCCGGCGCCTATCTCATCGGCGAAATCGAAGCCGCCGGCCACAAGGTCATCGACCGCGCCATCGTGCGCGACGAGCGTGAGGCCATCGCCGAGAAGCTACGCGGCTGGATTGCCGATGACCGCATCCATGCCGTCATCTCCACCGGCGGCACGGGCCTCACGGGCCGCGACATCACGCCGGAAGTCTTCCACGATTTCTACGACAAGGAGATCGAGGGCTTCTCTGTCGTCTTCCACATGGTGAGCTACGAGAGCGTCGGCGTTTCAACGCTCCAGTCACGCGCCACCGCCGGCATTTCCGGCAACACCTATCTCTTCGCCCTGCCCGGTTCCAGCGGCGCCGTGCGCGACGGCTGGGAGAAGGTGCTCAAGGCCGAGTTCGATCCGGCGCACAAGCCGTGCAACCTGGTCGAGTTGATCCCGCGGCTTTCCGAGCGCTAGCGCTTCACCGCTTTTTCCGACGCCACCAGCCTCACGCTGGCAGATGCGCGCGCCAGCGGCGTGCCGCCTTCATCCATCAAACGGCTTTCCACGAACCCGATCGTCTTGCCGAGCTGAACCACCCGGCCCTCGGCGACAAGGCGGCCCGGCTTCGCCGCCCCGAGGAAGTGCACGTTCAGGTCGATGGTCACGCTGTAGAAGGCGCCCTCTGTGCCAACGAGAATGGCTGGACCCATCGCGTCGTCCAGCATGGCGGTCATCAGCCCGCCCTGGATGAAGCCCGCGGGGTTGCAGAAGTCCGGCTTTGCGTCATAGCCAATGCGCACCCACCCCTTCTCGATATTGGCATCAAGCAGTTCCCATCCAAGCAGCACGGCACAGGGCGGTGGTGGGAAGTTATCGAGAGCAGTTGCGACCATGGCGGCAATCCTCGCGTGGTTCGTGGATCGGGTGCACTCGCTGAACTGCGGTAGGGATATCAGACTCCTCCTGACAACATTGCGTCAGGAGTGATGTCGGCGTGCAGCCAACGCCGGAACCTGATAAAGGAGCGGTGGCCGGAATTTGCGCGGGGCCGCGCCAATCCGGCCCATCCTGTCCCGGCCACTTTCCATGATGCCCCCTGCCCGGAGTCCTGACATCGCCACGCCCGACACGATGATTTCCGTCGAGGACGCCCGCGCTCGCATCGCCGCTGCCTTGTCACCGGTGGAGCCCGATACGGTGGCCGCGCCGCGCGCGTTCGGCCGCACGCTTTGCGAGGACATCGTCGCCCCGCGCGACCAGCCGCCCGCTGCCGTCTCAGCGATGGACGGCTACGCGGTGCGCAGTTCCGACCTCACATCGGGTACGACGTTCCGCCTCGTGGGTGAATCCCGCGCAGGCGAACCGTTCGCCGGGGCCGTCACGACCGGCGACGCCGTGCGTATCTCGACCGGCGCCACGGTGCCGCCCGGCGCCGACCAGGTGGTCATCCAGGAGAACGCGACGCGCGGCGACGGCACGGTGACGCTGAACGAAGACGCCCAGCCGGGCCGCCACATCCGCATGGCCGGCATGGACTTCAAGGCAGGTTCCGTCCTGCTGCCGCGGGGCACCATGCTGACGCCGCCCAAGGTGGCGCTGGCCTCTGCCGCCGGTTACGGGTCGATCCCGGTCATGCGCCGCCCGCGCATCGCCATCCTTGCGACCGGCGACGAGCTGGTGGATGCGGGCGGTGAGATCACCGGCGACCAGATCGCCAATTCAACCACGCCCGGCCTCTCCGCCCTGATCTTCTCGGTGGGCGCGGTCCCGGTGTCCCTCGGTATCGCCCGCGACGACCCCGACGACATCCGCGATGCGCTGATCGGCGCCGAGGGCGCGGACCTGCTGGTCACCGTCGGCGGCGCGTCGGTGGGCGATCACGATCACCTGCGCCGTGTCTTCGCGGAAGAAGGCGGCGAGATCGCGTTCGAGAAGGTGAAGGTGAAGCCGGGCAAGCCCACCTGGTTCGGCAGGATCGAGACCCTTCCGGTGCTCGGTCTGCCGGGCAATCCTGTCTCCGCCATGGTGACGGCCCGCCTGTTCCTCGTGCCCGCAATCCGCACGCTGCTGGCCCAGCCGCAGGCGCTGGCGCTCGGCTTCGAACGCGCCACCCTCGCCGCCCCGCTCGACGCCAACGGCCCGCGCGAGACGTATCTTCGCGCCACCCGCGTCAACGGCGCCACGGGCCCTGTGCGAGCGCTCGACAAGCAGGACTCGGCGCAGCTCTCCGGCCTCGCTCAAGCCACCACCCTCATCCGCCACCTGCCGGACGCCCCGGCCCTCAAGGCGGGAGACGAGGTCGAAGTGCTGCTGCTCTAGCGTATGCTGTCCCGTAGCGACGGGAGAGCAAGATGAGCCAAGACCGATCAGCAGTCGTTACAAGCGTGTGTGATGCGCTGTCCCTTGAACAGGTGGACACCGCTCGCGGTGTTGTCCGCAGCGAATGGCCCTTTGAACCGTTCCGTCCTCGCCGCCAGAACCTATCAACTGCCGAGACCGCGGCCCTGTGGAAGAGGGACGGGTTCATTGATCGCTACACTGGAAGCAGGCTGATCTTTCCGGGAGTCCTGCGGCTGTTGTCGATCTGGATACCCGACGAGATTCCCTACCAGCGAAACGGTCGGTCCGATGCTTGCCACTTCATGCACTGGGAACTTTTCCCTTCTCACGATCACGTAGTTCCACTTGCACGGGGCGGCCGGCACGAGATGGACAATCTCGTCACGACGTCCATGTTGCGCAATCAGATAAAAGCGAATTGGCTCGTTGAGGAGCTTGGCTGGAACATCCTCCCGCCGGATACGACTTCGACGTGGGACGGATATCTGCACTGGTACATGCAGCAAAGAACGCGCTTCAAACAGCAGATTTCCGAGAATGCCGGCTTACGGCGAATTGATCGTATCGCCATGAGATTAGCCGCCTAGCCTTAGACCGTGCGAAAGAAAAACGGCCCGCGAGGTCTCCCGCGGGCCGCTGATCCGTAGGCGGATGGTTGCCGCTTACTTGCCCTTGGGCAGTTCGTTGTACGGCACCGTCTTGTCCACGCGCACGTCGCCCGGCAGGCCAAGCACGCGTTCCGCAACGATGTTGCGCAGGATCTCGTCCGTGCCGCCCGCGATGCGGTAGCCGGCAGCGCCGAAATACTGCGCCTGGAACCCGCCGTTGAGCGGCGCCACGTCGCGGTCGGTGATGATGCCGCCCATGTCCTCAAGGTCCATGGCGAAGGAGGCAAGCTCCTGCATCTTCGGCGCGGAGACGATCTTGCCGATCGAAGCCTCCGGTCCGGGGGTCTGGCCCTTGGAAAGCGCCGTCAGTGTGCGGAAGCGGTTGAGCTTCAGGCCCTGGCTCTCCACGTACCAGTCGGCGATCTTTTCGCGCACGCTCGCCTTGGAGATGGCGGGGCCATCTTCCGTCTCGGTCGAGCGGGCAAGTTCCAGAAGCTCGCCGTAGTCACCGGCGCCCATGCCGCCGCCGACGGCAAGGCGCTCGTTCATCAGCGTGGTGAGCGCGACCTTCCAGCCCTCGCCCACTTCGCCAAGCCGCTGGCTGTCCTTCACGCGCACGTCGGTGAAGAACACCTCGTTGAAGTTGGCATCGCCCGACATCTGCTTGATCGGCCGCACTTCCACGCCCGGCGACGTCATGTCGATCCAGAACATGGTGAGACCCTTGTGCTTGGGCACGGTTGGGTCGGTACGGGTAATGATGATGCCGTAGTCGGAGAAGTGCGCACCGGACGTCCAGACCTTCTGGCCGTTGATGACCCACTCGTCACCGTCCTTCTCGGCCTTGGTGCGGATGCCCGCCACGTCGGAGCCCGCCGCCGGCTCGGAGAAGAGCTGGCACCAGACTTCCTCGCCGCGCAGGGCCGGGCCGACGAAGCGCTTGCACGTCTCGTCGTCCGCGTAGGCCATCACGGTCGGCACGCACATGCCGAGGCCGATCTCGAAGACGCCGCTCGGCACCGCGAATTTGGCTTCTTCCTGGCTGTAGATGACCGACTGGATCGGCGTGCCGCCACGGCCGCCCCACTCCTTCGGCCAGGTGATCTGCGCGTAGCCCGCCTCGGCCTTCTTGGCCTGCCAGGCCTTGGCGCGCTTCACGTGCTCCTCGACCGAGGTCGGCTGGCCGCTGCCGCGCTTCTCGCTCGCGTCAGAGCGGGGCTTGGCATTCTTGCTGAGCCAGTCAAAGCATTCCTTGCGGAATGCGGCTTCTTCCTGGGTGTCGTCGAAATCCATCTCGCGTCTCCCTTGTCGAATTCCTGATGCTGTCCTGCGCGGCCGCGGGCTACGCGGCGTTCTTCTGCTCGAGCGCGCGGACGATGCGCTCCTTCCACTGGCCAGCGGCGCCGAGGCACAGCGCCAGCAGCTTGGAGCGGCGGTAGTAGAACTGGGTGTTGGCTTCCCACGTGTAGCCGATGCCGCCATGCGCCTGGATGTTCTCCTGGGCAGCAAAGCGGAAGGCTTCCGTGGCGGCGACACGCGCACCGGCGGCTGCCAACGGCAGCTCCGGCGAGTTGGTCGAGAGGGCCCAGGCGCCGTAGTAGCAATGGCCGCGAGCCAGCTCGAGCTTCACGTACATGTCGGCCAGCTTGTGCTTGATCGCCTGGTAGGAGCCGATCTGACGGCCGAAGGCGTAGCGCTCAAGCGAGTACTCGCGCGCCTGGTCGAGAGCCGCCTGCGTGCCGCCCAGCTGCTCGAAAGCGAACAGCACGGCGGCGCAGTTGAGAACGTCCTGCGTGGCCTGCCAGCCCTCACCTTCCTTGCCGAGCACTTCCGCCGCGGCGCCGTCGAAGGTGATCGTCGCGTGGCTGCGGGTTGGGTCGATGGTCTCGATCTGCTCGCGCTTCACGTTGCCGTCGGTCAGGTCGGCCAGCGCCAGCGAGATGTCGCCCTCGCCCGAGCCGCTGCCCGTCTTGGCAACGACCACGGCCACGTCCGCCACGTCGCCGTCGGCCACCGGCAGCTTCGTACCGGAAATCTTGCCGCCCTTGAGCGTGGTCTTGATGGTCTTCGGCGAGGGCGCCTGCACGCCCTCGGCGAAGGCGAAGCAGCCGATGGCCTCACCGGCCGCGAATTTCGGCAGCCAAGCCTGCTTCTGCGCATCCGAGCCATAGCGCTTGATGGCTTCCGCCGCGAGATAGGCGGTCGAGGAGAACGGCACCGGCGCGCAGGCGCGGCCAAGCTCTTCCGCGATCACGCAAAGCTCGAGATAGCCGAGGCCGAGCCCGCCGTATTCCTCGGGGATCGTCGTGCCCATGAAGCCCATCTCGGCGAGGCCCTTCCAGAGGGCGCCATGATAGGGCTCGTCGCTTTCGAGGATCTTGCGGACATCTTCCGGCTTGCACTTGTCGCCCAGGAACTTCGCTGCCTGGTCCTTGAGCATCTTCTGGTCGTCGGAAAAGTCGAAATTCATGTGTCTGTTCCCAACCTGTTGCGGTCGCGCGGTTCGTTCTTGTCGTCGCCCGCCGGGCGGTCCGCACGTCAATGGCTTCGTCCCGGCGCCCATGGGCGCTGCGGCACTAACCCCGGATATCTGCGGCAAAAACTAGCATGCGGCAAGGCCGGGGAAAGGCCTGTGTGGCCCGGCCATTCAATGACGCAGCGTCACCCTGCGTCAGCTCGCGCCCCGCCTCACTCGCCGGGAGTGTCCGCGGCGCCGTTCCGCGCCGCTTCATGGGACATGAGGTTGGACTTCATGCGCATCAACAGGCGCGTGGTGTCCTCCAGCCGAGCCCGGGAAATGCCGTCCAGCGCGAAGCCGAACAGCTCCGGCCCCAGCGCCGCCATTTCCGAGGAGATCGCTTCGGACTTGGGCGTCATGAATACGCGCTTCACGCGCCGGTCGCGCGGGTCGGCGCGGCGGGTCACGAAACCCGCTTCCTCCAGCCGGTCCACGAGCTTGCCCAGCGGCGCGCGCTGCATGTCGAAGGTGTCGGCGATTTCCGTCTGGGTGAGGCCGTCGGAGCGCCGCAGCAGCGCCAGCACGCGGCCCTGCATCTGCGTCAGGCCCATGTCCCGCATGCGCCTGTCAAAGATGCGCGCGATCAGCCGCTGCACGTCATAGACGGCCCAGGCGAATTCCCGCTCCAGCGCCATGTCGTCCTCTGGCGCCGTGTCCTGCTTTTTGGCTTTCAGTCCCGTCGACATGGGGATATTGTATCCGCGGATAATATAAGTGCGAATACAAAAATGACCCGCGCGCGGATTTTCTGCGCTGCAGGGCTTCAGGGGAGTTGAACGATGCGGCGTAACCGGGGCCTTGCGGCGCTGGCATTCGCGGGTGTGCTGGCGGCATGCGGTGATGGCGGTTCGGACGAGGCGGCCGACGCTGCGCCTGAGCGCCCGGCCGTCCAGGTCGAAACCGTTGCGGCCGAGGTCGTCAGCATCGAGGACCCGGTGGTCGGCACCGGCACCATCGCCCCCATCCAGCGCACCAATCTCGGTCCGCGCGTCGATGGCATCATCGAGGAAATCCTCGTGCGCGTCGGCCAGCGCGTCGAGGAAGGGGACGTTCTCTTCCGCACCAGAGACGTGGATCTCAAGTTCAAGGTGCAGGAGCTGGAGAATGAGCTGAAGCTGGCCGAGGCGACGGCCGTCGAGGCCGAGCGCAACCACAACCGTATCGTCTCCCTCAAGGCCAAGGGCGTTGCCTCGGCAGGTGCGCTCGACAAGTCCCGCGCCGCCCACGAGGCCGCGCAGGCGCGCCTCGGCATTGCCGAAGCCAAGCTCGGCCAGGCGCGGCAGGCGCTGGAGGACGCGGTGGTGAAGGCCCCCTTCGACGGCGTCGTCACCGCGCGCAACGTGGACGAAGGCACCTTCATGGCCACCCGCATGGGCGGCGGTGGCGGCGGCGGGTCGATGGGCCCGTCCGGCGTTGTCGAGATCATGGAGATCCACATCGTCGGCGCCATCGTCTACGTGCCGGAGGTGCATCTCTCCAAGCTGAAGCTCGGCACACCGGCGACAGTCATCATCGACGGGCTGGACGAGAGCTTCGACAGCGAGATCCACCGCATCAATGATTTCATCGACCCGGTGAAGCGCACGGTCGAGGTCCGCATCGGCCTTCGCAACGACGACTACCGCATCAAGCCGGGCTCCTTCGCCCGCGCCCTGCTCTACCCGCCTGCCCGCGAGGCGCTGACCGTTCCCCGCTCGGTGGTCCTCGGCTTCGAGGATCAGCAATACGTTTACGTGGACGACAACGGCACGGCGAAGCGGCAACCGGTCCGCACACGCCAGCTCGATGCCGAGCGCATCGAGATCGTCGAGGGGCTCGAACCCGGCGACCGCGTGCTGAGCGGCCCGGCGTTGCGCACCCTCGCGGAGGGCGACCCGGTGACCGTCAGCATGGCGGAGACCCCGGCCCGCGTGAGCGCGGTCACCGAGTAAGCGACGGGAGGTCCCGGCCATGTGGATTTCGGAAGTCTCGATCCGGCGGCCCGTCTTCGCGGTGATGATCATCCTCGCGCTCGTCGTGCTCGGCTGGATCTCGCTCGGCCGGATCGGCGTCGATCTCTTCCCGCGCGTCGAGTTTCCGTACGTGACCGTCACAACGACGCTGGAAGGCGCGTCGCCCGAGACCGTCGAGACAGAAGTGACCGACCCCATCGAGGAGCAGGTCAACACGATCTCCGGCATCGAGGAACTGCGCTCGATCAGCTCGGAAGGCCACAGCTCGGTCAACATCGAGTTCGGCCTCGACGAGGACGTGGACGTGAAGGCGCAGGACGTGCGCGACAAGGTCGCGCTGGCCGGGCCCGAGCTGCCGGACGATGCCGACCAGCCGGTGGTCCAGAAGGTGGACCCGGATGCTTCGCCCATCATGTCGGTGATGATTTCCGGCGATATGCCGGTGCGCGAGATCACGCGCTATGCCGACCGGGAGGTGAAGGAGCGCCTTCAGCGCGTGCCCGGCGTCGGCTCGATCCGCCTCGTGGGCGGGCGCGACCGCGAGGTGCGCATATGGCTCGACGCCAACCGCCTGCGCGCCTTCTCGGTCACCGCGCAGGACGTGATCGACGCGCTGCGGCGTGAGCACGCGGAAATCCCCGGCGGCCGTCTCGATACCGAGGGCCTGCGTTCCGAGTTCGCGGTGAAGACCAAGGGCGAGGTGCAGTCGGTCGAGGAATTCGGCGACATCGTCATCGCCTTCCGCACGGACGGGCCCACCAAGCTGCGCGACGTGGCGCGCGTCGAGGACGGCATGGAGGACTTGCGCTCCTATGCCGAACTCGACGGCAAGCCGGGCGTCAGCCTAGAAATCCGCCGCCAGTCGGGCCGCAACACGGTGGAAGTGGCGCAGGCGATCCGCGCCGAGCTGGACGAGATCCGCAAGACGGCGCCGGAGGGCGTCCGCCTGCTGGCCGCGCGCGATACCTCGAAGTTCATTGAGGAGTCCGTCAACGACGTGTTCGGCGACATCACCACCGGCGTCATTCTCGTGGTGCTCGTGACACTCGCCTTCCTGCTCTCGATCCGGGCGACCGCCATCGTCGCGATTGCCATGCCGACGGCGCTGATCGCCACGTTCTTCGCGTTCTACGTGATGGGCTTCACGCTCAACCTGATGACGCTACTGGCCCTGTCGGTCGCCGTGGGCATTCTTGTGGACGACGCCATCGTCATCCTCGAAAGCATCCACCGCCAGCTTGAAGAGGGCTACCCGCCGATGGAAGCGGCATCGCGCGGCGTGAAGCGCGTGGGCGTCGCCGTGCTGTCTGGCTCGCTCTCCATCTCGGCTGTGTTCGTGCCGATCGCTTTCATGGACGGCATCGTCGGCCGCTTCTTCTTCCAGTACGGCCTCGCCATCGTCTTCGCGGTCAGCGTGTCGCTGCTCACGTCACTGACGCTCACGCCCATGCTCTGCTCGCGCTTTCTCAAGCGCACCGACGGCGAGAACATGGGCCGGATCGCGCGCTACTTCGAAGCGGGCTACACGCGCCTCGAACAGGTCTATGGCCGCCTGCTCCACCGGGCGCTGGCGCACCGCTGGGCGGTCATGCTGCTGGCGGTCATCACCGTCATCATCGGCGGCTGGGTCGCGGGCATGATCCCCTCCGCCTTCTCGACACGCGCCGACCGGTCGGAATTCCTGGCCACAATCGAAATGCCGTTCGGCACCGGCGTCGAACAGGCCCGCGAGGTCGCGACACGCGCGGCCCGCGCGGTCAACAACGTAGACCATGTCACCTCGGTGTTCTTCACCATCGGCGGCGACAGCCGCGAGCGCGTGAACGAGGCGAGCTATTACATCGCGCTGACGCCAAAGGGCGAGCGCGATGTTGGATTCATCCCGATCATGGACGAAGCCCGCGAGGCGATGAAACGCGCCGCGCCGGAAGCGACCCACATCTCCATCTTCGACGTGCCGTGGGTTTCGGGCGGCTCCATCGGCGCCTACGAACTGGAATACTCGCTGACCGGCCCGGACCTCGCCACACTGCGCGCCAAGGCGGATGCCATCGTCGAGCGCCTTCAGGCGACGCCCGGTATGCGCGACGTGAAGTCGTCCTTCGAGGAGGGCAAGCCGGAAGTGCAGGTGATCGTGGACCGCACGCGCGCCGCGGACCTGTCCGTGCCTGTCGTCACGCTCGCCAACACGGTCCGCACCCTCGTCGGCGGCATGGACGTGGTGACCTTCGAGGAATTCGGCCAGCGCTACGATGTGCGCGTGCGCCTCGAGGAGGATCAGCGCCGCGAGCTGCACCAGTTCCAGGTCATCCAGGTCCGCAATGCGGACGGCGAACTGGTGGACCTTGGCAACCTCGCGGACTTCGTCATCGACTCGGGGCCTGCGCAAATCGACCGCGAGAACCGGACCCGCAAGATCGCCGTGCTAGCCAACACCGCGCCCGGCTTCACCGTCGGCCAGGGCGCGGAAGCAATGGAGCGCGTCATCGCCGAAGTGGGGATGCCGCCAAACTACGGCGTGACGGCGCAGGGCAGCGCCAAGCGCATGAAGGAGACCAGCGCGGCTATCGGCTTTGCCTTCATGCTGGCGCTGGTCGCGCTCTACATGATCCTAGCGAGCCAGTTCAACAGCTTCAGCCAGCCGATGATCGTCATGCTGACGGCACCCTTGTCCTTCGTCGGCGCCTTCATCGCCATCTGGCTCGCCGGCGAACCGATGTCGATGTTCATGCAGATCGGCTTGCTGGCGCTGATGGGCCTCGTGATGAAGAACGGCATCCTGCTGATCGACTACGCCAACCAGATGCGCGAAGCAGGCCTCGATGCGCGCGAGGCCATGTACGAGGCCGGCCCTGTGCGCCTGCGCCCCGTGCTCATGACCGCGCTTTCCACCATCTGCGGCATGATCCCGGTGGCACTTTCGGTCAGCCAGGGCTCGGAGTTCCGCAACGGCATGGGCTTCCTGGTCATCGGCGGTCTCGCCTCCTCCACGGCCCTGACACTGCTTGTCGTTCCCGCGGCCTATACCCTGCTGGCCGACGCCCAGGGCCTCGTAAACCGCGGGATCCGGCGGGTTCGAGGCGTGGTGCCGGGGATCGCCCCCGGCGAATAGGAACTTGGACACCCCGTCACGGTTAAGCCGCGTTTAACCGCTGCCGTCCCATACTGATCCTTCATGTTGTTGATCGTTTCGATGTGAGGCTCGGGGGCTCATGGCGAAAGCGCAGTTCCACAAGAACCAGCGGGTTTACGTGAAACCCGTTGGCACCTGGGCGCAGATCGAGCGCGTCGTCCCCCAGTGGGCCAAGGACGTCGAGGAGCCGATCCGCATCTTTTACGACGTGGGTCTCGGCCGCGAATTCGGCGCGGACGAGCTCGCTTCCGAAAAGCAGCCGGAAAAGCCGCTAAGCGCGGGCGGCGAGGATTGGCGCGTGATCCGCGGCCGCAACAAGTGGCAGCAGCCGGAAGAATGCTCGCACCACCCACATCCCGGCACCTACCCGGTCGTCGTCACCGGCGACAATGACTGGGGCGGCTGGCGCGTGCCCGGCTCGGAATACGACCTCTATCCCGAACGCATTGAGCATCAGGCCCGCCTGATCGCCGCGAGCACCAAACTCTATGCGCTCCTGCGGGAGTTCGTCGGCTACGCCGCAGACCAGCCGGAGAATCTCTCCAACGAGCTGATGAGCCTGGTGCAGGACGCGCGCGAGACCATCCGCGTGGTCGACCAGGACCCGGACGACCGGCCCGAGGCGGGCAAAGTCGCCTGAGACGGGTTGCCGCAGCCGGATTTCCACCCCCAGGGCGCAACTCCGGCGTGTCTTCGGGACGGGATTTCACTATAGTACCGCCCCTTTTTCCCGTTTTTCCGCGTTCGGAAGGCCCGTTGGCACATGATTGAGGGCACGACGCCCGCTCCGCAGAGTGCGCCGCAGACCGTGCGGCTTGCGGACTACACCCCGCCCCGCTGGACCGTGGATACGGTCCGCCTCGACATCTCCCTCGACCCCGCGGCAACGCTCGTGCGCGCCACGCTCAAGCTGCGCCCGAACGCTGCCGACCCCGGCGCGGTCGTGCTGGATGGCGAGAAGATGGAGCTCGTCTCCCTTGCCCTCGACGGCAAACCGCTGGCCCCCGGCGCCTACCAGGTGACGGACCGGTCGCTCACCATCCCCGGCGTGGAGGCGGCGCCGCACACGCTGGAAATCGAGACGCGGTGCAACCCGGACGGCAACACCGAGCTGTCGGGCCTCTACCGCTCGAGCGGCGTCTATTGCACCCAGTGCGAGGCCGAGGGTTTCCGCCGCATCACCTATTTCCCGGACCGGCCGGACGTACTGTCCGTCTATACCGTGCGCATCGAGGCGGACGCGGACACCTGCCCCATCCTGCTCGCCAACGGCAATCCCGGCGAGACGGGCACGCTGCCGGGCGGCCGCCATTTCGCCGAATGGCACGACCCGCACCCCAAGCCGTCGTACCTGTTCGCGATGGTGGCGGGCGATCTCGCCTGCATCACCGACACCCTCCGCACCATGTCGGGCCGCGACGTGACGCTCGGCATCTACGTGGAGCACGGCAAGGAAGACCGCGCCGGCTACGCGATGGATTCCCTCAAGCGCTCCATGCGCTGGGACGAGGAAGCGTTCGGGCGCGAATACGATCTTGACGTGTTCAACATCGTCGCCGTCTCCGACTTCAACATGGGGGCGATGGAGAACAAGGGTCTCAACGTCTTCAACGACAAGTACATCCTCGTGCGGCCGGACACGGCGACGGATGCGGACTTCGCCAACGTCGAAGCCATCATCGCGCACGAGTATTTCCACAACTGGTCTGGCAACCGCGTCACCTGCCGCGACTGGTTCCAGCTCTGCCTCAAGGAAGGGCTGACAGTCTTCCGCGACCAGGAGTTCACGAGCGACATGCGCTCGCGGCCGGTCAAGCGCATCGCCGACGTGAAGACGCTGCGCGCGCACCAGTTCCCGGAAGACGCGGGGCCGCTTGCCCATCCGGTGCGGCCGGACAGCTATATCGAGATCAACAACTTCTACACGGCGACCGTCTACGAGAAGGGCGCCGAGGTTGTGCGCATGCTCAAGACGCTGATCGGCGAGGACGCCTTCCGGCGCGGCATGGACATCTATTTCGCGCGCAATGACGGCACTGCCGCCACCGTCGAGCACTTCCTCGACGCGATGGCAGAGGCCTCGGGGCGAGACCTGTCGCAGTTCAAGCGGTGGTACGACCAGGCGGGCACGCCGGAGATCGTTGTCTCCGGGCGCTACGTGCCGCTGGACGAGGCATACGAACTGACGGTGGCGCAATCGACGCCGCCGACGCCCGGCCAGTCGCAGAAGCAGCCTCTCCACATTCCGCTGGGCATCGGCCTCATCGGCCGCGACGGGGACGACATGCCGCTGCACCTCAAGGGGGCTGCCGACGGCGAAAGCTCCCCCGTGCTGGAGCTGACGGGCCGCGAGCAGACCTTCCGCTTCGAGAAGGTGAGCGAGCCGCCGGTTCTTTCCATCCTGCGCGGCTTCTCCGCGCCGGTGACGCTGACGTCCAATGGCGGCGATGCAGACCTCCTGTTCCGCATGGCGCATGACAGTGATCCCTGCGCGCGCTGGGAGGCGGGGCAGTCCTATGCCCGCAACCTGCTGCTCAACAACGTGAAGGCTATCGCCCGCGGCGAGAAGCCCCGGCGCGGCGTGCGCTACGCGGAAGCCCTGCGCAACGTGCTGACGGACGACACGCTGGAACCAGCCTTCGCCGCCGCCATGCTCGATCTGCCGGGCGAGCAGGAGATCGCCCAGCGTATCGGCGCCAACGTGGACGCGGATGCGATCCACGAAGCGCGCCGGGCGCTTCAGGCCTCCATCGCCGACCAGCTGAGCGACATTCTCCTCGACCTCTATGGCCGCCTCCAGAGCAATGCGCCGTACAGCCCGGATGCCGAGCAGGCAGGGCGCCGAGCCCTCAAGAACGCGTGCCTGCGTGTCTATTCCGGCCTCGGCAACGAGAACGCCGCACGCCTTGCCGCCGGCCAGTTCGCCGCCGCCAACAACATGACGGATACGGAAGCGGCGCTGGCCGCCCTCACCCACATGGAGCGGCCCGAGCGCGAAGAGGCATTCGATGCGTTCTACGAACGCTGGGCGGACGATCAGCTGGTGCTCGACAAGTGGTTCGGCCTGCAGGCTGTCTCGTCGCGGCCCGACACGCTCGAACGCGTCAAGGCGCTGATGGACCACGAGGCGTTCTCCCTCAAGCGGCCCAATGCCGTGCGCGCCCTTGTGGGCAGCTTCGCCGGCGCCAACCCGGTGCGGTTCAACGCCGCCGACGGGTCCGGCTACCGGTTCCTTACCGGCGTCGTGCGCGATCTCGACAAGCTCAACCCACAGGTGGCGGCGCGGCTCCTGGGTCTCCTCAAGAGCTGGCGCATCTACGACGCGCCGCGCCGCGAACAGGCCGAAGCAGCAATCAAATCACTGCTTTCGGAGAAAAACCTGTCGGAAGACGTCTACGAGATCGCGACACGCATGGTCGCGTGATGGCTCAGAGCGAGTCGTTCATCCGTGTCCGGACTCGCACGCGTTCGCGAACCGCGAATCCTGAGTCCGCGATGCAACAGGTTTCCGACTGCTTAATGAAAAGTTAATCGCCGCCCGTTCCCTTTATGGACACGGGGACTCCGGTTGCGAATCATCAACAGCGATTCGCAGGGGATGCGGACAGGATGTCCGCCGGGCCATGAGGGGCCCGCGAACCGGGGGAGAAGGCCGGATGAGCGAAGCACGGCTGACGGGCGGCCTCGATGCAGGCGCCGACGAGGGCTTCACACTCGCAGGATTGCGCAACTGGCTGGCGCGGCTCACAAACTCGCCGGACCGGACCGCGCCGCGTCCGCGCAGCTTCATGCCCGAGAGCCAGCGCACGCGCCTGTGGGCGCTGCTGTTCGCCGGGTTCGTCATCATCGCGTTCAACGGCATTGCCGCCTGGCAGCTGCGCACGGATTACCAGGCCGGTCTGGCGCAAGCCGAGACGCACGCCGCCGCGCTGGCGCAGGCGCTTGCCGGTGATCCGCGCATGGCGAATCTCACGAGCCAGACGCTCGCCGCCCGCGTGGAAGCCCTGAAACTGCGGCCCGGCATGACCGTCACGGTCGAGCGCGCAGGCCTTGCCGCCTCGCCCGACAAGACCGCCATCGAGGCGCGCGCCGTCATCGCCGGCAGCACGCGGCAGGTGCTGGTCTCCATGCCGGCGCGCACCGCGCTGGCGGACTGGTACGCCACCCTCCCCTTCCATCTCGTGCTGATGGCCGTCGCATCGTTCTTCATCGCCGTCTTTGGCGGCGGGCTCGTGCGGCAGATCGAGCGCAAGTCGGCAGCCGACATTGCGCTTCGCGACAGCGAGCAGCGCTTCGAGCTGGCCTTCGCCGGCGCGCGCTGCGGCATCTGGGACTGGGATCTCGCGGGCAACCGGCTCTACTGGTCGGCGCCGATGTTTGCGCTGCTGGGCGAGAAGCCGCGCGCGGCGCGTCTTTCGCCGGACCAGGTGATGGACTACGTCCACCCGGACGACCGGCACATCCTGCAGGAAGTCGAGGACTCGGTCCGCCGTGGCACACTCGGCTACGACACCACGTTCCGCCTGCGCCATTCGTCCGGCGACTGGGTGTGGGTACGGGCCAAGGGGCAGGTGTGGCGCGGCTATTCCCACGCCACCGAGCGGCTTGTCGGCATCGCCATCGATATTACCGAGCAGAAGCACGCCGAGGCGCGCGAGCGGATGGCCAATGCCCGCCTGCGCGATGCGGTCGAAAGCATCTCCGAGGCGTTCTCGCTGTGGGATGCGCGCGGCCGGTTGCTGCTTGCAAACGACAAGTTCCGCACTTTCTACCGCATCCCGAGCGAGAAGATGGCGCCGGGCACACCCGCCCGTGAAATGTCGCTCTTTGCCGCCAACGGCGATCCGCTGGCGCCGGGCCGTCTGGCCGACGCGGCGAACAGCACCGCGGAAGTGAAACTGCATGGCGGGCGCTGGCTGCAGGTGAGCGAGCGGCGCACGCGCGATGGCGGCATCGTGTCCGTGGGCACCGACATCTCGGCGCTCAAGCACCAGGCCGCCGAACTCGTGCGCAAGGGCGACGAGCTGGAAGCAACCGTCCTCGACCTCGAAGCCTCGCGCCGCAAGCTGCAGGAGCAGGCAACCCAGCTCGTTCAGCTGGCCGAGAAATACGCGGGCGCAAAGACCAAGGCCGAGGCCGCCAACCGCTCCAAGTCCGAATTCCTGGCCAATATGAGCCACGAGCTGCGCACGCCGCTCAATGCCATCATCGGCTTCTCGGAGATTATGCGAAAGCAGATGTTCGGCCCGATGGGCGATGGGAAATACGCGGAGTACGCCGACGACATCAACGCGAGCGGCGGGCACCTGCTGGACGTCATCAACGACATTCTCGACATGTCGAAGATCGAGGCCGGCAAGTGGACGCTTGAACGCGAAGAGCTGGACATGAACGAGGCAATCCAGCAGTCGCTGCGCATCGTCTCCGGCCGCGCCGCCGAGGCCGATGTGGATCTCGGCTTCCGGCCCGGCACCCTGCCGCCGGTCGTCGCCGATCGCCGCGCGGTCAAGCAGGTGATGCTCAACCTGCTCTCCAACGGCATCAAGTTCACGCCGGAAGGCGGGCGCGTGGACGTTGCCGCGCGTCATCAGGCCGCGCGTGGCGTCGTGGAGATTGCCGTTACGGACACCGGCATCGGCATTGCCAGGGAAGATATCGGGAAGCTTGGGCGGCCCTTCGAGCAGGTGGAGAGCCAGCACGCCAAGACGCACAAGGGCACCGGCCTCGGCCTCGCCCTCACGCGGTCACTGGTGGAACTTCACGGCGGTCAGCTTTCCATCGAGAGCGAACCCGGCAAAGGCACCTGCGTGCGGGTCACCTTCCCGCTCAAGGCACACGAGGAAACGGCCGCCTGACGGCTATTCCTCGGGCGGCCCCTGACCATCCGGCGGCCCGTCCCGTTCACCATCCGGCCCGCCGCGCCTGTCATGGCGCGGACGCCGGAATTCATCCGCGAATTTTGCGCGCTGCTCCGGCGTCAGGTCGGCCAGCACTTCCGTAAGCGGCTTCTGGATCGATTCCGCCAGTTCCACATGCGCTGCCCGCGCGGCCGTGAAGGCGGCCTCCAGCGCTTCCGGGTCGTATGGGTCTGCTGACATCGCCGCCACCACGCCGCGCCGGGCTTCGCCCGCCTGGCGGAACTTGCCGCGCAGGTCGGGGATCTCGTCGCGCAGGGTGCGCATGACCTTGCGCCCGTCCTCGCGGCCGAACGCCTCAATGAACATGCGCGGGCTCGGCAGCATGTCTGGGCCGCGCCGATCCGGCGGGCCGTCGCGGAACGGGCCGCCCATGATCAGACCGGCAACGAACAGGTTGAGGGCAACCGAGACGAACAGCCCGATCGCCAGCCAGCGGTTGATCCGTGCGGTATGTGCGCTATCCGTCATAGCCCCAATCCTCCGCCGCAAACTCGCCGCCATAGAGCGCGGCCGTGATTTCGTCGTCCGTCAGGCTCGCCGTCGTCGTCTCGCTCGTGCCGGTCAGCTGCGCGGGCGCAAGGCCCGAGGCGCCGACCCACAGGCCGACCGCCAGCGATGCTGCGAGCGCGCCAGCCGGCTGCCACATGCCGCCGCGCGGCCAGATCATCTCGACCATGCCGCGGAGCCGCGCCCCGACCGGCTGCGGGGCAGCGGACAGGATTTCGCCCGCCAGCCAAGCCGGGGCCGGCGCGCGCTGGGCCGTGGCGAGCAAGGCATCGACCTCGCTTGCCTCGCGCGCATAGGCCTGAAGGCCGGCATCGCGAGCCAGCAGGGCTTGTGCCTCGGCCCGTTCGCTCGCGGGCCAGCGGTCCGGCGACGCGCCATAGGCATCGATGATCTGTTTCACACGCTCATGCGTCATGACACTTCTCCAAGCAGCTCGTCGCGTTTCGGCGCGAGCGCCTTCTTCAATCCGCGCCGGCCGCGGGCCAGCAGCGATTCCAGTGCTTCGACGCTCACCTCCATAACAGCGGCAGCGTCGATGTTGCTCATCTCTTCCAGGTGCACCAGCACGATTGCTGCGCGCTGGCGCTCCGGCAGGGCCGACATCGCCTCCTCCAGCGTCGCGGCCCTGTCGCCCGCCATCAGCGTGTCCGTCGCGAGCGGTGCCTCGTCCGCCGGTTCCGGTGCCTCGTCCATCGGCGCCGAACGGCCATGCATCGGCTTGCGGAGCCGATCGTAGCAAAGGTTCACGGCGATCCGCGTCGCCCAGGTCGAGAGCCGCGCACCCTGGGGCGACCAACGTCCCGCGTGCTTCCAGACGCGCAGGAACGTCTCCTGCGCCACCTCTTCCGCATCCGCCTCATTGCGCAACATGCGACGCGCAACCGCGTAGACGGGCGGCAGGAATGTATCGACCGCGCGGCGCATCGCCGCCGCCTCGCCGCGGGCAATGCCCTGCGCGAAGGCCAGGTCGTCCTGCTCATCCGGCGAAAGGGGCCGGTTATCGTTCCTCGGCGCCACCCGTCCCCCTTGGTTGCGGTGGGCGTTGTCGTTTGCGCGCGGATGCGCCGCCGGCAGCTTATCGCAACCGGCGGCGGTCCGAGCAGCAGCGCGGCGGGCAAATTCCACGACTGGTTCCGCCCGCCGCATTGCCGTTACTCGCTGTCCGCGGCGGCTTTCCCGGCCTTGCGGGCATCACGCATCTTCTCGAAGGCGCTGCGCATCTCTTCCTTGGTGACCTCGCCGTTGCCGTCCGCATCGGCACGATCGAACATCTGCTCGGTCGTGGCCATCGCGAACTCGGCCTCGGTCACGCTGCCGTCGCTGTCGGCGTCGAGGCGGGAGAACATTTCCGCCCGGCGCTCGTCACGCTTCTCAGCGAACTGCTCACGGCGCTCTTCGCGCTTCTCGGCGGCGGCTTTCATCTCCTCGAGGGTGACCGAGCCGTCGTCATTGGCGTCGAGGCGGCCGAACCGCTTCTCGATCATCTCGTCACGGTCGCCGCGTTCACCACGTTCGCCCCACTTGCCATGTTTGCCGCCGTGGTGGCCACGCATGGGACGGTGATCGGCGAACTCCTCGGCGGTGACGACGCCATCGCCGTCGGCATCGATCTTCGCAAAGCGCTCGTTCACCTGGGCGGAGAACTCGGTCTTGGAAATGGCACCGTTGCCGTCGGCATCGGCGCGGTCGAACATCTTGCCGCCGGGGCTTGCCATGACAGCGCCAGCCGTGGCGCCGGCCGCGAGAACGGCGGCCGCAATCGTGAACTTCTTAAGCATCTTCAACTCTGCTCCTGGTTTGGGTCTTCCCAGCCCCGGACACCACACGTTTCAGCATTGGGGTGGCCAGCGGGAGCGCCGAGGCGGGCAAAGGGGGATGCCGCCGAAACGCCGGCGCTCCCGCCGGCCGGACTGCCTGGGGCCTGGCATTTGAGGGATGCTGACTGGCCGGGAGGCGCCCAAGGGAGGCTTGGCGTTCGATCCGGACAATCGGCGGCCCCGCGGCCGTCCGTTGTTCATGGGGTCAAACGGGGACGTAAGGGTCATCCGTCGCCGGGAAACGTGAAATTTTCGGGGTGATTTCGGGGCTAGAAGGCGCTGGGCGGCGTGCGTTTGGCCCGTTTGGGGGCGAAGAAGGGCCGCGCAACGATGTTTGCCTTGCGGCTCGTGCCGTGCGCATCGCGCAGGCTGAGAGGGGCGGATGCGCCCAGTCCCGCCGCCGAAACCTCGGCCAAGGCGATCACCCGCTTGATGGTCGGTGACCATGCCATGGACGTGACGCGCCCTGCCGGGTCTCCGCCAAACAGGACCGCTGCGTCCGGCAGCACGTCCTCGCCCTCGACCACGAGGCCGACAAGCGCCTGTTCGGCCCCCGCCTTGCGTTCGCGCAGCAGCGCTGCCTTGCCGGTGAAGTAGGGCCCTTCAAGATCCACCATCCCCCGCAGGCCCAGCGCCAGCGGAGATCGGCGGCCATTTGTTGTGGTCAGCGCGCTCGCATAATCGGTGCCGTACACGGCATGACCGGCTTCCAGACGGGCCAGCCGAAGCGCCGCTTCGCCGACCGGCACCATATTGAACTCGCGCGCGTCGCGGCGGATGCGGTCGTACAGCCACAACCCGCTATCGGCGGGCGCGCGCAGTTCGTAACCGAGATCCCCGGATGGCGAAACGCGTGCAATGGTGACGTCCGTTCGCCCGAGCATCAGCTTGCGCACGGCGCCGGGGCGCAAGGCCTCAAGACCTCCGAAGCCGGCGGACAGCAGCGCGGCACAGGCGGTTGGCCCCTCGACACCGATGGTAACGATCTCGTCGGAGACGTCCGCCACCTGGACATCGAATCCTTCAGCCGAGTTCAGCAGCCATTCGAGCGCAAAGCACGGCAGCGTCAGCAACCACTCGCTGCCTTGCGCGTGGATCACGAGGCCATCGGCGATCATCGCGCCGTCGTCCTCGCACAGTACGACGCGCTGCGTCCGGCCGACCGGCGTTTCGCCGCCATTGCCGCCAGTGAGGCGATTGAGGTAGCCGGGCGCGTCCGGCCCCTGGATGCGGTAGGTCGCAAGGGCCGTGCGGTCGGAGATTCCGCAGGCGTTGCGTAGCGCCGTGTGCTCAGCTTCCACGCTGTCGTAGACCTCTGGCAGCGTCCAGCCGAGGCGGTCCGTCCACCGGTTGGTGCGGCTCAGTTCGGATGTGCGGTGATGCAGCGGCGTTGGCCGCACCGCGAGGGACCAGTCGGCGTCCATCAGCCCCTCCCCCGCTTGTGGGCCGCCATGACGGTACGCGCCGCCAACATGCCGGCGCGCCCGTTGAGGCCACCGCCGGGGTGGGCGCCTGCACCGCCGAGGTAAAGACCGGCGATCGGCCCGCCGCCATGTGCGAGCTGCGGTACCGGCCGCATCATCATGAGCTGGTCGAAGGCAAGTTCGCCCTGGTCCCAGTCCGCCGAGGCTCCGCCGCAATGGCTTTCGATGTCGGGCGGCGTCATCACCTCGCCGGCCATCACCACGTCAGGCAGGTCCGGTGCGTACTCGCCGAGCGTCTTGGTGACGCGGGCGACCAGCTCGTCGCCACCCTTGTCCCAGCCGCCTTCAAGCTCATAGGGCGCGAACTGGACGAGTGCGGACAGCACGTGACGGCCTTCCGGCGCCAGCGTTTCGTCGGCCAGCGACGGGATCGTTACCTCCATGACCGGGTGATCGGTCATGCGGCCGTATTTCGGCGGGTTCGACGCACGCTCCACTTCCGGGACACTGGGCGCGATGATCAGCCGCTCCTTGAGGTGCTCCGGGTCGATGTTCCGGAACGTGGGCAGGCGTTCGAGGGCGAGGTTGATCTTCGCTGTCGACGCGCCCATGCGGATATCGCCGATATCGCGGGCGAGACCCGCATCGAGATTGGCCGCGCCGACGAGGCCGAGATAGGTCGCCTTGGGATCGGCGGAGGAGATGACGACCGGCGCATCGATCTCATCACCATTCTCCAGCACGAGGCCGGTGACGCGCTGGTCGTCCGTGCGGATGGCCGCAACGCGGGCGTTCTTGCGCAGGTCCGCGCCATGGGCTGCCGCCGCTGTGGCCAGCGTGTCCGTTAGCGAGGCCGGGCCGCCGGCCACCTGGAACGTGCCGAGCGGGCTCGCGGCTTCCGCCGCGCGCCGCCAGAGCCACGTGAATGCTGTTCCCGGCGCACGCGGGCCCAGCCGTCCGCCAAGCACGGCTTCGAACGAGAGGGCCCCGCGCAGCAGGTCGGTCTCGAAGGCATCCTCGACGATGTCCGCCGCATTGGAGGGCAGAATACGCAGCGCTTCGCCGAACGCGTGGCGGCCAAGGCGTCGTAGCCGGAAATAGTGGCCGAGCCAGTCGAGCCGGTCTTGCCATGTTTCGGGCGTCAGCTTCGGCGGCGTGTGCGTGAAGAGCGGCACGAGGATCTCGGAGAGCGTCTTCATGCGGCCGGCGAAGGCGTCCCACGCTTCCGCGTCGTGGCGCGACCAGCGAAAGATGGCTTCCGCCGTTTCGCGGCGCTTGCGGCCAAGCGGGATATGCCGCCCGTCCGGGTCGAGCGCGACGCGGCCCATGTTCTGCCGCACGATCTGGAGACCATGCTTCCTGAGGCGAAGCCTGCGAATGACATCACGCGGGAAGCCGCTCACCACGTGCGCGCATTGCGGCGCCCGGATGCCCGGCGCCAGCGTGCTGAGGCAGGCAGCGCCGCCGAAGCGTGGGCCCGCTTCGCACAGCACGACGCGGCGACCCGCCTTGGCGAGCAACGCCGCCGCGACGAGCCCGTTATGCCCGCCGCCGATGACCGCGACATCGAAGCTGTTGGTCTCGCCGCTCATGCCGCGGTCTTCCGGCCGATATCGGAAAGGATTTCGCGCGCGGCGTTGGCGCCCGGCGCACCAATGACGCCGCCGCCCGGATGCGTGCTGGAGCCGCACAGGTAGTAGCCTGTGACGGGCGTACGGTAGCGCGCCAGGCCCGGCAGCGGGCGGTTGAACAGCAGCTGGTCGAGCGTCAGTTCGCCGTGGAAGATGTTGCCCTGCGTGAGGCCGACTTCGTCTTCCAGTTCGGCGGGGGTGCGCGTTTCCACGTGGCGGATGCGGTCCTTGAAGCCCGGGGCTTCCGCCTCGATCATGTCGAGCACCACGTCGCGCAGCCTGTCGCGCTTGGCCGAGGTCCACGGACCGTCGATCAGCGTGTCGGGCACGTATTGCACGAAGACCGACGCCACGTGCTTGCCGGGCGGGGCCAGCGTCGGGTCGAGGCGCGACGGGATCACCATCTCCATGTAGGGACGGCGCGGCATGACGCGCTCTTTCCAATCGTCATAGGCGCGCTCCATGTCGGCGATGGTGCCGCAGATACGCACGTCGCCTTCCAGCGCCGGGCAATCAGCAGGCACCGCCTTGAACTCGGGCAGCGCGTCGAGCGCGATGTTGAGCTTCGCGGAGGAGCCGCGTGTCTTGAATTTGGAGACACGGTCGATGAATTGCTTGGGCAGCGCCTTCCAGTCGAGGAGCGACAGGATGGAGCGCTTGAGTTCGAGCCCGGAAACGACGAGGCGCGCGCCGATTTCCATGCCGTCTTCCAGCACGATGCCCGTGGCCTTGCCCTTGGTGAGCTTCACCTCGGTTACCGGCGTTCCCAGCCGTATCTCACCACCGTGGGCTTCCAGTGCGCGGGAGAGGGCTTTCGAGACAGCACCCATACCGCCGCGGGCATAGCCCCAGGCGCCCAGCGCGCCGTCGATGCCGCCCATGCGGTGATGCAGCATCACGTAGCTGGTGCCCGGCGACATGGGGCCAAGGCCCGTGCCGATGGTCGAGGCAGCGGCGAAATGCGCCTTCACCACGTCGTTCTCGAAATAGCGGTCGAGCAGATCGCTGGCCGAGATCGTCCAGAAGCGGATCGTCTCCGCCATGCCGGCATCGCCGAGGCCGCGGAACCGGTTGAGCAGGCCCAGCGTCTCGCGCAGGCCCTTGCCCCAAATGGCGGCAGGGTCCGGCGGCGTCTGCATCATCAGGGGGCGGATGAATTCGGCCTGGCGGCGCATGTCGCGGGCGAAGCGCTGATAGGCATTGGCGTCGCGCTTCGAGTGACGCTGAAGCTCTCGCCGCATGACGTTGGCGTGGCCTGAAGCCGCCAGATAGCGGCCCTCGCCTGCCAGCGTCAGCGCGCCC
Organism: Parvibaculaceae bacterium; assembly: GCA_965229975.1. Taxonomy (GTDB): domain Bacteria; phylum Pseudomonadota; class Alphaproteobacteria; order CGMCC-115125; family CGMCC-115125; genus Pyruvatibacter. The sequence continues at coordinate 1,695,988 of OZ245936.1, forward strand.
TCGTAAGGGATCACCGACAGGCCATGGGACGTAAGGTCCAGGTCGCGGATGATTTCCGGGCGAAGCAGGCTCAGGGCGTAGGAGCAGTTGGAATAGGTGAAGCCCGGCTCGATCTCGCGGCTCACCGCCGCGCCGCCGAGGTAGTCGTTCTTCTCGACGACCAGCACCGAAAGGCCGGCGCGCGCAAGATACGCCGCCGTTGTCAGGCCGTTATGGCCCGCCCCGATGATGATGGCGTCGTAGTGCTCCATCCGGACACGGCTCCCCCCTCCGGCCAGCGCGGCCAGGAGCCTCCCAAACTAAAGAGTTGGACTTAACGGCGGGTATGAGGCGGCAGCAAGGCCGGGCACGTGTTAACGCTAACAGCGGGGCCGAAAAACGGCGGAAAACCTAGCCCGCCTGCCTTTCCACCAGCTTGCCGAACGCCTCGTCCACCTCGCGCATGGTGGCGGCCAGCTCGCGCTCCACGACCGAGAAGCTGGCAAGGTCCACGGCGCGGCAAAGCCGGTTGCGCAGCGCCTCGCTGGCGTTCTCGGGCTTGAACGGGCCGTCCACGGCGATGCGCAGGATCTGCGTCAGGTTGTGGTAGAGGTCCGAGGCACCGACCAGCTGGCGCGCCGTCTCGCGCGTGATGACGCCCGCGTCGCCCAGCTTCTCGAACACGTTGTGGGTGTTGGGGTCGAGCAGTTTCGGCTTGCGGTAGGCATGGATGAGCTGGAGCGCCTGGGCGATGAACTCCAGGTCCACCAGCCCGCCGCGGCCGTGCTTGATGTCCCACAGGGCGTCGGAGCCCAGCTCCTTGAACACGCGCTCGCGCATGTCCGCCACATCCTTCGCCACGCTCTTCGCGTCGCGCTTTTCGCACAGCACGTCCTGGATCGCCTCGTGGACCATGGCGCGCATCACCGGCGTGCCGGAAATGACGCGGGCGCGGGTCAGCGCCATCTTCTCCCATGTCCACGCGCTCTCGTGGTGATAACGGGTGAAGCTGCGAAGACGCGTCGCCAGCGGCCCGGCGCGGCCCGAGGGGCGCAGGCGCATGTCCACCTCGTAGAGCGGGCCTTCGGCGGTCGGCGCCGTCAGGGCGCTGATCAGACGCTGGCACATGCGGGTGTAGTATTTCACGGCCTCGATGGGCTTAGGCCCGTCGGACTCCGCGGTCTCACCTTCGAACTCGTACATGGCGATCAGGTCGAGGTCGGACGTTGCCGCCATCTCGCGGCCGCCGAGCTTGCCCATGGCGATGACCGCAAAGGCGCCGCCGGTCACATCGCCGTGGTCGCGCATCATTTCGCCCTGCACCACCGGCACCATGCCGTCCACGATGGCGGTGGCGAGGTCCGCATAGGCGGGGCCCGCCTCGCGGGCGGGCGCCGTGCCGGTCAGCACCTGCACGCCGATCTGGAACATCTGCTCGCGGGCATAGATGCGCGACAGGTCGAGGACCTGCTCGAAGCCGCCGGCGCGCTCCACGACCTCGGCGAACTCCGCCTCCCGCGTTTCGCTATCGGGCAGCGGCCCGTAGAAGTCCGGGGCGATCACCGCTTCCAGCACCGCCGGGTTTCGCGTGAGGTAGCGGGCCAGCATGGGCGCCGAGCCCATGATCTCCGCCAGAAGGCTCAGGAGCGCCGGGTTCTGGTAGAGCAGCGAGAAGAACTGCACGCCGGCGGGCTGGCCGGAAAGGAATGCATCGAAGCGCGAAAGGGCTTCATCCGGCTTGTCGGTGTCGCCGAGTGCACGAAGGATCGCGGGCGTAAGCTTGGTCAGCAGCCCGCGCGAGCGGGCCGCGCGTGTCGCCTGGATGCGGCCGAAATGCCATTTGCGCACGGTCTCGATGACGGCGGAGGGCTTTTCGAAGCCCATGCCGGCCAGAGTCTCCACCGTGTCGGGGTCGTCGTCCGTGCCGGTGAATACCAGCGATCCGGTGTCGTCGGATAGTGACGGCTCCTTCTCGAAGAGCTGGGCATAGAGTCCCTGCACATCGGTGAGGTAGCCCGTCAGTGTCTTGCGGAACGCGTCGGCATCCTTGAAGCCCATGAAGGTGGCGATCTTGGCGACGCCGTCCGCCGACTTGGGCAGCCGGTGCGTCTGCTCGTCGTTCACCATCTGGATGCGGTGTTCGAGCGTGCGCAGGAAGCGGTAGGCCTCAGCCAGCTTGTTCGCCGCCTTGCCGTCGATCCAGCCTTCCTTCCTTAGGGCCTCAAGCATCACCAGCGTTTCGCGGCCGCGCAGGTTGGGCTCCTTGCCGCCGCCGATGAGTTGCTGGATCTGCACGAAGAACTCGATCTCGCGAATGCCGCCGCGGCCAAGCTTGATATCGTGGCCCTCGACCGCGATCACCGCGTGGCCGCGATGAGCGTGGATCTGGCGCTTGAGAGAGTGGATGTCCTCGATGGCCGCGAAGTCGAGATAGCGCCGCCAGACGAAGGGCGTGATCATCTTGCGGAAGCGCTCGCCAGCTTCCGGATCGCCCGCGCAAGGACGCGCCTTGATCATGGCGGCGCGTTCCCAGTTCTGGCCCATCGACTCGTAATAGACCTCCGCCGCGTCCACCGACATGGCGACGTTGGTCGCGCCAGCGTCGGGACGCAGCCGCAAATCAGTGCGGAACACGTACCCGCCGCCGGTCTGCTCCTGCATGATCTTCACGAGGTCGCGCGTGAGGTGGACGAAGAAATTCGATGGCTCTTCGTCCTTGCCGAAGGACAGGCGCTCCGGCTCGAAGAAGACGATGATGTCGATGTCGCTGGAATAGTTCAGCTCTCGCGCGCCGTATTTCCCCATAGCGAGAATGACGAGGCCGGACCCCTTGGTCGGGTCCGACGGATCGGCCAGCGTGATCTCGCCCTTGCGGGCGGCGCGGGCCAGCAGCCAGCCGCTGCCTGCCTGCAAGACCGTGTCGGCCAGCGACGAGAGCGTGCCGGTCACCTCCTCCAGAGGCCAGGCTTCCGAGATGTCCGCCAGTGCTGTGAGGAGCGCGATGCGGCGCTTGGCGAGGCGGGCGGCCTCCATAACGGTCGGCAGGTCTTCCGCCGCACCAATCTCGCGCGCACAGGTCTCGAGGATGTCGTCGCGCGTCTCGGACGGCGCTGTGTCGAAGGCTGCCGGGAGCCATGCAGCCTCCCGCTGCATCAGGCGCGCGAGATAGGGAGCGTTGCCAGCGGCAGCACGCAGCAGTGCCACGGCTTTCGCTTCTTCCAGCAGCGCGGCCAGCGCCCGCCCCTCGCGTCCGCCGAGGCGGCCCGCTTCCTCCTTGAGGCTCTCGATGGTGCGGTCGGCATGGGCCGGGTCGGCCGGCGCGATGCCGGTCCTGCCTTTCGCGGTCAGCAGATCGCCGGCCTGCGAGCGGAAGAACATGCGGGTAGCCTTTCGGGTGCGGGGGTTGCGCGGACGCCAAGACTCAAACGAAAGGCCCGCCGGCGCAAGACGCCGGCGGGCCCGTATTCAGCTGGACATGCCGAAGGCTGTTAGCAGCCAGCGGCTTCCTTCAGCTGCGCGGCCGGCTTGAAGCGCAGGACCTTGGACGCCTTGATCTTGATCTGTTCGCCGGTCTGCGGATTGCGGCCCATGCGCGCGGCGCGCTTGGAGATCGTGAAGGTGCCGAAGGTGCCGATCGTGTACTTGCCGTCCTTCTTGGCCTGCTTCAGGCCCTTTTCGATCTGGCCGAACACGAGCTCGACGGCCCGCTTGGCCTCGGCCTTGGACATGTCGCCCGCATCGGCAACCTGTTCGATGAAATCTGCCTTGCTCATAACGCTTTGCCTCTTTTCACAACGCTTTCGCTGGTTGACCTGATCGGCGGAGCCGGGGAGCCCCGCCGCTGTTGCCCGGCGTCCTTTCCGGACCCGGGCCGCCCCCTTGTTGGATCTGCGCCCCCGCTCCACGGGAAACGACTCACTTCGTCGAGGCCGTGGTTCGTCGATATGGCGCTTTTCGCCTTTGCGCAAGCGGTTTCGGGACCAGCGCCGTCCTGAAACCCTTATGGACAAAGGGTTTGGTGACGGCGCGATTCCACAACGGCCTTGACGGACGCACCGCCTTCCTGTCGCGGGCAAGGCCTATTCGATTCGCCGGTGGGGGAAAACAGCGTCAGGTTCGCGTGGAAAGATCGAGGCGCAGGGCGTCGATGATACGGAACACGATGCCGACCTCGCGCGCGATCTTCGCCACGGCCTCGGGGTCGTTGAAGCTGGAGAACATCGAGCCGCCCTCGAACCGGTCGTCGCCGCCATTGATGGTCAGCAGCAGCCTGTCGCGGTCGAAGGCAAGCTGAAGCTTGCCCTTGAGGAGCCCGGCGAGCTCGGTCGCCCGCTCCATGAAGGTGGGCGTGAGCAGGTAGCGCGCCTCCACCTGGTCCGAAGAATAGACCTCGAAGAGCTTCTCAAAGCGGGGGTCTTCCAGCCGCACGCGCTCACCCTTGCCGCTGATGCCGCCGAACAGGTTGCCGAGGAATCCGCCGTCCCGCAGCACAATCGTGCGGCCGGAGAATTCCTTGGGGAAAGTGAATCGGGCCAGCAGGCCGCGGAAGACAGTGACGTAATAGGTCTCAGTGCGGCCATCACTATCCCGCCGCGTGCGCCTGTCTTCCAGGTGCGCCTCGCACAGGGAAAACGCCACCTGCTCGTGGCTGCCGGATATCTCGTCCTCGACGCTGCGGCGATCGTGGCTCGGCACCAGCGACAGCTGCCGGAACCAGGCGATGTCGGCCTCGGCGGGGTCTTTGCGGTAGGTGAAGCCGAGATGGCCGCAGATGCGCGTCATCAGAGTCTGCTTCACGTCGGCCTTGAGGCTCATCAAGTCGCGGCCCGCGAAGGCCAGCGCGCCGAGGATCACGACCAGCGTCATGAACCCGACGAAGAAGCCGACGACGCCGTCCTCGAAGAGACCGAAATACCAGAGAGCAACAAAGGCGGCGATGCCGGCGGGTACGATGAACATGGCTGCCCTGATGAGCGAACGCAGCGCCTTCTGGCGGGCAATCTCCTGCTCGGCGAGATAGGGCGCCAGCTCGCGCTCATAGAACGCGCCAAAGTCAGCGAGGCGCGGGTGCAGGGTCTCCACGTCGGTGAAAGGCATCAAGCGTCCCCGCGGTCCGCTACTTCAGGTAGGCGTCGGCATCGACCGGCGCGCGGGCCGATTCCTCGATTTCGTAGAACGGCATGGGCTTCACGCCTGCCATGTTGGCGATGACGCTGCCGGGAAATATCTCGACCGAGTTGTTCAGGTCCGTCACGGCGGCGTTGTAGAAGCGCCGCGCGGCAGCAATGTGCCCTTCGACCTCGGAATAGGTCTCCTGCGCGTTCACCATCGTCTCGGCGGAGCGCAGCTCGGGGTAGGCCTCGGCGGTGGCGAAGATGCGGGCCATGCCGGCCTGCAGCCCGCGCTCCGCCTCGATGTGCTTCTTCACTTCGTCCGGGTTTGACTTGTCGTAGTCCTGCATGGCCCGGGCGCGCAGTTCCGTCACCTCGGTCAGCAGGTCCTTTTCGTGCTCCATGAATCGCTGGGCGATCTTGAGCACGTTGGGGATGAGGTCGTGGCGCTTTCGCAGCTGCACGTCGATTGAGGACAGCGCCTCGCGTGCCCGGTTGCGGCGGGAGATCAGCGTCGCGTACCAGGCATAGCCGCCGATGAGGACGACGGCGAGAACGATCAGCAGGATTTCCATCGGGGCGGGCTCCGGGGCGTGGCGGGGGCCGCCAGTATGCACGCGTTTGATGGCCCCTTGCCAACAGGGCATCCGCCCGCCTACCCCATCTGTCCCACCAGCGGAGGTATCCCATGCGGCTTGCGACTTTCCAGCACGGCGGGCGAACCGCCATCGGCGCCGTCGAGGGCGAGGGGGACAACGCGGTCGTGCGCGACCTGAGCGCCGAGGGCGGCCTGCCCGCCACCCTGTTCGAACTCCTGTCGCAAGGGCCGGAAGGCATCGCGGCTGCGCGAATCGCGGCAACGAATGCCCCGGAAATCCCGCTCTCGGACGTGCGCCTGTGCGCGCCCGTGGGACGGCCCGGCAAGGTGCTGGCCATTGGGCTCAACTACCGGGCGCACGTGGCCGAGACAGGCCGGGAGGTCTCGCCCCACCAGATCTGGTTCAACAAGCAGAAGACCTGCATCACGGGCCCATTCGATCCCATCGACAAGCCGGTGGCGTCCGACGCCGTGGATTACGAAGGCGAACTGGTGGTGGTGATCGGGAGACGCTGCCGCCACGTGCCGGCGAACCGGGCGGACGAGGTTATCGCCGGCTACATGGTGGGCAATGACGTGTCCGTGCGCGACTGGCAGCGGCGGACGCCGACCATGCAGATGGGCAAGAGTTTTGATACGCACGGGCCGACGGGTCCGTGGCTGGTGACGGCGGACGACATCGCCAACCCGCAGGCGCTCAGCATCACGACCTGGGTCAACAGCGAGCAGCGCCAGCACGGCTCGACCGGGGACATGATCCATACTATCGCCCAGCAGATCGAGCACCTGACGACGGCGTTCACGCTGGAGCCAGGCGATCTCATCTTCACCGGGACGCCGGAAGGCGTGGGCGCCGCCATGGACCCACCGAAGTTCCTGAAGGACGGGGACACGGTGCGGATCGAGATCAGCAAGATCGGCGCAATCGAGAACCCGGTCGTCGCCGAGAAAGCCGAGACGATTATCGAGTAGCGCCCTACTCCGCCGCCGCGTCGAGCTGGCGGCGCTTGCGGGTGCGGCGGGCGAGATCGACCACCACGCGCAGGCCGGGCTTGTTGTCCTCCAGCCGCACCGTGCCGCCGTGCAGCCGCGCGACGGCGTTGACCAAACTGAGTCCAAGCCCGCTGCCGGGTGTGTTGCGGCTCTGCTCAAGACGCACGAAGCGGCCCAGCACACGCTCCCGGTCCGGCGCAGGAATGCCGGGCCCGTCATCTGCCACGACGATGCGCGCGCCCATCATGCCGCTCTGGCGCAAGGCGAGCGTCACGGTGCTGCCACCCTCGGCGCGGCTGGCATGCTTGATAGCGTTGTCGAGCAGGTTGGCGATGGTCTGCGCGAGCAACTCGCGGTGCCCGACATATTCAAGGCCCGGCTCGATATCGAGGGACAGGGACAGGCCCGCCTCATCGGCGACCGGTTCGTAGAGTTCGGCGGCGTCGTGGGCGAGTTCGCTGATATCGACCCAGGCCATGCCATCGCGCGCCGCGCCCGCCTCGGCCCGTGCAATAAGCAGGAGCGCGTTGAACGTTACCAGCAGCTCGTCGGCCTCGGCGATGGATTTCTCCAGCGCCTCGGCATACTCGTCCTGCGTTGCCGGCTTCATCAGCGTGACTTCCAGCCGGTTGCGGAGGCGGTTGAGCGGGCTTCGAAGGTCATGGGCAATGTTGTCGGTGACCTGCCGCATACCGGACATCAGCCGCTCGATCTGGTCGAGCATGTCGTTCAGGTTCTCGGCCAGCTGATCAATCTCGTCGCCCGTACCGGCCACGGGAATGCGGCGGGAAAGCTCGCCGCCCATGATGTCCTTGGCGGTGCGGTTGATCTCGTCGATGCGGGCCACGACGTTGCGCGAAATGATGGCGCCGCCGATCAGGCCGAGCACGATCATGGCAGCGACCGCCCAGGCCAAGGCGTTGGTGATCTGTGCTTCGAGCTGGCGCCGCTCGGCCACGTCCTGGCCGACCAACAAGCGCATCCCCTCCGGCAGGCGTGTCGAGATGGCCTGCGCCTCGTGGTACTGGATGTCGCCTTCCGCCGTGCGCCGGGCATAGTCGAACTCGATCCAGCCCGAATCCGTCTTCTCGCCGTCCGGCCAGGTGTCGAGATTGCCGGCCAGCACGTTCCCGTGCCGGTCCTCAAGGTAATAGAGATTCTGCCGCGGGTCGCGCGTGCGCGTGATCGTGGCGTGGACGAGCGCGGGCCGCCCGCCCTCCTCGTAGTGGTTCACGAGGGAGGCAATCTCGGCGCGGACGGTCGCATCGGTCTGGCGGGAGAGGAAACCGGCCGTGTTCCAGTAGAGGTAGCCCAGAAGCGCACTCGCGGACGCCAGGAACAGCGCCAGGTAAACCAGCGCCAGCCTGAACGTCGTCGTCGAGAGGAGCTTATTCTGGCGCACGCAAGGTATATCCCGCGCCGCGCACGGTATGGAGCAGCGGCGTCTCGAAGTTCTTGTCGATCTTGGCGCGAAGCCGGGAAATATGCACGTCGATCACGTTCGTCTGCGGATCGAAGTGATATTCCCAGACATTCTCCAGCAGCATGGTGCGGGTGACCACCTGCCCGGCGTGCTTCATGAGGTATTCCAGAAGACGGAACTCGCGGGGCTGGAGGTCGATCTCCTGCCCTTCCCGCGTCACCTTGCGCGACAGCAGGTCCATTTCCAGGCCGCCCACGCGCATGCGGGTCTGTGCCTCGCCCGGCTTGGCGCGGCGCACCAGCACCTCGATGCGCGCCAGCAGCTCGGCAAAGGCGAAGGGCTTGGTGAGATAATCGTCACCGCCGGCGCGAAGGCCGCTCACGCGGTCCTCCACGTCGCCGAGCGCGCTGAGGAACAGGACGGGGGTCGTCTCGCCCTCGCCGCGCAGCGATTCGACCAGCGAGAGGCCATCCTGCTTGGGGAGCATGCGGTCCACCACCAGCACATCGAACTGGCCACCCAGCGCGAGGTCCAGACCATCCGTCCCATTGGCGGCATGGTCCACCACGTGGCCGCTTTCGCGCAGGCCCTTCACGATGTAGGCGGCGGCCTCCACGTCATCCTCGATCACAAGTACGCGCACGTCGACTCCGGTTTCGGGCGATTGCAGGGTGGCGGTCTGAAGCATGCCGTTTCCTCCAGTTTATGCCCACCGCGCGGCCACCGCCAAAACAGGCAGGCGCGAACGCGCACCCCGGTTGCCGGGATCATTCGGTCTGATTTCTGGAGAAAAAAGCCGCACCGACGTCCCTCGCGGGGGAACACGAAAAACACAAAGACGCCGGTGCGGCGATTTCACGGCCCTGTGACGGATGCATGGGGGGCCGCCTCCAATTTGCAGGCCCGACCTCTGACAATCGAACCAGCATCCCGGATTGCCTTCGAGTCTCGGAGATTCCCCATTACGGCCCGCTTTCTGCGACATGAAATTTTCGTAATGGAAGGGCCGAATTGCGGGGTATCAGGCCTTTGCCGAGGTCCGCACTTTGATGGTGTTCTCGAGCGTGCGGTGAACGGGGCACTTGTCGGCGATTTCCAGAAGCTTTGTGCGGTCGGCCTCGGAAACATCGCCGATGATCTCGATCTCCCGGTTCATGACGTCGACCATGCCCTGGGCGTTGCCGTCATTGGCTGCGCACTCCTCGCAGTCCTTTGCGTGGATCCGGTCATGGCCAACGCGCACGACGAAGCGATCGACCTCGATCTTCTTGCGCTCGGCATACATGCGCATGGTCATCGCCGTGCAGGTGCCGAGCGCCGCGTTCAGGTACTGGTATGGCGTGGGGCCGGTATCGAGGCCGCCGAGGCTGGCCGGCTCGTCGGCCAGAAGGATGTGGTCGCCCGCCAGCACCTGGTTCTGGAACTTGCCGCGGCGCGTCTCGGCAACCGTCACACGGTCCGGGTCCGGCTTCACGATGGGCCGTACATCTTCCGGCATCTCGCCGAGGTAACGCGTGGCCCAGGCGGAGAGGACCTCAGCCACGTAGGCCGCGTCCTCGCGGCGGGTCAGCAGGTGGTCGGCGTCGTCGAGCGAGACGAAGCTCTTGGGGTGCTTTGCGGCCACGAAAATGCGCTCCGCGTTGTCGATGCCGACGGTCTGGTCGCGCGGGGCATGGAAGACGATCAGCGCCTTCTTCATCGCCGCAATCTTCGCGGTCAGCTCCTGCGTGCGGATGTCGTCAAGGAAGCCCTTGCGAATGCGGAACTTGCGTCCGGCAAGCTCCACCTCCGCTTCGCCGTCGCGCTCGATCCGCTCGACATGCGCGTGGAAGTTTTCGGCGACGTGGGCCGCGTCCGCCGGGGCGCCGATGGTGGCAACGGCCTTAGCCTCAGGAACGTCACCGGCTGCCGCGAGAACGGCCGCGCCGCCGAGGCTGTGGCCGATCAGCAGGGCCGGCGCCTCGTGATTGTCGCGCAGGTAATCCGCCGCGCGGACAAGGTCAGCGACGTTCGATGAAAAGTTGGTGTTGGAGAAATCACCGTCCGAGTGGCCGAGGCCGGTGAAATCGAACCGGAGGACCGCGATGCCTTTCGCCGCGAGACGGCTGGCGATGCGCGAGGCGGCGAATACGTCCTTGGAACAGGTGAAGCAGTGGGCGAAGAGGGCATAGGCGCGTGGCTTGCCCGCCGGCATTTCCAGACGCCCGGCCAGTTTCTCGCCGAGGCTTCCTTCGAACTCGACACGCTGCGGCGCCGGACCAGTCATCACGCGATCTCCCACTGCCATCTTGCTGAGCATTTCAAACATGCAAATGGTTGCATGAATGCATGGCACTGTCCGTTCAACTCTGCGTTCCAGCCAGATGAGCCGGCGGACATTCGCCAGCACCAGCAGGACGGAACATCGGCAGGGTTCAAGACATATGCAATCGGGGCTGCCTCAATGCCGGTCTGGGACATGGCGCGCGGCGATGGTGCCGCGCCCAATCACGCGAAGCACTGAAGGAGGTTCCTATGACCCTTCGCAAGAGCGTTCTCCTCGCTGCAACGTCCCTCTCCCTGGCCGCCGCGCCGGCGTTGGCACAGGACGTTGCTACACTGGAAGATGATGAATGGATCAGCCTGGCGGGGACCGTGGCCGCATCTTCAGGCGACGACTTCACGCTCCACTACAATGGAGAATACATCACCGTCGAAATGGATCAGTACGATGCCTACGAGGCCGATTTCCTTGTGCCTGGTGACCAGGTTACGGTGACAGGAGAAGTCGACAACGACTTTTTCGAGCGCACGACGATCGACGCAAGTTCGGTCTACGTGGACAAGCTGGCGACCTATTACTACGCCGATCCCGAGGAAGAGCAGGCTGGGTACTATGCCTATCCGGTCGCCCGATACGCAGATGATGATGAATGGCTCGGCCTCAGCGGCACAGTGACGGCCGTGGACGACGAAGAGCTCATGCTCAATACAGGCGGCACGCTCCTGACCGTCGATACCAGCGATCTGCTGCTGCCAACCTTGGCGGAGGCGGGTGATCGCGTGTCGGTGTATGGCCGCATGGACGATTCCGACCTCTTCGAGGGACGCGAATTGGAAGCCCAGTCCATCACGATTCTCGCAACCAGCTAGGAAGCGGATGCAACGTGGCGGAGGCTGGCGCTGCTAGCCGCTGTCCTCTTCAAGGAGACGGGCGAGGCGCTCACGTTCGTGTTGATCGAGAGCGGCGGGCGCTTCGTCCGTTTCTTTACTGCGGCGCCGGAAATAGACGGCAACAAGAACAGCACCGCCGGCGAGCATCAGGAGCGGACCAAACCACAAGAGCCATGTGTGCGGTGCCATGCGTGGGCGCAGCAGGACGAATTCGCCGTAGCGGTCGACCACGAAGTCGAGGACTTCCTCGTTGGTGTCGCCCGCCTTGAGGCGGTCGCGGACGAGGAGGCGCAGGTCGCGGGCAAGCGGTGCGCTCGACTGGTCGATGGACTGGTTCTGGCAGACCATGCAGCGCAGTTCGCTCGATATCTCGCGGGCGCGCGCCTCGAGCGCCGGATCGTCCAGTTCCTCGCCCGGCTCGTAGGCCAAGGCCCAGAGCGGGAACAGGATCAGCGCGACAGCAACGGCGGCACGGCTCATGCCCGGGCACCTTCCGCCCGCGGTGTGCGGCGGCGGACGGGCGCGCCGACGCGCAGGCGCCGGTCGGCGAGCGACACCATGGCGCCGGCCACCATGACGAGGCAGCCAATCCAGACAAGCGGCTGGAGCGGATTGGCGTAGGCACGCACGGTCCAGCGCATGCCGGCGGCATCCTGCTGGGCGTCGCCCAGGACGATGTAGATGTCCTCGAAGATCGTGGTGCGGATGGCGGCTTCCGTCGTCGGCATGCGGGCCACCGGGTAGAAGCGCTTTTCGGGGGTCAGGCGGCCGACCGCGTTGGGACCGTCATAGAGCGTGAAGATGCCGCGGTCCGCCTCGTAGTTGGGGCCATTCACGCGGGTCACGCCCTCGAACACCGCCTCGTAACCACCGATCTCGAAGCGGTCGCCCGGGGCAAGAAGTTCGACGCGCTCCTGCGCTCCGGCGGTGACGCCGACAACGCCGAGAACGAGCACACCGACACCGGCATGCGCCAGTGCCGTGCCGAAGGCCGCGCGCGGCAGGCCCTTGAGGCGTGCGAAGAACTGGCTTCGGCCACCCGCATTGGCGCGCTGGACGATTTCCGTCGCCGCGCCTGCAATGAGCCAGACGCCGAGCGCCATGCCGAACGCGGCAAAGACCGGCGAGCCATCCATCACGAAGATGACACCCAGCCCCACGACGAAGGCCGCGATGGCGGCGGCATAGAGGCGCTGTGCGGTAGCGAATGCATCACCGCGCTTCCACGCGAGCATGGGACCGAACGGCACCAGGATGAGGAGCGGCAGGACGAGCGGCACGAACGTGGCATTGAAGAAGGGCGGGCCGACGGAGATCTTCTCGCCGGTCGCGCCTTCGAGCAGCAGCGGATAGAGCGTGCCGATGAAGACCGCCGCTGTGGCCGCTGTGAGCAGCAGGTTGTTCACGACGAGCGCCGACTCGCGGCTGACCGGCGCGAACAGTCCGCCGAGCTTAAGGTCAGGCGCGCGCCACGCGTAGAGCGCCAGCGCGCCGCCGATGAAGGCGATGAGGATGATGAGGATGAAGAGGCCGCGCGTTGGATCGACCGCGAAGGCATGAACCGACGTCAGCACGCCGGAGCGCACGAGGAACGTGCCGAGCAGCGACAGGGAGAAGGCGAGGATCGCGAGCAGAATGGTCCAGCTCTTCAGCGCGCCGCGCTTCTCCACGACGATGGCCGAATGGAGCAGCGCCGTCGCCGCGAGCCACGGCATGAGCGAAGCGTTTTCCACCGGGTCCCAGAACCAGTAGCCGCCCCAGCCGAGCTCGTAATAGGCCCACCAGGAGCCGAGCGCGATGCCGACCGTGAGCGAGGCCCAGGCGGCGAGCGTCCACGGGCGGACCCAGCGCGCCCACGCGGCGTCTACACGGCCCTCAATCAGGGCGGCAGCGGCGAAGGAGAAAGCAACCGACAGGCCCACATACCCGCCATAGAGGAACGGCGGGTGGAACGCGAGGCCGGGGTCCTGCAGCAGCGGATTGAGGTCGGTGCCATTGACCGGCGCCGGGTCGAGGCGGAGGAAGGGATTGGAGGCGAGAACGACGAACAGCGCGAAGACGGCGCCGATCAGGCCCTGCACGCCAAGCACGCGGGCCTTGAGTGTATCCGGCAGGTTGCTGCCGAAGCCGGCGACGCCCGCACCGAAAAGCGCCAGGATGAGAATCCACAGGAGCATCGAGCCCTCGTGGTTCCCCCACACGCCGGAGATCTTGTAGATCATCGGCTTCGCGGAGTGGCTGTTCTCGTAAACATTGAGGACCGAGAAGTCGGACGTGACGTAGGCCCAGGTCAGCGCCATGAACGCGACGGTGAGCAGCAGGAGCTGCAGCCCCGCCGCCCGCGCCGCCATGTGCATCAGCTGCGCGTCATTTCGGACCGGCCCGTAGAGACCCAGCACCGTCTGCGCGGTGGCGACGGCAAGCGCGAGGACGAGGGCGAAGTGGCCGATCTCGGGGATCATGGCGTGACATAACCTTCCGGCGCTGCATCGCCGCCGCCGTCTTCCGCGTGCTTCCAGCGGCCCGACTCCTTGAGGGCGTCGGCCACCTCGGGCGGCATGTAGTTCTCATCGTGCTTGGCGAGAACGCGGGTCGCCTGGAAGGTGCCGTCCTCGCCGAACGACCCCTCGGCGACGATGCCCTGCCCTTCGCGGAACAGGTCCGGCAGGATGCCGCCGTATGAAATCGTGATCGTGTTGTTGAGGTCCGACACGTCGAAGACGGTCGCGCGGTCCACCTTGCGCACGCTGCCCTCGGTCACGAGGCCGCCGACGCGGGCAGGCTCACCCGGCGGGACCGCGGCCCGGGCCACGTCGGTGGGGCTGTAGAAATAGACCACCGTGTCCTCCAGCGCCGTGAGGGCGAGCAGGACGGCGGCGCCAAGAATGACCACGGCCGCCACGATGAAGGCGGCGCGCTGGGATTTCCGCGTGCGGATCCGGGCTTTGTGGGTCGTCTGGGCCATCTCCCGCCGAGATATAGCGGCCATGGGCCGTTCGCCCAAACGGCAAAAGATCGCAGGGTCGGACGCTAGCCGAGGCCGAGCGCCGCGAAGGTGGCGGGCCCGGCGATGCCGTCCGCCTCCAGCCCCTCTTCCTGCTGGAACTGGCGCACGCAGCGGGCGGTGCCATCGTCGTATTTCCCGTCGATGTTGATGGCCCAGCCAAGGTCCGCGAGGGCCCGCTGCACCGCCTCCACGTCACGGCCGGTCATGGGCGGATCGGTGAGGCGCAGGGCGCGCTGGCCAAGGTCTTCCGCGCTTACGCGGATCGGCGGCACGTCCAGCACATCCTCGGTCACGGCGGTGCCGCGCACGCTGAACGGGAGGGCGAGCGACCAGTTTCCATCCCGCATGAGCGCGTGGAATGCGTCCATGCGGTAGACGGTGCGGCGCAGCAGCGAATTGGAATGGCCGGCGAGCCATCGGCGGCGTTCATCCACGTAGGCGCGGGTCCAGTCGCGGGGATGCCCGCCGGGGCGGCCGCGATCGCTGCTCACGCGGTCGCGGATCATCGGCCAGGAGCCGTGCACCTTGCTGTCGTAGACGACGGCCACGCTGAGCGGATCACCCAGCCCGAGGTCCTCCGCAGCAAGGGCGGCGGGCGTCCAGTAAACGCGGTCGAAGAAGGCGTCCTGGGCCTCCTGCATCACCGGGTCGCAGCCGGCATCTTTCAATAGCGCACGAAAAGCGTGGTCGTGGTCGAGCGAGAGGTCGATGTCCTCAAGGCGCGGCAGGTAGCCGCGCAGCTGCTGTGCGAAAGCTGCGCCGGGCGAGGCGCAATACGCTTTGATGAGCAGATACAGGTTGCCGGAGCCGAGCGTGGTCTGCGAGCGGCCATAGGTGAGGTGGCCGGAATCTCCCGGCAGCAGCGTGACGGTGTCGTATTCGCCGCGCGCGGAGCCGGTCTCGAAGATGTTCACGATGGCCTGCGCGGCCCGCTTCTGGAGTTCGGTCAATGGCATGGAAACCCGTCCGCATCGTTCTCGCCACCGCAAGCATGGCGCTCGCAGACAGACCGTATATCACGGCCCGGCGGGACGGGGATATCGGCGCGCGCTAGCCGGTCACACCAAGCTCTTCCGCCACGGCATCGATGCGGGCGCGGGCCTCCTCATCATCCGCGAAGGCCTCACGGGCGCGGCCGAGGACTTCGCGGGCCCTCTCCGGCTGGCCGAGGACCATGCGGGCACGAAGGAGCTGAATCCATTCGGCATCGCTGCCGCCTTGCTCCGCAAGCCGCGTGTCGAGACCATCCACCATGCCCTCGATGGCAGCGGCGCGTTCTGCTTCCGGCAGCGCCGCGATGCCGGCGCCCTGCGGTGTCGCGGCCGGGCTGTCGTCGTCGAGCGCCACGAGGCTGCGTTCCAGCATCTGCCGCCACGGGGCATCTTCGGGGCTCTCGTCCACCAGCGCCTGCCAGATTTCGCGAGCGCTTTCCCTGTCGCCCTGCTGGAGCGCGGCGAGACCGAGGAAATAGCGCGCCTGCGGGTTGGAGCCGTCAATTTCCAGCGCGCGGAGGAAGGTGTCGCGGGCCTGCTCACTGACCAGGCCGTCATTGGCGAAGACCCGCGCCTCGCCCAGATCGGCAAGGCGCTGGGCCGTTGCGCCTTCGAGCTGCACCAGCCGGGCATAGGCATCGCCCGCGTCCTCGTAGCGGCCCAGGCGGGTGTAGATCGGCGCGATGAGCTTCCAGCCTTCCGCATCATTCGGGTTGGCGCGCAGGTGTTCCTCCACGCGGGCGACCAGTTCCTCGATGCTCTGGTCCTCGGGCGCCTTGGCCATGCGCTCGGCATAGGGCTGGGACGGCAGGCCCGGCGCGCCTTCCACCAGGTAGAGCGCCAGCGTGACAGCCGGGACGAGAACGAGCAGCGGCAGCGCCACGCGCCACGGGCGCAGGGGGCTGGCTCCCTCCTCCTTCTCCCGCGCCTCGTCTGCGGCGAGGAGGCGGCGTGCGACTTCAGCGCGGGCAGCTTCAGCCTCGGCCTCGCCGATGAGCCCACGTGACAGGTCGCGGTCGATCTCGGCGAGCTGGTCGCGGTAGACGGCCACGTCGCTTTCCGCGCGCGAGCGCACGGCCCGGGAACGGCGCAACGGTGCGAGCAGCACGGCGGCAACAGCCGCGAGAAGCGCTATGGCGATGGCCCAGAAGATGAGGCTGCCGGTCATGGACATGGGTTCGATATGGGTTGCGGGGACCGCGTGATCTAGCACCCATGCGGCCTGCCCGCCACGGGTGCTATGGTCGCGGCCTCAAGTTGCGCGAATCCAGAACGCAATGCCTGCCGGAGGAGCCGTCCGCCCATGTCCCGCGCCCGCCTGATCGTCCTGTCCCTCGCCGCGTTCGGCGTTATCGCCCTGATCGTGCTTTTCACGCTTGGCCTCAGGGTAAGCTTTGGCGAGGGCCTGCCCGACCTCGAGCCGCTGAAGGCGAAGGCCGAAAATTACGACGTGACGATCTACCGGGACGATTTCGGCGTGCCGCATGTCTATGGCGAGCGGGACGCGGACGTGGCTTTCGGACTTGCCTACGCGCAATCGGAGGATGACTGGGCGACATTGCAGGACGTCGTCGTGGCGACGCGCGGCGAACTGGCCGCCGTGAAAGGCGCGGACGCGGCGGTCACGGATTATCTCATCCGCCTGCTTCGCGTCTGGCCGACGACGCGCGAAGGCTATCCGGAGCTGCCCGCCAACATTCGCGCCATCGCGGAAGCGTATGCGGACGGGGCGAACCTGTGGGCGGCGGAGAACCCGGACGCGGTCTGGGGCGGCGTGCTGCCGCTGACCGGCGAGGACGTGATCGCCGGGTTCGTGTTCCGCACGCCGTTCTTCTATGGCCTCGACGGGACGTTCAAGGAACTGTTCAAGGAAACGCGGGCACGCGAAATATCGCTCGGGCCGGATAACGCGTTCCTGTGGACGCCGGAACCGCGGCATCCCATCGGCTCCAACGCGTTCGCCATCGCGCCTTCGCGCACGGCGGACGGGCACACGCGGCTCCTGGTGAACTCGCACCAGCCTTTCACGGGGCCGGTCGCGTGGTACGAGGCGCGGCTCAAGAGCGAAGAAGGGCTCGATATCACCGGCGGCGTCTTTCCCGGTGCGCCGGTGATCCTGCACGGGCATAACCGGCACCTGGGCTGGGCCAACACCGTGAACAAGCCGGACCTAGCCGACGTCTACGTGCTGGAGACCAACCCGGACAACGAGAACCAGTATCGTTTCGGCGGCGAGTGGCGGGACCTGGAGGTGTCCGAGGCGACGATCCGCGTGAAGCTGTTCGGGCCGTTCTACTGGGACGCGGTGCGGCCGGTGAAGTTTTCCGTGCACGGACCAGTGGTGGAGACGGACCACGGCACCTACGCGGTGCGATACGCGGGGATGGGCGAGTACCGGCAGCTGGTGCAGTACCACGCGCTCAACCGGGCCACGAATTTCTCCGAGTGGATGGACGCGATGCGGCTGCAGGCGCTGCCGAGCATCAACTACGTCTATGCCGACGAGGAGGGCAACATTGCCTATATCTACAACGCGCAGATGCCGGTGCGCGTGGAAGGCTGGGACTGGCAGAAATACCTGCCGGGCGACAGGCCGGAACTCGTGTGGGACGCGTACCACCCGCTCGGCGACCTGCCGATGGTGATCAACCCCGCGAGCGGCTTCGTCATCAACGCCAACAACACGCCGTTCGAGGCGAGCGGCGAGGCGGACGATCCCGAGCCGGAAAACTTCCCGGCTTACATGGGCATCGAAACGCACATGACGAACCGTGGCTTGCGGGCGCTGGAGCTGTTCCGGCCGGACGCGTCGGTCACCGCCGAGGAATTCGAGGCCTACAAGTTCGACAAGACTTATTCGGACGAGAGCGAGCTGGCGGAGCTGATGGAACTCTGGCTGGCCGCGGATTTCTCCGATGAACCGGCGATGCAGGCAGCGCAGGAACACCTGAAGACATTCGACATGTCGGCAGACAAGGCCGACACGGAAGCGGCGCTGGCGATCCTTGCAGGCGAACCCATCATCTGGGCGCGGCTGCAGGGGAACGAGGAGCCGGACCCGATCCAGTCCTTCCGCGAGGCGGCGGCGCATCTTCGGGAGCATTGGGGGCGGCTGGACGTGCCATGGGGCGAGGTGAACCGGTTGCGGCGCGGCGACACGGACCTTGCGCTCGGCGGCGGGCCGGACCTGCTTCGGGCCTCCTATGGCCGGACGCCGGAGGAAGACGGGCGGCTGGTGGCCAAGGGCGGCGACACGATGATCTACATCGCCGACTGGGCGCCGGACGGAACGCTCACCACGCGCAGCATCCACCAGTTCGGTTCAGCGACCCTGGACGAGGACAGCCCGCACTATGACGACCAGGCCAAGCTTTTCGTGGAAGAGGAATGGCGGTCGGTGCCGCTGGAGCTGGAAGAGCTGAAGGCGCGGGCCGAGCGGGTGTACCGACCGGGCGCTGAAGAATAGCCGTCAGCGCCAGACGGGCTGGGACGCGCCCATGGGTTCCGGCGGGCGCGCCCAGTGAGGCGGCGTGTTGCTGAGGCTGTCTGCGGGGCGCAGGTAGCGCATTTCGCCGAAAGGCGTGTCCGCGGTGTCGCACAGCGCGATGATTTCGTCCTCCTCGACCGGCTTCGCCTTGCGGCGGTCGACGGCGCCGAGCTCCATCATCCACATCGCCGTGCGCGACAGGGAGACGCGCACGTGCCAGCTGCCGCCCTCGCGCTGCTGCCGCCGAAGGGCAAGCAGCGCGCCGTATGCGGCGAGGTAGCCCGTGGTGTAGTCGGTGGCGGCGGCGGGCACCAGTTCGGGCTCGGCGTCGGGGCCCTTGAGGTCGTCCGTGTGCCAGCGGGCGAAGCCGCTGGCGCTTTGCGCGAGCTGCTCCCACCCGGCCCGGTGGGCGAAGGGCCCCTCGTGGCCGTAGCAATTGACCGAGACGTAGACGATGCCGGGACGGCGCGCGGCCAGTTCCTCCGGGCCGAGCCCGTGCCCGGCGAGCGATCCGGGCCGGTAGCTCTGGACGAAGACGTGTGCCTTCTCCGCCAGGTCGAACAGGGTCTCGGCGTCTTCCTTGATGGCGAAGTCGAGCGTGGCGAAGCGCTTGCCGTGGCCGGTGTCCATCACGAAGGGCTCGATGGTGGGCAGGTGGGCTGCGCCAATGCGCAGGACGTCCGCCCCGTGGCTCGCCAGCGTGCGCCCGCAGGTCGGGCCCGCGAGTACGCGCGTCATGTCGAGGACACGGATTCCCTCGAGCGGGCGCGGGCGTTCCGCGGGAAGCGGCTGCGGATCCGCGTCATCGATGCGAATGAGCTCGACAATCGGGGTCGCGGCCAGCGCCTTGCCCTGCGGGTGGCGGGTCCATTCTTCCGGCGCGCGCACGGTGGCGCCGCACAGGTTCATGAAGGCGAGCGCATCTTCCAGCGCATCCGCGTCCCACTTGGCAACGGCTTCCGCAATCGAGTCCGGTTCCCCCTCGCAGTCGAGCAGACGGAGGATGCCGTCGCGAAGGTGCGGGAAGCCGCCGTGGAGGTGGATATATCGGCCGCAGCCCGCGCGGTATATGGCGATGGTGGGATTGAACAGCGCCGGGCGCATGACGAGTTCGCCGTCGACGCGCATATGCATGAAGCCGAGCAGTGACGAGACGGCGGCGCGCGTGTTCACAGTCACGGACTGGCGCTGCATGCCCCGGTCGGCGCCGACCTCCTGCGCCATGGCGGAGACGGCGCCAAGCGCGCCGGCCGCCGCATCACCGATGCGGCCGCGGGTCATGTGGATGGGATCGGCGCCCTCGAAAGACACCGAGAGCGGCTGGGCCGCGTCGGGCCCGGCAAGGCGCATGATCTGGCGGTAGGCGTCGCCGGCCAAGGGAAGCGTCCTTCGTGGCCTGTCCGGTAAATACGATTCGGCCGGTATGGTAGCGTGCCGCGCGGCCAATGAAACAACAGCGCCGATTCTTTCTCGTGCCGGGGAGTACCGCGTCCAGCCATGATCACCACCAACGAAGGCCCGCTCGCGGGCATCCGGGTTCTCGACTTCGGCCGTTACATTGCCGGCCCCTTCTGCGCGACGCTGCTGGCGGACCTGGGCGCGGAGGTGATCCGCGTGGAGCGGCGCGAGGGCAGCGAGGACCGCTTCGTCCAGCCCATCGTGCCGGGGGCCGCACCCGGCGAGGGCGGCGAAGGCTCGATGTTCCTTCAGATGAACCGGAACAAGAAGAGCATCACGCTGGACCCAATGAACGAAAAGGGCCGCGAGGTGGTGGCCAGGCTCGCGGCGACCGCGGACGTGGTGGTGGCCAACCTGCCGCCTTCGACGCTCACCAAGATGGGGCTCGACCTCGACAGCCTGCGCAGGCACCGCTCCGACATCATCCTCACCACGGTCTCCGGCTTCGGGCGAGGCGGGCCGGCGAGCGAGAAGACCGGGTTCGACGGGGTGTTCCAGGCGATGTCGGGGGCGGCGTACCTGTCGGGCTTCGGCGGGCAGCCGGTGAAGAGCTACGCGGCCTGGGTCGACTTCGGCACGGCGTCCTTCGCGGCGCTGGGCACCATGGCGGCGCTGATGGACCGGGGAAAGACGGGCCGGGGGCAGATGGTGGAAGGGGCGCTCCTTGGCACCGCCCTCACCTATTTCAACTTCCACCTGATCGAGCAGAAGCTGCGCAAGACCGACCGCGCGCCGAGCGGCAACCGCTCACAGTATGCCGGACCCGCCGACGCGTTGGAGACGAAGGACGGGTGGATCTTCGTCCAGGTGATCGGCGACCCGCTGTTCAAACGCTGGGCGAAGCTGATGGGCGAGGATCACTGGCTGAGCGATCCGCGTTTCAAGGACGACATTTCGCGCGGCGACAACGGCGAGGCGTTGAGCGCGCGGACCGCGGAATGGGCGGCGGAACGCACGACCAAGGAGGCGCTGGCCGAACTCGAGGCCGCGCGCATTCCGGCGGGCCCGGTGATGAAGCCGCAGGAAGCGCTGGAGGATGAGCACATCGCCGCCGTCGGCTTCTTCGAGGATGTCGAGTTTCCCGGCATGCCGGGACCGGCACCGGTGACGGGCTTCCCGGTGCGCTTCGGCGAGACGACTGCGGGTATTCGCACACGGCCGCCGCTGCTGGGCGAGCACACGGAGGCGGTGCTGGCGGAACTGGGCTACGACGAGGCGGCGATCATCGAGTTGCGGGACGCAGGCGCCATCTAGGCGCGGCAAGGAGGGGCTGATGGGTGCGGCGACACATTTCGAGGAGATCGAGCGGGTGGACCTGGCGGGCCCGCCGACGCCGCTTCAGGAGATGCCGCGGCTCAGGGCGGCGCTGGAAAGCCTCGGCAAGCCGTGCCCGCGCCTCTTCGTCAAGCGCGAGGACCTGACGCGTACGGCTGGCGGCGGCAACAAGATCCGCAAGCTGGAATACCTGCTCGCCGATGCCCGCAAGAAAGGCGCCGACACGATCATCACCGCGGGCGCCCTGCAATCGAACCACGTGCGGCAAACCGCGGGCGCCTCGGCACGGCTGGGGATGTCGTGCATCGGCGTCCTGTTCAAAACCGTACCGAATGACAGCGTGCCCTACAGGACATCGGGCAACGTCCTGCTGGACGGGTTGTTCGGCGCCGATATCCGCACCTATCCGAAGGACGCCAAGGGGGCGGAAGTGCTGGAGGAATTGCTGGGGGAGGTGAAGGCGAAGGGCGGGACGCCCTACCTGGTGCCCATCGGCGGATCGAACGCCACCGGGTGTCTCGGCTACGTACGGGTGGCGATGGAGCTGAAGGCGCAGACGGAGAACGAAGGCGTGGACGTGGACCACATCGTCGTTGCCAGCGGGTCCATGGGAACCCATGCGGGGCTTCAGGCCGGCACGCAGCTTTTCCTGCCGGCGACGCAGGTGCACGGCATCAGCGTTCTCAACCCGGACGGGGACAAGGTACGCAGGGATACGGCCTCGCTTGCGAGCGGGACGCTGGCCGAAGCCACCGGCAAGGAGAAGTCGGAGACGGTCGCGCCGGACGACGTGACCCTGCACGAAGGCTTCATCGGCGATGGCTACGGCATGCCGACGCCCGAGATGGCGGCGGCCGTGCGCATCGCGGCACGCACGGAGGGGCTGCTGCTCGATCCGGTCTACAGCGGCAAGGCGATGGCGGGGCTGGTGGGCCTCGTGCAAGCGGGCCGGTTCGACGGCGAGGAGACAGTCGTCTTCATCGCCACCGGCGGATCGCCCGGACTCTATGCCTATGCCGACGTCTTCAACGAGACGTATGCGGAATAGCCGCTAGAGCGGGCTTTCCGGGCTGAACTTCGCCGGGCGCTTTTCCTTGCGCGCGTTGAGGGACTCGCGCGGGTCCGGTCCCGTGAAGCCGAGCATTTCAAGCGCGGTCGAGGCATCGAAGGCTGGCCCGAACATGCGCAGCACGTTGTTGAGCGCATATTTGGTGAAGCGTATGGCGCTGGGGCTGCCCTCGGCCAGCTTCACGGCAATGTCGAGGGATGTTGCCTCCAGCTCGTCCTCTTCCACGAGCTTGGAGACGAGGCCGATGCGCTCGGCTTCAGTGCCGTCGATGGGTTCGCACAGCATCAAGTAGTACTTGGCCTTGGCCATGCCGCAGAGCAGCGGCCAGATGAGGACCGAGTGATCGCCCGCCGCGACGCCGAGGCGGGTATGGCCGTCCACGATCTTGGCGCTGGGCGTGGCGATGGAGATATCGGCGAGCAGCGCGGCGGCAAGCCCTGCCCCGACACAAGGGCCGGTGATCGCGGAGACGATGGGCTTGTTGCAATTGGCGATGTTGTAGACGAGATCGCGGGCTTCTTTCCAAAGGCCGGTCAGCGCGGTGAAGTCGTCCAATACGTCCTCGATCATCTTGAAGTCGCCGCCGGCGGAGAACGCCCTGCCCCGGCCGCGCAGGATGACGGCATTCACGTCCGGGTCGCGGTCCACCTCGTTCCAGACATAAGTGAGTTCGCGGTGCCCGTCGGCATCCAGCGCGTTGAGCCGCTCTTCCCGGTCGATGGTGATCCGCAGCACGCGGTCATGCGGGCGGTCGAAGGAAAGAGTCTTGTAGCCGGAATAGGGCTCGGTCATTGCGCGGGGGTTCCTCTGCCTTGGCGGTTTCGATTTGCGCCAAGTCTAGCGGCAGAGGATGCGGGAAGACGAGAGGCGGCGCCTCAGGCGATGGCGGCATTCTTGGCCACAATACCACGGCGGCGGAGCAGGTTGGCCTCCTCCTCGCCACGCAGGACCTGAACGAGATCGGAAACCGCGTCGAGATAGGCTTCGCCGCGCTCGCGGATGGCCTCGTCCTCGCAGCGCAGTTCCTCGACGATGCCGCGCTCGTAATCGTCCAGGAATTTTTCCACCTCGGCTGTGGACGCGTTGATGGCGCCTGTGAATGACCCGGCCTGGGCGTAGCGGCGCGCCTTGTCGAGGAAGGTCATGGCGTTGAGGGCGCGCGTGGCGAGCTGCGGATCGAGTTCCTTCGACAGATCGGGCCGCTTGGGGCCGCCGCGGCCGAAGCGGCCGGTGGAGCGCATGGGCAGCGCCTTGATCACGTAGCCCGGCACACGCTCCAGGCGTTCACGGATGATCTCGGAGACGGCGCCGCGCGCACTCATCAGGCGCGTGGCCCAGACGCCGTCGCGGCGAATGCCGATCTCTTCGGTGATGCCGCGCGAGATGCGCGTGAACTGGGCAAGGTTCCTGACCACGTCCTCAGGGTCGGTGGCCGGGTCGATGCTTTCCATGCGATCGACCGCGTTCTCCATGTCGAGCAGCAGAAGCTCGCCGACGATGGAAATATCGGTGCGGCTGATGAGGACGTCCGTGTTGGTGTGCGCGACACCCTTCACGATCCGGAATATCTGCCACGGTTTCTCGATATGGCTCATGGCGATGACGGCGGCATAGGGTGCGGCGTCCGGGTGTTCTTCGACCAGTTCGTCGAACAGGTCGCGCACTTCGGCAGCGAGACCAGCGTCGAGTTCCTTCACACCTTTCGGCAGGCGTTCCTTGAAGCTGAGCAGGCGGGGCGCGACGTCGAGCAGCACACCCATCTCGCGGGCGTCCTCGACCACCTCTTCGCCGCCCAAGCGCTCAACAAGCTGCCGGCGCTCGCGGGTGCCGGGCTTGGCGTTCTCGAACGCCTTGCGGATGGCTTCGCCGCAGCTCGCGTGCAAAACGGTGACCGCGGCCTCGAGGGCGGCTTCGTCCTTGGCGAGGGTATGCTCGACGATGCGGTGGGAAATGTCGGGGAGGGTGTCGGGCAGGCAGTCCCGGGAGATCCACTCCCAGACCGGCACGATGGAGGTGCGCGGAATGCGGCCGCGGTGTTTCTTGCCACGGCGCTCGTTGACGAGCAGCTCTTCGAACGGAGCGCACAGGTGGCGGACCGGCGTCGGCGCACCGCCGCGTTTAGGCGGGGCTTCGCCGGTCTCCAGCAGGCGGGGGCGCAAGGCATCCAGCAGGAGGTCGTGCGGCATCGCACCGCCAGAGAGCTTGTCCCTCTCCACGGCGAGCAGGAGCTTTTCGGCCTCCTTGTGGGACAGGCGGCCGAGCAACTCCTTGAGCTGCCTTATGCTCTTGGTGTCGGACACCGTGTATCCGTCCCCCGCTCTCGCGCGCCGGGCGCACTTCGCCCCTTGGTGCTATCGGCTTCTGTTTTACCTTCACATGCTTAACAGCGGCTTTCCGCCGCGCAGGTCCCGTGTCCCGGCCTGGTGGCGAAAATCTTGGGATTTCATGGCATTATGGCCAGCATGATGACAGTAGGTGACCTGATCAGCCGTGTGCGGCGCTTCGTCTGGGAGGAAGACCTTTCCGAAGCACCGTGGTGGGTGCAGACAGGCCGGCGCGTGCTCCAGCACGCCGGCGTGCTGATACGCGACTATTTCTCGGGCACGCTGAACCTGCATGCCATGAGCCTCGTCTACACGACGCTGCTGGCGCTGATCCCGGCGCTGGCCATCGTGTTTTCCGTGCTCAAGGGCTTCGGGGTGGACCGGGAGCTGGAAATCTTCCTGGCGGACTTCCTGGCGCCACTGGGCGAACAGGGTGCCGAGATCCAGACCACGATCATCGACTTCGTGGAGCAGGTGAATATCGGCGTGCTCGGCACGGTCGGCCTGGCGGTCCTCGTGTGGACGGGGATTTCGCTCATCCAGAAAGTGGAAGCTGCTTTCAACGAGATATGGCAGGTGCGGCGGCTTCGTCCCCTCGCCCGCCGGTTCTCGGACTTTGTGAGCGTGCTGTTCGTGGGTCCCATCCTGATGGTGACCGCGATGGGCCTGATGGCGAGCGTTGCCGGCGCTGCCGTCGCGGATGGTATCGGCGGCGAGGCTGTCGAGGTCGTCGTCAACGAGGTGGCGCGGCTGGCGCCGTATTTCCTCGTCGTCGCCGCCTTCACCGTGATCTACATGATCATCCCGAACACGCGGGTGAAGTTCATCCCCGCGCTGACGGGCGCGATCGTTGCCGGTATCGCGTGGAACTTCGCGGGCTGGGCGTTTGCCACTTTCGTTGTCACGTCGGCCCGCTACGCTGTGATCTATTCGGCGTTCGCTTCGCTCGTCGTCTTCATGATCTGGATGTACGTGGGCTGGCTGATCCTGCTGGCAGGCGCGGGCATCGCGTTCTACCAGCAGAACCCGGCATACCTGACGCGTTCGACCGTCTTCCGCCTCTCGATCGCGGCGCGCGAACGGCTGACGCTGGATATCGGCTACCTCGTGGCGTCGTCCTTCTACCGCGGCGAACGGCCATGGTCCGCGGAGCGGCTGGCGCGGGTAATGCATTTGCCGTTACCGCCGGTTGAGCGGGTGATCGCCTTCCTGCAGGACGGCGGCATCCTGCTGGAATCCGCGGAGGACCCGCCCGGGCTTCTGCCGGCGCGCCCGCTCGAGCGGATTTCCGTGAACGAGATGCTCAACGTGGTCCGAGACGGCAGTGAGGGCATGGCGACGTTTGCCGTTCACACGGCCAAGATCGAGCAGGACCAGTCGAGCCGGGTGAAACCTCTCCTCGAACGCCTCGACCTTGCCCGCAAGGAAGCGCTCGACGGGCTGACGCTTCGGGACCTCGCGGTGGAACCGCTAACCGGCGACGCAAGCTCTGCCAGCGCGCCGCGCGTGGCGGCCTCGTCCGACTAGTTCTCCCGTTCAAAACGAAGAACGGGGAAGAGGTTGCCCTCTTCCCCGTCCGACTTGCCGTTACCGGTATGCGGCGCCTGGCGCGCGCGTGGGTGCCCTAAATGGTGCGCCAGGTACCATCCGGCATACGGCAGGCCGTTGCGTAATCCGTGTACGGACCGTGCGGGCCGTAATAGGTGCTTTCAACCTGCTTGCACTGGCGGCCGCCCTGGTAATAGGCGGGGCCGGTGTCGAAGTGGCCGCGGTGGCCACTCTGCGGGTTGCGCCAGTGCACGGGGCCCTGGCTGTGGATCGAGTCCGAGTAGGCGCGCTCGGCGTAGACCGCGTCGGCGCGGTCCATGCTCTGGCCAGCGCTGCCGCCGACGAAGGCGCCGAGCAGCGTGCCAGCTGCCGTGGCGGCGAGCTGGCCCGAACCCGAGCCAAACTGGGAGCCGAGGAGACCGCCCGCGGCTGCGCCGATGAGCGCGCCGCCGGTGGTCTTGGGACCGTATCCGCCGTAACCGCCGGTCTGGCAGGCGCCGAGCGCGAGGGCTCCGGCGATGACGGCAGCAATCTTCAAACTGCGCATTGTCTTAGCCTTCCCATCTGTATGGACGGCTTGTGAGCGCCATCCGATGAACAGGACTTTAGGAAGGGCCGGTTGAGGGCACGGTGAACCGTGCATTCATGTGGCGTTCACCGGCGTGAACGGAACTGGCGGATTTTCGCCGTTTCAGGCGGCAAGGGGGAGGGAAAGGCGGGCCCGGACGCCGCCGAGGGGAGATTTTTCCAGGCTGAATTCGCCGTCATAGAGACCGGTGATGTCGTCGACGATGGAAAGGCCCAGGCCGGAGCCGGGGACCGACTCGTCGAGGCGCGTGCCGCGCTTGAGGACACTGGCGCTTTCCTCTGGCGTCAGGCCGGGGCCATCGTCGTCAACGGTGATGATGGCCCGGCCCGCTTCAGCCGTGCCGGTCACCGCGATGCGGCTCTCGGCCCACTTGAAGGCATTGTCGAGGAGGTTGCCCAGCAGTTCCTCGAGATCCTGCTTCTCGCCGCGGAAGGCGAGGTCCGGCTCGCAATCTATGGTGACTTCGTATTCGCCGTCGCGGTGGATGCGCTTGAGGGTTCGGACCAGATCCTCCGCCGTGGCGGAAACCGGTGCGCGGGCGCCGAGGACGCTGCCGGTGGCGGCCGTGCGGGCGCGGACGAGGTAGTGGTCGACCTGGCGCCGCATGAGGCCGGTCTGGCGGCGGACGATCTCGGCGAGAGAGGCACGGTTGCCGCCCTGCCCGCCGGCCTCGTTGGTGAGGACGCTCAGGGGAGTCTTCAGGGCGTGCGCGAGATTGCCGACATGGGTGCGCGCGCGCTCCACCACCTGCGCGTTGTGGCTGAGGAGCTGGTTCACTTCGTCGGCCAGCGGCGCAATCTCGGAAGGGAATTCCCCCGAGAGACGTTCGGCGCGGCCGGAACGGATGTCGTGCAGTCCCTCTTCCACCTTGCGGAGGGGGCGCAGGCCGTAGCGCACCTGGATGAGGAGCGCGCCGATGAGGCCGATCATCAGGACGCCGACGGCAAGGGCGATGGTGCCGTTGAAGTTGCCGATCTCGGTTTCCATTTCCTCGACCGAGCTGCCGACGGCGAAGGTAAAAGTCGTATCGGCACCGGGCAGGCGGATGTCGCGGGCGACAAGGCGGACGGTCTGGTCCGCAGGGCCGTCGATGCGGGCGCGGCGCAGGCCGGTTTCATCCTCGCGCGGGGGAACGGCGAGGCTCTGGTCCCAGAGCGACTCGGAGCGCAGCAGCGGCTCGGCGGGGGCGCCGGCCTCGGATATCTGCCAGTAGAGGCCGGAGAACGGCCGGTCGAAGCGGGGCTGGGAGAAGCGCTGGCGCAGCTCGATCTCGCCATCGCCGACGATTTCCGCGTCGGCGATGAGGCCACCGAGAAGCACGTCCATGCGCGCGTCGAAGCCACGCTCGACGCTGTCACGGAAGGCCGAGGCGAGAAGGAAGCCGCCGCCGGCGAGAATCAAAAGGCTCCAGATCGCCGCGCCCGCCACGAGGCGGAATGCGAGTGAGTCAGGCCGCATCTTCCGGCTGCGCGAGGCAATAGCCGAGGCCACGGACGGTCTGGATGAGATTGACGCCAAGTTTCTTTCTTACGCGGCCAACAAACACCTCGATGGTGTTGGAGTCCCTGTCGAAGTCCTGATCGTACAGATGCTCCACCAGCTCGGACCGCGACACAACCCGGCCCTTGTGCATCATCAGATAGGCCAGAAGCCGATATTCCAGCGCGGTGAGCTTGATGGGCGTGCCATCGACGGAAACGCGGGCGGCGCGGGTATCGAGGCGCAGAGGGCCGCACTCGATTTCCGGCGTGGCATGGCCGGCGGCGCGGCGCACTAGGGCGCGCAGGCGGGCGAGCACTTCCTCTATGTAGAAAGGCTTGGCCACGTAGTCGTCAGCGCCGGCATCGAAACCCGCCACCTTGTCGCTCCAGCGGTCGCGGGCGGTGAGAATCAGGACCGGCGTCTTGATGCCGTCGCGACGCCAGCGCTCGAGGATGGTGACGCCGTCGATGGCAGGCAGGCCGAGGTCGAGCAGGATGACGTCGTAGGGCTCGGTCTCGCCGAGGAAGTGACCCTCCTCGCCATCGGCCGCGGCATCGACCGCGTAGCCCGCATCGCTCAGGGCGCTGACGAGCTGGCGGGAAATGTCCACATCATCTTCGACAACAAGAACACGCATCGGTTCACTCCACCTTCCTAGCGGTCGCGGACGCCGAGCACATTGCCGTTGCGGGCATCGACATAGACGTGAACGACGACGCCGTCGGGCCGGATGACCTTCACCCGGTAGACGGAATCATTTTCACGGTTGGCGTTGAGATATTCGCCGCGCCCGGCACGCTGGGCGATGGCGATGACCTGCTGCAGGGGCATTTCGCCCGCAGCCATTTCCTCACCGAGCGGCGCGCGCTGCGGCAGGAAGCCGGATGCCATTTGCGCCGACGCCACGGAGGGCGCCAGCGCGGCGGCCAGCAGCATCGCCAATCCCAGAACTGTGCTCTTCGTCCTCATGGCCCGTTTCCTAGCCAAGGCCGCGTGAACCCCATATGAACGCTGGGGCCGATCCCGGTTCAGCCTGCGGGCGACCGGCTCAGATGCCGCGGAAGGACACGAACTCCTCAAGTGGCGCGCGGTCCGTGCGCAGCGAGTTGATCGCCTCGCCTTCTTCGCGGTAGCCGATGCCCATGCCGCAGAAGAGCATCTGCTCCTCCGGGATACCGACGAACTCACCCACGGTCTTGTACCAGATGGCCCAGGCTTCCTGCGGGCAGGTGTCGAGACCGTATTCGCGCGCCAGCAGCATGATCGACTGCATGAACATGCCGAGGTCGGCCCACTGCCCTTCCTGCATCGTGCGATCAATGGAGAAGAAAAGAGCACAGGGCGCGCCGAAAAACTCGAAGTTCCTGGAAAACTGCTTAAGGCGGCCCGCCTTGTCGTCGCGCGGCACATCAATGGTCGCATACATGTCCTCGCCGCACTTGAAGCGGCGGGCCTTGTAGGGCTCCTTCAGGTCCGGCGGGTAGATGTTGTATTCGGTGCCTTCGCCGAAGGGGTTGTCCGGCAGCTTTTCCGCAATGATGCGCTTGAATTCCTTCAGGTCATCACCGGCGACCACGTAGACATGCCATGGCTGGAGATTGCCGCCGGACGGCGCGCGCTTGGCCTTTTCAAGGATTTCGACGAGCACGTCGCGCGGGACCGGCGTGTCCTTGAAAGCGCGGCATGTGAGGCGCGTGTCGAGCGCTTCGGAAACGTTCATGGGCGGATACCCCCCTTGGGCGGATTTCAGATCTTGTTCGGTGCTGTTCTAGCGCGCCGTGACGCGGGGCCAAAGGGCCGCACCGCCACCGGCGATGGCGTCGCGGCCAAGCTCGCGCGCCCAGCGCGTGGCCCCGCCATATTCCGGTGCCCAAGACCACAGGCGGCGGGTCCAGAAATGCAGGCCATGTTCGTAGGTAAAGCCGATGGCGCCGTGGACCTGGTGGGCGATGCCGGCGCCGGTTTCGGCAGCATCCGCCGCACGCACCTTGGCGACGGCGATCTCGAAGCGGGCATCGAGCGGGTCTGCCTCGACCGCGCGGATGGCGGTATCGACGGCGACGCCCACCGAGGCGGCCTGGGTGGCGAGTTCGGCCAGCTGGTGCTGGATGGCCTGGAACTTGGCGATGGGGCGGCCGAACTGGACGCGCTCACCCGCATACTGGACGGCCTGCGCGAGCGACGTTTCGAGCGCGCCCGCTATGCCGGACGCGCGCATCAGAGCACCAATCAGGATCGCTGCATCGCCGGGGACCTTGGCCAGACCATGGGCGACGGCCGGATCGTTGATGGTGAGATCGGTGCGCGGTTCGCGCGCCACGTTGCGGACCGGGTTCGAGGCGGAACCGGGACCGAACAGGGCGACATGGGCGCCACCATCCGCCGGGGACACGACAACGACATGCGTGGCATCAGCGCCGTAGGGCACGGCATAGAGGGCGCCGAGCAGGCGGGCCTTGCCGCCGCTGATCTCAATGTCGCCCTCGGCGAATGTCAGCGGACCGTCCGGGACGTCGAGGCCCGCTGCATCCAAGAGCCAGGCGGCGACGATGGTTTCCGCCAGCGGCAGCGGGACGGCATGGGTGCCACAGGCCTTCAGCAGGACGGCGGCGTCTTCCCAGCTGGCGCCGGCGCCGCCACGTTCCTCGCTGACAAGGACGCGGGGAAAACCGCTTTCCTCGACGGCATTCCAAAGGGCGGTGGGCCATTCGCCTTCCTCCGCCGCGATGCGCTTTTCCTTGGGGAGATGATCCGTGAACAGACGGTTGGCGGTATCGGTGAGAATGGTGCTGAGTTCGCTCATGGCTGCTACCTCAACCCGAGGCCGCGGGCGATGATGCCGCGAAGGATTTCGCGCGTGCCGCCGCGAAGGGAAAAGGACGGCGCGTTCTGGACGAGATAGGCGGCTGCTTCATCGAGGCCGCCAGCGCCGACATGAAAGGGCCGCTCCAGAAGGTCGGCAGCGAGACCGGGCGTGCGCTGCTCGAGGAGCGCGCCGAGATCCTTCACCACCGAGGCTTCCAGCGCCGGGTTCAGCCCGGCCTCCAGCATACCGGCGACGGAGACCGACATCTGACGCAGGGTTGCGATCTCGGCAACGACGCGGCCGATTTCGACTTCGGCGCGATCACTCACCTCGCCTTCGCGGGACAGTTCTTCAACGAGCTCCGTTACCAGCGGATAGCAGGAGAGGTAGCGTTCCGGCCCCGACCGCTCATAGGCAAGTTCGGCGGTTACCTGGTTCCAGCCGCCGCCTTCCTCGCCGACGCGCTGGCTGTCGGGAATGATCGCGTCCTCGAACACAACCTCGTTGAAATGGGCGTTGCCAGAAAGGTCCTTGATGGGGCGGACGGTGATGCCGGGCGTGTCGAGATCGACGAGGAACTGGGTGAGGCCGCCGTGGCGGTTGTCCTCATCTTTCGACGTACGGAACAGCGCGATCATCACGTGGGCGCGGTGGGCGCCGGAGGTCCACAGCTTGGTGCCGTTGACGCGCCAGCCGTCGTTGGTGCGTTCGGCGCGGGTGCGCACGGAGGCGAGGTCGGAGCCGGAGTCGGGCTCGCTCATGCCGATGCAGAAGTAGCATTTGCCGCTGGCAATGCGCGGCAGGTACTTCTGACGCTGCTCTTCCGTGCCGTAGTTGAGAAGTAAGGGGCCGGACTGGCGGTCTCCAATCCAGTGGGCGCCGACGGGGGCGCCTGCCGAGAGCATCTCTTCCAGGACGACGTAACGGTCGAGGGCGGAGCGTTCGTGGCCGCCGTATTCCTTCGGCCATGTCATGCCGATCCAGCCGCGCTCGCCCATCTTCTCGCTGAACGCCGCGTCCCAGCCCATCCAGGTCTCGGCACGTTTGCGCGCGGGGTAGCCGTCGAGTTCGGTTGCCAGGAACTCGCGCACTTCGCCGCGCAGCGACTCGGCGCTGTCGGGAAGCTCGCAGGGGTCGAAGCGGAAGGTCTGCATGTCTGCCGTCTTGTGATTGCCGGAACGCGAAGCCTCGCGCGCGGCGCAATGTGGCGCAGCGCGCTGACGCAACGCAAGTTAGAGCGAGAGCGCGGCCGCGCCACCATCCACGCGCAGGTTGACGCCTGAGATGTGGCTTGCCGGTTCGCTTGCCAGAAACAGGACGGCGGCGGCGACTTCCTCGCGCGTGGACATGCGGCCGGACGGATTGCCGCCGCCCATTTCCTCCATCGCACACTTCTCGATGTCGGCCCACCCGGTGACGCCCCATCCCTTGCGGTCGGCGCGGGCGCGGAAATGTGCTTCCACCTCCGCTGTGCGGATGAGGCCGGGGCTGACGAGATTGACGGTGATGCCGAAAGGGCCGAGCTCGCGGGCAAGGCTGGCTGACGCAGCGGCAAGCGCGGCTTTCGCCGAGTAGTAGTGGGGCGTGCGGGCCGGGGGCTGCACCGTGCCGAGCGTGCCGAGATTGACGACGCGGCCCCAGCGATTGGCCTTCATACCTTCGGCGAAGCGGCTGGACAGGCGCACCATGGAGAGGACGTTGCGCTGGTAGTCGGCAATCCAGGTCGCGGTTTCGGTCGCGTCCCAGCGGCCTGGTGCAACGCCGCCCCAGTTGTTCACCAGGACATCAAGACGGGGCACGGCGGCGAGGACGGCGCTGGCTGCCGCCTCGGCACCCTCGTCGGAGGTGAGGTCGCCAGCAACGGGTTCCGCCTTGCCGCCCGACTTCGTGATGACCGTGACGGTCTCGTCCGCGTCACCCGGTTCGGGACCGTGGACGAAGACGCGCGCGCCCTCTTCCGCGAGCAGGCGTGCGATGACGGCACCGGTGCCCCGATGGGCGCCGGATACAAATGCCGATCTGCCTTCGAGACCCAATCTCATGCGGCATCCCCCGCATGGGCGGGCGCGCCGGCTAGGCCCCGCCGGGGGCCGGTTCGCCGAAGCCGCGCAGCCGCCGCATCTTTTCGCGGCGGCGATGGGAGAGCCAGGCACGCAGGCCGAATCCTGCCGCGAAACCTGTCCCGAAGACAGCCAAGATCAACACAACCGCTTCGAACATGGGTGCCCCACGTCGCTTCCAAGGCCGTCTTGCGATGATCGCCGCCACAGGCGCCGGCACCGCTTGTTCCGCGGGCATGCGCGCATCTGCGGCGCCCATACGGGCGGCCGGATTTGTACGGCTCTTCCTGAAGTTTCTTGTCCCGAGGCGACTCTACGCCCCTCCCATCCCGGCGCAAGCGCGCCGGGATGCAGGAGAACTGTTTACATGAAAAATTCATCGCGCCGTGAGGCCGCCGTCCACCACCAGCTCCGAGCCCGTCATGAAGGCGCTATCGTCACTGGCGAGGAAAACCACAGCGTTTGCAATGTCTTCCGGCATGCCGAGGCGGCCGATCGGGTGGAGCATCGTGACCAGTTCCGTCGCCTCGTTGTCGGTGACGCCCATGCTCTGGGAGAACTGGCCGACGAGATCGCGGCCCATGTTGGTGTCGATGACGGCGGGGTGGATCGAGTTGCAGCGAACCTTGGCCTCGCCTTCCGCACCTTCCAGGGCCATGGACTTGGTGAGGAGACGCACGGCGCCCTTGGAGGCGTGATAGGCGGTGCCGCCCGACGAACCGATGAGACCGGCAGCGGAGGAAAGGTTCACGATGGATGCCCCGCCGCGCCACTTGCCCGCGCGCTCGCGAAGCGCCGGAAGGGCCGTCTTGCAGCCGAGGAACACGCCATCCACGTTGATCGCCATCATCTTCCGCCAGTCCTCGAGCGAAATTTCGCCGATGGGGCGGTTGAAGTAGATGCCGGCATTGTTGACGAGAATGTCGAGGCCGCCGAAGCGGGACACTGCCTCATCGACGGCGGCTTTCCATTCCTCCTCCGACGTGACGTCGTGGTGGATGTAATGGGCTTCACCGCCCTTGTTGACGATGGCATCCGCCGTTTCGCGGCCCGCGTCATCCAGAATGTCGGTGAGAAGGACCTTGGCGCCGGCCTCTGCCAGCTGCTTGGCCGCCTGGGCGCCCAGTCCGCGCGCCGCGCCCGTGACGAGCGCGACCTTTCCGTCGCAACGGTTCATCCCCGTTTGCCTCCCGCTTGTTCTTTGTTCGCGGGGATCGTGGGGGGCCGCTCGCGGGCGGTCAACCTGTCAGTGGGAGAATTCCGCCGTTTTCGCTGCTACTCGGCCGGGTCGAATGCCGAGGCGAAGACGATGACGCGGGGCGTCTCGCCGGGCACCGCGTAGGTTGCCCCGACGTGAATGCCCGCTGCGAAGGAGGCACCGGTCATCGAAACAAGCGCCAGCCCGGCAAACAGCGTGCTGACACGCGGGCCGCGGCGCTTGGGCGGAAAGAACATCATGCGCTTGGACATCTCGGGAGCCTCAATTGCAGGCACGTGGTCGTCTGGAACCGGCACTGTGCACGCAAGGGCTTTAAGAAAGCGCAAAGGAAGGGGAAAATTTGTCTGAAAATTATCGGGCGCGTCACGGTGTCAATCGGAAAATTACACATCGTGTGATTTTCTTTCAGGTACCGGACTCCAGGCCGGCGTCGGGGTCCTCGTCGGGCCAGTCGGCCAGGTAATGTTCGAGGTCTTCCTCGTCGATGCCTTCCTCGCTGACGACCTTGCCGCGGACGGAGATGCCGGCGGCGTGGACGGTCTCGGGATCGCCGGAAACCAGGGGGTGCCACCAGGCGAGGCCCCTGCCCTCGTGGAGGCGGCGGTAGGCGCAGCTGGGGGGCATCCAGTGGAGCTGGGCGACGTTGCGCGGGGTAAGCTTGACGCAGGTGGGGACCAGTTTTGTACGGTTTGCGTAATCCGTGCAGCGACACTCGTGGCGGTCCAGCAGCCGGCAGACCACGTTGGTGGTCTCGATCTCGCCGGTGTCCTCGTCTTCCAGCTTGAGGAGGCAGCAGCGGGCGCAGCCGTCGCACAGGCTTTCCCATTCCCGGTCGGTCATCCGGTCCAGGGGCTTGGTCTCCCAGAAGGGGCGGTCGTCCATCGGTGGTCCGCTCGGCGTGGCCCTGCCCTTTCCGGGCGGCGGGCCGGTTTACCTCGATTTGCGCGCGATGCTTTTTCGCGGCGGCAAGGCACCCTAAGGTTGCACCCGCCGCACAAGGAATGGGGCGGATGAGCGACGGGGGCAAGGCCGCTTTTTCGGGGCGCGGCCTGATTTTTCATGGACGATGCGCAGGACAGTTTCGCGCCGGAGGACGGCCGGGCACGGCGTGCGCCGCTGGACCCGCGCGTGATCCGCCCGGATGCACGGCAGCGGCTGCACCGGCGGCTGGCGCCGATGGGCGGCCGGCTGGGCGGCGGGTTCCGGCTGATGGTCGTCTCGTCCATGGCGACGCTGGCCGTCATCATGCTGCTGCCGCTGGCGATGGGCCTGCCCGCCAAGACCGACCCGTGGCTGATCTCGAGCATTGCCGAGGGCAACGTCAACGTCACCTTCGTGGACCGCAACGGCGACGTGCTGGCGCATCGCGGCTACCGGCAGGAGGAGACGGTGCCGCTTGCGGAGATGCCGCCCTACCTGGTGGCGGCGGTGATCGCCATCGAGGACAAGCGGTTCCACGACCATGCGGGCATCGACATGCGCGGCGTGGCGCGGGCGGCCTATGCCAACTTCGTGGCGAACCGGATCGTCGAAGGCGCCAGCACGATCACGCAGCAGCTGGCGCGAAACCTCTATCTCGATCCGTCGCGCTCCTTCGCCCGCAAGGCGCAGGAAGTGGCGCTGGCGGTGTGGCTGGAAATGCATTTCACGAAGGACGAGATCCTCGAGCTTTATCTCAACCGCATCTACCTGGGCGCCGGCGCCTACGGCGTGGAGGCGGCGTCGCGGGTCTATTTCAACAAGTCGGCGCGCGACCTGACGCTGGCCGAGGCGGCGCTGATTGCCGGGCTGCCGAAGGCGCCGAGCCACCTCTCCCCCGCCAACAACCTGGAACGGGCGCATGCGCGGGCGCGCCTCGTGCTCGACAAGCTGGAAGAAGGCGGCGCGGTGGACGCGGCGGCGATTGCCGAGGCGCGGGCGAACCCGGCGGTGATCGCGCCGGAAACGCGCGAGCGCAACATGAGCGCGGCCTATTTCCTCGACTGGGTGTTCTCGCGCCTCGACATGTGGATCGACGGGCCGCCGCGCGAACTGGTGGTGGAGACCACCATCGACATGGAGACCCAGTACAAGGCGGAGGCCGCCTTGGAAGCGACGCTGGCGGACCTGCCGGCAGGCATCAGCATCGACCAGGGCGCCATCGTGGCGATGGACCATGACGGGGCGGTGCGCGCCATGGTGGGCGGGCGCGACTACCTAACGAGCCAGTTCAACCGGGCGACGCAGGCGGTGCGCCAGCCGGGCTCGGCTTTCAAGCCGATCGTGTATCACGCGGCGCTGACGCATACGGACCTGACACCTTATTCGGGCATCCGCGACAAGCCGGTGCGGATCGGCGAGTGGCGGCCGCTCAACGCCAACCGGCGCTACATGGGCTGGATGCAGGTGCGCAACGCGCTGGCCTACTCGGTCAACACGGTGGCGGTGCAGCTGGGGCAGAAGGCGGGGTTCGATAACGTGG
The DNA here is from genome assembly GCA_965229975.1 of Parvibaculaceae bacterium. Lineage (GTDB taxonomy): Bacteria > Pseudomonadota > Alphaproteobacteria > CGMCC-115125 > CGMCC-115125 > Pyruvatibacter. The sequence goes on from OZ245936.1 coordinate 1,733,022, forward strand.
TGGCGGCGGCGCGGGAGGCGGGCATCACGACGCCGCTGGAGCCGCATCCGTCAATCGCGCTCGGCGCCATGGGGACGAAGCTGGTGGAGCTGACGGGGGCTTACGTGGGCTTTGCCAATGGCGGCTACTGGGCGCTGCCGCACGGGATTACCCGCATCCGCAGCGTGGACGGCGATGTTCTCTACGAGCGCAGGCAGCCGGTGATCGGCGTGATGCCGCAGCCCTATCGCGAGACCGACGCGGGTGAGCCGATTGCGCCCAAGGACGGCGCGGGGGACGTGCCGATCCGTGCACGGATCATGACGCGGGACGACTCGGAAGACATGACCGCGATGCTCAAGCGGGTGATCCAGTTCGGCACCGGCACGCGGGCGAGCCTGTCGCCGCGGGATGCGGCGGGCAAGACGGGGACGACGAACGACAACCGCGATGCGCTGTTCGTCGGCTACACGGCGCAGCTGGTGGCAGGCGTATGGCTCGGCAACGACGACTATGCCGACATGGGCAAGGTCTATGGCGGGACGCTGCCGGCGGAGACCTGGGCCTCGTTCATGACGGCGGCGCACGAGGGGTTACCTTACGAGCGGTTGAAACGGCGGCAATTCTGGGTGAAGCCGCCCGAGGAAGAACCCACCGAGGAAGAGCTGGAAGCCGAAGCCGAGGCGAAGCTGGCGAAGGCGGAGACGCGGCGGGAGATGCACCTCTTCCTGAACGAGCTGGCGGGCGAGCTGTCGTCCGCCGTGGCGCTGCATCCGCCGGTGGCGGAGGCCAGCACACCCTCCCACCGGCGGGGGCACCGGAGCGCGCGGCGCAACTGGTACGATTAACCGTCGGCGCGGGCGGCGCTGGCGTCCGGCAGGGGCCCGTGACTAAACTCCCGCCGCTGTTGTCTCATTCTTTCTTTTTTCCGGCGTCGCGCATGTTCCGTGGGTCCACATTGCTGAAGCTGGCGGGGGTGATCGTCTTCGCCCTGGTGGCGGGGCTCGGCTCGGCGTGGTGGGCGCTCCTGGGGGGCGTGCGGGCGGCGGGCGTCGAAGTGGGGCCGTGGGTTACCTCGACGGTGATCGGCTCGCCGGCATCCGATCCCTATACGCGCGCGCAGGTGGCGCTGACGGGGCTGCTGGCGCTCGAGAAGTCGGAAGCGGTCTATTACACCGCCGCGCGCGACGACGAGGGCAAGGCGCTGCGCGGCGAGTGCGACTACCGGGTGACGGGGCGCAGCTTCCCGGCGCGGTGGTGGAGCATCACGGCCTATGGCGCGGACAGCTACCTGATGGACAACCCGGCGGACCGCTATTCCTACAACGCGGAATCGCTCGGGCTGCGTTTCGCACCAACGGCGAAGTGGGAGATCAACGTGTCGGCCGAGCCGCAGGATGCGAACTGGCTACCGGTGGCCGAGGACGCATTCTTCTCGCTGACGCTCAGGCTCTACAACCCGGCGGAGGCGCTCATCACCAATCCGGAGGGGCTCAAGGCGCCTTCGATCACGCGCCTGTCGTGCCGCGGCGGCGGGGAGGCAGCGTCATGAGGACGGGCGTGCTGTGGATCGCGGCGGCGGTCATCCTCGCGGTCATCGTGCATATCGTGGTGGTGCTGGCGGTGCCGTCCACCATCATGGGTATCGCCCTGAACGGGATGGCGGAGGCGGGCGCGACGCCGGGGCCGCTGCATCCGCCGCGGCCGGATGCCTCGTCGCGCGGGGTGGTGCGGCCGAGCCCGGACCTTGCGTACTCGGTGTGCCTGTTCGACATGAACAAGGGGCCACTCGTGATCCGGACCCAGATCCCCGAGACCTACTGGTCGCTGTCGGCCTATGGCGCCAACACGGACAACTTCTTCGCGGTGAACGACACGCAGGTGCGCGGCGACACGTTCTCGCTGATGGTGCGGCGGGAAGAGGACGAGGTCACCGATCCGAACACGCCTGTGGTGTTTCCGCCCTCCGACAAGGGGCTGATCCTGATGCGGGCGCTCGTGACCAACGACGAGATGTACCGCGCGGTGAACGAGGTGCGCCAGGCGACCAGCTGCGAGGTGCTGGACCGCTGACCGCCAACTGGTGACTGGCCCTGCCCGCATGGCGTGATAGTTTTGCGGGAAACCAAGGGGTTATTCGGGGACGTCCGGCGGATCATGGGACGCATCGGCATCATCGCGGCGGCTGCGGCCGCGGTTCTTCTTCTCATCTACCTGCTCTGGCCCGCGAGCCCGCCGCCCGAGGAGGGCGAGGGGCCGGCCTACCAGCGCGTGACATTCGCCACCGACTGGAAGGCGCAGGCCGAGCATGGCGGCTTTTACCAGGCGGTCGCCAAGGGCTTCTACGCCAAGCGCGGGCTTGAGGTGGAGATCATTCCCGGCGGGCCGGGGGTGAACGTGCCGCAGCTGATGGGCGGCGGCGCGGTCGATTTCGGCATGGGTTCCAACAGCTTCATTCCGCTGCGGATGGTGGAGGCGGGCGTGCCGGCGCGCGCTGTGATGGCGGTCTTCCAGAAAGACCCGCAGGTGCTGATCACGCATCCGCGCGAAGACGTGCAGTCGCTTGCCGACATGAGGGGCAAGCCCATCATGGTGGCGGACGCGACGCTGACGGCGTTCTGGGTGTGGCTGCGAGCGAAGTACGGCTTCACCGACGACCAGGTGCGCAAATATACCTACAACCTCGCGCCGTTTCTGGTGGATGAGGAGGCGATCCAGCAGGGCTATGTCACCTCCGAGCCCTACCTGATCGAGAAGGAGCTGGGGACGCGGCCGCAGGTGTTCCTGCTCGCGGACAACGGCTATCCCGGCTACGCGACGATGGTGATGGTGCCGGACTCGTGGATCGAGGAAAGCCCGGAGGTGGTGCAGGCCTTCGTCGATGGGACGATCGAGGGCTGGTACGACTACCTGTTCGGCGACCCCTCCCCTGCCAACCAGCTGATCCTTGCCGACAACCCGGAGATGTCGGCGGACGTGCTGCGCCAGGCGCGCGAGAAGATGATCGATTACGGGATCGTCACCGGGGGCGACGCCAAGACGCTGGGTATCGGCGCGATGACCGAGGAGCGGTGGCGCGCCTTCTTCGAGGTGATGTCGGAAAATGGCATCTATGACGAGGACCTCGACTGGCAGGAGGCCTTCACCACCGAGTTCGTGAACCGGGGGCCGCCGCGCATCCGCGACGGGTTCGAGGACGAGACCGGAAGCGGCGCGCCGTGACGGACGCGCCCGCGCCGCTGCTTGCGCTTGACGGGATTGGCCGGCGGTTCGCCGACGGGACGCGGGCGCTCCATGATATCCGTACACGGATCGAACCGGGCAGCTTCGTTTCGCTGCTGGGGCCGTCCGGCTGCGGCAAGAGCACGCTGCTGCGGCTTATTGCTGGGCTGGACGCGCCGGACGAGGGCGGCATCGCGTGGCCCACGGGGCGGCCGGCGGACGTAGGCTTCGTGTTCCAGGACGCAACACTGATGCCGTGGGCGCGGGTGTTCGAGAACGTGTGGCTGCCGCTGAAACTCAAGGGCGTGTCGCGGGACGAGGCCGCACCGCGGGTGCGCGAGGCGCTGGACCTCGTCGGCCTTGCGAATCGGGAGCGCGCGTTTCCGCGCGAACTGTCGGGCGGCATGCGGATGCGGGTGTCGATTGCCCGCGCGCTGGCGCTGCACCCGGACGTGCTGCTGATGGACGAACCGTTTGCCGCGCTGGACGAGATCACGCGCACGCGGCTGAACGACGACCTCAACCGGCTTTGGGCCGCCCATGACTGGACGGTGATCTACGTGACGCACAGCGTCTATGAGGCGGTCTACCTGTCGACGCGGGTGCTGGTGATGCCGGGGACGCCGGGCGGTTTCGTCGCGGACAATGAAATCGATGCGCCGGAAATCCGCGGCGATGCGTGGCGGGCCGATCCGCGCTTTGCCGAGCTTACGACGCGGATCACGCAACAGCTTCGCGCGGCGGCCGGCGAGGCTGGCGGCGAGGCGGCGGCATGACAGGCGAGGACGGCTTTTTCCTACGCGTCGTCGTGCCGGCGCTGTTCGGCCTCCTTTTCCTGGCCGCGTGGGAAGTTCTGATCGCGGTCTTCGCCGTGCCCTCCTACGTGCTGCCGGGGCCCGTCGAGATCGGCGCGGCGCTGGTGGACGGGTTCGGCTCGCTGATGGGCTCGCTGTGGGTGACGCTGCGGGTGACGCTTGTCGCCTTCGTCTCGGCGCTGGTGCTGGGGACCGGGTTCGCCATGCTGTTCACGGAAAGCAGGCTGGCGGCGCGGGCGCTCTATCCTTACGCGGTCGCCTTGCAGGTGACGCCCATCGTCGCCATCGCGCCGCTGATCCTGATCTGGGTGGGGTTCGACAAGGCGGAGCGGGCGGTGGCGATCCTTGCCACCATCGCGGCGTTCTTCCCGGTGCTGGCCAACATGACGGCGGGGCTGGGGTCGGCGGACCGGAACCTCGTCGATCTCTTCCGGCTCTACGGGGCGAACCGCTGGCAGATCCTGCGCGGGGTGCGGCTGCCCTCCGCCCTGCCCTACCTGCTCTCCGCCATGAAGATTTCCGCCGGGCTGGCGCTGATCGGGACCGTGGTGGCCGAGTTCGTGGCGGGGTCCGGCACCTCGGCGGGGCTGGCATGGCGCATTCTCGAAGCGGGCAACCGGCTGGAAATCGCGCGGATGTTCGCGGCGCTGGCGCTGCTCTCGGCGCTGGGCATCACACTGTTCTTCGTGCTTTCGGCGCTGGAACACGTACTGCTGCGCAACTGGCATGACAGCGCGCGGGACACGCGCTAGAAATCCCAAAAGTGGAATATTTCGCTTGATCCCATTTTTGATATATCGTAAGAACGATCCATGCGGGTGATTGCCCGGCCGGTGCTGCGGGACTTCTGGACGCGCCACCCGAATGCGAAGAAGCCGCTGGCGGCTTGGTATGCCCTGGCTTCGAAGCACGACTGGCGGACGCCGCAGGACATCAAGGGGATGTTCGGATCGACCGTGGACTTCGTGGGCGACAACCGGGTGATCTTCGACATCGGCGGCAACAAGTTCCGGCTGATCGCCCACGTCCACTACGAATACCGGATCGTGCGCATCAAGTTCGTGGGCACCCACAAGGACTACGACCGGATCGACCCGGAGACCGTGTGATGAAGATCAGGATGAAAGACCTGAAGCCGATCCGCTCGGAAGCGGACCACGCCTGGGCGCTGGCGGCCATCGACAGCCTGATGGACGCCAAGCATGGCAGCGACGAGGGGCGGATGCTCGACATCCTGGCCGACCTGGTTGAGCACTACGAGGAGCGCCATCACCCGATGCCAAAGGCGGACCCGCTGGAGGTCATCAAGACCTACATGCAGAGCCACGGCCTGCGGCAGCGGGACGTGACCGACATCTTCGGGACGCAGGGCCGTGCCTCCGAGGTGCTTTCCGGCAAGCGGCCGCTTACGGCGCCGATGATCGCCAGGCTGCGGGCGCGCTTCGGTCTTTCGGCCGACGTGCTGCTGTCGGACGCGGAGGCGCTGGAAAGCGCGTGAACCCACTGCCAAACGCGATATTTACGCGACTTTTGTGTGGTACACATATTTTCACACCGGGATTGACGAATATTTGCCTTCTCCCCATGTTCCGGGTACAGCTTCGCCGCAGCACGGCTCTGGCCGGGCGGCGTGTGAATTGACCGGATTTCGCGGGGTTTTGCCCCGGCTGCGTGGAAGGCCATGGCCCAGCACGTCAACAAGAAGGCGCGGTATCACTCGGTGACCGCGAACCGGCTGCTCGATGGCGAGCCGGTGTACCTCACCAGCGACAACCGCTGGTCCGAGTCCGTGACCGACTGCGCCGTGGCCGACGGCAAGGACGAGGGCGAGGCCCTGATGAAGTTGGCCGGCGAGGCCGTGGCGGCCCGCATCGTGGTGAACCCCTACCTCTTCAACGTGGACGTGGAGGACGGGAAGGCCGTGCCGATCAGCGTGCGCGAACAGATCCGCGCCGCCGGGCCGACGGTGCGCCTCGACCTGGGCAAGCAGGCCTCATAGACACGACAAGCCGCGCCGGACCGGCCGCAACGCTTACGACCGCACGAGTGGTGACGAGATGTATCGCTACGACGAATTCGACCAGACGATCGTCAACGAGCGCGTGAAGGAATTCAGCGGGCAGGTGCAGCGGCGCCTGGCCGGTGAGCTGACCGAGGACGAGTTCAAGCCGCTGCGGCTGATGAACGGCCTCTACCTCCAGCTGCACGCCTACATGCTGCGCATCGCCGTGCCCTACGGCACGCTGTCGTCCGCGCAGATGCGGATGCTGGCGCACGTGGCGCGCAAGTATGACAAGGGCTATGGCCACTTCACCACGCGCCAGAACATCCAGTTCAACTGGCCGAAGCTGAAGGACGTGCCGGCGATCCTCGCGGACCTGGCGACGGTGCAGATGCACGCGATCCAGACCTCGGGCAACTGCATCCGCAACGTGACGTCGGACCAGTATGCGGGCGTGGCCGCGGGGGAAGTGGATGACCCGCGCATCTGGTCGGAGATCATCCGCCAGTGGTCCACGTTCCACCCGGAATACACGTTCCTGCCGCGCAAGTTCAAAATCGCGGTGACGGGCCACCAGCACGACCGCGCCGCGATCAAGGTGCACGACGTGGGCATCGTCATCGTGGACGGCGACAACGGCGAGCCGGCCTTCGACATCTACGTGGGCGGCGGCCAGGGCCGCACGCCGATGATCGGCCACCTGATCGGCCCCAAGGTTCCGGCGAAGGACCTGCTGCATTTCCTCGACGCGGTCATGCGCGTCTACAACATGCACGGGCGGCGCGATAACCTGTACAAGGCGCGCATCAAGATCCTGGTGCATTCGCTGGGGCCAGAGGAATTCGCCCGGCAGGTGCAGGACGAGTTCGAGAAGGGCGGCGCGGGCGACGACCTGTCGCTGCCGGAAGGCGAGATCGAGCGCATCCGCGCCTATTTCCAGCCGCCCGCATACGAAGACCTGCCCGACAGCGACGGCGGCTACGAAAAGGCGCTGGCCGACGACAAGGCATTCGCCCAGTGGGCGCGCACGAACCTGGCCGAGCACAAGGTGCCGGGCTATTCGATCGTCAACATCTCGCTGAAACCCATCGGCGGCGTGGCGGGCGATGCCACCGACGAGCAGATGGACGCCATCGCCGACATCGCCGAGCAGTACAGCTTCGACGAGGTGCGGGTGACGCACGAGCAGAACCTGGTGCTGCCGCATGTGAAGAAGGCGGACCTGGTGACCGTGTGGCAGAAGCTCGACGCCATCGGCTGCGCGACGCCGAATATCGGGCTGATCTCGGACATGATCGTGTGCCCGGGGCTGGACTACTGCGACCTCGCCAACGCGCGCTCGATCCCCATCGGCCAGATGATCACCGAGAAATTCGCCGACCTCGACCGCGAGCACGACATCGGCGAACTGAAGATCAAGATTTCCGGCTGCATCAACGCCTGCGGCCATCATCACGTGGGCCACATCGGCATTCTCGGCGTCGACAAGAAGGGCGTGGAGAACTACCAGGTGTCGCTCGGCGGTTCGGGCGACGAGAACGCCAGCGTCGGCGACATCGTCGGCCCGGCGTTTACCGAGGACAAGATCGTCGGCGCCATCGAGACCATCGTCGAGACCTACCTGGGCCAGCGCAAGGAAGGGGAAAAGTTCCTCGACTGCTACCGCCGCGTGGGCCTCGAGCCGTTCAAGGAGAAGCTCTATGCCGCTCATTAAGGACGGCGCGGAAGTGGCCGACGACAAGTGGGTGCGCGTGGAAGACGACGCGCCGCTGCCGGAGGACTGCCACGCGCTGATCTCCATGACGCGGTGGCTGGAAGAGCGCGACGCCCTGTCGGCGCGCAACAAGCCGATCGGCGTGGCGCTGCGCTCGGAGGACAACCCGGACCCGATCATGGGCGACCTCGACCGGTTCGGCCTTGTCGAGGTGGAGTTTCCGCTGTTCAAGGACGGGCGCGGCTTTTCCTACGCGCGGCTGATCCGCCACCGGGGCGGCTACACGGGCGAGCTGCGCGCCAAGGGGCACGTGCTGCCGGACCAGCTGCTTTACCTCCAGCGCTGCGGCTTCGACGCCGTGGACGGTGACGAACGCATCACCGAGGCCGCCTGGGCCGAGGCGATGAGCCGCTTCAGCGAGTTCTACCAGTCGACCGGCGACGGGCGGCAGACGGTGCTGCAGAAGCGGCACGCGGAGTAGGGTCAGACGCCGATCTTTTCGAGCAATTGGTCGCGCATATCCGTGCCGTCGACCTCCTTCTCGACGACAAGAAACAGCCCCCTGCCACCGCTCTTCTCTTCCCAAAGCTTCCCGATAGTCCGCTTCTCACCGGTGTCGGCATTGTCGGCAAGGTGCGCGCCCTTGTACTCAACGACCAGCAATCGCCCGTCGTCGAGCTGCGCCACGAAATCCGGGTAGAACTTGTCCGTAGCGGTTGGCAGCCAGAATGAATTGGGATGGCGAGCGACGTTGCGTATCCAGAACTTCAGGCCCGGCAGGCTATCGATCAGCTGTGCGCACTTGAATTCTTCCCCATCCTCATTGCCATCGAAGGCCGGCACTTGGTCGGGTCCGAGAAAGTGCTTTCGCGGCTTCCAGCGGCCGCGATAGCGGCGCTGATCCCAATACATTCCGTCGCGGAATTCGAACGGCTGGTCGAAGGACACGTCAACCTTCGCGTCCGCCGCAAACAGGCAGCGCTGGAAGACACTGCTTTTTTCCTTCTGACGAATATCGTCCAGCTTCTCGCGCACCTTCCGGGCCAGAAGGAACTTGCAGCGCATCAGCGCAGCGATGTGCATCCCGCGAGTGTTGATCAGGTGTCCGACCAACTCGCGCAGCCAGCGAAGCAGTTCGGACTGATGAATGTCCTGCTGGCGGACCTGTTTATCCAGCCAGAGCACCAGTGCTTCCGGAGTCCAGCCCTCGACATCGATATCAAGTGCTAGTTGCTCTGCCTCATCGGCGAATTGATAGGCCACGTGTTTCCCATCAAGGTCGATTTCGAAGCTTCGCGCCGTTTCGCGGATGGCGAACTCCGCCTCGCCCAATTTCGAAGAGTGGTTGAGCAGCGACCAATCGTGCTCGTCCATGAACAGGTCCGCGTCAGCGAACTCCATTTCGCCCTGTACCTCCGCCATCAGGCGCGGCACCGCAAACCTCTCGCCCTGCTCGGCGAGCGACAGCAGGTCCTTGGATTCGACGCGATACTTCGCGACCGCTTCGGAGAAACCGCTTCGTTCCGTTTCCGGCAGCGCGTCGGAGATCGCTTTTTCAAGCTGGGGGTCCACACGTCCCGTCACGGAAATCTCGACTTTGCCGCCCCCGGTGTCCTGAACGCTCACGCCCTCACGATCTTTGAGCCCGCCCACTGCTTCGGGCGCCACCGTAACCGTGTGGGTGAAGATCGGTCTTGGCCTGTCGCGCGGGCCGAAGAGACCGGTATCTGCATCGAGAGACGCTTGGGAGGGTTCAATGCTGTCGCGGGCTTCGTCTTCCTCGAAACCCATGGCGACCAGCTTGTCGACCAGCGAACGGGCCGCTTCACCGAATGATGGTTCGGACAGGAATGCATATGCCCTGTTCAGTGCGTCTGCTTTGCGGCGCTTGGCATAGGGCATGCGCAGCACGCGCCCCAGAAGCTGCTCCACATCCACGGCGCTCTGGATGCGTGACACCGAGCAGAAAGCGTAGGCAAACGAGCAGTCCCATCCTTCCTTTAGCGCCTCTACGGTGATCACGTACTCGATGAGACACTTGGGGTCGAACAGGTCGATGCGGTCCAGTTCACGCTGATCGCCGGTTGCTACCGCGATCTTCTCTTCCGGGATTTGCTCGACCTCCATCAGGTGCTTCTTCAGCACCTCCACAGTCACCTCCTGATTCCTCGGCTGAGCCTGGAACAGCACGATGGGGCGGATGTAATCGCGGTCCTTCTCCGCCTCCTCTGCCAGCGAAGCGCGCGACGCGATGGCACCGTTGACCGCGTTCTGCCATGTGTCGTGCTCGGAGAGCATGATCGGCAACTTGATCATCTCTTCGAGCTTCAGTTCCTGTGCTGTGACGCTGTGCAGGATGTTGGAGTGGAGGCGTGGCGTAGCCGTGAACTCGATGATAGCGGAGGGATTCACGCGTGCCTGCATCTCCCGCGTCAGGCCGGTGACCGCGTTGTGCGCTTCGTCCACGATCATCAGTGGGCGGTGGATGTGCATGAGATTGGCGAATGAATATTTGACGCCACCGTCATCCAATGTCTCCAACCCCGGCAGTGTCTTGGGCAGCGCCGCAAAGTGCGGCTCCATATTCTCGTTGTGGGCATACACCTTGCGGCCATCGGTACTCTTGACCCGCAGGGTCTGGATCGTGCCGACGACGATGCAGCAGTGGTCGCGGATATCGTGGGGCCGGATCTGCGTGAAGTCTGCGACGTCGAAGACACGCACGCGTCCGTCAAATGCTTCATCCAGAGCCTGACGATAGGGGTGGCGCGCGTTCTTGAGCGCTTCGGCCGTCTGAAGCCGGATCGTGTTTGACGGCACCAGCCACAGGACCATCGGGTAGTCCTTTTCAACCCAAGCGTCGCGGGCAATGCCGATGGAATGGGCGCCCAGGATTGTCTTGCCGCCGCCGGTCGGCAGGCGCAGGCAGACATAGGGAACGTCCGGCAGTTCCGCGAGCGGCTCGTAGGTGCCGCCATAGCGGCCCAGCCGGGCCGCCTGCTCCGGCTCCTTTGTGATTGCCTCGTAGGCGGCCTTCGGTCCCGCTATGCGCGCTTCCTCGAAGAAGCGCCGGAGCGTCGAGAGCGTGTCGCTCTGATACTGCTTCAGCTTCATACGCTGCCCCCTCAGGCCCGCGCTTTGACGTCGTAGGGTGTCTGCTTGAACGTGATGCGCTCGCGGTCGAGCGTTGCCGGCGTCAGGCGGGATTGTTCGCCATAGACGGTCAGCGGGTAGTCCGGGTTGCCGCTGACAAACGCGGGGTCGGCCTTGGCAACCTCCTTGCGAATGACCGCGAGCGTCGCTCGGGTCAGCACGTTGCCGCCGCCCGGCCGCTTGTCGCCGAGGATGCCGTTGTAGAGAAGCGCGTGGGCACGGCCGTCATGGATGCCCAGCAGCGGGCTGTCGCCCTTGCCGTCCCATGGCCGGTCGGTCTCCGAGAACCAGACGTGGGCTGCCAGCACAGGGAAGCGGATGTCCTGCCGGATGTGGCCTTCCTCGTCGAAGACCGGCGGGCCGAGCCGGTAGAAGCGGAAGCCGCCGCCGCCCTGCCAGTTCACGGCCTTCGAGATGCCGCCCAGCTCCCCTTCGATGACCTTGTTCAGTCGTGGGGCACAGTGGGAGACGGCATGGTCGCCCATTTCGATGCCGATGTAGCGGCGGCCCATCTTGTGCGCAACGGCGGCTGTTGTGCCGGAGCCTAGGAAGGAGTCGAGGACGAGATCGCCGGGCTGAGTGCAACCTTCAAAAACCGTCCAAATCAGGCCCTCCGGCTTTGGGAAAGCAAACTTCTTCTTCAGTCCGAAGAGTTCCATACTTTCGTATGAGCCTTGCTGTGTATACGGGCCGCCGATGATCGTTACAGGCTTTCGCCCGCGTATGTCACCTGTCTCGCTTCGAAAGTACTGTTTGTATGATACTGTTGTTCGGCCGTTCTTTTTCTTATTGAATACCAACTCATTGCGAGCTAGTGCCTTTTCGGCTCGCTCTTTTGACCACTGCCACTGCTTTTCAGGCCAAACCTCTTCGCCTTCCGGTGAAGTGAGCGGGTATCGTAGGTTCGGTCTATCATCCATACTTGTTGTAGCAAGTGGTTGAAGCCGGTAGGGGCCGCGTTCCGAGAGTTTCTCGTCGGTGTACTTATAGTACTTGTTCTTGGCGTCTGGGTCGGGCGGGAGCCAAAGCTCCGGAAGTCGCTCTAGGTTCCGGGCATAACAGAAAACGTGTTCGTGTAAGCCGTTAAACCACTTGGCTTTTGAACCTCCCCCGTAGCTCTTTTGCCAGATAAAATTCGCTAGGAAGTTCTGTCGCCCAAAAACCTCATCCATGATGACCTTGAGGTAGTGGCCTTCGTTGTCGTCGATGGACACCCAGATCGACCCATCCTCGGCAAGCAGGTCGCGCAGCAGTTCAAGCCGCGGCCACATCATAGCCAGCCACTTTGTGTGCTCGAGATTGTCGTCGTAGTGCTCGAAGGCAGAGCGGGTGTTGTAGGGCGGGTCGATGTAGATGCACTTCACCCGGCCGGCATAGAACGGCAGCAGCGCCTTCAGCGCCTCCAGGTTGTCGCCCTGGATCAGCATGTTGCCGGTGTCCGGGTCACCTGCGGAGAGGCCCGGAACTTCTTCCAGCAGGCGGTAGGGCACGCGCTGCGCGGTGCGGATGTCTTCGTCTCGGGTCAGCCAGTTCAGGATCGGCATCGGTCACCAGTTCTTCGGTGTTCTTTTCAGCGGCGCGCGCAGGCGGGAATCTGCGAATCCTAACGGCGGAGGTGGCGCGCGTCACTTCCAGCGGATGCGTGGGGCGGATAGCATGGGCGGCATGGATGCAGCCGACACACCCGGCGAGGCGACTGCCGCTGGCCTGCCCGCCCCGCCCGCGCGGGTGCGCGGGGCGCGGGTGGCCCATGCGCTGCTGTGGCTGGCGCTGGGGCTGACCTGTGCCGGGCTGGCGATGCCGGCGATCACCATTTCGTCGTTCTGGGTCTACGAGGAGACCTACTCGATCCTCGGCGGCATTCTCGCCATGTTCGAGCGGGGCGACGTGATCCTCGGGGCGTTCGTGCTGTGCATGTCGGCGCTGTTCCCGGTGGGCAAGATCCTGGCCGGGCTCGCCGTGCTGCGGCGGCTGCGGGAGCCGAAACCGAGAGTGGCGCGGCTGCTGGGCATCCTTTCGCAGCTGTCGCGCTGGTCGATGGCGGACGTGCTGGTGCTGGCGCTGGTGGTCGTGGTGCTGAACGGGCAGCTGCTGACGGCGGCGGATCTGCACTCGGGCGTGGCGCTGTTCGCGCTGGGCGTCGCGGCATCGGCGCTGGGGCTGGCCCTGGTCGAGCGGCGCGCGGGCGGGCGCTAGGCCCCCGCCCTTCACGCATCCGGCATCCGGACATGAAAACGCCCGGCCGCGGGGAGGGTCGCGGGCCGGGCGTCTTGCCGTATCCGGCCCCGGATGATCCGGGCCCGGATTATGTGGTCGCTGCCGTTACGCGGCGCGGCCCACGGCTTCGTCGAGCGAGTTGTCCACCTTCGTGGTCGTCTTCTTGACGCGGTCGACAATCGGCTTGCCGGCGTCCTGAAGGGCCTTCGTGGTCAGCTCGCCGAGCTTCTCGGCGCCCTTGCGGGTGCGCGTGACGGCGGACGTCGCGTACTTGCGCTGGGTGTCCATCGCCGCCTGGAAGTCCTTGGCGTCGACGAGGGCGCGGACAGCGGCGAAGCCGTCGGCAACATTGCCCTCGAAGGTGTCGATCACGGTGTGCGCCGCCTTGCGGAACGTTCCGTTCACGGACTTCTGGGCCGCCGGGCGGCGGCGGGCGGTGGTCTTCTTCTTCGCAGTCGTCTTCTTGGCAGCAGCCATGTCAGTCACTCCTTCGTGCGGCAGTCATGGGGCGCCGCAAATTCTTTTCCCCGTATCTGGAAACGCGTTCGTCCCAACTACGCAGGGACACCGGCGGGCGGTTCCGAGCGACGACCGTGCCGCGATCCGTCCGCCTTGTGCGGTGCAACATATATTGGAGATCATCCCCGCATTGCAAGAATTTTTTTGCAGTGCGGCAAAACCGCCCGGACGGCAGGGATTTTTCGCAGTTTCCCTGCGGTTTCCGAAGGTTAGCCCCGGTAGCGTGTGAGCGCGTAGGCGCCGGCGTCGAGGGGCGGGCGCCGCCCGTCCACCAGGTCGGCGACGATCCGGGCACTGGCGCAGGCCATGGTCCAGCCATAGGTGCCGTGGCCGGTATTCAGCGTGAGATTCCGCCATTTTCCGGCCGGGCCAAGGAGCGGTGCGCCGTCCGGCGTCATGGGGCGCAGGCCGGTCCAGAACTCGGCGCGGGCCATGTCCCCGCCGCCGGGGAAAAGATCGCGCAATTCCCGGAGGACAGCCTCGGCCCGTCTCGGCTCGATCCGCTTGTCGGACCCGGCCAGCTCGGCCATGCCCGCAGCGCGAAGCGTGTTGCCAAGGCGGCTGACGACGATGCGGCGCTCCTCGTCGGTGATGCTCACCTTCGGCGCGCCGTTGCGGCCATCGATGGGGACCGAGACCGAGTAGCCCTTCACCGGGTAGACCGGCAGGCGGATGCCGAGCTGTGCGGCCAGCGGCACGCTGCCGGTGCCGAGGCACAAAACGACGTGCTCGGCTGTCACCTCCCCTTCGCTGGTCCGAAGGCCGGTGATTTGGTCGCCGGCGGTGACGAAGCCTTCGACGGCGACGCCAAAGCGGAAATCAGCGCCGTGCGCCTTGGCGGCGTCGGCGATCTTTTCCGCGAAGAGGTGGGCGTCGCCGCTTTCGTCGTCCTCGTAGTGGAGGCCGCCGCAGATCTCGCCCGCGGCGACGGCATCGGCGAGGGCCGGTTCAAGTTCGACGCATTGATCCGCTGTAAGGATGCGGGCATTGACGTGGAGTGCTTCGAGCTTGGGCAGCTTGGCCCTGAGCTCATCAAGGTCGGTTTGCGTCTTCACGACCTTGAGGATGCCGCGCATTTCCTGGCCGTAGTCGAGGCCGAGTTCGTCGCGCAGGGCGCGCAGTTCCACGAGGCTGAGCTGGCCGAGGCGGACGTTGCGGGCGACGCCCGCATCGTAGGCGGACTGCGTGCAGCGGCGCAGGAAGGAGACCAGCCAGCGCCACTGGCGCCAGTCGAGGCTCGGCTTCCAGCGAAGCGGCGCATCGGCGCGGCCCAGCCATTTGAGCGCCTGCATGGGCACGCCGGGGGCCGCCCACGGGGCGCTGCCGGTGGCCGACACCTGGCCGCCATTGGCAAAGCTCGTCTCAAGCGCCACGCCCTCCGAGCGGTCGAGCACGATGACGTCATGGCCGCGCCGGGCAAGGTAATAGGCCGTGGTGGCGCCGACGACGCCGGCGCCGAGAACCGCGATACGCAAAGGCGAGATTTCCTTCCTGTTTCGCATCCGCATGGGCGGCATGTGCGCCCGTGTTCTGCGCTCTCGCTTGTCCATCCGCAAGGCCCGCGCGGGCTACGCAGGCGGGCTCCCGTCGGCTAGAAAGAACGCATCACATTCGAGGTGGGAGCGCGTGCGCCGCATGTCCAGCCAGCAGAAACCGCAAGACAAGTCGCATGTGTGGCCTTTCGTGCCGTCGAGCCGCATCATTGAGGTGGCGAAGGCGGAAGGCTCGTGGCTGATCCAGCCGGACGGCCGGCGCATCCTGGACGCGGCGGGCGGCGCCATTGCGGCCAACATCGGCCACGGGCGCAAGGAGGTGGCCGCGGCTGCTGCGGAAGCCATGGGCGAGTGCGGCTTCATCGTGCCGACTTTCCTGACACCGCAGCGCGAGCGCCTGATCGAGCGGTTGCAGGCATCCTGGCTGCCGCCGCACCTCACCCGCGTGCATCTTTCGAGCGGCGGGTCGGAAGCGGCCGATGCGGCGATCCGGCTGGCGCGGATGCACCAGATCGCCAAGGGCGAGGAGACGCGCTGGAAGATCATCGGCCGCACGCCGTCCTACCACGGCGCGACGGCGCTGACGCTGGCCGCAGGCGGCCATGCGGGCCGGCAGAAGGGCTTCGAGCCACTGACGGCGCAGTTCCCGAAGGTGCCCGCGCCCTACTTCCTGCGCAGCCCGCTGGGCCGCAACCACCCGGACGAAGACCTGCGCTGTGCGAAGGCGCTGGAAGACACGATCCTCGCCGAGGGACCGGAGACGGTTGCCGCGTTCCTGTGCGAGAGCATGACCGGCTCTTCGGGCGGCGCGTTGCAGCCCGGCCCGCGCTACTGGCCGGAGGTGCAGCGCATCTGCAAGCAGTACGGCGTGCTGCTGGTGGTGGACGAGGTGATGACCGGCTTCGGGCGTACCGGCAAGCGCTTCGGCATCGAGCATTTTGACGTGCGGCCCGACATCATGTTCGCAGGCAAGGGGCTGACCGGCGGCTACGCGCCGCTGGCGGGCATCTATGCGTCGGAGGACGTGGTGGCGCCGCTCGCCCAGCGCGGCGAAAGCTTGATGTTCTACACCTTCGGCGGCAGCCCCGGCGCATGCGCGGCGGCGGATAAGGCGCTGGAGATCATGGAGCGCGAGGATCTTGTGGCGCGCTGCGCGGTGCAGGGTGAAAAGCTGGAAGCGCTACTGCAGGACCGGCTGGGCGACCATCCGCACGTGGCGGAGATCCGCGGGCGAGGACTTCTTTGGGGGATCGAGCTGGTGGCTGACCGCGAGACGCTGGAGCTGTTCCCGGCGGAGGCAGGCATCACCAACGCGGTGGTGGGCTACGGTCTGCGCGAGGGTGCGTTCTTCTATCCGGGCGGCACGGGCGATGTCCGCGACGTGATCTGTCTCGGTCCGCCCTTCACCGTCAGCGATGACGAGCTGGAGATGATCGCCGACCGGCTGCGTACAGCCATCGACGCGGCCACCGCCAAGCGGGCGGCAGCCTAGGCCCGCCCTCGATGCGTTCAGCCCTTGTTGGGCTGGGCGCTCTTTCCCGTTTCCGGGGCTTCCGGCTTCTTGCCGGCTTCAGGCAGGGGCAGAACGTCCGCGGAGTGTCCGGGCGGCATGTCCTCGCGCGCCCGGCCGGACGGTTTGAACTCGATCACATTCGACATGCGACGGTCTCCCGATCTTTCCAGCCAGCGGAAAGCGTGAGCCCGGTTTGGTGAATGGAGGGTTAACGGCCCTTTACGCCGGCAGCCCGGCCTGTGCCGCGATGACACCCAGCGCGGCACCGAGCAGCACCACCGCCCATGCAGGCACGCGCCAGAAGGCAAGCAGCGCGAAGGCGGCGATGGCGATGGAAAGGTCAGTGACGCCGCGAATGGCGGTGAGCCAGACGGGGTCGTACAGCGCGGCGGCGAGGATGCCGACCACCGCCGCGTTGACGCCCGCGAGGGCACGGCGGGCGGTCGGGTTTGCGCGCAGCGACGCCCAGAACGGCAGCGCGGCTGCGACCAGCAATGCGCCGGGCAGGAAGATCATCACCAGCGCGAGAGCGGCGAAGGCGACGGCGGCGGTCTGGCTCCCCGTGGCGTCCAGACCGGCCGCGCCGCCGAGGAAGGCGCTGAACGTGAAGAGCGGGCCGGGAACGGCCTGCGCCAGACCGTAACCGGCAGTGAAATCCTGCGCTCCAACAAGCCCCGTTGGCACGACCTCGGCCTGTAAGAGCGGCAGGACGACGTGGCCGCCGCCAAAGACGAGGGCGCCGGAGCGGTAGAAACCGTCCGCCACCTCGGTTGTGAGAGACGGCTGCGAGGCAGCGAGAAACGGCAGGCCCGCGAGCAGGGCAACGAAGAGCGCGAGGCAGATGATGGCCGCCGTCTTGCCGACCTTGGCGTGAAAGCCGTCGTCACCCTCGGCGGAGGGCGCGTCGGGGCGAATGACGGCAAGGCCGATCACGGCGCCGGCGGCGATGACGAGCAGCTGGCCCGTCGCCCCCGCAATCATCAGAGTCGCGATGGCGGCAGCCGCTGCCATGGTCGCGCGGGTAGCATCCGGGCAGAGGCTGCGGCCCATGCCGAGCAGGGCGTGGGCGACGACGGCCACCACCACGGCCTTGAGCCCGGCGAGCAGGCCGGGCGGCAGGGCGTCCCCGAACTGGACGAGCCAGATGGCGGCGGCCCCCATCAGGACAGCCGACGGCAGGGTGAAGCCGGTCCACGCGGCCAGCGCGCCCGCGAAGCCACCGCGCATCATGCCGATGCCGAGGCCCACCTGGCTCGATGCCGGGCCGGGCAGGAACTGACAGAGCGCCACGAGATCCGCGTAGGCCGCGTCGCCCAGCCATTTGCGGCGGGCGACGAACTCCTCGCGGAAATACCCGATATGGGCGACCGGCCCGCCGAATGCGGTCAGTCCGAGGCGCAGGAATACGAGGAAGGTCTCAAGCATCGGCGGTCCGGCCCGGGATTTGCAGCGATCCGGCCGAGTGCCACCGAATCTTCGCATGGGACAGCCACACTACCGGCCTATCCCGCCGAAAACTGTGACAATTGGACAACCGGCCCCCGGTGCCCCGATGACGCAAACCGCTGAATTTCTCGCCAAACTGCCCGTCCTGGTGCGGGACACGACGCCGGAAGGCCGCCGGGCACTGCTCGCCGGGCTGACGGACCTGTTCGTGGCACAGGCGGCGCGCACCAATGCGGGCGTGCGGGCGGCTTTCGGCGCGCTGATGGCGGACCTTGCCTTCGCGTTGGATACAGATGCGCGCCGGGAGCTTGTGGAACGGCTGGCGCGGCTCGATACCGCACCCTTCGACCTGATGCGCAGGCTGGCGAACGACGACATCGACGTGGCCGCACCGGTGCTCTGGTACAGCCCGGTGCTGGACGATGCGACGCTCATCGAGATTGCGGCCGAGCACGGCAACGGCTACGCGGCGGCCATCGCCATGCGCGAGACGCTGTCAGACGATTTGTGGATCGGCCTCGTGCCGCTGGCCAAGGGCAACAAGGCTTTGCAGTCCGCGCTTATCGAGCGGCTGGACATGCCGCCTGCCGTGGCGGCGGAACTCTTCTGGCATGTGTGCCCCAAATTCGGGCTGCACGCGCTGGCCCTGGCGGCGGATGCCAACGGGCGCTCGGCGCCGGGTAACGTGTTCGATGCGCTGACGCCGGTGGATGACACGCCGCTCGCGCCGCAGGCCATCGCCTTTGCCGACCGCAAGGAGGCGCGCGACGAACTTGGCGAAGCCCTGCTCGTGCGGCTGCTGCGCGACGGCGACACGGAGCTCTTCTTCGCCTGCTTCTGCCGGTTCACCAGCTATGACCTGCGCCTCGTTCGCCGCCTTGCGGCGGACACCAGCGGCATGGGCTATGCCGTGATCAGCAAGGCGGCCGGGCTCGACCGTTCGACCTTCTCGACCTTTGCGCTGATGTGCGCCAACGGCCGCCGCAAGCCGGACGACACGTTCGCGCTGATGACGTTCTTCGAGCGGCTTGATCCGCAGGTGGCGATGCGTGCCATAGAAGTGTGGGAGCGGCGCGTTGCCGGCGTTCAGCCGCAAGCGCCCCGGGCGCTCCGCGCGGTCTAGGACTCGCTTTCGCCGTCGCCGGCGCTGCCGACACCCTGGCTCGTATGGGGAATGGCACTTTGCCCCTCCCCTTCCCCGGCACTGCCGCTCGGCGGGTTGAACACTTCGGGCCCCTCGCCCGGCATGCTCTCCAGGTAGATCGACGTGGACGGGAAGGCGAAGCCGGTCCCCGCGCCCTCGACGATATCCTTGATGGCGTAGGCGAGGCGTTCCTTCGCCTCCAGCCATTCACCCCACACGGTCGAGCGCGTGAAGCAATAGACCATGATGTCGATCGAGCTGTCGTTGAAGCTGTCGATGCGTACGAAGAGCGGCACTTCCGGCGGCTTGGAAAATTCGTCCGTATCCAGAATATAGGCCTCGATGCCGTCGCGCACCTCGGCAAGCTGCTCCTTGGTGGTGCGGTACTCGACGCCGATGGTCCAGAAAATGCGGCGATGGGTCATCGCGCTGAAATTGGTGACCGCGTTATCCGCGAAGGACGTATTGGGCACGTAGACCGGCGCCTTGTCGAAGCGGCGCACGCGGGTAGAGCGGAAGCCGATCTGTTCGACGACACCTTCGACGACCGCGTCCACCTTCACCCAGTCGCCGACCGAGAAGCGCTTCTCGATCAGGATGGACAGACCCGCCAGCAGGTTCTTGAAGAGGTCCTGCGCGCCGAGCGCGACGGCAACGCCAAAGAGGCCGAGGCCGGCGATGAGCGGTGCGACCTGGATGCCCCAGATCTGGAGAACAGTGGCCGCGCCAAGAAGCACGACGCCAACGCGCACCGTGGTGATGAGCCAGTCCACCATCTCGCGCGTAAGCACGGCCTCGAGGTGGCGGAACACTTGCGAGAGCGGCTTCGTCGCGTTGTAGAACGCCCAGAAGATGGCAACGGCCACCAGTGACCGCTGGACGTTCACGAGGATGATGGCGGGCAGCCCCTCGGGATCGAGGTACTGGGTCGCGACAAAGACGCCCACGGCGATGAACAGCAGACGCAGGGGCGGCGCAATCGCCTCCAGCAGCATGTCGTCCAGCTCGGTCTTGGAGCGGCTGGCCCAGCGCTTGAGCGTCGCCAGTACGATGCGCGTGAACAGGCCGCGCAGAACGTAGAAGGCCGCGAAGATGCCGAGCGCGATCATCAGCGCGCCGAGATCGATGCCGAGAAGGCCTTCCTTCCAGACATCGACGAGGAGCGCCCAGAATTCGGCGGCGAGATCTTGTGGCGAATCCATTGGGTCCTGAGAACTGCGCTTCTTGACGGGCGAGCCCTGATAGCCCGGACCGCCAGCAGCCTCAACCCGGGGCGCTAGGCGCCGACCTGTGACCAGACGGCCTGTTCGATGGTCTCGCGCGACAGCGGGCCGCCGTTCCCCATATCGGCGAGAACAGCCAGCGCGGTTTCAGGCACCCGTGCGGCACGAGCCGTGACGCGCGGGCCGTCTTTCTTCACGTCCACCGCGTTGGCGCCCATCTTGTCGTGGACGAGATACGCCAGCCGGCGCGCAACTGGGCTGGCATTGGCGGCGATGGAGGGGTCGGCCTTGATGGCCTCGTCCAGAAGCAGCCAGATGTCCTGCGGCTTGAGGGCATCGTACTGGCCTTGGTCGAGCGGAAAGCCCGCCTCGGCGCGCGGCGACGCCTGCGGCTCGAGCTCAAACAGCATCTGCCCGAACAGGAAGAGCGGGCCGGACATGTCGCGATCCTCCGGCTAGCAGCCCCCTATCCTGCCCCGGGCAGGATTTGCAGAATCTTACCCGGACGGCATTTGACCTGCGTCATGCGCTTCCCCCGCGTGGGGGGCGTATAAGCGATGCGAAACCTCAAAACCGACTTGGAGATACCGCCATGACAACCGCCCGGGACATCGTGGAACGCCACGTGAAAGCGGCCCTCGCCGAAGCCGAGGGCGCAAAAGTGCCGCGCGACAGCATCGCTCGCGTGTTGTTCGACGAGGTGATCAAGCTCTACCGGCTCGACCGGACGCCGGACGACATTGCGTCCGAGCTGACGGCGGCAGCCGAGAACATGGACGCGGGCGAGGGCATTGCCTTCATGCGGCCATAAGGGCGGCCTTAGCGGCGGAACACTTCGCGAATGAGCGGGTCGGCTTCGGGCGGCGTGTCCGGCTCGACATCGCCATCGAGGAAGGCCCGGCCTTCCCGGTCTTCGATCTCCACGACCCAGATGTCCGGGTCCACGTTGCGGCGGCGATCCAGGTAGGCCTCTGCGTCGGCCTCGGGCACCGGGTTGGGGCCCGTGGGCCGCGACCAGCGGGGCGTGCCGCTTTCATCCGTCCCCGGACCTGGCGCGGCGCCATAGACATCCGCCGTGCCGTCGAGGCGGGCGACTTTCACGAAGAGAGCGCCGGCATCCTCGTGGCCCTTGCGCACGACAAGGGCGCCCGCGCCGGCCGACATGGCGCGGCGCAGGATGGCCTTGGCGCGGATTTCAGTGCGAAGACGCGGCTGCATGGCGGGACGGTGCAACGCCCCGCCGTGCGGCACAAGCCATTGAGCGGGTTCAGGCCGACTGCTTCTGGGAAATTGCCGCGCGCTGGTAGGCGATGCGCACGCAGGTGCCCGCGCCTTCCTCGCTGGAGATCATCAGTTCACCGCCCTGGAGGCGCGTGAGGGCCTCGGCAATCGACAGACCGACGCCGGCGCCCGAGGGACGTCCTTCCAGCGCGCCCCCCGACCGCTCGAACGGCCGGCGGATGCGCTCGATGTCGGCGGCCGGAATACCGCGGCCATCATCGGTCACGTCGATCCAGACGAAGCTACCGTCGCTGCCCGCCTCGATGCGCACTTCGCCGCTTTCGTCAGAATAGCGGATGGCGTTGGCGATGATGCTCTGGAGCGTCTGGGTTGCCGCGCGCGGGTCGGCGATGGCGAGCGGCAGGACGCCGGGCAGCGCATTGACCAGCGTGATGCCGGACGCGTTGGCCTGCGGCGTCAGTTCGCGGACGGCGGCCTCGACGGCCGGGTAGAGCGCGGTTTCCTCGGTGTCGACCTGCACTTCGCCGGCTTCGATTTCCGACATGCGCAGCACGTCCGTGACGACGCGCAGCAGCGACTTGCCGCTGTCGCCGATCATGCCCGCGTAGTCGCTGTAGCGGCCGTTGCCGATGGGGCCGAAGGCCTGCTCGCGGATGATCTGGGCAAAGCCGATGATCGAGTTGAGCGGCGTGCGCAGCTCGTGGCTCATTGAGCGCAGGAAGCTCGACTTGGCGCGGTTGGCGCGCTCGGAAAGCTCGCGCGCCTCCTCCATCGCCTCGGCAGCGGCCTGGCGCTCGGTGATATCGCGGGTGACAGCCACAAGGCTGATTTCCGTCTCGCCGCCGGTGGCGCGCACGCGCGTTTCAAGATGGCGCGGCGTACCGTCGGTGGCGGGCACCTCGAACTGGACCGAGACGTCGCCGCCCTCGCGCAGGGCGCTGCGGAAGGCTTCGGCGATCTCCCTGGCCTGTTCGCCGCCGGCGATTTCCTGGAAGCGGTGGCCGCGGAGCTGGTCCGGGCCGATGCCGAGCAGGCGGCGCGTGGCGGGCGTGGCGAAGAGGACAGTGCCGTCAATTGAATGGCGGGTGATCAGGTCGCTCGCATTGTCCGCGACCATGCGGTAGCGCGCCTCCTCGGCGTCCGCCGCATCCTCGGCGCGCTGGTAGGCGGCCTGGGTGCGCATGGCGAGCGCACCCGCGTAGACGATGGCGGCGCCGAGCGCGATCATCCGTACAAGGAAGGGATCGAGCGAGGGGGCGCGCAGGGGCGGCAAGCCGCCGGACATGGAAACCCATGCAAGGCCTGCGAGCACGCCAAGGCTGACGAAGGCGGCAAGCGCCGCGGTGCGGCGGCTTGCGGACAGCGCCGCTTCCAGCGGCACGATGGCAAGCCAGATGAGCATGAAGCTGTCGACGCCGCCTGTCCAAAGGCAGAGCCAGCCGACGAGAGCCGCAAGAAGCAGGCTCGACAGGGAGTGAGAGAGTTCCAGCCGCCCGGTCAGGCGCAGCAGCCCGGCGGGCAGCGCCATCGCCGCAAGAAGAGCGAACGCGGTAATCTCAAATGTATCGAGGGGACCGGCCGCGACGTGAATGCCGATGCCGGCGGCTAGACCCGCCACACCGCTGAGGATGTGCTGCCGGATGAATGACGCATGCCGCGCCACCTGCCGCGGACGACCGCGGGCGATGCGATGAATCTGCCAATCCGCGATTTCCACCGTTCCCCCCGGAAGCATGTGATGGCACCGGGAACGGTCGGCCATTGACATCCCCCGGACGCCATTGCCACCGATCCCGCACGGAACTGTCATGGATTAGGGTTAAAGAAGCTGAAATTCCGGGCTCGGCGAATCAGCGGGGAGTAACCCGATTGCAGGCTTGTGGTGCGGGGCCGCGAATTGCCTGAAAAAACCTGTTGCGAACACGCCACGCATTGCGCAAAACCGGCGCCACGCCTATTGTGGGCACACCCGTTGCAGCGGCCGTCACGAAGCCGCGCCGGGTGCTCTAGATCGGTACATCGCGGTCCACGGCCGAACACGCAATGGACGTGGCGGATAGCCGGGCACGGAACCTGTTTAACATGCGTAATGCTTGCCGGACCGGCGTCTGGGTCAACGCGCCGAACGGCCTTCGAGGGGGCGATCAAAGAATGGAAACCGTATTCATGCGCCAGCGACTGATGCGCGGCCGTTTCGGCGTTGCCGCTCACCTTTCGGCCATCGTGGCGGCGGGCCTGCTGGTCAGCGCCTGCGTCATGGACGACAGCAAGCCGAAGTCGGCAGCCGTCCAGCCGGTTCCGGAAGCCAAGCCGGCCCAGATCGAGCCGTACCAGGTGGCAAGCGCCCCGGCGGTTCTGTCCGACGGCTCTGTGGTGCCGGTGCCGCGCGCCAAGCCGCACGTGGCTTCGGCCGGTACACATCTCGGTACCGCGGTTGCCGCCGATGCGGCGCCGTCCGCGCCCATGGCGGGCCCGGACGCGCTCAAGCAGAAGGCCGCGGCCTACCGGGCCTTCGGCGCGGCGATCGACGACCTGGCGGGCCGCAAGTTCAAGGCGCCGCGCGACGTGCGCGCCGCGCTGGACACCCTGCGCCCGCATGACCCGGAACTGCTGGCGGAAGGCTGGATTGCCAACAGCGCCTTCATTGCCGCCAACGAGCCGTCCTTCGCCAAGGCTGTAAAGTCGGCGGTGGACCGTGACGGCAAGAACGCGGTCATGGCCCAGTTGCGGTCGGGCAACGGTGTGTGGCTCTTCGAGGGCACGCAGCAGGCGCGCAGCGAAGTGGTGGCAGACGCGGCCGCGACCTACGACAAGCTCACGGGCCTCGGCGAACGCTTCCTTGCGACCGCCATCGAGTTCCAGCGCACCCGCTGGGGCAGCTACGAGCCGGCCGCGCCGTTCTCCGTGTCGCCCGAATTCGCGGCGTCCGAAGTCGGTGGCCGTGACTTCGCCAGCATTCTCGGCGAACTTGCCGGCGTGACCGAGGCGAAGGCCGCCGCGGGCCCGGTCATGCAGCGCATCCTCGTGCTGGCGGGCCACCTCGCCATCCAGGATGCGAGCGCCGGTGAGTCCAGCGACCTGATGGCCAACCCGGACCTCGCCCGCTGCGCCCGGTTCGCGCGTCTCAACCTCAACCAGTGCCTTGCCGCAGCGCACTTCCCCTCCGAAGAGGCGTACTGCACCGGCAAGCACGGCGTGAACGAGATCGCCGGGTGCTGGGCGGAGTTCCTGCCGGCGGCGGCCGCCGAGTAGGCGGCCCGGACAGGCACATTTCTGCGAATTCACGCGGGGCGGCGCTTTCGGGCGCCGCCCCGTTCCGTTTCCGCAATCATTGCGGCGCAAACGAATTCCTAACCAGACCGGCCTAGGCTTTCCGCAGCTTGAAGTGACGTAGCGAAGTCAGGAAGCCCTATGCCGGTTGCCACACGGGCCGGAATCGACGCGCTGATCGCAGGTCTCGATAACCTGCGCGTCGGCATCGTCGTCTTCGATTCCCGTGAGAAGCTCGTCTACTGCAACGAGCACTTCCGCTACATCTTCCGCGCGCTCGAGGACCTCGCGACGCTTGAGGAGATGGCCTACCAGGACATCCTCCAGCTTCTGATCGACAACGGCGAGATTGCCGGCGAAGTGGCCATCGCCGATCCGGAAGCATGGATCGCGGAGAGCCTCGAACATCACCGGTCGCGCGACTGGCGGCCGCGCATCGAACGGCTGGCCGATGGCCGCTGGATGGAAGTGAAGTCGCGGCCCATGGACGACGGCGGCGCCATCGTCCTGTGGAACGATGTGACGTCTCTCATGCGCACGCAGATGCGCCTCGAAGCTGCCATCCAGAGCGCGGCGGACGGCTTTGCCGTGTGGGACCAGGCCGATCGCCTCGTTCTGCACAACCAGGTCTTCGCGCGGCTGCACCGCGCCACCGCCGAACGCCTGAAGCCCGGCACAACGTTCCGCGAATTCATCGAGACGACCGCCAAGAGCAACCTGTTCGACGAAGGTGTGAGCCCGGAACAGTGGATCGCCCGGCGCATGGAGAAGCACTCGATCCCGCTGGGCCAGAGCACGCTGCGGCACCGGGACGGGCGCTGGTTCCTGATGCGCGACCGGCGCACCCGCGAGGGCGGGCGAATCACGGTTTATACGGATATCACCGAGCTCAAGGACCGCGAGCGCCAGCTCATCGAGCGCGGCCGCACGCTCCAGCACACGGTGCAGGAGCTGGAGATGAACCAGGCGATGCTCGAGGATCAGGCCTCGAACCTGGTGGACGTGGCCGAGAAGCTCGACTTTGCGAAGTCGGCGGCGGAACGCGCCAACGAGAGCAAGACCTCCTTCCTGCGCAACATGAGCCACGAGCTGCGCACGCCGCTCAACTCGATCATCGGCTTTTCCGACGTGCTGTCGCAGGAGCTGTTCGGCCCGCTCGGCAACGACCGCTACGTCGACTACGCCAACATGATCAACACGTCGGGCGGTCACCTGCTGACGCTGATCAACCAGATCCTCGACCTCTCCAAGATCGAGGCCGGGCGCTACGAGCTGGTGCGCGAGGACTTCGACCTCAAGAACGTGGTCGCGGACAGCGCGCAGATTCTCGCCCCGCAGGTAGAGAAGGGCGGCATTTCGCTCGACCTCGACCTGCCGCCCGAGACGGTCGAGATCGACGCGGACCAGACGGCGATCCGCCAGGTCGTGCTGAACATCCTGTCGAACGCCGTGAAGTTCACGACGGAAGGCGGCTCGGTGACGGCCCGCCTGACGGTGGAGCGCGGGGCGGCGCGCCTCGTGATCTCGGATACGGGCATCGGCATTTCGCCGAACGACCTCAAGCGGGTGATGATCCCGTTCGAACAGGTCGAATCCGAGTTCGCCTCGGGCAAGCAGGGCACGGGCCTGGGGCTGCCGATCGTGAAGTCGCTGGTGGAGCTGCATGGCGGCGCCATCGACGTGGCGAGCACGCTGGGCAAGGGGACGACAGTCACGATCTGGCTGCCGCTCCAAGCCGCTGAAAGCCGCCATCAGGCGAACGAGGATGCGCCGGTTTACGGCCTGATCGCCTCGCCGCGCGGCTGAAATCCCAAAAATTTTATAGAGTTTCTCGGAAAATCCGTCCGATGCAGGCTACTGCGTGTTTGCCATCCGCCGCGATGGCCGGGGCAAACCGCGCATTGCATCAAATTCGATCTAATCGGTTTGGCAGCTCACAACACCCTCGGGCGTAGATTTCACCTGCACGACGCGAAAAGGCCGCGATGGGGCGCACGGGGCGCTCCCGGCCAACGTGAAACCGAGGGTCGGTTCGATGTTCATTCTGCGACTGGCATTCTGGGTTGCCGTGGTTGCGCTGGTTCTGCCGGCTGCTCCGGACAATCCGACCGGCAATGCCAGCTTTATCTCGGCGAACGCCGGCGGCGCACCGGCGTCGAAGTTCGAAGCGGGCGACGCCGTGGCGATTGCCATGGCCACGGGCTCCGACGTGATGGGGTTCTGCGACCGCAATGGTGCCGTTTGCGACGCGGCGCGTGACGCGGGCAATCACATTCTCCGGCAGGTCGTCTACTACGGCGGCCTTGCCATCGACTGGGCCGAGACGGCGGCGGACGATGCCCGCGCCTCGCAGGCCCACAGCCAGGCGGAAGCGCTCGGCGTCTGAAAAGGATTTACCGGGACAGAAAACCCGGAGGTATGGCTCCAGAAGAGAGCCGGTGAGTAAGTGACAGACCACGCCTTCAAGGGCGTGTACCGCACCAAATCCGGGCCCTGCCCCCCTGGCCCGTTCCCCTCGCGCGGTACACGCCCTTTTTCTTTCCCGGCTTTTTCGCGATTTGGCAGTTTTCCGCGCTTTGCGTGGCGGGCTTGCCTCCGATGTTCCATGCGCCTATGTCCGGGACACGTCTCGTTCCGGCAGAAGGCCGCATTGTTTTGAGCATCGAAGACCTCATCGACGACTTCGCCTACCTGGATGACTGGGAGGACCGCTATCGCTACGTGATCGAGCTGGGCAAGGACCTGCCCGAGTTCAGCGAGGCGGAGCGGACCAAGGCGAACAAGGTCGAAGGCTGCGTGAGCCAGGTCTGGCTGGCGAGCCACACGCGCCCCAACAAGGCGGGCGAGCCGGTTCTCGAGTTCACGGGCGACAGCGACGCGCATATCGTCCGTGGTCTGATCGCCATCCTCTTCCGGCTCTATAACGGCAAGACGCCGACCGAGATCATCGAGAGCGATCCGAGGGACGTGTTCCATCGCATCGGGCTGGACGAGCACCTGAGCCCGCAGCGGTCCAACGGGCTGCACGCGATGGTGCAGCGTATCCACGCCGACGCGCAGAGCGTGCTCGATCACCCGCCCCTGCCCTCCTCCCAGTAAGGACCACACGGCGCGATGGAACTGATCACGCTCAGCTATATCGCGGCGCTTGCCGGGCTTGGCCTTGGTCTCTTTGCCATCGTGAACCCGCAGGGGGCCGCCAAGCTGGTGGGTATCCGGATCGATCCGGACCTGCCGCATTCGATCTCCGAAATTCGCGCGACCTATGGCGGCGTTTTCGCGGGCGGCCATGCCTTTGCCCTGATCGGCGGCAGCGAAACGGCGTTCGTGACGCTGGGCTGCGCGTGGCTGGCGGCCGGGGCCGTTCGGGCAGTGTCGATGGTGCGCGATGGCGCCATCAACGGCGCAAATCTGGGCGGCACCGTCTTCGAACTGGCGATGGGCGCCTTGCTCGCCTGGCCGCTCGTTATTCGCTAGGGGCCGCCCCCTTGCTCCGTTTCCTTGCGCCACAGCCTTAGGCGCCGCGACGTCTCCGCAGGGCCGTAGAAGCCGTAGTGCTGGGCCAGCCTGTCGAGGGCGATGGCGAGGACAACCTTGCCTGCGCGCTGGGGCCAGCCCATGCGCCGCTCGGCGGCTTCAAGACCGTTGAGATGGCAGCAGACATCGACGAGCGCATCCGCAAGGCCCGGCCCGGCCGCTTCGAGTGCGCGGTAGAAGCGTTCGCGTGCCGCGAGCGCCACGTCGCCGGCTTCAATCTGACCGCCCGCATTGCGCTGGGACGACGACAGCGGCAGCGACCAGTTTGCGGTGACGCGCGGCGTCATCTGCGCGGTTGTGAAGTCCGCGCGCAGGCGCTCGCCGGCCTCGTACTGCGTTTCGGAAATGAGCGGTTTGCCGTCGGCGCCCTTGCGGCGGCGAAGCCAGCCGAGCGGCGTTTCGGCCAGGTTGACCGCTGTCCGGGCGAGACCGCGCGGGGCGTCCGCGCCGCGGCCGTCGACATGGCGCACGCCTTCGACCCGGTGCTGGGCGCGGAAGCCATCGGCGGGGGACTGTGTGCGGGCAACGAAGGCTTCTCCCTCGGCGGTCAGCACGTAGGTCTCGCCTTCATCCTTTTCTATGAGGGCGGCCTTGTGAAACGCCGCTACGAAGCGTGCGTCGATGCGGGTTCGTGGCTTGTCGCCGCGGGTACGCGGCGTCTCGACGCCGTAGCGCAGGCTGCCCGCCACCGGCACGAGCCGCGCCCCCGGCATTGTCAGGCCCGGGAGAATGCGGCGCGCTTCTCGGTCGAATTCGCTTTTCGCAATAGACCCGTTCATCGGTGGGGGACCCCGGCGGGGGGAAGCGCCGGTGCGCCTTCCGAGGTGCCTGCGATCCAGCGCAAGCGTTCCTCGAGCTCGGTCAGTGTCCTGTCGAGGCCGGGATTGTCCCGCGCCATTTCGATGAGGCGGCAGGCATGGGCGGCGGTTGTCCGGTCGCGGCCGAAGGCCCGGCCCACGTCAGTCAGCGTCACGCCAAAGGTGATATGGGTGAGGTACATGGCGACCTGGCGGGCGCGGGCGACGTGCGGCGCGCGGCGAGTGGGCGCCTCCATCTCGTTACGCGGAACGCGGTAGATTTGCGCCACGAGTTCGCGCGTTATGCCCGCATAGATTGTATTCTGGAGCTGACCGGATGTATCAGCGTCGTTCTCCGGAGTGTCCTGATGGTGTCGCGTGGCAATCGGCATTGAGGTTTCGTGCCTCCTAGGATAGGAACATAATACGAACATCAGATAGCGATTGCGATATTTTTACGCATTAGGTACATACCGGGGATAAAGTTTACGCCGCAGAGTCGGGGGCGGGTTGCCACCTGACCGTGTGGGGCGCGGCGAACGAGTGGGAGACAGAGCTGTGCAGACACGCATCCGCCACTACCGGAAGCTGCGCGGGCTGACGCTGCAGCAGCTCGCGGAACAGGTGGCGACGACGCCCCAGACCATCTCCCGGCTGGAAACCGGGAACATGACGGTCTCGATGGACTGGCTGGAGCGGTTCGCCGCCGTGTTCGGCGTCCACGTGGCCGACCTGATCGAGGGCGGCGGGGGCCGGGAAATCGAGCTGCTAGGCACTCTGGCGGGGGACGGCGCCGTGCTTTCGGGCACTGACACGCAGCGCTTTGCGCTGGATGTGCCGGCGGACAGGCCGGTGGCGGTGCGGCTGTCGGCAAAGATCGGGCGCTACGAGGCAGGCGATCTCGTCATCGGCAACCGGCTGGAAGGGCCGGACCTTGCCGGGGCGCACGGGCAGGACTGCCTGGTGCCGGGGACGGGCCAGGCCATCTACCTGCGGCGGCTGGCGCGCGAAGCTGACGGGACTTTCACCCTCGTGCCGCTCGAGCCGGGCGGGGATATCCGCTTCGGCGTCGCGCTCGAATGGGCCGCGCGGGTGGTGATGCGCGTCTCGTATTACCGGGACGGGCGCTAGGGAGACGGTGGCGCCTGGTTGCCGGGGGCGATGCAGATGCCCGACCACAGGCCGCCATTGTCCATCTCCTTCGGCACGGTGCCCCAGGCGCCGCGGAAGACGCCGTCGCCGCGCAGGTGAAGGCGCGTGCCGCCGGAACCGATCTCCGAGATCCAGATGCCTTCGAACACGTCGCCCTTGGCCTCGCCCATGACGAAGCCGGTCCGGACGCCGGGCGTGCGGCGGTAGGTGCCGGAGACTTGGCCGTCGCGCTCCACCGTGACCATGCGGCCGAACTCTGTCCGCCACGTGCCCGTCCAGCCCTTGCAGGTTTCGGGCGGCCCCTCGGCAACGACCAGGCTGGAGCGGGAAAGCTCGCGGCCGCCGTGCTCGAGGCCGCCGAACACGGCGAGCGCGTAGGTGCCGGCGGGCGGGGCAGCGAACAGCGCGGGCGCCTGGTCGCCCGGCGCAAGTCGGACGCGGTCCACCACGTCGCGCATGACCTCGATGCTGGAGAGATTGGGCCGGCGCGCGTCACCACTCGGCACGATGGCGACGAACCCGCCGTCGGCCATGCAGCGGTTGCCCCCGGTCCGCAGGCGCACCTTCACCGCTTCACCCTGCCGGTACAATTCGCGGCCGATCCCGATCGAGGGCGCGGTATCCTCTGCGGCCGCGGCGCGCTTCACCAGTTCCTCGGGCCAGCCGGCTTCTTCCGTCAGGATGCGGAGGAGTTCGAGGTCTGACTCAAGGACGGGATCGTGGATCAGCAGGTCCGCACGGCCGGTGCCGCGCGCAACGGCTTCAGCCGTCTCGCAGCCTGCCCGCAGGTTGCACACCGCCGCCCCGTCGAGGGCGGTGCGCAAGCGCCGGAGCATGGCGCGGGCCGGTTCCGGGTCCGAGGACAGGCACCGCGGCGGCGCCGGGGGCGTGAAGTCCGTGGGCGGCGCGAGCCGGGTCAGCGCCAGCGCGGCCGCGGCCATGCGGCGGGCCGTGAGGTCCCAGAGGCTCTCCTGGATGGCGTCCTTGGCCGCGGCGAGTTGCAGGCGGCCCAATGCATCGCGCACGCCCGCCAGCGAAAGACGGACGGCCGCTGCACGCCAGCTGCTGCCACGCGGCGCGGTCTCGGCGGCAAGCGCCGAAAGCGCGGCCTCTTCCTTCGCCACGCGCTGCGCGGCCTCGGCGAGATGCGCGCCGTCGACCCCGGCGGGTCCAAACCCTTCGCCAAGGCCCGCGAGCGCCGCCACCGTGCCGGCTGCCAGCCTGTCCGCGTCCGGCGCGGCTGGCCCGGCGGCCTGCGTCTGGGGCGCCGCCGATCCCGGATCGAGGGCCGCGAGGACGCGCTCGGTAAAGGCGGCGGCTTCTATGAGCGTGGCGCGCGACGTGCAGTCGGCGACAGGACAGGCAATCGCCGCGCAGGCTGACGTGGCCTCCTCCAGCGCCATGACGGCAGGCTCAAACGCTGCAAGCGCCTCACCGAGGTCGGCGCGTTCGGCTTCGCACCGGGCCTGCGACGCGGCGGGCAGTGGCACGGCAGCTACCGGGTCCCGCGCGTCGGTTTCGCGGCCGCAGCCGGCCTCCCCCCGGCAATCCTCGGCGGCCTGCGAGAGGGCGCGGGCGATGGCGCCGATCCCCTTCGCCACCCCGGCAGCCCGCGCCGCGCGCTCTGCCGCGTCGTGGCGGATCATTGCCGCTGTCCATGGATCGAATACCGCGTCGGGCCGCGATGGGCCGGGCCAGATGCGGCTGCGCGGCATGGCCGCGTGAGCGGCTTCGCGGGAAGCCTCTTCCGCCTCCGCCGCCAGCCGATCCGCCAGCTCGGTGTACGCCGATGCCAATGTTTCCACGGCGGGCGTCATACCCTCGGCGGCCCGAGCGTTACCTCCCATCAGGGCGAGGAAGGCAGCTGCCGCGAGGGCGGCAGCCGGTTTCGTGGTTAAGGGCATCGCGGCCTTTGCGAATCGGTGCGTCCGTTAACGTGGTGTGGCCCATATTGCAGGGCACAATGGCCCCTGTGTATGGTTCGCGCGGCCTAGCGATGGACGCGATGCCGGCGCGACCCCACATATCGGGAAGGCGCGAACGCCCCCGCCTGCGGCACCCTGACCCGCAGGCGGCGCGGCGCAAGACAGAAAGGCTCGACAGATGAGCAGCAAGAAAGCCGAAAAGCCCCGCTCGATCAGCGACCCGGTGATCCGCCGGCTGTGGCCGATGGAGGCAGATGCCCTGCGCCGTCACCTGTGCCGCCTGGATCGCGACGACCGGACGCTGCGCTTCGGCCGCCCGGTGACCAACCGTTTCATCCAGACCTACGTGGACCGCATCGACTGGCTGCGCGACATCGTCATCGGCGTTGTCGTGGACGGTGAGCTGCGCGCAAGCGGCATTCTTACGCCGCTGGGCTGGCGCCTGCCGCTGGAAGGCTCGGCGGCGGTTGCGGTCGAGACCGATCTCCAGGGCTTCGGCATGGGCTCCGCGCTGACGGAGCGCCTGCTCCAGATCGGCCGCAACCGGCTGATGAAGCGCGTCTACATGCTGTGCCTCGTCAAGAACGAGCGCATGTTCAAGATCGCCGAGAAGTACGGCGGCACGGTGGACAAGTTCCGCGATGACACCTCGGAAGCGCAGTTCGACCTGTCCGCGCCGACGCCCGTCACCGTGGTGCGCGAAGCTGCGACGGAAGGCCTGGCGCTGGGGCGCACGGTCGCGTCGCACCTGCCGGTGATCGGCCGCTTCGCTTCCGGCGGACGCGCGGCTTAAGACCGCATCCGGTTCCCATGCGGCAGAGCGGGGCTTACCCTCCGGCCAGCTAACGGGGACAAGCGGACATGAGCCAGGACGACGGCTTCCTGAGAGATATCTGGTACTTCGCCGTGCCGGGCCACGAGATCGCGCCGGGTTCCGTGCAGCACAAGGTGCTGGCCGGCGAACCGGTGATGCTGGGCCGCACGGCCGGGGGTGAGGCCTTCGCCGTGCGCGATATCTGCCCGCATCGCGGCGTGCCGCTTTCAGCAGGGCGCATGGTGGAGACGAAAGGCGAGCCAACCGTCGAGTGCCCCTATCACGGCTGGCGATTCGGGACGGACGGCGTGTGCCGGATGATCCCGTCGCTGGTGGACGGACAGGACACCGATCCCTCGCGCATCAGCGTCACGCGATACCCGGTGCGCGAGCTGCAGGGGAACCTGTGGATCTGGCTGCCCTCCGACCTGCGCCATCCGTCCGAGCCCTCGCACGAGCCGCCGGTGATGCCGGGTATCGGCGACCGCACCGCAGGGCTGGTGGAAAAGATGACGTTCCACTGCCACGTGGACCACGCGGTGATCGGGCTGATGGACCCGGCGCACGGGCCGTTCGTTCACCAGAGCTGGTGGTGGCGCAACCAGGCCTCGATCCACGAGAAGGCAAAGAACTTCGCGCCGGCGGAGTTCGGTTTCTCGATGGTGGCGCACAAGCCGTCGAGCAATTCCCTCGCCTACCGCATCCTCGGCACGGATATCGAAACGGAAATCACTTTCCGCCTGCCCGGCGTGCGCGTGGAACAGATCCGTGCGGGCAAGCACACGGTCGTCGGCCTGACGACGGTAACGCCCATCGGGCCGATGGAAACGGAGATCACGCAGAGCTTCTTCTGGACCGTGCCGTGGCTGAGCTGGGCGAAGCCGGTGGCGCGCCGGTTTATCCGGTACTTCCTAAAGCAGGACGGCGACATGGTGGACCTGCAGCAGGAAGGGCTGAAGTTCGAGCCCCGCCTGATGCTGATCAACGACGCGGACGTGCAGGCGAAGTGGTATTTCGGCCTCAAGGCGGAATGGGACAAGGCGAGGGCCGAGGCCCGCGCATTCAAGAACCCGGTGCCGGAAACCGTCCTGCGCTGGCGCAGCTAAACTCTCTCAGGCAGCAGCGGACGGCTGCGCTTCTTCCCAGCGTGCAGCCGCGAAATCGCCAAGCCGCGTGATGGCCCTCTCGCCTTCATCAAGGATGGGATGGAAAGCGTGCCAAACGTGCACCATGTGATCCCACACCTCGAGGCTCGCAGAGACACCGGCGCGGCGGGCATTGCTGGCGAGATCGCGCGCGTCGTCCAGCAGCACTTCGGCCTCGCCCACCTGGATCAGCATGGGGGGCAGGCCACGCAGATCAGCAAAGACCGGTGACGCGCGTGGATCGCGCGCATCGGCTTCGCCAAGATAGGTGCGCGCCGTATCCGCGATGCCGGCCTGCGTGATCATGGGATCGATATCCGCGCGCGTCCGGTAAGTCTCAGAGCTGCAGGTGAGATCGGCCCATGGGCTGATGAGCAGCGCGGCTGCGGGCATGGGCAGCCCCTTGTCGCGCGCCTGAAGAAGCGTTGCGAGGGCAAGGCCGCCGCCCGCGGAATCGCCGCCGATGGCGACCTGGTTGGCCGCGTAACCTTCTTCCAGCAACCACCTGTAGGCGGCGATGCCATCGTCCGGGGCCGCGGGAAACGGATGCTCCGGCGCCATGCGGTAATCGACGCTGAGGCTGCGACCGCCACTGGCTGCCGACAGCGCGGACGTGATGTGGCGGTGCGAGCGCGAGGACCCGGTGACGTAGCCGCCGCCGTGAAAATAGAGAATCACCCGGCGCGGCGAAGCGCCGGGGGCGCCCTGCCATTCGGCGGAAATGTCGCCCGCTATGGTGACACGCTCGACGGCGACATCGGGGCCGACCGCGAACACTTCCGCGTTCTTGTCCATCGTCGCCCGGCGCTCCTCAAGCGACAGGCCGGTGCGGTCCTGCGTGCGCTTACGGATGAACGGTCCCAGCGTTTCCGCCGTCAGCCGAGGCAGCGGCATGGCCTTCCCTCCCCTTCGGATCGGCATTCTTTGTTTGCGTAAAGCCTATCCGCGCCATGGCCGCACGGCGAATCGTATATCGTCCAACCAAATCAATGCGTCCGGATCCGGGAAGCGCCGCAGATGCCGCTCTATTACAGCCGTGCCGCCTTTCGCGCCCTTGCGGTTCTGCCGCAGGCGCAGCGGGACGCGGTGAGGGAAACGGCAACAGCGCTGGTATCGCCAAGTGCGTCCGCGGCGACGATCCGCGCCCTGCCCGGCGGTCTCGACCAGGGGCTTTCGCAAGTGGCCGTCGAAGGGTTCGGGCGGCTCGTCTGCGCGATTGACGATGACCGGGTGACGGTGCTGGCGCTGGTGCCGCGCGCCCCGGCTCGCCCCGCGCAACAGGAAGGTGCCGCAGCATGAGCGCGAGCAAGGCAGTCCAGTTCATCAACGGACCAGATGGCGAGCAGGCGTTCGCCGCCATACCCATCGACCAGTACCGCTCCATGGCGCGCGACCTCGAAGCCTTCGAGGATCTGAAGTCCGGTGCGCGTGAACTGGCCGGGATTGCCGCCGGGTCCGAGGGAATTCCCGCCGACGTGGCGCACCGGATCGCGGACGGCGACAACCCTGTGCGGGTGTGGCGTGAGTTCCGCGGCCTCAAGGCCGTGGCGCTGGCGCGGGCCGCGGGTATCAGCCCGGCCTATCTCTCGGAAATCGAGACGGGCAAGAAGGAAGGCACCTTCCGCACCATGACGGCGCTTGCGCGCCACCTGGAGATCAGCCTCGACGACCTGGCGCCGCCGTCCGACGAAAGTGACGCGGAAGGGCTGCGCCGAACCGGCCGGGAAGCGGCATTACGTGCGGAAATCGCAGGCATTCGCGCGGCGATCGCGAGCGGCGCGTTCGACAGCGGCGCGGTTCGCGCAGCAGCAGCGCGGCTCGAGCGCGATACGGATGCGCTGGTGGCGGATGGCGCCGACGCCACATGGGCCGCGGCGTTGCGCGCCGCCGTGAGCCGGATCGTCACGCTGGTGGACCAAGCGGAACACGACATCATCGAAACGGCACAGACGACGCAGGCGCAGCTTGAAGAGATCATGGCGCTCGAAGCGTTTACGCCGGAGCAGGCAGGCGCGCGCAAGGCGCGGCCGGACGTGCCGGACGTGGCCGGCGAAGCGGCACCGGATGAGACGCCGGGCTGGCGGCGTGCGCTTGGCCGGTAGACCCCGGCGCTAGGCGGCTGCGCGCGCGTCGAGAGCGGCGTCGCCCCAGATGTCGTCCCAATAGCGAAGCACGACGTCGGCACGGTCGGTCGCCACCTGGTCGAATAGGGCGCCGAGACGTTCGAGTTCCGCCGGCTGGCGGGGCGTCGCGTCGTGCTTTGCCTCTACCACAAGCGCCAGGCTCAGGTACTCGCGGCGCGTCAGGCCAAGCGCCTTGGCGGCCACCGCCAGAGCCTCGCCACCCCGGTCCGCTATGATGTGCGCGGCGGTCTGCCGCCTGATGGCGGCAAGCCTGGTGAGAAGCCGGACAGCCTCGCGCAGGCCGAGGCGGGCGGCGGCGATCAGCTCTTCACCGGGGCTTGGACCGTAGCGGCGCGGCTGGGCGATCATGCCGAGCGCCCGCATGAGTTCGGGCTCGTCGACGAAGGCCTCCAAGCCTTCGGCGATCGCATCGTCGAGGGCATGGCGCAGAATGCGCCGGTCCGCCGCGAACTTGTTGACGATCTCCAGCCGCATCCGTTCCGACACCCACCAGAACATGGTGTGGGCAAGGATCGGCGTGAGATCGTTGCGGGCCAGCAGCGGTGCGCAAAGAGCCGGCTGCTTGCGGCTGAGGCGGACGAGGCGCGCGTACCCGTCACGCGAGAAATGCGCGCCTTTGTTACGGGCAAGGCGCAGCGCGGTTTCGGGTTCGGCGGTTTCGACCAGCGCGTCGGTCACGATGGTGGAGAGCATGCCGCGCTCGGCGATGGCCGCCCAGTGTTCGGGGCCGCAGGCGCGGACGATGGCCAGCAGCTCCGCATCGTCAAGAACCGGCGAGCCGGACAACAGCGGACGGGCCACATGGATGACGTCGCTGGCGAGGCGCACGACGACTTCCAGCGGGGCGTCCTGGCTGCGGGCGAAGCGCTCCGCGAGGCGGACGCGCAGGTCGAGCTCGATATGGCCGACGAGGCGCAGGAGTATCTGGTCGACAAGCCGCCGCTCCTGCGGCGTCAGGTGGCCTTCGGGCAGAAGCACGAGATCGGCGAGGCGCCGGACGAGCCGGGAGCGAGCGTCGCCCGCCCTGTCGCGCGCTTCCGTGACCAGGTTCAGCATGTCTGCGGCGGCGCGCCGCGTCTCCTCATCGACCGCGGCAAGCGCGGGCGGGTGCGATTGGGTATGTGCGTTCATCGTGCACCATCCTTGGCATTCCGACCCGGCGTTCCTGCCGGGCATTGCAGCTACCCCAGCCCAAAGGTTTCACGGGTGGGGTTGCGGGAAGGCCAAGGCGGCGATCCGGTTTCGAGGCGACTTCGTGGCGCATTTGTCCGGCATTTTGCGAATTTCCCGCCGGTCGCCGGGCAGGGCCGGCTTTGCTAGAGTACCGGCGGCCACCGGCACGTAGTCCGGGGCCTTGAGCGGGGAGACTGTCATGCGTTTCGGGGGACGATTTTCGATGCTGGCGGCGGCTTCGGCCTTGCTGCTGGCCGGGTGCGCGGAAGGTTCGGGGCGTGACCACCAGCGGCTGCCGGCCTACCAGGCGGGTTATTCGGACGGCTGCCGGACAGCGCACAACCGCGAGCGCGGGTTTGCCACCAAGGTCATCCGCAACGACGAGGTCTTCGACCAGAACGCGGCCTACCGCGCAGGCTGGCGCGACGGCTCCCTCAGCTGTGGCTCGTCGGACGGACTAGGGCGAAACCCGTTTTTCGACGACCAGCAGATCGGCCCAGAGCCGCTCTAGCCTCCGGAGACAACGCAGATGAAGCTCATCGTCTGGATCGCCGGGGCGGCGGTGGCCCTTGGGGTGATCGCGGTCGCGGTATTCGGCATCACCTATGGCACGCTCGATCCGTGCCGCGCGCTGGCGCAGGAGATGGCGGGCGACGCGTATGCACCTTTTGCAGGGGCGCTCGGCGGCGATCCCGATGCTGCGCCACCGCCGGCCGCCGAACGCATGATGCGCATCGCCACGTCGCAGATGGAAACCGGCGAGTGCTGGGCCGAGCTGCGTGCCCGCTGGATGGGCGCCGAGGGCGAGTAGGTGGCGGGCTGGCAAGGCCCGGCAACGGGCGCTAGCGTCTTGCCATGACGTTCAGTCGCACAGGGTCGGCCTTGCTCGCCGTGCTGCTCGTCGCGGGAACCGCCGGGCCGCTCGTGGCCAAGCCGCGTGTCGAGACGGGCCGCGATCTCTACGTGGCTTGCAGGCAGGCGGTGGCTGACGCGGACCAGGGGCGTACGCCGCAGGACTCGACAGCGATCTATCACTGCAATCACTTCCTCGCGGGGCTTTTCCGGAGCCACCAGGTAATGACGCGCAACCGGGTGACCGCGAAGGAACACGCCAATGACGATCCGATGCGGCTGCAATGCCTGCGGGTGCCGCAGGTGGCGACGTTCAAGCAGCTGGCGCGGCAGGTGGTGAACCACGCCGAGTGGCACCCGGACCTGATGGACGAACCGGCGATGGAACTGGCGTTCTCGGCCTTCGACGCGATGGATCCCTGCTGACGGTCAGGCGGCGGACGTCAGCGCCTCTTCCGGCGGCGCGGCGAGAACGCGGTCGGCAGGTCCGAAGACCGTAACGCGCGTGCCCTTGCCGAGCTCGCTTTCGAGGATGAGACGACCGCCATGCGCCTCGGCCATGGCGCGCGCCAACGGCAGGCCAAGGCCGGTGCCGGGGCGCGAGCGGTTCATGGCGCCTTCCACCTGCTCGAAGGGTTCGAGGACCGAGGCAAGCCGGTCCTTCGGGATACCGATGCCGGTGTCTTCCACGTCGACGCGGATCTCCCCGTTCTCGTTGCGGGCAGAGACCGTGACGGTGCCGCCGATGGGCGTGAACTTGAGCGCGTTGGACATGAGATTGAGGAGGACCTGGCGGCACATGCGCTCGTCCGCGCGCAGGTAGATGCTGGTCTCCGGCAGGTCGACGACGAGGCGGATGCCGGCATTCTCGAAGGATTGGCGCAGCATCTTGTGGACCTCGCGGATCGGCTGATCGGCGGGGAAGACCGTTTCGTGCAGCTCCATGTGGCCGGACTCGATCTTGGCCATGTCGAGCAGATCGTTGATAAGGCCGAGCAGGTGATTGGCGCTGGCGTTCACGTCGGAGACGTACTCGCCATACCGCTGCGGCTGGACGGGTCCGAAGGGCTCGGAGGCAATGAAATCCGTGAAGCCGATGATGGCATTGAGCGGCGTCCTCAGCTCATGGCTCATGCTCGCAAGGAAGTTTGTCTTCGAGCGGTTCGCTTCCTCGGCGCGCTGGCGTTCGTATTCCACTTCTTCCAGCCGGCCCTCGCTCTGGGCGAGCGCGAGACGCAGAAGTGAGAGCGCGGTGCCGACGCCGAAGTAGCGGCCCTTCCGGGTCACGACATACCCGCGAAGAAAGCCGGTGGAGGCCCCGCCGATGAGGCGCGCGCCAACGTCCGGATGTGGCATCGCCTCATCCACGATGAGGGGGGCCCGGTCCATCAGATAGGCGATGTCGCGGCGGCCATAGAGGTCCGGCCCGAACTGATAGGTATAGCGCAGCAGGAAGTCCTGGCGGTTGACCAGCCCGGCGATCTCGTCGCCATCGAGAATGGCAACGCAGAGCGCATCGGGGTCGAGCATGAACAGCTCGTAGACTTCGCGGCACGGCGTCGATGCCTGCAGGGCGGGCCTGCAATCCGCCAATTGTCCAACACGATTGCCCACGCTCTTTCCCCGCCCTACGGTTGATTGCGCCGCCGCGAAGGCTAGGAATTGCGCCTTGCAAAGCTCTTAAGCGGCGGCTCCAATCGTCCGCTGACACACAAATTTCGCAAAGCCGTCACAAACGGCCCTGCGTCCCCAAAGCATTTGAAACACAATAGGTTAGCCAGTGAGCGCTCCGCCTACGGACAATCCTGACGCGCCGAGGAGCGATCCACTCGCCTTCCGCTGGTACCTTGGCGGGCAGGGAAGCTGGTTCGCGAGCCTCGGGCTGCAGATGGTGCTGTTCCCGTGGCTCGCGGCCTTCGTACTCAACGTGAGCGAGGCGAAGGTCGGAATGGCGCAGGCGGCGCTGATGTCCCCTGCCCTGCTGTTCATGATCTATGGCGGCGCGTTCGCGGACCGGCGCGACACGCGTGCCCTGCTCATCCGCATCCACTGCATGGCAGCGATCCCGCCGATGGTGCTGGCGGTCCTGATCCTCGGCGGCGGGCTCTCCTATTTCTGGATCATCGTCTATGCGCTGGTGATGGGGACGCTGTCCGCGTTTGCCATGCCCGCGCGGGACTCGCTGCTGTCCAACGTCGCGGTCGCAAGTTACGGCGACGATATCCAGCGGGCGGTGACGCTGGCATCTGCAATGCAGTTCATCGGGCAGATGATCGGCATTGCGCTTGGGATGCTCGCGGAGCTTTCCGGCGCGCCGGCGCTGCTGGGCATCCAGGCGGGCATCATGATCGGCGGGGCGCTGACTGTTGCACGGCTTGCGCCTGCACCACCTTATGAGCGGGAACGCAGGCACGCCGTCTTCGAGATGCGCGAGGGGCTCAGCGAGGTGGCGCGCTCGCCGGTCCTGCTGCCGGTTGTCATCTGCATGTTCGCTGTGGGTGTTCTCTACGTGGGCAGTTTCATGGTGCTTCTGCCGCTGATGGTGCGGAATTTCTACGCCGGCAACGCGGCCGAAATTTCGATCGTCAACGTGTGCTTCTGGGGCGGGACCATCCTTGCAACGATGGGCCTTCTGCGTTTCGGCCACATCCACCGGCGCGGACTGACGCTGGCCTGCGGGCTGGCGAGCGGCATCGTGATCCTGGCGCTCATGGGCATTCCGGCGCCGTTCTGGGTGATGTGCTTCCTCTGCTTCTGCTGGGGCATGGGTGCGGGCACGTCGATGACCATGAGCCGGACAATCGTGCAGCTGGCTGCGCCGCCGAGCCACCGGGCGCGGGTGCTGTCGATCTTCCAGCTAGGCTTTGCCGGCGGCGGGCCCGTCGGCGCCTTCGCCATGGGGTTCCTGATCCAGGGCACGGATGTGCACACCGCCGCTCTCGTGCCGGCCGGGATCATGGTGCTGGTGCTGGGCACCGTGGTGACGACGACGAAGCTCCTGCGGA
Organism: Parvibaculaceae bacterium; assembly: GCA_965229975.1. Classification (GTDB taxonomy): domain Bacteria; phylum Pseudomonadota; class Alphaproteobacteria; order CGMCC-115125; family CGMCC-115125; genus Pyruvatibacter. Next base: position 1,774,518 of record OZ245936.1, read on the forward strand.
TCACCTCGGACGACGTGGCGGCACGTCCGGCCTGATCCCGGCTGCAATCTGGACGTACGGTCAGTTTTCGCCGACACTTGGCAAAACTGACAAAATGTCCGTCCAGGTGCGGAACGAGGAACAACGAGCCGGGAAGCAGCGCGCGCCTCGCGTGGCGCGGCGGAGTAGTACAACCGCCTACAATCGGTAAGAATGCCGCCGCCCCGGCGCCCAGCGCCGGGGTTCCGCGCGTGTAAATGGGTGAGACCGTGACGACAGCCGCCGACGAAGCTGCCCCCGGGGCCGAGGCCAAATGGTACATGCTGGGCCATGCGGCCCACTTCTTCGCCGTGGGCATCCAGGGCGTGCTCGTGCCCTGGCTGGTGGCCATCGCGCTCGATGAGACGCCCGAGCGCGTCGGCATCGCGCAGATGTTTGCCATGCTGCCGATGCTGCTTTTCGTCATGGCGGGCGGCGTGACAGCCGACCGTTCCGAGTTGCGCGGGTTGCTGGCCCGGCTCCAGCTGTTCATGGCGATTCCGGCGCTCACGCTGGCCGTAGTCATCGCCTTTGGCGGGCTCAGCTACTGGGTCGTTATCGCCTATGTCGGCGTGATCTCCACGGCGGGGGCATGGATCGTTCCCGCCCGCGACTCGATCCTCACGCGCATTGCCACGCGCTCCATGGGCGGCGCCATTCCGCGCGCCGTGGCCATGGCGACGAGCGCACAGTTCGTGGCGCAGGTTGCGGGCATGATGACGGCAGCCGCCGCGGGCGCCATCGGTGCCGTGCCGTTCCTGGTCTCACAGGCGTTCCTGGTCGCAACCGCGGCTTTCACCTCGACGCGGCTTGAAGTCTCGCCGCCTGCGCCACGCGATGCCGATCACCAGCATTCGCGGTTCAAAGAAATGATGGAGGGCATGGCCCGGACGTGGGCCGATCCGGACATCCGCGCCGTGATGATCCTGATGGGGCTTGGCGGCGTCTTCTATATTGGCGTCTTCATGGTGGTGTTCCCGCTGCTGGCGCGCGATGCCTATGGCGGCGGGTCGCTGGAGATCTCGCTGTTCACCACTGCGTTCTTCGGCGGTATCGGTGCGTCGAGCTTCATCCTCACCATGCTGCCGCCGATCCACAGGCAGGGCCGGGCCATAATGCTGGCCATGTGCGCGGGCTCAATCATCATGACGCTGGTGCATTTCCACCCACCGTTCTGGGCGGTGCTGCTGCTGGTGCTGCTTTGGGGCCTGTCGGCAGGCGTCAGCATGTCCACGGCGCGCGCCATCGTGCAGGCGCGGGCGCCGGACAGTCACCGCGGACGCATGCTGGCCGCTTTCCAGCTCGCCATGATGGGGGGCGGGCCGATCGGCTCGATCCTCGCGGGCTATGCGGCGAGCATCTTCGGCCTGTTCGACGCCATTCTCATTCCGCCGGCCTGCATGGTGGTGCTGTGGCTCAGCGTGTTCTTCTTCACCGGCCTGTGGAAATCGCAGGCGGAGGTGCCCGCGCCGCAGGCGGCCGAGTGACCGGCCGCGGCGCGGGCCTTCGCGTCTAGCTGTACTTGCGCTCTTCCCACCAGGGGTAGAACGACGGCATGTCCTTGGACGGCTTGCACGGGTATTCCGGCTTGCGCTTTTCAAGGAACGACACGACGCCTTCTTTCGCGTCCTCGGTGCGGCCGCGTGCGTAGATGGCGCGGCTGTCGATCTTGTGCGCTTCCATCGGGTGATCTGCGCCGAGCATGCGCCACATCATCTGGCGGGTCAGCGACACCGAGACGGCCGCAGTGTTGTCAGCGATCTCGCGGGCGATCTCGCGTGCCGCCGGAAGCAAGTCTTCCGGCTCGTGCAGCGAGCGAACGAGGCCGCCGTCGAGGGCTTCCTGTGCGTCGAACACGCGGCCCGAATAGCACCACTCCAGCGCCTTCGAGATGCCGACGACGCGCGGCAGGAAATAGCTGGAGCATGCCTCCGGCACGATGCCGCGGCGGGCAAACACGAAGCCGAACCGCGCCTTGGTGGAGGCGAGGCGGATATCCATCGGCAGCTGCATGGTGACGCCGACACCGACGGCTGCGCCGTTAATGGCGCCGATCACCGGCTTGATGCTTTCGAAGATGCGCAGCGTCATGCGGCCGCCACCGTCGCGCACGCGCTCGTCCGACCAGTCGATGTCGCCGTCAGCCTTGACGGCGGAGCCGGCCTTCTCGGGACGGTCAGACCGCTCCTCGTAGTTGAAGGTGTCGGCACCCGCCGAGAGGTCGGCGCCGGCGCAGAAGGCGCGGTCGGCACCCGTCACGATGATGGCGCGCACATCGTCGTCCGCGTCCGCCCGATCGAACGCGTCGATCATGTCGAACATCATCTGGCCGGTGAAGGCGTTCATCTTTTCCGGGCGGTTGAGGGTGATGGTGAGGATGCCGTCCTCCACGTCGTAGAGGATGGTCTCGTAGGTCTTGTCCGCCATGCGGCGCCTCCCTTGGGCTGGTTGTTGGAATTTCGGTTCCGGTCGGGGCGGAGTGTAGCCATTCACGCGCCGAGAACCAGCGGTGCCACGCCCGGTTGGCTGTGGAAAATCCGCCGGTCCCTCGCGTATAACGGGGGTGAAAACCGCAACAGGCGGGCCAGAAAACGCAAAAAATGCCCGGGGAGACATTCCATGCATCCGTTCCATTTCGCCCAGAAGACGCCCGACAAGCCGGCCTACATCATGGCCGGGTCCGGCGAGACCGTGACCTACAAGCAGCTCGACGACCGGTCGAACCAGGCGGCGCAGCTGTTCCGCAAGTACGGCCTCAAGCGCGGTGACGCGATTGCCATCTTCATGGAGAACAATGCGCGCTACCTGGAAATCTGCTGGGCGGCGCAGCGCTCGGGCCTCTACTTCACCTGCATCTCGTCGCGGCTGACGGCGGGCGAGGCCGACTACATCATCGGCGATTGCGGGGCGAAGCTGTTCGTCACGTCGAACGCCATGGGGCCGGTCGTGGACGAGCTGCTGGGCATGATGCCCAAGGTCGAACACAAGCTGATGGTGGGCGGTACGCGGCCCGGCTACGAATCCTACGAAGAAGCACGCGACGCGATGCCGGAAGAGCCGATCCCCGACCAGTCGTCGGGCACGGACATGCTCTATTCGTCGGGTACGACGGGCCGCCCCAAGGGCATCCGCGTCAAGCTGCCGGAAGAGCCGATTGACGAGCCGCCGGGCCTGCTGGCGCTGGTGACGGCGCTTTACGGCGCGGGCGAGCACTCGATCTACCTGTCGCCGGCGCCGCTCTATCATGCGGCTCCCTTGCGCTACAACATGGCGATGCACCGGGTCGGCGCGACCAACATCGTGATGGAGCACTTCGACGCGGAAGAGGCGCTCAAGCTGATCGAGAAGCACAAGGCGAACATCAGCCAGTGGGTGCCGACGATGTTCGTCCGCATGCTGAAGCTGCCGGAAGAGGTGCGGAACAAGTACGACGTGTCGAGCATGGAATGCGCGATCCACGCGGCGGCCCCCTGCCCCATCCCCATCAAGGAACAGATGATCGAGTGGTGGGGACCGGTCATCAACGAGTACTACGCGGGCAGCGAGGGCAACGGCTTCTGCGCGCTGGGCTCGGAAGAGTGGCTCGAGCACAAGGGCTCGGTCGGCAAGCCGCTGCTGGGCGAGGTGCACATCGTCAACGAAGACGGCGAGGAAGTCGGCCCCGGCGAGGTGGGCACGATCTATTTCGGCGGCGGCGGCGAGTTCGAGTACCACAACGACCCGGACAAGACCGCGGATTCGCGCCATCCCACCGAGGACTGGACGACGCTGGGCGACGTGGGCCGGCTTGATGAAGATGGATACCTTTATCTGACCGACCGGAAGGCCTACATGATCATTTCCGGTGGCGTGAACATTTATCCGCAGGAGGCGGAAAATATTCTCGTCACCCATCCGAAAGTGGCGGATGTGGCGGTGATCGGCGTACCCAACGAGGACTTCGGCGAGGAAGTGAAGGCCGTTGTGCAGCCCGCGTCTTGGGGCGAGCACGGGCCGGACCTGGAGGCGGAACTGATCGAGTTCTGTCACCAGCACCTGTCGAAGATCAAATGTCCGCGCTCGGTGGACTTCGAGGAAGAGCTGCCCCGACATCCGACCGGTAAGCTGTACAAGCGGCTTATCCGCGACCGGTACTGGGGCAACCGTGACTCGAAAATCGTCTGACGGCAGCCAGCCGAAAACGCAGTCCCGGCGGGACCGGGGCGAGGTGGCGCGCGACGGGTTTTCGCGCGTGCCCCTCAAGATGTCGCCGGACGGCATGATCCTGCGCGAGAACTTCACGCCCGCGCGCATGCGAAGGCTGCGCGCGGAGATGGTGAAGGCGGGCGACAATTCCGTGCTGACGGAAGAGGAGCGCGAGGCGAACCGCCGCGCGTTCCTCTCCCGCTGGGATGGGCGCTCGGACCTGTGGGTCTTCGGCTACGGATCGCTGATGTGGAACCCGGCGATTCACGTGGCGGAGACACAGGCGGCTAAGATCCACGGGCTTCACCGCTCTTTCTGCCTGCACCTGCGGCTTGGGCGCGGGACGCCGGACCGGCCGGGGCTGATGCTGGCGCTGGACCATGGCGGCTCGTGCCGGGGCATGGCGCACCGGATCGCCGCGCATCACGTGGAGAGCGAGACCGAGATCCTGTGGATGCGGGAGATGCTGAGCGGGGCCTATCGCCCGGTGTGGCTCAACATCCAGCTGGCGGATTACGCGGAACCGGTGCGCGGGTTCACCTACGTGATCAACCGGGACAACGACCGGTACGCCGGCAAGATTGAGCCGGAGAAGATTGCCCGCAGCATCGCCCGGGCAGAAGGCAGGCTCGGGACGAACCGGGCCTATCTCTACCGGACCGTGGAACGGCTGGACGCGCTGGGGATCGGCGACGGGCCGATGCACCGGCTGTGCGCCCGGGTGCGGACGCTGGCCAAGGACTAGAGATTGGCTCGCCCGCACAGGACGGTTCGCGTATCATCAGCCCGCAATTCCGGGTGCCCCCAACCCATGACCGGGAGGACGGTTTCGATGACCCGCTCCATTCTTCTCACGCTGATCGCCGCGATGGCGGTTTCGTTCGCCGCGATGACGTCCAGCGCCAATGCGCAGAGCTTTGACGGCAAGTGCCGCGAGAACACCGATGCGCAGATCGACGACGAGTACTGGATCTACTTCCACACCTCCGGCACGCATCTCGACGAGGAAGCGGTGAAGCGGATCAACCGCGCCGACAGCATCGCCAAGGCGCGTGACGTGGAGCAGATCTGCATTACCGGCCAGGCGAGCAAGGAAGGCGACGCGGACGCCAACTCGGCGCTGGCGCGCTCGCGCGGGCAGGCCGTTGCCAAGGCGTTCATGCAGCGCGGCTGGCGGGCCGACCAGATCGTGGTCAAGACCAAGGGCGAGGCCTGGGGCTTCATGTCCGAATGGCTGACCGACGACAGCAGCGCCGACCGCCGCGTGGTGGTGACCTTCTCCTACTAGCCGCTTGCGGCAGAAAACGACGGGCCGGGGGCGGTTTTGCCTGCCTCTGGCCCGTTGCCGTTCGCCCCGTTAAAGTCGCGGCAAATTTCAGCCCGAGAGCTAACAGACAAGGGAGCCGCCTGATGCGCGTCTATGAAAACCTCGAAGAAATGACCAAGGACGTCGGCAAGGAAATCGGCGTCAGCGAGTGGGTCGAGATCGACCAGGACCGGATCAACCTGTTCGCCGACGCGACGGGCGACCACCAGTGGATCCATATCGATCCGGAGCGCACCCAGAAGGAACTGGGCATGCCGACCATCGCGCATGGCTACCTGACGCTTTCCTTGCTGCCGATGCTGCAGAGCCAGGTGTCGGGCGTGAAGAGCGTCAATCGGGGCATCAACTACGGCGCCAACAAGATCCGCTTCACCAACATGGTGCCGGTCAACAGCAAGGTGCGCGCCCGGGTGAAGCTGCTGAAGGCAGAGCCCAAGTCCGGCGGCATGCAGATGACCAACGAGGTCACCATGGAAGTCGAGGGGCAGGAGCGCCCGGCGATGGTGGCGGAGACCCTGTCGCTGCTGTTCGAATAGGCCTCACGAAAGGTTGCGGCGGGCCCCCGTTGCAGGGCCCGCCGCGGCCTCTATATGGCAAGGCAAACGAAACGATCCCCCGCAAAGGAGCGAGCCATGAGCGTCAAGACGGATGCCCCGGACGGCAAGGTGGAAAAGCCGGACGCGGCGTGGCGCGAGCAGCTCACGCCCGAGCAGTACCAGGTCACGCGCAAGGCGGGCACCGAGCGGGCCTTCACCGGCCCTTACTGGGACGAGAAGGCGCCGGGGCTTTATTCCTGCATCTGCTGCGGGCAGCCGCTGTTCGACGCGGAAACCAAGTATGACAGCGGCACCGGATGGCCAAGCTTCTATGCCCCGGTCAGGGAAGACGCGGTCGACCTGCACGAGGACCGCAAGCTGTTCATGAAGCGGACGGAAGTCGTGTGCTCGAAATGTGACGCCCATCTCGGCCACGTGTTTCCCGACGGGCCGCAGCCAACGGGCCTGCGCTACTGCATGAACGGGACGGCGCTGGACTTCCAGCCGGCCGGCGAGGCTTCCGATACCCCCAATGAGTAATCCCGCGCCGCCCGAGGCGGCCCGCAAGCCCCACCGCGAGAGCCATCACGGGCGCGAGCGGGTGGACGACTATGCGTGGCTGCGCGCCGGCAACTGGCAGCAGGTGATGCGCGAGCCGGAAACGCTCGACGCCGAGATCCGCGCCTACCTGGAAGCCGAGAACGCCTACACCGAAGCCTTCCTTGCGCCCACCAAGGATCTCCAGGCCAAGCTGTTCGAGGAGATTAAGGGGCGCATCAAGGAAGACGACAGCTCGGTGCCGGCGCCGGACGGGCCGTTCGCCTATTACACACGCTGGGAGACGGGGGCGGAGTACCCGCTGTTCTGCCGCAAGCCGCGCACGAAGGACGGCGAGGAGATCATCCTCGACGGGCCCAAGCTGGCGGAAGGCACGAGCTATTTCCGGATCGGCGACGCGTCCCATTCACGCGACCACAAGCTGCTGGCCTATTCGGCCGACGTGACCGGGTCGGAGTACTTCACGGTGGAGGTGAAGGATCTCGGCACGGGCGAGCGGCTGGCGGACGAGATTCCCGACACCGCGGGCGGCGTCGTGTGGTCGGAAGACAGTTCGACGCTGTTCTACACGGTGCTGGACGACAACCACCGGCCGCACAAAGTTATGCGCCATCGGCTCGGCACGCCGGTGAGCGAGGACGTGTGCGTCTACGAGGAAGCGGACCCGGGCTTCTTCGTCGGCGTGGGGCAGAGCCAGAGCGGGCGGCTGATCCTGATCGACGCGCATGACCACCAGACATCGGAAATCCGGTTCGTGCCGGCGGACCAACCAGACGCAGAGCCGGTGCTGGTCGCCGCGCGCGACGAGGGCCACGAGTACGACGTCGAAGAATGGGAAGGCCGCCTGATCATCCGCACCAACGCGGACGGCGCGGAGGACTTCAAGCTCGTCGAAACGCCGATGGACGCGCCGGGGCGGGAGAACTGGACGACCTTCGCCGGCCACGTGCCGGGCACGCTGCTGCTCGACCACATTGCCTTCAAGGGGCATCTCGCGCGGCTGGAGCGCGCGGGCGGGTTGCCGCGCATCATCATCCGCGACATGGGCACGGGCGAGGAGCACACGATCGCCTTCGCCGAGGAAGCCTACGCGCTGGGGCTGGCCGCCGGGTACGAGTACGACACGACGGCGGTGCGGTTCACCTATTCGTCGATGACGACGCCGTCGGAGCAATACGACTACGACATGGCGACGCGCGAACGCGCGCTGCTGAAACGCCAGGAAGTGCCGAGCGGGCACGACCCGGCCGACTACGTGACGCGGCGGCTGATGGCCACGGCAGCGGATGGCGAAGAGGTGCCAGTCTCGGTCCTCTACCACAAGGATACACGGCTCGACGGCTCGGCGCCGTGCCTGCTCTATGGCTACGGGTCCTACGGCATTTCGCTGCCAGCCGCGTTCTCGGTGGCACGGCTGTCGCTGGTGGACCGCGGGTTCGTCTATGCCATCGCGCATATCCGCGGCGGCAAGGACAAGGGCTACCGCTGGTACCTCGAAGGCAAGCTCGAGAAGAAGACCAACACCTTCGCGGACTTCATCTCGGCGGGCGAACACCTGATCGCTGAAGGGTTCACGTCGAAGGGACGGATCGTGGCCGAGGGCGGCAGCGCCGGCGGCATGCTGATGGGCGCGGTCGCCAACATGCGGCCGGACCTTTTCGCCGGGATCGTGGCCGAGGTGCCTTTCGTGGACGTGCTGGCGACGATGCTCGACGACACGCTGCCGCTGACGCCGCCCGAGTGGAACGAGTGGGGCAACCCGCTAGCCGATCAGAAGGCGTACGACTGGATCGCCGCCTATTCGCCTTATGACAATGTGGTGGCGCAGGAGTACCCGGCGATTTTCGCGCTGGGCGGGCTGGCAGACCCGCGGGTGACGTACTGGGAACCCGCGAAGTGGGTCGCCAAGCTGCGGGCGCTCAAGACCGACAACAATCCGCTGCTGCTCAAGACCAACATGGAAGCCGGGCATGGCGGCAAGTCGGGGCGCTTCGAAGTCCTGCACGAGGTTGCGGAGATCTATGCCTTCGCGCTGATGGCGGTGAGCAAGGCGTAGGTTGCGATGCCCGTGCCCCAAGAGGGCGATCCCGGCGCAAGGCCGGGATGACAGTCGTTGGCGGGGCAACATTATCCAATCGTGTCATCCCGGAAGGCGCGAAGCGGCTATCCGGGACCCAGGGGCGGCAGGCACCGTGCAAGCGGCCCTGGATCCCGGATCGCAAGTCTCGCGACCGAAAGCCTTCGGCTTTCGGGCTCGACTAGCGTCCGGGATGACACCTATCTGCGGGATTGGGTTGGGTCAGGCGCCCGCAGAGGGGCGGATGACGATTTCGAGGCGGGGCGTGTCGACGCCTTCGATCGTTACGCGCTGGCCGTCGCCGCCGAACTTGGCGTTGCCCGACGAGACGCTGATGTCGCAGCCGGTACCATAGTGCAGGCGGGGGACGTAGAGCTCGGTCGGGGCGGCGCCCTTCTCCACCTTGATCTCTGCGCGGAATTTTCGTTCGGCGAGCTTGAAGGACTGAGAGACGATCTCCCCTTGCGCGGCCTGAACGTAGGGGCGGCAGAAGCCCTTGATGGCGCGGCCGCCGGAATCCTTGTTCCTCGGATTGTCCTGCTGGTCGCGGGAGAAGATGGACAGGTCTTCCTGGTTCCACCCATCACCGATGGCCTGATCGTTGGAATTCGAAACCGTGTAGTTCCAGTGCGTCGATGACAGCAGCAGGCGGTCGAGCGCGTTGTACATCAGGTCCAGCGCGATGATGTGCTTCTCCCACGGCTTTTCGGACTTGTCGCCAGCGGCCCATGCCTTGTAGGCGGCGGCGTGGTCGAGGTCGTAGGGAATGCCGAATTCGCCGATCAGCGTCGGCGCGCCCTTGCCGCCGTTCAGCACCTCCGCGCTCTTCTTCCACTGGCCGAGCTGATCCGTGTACTGATCCTCGATAGCCTGCGCTCCTTCCAGCACCTTGCCGTTGAAGGGATTGACGGCGGTCGGGTACATGAAGGTCTTGGTGACGAGCGTGACGATGTCGTACCAGTGGCTGGCGTTCACGGTGTTGTCCGGCGTGTCGTCCGGGAAGCCTTCGCCACTCAGACCGGCGAACGGGTCCAGCTCGGCAAAGACCATCCACCCGGGATCGATCTCGCGGATGGCGTCGGCGACGCGCCTGAAGAACGGGCCCATGTAGTCGGCCTCCATGTCCACGGGCTTGCCGTTCCGGTGGGTGAAGTAGTCTTCCTGCACGTCCTCCGCTTCGCCGTTGGCGCCGAGGCGGTAGGCGCCCGCCGCCTCGAACGGGCACTGGACGCCGTCCTGCCAGATGGGGACGCGGGCATCGTTGGCGCGTTCCTCGCCCGTGACCTTCATGCGCATCTCTTTCGCGTCGAAGCTGAGGACGGGGACGGAACGCGGGATGCCGCGGGCGACCAGCAGCCCGTCGAGCGGTGACCAGGCGGGGCCGGGCGTCACGGGCTGGGGATGTTCCTTCGAGCGCTCGGTGTGCTGGTAACTCATCTCCTTGCCGACCCAGCCCGAGCCCGGCTCGTTGAGGGTGTCGAAGCCGAGCACGTGGGGCATGCCCCTCACGCGCTTCGCCACTTCACGCATGGCGCCCATGTAGTGGCGCTGGAGATAATCCTGCGCGTTTTCGCCATCGATGGTCAGGCCCGGCGCGAAGTCGGCCCCGGCGAAGAAGAGCGTCCACATGATGGCGTTGGCGGGGCGGCGGTAGTTCTGCGCCCAGGTCATGGTCGGGTAGTTGTCTTCCTGCCGCCCGCCGCCGCGGGTGTAGTCGTAGCAGAGCTGCATGGCCTTGGCGGCGCCGGCCTCATGGAACTTCGTCCAGTCGAGGCCGACGACGTCGAAGGTCCACTGGGGCGCGCCGTCGCCGCCGGAGACGCGGGCCCAGACGTCCTGGTGGAAATCGATGAAGACGTAGAGACCGTGGTCGCCCGCGCGGCGGCAGACCTCCGCGAAGTAGTCGAGATAGGCTTCGTCGTACTGGCCGGGGCCGGCGTGCTCGCAGGCTTCCCACACGGTGAGCAGGCGCAGGCAGTTGAAGCCCCAGTGGCGCAGGCGGCCGAGATGCTCGTCCGCTTCCTCCAGCGGGAACGGACGGCCGATGAAGCTGACCTCCCGGTGATCGGAGAAGTCGGTGGGGAAATTGGTGCCGCCGTCCGGGTACGGCACCTTGCAGTCGCCGCCGAGATTGACGCCGCGCAGGATGACGTGGCGGCCCTGCTCATCGACGAACTTGTCGCCCGCGAGTTTCAGCTTCGGCAGCGACATGACCCCTCCCCTTCGTGTCTCGCCTTGTTGCGGGGCAGGATATCGGTTTGCGGGAGCGCCACAAGCGGGGCGCTTCCTGCTGCGGCGCGAAACGTGGCAGGCTGCCGCGCGATGACGACATTCGAACCGACGCTCGACTCGCTGCGCGGCCGCCGCATTCCCGCATGGTATGACGATGCCAAGTTCGGCATCTTCATCCATTGGGGCATGTGGGCGATCCCCGCTTTCGCGGCCAGCCGCGGCAGCATCGCGGAAGCGTTCCGCGACCATTACGAGACCGCCGTGGCACGCACGCCGTACACGGAGTGGTACGAGAACGCGATCAAGGTGGCGGGGACGCCTTCGGCCGAATTTCACAGGCAGAATTATGGCGATGCGCCGTACGAGGCGTTCCGCGAGCCTTTCCTTGAGACGGTGGCGAAGTGGGACCCGGACGCCTGGGCCGAGGTCTTCAAGAGCGCCGGGGCGCGGTACGTGGTGCTGGTGACGAAGCACCATGACGGGTTCTGCCTGTGGCCCACCGCCATTGCCAACCCGAACCGGGAGAACTGGCACACGGAGCGTGACGTCGTCGGCGAGCTGGCCGCCGCCGTGCGGGCGCGCGGCATGCGGTTTGGCGTCTATTACTCCGGCGGCATCGACTGGTCATTCAACCGGGAGCCGCTGAAAACGCTCGGCGATTTCGTGGGATCGGTGCCGGGCGGCACCTATCCCGCGTACGCGGATGCGCAGACGCGCGAGCTGATCGACCGGTATGAGCCGTCGGTTCTGTGGAACGACATTTCGTGGCCGGCGCCGCTGGAGCCGCAGATGCGGCTCTTCGCGGACTATTACAACGCCGTGCCGGAGGGCGTCGTGAACGACCGGTGGATGCCGGTCTCGTGGTTTTCCAAGCTGATGCGCTTCAAGCCGGCGCGGCGGCTGTTCGATCGGGCGGTGAAGAAGCGGCTGGCGAAGGAGACCGGGAGCAAGGGCATCACGCCGCCGAAGCCGCCGCATTTCGATTTCCGCACGCCGGAATACATGACCTTCGACGCGATCCAGACGCGCAAGTGGGAGGCGACGCGGGGGCTGAGCCATTCCTTCGGCTTCAACCGGGAAGACACAGATGCCGACTACCTGTCGCCCGAAGAGCTGATCCACGGCTTCATCGATACGGTCTCGAAGAACGGCAACCTGCTGCTCAACGTGGGACCGCGCGGCACCGACGGGGTGATCCCGCCGGAGCAGGTGGCACGCCTTACGGCCGTAGGCGAATGGCTGGCGGCGAACGGCGAGGCGATCTACGGCACGCGGCCGTGGGTGCGGGCGGAAGGCGAGACGGCCTGTGGGCTCGGTATCCGGTATGTCGAGAAGGGCTCGACGCTCTACGCGCATGTGCTGGGGCAGCCGGATGGCGACACGCTGACGATCCGCGATCTCGCGGCGAGCGAGGCGACGCAGGTGGACCTGCTGGGTCACGGGCCCGTTGCCTTCCGGCAGCCGGGGGCGGACCTTGCCATCGACTGGCCGGGTGAGATGCGCGGGCGCATCGCCTATGCTCTCGCCTTCACGCCGCGACCGGGGAGCCACTGACATGGACCAGAAGACCAACGGCAGCCTTCCGCCCCTGCCCGCCCAGCCGCGCGACGTACCGTGGCCGGCGGCGGACTGGCCGGCGGGCACCGCGACGACCGCAGACCACGTGGCGATGGGCGATTTGCTGGACCATGCCTTCTCCGACCCGGACGGCAACGGCAAGGGCCCGGCGGACCTCGGGCCGACGCATGCCTTCCTCGCCATCCAGGGCGGCAAGCTGGTAGCCGAGGCCTACGCGGACGGCTACGGGCCGGGCCAGACATACCCCTCGTGGTCGATGGCCAAGAGCATCCTGCAGGCGCTTTACGGGATCGCGGTGCGCGACGGGGTGGTGAACATCTTCGACCGGGCCGCCATGCCCCAGTGGGAAGGCGACGAGCGGGCCGAGATCACCATCGACCAGTTGCTGCGCATGGCGAGCGGGCTCCAGTTCGACGAGAACTACGTGGACGGCGATATCTCGGATACGATCGCCATGCTGTTCGGCGACGGCAAGGCGGACACGGCCGCCTACGCGGCGAACAAGCCGCTGATCCATAAGCCGGACACGGTGTTCAACTATTCCAGCGGCACGACGAACATTCTCTCCTTCGTGCTGTCGCGGACGCTGGGCGGCGGCACGCCGCTGTCGGCGGATGATTTTGGCGCGTTCATGCGGCGGTCGCTGTTCGACCCGCTCGGCATCACCAGCGCGATCCCGAAATACGACGGGGCGGGCACGTGGATCGGCTCGTCCTACTGCTTCATGACGGCGCGGGATTTCGCGCGGTTCGGCCTGCTCTACCTGCGCGGCGGGCTTTGGGACGGCCAGCAGATCCTGCCCTATGGCTGGGTCGACTACGCGCGCACCCAGAGCCCGGTGCCGACGGGCCCCGACGAGTTCCAGGGCTACGGCGCCCACTGGTGGCGGGAGATCGCGGGGCTCGGCACGTTTTCCGCCAATGGCTATGGCGGGCAGTACATCGTGCTGGTGCCGGAAAAGGACCTGATCCTGGTGCGCCACGGCGACAGCCACGACGCGCAGGGCGACGGGGTCAAACGCTGGATCGCGAAGATGGCGGCGGCCTTCGGGTCCGCGTGATTTTCGCAACGCCCCAGTAAGTTTAACGGCCAAACCGGCCATACGGCCCCTTGCCCGCCGGATCACCTCCCCTACAATGCAGGCGGATACCGAAGTCGCCGCAGCAGCCCTCCAGGAGAGACGGCGCGCGGCAGGCGCCCGGAACAAGGCCAAGAACAAGCGGCGCAGGGAGCGATTGGGGGGCAGCCTTGGGCGACGTCGTCAAACTTCCGCTTGACCGCATCACCGAGCGTGACCGCACGCGGCTTTTCCGGGCCGCGGCCACGTCGCCGCTCGACATCGACCTCGTGAACGACGAGGACGGCGCGCCCTGCGTGCTGGTCTACCGCTGCGGCTGGACGCATCCGAGCTACCGGCTGGAAAAGGCCGACGGCCAGTGGGTTGCGTTCGACCTGGAGCATGGCGGCGAGCGGCCGGTCTTCATCTCGCGTTTGCCGGGCGAGCTCATTTCCGCCATGAGCGAGGCCGGCTACCACCAGGGCAGGCCGACCGCCTCATGAACGCGCCGATCATCGCCAATCCCAGGGCCGCCGCCGGGAATGCCGGCATGGATGCCGGCCGCCTGGCGCGGATTCCCGAGTTCTTTCAAAGCTATATCGACCGCAAGAAGCTCGCGGGCCTGTCGACGCTGGTCTGGCGCAAGGGCGAGCTTGCGCATTTCTCGGTGCAGGGCGAGATGGACGTGGAGCGCGGCAAGGCGCTGACCCACGACACGATCTTCCGCATCTACTCGATGACCAAGCCGATCACGTCGGTGGCCGTGATGATGCTGTTCGAGGAAGGCCGCTTCCAGCTCGAACACGAGATTTCCCGCTACATTCCGGAACTTGGCGACCTGCGCGTCTATGCCGGCGGCCCCGCGCCCGCCATGGCGACCGAGGCCGCGCACCGGCAGGTGACGATCCGCGACCTGCTCACGCACATGTCGGGCTTCACCTACGACTTCATGAACGTGCATCCGCTCGACGCCGCATACCGCCATTTCCGCATCGGCGGGCCGGGCCGGAACGCGCACGATCTGGCGGAAACCTGCCGCATTCTCGGCACGCTGCCGCTGCTGCACCATCCCGGCGAAGCGTGGAGCTACTCGGTCTCGACGGACGTGCTGGGCCGCCTCGTCGAGGTGGTCTCCGGCATGACGCTGGCCGATTTCTTCCGCCAGCGCATCTTCGAGCCCTTGGAGATGCACGACACCGCGTTCCACGTGGACGCGGACCAGATGCCCCGGTTTGCCGCCAATTACGAGCGCGATCCGAAGACCCGCTCGTTCCGGCTGATGGACGATCCCGAGACCGGCCTTTACGCCGAGCCGCCGGTCTTCCTGTCCGGCGGCGGCGGGCTGGTCTCCACCCAGGGCGATTATCTCAAGTTCTGCCGCATGTTGCTGGCGGGCGGCACGGCGCCGGACGGCACGCGCCTGCTGTCCCGCCCCACCATCGCGCTGATGACGCAGAACCACCTGCCGGACAATCGCGACCTCGAGGGCTTCACGCGCGGCGCGTTTTCCGAGACGACCAATGCGGGCGTCGGCTTCGGGCTCGGTTTCGCGGTCACCGTGGACGAGGCGAAGGCGCAGATCACGGGGTCCAGGGGCACCTACTACTGGGGCGGTGCCGCCAGCACGATCTTCTGGATCGATCCATCGGAAGAGCTGATCGCCATCCTGATGACGCAGCTGATGCCGTCGGGCGCCTATCCCCTGCGCCGCCAGTTCCAGCAGCTGGTCTACGCGGCGATTGACGACTAGGCCCGAACCGCCGATCTCCGCGAAAGCCGAGGCCGCGCTTGCCCGGCGGCGCACCCGCCGCGTCGCGGTCGTGCCCTACGACCCTTCGTGGCCGCAGCAATACGCACAAATACAGGCCGAAGTTTCCAATATTTGCGGCAGTGCACTCGCCGCGATCCATCACGTGGGGTCGACCGCCGTGCCCGGCCTGGATGCCAAGCCGCTGATCGACGTTATCCCCGTCCTGCGCCGCCACGACGACGGCTACGACCTGTGGGGTCCGATGGAGGCCGCCGGCTATCTCGCCTACGGCGCGTTCGGCATCGGGGGGCGCCACTTCTTCGTCAAGGGCGACCCGCCCGCCGCCAACATCCATGCTTACCCGCAAGGCCACCCGGCGATCGCATGGCATCTCGCCTTCCGCGACATGCTGCGGGCGGACGATGCGTTGCGCGATGCCTACGCGGCGCTCAAGCGCGAGCTGGCGGCACGTTATCCCAACGACGTCGAAGCCTATGCGAAAGCGAAGGACAGCTTTGTCGACGAAGCGCTTGCGGCGCGCGGGCTGACGCGGCCATAAGCGGCCATGCCGCTCTGGATCGTCTTTACGCTTGCCGCCGCCTTCGCGCAGAACGTCCGTTCGGCGCTCCAGCGCAACCTTGCCGGTGACCTGACCGCGACGGGCGCGGCCTATGTGCGCTTTCTCTACGGCCTGCCGCTCGCGGCGATCTATCTCGCTGTCCTGTCATCCGCCACCGGCGATGCCGTCCCCGCGCTCAATACGCGCTTCATCGCCGCGGCACTGATCGGCGGCGCGGCGCAGGTTGTTGCGGCGGTCCTCCTTGTACGGATGTTCGCGCTGCGCGTCTTCACCGTCGGCACGACCTATTCCAAGACCGAGACGGTGCAGACCGCCATCATCGGCTTTCTCATTCTCGGCGACACGGTGGGGCCTTACGCGCTGGCGGGCATCCTCATCAGCCTTGCTGGCGTGCTGGCGCTTTCCGTCGCACGCAGCCCAATCACGCCGCGCACGCTGCTCACGTCCCTCACCTCCCCCGTCGCACTCATGGGGCTCGGCTGCGGCGCGGGCTTTGCCGTTGCGTCCGTCGCCTACCGCGCCGCCGCCCTGTCGCTGCCCGACACCGGCTTTGCCGTCGCCGCCGCCACCACGCTCGTCTTCGTGCTGGCGTGGCAGACCCTGCTGATGACCGGGTGGCTCGCCTGGCGCGACCGCGCGTCGCTTGCCCAGAGCTACCGCCGCTGGCGTCCGGCATCGCTTGTCGGCATCGCCAGCGTCGTCGGCTCCATCGGCTGGTTCACCGCCTTCGCCTTGGAGAACGCCGCCTACGTCAAGGCGCTCGGCCAGGTCGAGCTGGTCTTTGCCCTTGCCACCTCGGCGCTCATATTCCGTGAACGGACCAACCGCGCCGAACTCGCCGGCATCGCCCTCGTCGTCGCCGGCCTCATCCTGATCGTGATCTAGACACCACACCCGTTCGCCCCGGACTTGATCCGGGGCCTACTCGCAAGCCCGCTTGCCGCAGCCATGCGATCGGTTGAACGCGCTGCACAGACCTCGTCCCATCGCGCGCCGCTCGCTCTCGAAGCGATAATGGGCCCCGGATCAAGCCCGGGGCGCGCGGGAACTCCTAATACGGCTCCGTGCCCGCCGTCGTCGAGCGCCACATCACGCGGCGGTAGCCGTCGAAGCCGGCCTCGGCGAAGTGCTGGACGCAGCGGTTGTCCCACATCAGCAGCGTGTCCGGCTCCCACTTGTGGTGGTACTGGAACTGCGGCTTCGTCGCGTGCGCCGTCAGGTAGCCGAGCAGCGCCTGCGTCTCGTCCTGGTGCAGTCCGTCGATGCCGATCGTGTAAACCGGGTTCACGTAGAGCGCCTTGCGTCCCGTCTCCGGGTGCGTGCGCACGATGGGATGCGTGCGCGTCTTGCGCGCGTCGTCCGACGGCAGGATCTGCATCGTGCGCTTCTGGCCCTCGTTGGCGTAGATGCCTTCCTTGGAATAGGGCAGCACCGCCGAGTGGATGCCCTTCAGCGGCGCGATGATGTCCTTCATCGTGTCAGACAGCGCATCGTAAGCGGCATAGCCGTTCGCAAAGAGCGTGTTGCCGCCCACCGGCGGCACTTCCTTGGACAGCAGTAGCGTGGCCGCGGGCGGTGCATCCTGGAACGAATAGTCCGAATGCCAGCCGCCGCCGAAATGGGACGCCTTCTCGTCCGGCTCGCGGCGCAGCTCCAGCACCTGCGGATGGCCTTCCATCGGCCTGATGAAATCGACGCGGCCCCAGTCGCCCATCTGCAGCGTGAAGCGTTCGAGCTGCTCGACGGTCAGCGGCTGCTTGCGGAACCACACGACCTGGTGTTCCAGCCAGATCTCCCGCACCCGCCGCAGCGAGGCATCGTCCAGGGGATGCGTCAGGTCGGCGCCGACGATCTCCGCCCCGAACCCGTCCCCGTTGGGCACCGCATGAATGGCGCCCGCCTTTGTCGCCGCCTGGCTCATGGCGTCCTCCCGTCTCTTGTCGTTGTTGCCGCCATTGTGCGCCACCACGCGGCAACGTCAAAGGGACGGTCGTGGCAACCTCAACCTCTGAAGTCCGTGGCCCCAGTTCCCCCCACCGCTTTCCCTCCGGCTTGACCGGACGGCCCATGGAAAGGTCCGCAGGCTACGGCGGCCGCCATGGACCCTCCGGTCAAGCCGGAGGGAGGACGGAGAAGAAGATCAAAATCGAGCCACAAACGTCATCCCGGCCCTGAGCCGGGATCGCCCTCATGGGGCACCGCCCCAGCCGCCCCCGATCCCGGCTCGCCGCTCACGCGGCGTCCGGGATGACACCCAAATCGAACAACAAACTCCGACCGCCCCGGACCTGATCCGGGGCCTACTCGCAGTCCCGCTTGCCGCAGCGGAGGAGAGGCACACGGCCACACCGAACAGCCAACCTCCGTCCAGGCCGCGACGTGGATTGGGCCCCGGATCAAGTCCGGGGCGCACGGTGGGAGAGGCCGAACAAAAAAGCCCCGGACACCTTCCGGTGCCCGGGGCTCTGTCTTATTGGGCGAGCATTTCGTCCAATTGATCCTTGCAGTCTGCTAATGCGGCTTCTTGGCCTTCCATGTAACCGCGAGGCAACACGGCACTTCTCGGCATGATGTGCGAGGACCACACGCCCTCGCAGCCAAACATATAAGCTCGCGAATAGCCTTCGTTGTACGCGTACATGTAGAGCGCGTCCGCCTCCGCGAAGGCGGCTGTGATCGCACACATAGCCACCCACAGGAGCACGGTATCGCGCAGCATTGAGCCTTACTCGGCGGCCGCCGCCTTGGCCCCCACGACGAAGCCTTCGAGGCGCTTCTGGATGATCTCCTCCGCGTCGCGGACGATGCGGGTGATCAGCTCTTCCACACTCGGCACGTCGTGGATGAGGCCCTGGATCATGCCCGCCGACCAGATGCCGTAGTCGGGATCGCCTTCCTCGTAGACCACCTTGCCGCGCTGGCCGGAGACCAGGTGCTGGATGTCCTCGAACTTGGCGCCTTCCTTCTCCTTGGCCACCACCTCGTCGCTCACCGCGTTCTTCGCGACGCGCGCCGTGTTGTGCAGGGTACGGAAGATCAGGTTGGTCGAGCGCTCGTCGTTCTCGATCATCTGCTGCTTCACCTTGTCGTGGATCTCCGCCTCCTTGGTGGCGCAGAACCGCGTACCCATGTTGATGCCCTCGGCGCCCAGCGCCAGCGCGGCAACGAGGCCGCGCGCATCGCCGAAGCCGCCCGAGGCGATCATCGGGATCTTCACCTTGTCGGCGGCCGCGGGGATCAGGATCAGGCCGGGAATGTCGTCCTCGCCCGGGTGGCCCGCGCATTCGAAGCCGTCGATCGAGATCGCGTCCACGCCCATGCGCTCGGCCGAGAGCGCGTGACGGACGGCGGTGCATTTGTGGATGACCTTCACGCCGTGCTTCTTCAGCTCGTCCACGTGATCCTGCGGCTTGTAGCCCGCGGTCTCCACGATCTTCACGCCGGACTCGATGATCGCCTGGCGGTACTCCGCGTAGGGCGGAGGCTTGATGGCCGGCAGGATCGTCAGGTTCACGCCGAAGGGCTTGTCGGTCATGCCCTTGCAGCGCTCGATTTCCTTGGCGAGGTCTTCCGGCGTCGGCTGGGTCAGCGCGGTGATGAAACCGAGCCCGCCCGCGTTGGCGACGGCGGCAACGAGCGGCGCGCGGCCCACCCACTGCATGCCGCCCTGCACGATGGGGTGTTCCACCCCGAACATCTCGGTGAAGCGTGTCTTGAGCACGATGCTTCCTCCCTATTCGACAAGCCTAATCGGCTGGTTGCATTCGGAAATTGCGTGATGCGGGAGTTGTAGCAGAGCCGCCCCGCCGGGGGCAGTCCGCATGCCCCCCGCGCCGCTCCCACCGCGAGCTGCCCATGACGCAGCGGCATTGCGGCCTTCGGCCAATCCTGTTCAAATCCGTCACCCAATTGAACGTTTATGAACAGGTACGAAAGGGCGCGACACCGCCGAAAACCGCACCGCCCACACCCTCACCCCACCCTCTCCCTGAAGGGAGAGGGAGCCCCGCGCGGCAATCACGGAAGCACCCCCGCGACACCCGGCGTGTGGCGCTCCAAGTCACCTCTCCCTGCAGGGAGAGGTCGGCGCAACGCGCCGGGTGAGGGTGACAGCGCCCGCGGCCACGCACCGACCGCGCCCACGCCCTTGGTGTCATCCCGGCCAAGCGAAGCGCGCGCCGGGATCCAGGGGCAGCAGGCTTGGGCGCAAGCCGCCCTGGATCCCGGATAGCCGCTCCCGCGGCTTCCGGGATGACACGGGAAGGGGGATACGCCCCCATTCTGTCACCCCGCGGCTTGACCGCGGGGTCCAGAGCATCCGGCGAGGCGCTCGCGCGCGGCTGTGGATTCCGCCCCTCCGGTCAAGCCGGAGGGTTTCGGTAGACCAAGCCGCGGAATGACAAGTGTAGAGAACGCCACCCCGCCCTGCCGGGACCACACGCAAGGACGCACCGATGGACTGGGACCTTTTCCGCGCCTTTCTCGCCGTTGCCGACACGGGCAGCCACTCCGCCGCCGCGCGCCGCCTCGGCCTGAGCCACGCCACCATCGGGCGGCGCGTCCGCGAGATCGAGGAGGCGATCGGCACGCGCCTCCTTGTCCGGCAGGCGGACGGCTACGCGCTCACCGCCGCGGGCACCCGCCTTCGCACCGAGGTGGAGGCGATGGCCGCCGCCGCCGCGCGCGCCGCGCAGGCGGCCGCCGAGGAAGCGGGCAGCCCGCGCGGCGCCGTGCGTATCTCCACCGCCGCCACCATGGCCGGCTACTGGCTGATGCCGCACATGGGCGAACTGCACGCGCGCTACCCGGACCTCGAGGTCGAGTTCGTCACCGACGCCTGGCCCGCCAGCGTCCGCCGTCGCGAGGCCGACATCGTCATCCGGCTCTACGGGCCCGGCGAAGAAAACCTGGTGGGCCGCAAGATCGCCCGCGCCGGCGTCGCCTTCTATGCCTCGAAGGACTACGCGGCGGAACACGGCCTGCCCGCCTCGCGCGGCGAATGGGCGGACCACACGCTGATCGGCTTCGCCGGCGAAGCCGCGTCCGCCGAACTCGCCCGCTGGTCGCGCCACGTCACCCGCGACACGCCCACCTACCTGCGCTGCTCGTCCATGCCGGACATCCTGCGCGCGGTCCGTATCGGCGTCGGCATCGGCGTCATGACCTGCATGATCGGCGACAGCCACGACGACCTCGTCCGCATCGCGCCGGACAAGCTCTATTCCGCCACCGACGTCTGGCTCCTCGCCCACCCGGACCTGGTGGACACGCCCCCGGTCCGCGCCGTCCTCGATTTCATCAACGAATGCGCCAGGCGCGACGCCGGGCTGCTGCTGGGGCGGCGGGACTGACCATGCGGGCCTCCCGGCTGCGTCCCTTGCCACCCGACATTCCGCGGTTTAATGGATGTTTCTAATAATCGCCGCCGGGCGGCGGACAGGGAGGCAGCATGTCGGACATTCTCGCCAAGTCGGCGCATTACATCGACAACGGCGTCTATGAAGGCGCGGGGCTCGTCAATCGTCCGACCACGGAGCTTTCCGAGGTGGGCAACGGCATCGCGCTCATCGAGGCCTTCTCGCACGTGGTGGCGATCCGGTCCGGCGACGGGCTGGTGCTGTTCGACACCAGCCTCGAGGCCTTCGCGGGCGGCGTGCTGGCCTCGCTGCGCCGGTGGAGCGAGGAGCCCGTCACCCATGTCTGCTACACGCACGGCCACGCCGACCACGTGGGCGGCACGGGCACGATCCTGTGCGATGCCTGCGAGCGCGGGCACACGCGGCCGCAGGTCGTGGCGCACGAGAATGTCAGCCCGCGCTTCCGCCGCTACGAGCTGACCAACGGCTACAACTTCACCATCAATGCCCGCCAGTTCGCGCCCGCGACCGAGCTGCGCATGGGCGCGGGCGCCGACAATCGCGACGGGCCGCCCGCGCCGCGGCGCTTCGGCCCCGACCCGTGGGTCGATCCCGACACCACGTTCCGCGAGGCGATGACCCTGCGCGCGGGCGATCTCACCTTCCAGCTCAACCACGCCATCGGCGAGACCGACGATCACCTGTGGGCGTGGATTCCCGAGCACAAGGCGATCTGCTCGGGCGATTTCGTGACCTGGGTGTTTCCCAACGCGGGCAACCCGCAGAAGGTGCAGCGCTACCCGCTCGAATGGGCCAAGGCGCTGCGCGACATGGCGGCGAAGGAGCCCGAGCTGCTGCTGCCCGCCCACGGCCTGCCCATCGAGGGCCGCGACCGCATCGCCGGCGTCCTCGATACCATCGCCACCGCCCTCGAAACGCTGGTCTCGCAGACGCTGGAAATGATGAACGCGGGCGCGCGCTTCGACGAGATCCTGCACAGCGTGAAGCTGCCGCCGCACTTCATGGACAAGCCCTACCTCAAGCCTGTCTACGACGAGCCGGAGTTCATCCTGCACAACCTGTGGCGGCTCTACGGCGGCTGGTACGACGGCAACCCGTCGCGCCTGAAGCCTGCGCCCGATGCGCGCCTCGGCGCCGAGATCGTCGCGCTCGCGGGCGGCATCGCCAATGTCATCGCCCGCGCGCAGGCGCTTGCCGAAACGGGCGTGGAAGAAGACATGCGGCTCGCCTGCCACCTGGTGGAGGCGGCGGCGCTCGCCGAACCGGACAACCGCGAGGCCCATGCGGCCCGCGCCGCCATCTACGGCGCCCGGCGCAGCGCCGAACTCTCCCTCATGTCCAAGGGCATCTTCGGCTGGGCGGAGCGGGAATCGAAGCTCAAGGCCGGGCAGAACGACGCCTGAGGCCCCAGCGTTGAACATCCACGCCCACCCCGTTGTTCATTCCTGAACTGGACGCCGGGGGCCCGCGCCGCAATATTGGCTTCAAATCCGAAACCCGCTCTGGCCGGAGGCCTGTCCCATGCCCATTCCCGCATTCCTGAAAGACAACCTGTGCCTGCCCGTCGTCGGTTCGCCGCTGTTCATCGTGTCGGGCCCGGAGCTGGTCATCGCCCAGTGCAAGGCGGGCATCGTCGGCTCGTTCCCGGCGCTCAACGCGCGGCCGGAGCATGTCCTCGAAGAATGGATCGTCCGTATCAAGACGGAACTGGCCGAATACCAGGCCGCCAACCCGGACAAGAAGGTCGCCCCCTTCGCGGTCAACCAGATCTGCCATGCCTCCAACGACCGGCTGAAGCACGACATGGACATGTGCGTGAAGCACGAGGTGCCGATCATCATCACCTCGCTGCGCCCGCCAGCCGAAGTGGTCGAAGGCGCGCATTCCTATGGCGGTGTCGTCTTCCATGACGTGATCAACGTGAAGCACGCCAAGAAAGCCGCCGAGCAGGGCGTCGATGGTCTCATCCTCGTCTGCACCGGCGCGGGCGGCCATGCGGGCACCCTGTCGCCCTTCGCCCTCGTCCGCGAGGTGAAGGAGTGGTTCGACGGCACCATCCTGCTGTCGGGCGCCATCGGCGACGGCGCGTCCGTTGCCGGCGCGCTCGCCATGGGCGCGGACCTCGCCTACATGGGCACGCGCTTCATCGCCACGGAAGAGGCGAACGCCGACCAGGGCTACAAGCAGATGCTGATCGAGAGCGCCGCCGACGACATCATCTACACCAACCTCTTCACCGGCGTTCACGGCAACTACCTGGCGCCCTCCGTTGCCGGCGCGGGGCTCGACCCCAACAACCTGCCGGAGGCCGACAAGTCGAAGATGAATTTCGGCTCGGGCGGCAACATGAAGCAGAAGGCGTGGAAGGACATCTGGGGTTCGGGCCAGGGCATCGGCCTCATCAACGATGCCCCGCCCGTCGCCGAGCTGGTGGACCGCCTCGAGGCCGAGTACCGCGCCGCGGTCGAGGACTTCAACAGCCGAACGCTCTTGAGCGGATCTGCCGCCAGTAAAGCCGCCGCCGAATAAAGCACCACATCGGTTTCACTCCGCTGCTGCCACAGCCTGCCTGTCCGCGCGGGGCTCACCCGCGGGCAGGCAGCCATAGGCCGTGAGGGTGTCGCGGATCGCCGCCTCGGGCGGCGTGTGCGGCTCGCGCCCAAGGAATGCCACGAGCTTCGCATTGTCGAGGCGAAGCGGGCGCTGCCACAGGTAGCGCATCTCCAGCATCTCGCGGAACGTCTCGACCACCGGCGACAGCAGCCGCACGGCCAGCCACGGGAACCGCTTGATGGGCAATGTCTCGTCGCCCGCCGCGCGCCGCGTGATCTCCGCCAGCTCGATGCCGCGCGCGAACCAGTAGCCGCCGAAGTGGAAGCGTTCGAACGGGCCCAGTTCGTCCTGCCGGTCGATCAGCCGGCCGAACGTCTCCGCCAGGTCCGGCAGGTACGCCCAGGCGTGGCCCGCGTCGGGCCTGCCCGGATACGTCACCTTGCGCAGCGGCTTGCCCGGCGTGGTCATCCCTTGCGCGAACCAGTTGTTGCCGCCGGGCCCGCCGATGAAGTCGCCCGCGCGCACGATCAGCACCGGCACGCCGCCCTTCGCGGCCTCTTCCAGCCGCCGCTCCATCCCGACGCGGATCGCGCCCTTGCGCGTCTGCGGGTTCTGCGGCGCGTCCTCGGCAACCACCGCGCCCGCATCGGCCCCGTAATTATAGACCGTGCCGGGAAACGCGATGCGCGCGCCCGCGGCCTTCGCCGCCTTGATGGTGCTTTCCAGCATCGGCACCGCGAGGCCCTGCCAGTTGCGGTAGCCGGGCGGGTTGGCCCCGTGGAAGATCAGGCTCGCGCCCGCCGCCGCCTTCACCACGTCGGCGGCGTTCATGGCATCGCCCTTCACCCATTCGACGCCTGCCGGGCCGGTCTTCGCGGCCTTTTTCGGCTTGCGGTTGAGGCCGCGCACCCGCCAGCCGCGCGCCAGCAGCACCTTTGCCACCTCACCGCCGATGCCGCCGGTCGCGCCGATCACCAGCGCCGTTTTCCCCGAGTTTCCGCCAATTTCCGTCATGGTCCCGTCTCCCGTCATTCGCATGACCGGAAGATGGGACATACTCCTCTGAATAAGAATTGGCGAAATCCGGCGAACAGCCATACATTCGTGTATGGCTCAAACGGACCCCGGCTGGGAGCTCTACCGCTCGTTTCTCGCCGTCATGCGCGAGGGCAGCCTGTCGGCCGCTGCCCGCAGCCTCGGCCTCACCCAGCCCACCATCGGCCGCCACGTGGACGCGCTGGAGCAGTCGCTGGGCCTCGCCCTCTTCACCCGCTCCCAGACCGGCCTCGCGCCCACCCAGGGCGCGCTGTCGCTGGTGCCGCACGCGGAGGCGATGGCCAGCGCCGCCGCCGCCCTGCGCCGCACCGCCTCCGGCGAGGCGGACGCCCCGCGCGGCACCGTCCGCCTCACCGCCAGCGAGATGATCGGCCTCGAAGTGCTGCCGCCCATGCTCGCGCGTTTCCGGGAAGCGCAGCCCGAGATCGCCGTCGAGATGGACGTTTCCAACCGCAACACGGACCTCCTGCGGCGCGACGCCGACATCGCCATCCGCATGACCCGCCCCACCCAGTCGGCCCTGGTGGCAAAGCGCATCGGCGAGGTGGCGCTCGGCTTCCACGCCCACCCGGACTACCTCGCCCGCCACGGCACGCCGCAGTCCCTCGCCGATCTCCGACACCACGCGGTCATCGGCTTCGACCGCGAAGCCTCGATCCGCCGCGTCAGCGATATCGGCCTCACCTTCACCCGCGACGATTTCGCCTTCCGCTGTGACAGCGACATCGCCCAATACGCCATGCTGAAGGCCGGCTTCGGCATCGGCATCTGCCAGTACCCGCTCGGCCGCCGCGACGGCCTCGTGCCCTTCCTGCCGGATGCCCTCGACTTCCGCCTCGACGTCTGGCTCGTCATGCACGAGGACCTCAAGACCAGCCTGCGCATGCGCCTGATGTTCGACCACCTGGCGGACGGCTTCGCCGCCTATCTGAAAGACGCCCCAACCCCCTGATGACGCTGCGTCTTGTTGGCTTCGGCGTGACCCTATAGGGTCGCGCCGAATTCAGCCGGAGACCCGTTTCCCATGTCCGAAGCCGCCAAGATTTCCGCCGCCGACAAGCCGTTCGATCCGTCGCCCGAGGCGCACGCCCCGTTCTCGTGGGAAGACCCGTTCTACCTCGAGGACCAGCTCACCGAGGACGAGCGCATGGTGCGCGACACGGCGAAGGCCTACGCGCAGGACAAGCTGATGTCGCGCGTCAAGGAAGCCAACCGGCACGAGGTCTTCCACCGCGAGATCATGACCGAGATGGGCGAGCTTGGCCTGCTCGGCAGCACCATCCCCGAGCAGTACGGCTGCGCCGGCCTCAACTACGTCTCCTACGGCCTCATCGCCCGCGAGGTGGAAAGCGTCGACTCGGGCTACCGCTCCGCCATGAGCGTGCAGTCGTCCCTCGTCATGCACCCGATCTATGCCTACGGCTCCGAAGAGCAGCGCATGAAGTACCTGCCCAAGCTCGCCACCGGCGAGTGGGTCGGCTGCTTCGGCCTCACCGAGCCGGACCACGGGTCCGATCCCGGCGGCATGGTCACGCGCGCCAAGCCCGTCGACGGCGGCTACGTCCTCAACGGCGCCAAGATGTGGATCACCAACTCGCCCATCGCCGACCTCGCCGTCGTCTGGGCCAAGCTCAAGGACGAGGAAAGCGGCAAGGACAAGATCCGCGGCTTCGTGGTCGAGCGTGATTTCGACGGCTTCGAGACGCCGAAGATCGAGGGCAAGTTTAGCCTCCGCGCGTCCATCACCGGCGAGATCGTGCTGAGCGACGTTTTCGTGCCGGCGGAAAACCTGCTGCCCAACGTGGAAGGCCTCACCGGCCCCTTCGGCTGCCTCAACCGCGCGCGCTACGGCATCGCCTGGGGCGCCATGGGCGCTGCCGAGTTCTGCTGGCACGCGGCGCGGCAATACACCCTCGACCGCAAGCAGTTCGGCCGCCCGCTGGCGCAGACGCAGCTGATCCAGAAGAAGCTCGCCGACATGCAGACCGAGATCGCGCTGGGCCTCCAGTCGGCGCTGCGCGTCGGCCGCCTGTTCGATGAGAAGCGCGTCGCCCCGCCGATGATTTCCCTCATCAAGCGCAACAACTGCGGCAAGGCGCTCGACATCGCGCGCCAGGCCCGCGACATGCATGGCGGCAACGGCGTCTCCGACGAGTACCACGTCATCCGCCACGTCATGAACCTCGAGGCGGTCAACACCTACGAGGGCACCCACGACGTCCACGCCCTGATCCTGGGCCGCGCGCAGACGGGCCTGCAGGCGTTCTTCTAGGCCGCCCGCTGGACCCTCCGGTCAAGCCGGAGGGAAAGCGGTTGGGTGGAAGACCCCGATCATGTCATCCCGCGGCTTGACCGCGGGATCCAGAGCATCCGGCAAGGCGTCCCCATTCGGCCCTGGACCCCGCGGTCAAGCCGCGGGGTGACACGGAGAAGTTGGCAGTCCTCCCCTCTCCGTCCGCCCCGGACCTGATCCGGGGCCTACTCGCATCCCCGCTTACCGCAGCTTTCACGCATCACGCACAACACCCCCTCTCCGCCCTCCCTCCGGCTTGACCGGAGGGTCCAGGGCACACGGCAACACACCCGCCCGCGGCTCCACACCCCAGCCATGCGCCCCGCCCGATACGCGGGCCGCGCGACTCGCCCTATACTCGCGCCTTCAAGAACGACAATGACTTCAGGGACGAACCGCCCCGGACGGCCCGGCATAGCGCCCGCGCCCGTTGCGGCCGTCTTTTCGCCGGGTGCATCCATGCCCACCGCGCCGAACGAGAAGGGGCCGCTCAGGCGGCTGCTGACGCAGGTCAACGCCCATGCGCTGCCCTTCTGGGGCGGCATGGCGCTGATCAATCTCGGCCGCCTGGTGGAAGCCTTCATCCCGCTGCTGCTCGGTATCGGCATCGACCGGATCGCCGCCGGCAACCGCGACCTGGCGCTCCCCGTCCTCGGCATCCTCGCCGCCATGGCGGTGCGCTACGTGGTGGTCGCCGCCGGGCGCTACCACGTGCGCAACACGGGCGTTCATGTCGCCTACGACATGCGCCAGAAGCTCTACGCTCATCTCCAGCTTCAGGGCCCCGGCTTCTTCCACCGCTACCCCACGGGCGATCTGATGGCGCGCGCCATCAACGACCTCCAGCTGATCCGCCAGCTCGTCGGCCTCGGCTCGCGGCTGCTCTTCGTGCTCGGCTTTTCCGGCATCGTCGCCTTCAGTTTCATGTTCGCGCTGGCGCCGCAGCTTGCCGTGGTGCTGCTGCCGGTCCTGCCCTTCGTCGGCTGGGTCGGCTGGCGGCTGGCCAAGCGCATCTACGACCAGTCGATCGTCGTGCAGGAGGGTTTTTCCTCCGTGTCCGGACAGGTGCAGGAGAACCTCAACGGCATCCGCACCATCCAGACCCACGGCCAGGAAGACAACGAGATCGAGCGCTTCACGAAGGCCAGCTCGCTCTATGCCGAGGACTACGTGGAGCTGATGCGCTCCAACTCGGCGCTCACCGCCGCCATGCTGGCGATGACCGGGCTCTCCATCCTCGTCATCGTCGGCTACGGCGGCTCGCTCGTCATGGCGGGCGCCGTCAGCGTCGGCACGTTCACGTCGTTCCTGTTCTACCTCAACATGATGCTCGCCCCGATCAAGGAAGCGGGCATCATGGTCACGCTGTTCCAGCGCGGCGCCAGCGCGGCGACCCGCGTCTTCGAAATCCTCGATCACGAGCCGGAAATCCGCACGGCAGACGACGCCGCCCCGCTCGATGCCATCGGCGGCGCCCTCACCGTGCAGCATCTCACCTACCGCCACCCGGGGCAGGACGAGGCGAACCCCGCCCTCGACGGCGTGGCGATGGAGATCAACGCGGGCGAGACCGTCGCCATCCTCGGCCGCATCGGCTCGGGCAAGTCGACGCTCCTGCGCCTCTTCGTGCGCCTGCTCGATCCCGCCCCCGGCACGGTCTATCTCGACGGGCGCGACGTGCGGCAACTGCCGCTCGACCAGCTGCGCGCGCAGATCGCCCTGGTGCCGCAGGAGCCTTTCCTGTTCGCCGAGCGGCTCGGCGGCAACATCGCCTACGACAATCCCGAGCGCACCGACGAGACCGTGTGGGACGCCGCTAGCGCCGCCGACCTGGCCGAGACCATCGACCGCTTCCCCTCGCGGCTCGACACGCTGGTGGGCGAGCGCGGGGTCACGCTGTCGGGCGGGCAGAAGCAGCGCGCCAGCCTCGCCCGCGGCCTGATCCGCGAAACGCCCGTCCTGCTGCTCGATGACTGCTTTTCCAGCGTCGACACCGAGACCGAGGAAAAAATCCTCTCCCAGCTCAAGGCGCGCCGGAAGGGCCGCACCACCGTCCTCGTCTCGCACCGCGTCTCCACCGCGCGTCATGCGGACCGCATCGTCGTGCTCGACAACGGCCGCGTCGCCGAGACCGGGACGCATACGGAACTCATGCGCGCCCGCGGCCTCTACGCGGCGCTCGCCGAGGCGCAAAGCCAGCGCGCCATGCTGACCGAGGATCTTTCGCAGCACGCGGGAGGCGCCGAATGAGCACCTTGGACACCGACCGCACCGCGCCGCCGAAGCAGCCGTCGTTGCGCGACTACGCCATCTTCGATGCGGACATGGAGGGCAAGGGCTTCGAATGGGGTCTCGTGCGCCGCCTGTTCGCGTGGATCGGCCCCTACCGCGCCCTCGCGTGGCGCGCGCTCGGCTTCGTGCTGCTCGCCTCGTGCTTCGCCGTGCTGGCGCCCGTCGTCATCACCCGCGTCGTGGTGGACAACATCCTGCTGCCGGAGGAAGGCATCGCCGCGCCCGATTTCGGCACGCAGGCGCTCAACGGCTGGCTGTCGCAGGCAAGCGACCTGCCACCACTCCTCACCGCCTGCCTGCTCTACGGCGCCTTCGTCGCGGGGTGGTCCATCTTCGGCCACCTGTTCCGCGTCTCGCTTGCCCGCGCCGTCCTCGGTGCCCTGCGCGACCTGCGCCGCGATATTTTTGCGCATCTCGAACGCCTGCCCGCGCGCTTCTACGACCGTGTCGCCGTCGGCCGCGTGATGACGCGCGTCACCAACGACATCGAGACCCTGTTCGAGCTTCTGGCGGGCTTCGGCGTGCTGCTGGGCGAGTTCGTGCCGTTCTTCACCGCCGTCGCGGTCATGCTTGCCCTCGACCTCGAGCTGACGGGCATCCTGATGATCGCCCTGCCGCTTGCCGCTGCCGGCACCTACATCTTCCGCCTCGTCACCCGCGAAGTTTACCGCGGCATCCGACAGACCCTGTCGCGCCTCAACGAGAACCTTCAGGAAAATCTCTCCGGCATCGAGGTCGTGCAGCTTTACCGGCGCGAGCAGATCAACCTCGAGCGCTACCAGGCGATCAACGAGGAAAACCGCGCGCAGGAAACCCGCGCCGTGCAGGTCGAAAGCCTCTACGGCCCCTATATCGACAGCCTCGTCTTCATCGCCATGGCGGTCATCGTCTGGTTCGGCGGGCAGTTCGTCTTTGAGGACGCGATCACCGTCGGCTCGGTCATCCTGTTCGCCCAATTCGCGGACATGCTGTTCCGCCCCATCGTCGCCATGGGCGAGCAGTGGAACGTGCTGTTCCGCGCCATGGCCAGCGCCGAGCGCATCTTCCAGGCCCTCGACTGGGACGAGAAGGTGCCCGAGCCCGCCAACCCGGCGAAGCTCCCCGCGGAGCTTCAGGGCTGCATCGAGTTCCGCCACCTCACCTTCGGCTACCAGCCGGCAACGCCGATCCTCAACGACGTCTCCTTCACGATCGAGCCCGGCGAGACCATTGCCATCGTCGGCCCCACCGGCTCCGGCAAGACGTCGCTGATCCGCCTGCTGTGCCGGTTCTACGAGATCGCGCCGGGGCAGATCTTCCTCGACAACATCGACCTCACTGACATCGCCACCCGCGACGTGCGCGAGCGCATCGGCGTCGTCCTGCAGGACTTCCACATCTTCTCGGGCAGCGTGGTGGAAAACATCGCGCTGGGCGATCCGCGCATCACCCGCGAGAAAGCCATCGAGGCGGCGAAGGCCGTCCACGCGGACCCGTTCATCCGAGCCCTGCCGCAGGGCTACGACACCTCGCTCATCGAGCGCGGCGGCAACCTCTCGCACGGCCAGCGCCAGCTTCTCGCCTTCGCGCGCGTGCTCGCCGCCGACCCGGAAATCCTGATCCTCGATGAAGCCACCGCAAGCGTCGACACTGAGACCGAGACGGTCATCCAGGACGCGCTGCGCCGCCTGACGCGCGGGCGCACCTCCATCATCATCGCCCACCGGCTGCAGACGATCCGCGATGCGGACCGCATCGTCGTCCTTGCCCACGGCCAGGTGCGCGAGATCGGCAGCCACGCGGAACTGATGGAGAAAGACGGCCTCTACGCCACGCTCTACCGGCTGCAGGTGCAGGAGCTGGACGGCTAGTCGCGTCCCGCGCCAAGCAGGAACGCGCCCGCGAACAGCACCAGCCACGACCCGCCCATGATCAGCCAGCCGAGCGACGGCAGGTAGGCCGCCGCAATCGCCAGCGGTAGAATCACCACGAGCGCCAGCAGCCAGTAGGCATGCACCACCGGCGCGTGCCCATGCCACGCGCGCGACAGGCGCTGGTAGACATGGGAGCGGTGCGCGCCGACCCAGTCGCCTTCACGCAGGCCGCGCATAGCGCGCGTAACCGTTGCGTCCGCGATGAACGGCCCCATCAGCGTGCCCCACGCCCACAGGTTCACGGTCTCCGCGGTGTCGATGGCAACGAGCCCCATCACGAGGCCGAGGAAGCCCGACGCCACGTCACCCATGAAGATCGACGCCGGCGGCCAGTTGAAGGCGAGGAACCCGGCCGCTGCCAGCGCGAGGAACATCATCATGAGCCCGGGCCCCGACGCGCCGCCAAGCCACAGCAGCGCTGCCCCCGTCACGCCCACGAACACCGTGTGGCTTCCCACCAGCCCGTCGATCCCGTCCATGAAATTGATCAGGTTGATGAGCCAGGCGATACCGAAGACGGCGATCACGAAACCCGCCGTGCCGGGTGACCAGACGAGCTCGCCGATGGGCAGCTCTCCGACACCGCCGACGATCCAAACGCCCAGCAGCGCCGATGCCACCTGCACGGCAAGCCGCGGCAGCGCTGGCAGCGTGTGCCGGTCGTCCAGAAATCCGGTGACCGCGACCATGCCGCCCGCCAGCACCATGGCCAGCGCCAGCATCGCGTCGATGCGGCCGGTCCATGCGAGCCAGAGAACTCCGCCGAGAAACGCCAGCACGATTCCGATGCCGCCGCCGCGCGGCGTCGGCTGCGTGTGCGAGGAGCGTTCGTTGGGCACGTCCACCAGCCGCGTCTGCGCCCAGCCGCGCACGAAGGCGACCAGGGCCACGGCGCTCACCGTCACCACGATCATCGCCAGCGCCGCCGCTTTCGTCATGGGGCGGCCTCCCCGCGCACGAGCAGCACCGCCATCGCCGCCGTCAGCCCCAACGTCGCCAGCCACCAGAACTGCCAGATGCCGAAGCTCAGATGCGCGATGGCGAGCGCGGCGAAGAACCCGCCTGCGAGTCCGGCGCGCGCCATGACATCGTCCAGACTGTGCCAGATCGCCCGCGCCACTCCGAACAGGAATGCGGCAAACATCGCCGCCCCCACCGTCCCGAGTTCCAGCCATACCTGGATCGATGCATTGTGCGGATGAAGCGGCATCGCGGCGAATTCAACCGGCCAGTCCGCCACCACCGCGCCGAGATTGCCGCCCTCGCGCCCGATCATCCGTGCCGCCTCCATGCCATGTCCGAATACCGGCTTCGCTGCCACCAGCCCGCTGGAGAAATCCCAGATGGCAAAGCGGTGCAGCAGACTCGCGTCGGACGTGACGCCCGCAAGGACGTTGCCGATCCAGGGCGCCGCCACCGGTGCAAGGAGACAGGCTGCGGCGGCAGCAGCGGGCACGACGGTGCCAGGGGTCCGGCCCGCAAGGCCAAGCGGCGAAAGGACCAGCGCGGTTACCAGGGCCGCGAAAGGTGAAACGGTCGGGGCCAGCCACAACCCCGCGGCGGCCGCGCCGATCACCGTGGCCGAGACCGCCAGCAAACCGCGACGCCAGGCCAGGGCCGCCAGCGGAATTGCCAGTATCGCGCTACCGACGGAAGCATATGTCAGCCGGTTCACCAGATATCCGGGCGAAAGACGGACCAGGCCGTCGCCTCCTGCCGGCGGCGGCGCCGATGTGAACACCTCGCCATGCGCCAGCAGCCGGAACGCGCGCAGGATCGGCATGTCAAACACGGTCTCGATCAGCAGCAGCACCAGCAGCAGCACCGCCGCGATCCATGCGCCACGCATCGCCATGGCCTGTACGCCGCGCGGAAGCAGCAACACGATCACCGGCAGGCCCGCCGCAGCCGCGATCGTCAACGCGACCCGCAAGCCGCGCTCGAAACTTTCCGCGCCATCGATCGCCCAGAGGGACGACAGCAGCATCCATGCCATCAAGCCGCCCAGCGCCGCCGCGGGGAACCGCCAGCCCTCTAGGCCGCGCAGACGGTCCCACTGCGCCGCGGGCGAGGCGAGAAGTACGGCGAGGAAGATGAGGATCTGCGGCACGCGCTCGGCGATCAGCAGCGTCACGGCGAGCAGGATGAACACGGCGGCAAGGCCGTGTCCGGCGATCCTGTCCTTCAGGGAATGGTCCACGTGCCCCCGCGCCGTCCGCCGTTCAAGCTGCAAGCTGCTTAATCGACGGGCGGCGTACCCGCAAGGTCAGGTCTTCAGGAGGGGTCGCGGATCACCAGCAGGCGCACCTCGGTCATGTCCTCGATGGCCCAGCGCAGGCCCTCGCGGCCGAGGCCGGAGTCCTTCACGCCGCCATAGGGCATGTGATCGACGCGCCACGACGGCACGTCGCCGACGACGACGCCGCCCACGTCCAGCACGTCCCAGGCCCGCATGGCCTTGAAGAGGTCGCGCGTGAACAGGCCCGCCTGCAGCCCGTAGCGGCTGTCATTGACCAGCTTCAGCGCCTCCTCGAAGTCGCTGTAGCGCGTCAGGATCGCGGCGGGGCCGAAGGCTTCCTCGCGCATCAGGTCGCAGTCGGCGGGCACGTCCTCCAGCACGGTCGCTTCCAGCATCTTGCCATCCAGCTTGCCGCCGGTCAGCACCTTCGCGCCCTTGCCCTTCGCGTCCTCGATCCAGCCGTGCAGGCGCTTTGCCTCCTTCTCGGAGATCATCGGCCCGATGAAGGTGTCTTCCTCGTGCGGGTCACCCATCTTGAGCGACGATGCCTTGGCAACGAACTTTTCCTTGAAGGCGTCGTACACGTCGTCATGCACCAGGATGCGCTGCACGCCGATGCAGCTCTGGCCCGACTGGTAGAACGCACCGAACGCCATGCGCTCCACCGCGTCCTCCAGGTCCGCGTCGCGTTCCACGATGCAGGCCGCGTTGCCGCCAAGCTCCAGCACAACGGGCTTCTTGCCCGCCTTGGCCTTGAGGTCCCAGCCGACTTCCGCCGAGCCGGTGAAGCTCAGCAGCTTCAGCCGTTCATCCTCGGTGAAGAGCCGCGCGCCGTCGCGCTTGCAGGGCAGGATGGAGAACGCGCCCTTGGGCAGACCCGTCTCAGCCAAAGTCTCGCCGATGATGAGCGCGCCGATGGGCGTCAGGCTCGCGGGCTTGAGGACGAAGGGGCAGCCCGCGGCAATTGCCGGCGCTACCTTGTGGGCCGCCAGGTTCAGCGGAAAGTTGAACGGCGAAATGAACGAGCACGGGCCGATGGGCACGCGCTTCCACATGCCGCGATAGCTCGCCGCGCGTTCCGCGTTGTCGAGCGGCATGACTTCGCCATAGATGCGCTCGGCCTCGCCCGCCGCCACGCGGAACGTCTCGATCAGGCGGGTGACCTCGCCGCGCGCGTCCTTGATGGGCTTGCCGGCCTCCACGCAAAGCGAGCGCGCCAGCTCTTCCTCGCGCTCCCGGAACCGCGCCACGCAGTGCTTCAGCACCTCGTAGCGCTCATATGACTTCATATTGGCCATGGGTTCGGCGGCCTTCACGGCCCAGCCGATGGCCTCGTCGATCACCGCCTCGTCGGCCAGCGCCACGTGGGCCGCCACCTCGCCAGTGTACTTGTCCTCCACGGCCAGGTCCTTGTTGGCATAGACCGGCTCGTTCGCGAGGTAATAGGGGTAGGTGTCTTCGAGGGTGACGTTGTTGGGATAGGTGACTTTGCTCATGCTCTCACTCTTGGGCGCCGCCGTGGACTCCGCCTCAGATATTAACGTCGATCTTGCCGAGCCGTTCCGTGAGGAGGGCGTTCTCCCGGTAGTCGATGGGAATAACCACGAGAGAAGGCCCCTTGTGCGCAAGTGCCTCATCGATCGCCCCCCGCAGATCCCGTGAGTTGGCCACGCACTGCGCCTGCCAGCCAAAGCTCTCGGCCAGCTTCACCCAGTCCGGGTTGCCGAAGCTCAGATTGGTATGGCGGTGGAACTCGTTGTCCTGCTTCCACGAGATCAGCCCGTAGCCGCCATCCTCCCACACCATCATGGTGATGTCGGAATTCATCCGCCGGGCCGTTTCCATCTCCTGCACGTTCATCAGGAAATCACCATCGCCCGCGATACCGAAGATCTTGCGGTCGGGATGCACCATGTGGGCGGCGATGGCCCCCGGCAGCGGCATGCCCATGGAGCAGAAGCCGTTGGGAATGAGGCAGGTGTTCGGCTCGTGGCACTGGTAATGCCGCGCGATCCACATCTTGTGAGCGCCGACGCCTGACAGCAGGATGTCGTCCGGCCCCAGCGCCGCGCGCACATCCCAGATCGCCTTCTGCGGGCGGATCGAGCCTTCCGTGTCGTCGTCCTTGTAGGCTTCCAGCTCTTCCTTCATCCGTTCACGGATCGTCGCCTGCCCCGCAAGGTCGAAACTCAACTCGTCCCGGTGCCGCCACACGCGCTCGTTCAGCATCCACAGCGAATGCGCCACGTCGCCCACCAGCTCGCACCGTGGATGGTAGTTGCGGTCGATCTCGGCGGGCAGGAAGTCGATATGGATGATCTCCTTGCCGCCGCCCGGGTTCCAGAGATGCGGGTGGTATTCCACCATGTCGTAGCCGAGCGTGATGATCAGGTCCGCATCGTCGATGGCGAAGGAGCCGATATCCCGCTGGCCGAGGCCGATGGTGTAGAGGCAGTAGGGCGCGTCCATGTCCACCGCGCCCTTGCCCATGAAGGTCGAGATCACGCCGATGCCGGTCTCCTCGCAGAACCGGCGAAGCTGCTTGGAGGCGCGCTTTCGTATCGCACCGTTGCCCGCGATGATCAGCGGGCGCTTCGCCTGGCGCAGCATGTCGAAGGCGCGGTCGGCAATCTTGTCGTCCGGGCCCGGCCGGCGGAAGCGCCGCGGTTCCAGCGGCACGCGGTCCTCGTCCGCTTCGCGCTTGGCAATGTCCTCGGGCAGCTCGATCAGCACCGCGCCCGGCTTTTCCGTGCGCGAGAGGCGCACCGCCTTGCGCACGATCTCGGGGATCGCGTTCGCCTCATGCACCGAGTAGGCCCACTTGGTCACCGGCTCGTACATGGCCACCACGTCCATGATCTGGTGGCTCTCCTTGTGCTGGCGGGCGGTCGAGCCCTGCCCCGTCAGCACCAGCATGGGCGCGCGGTCCATGTTGGCGTCGGCCACGCCGGTGATCAGGTTGGTCGCGCCCGGGCCAAGCGTGCCGAGGCAGCCCGCCGGGTTGCCCGTCAGCCGGCCATAGACCTCCGCCATGAAGGCCGCGCCCTGCTCGTGGCGCGTCAGCACGAACTCGATGGACGAGCCTTCGAGCGACATCATGAAGTCGGCGTTCTCCTCGCCGGGCACGCCGAAGATGTGGGTGATGCCCTCCTGCTCAAGGCAGCGGACGAAAAGGTCGGATGCTTTCATGGTCTGGCTGCTTTTCCTCGCGTGTCGGCATGCGCTCACGCCCCGAATATAGGAGCAGAGTCGCACACGAAACCGTGACCGGCACATCAAACATGCGTGCCGGGCCGGTCGCGTGCCGTCGCCCTCGCGGGAAGGGCAGTCTAGACTTGGAAAAACTGCCGTTCGGAGATGTGCATGGACGAGCTCACCGAGCCGCCGAGCTGCTCGTCCTCCGGTTGCGGCACCTCGTACTGCCGGATCGAGCCGAGGAACCGGCTCACCTTGCCGTCGTCCGACGCGAGCGGCAGCCAGAGGTTTTCAGTCGGGTATTGATAGCCGGTCGGCGTCGTCCAAGTGGTCAGGACGACCGACACCGCCTTGTTCGGCGCGACCGTATCGATCAGGGCCCTCAGGCCGGCGCGTTCCTCGGGCCGGTACAGCTCCATCAGGTCGCCGCCCGTGATGTCGGCGCCCAGCGCGCGCGCCAGCTCCGTGCCGAACAGGCGGATGCGCATCCGGTAGTCGGGCTCCGGTTCCAGCATGATCAGGTACGGGAGATGCTTCGGGATGGCCATCGGGTTGAAATCCGAGCGCAGCGGCAGCATCTGCTCGCCCCGCTTGTCCATCCAGTACTGCAGCAGTTCCGCGTTCTGCCTGACCTTGAAGGCCGGTTTCTCGTTCTTGATCTCAGGCACGTGTTTCCCCCTCTGCCGCCCGCGCTTTTTGGGGGCGCGGGTCGGATGATTCGGCGGCAAGCCGCCCGCAACGGCCCCAAAGTGACAGAATTGTATTAACCGATTGTTCCGATGCCGTTTCGATGTTGCACGCGCTGCCTTGATAATTGCGGCCCGAACCTTGCGGAATTGGCGGGACCCGCCCTATCTCTCAATCGTTAACGCCCTGCCGTATCGGGCAAGTACCGGGGTACCGATGGGTTTGTTCGGGATGAGCCGGCGGCCGAAGAAGAAGCGCCGCCCGCGCAGCGAGGATCTGGCGGACGCCTACAGCCGCGCCGTGGCGGACGCGGTGGATGCCGTCTCGCCGTCGGTCGTCCACCTGCAGGTCGAGGGCAAGCCCACCCCCATGGGCCAGGCCTCGGGCTCCGGGTCCGGCTTCATCTTCACCTCCGACGGCTACGCCCTCACCAACAGCCACGTGGTCAACGGCGCCCGCAGCCTCAAGGCCGCCTTCCCGGACGGCCGGCAGGTCGAGGCCAGCCCCGTCGGCATCGATCCCGACACCGACCTCGCCATCGTCCACGTCCCCGGCAAGTACAGGGACTGGGCCGAACTCGGCGACAGCGCCACCCTGCGCCAGGGCCAGCTCGTGGTCGCCATCGGCAACCCGCTGGGCTTCGACTGCACGGTGACCGCGGGCATCATCTCGGCGCTTGGCCGCTCGCTGCGCAGCCAGTCGGGCCGGCTGATCGACGACGTCCTGCAAACCGATGCACCCCTCAACCCCGGCAATTCCGGCGGCCCGCTGGTGACGCCGGACGGCAAGGTCGTCGGCATCAACACCGCCGTCATCGCGGGCGCACAGGGGCTGTGCTTCGCCATCGGCGCCAATACGGCGCGCCACGTGGTCGGCGAGATCCTCAAATACGGCAAGGTGCGGCGCAGCTATCTCGGCCTCGGCGGCCAGACCATCGAGCTGCCCCAGAAGATGCGCGTCGAGCTCAAGCGCAAGCTGCCCGGCGCCGTCCGCGTCGCCCAGCTCGAATCCGGCACGCCAGCCGCCCAGGCCGGCCTCGCGCCCGGCGACATCATTCTGAAGTTCGAGGGCCAGGAAATCGGCGGCGTGGACGACCTCCACCGCCTCCTCACCGGCGAGCGGCTCGGCAAGAAGTCCAAGCTGGAGGTCTACCGGGACGGCGCGATCAAGACCCTGACCGCCATCCCCGCGGGCCGCGAATAGATCGCGCGCGTACTAATAAGCCTTTGAATTAAACACAATCTTTAGCTCCGCCCGGCAAACTGGCATCGAGAGTAACTTGCAGGTGCGCCGTGCCGCTTCGCCAGGTCAGCCCGGAGTCGATAGACGCCAACCATCCCGCGCGGGTCTTCGCCGAGATGTGGACGGCGCGTGCGCGCGAGGGCAGGCCGCTGTCGCGCAGCGATTTCGACCCCTTGGAAGTGCCCGAGATCCTGCGCTGGACCATGATCCTTGAGCGGCTAGGGCCGCTCGCCTCGGCCCAGTACCGCTACCGCTTCTGCGGCGACGGCTGCGCCGACCTCACCGGCTACGACTACACGGGCCGCCTGCTCGGCTACGGCATCATGCCGGAAGGCGCTGCCGAGCGGCGCAAGGAATTCCTGCGCGTGCTGACGCGGCGCGTGCCCGAATTCTCCGCCACCGAGCTGCCCGTCGAGGGCCGCGAGTTCCTCGACGTCTACCGCGCCGTCTTCCCGGTCACCACGGCGAAAGGGCGCGACCAGGTCTTCGTCATCCTCGCGCCCACCGCCGCCATGTGCCTGGGCGTCCCGCCCGGCGGCGGCGCCGGTGCCGTGCCGTCCCGGGTCCCCGGCGTCTGAGCTCGGCCTAGCCGCCCTGCATGTAGCCTGTGAGCCGCTGGCCGCCCCGCGTCATCCGCAAGTCCAGCATCGCCGCGCGCAGCCGCGCCAGCTCCCCCGCCGCCGCCGGATCGGTGGCAAGGTCATGCGTCTCGTCCGGATCGTTCGCCCGGTCGAACAGCAGCGGCGGCAGGCCGCCGTTGAAGTGGATACAGGTCCAGCGCCCGTCGCGGATGGCGGCGGCGTTGGCCGAGAACTCGTCCAACCCCCACACCCGCTGATATCGCGTCGGCCTGTCGGGCCGCGCATAGTCGATTTCGGTCAGCGCCATCCCGCGCCCGCCATCGGCGTCCGGCCGGTCGAGATGATCGAGCAGCGAACGTCCGTCCATCGTCCGCGGCACATCAGCTTCTAGCCATGACAGGATCGTCGGCGCGATATCGACAGACTCGGTGATGGCACCCGCTGCGTTGCCCGCACCGCCCGTCCGGCGCGGATCGCGGATGATCAGCGGCACGTTGCACGTCCCCATGAACGGCGCGTCCTTGCCCCAATAGCCCTGGTCGCCCAGCATCTCGCCGTGATCGGACGTGACGACGACAAGCGTGTCCTCCGCCTGCCCCGTCTCGTCCAGCCAATTGAGAATGCGGCCCAGGTGATGATCCACCTCCGCCGCGAGCCCGAGATAGACCGCGCGCAATTGCGCGATCTGGTCAGCCGTCAGCCGGTCGCACTGCCCGTCGAAACCGACCCACAGCCCGAAATTCGACGGCCGCACAAACCATGCGTCGCGGAACGGATGCGACGCACCGCCCTTTACAGGTGACGGCACACTCGCCGGATCGACGATCGTGTTCCACGGCGCGGGCGCCACGAAGGGCGGATGCGGCCGGATATACGTCACGTGCGCGAACCACGGCTCGCCCTTGCGCCCGTCCAGGTGCGCCAGCACCCGGTCGGTCAGGTACGCCGTGTCGCTGTCCTCCGCCCGGTAGAGCGGCGGATCGGTGATGCGCGGCTCGCGCCCCTCCGGCGGCACCGGCCGGTAGATGTCGAACAGCCGGTCCGGCTGCGGCTGGGGCAGCGCATAGCCGCGCGCTTCGAGATACGCGCGCCACTCGCCCATGTGCTCGAACCGCATCTCCGTCACCTCGGTGAACCCGGGCGGCGGCAGTTCGTAGGTCAGAAGATCAGGGTCATCCGGCGCCCGCCCGCGCGGGTCCGCCGCGATATCGCCGTAGCCGAACAGCAGCGGTTCGTAGCCCATGCCCTTCAACAGCGGCCCGAGCGACACCGCGTCATCGGCGAGCGGCGTCCCGTTTCGGATCGACCGGTGGTTGAAGGCGTATTGCCCGGTCATCAGGCTCGCGCGCGCGGGCCCGCACGGCGCCGTCACCGTGAAGTGGCTCGGGAAATACGTGCCCTCGCGCCGCAGCCGGTCGAGCGCGGGCATGGGCACCAGCCCCGCAAGCCGCCCCGCCACCGCGTCGGCGCGGAACTGGTCGATGGTGACGAAGAGGACGTTGCCGCGCCTATCCGGCATCGGCTTCAAGCTGTTCGATGAGGGCGGGCAGGTCCGCAACCGTCTCGATCACGTGATCCGCCCCCGCTTCGCGCAGCACCTTCGCGGCCTTCGTGTGCAGCGCCGCCGTCTCGTCCTTCGACATGGCGCTCACCTCGTCAAACGGCCGCCCCACGTGGTTCCCCGAGAGCGTCACGCCCACGGTCAAGCAGCCCGCCGCCTTGCCCTCGAGAATACCCGGCTCCGTATCGTCCACCTTGATGACGCGCGACGGCGGATAGACCGCTAGGTCGATGAAGCACTTGTACATCATCAGCGGCCCCGGCCGTCCTTCCGGCAGGTCGCCCGCGCAGACGAGGTTGTCGGGCTCATACCCCTGCGCCTTCGCCGCGGGCAGCACCCGCTCCATGATCGAGCGCGTGTAGCCCGTCGTCGACCCGATCTTGAGGCCGCGCTTGCGTAGCCAGTCCACTGTGTCCTTCGCGCCGGGCACCAGCGTGGCGTAGTCCGCCACCACCGCTTCGTTCATGGGCACGAACACGTTGTAGACGTGGGTCACGTCATCGTCGTCCGGTGCGCGGCCATGTTCTTTCTCCCACGCACCCGCGATGCGCGGCTGGTCCATCATCGCGCGGATGTGGTCCCACTTGGGCGCGCCCATGGGCGCACGCGCTTCCTCGATGGTCACGTCGATGCCGAATTGCCGGAACGCCTCAACGAACACGCCCATGGGCGCGAAGGAGCCGTAATCGATCATGGTGCCGGCCCAGTCGAAGACCACGGCCTTGAAGCGGCTCATGCGAACAGCCCCCCGATGGTTTCCTCGCCGATGGCGAACGCGGTGGATGCGCCGCACCCGGCGGCCACCACCACGACGCGCGTGGCATCGTCCGGCGCATCGCTGATCCGCCAGAACCCGTCCCCCGATAGATAGGTACCGGTCCAGCGCGCCGCCACGTCATAGCTGCCAAATGTCAGTACGGCGTCCAGTTCTTCCAGGATCAGCGCCTCCACCTCCGCACGGTAGAACGGATCGGGCGTCGCCCCGTAATGGTGGCTGTCGCCCACCACCAGCGAGCCGTCCGCCGACTGCACC
Source organism: Parvibaculaceae bacterium (assembly GCA_965229975.1). Taxonomy (GTDB): domain Bacteria; phylum Pseudomonadota; class Alphaproteobacteria; order CGMCC-115125; family CGMCC-115125; genus Pyruvatibacter. The sequence continues at coordinate 1,816,439 of OZ245936.1, forward strand.
ACGATCAGGTGGATACCGTTCGCCCGCTGCGCCGCCTGCTCGTCATCCAGCCTCGCCTTGAGGGCTGCCGCTTCCGGCAGGTCCCCGTAGCCGTGATAGCGCGCCAGCCCCAGGTCGCTCATCACCGCCGATCCGAGCGTGAAGGGCTCGCGCGGCACCAGCCGCATCATCTGCAACTTGCAGGGCCGCATGGCACGGGCCGCCAGCCGGTCCGCGAACAGCGTGCGCGTGTCGTCGCCCGGGCAGACGATGACGGCCTCTGCCTCCACCACCCCGCGCGAGGTATCGATGCGCGGCGCGGCCACCTCGCGCACCGCCGTTTCCCACATGAAGTCGACGCCGTGCGCTTCCGCCAGCCACGCGGCAAGGCGCGGCAGCGCAACCACGCTCTCCACGCGCAGCTCGTGCGGCGACTGCAGCGCCGCCGTCACGTCACCGGAAATGGCCGGGTAGGCTGCACGCGCGTCGTCACCGCTCAGCCTGCGGCACCCCTCACCCATCTCCGTTTCGAGGAATGCCTCGATCACCGCTTCCGCCTCGGGCCGCCGCGCGGTCACCAGCAGGCCCTCGTGCAGCACGGGAATCTTCGCCGCCGCCGCGACCTCTGCCCACACGGCGCGGGCGCGCCGCGCCTTCTCCCAGCAGTCCCCCGCCTGCTGGCCGGTCACCGTGACGAAGCCGAAATTGCGGATGGAGGCCCCGTTGGCCCGCGCGTCGCGGTCGATAACGACGACCCGCTTGCCCCGGCGCGCGGCGGCAAGCGCATGGGCGAGGCCGACGATCCCCGCCCCGACAACCGCCACGTCGTATGCCACCCGCGCCTCCGGCCCGTTCTCCGAACCGGACTTCTAGCACCGCGCTTGTTAGCCGCGAAGATCGGCCGGTATCGGCTGGGTGTCCGACGCGTTGTCCCAGGCGACCGAGGCCACCTTCCACGTGCCCTCGTCCTTCACCAGCAGGTACATGTTCACGCCCTGCCCCTCGCCCGACTTGTTGATGCGCGCCTTGAAGGCCGCCGTTGCCACCGCGATGTTGCCGAACACGCGCACATCGCAGCCCAGCATTTCCTCCTCGAAGTCCACCATGTCGCCGCCGTCGCGCTGCCCCGTCATCCGTGCCCGGAAGGTATCCGGGTCGGTGAAGGCCGGCGGCCGGGCGGAGGGGACCATCTGCGCCCCCGGAAGATACGGCCCGAAGAAGCGTCCCCAGTCCGGCGGCGTCTCCGGCGACCACGAAATCGCGTCGAACCCGTCCGCGATCAGCGCCTGGATTGCCTTCACGTCGTCTTCCGCCGCGCCCATGGACGCCTCCCCTCCGTTGACTGACCCGTGGGTCAATCATAATGTCGAAGCATACGGGGGCAAGGGCGGCAGCGGACGGGGAATGACCATGAGCGTGTCGGAGACGACCGAAGAGACCAAGGCAGACGGCAAGAAGGCCCTGCCACAGACGACGACCGCCATGGACATGCTGCCGCCCGAACTCGTGGCTGCCGTCCGCGCCATGCCGGTGCTCGATGAAAACACCGAGCGTCCCGGCCCGCGCAGCGCCACCGTCCCGCGCGAGCGCCACGCGGTGCCCGTCCCCAGCGAGGGGGCGGATGGCCTGTTCTCCCAGTCGTGGTTCCCCATCTGCCTCGCTTCGGAAGTGGGCGTGGGCCAGGTGCAGGGCTTCGACTTCCTTGATGGCCGCGTCGTCGTGTGGCGCGGCGCCGATGGCGAAGCGCATGTCACCAGCGCCTTCTGTCCGCACATGGGCGCCAGCCTCGAAGCGGGCGACGTGGTGGGCGACCGTATCCGCTGCGCCTTCCATCACTGGGAATATGCCGGCAACGGGCAGTGCGAGAAGACGGCGATCGGCGACACCCCGCCCAAGTCCGCCTGCCTCTTCGTGTTCCCGTCCATCGAGAAGTACGGGATCGTCTGGGCCTTCAACGGCGAGGAACCGCTCTACGACCTTCCCGACTTCCCCTACCCGGCCGACACGCTCCTGATGAAGACCATCGTGCTGCCGGACCCGATGCCGGTGGACCCGTGGGTCCAGTGCGCCAACACGCCCGACATCCAGCACATCAAGACGCTCCACCGCGTGACCTTCGACGGCGAGCCGGAGGAAAAGATCGAGTGGAACGACTTCGATATGCAGTACGATTTCGAGGGCCGCTACGACACGGGCACCCACGTGTCATGGCGCATCGGCGTCTTCGGCACGTCGCTCTACTACCAGAGCTCGGACCTGGAAGGCCGCTGGTTCGGCTTCCTCGTTCCCATGGGGCTGCTGCGCCCCGGCCTCACGCGCAATTTCATGGTGCTCGCGGTCCACAAGACCGACGACCCGGAAGCCGACCGCGATTTCCTCGAACATTGCCTGCTGACCGAGATCGGCGTCGTGGGCGAGGACACGCACATCATGACCACCATGAAGTTCCGTCCCGGCAGCCTCACGCGCTCGGACAAGGTGCTGAGCCGCTATTTCGACTTCTTGCGGAAATATCCGCGCGCGCACCCGTCGGCGCCGTTCATTCGGTGATGACTCAGGCCGCGGCGCCGCGCGCCTTGCCGCGGCCGGGTGCAGCCAGCACGCCGTAATCCGCCACCGCGTCCTCGCCGGCCAGTTCGCGCACGGCCATCCGCGCCAGCTCGGCCAGCACCGCGTTCTTGTGGCTGCGCTTGGCATCGATCATGTGCTGCATCCGCACGCCTTCGATGCCCGCGATGATGACATTTGCCAGGATCGCCGGGTCCACGTCGCGCCGGAACGTGCCGAGGCTCTGGCCGCGCGTGATCAGCCGCGTGAACATCATGCGCGGCGTCTGGTAGAACGTGGCCCCCTGCTGGAGGAACGCCTTGCGCTGCGACGGCGCCCCGCGCGTCACCGTGCTCCAGAAGTCCGACAGGATGAGGAAGAAGTCGCGCGAGCGGTCATAGCTCGCCGCCACCTCGGCGATCAGCTCCACCAGCGCCTGCGCATCCGGCTCCCCCTCGTCCTCGCCAAGCTCCGCCCACGGCACGATCTCGCGGCACAGGTTGAGGAACAGGTCCTCCTTCGAGTGGAAATACTCGTAGAGCAGCCCCTTGCTCACGCCCAGCGCCTCGGCCACGTCCGCCATGCGCGTGTTGTGATAGCCGCGCGCGGCGAAAACATCCGTGGCGCCCGCGAGGATCTCCCGGCGCTTCTTGTCCTTGTCCACGATCTTCGGCATGCGGCGCCCCCTGACCTGACCGGCTTCGCAAGTCTCCTTTATTGACTCATGGGTCGGCGTTGACAACCGTTGCCCGGAAACGGGAGGAACGGGACATGGTCGAAGCCGAGTACGAAGCCCGCATCGAAGCGCCCGCCGCTGCCGTGTGGGAGTTCATCCGCTGGGACAACATGGAGGCGATGGCCGAGGGCGGCTTCTTCGCGTCCGTGGACTATGCCGAGCGCCGCCCGCAGCCCGGCGCCATCCGCCGCATCACCCTTGGCGACGGCGGCCGGCTGGTCGAGGAGCTGGAGCGCTGCGACATGCGCAACTACCTCCTCGCCTACCGGATGCTGGAAACCGGCCCGGTCCCAATCAAGGACTATCGCGGCGAGGTGCGCGTGGTGCCGGACGGCGATACGGCCTGCACCATCCATTTCCGCAGCACCTGCGCGCCGCAGGGCATGGATGCGGCCGCCTGGCGCGCGCAATACGCTGCCATGCAGGAGGGCAATGTCGCCTTCATCCGCTCGAAGGTCGAAACCGCCGCCTAGCGATTTTTCTTGCTTTTCCGGGCGATACGTGACCCTAGTCCACCCACAGCGCCGCCGCGCGTAGAAGACGGCATCCCCGTTGGCGGCCCGGCGCGACCTTGAGCAACCTTTCGTATTGATCGTTGCCCTGCTTTTCGAGCCTTCGGGTTTCCACCCAGGCGGCTGATCTACGCAAGCTTCCTCAAAACGTAACGCCACACATCCGTGCGCGCCGCAGTCCGGCGCGCCTCGCGGCGCATGAAAGTTGATAATTGAGTCAGTTCGACACGCTCGGTCTTGCCGAGCCCATCCTTCGTGCCATCAGGGACGAAGGCTACACCACCCCCACCCCCATCCAGAGCCAGGTCATCCCGCTGATGATGTCGGGCCGTGACGTGCTGGGCATCGCCCAGACCGGCACCGGCAAGACGGCGGCCTTTGTCCTGCCGCTGCTGAACGCCATCGCCGCCGAGCGCGGCGCGCCCAAGCCGAAAACCTGCCGCGCGCTGATCCTCGCGCCGACGCGCGAGCTTGCCGCGCAGATCGCCGAGAACATCGCCGCCTATGGCCGCCACACCCGCCACTCGGCGGCGGTTATCGTCGGCGGTGCCAAGCTGCCCGGCCAGATCCGCACGCTGGCGCGCGGCGTCGATATCGTCGTCGCCACGCCCGGCCGCCTGCTGGATCATCTCGGCTCGGGCAATCTGCGCCTCGACACGACGACAACCGTCGTGCTCGACGAGGCCGACCAGATGTTCGACCTCGGATTCATGCCGTCGATCCGCAAGATCCTGGCCAAGCTCCCCAAGAGCCGCCAGACCATGCTGCTCTCGGCCACCATGCCCAAGCCCATCCGCGTGCTCGCCAACGAGTTCCTGCGCGACCCGGCGGAAGTCACGGTGACGCCGAACTCCAAGCCGATCGACCGTATCGACCAGCGGATCATGCACGTGGAAAGCGGCGCCAAGCGCGCCGTGCTGCTGGAAATCCTGCGCACGCCGGACCTCGACCGCGCCATCGTCTTCACCCGCACCAAGCGCGGCGCCGACAAGGTGACCAAGACGCTCCAGGGCGCCGGCGTCGCGGCGTCCGCGATCCACGGCAACAAGAGCCAGGCGCAGCGCGTGAAGTGCCTTGCCGCGTTCCGTACCGGCGAGGTCAACGTGCTGGTCGCCACCGACATCGCCGCGCGCGGCATCGACGTGGACGGCGTCTCGCACGTGGTCAATTTCGAGCTTCCCAACGTGCCCGAGGCCTATGTTCACCGCATCGGCCGCACGGCGCGCGCGGGCAAGAGCGGCTTTGCCGTCACCCTGTGCGACCGCTCGGAACGCAGCCTGCTGCGCGACATCGAGAAGCTGATCGGCCGCCGCTTCGATGCGACCCCGCCGCCGGAAGTTTCGGCGGACGCCATCAGCGCCGCCAATGCGCCGCCCCCGCGCGCCGAAACCGCCCCGGCCCAGCCGCGTGGCAATCATGGCCGCAACGGGAATGGACGCGGCAAGCCGCGCCACGGCGACAAGCCGCGTTCGGCCAATTCGCAGCGCCCGGGCAAGCCCCGCCAGCGCCGCAGCCGGCGCCCCGACGGCGCCCGCGCCGAAGTCCGCGCCTGACACCAATCACGCCGGCCGCATCCGTGCGGCCGGCGTTTGATGCCCTGGCCCGCCAGCGGCTAGATTCCCGTCAAGAAACGGCAACAGTTTCAAGGGATGGAAACACGCAATGGCCGACGCCAACGTCATCATCGAAACACTTGAGGAAGTCGGCGAGACCTGCCCCGACCCCACGCCGCTCGTCTATGACCGCCTGTTCGCCCAGCGCCCCGATCTCGAGGTGCTGTTCGTCATGGACAAGGATGGCGGGGTGCGCGGTTCGATGATGCAGCAATGTCTCGAATGCATCATCGACCAGGTGGGCGAGAAGTCCTTCGTGGAAGGCATCCTGATTTCCGAACGCCAGCGCCACGAGTCCTACGGCGTCGAGGAAGACGTCTTCGAGACGTTCTTCCCCGTCATCCGCGACACCTTCCGCGACCATCTCGGGGCCCGATGGACGCCCGAGATGGACCGCGAATGGTCGAAGCTTGTCGATGAGCTCCTGGCGATCAGCTAAGCCGCGTATTTGAACTCGTCGCCGTCGAGGTCGATGGCGGGGATCTCGTCCTTCTCGCGCCAGTAATCCTGCGTGTGCTGCCACTCGCGCTTGCTGCCGCGCTTTGGCAGCAGGTGCATGCTGCGCATCAGGTAGCCCGGATTGAAGTCCTGGGGATCGATCCAGTCCTCCAGCTCCATGCCCTCGTCTTCCTCGCGCAGCTTCACTTCCACGCGCTCGGCGCCGATCTCCTTCATGTGGTTGAGGAGGCGGCACACGAAGTCGCCCAGGAGGTCCACGCGCAGGGTCCAGCTCGCGCGGAAATAGCCGAACACCCACACCATGTTGGGAACGCCGGTGAACATCATGCCGCGGTAGGTCACGGTCTTCGAGAAATCCAGCGGCTGGTTGTCGATGGTGAACTCGATGTCGCCGAGGATGCTCAGGTTGAAGCCGGTCGCCGTGACGATGATGTCCGCTTCCAGCTCCTCGCCCGACTTGAGCAGGATGCCCTTCTCGGTGAAGCGCTCGATCTCGTCCGTCACCACCGACGCCTTGCCCGAAGCGATGCCCTGGAAGATGTCGCCGTCCGGCACGAAGGCGATACGCTGGCGCCACGGCCGGTAGCTCGGGGTGAAATGCTTCTTCACCGTCTCTTCCGGCAGGAACATCTTCACGCCTTCCAGCAGCTCGTTCTTCACCACCTCCGGCTCCTCGAAGGAGCGGCGGGTGAATTCGGCCTGGTTGTGGAGGATTTCCTTGCGGGTGATCTCGTGGATCCAGCTTTCATCCACGTCCAGCTCGCGCAGCCGGTCGGCCAGCTCGTTCTCGTTGCGGCCGGGGATGAAATAGGTCGGCGAGCGCTGCAGCAGTGTCACGTGCTCACAGTCGCCGGCAATGGCCGGCACCAGGGTTGCCGCCGTCGCGCCGGAGCCGATGACGATCACGCGCTTGTTCTTGTAGTCGAGGTCTTCCGGCCAGGTCTGCGGATGCACGATCTTCCCCTTGAAGTCGTCCATGCCGTCCCACTCGGGCGTGTAGCCTTCCGAGTGGCGGTAGTAGCCCTGGCACATCCACAGGAAGTTGGCGGTGAAGTGCACCGTCTCGCCGGTGTCGCCGCGCACGCCCTCGATGGTCCACAGGTTCTCCTCGCTGGAGAAGCGCGCGGACTTGATCTTGTGGTTGTAGCGGATGTGCTTGTCGAGGCCGTTCTCCTCGATCACTTCCGCCATGTAGTCGCGGATTTCCTCGGCGGACGCGATGGGCGCGCCGGTCCACGGCTTGAAGCGGTAGCCGAAGGTATAGAGGTCGCTGTCCGAGCGGATGCCGGGGTACTTGTGCATCAGCCAGGTGCCGCCGAAGCTCTCCAGCGCTTCCAGCACCACGAAGCTGCGGTCCGGGCACTGCTCGGTCAGGTGATAGGCCGCGCCGACACCGGAAATGCCGGCGCCGACGATCAGCACGTCGAAGTGTTCCGCGGTCTGCGTCCCGGCGGCGGGCCGCGCCATCGTTTCGGTCCCAGACATGTCCTCTCCCTTCCTGCGGGCGTTCGCCGCCCGCTCAAGTGACATTTTGTCACCAATAGTTAATCAGCTTGCCTGCGCGGTCAATGACATTTTGTCATTGCACAATGCCCGCGACACGCGCGGCGCTCATTGATCCATGTCAGGAATGGGGATCCATGTCAGGAATGGGCCGCTTGACCACTTCGTTTAATGACACTCATAGTGTCAAAAAATACGGGAGGGACGTCTGATGGCTGCCGAAACGCCGCGCATCGAACTCATGGGTGCGCCGGGTTCGCCCTACACGCGCAAGATGCTCGCCACGCTGCGCTACCGGCGCATCCCCCACACCATGCTGTGGGGCGGCCACCAGAACCCGCCGGAAGGCTACCCGGCGCCGAAGGTGAAGCTGCTGCCCACCTTCTATTTCCGCGGCAAGGACGGCGGCATCGAGGCGGCGGTGGATTCGACGCCGATCACCCGGCGCCTCGAAGCCATGTATGACGGCCGTTCGGTCATCCCGTCCGACCCGGTCGTGTCCTTCCTCAACGACCTCGTCGAGGACTTCGCCGACGAGTGGCTCACCAAGGCGATGTTCCATTACCGCTGGTACCACGAGGTGGACCGCGTCAACGCCGGTCCCATCCTCGTCTTCTGGTCGATGCCGACGCTCTCCGATGACGACGCGAAGATGCAGTCCGACTTCTTCACCAAGCGCCAGTACGAACGCCTCTACGTGGTCGGCTCCAACGACGTGACCGCCGAGACGATCGAATCCAGCTATGCCCGTCTCGTGGACATTCTCGACGCGCTGATCGCGCGGCGCGGCTATGTCCTCGGCGCCCGGCCCGCCTCCGCCGACTTCGCGCTCTACGGCCAGCTCACCCAGCTTGCCATCGTCGAGCCGACACCCGCCGCTCTCACCCGCGCGCACTCCGCACGCGTGCGCTCATGGATCGACCGGGTGGACGATCTCTCCGGCGTCGAACCGTCCGACGGCGACTGGTATGGCGCGGACGAGGCGGGCGATGCCCTGAAGCCGCTCCTCACCGAGATCGGCCGCGTCTACGCGCCGTTCCTTCTTGCCAATGCGAAGGCCGTGGCGAGTGGGCAGGAGAACTTCGAGACCGAGATCGACGGCCGCGCGTGGACGCAGCCCACCTTCCCCTACCAGGCGAAGTGCCTCCAGTGGCTGCGCGAGGCACGCGAGGACCTGCCCGCGGACGCGCGCACCCGCGCCGACAAGATCCTTGCCGGCACGGGCTGTGAGGCGATGTTCGCCTGAGTTGTGCTCAGCCCTTCTTTGCAGCGTCGAGGATCGTCGTCACCAGCGGAGCGTCCGTGCCCGGCTGCATCACGGTCTCGATGTTGAGCTGGCCCTTGAGCCCCGCCGTGCGATGGACCGATATCTCGCGCCATTCGGGCGACGTTGACATCTTCCACAGCGCGGCGCGGTCCGGATAGGTGGCGATCGCCACCTCGTCCCACAGCTCTTCCACCTGCCCGAGCGCGAGAAACGTCACGTCGCCGGCGAACACCGCCTGGCCGCCGAACTTCGGTAACAGCTTCGTGACCTCGCGGCCGTAGATCATGTAGGCGTCGCGGCCCGTCAGGCCGGTCTCCCGCCCGTCCTCGTACTCGGCCTTCTCCTTGAACTTGAGCAGGTTGACCATGAAGATGGGCCCGTCCGGGCCCTTTGCCTGCATTTCGTCGATGCGGCCCATGTCGCCGGGCATCACCTCGTTCACCACATCCATGCCGCTGCCTCCCGTCGCAATGTGTGCGTGTTCTTCGCGCATGTTATGACACTCTGCGTGCCATAACTCAATCCGTGCCGGCAATCCCATGACTTTCGGCCTGTTCGGCCTAGTTTTCGGCGGTGACGGTGATTGCGGACGTCACGGCAGGCGGTCATTGTCAGGTGGGTGCGTATCGGCGTTCCGGCCGGCCGCCGCGCGAGGGGCAAGCGCGCAGCGCCGGACGATGATGCCGGCTGGTAACGAGGGCACATGACACTCCTGCGGGCGGCGGTTGCCGCGCTGTTCGCCATCGGCGTGGTGGCGGCCGGCGTCTATTTCCTCGGCATCGGTGACGGAACGGACGAGGCCGCCAACAGCAACGGCCGCGACCGGCAGGTCTTCGCGCGTGTCGTCTCCATCACCACCCAGCCCGAGATCGTGCGCCTCGAAGCGGTCGGCACCGGCCGCTCAGTGCGTTCCGTCATGCTTTATCCCGACAGCGAAGGCGAGGTGACAGAGGTCGCCTTCGAACCCAGCCAGCAGGTTTCGAAGGGCGACATTCTCCTGCGCCTCGACGACGAGGACGAGGCGCTGGCGGTCAACCTGGCCGAGGTGCGCGTGAAGGATGCCGAACAGCTCCTCGCCCGCTACAACCGCGCCCAGTCCGGCGCCGTCTCCGCCACCCAGATCGACAGCGCCCGCAACGCGCTTGCCTCGGCCCGCGTCGAACTCGACCAGGCCCGCGTCGCCCTTGAAGACCGCTACATCCGCGCCCCGTTCGACGGCACGGTCGGCCTCACCGATATCGACGAGGGCGACCGCGTCGGCACCGACACGGAGATCGCGCCGTTCGACGACCTGTCCGCACTGCTCATCGACTTCGTGGTGCCCGAACAGCTATCGGGCCGCATCGAGGCCGGCGACACGGTCATGCTCAAGCCGTGGACCGCCGACAGCGAACCCGTCGAGGGCAGGATTGCCGGGATCGACAGCCGCATCGATCCGCGCACCCGCGCCTTCCGTGCCCGCGCGCGCATCGACAATCCGGGGCCCGACCTTCGCCCCGGCATGAGCTTCCGCGTCACCGCGGAGCTTCGCGGCAGCAGCTACCCGGTCGTGCCGGAAGCGTCGATCGTCTGGGGCGGCAACGGCTCCTTCGTCTGGGAGGTGCGCGACGGCATCGCCACCGGCGTGCCCATCGTCATCGTCCAGCGCAATCCGGGCGAGGTGCTCGTGGAGGCCGATCTCACCGCCGGCGATCTCGTCGTCTACGAAGGCGTGCAGAGCATGCGCGAGGGCATTCCCGTGGACTACGAGACCGTCGGCCCGATCGCCAGTTCCGGCGACAAACCGCCAGCCGTGCGCATCGACAGCAGCGAGGGCGCGGTCCAGTGAGCGAGACGCCGCCAGACAGGCCGGAAGACAGGAACGACCTTCCTTCGCTCGCGATCCGGCGGCCCATGCTGGTGCTGGTGATGAACCTGCTCATCATCATCCTCGGCATCAGCGCCTTCATGGGCGTGGAAGTCCGGGAACTGCCCGACGTCGACCGGCCGATCATCTCGATCAACGCGACCTACCCCGGCGCCTCGCCCGAAACGATGGACGCGGAAGTCACCCGCATCGTCGAGGGCGCCGTCGCGCGCGTGAACGGCATCAAGCAGATCCGCTCGTCGAGCGAGGAAAACAACATGCGCATCCGCGCCGAGTTTTCCCCCTCCGTCGATCTCGACACCGCCGCTTCGGACGTGCGCGAGGCCGTGGGCCGCATCCAGCGCGAACTGCCGGACGACGTGGAACAGCTCACCATCTACAAGGCCGACCAGGACGCCTCGCCTATCATGCGGCTCGCCGCGTCGAGCCCCACCCTCACCGAGGATGAGCTCACCCGCGTCATCGAGACCGACATCGTCTCGGAACTCATCTCTATCGACGGCGTCGCGGACGTGCCGCTCTTCGGCGGCCGCGAGCGCCAGCTTCGTGTCGTCATGGATCCGTTGCGCCTCACCAGCTACGGCCTTTCCGTCGTGGACGTGGCCGATGTGCTGCGCACCGCGCCGTTCGACATTCCCACCGGCAGCTTCCGCTCGCGCGACCAGGAACTGCTGGTGCGCGTCGATGCCTCCACCGTCACCGAGCAGGCGGCGGAAGACCTGATCATCCGCGACGACATTCGTCTTGGTGACGTGGCCCGGGTCTTCTTCGGCCCGGCGGATGCCGAGACCTATACCCGCCTCGACGGCGTGCCCGTCATCGGCATGGGCATCGTGCGGCAGGCCGAGTCCAACACCGTCGCCATCTCGTCCGAGGTGCAGCGCGTGATCGAGCGCCTCTCGCGCCGCCTCGACGAGGTGAACATCCGCATCATCTCCGACGATGCCGTCTTCATCCGCGGCTCCATCCGCGAAGTGCTGATCAGCCTGTCGCTCACGGTGATGATCGTCGTCAGCGCCATCTGGCTGTTCCTCGGCTCCCTGCGCGCCACGCTGATACCGAGTGTCACCATCCCCGTCGCCCTCATCGGCACGCTCGCGGGCATCTGGCTGCTCGGCTTTTCAATCAACATCCTCACCCTCCTTGCGCTGTTGCTCGCCACGGGCCTCATCGTGGACGACGCCATCGTGGTGCTGGAAAACATCCAGCGAAGGCGGGCGCAGGGATTGAAGGCGGGCGCCGCCTCGGTGCTCGGCACACGGCAGGTGTTCTTCGCGGTCATCGCCACCACCGCCGTCCTCATCTCGGTCTTCGTGCCGATCTCCTTCCTGCCGTCGACGGCGGGGCGGCTCTTCACCGAGTTCGGCTTCGTGCTGGCGGTCGCCGTCGGCATCTCTTCCTTCGTGGCCCTGTCGCTCGTGCCGTCCATGGCGGCTTACCTGCTGCCGGAACATGGACAGGGCTCGGGCAGTGCCCGCGTCGCGGGTTTCGGTCAGCGGCTCCAGGAGTCCTACCGGCGCACCATCCATGTCTGCCTCGACAGGCCGTGGACCGTCACCGCCGTCAGCCTCGCCGCGGCGGGCCTCGCAGGCCTGCTCTATATCGTGCTGCCGCAGGAACTGCTGCCGGACGAGGACCGGGGACAGGTGAACATCTTCTTCACCGGGCCGGACGGCGTCGGCCTCGGCTACGTGGACCGGCAGGTGCTGGAGATCGAGCGCATCATCGAGCCCTACCAGGAGGCCGGCGTCATCGACACGGTCTTCTCCATCGTCGGCCGCTACGACCCCAACCGCGCGGGCCTCACCATGCCGCTCGTCCCCTGGGGCGAGCGCGACATGAGCCAGCAGGAGCTTGTCGCGGAGCTTCAGGCCAAGGTCGCGAACGTCCCCGGCGGCCGAGTCAGCGTGTCGAGTCCCAACAGCCTCAGCCTCGGCGACGCGGGCGACGAACTGGAAATCGGCCTCACCGGCAACGAGTACACGGAGATCTACGAGGCGGCGAAGGAGTTCGCGCGGCTTATCGAGGACCGTGTGGACTACCTCTCCGACGCCGATCTCTCCTACCAGCCGACACAGCCGCAGCTCTCCGTCGAGGTGGACCGCCGCCGCGCCGCCGATCTCGGCCTCTCGCTTGATGACCTGGAGCAGACGCTACAGGCCGTCATCGGCGGCGACGACCTGATCGACCTCAGCGTCGGCGACGAGGCCATCCCGATCATCCTCGAAGTCTCGACGCGCGACATCGACGATCCCTCCGACCTCGTGAACCTCTACATCACGACCGATGACGGCGAACTCGTCTCGCTGTCCAGCATCGTCACGATCCGCGAGGAGGGCGTTGCCGCCGAACTCGACCGCCACGTGCAGCGCCGCGCCGTCGAGATCGACCTGCGCGTCCGCCCCGGCGTGCCGCTCGCCCAGGCGGTGGACGATGTGCGCGCGCTTGATGACCAGCTGCCGCCCGGCATCGGCCTCATCATGCTCGGCGAGGCGCGCGAGCTGGAGGAAACGTCGAGCGAACTGCTCATCGTCTATGGCATCGCCGTCGCCATCGTGTTCCTCGTGCTCGTCGCCCAGTTCGAGAGCTGGACCAGCGCCCTCGTGGTCATCGCCACGGTGCCTTTCGGCCTCGCGGCGGCAATCTTCGTGCTGTTCGTCACCGGCGTCTCGCTCAACATCTATTCGCAGATCGGCCTCGTGATGCTCATAGGGCTGATGGCGAAGAACGGCGTCCTGCTGGTCGAGTTTGCCGACCAGTTGCGCGACTCGGGCCATGACGTGCGCGAGGCGGTGGAAAAGGCCGCCATGGTCCGCCTGCGTCCCATCGCCATGACCATGACATCGACCGTCATGGGCTCGCTGCCCCTCGTACTCGCCTTCGGGCCGGGCTCCGAAGCACGCTCGGCCATCGGCTGGGTCGTGTTCGGCGGCGTCGGCATCGCCGCCGTGTTCACGCTGTTCTTCACGCCCATCGTCTATCTCGGGCTTGCGCGCTTCTCGAAGCCGCGCGCCAGCGCCAGCGCCACGCTGGCGGACGAACTCAGCCATTCGCGCGGGATCGCCGACGATGCCTATTAGGCGGCGGCACCTTCTCGGCTGCGTTCTGGCGGCGGGCCTTTCGGCCTGCGCCGTCGGCCCGGACTACGAGCGGCCCGCCGTGAACCCGCCCGACACCTTCACCACGCCAGCGCCCGCCGAAGTTGGCGACGCCGCGGGCCCGTGGTGGGAAGGCTTCGGCGACCCCGACCTCAACGCGCTCGTCGAACGCGGCCTCACCGAGAACCTCGACATCCAGGCCGCCCGCGCCCGTCTCGCGGAAGCGCGCGCGCTCATCACGTCCGCGCGCTCGGATTTCTTTCCCACGGTCGATGGCAGCGCCGCCGCCAGCTACACCGAGACGCGCGAGAGCGGTGACGCAACCGTCGAGCGCGATGCCGGCGGCGGCCTGCTGCTCGGCTGGGTGCCCGATCTCTTCGGCGGCACCCGCCGCAGCGTCGAGGCCGCCCGCGCCGAAGCGGCCGCGCGCGAAGCCCTGCGCGACGACGCGGCCCGCGTCACCGTCAACACCATCGTCCAGCTCTATGTCGCCCTGCGCCGCGATGCCGCCTTGCGCAGCCTCGTCACACAGGCAGTCGAGACACGCACCCGCAATGCCGACCTCGTCAACAACCGCGTCGAGGCGGGCCTTGCGTCCACACTCGACTCCGCGCGCGCCGCCGCTGACGTTGCCGCCACCCGCGCACAGCTGCCCGCCCTCGCCCAGTCGATCCAGGCAGGCCGCGCCGCCCTCGACGTGCTGGTCGCCGACTGGCCGCGCGCGGTGCTGGATGAGGAAGCTGCCGCCGACGCGGTGCCGGTGTTCGAGGCAGGACCCGCACTTGCCCTGTCGCAATCCGCGCTCCTGCGCCGCCCGGACGTGATGGCAGCCGAAGCGGACCTCGCCCGCGCCACCGCCGAGATCGGCATCGCCACTGCCGACCTCTACCCCTCCCTCAGCGTGCCCGGCGAACTCTCCGCCTCGCTCACCGATATCGGCACGTCGAGCGCCGTCACGTCCTTCATCGGCGCTCTCGCCGTCCAGCTCGATATCCCGCTCTTCGATGCGGGCGGCAGGCGGGCCCGCGTCGATGCCGCCGAGGCGCGCGCACAGGATGCCCTCTTCGCCTACCGCGCCGCGCTGCTGAATGCCGCCGCCGACGCGGAGACCGCGCTCGCCGCGATCGGCAATCGCCGCGCCACCCGCGATGCACTGCGCGACGCGGTCACCGCAAGCGAGGCGGCCTATGACCGTGCGCGCGGCCTTTACGAACAGGGCCTTATCGACTTCTTCGACGTGCTCGACGCCCAGCGCACCTACCTGCAGACACGGCAGGACCTCATCACCGCGCAGGCCGCGCTGGCCTTCGCCTTCGCCGATCTCTATGCCGCCATCGGCCCGGCTGTTGTGGCAGACTGAACGGGCCATGACCCGCCCGCTGCAGATCGCCCTGATCGACGACCACCAGATGTTTCTCGACGGTCTCGCCGAGATCATCCGGACGCTTGACGCGGACTATGCCTGCACGGTCTTCAGCACGCCGTCCGACGCGCTTGCCGCCGTCGATGCCGGCAAGGCGTTCGACCTCATCATCTCCGACCTGGTCATGGCGGAGATGAACGGCGTCGCCTTCCTGATGGCGCTCAAGGCGCGCGGCGTTGCGTCACCGGTGCTGATCATCTCCGGCATCGACACCATGCCGCCCATCGAGAAGGTTCTCGACGCCGGGGCCAGCGGCTTCGTCTCCAAGGCCGCCCCGTCGAAGGTTCTTCACCGCGCCATCGAAAGCGCGCTCAAGGGCGAAACCTTCCTGACCGATGACATGTGGGAAGTCTACGCGGCACGCGGCGGCAAGGCCCCCGCCCGCTCCGCTGGCCCGCCCGCCGCGGGTGGCGACCTGCTCGGCCCGCGCCAAGTCGAGGTGCTGCGCCTCATCGCGGAAGGCTGTTCCAACAAGCACATCTCGGAAGTGCTCGGCATATCCGAGAACACCGTGAAGACGCATGTGCGCACCATCTTCCGCCAGCTCGGCGTGACGCGGCGCACGGCGTGCCTCAACAAGGCGCGGTCACTGGGTCTCGTCGACTAGCCGCGGCGTCTCTTCATCATGCCCGATCTGCGCGGCTGTCTCCTGCAGGATGCCGAGCAGCGTTTCCGGGCGGATCGGCTTCTGCAACACGCGCAGGTCATCCATCTCCACGTGGGCGAGCGCCGCCACGTTGCCGCTCATCAGGATCGCAGGCACCGTCTCGTTCAGTTCCTCGCGCACGCTGGCAACCACGTCCGTGCCCTGCACGTCCTCGCCCAGCTGCTGATCGACAATCAGCAAGTCGGGCGTTGCGTCCATGGCGTCGAGGAAGGAGAGCACGCTACCGTTCCCGCTGGTGCTGAAGACTTCACATCCCCAGCTCGTCAGCACTTCCGACATGCTCATGCGGATGGCCTCCTCGTCATCCACGACGAGCACACGCAGATGCGCGACGGAGACGGCGCCATCACCCGGCCCCCGGCCGGCGGCGTGCTCAACACCACCTTCGGCTTCCGGCAGCGACAGCGTCATCGAAGTGCCATGCCCAACGACGGAGCGGATCTCCAGGTCGACGCCCAGCAGCGCCGTCAGGCGCCGGACGATGGACAGGCCGAGCCCCAATCCCTTCTCCCGGTTGCGGGCGCTGTTCCCAAGCTGCACGTACTCGTCGAAGACCCGGTTCTGGGCCGTCTCTGGAATACCGCAGCCCGTATCCTCCACGCCGATGACGGCCCGACCGTCCAGCGGGCCGCCGTGAATGCGGACCCGTCCGCCGGGCCCGGTGAACTTCACGGCGTTCGACACCAGGTTGCGCAGGATGCGGCCGAACAGCATGCCATCCGTGTGGGCATGGACCGGCTGCATCTCGAGCAGAAGCTGCACGCCCTTCTGCGCTGCCGGACCCGCGAACTCGTCGCGGATGCGGGTGGCGATGCGCAACAGGTCGGTCGTCCGCCGGTCCGGCACGATGGCGCCCGCGTCCAGGCGGCTGATTTCCACCAGCCCGTCGAGCAGCTGGCCGAGGCCGCGCCACGTATTCTCCACCTTGCTGACCAGCGCAAGCACCGCCGGATCGTCCGTCCGCTGGCGGATGGCGGCGATATAGAAGCCCTGCGCGTGCAACGGCTGGGCAAGGTCGTGGCTCGTTGCCGCAAGGAAGCGTGTCTTT
Organism: Parvibaculaceae bacterium; assembly: GCA_965229975.1. GTDB lineage: Bacteria > Pseudomonadota > Alphaproteobacteria > CGMCC-115125 > CGMCC-115125 > Pyruvatibacter. Next base: position 1,833,158 of record OZ245936.1, read on the forward strand.
TCCTCGTTCGCCTTCTGCACGGCGTCGCGCTGGCGGCGCAGTTCCTCCGTCAGCGCCCGGTTGCGCTCGGCAGCGATCACGTCACGCGTGCCGATCTCGACGCGCGCACTCGCTGCCATGAAGAAGGCATAGGCCAGCATGATGCCGATGCCACCGGCCTTCGTGGGCCACGGCGCCGCGAAAAGCATCCACACCGCGAAGGGCAGCATCGTCGCCGTCGCCAGCGCCACGTAGGAGCGGCGAAAGGCCGACTGCGGCGATATCCCGCCGAGCGTGATCGTCACCACCATCGTCGTCGTGGTGAAGATCAGGATCTGGTCGTCGAAATCGATCAGCCACGCGGCCCCGACACCCCAGACAAGCCCCGTCACGCCGGATATGAGCGTGTGTAGGCGCAGGTAGCTGTCGGCATTGGCGGACGTAATGCCCCCGGGCGCCTGCAACGGTGGCTGCGCCAGCGTCACACCGATCATGAACGTCGCGGCGGCGAACCAGGTCAGCGCCTTCGCCACCGGGGCGAGAAAGACGAGAATTACCGTAAAGAGCGCGACGAGCGCGAAGACGGCCACGGCGGAGCTTCGCGCCCGCTCGTGCAGGAGACGCGCCTGCGCCACTTCCAGCCGTTCGCCTTGCGGCAAGAACCCCGGCTTTGCCTCATCTGTCGCCGTGGCGCCCATGCCACCCGCCTCCCCCGGCGCGCCATCGCGGCGCGGCCCCAGAAACCCGCACCATAGCGCAATAGGCGGCCCGGCCGGGCCTGCCACTCACCCTTTCGGGTGATCGCGGGAAACCGGCCTCTCACCTAGCGTCCCCGACTCTGGTGTTCCGGGCTTTCGGGGGTGAAAATGCCGGGCGTTTTGATCAATGGGAAAACCATGCGTGCCGCGTTCTACTGCGCGGCGCTCGGCACCACGGCCCTCACCGGCCTCACGGCGGCGCCTCAGCCTGCCCGCGCGGACTGCGGGCCGCTTGTGGCCGTGCCCAACTTCCTGCTCGACAACAACAACAACACGACGGCGGTTGCCCTCGACACGGACTGCGCCGGTGTAGCCGCGGCAAACACCCTCTTCATCCCCAACACCACGAACCTTAGCGTTGGCGGCGCCTCGCCGATCTCTTCCGCGGGCCTCCAGTGGACCATCACCAACAACGGCTCCGTGCAGAATGCCGGCGCGCAAGATGGCATCCAGCTCAACGGCGGCAATGGCAGCGTGACGAATGCCGGTACCATTCGCGGCAACAACGGGGTGAACTTCGGCGCCGCTGGCGTGTCCACCGTCGACAACCAGGCCGGCGGACTCATTGTTGGCGTAAACGCCAACGCCATCAACTTCCAGGGCGGCACGAACGCGACCGTGACCAACAACGGCACGATCAACGGCAGTGCTTTCGGTGCAGGTGTCAACATGCAGTCCGCCGACGGCACCATTGACAACTTCAGCATGATCACCGGCACCGGGACTGGCATCAACATGATCAACGGCACGGTCAACAATGCCGCCGGTGCAACGATCACGACGCCGGGCGTTGCCATCCAGTTCGGCAGCGGGCGTATCGTGAACATGGGCACGATCGCCAGCACGGTCGCTGGCACGGCGATTGCGGCTGGCGGCAACACCATCCTGGAGATGCACACCGGCGCGACGCTAACCGGCATAGCGGCCATGACCAGCGGCAATGACCTACTGCGCCTGGCCGGCACCACGCAGGACAACTTCGACCTCTCCAATATCGGCCTGGGCCAGCAATACGAGGGTTTCGAGTTCTTCCAGGTCTCCGGCGGCGAATGGACCTTCTCGAACAACACGACCACCGCATTCACGGTCAACGGCGGCACGCTCAAGGGCACGGCAACTTTCGGCGGTCTCGCGGGCGCCAACGGCGGCACCATCGCGCCGGGTAACTCCATCGGTACCATCAACGTGGCCGGCAACGTCACCTTCGCGCCGGGCTCTACCTACCAGGTGGAAATCAACGAGAACGGCACGTCGGACCTGATTGCCGCCACCGGCACCGCCACCATCACCGGCGGCACGGTTCAGCTGCTCCCCGAGCCCGGCACCTACGCCTCGCCGCTGACCTACACGATCATCACGGCGGGCGGCGGCGTCACCGGCACGTTCGACGCGCTGACGGTCGGCGCTGGCTTCGCGTTCCTGTCACCCGCCCTCGTCTACAACGCGAACAATGTCCAGCTCACCATCAACCAGTCGAGCGCCTTTTCGAGCGCCGCCCTGACGCGCAACCAGACAACGACCGCCAACGCGCTCACGGGTGTCACGGCGACGGCAACCGGCAATCTCCTGACCGCCCTCAACAACCTGACGATCCAGACAGCGCCCCAGGCGCGCGCCAGCTTCGAGAGCCTCAACGGCGAGATTCACGTCGCGGGCGCGTCGGCAGCCCTTCTCGATCTCAACCACGTCGCGGACACCATGCGCAGCGGCGGCGGCGCGTTCCGCCGGGGTGGCGTACAGTTCGCGTCCGCCGAGGCACCGCGCATCCGCCTTGCGCAGGCGAGCCTCGGCCGCTCCATGGGCGACACCGCCGACATCCTCATCGCCGCATCGCCCGGCGCGGCCGCGCGCAACCTGGAAGGCGCCAGCGAAGAGAACCCCTGGACTTACTGGGCCACGGCACTGGGCGCGACCGGCGAAGTCGACAGCGACAGCAACGCCCGCGAGACCGAGCACACCCAGGCAGGCACCGCGTTCGGCGGCGAATACCGCCTGACGGATGCGACGTCCGTAGGTGCGTCCGCCGCCTTCCTCGTCAACGACGCGGATCTCCCCTCGCAGGAAATGGACCGCAAGGCCTATCTCGTGTCGCTCACCGGCCGCACCGAGACCGAAACCGGTTTCGGCGTCGAGGGCGTCATCGGCTACGGCTTCCAGCAGATCGACACGAAGCGCCAGATCGCCGTCGGCACCTTCGCCGCCACGGCGGAAGCGGATTACGACGCGCACACGTTCTTCGCCTCCGCCGAGGCCTACCGGACCTACCAGGCCGGCCACCTCCTGTTCCGCCCCTTCGCCGGCGCCACCTATGTCTACACGGACGCAGACGGCTTCACGGAGACGGGCGCGGGCACCGCGGGTCTCACGAATGATGGCGAAGGTTACAGCTCCCTGGTCAGCCGCCTCGGCGTGCAGGCGTCCACGGCTTTCGAAGCCGCCGGTATGCCGGTGGTGCCGAGTGCCAGCGTGGCGTGGGCGCGCGAACTGGGCGATGCAACGCCCTCGAGCGACTTCACGTTCACGAGCGGCGGCAGCGCATTCGAGACGTGGGCGCCCGCGCGGGGGCGCGACAGCGCCGAAGTGGGCCTTGGTGTCGCCGCCGCCGTCTCGGACGGCATCAGCGCCCATGTGGGCTACGAAGGTTCGTTCTCGAACCGTGACCGCCGCAACGCGATCATGGGCGGCGTCCGCGTCGTCTGGTAGCAAAGCCCGGCGTTACGCCCTATGTCCCGCATGAAGCGGCTGCCGCCCGGCAGCCACGGACATGCAGGGAGAACGCGCATGGGCATGCTGGTCAACGGCAAGTGGACAACCGACGATGACGTGCTGAAAGGCGGCGGCAAGGGCGCATTCAAGCGTGCCGATTCCGCCAAGCGCGACTGGGTGAGCGCCGACGGCGCCACCGGCTTTCCGGCGGAGTCCGGCCGCTATCACCTCTACGTCGCGCTTGCCTGCCCGTGGGCGCACCGCGCCATCATCATGCGCAAGCTGAAGAAGCTCGAGGACGCGATCTCGCTTTCCATCGTCGACTGGTTCATGGGCGACGACGGCTGGAAATTCTCGGACCGCGATGGCGCGACGCCCGATCCGCTGATGGGCGCGCAATACCTGCGCGAGGTCTACCAGGCGTCCGATCCCAACTACACGGGCCGCGTCACGGTGCCCGTTCTCTGGGACAAGAAGACCGGTGTCATCGTCAACAACGAGTCCGCCGAGATCATCCGGATGCTCAACAGCGCGTTCGACGCATTCGGCGACGCGTCGCTCGACTTCTATCCCGAGCCGCTTCGCGACGAGATCGACGCCATCAACGCCGAGGTCTACGAGCACGTGAACAACGGCGTCTACAAGTGCGGCTTTGCCGGCTCGCAGGAAGCCTACGAGGAAGCCTATGACGCGCTGTTCGCCACGCTCGACAGGCTGGAGGACCGGCTGTCCCGCCAGCGCTATCTCGCGGGCGGCGCGCTGACGGAAGCGGACTGGCGTCTCTTCACCACGCTCGTGCGGTTCGATCCGGTCTATCACGGCCACTTCAAGGCCAACCGGCAGCGCATCAGCGAGTTTCCCAACCTGTCCAACTACCTGCGCGAGCTCTACCAGCATCCCGGCGTTGCCGAGACCGTCGACTTCCACCACATCAAGTCGCACTACTATGTCAGCCACAAGATGCTGAACCCCAGGCAGATCGTGCCCAAGGGCCCGGCCTTCGACCTCGACGCACCGCACGACCGCGCCCGTTTCGCCTGATCCATTTCCGCTGCGGCTGGTATCCGGCCGCCGGACGCCCTAAGTACCGGGCGGGGCGCGTCCACGCGCCTTCTCTCCCGCGCTTTCAGGAAAGCGGTGCATGACAACCGGAGCCGGACCGGCGTTCGACGAAGCAAAGGCGCGCGCCGTCCTCTACACCACGATGGTGGGAATGCTGACGACCGGCTTTCCCTTCACCATCCTCACCGTCGCGCTCAAGCCCATCGCCCTCGAATACGGGGTGAGCGAGGCGCTGGCCGCGTGGACGGTCTCCGCACCCATGCTGATCTCCGCCGCCGTGCTGCCGGTCCTCGGCAAGCTCGGCGACATGTACGGCCACCGGCGGGTCTTCCTGTTCGGCATCATGGGGTCCAGCTTGTTCGCCGGACTGTGCATCTTCGCGTGGGATATCTGGTCGCTTATCGCGTTCCGCGTGCTCTCCATGGCCATCGCCGGCGCCACGCAGCCGGCGGCCATCGCGCTCCTGTTCCGGGTCTACCCGGAGGACCGGCGCAACCAGGCGATCAGCTGGTGGTCCATGAGCCCGCCGGGTGCCGCCGCCCTCGGCCTCATCCTCGGCGGCCCCTTCGTGGACCTGCTCGGCTGGCGCTCGGTCTTCGTGCTGCAGGCCGTCAGCGGTTTCGCCGCCTTCTACCTCGCCTGGCGCGTGCTGCCGGAGACCGAGAGCCGCCCCGCGCGCTTCGACCATATCGGCAACGCCATCCTTATCGTCGCGCTGTCCTTCCTCCTCTTCGCCGTCGGCTCCATCGCGGAAGAGGGTATTTCGGCGGTCTACAAGGCAAGCGCGGCCGTCATCGGCTTCATCGGCATCGCCATCTTCTTCGTCTACGAGGCGCGGGTGGACGAGCCCATCGTGCCGCCGTTCCTTCTCAGGCGGCGCAACTTCACCGCGCCCACCGTCACCATGTTCCTGATCCAGGCGTCCTATCTCGGCGGCCTGATCGCAACGCCGCTGGTGCTGATCGAGCATTTCGGCTTCGGCGTCTCCGTCGCCGCCGCGCTGATGCTGACGCGCACCGCCAGCCTCACCGCCGCCTCCCCTGTCGGCGGGCAGATCGCGGCGCGCTACGGCGAGCGGTTCGGGACGGTGCTCGGCGGCTTCATCCAGGCCTGCGGACTCCTGCTCGTGGGCGCGGGCGTCTATCTCATGAGCCTGCCGCTCCTGATGCTCGGCCTCGTCACGCAGGGCGTCGGCCACGGCTTCGCGCAGCCGCCCATGACATCCGTCCTCGCCACCGCCGTCCCCGCCAGCCTGTTCGGCACGGCTTCGGGCGTCAGCCGCCTCGTCGGCCAGGTGGGCGCCGCCTTCGGCATCAGCTTCTTCGGCGTGATGCTCACCTACCCGGATGACGTGCTCAGCGTGCCGGCCATCTTCGCCATCGGCGGCGCCATCGCGTTTGTCGCCATGATCCCGGCCCTCGCCATGTCCATGCGCCACCGCCAGGCCGATCCGCCGCACGCTTGACCGCACCATATTCTGACACCCATAGTGACATTACCGGCGCAGACCGGGTTCGGGGGTGGAACATGTGGAAGCGCATTCTTCTGATTGGCGGCGTCGTCGTGCTGGGTCTCGCGGCCCTTGCTTGGTTCAACCGCAAGCCGCTGATCCTTTTCGCGGTCGGCAATCTCGGCAAGACGTCGGACATCGCCGACAACCGCCCCATCGAATGGGACCAAGGCCCGGCGCAGGCTGACACCGCCCCCGCCGACCGGCCGCCCAACATCGTCTTCATCCTGCTGGATGACATGGGCATCAACGATATCTCGACTTTCGGCGGCGGCATTGCAGGTGGCAGGCTCCAGACGCCCAATATCGACAGGCTGGCCGCGGAAGGCGCCATCTTCACGCAGGCCTATGCGGGCACGGGCACCTGCGCGCCGTCGCGCGCCATGCTGATGACGGGCCGTTATCCCACGCGCACTGGCTTCGAGTTCACGCCGACGCCCGGCGGCATGGGCCGTATCATTTCCATGTTCGCAGGCGACATGAACCCGGAGATGCCGCCCCTCATCTGGGATTCCGAACGCGCCAGCGAAGCGCCGCCGATGGCCGAGCAAGGCCTGCCCGGCGAGGAAGTCACCGTCGCAGAGATGCTCAGGACGCGCGGCTACCACACCGTCCATATCGGCAAGTGGCACCTGGGCCGCAGCGAGACGACTCGGCCCACCGCGCAGGGCTTCGATGAAAGCCTGCTGATGGCGAGCGGCCTTTTCCTCCCCGAGGACGACCCCAATGTCGTCAACGCCAGGCTCGACTTCGATCCCATCGACAAGTTCCTGTGGGCACGCATGCAGTTCGCCGCGTCCTACAATTCCGGCGACTGGTTCCGCCCCGGCGGCTATCTCACTGATTACTGGACGGACGAGTCCCTCAAGGTGATCGAGGCGAACCGCAACCGGCCGTTCTTCCTCTATCTCGCGCACTGGGGTGTCCACACGCCGCTGCAGGCGACGCGCGAGGACTACGAGGCGGTCGGCGATATGGAGCCGCACCGGCTTCGCGTCTATGCCGCCATGATGCGCGCCCTCGACCGCAGCGTCGGCCGCGTGATGGACAAGCTCGAAGTAGAAGGCCTCGCCGACAACACGCTGATCGTCCTCTCCAGCGACAATGGCGGTGCGGGATACGTGGGTCTGCCGGAAATCAACGCGCCCTATCGCGGCTGGAAGATCACCCTCTTCGAAGGCGGCATCCGTGTGCCCATGTTCCTGCGCTGGCCCGCCCGCATCGCGCCGGGCACGCAGATCGAAACGCCCGTCGCCCATATCGATGTCGCGCCGACCTTCGCAGCCGCCGCCGGCGCGAGCCTACCGCAGGACGTGGTGATCGACGGGCGCGACCTGCTGCCCGCCGCCACCGGCGAGGGCGGCATCACCCGCGACAACGACGCGATCTTCTGGGAAAGCGGCTACTACCGCGTGGTCCGCGCGGGAGACTGGAAGCTCCAGTACAACGGCCGTCAGGAAAAGACCTGGCTTTATAACCTGGCGGATGACCCGACCGAGCAGCGCAATCTCGCGGACAGCAACCCCGCCAAGCGCGACGAACTGATGGCGCTTCTCGACGCGCACCAGGAGAACGCACGCGAGCCGCTCTATCCCTACACGATCGAAAGCCCGATCATGATCGACAAGACGCTGGCGGAAAGCTTTGAGCCGGGCGACGAGTATGTTTACTGGCCGAACTAGGGCCGGTCAGGCCTGCGCCGCCAGCGCGTCGAGCATTCTTCCCACCGCCTCCCGGGCTGCTGCCTGAGACATGCCGCTGTCGATGCGCAGCCGCCGCCACGTGTCGAAACAGAGCGTTACATCGAAGCCGGCGGCGAGGCTTTCGTCCCGCTTCACTGCTTGAGGTAGTATCGCCTCGACGGTGCCACGCTCCATCATGCGGAAGCGCTTGTAGTCGTCCTGCAGGAACTTCGACTGGAAGCGGCGCGCGTCGGCGCAGATACGCAGCGGCATCAGCTCCTCGAAGATGCCCGCCCGCCGGTCGGCCAGTTCAGCCAGTCGGTCCTGCCAGTTCACCGCTTCGAGGGGACGCATGGTCTCGGGCAGAATCTTTGCCTGCATCACCTGCGTCATCTCGGCGTAGAGCTTGTCCAGCTCCTTGAAGTGGCGAAACACTGTCCGCAGGCTGACATTCGCGGTTTCCGCGACGCGCGCGGCGCTCGGGTCCATGTCTCCGCTGCGGATCAGCTTGAACAGCGCGTCGATGATGAGCTGGCGGCTGCGCTCCGACCGGCGGTGGCGGCCATCGCCGGTCTCCGCGGTACTTGAATGGGCCTGCATCTTTTCCCGCCGGTTACTCATGCCAGCGCCCTCTTCGTTACATCGCCTCGTCGTCCGAGACTTTTTATGACACCATGCATGTCATTTCTCAACAATGACCCGCCCATGCGCCCGCTGACATATCTCATCGCCAGCCTCATGGCACTCACAGCGCCCGCCTTCGCGTCGGATGATCTGCCAATGGTGGAGGTTCCGGGCGGCGCTGTCACCATCGGCTCCACCGAGGGCCTGCCGGATGAGGCGCCGGTGTTCGAAACACAAGTGGCGCCCTTCCGCCTCGACAGGTCGCCGGTGACTGTCGCCCGCTTCCGCGCATTCGTGAAGGCGACGGACCACGAGACCGATGCGGAACGTCTCGGCGGCGCGGTCATGACCTTTGGCACCGGCCAGTGGCGCATCGTGGAAGGCGCGACATGGCGCACGCCCTACGGCCCCGGCGCGGGCGACGCACAGGACGATCATCCGGTCACGCAGGTCTCGTGGCGCGATGCCGATGCCTACTGCGCATGGACCGGCAAGCGCCTGCCGACCGAGGTCGAGTGGGAACACGCGGCCCGCGCCGGCCACGGCGGCAAACCGGTCTACGCCTTCGGCGACCGGCTGCTGCATGAAGGCGATTACCTCGCCAATGTCTGGACCGGCATCTTCCCCGTCCTCAACACCGCCGCCGACGGCTACAAGACCACGTCACCCGTCGGCGCCTACGGCACCACACCCTTGGGCCTCACCGACATGGCGGGCAACGTATGGGAATGGACGGCAAGCTGGTACCGGCCCTACCCGCTCGGCGATGACGACACCGCCGCAACCGAGCGCGTCCAGCGCGGCGGCTCTTACCTGTGCGACCCGAATTTCTGCCACGGTTTCCGCGTGTCGGCACGCGGCCACGCCACGCCGGACTCGTCGCACATGCATGTGGGTTTCCGCTGCGCGGCGGACGGCTAGGCCGCGTCGAGCCCCATAGCGGCGCGGATATCGCGCTCGACAAGCCACAGCCGGTCCTGGCCCCACCACGCGTGCGCCTGTCCCTTCACGGCGAAGGACGGCACGCCCCACAATCCGTGTGCAAACAGGGCCTCGCGGTTGACCTCCGCCGTCTCGCGCCATGACGGATCATCCAGCGCCTTGCGCGCGCCTGCCCAGTCGAGGCCGGCCCGTTCGACGATCTTGCGAAGCCCGCGGTTGGACCCCGCCGGGATCTGTTCCGCCCAGACGCCTTCGAGGAACGACAGCACGTATTCGCGCCCTCGCCCCTTCTCGATGGCATAGGGCATGATCGACAACCCGCGTTCGGACGGTTTGCCGAACGGATCAGCGATGCGCCCGAACGGCGCGCCCACCCGGTCGCCTTCGCGCTTGGCGTCGCGCGGAATGTATTTCTGCTTTTCACGCGAGGCCGGGATGCCGCGCATCATCATCGGCAGCACGTAGCGCAGATTGACCGGGCAGTTGTAGTGATCCGCGAGCTCAAAGAAACGCGCGGCGCTGATCGCCGTGTAGGGGCTGCGCAGGGACAGAAAGAAGTCGATCTCCGGCCCCTCGGCCTCCGGCGGCGGCCCCGCCATGACAGCAGGCGGTTCGGTGATCGGCGGCTGGTCCGTTTCCACTTTCTTCGCGCCCAGGTCCGCCAGGCGCTGTTCGAGGTAATGCAGCCGGTCGATGCCCCAGTACTGCTCGCCCGCGTAGCAGAACGTGCCGCCAAGATAGTGGCCGAACTCCTTTCGCCGACGCGCGCCGTCACGCAACGCTTTTTGCGTCTCGCGTTCGCTCGACTTGCCCACGTCGGCAGCAATCGCTTCCAGCGCGTTCGCATCGCCCGCCCACAACGCGGCATCGATGGAAGGTGCCAGCTCCACGAAGCGGCTTTTCTTGATCGCCGAAACCGCGATAGCGTTTGCCAACGCGGTGAGCGACGCATCCGGCTGCCTGCCCGGATCGGCGAAAGTGAGCCCGTAGGCCGGGGCAATCGCCGCCGCGTCACGCCGCGCATAGGCTGCAAGCGCCTCGGGTTGCGGTGCGTCCTGATTGCCCGGCGGCGCGGCGACCATCGGCACGAGTTCTATGTCGTAGAGCGACGCGAACCGGGCCAGCACCTGCGCGGCCAGCACGGCGTAAGGGTCATCGGGCTGATGGAAATAGTATACCCGGTGCGGCTCGCCGGCCTTGCGCCGCGCCGCCTCGGCTTTCGCGCGCGCCGCATCGCGCCGGGCGACCGACACCAGACGATGGGCGATGAATGGACTCAGGCGTTCGCGCAGGCTCATTGGACCTTCCCTCCCCGGAAGACCCTTACCTCATCTTATTGCACTTTAACTGTCAAAAGATTTGAGGCCAGTCAGGCGGCTTCTTCGCCGTCCACTTCAATCTCGACCAGCAGTTCACCCGCGGGCACCTGCGTCCCCGGTTTGCACAGCACCGCCGACACGGTGCCATCCACCTCGGCGGTGATCTGGTGCTGCATCTTCATGGCCTCCAGCACCGCCAGCCGGTCGCCCTTGCGCACCGCCTGCCCTTCGCTGACGAAGACTTCGAGGATCTGGCCGTGCATGGGCGCCGCCACGCGGCCGCCGCCGCCCGCCTCGTCGCCAAGCGCGCTGGCCGCGAAGGCGTTGCGCAGGGTGAACGACGTGCCACCCATCGCAAGATGGATCAGCCCGTCCTCAGGCGTCGCGAAGATCACATCGTGCAGCGCGCCACCGATGCGAAGCCGTGCCCGGTCGATCTCCACACGCTCGAATGCAACGTCGACGACTTCGTCGCCCATCTCAACGCGCACGGCATCCGCCCCGGCCGCCACGACCGTCGCGTCATGCGGCGCGTCCGCGCTGCCGAAGCGGAACGACGTCGAGAGCCGCCCGGTGCTGCTCCAGTTGAGCAGTTCCGCGTCGACCCGGACGGCGGCCCGGTGTGCTAGCTCCGTCTCGTGCCGGTAAAGCAGTGCGGCCGCCGCTGCGATGGCCTCCGGCCCCGGCTCGCGCCGCGCCAGGTCGCCCGGGCCGTAGGTTTCCGAGATGAAGGCGGTCGTCGCCTCACCATCGCCGAACACCGGACGCGTTAGCGCATCGATCAGGAAATCGCGGTTGGTCTGCGGGCCGAAGATGCCGGTGCGGTCCAACGCCTCGACCAGCCGGCGGCGCGCTACGTCCCGCGTCGGCCCGTGCGCCATGATCTTGGCAAGCATCGGGTCGTAGAACGGCGAAACCTCCAGCCCCGTTTCGATGCCTGCATCCACGCGCACGCCCGGCGCTTCCGGCGGCGACCACAGGTCGATGCGCCCCGTGCTCGGCAGGAAGTCCTCCGCCACGTCCTCCGCGTAGAGCCGCACCTCGATGGCATGGCCCGACAGCGTCACGTCGTCCTGCGAAAGGCCAAGCGGTTCGCCCTGCGCGACACGGATCTGGAGCGCGACAAGGTCGAGCCCCGTCACAAGCTCCGTCACCGGATGCTCGACCTGCAGCCGCGTGTTCATTTCCAGGAAATAGAACGATCCATCCTCGCCAAGCAGGAACTCGACCGTGCCTGCGCCGCGATAGTTGATCGCCTGCGCAGCCTGCACCGCCGCCTCGCCCATGCGCGCGCGCAGGTCCGGCGTCATAACCGGGCATGGCGCTTCCTCGATCACCTTCTGGTGGCGGCGCTGCACCGAGCAGTCACGCTCGCCGAGATGGATCGTGTTGCCGTCCTCGTCGGCAAAGACCTGTATCTCCACGTGGCGCGGCCGGACGATGGCCTTTTCAAGAATGAGCTCGCCGGAGCCGAAGGCATTCTCCGCTTCGGAGCGTGCAAGGCCGATGGCATCCGCCAGCTTGTCCGCGTCCTCGACGAGCCGCATGCCGCGTCCGCCGCCGCCGGCCGCGGCCTTTACCATGACCGGAAAGCCGATCTCGCCCGCCGCGGCGATGAACTTGTCCTCCGACTGGTCCTCACCCTCGTAACCCGGCACGCAGGGCACACCCGCCGCGATCATCCGGCGCTTGGCTTCCGCCTTGTTGCCCATCAGGTCGATGGCATCCGGCCGAGGCCCGATGAAGACGAGCCCCGCGTCCTCGCAGGCGCGCGCAAAGCCCGCGTTCTCGCTGAGAAAGCCGTAACCCGGGTGGATGGACTCGGCCCCCGTCGCATTGGCCGCCTCCAGCACGCGCGTCTGGTCGAGATAGGACTCGCCCACCGGCGCCGGGCCGATGCGGACCGCGTCGTCCGCCAGTTTCACGTGCGGCGCGTCGGCGTCGGCTTCCGAATAGACGGCAATGGTGCGGTAGCCGAGCGACTTTGCCGTGCGCATCACCCGCACGGCGATCTCGCCGCGATTGGCAACCAGAATGGAGGTAAATCGCATCGCTGCCGCTTTCCGCTACTGCGCCCAGACGGGCTTGCGCTTTTCGAGGAACGAGGCCACGCCCTCGCGGCCCTCGTCGCTCAACAGCCGGTCGGTGAAATTCTCCGCCGCCGCCTGGATCGCCTCCGCCCGGTTCATGCCGGGCAGGGCAAGGATCAGCGACTTGGTGTCGGCAATCGCCCCGGGCGCGCATTTCAGCACCTGCTTGCGGATCTGCTGCTCGATCTCTTCAAGGCCGCTCACGTCCTCCGCGATGAAATCTGCAAAGCCCAGCTCGTGTGCGCCGCGTCCGTCGAAGCGCGCGCCGGTCAGCATCAGCCGCCGCCCGGTGGCGTAGCCCAGTTTCTGGATCACGAACGGCGCGATCTGCGCGGGTGAGATGCCGATGGCGGTTTCGGTCATGGCGAATTTCGCGTCCGCCTCGCAGATCACCACGTCCGCGCAGCACGCCATGCCGAAGCCGCCGGCCATGGCCGCGCCCTCGATCACCGCGATCACCACCTGCGGCGCCTCGTTGATGAGATCGAACAGGACCGCCGCCCCCTTCGACATCTCGATGGTGTTCTCGCGCGAACCGCCGCCGTCGCCGCCACCCTGGAAGGCCGACTTGAACTGCTTGAGGTTGCCGCCCGCACAGAAGACGCCGTGCTTGCCGCGCAGGGTGATGCCGCGCACGGCCCGGTCGTCGCGCACTGACTCCATCGTGCGGCGAATGCCATCGACCAGGTCGTCCGTCAGCGCATTGCGTACCTGCGGCTGGTCGAACCAGATGGTGAGCCAGCCGTTCTCCAGGTTCAGCTCGACGCCGCCGACATCGGGAAGTGTGGTCATCTCTCTGTCCTCCCTAGTGGCGGCCAACGCCGAAGCTGTTGGGGTAAAGCGTCTTGTGCCGCCCTTCCCAGATTGTCTGGAGCGCGAAGCCCAGCACCTTGCGCGTGTCGCGCGGGTCGATGATGCCCTGGTCGAGCACGCGGCCCGACGTGTAGAACGCCGTCGCCTGGTCGTCGAACAGCTTGACGACGGCAGCGCGCTGCTTGGCGAGGGACTCCTCGTCGATGGGCTGGCCGCGCCGGGCCGCCCCCGCCCGCGCCACTTCTTCCATGGTGCCCGCCGCCTGCTCACCGCCCATCACGCCAGTCGTCGCGTTGGGCCAGGCGAACAGGAACTCGGGCTCATAGGCATAGCCCGACATGCCGTAATTCCCGGCGCCGAAGCTCGCGCCGATATAGAGCGAGATCTTCGGGACGCGGACGTTCGACACGGCCTGGATCATCTTCGAGCCGTGCTTGATCATCCCGGCCTGCTCGTACTCGGTGCCGACCATGTAGCCGGTCGTGTTGTTGAGGAAAATGATCGGCAGGTCCGACTGGTCGCACAGCTGGAAGAAGTGCGACGCCTTGGTGGCGCCCGCCGGGTCGATCGGCCCGTTGTTGCCGATGAGGCCGCAGGCGTGCCCCATGATGCTGGCCTGCATGCACACGGTCGCAGGCCCGTAGCGCGGTTTGAAGTCCACGAAGTCCGAGCCGTCCACGATGCGCGCGACCACCTCGCGCACATCATAGGGCTGGCGGTAATCGACAGGTACCACGCCTGCCAGCTCGTCCGGGCTCAACACCGGGGGTTTGTACTCGCGCGTCGGCGGCGTCTCGATCTGCGCATTGTGGTCGATGCGCTTCATCAGGTCGCGCAGGATAAGGATGCCGTGCGCGTCGTCCTCCGCGACGTATTCAACAAGACCGGAAACGCTCGCATGCATCTCCGAGCCACCCAGTTCTTCGGGGTCCGCCACTTCGCCGGTCGCGGCCTTCACAAGCGCCGCCCCCGCCAGCGCCGCCATGCCGTTCTTCTTCACGCCGATGACGTAGTCGCTCATGCCCGGCTGGTAGGCGCCGCCCGCCGTCGAGGGGCCATGCAGCACGACGAAGGTCGGAATGCCGAGCGCGCTCAGGCGGGCGAGGTTGTAGAACATCTTGCCGCCATGGGCCCACAGCTCGACCGTGTATTCGAGCAGGTTGGCGCCCGCACTCTCCACCAGGTGCACGAAGGGCAGCTTCTGCCGGATCGCGCAATCCATGACGCCGATCATCACGTCCACCGACCGCGTCGTCATCGCGCCCGCGCTGATGCCGCTGTCATCAACGTAAACCATGCAGCGCACGCCGCTGACGAAGCCGATGCCGGCAATGATGTTGCCGCCGGGCACCGACGTTTCCGGGTTGGGATCGTCCACCAGGAAGTTCGCCATGTTGTAGAGGCGCTGGAACGGCATGCCCGGATCGAGCAACCGCTCCAGCCGCTCGCGCGGCGTCAGCTGGCCGCGCTCCACGAACCTTGGCTTGCGCTTTTCCGACAGCGCCGCCGCGCGCGCCTCGTAGCCGCGGAGCTGTTCCACCAGCGCCAGCATGTCGGCGCGGTTCTGCGCGAAGGTCTCGGAGCCCGTATCGATCTTGGTCTGGTAACGCGGCATCACAGTCTCGCGGCAAGGGAGGCCGGCACACGCACCGGCTGGTCGAGGAGGATCTGCGCATAGGCCTTGGCCTGCGGGTCGGCGCGAAGGCTCGCCACACCGCCGCCGCCCAGCACGTCATGCAGAAGGAAGTTGAACGCGCGCGGCCCAGGCATGAAGAAACACTCCACCGTTCCGCCGCCCTTCGAGGTATCGAGGAAATGGGCAAAGCGCCTTGCCACCGTCTCTTCCGTGAGGTCCGCCGCGATATAGGGCAGGTACGCCTCGTCGCGCGCGATGACGCCGATATTCGCCTTGTCGCCCTTGTCGCCGCTGCGCGCCCAGGCAAGCTTCACCAGCGCCACCTCCGCCATGTCGCCGCCCGCATCCGGCGCTGTCGGCACCTCGGGCCGTGCCAGCGTGGCGGCGTCGAAGGCCGACCCCGTCTCGGTCGGAAGGTTAGCGGCCTCGCCGTCCACATCCACGCGGATGGTCAGGGCATCCTTCGGCAGCAGGAACGAGAACAGCCGCACCACCGGCGACGGCTTGGGCCGCGCGCCCGCAAAGCTCGTCAGCCCCGCGGGCGTCGCCAGTGCCAGCCCGGTCATTTCCTTCAGCAGCACGCCGATGCCGCGCGCATCCGGATGCTTGGCGGCGAGCTTCATCACCACTTCGCGCGCGGCCGGGTTACCCGCCGCCGCGCCATACTGCGAGTCATCGCCGATGATCTCGATGCTGGTCTCGGTAAAGTCGGCGGCATTCGCCTTGCGCAAAACCTTGCGCGCGCGCTCGATGGAGGTCTCGGCAAAGAGCCGTGCCTTGTCCGCCGCTTCCAGGCCGACAAACGCCATCATGGTGCCGCCGCGAAAACCGTCCGCGTAAGTCGCACACACTTTATATGTGTCGGGCGCCGGATAGCCTTTCGCGCCGGTGACAAGCACTTCATCCGTGCCCGTCTCCTCGATGGTGACGCCGGAAAAGTCGCAGACGACATCCGGCACGATATAGGCCTGCGGATCGCCGATCTCGTAGACGAGCTGTTCGCTCACCGTCCCCCGGCTAACCTTGCCGCCGGACTCCGGCGGCTTGCCGCAGGTGAAACTGCCGTCGGCACGCAACTCCGCGACCGGGTAGCCAATTTCGTCCAGCCGGTCCGCCACGTCGCGCCAGTCGGTAAAATTGCCGCCGGTCGCCTGCGGCCCGCACTCGATGATGTGCCCGGCCAGCGTGCCCGCCGCCAGCAGGTCATGATCCTCGCGTTTCCAGCCAAAGGCATGAATGCACGCCCCCAGCGTCACCGCGCTGTCCACCACGCGGCCCGTGATGACGATATCCGCGCCGCGGTCCAACGCCTCCGCAATCGGGAAGGCGCCGAGATAGGCATTGATGCTGGCCACGCTCTCCACGGGCGGAAACGGCGTACCGGCAAACATCTCCGTGCAGCCTGCCCCGGCGAATTCGGATGCGCGGTCCAGCAGGTCGTCGCCGGTTACCACCGCGACCTTGAGGTCGAGCCCTGCCTTTTCCACAAGCGCCCGCACGGCCTCGCCGCAGGCCTGCGGGTTCACGCCGCCCGCGTTGGAGATCACCTTCACCTTGCGCTGGGCAATTTCGCCGAGGAACGGTGCCATGACGCCGGTCACGAAGTCGCCGGCGTAACCTTGCGCGGGATCCTTGGCACGGGCGCGCGCCATGATCGACATGGTGATTTC
The DNA here is from genome assembly GCA_965229975.1 of Parvibaculaceae bacterium. Classification (GTDB taxonomy): domain Bacteria; phylum Pseudomonadota; class Alphaproteobacteria; order CGMCC-115125; family CGMCC-115125; genus Pyruvatibacter. The sequence continues at coordinate 1,849,949 of OZ245936.1, forward strand.
GGCGAGATAGTCGAAGACGAGATAGTCGAGGTCGCCGCCATGCAGCAGCTGCGGCGTCGCCATCATCGACTCGCCCCAGAAACCGCCTGCCCCGCCAATGCGGATGCTCTCGGCGCTGCCGCCCATGCCGTGCCTCCCTCACTGCCGGGCCCCGCACCGCTCTTGTCCGGCGGCTTGCATCGGCGGAACCCGTGATCTAGCGTCGTACAGACCGACCAGTCGGTCTGTCAACTCAAAGAGCACGCCGGTCCGCCGCATGCCCGATACCGCACAGATTACGAAACCTGCTTCCGGCAAGGAACAGCAGGGCGACCGGACGCGGCGCGCGATCTGCGAGGCGGCCATACAGTGCCTCGACGAGTTCGGCTACGGCGACACCTCCCTGTCACGCATACAGGCGCAGGCCGGGTTGTCACGCGGGGCGCTGACCCATCACTTCCCCACCAAGGAAGACCTGATCGCCGCCACGCTGGACATGCTGCTGGCGCGCAGCGTCATGTCGAGCGCCCGGCTGGAGCGGATGCCGTGGCGCAAGTCCGACGACAAGGACAGCCAGGTGCGCGCGCACCTGAAGTGGCTGTGGGAACGGCTGATCCGCACGCCGGAAGGCCGGGCGCTTGTCGAAATCCTGATTGCCGCGCGCACGGACAAGGCGCTGGGCAAGCGCATCTCGCGCGGACTCATCGCGTGGAATGCGCGGATGGGCGAAGCCATCGTCCAGGTTTACGAGTCCCCGCGCCGCGACGACCGGGAGGTCGAGTTGCTGTGGGCCATCTGCCGCGTTTTCATGCGCGGCATGATCCTGCACCAGCGCTTCACGAAATCACGGGCCGAGGAAACCGAGGTGGTGGACCGCTTCATCGAGCTGATTACACCGCACCTCAATCTTCGCTAGAGATAGAGCAAACGAGTGGCCGGCGGCATCGAGACTGCCGGCCCCAAGGAGACCCGCCATGCTGAGCCCCCACGACACAGAAGAGCGCCGCCAGTTCCGCGAGACCATCCGGCGTTTCGTGGAAGCGGAAGTCCGGCCCAACGCCGATGCTTGGGACGAGGCGGGCGAAATCCCTTGGGAGCTGCACGAGAAGGCCGCCTCGCTCGGCGTCTTCGGCTTCGGCATTGACGAGGCCTATGGCGGGCTTGGGTTCGATGACGCCTTCATGCGCGTGGCGTGGATGGAGGAGATGGGCAAGTCGGGCGCCAACGGCGTCCTCGCCGCGCTTGTGGGCCGTACGATTTCCATCGAGCCGATCCAGAAGCTCGCTTCGTCGGAAATTCGCGACCGCGCGCTGGCGGACGTGGTGGCGGGCCGCAAGGGCTCGAGCCTTGCGATCACAGAGCCGTCCGGCGGCTCGGACGTCGCCAATATGAAGACGCGCGCCCACAAGGACGGCAATCACTGGGTGCTGAACGGCGCCAAGACATTCATCACCGGCGGCATGAAGAGCGACTATTTCGTCGTCGGCGCGCGCACGGGCGGCGATGGCCTCAAGGGCATCTCGCTGTTCTTCGTGGATGCCGACGCTCCCGGCTTCGAGCGCACGCCGCTCGGCAAGAAGATGGGCTGGTGGGCGTCGGACCAGGCGACGCTTTACTTCGACGACTGCCGCATCCCGGCCGAGAACCTGATGGGCGAGGAAGGCCAGGGCTTCATCGCCATCATGCAGAACTTCAACCTGGAGCGCGTCGGCCTGACGGCGGAAGCGCTGGGCATGATGAAGGAAGCCCTGCGCTGCTCCATCGAGTGGGCGCAGGATCGCGAGACCTTCGGCAAGCCGCTGATCCAGCACCAGGTCATCCGCCACAAGATCGCGGAGATGTCCGCGCGCATCGATGCCTGCGACGCCTATCTCCAGCAGATCTGCTACACGATCAACGAGGGCGAGATGCCAGTGGCCGAGATTTCCAAGGCCAAGTTCTTCACGACAAAGGCGTTGGAATATGTTGCGTCCGAAGCGATGCAGATCCTCGGCGGCGCGGGCTACCTGCGCGGCAACTCTGTCGAGCGCATCTACCGCGAGGTAAAGGTCGTCGCCATCGGCGGCGGATCGGAAGAGATCATGCGCGATCTCGCCGTGCGGCAGATGGGACTCTGACGGCTACTGCGCGGCCGCGAGGCGCGCCTGCGTTTCGCCCACAGCCGAGTGACCGAGCGGCAGGATCAGGTGACGGCCGCTCGCCGAGTCCGGCACCCGGCGCACGTTGAGCCCGAACACCGACGAAATCAGCGCCGGCTCCAGCACATCGTCCGGTGCGCCGAGCGCCGCCAGCCGGCCTTCCGAGATCACCGCGACGCGATCCGCGTAGAGCGCGGCAAGATTGAGGTCGTGAACCACTGCCACAACGCCGACGCCGCTTGCTGCAAGTGATGCCGCCAGGTGCAGCGTTGCGTGCTGGTGCGCGAGGTCGAGGCTCGATGTCGGCTCGTCCAGCAGCAGGAACCGCGGCGACACCTGCCCCTCGGGCCGCCAGACCTGCGCCAGCACGCGCGCGAGATGCACGCGCTGCTGCTCGCCGCCGGAAAGCCGGGTGTAGCTCCGGCCGGCAAATGAGGTGATATCGGTCGCGTCCATCGCCCAGGCAATCGCATGGTCGTCGGATAGCGGTTCGCGGTCTACCTGGAACGGTGCGCGGCCCATGGCCACCACGTCACGCACGGAGAACGGAAAGCTGAGGCCCGCGTGCTGCGGCATCAGCGCCCGCCTGCGGGCAAGATCGCCGTGGGACATGCCGTAGACCGCCTCGCCCGCGAGCAACACATCGCCGCCTGCGGGCGCCAGTTCGCCGCTCATGACCTTGAGCAGCGTGGATTTTCCCGCGCCGTTCGGGCCAACGATGACCAGCACCTCGCCGACATGGGCCGCAATCGAGACGTCGTGCAGCACCCGGCGCGCGCCCAGTTCAACGCTCGCGTTATTCGTTGCCAGCGTCACCATGCGGAGCCGTCCCGGCCCGCGCGGCGCAGCAGCCAGAGGAAGAAGGGTGCGCCCAGCAGCGCCGTGAGGATACCGATGGGCAGTTCGGCGGGCGGGATCATCGACCGCGCGATCACGTCGGCCCAGAGCAGCAGCGCTGCGCCGCCCAGCGCCGTGGCGGGCAGCAGCAGCCGATGATCCGGCCCGATCACGAGGCGGAGCAGATGCGGCACGATGATGCCCACGAAGCCGATCATGCCGCTGACCGCCGTCGCCGCACCGACCCCTGCCGCCACGAGCGCGACGGCAACGTTCTTGAAGCGCTCGACGGGCAGGCCGAGCGATGCCGCCTCGCGCTCGCCAAGGAGGATCAGGTTCAGGTTGCGGGTCAGCTTCGGCAGGCAGGCGAGCATCACGACCATCAGGACCAGCGCTGGCAGCGCCGACGCCCAGGTGGCGTTGCCGAGGCTGCCGAGCATCCAGAAGGTGATGGCGCGCAACTGCTCGTCGTTGCTGATGAACATCATCAGACCCATCAGCGAACTGCCGAGCGCCGTGACTGCGATACCGGCCAGCAGCATGGTGAGGACGGCGGTACGCCCGCCCACCCGCGCGACGCCCATGACGGCCAGCGTCGCGACGAGCCCGCCCGCGAAGGCCGCAAGCGGCATCAGGTAGATCATCAGGACGGCCACGCCCGCGAGCATGCCGCCCAGCGTGATGGTGGCAACAGCAGCGGCACCCGCCCCTGCCGACACGCCGATAATGGCGGGTTCGGCCAGCGGGTTGCGGAAGATGGCCTGGAGGACCGCGCCGGACGACGCCAGCGTGGCGCCGACGAAGATGCCGAGCATGATGCGCGGCGCGCGGATCTCGAACAGGATCGTGCGGGCGACAGGATCATCCGTCGCCTGCCCCATGATCAGCAGCCACAGCTCTCGGAACAGGTCGCCGGTGCCGATATCAGCAGCGCCCGTCGTCAGACCCGTGGCCGCACCTGCAACCACGAGCAGCGCAAGGCCGGGCAGCACGGCACGTCGCGCCAGCGCGTCCCAGTCCGGCTGCCGGCCGGCGCTGTCATATGCAATGGCCATCAGCTCTTGAGAATGTCGATGTTGCCGGAGGGTGCCGCCGCACGGCCAACCAGCGGAATCGCCGCCTCCGGATGAAGGATGCCGGCGAGGTCGGCGACGGCCTGCGGCGTGCGTGGGCCAAAGCCGAGCATGTAAAGGCTGTCGGCGACGATGATGCGGCCTTCGCGACCCGCGTTGGTCTGGGCGATGACATCGACCCCGGACAGGGCCGCGGGACCGCCCAGCGTTTCGACCACGTGGCTCGGCAACAACAGCCAGTCCGGGTCGGCGGCCAGCACGGGCTCCAGCGAAACGGGGCGGAAGCCTTCGAGGCCGGGCAACCCCAGCCTGCCGCCGGCAAGTTCGATCATGGCGGATGACGCGGTGCCCGAGCCCGCGCCGAGCATCGGCCCGGTGCCCGCGCTCAGAAGCATCAGCACAGACGGGCGGCTCTCCTTCGGCACGGCCGACAGGACAGTCTCGAACCGGCCGTCTACCTCGGCGGCCAGCTCATTCGCCGCGTCGATAGCACCCGTGGCCTCGCCGACTTCGCGGATCATCTGGCCAACGCCTGCCGGTGCGTAAGGCGCGGAAATGTCACGCACGGGCACGGACGAGGCCTTGATCTGCGCCACCGCCGCCTCGGGCCCGGCGCCTTCGCCGAGCAGCACGAGGTCCGGCCGCATGGCGAGCACGCCTTCCGCGGAGAGCGCGCGCAGGTAGCCCACCTTGGGCAGCGCCAGCGCCTCCTGCGGGTAGATGCTGGTCGTATCCACGGCGGCGATGTTGCCGCCGAAGCCGAGCGCGAACAGCGTTTCGGTCACGGCACCGCCAACCGCGACAATGCGCTTCGGCGTCGCGGACGGCGTTGCCGCCAGGCCGCGAGGAACAAGGCCCGTCAGCAGCGCCGCGCCGCCCGCACTTCCTGCAAGCGCAAGAAATCTCCGCCGCTGGATCACGCCGCGAGACCCCGCCCGAGCACCGCCTCGGCGACCAGCGTGCGCCAGCTTTCGAGTTCGACCTTGCCGGGCTTCCGCTCGCCGAAGAACTGCGCCATCAGTCCGCCGTCCGCGTCATAAATCTCGACCGACGTCACGTCGCCATCGACCGTCGGCTTGCGCACGACCCAGGCATCGGCCACCAGGTCCGTGCGCATGTGCAGGTTGAAGCCGTTGTCCAGCACGTTGATCCACGGGCCCCGCGGCTCGATACGCTCGACCGGGCCGGTGTGGATCTGGATGCAGCCGCGGCTGCCGACGAAGACCATGATGGGCACACCGCGTTCGGATGCGCTTTCCAGCACGCGGGTCGCGGCGTCGATCGGCGCGCGTTCCGCGAACTTGCCCTCGGCAAGGCGAAGCGCCTGCAAGCGGCCGGTTTTGTACTTCTTGAGAAGCGGGAAGAAGTCGTGGGTATCCTGAAGCGCATCCCACGCCTTGATGAACCCGTCCCCGTCGATCTCGCTGTCCGGCTTGTCGGCAGCGGGCACCGGCGCCGGCTTCGTCTCGATCAGGCTTTCCTGGTCCGCGTGGCGGAACTGCGAAACCAGCGTGTCATAGGCATCCGCGTTGCTCTCTTCGCGCAGGTAGACCTTGTGGACCGCCGTTCCGTCGCAGTCGAAGAACTGCAGGCTGCGGCGGTGGCCGGAACGCACTTCCTCTTCCACCGCGAAGCCGAAATGCCAGCGGCCGAGGAACAGGCGCAGGTCGATATCGTGGTTGAGCACGATGCCTCCATGGGCGCCGAACTCCATGTTGGCGTATTCGCCGACCTTCTCGTGCACCACGCCCTCGTTGCGGGTGAGCGCCATAACGGGGCCGAGATTGCCGAAGGCGGTGATTACCTCCGACCATGGCCCCGTGAGCCGCGTGGCGGTGCGGCCCGTGCCCGCCGCCACGAGTTCCGCTTCGCTGATGCCGAGCTTGTCGGCCAGGTCGCGCGCACGCATCTGCGCGTTTTCCTTGCGGGCGGTTTCGACGCGCTCGCGGAGCGCATCGAGGGTCGTGGCGTCGGACAGGGTCATGGCTGGTCCTTTCTGGTGGCTACCAGGTGAGAGCGTAGGACACGTCGACGAGGACGCTGCGGCCCTCCTCGAGGGTGTCCGAAGCGACGAGCTGATATTCCTCGTCGAACAGGTTTTCGGCGGTCACGCCGATGCTGAAGCCGTCGAGCGGCCCCTCTTCGGCGCGCCAGCGGGCGTAGACTTCGTGCAGCTGGAAACCGTCGCGGTCATTGGCCGTGACCGACCCGCCGTCGAACTCGTCGGCGAAGGTCGCCTGCCAGCCGATTAAGCTGTCGAACTCCGGCAGCTTGAGGCGCAGGTCGGCGACGATGTGGTCGGGCTGCTCGACGCCGATCGGGTCGCCGTTGCGCTTGTCCTCGGTTTCCATCGTCGCGCCGGCGATCTTGGCGCGCCAGCGCGGCGCATCATAGGTCGCTTCCAGTTCGAAGCCGTCGATCTCGGCATTGGGGATGTTCACGATCTGGGTCGTACCGCCGCAGCCGGTGGGATCAACCGTGATCGACACGAAGGCCCGGCACGTGAAACCCGGCACCAGGAACGGCGCGGGGAAGAACTGCGGGTTTGTAGTGTCGGCGTTCTGGATGACCTGCGTCGTCAGGAAGTTCTCGCCGTCGGTCGAGTAGTAGCCGGCCTTCGCCTGGAAGATGTCGTCCTCGGCGAACAGCTCGTCGAACTCGAGACCGCCACCCACTTCCCAGGTGTCCGTCGACTGGGGCTTGAGCGATGTGTTGGTGATGAAGGTGTTGAAGCCGACGACGGCACCCGCGCCGGTGATGACCGGGAAGTGGGTGCCCGTCGGGTAGAGTTCGTCGAGCGTGGGCGCACGGAAGGCTTCCGCGTAGGAGCCATAGACGAAGCCCCATGGCGCCGGCGCGAAGCTGGCCGTGATCTTCGGCGACAGCTGGTTGTCGCTTTCCGAGTTGCCGGCGGTGTCCTTGCTCTTGAACTCGTCGTAGCGCACGCCCGGCGTGATCGAGAACTCGGAGCCTTCAAGGCCCAGCACGTCATAGAAGGTGAAGGCCGACTGGATGAAGAAGCCGTAGACCTGCTGGTCGCCGGTCACGACACCGCCGCGCACGCCGCCGTTGAGGGCGCCCTCGGCCTCTTCCTGGTAGTAGTCGAGGCCCGCGGTCACGGCCACGCCGGCATCAGAACCGAGCATGAAACGGCTGGTGTTCTCGGCATCGAAGCCGAAGGTGCGGATCTGGCGTTCCTGAAGCTGGTTGGCGCTTGTGCCCGTCAGGTTGGTCTCGTTGACCGACGTCTTCACCTTAGAGAAATTCACTTCGGCGTCGAGGAACGGGTTGGTCTTCGGATCGAAGAAGAAGCCGCCGTTGAACGTCTCGGAATTGACGTCCTTGTCGGCTTCGGTGCCGGTGGTGGCCTGGCCGTTGTTCGGCTCCTTCGCCTCGTTGGTGAAGCGGTTCCAGCCCAGCTTGATGCCCGCGCCATTCTCAGTTTCGAACGTGCCGCGCAGGAAGCCTGACAGGATGTCGTCGTCGGCCGTGATCTCGTTGCCATTGCCGAGACGAATGTCATGGGAGCGCCGGCGCACGATGCCGCCCGACAGGTCCGTCAGGTCGTTGGGCTTCGCGACGCCGATCAGGCGCTGTGCGAACTCGTCGTTGCCGGACCGGTAGGTCAGGCCGGCTCGGCCGCCAAAGGTCTCGCCCTCGTCCAGCAGGTCTTCCGCGCGCACGGTGCGCAGCGCGATGACACCTCCGGTGCCGCCGGAGCCATAAAGCGAGGAACTGGAGCCGCGCACGATCTCTGCTTCGCCGAGGAAGGCAGGATCGATGAAGACACGGCCGTCATGGCCGGATACGAAGTTCTGGCGCGCGCCGTCGAGCGTGACAATGACGTCGGCGCCGGAGAAGCCGCGGATCGACGGGACTTCACCGGTGCGGCGCGGGCCGCCGAACGAGGTAACCCCGGGTACGTCGTCGAACAGGTCACCGAGGGCTGCGGGAATCGCGTTCTCGATCTCCTCGGCACCCTTCACCGTGACCTGTCCGGGCACGTGAAAGGCTTCCATCGGCGTTCGCGTGGCGGTGACGGAGATCGGCGCGGTGCGGGCGCCGTCTTCGGCTGCGGTCTCCGCTTCCTGCGCCTGGGCCGGGGCCCCCGCGATCATCGCCGCAACCGCCATGCCGGCGAGCATCGTTGTGCCGCGAAGCCGGGCCGCCAGGCCGGTGTCCATGTTCTTGCTCTTGCAGGTGTCGCTCACAACGCCCCCTCGGCGGCTCAAGCCGCGTATAATAATCAGACTCAGTTGCAAAGGAAGCCGGGGCGCTGCCCGAAACGCACAAATCTGCCCCTTCCCCGCCGCGACTACTATTGCGAGTCAGTTGCATATGCAAGATAAATCTGAGGCGGCGATAAGGCGCGCGGATGACGTGACACCGCGGCCACACTGGCGCCCGGTGCAGTCCGGCCCATCTCTGGCCATGGGCGGGCGTTTACGCGACGCTTCCCGTCTGCACCGCGCTCCCCCGCACGGTGCCCGAAATCATCCAATGGGAGGCCCGCCATGACCGACACGCCCCGCCCCTCGCGCCGCGAACTGCTGGCCGCCGGGACAACAATCGCCGGGCTCGCCGCCGCCGGCCCGGCCTTCGCGCAGGACGCGTCCGCCGACGGCACACCCGACCTCTCCGGCACCTCGATCCTCATCACCGGAACATCGTCCGGGTTCGGACGGCTTGGCGCGGAGTACTACGCGCGGCTCGGCGCCAAGGTCTTCGCCACCATGCGCGACATGCCGCGGCCCGAAGCGGAAGAACTGCGGGCGCTTGCCGGTGATGAAAGCCTCGACATCGAGGTCATCGAGATCGACGTGCGGTCGGACGAGTCCGTCGCAACCGGCACGGCACAGGCGCTCGAAGCCGCCGGCGGCAAGATCGATGTGCTGGTCAACAATGCCGGCATTGGCATATCCGGGCCGATCGAGCTTCAGGACATGGAAGCGATGCACAACATGTTCGAGACGAACGTGTTTGGCGCGCATCGCGTCTCGCGTGCGCTGCTTCCCGCCATGCGCGCTGCCGGCAAGGGCTATGTCCTCAATGTCAGCTCACAGCTAGGCCGCGTGATCGTGCCGGGCATCGGCGCTTATTCCAGCACCAAGTTCGCGCTGGAAGCGCTGAGCGAGCAGATGGCCTATGAGTTGCTCCCCAAAGGCGTCGACGTGACCATCGTCCAGCCGGGCGGCTACCCGACGGAGATATGGGAGAACGGCGACCGCTACACCCGCGAGCTTCTCGAGCGCACGCCGGAAGACTTGAAGGAAGGCTATCCGAACTTCGTGGCGCAGATGGGCCAGCGCAGCGGCGGCAGCATGTCCACCGACCCGATGGACGTGCCCCGCGCCATCGCGGCGATGATCGCCATGCCCGCCGGCTCCCGCCCGCTCCGCAAGCCCGTGCATCCTGGCCCCAAGCCGCAGGCCGGTATCAACGAGGCGTCGAAGCAGGCGCAGATCGCCATGCTCGGCGAGACGCCTTACGGCCCCCTGGTCAAGGGCGTGCTGGACTGACGGCGAATGGTTTCCACCCGATACCACCGGGGGTAGTCTCGATGCACAAGCAAGAAGTGCACGAGGAAATTCGCCATGAGAATGCGTGATGCCGGGCTGATGGCCCTGGGTTCGGTGATGCTGGCCGCAGCCGCCCCGTCAGCGGCCCAGGAGACAGCAACGCCGATCGTCGTCGAAACGAAATTCGTGACGCTGGAAGGCCAGGAACGGCAGGCCGCCGTTGGCGACATCGTGCACGAGGACGAACGAACCATTGTCCATGAACGCCTGATCGTCCTCGACGACGTAACGGAGGCATGCACACCCGGCTGGTGTCACAATTTCAAGGCAGGCGACGAGTTCGTGCAGGTCGGCTACGGCCCGCGCATCTACTGCACGCTTGAAAGGACCGCCACCCGCGAATCGCTCTTCGCCAGTTCTCCAGCGCATTCCTGCATCGCGCGCGATTTCTCCAAGGCCGACAAGCTGGAGATTTTCGGGCTGAAAGAATTCGAGAAGAGCCTGCGCATCCAACCGTCACCGAAACCCTCCGGAATCCGCATCGATTTGAGGAAAGACCCACTGGCGGCCTATCCGGACTGGGGAAACATCAGCCCGCCGGACTACGTGGACGGCAAATTCATCGCCCGCTTCGCGGGGTACGAGGGTGGAAAGATCCTCTTCGACCTGGAGCACGTTCCGGCGATTGAAGGTTCGGCCGAGGCCACTGTCGTGCGGGTCGGCCTCAAGCCGAATGACAACAATGTCATCGTGTTCCCGCTGCCGGGCGAAGAGATCGACTACCAGGAACTCGCGGATTCGAAGGGACGCCGATCGGATGTGTATGTCTATTCCGGGGTGCGAATGCACGTGAAGGACGTGACAGCCGACTCCCTCGCCTACCAGGTATTCAGCACCAACCGTTATCTCCAGATTTTCCCCGGCGGGTACTGGCTGGTGACGGACAAGGGGGAAGGTACGGTCTCCCAGACGCGGTACCGCTGACCCACAGCACGGTGTTCCACCCGGCAGGGCTCCGCTCAGTCCGCCTTTGCCGGAACCTCGAAGCCCATCAGGCGGGCTGCGCTGCGCATGATCGACAAAGCGTGCTCACGCATCCATTTGTGCCCCTGGTCGTCATCCAGGGATCTGGACCAGGCCAGGTTCAGTTCGAACGACGGCATCTCGAATGGCAGGTCGAGCAAGGCCAGCTGGCCATCGACATTATGATGCCTGGCGAAGTTGCGGCCCACGATCGCGCCGAGGTCGGTCACCGACACGATCTTGTAGATTGTATGGGTATCGGCGGTGGTGCATGCCCGGTGGCGCTTTACACCCTGCGCGCGGAAAAGACTCTCCACGAACTCGTACACGGCCGGAATATGCGTGGAGAAGACGAAATTCAGCTCGTTGAGCTGAGCGATCGACGGCGTGCCAACATTCGCCAGGGGGTGCGTCCGCGACACGATCAGCGTCATCTGTTCGCGCCACACCGGCTCGTACGAGATGTCGTCCGATATCGCGAAGGTGGGAATCCCGCCAATCTCTATATCGCCGTTGCGTAGCGCCTCGGGTACGCGGCCCCCGGGCTGGGCAATGAATTCGATACCCACGCCCGGCGCCTCCTCGCGAACGAGGCTGGTAAGCGCCGGCACCAACGCGTCCTGGATGATATCCGCAACACCGATCTTGAAGACCCTGGTGGATGTCGCCGGGTCGAAACTACGCACCGCGCCGAACGAGTGCTCCACGGTATCGAGCGCATGGCTGATCGGAATTGCCAGCGTGATGGCGGCGCGCGTCGGCGCAACCCCGGACCCGGTTCGATAGAAAAGAGTGTCGCCGGTGAATTCCCGCAGACGCTTCAGGGCGCTGCTGACCGCCGGCTGGGACATGCCCAGCTTCTTTGCCGCCCGGCTGATGCTGCGTTCGGCGTAGATCGCGTTGAACACCAGCAGCAGGTTGAGATCGAGATCGCGAAAGTTCACGTCGGAACAACCTCTTAGACACCCCGCAACAAAACGCGACGGACCTTATCGGCGTTCCGGCGGCGAAAGGAGTCTTGATCTTGCGTCTCACTTCCAGCAGCCCCTGAAGGGCAGAATATCAGCTTCATGAATAGAGTGTATTCATCCAAGTAATAACAAGTGCCATAACCTGATATTCCACATTCATATCCTGTATAGATCGCCTGTTTGTAAAGCATATATCTCGCATTTTATTGAATTCATTTGGCTTCTCCATTCTAATGCCCCGGCATTCGATCAAGCCGAGGAATCAAGAAATGGGTCGCGGAAACGTCGCGTGCCGCACGAGCCAGCCCGGACGGCGGTCTGCGCGGCACACCTGTGCAGCGGTCGCCATCGCTGCGTGCTGGGCCGCCTGCTGGGCGGCGGTGCCGGACCAGGCCAATGCCATGTCCATCGAGGAGGCAATGGCGGTGGCAACCGGCACCAATCCGGAACTCGAAGCGGACCAGCTGGAAGCCGAGGCGGCGGAACGCGAGATCGGGTCCGCCCGGTCGGGCTATTTCCCCTCAATCGCGCTTGACGGGTCGGCACGCGAGGAACGCACCGAGCGGCCCCGCTTCGACCGCACGCTGACCGCCACCGAGTACTCGGTGACCGTCACGCAGCCCATCTTCGACGGCCTTGAGACGCCGGCTCGCGTTTCCGCTGCGCATTCGGATGCGCAGGCCGAGCGCTTTGAAGCCGGTGCGACCCTGAACGAGATCGCCTACGAGGCCGCCGATGCATATCTGAGCGCGCTTGAGGCACAGCAGCGGGTCGAGATCTTCTCGGCGCAGGAGCGCCGGGCGCAGGACATCTTCACCAAGCTCGAGCGCCGGGCCGAGATGGACCGCGGGCTGCGCTCGCTCGTCGTCGTCGGCCGTAGCCAGGTCGAAGAAGCGCGGTTCCTCTCCCTCGAAGCACAGCGCGACCGCGAACTGGCGACCGCGCGGTACCGGGAGCTCATCGGCGAGCTGCCGCAGAACCTCGAAGAACCCGTGCCGCCAGTCGAGCTCCTCGGGATCGACGAGGATGTGGCGGTCGAGCGCGCGCTCGCCGCGCATCCGGAACTCGCCGCCGCCCAGGCGCGCGCCGCCGCCGCCGGCGGCAGCCGCCGGGCCACGCGCGCAAACCTCTTTCCGCGCCTCGATGCCGAGCTTCGTGCGCGCAAGGGCGACAACATCGAGGGCGTGACCGGCCGCGACAACGACTATTACGCCGGCCTCCGCCTTACCTATGAGTTCGCGACAGGCGGCGCCGGCTTCTACAACCTGAGCGCCGCCAACTACCGCGAGAAGGCCGCCGCCGCGCGCGTGCACGAAGCCGCGCGGGACGTGCGCCTGCGCGCGCTGACGGCACTCGCTTCTTACCGCTCGCTCTCAAACACCCATTCGGTGCTGGCGAACCGTCTCGCGGCGACGTCGGAGCTGGTCGATGTCTACGACGCCCAGTTCGTTTCGGGCCGGCGCGACCTCATCGATCTCTATTTCGTGCTTGGCGAAGAGCGCGGCGCCGCGCGAGCCGAACTCGAAGCCCGCTTCGACCGGCTGCGCGCGGCTTACGCGCTGCTGGCCGCCATGGGCGAGCTCGGCCCGACAGTCATGTCCACGACGACGGCCGCAGCGGCTGAGTAACCGCACCTGCAACGTGCGTGTCCTGGAGTAAGGCAAGATGAACATCGTTCTCCGGCTGATGGCAGCGGACGGCTCGTCCGAAACCGTGGTGATCGAGGCGGGCAGCCGCTTCGTCGTTCCCAGCGGCGTCGGCGTGCAGCTTGTGTCCGTCGAAGGAGCCGACCAGGTCACGGTCGAGAACGGCGAGCTTGTGCTGACAGGCGCTGCGGGCGAGATCCGCATTGCCGGCATGAGCCAGGACGCGCTGGATACGTTTTCCGTCGTGACCGCGAGCACCGGCGACTACGGCCTCACCGGGCCCATCCCCGAAGGCTTCCTGCAACTCGTCAGCTGGTCCTCGCTCGGACAGGGCAACGATGCCGGCTTCGGTACAGGCGGGGATGGCGGCACCCCGACCTCCGGATCCATGCCGGATGCGGGTTCGACGCCGCCGCCGATCGACAACGACGTGAGGACCGAGGAAACCGACATCGTTGCTGCGCCGGGCATCTACGGATTTTCCGACGATACGGGCCGCACGGGTGACCGGCTGACGTCGGACGTCACGCTCACGCTGCGCGGCACTGCCGATCCGGGCGCGCGTGTCGAGGTCTTCGAGGGAACGACTTCGCTTGGCACGGTCACCGCGGCTGCCACGGGCACCTGGACGCTGGATTTGCCCGCCCTTGCCGACGGCGAACATCAGTTTACCGCGGTGGCCTCGGACGATGAGGGGACGACGAGTGAGATCTCCCTCCCCTATCCGGTGACAATCGACACCACGGCCCCGGCCACGCCGGTGATTACGGCGGTCACGGACGACACCGGCACGGGCGGAGACGGCATCACGTCCGACGCAACGCTCACCCTGACCGGCACGGCGGAAGCAGGCGCGACCATCGAAGTGTTCGACGGCGCAGTATCGCTTGGGACGGCCACAGCCGACGAAACCGGCGCATGGACTTTCACCACGGCACCGCTGGCCGACGGGCAGCACAGCCTGACCGCGGTTGCGAGCGATGCGGCGGGCAATGCCAGCGCCGCGTCCAACCCGGTTGTGATGACGGTGGACACCGTGCCACCCGGAGCGACGGTGATTACCGGCTTCTCCAACGACACCGGCGCGGCGGGTGACGGGATTACCGGCGACAATACGCTGGTTATCACGGGCACCGCCGAGGCTGGCGCGACCGTCACCATCCTCAACGGCGGCGCCGTGCTGGGCAAGGTGGCGGCCAATGGCGCCGGTGCGTGGTCCTTCACAACGGGCGTTCTCGCGGATGGCGGCTACAGCTTCACCGCGACGGCGCAGGATGCCGCGGGAAATCAGTCGGTTTCGGCGCCGCTAGCCGTCACCATCGACACCGCCGCGCCTTTGGCCCCGGTAATCACGCGCCTCGACGATGACACCGGCATCTTCGGTGACGGCATCACCCAGGACAACACGATCACGGCCAGGGGCACCGCCGAGGCCGGCGCGACGGTCGAGGTGTTTGCCAACGGGGCCTCCCTCGGCACGGCCACCGCGAATGGCGCAGGGGCCTGGTCCTTTACTGCAGCCCCGCTTGCCGACGGCGCCTATACGTTCACTGCCGTGGCGACCGATGCCGCTGGCAATGCGAGCGCCGCTTCTGCGGGCGTCAACACGACGATCGATACCACCGCGCCCGCCGCACCGGTCATTACCGGCTGGTCGGACGACACCGGCACCGCGAACGACCAGATCACCAGCGACAACACGCTGACGCTGACCGGCACGGCCGAAGCCGGGGCGACGGTGCGCGTTTCGGAAAACGGTGTGCTCCTTGGCAGCACCGTAGCTGACGGAGCGGGCAACTGGACTCTGACAACGTCGGCTCTGGGTGAAGGCAGTCATACGCTGACTGCTCTTGCGATCGACACGGCCGGCAATGCGGGCGCCGACAGCGCCCCGCTAATCGTCACTGTCGACCAGACCGCGCCGGGCATCACGCTCACGACGCCGATTTCCGGCGACGGGCTGATCAACGGTTCCGAAGACGGCAATGTCAGCGTGTCGGGCACGGCAACGGGCGGTCAGCTGGTGACGGTGGTCTTCCGTGACCAGGGCGGCAATGAAGTGTCGGGTGCCGCAGTTGTCGACGGTTCTGGCAACTGGACGCTTTCGGGCACCGACATATCGGCATTGCAGGACGGCTCGATCACGGTGGAGGCATTCGCAACGGATGCCGCAGGCAACCAGTCGGTCACGGCCACGCAGACGGTGACGCTGGACTCCGTGGCGCCCGCGGCGCCGGTGATCACCGGCTACACCGATGACACGGGCCTCGCGGGCGACGGGCTGACGTCCGATGCGACCGTCACGCTGACGGGCACGGCGGAAGCGGGCGCCACGGTCCAGATCTTCGACCAGGCCACGCTGTTGGGGAGCACGACGGCCGACGCGGGTGGCGCCTGGACTTTCACGACCGGCACCCTTGCCGACGGCAGCTACAGCTTCGTTGCGCGGGCGACCGATGCGGCCGGCAACATCGGGACGGTCTCAACGGCTCTGCCCGTCAGCATCGATACCGTCGCGCCCGGGCTGACAGTCACGACCCCGATTTCCGGCGACAGTGTCGTCAATGCGGCCGAGAGCGGGGCCGTCTCTCTTTCCGGTACCGCGAGCGGCGGCCAGCGCGTCACCGTCACGTTTCGCGACAGCGGCGGTGCGACCGTCACGGCGGATGCTGCCGTGTTCGGTGGCGCGTGGACGCTGCCCGGCACCGACATTTCCGGCCTCCAGGATGGCGCGATCACGGTCGAAGTCCGCGCTGTCGACCAGGCCGGCAACCAGTCGGCGACCATCACCGAGAACCTGACACTCGACGCCACGCCGCCCGCCAAGCCGGTCATCAGCGGATTTTCCGACGACACGGGCAATGCGGACGGCCAGACCTCCGACAACACGCTGACCTTCACCGGCACCGCCGAGGCGGGCGCGACGGTCAACGTCTACCGCGCAGGCGTCATCGTCGCGACCGGTACGGCGGACGCGGGCGGCAACTGGTCGGCTACGACCGGCGTGATGCCCGACGGCTACACGAGTTTCACGGCCCGCGCGGTGGACGCAGCGAGCAATGGCAGCGTCTTCTCCGATCCGCAAATCGTCATCATCGACACGACACCGCCCGGCGTGCCGGCAATCACCGGCTTTGGCACGGACACAGGCACACCCGGCGACGGCATCACCGCCGACAGCACGATCACCCTTTCGGGCACGGCGCAGGCCGGCACCACCACCGTTGTCATCTATGACAACGGTAGCGAGATCGGTACGGCTGCGGTCTCGGGCGGAACATGGACCTACACGACCGCCGCCCTTGCCGACGGCACCCACAGTTTCACCGCCGCCGGCCGCGACTACGTGGGCAATGAAAGCGCCGCGTCAGCGCCCCAGGTGGTCACGGTCGATGCCACTGCGCCCGGGGCGCCGGTAATTACCGGTTTCTCCGACGATACGGGCGTCGGCGGTGACAACATCACCAACGACACCACGCTCGTCCTGACGGGCACGGCGGAAGCCAACGCCTCGGTCGAGATTTTCAATGGCGGCGCGTCGCTCGGTACGGCGACGGCGGACGGCGCGGGCAACTGGAGCTTCGCGACCGCCACGCTGCCGCAGGGCACCTACAGCTTCACGGCGCGCGCCACCGATGGCCAGGGCAACACGGGCCCCACATCGTCAACCTTCACGGTGACGGTGGACCTCACGGCCCCGTCCGCCCCGCTCATCACCGGCTTCTCCGACGACACAGGCGTCGCAGACGGGCGCACCAGCGACACGACCCTGACGTTCACGGGCACGGCAGCGCCGAACACGACGGTGGAACTTTTCGACGGCGCCGCGTCGCTTGGCACCGTGACCGCCGACGGCAGCGGCGCGTGGACCTTCACGACGGGTGTGCTTGCGGAAGGTGCACACAGCTTCACGGCCACCGCCACGGATGCCGCGGGCAACACCAGCGCAAGCTCGGGTGCTTACCCGGTGACGGTGGACACGGCAGCACCTGCTGCACCCGTCATCTCGGGCATTTCCGACGATACCGGCGCAAACGGCAGCGACGGCATCACCCGTGACACGACGCTGACGGTATCGGGCACCGCCGAGGCGTTTGCCACGGTGGAGGTGTTCAACGGCGCCACGTCACTTGGCACGACGACCGCCGACGCGGCCGGCACCTGGCAGTTCGCGGCCGGCACGTTCAGCGAGGGCGCGCACAACATCACCGCCACGGCAAGGGACGCCGCGGGCAATACAAGCGCTGCCTCGGTCGCCTACGCGGTCGAGGTCGATACCACGGCGCCCGCCAAGGCGGTCATCACCGGCTGGTCCGATGACACCGGCAACCCGGACAGCCAGACGAGCGACAACACGCTGACCTTCACCGGCACCGCCGAGGCGGGTTCAACCGTCAACATCTATGTTGGCGGATCGGTGGTCGCCACCGGTGTCGCGGATGGCAATGGCGACTGGACGGCGACGACCGGCGTGCTGGCCGACGGCTACACGAGCTTCACGGCGCGGGCGGTCGATGCGGCGGGTAACACCGGCATTCCGTCCGACCCGGTGATCGTCATCATCGACACGACACCGCCCGCCCTGCCCGTCATCACCGGCTATTCGGACGACACCGGCGCGAGCAACAGCGACAACCTTACAGCGGACACGACGCTCACGCTCACGGGCACGGCCGCGGCCGGCACCAGTCGCGTGGTCATCTATGACAACGGCTCGGAGATCGGTACCGCGCAGGTAGTGGGTGGCACATGGACGTTCACGACCGCCGCCCTCGCCGACGGGGCGCACAGCCTGACGGCCGCTGCCCGCGACTACGTGGGCAACGAGAGCGCGCAGACCGCCTCGCTCGACGTGACGATCGACGCCACCCGTCCCTCCGATCCGGTCATCACCGGCTTCAGCGAGGACACCGGCACGGTGGGTGACGGCGCCACGTCGGACACCGAGCTCGTGCTGTCGGGCACCGCCGAGGCGAACGCGACGGTCACCATCAGCGCCAACAGTTCCGTGATCGGAACGGCAACCGCGGATGGCGCGGGCAACTGGACCTTCACCACCGGTACACTTGCCGACGGCGGTTATACCTTCACGGCGTCCGCGACCGACGCCGCGGGCAATGTCTCCGCCGGTGTCGGCAGCCTCTCCGTGACCGTGCAGCGAACGCCGTCCGATGCCCCGGTGATCACGGGCATTGCCGACGATACCGGCAACGGCGGCGACAACGTTACCTCCGACACGACGCTGGTGATCAGCGGCACGTCGCAGGCGGACGCGGTGATCGAGGTATTCGACGGCCTGACGTCGCTCGGCACCACGACGGCCGACGGCAGCGGCAACTGGAGCTTCACCACCGGCGTCCTGGGCGAAGGAAACCACTCGTTTCGCGCCACGGCGCTTGCGCCGGACAGCAGCCTGAGTCCGTTCTCCACTGACTACAACGTCACGGTCGATACGACCGCGCCCACGGTGGCGATCACCACGCCGATCTCGGGTGACGGCCTGATCAACGCGGCCGAGGATGGCAGCGTCAGCGTATCCGGCACGACCACAGGCTCGGCGCAACTCGTGACAGTGACGTTCCGGGATGGCACCGGCGCCACCGTGAGCGGAACGGCTGCCACGGACGGTGCGGGCAACTGGACGCTGACCGGCGCGGATATTTCGGGCCTTCAGAACGGCAACATCACCGTCGAAGCGGTCGCCAGCGACCCGGCTGGCAACGAATCCGTCATGCAGACGGCGTCGATCACGCTCGACAACGCCGCGCCCGCAGTGCCGGTCATCACCGGCTTCTCGGACAATACCGGCACATCCAGCGCCTACACGAGCGACACGACGCTGACCTTCACGGGTACGGCGGAAGCCGGTGCGACGGTGAACATCTACCTGGCCGGCAACATTGTCGCCACCGGCGTTGCCGATGGCAGCGGCAACTGGACGGCGACCACGGGCGAGCTTGCCGACGGCTACAGCGCCTTCACGGCGCGGGCCGTGGATGCCGCGGGAAACACCAGCGGTGTCTCCGCTCCCGAGGTTGTCTTCATCGATACCGTTGCCCCGGCCCTGCCCGCCATCACCGGTTACTCGACCGACAGCGGCACACCGGGCGACGGACTGACGAACGACAATACCATCACGCTGACCGGCACCGGCCCGGCAGGCTCGACCATTGTCATCTATGACGGCGGCGTCGAACTCGGCACGGCGTTCTTCACCGGCCCGGGCACCTGGTCGTTCACCACGGCAAGCCTCGGCGATGGCGCGCACAGCTTCACGGCAAGTGCACGCGACGGTGCCGGCAACGAGAGCGCACAGACGGCATCGCTCGACATCACCATCGACACCACGCGGCCTGCGACGCCGGTCATCGACGGCTTTTCGGACGATACGGGCAGCGCCGATAACCAGACCAGCGACAACACGCTGGTGTTCCACGGCACCGCGGAAGCGGGCGTAACGGTCAACATCTATCTCGGCGGTGCGGTCGTCGCGACAGGCGTGGCCGACGGCAACGGCGACTGGACGGCGGCGACCGGCACCATTGCCGATGGCTGGCAGTATTTCACCGCCCGCGCTGTCGACGATGCCGGCAACCTGAGCCTGCCCAGCTCGACCCTCACGATCAACGTGGACACGACCGCGCCGGGCGTCCCCGCCATCACCGGCTACACGAACGACAACGGGCTGGCGACTGACGACGGCGTCAGCTCCTACAACTGGACCCAGCTTTCCGGCACGGCCGCTGCGGGCACCAGCCGTGTCGTCATCTACGTGGACGGCGTCGAATTTACGACGGCTTCCGTGAGCGGCGGGACCTGGTCCGCTTCGGTGTATCCGTTGACGGAAGGCGAACACGTGCTCACGGTCGCAGGACGCGACTACGTCGGCAACGAGAGCGCCCAGAGCGGCGGGCTGACATTCACGGTTGACCAGACGCCGCCGGCCTCGCCCACCTTCGATGCGATCAGCGACGATAGCGGCACGGCCGGCGATTTCCGCACCAACGACGACACGCCGACACTGAGCGGCACGGCGGAAGCCAATGCGCTCGTCACCATCCGCGACGGCGCCACCGAGATCGGCACCGCAACGGCCGATGCAAACGGTGACTGGTCCTTCACGGCAAGCACACTCTCTGAGGGTGTCCACGTCATCTCGGTGTGGCAGACGGACCTGGCCGGGCGTACCAGCAACTACAGCGGCAATACGTTGCTCGTCATCGACACAACCGCGCCGGATGCCCCGGTCATCACGGGTTACTCCGACGACACGGGCGTTCCCGGGGACGGCGTGACATCCGACACAACCCTGACGCTAACCGGTACGGCAGCGGCCAATTCGGTTGTCGAGATATTCGAGGACGGCGTCTCGCTGGGAACAGTCACCGCCGATGGCTCGGGCAACTGGACCTATCTGACCGGTGAGCTGGCCGAGGACTCGTACAGCTTCACCGCCCGGGCCACCGACAATGCAGGCAACACAAGCAGTGCTTCGGCGGCCCTCGACGTGACCGTCAGCTCCGGCCCGCCCCCGGCTACCGCCACGCCGGTCATCTCGTCCTACGGCAACGATACCGGCGCCACGGGCGATGGGATCACCAGCGACAATACGATCCAGCTGACCGGCACGGCAGCGGCCAATGCTTCAGTGGAAGTGTTCGACGGCGTCACCTCGCTTGGAACCGTGACGGCGGATGGCGCGGGTAACTGGACATACACCACGGCCGCGCTCAGCGACGGCGCGCACAGCTTCACCGCCGTCGCCACCGCGCCCGGCGGCTATTCGGCAAGCGATCCGTCGGCTGCCCTGACGGTGACAGTGGACACGGCCGCGCCGGCCAAGCCAATCATTGCCGGCTTCAGCGACGACACGGGCGTAGATACAAACGACCAGCAGACCTCCGACAACACGTTGACCTTCACCGGCACGGCGGAGGCGAACGCGACGGTTAACTTCTACCGGAACGGCGTCCTGCTTACGACCACGACCGCCGACGGCAACGGCGACTGGTCGCTGACAACAGGCGTGCTGGCGGACGGATACACATCGTTCGAAGCGCGGGCCGTGGATGCCGCGGGCAATATTGGCGCGGCGTCCGATCCGGCGATCGTCATCATCGATACCGCGCCGCCTGCCGCGCCGACGATTGCCGGCTATTCGACCGACAGCGGCGTGCAGGGTGACGGGATCACCAGGTACACGCAGCTGACGCTGAGCGGATCGGTCGAAGGTGGCGTCACGCAGGTCGTCGTCTACCAGGACGGTGTCGAGGTCGGCACGGTCAACACCCAGGGCACGTCCTGGACCTTCACGACCGCGACGCTGGCGGAAGGCGATTACAGCTTCACCGCCGTCGCCGTGGACCGGGCCGGCAACCAGGGGCCCGCATCGGCGGCGCTCGACATCAGCGTCGATACGACCGCGCCGGCGGTGCCGGTCATCCTCGGCATCACCGACGACACGGGCTCTTCGGCAACCGACGGGATCACCAACGACAACACGCCGACCATCTACGGCACCGCCGAGGCGAACGTGACCGTACGCATCTACAATGGCGGCGCGAACATCGGCACGACGACAGCCGACGGTAACGGCGACTGGTCGTACACCTTCGGCGCGCTGGCCGACGCATACTACAGCATTTCGGTCCGCGCCGATGACGCCGCCGGCAACGCCAGCGCGCAAACCAGCCCGACCTACGTCTGGGTGGATACCGTGGCTCCCGGCGCACCGGCGATCAGCTCGGTATCCGGCGACGGCTACGTCAACGCGTCGGACGACAGCAACGCCCAGGTCGTCGGCACGGCCCCGGCCGGAACGAGCCGTGTCCATGTCACGTTCCGCGACGGGTCCGGCAACGAGGTGACGGGCACTGCCACCGTGAACAGCGGCACCTGGATCCTGTCGGGCGCGGACATTTCCGGGTTCGACAACGGGACCATCACCATTGAAGCCTACGGCGAGGACGCCGCAGGCAATGCGTCGAGCACGGCAAGCGATACGTTCACGCTCGATAACGTGGCCCCGGCCCGGCCCGACATCGTGAGCTACACGGACACCGGCATCGCGAACGGCCAGACCTCGGAAACGCGGCCAACCTTCACCGGTACCGCCGAGGCGGGCATGGAGGTGAGGATCTTCCGTGGCGCGCAGGTAATCGCCAGCGCCGTGGCCGACGGCAATGGGGACTGGTCGGCGACCAGTACCGTGGACCTGCCCGAGGGCTTTTTCTCCGTGACCGCCCGCGCCTATGACGCGGCGAACAACGCGAGCCCTGCGGACACGTTCTCGGTCTGGATCGACACGACCCCGCCCGAGGCGCCGACCGTCACCTCTTGGGGAACGGACACCGGCACGAATAACAGTGACGGGATCACCTACGACAACACGCTGACCTTCACCGGCACGCGGCCCGGCGCAACGCTGATCGAGGTCTATGAAGGCGGGTCACTGGTTGCGACGCTGCCGATGACGGGGACCTCGTGGTCCTACCAGTCAGCTGTTCTTGCCGATGGCAACTACAGCTTCACCTTCGTGGCGGTGGACGGGGCCGGCAATGCGAGCCCCGCAACGTCGCCGATTGTCATCACGGTAGATACCGCCTCGCCGGCGGTCACGATCAGCGGCCTCGACACCGACCCCGGCCTTGCAGACGGCATCACCTCGGACGACACGCCGACGATCACAGGCACGACCGATGCGAACGCGACAGTCACGATCTACCGGGACTTCGTCCAGATCGGCACGGTGACGGCCGATGGCAGCGGCAACTGGAGCTACACGGATACGGCGCTCGCCAACGGCGATTATTCGTACACCGCGCGTGCGCAGGACGTGGCGGGCAACATTGGCGCCATGTCGGCCGGGTTCGACGTGGAGATCGTCGACGCGCCCGAGATGGGCCCCGGGACAAGCGTGGTCGTATACACAGAAGACGGCGCGCACCCGGTCGTTCACAACTACCTGACGGTCACTGACGTGGAAGGCGGCGGTCTATCCGGCGCCACCGTTAGAATTGCGGACAGTAGGGCGGGCGACATGCTCGAGGCGACCGGTGCAGGCGGTTTCACCGTCTCCTACGATGACACGACTTACGTGCTGACCGTCAGCGGCAGTGGGACAGCCGCGGACCTTCAATCCGTGCTTCGAAGCGTCCGGTTCTACTCCACGTCCGACGATCCTAATTTCGGAGGCACGGACAACTCGCGGCGGATAGATTTCAACGTCTACCAGGACGGGACGGACATCCCGTCAAACACGCTTATCGCACAGGTCAGGGTCGATGCGGTCAATGACGACCCGCAGCTTGCCGGCCTGCCCGGCTCGCTCTCTGTCGAAAACGGGACGGCTGTCGACTTCGACATGTCGGCGGCAACGTTCTCCGACCCGGACTCCGGCTCGAATGACATCTCGCTCTCTTTCATCGCGGGAAGCGGCACCTTCACGGCGTCCTCCGGGGGCGGTGTGTCGGTCGGCGGCAGCGGCAGCGGCACGCTTGTGCTGACGGGTACCGCGTCCGAAATCGATGCCTATCTGAATACCGCCAGCAACATCCGTTACACGGACAATGGCGGCGGGGCGCCTGTGCAGATCGTTGCCAATGACGGTGGCAATTTCGGCAGCGGTGGCGGCACGGATGTGACGGTGGGCACCGTCTCCCTCAACCTGCCGATCCAGCCCGATGCCGTGGCCGATACGATCAGCGGCGTACCGGTGGGCTGGACGCTGTTCGACGGCAACGGCCATGTCTACTGGCGCGACCCGACCGACATCGGCTGGACGAGCGCAAGGCAGCTGGCCCAGGGCCTGCTGCCCGGCCAAAGCTACATGGCCACGGTCACCAGCCAGGCCGAGCGTGACTTCCTCGAAGCCAACATGGCCAGCCGGTACTATCTCGGCGCGAATGACGTCGATACCGAGGGCACCTGGACCTGGGTCGAAGGGCCCGAGGCCGGCACGGTCTTCTGGATCGGCAACGCCTCCGGCAGTGCGCAGAACGGCCAGTACACCAACTGGGGGTCGGGCCAGCCGAGCGAAGTGAACGGCAGCGGCTCGCAGGAAGACTATCTCGTCTCCAGCATCGGCATCTGGAACGACGTCACAGGCCTCTCGGGCGGCAGCTACTACACGGTCGCCGAAGCAGGCGGCAACGGCCAGCTCTACGCCAGCGCCACCGAAGACGCGCCCTACACGTTCGACGCGTCGCTTCTGCTGGCGAATGACGGGGCCGGCGCCACCATCACCTCCGTCAGCGCGACCAGCGCGCTTGGCGCCACCATCACCTACAACAGCGGCGCCGGGACGATCACCTATGACGCGACGGCCGCTTCGGCGGTTCAGGCCTACGACTTCGGTCAGACGGCGACCGACACGTTCACCTACATGACCGATGACGGCAGCACGGCAACGGTCTCGATCGACGTGGCCGGTGCTTTCGAGAACACGGCACCGACCGACTACATCAGCTATATTGGCACCTTCTACAGCAACTACATGAACTACGACCCGGCAACGGGCCACGTGTACGTGCTTGGTGGCTATGCCGACAGCTGGAGCGATGCTTTGGCGGAGGCCGCCAACGCCGACTTCGTGGCAAGCGGCCGGGACCTCACGATGCCCGACGGCGTGGTGCCGTACCTCGCGACCATCTCTTCGGCCGCGGAAAACAATCTCATCCGCTTCATCGACGGCCAGAACTACAATCTCCGCTATATCGCGGGCACGGATTCCGACGTCGAAGGGACGTGGACCTGGGCAACCGGTCCCGATACCGGCGACGTCTTCTGGCAGGGCGGCAGCGGCGGCTCGGCGCAGAATGGGGCCTACACGAACTGGGTCGTCAACGAGCCGGGCAGCGGCAACGACGACTACATGAGCATCAGCAGCACCGGCCGGTGGGAAGCGGACGACGGGACGGCCAGCCGCTGGTTCATCGCCGAGATCGGTGCTCCCGGCTACCAGTGGACCCGCGTCGACGAGGACTCGGTCTTCGTGTTCGACGAGAACTGGATCATCGGCAATGACGGCCCCGGCGCCACGCTGGTGAGCGTGTCGAACAGCCTTGCCGGTGCGGAAGTGACCTACGACTCCCAGACGGGCCAGGTCACCTACAACGCACAGGAATCGACCGTTCTTCAGGCGCTTCCCCGCGCCACCATCGCGACGGACTCGTTCTCCTACACTCTCGCGGACGGCCGCCAGGGCGTCGTCCA
This sequence comes from Parvibaculaceae bacterium, assembly GCA_965229975.1. Lineage (GTDB taxonomy): Bacteria > Pseudomonadota > Alphaproteobacteria > CGMCC-115125 > CGMCC-115125 > Pyruvatibacter. The sequence goes on from OZ245936.1 coordinate 1,875,348, forward strand.
GGTGGAGGTATACGGCCAGGACGGGTTCACCGCGGAAGGCACCGCGGGCGACGACACGATCTACTATACCGGCGACGATCCCATCGACAGCCTGCATGGCGGGACCGGCTACGACACCTTCGTGACCAATACCTACTCCATGGATTTCCGCCAGACGGGCAGCAATTCCATATCCGGCATCGAGCGGGTCGATATTGGCACCGGCAACCGTATCTACCTGACGGCGCAGGATGTCCTGGACATGTCCGACGACATTGTCGGCGGCAAGACGCGGCTGACCGTCGAGGGTGATACCAGCGACCAGCTCTTCGCTTATGGCAGCGGCTGGAGCCATGTCGGCACGGAAACGCAGGGCGCGGACACCTACAACATCTTCGAGAACGGCAACGCCCAGCTCTACGCGCATAGCGACATTGCAGCCGCCGGCGATCTGCCCGCGGTCGTGGTCTAGGCCGCGATGCCATGAGCGAGGCCAAAGCAGACACGGCATCTCTTGCGGGATATCTCCCCGCCCTCGAAGCGGTGCTGCGGTATTTCGGCAAGAGCGCCGAGACCTCCGCGCTGCTGGCCGGCCTGCCGTTGCAGGATGGCGCGCTGCCGGCGGCTCACCTTGCGGAGGCCGCGGAGCGCGCCGACGTGTCGTGCGCGCCTTACACAGGTGACCCTGCGGACCTCACGCGCACGCAGATGCCTCTCATCGCGGTCTCGCGCCGCCACGGGGCCGTCGCTCTCCTCGCCCGCCACCCCGGCGGCTTCGCGGCGGCTGTCGGCGATGGCGAACCGTTCTGGCTGGCGGAGTCCGAGATCGATCCCGCCGCCCCGGCCTTCAGGCTGGCACCGACCTTCTATTTCGATCAGCGCAGCGCGCTGCTGGACCTCGAAGAACCGCACCAGTGGTTCAAGGGGGCCCTCTTCGCCAACCGGCGGCTCTACGGCTTCGCTATCCTCGCGGGACTGTTCGTCAATCTCGCGGCCATCGCCATCTCGCTGTTCACCATGGCGGTCTATGACCGGGTGATCCCGAACAACGCGACCGCGAGCCTTATCGCGCTGGTGATCGGCATTGGCGTTGTCGTGCTGGTCGATGCGGGGATGCGGGTGGTGCGCGGCTACCTGGTGGATGCGGCGGGCCGCCGGTTCGATGTCAGCGTCGGCGCGCGCGTGTTCCGCCAGCTGCTGGCCATGCGCGGGACGGCGCGGCCGCAAAGCGCGGGTACGCTGGCCAACACGGTGCGCGACTTCGAGACCGTGCGCGACTTCTTCACGTCCGCGACCCTCGTGGGATTGGGCGACCTGCCTTTCGTCGTGCTTTTTCTTGCCATCATCTGGTGGGTGGGCGGCTGGCTGGTGCTGGTGCCCATGGCGGCAATCGTCATCATCGTGACGGCCGGGCTTCTGCTCCAAAAGCCGATCAACCGTGCCGTGTCCCGCGCCCACCGCGAGGCCGCGCACAAGTCGGCATTCCTGCACGAGACGATGGCCGGCATCGATACGCTGAAGGCCGTGAACGCCCAGGCCTGGGCGCGCCGTCACTGGGAAGCGATCATCGGCCGCAATGCGGAGACCAATCTTCTCTCGCGGCAATGGACGAGCCTTTCGGGCTCAATCACGTCAGGCGTCATGAATTTCGTCACCATCGGGACGGTAGCGGTCGGCGCCCTGCTGGTGGCCGCGGGCTCGATCACGTCCGGCGCGCTGATTGCCGCTGTCATCCTTGCGGGCCGCGCCGTGCAACCCTTCGCGCAGGTGGCGATGCTGATGGCGCGCTGGCAGCAGACGAAGCTTGCGGTCGAAAGTCTCGACCAGTTCATGGAAGCACCCGCCGAGGAAGCGCCGGGGCAGCTGCAGCGCGTGGAGGGCAAGGGCCGCATCGCGTTCCGCAATGTGAGCTTCGCCTACCCGCCGCCGTCACCGGACGTGCCGGCCCAGAATGCGCTTGATGGCGTGAGCTTCGAGATCGAGCCGGGCAGCTGCGTTGCCATCCTCGGCCGCGTCGGCTCGGGCAAGTCGACGGCCCTGCGCATGATGCTCAACCTGGATTCCCCCGCCGCCGGACACGTGCTGCTGGACGGGGTGGATGTGCGCCAGATCCATCCCGCGGCCCTGCGCACCACGATCGGCTATGCCGGGCAGGACGCGGTGCTGTTTCACGGCAGCGTGCGCGAAAACATCATGGCGTCGCGCCCCGGTCTCGACGATGCAGCCTTGCTCGACGCTGCCCGGACGGCGGGGCTGGAAGAATTGCTCTCGCATTCGGTCACTGGACTCCAGACACCGGTGGGGGAGCGCGGCGGCCGGCTATCAGGGGGCGAGCGCCAGGCGGTTTCGCTTGCGCGCGCGCTTGCCGGCCGCCCCCCTGTGCTCCTGCTCGATGAGCCGACATCGGCGATGGACAACACCACCGAGCAGCGGGTCATCGCGGGCTTCGGCAATGCACGCCGCGGGCTTACGACGATCATCGTGACCCACAAGCCTGCCCTCCTGCCGCTGGCCTCGCGCATTATCGTGTTCGACCGCGGGCGCGTCGCCATGGACGGGCCGCGCGACAAGGTGATGGCGGCGCTCATGGGCAAGCCGCAGCAGCAGTCCTTCAATGTCGTCTCCGCCCGGGCCGAACCCGCCGGGAGCATCCAATGAGCCTGCATGAACCGATGAACGCGGATGCCGCCCTGCTCGACCCCGTTCGCGGCCCGAAGCAGGCGATCATCGCGCTGCTGGTTGGCATCGCCTCCCTGCTCTTCTTCCTGCTTGTGTGGGCGGCCATGGCGCGCCTCGACATCACGGCGTCGGGCATCGGCACCGTTGTGCCGTCATCGCAGATCCAGGTGGTGCAGAACCTCGAAGGCGGCATCCTGCGCGCGATCAACGCGCACGAGGGCGACCGCGTGCGCGAGGGGCAGGTCGTGGCGCAGATCGACGACACCGGCATCGCCTCCTCCTACCGCGAAGACCTGTCCACCTACTACGCCATGCTCGCCACAACCGCGCGCCTTACCGCCGAAGCCGAAGACAATGCGCTGGCATTTCCCGATGAACTCCGCGAGGCCCCGGCGGGCGCCGCGCTCATCGCCAGCGAAACCGCGCTCTACGAGAGCCGGGCGGAGGAGCTTGCCGACGCCATCGCGGTTCTCGAACGGCAGGAAGAGCAGGCGCGCCAGACGCAGACGGACGCGCGCGAACGCATTGTCCATCTCGAAGCCAAGCTCCGCTCGGTCCGCGCCGAACTGGGCCTGATCGCGCGGCAGGTGGATCAGGGGCTCGTCTCGGTGGTCGAGAAGCTCCAGCTCGAACGCCTGATTGCCGACACCGACGAGCGGCTGGGCACGGCGCGCGGCGAAATCCAGGCAGCGGAGATCGAGCTGGGTGAACTGGCATCCCGCAAGGCGGAGCGCCGTTCGGCCTTCCGCAGCGAGGCGCGCGAGGAACTGGCACAGCGCCAGGCCGAACTCGCAGCGCTCACGGAACGGCTGGTGGCGCATCGTGACAGGGTGGGCCGCCGCGACGTGCGCGCGCCCGCGAATGGGATCGTGAAGCGGCTGGCGACGCAGACGGTGGGCGCGGTCATCGAACCGGGCGGCACGATCATGGAAATCGTGCCGGTGGACGATGCGCTGCTCATCGAGGTGCGGATCAAGCCGTCCGACATCGCGTTCATCCAGCGCGGGCAGGAAGCGAAGGTGCGCGTGACCGCCTACGACTTCTCGGTCTATGGCGCCCTGCCCGGCCGCGTGGAGCGCATCGGCGCGGACACCATCGTGACGCGCGACGAAGAGCGCTTCTACCCGGTCACGGTGCGCGTGGACGAAGCGGCGTTGCAGGACCGGCAGGCGGACCTGCCTATCATCCCGGGCATGGTGGCCGACGTCAGCGTCGTCACCGGCGACCGGACGATCCTCGATTACATCCTGAAGCCCGTGCTGAAACTCAAGGAGCGCGCGCTGCAGGAGCGCTAGGCCCCAAGGCGGCGGGTCAGAGGCTTGCGAGAAACCGCTCAATGACACGGTTGGTTTCTTCCGGCCGTTCCTGCTGGAGCCAATGTCCCGCGCCGTCAATGACGTGGCTGCCGAGCCAGTTGGTCATGACTCCATCTGCGCGGTCGATGGCTTCCTTTCCCCACCAGGTCGCCACGTCGTATTCCGCGCCGAGGAACATGGCGGGGACGGTGAGCGGCGTGCCGTCAAGGTCCGCCAGGTCGTGCCAGTTGTTCTCCAGGTTTCGGTAGAAACTCAGCGGGCCGGCAAAGCCGCTGCCCTCGAGCGCTTCCACGAACACGTCCAGGTCCCTGTCAGTTAGCCAAGCCGGCATGGCATCGGGCGTGGCGAAGCGGGCGCGCATCTGCTGGCCATGGGGCAGGCACAGCGCGCCCTCGCGGGTCCATTCGACCGGGTCGGTGTCCTTCAGGTTCACGCCCGCGGCGGCAGCGGCGTCGCCTGAAACCGTCCACATCAGGTCGCGCACCCAGCTGCGCAGGTCGCTTTCGATTTCATCGATGATGCCTTCGAGAGCGCCGAAGTAGATCTGGTAGAAGTCGGCGCCGGGCCCGGCGATCTTTTCGTGGATTTCATGCGGCGGCATATCGCCGAACGGGTTGCCCGGCAGCGCGATCTGCCCGCGGCCGGAGAACGGCACGCTCATGCCGAGGACGCCGCGGAATATGTCCGGGTGCCGCCACGCCGCCGTCCAGACGACCGGCGCGCCCCAGTCGTGGCCGATCAGGATGGCCGATTTCTCGCCGAGTTCCGCAACCAGCCCAACAAGGTCAGCCACCAGCGGACCGAGGCGGTAGGCGTCCGGGTTCCAATACTTCGACGAGCGGCCATAGCCACGCTGGTCCACAGCGACGGCGCGGTAGCCCATATCGGCGATGGCCGGCAGCTGGAACCGCCACGAGTACCAAAGCTCGGGAAATCCGTGGACGAGGAGGACCAGCGGGCCTTCGCCCTGCTCGACGATGTGCAGCCTTGTGCCGCCCACCTGCACGAAGCGGCTCTTCTGTTCCGGCACGTTTGTCCTCCGTCTTTTCACTCGGCCGGCTGGTCGCGGCCGGCCAGTCCGAGACCGCCGCCGGCCGGACCGGCTGGCCCGAAATTCTTTTCTATGAGGGTCTGGTGCCCGGCGAGCTTGGTGCGCGCCCAGCACCAGAGAACACGCGCCACAACGTCCGGCCGGGCGAGGACCGCAGGCGAGGCCACGAAATGCGTCATGGCGAGGTATCGCCGATACATGGCGGCATCGCCGTGCATGTATTCGAGCACCCGGTCGACGTACCAGGTGAGCGCGCGAAAATAAGCCGGACGCTTGGCTTCCACGTCCTTGATCCACGGGTAGCGGAGGTTCTGCTCGCGAACGACGAACCACACGCGGTCGACGATCGGCGTCACGCGCCGGTAAAAGCGCTGCGGGAAGCCAGACTCCGCCGGATCGCGCGAGACCATGAGCTTGCGCAGGACACCGAGTTCGAGGAGCGCCTTCGTCATCCCCGCGCCGGACACGGGATCGGCGCTGCTCAGCGCATCGCCCAGCGCCACGAGGCCCGACGGCAGGCTCGCGACGCGCTCGTAGTGATAGCGGCGCATTTCCGGGTAGCGGAAATTATAGACCTCCGAGCACGGCTCCAGGTCGTCCAGCTCGTCGCCGATTGCCTGTGTGGGCATGCGGCGGGCGAAGGCGCGGAACTCTTCCGGGTTGCGCGGCGGGTCGTAGCAGTTGTAGCCGACGAGCGAGGTGCAGAGGGTGCTGCGGCTTGTGTCCATGTAGTACTGCGCCGCGTAGTAGCGCTGGTCGGGCCGGTAGGCGTAGGCGATGCGCATCACCTTGTCGGTCCATGCGCGGCCGGGGGGCACCTTGTGGCGCATGCTCGAATAGAAGCAGTTGATGCAATCCTCTTCGATCTCCGGCGCCTCGAACCCGTGCCGCTCAAGCAGGGCCGGAACCGGCGTGTTCTTGCCGGACGCATCGACCACGAACTCGGCGGCGATGGACTCCGTCCGCCCGTCATGCCGGGTGACGGCGCCACGAACGGCGGCCTTCGCGGGATCAACCAGCAGGTCCACGACCTCGTGGCCATAGCGGTATTGGATGTGCGGATCGGCATCGAGGCGGCGGCGCACGCACCATTCGAGCAAGGGCCGCCCGGCACAGATGATCTCAATGCCACTCTCGACCGGCTTCTTCCATGCACCAGCGAGCAGCAAGCGGTACTGCTTGCCCATGTCCACGCGGAACGCGCCCTCGGCCACCATGTCGTCGATGACGCCGGGGAACACCGCATCGAGTTCCTGCTGGCCGGCGATGAGCAGGTGATGGAGGTGCCAGCCCTGCGCCGCGCCGGGGCGGCCTTCGGTGCGGTGATGGACCGGATCCTTCTCCACGATGACGACCCGGTCATAGCGCGCAGTAAGGGCCTTGGCCGCCGCCATGCCGGCGATCGAGCCGCCGATAACGAGCGCCGTGCCTCGCCCGTCCTCGCGCAGGCGGGCCACGTCGGGGGCAACGTACGTCTCAGAGACCTTTGCCTGCCGCCGTCCCGAGGGGAGGAATTTTTCGAAGTAGAGCTCGAAATCGTGATGACCGCGCGCGGCAAGCCCGTCGCGCACGGCGTCCACCATCGGCGCGGGACCGCACAGGTAGGTATCCATGCGCCCATGCGTCAGTGCTTCGCCGTCGAGAAGATCGGTCACGAGACCGGCCGGGCCGGTCCACGAGCCATCCGGCTCGCGGACGATGCCCTGCCAGCGGAAATCGGGCAGCCTGGCCGCAAGCGCCTCCAGGCGTTCGGCAAGAACGAGGTCGTCCTGCGCTGTGACGCCATAGAGAAGACGCACTGGCGCAGGGTGCTTGCGCGCTGCCAGTTCCTCCGCCATGGCGAGGATGGCCGAGAGCCCGGTGCCGCCCGCGACCAGCAGAACCGGCGAGGCGCCTTCGCGCAGATGGAAATCACCCTTGCTGCCGCGAAACTCGATCTCGTCGCCGATCCGGGCCCGCGATCGCAGGTAGTCGGACATCGTCCCTTCAGCCTGTAGCCGGACGAGAAATTCGACCTGCCCGTCGCGCTGGCGGGCAGTCAGAAACGAGTAGCTTCGCCACGCCTGCGTGCCCGGTACGCGAAGCTGGGCAAACTGGCCGGGCTTGTAGGTAAGCGGCTCAGGCAAAGCGGACACGTCAAGTGCGATCCGCACGATGTTGTCCGAAAGCTGTTCAACATCCGTGAGCGCCGTGACGCCACTCACAATATGGGCTGCATTCGCGGCGAACGGATAATCGAGCTCGATGGCGATGTCGGTCTGCGGCACCGTCTGGCAGGTGAGAACCCGCCCTTGCTCGCGCTCCTGCGCACTCAGTCCCGGGGCATGATCGAGGGCATAACGGCCTTCCACGCACCGGCCCACGCACGTCCCGCACACGCCGCTCTGGCACTCGTTGACCACGGGAACGCCGTGCCCCTCGGCCGCATCCAGCACTGTCTGACCATCCTCGACCGGCATGGTGCGTGTCACGCCATCCGAGTACCGAACCGTGATCTGATGGGTCATCCGCCTGCTCCGTTACTCAATCGGGAGTACCGACTGTCGGGCACCGCGGACCCCGCGGACATTCCGCGATCCGGTAGGGCTGCCGGGTCTTTCGGGGGATCACTGTGCCGGATCCGTGTCGAGCGACAGGATCCAGGTGGCGATTGCATGGGCCTCGGCCGGTGTCAGCTCCGGGTTGCTGACCATGGGCACCACGCCCCAGCTTCCGGCGCCGCCATGCACGATCTTCCGCGCAAGCCAGTCCGCGTCGTGAGCCGCATCACCTTCGTAACGTCGTGCAACGTCGCGATAGGCAGGACCGATACGGAACTCGTCGACCTCGTGGCACGCGTTGCAGTAATACGTCGCGAACAGGGCCCGGGCGCCGGCATCGTCCAGCGTGCCGCGTTCGGGCAGTTGAACTGTGACCGGTGCCGATGGTGCCTGCGCGGTGTCCGCTGCTGCCGTATCTGCCTCGTCATCAGAGCACGCGGCGACAGCCAGCATGGCGCATGCCACAAGCGCGCCGACCTTCCACCGCGCCTTCCTGCGCTGCCTAGTCGCCGACATCGATGACCACTCCCATGGACGGGCCGGACCCTTCCGGGTAGTTGCCGTAGGTGGCGACGAGGCGGCCCTCTTCGTCGAGCTCGGCCTTGCGCAGGTAGGCCATAGGCCGCGGCAGCGGGTAAACCGTGACTTCGCCGGTTTCCGGGTCGAGCCGGTTGATCGTGTCGCTGTTGGCGTTGGACACCCACACCGCCTGCCGCCTTTCATCCCACATCACCGCGTAGGGCGCGGAGGCCCGGTCGGGCAGGTCGTAGGTCGCCGTCACCTCGGCACTTTCCATGTCGATGCGCGCGACCTGCCCGCTGCCGAACAGGGCAACCCACAGGGTGCCGTTGTCATCGCGCGCCATGCGCCGCGGCCCCTTGCCCTCATCGAAGGGGATGAGCTTCGCAACTTCCTTCGTGTCGGTATCGATGCAGCCCACCCAGCCGTTCACCTGCGAGAACCACGCGCAGGTGCCGTCCGGCGAAATGACCGTCGAATAGAGCAGGTGATTGATCGCGCTCTGATCGCCGATCTGGTGCGTGTCGTAGAAGGCGACCCGGCCGGTCTCCGTGTCGAGCGTGCCCATCTGGTTGGTGCCGACGATGGTGAGCCAGATCTTGCCGAAGCGGTCACGCGACAGGCGGCCGTGGGAGTCGATCGACATGTCATGGACGATGGCGGCGCCGGCGATGGAGTCCGCATTTGGCAGATTGGCCGGGCGCAGCGTCCACAACGTCCACTCTTCCGTCTCCGGATCGAAATGGCCGAACTGGTCGTTGTCCACCATGGAGACCCAGAGATCGCCCTTATCGTCGGAGACGATGGTGTGCGGGCCGGTCGAACCGTCGAAGTCGACCTCGTACCACTTCGTTGCGCCCGACTCCGGGTCGAGACGAACGATCTTGTTGCGGCGGACATCAGCGCCCCACAGGTACCGCGTGTTGGGGACCGGGACGAGTTCGCGCACCAGCGCCATTTCCGGCAGCGCGTATTCGCGGATGACGGTCTTCCCGGTAACACCGAGCTCGGCCCCGTAACTGTAGGCCTCGCGGTCCAGATACTCGGTTGTCTTTGGAAAATGCTCGGCGAGGTACTGCGCGACCGTGTCGCCCTGCTCGGCATTGAAGAAATTGAGCCCGGCTGCCTGCGCGGTCTGCCAGTCAATCGCGTCGATGTTCATCTTGCTTTCGAGGGGGAACACCGCGTAGTGCATCGAGCGCATGTACTTGACGATGGTGCGCCACGCCTCGTGCCGGACGACCTTGCGCCATTCCTCCAGCGCCACGCGGTCGCCGTCCGGACCGCCGCTCACCGCCTCGATCTGCGCGGCGTATTCCCGCATCCGCGGGCTGGCGAGCTGATGACAGCTCGAACAGCTCGTGACCGTGATGTCGCGGTCCTGCCCCGGTTCGGCGATGGCCAGCCACGCCGACGCCGGAACACCGGACGCAATGTTGCCCGCGGCTCGGAGGTAGAAGACCGCACCATCGCTCGCTGCCTGCGCTTCCTTTTCCAAGCTCCCGAAGCCGAGTTTGCGGACGCGAACGCTTGTGGCGCTCTCCAGCGGCGGTGTGTCGCTGGGAAAGGCGAAGTTGCCCTCCTTCCCTGTAAAGACGGTCACAGCATGGGGACCGGGCGTGCCCGTCTCGAATGTGATCGTGACCATGGCCTTCTCAACCGGTGTGCCATCGGCTAACGCGGCAACCTTGCCGGACAGCGGTTCCGCGCGAAGCGGCCCGGCCAGGAGCAGGAACGCCGCAATCGCGATCGCGCCACATCGTCTACCGTTATTCAGGAGTCCCACCGATTCCGTCCCCCCGCTTGCGTAGACAAAGGCTCGCGGGCGGTCAGCCAACCCGCCATCCCTCGATACGGGGGGCTTGGGCGTTCTTTCGGGGGTCCGACGCAGTTTGGGCTTGGATTGGGCCCGTGCTTCTCCAATCATCGAGGCTGAGGAGACGGCCCCATGACCGAGGCGGAGAGCATCGGCACTCGTGCGCGTACGCCCGGCGCGAATGCCCACCTGCTGCGTGCCGAAGGGCAGATCGCCTGGCTGCGCTGGATCGGCATGGCCGGCTGGCTCTACATCCTGCTCGGCCGCGACGAGCTGCCGCCGGCGCCGGTGTGGATCGTATTCCTTGCCGGTGTGGCCTACACGCTGATCGCGCACCTGCGCCTGCAACGTGGAGCAGCCATCGGGTCCAGCGCGCGGATCACGACCATCGGCGACCCGCTGCTGACGACCGCCGTGTGCTTCGTCACCGGCGGTATCCAGTCCGTGTTCTTTCCCTTCTATTACTTCACGCTGCTCGCCGCAGCCTTCAGATACGGTGCGCGCGAGGCGGCCGCGGTGCTCGCCTTCAATGTCCTGCTGACAGGCGGGCTCTATGCCGCCGTGCCGGGTGCAAGCCTCAGCGATCTCGCGGTGGGCGTGTTCTACCTCGCCTTCTCCACCTTGTTCGGCATCCTGCTGGCCAACTGGGCGGAAGAGAATCTCGCGCTTGCCAACCAGCGCGCCCGCGCGCTGCAAAGTGCGCGGGACCGGGCGCGCACGCTCTTGCAGCGCCTCATCAATTCGCAGGAGGACGAGCGAAAGCGCATGGCCAGCGACATCCACGACCGGATGAGCGGCCACCTGTTCGCTTTGCGTCAGAACGTGGACCGGATCAGGCGTGACGCGCAGGCGGCAGCACACAGCGAAGCGGCGCTGCAAGCCCTCGATGCGGAAGTGCGCGACACGTCCTCGGCGGTGCGGCGGCTGATGAATGAGTTACGGCCGACCGTGCTGGATGAGCTGGGACTGGCATCCGCCATCGAGGAATACGTGGCAGATATGCGGGACACCGTAACCTTCGATATCGCACTCGAAATCGATAACAGTGTGCGATCCTGGTGCGGCCCGGGCGACACCGCGATCTTCCGGATCATGCAGGAGGCATTGCTGAACATTCGCAAGCATGCGCGGGCCACAAAAGTCACCGTCGCGCTTGGGCGCTCGGACGAAAGCGGGGACATCACGCTGCGCGTGACCGACGATGGTGCCGGGTTCGATCCGGACATGCGGCCGCGGCTCGGTCATCTCGGCCTTCTCACCATGCGCGAGCGCGCCGAGGCTGTCGGCGGCCGTCTCGGTATCGCGTCACGGGACGGGTGCGGCACGGTGATCACTACGCAGTTTCCTGCGGAATAGTCATGGCCGGGATCAGCGCATTCCTGATCGACGATCACACCGTGCTGCGGCAGGCGGTTGTGGAAATGCTCGAGGCCGAGCCTGACATTCGCGTGGTTGGCCAGACCGAGGACGCGAAGGCCGGGATCGAAGAGGTCGAACGGCTCAAGCCCGATATCGCCATCGTCGATCTCAAGATGCCGGAGATGAGCGGCCTGACCGTCATCGGCGAGATCGCGCGGCGGTCGCCCGCGACCGGCATCATCGTCTTCACCATGTATGACAACGCCGCCTACGTCTGGCGGGCCATGAATTCGGGCGCCAGCGGCTACGTGCTCAAGAGCGCCTCCAAGGACGACCTGTTGCGGGCCGTGCGCGCCGTGAAATCGGGCGCGGGATACCTGCAGGCTGAAGTGACGAAGCCACTTTTGAAGCGGCTGGCACAGGATGCACGCGCCGAAGGCCGGAAGTCGGAACTGAGCGCGCGCGAACTCCAGGTTCTCGAATGCGTTGCACTTGGGCAAAGCAACAAGACCATCGCCAACCACCTGTCGATCGGCGAAGAGACGGTGAAGGCGCATCTCAAGAGCCTCTACGACAAGCTCGGCGCATCCGACCGCGCCCACGCTGTCGCCATCGCACTTCGCCAGCAGCTGATCGACTGATTTCCCCCGAATAGGCCCGGAACCTCCCCCGAACCGGGGATTTTGCGAGGTCACACCGGCGCTCACCCTCTCTCCCGAACACAGACCGGGAGGGAACATGACGGGACAGCTCGAGGGGCGGATTGCCCTCGTCACCGGTGGCGCGGCAGGTATCGGCCGCGCGATCGCTGAGCAGGCGGCACGCGAAGGCGCGCGTGTCGTTATCGGGGACGTGGCCGATTCCGGTGCGGACGTGGCCCGCGGCATCGCCGAGGCCGGCGGCGACGCGCACTTCATCGCCACCGATGTGCGGAAATCCGGCGATATCGCCAAGCTCGTTTCCCTCGCGCAGACGCAATTCGGCGCTGCGCCCGACACTGTGTTCGCCAATGCCGGAATCGAGGGGCCACCCGTGGCGCCGTGGGAGATATCCGAGGCGGATTTCATGCGGGTGATCGATATCAACCTGACTGGCGTGTGGCGCACCATGGCTGCCGTCCTTCCGGCCATGGTCGAGGCGGGCCGGGGGGCCATCGTCGCCACGTCGTCGGTTGCCGGCCTGGTCGGCGCGGGCGGCCTCGGCGCTTACGTGGCGAGCAAGCACGGTGTGGCGGGACTCGTGAAATCGGCTGCAATCGATGTCGCCAAGGCAGGCGTCCGTATCAACGCCATCTGCCCCGGCATGGTCGATACCGCGATGGTCAGCCGGCTCGCCGACCAGGTGGAAGGATTCGAAGACGCCCTGCTGGCCATGAAGCCGATGGCGCGGCTGGGCACACCCGGCGAAGTCGCGAATGCGGCGATCTGGCTTGCCTCCGATCAGGCAAGTTTCGTCACCGGACACATGATGGCAATCGACGGCGGTTACGCCGCGCAATAGACAGCCGCCCCGCCGGCACTCCGTATCGCTCGCCGACCCGGCCACTTTCAACGCGCGGCGATGCGTCCGACAATGTCTCCGTCGAACATATGGCCGCGAGACATCCCGATGGTGCAACGCGTTGCAGGCGCGATCCTTTGCGGCGGCGCGTCACAGCGCCTCCCCGGACCGAAACCGCTCCGGCTGCTGGCCGGGCGGCCACTCGTCGGCCATGTCGCCGACTGGCTGCTTCCGCAGACCGATACGCTCTGGCTCTGCGCCGGCCGGGACGCAGGCGCGCTTGCCGAATTCGGATTTCCCGTTCTGTCCGATCCGCTGGATGGACGCGCGGGACCGTTGTCCGGGCTCCTTGCCTCGCTCGACCACGCGGGCCCCGATTTCGACGTCGTGGTGACGGCTCCATGCGACACGCCATTCCTGCCGGGGGATCTTGTCGGGCGGCTGGTCTCAGCGGCCAGCGGCGTGCCTACTTTCGCCGCTTCCGCGCGGGGCAATCACTATGTCGTCAGCGCGTGGCCGGTTCACTTGTGCGGTGCTGTGAGGCGTCACGCTGATGCAGGTGAGCGGGCCCTGCGGAAAGTCCTTTCTTCGCTCGGCGCGAAGGCCGTCTTGTTCGACGGCCCGGAGCAGGACGCCTTTCTCGACATCAACACGCCGGCGGACTTCGCCAAGGCGGAGCGGCTTTACGCCGAGGCCAGCAAGTAGATCACCACCAAGCCGAGCAGCGCTGAGACGCCCTGCCAGAAGCGAACCGGGTCGCGTTCGGCAAGCGGGACATGGCGGCGGGGGCATCGCACCACTGGCCCGCCCAATAGAGCGCGCGCATCGGACGCTTGGTCGCGCCGGCATTGGATTCCGCCCAGTCTCTACGCAGGCCCAACACCTTGTCAGCCTCCCGGGCCAGATGCCGCCCGGCGTTGTGACAACTTGGCCGGCTTCGCGCATTTCGCCCGCCGTGTTCCGCGGCTCGCCGACACAGCAGCCGTCGACACGCCCGCTCGCAAGTGCATCAGCCAGGAACGGCGGCGGCAGGAACTTGATGACGACGTCGAGGCCGCAGGTAAGGCCGCCCGCTGCCAGCCAATAACGAAGGAGGCAAAGGTGGGCTGAGTAGGTGTGGACGGCGGCGAATGTCAGCGGTGGCGCGGTAGGGTCCGCCTCGCGGACCTTACCTAGCGCGGCCGCGTCACTCGTGCCGGTGAGCCCTTGGACCTGGAGCTTTTGCCAGAGAGCATGCTTTCAAGCATGTCGCGGTTGGGGCTCTCGAGATCGATGAAGATGACGTCCGGATCGAAGTCCGCGATGCGGGCGACGAAACCTGACGGCTCGGAAATGACCAGGAGCTCGCTCAGCCCGACCTCCCGCAGCCCTTCCTCGAGGACCGACGCCCGGATCTGGTTTTCGTCGAATATCAGGATCCGGAGCGAGGCTTCGGGCATGGGGGACGCGGAACTCAGGAAAATTGCTGCACCGCATCATTCTGCGTCGGTGATGGCGCCGCTGGCAAGCGCGCCGGTTAACGGCACCGCGGCGGACGGTTCGCCTCGACGCCAAAGCCTGATATCGAACAGGCGTGATATCCGGCAGACTTTGTGCCGATAGCCGATGAGCATTGCGTGATGAACCAGGATGGCGAATTGACGACGCCGGGTGCGGGAGGCGCGCCCCCGGCAGAGGCTGCGCTGGACGCCGCGGCAGCCCCCGACCTGGGGGTGCGGTTCATGGACTTCATCGACCTGGGCGGACCGGTGGTGATCATCCTGCTGGCGATGTCCGTCGTCGCGCTGGCAATCGTGCTGCTCAAGCTGTGGCAGTTCTGGATGGCCGGCGCCGGGCGCACGCGGGCGGCCGAGCGGGCGGTCGCCCTCCATGCGGAGGGCAGGCTCGACGAGGCCGCGCAGGCAGCCGAGCGAGGGCGGAGCCCCGCCTCGAGAGTCATCACGCGTGCGCTCGACAGGCTGCGACGGGGCGCTTCGCCCGCCATTGCCCGCGAGGACGCCACGCAGCTTGGCGCCGACATCCTCGAAGACATGCGCGGCTATCTGCGCCCGCTGGAGGTGATCGTGGCGCTCGCGCCGCTGCTCGGCCTGTTCGGCACGGTGCTGGGGATGATCGATGCGTTCCGCGCACTGGAGCTGGCGGGGAGCAACGTCGATCCGGCTGCCCTGTCCGGCGGCATCTGGGTGGCGCTGCTGACGACCGCCGTGGGCCTTGGCGTCGCCATGCCGGTGGTCGCCATGCTCAACCTGCTCGAGCGGCGCATCGAGCGCGCGGCGCACGACATGGACAACGCGCTCGCGCGCCTGTTCCTCGACACGGGCGCCGCCGGAAACCGGGAGGCCAGCGATGACGGCCGCATCCGCGCCACAGCCGCTGGCGACTAGGACGCGCCGCCGCCGCGCGCTCATCGGCCTCACGCCGCTGATCGACGTGGTATTCATCCTGCTCGTGTTCTTCATGCTGGCGTCGAGCCTGCAGCCCTATTCGTCGATCAGCCTCGGTGCGCCGGCGGAGACGGGCGGCCGCGCGATGGAGGGCGAGGCAATCGTGATCGACATCCACGGCAATGACGTGGCGCTTGGCGGCGAGCGGATGCCGCTCGCGGACGCCGTACCGCTGGTCCGGCAGCGCATCGGGGGCGATGCGGATGCCCGCGTCATGCTGCGCCCGGCCGCGGGGACGACGCTTCAGCGCACGGTCACGGTGCTCGACGCCTTGCGCGGTATCGAGGGCGCGGAGATCGCCTTCATCAACACGGGCAGCGAGTAGCGCCATGCACCGCTCCCTCCGCCCGCGCCACACCTACCGGCAGAACGACGACGACCGGGTGCTGCCGCTGGTCAACGTGGTGTTCCTGCTGCTGATCTTCTTCATGATCGCCGGGCAGCTCTCCCGCACCGAGCGCTTCAACGTCCAGCCGCCGGAATCGCGAAGTGAGCAGGCCGAAGCGGCGCGCATCCACACGGTGGAGGTCTCGGCGGAGGGGCGGCTCGCCCTCGACGGCGAAGTGCTGGACGAGGCGGCGCTGGCGTCACGCGCCGCGAGGCTGCGGGAGGCAGGCGAAGGCGACGCCATCCGTCTCAAGGCGGACGGCGCGTCGGAGGCGCGGCGCGTGGTCAAGGTGATGGCGATCCTGCGCGACGCGGGCATCGAACGGGTGAACCTGGTCGCCCGCAGGCTGGACCAATGACCCGGCTGTCGGCGCGCCACTGGCTGATCGCGCTTGGCATCGCCGGGGCCATTCACGCGGCCATCGCCCTTGCATGGCTCGGGGCGCACGACCGCGCGGCACCTGCCGAGCAGGGCGAGGAAGGCATTGCCATCGACCTGACGCGCGTCGTCGATCCGCTGCCAGCGCCTCAACCCGAGCCGGAGCCGGAGCCGGAGCCAGAGCCGGACCCTGAGCCTCAGCCGGAGCCCGAACCGCAGGCACAGCCGGTGCAGCCGCCGGAGCCAAGGCCGTCGCCGCCCAGGGCCGAGGCGATTGCGGCACCGGAGCCCGCGCCCGCACCGCGGCCCGCCCAACGCAAGCCAGCGCCGCAGGCCGCGGGCATCCCGCAGGCCGCCCCGCCGCCGGACTACCAGCGCCGCCTGCACGCCTGGCTTGCGCAGCACCAGGTCTACCCGCGCGCGTCACGCCGGCGCGGCGAGGAAGGCACGGCCTACCTGTCGCTGGAGATCGCGCGCGACGGGCGGATCCTCTCCGGCACGATCTCGCGCAGCTCGGGCATCGAAAGGCTGGACGAGGCGGCACGCGAGATCATCACCCGCGCCTCACCGGTGCCGCCCCTGCCGGACAGCTATCCGGGCGAAACGATGCGGGTCGTGGTGCCGTTGCAGTACCGGCTGCGGTGATCCTTGGGGAAGTGGCTGGGGCGGCAGGATTCGAACCTGCGAATGGCGGCACCAAAAGCCGCTGCCTTACCACTTGGCGACGCCCCATCCGGGCGGGGTTCGGGCCCCGCGGAGGTGGGGAACATAAAGGCGGCTTCCGGGGGCTGCAACGGGGCGGAATCCCGCAGATTCACGGGGGCTTGCAGGCGTGGCGGCCCTGCCGCTATAACCCCGCCTCCGATGGCGGCGGAGTGTAGCGCAGCCCGGTAGCGCACCTCGTTCGGGACGAGGGGGTCGCAGGTTCGAATCCTGCCACTCCGACCATCGGAAAATCCTGAAAACCCGCGAATTCTACGCCGGCTGGGCTGCCTGCATCGGCGCCTGGCCGCGGCGGCCGGTGGCGCGCGGCAGGTCCACCGTCACCGTGGTGCCGACGCCGGGCGCGCTGTCGATGCGGAACTCGCCGGCCATCATTTCCGTCAGCGATTTCGTCAGCGGCAGGCCGAGGCCGGTGCCATGCTCGGCGCGGGTCATGGCGTTGGCCACCTGGCCGAAGGGCGCGAGCACCCGCTCCATGTCGTGCTCGGCGATGCCGACGCCGGTGTCGCGCACGCGGATGCGCCAGTTGCCGATGGCGTGCACCACGTCGAGGCGCACCTTGCCGCCGCCCTCGGTGAACTTCACGGCGTTGGAGAGCAGATTGAGCAGGATCTGCTGCACGGCGCGCGCATCCGCCTCGACGACGGCGCCGGGCGGCACATCGCCCACCTCGAATTCGACGCCACGCTGGGCTGCCTGCGATTCGATCATCGCCGCGCAGTTGTCGATTGCCTCGGCAAGGTCCAGCGGTTCGGGGTGCAGCTCGAACTTGTTGGCCTCGATCTTGGAGAGATCGAGCACGTCGTTTACCAGCTCCAGCAGGTAGGTGCCGCTGGTGCGGATATTTGTGGCGTAGCCCTCGTAGCGCTCGTTGCCGAGGGGGCCGAAGATCTTTCGCTCCATCATCTCCGCGAAGCCGATGATGGCGTTGAGCGGCGTCCTCAGCTCGTGGCTCATGTTGGCGAGGAACTCGCTCTTGGCGCGGCTCGCCGCATCGGCGCGATGGGCGGCTTCCTGGGCGCGCATGCCGGTGGCGCGCAGGCGCTGGGTCTGGCTTTCCAGGTGGCGCATGGCGCGGTCGCGGCGCAGCTCGATGGCGGCGCGGTCGCGCAGCTGGGCCATGCGGATGCGGAAGACCAGCGCGGAGAGAAGCGCTGCGAAACAGAAGTGAATGACGAAGTGGTTGGTGTCGTGCGGGATCGGGTCCGTCAGCAACACGTAGACCGTCGAGACCAGCATCACGAGGCCGGTGGCACCGACCACGGCGAGCGTATGGGCGCAGATGGCGGCCGCGATCATGACCAGCGCCATGGTCGTCGACAGGTGTGCCGACGGTATCAGAATGCCGTGAATCACGGTGTTGGCCACGATGATGGACATGACGCCGGCTTCGGCGACCATCGTGCGGTGGAACGTGCGGGTGATCTCGACCAAATGCATGCGTGCCAGCACGCATACGATGGCGGAGACGAACGCGACGCCGCCCATGGTTATGGCGGTGGCTTCCGGCATGGCCATGTAGTGGAGCGCGGCCAGCGCGAAATACATCGCGGCCGCGCCGACGAGCAGAAACCGCAGGGCGCGCCGCGCCTGCTGGTGCTTCAGCCGGTTGACCGCCGGCGATGCCGGCCGATGCCGCAAAACGGGCATGTGCGATGCCTTCCCCGGTGGCCCGGTTCCCGCGTGGTTCGTCCGGCATCATTTTGCGCGAGAAACGCTTAATGGCGCGTAACGCGAGGAAATCCGCGGGTTTTCCGCCCGTTGCGGCAGGAAAATTGCCGGCGGGCGTCAGGTTTGACGCACATCAAGGCAGAAGTTGACGCAGCCGTCATGATCCTTCCCATGCGGGCCGTTCGGTTGGCCCGGCGAGTTTCGCAAGACCCGGGAGGATCGGATGACGGCGGAAACCCAGAACGACCAGATCACCAATGACGAGATCTACAACACGGTCGAGCCCGACGACTTCGAGGCGATGATCCAGTGCGAGCGCTACCTGGAACGGGCCAGCGCCTTCGACAAGATCATCTCGGCGACCCATGACCATTTCTGGGACCCGATGGACAAGCGGTACATCGATTTCTCGACACCGTTCGACATCGAGAACGAGTACATGGTCGATCCGGAGATGACGGTGGGCTACGGCACCGCCGTCTGGGACAAGCTGAACGACAAGGCACGCGTCAAGCTGACCAATCTCGAGACGCACTGGTCGCTTTCCAACATCCTGCACGGCGAGCAGGGCGCGCTGGCGCTTTCCGCCTCGCTCTGCCACATCCTGCGGGACCCGGGCGCGCAGGAATACGCCGCCAACCAGGCGCGCGAGGAAGCGCGGCATGTCACGGCGTTCATCGAGATCGTGCGCACCCGTTTCGGCAAGCCCATGCCGTGCGGCCCGGTGCTGCGCGACACGCTGACCGAGCTCGTCAATTCCAAGCTCGCGTGGAAGAAGATCGTCGGCATGCAGCTCCTCATCGAGGGGCTGGCGATGGGCGCTTTCGCCACGTTCTACAACCGCGGCCGCGATCCGCTGATCATCCGGCTTGCACAGCTCGCCATGACGGACGAGGCGTTCCACCACAAGTTCGGCAAGATCTGGGCGGACCGCACGATCCCGCACCTCTCCGAGGAGGAGCACAACAAGATCGAGGACTGGGCGTGGCAGGTGTTCTCGAACCTGCTCTACAACCTCGCCTCGCCGGACCAGAAGAAGCACATCTACGAACAGGTGGGCCTCGACTGGGAGTGGGTGCAGGGCGCCTTCATGGAAGGCATGACGGACGAGAAGGTGCGCGACCGGATGCAGGAATCGTCCAACATCTTCCGCGTGCTGGTGAAGACGCTGCTGATGTGCGGCATCATCACCAAGCGCACCGCCGGCAACTACGCCGCCTATATCGACATGAAGCAGCTGCACATGGAGGGCGACGAGATGGTGGGCGACTCGATCGCCGCCCAGGGCATCGCGCAGCTCAAGAAGATCAACTCGAAGAACGAGGCGCTTCGCCAGCTCGGCGGGCGGGCCGCGGACTAGGCGCGGCGGAACTTGGCGGCCAGCCGGTCCGCTGCCCTCCAAGGGTGGACCGGCCTCTCACTCGGCACCTGAGGCCGCCATCGGTCCCGCGGATCCCTGTAGGGGAGGTTTCGCAGGACCCCAGCGGCCCCGGCCTTCACAGGCCGGGGCCGTTTCTGTCTGGCAGGTTTTCCTGCACTGCAAGAAAACGCACCGGATCACGCGCTTAAGTCCAGTATTTGCCGCGGGCGCTAACGGCCGGTGAAGTTGGGCGCACGCTTCTCGACGAAGTGGGCGACGCCTTCCTTGAAATCGGCCGAGCCGAAACTTTTCTGCATCTCGCTATCCCCGGTTTCGATGGCCTCGGCGAGGTTCTGGAACTTGGCCTTCCAGACCTGCGCCTTCATCACCGCCATGGAGCGCGGGGAGACGGTGCTCGCGAGATCGCGGGCATAGGCCATGGCGTCCTCCACGAGATTTTCGTCCGTAGACAGATGATTGAAGAGGCCGAGGCGCAAGCCCTCCTCCGCGGGCACGCGGCGGGCGGAGAACAGGAGGTCCATCGCGGCGGCGTGGCCCACCAGTTCCGGCAGCAGCCACGAGATGCCGTGCTCGGCGATCAGCCCGCGCTTGGCAAACGCCGTCGTGTAGAACGAACTCGTGGCGCCGAAGCGGATGTCGCACCACAGGGCGAACACCATGCCCAGCCCCGCGCACGGCCCGTTCACCGCCGCGATGATCGGCTTGGGCACCTGCGGCATGTAGCCGAAGCGCCCGCCCATGTGCGGCGCGATGTCGGGGCCAAGGCCCGTGTCCCAATCCAGCGTCGCGCCGCGCGTCGCCTTCGCCAGCTCGCGCTCGTCGCCCGCGTCCGGCTCGATCTGCTGCAAGAGATTCATGTCGGCGCCGGCGCAGAAACCACGCCCCTCACCCGTCACCACGATGGCGCGTACCGCATCGTCGCGCGCGCAGTCGCCGAGCGCCTGTCGCATGGAACGCTCAATCGCCGCCGTCCAGGCGTTGAGCTTGTCGGGCCGGGCCAGGCGGATCAGCGCCACGCCGTCCGCCACTTCCATCGTCAGGTCTTCCAGCGCCCCATCCGGCGCTTTTGCCGCCAAGCTCATGGCGCGTCCCTCCCAAAATTCCGCACATTGTGTCGCGTGTTTCTTCGTCCCACCATTGCGCCAACCAACGGGAAGGAACGCAAGCCCATGCCGGAGAAAACAAAAGACTACGAGGCGATCCGCGCCGAAACGCCGGAACAGT
This sequence comes from Parvibaculaceae bacterium, assembly GCA_965229975.1. Lineage (GTDB taxonomy): Bacteria > Pseudomonadota > Alphaproteobacteria > CGMCC-115125 > CGMCC-115125 > Pyruvatibacter. Next base: position 1,896,316 of record OZ245936.1, read on the forward strand.
TCATCCGCATCGTGCGCCTCAACCGCCCGAAGCAGATGAACGCCTACACGACACGCATGTGCGAGGAGCTGTGCGACGCGCTCGACGCCTATCTCAGGGACGACGCCCTGCGTGTTCTGGTCCTCACCGGGGAGGGCCGCGCGTTCTGTTCCGGCGGCGACGTCTCCGGCGCCGACGAAAGCCACGGCGACCTCATGGCGTCGCAGCTTTCCCACGCGCGTGAAATGCGCGACGGCATGCACCGGGTCATCCAGGCCCTGCACCATCTCGACAAGCCGGTGATTGCTGCGATCAACGGCCCCGCCGTCGCCGGCGGCCTCGCGCTGGCGCTCGCCTGTGACATCCGCCTCGCCGCCGAGAGCGCCAAGCTCGGCGACACGTCCGGCCGCTTCGGCCTGTTGCCGGACGAAGGCGGTGCATGGCTGTTCCCCCGCGCCATGGGCCTCGACCGCGCGCTGAAGATGACCATGCTCGCCGAGACCTACCCGGCCCGCGAAGCCATGGCGCTCGGCCTCGTCACCGAGGTGGTGCCCGACAACGAGTTGCCCGAGGCCACCATGACCCTCGCCCGCCGCCTCGCCGCGCAGGCGCCCCTCGCCGTCCGCCTCGCCAAGGCGATGATGGTGGGCGGCCTCGACACAACGCTGGAACAGTCGCACCGCGAAGCCGCGCTGTCGGTGATGGTCGCCAATGAATCGAAAGACGTGCGCGAAGGCGTCAAGGCCTTCTTCGAGAAGCGCGCACCGAAATTCGAGGGCCGCTAGCTAGTCCTTCGCCACCGTGCGCATGAGCAGCGTCACCAGTTCGTCGGCAAAGGCATCGTCCAGCGGGGCATATCTCGTCAGCAGACGGAAGAAGATGGGGCCGTAGACGAGGTCGAGGACGGTTTCCACCGGCAACCCGTCGGCCACCTCGCCGTTGCCGATGGCGCGGGCGAGGATGGTGCCGCCCTCGTCGCGGCCCTTCAGCACCACCTGGTTGCGGAAGCCCTTGAAGATCTCGCTGTCGGCATCGGCCGAGGCCAGCATCAGCGCCGCCTGCCGCCCGCGCGGGGTGGCAAACGTGCCGATGATGCCGCGCAGGTGCGCCTCCAGCTCCGCCAGCGCCGAGCCATCGGGCGCGATGGAGGCCTTGCGCCTGCGGCCGCGCGCGGCGGGCGGCTGCGCCATCATCGCCGCCATGGCCAGGTCCTGCGCGTTGGCCCAGTGGCGGTAGATCGTCGGCTTGCCGACGCCCGCGCGGCTCGCCACCGCTTCCACGGTCAGCCGCCCGACGCCCGCCTCCTCCAGCAGCTCCGCCGCCGCCGTCAGGATCGCCTCGCGCGCCTTCTCGCTGCGCGGCCGGCCCGACTTTTTCTTTTCGTTCTCCGCCACGCGCGAAATTTCCGCTTGCACAATTACGAAACGCTACGTAACGTATTTATACCACGAATGCGGAGGATCGGACAATGGCCACCGGCAAGCCCAAGGGCGTCACCCCCTACATCGTCTGCAGGGGCGCGAGCGACGCCATCGCCTTCTACGAAAAGGCGTTCGGCGCGAAGGAGAGCTACCGCCTCACCGATCCGGGCGACGGGCGCATCGGCCATGCCGAGATCGAGGTCGCCGGCGGCACGCTGATGCTGGCCGACGAGTACCCGGACTTCGGCGCCGTCAGCCCGGACACGCTGGGCGGCTCGCCCACCAAGCTGCACATCTACGTGGATGACGTGGACGCCGCCTTCGCGAAAGCGCTCGCGGCGGGCGCCACCGAGGTCCGCCCGGTGAAGGACGAGTTCTTCGGCGACCGCATGGGTGCCCTGATCGACCCCTTCGGCCACACCTGGTTCATCGCCACGGCCAGCGAGGACATCACCCCCGACGAAATGCAGCGCCGCTGGTCGGAAGGGATGGCCGGCTAAACAATTTCCGACCGCCCCCGCCTTGAGCGGGGGCCTACTCGCGGCCCCACTTGCGAAAGCGCGGGAGGTCCCGGCAACCACCGAGCAGCACCCGCCCCTACCCTTCACTGCGGCACGGCCATTGGGCCCCCGCTCAAGGCGGGGGCGATCGGTGCGGGGTGCTGATGCACCCCCCTCCCCTTCCCCCTCCCGTGTCATCCCGGAAGCCGCGCAAGCGGCTATCCGGGATCCAGGGGCCGCACGCTCATGCGCAAGCCGCCCTGGATCCCGGCTCGCGCTTCGCTTGGCCGGGATGACACGATGGGAGAGCGTGGCGAGCCGCCCCCTTCGCACCTCCGCGCAAAACCCGCTAGGCTTCCCCCAAACGCACGCACACCAAGAGGGGACGGCAACAATGGGCGCGAAACTTCCCGAGCACGGCACGGACTGGGACAAGCTCTCGGCCAGGATGGACGAGATGGCCGGCGGCGACGTGAAGTGGCGCGAGGGCAAGACCGCCGTCTATGTCTTCAATGCCGGCGAGGACGTGTCGCGCGTCCAGAAGGAGGCCTACACCAAGTTCATCTCGGAAAACGGCCTCGGGCCGATGGCCTTCCCCAGCCTCAAGGGCATGGAGGAAGAGATCGTGCAGATGGCGCTCGCCCTCCTCAACGCGCCGGAGGACGGCGGCGGCAGCGTCACGTCCGGCGGCACCGACTCCATCACCATGGCGGTCAAGACCGCGCGCGATTACGCCCGCGCCGAAGGCAAGCTCGCCAAGGGCGCGCAGCCCAACATCGTCATGCCGTGGTCGGGCCATCCCGCCTTCGACAAGGCGGCCTTGATGATGGACATGGAGCTTCGCCGCATTCCGTGCACGGACGAGTTCTTGGCCGACCCCAAGGCCATGGCGGACGCCATCGACGCCAACACCATCATGCTCGTCGGTTCCGCGCCGTGCTTTCCCTACGGGCTGATCGATCCCATCGAGGCGCTCGGCAAGGTGGCCGCGGAAAAGGACGTGTGGCTGCACGTCGATGCCTGCGTCGGCGGCTTCTTCGCGCCCTTCGCGCGGATGAACGGCGCCGACCTCGTGCCGTTCGACTTCTCGGTGCCGCAGGTCCAGTCCATGTCCGCGGACCTGCACAAATACGGCTACTGCGCCAAGGGCGCCTCCACCGTCACCTTCCGCTCGGAGATGATGAAGGAGCACATGGCCTTCGACACCGACGACTGGCCGGGCGGACGCATGGTGACGCCGACGCTGGCCGGCACGCGGCCGGGCGGCGCCATCGCTGCCGCATGGGCCGTCATGAACTATCTCGGCGTCGACGGCTACAGGGAGAAGCAGGGCCTCGTCGTCGCCACGCGCGAGAAGATCGAGGCGGGCGTGAAAGAGCTCGGCTTCGAGATCATCGGCAAACCGCAGCTCGGCCTGCTCGGCTACACGCACCCCACGCGCAACATGTTCGCCATCTGGGGCAAGCTGTTCGAGCGCGGCTGGTTCACCTCCGTCGTCACCAAGCCGCGCGGCATCCACCTGATGCTGTCGCCCAAGCACGCCGAGGTGGCCGACACCTACCTCGCGGACCTCGAATGGGCACTGGCCGAGGTCGAGGGGGCGGCGGAACCGGCCCCCGAGCGCGAGATCCGCTACAGCGGCTAGGCGGCCCTCCCGCTTCCGGCGGCCGCCTTCCCGCACCCGGATTTAATGGCATTTTCGCATTCGCAGCATTCGCATGCGAATTATGCCATGCATTTCGGGAAGGCTGAACGGCAAATCTGCACGTCATCGTTAACGCGGAGAGCAACCCGCTGATTTCATGACGTTTTTAGCCGTTCTAAAGATTATCGGAAATATTCACCATTTCACATACTGTTCGCACTTGCGGTATTGATCCGCGCGCCGAACGGGCCCATCTTACTTTCACGGTTCGGAAATGATGCGGCGCACAAAGTGCTGGTCCGGACCGCTTCCCGGGGCTTTCGGGCCCTCTCCGAAGAGCAAGAACCGCGAAACGCGGCGCAAGACCGGCTACCCGCCGGTGGAAACGTGCATGCCGGGCTTAGACGTATGCGGCTGAGCTCCCTCTATTCGATAGGGAATTCGAGTTATGAGCGCGAACACCAACCTGGCCAATTCGACCGCACAGGCCGGACGGACCGACACCAATTTCGCCCGCGCGCTTGGTTCGCTGAAGCGCGCCAGCGCAGGCGACCTGTTCATCATGGGTCTGTGGACCGCCTTCGCGGCCTACGGTCTCGCGGCCACCCTGAACGTGATCCTCACCTACTAGGCAGGATCGCCGTCCGGGCAGGCGCGCCTGCGCGCGGACCCCTGATCGGCCCCAGCGCCCGTTTCTTGCGGACGGGCGTCACGAGGGACCAGGGTTTGGACGCGCCGGCGCCTCTCCGGACGAGTACACCAAACGAAAACGGCCCGGCCCTTCCGTTGCGGCGGAAGGCCGGGCCGTTCGCGTTTGTGCCTTGCGTCTGGCGCTTACGCCTTGGCGGAGGGCCGTGCGCCCACGCGCTCGTACCACGCCTTCACGTTCTTGAGGTCCTCGGGGATCGGCTGGCCAACGCTCGCGCCGAATTCGAGGAACGAGAACAGCAGGATGTCGGCCATGGTGAAGCGGTCGCCCGCCAGCCACTGCTTGCCGTCGAGCTGGCCGTCGAACCATTCCAGCCCGTTCTTCGCCATCGCCTTCAGGCCGTCTGCCGCTTCCGGCCGCGTCAGCATGCGCGACTTGAAGAGCTCAAGGCCCTCGGAGAAGCGGAAGCCGTTTGCCAGCGGCTCGCAGACATAGAGGTCGGCACGCCGCGTCCACATATGCGTGATGGCGCGCGCTTCCGGCGACTTGCCGATCAGGTCGCTCGGCCCGTTCTTGTCGTCCAGGTACTCACAGATCGCGGTGATCTCGGCGAGGAACGAGCCGTCGTCCAGTTCGAGGCAGGGCAGCTGGCCGCGCGCGTTGCGCTTGAGGTAGTCCGACTGGCGGTTCTCGCCGGCCATCAGGTCCACCTCTTCCGTGGGGATGTCCACGCCCAGCTCCGCCATGAACATGCGGACCATTTTCGGGTTCGGGCCGATCGAGTTGTAGAGCTTCATTCCCGGGTTCCTCCTTGCCGCGCCGTTTCGCGGATTTCGTTGACGGACGGGGCATAGCGCGACCGTGTGACAGGCGTCCAGCCGCTTGCGCTCCGGGTGCCGGGATCACACGCGCTTGTGTTCGCGCCCGCGCCTTGCCATCTATCGGGCAAAGGCGCCCCAGGCGGCGCGGAAACCAGGGGACGGGCCGCACGCGATGCGCCATGTCGAACGCACCGCGATGATTGCACTGGGCTGGGCGCTGCTCATCCCGGGGCTCATCTTCGTGGTGCTGCCGCCGCCCTTTGCCTTCGGCATCTTCATGGTGATCCCGGCGGTCGCCATCCTCGTTGCCTATTCCAAGTTCATGCGCCGCCTCGTGCAGGCCGTCCGCGCGCGCTACCATACGGTCAACGTGGCGATGCACGCCTTCGAGGCGCGCCTGCCCGCGTTTCTCGGCCGCAGCCTCAAGCGCACCAACCCGGCCGCCATCGCGCGCGCCGTCCGCCGCCGGCGCCGCGAGCGAAAGGCCGAGCGTGAAGCCGAACACGACGCCGAACACGACACTGGGCGCGCCAGCCAGTAGTCACACGCGAGCAAAGGGACGAACCCCATGTCCGACCTGCCCCTCACCCGCGAGTTCGAGCCGCGCTACGGCGAGATGATCGAGGTGTCGCCGCTGGTGCGCCGCGTCGTCGCGCCCAATGCCAATGCCTTCACCTTCAAGGGCACCGGCACCTACGTGATCGGCCGCGGCAAGGTGGCGGTGATCGATCCCGGCCCCCTCGACATGGACCACGTGGACGCGATCCTGCGCGGCCTCGAGGGCGAGACGATCACCCACATCCTCATCACCCACACCCACAACGACCATTCGCCGGCGGCCGCGCCCCTCAAGGAAAGGACCGGCGCGCCCACCTACGGCTACGGCCCGCACGGCCAGGGCGCGGGCGGCGGCGTCGCCGAGGGCGCCAAGATGGACGAGGGCGGCGACATGGCCTTCACGCCCGATCATGTCGTGCGCGACGGCGATGTCATCGAGGGAGACGGCTGGACCGCCGAGTGCGTCTTCACGCCGGGGCACACGTCCAACCACGTCTGCTTCGGCCTGCGCGAGGAAAAGGCGCTCTTCACCGGCGACCATGTCATGGGCTGGTCCACCGCCGTCATCGCGCCGCCGGACGGCGACATGTCCGCCTACATGGCGTCGCTGCGCAAGCTGCTCGAGCGCGACGACGAGATCTATTACCCGACCCACGGCGCGCCGGTGACGAAACCGCAGTCGCTCGTTCGCGGCTATATCAATCACCGCAAGGCGCGCGAGGCGCAGATCATGAAACGTCTCGAAGCCGGCGACAGGAAGATCGCCGACATGGTCCCCGTCATGTATGCCGACGTGGACAAGCGCCTGCACCCCGCCGCCGCCCGTTCCGTCTTCGCGCACCTCAAGCAGATGGCCGAGGAAGGCCGCGTGCAAACCAACGGCGCGCCGGCGATTGGCGGCGAATACTGGATCGGCTGAAAGCGCCGTTCCGGTTCGCATCCGAGCCATTCGTCACCTTGCTGACGAATGGCGGCTGGCTAGAATTCCCCGACAAGAAGAACCGGAACGGGGAGAGTCGCACACGTGGTGAACTCAGCAAACGGCATGAACGGCCACTCGACACGGGTGCGTACGGAACAATTCGCGGGCGGATGGCGCCTTGCCGCCTTCATCGTGGACACGGTGATCGTCGCCGCGTTCAACGCGATCCTGCTCACGCTGCTAGGCCTCGATGTCCATCTCGGCCACGTCGAGAACGGTGTCGGCGCACCGCAGGCGGTCGCGACAATTGGATGGTGGCTCTACTACGCGCTGTTCGAAAGCTCCGCGTGGCAGGCGACGCCGGGCAAGAAGCTCCTCAACCTCACGGTCAATGGCCCCGACGGCCACCGCATCTCGTTCCTGCGTGCCACCGGCCGCTTCTTCGCAAAGTACATTTCGGCCGCCATCCTGATGATCGGCTTCGCGATGATCCTGTTCACCGCGAAGAAACAGGGCCTGCACGACATTCTCGCCGGCACGACGGTCGTCAAGCACGGCTGAGCGACGTAGCCGCTCCCCTTTCCCACCACACACGTCATCCCGGACGGCGCGCCAGCGCCGAGCCGGGATCGGGCGCGTATGCCACAAGAGAGCGATCCCGGCGCAAGGCCGGGATGACACGTGTTGCTTTACGGCGGCGGACCCCTCCCCCCCCCCCCCCCGTGTCATCCCGGAAGCCGCGCAAGCGGCTATCCGGGATCCAGGGGCCGCACGCGCTCGCGCAAGCGGCCCTGGATCCCGGCGCAAGGCGGGGATGACACATAGGTGAAACGGAGAAGCCGCGAAGCCCGCTAGCCCAGCCGACCCTTCAGGCCATCGAGGAAGCCCTCGATGCGCGCCGCGTTGGCGCCGAGGTCGGACTCGCCCACGCGGCTCACCGAGCGCATGTCCACCAGCGTGCGGCCGGGGCCGTCGCCCTCGATGCGGATCACCACGTCGTCCTTGAAGCCGAACAGCAGCGTCGTGTCGGTCGCCTCGATGCGGCCGGGCTCGCCGTTCTCCGGCGCCACCGCGTCGGCGACGAGCCAGCCCTGCGCCTCCGCTTCCTCCAGCGCCGCCTCGAACACGGCAGCCGGTTCGTCGGACACGGACAATGTCTGGAGCTGCGGATAGGCCGCGCGCTGCTGTTGCGCCAGGTTCTCCGCCGAGCGGTCCACCGGGTTCGAACCCTCGCCGCGCAGCGGCAGCACCGCCACGAATTGCGGCGGGTCTTCCAGGTCCGTCGTAATGTCGTGGATCGGCGGCACGCTCGCGCCCACCGCCGCGGTCGAGACCGGGTAGGCGAGCACCAGCGCGCCCAGCACCGTGGACGCGATGGCGACGCCGAGTCCCGGCTTGCCCATCAGCCCGCGGATCACGCCCACGATCCCCATCAGCGTGCCGATGGCGACGATCAGCATGCCGCCGGCAACGCCCAAGAGACCGGGCCGGAAATCCAGCAGGCCGAAACGCGTGAGCGCCACGGCGATGACCGCCGCCACCGCCCCGAAGATCACCAGCCGCAACGCAAGCGTTGCCAGCCGCGAACGTGATTGATCGCTCATGGGATGTTCCCCCGCCCCATCGTCCACGTTGTCACTTTTGCCTGAAGGTTCTCGGCCCCGCGGCCCGTTTCACTCGGCCGCGCCGCGCTTCATCTCCACTTCGGGCAGCTCGTAGTCCTTGAACTTCTCGCGCAGCGCCAGCTTCTGGATCTTGCCCGTCGCCGTGTGCGGGATCTCGTCCACGAAGGCCACGTCGTTGGGCATCCACCACTTGGCGATCTTGCCTTCCATGTAACCGAGGATGTCTTCCTTTGTCGGCGACTTGCCTTCCTTGGGCACGATGATGAGCAGCGGCCGCTCGTCCCACTTGGGATGCGCCACGCCGATCACCGCCGCCTCGGTCACGTCCGGGTGGCCCACCGCCACGTTCTCAAGCTCGATCGACGAGATCCACTCGCCGCCGGACTTGATCACGTCCTTCGCGCGGTCGGTGATGTTCATGTAGCCGTCCGGGTCGATGGTCGCCACATCGCCGGTATCGAACCAGCCGTCCTCGTCGAGGATCTGGCCGCCCTCGCCCTTGAGGTAGGACCCGGCAATCGCCGGCCCGCGCACCAGCAGGTGGCCGAAGGCCTTGCCATCGCGCGGCAGGTCGTTGCCCTCGTCGTCGGTGATCTTCATTTCCACCGTGTAGACCGGGCGGCCCTGCTTCACCTTGACGTCGATCTGCTTGTCGAGCGGCAGTTCTTCCATGCCCGGCTTGAGCGAGCCGAGCGTGCCCATGGGCGACAGCTCGGTCATGCCCCAGGCGTGGAAGACCTGCACGTCGTAGTTCTTCTCGAAGACCTCGATCATCGAGCGCGGCGCGGCCGAGCCGCCGATCACCACGCGGTCGAGATAGGGCAGCTTCTTGCCGGTCTTCTCCAGGTACTGGAGCAGCATCAGCCACACGGTCGGCACCGCCGCCGTCACGCTCACTTTCTCCGTATCCAGAAGTTCGTAGATGCTTTCGCCGTCCATCTGCGCGCCCGGCATGATGAGCGACGTGCCGACCGCCGGTGCTGCAAAGGCAAGGCCCCACGCGTTGGCATGGAACATCGGCACCACCGGCAGCACGTTGTCCACCGCGCGCAGGCCCATGGCGTCGCCGTTGTTTACGGCCAGCGAATGGATCACGTTCGAGCGGTGCGAGTAGAGCACGCCCTTCGGGTTGCCCGTGGTGCCCGAGGTGTAGCAAAGGCCGCAGGCGTCACGCTCGTCCACCTTCGCCCACGAGAAGTTGTCGGACTGCGCGCCGACGATGGTCTCGTAGCAGAAGGCGTTCTTGAGCTTCGTCTCCGGCATCGCCTTCTCGTCGCACATCACGACGACGGCCTTGAGATGCTTCAGCTGGTCCTGGATGCCTTCGATGATCGGCACGAAGGACAGGTCCACGAAGATCACTTTGTCTTCGGCGTGGTTGGCGATGTAGATCAGCTGGTCCGCGAAAAGGCGCGGGTTCAGCGTGTGGCACACCGCACCAAGACCCATGATGCCGTACCAGGCTTCCAGGTGACGGTCCGTGTTCCACGCCATCGTGGCCACCACATCGCCCTTGCCGATGCCCAGTTCCTTCAGCGCGTTCGCCACCTTGCGGGCGCGCGAATGAACCGAGAGGTAGTTGGTGCGGCGGATCGGCCCTTCGACCGACCGGGTCACGATCTCGCGTTCGCCGTGATACTGCGCCGCGTGATCGATGATCGTGTGGACCAGCAGCGGCCAATCCTGCATCAGCCCCTTCATGACAGGCTCTCCCCAGTTAAGGTTCTGGCGGGGATGACGTTTTGCGTCCGCCCGCTCGTTTGTCTGGCTGCATCCGTGGCTGCCAAGGCTGGCGCCGCCGGAATTCCCGATTACTTTACGCAAGCCCTCCCCCGCACTCAATGAGGGGTGGCGACACAAAACGCCCAGGAATCCGGAGTTTTCCGCCGATGACCGATCTCGCCTTCACGCCCGCCCATGTTCTTGCCGCGATGATCCGGAGGCGGGACATCTCCTCGGTGGAACTGCTCGACCACTTCATCGCCCGCCACAAGGCGCATAACGGCAAGCTCAACGCCATCGTGGCTACCGACTTCGACCGCGCCCGCGCCATGGCAGAGGAGGCGGACCACGCCCTCACCCGCGGCGAGATCTGGGGCCCGTTCCACGGCCTGCCGATGACGATCAAGGACGCCTACGAGACGGAAGGCCTCGTCACCACCGGCGGCTCGCCGTCCCTCGCCAAACACGTGCCCGCGCGCGATGCCGATGCCGTGGCGCGCATCAAGGCCTCGGGCGCCATCGTCTTCGGCAAGACCAACCTGCCGCTTTTCTCCGGCGACCTTCAAAGCTTCAACGACGTCTACGGCCAGACCAACAACCCGTGGGATGTCTCGCGCGTGCCCGGCGGCTCGTCCGGCGGCGCCGCGGCCGCCCTTGCCGCGGGTCTCACGCCGCTTGAGCTCGGCTCGGATATCGGCGGGTCGATCCGCACGCCGTCGCATTTCTGCGGCACCTTCGGCCACAAGCCGAGCTACGACCTCGTTCCCATGCGCGGCCACGTCCCCGGCCCTCCTGGCGCCCTTTCCAAGACCGATCTCGGCGTCGGCGGGCCGATGGGCCGCACCGCGCGCGACCTCGAAATCGCCCTCACCATGCTCATGGGCGCGGACGAGTTCGACGCCATCGCCTACGAGCCCGCCCTGCCGGAGCCGCGGGCGCGTGATCCGCGCGAGCTCACCATCGCCTGCTGGTTCGACGATGACTTCTGCCCCGTCGAAGCAGAAAACGTGAAGCTGATGGAGAACGCGGCCGACGCGCTTGAAAAGGCGGGGGCGAAAGTCATCCGCGACGCGCGGCCCGAAGGCTTCGACTTCGCGCATGCCTTCGAAGTCTATTTCCTGATGCTCAACGCCATCGTCACGCAGGGGATGCCGCAACACGTCCTCGACATGATGAAGGACGTGGCGGAAAAGGCTTCACCCGACGACAAGAGCCACCTTGCCCTGCAATGCCGCGGCGCGTGGCTCACCATGCATGAATGGTCGGCGCTGAGCGAAATGCGCGCCCAGATGCGCGCGCGCTGGGCCGAGTTCTTCGAGACCTACGACGCCGTCCTCATGCCGCCGGTGCCGGTCGCCGCCTTCGAGCACGACCACACGCCGAGCTTCCACGACCGCCGCCTGACCATCAACGGCAAGGAACGTCTTTATACGGACCTTCTGTGCTGGGCCGGCCTGCCGCTCATCTCCTACCTGCCCGCCACCTGCGCGCCGGTGGGCCGCACGAAGGCCGGCCTCCCCGTCGGCGTCCAGATCGTCGGCCCCTACCTCGAGGATTTCACCACCATCGCCATCGCCGCCATGCTCGAACGCGAACTCGGCGGCTTCACCCCACCGCCGGACTTTGCCTGACGACGACGCCTCAAGCCCCTTCCGGAAACCCGGCCCAGATCGCCGCCGTCGTCGCCTCGTACTTGGCGCGCGTCTCGCCGTCGGGCACCACGCAGTGCTCGTCGCCCTTCTCGATGGCGGCGATGGCGCGCGCGGCGACGAGTTCCGGGGTCATGCCGTGCTGGCGCCAGTGCTCGCCCGCTTCCTCGGCCTGGTGGCGCGCGCCGCCGAAGCGGTCGGGCCGTGCCCGCGCCGCGTCCCAGATGCGGGTGTTGACGAGGCCCGGGTAGATCACCGTGACGCCGATGCCGTGCGGCGCCACCTCGGCGCGGAAGCCTTCCGCGAGCCCCGCCATCGCCTTCTTGCTGGCGCCGTAGGCGGCAAGCGCGGGCTCCAGCGGCGCCAGGCAGGCCGACGATGCCGTCACCGCCACGTGCCGCGTGCCGCCGCCCTCGATCATGCCCGGCGCGAAGGCGCGCAGCGTGTTGACCGGCCCCATGACGTTGACGCTCAGGAGCCAGTCCACCGCCCGCTCCGACGCACCCACATAGCCGCCGCCGATGCCGACGCCCGCATTGATGATGAGAAGCGACACCGGCCCCAACTCCACGGCGACCCTGGCGTGGGCCGACTGCAAACTCGCCCGGTCCGACACATCGCAGGCAATGCCGATGGCCTCGACGCCCTTCGCGGCGGCTGCCTCTGCCGCCTCGCGCGCCGTCTCCTCCAGCACGTCGAGCACCGCCACGTTGACGCCGTTTGCCGCCAGCGCCTCGACATAGGCGCGGCCGATCCCGTCGCCGCCGCCGGTGACCACGGCTACTTTTCCTTCAAATCGCGACATGCCGCCCTCCCCTCTGGCGTTTATGACCTCGGGTCATATGAGGGCCCGCGCCGCCGGGCGCAAGGGCGGGTGCCCATGTCCTTTGACTTGTGGCGGGCCCGGCGCAACGCTACATGCGCGTTCCGACACATGCGTTTCTCCGGCCAAGGGAGCCCTTGCCCATGCCCCTCTCGAACACCGCCACGCGCGACATCGAGACCCTGATCCATCCCTACACCAACCTCTCGGCGTTCCGCGAAACGGGCCCGGTGGTGATGGACCGCGGCGAGGGCATCTATGTGTGGGACACCAACGGCAAGCAGTACATCGAGGGGCTGGCGGGCCTGTGGTGCACGTCGCTCGGCTACAACGAGCGCGAGCTGATCGACGCCGCCACGCAGCAGATGAACACGCTGCCCTATACCCACACCTTCGCGGGCAAGAGCCACGAGCGCGCCATCGAGCTGGCCGAGAAGATCAAGGAGATCGCCCCGCACGAGGCGTCCAAGGTGCTGTTCTGCGGCTCGGGCTCGGAAGCCAACGACCAGCAGATCAAGCTCGTCTGGTACTACAACAACGCGCGCGGGCGGCCGGAGAAGAAGAAGATCATCTCGCGCAAGCGCGCCTATCACGGCGTTACCGTGGCGACCGCCAGCCTCACCGGCCTGCCCGCCAACCATGGCGACTTCGACCTGCCCATCGACCGTGTGCTGCACACCTCCTGCCCCTTCCCCTACCGTGAGGCAAGGGATGACGAGACGGATGATCAGTTCACGGACCGCATGGCTACCGAGCTTGAAGAGCTGATCCAGAAGGAAGGCCCGGACACGGTTGCCGCCTTCATCGCCGAGCCCATCCAGGGCGCGGGCGGCGTGCTGATCCCGCCTGCCGGCTATTTCGAGAAGATCCAGAAGGTTCTCGACAAGTACGACATCTATTTCATCGCCGACGAGGTCATCTGCGGCTTCGGGCGCACGGGCAACATGTTCGGGTCCGAGACCTTCGGCATGAAGCCGGACACCATCTCCGTCGCGAAGGCGCTGTCGTCGGCCTACCTGCCCATCGGCGCCATCACGGTTGGCGAGGACATGTACCAGGCGATGCTGGACGAAAGCCGCAAGCTCGGCACCTTCGGCCACGGCTACACCTACACGGCGCACCCGGTCTGCGCCGCCGTCGCGCTCAAGACGCTCGAAATCTACGAGAAGCGCGACATCATCGGCCACGTGCGCGATGTGATGGGCGCCTTCGAGATGCGCTTTGCCAGGCTCGCCGACCATCCGCTCGTCGGCAACGTGCGCGCCAAGGGGCTTATCGGCGCCATCGAGCTTGTCGCCGACAAGGCCACCAAGCGCAGCTTCGCGCCCGCGCAGAAGGTCGGCCCCACCTGCCAGGCCAATGCGGAAAAGGAAGGCCTGCTCGCCCGCGCGCTCGCCGGCGACATCATCGCCCTGTGCCCGCCGCTCATCATCAAGGAAGACGAGATCCACGAGGTCTTCGACCGCCTCGAACGCGCCCTCAACGCGACGGAGGCGTGGGTCTCAAAGGAAGACCTGCGGGCGGCCTAGCGCCCCAAAGCCGCGGCAACCGCTGCCCCCTCACCCTATCCCTCTCCCTCAAGGGAGAGGGGACCGGATGCTTCCGGCTACGCGACAAACCCTCTCCCTGAGGGAGAGGGAGAGGGAGAGGGATAGGGTGAGGGTCAGCACCCGCACATCACCCGCAACCGCCTAGACGTGCTGGCCGCCGTTGATGTGGATTTCCGCGCCGGTCACGTATCCGGCCGTGTCGGAGCACAGGTAGAAGATCGTGTCCGCCACCTCGCCGGGGTCGCCCAGGCGCCGCAGCGGGATATCCTCCACCAGCTTGTCGGTCCCCGGTGACAGGATCGCCGTGTTGATCTCGCCGGGCGCGATGGCGTTGACGCGCACGCCGAGCGGGCCGAAATCCGCCGCCATCTCGCGCGTCAGCGAGGCGAGCGCCGCTTTCGATGTGGCATAGGCCGAGCCTGCGAAGGGATGCACGCGGCTGCCGGCGATGGACGTCACGTTCACCACCGCGCCCTGCGCCAGCTTGAGCTCTTCCACCAGCCCGCGCGCCAGCATCATCGGCGCGAAGAAATTGACGTGGAACACGTGGGCCCAGTCTGCCAGCTCCGTGTTGAGCGTGCCGAGGCGGCCGCCGTCCTCTCCCTTGGGGCTGATGCCGGCGTTGTTCACCAGCGCGTCCAGCCGGCCACCCTGGGCCCGGAGGCGCTTCTTCATTTCCTCGACGGCGCGCAGCGTGTCGTCCGGGTCGGCAAGGTCCACCTGGATGTGGTCCTCCGGCCCCGCCTCCCACGGGCAGTTCTCGGGGAACGCGTGGCGCGAACACGTGATCACGCGCCAGCCCGCGTCCGAGAACCGCTTCACCGTGGCATGGCCGATGCCGCGGCTCGCGCCGGTCAGGATCAGGGTCCGCTTGATCGAGGGGTCGCTCATGGCCGCCACACTAGGGCGCAACGCGCGCCCGCGCCACGCCCGAAATGGGGTCCGGAATGGGTGCTAGCTGGTGGCCGCGCGGGGCGGCACGGCGGCGCCCGGCGCCTGCGGGCTTTCCGGCCGCATTTCCGGCGGCACGCGCTCGTGCCCCGCCGGGTCGTGGTGGATCAGCACTTCCGCGTCGGGGAACTCGGTCTCGATGGCGCGCTCCACCTCGTCGCCGATGGCGTGCGCCCGGCGCAGCGGCAGGTCGCCCGCCATCTCCAGGTGGAACTGGATGAAGACCGTGCGCCCCGCCGTGCGCGTGCGCAGGTCGTGGATGGTGTGCACTTCCGGGTGCGCCAGCGCGATCTCCTCGATACGCAGGCGGTCCTCGCGTGGCAGCTCCCGGTCCATCAGCTCGCTCGCCGAGCGCGACACGATCTGCCACGCCGCGTAGCCGATCCACCCGGCCAGCGCGAGCGCGATCACCGGGTCCGCCAGCGTGAGGCCGAAGACGCCCGCGATCACCAGCGCGGCGATGACGCCGAGGTTCAGGAGCACGTCGCTCGCGTAGTGCAGCGAGTCCGCGGCAATCGCCAGCGAGCCCGTCTTGCGCTGCACGTAGCGCTGGTACGACACGAGACCCATCGTGAAGACCAGCGACACGACGATGACGCCGATACCGATCTCCGAGCGCTGCACCGGCGTCGGCTCCACGATGCGCGTCACGCTCTCCACGGCAAGGAACAGGGCCGAGCCGCCGATCAGCGCCGCCTGCCCCAGCCCCGCCAGCGCCTCCGCCTTGCCGTGACCGAAGCGGTGCTGCCGGTCGGCGGGTGTCAGCGCCACGCGCACGGCGATCAGGTTCACGAGCGAGGCCGCGCCGTCGAGCAGCGAATCCATCAGCGTCGCCAGCAGGGCCATCGACCCGGTCACCCAGACCGCCCACGCCTTCATGGCGATGAGCGCGACGGCAACCGCGACCGACGCCCAGGTCGCGCGCTTCATCAATACGGCCGCCCTGTCCGCCGGCACGTGCCGGCGGAAGGACTTGGGGGGCTCACTCGACTTCATTGAATCATTTTAACACCGCACCGCGCACGGCTTAAGCCCTTGATTCTGCGACGAGTTTTGCGATGCATTTGCAGGTGGGCCCGGATAGGAACAGCCACCGCTGCCCCCTCACCCTATCCCTCTCCCTCAAGGGAGAGGGGACCGGATGCATCCGCAACAAGCCCTCTCCCTGAGGGAGAGGGAGGGGCCCATCGCGAAAGCGATGGGAGGGTGAGGGTCCGCACCCGCACATGCCCCGCCGCCCCCCTCCATGTCATCCCGGAAGCCGCGCAAGCGGCTATCCGGGACCCAGGGGCGGCAGACTCATGCGCAAGCGGCCCTGGATCCCGGCTCAAGGCCGGGATGACAGGTGTGGGAGTTCGGGAGAGGCAAAGCCCCACCTCCCGATTGTCACCCCGCGGCTTGACCGCGGGGTCCAGGGCCAAGGGCACAGGCCCTGCCGGGTTCTCTGGATCCCGCGGTCAAGCCGCGGGATGACTCGAGAGGAAGCGGAAAACCGCCGCCTACGGATAAAGCCTTTCCGTCGTCCAGTCCCAGCCGCTGCCCTGGCGGTGGAACACCAGCCGGTCGTGCAGGCGGAAGGGGCGGTCGCGCCAGAACTCGATCTGACGCGGCACGAGGCGGAAGCCCGACCAGTGCGGCGGGCGCGGCACATCGCCGATGGCGTATTTCGCCGCGTATTTCGCCACCGACTTCTCCAGCTCGAAGCGCCCTTCCATGGGCCGCGACTGGGCCGAGGCCCAGGCGCCGATACGGCTGTCGCGCGGGCGGGAGGCGAAATAGGCATCCGCCTCCGCCTCGCTCACCGGCTCCACGTTGCCGCGCACGCGGATCTGCCGGCGCAGGCTTTTCCAGTGAAAGCAAAGCGCCGCCTTCGGCTGGCCCTGGAGCTCCCGTCCCTTGGCGCTTTCGAGGTTGGTGTAGAACACGAAGCCGTCGCGGTCGGCGCCCTTCAGCAGCACCATGCGCACGTCGGGCATGCCGTCCGCGTCCACCGTCGCCAGCGCCATGGCGTTGGGATCGTTGGGTTCGCTGGTGCGCGCATGGCCCATCCATTCCTCGAACAGGTCGAGGGGATCGGTGCTGGTGAAGATATCCGGCGCGTGATCGGTGTCAGTCGTGCTCATGGCCAGTCCCGTCTCTCAAGCCCGGGCGTCGAAACCCGCAGCGATTGAGCGTAACATGACGCCCATATAGGACGCGCCCGCCGCGCGGGCCAGCCGCAAACCGGATACCCGACACGCATCCATGCATCGATTGACCCGCCGCCTTTCCGCCGTCTGCTTCGCCGCGCTCATTCCACTCGCCGCCGCCGCGCAGGACCGCATGTCCGACGAGGCCCGCGAGGCCCAGTTCGCCGAGGCCGTCGAGGCCTATGACGCGAAGAACTACGAGCGCGCCTTCGAGCTGTGGATGCCGCTCGCGCAACAGGGCGACCTCGCGGCCCAGCGCAACGTGGCCCACATGCTGCGCCGCGGCCTCGGCGTCGAAGAAGACCTCGAACGCGCCCGCGGCTTCTACGAGCAGTCGGCCGAGTTCGGCTTCGTCACCGCGCAGGTGAACCTCGCCTTCATGCTCCTCGTCGGCGAGGGCGGCGACACCGACGCTGAAAACGCCGCCTACTGGTTCGACCGCGCCGCGCGCGCCGGCCACCCGGTGGCGCAATACAATCTCGCCGTCCTCTACGAGCAGGGCACGGGCCTTGAGAAGAACATGCCGCTGGCGCTCGGCTGGTACGCGTCCGCCGCGCAGAATGGCAACAAGGACGCGCTGGACCGCCTCGCCAGGCTCGTACCCGATCTTCCGGGTCCGGAGAAACCGGCGTCTGACGGTGACGACCACGTGGCCAGGGCGCCCGACGCGCCGGAAATGGAAACGGCGGCCACGACACCGGAGCGCGCGCCCCTTGATGCCGACCGCATCCTCGAAGCCGCGCCCACGGTACCAACCTTGCCTGCTGACATACCGGACGCGGTGACGCGCGCTCCCTCGCCCGCCGAGGCCGAGCGCTTCATGGAAGGCGTCTATGCCTACGACGCGAAACGCTACGGCGAGGCGCTGCGAATCTTCGAATCCCTCGCCTACAAGGGCGTGACCGAGGCGCAATACCGGCTGGCGCGCATGCGCAACCGCGGCGAGGGCGAGGCGCGCGATCCGGTCGCCGCACTCGCCTGGTGGCGCATCGCCGCCGAGGCGGGCAACGAGGCGGCCGCGAAGGGTGCAAAGGCGCTCGAAAGCGAACTCGAAGGCCACCGCCTCGCCGCCGCCGACCGCGAGGAAGCCCTGTTCCGCCGCCTGATCGCCGGCACCGCCGGCGGCGCGACGGAGGCCGCGCCCGACACGGCGGAAACCGCGGAAGCGGCGGCAGAAGACGGCGCAGGGCCGGACGAATCCGCCGAATAGGCGCAAACGTCCCGTTAACCGTCTGGTACCGCCCGCGCCTTAATCTCTGGGGCTTCTGGTTTCACCCGTTCCGGCCCCGTCATGCGCGACCCGCACAAGGTTCTCGGCGTTTCGAAATCGGCGTCCGCCGACGAGATCAAGCGCGCCTACCGCCGCCTTGCCAAGCAGTACCACCCGGACACCGCCGGGGCGGACGCAAAGGCGCGGGCGCGCTTCCAGGAAATCTCCGACGCCTACCGCGCGCTCAGCACCCGCGACGGGTTCGAGCGCATGGAAGCCTCCGCCGCCGAGGCGAACCGCGCCTACACCCAGCCGCGCCCGGAGCCGGAACCCGAACCCGAGGTGAAGGCGAAGCCCAGGCCGGACCCCGCGCCGAAAGCCTCTGCCCCGAAAGAGACAGCCCCCAAAGATGCGGGGAAGCCGCGTGCACCCGAGCCGCGCGACGACACGGGGCGCGAACACCGCACGTCCGATTTCTTCGAAACCCTGAAGCGCGCGGGCACCAAGCCGTTCCGCCGCCGGGGCGACGACCTCGCCTGCACGCTCAGGCTGCCGTTCCTGGATGCAGCCCGCGGCGGCACCCACCGCGTCACGCTGCCCACGGGCCGCACCCTCGACGTGCGCCTGCCCGCCGGCGTCGATGACGGCAGGCAGATCCGCCTGCGCGGCCAGGGCGGTGCGGGCGTTGCCGGCGGCGAAGCGGGCGATGCCCTCGTCACCATCGAGATCGAGCCGCACCCCTATTTCAGCCGCGACGGTGACGATATCCGCCTCGCCCTGCCCGTCTCCATCGCCGAGGCGGTCGAGGGCGGCCGCGTGCAGGTGCCGACCGTGGACGGCAAGGTCTGGATGACCATTCCGCCCAAGTCCAACTCCGGCAGCGTCCTGCGCCTCGCGGGCCGCGGCCTCAAGGGCACGGATGGCACGCGCGGGCACCAGTATGTCGAGCTGGTCGTCGTCCTGCCGGATGCCGATGACGCCGAATTGCAGACCTTCGTGCGCAACTGGTCGGGCAAGACCCGCCACGATCCGCGCGGCGCCTTCGGCCTCAGTTAGTTCAAATTCGATTTCCGTTCTTTGCGTACTTCAGGGCCGCAGAATCAGCCCCGCGGCGCCCAGCAGCGTCACCACGCCAAAGAGCGGGATCACCGGGAAGCGCTGGAACGGCAGCCCGCTGCGCAGCGACGTGCCCGCGGCCACCAGCACGAAACTTCCCGCCAGCAGCGTCGCCGCCAGCGCCAGGATGGTGTGTGCCGGGGACACCGCCGCGACCGCGAACCCCGCACAAATCAGCATGAAAGCCGCGGTTCCCACGTGCCACGTCATGTAGCCCATCCATTTCAGGGGGTCCGGCAGGTCGGCCGCCAGCAGGGGCCGCACGTAGAGCCGGCCGCCGATAAGCACGTGAACGAGGATGGTGGCGAACACGGCAAGCGCCGCCGCTAGGAAGAAGTATGACGCGATCATGTATCCGGCCCCGGTCTCCCCTCGTCTTTCCGGATGATATGCACCGAATTCCGCGCGGCGGTAGCGCGCGGCGGAAGTTATGTTTCCCGCGCTGGCCAGTGATGGCCGGATCGGCTATGGCATATGTCAGCGCAACCGCCGGTTCTGGCGGAAAGATCAAGAAAACGAGGACGTTATGAGCGGTACCGGGCTGATGGCCGGCAAGCGTGGGCTCATCATGGGGGTCGCCAACGACCGTTCCATCGCGTGGGGCATCGCCCGCGCCGCCGCCGAGCAGGGGGCCGAGCTTGCCTTCACATACCAGGGCGAACCGCTGAAGAAGCGCGTCGGCCCGCTGGCCGAGAGCATCGGCGCCAATCTCGTGCTGCCATGCGACGTGACCAGCGCCGAATCGATGGACGCGGTCTTCGACACCCTGAAGAAGGAATGGGGCCGCCTCGACTTCGTGGTCCACGCCATCGCCTTCGCCGACAAGGAGCAGCTCAAGGGCCGCTACGTCGACACCACGCTCGACAACTTCCTGATGAGCATGAACATCTCCTGCTACTCGTTCACGGCCATCGCGCAGCGCGCGGAAAAGCTGATGGACGAGGGCGGCTCCATGCTGACGCTGACCTACTACGGCGCCGAGAAGGTGATGCCGCACTACAACGTCATGGGCGTCGCCAAGGCGGCGCTCGAGGCGAGCGTGCGTTACCTCGCCGAGGATCTCGGCAAGCGCGCCATCCGCGTCAACGCGCTCTCCGCCGGCCCCATCCGCACGCTGGCCGCCAGCGGCATCGGCGACTTCCGCTACATTCTCAAGTGGAACGAGTACAACGCGCCGCTGCGCCGCAACGTCACCATTGACGAGGTTGGCCAGTCGGCGCTCTACCTGCTGTCCGACATGGGCCGCGCCGTCACCGGCGAGGTGCATCACGTGGACGGCGGCTACCATGTCGTCGGCATGAAGGCGGAGGACGCGCCGGATATTTCCGTATCCTGACGGTCCGCCGGTGACGCCATGAGCCACAACACGTTCGGCCACCTGTTCCGCGTCACCACGTGGGGTGAATCCCACGGGGCCGCGCTCGGCTGCGTGGTGGACGGCTGCCCGCCGGGCATTCCGCTCACAGAGGCGGACATCCAGACATGGATGGACAAGCGCCGCCCCGGCCAATCCAAGTACACCACCCAGCGCCGCGAACCGGACACCGTCCGCATCCTCTCCGGCGTCTTCGATGACGCGGGCGGCCAGCAGGTCACCACGGGCACGCCCGTCAGCCTGATGATCGAGAACGTGGACCAGCGCTCGAAGGACTACGGCGATATCGCGCAGAAGTTCCGGCCGGGCCACGCGGACTACGCCTATTACACCAAGTACGGCATCCGCGATTTCCGCGGCGGCGGGCGCCAGTCCGCGCGCGAGACGGCGGCGCGCGTCGCCGCCGGCGCCATCGCCCGCAAGGTGCTCGACGGCGTCACGGTGCGCGGCGCGCTGGTGCAGATTGGCCCGCACGGCATCGACCGCGGCAACTGGGACTGGAACCAGATTTCCGAAAATCCCTTCTGGTGCCCGGACGCCGAGGCGGCCGCCAAGTGGGCGGATTACCTCGACGGCGTGCGCAAGGCGGGCTCGTCCTGCGGCGCCATCATCGAGCTTCATGCCTCGGGCGTGCCCGCGGGCCTCGGCGCGCCGATCTACGGCAAGCTCGATGCGGAGCTTGCAGGCGCGCTGATGAGCATCAACGCGGTCAAGGGCGTCGAGATCGGCGACGGCATGAAGGTGGCCGCGCTCTCCGGTGAAGAAAACGCCGACGAGATGCGCATCGAGAACGGAAGGCCCGTTTTCACCGCCAACCATGCGGGCGGCGTGCAGGGCGGCATCTCCACCGGGCAGGACGTGGTCGCGCGCTTCGCCGTGAAGCCCACCTCGTCCATCCTGACGCCGCGCAACACGGTGGACCTCGATGGCAAGGAGACGGATATCGTCACCAAGGGCCGCCATGACCCGTGCGTCGGCATCCGCGCCGTGCCCGTTGGCGAGGCCATGATGGCCTGCGTCCTGGCCGACCAGTTCCTCCGCCATCGCGCCCAGACGGGCCGCGAAGGCGGCCTGCCGCTCAGGGGAGCATGACGCAATGAGCGAAAGCACCGATCCGTTCGAGGAAAACGCCCCTGCGCAGGCTTCGCTCGCCACCGGCTACGAGCGCCAGTCGGGCGAGATGATGGTCTATGGCGGCACGTTTTTCGGCATGCTCCTGCTGCTCGCCGCCGTCATGTCCGCCACGCCGGGGCTTTACGCGGTCGCCTTTGCGATGCTCGGCTGCGCCTTCTATTTCTACCCGATGGTGAAGCCCGAGCGCCCGCAGCTCGCCATCGAGCCCAAGGGCCTCTACCTCGACGGGCTCGGCTGGCTGCCGTGGACCGCCATCCGCGACGTGCGCATGTTCGACCAGGCCGTGCGCACCATCCGCAACTCTCAGCTCGACCTGACGCTCGCCGGCAAGGCGAACGAACTCGTACTCCCCGGCGGCGACCGCGACATGCTGCGCGAGTTCATGACCCGCATCTGGTCCATCCGCCGCGCGCCGAACAACGCCGACGCTTCCCTCGTCCGCGTCCGCCTCGAACCGTTGCGGGCGACCCCGGAAGAAATCCTCGCCTGCATCCGCCGGTATCACCCCGGCGCCTGACAACCAACCCCTCCGTGTCTGCCGCGATCGTCAAGGTCACCTCGCCCTGTAGGGAGAGATCGGTGCGCGGTACCGGGTGAGGGTGAGGGTGTTGGCGCCGGACCGGAGCACGGACATTCCGCGTGGACCCTCCGTTCAAGCCGGAGGGACAGATGAAGAAGAAACAAAAAACCGTCCGCCCCACGGCTTGTCCGTGGGGCCCACTCGCAAATCAACCTGCCGCAGCACCCGATGTCACAACGCGTGCAGGGCAAAGCCGCACCGCGAGTAGGCTCCCCGGACAAGCCGGGGAGCGATCGGAAGGGAAAACACCCGGCACCCCTTCCGTGTCATCCCGGAAGCCGCGCCAGCGGCTATCCGGGATCCAGGGCCGCACGCGCATGTGCCAGCCGCCCTGGATCCCGGCTCGCGCTTCGCTTGGCCGTGATGACATGGGGGTGTGAGGAGCGGACTAGCGCTTTTCGAACGCCATCACCTTGGACAGGAACGCCTGCGCCTCGCTCACGGGCGCAAGCCCCGCCTTGCCGAACAGCGCCGCCAGGTCTTCCTTGGCGTAGGAGCCGAAATAGGGCTCGTGGAACGCCCACGGGAAGAAGTCGAGCAGCCCGTCGAAGTCGGCCTGGTCGCCCTTCTGCACCGAGTCCACGAAGATCAGCCGCCCGCCGGGCTTGAGCACGCGCGCGATCTCGCCCGCCACCTTACGGCGGATCTTCGGCGGCAGCTCGTGGAACAGGTAGATGCAAGTGACGATGTCCTGGCTGTCATCGGGCACCGGCAGGTCTTCCGCGTTGGCCTCCACAAAATTCACGTGGCGGAAGCGGCGCAGCGTCTTCTTCGCCTTGGCGATGTAGTTGGGCGACAGGTCCACCGCCGTCAGGTTGAGGCGCGGATAGTTGTCGCACACGAAGGTGAGGAACCGCCCCGTGCCGCAGGCCACGTCGAGCATCGCCACGTCGCGCTGGTCGCGGCCCGTTAGCGCCTCGCGCAGCGGCACCAGTGCCTGCCGCCGCATGGCGTCTGCCGTGCCGGTGAACAGCACTTCCACCTGCGTGTCGTAGATATCCGCCGAGGCGTCATCCAGCCAGCCGCCGGTCTGGAAGTGGAAGTTCTGGAGGTAGTAGCGCGGAAAGCGCTCGCGCCGTTCCTCGTTCAGGACTTCGGAATGCCGGCGCTCGCGCCGCCGCCCATCCACGTTGGGCACGTCGGCGAGATAGGCGCGCGCCTTCTTCAGGCCCCGAAGCGGCTTGGGCGTCATGTCATAGGGCGCCGCGTAGATGCCGCGCTCGACATTCTTCCAGTCGGTGGCGAAGAGATCAGCAACGGCGCGCAGCAGCGCCCGCCGGTCCGGCGTCTTGGCGCTGGTCCTGAACCGGTCCTCGCCGTCGCGCCGCAGGGGCCCGACCATGCGCCGCGTCGCGGCGTAATGGCCCAGGTACCACGCCACGCGCGCCCCCTGGCTCAGGCCGTAGGCAAACCGCAGACCGGGACGGGTGTCGGATGCGCTCATGCCCCTAATCTAGGGGCGATGGAACACGGCTGCCAGTTCGACGTGGGCCGACCAGCGGAACTGGTCCACCGGCGTCACCGGTCCCATGACGTAGCCGCCGTCGATCAGCGTGCGCGCGTCGCGCGCGAACGTTGCCGGATTGCAGGAAACGGCGGCGATCACCGGCACGCTGGACGCCGCCAGCTTCTCGCATTGCGCCTTCGCGCCCGCGCGCGGCGGGTCGATGACGACGGCGCCGTAGCGCCCGAGTTCGTCCGGCAGCAGCGGCCGGCGGAACAGGTCGCGCGCCAGGGCGGCGATGGGTTTCAGCCCGCGTGGCGTGCGCGTCGCCTGCTCCAGTGCGGCGATAGCCGGTTTGTCGCTGTCGAAGGCATCCACCTTGGCCTCGCGCGCCAGCGGCAGCGCGAAGGCGCCGCAGCCGGAAAACAGGTCGGCCACGTGCTTCGCGCCCTCTACCGCGTCGCCCGCGATCCCGCGCAGCACGTCCTCCGCCTCGCGCGCCGCCTGCAGGAACGCCCCCGGCGGCGGCACGCAGGGGATGCCGTCGAACGTCACCGCCGGATCGCGCCACTGGGCGACGATCTCGCCGTTCCATGTCAGCCGCGCGAGGTCCGCCGCCACGCCCTCCGCCGACAAGGTCGCCAGCAGCCCGCCGTCAAGCGGACGGCCCGGCAGGTCCACCGCCACGTCGAGGCCCACATCCGTGGCGGTCACAATGACCTTCGCCTCGCCGCGCCGCGTCAGCCCGTGGCCGAGCAGCGTGCGCAGGGCGGGCAGCCGGTCCGTGATGGCGGGCACCATCACCTCGCAGGTCTCCACGTTCTCGATCACGTGGGAGGCGGGCCCGTGAAAGCCGAGCATAACGCCCTGCCCGGTGCGCCGCGCCGCCAGCACCGCGCGCCGCCGCGAGCGGGCGGGCACGGTCACTGTGCCGCGCACCTCCGCATCGATGCCGCGCTGCGCCAGCGCCTGCACCACGAGGCCGCGTTTCCACTCGGCAACGAAGTCATCGCCGAGATGCTGGATCGCACAGCCGCCGCAGCGGTCGTAATGGGGGCACGGCGGGGTCACGCGGTCGGGTGACGGCGTCACCAGCTCCACGAGCGTGCCGCGCCCGTCTTCGACATTCACCAGCGCCACGTCGCCCGGCGCGGTACGCGGCACGAATACCGGATCGCCGCCGATCTCCGCGACGCCGTCGCCCTTGTGGGCCAGTTCGGTAATTGCCGCTTCAGCCTTCACGGCGTGCCCCCAGCAGGAATTCCACGTTGCCGTCACCGCCGGTTACGGGGCTTTCGACGCAGCCGGTGACCCGCCACCCCGGCATCGCCTCGACCGTCGCCTGCACCGTCTCGATGGCGCCCGCGCGCGCCTCGGCGTCGCGCACCACGCCGCCCTTGCCGATGGCGCTGCGTCCGACCTCGAACTGCGGCTTCACCAGGACGACCAGCCGCGCGCCCGGCGCCGCGAACGCGCAGGCTGAGGGCAGCACCTTGGTGGCGGAGATGAACGACACGTCGCAGACGATCAGCGTCACCGGTTCGGGGATTTCATCCGCCGTCAGCGCCCGCGCGTCCTGCCCTTCCAGCGAGACGACGCGCCTGTCGGTGCGGAATTTTTCGGACAGTTGCCCGTGACCCACGTCCACGGCATAGACGCGTGCCGCGCCGCGCGTCAGCACCACGTCCGTGAAGCCGCCGGTCGCCGCCCCGATATCCAGCACCACCGCGTCCCGCACGGCGATGCCGAAATGGTCGAGCGCGTGGGCGAGCTTCAGTCCGCCGCGCGACACGTAAGGAATCGCGGGCGTGGCCATGGACACCGCCGCCTGCGGATCGATCTCCGCGGCGGGCTTCGTCACCGTCTCGCCGTTCACGGTCACGCTGCCGGCCTTGATCTCGGCCTGCGCCCGCGCCCGCGACGGCGCCAGCCCGCGCTGCACCAGCAGAAGATCAAGCCGCATCGGGCCGTTCCTTACTTTCGACAATCAACAGGTGTCATCCCGGCCAAGCGAAGCGCGAGCCGGGATCGCCCTCGTCACGCACCAACGTACCCGCGAACGCGATCCCGGATAGCGCGCTTTTCCGCCCGCATCAAAGATGCGGGGAAAACCGGCTTTCGGGATGACACGTTAAGGGGTGACGTTACGCCCGCTGCGGTGCGGTTTCCTCGCCAAGCTCCGGCTGGCCGAGCGCCGCAAGCGCCGTGTCCACGATGGCCGCCGCGTCGAGCCCGGCTTGCGCATACATGGCCGCGGGCTTGTCCTGGTCGATGAAGACGTCGGGCAGCACCATCGGCCGGATCTTGAGACCCTTGTCGAGGCGGCCCGTCGTCGCGAAGTGCTGCAGCACATGGCTGGCGAAGCCGCCCACTGCGCCTTCCTCGATAGTGATCAGCACCTCGTGCTCCGCCGCCAGCCGGTCGATCAGGTCCGTGTCCAGGGGCTTCGCAAAGCGCGCATCGGCCACCGTCGCGGACAGGCCGCGTGCGCCGAGCACGTCCGCCGCGGCGAGGCATTCCGCCAGACGCCCGCCGAAATTCAGGATCGCGATCTTGGTGCCCTCGCGCAGCACCCGGCCCTTGCCGATCTCCAGCACCTGGCCCCGTTCGGGCATCGCGACGCCCATGCCCTCGCCGCGCGGATAGCGGAAGGCGCTGGGGCCTTCGTCGTAGGCGGCCGCCGTCGCCACCATGTGCATCAGCTCGGCCTCGTCGCCGGCCGCCATCACCACGAAGCCCGGCAGCGTCGCGAGATAGGTCACGTCGAACGACCCCGCATGGGTCGGCCCATCCGCGCCCACAAGGCCGGCCCGGTCGATGGCGAAGCGCACCGGCAGCTTCTGGATCGCCACGTCATGCACCACCTGGTCATAGGCGCGCTGCAGGAACGTGGAATAGATCGCGGCAAACGGTTTCAGGCCTTCCGTCGCCAGCCCGGCCGCGAAGGTCACGCCGTGCTGTTCGGCAATGCCCACGTCGAAGGTCCGCTCGGGAAACGCCTTGCCGAAGATGTCGAGGCCCGTGCCGCCCGGCATGGCGGCGGTGACGGCGACGATGCGCTCGTCCTCTTCCGCTTCTTTCACCAGCGCGTTGGCGAACACCTTGGTGTAGGCGGGCGCGTTCGCCTTGGCCTTCACCTGCGTGCCGGTGATCACGTCGAACTTGGAAACGCCGTGATACTTGTCGGCCGCGGCTTCCGCGGGCGCGTAGCCTTTGCCCTTCTGCGTCACCACGTGGACCAGCACCGGCCCTTCCTTGGCGTCGCGCACGTTCTTCAGCACGGGCAGCAGGTGATCCAGGTTATGCCCGTCGATGGGGCCCACGTAATAGAAGCCCAGCTCCTCGAACATGGTGCCGCCGGTCGCCATGCCGCGCGCGTATTCCTCCGCGCGCCGCGCGGTCAGTTCCAGCGTCTTGGGCAGCTTCTCCGCGAGCTGCTTTGCGAAGTTGCGCAGCGAGCGGTAGCTCGAACCCGAGATGAGCCGGGCGAGATAGGCCGACATGGCGCCCACCGGCGGGGCGATCGACATGTCGTTGTCGTTGAGAATGACGATCAGGCGCTCGTTGCGCGCGCCCGCGTTGTTCATCGCTTCGTAGGCCATGCCCGCCGACATGGCGCCGTCGCCGATCACGGCGATCACGTTGTTGTCGCCGCCCTTGAGGTCGCGCGCCACGGCCATGCCGAGGCCCGCCGAGATCGACGTGGAGGAATGCGCCGCGCCGAACGGGTCGTACTCGCTCTCCGCGCGCTTGGTGAAACCCGACAGCCCGCCGCCCTGCCGCAGCGTGCGAATGCGGTCGCGCCGGCCGGTGATAATCTTGTGCGGGTAGCACTGGTGGCCCACGTCCCAGATCAGCCGGTCGTCGGGCGTGTTGAACACGTAGTGGATTGCCGCCGTCAGCTCCACGACGCCCAGCCCCGCGCCCAGGTGCCCGCCGGTCTCCGACACCGCCGCCACCGTCTCCGCGCGCAGCTCGTCGGCGAACTGGCGCAGCTCGCTTTCGGGCAGCCTGCGCAGATCCGCGGGCGTCTTCACCTGGTCGAGAAGCGGGGTCTTGGTGGGAAGCTGGCCGGTCACGAAGTCACCTCTGGAAAGACGGGAATCAATCGCAAGAAACGCAACGCGCGCAGGCGCTCCCGCGCAATAATCTGATAAGGCTCACGCCTTTTCGCAGGGGAATCAAGGCGTCGCGGCGACGCATTCACGCGATGTTGCAAATAGGCCGCTCAATTGCGGCGCGGGAAGGGCGGATTTTGAGGGCGCCTGTCGTGGGCGGCGGTGCTCAGTCCTCGTCCACGTGGGCGGCCGCCGTGCCTTCCGGCGTGCCGCCGGGGCCGAGCGTGATCTTTTCCACCTTCATCTCCGCCTCGCGCAGCTTGGCCTCGCAATGGGCCTTGAGGGCCGTGCCGCGCTCATAGACCTGGATCGACTTCTCCAGGTCCACGTTGCCGTCCTCAAGCTGGGCGACGATGCCTTCCAGCTCCTCCAGCGCCTGCTCGAAGGACAGCTTCTTGATGTCGGCGGGAATGGCGGGTGCCTTGTCGGCCATGGGGCAAATGCTCGTTTCTTGTGGGAGGGCCGCTCAGGCGGCGGCCATCAGGGCCTTCACGTGCGCCGCGGCCGCAAGGCCCAGCGCATCCAGATCGTAGCCCCCTTCCAGTACCGAGACGAGGCGGCCATCGCAATGGCGGTCCGCCATCGCAAGCAGCCGTTCGGTCACCCAGGTATAGTCCGCCTCTTCCAATTCCATCTCGGCCAGCGGGTCGCGCTTGTGGCCGTCGAAACCGGCGGAGACGATGATCAGCGACGGCGCGAAGCTGTCGAGCGCGGGCAGGATCGTGTCCTCGAAGGCGGCACGGAACACCCGCCCGCTTGCGTGCGGCGCCAGCGGGGCATTGACGATGTTGTTCGCCACGCCCGTCTCGTGCGCAAAGCCCGTGCCCGGGTAGAGCGGGTGCTGGTGGGTCGACGCGTAGAACAGCGCCGGTTCCGGCTCGAACAGCGCCTGCGTCCCGTTGCCGTGATGCACGTCGAAGTCGATCACCGCCACGCGCGCCGCGCCATGCTTCTCCTGCGCGTGCTTCGCGGCAATGCCGGCATTGTTGAACAGGCAGAAGCCCATCGCCTCTTCCGGCTCCGCGTGGTGCCCCGGCGGCCGCACGGCGCAGAAGACGTTATGCGCGCGGCCCGCATAGACCTCGTCCACCGCATGGACCGCCGCCCCTGCCGCCCGCAGCGCCGCTTCGCCGGAGCCGGGCGAGAGGATCGTTTCCTCGTTGATGAAGAAATATTTCTCGTCCGGCAGGTTGCCGAAGATCATGTCGATGTGGCTTGCGGGATGCGCCAGCAGCAGGTGCTCGCGCGTTGCCTGCGGCGCTTCCGCCCGCGCCAGCCCCTTGAAGGCCTCGTCCTCGAACGGTTTCAGCACCGCCGCGAGCCGCGCCACCTGCTCGGGATGGCGCTCGGGCAGCACGTGCCCGGCGCAGGCCGGGTGGGTCACCAGAAGCGTGGTCATGGCCCGCATTCTGACTGAATGGAAATTTGCAGCAAGCACGATGATAGGATTTGGATCTGATGAGCAGAACCAAATGAAAGCTAGGGCATAGATGGGAAAGTTCGAAAGATACTACGAGGGAATGAGCGCCAAGATGACGGCTGACCTAGCCACAATATCACGCGCGTTCGACCACCCCGGCGCAAGCGGAAGGAACAATGAGAAAATACTTCAGAAATTTCTAGAGCTTCATCTCCCGAGCGAATATGGCGTCACAAACGGAAAAGTCGTAGCGGCGGATGGACAGGAGAGTCGCGAAACGGACCTCATCCTCTACAACAAGAACGAATGTCCACTTCTTATGACGGGCGCAGACTTTCAGCTAGTTCCCATCGAGTCCTGTATCTGCGTAATAAGTATCAAGACACGCCTTACGAAGCCGGAACTCTCCGACGCGTTGAATCAGATTGCCTCCGTACGCAATTTGCCTCGCCTAGCGGCCACAGTTCTAGTTGATGCAGCCAACTCCGGAACACCGTTCCGACAAGCCTTTCACGTTGCTCCGGAAAAGGTACTGCGTCCGAGAGCAATGGTCTTTGCGTTTGAATCTGGCTGGTCATCCGCTGACATGGCGGAGGAAGCATTCCGGGAGCTACTCAACGAGAAACACGATGATCTTCGGCCAAACGGGTTGTGCCTGCTGGATCAAACTCATATGGCCCGCAAGCCGTATTCGTTGAGGCTCGGGCGATATGACGATTACCCGTTGCTGTATCTGTTCATCCACCTTCTAAACATCATGGGTTCGTTTCCCCGGCAAAGGCCGGATATCTCCATGTATGTCGGCAACGTTTCAGGCGCCTAGTTTCGCCATGTCCTTGCGCACGTAGCGGGCGACGCCGTCCTCGGCGATGTAGCGCGTCACCAGCCCGCGGCCGATCAGGCAGTTGAGGTGGGCAAGGCTTTCGCCCGTCGCCATGTGGACGAGGTCGTCGGTGATCGGGCGCTTGAAGAGGGCGGCGAACACGTCGGTTGCGCGCCTCGGCTCCTTCAGCATTTCCATCAACGCCGCGAGACCTTCCTCGTGGTCGTCGATCAGCGCCTGCAGGCGGACCGCGCTGCCGTAGAACGGCTCGTTGTGCGCCGGGCAGATCAGCGTTTCCTCGGGCAGCTGGTCGCGGATGCGCGCACAGCTTTCCAGCCAGTCGGCCAGCGGGTCCGCGTAGGGCTCCGTCGGATGCACGCTGACGTTGGAGGAGATGCGCGGCAGCACCTGGTCGCCGGACAGCATGACGCCCGCCTCCGGGCACCACAGGCAGATGTGCTCCGGCGCATGGCCGCGGCCGACGATGGCAATCCATTCGCGCCCGCCGATCATGATGCGCTCGCCTTCCACCATGCGGCGGAAGCTCGGCGGCAGAGGCGACACGTGGCTGCCGAAGCCGCCGAAGCGGCGCCGGTAGGTCTCGAGCTGGGGCTCGGTGAAGCCCGCCTCGCGGTAGAAGCGCACGCCGTCCTCCGGCACGTTCTCCGCCGTGTCCAGCACCAGGTTGCGGCACATCAGGTAGTCGGTGCGCGAGATCCACAGTTCGACGCCGAAGCGCCGCGTCAGCCAGCCGGCAAGGCCGATATGGTCCGGGTGCATGTGGGTGACCATCACCCGCGTCACCGGCCGGCCGCCCATGGTGCCGTCGAAATGCCGTTCCCACAGCCCGCGCACCTTGGACGTGTCGACGCCGGTATCCACAACCGCCCAGCCGTCGCCGTCCTCGATCAGGTAGAGGTTGATATGCGTCAGCGTGAAGGGCAGCGGCATGCGCAGCCAGTGCACGCCGGGCGCCACCTCGATGGTCTCGCCCGGCTCGGGCGCCACCTTCTCACCGAAGGGATAGGTGATCTCCGACGGCGGGGCCGCCGCCAACGCGTCTGACATGGGGGAACTCCTGTTTCGCGAACAGGGGTAGGTGACGCTGACGTAAGCGTCAACTTCGGCGAGGGCCGCCCCCCTCCCATCCCTGTCATCCCGGACGGCGCGTCAGCGCCGAGCCGGGATCGGGCGCGTGTGCCACAAGAGGGCGATCCCGGCTCAGGGCCGGGATGACAATGGGGCGAGTGAAGGTGCGCCCTACGACGCCAGCTTTGCGGTATCCAGTGCGTAAAGGCCTGCGGCGCCGGACGTCACGGTCTTCTTGAGGCCCGCCGCCTGCGGGAGCAGCTGCTCGGCATAGAACCGCGCCACCT
Source organism: Parvibaculaceae bacterium (assembly GCA_965229975.1). Classification (GTDB taxonomy): domain Bacteria; phylum Pseudomonadota; class Alphaproteobacteria; order CGMCC-115125; family CGMCC-115125; genus Pyruvatibacter. The sequence continues at coordinate 1,927,916 of OZ245936.1, forward strand.
CGATGCGGCTGGCGAGGAACGCGTCCTCCGCGTCCTTGGCGTGCGCGGCCAGCGCCCCCTTGGCGAGGTAGGCGCCGCCCGAAACCGTGCCGATCATCTTGAGGTAGGGCGTCGCCCCGCCCATGGCGTCCGCCGGCTCATTCTTGAGCGCGTCGAGAAGCCAGTTCGTCGTCTCGCGCAGGGCGGCATTCGCCTCGGCGAGTTCGCGGCCGATGGAGACGAGCTTCTCGTCGTTCGATTCCGAGCACGCCTTCGCCGTCTCGTCGATCTCGTCGAGGAACGCGCCGATCACCTTGCCGCCCTCCATGGGCAGCTTGCGGCCCACCAGGTCCATCGCCTGGATGCCGTTGGTGCCTTCATAGATGGGGGCAATGCGCGCATCGCGCATGTGCTGCGCCGCGCCGGTCTCCTCCACGAAGCCCATGCCGCCATGCACCTGGATGCCGATGGAGGCGACGTCCACGCCGATATCGGTCGAGAAGCCCTTGGAGATCGGCGTCAGCAGCGCCGCGCGCTCCCGGCCCCACTTCTTCTTGTCGTTGTCCGCGCCCTTGTGCTCAAGGTCGATGGCGACGGCATTGGCGTAGCAGATGGCGCGGGTCGCTTCGGTGTAGGCCTTCATGGTCAGCAGCATCCGGCGCACGTCCGGGTGGTCCACGATGGGCGAATAGCCGTCCGGATTCTCCGTGTACGGCGTAACCGCCTTGCCCTGCCGGCGCTCCTGCGCGTAGTCCAGCGCCTGCTGGAACGCGCGCTCGGCGATGCCGACGCCTTCCATGCCCACGTTGAGGCGCGCATTATTCATCATGGTGAACATGCAGCGCATGCCCTTGTTCTCTTCGCCGATCAGCCAGCCGACCGCGCCCTCGTTCTCGCCATAGGCCATGACGCAGGTGGGGCTGGCGTGAATGCCGAGCTTCTTCTCTAGGCTCACGCATTCCACGTCGTTCTTCTCGCCGAGCGAGCCGTCGTCGTTGACGAAATACTTGGGCACCAGGAACAGGGACACGCCCTTGGTCCCTTCCGGCGCGTCCGGCAGGCGGGCGAGCACCAGGTGGATGATGTTCTCCGCCATGTCGTGGTCGCCATAGGTGATGTAGATCTTCGTGCCCTTGATCCTGTAGGTGCCGTCGCCCTGCGGCTCGGCCTTGGCCTTGAGGGCGCCCACGTCCGAGCCAGCCTGCGGCTCGGTCAGGTTCATGGTGCCGGTCCATTCGCCGGAAATCAGCTTGGGCAGGTACTTGTCGCGCAGTTCCTGCGTGCCGTGCTGGCCGACGCTTTCCACGGCGCCCTGGCTGAGGATCGTCACCAGCCCGAACGCCATGTTCGCCTGGTTGATGAACTCCTGCACCGCGATGGCCAGCGACAGGGGCAGCCCCTGCCCGCCGTAATCCGGGTCGCCGGGGATCGAGCACCAGCCGGCCTCGAACCACTGGCGGTAGGCGTCGGCAAAGCCGTCCGGCACCTTCACGCCGTCCTTTTCCAGCTTCGCGCCCGCCTGGTCGCCCGGCCAGTTGAGCGGCGCGATGATTTCCGCCGCCATCTTGCCCGCCTCGTCCAGCACCTGGTCCACCAGGTCCGGCTCCAGGTCGGGAAAGGCTTCGGACCCGAACAGGTCCTTCAGCCCCGCGATCTCGTTGAGGGCAAAGGCCATTTCGCGCACGGGCGGACGGTAGGTCATGGGCTCACTCGCTTGGTCACGGACGGACGGTCATTTCAGGGAAGTCAGGGCAACAGATAGCAGAAAACGCCGCGTCATCCAGTGCGGGGCATGTTCGCTCCTCCCCCGCTCTCCCTCCGGCTTGACCGGAGGGTCCACGAAACCCGGCACGACCGGCGCATGTGGCTCTGGACCGTCCGGTCAAGCCGGACGGAAAGCGGAAGGGGAGGAGGCAACCCCATCCCTCCTGTCACCCCGCGGCTCGACCGCGGGGTCCAGAGCATCCGGCACGACCTTCGCCTGCGGCCCTGGATTCCGCGGTCGAGCCGCGGAATGACAAATAGTGTAGTTGTTCGGCCATGACCGCGCCCGTGCCCCCCACGCCCGAAAACCTCGACCGCGCCGCCCGAATCCTGCGCGGCGGCGGCCTCGTGGCGTTCCCCACGGAGACCGTCTACGGCCTCGGCGCGGACGCCACCAACGACAAGGCCGTCGCGCGCATCTTCGAGGCGAAGGGCCGGCCGAGCTTCAACCCGCTGATCAGCCACGTGGACGGCATGGCGATGGCGGAAACGCTCGCCGACTTCGATGACCGCGCCCGCGCGCTAGCGGACGCCTTCTGGCCCGGCCCGCTCACGCTCGTCCTGCCGCGCAAGGTGAATTCGCCGGTCTCGCTGCTCGCCACCGCGGGCCTCGACACGCTGGCCGTCCGCGCGCCGCAGCACGAGATCGCCCGCGCGCTCATCGCCCGCGCCGGTGTGCCGCTGGCCGCGCCAAGCGCCAATCCGTCCGGTGGCGTCAGCCCGACAACCGCGCAGCACGTGGCGCAGGGCCTCGCGGACAAGGTGGACATGATCCTCGACGGCGGTCCGTGCTCGCTCGGCCTTGAGTCCACCGTGGTCGGTTTCTTCGATGGCACGGCGCAGCTCCTGCGCCCAGGCGCACTTGCCCGCGGCGAGATCGAGGCGCTGACCGGCCCGCTGGCGGCGGGCGACGAGGCCGCCCTCCATTCCCCCGGCATGCTGAAGAGCCACTACGCCCCAGGCGCGACTCTCCGCCTCGACGCAACCGAGACCGCCGCCGGCGAAGCCCTGCTCGCCTTCGGCCCCGACGTGCCGCCCCATGACGGCCCCATGCGAAACCTGTCGCCCACGGGCGATACGCGCGAAGCCGCTGCCAATCTCTTTGCCATGCTGCGCGAGCTGGACGCCTCGGGCGCCGCCGGCATCGCCGCCATGCCGGTACCAACGGAAGGCCTCGGCGAAGCCATCAACGACCGCCTCCGCCGCGCCGCCGCACCGAGGGATACCTGATCCACCACCCCCGCTCTCCCTCCGGCTTGACCGGAGGGTCCACGAAACCGGGTGGGGCCTGTGCGTGTCGCCCTGGACCGTCCGGTCAAGCCGGACGGAGCGCGGAAAATGAGAGACGCACCCCCACGCTTTGACGCCGCGGCCATCCGGCCTTACCTCAATGCCATGACGCGCGACGCCCCCACCAAGGATACGCTGACGCGCCTGGCGGAGGCCGCCGGGCCGAACGGCGCCGTGTGGGCCGACGGCGGGAACCTCGACAAGTACCTGGTCGAGTGGCGCGGCCTCTTCAAAGGCACGACACCCCTCGTCTTGCGCCCCGCCACCACCGACGCGGTGGCCGAAATCGTCCGCATCGCCAACGAGACCGGCACGGCCCTCGTCCCCCAGGGCGGCAACACGGGCCTCGTCGGCGGCCAGGTGCCGGACAGGACGGATACGGAGGTTCTGATCTCGCTCGAGCGCATGAACAAGGTGCGCGAGGCGGATCCCCTCAACAACACGCTGACCGTCGAAGCAGGCTGCACGCTCGCTGCCATCCAGCAGGAAGCGGAAAAGCACGGGCGCCTGTTCCCCCTGTCGCTCGCCTCCGAGGGCACCTGCCAGATCGGCGGCAACATCGCGACCAATGCGGGCGGCACGGCCGTCCTGCGCTACGGCAACATGCGCGACCTGGTGCTCGGCCTCGAAGCCGTGCTGCCGGACGGGCGCATCTGGCAAGGCCTCACGGGTCTCCGGAAGGACAACACGGGCTACGATCTCAAGAACCTGATGATCGGCGCGGAAGGCACGCTCGGCATCGTCACCGCCGCCGTGCTCAAGCTGTTCCCGCGCCCGCAATCGGTCGAAACGGCCTTCGCCGCCGTGCGCGACCCGCAGGCTGCCGTCGAACTGCTCGCCAAGCTGCAGGAAGCCAGCGGCGGACAGGTCACAACCTTCGAAATCCTCTCCCGCGCCGGCCTCGATCTCGTGCTGCGCCACTTCGACTCCGCCGCCGATCCGCTCGGCGCGCCCCATGACTGGTACGTGCTGGCCGAACTCTCGGCGGGCCGGAACGCCAACCTGCGCGACGCCTTTGAGACGGCGCTCGCGTCAGCCATCGAGGACGGGCTGGTGCCCGACGCCGTCGTCGCCGAAAGCGAGACCCAGCGCGCGAGCCTGTGGGCGCTGCGCGAGAACATGTCGGAAGCGCAGAAGCTCGAAGGCGCCAGCATCAAGCACGACGTATCCGTGCCCGTCTCCCGCGTGCCGGACCTGCTGGCGAAGGGCACCGCCGCCGTGACCGGCGCGATGCCCGGCATCCGCCCCGTGCCCTTCGGCCACATCGGCGACGGCAACATCCACTTCAACCTGAGCCAGCCGCCGGAGATGGACCCGCAGGCGTTCCTCGATCAGTGGCAGGCGATGAACGACATCATCCACGGAGTCGTCGCGGAACTCGGCGGCTCGATCTCCGCCGAGCATGGGTTGGGCCGCCTCAAGCGCGAGGAGATCACCCGCTACAAGCAGGACGTCGCCCTCGACATGATGCGGGCGATCAAGCAGGCGCTCGATCCCAACAACATCATGAACCCGGGCAAGGTGATCTAGGCGGGCGCCTGTCGCCCCCTCTCATCCTCACTTCGTGTCACCCCGGGCTTGACCCGGGGTCCAGGGCCACATGCTCCGCCGCAAGCCGCCCTGGATCCCGGATAGCCGCTTGCGCGGCTTCCGGGATGACACCATTGGGTGGTGCTTGTGTGTGTGTTGGGCCCCTAGCTGCCCGACGCCGCCGAGCGGCCGCGCATGCTGGCGATGGGGATGTTGCGCAGGGGCGAGATTAGCACCTTGTCGATGCGGGTGCCGTCGATATCCATGATCTCGAAGCGGTAGCCGTCCCAGATGAACTCGTCGCCTTCCTGCGGCAGCCGGCCGAAGAAGTGCAGCATGGCGCCGGCAAGCGTCGAGAAGTCCTCGGTCTCCTCGCCGGGCAGCGATTGCAGGCCGAGCACTTCCTTCAGTTCGTCCACCGTCGCCGAGCCGTCCACGAGGAACGTGCCGTCATTGCGCGTGGTGAAGGGCAGGCGCGTCGCCTGTCCGTCCGGCGACACGTCGCCCACCATGGCGCGGAAGATTTCCGCCATGGTGATCGCGCCCTGCACCTCGCCGAACTCGTCCACGACCAGCGCCATGAACTTGGATTCCTGCTGCATGGTGCCAAGCACCGACAGGGCCTTCGCGGTCTCGGGCACGTAGAGCGGCGCGCTCATCTCGGTGAACAGGTCGATATCCGCATTGCCGGGCAGCGCCGACAGCAGGTCCTCCGCGCGGATCACGCCGATGGGCTCGCGGCGCGGGCCCTTGCCCACCACGTAGCGCATGGCCTGTGCCTCGCGGATCGCTTCCACGTTGTCAGCGAGCGGCGCGTCGATATCGAGCCACGGCACCTGCCGGCGCGGCGTCATGATGTCGTAGGCGAGCTTGTCGCCCAGCCGGAACACCCGGTGGACGATGTCGCGCTCCACATCGTCGATCGCGCCCGCCTCGGCGCCCTCGGCGACGAGCTGGCGGATTTCCTCTTCCGTCACCTGGCTGACGGGCTCCGACGAAACACCGAGCAGTTTCAGCGTCCAGTCGCTCAGGATGGACAGGAAGTCCACGAACGGGCCGAAGACGCGGGACAGCCCTTTCATGGGCCGCGATATACCGGCGGCGATGAATTCCGGGTTGGCCAGCGCGATGCGCTTGGGCACCAGTTCGCCGATCACTAGAGTCATGATCGTCACCACCAGCACGACGAGACCCAGCGCCAGCGGGTTGCCATAGGCGCCGATCCATTCGACGCGCGACAGCGCCTCGCCCAGCGGCTGCGAAAGAGTCGCCGCGCCGAAGGCGCCGGACATGACGCCCACCAGCGTGATGCCGATCTGCACAGTGGAAAGGAACCGCTCGGGCTTCTCGCGCAGGCGCACCGCCATCTTCGCGCCGGACGCACGTGTCCCGCCATCCGCCAGCGCCTGCAGGCGGGCCGTGCGCGACGAGACCACGGCCATCTCCGACATGGCGAAGAAGCCGTTGAGCCCGATCAGCGCGAGCAGAACGATGATGTCGAGTGCCATCCCAATCCAAGCCCTAGCCCTGCAATATAGGGCGTCATAGTCTCCATTGCTTCTTTTTGCTGGCAGCAGGCTTCGGCCCCGCCGCATCCGGAGGCAGTTTCTTGGCAAACAATACGAACGCAACACCTATCCGGTTCCGCGAGGCCCTGCCAGCGGATCGCGGAACCGTGACCGCCCTGTGGGATGCCTGCGGCCTGCTGCGACCGTGGAACGACCCGGATGCGGATTTCGATTTTGCCCTCGCGGGCCCGGCTTCCGCCGTGCTCGTGGGCGAAGTGTCGGGCCGGATCGCTGCCAGCGCCATGGTGGGCCACGACGGGCACCGGGGCGCCGTCTATTACGTGAGCGTGGACCCGGCCTTGCGCGGCGCGGGCCATGGCGCGGCGCTGATGGCGGCTGCCGAGGCCTGGCTGCGGGCGCTGGGCGTTCCCAAGCTCAACCTGCTGGTCCGCAACAGCAACGAGGCCGTCGCCGGCTTCTACGCCCGGATCGGCTACGAGCCCGAGCCCAACACGCAGCTCGCCAAGCGGCTGGACTAGCCCACCACCCGTCCGCCTCCGGCTTGTTCGGAGGGCCCACTCGCAGTGCCGCTTGCCGCACGGTTCGCGAATCCACGCTGACGCTTCAGCAAGTTGAGATGCGAGTAGGCTCCACGGACTAGCCGTGGAGCGCCCGGATTCGGGGTGAGACCTAGAGCAGCGACATCTGGCCGCTGTCTTTCGTGGCCTTCCTCTCACGCTTCGGCGACTCGGTCTCGGCCGCCACTTGCACCTGCAAATCCGCGTCGTCATTGGCCACGCTGTTGACCCGCGTCGAGACGGGCACGGTCTCCAGCAGGTCGTCCGGTGCAGGCTGCATCAGCGCCGCAGCCTCCTTCGTGCGGGTCTCGGAGGTATCCAGCCACGTCTCCCAGTCCGCCTCGTCGAGGATCACCGGCATGCGGTGGTGGATCGGCTTGAGGGTGGCATTGGCGCCGGTGGTGACGATGGCGCAGCTTTCGAGTTCCGAGCCCTCCGGCGTCTGCCAGTGCTCCCACACGCCCGCGAAGGCGAAGGGCGCCCTGTCCGGGCGGCGGATGAGGTAGGGCTGCTTGGGCCCGTCCTTGCGCGCCTGCCACTCGTAAAAGGCATCGGCGGGGACGAGGCAGCGGCGGCGCCGGAAGCTGTTCCGGAACGAGGGCTTTTCCGCCACCGTCTCGCCGCGGGCATTGATCAGCGGCTTGGCGCCCACCTCCCTGGCCCAGGACGGCACAAGCCCCCACCGCACCAGCACGAAATGGCGCTGGCCGTCATCGTCCTTGCGCACGATGGGCACGGGCTGCGTCGGGGCCACGTTGAAGCGGGGCGGGAAGTTCGGCTGCTCCACGTAGCCGAAGACGTCGCGCATCGCCTCGGGCGGCAGGGTGATTGCATAGCGTCCGCACATGGCTGCCGAGCTTAAGGGGCCCACCCCTGCCGCGGCCAGTGCCGAGCCGCTATGCTCGCCCGCAACGCCGAATCACGAGGTGATGCCCATGTATCCGCTTGCCGCCCGCCTGTCCGCCGCCCTTCTCGTGGCGGGCCTCGCCCTGCCTGCCTCCGCGCAGGAGGAAGACGCGCCGGCCCGCGAGGGCCCCTTCGTGACCACCGACCGCACGGTGACGGACCTGCTCGCCGACGGCTTCGAGATCGCCGGCATGCTGGGATCTTCGATGGTCCTGGTGAAACAGGCGGAACTCTACAATTGCAGCCTCGAGCCGGACCGCGAGGCGATGACCTACAAGCCCTATTTCGTCTGCGCGAAGCTGGACGAGATTCCGCGGGGCGAGGCGGAAGATGCCGCGGAAACCGGCGATTCCGGGGATGCGGACGAGGCGAATTAATCTCTCGCTAACCTTCCGGTAACGCCGACCGCGTAGAGTCAAGGGGCTACAACTCAGGGGCGAGTCGGCGGGGCATGAGCGGGCGGACGGCCACCAGCAGAGCGCAGGAACAGCCAGCCGGCCCGGTCATGGGCTGGCCGCGCACGCTGGCGCGCCTGGTCGAGGGCCGGAACATCAACCCCGAGACCCTGCTCGCGACCGATTACCTCAACCATTTCAACGAGATCGTCATGCTCATCGAGCTGGTCGGCGACATGCCCGACTGCCTCGAGGACGTGGCCGAGTGGAAGCCCGTGCCCTATGAGGAGCATTTCCGCCGCTCCTCTTTCGCCAACAAGGAACTGGCGATCCTCGCCTACGAGAACGCGCCGGAGATCTACCGGCGGGCCTTCGACAACACGATCGACAAGCTCGACAAGGCCGTGGATCACGCGGTTGCGCATGTCTCGAAGGCGGTCGCGGCCAATGATCCCGATACGGCGGGCATCGTCGCGCTCTACACCAATGCGCTGCGCCGCCTCATCGACGTCGCCAGCGGCATCATCCACGGTGAGACCGTGGTGATGGACCAGTCCGACATCGACGCCATACTGGCGGAATGACACCGCCCTATCCGGCCGCCCCTGTGCTCGCCGCGTCCATCGCCGTGCTCGACGGCAGCCACGTGCTGCTGGTGAAGCGCGGGCGCGGGGCCGCGCGCGGCGAATGGGCGTTTCCCGGCGGCCGCCTCGAAGCGGGCGAGACCGCCGAGCAGGCCGCCCTGCGCGAACTGCGCGAGGAGACCGGCATCGAAGCGCGGCTCGCCGGCATCCACATGACCTACGACATGCCGGGTACGGACGGTTTTCCGCCCGTCGCTCTGACCGTCTTTCGCGCACACTACGTGGCGGGCGATGCCGTTGCGTCGGACGATGCGGACGCCGTGTGCTGGATCGCGCCTGCCGATGCACTGGCGCTGCCGCTCGCCCTCCACATGGCGGATGCGCTCAAGCGCCTCTAGGCCGCCACCTCCCCCATTCGGGGCCGCCCCCTCCCGCTTGTTAGGCCCTCTCCCGCCGCTATAGTGCGCGGCGAAACGCGATACGAACTAAAGACAGCAGGGAGGAACAAGCGGATGGCCTACAATCCGTTCGATCTCAGTGGCAAGGTGGTGCTCGTCACCGGCGGCAATGGCGGCATCGGGCTTGGCATGGCGGATGCGTGCGCGCAGGCCGGCGCCGACGTGATGATCTGGGGCACCAACGAGGACAAGAACGCCGCCGCGGTGAAGCAGATGTCGGCGCACGGCCTCGGCAAGATCGCGTCCAAGCGCGTCGACGTGTCGAACGAGGACGAGGTAGTGAACGCCATGGGCGCAACCGCCGACGAGATGGGCCGCATCGACGCGCTCTTCGCCAATGCGGGCATCGGCTACGGCGCCAACTCCTTCCTCAACATCTCGACCGAGATGTACCGCAAGGTGCTGAGCGTGAACCTGGACGGCGTGTTCTGGACCTTCCGCGAGGGCTGCCGTCACATGACCGAGCGCGCCAAGAAGGGCGATCCCGGCGGCTCCATCGTCGGCGTCGCCAGCCTTGCCGCCATCGAGGGCGCGGGCCGCAACGAGCACTATGCCGCCACCAAGGGCGCGGTGATTTCCATGATGAAGGGTGTCGCTGTCGAGTTCGCGCGCTACGGCGTGCGCGCCAACGCCATCCTGCCGGGCTGGATCGCGACGGACATGACGTCCTTCGCGCAGGGCTCACAGGCGTTCGAAGAGAAAGTGATCCCGCGCGTGCCGGCACGGCGCTGGGGCAAGCCGGAGGACTTCGGCGGCGCCGCCGTCTATCTCGCCTCCGACGCCTCGGCGTATCACTCGGGCGACACGTTCGTGATCGACGGCGGCTACGCGATCTTCTGATCTCCGCCGCCTTGGCGTGATCGACGGCGGCTACGCGATCTTCTGATCTCCGCCGCCTTGGCGTGATCGACGGCGGCTATGCGATCTTCTGATCCCGAAGCGGGCCGCGCGCGGCGCGTGCGGCCCGCCTAGCCGGTCAGTTCATCGGCACGGATTCCATCTGGTGTTCGTCGGCGCAGCGCTCGAACGCGGGCGTGCCCACTTCGTGGCCCTTGCCCTCGTAGCAGCTCTGCACCGCTTCCCAGAACAGGCCGGGCTTGGAGAACGTGTTGAGACGCTCCGCGCGGCTCATGCTGTCCCAGTATTCCTGCACCCGCGCGCGTTCCTCTTCCGTCACGCAGACGAGGCGGCCGAACTTATCGGTGTTATTGCGCTTGATGCACTCCTCCGAGGGGCCGCGGTAGCTGCCGTCGGAATTCCACTGGTTCGCGTTGCGCTGCCAGCTCTCGTTGCGCATCTTCACGCACTCGGCGCCCTGGGGCGTGCCGGCGCGGAAACCGAGATAATCGCAATAGATCACCTCGCGCCATTCCTCAAACGGCGCATCCATCAGCGATTCCTTGAAATAGCTCGGCATGCGTGACCACCAGCGGTCGATGCGCTCGCGCTGCTCGGGCGTGTTTGCGCCGAGGAACGCCTGCATCTCCGGCGGATAGTCGGTCGGCCGCTCGTAGTTTGCGGCGCTGGCCGGCTGGGTCATGGCGATGCCCGTCATCACGGCCGCGAGCATCAGCGGCTTCCAATAGACCATCATCAGCGCATCCTCCCGTTCGCGCTGCCCGCGGCCTCGCTGGCCGAAGGCTAGTCGCAGATCAGCCGGCCCCATTTATCGGTCTTGTTGCGGGCCAGGCATTCATCGGACGGGCCCTTGTAGGTGCCGTCCGCGTTCCACTGGTCGGCGGTTTCCATGCGCTTCTCGTAGCGCTCGTCGCGGCACTTGGTGCCTTCCGGCGTGCCATTGCGGAAACCGAGATAGTCGCAGATCACCGTCGGGCCCCACTTGCCCAGCGGCTGGCCGCGCAAGTTGTCCTTCAGGTTCGCAGGCGCCTTGGACCACCAGTCCTCGAAGCGGTCCTGCGTCATGCCCAGCTCGGCCACGATGTCGGCGACGGGATAAGGGTAGTCCTGGGCTGCCGCCGGCACGGCCATCATGGCCGTGAACACAAGCGCGATTGCGCCTTTACGCATGACGTTTCCTCGTTCCTCAATACGCGGGAGCCGCTGACCGGCCCTCCAATTTGATAAGGCATCCTAACTAATTCAAGCTGCGGCGCAAAGCCGCAATTTCGCACAACCTCATGGTTCCGGCGGGCCTTTCAGCTCCACCGTGTTGCCGTCGGGATCCTTGATGTAGATCGACGGACCGAAGCCCCCGGCGCCGTAGCGCCGCTCGGCCGGGCTATTCTCCACGCCCTTGGCGGTCAGCCAGTTGCGGATGTCGTCCTCGTCGAACTCGCCGAGCGACAGGCAGACATGGTCCATGTTGTGCCCGTCCGCGCCCGGCGCCGGGCCGCCCTTTTTCCCAAGCGGGCTGTCCACCGGCACCAGGTCGATGAGGCTTGCCCCGGCGCGGAGCTGGATCAGCCCCATGTCGTCGATGCGGCGGCCTTCCTCCAGCCCAAGCACGCCCTGGTAGAAGGCGAGCGCGCGGTCGAGGTCCGTGACCCTGAGCACGATGTGATCGATGGCGACGATGTCGAGCATGTCCGGCATGACGTTTTTCCTGCGCAGGTGTTGCTGGCACTCGGTTGAGACAACGGCGCGCCCATGCATCATGTTCCCACGCTTGAGGGAACACGAAGGCCGATGGGCGCATTGCAGCGACACTACCGCATGCCGGCAGCGGCCGCGCTCCTGGCCGCAATGCTCGCCAATCCGCCCGCCCGGGCGGAGATCGAGGACGGGCTCGTCACGTTCGCGCGCACCCTCGGCGCGGTCCATTACCTGCGCGGCCTGTGCCGCCCGGGCGAAAGCCAGACCTGGCGCAACCGCATGCTTACGCTGCTGTCCAAGGGCAACTTCGAAACGGCCGAGCGCGAAAAGCTCGTCGCCGCGTTCAACGCGGGCTACTCCAAGCAACAGGCCGTGCACCGCGCCTGCACGGAAGAAGCGGCCGATCTCGGCAACGCCATCGCCGCGCAGGGCGCGCAGCAAGCCCGCCTTCTTGCCGCGAAATACCGGTAGCCTTCCCGCACAAAGACCCCTCTTCCGACCGCCCCCGCCTTGAGCGGGGGCCTACTCGCAAGCCCGCTTGCGAAAGCCCCGTAGGCTCACGCACAGCCCGAGCAGCAACCGCAACCCACTCAAGAGCCGTAACGCCATTGGGCCCCCGCTCAAGGCGGGGGCGGTCGGAAGGTTGTTGTGGCTACAGCCGCGCCGCGAGGTCCACGGCGCGGGCGAGTTCGCGCGGGCTTACCTCGCCCAGCAGCACCTTGCGCACGCCATCCTCGGCGAGAGACTGGAAGCCCTTGTCCTCGGCCAGCGCGCGGATGTCACCGACGGGCGCGCCCATGGCGATCAGGTCGTTCATGTCGTCGTCGATGACGAGCACTTCCGACACCACCGTCCGGCCGCGATGGCCGGTGTTGCGGCACGAGGGGCAGCGGCCCGGGTGATAGACAGTCGGGCGGTCCGCCGGGTCGAGCCCGAAGATGAAGCATTCATCGGCGCTCGCCGGGCGCGATTCCTTGCAAACCGAGCAGAGACGGCGCACCAGGCGCTGCGCCATGATGGCGGTCACGCGGCCCGTCAGGTGGCGCGGGTCTTCCATCAGGCCCATCAGCTCGATGAGGGCCGACAGCGCGTCCGGCGCATCCATCGAGGTCAGCACGAGACGGCCGGCAGAGGCCGCGCGCGACAGGGCGCGGGCCGAGGCCTCGCCCTCGAGCTTGTCGAACAGCACCACGTCGGGGTCCTGCGCCATCACGTCGCCGACGAGCTTTGCCTGGTCCGCAGCCTGCGCCGATTTCACCTCGAGCTGGCTCACCAGCGGCAGGCGGTATCCGATGCGGCGTTCGACGGTGAAGATCGAGCGGTCGGCGGCCTTCATTTCGCCAAGCATGCCGTAGAGCGACGTGGTTCGGCCCGAGGCGCGCCCGCCCGCGGCAATGATGAGGCCTGACGGCCGCACCAGCGAACGCAGGATCAGCGCCGTGGAGTGATCGGACAGGCCGAGTTCCGACAGCGCCATCGGCTCGCGCGCGATCTCGCCGATGCGGATCGTCATGCGTTCGCCGTTGAGCGTTTCGAAGGCGCGCAGCGCGCACATGAAGGTGCGGTCGCCGAGGCGCATGTTGAATTCGCCGGGCGCTTCCTCGCCGCCGCGTTCGCGGTCGATGCCCGAGATGTTGCGCAGGTGCGCCGCCACCGGCGCCCAGAAGCGCTTGTCGATGGAAGACGACTGCTGCATCGCCCCGTCCACCCGGTAACGAAGCCGCACGTATCCGTCCACCGGCTCGAAATGCGCATGGCTCGCGCCGAGACGCACAGCATCGAGCAGCGCGGCGTTGACAAGGCGCACCGCCGGGTCGGCCCAGACGTCGGCTTCCGCGCCGCGCTCTTCTGTGCCGCGCGACAGACCCTTGAGGATCGCCTCGGCGGCCATGTCGTGTTCGAGAACGGAATCGATCGTTTCTTCCAGCGCTTCGGCCGGCCAGAAGCACGGCTCGATGCGCGCACCCGACGGCAGGTAGGGACGCAGTTCCTCGATGCGGTCGATGTCGCGCGGGTCCGCCAGCGCGATGATGATCGCCCCGCCGCCCTGCGAGACCGGCAGAACCTTGGTCGAGCGCAAAAGGTCCGCGGGCACCAGCTTGATTGCCTTGGGATCGATCAGGGTGCGGAGCGGATCGTGCGAGATGCGCGCAAGCGGGCGCGTATCGAACGAGTCGAGATCGTGCAGCAGCTTGCCCAGCAGCTTGTGCGGGCTGCGCTCCTGTTCCGCGAAGGCCGCATCCAGCGCCGCACGGGACACGATGCCAAGCTCCACCAGCCGCTCACCCAGCGGGCGCTGTGCTTCCGAAGCGGGCATCCGCGCACGAAGTGTGCGCTCGATCTTTTCAGGGGCCGGCGCAACGGCCACGTCTTCCAACGGCATGGCGGGCGTCACGGGGGTGGAGGAAACCGGTGCGGGTCCGGCTCCGGCGTCGTTGGAGGCGGACAGGATCAGCCGTTCGATGCCGCGATCCACGTCGTCGCCGTTCTCTTCTTCCACGAACTCTTCTTCCGGCGCTTCCTCGTCGATACCAAGGTCGAGCGCTGCCAGGTCGGCCTTGGCGTCATCGCGGTCCTTGCCGCTCTCGCGGCCGCCGGGAAATCCCTTGCCGAAGGTCATGCCCATGAATGCCCCCACTCAACTCCGCATCGGCCCGCCGGCTGGTGCCGGACGCGGGGCCCAAATCATTTGTCGGCGCACGGATTGCGGGCCGCCCGCATGCGGTCCCGTGCCAAATCGGCGCTTTGGAGCCATGAGGCTTGCAAGGAGCAGGCCGGACCCCCCGATCCATCGGCCGACACCGGATCCCCCGATCCGGTCATTCGTGACCTTACCAGCAAATTGCCCTGTGAGACCAGCAGGTTGGGCGCCGCCGCCCGCGCCGTTAAGCATACGGCCATTCCGGATGCGACACAGACCTTGCAGCGCAGCTTCCAAACACGCAAAGTAGAGGCGTTACAAGGAGCGGGGGTCTTCTTGTGGCACATCAGCACAAACCCAGCGCAGTCGATCGAGCGGTGCCGTTAGGGGACGGGTCCGTACCGCACGAAACGCCCGGCTGCGCGCTGGTGTACGAGTGAGAGGAAGACCAAAGCGTGATCTCCGATACGGTCGGGCGGCCGGATCAAGGGGATATCCGTCCGCGGCAATTTCGGCCGCGCCTCGCGGATGTCGGCGGGCCGGCGCAGGGCCGTCCCCCCACAACCCTTGAAGTGCCCCCCTCTCCCGCGTTAACAGGCGAAAATTCTCCGCCCGAACCGCAGGTCTTGCTGTGTCAGGCGGAAGACAGGTTGTGGCGCGACAATCGGCCCCTTGGGGCCTTCGCAGCGCCGATTTCGATTACCGACAGACAGCGGACGCCTCCTGGCAGCGGCGCGCGGCCGGCATCGCATCAGATGCTGACGGCAGCGGATTTTCTCACTTTGCGCGTCGATGACGCTTGCAGCTGGCAGACTGGATAACGACTTGGACGATTTTCAGGAAAAGAAGCTCAACAAGCTGCAGCTCCTGCTGAGCGACTCGGAGTTCGAGGCCCTGGAGACGTGGCGCTTCGAAAACCGTGCATCGAGCCGGGCCGCGGCCATCCGCATGTTGATCCGCATCGGCATGGACGCGACCACGCAAGCCACGCCGCCCGATATCGGCAGCGACAGCGAAGATGACGGAAGTCTGCCGGCCGAAGCCTGATCCGAGGCGGCCGTGGTTGGCGCGAGCCTAGATCACGGCCTCGATGAGGAACGGCCCCTTCTTCGAGACCGCCGCCTTGAACGCATCGTTGAAGGCTTCCGCCGTCTCGCAGCGCACGGCCTCCACGCCCATGCCGTTGGCCAGCTGCACCCAGTCGAGATCCGGGTTGTGCAGGTCCAGCATGGAAAGCGCTTTGGGGCCGGGGTTCTCGGCGCCCACGCGCATCAGCTCGATGTTGAGGATGGCGTAGGACCGGTTGGCGAGGATCACGGTCACCACGTCCAGCTTCTCGCGCGCCTGCGTCCACAGTGCCTGCAGCGTGTACATGGCGCCGCCGTCGCCGTGGAAGCACACGACCTTGCGGTCCGGGCAGGCGATCGCCGCACCCGTGGCGAGCGGCAGGCCCTGGCCGATGGAGCCGCCTGTCAGCGTCATGTGGTCATGCGGCGCTGCGGCTTCCGTGTAGATGTTGGTGAAGAGGCCGCCGGTCGCTCCTTCGTCGGACACAACCGCGTTCTCCGGCAGGAAGGTGGCGATGGCGCGGCCCACGCCGTCCGCGTCGAGCTTGCCTTGCGCGAGATCGGGCAATGATTTCTTGATGCGCTCGGGCGGCTGCTTGGGCGCATTCACGGCTTCCGCCAGCGCCTCGAGCGCCGCGAGCCCGTCTTCCTCCGGCTCGGCCAGCACCAGCGTGTCCGCGTCCTTCGGCGTCAGCCAGCTTTCCTTGCCCGGATAGGCGAAGAATGCGATCGGGTTCTTGGCGCCGCACAGGATGAGCTGCTCTGTGCCCGCGATGTGTTCCTGCGCCTGCTCGGCGAAATAGGGCAGCCGCTCGATCTTCACGCGGCCCGCGCCGCGCTGCATGCGCGGCGTGAACGTATCGCACATGATGCGCGCGCCGGTTGCCGCCTGGATGCGGCCCGCGAGTTCCAGCCCGTCTTCCAGCAGCGCGCGGCCGCGGATGAGGATCGCCGACTTCTTGCCGTTCTTGAGGGCCGCCGCGACCTTGTCGATGGTGGCCGTGTCCACGGCCTTCGGACCGGCAATTGGCTCGGGCTTCGCCGGACCATTCGAATCCAGCCACGCCGTGTCGGCGGGCAGGATCAGTGTCGCGATACCGCCGGGCGCTGCCATCGAGGCCGCGTAGGCGCGCGCGCCGGCGCTTGCCACTTCCTTGGCGTCCTCCGGCGTTTCCATCCATACGGAGTTTGGCTTAGCGACGCTGGCGATGTCGGAGGCGAGCGGCGCATCGTACTGGCGGTGATAGGTCGCGTGCTCGCCGACGACGTTGATGATCGGCGTCGCCGCGCGGCGCGCGTTGTGGAGGTTGGCGAACCCGTTGCCGAGGCCCGGGCCGAGGTGGAGTAGCGTCGCGGCAGGCTTGCCCGCCATGCGGCCATAACCATCGGCGGCGCCCGTCACCACGCCTTCGAACAGGCCGAGCACCGGGCGGATGCCGTCGATCCGGTCGAGGGCCGCCACGAAATGCATCTCGGACGTGCCGGGATTGGTGAAGCAGACCTCGACGCCGCAGTCGACGAAGGTCTGAACCAGGCTCTCCGCGCCGTTCAACGTCTTGCTCATCCGGGTCCGCCTCCTGATTGGATTATCTGTTTGCGCTGGTCTTAGCCGATCAGAGGACCGCGTTCCACAACAGCCGTCCCAGCACCACGAGGCCGAAGACGACGATCAGCACGCCGGAAATGCGGTTGATGAGGATCAGCGTCTGGTCGGTCATCCGGTGGCGCAGCAGACCGACGAACATGGTGACGCCGAGCCACCACAGGCTGGAGCCGACGAACACCGCCACCACCAGCGCCGACGCCGCCATCATGCTGGGATTTTCCGCGACCAGCCCGCCGACACCGCCGAAAATGGCGATGAAGGCCAGCATGGTGGCCGGGTTGGTGATGGTCAGCAGGAACGTCGCGCTCACGGCGGAGGCCAGCTTGCCGCCCGAGCGCACGTCAACGTCGCCGTCCTCGCGCGGGTCGTGGAAAAAGGTATGGACGCCGAGCCCGATCAGGAACAGGCCGCCAATCGCCTGGAACCAGTCGCCGGCCGCGATGATGAAGGCGGACGCCGCCGTGAGGCCGAAGGCCGCGACGGTCGCGAACAGCCCGTCGCCGATGGCTGCACCCAGCCCCGAGACGAAGCCGTTGGTGCGCCCGAACGCCAGCGTACGGCGGATGCAGATCAGGTTCACGGGTCCGATCGGCGCCGCCACGACGATGCCGATGATCACGCCGTTCACGATCAGGAGCCAGTCGAGCATGAGCGTGCCTGAGGGCGCGGCGCGCGAATTTCGGCGCCACGGCGGGAAACCGGATGACCGCGACTCAACGCCCCGGCCGGGTGGAAAGGTCCATGTGCCCGATTGGAGGGGTTCTAGACAACCACCACGTCGTTGCCGGGCGGATCCTGGAACAGTTTATCCACGAGCGCCTTGCGCCGGGAAAGGGACACGGACTGGTTGATGTAGCCCTTGTCTGTGATTTCCCCGGCATCGAGCGAGGGCGGCTCGGCCATCAGCAAGGCGCGGTGGATCTGGGTCGAAGAGCCCGGATTGCGCGAATTGTGGTCGCGCAGCCCCTCGGCCAGCCGCTCCAGCACGCCGGGCGCGCGGATCACGTCGTCCGCGGGAGTATCATCGGCGAGCCCCGCCGCCTTGCGGCAGGCCGGCAGGTTGGGAAAGCCGAGGACGCCCACATAGGGCTGGTCCAGCCCGGCCACGAGGCAATCGTTGATCAGCCCCTGCCCCGCTTCCACCGCCTGTACGCGCAGGCGGCCCGCGTTCACCCAGGTGCCGGTCGAAAGCTTGAAGTCCTCCACCACGCGGCCGTCGAACACGAGGCCCAGCTCGGGCCGGTCGGGATCGACGAACTTGGCGCCGTCGCCAAGCCGGTAGAAGCCTTCCTCGTCGAAGGCCTCCTTCGTTTTTTCCGGGTTCTTGTAATAGCCGGGCGTGATGCAGTCGCCCTTGGCGCGCACTTCCATCTTGAGGCCCACGGGCGCCAGCTTGATCGCAACGCCCGGCAGCGGCAGGCCGAGCAGGCCCATGCGCTCCGTTTCCCAGTGGGTGTTCATGATGGTGGGCGCCGTCTCCGTCGCGCCGTAGCCCGACGTGAAGAGGATGCGTTCGCCGGTGGTGCGGATCGCCACGGCCTGCATGCGCTCGGCCAGGTCCTGGCTCAGCGCCGCGCCGCCGTAACCCATCGACTTGAGCTGCGAGAAGAAATTCTTCGCCAGCTCGTCGTCGCGCTCCAGTTCGCCGATCAGCATCTGGTAGGCGGCGGGGACATTGGTATAGGTCGTCGGCGCCACCTCGCGCAGGTTCTGCACCGTCTCGGCAAACTGGCCCGGCACCGGGCGGCCACCGTCGATATAGAGCGTGCCGCCATTGGTCAGCAGGTTGTTCAGCACCGCGTTGCCGCCGAAGCAGTGGTTCCACGGCAGCCAGTTGACCAGCGTCGGCGGCGGATCGTCCGGGTGTTCCTGGATCAGGTTCTTGGCCATCACCGAGTTCACGCACATCATGCGGTGCGTGGTGATGACGCCCTTCGGCATGCCCGTGGAGCCGGACGTGAAGAGATACTTCGCCACCGTGTCCCAGGTCAGCGCGTCGTAGGCGTGATCGACGGCCGTGGTCGGCTCTGTCGCCACGAGGTCGGCATAGGCCGTGCCGTGGAAGGCGGGCGCCGGGTTTTCCACGTGGATGAGTTCCAGCTCCTCCACGTCGAGCGCGCCAAGCGCGGGCTCGAACATGGCGCCGTCCTGCATGAAGATCGCCTGCGGCTCGATCATCTCGAAGACGTAACGCAGCTTGGCGAAGTCCGACGAGATCAGGCTGTAGCTCGGCGACACGGGCACCGCCGCGGCGCCCGTCAGGATCGCGCCGTAAGTCATCAGCGCATGCTCCAGCGAGTTGCCGGAGAGGATCATCAGGTTCTTGCCGGGGCCGACGCCGCGGTCGATCAGACCCTGCGCGATCCGGCGCACGCGGTCATAGGCTTCCGCGTAGGTCACCGTTTCCCACTCGCCAAATTTCTCGCCCGCCTTGGGCGCGCGGCGCTTGGCGAGCCAGACGCGGTCCGGCGCCTCGGCGGCCCACTTCTTGAGCGGTTCAATCAGGTTCGAGGCCGGCTCCCCCATGGGGTGCGGGTTCTCGAGGATGATCGAGCCGTCCTCGCGCCGCGTGACGTCCACGCAGGTTTCGACGAAATCAACTTTGCGAAACGGCGGCAAATCCATGGGCCGCGCCCCCTTCCCTGATACTCGCGCCGCCTCTTCGACGGGCGGCGTCCCCTGATCCTACAGCGCCTCTCAGGCGTTCACATCCACCACGAGGCGGCCGCGCACCTTGCCGGCCAGAATGTCCGACGCGGCGCCGATCACGTCGCCGAGGCCGATGTTGCTGGTCATGGCGGTCAGCTTGTCCATGTCCAGGTCCTTCGCCAGCCGCGACCATGCCTCCTCGCGCTTGGCGCGCGGCGCCATCACGCTGTCGATGCCCGCCAGCGTCACGCCGCGCAGAATGAAGGGGTAGACGCTCGACGGCAGGTCGATGCCGCCCGCAAGGCCGCAGGCCGAGACGGTGCCGCCGTAGGATGTCTGCGCGATCACGTTGGCGAGCGTGGTGGAGCCGACCGAATCCACCGCGCCGGCCCAGCGCTCCTTGCCGATCGGCCGTCCGGGCTCGGAGAGTTCCTTGCGGTCGATGATGTCCTTCGCGCCAAGGCCCTTGAGGTAATCTGCTTCCTCGGTGCGGCCCGTGGAGGCGATGACCGAGTAGCCGAGCTTCGACAGCAGCGCGATGGCGACGGAGCCGACGCCGCCATTGGCGCCGGTCACGAGAATGTCGCCGTCCTTGGGGCCGACACCGTTCTTTTCCAGCCCCAGCACGCAGAGCATGGCGGTGTAGCCCGCCGTGCCGATGGCCATGGCGTCAGCGGCCGAGAACGCGTCCGGCAGCTTCACCAGCCAGTCGCCCTTCACCCGCGCCTTCTGGGCGTAGCCGCCGTGGTGGCCTTCACCGACGCCCCAGCCGTTGAGCACGACCTTGTCGCCCACCTTCCAGTCTTTGCTGTCCGACGCCGTCACCTCGCCCGCGAAATCGATGCCCGGGATGAGCGGGAACTTGCGGATGATCGGCGCGGTGCCGGTGATGGCGAGGCCGTCCTTGTAGTTCACCGTCGAGTGCGACACGGCGACGGTGACGTCGCCTTCCATCAGGCCGCTCTCGGCAAAATCGGTGACGGCGGCGCTCTGCTTGTCGCCGTCCTTCGAGACAACGAGCGCGCGGAAGGTGTCGGCCATGAAGGTCTCCCTGGTGGTTCTTGCGTGACAGCGTGCCGGATTTGCGCGCAACGGGAGCCCATCGCGCCACTGAGGTCAAGCCTGCCAGGCCCCAACGCCCCTCTTCCCATGCTTACGTGTCATCCCGGACGCCGCGCCAGCGGCGAGCCGGGATCGGGTGCGTGTGCCTCAAGAACCCGATCCCGGCTCGCGCTCCGCTTGGCCGGGATGACAGATGCTCTTTGATGGGGTTGTCGCCCCGCGGCTTGACCGCGGGGTCCAGAGCGCCACGGCGATTTGGTTGCTTGTGGCCCTGGATTCCGCGGTCAAGCCGCGGAATGACAAGAATGGGGATGGTCAGCCTTGCTTCGGCAATGCCTCCAGGAAGGTGCAGGGGCGGCCGCCGGCCTTGCCCTGCAATTCGTCGTCGCGCATGACGATGCGGCCGCGGATGATGGTCGCCATCGGCCAGCCCTTCACCTCGACGCCATCGAACGGCGTCCAGCCCGCCGTGGAAGCGATCCAGTCGTTGGTGATCGTCCGCTTCGCATTCAGGTCCACCACCGTTAGGTCGCCGTCATAGCCCACGGCCATGCGGCCCTTGTTGGCGAGGCCGAAGACACGCTGCGGCCCGGCGCTGGTGAGATCGACGAAGCGTTCGAGCGTGAACCGCCCGGCGTTCACGTGGTCCAGCATGATGGGAATCATGGTCTGCACGCCCGGCATGCCGGAGGGCGATTTGGGGTACGGCTCGGCCTTTTCCTCGAGCGTGTGCGGCGCATGGTCGGTGCCCAGCACGTCCACCACGCCCTGCCGGACGGCTTCCTGCAACGCCGCGCGGTGGCGCTCATCGCGCACGGGCGGGTTCATCTGCGCGAGGGTGCCGAGGCGGTCGTAGCAATCGGGGGCGGCCAGCGTCAGGTGATTGACCAGCACCTCCATGGTCGCCACGTCCTTCGCCGCCGCGAGGATCGGCACTTCTTCCGCCGTGGAGATGTGCAGCACGTGGACGCGCTTGCCCGCCTCGCGCGCCAGCCGCAGCAGCCGCTTGGTGCTCGATACCGCCACCTCGACCGAGCGCCAGACCGGATGCGAATGCACGTTGCCGAACTCGGCCAGCTCGCGCCGCTCGCGCAGCATGTCCTCGTCTTCGGAATGGACGGTCAGGCGGCGCTTCACGGAGTTGAGCACCTCGCGCACGCCCTCGTCGGTGTGGACGAGCAGCGTGCCGGTGGACGAGCCCATGAACATCTTGATGCCGCAGCAGCCGGGCGTGGCCTCCATCTTAGCGAGGTCTTCGCCGTTCTGCCCGGTGGCGCCGCCATAGAAGGCGAAGTCGCAGTACATGCGGTCGGTGGCGCGGGCGATCTTGTCTTCCAGCGCCGCAACGTTCGTCGTCGGCGGCTTCACGTTGGGCATTTCGAAGACGGCAGTGACGCCGCCCAGCGCCGCCGCGCGGCCGCCATGCTCCAGGTCTTCCTTGTGCTCGAGCCCCGGCTCGCGCATGTGGACCTGGCTGTCGATGACGCCGGGCAGCACATGCAGGCCCTTGGCGTCGAACACCTCGTCCGCCGCGCTCGCGTCGATATCCCCGATGGCGGCGATCTTGCCGTCGCACAGCGCCACGTCGCCCACACCGGTGCCGTTGTGGTTGACGAGCGTCCCGCCCTTCACGACGAGGTCGTATCGTTCGCCCATCTTCTTCCTCCGTTTACGGAACGCTTGCGGTGCGGGCCTCATTCTCGGCGGCCAGTACATCTTCGACGCTGCCTTCCGAGGGAACGCCCAGGATGTGATGCTGGTGCCAGAGCGCGAAGAACAGGAGCAGCCATGCCGCCTGCCCGTCATGCTTGGCGGGTTTCGTGCCTAGCCCTGCGAACAGCGCGCGCACCCGGTCCGGCCGGCAAAGCGCCTGCACGCCGGGCTGACCCGCGACAAGCGGCGCCAGCCGCGCGCCGCGGCGCGAGATCCATTCGCTCACCGGCACGGTGAAGCCGCGCTTGCGGCTGAACGGCTCGGCTTCCGGCAGGTGCTTGGCCAGCCATGCGCGCAGCAGGTACTTGCCGGTGCGGCCCCGGATCTTCAGCGAGTCGGGCAGCAGGAATGCCGCCTGCGCCACTGCCGGATCGAGGATCGGCGTGCGGCCTTCCAGGCTGTGCGCCATCAGGCAGCGGTCGAGCTTGATGAGCAGGTCGTTGGGCAGCCAGTCGGCGCAATCGACCGCCTGCGCGCGCTGCAGACGCGTGCGACCGCCGCCCGCGCGGTTCCACGCGGCGAGGATGCCGTCGCGCCACTCCGGCGTCTCGTTGCGCAGGAGGTTCAGCCCATCCAGCGCGCCGCGCGCCCGCATCGCCTTGCCACCAAGCCAGGTGGGCCGGGTTATGGCGCGATAGCGGCCGTAGCCGGCGAACAGCTCGTCGCCGCCTTCGCCGCACAGCACCACCTTCACGTCCTTCGCCGCTTCCGAGGCGAGCTTGAAGGTGGGGACGATGGCGTAGTCGGCGGCAGGATCGTCCATCGCCGCCGCGATCGACGGCAGCAGCGCCCAGAAATCGTCTTCCGTCACGTCGATGCTGACGTGATCCGCGCCGGTCGCGGAGGCGACACGCGCCGCATGCTCGCGCTCGTCCACCACGCTGGTGCCGGAAAAGCCCGCCGTGTAGCAGCGCACCGGCTGGTCGTTGAGGCGCGCCATGCAGGCGAGGATCACCGAACTGTCGATGCCGCCGGACAGGAACATGCCGTAGGGCACGTCGGAGCGCTGGTGCACGCGCACGCTGTCCACCAGCGCATCTTCCAGCATCACCAGTGCGCGTTCCTCGTTCATGGGGATCGGCGCGCCCTCGGGCAGCGCCGCCTTGCGGTGACGCTCGATGATGCGGCCGCGCTCGATCACCAGCGTTTCGCCGGGCAGGACGCGGCAGATGTCCTTGAACGCCGTCTCGCGGCCCGTCGTGAACTGCAGCTCCAGGAGCTGCGTCGCCGCGTCCGTGTCGAGTTTCGCATCCACGAGGCTGGTCGCGAGGATCGCCTGCGGTTCGGACGCGAAGATGAAGCCGTGCGCCATCTCCGCGTAATAGAGCGGCTTGATGCCGAAGGGGTCGCGCGCCAGCACCAGCCGTTCGCCGTCCGGGTCGTACATGGCGATGGCATACATGCCGCGCAGGGCTTCCGCGAAGCGCACGCCGTCGCGGCGGTAGAGCTTGAGCGGCGTCTCGCAGTCCGAGTGGGTGGCGAAGGTGCTTTCGCCGAACTCACGGCGCAGCTCCAGATAATTGTAGATCTCGCCGTTGGCGACGAGCGCGAGGCCCTCGGCGTCGAACAGCGGCTGGTCGCCGGTCTCGAGGTCGATGATGGCAAGGCGTGTCTGGACGAGCCCGGTCGCGCCCGAGACGAAACGCCCCTCCCCGTCAGGCCCCCGATGGCCGAGCGCGTCCGACATGGTGTCGAGGTGGCGCGTGTCCGGCGCCTGCCCGCTCGTCGTCTGGATGCCCGCGATGCCGCACATAACCCGCCGCCGTTCCTGCCGTCAGCCCTGTTGTAGCTGCTCGAACAGCGAAACGTAACGCCCGACGCATGCGGCCTCGGAAAATTCCGCCTCGGCCCGCTTCGCGCCTGCTTCCGCTAGCCGCTTTCCGAGCGCCGGATCGGCTATCAGGCGGTTCGCCGCGTGTGCGACCGCACTGGCGTCGTTGATGGGCACCAGCAGCGCGTCGTCTTCCGCACGCACAAGCCACTGCGGACCCGTCGCCGCTGCCGTCACCACCGGCGTGCCATGCGCCCAGGCGGCGATGATGACATTGCCGAAGGGCTCCGTGCGCGAGGGGAACACGCAGATGTCCGCCGTGCGCAAGAGCCGCCCCGGATCATCGCGCCAGCCGAGCCAGCGCACGCGCGGCGCAACGCCAATATCGGCGGCCAGCTTTTTCAGGTCATCTTCGAGCGGGCCGGACCCGGCGATCCAGAGGATGGCTTCGGGAATATCGGCCAGCGCCTTCAGCGTCACGTCGAAGGCCTTGGCATCGTGCAGGCGGCCCATGGCGAGCAGCAGCGGCACACCCTCGGGTGTGTCGAACGCCGCCCTGTCGAGCGGCGGGCGGTCGTCCACCGGCGCGAAGTTGGGAATGAAATGGACGCGCGAGGCGGCGTAGCCACCCTCGGTGACGTAGTGGACCAGATCCGGCGTGTTGCAGATCAGCGCGTCGTAGCCGGCGAAGGCCTTAAGATTGTAGTAGCCGCCGAGGCGGGCGGCGCGGATGTAGCCATCAGCTGGCGTTGCCCGCGCGGCGCGGCCCATCCAGGCCAGCACCACGTCGGATTTCATCTCGTTGGACACGCTGCGGATCGTGCGGCGGGTGCCGAAGTCGAGCCAGTTGCGGAAGGGCGCCCCGGTGAACGGAACGCCTGCCTCGCGCAGCATGGCGCCACGCGCCGCGTTTGGCCGCATCACGGCGCGGGTGTCATGGCCCGCGTTGTGGAGCGCGATGGAAAGGTCCACGAAGAAGCGTTCGGCACCACCCGCCGCACCGCCCGCGATGGTGTGCAGGATCTTCACGCGGTGCCGTCCCCGTCATCGGGCTCCAGAGTCGCCTTGAGCCAGGAGACAATCGGGTAGAGCCCCGCCAGCACGGCGACGAGGAAGCCGTAACCGCCTTCTCGGTAGCCCTTGCGGCGGACATAGGCCTTGTAGAAACGCGACGGGATGCGGCGGATGTTGCGCCGGAGCGTTTCGCTTTGCGCCTTGCCGTTCTCGCGCAGATCGCGCGCATTCGAGGTGGTGTAGCGGTCGAAGCGGGCGAGCATGTCGGAGATGTTCTCGTCCACCAGGTGATCAATGGGCGTTTCCAGCATGCCCAGCCGCTCGCCCATTTCCAGCGAGGGATGAACGCGCTGGCGGCCCCACACCTTGCCGCCGCGCGAGAAGAGGCGCGGCGCGGCGCTGGCGCCGATATAGGCGCCCCAGCCGTAGCGCACCCGCGTTCCGCCGATGAAATTGTCGAAGCGCACGAGGTAATGGCCCGGCGGGCTCGCCCAGATGGCGGCGCGGATTTCGCGCGCAAGATCGGCGGGCACGCGCTCGTCGGCGTCGATCTCGATGATCCAGTCGCCGGTGCAGGCCTCGATGCCCGCGTTGCGCCGGTCGCCCTCGATGGGCCACGCGCCTTCCACGATGCGGTCGGCGCCCGCTGCCTCGGCCACTTCCTTGGAGCGATCGGTGCAGCGGTCGAGCACCACCACCCGCTCGTCCGCGAAGGCGAGCGCGGCGAGGCAGTCCGCGAGGTTGTGCTCCTCGTTGTGGGCGACGGTGAGTGTCGAAAGGCGCGGCGCGCCGGTTTCGCCCGGCCCGCTTTCGCCGAGCGCAGAATGAAGACGCTCGGCGGCGGCGGCGACCTTGTCCACCGTCAGGTCCGTCATCTCGCTCTTGGTGGAGCGGAAGTCGTAGTCCGGGTGGCCGATGATGTCCTCGAAGCTGCGGGGCCCGCGTACGCTGGTGCAATTCGCCCCCCACGGGCCGTAGCGGCTTTCCGGGCTCGGGCCGAAAAGGCCGAGCGTGGGGACGCCGACGGCGGCGGCCATGTGCATGGGGCCGGAATCGTTGCCCACGTAGAAGGCGGCGCGGGCAAGGCAGGCCGCGGTCAGCGGAAGGTCCGTCCTGCCGACGAGGTCGATGCGGCGGTCATCGGGGATGCTCTCGATCACCGGCAGCGCTGCTTCACGCTCGCTGCCGGCGCCGATCACCATGACGCGCGCACCGGGCAGGATGCCGGTGCGCTCGTCCGTCAGCCTGCGGATCAGGTCCACGAAGTTTTCGGCAGGCCATGCCTTGCCGGCCCAGTTGGCTGTCGGGCCGACTGCGAGGACCGGCCCGCCCTCGGGCACCAGATGCGCCGCTTCCCCTTCCGCCTCGCGGCCCGTGGCAAGGCGGGGGATAGGCGGCGGTTCGAGGCCGAGGACGCCTGCGATGTGGCGCACCCGGTGGGCGGTTGCGTCGGGCCGCAGCACGTGGCGCTCGCGGGCCATCAGCGTGTAGGCGATTGCCGAGGCGCGCAGGTCCACCACCATGTCCCAGCGCGTGCCGGAAACCTGCCGCCACAGGGCAATCCAGTGGCCGGCGCGCTTCTGCTTGGGCATGGGGATGATGCGTGTCACCCCCGGCTGGTCGCGGAACAGGGTTGCCGCCGCGGGACCGCAGGCCACGGTGATCTCGGCTGCCGGGTAGCGGTCCGCGAGCCAGGCGAGAACGCCGCTCGACAGCACCGCGTCGCCGATCCGGGTATAGGTGATGAAGAGGATCTGCTTCATCGAGGGGCGGGCGTGCTCATTTCGTGCCGAATGACCGTGGGCGGGGGCATCCGCCGCTTATAGAAGGCCGCGCGGCGGAAAGCCAACCGCCGTGCCGCCGCGGGGCCGCCCCTTGAAGCCGGGCCCGCCCGGCCCCACCCTTCATGCGCAACCCGAGACACGAGGCCGAAACAGCCCATGAGCGATGCCCGCTACGCCATCCTTGAGAACCGCGCCGTCCTGCGCGCGCGGGGGCCGGACGCCCGCCCGCTGCTGCAGCGGCTCGTGACCGGCAATCTCGACCAGGTGACGGCGACCCGCGCCGTCTATTCCCTGCTACTGACGCCGCAGGGCAAGTTCCTGTTCGACTTCTTCATGGTGGCGGACCCGGCGGACGAGAGCGCCGTCCTGATCGACTGCGCCGCCGCGCGCGCGGGCGAACTGGCCAAGCGGCTCACCATGTACAAGCTGCGCGCCGATGCCGCGATGGAAGACGCGAGCGGCGATTACGCCGTGGCCGCCATCTGGGGCGAAGTGCCCGCGCCCGTGAACCTCGACGGCAAGGCGCGCGGCGAGGGATCGGCCTTCGCGGGCGGCACCGCCTATATCGATCCGCGCCTGCCGGATCTCGGTGCGCGGGCGCTGGTGCCCGTCAAGAACGTGCGCGAGGCCTTCAACCGTCTTTCCATCGAGGAAGCAGACGCGGAGGCTTACCGCACCTTTCACGTGTCGCTCGGCGTGCCGGACGGCGCGGAGGACATTCGCGCCGAGGACGACTTTCCCATCGAGTGCAATCTCGACCTGCTGCACGGCATCGACTTCAAAAAGGGCTGCTTCGTCGGCCAGGAAGTCGCGTCGCGCACGCACCGAAAAGCCAAGGTCCGCAAGCGGATCGCCGCCGCCGATCTCGATGGCGCGGCGCCCGAGGCGGGCACGGATGTAACCATCGGCGACGCCAAGGTCGGCAGCATTGCCGGCACGGCGGGGGACCAGGCGCTGGCGCTCGTCTTCCTCGACCGGGTTGCGAAGGCCGGCAGCACGGACGCCAAGGCGGGCGAGGCGGCGCTCCACCTGCGCGTGCCGGCCTACGGCGATTACTCGCTCGATGCGGCGGAGACCGAGGCATGAGCGCCGCCAAGGCGGAGCGCTGCACGTGGTGCGGCGATGATCCGCTCTACATCGCCTACCACGACGAGGAATGGGGCGTGCCCGAATATGACGACCGGGCGCTGTTCGAGAAGCTGATCCTCGACGGGTTCCAGGCCGGTCTTGCGTGGATCACCATCCTTCGAAAGCGTGATGAATTCCGGAAAGCGTTTCACGGCTTCGAGCCGCAGCGCATCGCGCGCTATGGCGAAAAGGACATCACGCGGCTGCTCGGCAACGCCGGCATCATCCGCCATCGCGGCAAGATCGAGGCGACCATCGGCAACGCGCGCGCCTATCTCGACATCATGGATAAGGAGCCGGACGGGTTTTCCGCCTTCATCTGGGATTTCGTGGACGGCAAGCCCGTCCAGAACAAGCTGCGAAGCTGGAAGGAAGCGCCTGCCGAAACCGAGATGAGCCGCGCACTCTCCAAGGAACTCAAGGCGCGCGGCTTCAAGTTCTGTGGCCCCACCATCGTCTATGCCTTCGCGCAGGCGGTCGGCATGGTGAACGACCACCAGGTCGCCTGCCCGCGCCACAAGGCCTGCGCGGCGATGGCGTGAACTACGGCACCACCCAAGTCGCCGAACTCGTCACGTAGTCGATCTGGCAGCGCCTGTGGCCCTCATCCGAGATGTAAAGGAAGTCGAGGTCGGTCACGTCGATCAGCAGGACGACGAAGTTGTCCTTGCCGGGTTCCAGCTGTTCCGCCGTCAGCCGCTTGCCGCCGTCCGCGTGCGGGGGGAGGCCTGAGGTTGCTTCATCGCGCGGCGTGCCAGGGGCGTCTTCGACCAGGTAGACGACGCGCGCGCCGAGCGGTGCCTCGCGCCATGCGTTCTCGCGCATGTCGCCGTCCCGGTTCACGGTCGCCGTGCCGGTGACGCGCACCTGAATGGCCTCGTCCGAATCATAAAGGACGATCTCCACGTGCGAGTTGGCTGTGATCTCAGCCGCCTTGGGCGAGCGGATATCCGTATGGATGCGAAGCCTGCGATGGTCCTGGTCGGCGGCGCGCAGCACCACGGTGCGCGCATTGGGCCGGTTGTTGCTGTCGACAGTGGCCAGCACCAGCGTGCGCTGCTGCGAGTTTTCCGCGGTCGCGCGGGCCGCCAGCACCTCCCATGCCTTGGCTTCCGCTGCGTCAAGCCGGTCGAAATAGGCCGGCTGGCCGTGTCCCGAAGGGGCAGTGACGCTGTCCGGTCCGCTTTCGGTCATGTGATCTCCCTCGTGGCCGTTTTCCGGTGTTTTCCCGCGCAGACGGTTCACCGAAATCAATGACTTAGGCTGGCATGCGATCCGGCCATCACTTAAGTTATGCGCATTGCCGCGGCCAGTGGGGACAGGTCCGGCCTCGAGAATCCAAGCGAAACGGCGCGCTGCGAAACGCCGAAAAAAGTCCGGGTGGTAAGGGTGACGAAAGTCGTAATCAGCGGAACGGGCGTGTTCACGCCCGAAGAATCAATCACCAATGAAGAGCTCGTGGAGGCGTTCAACGCCTACGTGCGCAACTTCAACGAAGCGAACAAGGACGCGATCGAGCGCGGCGAGGTGGAGGCGCTGAACGAGTCCAGCGTGCCCTTCATCGAGAAGGCCTCGGGCATTCACAGCCGCTTCGTGATGAACAAGCAGGGCATCCTCGACCCCGAGGTCATGTGCCCGCGCATTCCCGAGCGCCCGAACGACGAACCGTCGATCCTCGCCGAGATGGCGGTGGATGCCGCCAAGAAGGCGATGAAGCAGGCCGGCAAGTCGGCCAAGGACATCGACGCGGTGCTCGTCGCCTGCTCGAACCTGCAGCGCCCCTACCCGGCCATCGCCATCGAGGTGCAGGACCTGCTCGGCATCGACGGCTTCGCGTTCGACATGAACGTCGCCTGCTCGTCCGCCACCTTCGGCATCCAGCAGGCCTACGACATGATCCGGTCCGGCTCCGCGAAGTGCGTGCTGGTGACCGACCCGGAAATCTGCACCGGCCACCTCAACTTCCGCGACCGCGACAGCCACTTCATCTTCGGCGACGTGGCGACCGCCATCATCGTGGAGGCGGAAGACACCTGCACCGCCGAACATCCGTTCGAGATCGTCGGCACGCGGCTCAAGACCGTGTTCTCCAACAACATCCGCAACAATTTCGGCTTCCTCAACCGCGCGGCGCCCGAGGGCATCGGCGCGAAGGACAAGCTCTTCGTTCAGGAAGGCCGCAAGGTCTTCAAGGAAGTGGTGCCGATGGTGTCGGAGATGATCCTGTCGCACCTCGCCGACGAGAACATCGGCAACAACAGCCTGAAGCGCATGTGGCTGCACCAGGCCAACGCCAACATGAACGACCTGATCGGCAAGAAGGTGATGGGCCGCGAGCCGTCGCCGGAAGAACAGCCGAACATCCTGAAGGACTACGCCAACACGTCGTCCGCCGGGTCGATCATCGCGTTCAGCCAGTTCAGCGAGGATCTCGCCCCCGGCGACGTGGGCGTCATCTGCTCGTTCGGCGCGGGCTACTCCGCCGGCAGCGTCATCGTGCGGCGGGTCTGAGCCACACTACAGTCTCATCAACACCTGCTATCCCGGACGGCGCGCCAGCGCCGAGCCGGGATCGGGTGCGTGTGCCCCATGAGAGCGATCCCGGCTCGCGCTTCGCTTGGCCGGGATGACAGTCTCAGGTCGAGATTTACGGATAGGGCCGGACGGCGACGACCTTGAAGGTGCGCATTTCGCCGTCGTTTTCCGTGATCGAGACGTATTCGCCTTCGGCCAGCTTGTGGCGGTCGAGCTTGAAGAGCGGCTCGTCGTCGGCGTCGGTCGATTTGTCGTAATCGAACTTCCAGCCCTTGCCGACATGGCGCAGGTGGCCGCGCATGTCGTCTTCGTCTTCCCAGAAGCGATGAACCGTGCAGTCGTCCTTGTGGTTCTTCCACGCCTCGGGGTCGAGCTGCATGTCGCCGTCGAGCGGGACGATGAACTCGTAGCCGCAGTTGGACGAGCCTTCCGGGTATTCTTCGCTGCGGGCGACGTGGAGATGCACACGGTAGAGCGCCATGCGGAGTGTCCTTCTTCTTCGCGTTCAGTGTAGTCGGGGCTAGTGCGCCATCAGCACCGGGATGGTGGCGTGCGAGCGGATGTGGCGGGTGACACCGCCAAGCACCAGTTCGCGCAGGCGCGAATGGCTGTAGCCGCCCATGACGAGCAGGTCGGCGCCGATCTTGCCGGCCTCGTCCAGCAGGACTTCGCCGGTGTTGCGGTTCTCTTCCGGCACCAGCTTGGTCTCGGCGTCGATGCCCTGAAGCTTGAGGTATTCCTGCAGCGCGCGGGCGCCGGCGGCATCGCTGACGCCGTCCTCGTCGATGCAGACGATGGTGACGGTCTTGGCTTCCGCCAGGAACGGCAGGGCGGCGGTGATGGCATTGGCCGCCTCGCCGCTTTCGTCCCAGCCGATGACGGCGGATGTGCCGATGGCGTCCGGTGTCTGTTCCGGCGACAGCAGCACGGGGCGGCCCTCCGCCAGCATGCAGGTCTCGAGCGCGTTGGGGCCCGAGGTCTGCTCGCGCGCCGAGGCGTCGGCAACGATCACGAGGTCGGCCAGGCGGCTTTCCGCGGCCACCACGTCGGCCGCGCGGCCCGAGCGGACGCGGAAGCGCACGGTGCACTTGCCGGGCTCGATATCGTCGCTCACCGGCAGTCCCATATCGCCAGCGGCCTTTTCCATGGCTTCGCGGGCGGCCTTCTCGCCCTCGTCAGCGGCGCGGCGCGAGGTCTCGATGATGTCTTCCACCACCGGGCCCGAAATGCCTTCGCCCAGGTAGGGCAGCGCCTCGGCCGGGTTGGGCCGCACGAACAGGACGTCCGCCTGCGCGGTGAAGCGCTTGGCCAGCGTCAGCGCCGTCTTCAGCGCGACCCGGTCGGACTGGGCGCCATAGAGCGGGCAGAGAACGCGCTTGATCGACATGGGAGTCCCCCTGGGTTGGGCAGGCGTATTTCCTCGCGGGCGAGGCTTACGCCGAGGTTGAGCGGTGCACAAGGCATGTCAGCCGGCACCGCCGACGAAAATCACAGAACACGCGGCGCCCGCGGTCAATCGTGCCAGGTCCGGCTCGCCGGCCTGCAGCGCCAGCCCGGCACTCATCACCATAAGGCGCGGCGCGAGCGCGCGCACCTCGGCGGCCATGTCGCCGAGCGACCGGCCGCCCGCGGCAAGGTGCCGGACCGGTGCGCCGGACCGGCGGGCAAGGCGCCGCGCAAGGTCCGAAACCGCCGCACCCGGCTCATCTTCCTCGACCACGAGGATGGGCCGGTGACGCCGGGCAGCGCCCGCCGGGCGGGCAGCGCGGACCAGCATCACGTCGGCGCCACCTTCGACCGCGGCCCGCCGCAAGGCCTCCGTCACGGTGCCATGATGGCGCACGCCGATGGCCGGCGGCGGCAGCACGATCAGGTCGCCGGGCCGGGCCTCGCTGGCAAAGGCCTGCGCCACGTCGCCGCGCGACACGCTGAATGCCCAGTCGAGGCGGGCGCGCACCGAAACGGCTTCGACCTCACGCCGGGCGGCCATTGCCGTTGCCCGCATGTCGCGCTCGATCTGCGCCGCATCAAGGGGTCGGCCCGCGCCCGTGGTCCGCAGCACCTCGCGCGCCACCGGGAGCCGGGCCAATGCCAGCACGTCCTCGTCCTCGAAGAAGACGGCATCAAGGTGCGCTTCCAGCGCCTGCGCGATCTCGGCGGCCAGCCCCATGGCGGCACGGCCTTCGGCGGAGATTTCGGCGCTCAGGCGCACGCGGCGGACGAGCGGCGGCGGCGCAGCACTCTCGGTCATGCGTCCTTGCCCCCGTCCTGCCGTTCGCCCTCGATCCTGTCAGCCGCGAAGGCGCGGCGCGCATCGGCGAAGCGGCCGAGCCGGTCTTCCGCCCGCGCGAAGAGATCTGCTGCGGACATGCCGGTCAGGAGCTCGATCCCCTCCTCGACCGTCGATATCGCGTGGACCGCGAACTCGCCGCGCCCGACCGCGGCGATCACGTCTTCGCGCAGCATCAGGTGCCTGGTGTTCGCCACCGGGATCAGCACGCCCTGGTCGCCGGTCAGGCCGCATGCCTTGCAGATGTCGAAGAAGCCCTCGATCTTCTCGTTGACGCCGCCGATGGCCTGGATCTCGCCGCGCTGGTTGATTGATCCCGTGACGGCCCAGCGCTGGGCGATGGGCACCTCGGCAATCGAAGACAGCAGGGCGAAAAGTTCGGCCGCGCTGGCGCTGTCCCCGTCGACGCCGCCGTAGGACTGTTCGAAGACGAGGCTCGCCGACAGCGAGACCGGGTGTTCCGGCATCAGGCGGCCGGCCAGGTAGCCCTGCAGGATGAGCACGCCTTTGGAGTGCAGCGGGCCACCCAGCTCCACCTCGCGCTCTATGTCGATGACGCGCGTGCCCGCGCCGGGCCCTACGCGAACGCGCGCGGTGATGCGTGTGGGGCGGCCGAAGGCAAAACCGCCCAGCTGCATTACCGACAGTCCGTTGATCTGGCCCACCTGGCTGCCCGTGGTGTTGATCAGCACGAAGTCGCGGGTGATCGTTTCCTGCGTCCGGTCGCGGATGCGCGCGGCGCGCTCGATCTGCGCCGCGATGGCGCTTTCCACGTGGGCCGCGGAAATGGTCGCGGCCTCGGCGTCCGCCGCCCAGAAGTCCGCTTCCTGCACCAGGTCCGCAAGCGCACTGGCATGCATGGTCAGGCGCTCCGCGTCCCCGGCGAGGCGGGACGCGCGCTCTATCACGCGGGCGACGGCCCCGGCGTCGAGCGGGCGCGTGTCGTGCTGGCGGGCGATCGTCGCGATGAGGCGGGCATAGAGCGCGTCGTTGTCGGGCACGCGGTCCATCACCTCGTCGAAGTCGGCCTGCACCTTGAAGAGCTCCTCGAACTCCGGGTCATAGGCGCAGAGCAGGTAATAGAGCATGGGTTCGCCGAACAGCATGACCTTCACGTCGAGCGGGATCGGGTCCGGTTCGAGCGACAGCGTGCTGACGAGGTTGAGAAACTCGGCAGGGGACTCGATGCGCACCGCCCGGGCGCGCAAGGCCCGTTTGAGCGCGTCCCATGCGAAGGGCTGGGTCAGCACCTTGCGGGCATCGAGCAGCAGGAAGCCGCCATTGGCCCGGTGCAGCGAGCCCGCGCGGACCAGCGAGAAATCGGTCACCAGCGCGCCGAGCTCAGTGCGGTGTTCAACGCGGCCGACGAGACTGGCGAGGGTCGGGTTGTCGTCGTAGACCACGGGCGGGCGGTCAGCCGCGCCGCCGCGCGCTTCCGCCGAGTTGTCGATGACGAGGTTGACCTCGTAGCGCGCGAAGGGATCGCCTTCGCCCGCACCCTGGCGCGACATGCCGCGCAGGGCCGCGAGGAACTGCATCGGCCCTTCCTGGGGGCTTTCGCCTCCCGTCGCGAAGAGATGCGCGTTGGAAATGAGGTCCTCGCGGGCGCGTTCCAGGAAGCCCGTCACCGCCTCGTTATCGGAAAAGGCCGACGCCAGGTCCGCGATGGAGCTGCCGACGGCGGCGTCGGCCATCTCGCGGTTGAGTTCGCGGACCTTGGCGCGGTGGTCCTTCTCGATGCGCGGCAGGGACTCGATCACGTCCGCCAGTTCCTTTTCGAGCGCGTGGATCGTCTGCTCGATCTCCTTACGCTCTTCCTCGGGCAGCTGGTTGAAGTCCTGCGGCTCCATCACCTTGTCGTCGCGCATGGGGGCGAGGGCGAAGCCCGCGGGCGTGCGCAGAACGGCGATGCCGCGTTCGGAGGCATGCGCCTGAAGGGTCTCGAAGGCCGTGCGCTGCTGTTCGCCCGCGGCCTCGTCGATCGCCTCGCGGCGGTGGGTGTATTCGTCGCTTTCGAAGATCGCCGGGACCGCCGTCTTGAGGTCCTCGACGAGTTCCTCCATGCCCGCCTGAAGCTCGCGGCCGCGGCCGGGCCGGAGCCGGAGCGCCACCGGCTTACGGCCTGTGTCGAAGTCGTGGACGTAGGCCCAGTCGGCGAGGTCGGCCTTGCGTTCGCCGTTCTCGTCGAGATAGCGGCGCACCGCCTCGTAGGCGCCCGACCCCGGGCTGCTCAGCACGAAGAGATTGAAGCCCGGCCGCTCGATGCGCGTGCCGAAGCGGACGGCGGAAAGCGCCCGGTCCTGGCCGGCAAGGCCCGGCACATCCGCCAGGTCCGCCGTCGTCTTGAACGACAGCGTCTCCGGATCGCAGCGCCGCCGGAGCGCCGATGCCGGCAATGCTTCGGCTGCCATCGCGCCTTCGCTCCCTGTTCCGACGTTGCTTGTTTGCGGCCGAAGTCTAGCGATTGACCTCGCGCAACGACAACGGCGACGGCGGCATGGCTTTCTGGCAGGCGGGGCGGCCTCTCATCCCCGTTGCATGCAGCGTGAGCCGCGGCTACCAACCTCGCCATGGCCAAGGACACCGGTGTACGCGCCTGGCAGCGCATGTTGAGCGGGCGGCGGCTCGACCTCTTGAATCCCTCGCCGCTCGATATCGAGATCGAGGATATTGCGCATGGGCTGGCGCGCGTTGCGCGCTGGAACGGGCAGACGCATGGCGACCATGCCTTCTCCGTGGCGCAGCACTCGCTGCTGGTGACGGACCTCGCGCAGGCCTTCGCGCCGGACTGGGATGCGAAGAAGCTGCTGACCGCGCTGCTGCACGATGCACCCGAATACGTGATCGGCGACATGATCTCGCCGTTCAAGTCGGCGCTGGGCGTCGACTACAAGGCGTTCGAGGCGCGGCTGGAACACGCCATCCACCTGCGCTTCGGCCTGCCGCCGGAGCCGGCCAGGCACGTGGCGCAGACGATCAAGCGGGCAGACCGGGTGTCGGCATATCTCGAAGCCATCGAGCTGGCGGGGTTCGAGCCGGGCGAGGCGGGGCGGATTTTCGGCCGCCCGCGCCTCTCAGCGGCGCAGGCGCGCGCCGCACGGCGCTGGATCGAGCCGATGCCGGTCGAAGCAGCGCAGAAAGCCTATCTCAAGCGCTTTGCCACACTTGCGCCATCCTGACTTCCCACATGCCTTTGGCGCGCGGGAGCGCGCATGACGAAGCCGCAGCACCCACGGAGGCATCAGTGGGGTGCTACGGCTCCGGGTCCCTCCTTCGTACCCTACCGCCGGCTCAGAGGTCGCGCCTCTCAAGGTCCCTGCGGGAGAGAACGGCGCAGGGACCAACCGTCGAACCCTGCGCGCTCCCGCGCCTAGGCTGCGCGATGCATGTGGCGGCCTTCGTTCACTTCCTCAGCGATCTTCTTGCAGAAGGGTTCGAGGTCGCCCGGATTGCGGCTCGTGATGATGCCGTTGTCGGTGACGACCGCCTCGTCGGTCCAGTTGGCGCCGGCATTCTTCATGTCGGTGGCGATGGACTTGTAGGACGTGGCGTCGCGGCCGTTGACGATGCCGGCTTCGATCAGCAGCCACGGCGCGTGGCAAATGGCGGCGATGACGCGCTTTTCATCGAAGAAGGCGCGGATCAGGGCCACGGCCTTGTCGTTCACGCGCAACAGGTCCGGGTTGATCTGGCCGCCCGGCAGCACCAGCGCGTCATATTCCTGCGCGGTCACATCGCCGAGGTTGCGGTCCACCTTCACGGCGTCGCCCCAGTCGGTCTTGTTCCAGCCGGTGATGGTGCCGTGTTCGGGCGACACGACGTGAACCTCGGCGCCCCATTCGGCGAGGCGCTCCTTCGGCACATCGAGTTCGGACTGCTCGAAGCCGTTGGTGGCAAGGATCGCGATCTTCTTTCCGCTCAGGTTCGGCATGGCTGTCCTCCGTTACTCGAAATCTCAACGTCCGCGGCATGCAGCCGCGACATTCGGGAAATGAACGGTGGCCCGGTCCGGCGGTTCCGAAATTGCCATTGAAAATCAAAGACTTCATAATGTCGTGATTGAGCATAAGGGGTTCGTCCGCATACTGGTGTCGCGTTTGTGACGCGCGAATCAGCAAGCCTGCCCGGGCATTGCGGGACAGTTCGGACGCGATCGAAAAAGCGGAGGAAAGCCGGTGATTTACGTGTGTCCCCTGAGCGCGGTCGAGACCTGCGTGGCAGATATCGGCCCCTCGCACGTGGTGAGCCTGCTGGATCCCGAGACCTGCGCCACCCTCGCGACCCCGGCGGGCATTGCGCCCGAGCGGCACCTCAAGATGGCGATCAATGACATCGCCGGGCCGATCGACGGGCACATCCACCCGGAAGAAAACCATGTGGGCCAGCTCATCGAGTTCCTGCGCGGCTGGGACGAGAGCGCTCCGCTCCTCATCCACTGCTGGGCCGGCATCAGCCGGTCCACGGCGACGGCCTTCACGGCACTCTGCATGATCAACGAGGACGCGTGCGAGTTCGCGCTGGCTCGTCACCTGCGCGAGCGCGGGGCGCATGCGCATCCCAATCGCCTGATCGTGCGGCACGCGGACGCTATTCTCGGGCGCGGCGGGCGCATGGTGGAGGCCGTGGAGGCCATGACGCCTGCGCAGCCGACCTTCGAGGGCGTGGTGTTCAACCTGCCGCATCGGCCGCAGGTGGACACGCGCGCCGCGTAACGCCGCCCATGGCCAACGCTCCCGCCCAGACCCCGCCACCGGCCGCGACCGGCCCCGCCGCCTTCGACCAGGCCTCGACCGCGGTCGTGGTCGGCCTCAACGCGGCCATCGTCACGGTGGCGGAGGACGAGCCGCGCACGCTGGTCGTGCGCGCGCCGGGCAAGGCGGGCTCGCCGGATGCGTGGGACGCCCTGCCCTTCGGCCCGTTCGACCCGCTGTCGCACCGGACCATGGCGGTGGGCCTGCGCGCCTGGGTGCAGGAGCAGACCGACCTCGACATCGGCTACGTGGAACAGCTCTACACCTTCGGCGACCGGGGCCGGCACCGGCGGCCGGGCGACACAGGCCCGCACATCATCTCCGTGGGCTATCTGGCCCTTACCCGCGCCGACGACGTGCCGGAAGAAGCGACCGCGCGGGACAGCGCGTGGCGCGGCTGGTACCGCTATTTCCCGTGGGAGGACTGGCGCGAGGCGAAGCCCGCCATCATCGAGGACACCATCAAGCCGCTGGCGGGCGACTGGGTGGCGGCGGAAACGAACCCGCGCCTGCGCGCCGAGCGCCAGCAGCGCCTCAACCTGTGCTTCGGCTTCGGCGGTGTCGCGTGGGATGAGGAGAAGGTGCTGGAACGCTTCGAGCTTCTCTACGAGGCGGGCCTCGTGGATGAAGCCGCGCGCGACGGACGCCAGAACGCGAAGCGCCGCGTGAACGTGCCCGAGGGCGAACAGGACGTGCCGCCGCTGGGCGAACCCATGCAGCACGACCACCGGCGCATTCTCGCCACCGCCATGGGCCGCCTGCGCGCCAAGCTGAAATACCGCCCGGTGGTGTTCGAGCTGATGGCCCCGGAATTCACCCTCACCGAGCTGCAGCGCACGGTGGAGGCGCTGATGGGCCAGCGCCTGCACAAGCAGAACTTCCGCCGCCTGGTGGAAAAGGCGGGCCTCGTGGAGCGCACGGGCCGCGTCACCACCAAGACCGGCGGGCGCCCCGCGGAGCAGTTCCGCTTCCGCCGCGAAGTGGTGACGGAGCACGCGGCGCCGGGCGTGCGCATCGGCGTGCCGAAGCGCCCGACACGCTGATACGCGTGCGAGCCAGGCCCCGTCTTGACCTTCAAGGCCTTCGACACCAAGTTATTGACACGGGAAATGCTCAACTCTAGCATTTCTCCCGCACGCGAGTTCCGGCTCGCCTTTTTTGAGGCCCAACATATGCTCAGACTGAGTATATGTTGGCAAAGAGGGGGTCCCCGGCGGGAAACGCCGGCCGCCCCGATGCGAGGAGGCCTGGCCATGACGACTGTTTATGACGCCAGCATTCACGACGGCGCGCGCCGCAAGACGACTGCCCGTAGCGGCGTGGCGAAGCCTGCCGCGCGCAAGCCCGAGCCCGAGATCGAAGTGCCGGAGTACACGCCCGGCCTCGCCAAGGAGATGGCGCCGCTTTATGCGCGGGTCTCCAAGGTGATCCCGTCGGTCGAGTGGCCGTTCTTCGCGCCGTACATCCACGAGATCAACCGGCTGAAGAAAGAGAAGAACGCGGTCATCCTGGCGCACAACTACATGACCCCGGAAATCTTCCACTGCGTGTCCGACATTGCCGGCGACTCGCTGCAGCTCGCCATCGAGGCCACCAAGGTCGAGCAGGACGTGATCGTCCAGTGCGGCGTGCACTTCATGGCCGAGACCTCGAAGCTGCTGAACCCGCAGAAGAAGGTGATCATTCCCGACCAGGACGCGGGCTGCTCGCTCGCCTCCTCGATCACGGGCGCCGACGTGCGGGCCATGCGCGAGGCCTATCCCGGCGTGCCGGTGGTGACCTACGTGAACACCTCGGCCGAAGTGAAGGCCGAGACGGATATCTGCTGCACCTCGTCCAACGCGCTTGCCGTGGTCGAGAGCCTCAACGTGCCGCGCGTGATGTGCATTCCCGACGAGTACCTTGCGCGGAACATCCAGAAGCAGACCGACGTGGAGATCATCACCTACAAGGGCTCGTGCGAGGTGCATGAGCGCTTCACGCCGGAAGAGTTGCGCGAATACCGCGACAACGATCCGGGCATTTCCATCATTGCCCACCCCGAGTGCCCGCCGGACGTGCTGGACGAGGCCGACTTCTCGGGCTCGACCTCGGCGATGATCAAGTGGGTGCAGGACAACCAGCCCAGGAAGGTGATGATGGTCACCGAGTGCTCGATGTCCGACAACGTGGCGGTGGAGAACCCGAACGTGGACTTCATCCGCCCGTGCAACCTGTGCCCGCACATGAAGCGGATCACGCTGCCGAAGATCCTGCGCTCGCTGCATACCATGCAGGACGAGGTGACGATCGATCCCGCCATCGCCGAGAAGGCGCGGCGTCCCATCGAGCGCATGATCGCGCTCAAGAGCTAGCGGACACGAAAAACCCATGACCGCTCTCCGCGAGATCCCGGCCGGTGACGCCATCGTCGCCGGCGCGGGCCTTGCGGGCCTGTTCACCGCGCTCAAGCTGGCGCAGGCGGGCCTCCGGGTCACCGTGCTCGCCGGTATCCAGCGCAAGGGCGGCGCCACGTCCACCTGGGCGCAGGGCGGCATCGCTGCGGCGCTCGGACCGGACGACAGCGCGGACCTGCACGTGGCCGACACCTTGGCCGCCGGTGCGGGGCTGGTGGACGAGCGCGCGGCGCGGGCATTGGCAGAAGATGCGCCGGCGCGCATCGCCGATCTCGAAGCGCTCGGCGTTGCCTTCGACCGCAAGCCGGACGGCAGTTACTCGCTTGGGCGAGAGGGCGCGCATTCGCGCAACCGCATTGC
Source organism: Parvibaculaceae bacterium (assembly GCA_965229975.1). Taxonomy (GTDB): domain Bacteria; phylum Pseudomonadota; class Alphaproteobacteria; order CGMCC-115125; family CGMCC-115125; genus Pyruvatibacter. Next base: position 1,968,228 of record OZ245936.1, read on the forward strand.
CCATGTGGGTGGCGACGGCGCGGGGGCTGCGATCATGGAGGCCCTGCGCGCGGCGGCGAAGGCGAGCGGTCGCGTCCATGCCGTCTTCGGCTGGAATGCCAGCGAGCTGATCGTCGAAGGCGGCGCCGTCACCGGCATCCTTGCCCGCGGCGGCATCGAGGCGGATGCGCCGAAGCTCATCTTCCGCGCCCCCGCCACCGTGCTCGCCACCGGCGGCCTTGGCGCCCTCTACGAAGTGACCACGAACCCGCCCGGCGCGCGCGGCCATGGTCTCGGCCTCGCGGCACGTGCTGGCGCGACCGTTGCCGATGTGGAGTTCGTGCAGTTTCACCCCACGGCCATTGCCTGCGGCGAAGACCCGGCACCGCTCGCGACCGAGGCGCTGCGTGGCGAAGGTGCGGTGCTGATCCGCGCCGATGGTTCGCGGCTGATGGCGGGCATCCATCCGCAGCTCGACCTTGCGCCGCGCGATATCGTGGCGCGCGAGATCGCCCGGGAAATCGCGGGCGGCGGCAAGGTCTTCCTCGACTGCCGCGAGGCGATCGGCGCGGCCTTCCCGGCGCGCTTTCCAGCGGTCCATGCCTCCGCCATGCGCAACGGCATCGACCCGGAAACCATGCCAATCCCCGTCGCGCCCGCCGCGCATTACCACATGGGCGGCGTCGTCACCGATCTTGCGGGTGCCACGTCGCTGCCGGGCCTTTATGCCTGCGGCGAGGTCGCGCGCACCGGCGCGCACGGGGCCAACCGGCTCGCCTCCAACTCACTGCTGGAATCCATCGTGTTCGGCGCGCGCATTGCCGCGGACATTACAGCGCGCGGCGACACGGGCAACGAACCGCAAACGCCGCCGGAAGGCTGCGACCCGCTGACCGGCCCCGACCCCCATGCGGACCAGATCGCCGGTCTTCGCGCGGTGATGGCGCGGGACGTGGGCGTGGCGCGTGATGCCGCCTCGCTCACCCGCGCGCTCGATCACATCGCCATGCTGGAGGACGAAGCCGAGCCGGATGCCATGGGCTACCGCAACATGCTCGGCGCGGCACGCCTCGTTGCCGCTGCTGCCCTTGCCCGCCGCGAAAGCCGCGGCGGCCACATGCGCCTCGACTTTCCCGCAACCGACCCTGCGCTTGCCCATCCCATGCCGCTGACGCTGGACGAGGCGCATGCGGACCCTCACGAACCTGCCCGCACCGGAACCTGCTGATGCCTGCCGAGACACGTCCCGCCCTGCCGCCCATGCCGCGCCTCGTGGTTGAGCCTGCTGTAAGGCTGGCGCTCGAGGAGGACCTGGGCCGCGCGGGCGACATCACCACCGATTACGTGGTGCCGGCGGAGGCGCGGGCGCGGGCGGTGATCGCGGCGCGCAAGGCGGGCGTGGTGGCGGGGCTTGATGCGGCGCGGACGGCGTTCAGGCTGGTCGACCCGGAGCTGATGATCGCCGTCGAGCGGCGCGACGGCGACACCGCGCAGCCGGGTGACGCCATCTGCCACATCGAGGGCAATGCGCGCTCGATCCTCACCGGCGAGCGCGTGGCGCTGAACTTCATGGGGCACATGTCGGGCATCGCCACCGCGACACGCGGCATGGCCGATCTCATCTCGCACACAAAGGCGCGCGTCACCTGCACGCGCAAGACGACGCCGGGCCTGCGCGCCTTCGAGAAGCACGCGGTGCGCGCGGGCGGCGGGGCGAACCACCGCTTCGGTCTCGATGACGGCATCCTCATCAAGGACAACCACATCGCCGTCGCGGGCGGCGTCACCGAGGCGATCCGCGCGGCGCGCGCGCAGGCCGGGCACATGGTCAAGATCGAGATCGAGACCGACACGCTCGACCAGCTGCGCGAGGCGCTGGAGGCAGGCGCCGAGGCCGTGCTGCTCGACAACATGAGCCCGGCGACGCTCGCGGAGGCTGTGGAAATCAACGCCGGCCGCGCGGTGCTGGAAGCGTCGGGCGGCATCACCGCGGAAACCATTGCCGCCGTTGCGGAAAGCGGCGTCGACCTCATTTCCGTCGGCTGGCTGACGCATTCCGCACCCTCGCTCGACCTCGGCCTCGATATTACCTTCACAATGGACTGAGCTTGGCGCGCCTGCACGGCGTCCCTACACTCCCCGGCGAAAAAGCAATAAAGCCCGAGGGGAGGACATCATGGGCAAGGCCAACGGACGCAAGTCCATCTTCATCACCGGTGCCGCCAGCGGCATGGGCCGCGCGACGGCCGAGCTGTTCAACAGCAAGGGCTGGTTCGTCGGCGCGACGGACGTGAACACGGACGGGCTCAAGACGCTGGAAAGCGAGCTTGGCGCCGAGAACTGCTTCATCTCGAAGCTCGACGTCACCAGCCGCGACGAATACGCCAAGGTGCTCGACGCTTTCGCGAAAGAGACGGGCGGCAAGCTCGACCTGCTCTACAACAACGCGGGCATCGGCGCGGGCGGCTTCTTCGACGAGATGGACTTCGCCGACGTGATGGCGGTGGTGAATGTCAATTTCGTGGGCGTGCTCACCGGCATCCACCTCGCCTATCCGCTTCTCAAGGCAACGCCGAATTCGCTTTGCTTCACCACGTCGTCGTCGTCCGCGACCTTCGGCATGCCGGGGATTGCCGTCTACTCGGCGACCAAGCACGCGGTGAAGGGGCTGACGGAAGCGCTGTCGATCGAGTTCGCCCGCCACGGCGTGCGCGCGTCGGACGTGCTGCCGGGGCTGATCGACACGGCCATCCTGCCGGAAGGCACGACGGACAATGCGCCCACGGAAGGCATGTTCCGGCTGATGCCGGCGTCGTCCGTGGCCGACGCGGTATGGGCGGCGTACAACACGCCGGACCGGCTGCACTGGTTCGTGCCGGAGGAGCTCGAAGAACTCGACAAGGCCGCCGGCAACACGCCGGAGCTGGTGCGCGAGCAGATCAAGAACACCGGCCCGCTGGCGGATCTTATCAACCAGATGGAGAAGGAAGCCGCGGCCGCCGAGTAACGCGCGGCGTCATCTCCCGCAAAAAGAAAACCGGCCGCATCGGCAAGATGCGGCCGGTTCTGTTTGCGGCGCTACGCCTAGCTGTTGGACCAGCCGGGCGGCAGCCAGCGGTAGAAGATGTGCTTGCCGACGGTCGTCACCTCTTCGAGGTGCGGCGCCCAGTACGGCGCCACGTAGTCGGCGTGATAGTGCGTGGCCTCGCCCGTCACGCGGTCCCACTGCACGTCGAGCATGACGTAGCGGGCCAGGCCCTGGGACTTGCGCCACGCGCCGCGCTCGCTGGCAACGTCGCTCAGCCCGTCGCAGGTGAAGGAGAACTGGCAGCCCGTGGGCAGGTGCGAGCCCTGGAACACGACGCCGCAGATGGTGCCGGGATAGCGCTTGTCGGCGACGCGGGTCAGCACGACCTCGGCCACCGCGAGCTTGCCCATGGCGCCCTCGCTGCGGGCCTCGAAGTAAATGGCCTGCGCGAGACACTTCTGTTCGCGGGCGAGCTGTTCGGGCGACAGCTTGTTGAAACGCTCGGCCAGGTGGTCCTCGCCGGCGATGGTTACTGCGTTCTCGACGACGGCGAAGAAGGCGGTGTCGCTCATGTCGCGGGAAACGGCAGGCAGCGCCGCCACCGCCGGGCGCAGGCGGCCGCCCTTGATGCGGGCGCGCACGTCGGCAACGGCCTGGGAATCAAGGGAAACCGGGGCTGCCTCGGCCTTGGTCACAGCCGTGTCCTTGACCGACAGGCCGACGCCTGCCGCACCGGCGGCGATGACGAGGGCTGCGGCCGCGATCACGGTGCGCGGGCGGCGGGACAGGAACCCGCGAATATGGTCAGCCACTGGGGCGAAGCTCTTGGGCATCGTCTCGTGGTCCTCGGATACTGCGGACTGGCCGGTCGTCAGGGTGGCCAAGCCCTTGGCGGAGCGGCGTTTCCGGCCATCCCCTCACTCAAGGGACGGCCGCGCCATGCCCGGCCATGTGACTGTCAACGTTCAGCGGGGTCCGGCTTTCTCGGGCCGGGACACCCGGTGCTTACGTGGCAAGCGCCGTGCCATGAAGCGTCTCGCTTCCCAGGCCGGGCTGCCGTCAACTCCTGCTGCGCTGCACAAGAAAATTCAAGATTTGCCCGTCCAGCGCCGTTGGAATGGCATTTAGCACTCCGACCCCGTTAGGACAACCGCAACCAAATCACAGCCGCGTTATTTTTCGCAACCGATTGAATTAACGGAGAATTTTACGCGCAAACCGGCCATGCGTGACTGCCTGCGCGGCATTGCCGCACTGCAACAAAATGTACCAATACGGGTCACGAATCAGCCATTTATGCTGCATTGCAGCGCAAAACAGCTAGTTCTTGCCGAGCGCCGCCTGTGCCGCCGCGAGACGGGCGATGGGCACCCGGTAGGGCGAGCACGAGACATAGTCGAGACCGACCGTTTCGCAGAAGCGGACCGAAGCGGGATCGCCGCCATGCTCGCCGCAGATGCCGAGCTTGATGTCGGCGCGGGTCTCGCGGCCGCGCGCCGCCCCCATCTGCACCAGCTCGCCGACGCCGTCCGGGTCCAGCGACACGAACGGGTCCTGCTCGATCAGGCCCTGGTCGGCATAGGTCTTGAGGAACATCGCCGCGTCGTCGCGCGAGATGCCGTAGGTGGTCTGGGTGAGGTCGTTGGTGCCGAAGGAGAAGAACTCCGCCGTCTCGGCGATCTCGGCGGCGCGCAGGGCCGCGCGCGGCAGCTCGATCATGGTGCCGACGAGATATTCGAGCTTCTTGCCGGTTTCCTTCTCGACCTCCGCCGCCACCTTCACGACGCGCGCCTTCAGCGTATCCAGCTCCTGCTTCATGGCGACGAGCGGGATCATGATTTCCGGCGTCACCGGCTCGCCGGTCTTCTCGGCCGCCGCGATCGACGCCTCGAAGATGGCGCGCGCCTGCATCTCGTAGATCTCCGGGTAGGAGATGCCGAGACGGCAGCCGCGATGGCCGAGCATGGGATTGAACTCGTGCAGCTCGTGCGCGCGCCGCTTCAGCTTCGCCGCGTCGATGCCGGAAGCCTTGGCGACCTCTTCCATCTCTTCGTCCGACTGCGGAAGGAATTCGTGCAGCGGCGGATCGAGCAGGCGGATCGTCACCGGCAGCCCCGACATGATCTCGAACAGCTCGGCGAAGTCCTGCCGCTGCATGGGCAGGATCTTGGCCAGCGCCGTCTTCCGGCCCGCCGCATCATCCGCAAGGATCATCTCGCGAACGGCAACGATGCGCTCCGCCTCGAAGAACATGTGCTCCGTGCGGCACAGGCCGATGCCCTCCGCGCCGAAATTGCGCGCGGTCTCCGCATCCGCCGGCGTCTCCGCGTTGGTGCGCACCTTCATGCGCCGCGCCTTGTCGGCCCATTGCATGAGCTTGGCGAAATCGCCCGACAGTTCCGGCTGCAGCGTCGGCACCTCGCCGTCCATCACCTGGCCGGTGCCACCGTCGATGGTGATGATGTCGCCCTCGCCCACGGTCACGCCGCCGACGGTGAAGGTCTTGGCCTTGTAGTCGACACGGATCGACCCGGCGCCCGACACGCAGGGCCGCCCCATGCCGCGCGCCACAACGGCCGCGTGGCTCGTCATGCCGCCGCGCGTGGTCAGGATGCCCTGCGCTGCATGCATGCCGTGAATGTCTTCCGGGCTCGTCTCCACGCGCACGAGAATGACGCGCTTGCCTTCCTGCATCGCCTCCACCGCTTCGTCCGCGGTGAACACCACGGCGCCGGACGCGGCACCGGGCGATGCCGGCAGGCCGGACGCGATCACCTTCCGCTTTGCATCGGGATCGAGCGTCGGGTGCAGCAGCTGGTCGAGTGACGCCGGCTCCACGCGCAGCACCGCTTCTTCCGGCTTGATCAGCCCTTCATCCACCATGTCGCAGGCGATGCGCAGCGCGGCCTTCGCGGTGCGCTTGCCGTTGCGCGTCTGCAGCATCCACAGCTTGCCTTCCTGGACGGTGAATTCCAGGTCCTGCATGTCGCGGTAATGCGCTTCAAGCTTGCGGTAGATGTCCACGAGGTCACCGAAGACCTCGGGCATCGCCTCTTCCATCGAGGGATCCTTGACGCCCGATGCCTCACGCGCCCGCTTCGTCAGGTGCTGCGGCGTGCGGATGCCCGCCACCACGTCTTCACCTTGCGCGTTGATAAGGAACTCGCCGTAGAATTCCTTTTCGCCGGTCGAGGGATCGCGCGTGAACGCCACGCCCGTCGCGCTGGTCGCGCCCATGTTGCCGAACACCATGGCCTGCACGTTCACCGCCGTGCCCCAGCTTTCGGGAATGTTGTGCAGGCGGCGATACGTGTTCGCGCGGTCGTTGCGCCACGAGCCGAACACCGCGCCGATGGCGCCCCACAGCTGGTCGCGCACGTCCTGCGGAAAGGGCTGCTTCAGCTCGCGTTCGACGGCCGCCTTGTAGTGCTGGACGATCTCCTTCCAGTTCTCCGCCGACAGCTCCGTGTCGAGAACCATCTCGTTCTCTTCCTTGAAGCTCTCGAGGATCTCCTCGAAGTGGTAGTGCTCCACACCCAGCACCACGTCCGAATACATCTGGATGAAGCGCCGGTAGCTGTCCATCGCGAAGCGCTCGTCGCCGGAAAGCTCCGCCAGCGCCTTCACGGTCTCGTCGTTGAGCCCGAGGTTCAGCACCGTGTCCATCATGCCCGGCATGGAGGCACGCGCGCCCGAGCGCACGGAGACCAGCAGCGGGTTCTTCGTGTCGCCGAAGGTCTTGCCCACCAGCTTGCCGACTTCCTCCAGCGCCGCCTCGACCTGGCCGTTCAGCTCGTCCGGGTAATGGCGGTCGTTGTCGTAGAACCAGGTGCAGACCTCTGTGGTGATGGTAAAGCCCGGCGGCACCGGCAGGCCGAGATTGGACATCTCTGCAAGGTTGGCGCCCTTGCCGCCCAGAAGGTCGCGGTCACCCGCCGAGCCTTCCGCCTTGCCGTCCCCGAAGCTGTACACCCACTTGCTCATCAATTCCGCCTCATAAGCGCCGATAGCCAATTTTCGAACCCGTTCATGCCGCCCCCGCCCCGGCAGCGCAACCCGCACCCGCGCAACACACCCTGCTGCCCGGCGGCGGGCCCACTCCCGGTGTCATCCCGGCCTTGAGCCGGGATCCAGGGCGGCTTGCTCCTGCGCCCGCCGCCCCTGGGTCCCGGATAGCCGCTTGCGCGGCTTCCGGGATGACACGCTGTTGTGTCGGCGCCCCCGCGCGCCACAACCAGCAACCCAACCCGTCATCCCGGCCAAGCGAAGCGCGAGCCGGGATCGCTCTCGTGTGCCCCAAGCCACCCGATCCCGGCTCAAGGCCGGGATGACAGTGTGGCTGGTGTGGACGACACCAACTCAACCACCGATCCACGTCGCGGCCTGAACGCCCCTCGTGGCGGACTCGCCGCGCTCTCAACCCTCACCCCCGTGTCATCCCGGCCTTGAGCCGGGATCCAGGGGCCGCTTGCTCAAGCACCTGCGGTCCCTGGGTCCCGGATAGCCGCTTCGCGGCTTCCGGGATGACACGCTGTTGTGTCTGCACCACCGCGCGCCACAACCAGCAACCCAACCTGTCATCCCGGCCAAGCGAAGCGCGAGCCGGGATCGCTCTCGTGTGCCCCAAGCCACCCGATCCCGGCTCAAGGCCGGGATGACAGTGTGGCTGGTGTGGACGACACCAACTCAACCACCGATCCACGTCGCGGCCTGAACGCCCCTCGTGGCGGACTCGCCGCGCTCTCAACCCTCACCCCCGTGTCATCCCGGCCTTGAGCCGGGATCCAGGGGCCGCTTGCTCAAGCACCTGCGGTCCCTGGGTCCCGGATAGCCGCTTCGCGGCTTCCGGGATGACACGCTTTTCTTGTAGCCGCCCCCGCGCCCTACCCCTCGATGCGCGAGAAGTCGGCGACGGTGTGGAGCGCCGCGCGAATCTGCGACAGCAGTTTCAGACGGTTTTCGCGAAGCGCCGGGTCGTCCGCGTTCACCGTCACATGTTCGAAGAACTGGTCCACCGGCCCGCGCAGCTTGGCCATCGCCGCCATGGCCGCGGCGAAGTCCTCGCGCGCCACCGCTTCGCGCGCCGTGCCGGACGCTGCGTCGATCGCCGCCGCAAGGTCTCGCTCCGCCGGTTCCGCGAAGAGCTGGTTGTTGGCCGCACCGCCGAAGGCCTTGCCGTCCTTCTTTTCCTCGATGCGCAGGATGTTCGACGCGCGCTTGTAGCCCGCCAGCAGGTTCGCGCCGTCATCGGTGGCGAGGAAGTCAGACAGCGCGTTCACGCGCTCGACAACCAGCCATAGATCCTCTTCTTCGCTATAAGTCCTAACGGCTTCGATCAGATCGTGCCGCAATCCACTGTCTTTCAAGTTCACAGCCAGCCGATTCAAGCCAAACTCTGACTGCGCCACAGAGACTTGGGAGTTTGCACTTACATAGTAGGTTGGCGCCTCCGAAGAGACATTCGTTCCCTCGACTACGGGGCTATAGAAAATAGTTACGTCTTGATCTGTCGGGAGATTGCCAAGCTCGACCTCCACATCCTGAGATACCCAATCTGGGAACTTCTCGCCTGGTTTGGGCAGACCGCGTTGATGGTCCGGCAAGAGTTGTGTTTGACCCAAGAACGCGCGGTAGGACGCTGTAAAAGAAGCCACAAGATACGTCCAAGCGAGCCGATACAGTTCGGCAAGCTTCAGCCGCAATTCGTTCTCTAGGACAATTCGATTCAATCCAAGGCGAGCGCGCCGAAGTGCGTAGGGGTCCTTTGATCCGGTTGGCGTGTCTTGAATCGCCCAGAATGCAATCAAGGTATCAAGCTTGTCCGCGAGTGCGACAGCAACCGATACCGGCGCGGTCGGCACATCGTCGTCCGGCCCCTGCGGCGCATAGTGGTCGCGGATGGCGTCGGCCACTTCGGCGTTCTCGCCGTCATGCAGCGCGTAATAGCGGCCCATCACACCCTGAAGCTCAGGGAACTCGTAGACCATGCCGGTCGTAAGGTCCGCCTTGGCAAGCCGGGCGGCCCGTTCGGCCTTGCCGGGATCGGCGCCCACCTTCGGCGCCAGCTCGCGGGCGAGGCGCGCGACACGCTCCACCTTGTCGAACACGGTGCCGAGCTTGGCGTGGAACACGACTTGGCGGAGATCATCCACGCGGCTTTCCAGCGTGCGCTTGCGGTCCTCGTCCCAGAAGAACCGGGCATCCGAGAAACGGGCGCGCAGCACGCGGCCGTTGCCGGCGGCAATCGCCTTGCCGCCGTCTTCCGCTTCCACGTTGGCGACGCAGATGAAGCGCGGCGCCATCTTGTCCGTAGCGGGATCACGCACGGCGAAATACTTCTGGTTGGCGCGCATGGTGGAGGTCAGCACCTCTGGCGGTACGTCGAGGAAGGCCTCGTCGAACTCGCCCATCAGCGCCACCGGCCACTCAACGAGGCCCGCCACTTCCTCCAGCAGCGCCTCGTCCTCGACCAGCTCCAGCCCCTGCGCCTCGCACAGCGTCTTGGCATCGGCGAGGATCGTCCGCATGCGGACGTCCGGGTCCACCATTACCTTCGCCCGGTCGAGGCTCACCTCGTAGTCCTCGAGGCGGCGCACGGTGATCTCGTCCGGCGCCATGAAGCGGTGGCCGCGCGTTTTGTCGCCCGAGGCGACGCCGTCCACCTCGAAGGGCACGACCTCGCCGTCAAACGTGCAGACGATGGAATGCAGCGGGCGCACCCAGCGCAAGTCGCCATCGCCCCAGCGCATGGACTTGGGCCACGGGAACCTGCGGATCGCGTCCGGCACGATCTCCGCCAGCAGGTCCGGCACCGGCCGGCCCTTCTGCTCGATGACGGCGACGTAGAAGTCGCCCTTCTTGTCGGACTGCACCTCGCACTGGTCCACGCTGTCGAGACCGGCCGACTTCAGGAAGCCCTCGATGGCCTTGTCCGGCGCGCCGACGCGCGGGCCCTTCTTCTCTTCCTTGCGGTCGGGGGCCGCCCCCGGCAGGCCGCCCAGCGCCAGCATCAGCCGGCGCGGCGTCGAGTGCGTGCGCGCCCATTCATAGGTCACGCCCGCGTCCACCAGCGCGTTGGTGACGAGGCTCTTCAGATCCTCGCGCGCCTTCGGCTGCATGCGCGCAGGGATTTCCTCGGAGAAAAGCTCGATCAGGGCCTCAGGCATCGGCAAAGCCCCCTTGGCCGTCCCGCAACCTCTCCCTCACGAATGAGGCAGACGCGGCGACTGGCGCCCGCGTCCGGTCCCCTCTCCCCTCGCGGGAGAGGGACAGGGTGAGGGGGCGGGCCGCGCGGCGAACGCGCGCGCTGCGGCAAGCCGCTCTGGATGCCGCGGTCAAGCCGCGGCATGACAGGAAATGATTGTCACCCCGCGGCTTGACCGCGGGGTCCAGAGCCACACGAACCGGCGTCGAGACGGCACTCATCACGCCCCCACCTCTTCGCCCTGGCTCTTGAGGTACGCCTCGCAGCACGCCTTCGCGAGGGCGCGGACGCGGCCGATATAGGCTTGCCGCTCGGTCACCGAGATGACGCCGCGCGCATCCAGCAGGTTGAAGCGGTGCGACGCCTTCAGCACCTGGTCATAGGCGGGCAGCGGCAGCGCGGGCTCGAAGGCGAGCAGGTTCTGGCACTCCTTCTCCGCCTCGCCGAATTGATCGAATAGCGCCTGCGTGTCCGCCGCCTCGAAATTGTGGTGCGAGTATTCCACCTCGGCCTGGTGGAACACGTCGCCGTAGGTGACGCCGCGGCCGTTGAAATCAAGTTCGAAGCCGTTGTCGACGCCCTGCACGTACATGGCGAGGCGTTCGAGGCCGTAGGTCAGCTCGCCGGACACCGGCTTGCAGTCGAAGCCGCCGACCTGCTGGAAATACGTGAACTGCGACACTTCCATGCCGTCGCACCACACTTCCCAGCCCAGCCCCCAGGCGCCCAGCGTCGGGCTCTCCCAGTCGTCCTCGACAAAGCGGATGTCGTGCAGGGCGGGATCGATGCCCAGCGCCTTCAGGCTGTCGAGATAGAGCTGCTGGATGTTCTCCGGGCTCGGCTTCAGGATCACCTGGAACTGGTAGTAGTGCTGGAACCGGTTGGGGTTCTCGCCGTAGCGCCCGTCCGTGGGGCGGCGCGAGGGCTGCACGTAGGCGGCGTTCCACGGCTTGGAGCCGAGCGCGCGCAGGGTCGTGGCCGGGTGAAAGGTGCCCGCGCCCATCTCCATGTCGTAGGGCTGCAGGATCACGCAGCCCTGCTCCGCCCAGTAGCGCTGGAGCGTCAGGATCAGGCCCTGGAACGACGTGTCGGGCGCGGTGCCGGGAGCGGACATGGGCGTGCGGCGGGCCTTCGCGGATGGCGTCGGGAAACGGGGAATCCGGCGGTCTGCCGGGCGCGGCGGAACCTAGCCGCGCCGTCACGCAAGGGTCAAGAAAAGGCTTGGGCTTGGTGCTTGTGGCTCGGGTGGGGATTTGGACCCGCCCCCAGCCCTTCGTGTCATCCCGGCCAAGCGAAGCGCGAGCCGGGATCCAGGGGCCGCAAGCGCCCGCGCCAGCCGACAGCCCCACACCCTCACCCCACCCCTCTCCCTGAAGGGAGAGGGAGCCGCCAGCCGAGCCCTCCTGCCCAAGTCACCTCTCCCTTGAGGGAGAGGTCGGCGGCGCCAGCCGCCGGGTGAGGGGGCAGTGCCTGCGGGGGACGGGGCGGTCGGCCACCACACATGATTGTCACCCCGCGGCTTGACCGCGGGGTCCAGAGCATCCGGCCAGGCGCTCGCGTGTGGCTCTGGATTCCGCGGTCAAGCCGCGGAATGACATCCAAAAAATAACGACAGAAAAAAGCGTCATCCCGGCCAAGCGAAGCGCGAGCCGGGATCGGCCTCCTGGGGCACGGACGGGACACACGCACGCGATCCCGGCTCGCCGCTTGCGCGGCGTCCGGGATGACACCTGCCTAAAGGTGGGGGAAAACCCCTACTCGCCCGCTTCCTGCTTGCGGGGGCGGTAGACGCCGTCGGCGTCCGCTTCCAGCGTTTCCGCGTCGTGTTTCTTGGCCATCCGCTCGGTGGCGCGGCGGGCGGCCTCTTCCACGCGGGACTTGGAGGCCTCGCCGTGGCCGCGCAGCCACTTCATGGCGGCAATGGCGGCCACAACCAGCAGGCCGGTCAGAATGATATTGCCCATGGGCTTCTTCCGTCGTCAGCGGGGCGGCGATGCCGGGCCTAGAGCCCGAACCGCCCCCACATGGCGCGCGTTTCCAGCGCCGCCAGTCCATTCTCCACGATCGAGGCCGGTTCCCCAAGCCCCTCGAAACCGCCGTCCACCGCGGCCGCGTGGCGGCGGCGGAAGAACGAGCCCTGCGAGGTGACGAGCTTGAGCTTCGTCTTGTCGCCGAACTTCTTGCGCATGACGGTGCGCACGTCGCCCAGCCCGTCCACGAGGCCGAGGGATTTCGCCGTCGCGCCGGTCCAGAACGAGCCGTTGAAGAGGTCCGCCTCGGGGCCGGAGAGCTTGCCCTGCCGCCGGTCGCGGACCATGGCCTTGAAGCTTTCGTGGACTTCCTTCTGGAGCTTTTCCAGGTGCTCCACGTCCTTGGGGTCTTCCGGCTTGAAGGGGTCGAGCATCGCCTTGCTCTCGCCCGCCGTGTGGACGCGGCGCTCGACGCCGAGCTTGTCGATCAGCCCCTTGAAGCCGAAGCCCGCCGAAACGACACCGATGGAGCCCACGACCGAGTTCTCGTCGGCGTAGATCTCGTCGCCCGCCAGCGCCAGCATGTAGCCGCCGGACGCGCCCACATCCTCGATGAAGGCGAAGACCTGCTTCTCCTTCTCCTCCGCCAGCTGACGGACGCGCTTCATGATGAGCGCGGACTGGACCGGGGAGCCGCCGGGCGAGTTGATCGCCAGCGCCACCGCCTTCGCGCTCTTGATGGCGAACGCCGCCTCCAGGTCGCCGGCAACGGTTGAAAGCGACAGGGACGGGCGGAACGGCGGGCCGCCCGCGGAGATGATGCCCGACAGGCGGACGACGGGGACGAGCGGGTCGCCGTCGCGGAAGATACGCCGCGCAACCGGGCCGATAAGCGGCTGGTCGCGCAGCGCCTTGAGATTGTCCTTGATGGCCATGGGGGCTGACATAAGCACGGCAGGGGCGCGACACAAGCTAGAGGTCGAGGGCCGCCCCTTGCCGCAGCACCGCCCAGGCCTCGCCGGTAAACCGCGCATCCGCCCCATGCAGCACCATGCCGGGCAGCAGCGCCAGCGGCGCCCGCGATCCCTTGGTCCCCTGCACGATCACCCGCGTTGCCGGTTTGCCGGACGATCGCGGCGCCGGCCATAGCGGAAACACGCGGATGCCCCCCGCCCGGCCTTCCAGCGCCGCCAGCAGCGAGCCCAGCCGGTCCGCCCGGTGAATGAACGTCAGCGTGCCGCCCGGCTTCACCATGCGCACCGCGAATTTCGCCCAGGATTCGACAAGCCCCGCATCGCCGGAGAACGCCCGCGCCCGCAGCCGGTGCGGCGGCGCCGTCGCATCCCCCTCGGTGAGGAACGGCGGGTTGGCGATGGCATGGCCGAACGTATCGGGCTTGAGCCCCAGCGCTTCCAGTTCGCCCGCCTTCGCCGTCACGTCCGCCTCGATCAGCGTCACGGCCTCGCCCATGCCGTTGCGCTCCGCGTTCTCGCGGGCAAGGCGGATGCAGTCGGGCTCGATCTCGACGCCCGTCACGCGCGCGCCCGTGCGCGCCGCCAGGCACAGCGCCGCAACGCCGGGCCCCGCCCCCGGCTCGATCACCGTCTCGCCGGGCTTCGCGGGGCAGGCGGCTGCCAGCATCACCGTGTCGAGCCCCGCCCGGAACCCGGCCTTGGGTTGCAGACACGAGACCTTGCCGCCGAGAAAGGCGTCGTCACTCGTTTCCAGCGTATCCGCCATCACCCCTTGCTCTCGCCAACGGGCGGCACGTCGATGCCGGCATCCATCAGCAGCGACCGCGCGGCTTGCGCGTCCGCCTCGTCCACCGCGATGCGGCGGGGGAGGATGCCGAGGGACCCCTCGACCACGCTCATGTGTTTGTCGAGCACCTCGTAGGCGATGCCCGCGTCCTTCAGAAGCGCCTCGGCGAAGGAGACGGCGACGGCATCGTTGGTGCGCAGGAGTTCGATCATGGCGGAGACAGCATACCGGCCGGAAAACTGCGGGAAACGGCGAACTTGCGCCCACTGACGCAAACGTGACACACGCGGCGCAGCGCCGCACGGGGGCAGCCTTGACCGCCCCCCGGCCCCACTTAGACTTGTTAACCGGGCCTGCCGAGGGCCCGGAACCGCAGAAAACGATACCACGCGAAGGAGCCCCCTCCCCCATGGGCGTTGTCGTTCCCCTCGAAAGTGACCGTGGCGCCGGCAAGGGCGCCGTCGAGCAGCTCAGCGCGCTGGTGGGCGCCGACATGGACCGCGTGACCGAGACCATCCTGTCGCGGCTTTCCTCCGACGTGGACATGGTGCCGGAGCTGGCGAACCACATCGTCGAATCCGGCGGCAAGCGCCTGCGCCCGATGATGACGCTCGCCGCCGCCGATATCTGCGGTTATCAGGGTACGGATCATGTGAAGCTCGCCGCCGCCGTCGAGCTGATGCACACGGCGACGCTGCTGCATGACGACGTGGTGGACGAAAGCGACCTGCGCCGCGGCAAGAAGGCCGCGCGCAAGATCTGGGGCAACCAGGCGAGCGTCCTCGTCGGTGACTTTCTTCTGGGCCGCGCGTTCAAGCTGATGGTCGAAGTCGGCTCCCTGTCGGCGCTCGACATTCTCTCGTCATCGGCCTGCGTCATCGCGGAAGGCGAAGTTCTCCAGCTCGCCACCACGAAAGACACGCGCACCACCGAGGACGCCTATCTCCAGGTGGTGAACGCCAAGACCGCCGCGCTCTTCGCCGCCGCCACCGAGATCGGCGCGGTCATCGCCGACCGTCCCGCGTCCGAGCAGGCGGCGCTTGCCTCCTATGGCCGCAATCTCGGCGTCGCCTTCCAGCTTGTGGACGACGCGCTCGACTACTCGGGCCTGCAGGCCAAGCTCGGCAAGACCGTCGGCGACGACTTCCGCGAGGGCAAGCTGACGCTCCCCGTCGTCCTCGCCTACCGCCGGGGCGATGCCGACGAGCGCGCCTTCTGGGAACGCACCGTGCGCGAGGGCGAACAGACCGAGGACGACCTCGCCCGCGCCATCGACATCATGGCGAAACACGGCTGCCTCGACGACACGATCGGCCGCGCCCGACACTACGGCGCCATCGCCTGCGACGCGCTCGCCATCTTCCCCAAGAGCGAGATGCGCGAAGTCCTGATCGACCTCGTCCACTTCTGCGTCAACCGCAGCCACTGAGGCTGCGGCCTGAACCGGCTGTTTCTGCCTAGAAGAACGGTTTGATTGCCATCGCCGGCGCCAAAGCGGCCGCCGCCAACGCCACCGCAATACCGGCGATGAAGACAGTGACCAACCGGTTACGGCGCCAGGCACCTGTGGCCAGCATGACGGCTGCCCCGACCCCGTTCGAAAACAGTCCCATCGCGACAACGCCCCAGGGAAACGTCCCAGCGGCAATCGCCCAGAAACCCGAGGCATAGCCCACCAGCAGGGCGAAAATCGCCGTGCCATAAAGCCTGAAGAGCGGAGCAGCCTCGGCGCTATAGCCGGTAACGCTGGCAATTCGCGCGGCGGGCAGAACCAGGAACGGAACCCCCACGAACAGCCCGGTGACGGCGATTTTCGCCAAGAGAACAAGGGACAGATACGACATGCTGAGTCTCCATTTTGAACCCAGCAAGCGGTATTGTATCTAAGTTCGTATGTCAAACTCAGATAAGTTCTCTACCACAGCGCTGCCCTCTGCCGACCGCATTTCACGGGCACCTGTGGCGCCCGATGATTGCGGCATGGTGCGGGCAGTGGATGTGCTTGGGGACCGCTGGACACTGCTGATCCTGCGCGAGGCCTTCTACGGCGTCGCCCGCTTCGAGGACATTCAAGCCGACATCGGTATCCCCCGCGCAGCGCTGAGCCAGCGGCTGGACAGGCTGGTCGATGCCAAGGTGCTTGAACGCGTGCCTTATCGGGAAGGCAAGAGCCGCACGCGATATGAATACCGCCCGACCCCGCAGGGGGTGGACGCGGCCCTGCCTATCTTCGCCCTGACCCAGTGGGGTGATACGCATCTGCGCGACGACAGCCCGCCGATCCAGCTGGTGGATCAGGATACGCAGGAACCCCTGTCCCTCGTCCTGGCGACCAAACACGGTCGGATCGTCTCCGCCGAAAGCGCGCAACTCAAGATCGTGCGCAACCGCTCGGACTGACGGACGCGCCTACCCCAGCACCTTCGCCGCCTGCACCCACCAGCCGGGCTGCGCGATGGTTTCCGCCGCGCTCCGCGCCTCTGCCTCGCTCGCGTAGAGGCCGAAGCACGTCGCACCCGAGCCGGACATGCGCGAGAGCAGACATCCCGCCGTGCCCGACAGCGCGCGCAGGGCGTCGCCTACTTCCATCACCAGCTGGCGGGCCGGCGGCTCCAGGTCGTTACGGCAGGTGGACATAAACCGCGCCAGCGCGCGGGCATCGGAAAAGTGCCCCGGCCAGAAGGTGTCGCTGGCCGCCCGCGCGGGCCCCGCGTTCAGCGCCTTGAAGACCGGCCCCGTCGCCACAGGCACGCCGGGGTTCACCAGCACGCACCAGACGGGCGGCAGCGCGGGCGCGGGCGAGATCACCTCGCCGATCCCCGACATGACTGCGGGCTTGGGCGCACCGACACAGACCGGCACGTCGGCGCCCAGCGTCGCACCCATGGCCCGCAGGGCCGGTTCGCCGTGATTGAGTCCCCAGTGACGGTTGAGCGCGCGCATGGCCGCGGCGCAGTCCGCCGAGCCGCCGCCGATGCCCGCCGCCACCGGCAGGTGCTTTTCCAGCGTGATCGCCGCGCCGCGCCCTTCGCCTTCATCGAGCAGGCGCGCGGCCTTCAGCACCAGATTGTCCGCATCCGGTGTATCGCCAAGCGCGCCCGCGTTCGGGCCGGTCACGTGAAAGGAAATCTCGTCCGCCGCCTCGACGGTCAGCACGTCGCCCACGTCGGCGAAGACCACGAGGCTTTCGAGCGCATGGTAGCCGTCGTCGCGGCGGCCCAGCACATGCAGCGTCAGGTTGACCTTTGCGGGCGCACGTTCCTGCACGGGTTCGATCGCCGGTCCGCTCAGCTGTCCGCCGGGGTGGTGCCCTCGGCTTCCGCCGCTTCCACCGCGTCGAGGCCCACGTCGAGCTTGCGGCGGATGCGCTCGGCGCGGTCGGGCTCCGGCTCGCTGTCGAGGGCGTGCTGCCACTGGAAGCGCGCCTCGGTGCGACGCCCGGCCTTCCACAGCGCATCGCCCAGGTGATCGTTGATCGTCGGATCGTAGGGGTCCAGCTCGACTGCCCTCTCCAGGTGCGTCACCGCTTCCTGGTAGTTGCCGAGCCGGTAATGCGCCCAGCCGAGACTGTCGACGATGAAGCCGTCCTGCGGGCGCTGCGCCACCGCACGCTCGATCATGTCGAGCGCCTCGTCCAGCTTGCGGCCCTGCTCCAGCCACGAATAGCCGAGGTAGTTCAGGACGTAGGGCTGCTCGGGCTCCAGCTCGAGCGCCTTCATGAAGTCGGCTTCCGCTGGGTCCCACTTGCCCTGCCGTTCGCGCGACACGCCGCGCGCGTAGAAGATCGACCAGTGGCGCGATGTCGTCTCGCCGATAAGACCGAGGGCGCGGGTGTATTGCTCCTCCGCGTCCTCGAAGCGCTCGCGCGCCCGCAGCAGGTCGCCGAGGCCGATGGCGACTTCCGCGTTGTCCGGCTCTCGCCGCGCCAGCTTGCGTAGTTCATCGATCGCGTCTTCCGTGCGCCCCATGCGGTCAAGCAGCAGCGCCCCCTCGATGCGGGCCGTCGTGCCGAGCGGCGACGAAGTGGGCACTTCCTCGTAGGCCGCGTAGGCGCCCTGCACGTCGCCGGAGCTGGACAGCAGTTCCGCCAGCAGCACGCGCGCCACGTCGAAATCGTTATCGGCATAGAGCGCCAGCCGCAGGTAGAGCACCGACACGTCCACGCCCTGGTCGCGCGCCAGCGCGCTGCCAAGGCCGTAGAGCACTTCCGCCGCGCCCGCGCGCGCATCGCGCACCAGCAGCGGGGGCGTCTCTTCCGCCAGCGCCCGCTCAAGCGCACGCGCGATCAGCGGGTGGTCCGGCGACAGCGCCAGGTACCCCGAATAGATGACCACGGCGTCGTCCGTCTGGCCGGTGCGTTCAAGGAATCGGCCATAGGCCTGCACCACGCGCACGCTGCCACCGCCCGAGGCCGACATGGCGCGCTCGTAGGCTTCCGCCGCCGCGTCGCGGTCGCCCGCGATGTCGGCAATCAGCGCCGCGTGGTAGGCGGTGAAGAGTTCATGGCCGGGGCCCTCGTCCTTGATCTCCAGCGCGGCAAGTGCTGCCTCCGTGTCGCCCTCGCCCACGTGGCTCCACGCGGTCAGCAGGCTCGCCACCAGCCGCGTGAAGGGGCCGGGCGACGCCTTGGAAATCTCGTTGCGCGCCTCCGCAAAGGCTTCCCGGCGGAAGGCATCCGCTGCCAGCACGATGCGCGCCGTGCGGTCACCGTCGTCACGCGCTGCCACCTGCCGCGACAGGTCCACCGCGCGCGGCACGTTGCCGGCGGCAATCTGGAGGAGGAAGGCGCGCTCGAGGATCGCCGGGTTGTCCGGGTCCTCCTCCAGCACCTGGTCGTAGAAGGCGGCTGCCGCGTCGCGGTCGCGCTGGTTGGTCGCGTAGCGCGCGGCGAGGTAGTTGCCGAGCTTGGTCTCGATGTTGCGCCCGCCCTCGACGACACGCGTGTTGCCGTTAAAGCCGTTCACACCACTGCCGAGGTTCAGGGACGAGCACGCCGTCAGCGCCGCGGCGGCAAGGCCGGCCATCAGCATGCGGGAGAACAGGCGGGGTCGTCTCGTCAGTCCAGCCACTTGCGCTGCCATCGATCCGTTCGCGTTCCGTTGCAAGCGGGCACGCGCATGGCGGCCGCACGAACCGCGACCATACCCGACAAGGCGGGCAGGCGCTTCCACAAATCCCGCCCCGCTCACGCGGGCCGGTCCCTGACTACATATTCACGTAGATGGGGCCGCCGCCGCCTTCCGGCACCACCCAGTTGATGTTCTGGCTGGGGTCCTTGATGTCGCAGGTTTTGCAGTGGACGCAGTTCTGCGCGTTGATCTGGAAGCGCGGATTGTTGCCGTCGTCGTCGGTCACCACCTCGTAGACGCCCGCCGGGCAATAACGCTGCGCGGGCTCGGCCCACTCCGGCAGGTTCTTCGAAATGGGGATCGTGTCGTCCTTGAGGCGCAGGTGCGCGGGCTGATCTTCCTCGTGGTTGGTCGAGGAGAGGAACACCGACGACAGCTTGTCGAAGGTGATCTTGCCGTCTGGCTTGGGATAGTCGATCGGCTTGCAGTCCGCAGCCTTCTTGAGTGACGCCGCGTCCGTCTTGCCGTGCTTCAGGGTGAACGGCAGGCCGATGCCCAGGTTGTTCATCCACATGTCGATGCCGCCGAGCGCAACACCGATCAGCGTGCCGAAGCGCGACCACAGCGGCTTCACGTTGCGCACGCGCTTCAGGTCCTTCGCCACCTCGCTCGTCTCGTAGGCGGCCTGGTACTCGCTAAGCTCGTCCGCCGCGCGGCCGTCGCGCACGGCCTCGAAAGCGGCTTCGGCCGCCATGATGCCGGTCGAGACCGCGTTATGGCTGCCCTTGATGCGCGGTACGTTCACGAAGCCCGCCGAGCAGCCCACCAGCACGCCGCCGGGGAACGAGAGCTTGGGCACCGACTGGTAGCCGCCCTCGGTGATGGCGCGCGCGCCGTAGGAAAGCCGCTTGCCGCCTTCGAAGGTCGGCTGGATCGACGGGTGCGTCTTGAAGCGCTGGAACTCGTCGAACGGCGACAGGTACGGGTTCGAGTAGTTGAGGTGCACCACGAAGCCGACGGCCACGAGGTTCTCGTCGAAGTGATAGAGGAACGAGCCGCCGCCGGTGGAATTGCCGAGCGGCCAGCCGAAGGAGTGCTGAACCAGCCCCTTCTTGTGCTTCGACGGCTCGACCTCCCAGACCTCCTTGAGGCCGATGCCGAACTTCTGCGGCTCCTTGCCGGCGTCGAGCTTGAAGTGCCGGATCAGGTACTTCGACAGCGAGCCGCGCACGCCCTCGGCAAAGAAGGTGTACTTGCCGTGCAGTTCCATGCCCGGCATGTAGCCGTCCTTGGGCTCGCCGTTCTTGCCGACGCCCATGTCGCCGGTGGCAACGCCCTTCACGGAGCCGTCGTCGTTGAACAGCACTTCCGCGGCGGCGAAGCCCGGGTAAATCTCGACGCCCAGCGCCTCGGCCTTCTCGGCGAGCCACTTGCACGTGTTGCCGAGGCTGGCGATGTAGTTGCCGTGGTTGTTCATCAGCGGCGGCATCATGAAGTTCGGCAGGCGGATGCCGCCCGAGGGTCCGAGCACCAGGAAGTGGTCGGCCTTCACCTCGGTCTTCACCGGGCAGCTCTCGTCGTCGCGCCAGTCCGGCAGCAGTTCATCGAGACCGCAGGGGTCGATCACGGCGCCAGAGAGAATATGCGCGCCGACTTCCGAGCCCTTTTCGAGGACGCAGACGTTCAGCTCGAAATCGTTTTCGGCGGCCAGTTGCTTGAGGCGGATCGCGCTCGCGAGGCCCGCGGGGCCCGCGCCGACGATCACGACGTCATATTCCATGGATTCGCGCTCGCCCGGGTTCAGCACGAAACCCTGGGTCGCGTTGACCTCGTCTGCCTTCTTGAGAGCGGCGTCGTTCGACATGGGTCCTCCTCGAAGCTGCACCCGCCGCGCCGGCGCTCCATTGGGGGGAGGCATCCGGCGACCGGCCATCCGGGCAACCCGTCCGGCCCACGCTGTGCGGGGCGTTCCGGCTGAAAACTCGGGGAAATCCGCCATGCCCGGGTGGCGGCCCGCGTTTATGGGGCCAAGCCGCGACGGGGGTCAACCCGGCCACCTCAGCCCCTGCGGCCGCCGGATGTTCGGGTTGCGTTCGGCGCGACCCTCAGTCAAAGACGCATGGCGGCAGCGCGCCGTGACGGCGTCGCTGCCCTACGCGCCCGAACCAACGGTTTCGGGCGCCGCCCGTTCCCCTACCCCTTGCACGGGCCGGATACAGGACAGAACCTAACGCACATGGCGGAGCTTTCCACACCTGACGACCGGGCCGCGCTGGCGAACCTCCTGCGCTGGTACGTCGAGGCCGGCGCGGACGAGGCGCTGGGCGATGCGCCCGTGGACCGGCTCGCCGCGCCCCCGCCGGCCGAGGCCGTCGCGCGCGAGGCGCCGGCAGCCCCCGCCCGCTCGCCGGCACCGCCCCCGGCCCGGCCCGCCATGCCGTCACCGGCCGGGCCCGTCTCCGACGACCGCCAGTTGATCGCCGAGGCCGATTCGCTCGCTGCCGGGGCCGATACGCTCGAGGCCTTGCGCGAGGCCATGTCGCGCTTCAACGGCTGCCCCCTGAAAGCCACCGCCAAGAACCTCGTCTTCGCCGACGGCAATCCGGCAGCGCGCGTCATGTTCGTGGGCGAGGCGCCGGGGCGCGACGAGGACATCCAGGGCCTGCCCTTCGTGGGCCGCGCCGGGCAGCTGCTGGACCGGATGCTGGCCGCCATCGGGCTCGACCGCACGTCGGCCTACATCGCCAACGTCCTGCCGTGGCGGCCTCCGGGCAACCGCACGCCGACGCCCGCCGAGATCGCCATGTGCCGCCCGTTCATCCTGCGCCACATCGAGCTGACAGGGCCGGAGTTCCTCGTCTTCCTCGGCGGCGTTTCCGCCAAGGAGCTGTTCGGCACGACCACCGGCATCACCAAGCTGCGCGGCCAGTGGCGCGACTTCGACCCGTCGCTGATCGGCGGGCCCGCGGGCCGCGTGATCCCCGCGCTCGCCACGCTCCACCCGGCCTATCTCCTACGCCAGCCCGCGCAAAAGCGCCTCGCCTGGCAGGATTTGTTGAGCCTCAAGGAACGGCTCGACGCTTAACCCTTCCGCCACCGCGGACTCGCATCATGGGGACGGCCCGGGCTAGGCTTGCGGCTGATTTGGGGATTTCCAGCACGCGCCGGGGGGCAGCATGCACAATCGTCAGCGCCATCGCGCACGCGCCGCGTCCAGTGACGCGCATGTGCGCCTTGCAGCCGCTCTCGTCGCCACGCTGATCGCGGCGGCGGCACTGCTGCTTGCCGGCCCGGTCCGCGCCAACCCGCTCTTCGCCGCGGAGAAGGCCGGGCTCGAAGCGCAGATCCTCTCCCCCGCCGACCAGGACCGCTACAAGCGCATCTTCCGCGTGCAGGAGACCGGCGACTGGGCCACCGCCGACCGGCTCATCGCCGAACTCGGTGACGACGTGCTGATGGGCCACGTCCTCTACCAGCGCTACATGCACCCCACCGCCTACCGCTCCTCCTACCGGGAGCTGCGCGACTGGCTGGCGAAATACGCCGATCATCCGGGTGCGGACAAAATCTACAAGCTGGCGATGACGCGCCGGGGCGGTTCGCCCGCGCCGATTTCACCCCTGCGCCGCTCCTACCGGCCCACCGCCTACCACTCGGTCTATGCCGTGTCGGGCTCCAGCGCCGAGGGCCGCACGCCTTACGGGCGCGAGATCGCCCGGAAAGTGCGCTCGCTGATCTACCGCGAACGCCCGACGCAGGCGCTTGGTCTGCTCGATAGCGCCAAGGTGCGCAACCGCCTGCCGCAGGATGAACGCGCCGCCCTGATGGCGCGCATCGCGTGGTCCTACTACGTCGAGGGCAAGATCACGCTCGCCTACGACATGGCATCGGACATTACGAAGAATCACCGCCGCGACGCCCCGCTGGCCGACTGGTACGCGGGCCTCGCCGCCTGGCGCCTCGGCAAGCCGGAGGTGGCCGCACCGCATTTCGAGGCGCTGGCCGAATCCGTGCAGGTCTCCAACTGGACGCGCGCCGCCGGTGCCTACTGGGCCGCGCGCACCTACCTCGCCTCGCGCGAACCGGCCAAGGCCGTGCCGATGCTGGAAAAGGCCGCGGCGACGGGCATGACCTTCTACGGCCTCATCGCCCAGCGCCAGCTCGGCCGCGCACCGGACGTGGACTGGACCGCGCCGCCGTCGGATGCCGCGGGCCGCAACGCCATCCTCGCCGTCGAGCAGGTGCGGCGCGGCGCGGCGCTCGCGCTTATCGGCAAGCGCGGCATGGCGGAGGGCGAGCTTCGCCGCGCCCATGGCCGCCTCGATCCGTCCCTCGACACGGCGCTTGCGGCGCTCGCGCAGGATCTCGATCTGCCCGCCACGCAGCTTGCCGTGGCGCTGGCCGCCGACACGCCGCTCGGCACCGCCCTCTTCCCGGTGCCCAAGGTGGAGCCCAACGGCGGCTACCGGATCGACCGCGCGCTGCTCTTCGCCGTCGCCCGGCAGGAGAGCAAGTTCATCACCGACGCCGAAAGCCGCGCGGGCGCCACCGGCCTCATGCAGATCATGCCGCGCACCGCGCGCCACCTGATGCGCACCGGCGGCGAACAGGGCCGCCTTGCCGATCCCGCCTTCAACCTGGCCCTCGGCCAGCAGTATCTCGAGGAGCTGATGGGCTACGGCGAGCCCTACGCCAACCTCTTCATGATGGCCGTCGCCTACAACGCGGGCCCCGGCAATATGTCGCGCTGGATGAAGCAGATGCAGCTCGGCGAGGTCACCGGCGATGCCGACCCGCTCACCTTCATCGAGAGCATCCCGTCGGCGGAGACGCGCGGTTACGTCGAGCGCATCATGACCAACTTCTGGCTCTACCGGATGCGCCTCGGCCAGCCCGCCCCGTCCCTCGACGACGCCGCCGCAGGCAAATGGCCCGTCTACCACCCGGTCGAACGCGCCACCGGCTTCGAGGAAGCGCGGGCGCACTAGGCAATTCTGCGGCAAGTGCCCCTGGACCCTCCGGTCAAGCCGGAGGGACGTCGGTTAGGGTGGGTGTGGGACCCAATACGCCCCCTTTGGGAACCTAAGACGGCCCACGATCTCTGACCGTGTTGGCTGAAGAAATCAGACCAAAACCCCGCTCTCCCTCCGGCTTGACCGGAGGGTCCAGGGCAACAGGCGAAGACCTCACCCCTCCTCGCGCCGCCAAACCGCGTGCTCTGAGCCGTCATCCACGTCCGCAAGCTCGTCCGCCATCGCCACGCGCGCCGCGCCGAAATTCGCCATTGTCTGCGCGCGCTCGTGCCCGCTTGACCACGCGACCCCTGCGAAGGGCCGCAGCACCTTCGGTGTCCGCTTCTGACCGACGAGCCAGTAGCCGCCGTCCGGCGTCGGGCCGATGACGGCATCCGCGTCCCCAAGCGCATCGAACGCCCGCGCCACGTGGCCTGCACGGATCGCCGGGATGTCGCTGCCGATGATGACGCACGGCCCCGGCGGCACCGTGTCGAACACGCGCTGCATCCGCGCCCCGAGGTCGCCCGCCCCCTGCGCCATCACGGCATCGGCGTCACGGGCCCAGCGCGGCACCGGTAAAACTTCCGTGTCCGGTGCAATCGCCACCACCGTCATCCAACGTGGATCGGGGCCGAGGCGGCGCAGCAGCCGCGACAGCGCCACGCGGTAAAAGCGCGCCGCCTCCACCGCACCCACGTCGCGGGCAAGGCGCGTCTTCACGCGGGCCAGGGCGGGCGCCTTGGCCATGATCGCGAGGGTGCGCTGCATGGGGATCGGCTACTTCTTGCTGTAGATGCGCGCGATGCGGTCCGGGTTCACGCCCAGATAGTAGAGCATCAGGCACAGGGCGTTCCTTGACGATCGCGCGAGGTAGCCGTCGTTGAGGTAATGCTCGGGGCTCGTTACCGCGGGCGAGCGCAGGAAGACCAGCCGCCAGCGGCCGATACGCCTGACGAGGTCCACGTCCTCCATGATCGGCATTGGCCGGAAGCCGCCGAGCCGGTCGTAATTGGCGCGCGAGATCAGCAGGCCCTGGTCGCCATAAGGCAGGCCGAACAGCCAGCAGCGCCACACCACCAGCCGCTCCAGCAGGCGCGCCCACAGGGAGAAGTCGTCGAGCGCGAACCTGAAGACGCCTGCGTAGAGCAGGCCCTTCTCGCCGCGCTTCTCCAGCCGGTCGAGCAGGGTTTCCACCTCCTCGTCCCAGCCGGGCTGGAGCACCGTGTCGGCGTGCAGGAACAGGAGCCATTCGCCGCGCGCCGCCTGCGCCCCGGCGGCCAGCTGCGTGCCGCGCCCGCGCGGGCCCTCGATGAATTTCGCGCCCGCCGTCTCGGCGATGCCGCGGGTGCCGTCCGTCGAGCCGCCATCGGTCACGACCACGTCCTTCACCAGGCCGCGGACCGTGGGCCGGATGAGGGCGGCGAGCGTGCGCGTCAGCGACCGCTCGGCGTTCAGGGTGGGGATGACGACACTCAGCATGCCGGGAGTTTATGGGCGATTTGCTGCGCCCGCGAAAGCCGGACCGCTGTTAACCTAAATGTTCTTGCTTTGTTCTTTTGCCGGTGGCATATGAATGCGCATGAACATGACGGCCCTCAGACAACGCGAGACAGCGCGCGCCGCGGCTTCGGATGCAGCAGCCCCGAATTGCGTCGCAGATGCGGGTCCGGACGGGGAAGGCCACTGCCCCCCCTCACCCGGCCGCCTCGTCCACCCCCAGGCCCGCAGGGGCCGCGGCGCGCGTTCCAATGTCACGGGCCGGTTCGAACACCGGGCCGCCGAGGCCTTCGATGACGGCTGGGATACCGTTGAGGACGCACCGCCTCTGCGCACCACCGTCACGGCCGAGGCGGCCCGGACCATCATCACCCGCAACCAGTCGCCGGACATTTCCTTCGACCGCTCCATCAATCCCTACCGGGGATGCGAGCACGGCTGCGTCTACTGCTTCGCGCGGCCGACCCACGCCTACATGGGCCTGTCGCCGGGGCTCGATTTCGAAAGCCGGCTGTTCGCCAAGCCCAACGCCGCGCGGCTTCTCGCGCGCGAGCTGGCAAAGCCCGGCTACGAGCCGCGCGTCATCGCCATCGGCACCAACACCGACCCCTACCAGCCGATCGAGCGCGAGCGCCGCATCACGCGGTCCGTGCTGGAGGTGCTGGCGGAGCACAACCACCCGGTCGGCATCGTCACCAAGTCGGCGCTGGTGACGCGCGACATCGACATTCTCTCGGAGATGGCGAAGGACGGGCTCGCCAAGGTTGCGGTCTCCGTCACCACGCTGGATGCAAAGCTGGCGCGGACGATGGAGCCGCGCGCCTCGACGCCGCGCCGGCGGCTCGATGCCATCCGCCAGCTTGCGGATGCGGGCATTCCCACCGGCGTCATGGTCGCGCCGGTGATCCCCGCCCTCAACGATCACGAGATCGAGGACATCCTGAAAGCCGCTGCCCGCATGGGCGCCCGCGAAGCGGGCTACGTGATGCTGCGCCTGCCGCTTGAGATCAAAGACCTGTTCCAGGAGTGGCTGGCGGAGGTGACGCCCAACCGCGCCGAGCGGGTGATGAAGATCGTCCGCGACATGCGCGGCGGCAAGGACTACGACGCCGAGTGGGGCAAGCGCATGACCGGCGGCGGCCCCTACGCGTGGACCGTCTCACGCCGCTTCGGCCTCGCCCTCAAGCGCCACGGCATGTCGCGCGAGAAGATGCCGCTTCGCACCGACCTCTTCCGCGTCCCCGGCGCGGCAAAGCAGCTCGCGCTGTTCTAGGGCGCGCCCCCAACACCCCCTCCCCCTCCGTGTCATCCCGGAAGCCGCGCAAGCGGCTATCCGGGATCCAGGGCCGCACGCGCCTGCGCCAGCCGCCCTGGATCCCGGCTCGCGCTTCGCTTGGCCGGGATGACACTGTGGGAAGGGGTTGGCGCAGCCTCTTGCTTCGCTACCCTGCGCCCATGCCCAAACGGGAATCACCAGCCGCGCCGCATTACACCTTCGAGCGCGAACTCGCCGCGCACGGGCCGGTGTGCGGCGTGGACGAGGCTGGCCGCGGCCCGCTGGCAGGCCCGGTGGTCGCCGCCGCCGTCATCCTCGACGAAGCCGCCATTCCCAAGGGCATCACCGATTCAAAGAAGCTCGCGGCAGAACGGCGTGAAACGCTGGCGCTTGAAATCCGCGCCTCGGCCCATGTGGGCGTCGGCATCGCGGACGTGGACGAGATCGACCGGCTCAACATCCGCGAAGCCACATTCGTCGCCATGGCCCGCGCCGTCGCGGCGCTCCCGGCCCGGCCCGCGCACGCGCTGATCGACGGGCGCGACGCCCCCGATATCGGCTGCCCGGCCCGCGCCATCATCGGCGGCGACGGCGTCTGCGTTTCCATCGCCGCCGCCTCGATCATCGCCAAGACGGTGCGCGATACCATGATGATCGAACTGGCCGCCGCGCATCCCGGTTACGGCTTCGAGCGGCACATGGGATACGGCACCGCGGCCCATAAAGCGGCGCTGGAGCGCCTTGGACCGTGTGTCCATCACAGGAAAAGTTTCGCGCCGATACGCAATATGTTGAGTCCGGATCATCGCGAGGGACTCGATATTGTGGTGGTTAACGAAGGTTAACTCGTTGATTCCACGAATTTATTGACGCTTAAGGGCCCCTGACTCAAAATCCCGGCCTCAAGGGTCCCGGGGGGCATATGCGTACAACAAAACGCCGCGAAAACGGCGCGGGCACGAAGCCGTCGCGCCGCACGAAGGCTGCGGACACCGCAACCACGACACGCGGAAAATTCGTCACCAACACCATCATCAATGGCGACAGCCTGGCCGAGCTGGCCGCGCTGCCGGACGAGTGCGTCGATCTCGTTTTCGCCGATCCGCCCTACAATCTTCAGCTCGAGGGCGAGCTCTTGCGGCCGAACAACACCCGCGTCGACGGCGTTGACGACGAGTGGGACCGCTTCGCGTCCTTCGAGGCCTATGACCAGTTCACGCGCGCCTGGCTCGCCGAGGCGCAGCGGGTGCTCAAGCCCACGGGCACGCTCTGGGTCATCGGCTCCTATCACAACATCTTCCGCGTCGGCGCGGCGCTGCAGGATCTCGGCTTCTGGATTCTCAACGACATCGTCTGGCGCAAGACGAACCCGATGCCGAATTTCCGCGGCCGGCGTTTCACCAACGCGCACGAGACGATGATCTGGGCCGCCAAGGGCCAGGGCGAGAAGGGCTATACCTTCAACTACGACGCCATGAAGGCGCTCAATGAAGAGTTGCAGATGCGCTCCGACTGGGTGCTGCCGATCTGCTCGGGCGGCGAACGCCTGAAGGACGGCAAGGGCCAGAAGGCGCATCCGACGCAGAAGCCGGAAGCCCTGCTCCACCGCGTCATCCTCGCCTCGTCCAACCCGGGCGACGTTGTGCTCGACCCCTTCTTCGGCACCGGCACCACCGGCGCCGTCGCCAAGCGGCTGGGCCGCCGCTACATCGGCATCGAGCAGAACGCGCAGTACGCGGCGCTTGCGGAAAAGCGCCTGTCGCGCGTCACGCCGGCGGATGAAGAGGCCGTCGAGGTCACCGAGTCCAAGCGCGCGCAGCCGCGCATTCCCTTCGGCACGCTGGTCGAGCGCGGCATGATCGAGCCGGGCACCGTGCTCTACGGCCCCGGCAAGCGCCACAAGGCCAAGGTGCGCGCCGACGGCTCGCTGGCAACGACCGGCGCCACGGGCTCGATCCACAAGATCGGCGCCCATGTGCAGGGCCAGGAAGCCTGCAACGGCTGGACCTTCTGGCACCTCGCCACCGACGCGGGCCTTACGCCTATCGACGTTCTGCGCCAGAAGGTTCGGGCCGAGGCGGACTAAGCCAACCCCAACTCCAACGTGTCATCCCGGAAGCCGCGCAAGCGGCTATCCGGGATCCAGGGCAGCACGCACCAGTGCCAGCCGCCCTGGATCCCGGCTCGCGCTTCGCTTGGCCGGGATGACACCGGAGGGTGGAGCGGGCGGCGCCTACTTCTTCCGGAACTGCTTCGCCGCGTCCGGATCCGCATGCGCCACGACCTTGCGCATGACGGTCGGCAGCGCGCGGCCGTTGAGGGCATCGAGCGGTACCCAGTCGCCTCGCGCCTTTGGGCGGCGCGAGACACGCGCGGCAAATACCGTCAGGTGCAGTTCGAAATGCGTGAAGCCATGTGTGACGACGCCCGGCAGCGCCTGCCAGTCAGCATCCGCCGGAGCGTCCGCCGCCAGCGCCGCCGCATCGTCATGGTCTTCGCGCCAGTCCGTCGTCGGCACTTCGTCCATGCCGCCGAGCAGGCCCTCGGGCGGCCGCGTACGCAGCAGCACGTGCCCCTTCGCATCCGTCAGCCAGAACGCCGCGCCCTTGCGCAGCGGCCGCGCCTTCTTGGGCGCCTTCACGGGAAGCTGCTCGGCAATGCCTTGCGCATGCGCCTCGCATTCATCCGTCCACGGACAGAGAGAACAGGCAGGCTTTCGCGGCGAGCAGAGCGTGGCGCCCAGGTCCATCAGCGCCTGCGCGAAGTCGCCCGGCCGGTCATCCGGCACCAGCCCGTCCAGCACTGCGCGGATGTCCTTCTTCGCGCCGGGCAGCGGCGTTTCAATCGCCGCCTTGCGCGCGATCACCCGCTCCACGTTGCCGTCCATCACGGCGGCCGGCACGTCGAACGCGATCGCGGCGATGGCCGCCGAAGTGTAGGGGCCTACGCCCGGAAGCTCGCGAAGCCCCGCTTCCGTCTCGGGAAACCGCCCGCCCAACTCCTCCGCGACCACCTTGGCGCAGGCATGGAGGTTGCGCGCGCGGGAGTAGTAGCCAAGCCCCGCCCACGCGCTCATCACCTCCTCGGTGGAGGCCGACGCCAGCGCCTCCACCGTCGGCCATCGCGCCGTGAAGGCCTCGAAATAGGGGCCGACCGTCTTCACGGTCGTCTGCTGGAGCATGATTTCCGACAGCCACACCCGGTAGGGATCGGGCCGCACCCCGCGCGCCCGCGCCCTCGGCCCGATACGCCACGGCAGGTCGCGCGCGTGCCGGTCGTACCAGCCGAGCAGCCGATCCGCGCTCGTCGCCCCGCGCTGTCCGGATTGTGACTGTGCATCCATGGCGGTGAGACTTAGCATGGCCCTTCACGCTTTCGAGATGCCGGACCATCCATGACGCCGCCCCGCACCATTCCGCGTTCGATACCGCGCCGGCGCCCGCCGCTGGACCAGGTGGGCAAGCCGCTGGCCGCGATCACGCGCAAGGCATTTTCAAAATTCGGCTTCGTGGACGATCACGTCCTCAAGCGCTGGCCGGAGGTGGTCGGGCCGGAGCTGGCCCGCCTCACCGCGCCCGAGCGCATATCCAGGCCCAGCGGCAAGGCCGCTGCCGAGGGCGCCACCCTGACCGTGCGCGTCGCGGGCGCCGCCGCCCTCGAAGTGCAGCACATGGCGCCGGAGATCGTGTCGCGCATCAACCGGTTCTATGGCCGCCAGGTGATCGCCCGCCTCAAGCTGGTGCAGGGCCCCCTGCCGGAGGCGTCGCGGCCCCGGCGCAGGAAAGCCCCGCCGCCCTTGCCCGAGAGCGACGAACGCCGCCTCGAAGACGCCGCAAAGGGCATCGAGGATCCGGGCCTTGCCGCGGCATTGGCGCGTCTCGGCCGCGCCGTGCTGACCGACCGCAACCAGTAGACCGAGGGTCGCAACCGGCCCGGCCCCGCGCTAGCTTCCCCTCAACATTCCACAAGACGTCACGAGGAAACCGATGCTCCGTTCCGCCACCCAGCCCGACACGCTTTCCCGCCTCCGCGCGCCAGCGCTGCGCCGTTTCGCGCAAGGTGCGGCCGTGATGGTCGGGCTCCTGCTCGCGGCCTGCGGCGACGACGAGGGCTCGGCGGCCAACGGCGCCGCCCCGGCCTCCGGTGGCGGCACCAACCTCGCCGAGCAGGCGCTGGCCAAGGAAAATCCGCTGGGCGACGTGACCATGGGCGATCCGGACGCGCCCATCACCTTCGTCGAGTACGCGTCCTACACGTGCCATCACTGCGCGACGTTCCACGCCGAAAACCTGCCCAAGCTCAAGGAGCAGTACATCGACACGGGCAAGGTCTATTACGTGTTCCGCGAATACCCGCTCGACCCGGTGGCGACGGCGGCGTCCATGCTCACGCGCTGCGTGGCCGAGGACCGCTACTTCCAGTTCGCGGACGTCCTGTTCAAGCGGCAGGCGCAGTGGGCCTTCGTGCAGGACCCGCGCCAGGGCCTTGAAGACATCGCGAGGCAGGGCGGCATTTCGTCGTCGCAGTTCGAGGCCTGCATCACGGACCAGGAAGTGCTGGACGGCCTTCGCGAGATCCAGCGCCACGCCTCGGAGGAGGTGAAAGTCGAGGCGACACCGACACTTCTCATCAACGACGAGAAGGTCGACGGCAACCTGCCCTGGCCGGCGCTCGAGGAAATCCTCACAAAGAATTTGCCGCAGGAAGCCGAATCGGCGGATCAAGAGGGTTAGCAAACCGTTAACCGGCCCGCGGCTTCGCTGTCAGCGATGTCCGGGCCGCGCGGCGGGCGGAAAACCGCCATCCGCGCCCGTGTTCCGAGGGGAGCGTTAGCCCGTGAAGCTGACCCGCCTGCGTCTCACCGGATTCAAATCCTTCGTGGAGCCCACGGAGCTCATCATCGAGCCTGGGCTCACCGGCGTCGTTGGCCCCAATGGCTGCGGCAAGTCGAACCTGCTCGAAGCGCTGCGCTGGGTGATGGGCGAAAGCTCCTACAAGTCCATGCGCGCCAGCGGCATGGACGACGTGATCTTCTCGGGCACCTCGGGCCGCCCGGCCCGAAACATGGCCGAGGTGGCGCTTTCCATCGACAACACCGAGCGCACGGCGCCCGCCGCCTTCAACGACTCGGAGGAAATCGAGGTCGCGCGCCGCATCGAGCGCGAGATGGGCTCGGCCTACCGCATCAACGGGCGTGACACCCGCGCCCGCGACGTGCAGACCTTCTTCGCCGATGCCTCCACCGGCGCCCACTCCCCCGCCCTCGTGCGGCAGGGGCAGATCGGCCAGCTGATTTCCGCCAAGCCGCAGGCGCGGCGCATGATCCTGGAAGAGGCCGCCGGCGTTTCCGGCCTGCATTCGCGCCGCCACGAGGCGGAACTGCGCTTGCGCGCCGCCGAAACCAACCTCGAACGGCTGGACGACGTGATCAGCCAGATCGAGAACCAGCTGCAAAGCCTCAAGCGGCAGGCGCGGCAGGCAACCCGCTTCCGCAACGTGTCGCGCGACATCCGCAAAGCCGAGGCGATCTCGCTCTACCTGCGCCACCGCGCGGCCTCCAACGCCGAGAGCGAGCACGCCAGCGCGCTGGAAGCCGCCGACCGCGCGGTTGCCGCCGCCACCGAAGAGACGGCGCGCACGTCGCGCGTGCAGGCGGAAACGTCCGAAAAGCTGCCGCCGCTTCGCGAGACCGAGGCCAAGGCCGCCGCCGCCTATCACCGCCTCACCGTCGAGCGTGACAACCTCGCGGCGGAAGCCCGCGCGGCCGAGCAGGCGCTCGAAAAGCTCGACGCCCAGCTTCGCCAGATTGCCGCCGATCTCGAGCGCGAGCGCGAGCAGATCGCGGATACCGATGAAAGCCTCGAAGGGCTGACCGCCGAGGAAACCCGCCTGCGCGAAGCCGAAGCAGGTTCCGGCGAGGAACGCGAGAAGGCCGAGGCCGAGGTGGCCGAGGTTTCCCGCCAACTTTCCGAGAAGGAAACCCGCGTCGAGGAGTTGTCGGCCGAACTCGCCGATCTCGCCGCCCGCCGCCAGGCGCTCACGCGCCGCATCGAGGAAGCGCGCGGCCGCGCCGAGAAGCTCACCCGCACGCGCACCGAGCTTGCGGAAGAACGCGAGCAGCTTGCCCGCTCCGCCGACGTGCAGGCCGCCATGGCGGGCCGCCGCACCGGCGTCGACCGGGCGCGCGAGGCCGTGCGTAACGCGGAGACCTCCGCGCAGGATGCCGAGGCACGCCGCATCGAGGCCCAGAAGGCCGAGGAAACTGCCCGCGCCCCGCTTGGCCAGGCCGAGCAGCGCCTGCGCAAGCTGGAAGCCGAGGCCGACGCGCTCGCCGATCTCCTGCGCGTCTCCGACGGCGACCTGTGGCCGCCGCTGATCGACAGCGTGACCGTCACCCCCGGCTTCGAAGCGGCGCTTGGCGCCGCGCTGGGTGACGACCTGGAACAGCCTGCCGACGAGGCCTCGCCGGTTCACTGGCACACGCTGCCGCCAATCGATCACGTCCGCCCGCTGCCGGACGGCGCCGAACCGCTTTCCACCTATGTGGATGGTCCCGCGGCGCTGGCGCGCCGCCTGTCCCACGTGGGTCTCGTCGATGCGGGCATGGGCCGCCACCTGCAAAGCCAGCTTTCGCCGGGCCAGCGGCTTGTCTCCAAGCAGGGCGACCTGTGGCGCTGGGACGGCTTCACCGCCGCCGCCGATGCGCCCACCGCCGCCGCCCAGCGTCTTGCCCAGCGCAACCGTCTCGCGGAACTCGACGCCGAGCTCGACAAGGCGCGCGCCGAAACCAAGCAGCTGACCGAGGCGCATGAGCGCGCGCGGCAGGCCGTGCGTGACGCGGAATCCCGCGAGAGCGCCATCCGCACCGAGTGGAAGTCGGCGCAGGGTTCGCTGACCGCCGCGCAGGATGCGCTGGCCGATGCGGAGAAGGCCGCGTCCGCGCAGATCACCCGCCTTGCCGCCGTCGATGACGCGCTGGCACGCACCGCCGCTGAAATCGAAGAGGTACGCGGCGGCCTCACGTCATTGACCGAAGAAGCCGAGGCCCTGCCCGACGAAGCCGGCAAGCGCGAGGCCTTCGAGGCCATGCGCGCGGAGGTGAACCAGCTTCGCCAGGACGCGAGCCATGCGCGCGCCGCCTTCGAGGGGCTGGAGCGCGAAGCGCGCGCCCGCGCCGAGCGCCTCAAGTCGATCGAGACCGAGCGCGCCCGCTGGCAGGCCCGGCGCGAGACCGCCGCCCGCCAGATCGCCACGCTGGAAGAACGCCGCGACGCCGCGCAGGCCGAGCACAAGCGCCTCGAAGAAGTGCCGGCGCAGGTCGAGGAAAAGGCCAAGGCGCTGATGGACCGCCTGTCGCAGTCCGAGTCCGAGCGCCAGCAGGCAGCCGACGCACTGGCCGCGGCCGAGACCGAGCTGTCCGAAGCCGACAAGGCGGCCAAGGCCGCCAACGCCGCCCTCGGCGAGGCGCGTGAGACGCGGGCCCGCATCGAGGCGACGCTGGAAGGCGCACGCACACAGGTGGCGGAAGCCGCCCGGCTGATCCGCGAAGCCTTCGAAGTGGAGCCCGACGCCGTGCTCAAGTCGGGTGGCGTGGAAGAAGACGAGGCGCTGCCGGAACTCGACGACGTGGAACGCCGCCTCGAACGCTACAAGCGCGAGCGCGAGAACCTGGGCGCGGTGAACCTGCGCGCCGAGGAGGAATCCGCCGAGGCGCAGGAACAGCTCGACTCGATGCTGACCGAACGCGGCGACCTGGAACAGGCCATCGCCAAGCTGCGCCAGGGTATCGGCAGCCTGAACAAGGAAGGCCGCCAGCGCCTGATGGCCGCGTTCGACACGGTCAACGAGAACTTCACGCGCCTGTTCACGCGCCTCTTTGGTGGCGGCACGGCGCATCTCGAACTGGTCGAGTCCGACGATCCGCTGGAAGCCGGCCTTGAGATCTTCGCGCGCCCGCCCGGCAAGCGGCTCACCACCCTGTCGCTGCTGTCGGGCGGCGAGCAGGCGCTGACCGCCATGTCGCTCATCTTCGCGGTGTTCCTCACCAACCCTTCGCCGATCTGTGTGCTGGACGAGGTGGACGCACCGCTGGACGACGCCAACGTGGAGCGCTTCTGCAAGCTGCTCGAGGACATGCGCGGCGAGACGGACACCCGCTTCCTCGTCATCACGCACCATCCCTACACGATGGCGCAGATGGATCGGCTGTTCGGCGTCACCATGGCCGAGCCCGGCGTCAGCCAGCTCGTCTCCGTCGACCTCGCCGCCGCCGAGGCCCTGCGCGAAGCCAGCTAGGGCCGCGCCCCTCCATTCCCCCAAGAGTGTCATCCCGGCCAAGCGAAGCGCGAGCCGGGATCCAGGGCCGCACGCGCATACGCCCGCAGCCCTGGATCCCGGATAGCCGCTCGCGCGGCTTCCGGGATGACACTCGGGGTTGGCCGCGCTTCAATATTGATAATTTTCTTTTTTTATCATAAAACATACTCCTCAGCCGCTGGCATAGGGAGGAACACGTCATGAAATGGCTGCTGCCGCCGGTGCTTTTCGTCTTTTCGCTCATCGCCATGGGCGCGCTCGCCGCGCAGCATCAGTACGGGCCGCTGCTCGCCTGGCCGTGGCCTTACGTGGGGCTTGCGCCGCTTGCCGCGGGTGTCGTGCTGCTGCTCGTCGGCTCGCGCCAGTTCCGCCGGGCGGAGACCAACATCAACACGTTCCGCGACCCGGACGTGCCGGTGACCTCGGGCGCCTTCGCTATCACGCGCAACCCGATGTATCTCGGTTTCGTGCTGGTGCTTACAGGCACTGCATTCCTGATGAACGCCCTGTGCGCC
This sequence comes from Parvibaculaceae bacterium, assembly GCA_965229975.1. Classification (GTDB taxonomy): domain Bacteria; phylum Pseudomonadota; class Alphaproteobacteria; order CGMCC-115125; family CGMCC-115125; genus Pyruvatibacter. Next base: position 2,003,858 of record OZ245936.1, read on the forward strand.
TTCGCGCCGGTCATCGCGTTCTTCATCGTCACCCATGTCTGGTACATCCCGTTCGAGGAACGGTCCGCAACCGCGCAGTTCGGCGATGCCTATCTCGACTACAAGCGCCGCGTGCGCCGCTGGATCTGAGCCTTGGTACGACCGCGTATCGATGCCGACGCCGTGCGCGAGGAACTCCTCGCCGCGGCGGAGGCGCTCCTGAAGAAGCACGGCCCGGGCAAGGTGACCGTCTCCGAGATCGCGGCTGTCTGCGGCATGTCGCAGCCCAATGCCTACCGCTTCTTTCCCAGCAAGAAAGCGCTGATGGGCGAGATCGCGGCGCGCTGGTTCGCTTCCGTGGAGCACGACCTTGGGGAACTGGCCGCCTCGGACATGGCGCCGGACGATGCGATCCGTGCGTGGGTGCTGATCCAGCTTCGCCACAAGCGCGCCGCCTTCGACCGCGACCCGGACCTGTTCCGCGCCTACCTGTCGCTCGCCGCGGACAACATGGACGTGGTCGCAGCCCATGTTGCCGTGATCCACGAGACGCTCGAGCGGATCGTCGCGCGCCGCCTGCGGGCTATACGTGGCAGGGCAATCAGAGCGCAGGTGAGACGCGACGCCGGGCTCATCTATGACATGACGCTCCAGTACCGCGACCCGACGCTGATCGCCCGCGCCCGCGACATCTGCACGGACACGCGCGCCAATTCGGCCGTCGATATCCTTCTCCGCGGGCTGTCGCCCGCCTAGACTGCGGGCATGGAAGTCAGACGTATCGATCACCTCGTGCTTGCCGTCGCCGACGTGGAAGCCTCCCTCGAATTCTATGAACGCGTGCTGGGGATGACGCGGCTGGAGCTTGACCCGGGCCGCTGGTCGCTCGTGTTCGGTGAGAACCGCATCGGGCTTCAGCCGGTGGATGATCTGCCGGCGATCTCCGAGGGCACGGTGCGCGGCAGCGGCAACTTCTGCGTTATCAGCGACCGGCCGATGACCGTGGTGACGGCCCACCTGGAAGCCTGCGGCGTTGAGCTGATCGAGGGGCCGATCGAGAAACACGGGGCGGGCGGGCCGATCCTCTCGGTCTATTTCCGGGACCCGGACGGCAATCTCGTGGAAGTGGCGACGCCGGTCTTCAGTTGAGACTCAACAGCCCTTCGTGCTGCAACGCGGAAACGGGCGGCCAAAAGACCGGCTGCGACGCATTGTCCACCGCCCGTTTATCCTTTTATTTCAATCGCTTATGCCCTTCCCGGCCTCGCTTGACAGGGGGTAGGGGCCTAACTATGGTGCGCGCGACTTCCGGCCCGTTTTTTGCGCGGCCGCGCTCGAATTCCACGGGGAAATCCCACGCAGTTTCCGGTGAAGGCAGGGCCGCTCGGCCGAAAAGGTTCAGAGCGCCATGACCTTGCGGGGAATTGTATGTGGGGGCAGCGTCTCTGAGATCTCTCAGCAAGGACACGTGCCATGAACGACCGCGAGGACTTCGAGCGCCGGCTCAAGACGGCACAGGCGTCGCGCAGCAAGCGGCCGGGATCGAAGGACGAAGCCCGGCAATCGGCCTTCGGCCAGGCCTTCCGCCTCTCGACCGAGATGGTGGCGGGCGTTCTGGTCGGCGGCTTCATCGGCTGGGTGCTGGATGAGTGGCTCGGCACGGCGCCGTGGTTCTTGCTGGTGTTCTTCTTCCTGGGCATTGCCGCGGGCATCCTGAATGCCGTTCGCGCCGCCCGGGAGATGAACCGCGAGAACCAGGGCTGAGGCCGGACGGGGACTAATCCCCGGGGAACTTAAGGGGCGCGCCGCCCGCGGCGCACACGGAGTAAAGGCGAAGATGGCGGCTGCTGACCCGAATTCCGGTTTTCCCGTCGATCCGATGCACCAGTACGCGATCCAGCGTCTGGTCCCCATCGACATCGCTGGCCTTGATGCCTCCTTCACCAATGCATCGCTCTGGATGGTCGCCTGCGTCGCCGCCATTGCCTGCTTCATGATCTTTTCCGTCTCGCAGCGCGCGCTGGTTCCCGGCCGCTGGCAGTCGATGGCGGAACTCTCCTACGAATTCGTCGCGAACATGGTGCGGCAGAACACGGGATCCGAAGGCCAGCCCTTCTTCCCGTTCATCTTCTCGCTCTTCATGTTCATCCTGTTCGCGAACATGTTCGGGCTGCTGCCCTACTCCTTCACGGTGACGAGCCACATCATCGTCACCTTTGCCATGGCGCTGTTCGTCATCGCCGGCATCACGCTTCTCGGCCTCGTCAAGCATGGCCCCGGCTGGTTCAAGCTGTTCGTGCCGTCGGGCGTGCCGGTCTTCCTGCTGCCGCTCATCTCGCTCATCGAGCTGATCTCGTACCTGACCCGCCCCGTCAGCCTTTCGGTGCGTCTGTTCGCCAACATGCTGGCAGGCCACACCATGCTGAAGGTGTTCTCGGGCTTCGTGATCGCCATGGGCGTGGTCGGCGGCTGGGCGCCGCTTGCCTTCATGGTGGCCTTTACCGGCCTGGAAGTGCTGGTGGCGTTCCTGCAGGCCTACGTGTTCGCCGTTCTGACGTGCATCTATCTCAACGACGCACTTCACATTCACCACTGAGTTTCGACCCCTTGCCGGGCGCCATGAGGCGGGCCGGCCAACCTTCGAGGAGACTTCGACATGGAAGCGGAAGCCGCAAAGTACATCGGCGCCGGTATTGCCTGCATCGCGCTCGCGGGCGCCGGTCTGGGTATCGGTAACATCTTCGGCAACTACCTCGCCGGCGCGCTGCGCAACCCGGCCGCGGCGCAGGGCCAGTTCCCGAACCTGCTCCTGGGCTTCGCCCTTGCGGAAGCGACCGGCCTGTTCGGCCTCGTCGTCGCGCTGATCCTGCTCTTCGTGCTCTAAGCCCGAGAGCCGGATCGACTTCACCCGCAAGACCGAGGCGTAAGCCATGAGCATGAGTGGCGGCACTTTCGAGCCGATCGTCGTTGCGCAGGTCCCCGAGGGCCTGCCCGAGGAGATCGGCGAGGAAATGGAATACGAGATGGGGATCACCGAGGATGCCGCGCATTCCGGCGGCATGCCCCAGCTCGACTTTTCCACCTACGCGCCGCAGCTCATCTGGCTGGCGATCACGTTCGGCATCCTCTACCTCCTGATGTCGCGCGTGGCCCTGCCGCGCGTGGCGCAGGCGCTCGAGGCCCGCCGCGACCGGATCGCCAACGACCTCGACCAGGCTGCCCAGCTCAAGCAGGAAACCGACGACGCGATCCAGGCCTACGAGACGGCGCTGGCGGAAGCCCGCGCCAAGGCCCACCAGATCGCATCCGAGACCCGCGATGAGCTGGCTGCCGAAACCAATGCCCACCGCGAGAAGCTGGAAGCGGAGCTCGACGAAAAGCTCGACGCCGCCGAACAGCGGATCGCGGCGACCAAGACCGAGGCGATGGGGCATGTGCGCTCCGTCTCCACCGACGTCGCCGCTGCCGTTCTCGACCGGCTCGGCATCACGGGCGCCGATGCGGACGCGGTTTCGCGTGCGGTCGAAGCCCAGATGAACGCCCCGCGCGGCTAAGGAGCAGCCATGTCCGCCCTCTTCATGGATGGAACCTTCTGGGTCGCGGTCTCCTTCGTCCTGTTCGTGGGTCTCCTCCTGTGGTTCGGCGTCGCCGGCCGCGTCAACGCGGCGCTTGATGCCCGTGCCGAGGCGATCAGGAACGAGCTGGAAGAGGCCCGCAAGCTGCGCGAGGAAGCGCAGGCCATGCTGGCGCAATACCAGCGCAAGCAGCGCGACGCCGAGCAGGAGGCCCAGGAGATCGTCTCCCAGGCCCGCCACGAGGCCGAGCGCCTGGCCGCCGAGACCAAGCGCAAGCTGGCCGAGCAGGTCGAGCGCCGCACGGCCCTTGCGGAGCAGAAGATCGCCCAGGCCGAGGCGCAGGCCGCCAAGGAAGTGCGTGACGCCGCCACCGAGATCGCCATTGCGGCGGCGGCCAAGGTGATCGGCGAAACGTCCGACGCCTCGCGGCAGGACGCGCTGATCGACCAGAGCCTCGACCAGGTAAAGCAGCGCCTCGTCTGATTGCTTCCGAGAGACGTCACCAAGAAGCCCCGCCGGCAGCCGCCCGCGGGGCTTTTTCGTGCCGTGTTGCCAACGCCGTTGCGCGGCGGCAGGTTCGCGGGGCCGCTTCGCCGCAAGGACCGACAATGACCGCCACGATCACCACGGGTGCCGCCGGCCATCACCGCGCCATCCTCGTCATGTGCGCGGGCGTCGCCTGCCTCGTGATGAGCGACGCGGCGGCGAAGCTGCTGCTCGCGGCCTACGACCCGCTGCAGATCCTGTTCGTGCGTAGCCTCGTCGCCGCGCCGGTGATGCTGGCGCTGGTCCTCAGGTTCGACGGCGCGCGGGCGTTGCGCTCGCCGCATCTCGGGCTTCATGCCCTGCGCGGCCTGCTCTACATCGGCGCGGTCGCGGCCTTCTACGCGAGCCTGCAAAGCCTCTCGCTTGCCGTCGCCACGTCGCTGATCTTCACCGCGCCGCTCTTCATCACCGCGTTCTCGGCGGTGATCCTGAAGGACCGTATCCACCGGCATCACTGGGCCGCCGTGCTGGCGGGCTTCGCCGGGGCGCTCATCGTCATCCGGCCGGGCGGCGACACGTTCCAGGCCGCGGCCCTGTTCGCGCTCGCGGCGGCCGCCATCTACGCCCTGATGATGATCTCGGCGCGGTGGATCTCCACCGGCGACAGCTACCGCACCATGACGTTCTACCTGACGCTGTTCCCCGGCCTTTACTGCTCGTTCGTGCTGTTCACGCCGTGGCCCGCGCTCGCCCCCGGCGATCCGTGGCTGTTCGCGGCAACCGCCCTGTGCGGCACGCTCGGCGTCTCGCTCATCAGCCAGGCGTTCCGCATGGGACCGGCGCCGGTCGTTGCACCCTTCGACTACACGGCGCTCGCCTGGGCGAGCCTTCTCGGCTGGCTGATCTGGGGCACGGTGCCGGACATCTGGGTCTACGCGGGCGCCGCCGTCATCATCGCCAGCGGCATCTACCTCATCCTCAAGGATGACGGCGCGGTCGCCTAGGCCGGCTGCACGGCGAGTTCCGGCCAGTTGGCCTTCCAGCGCGCGGCCTTCTCCTCGTACTGCGCCTTGCCGAAATTCGCGCATTCGTTCGGGCGGATGACGAGGCCCGCGATATCCTCGAGCCCGTCCGGTGCATAGACGCGTTCTTGGCCGTCGAGCGAAATGCCGACCTTGCAGGCAATGGCGAGGAACCTGTCGATGCCGTCCGTTGCCCTCTCAAGCGGCGGATAGGGCGTGCCGAATTTCTCCGCGTACCAAAGGTGGACGCGCGCCTGGTTGCGCAGCTCGATCTCCACATCGAGATCGGCGAACGCCGCCGTGACGCGCGCAATGGCGGCGTCCTCCGCTTCCCAGCTCGTGTCGGGATCGAAATAGAAGAGGTCGTAGTCCTTGATGCCGTGCGCCACGGGCCGGTCCGTCAGCACATTCCACGCGGTCTGGAACAGGCTGCCGGAGACCAGCCACGCATCGGGCAGCGCCAGCGCGGGCGCCCGGTCGAGGATCGCCGCGTTCACCGGGTTCCGGCGCGCAATGGCAATGAACTCGGCTTCGGTCATGACCACCCTGCCTTGTCACCCCGCGGCTTGACCGCGGGGTCCAGAGCATCCTTCAACGCCTCTCCCCGTCGCGCTGGATCCCGCGGTCAAGCCGCGGGATGACACGCGGGCACTGGCGCCCGGGCGACCCGCTCTGGACCCTCCGGTCAAGCCGGAGGGAGGACGGATTATAGGCGCGGCCAGCGACGCCATTCCGGCGAGCAACGGCCTGGGAGATGGGGCTGGACAACCCCACACTCACCGCTTTCCCTCCGGCTTGACCGGAGGGTCCAGGGCAAACTACTCCGCCGCCTGCGCCGGGGCGGGCGGCGTCCAGCGCAGCACCGGCTTTCTCGCCGCCGTCGTCTCGTCCAGGCGGCGGCGGGGCGTCAGCTCCGGGGCCTGCTCGAAGCGCGCCTTGTCCCCCGCTTTCGCAGCCTTCGCCAGATCGGCAAGGCACGCGATGAACTCGTCGAGGCTTTCCTTCGACTCGGTCTCCGTCGGCTCGATCAGCATCGCGCCATGGACGACGAGCGGGAAATAGACCGTCATCGGGTGATAGCCCTCGTCGATCATCGCCTTGGCGAAGTCGAGCGTTTCGATGCCGGTCCCCTTGAGGAAGCGATCGTCGAACAGCGCCTCGTGCATGCACGGGCCCTCGTAGGGCGCGCTCATCACGTCGTTGAGGCTTTCGAGCACGTAGTTGGCGTTGAGCACCGCGTCCTCGGCCACCTGTCGCAGGCCGTCGGCGCCGTGGCTCATCATGTAGGCGAGCGCACGGGTGAACATGCCCATCTGGCCGTGGAACGCGACCATGCGGCCGAAGGGGCTGGCATCCGACTCGCTCTCGTCCTCGACCATGCGCAGGCCCGACCCGTCCTCGACGATGTAGGGGAGCGGTGCGAAGGGCGCGAGCGCCTCCGACAGCACCACCGGGCCCGCGCCCGGCCCGCCACCGCCGTGGGGCGTGGAGAACGTCTTGTGCAGGTTGATGTGCATGGCGTCGATGCCGAGGTCGCCCGGCTTCACGCGCCCGACGATGGCGTTGAAGTTGGCGCCGTCGCAATAGAAGTAGCCGCCCGCCTCGTGCACGGCGTCCGCGATCTTGCGGATGTCGCGCTCGAAGAGGCCGCAGGTGTTGGGGTTGGTGAGCATCAGCCCCGCCACGTCGTCGCCCAGCTTCTCCTCGAAGGCGGCGAGATCGACGCGGCCCTCTGGCGTCGCCGGGATCGCATCCACGGTGAAGCCGCAGGCCGCCGCCGTCGCCGGGTTGGTGCCGTGCGCGCTTTCGGGCACGAGGATGCGCGTACGGACCTTGCCCTCCCCGCGCGCATCCAGCGCTGCACGCATCGCCATCAGGCCGCACAGCTCGCCATGGGCGCCGGCCTTGGGCGAAAGCGCCACGGCGGGCATGCCTGTCAGCTTCATCAGCCAGCGCGCCAGCTCGTGCATCAGTTCCAGCGCGCCGGGCACGGTGGACTGGGGCTGGAGTGGGTGAATGTCCGAGAACCCCGGCAGGCGCGCCATCTTCTCGTTGAGGCGCGGGTTGTGCTTCATGGTGCAGGAGCCCAGCGGATAGAGTTGGCTGTCGATCGCGTAGTTCTTGCGGGACAGGCGCACGAAGTGGCGCACGACTTCCGGCTCCGACAGGCCCGGCAGGCCGATGCCGCCGCGCCGCTCCAGCCCGCCGAGACGGGATTTCACGCCCTCGGGTTCCGGCAGGTCCACGCCGCAGGCGTCCTTGCGGCCGCGTTCGAAGATCAGCGGCTCCTCGTGATCGAGGCCGCGGTGGCCGGTGAATGTCGATTTCGAGGTCATGCGAGCACCTCCTTGAGCGCCGCGGCATAGGCGGCGCGGTCGGCATCCGTGTTGGTTTCCGTGGCGGCGACGATGACGAGATCGCGCACCGCGTCGTTGCCGGGCATCAGGCGCGAGGCCGGCACGCCGCCGAGCACGCCCTTCGCCGCCAGCGCCTCGATCACCTTGGCGCCCGGCTTCGGCGTCCTGATGGTGAACTCGTTGAAGAAGGCAGGCGTCGTCACCTCGACGCCGTTCACCGTCTCCAGCGCATCCGCCAGCTTCACCGCGCTTTCATGGTTGAGCGCCGCAAGCCGCGTGAAGCCTTTTTCGCCGAGCAGTGACAGATGGATCGTGAAGGCGAGGCAGCACAGGCCCGAATTCGTGCAGATGTTGCTCGTCGCCTTTTCGCGGCGGATATGCTGTTCGCGCGTCGAGAGCGTCAGCACGTAGCCGCGCTGGCCGTCCACATCCACCGTCTCGCCGGAGAGGCGCCCCGGCATCTGGCGCACGTATTTCTGCCGCGTGGCGAAAAGGCCCACATAAGGCCCGCCGAAATTGAGCGCGTTGCCAAGCGACTGGCCTTCGGCGACCACCACGTCGGCGCCCATCTCGCCCGGCGACTTCAGCGCGCCGAGCGACACGACTTCCGGCACCACGACGATGAGCAGCGCGCCTTCCGCCTGCGCGGCCTTGGCAATGTCGCTTACATCCTTCACGCGTCCGAAGAAGTCCGGGTACTGAACGACGACGCAGGAGGTTTCGCCATCAATGGAGCTGACGATGTCCTCCGCGCCCGCCGGGTCGGCATCAAGCGCAACCACGGCGTCACCGGCAAACTTCGACTGATTCTCCACGACCGCGCGGTAGTGCGGGTGCAGGCCGCCCGACAGCACCGCCTTGCGGCGCTTGGTGACGCGGTGCGCCATCTGCACCGCTTCGGAGCACGCCGTCGAACCGTCATACATGGAGGCATTGGCCACCTCCATGCCGGTCAGCAGCGCGACCTGCGTCTGGAACTCGAAGAGGTACTGGAGCGTGCCCTGGCTGATTTCCGGCTGGTAGGGCGTATAGGACGTCAGGAATTCCGAACGCTGGATCAGGTGATCGACCGAGGCCGGCACGTGATGCTTGTAAGCCCCGCAGCCCACGAAGAACGGCACCGAGCCCGCCGCCGTATTCTTCGCCGCCATGGCGCTCAGCGCGCGGTCCACTTCCAGCTCGCCCTGGTGCGGCGGCAGGTCGAAGTCGCCCTCGATACGCGCCGCCTCCGGCACGTCGCGGAACAACTCGTCGATCGACTTCGCGCCGATGGCCGCGAGCATGGCCTTGCGGTCGTCCGGCGTCAGCGGGAGATAGCGCATCAGTCGAGCTCCGAGAGGTAGGTCTTGTACTCGTCCTCGGACATCAGCTTGTCGAGTTCGCCCTTGTCCGAGAGCTTGATCTTGAGGAACCAGCCCGCGCCCATGGCATCGGCGTTGACGCCGTCCGGCGCGTCCGCCAGCCCCTCGTTCACCTCCGTCACCTCGCCGGAGACCGGCGCGTAAACTTCCGATGCCGCCTTCACGCTTTCCACGACGGCGGCCTCGTCGCCCTGCCCCATCGCCTTGCCGATATCGGGCAGCTCCACGTAGACCACGTCGCCGAGCTGTTCCTGCGCGTAGTCGGTGATGCCCACGGTGGCCACGTCGCCGTCGACGCGCACCCATTCGTGGTCCTTGGTGTATTTCGTTTCGGCCATCGTGTCGGTCCCGCTATTTGGCGTATCGGTGTGGGGTGAAAGGCATCTTGACCACGCTGGCAGGTCGGGGCTTGCCGCGGATCATCAGGTCGAGAAGCGTGTCGGGCTTGGCGTGGTCCGCGCGGACGTAGCCCATGGCGACGGGGCCGCCGGTGGTCGGGCCGAAGCCGCCGCTGGTCACTTCGCCGATGGTTTCGCCATCGGCCTGGATCTCGGTGTGTTCGCGCGCAGGCGCCCGGCCTTCCGGCAGGATGCCGACGCGCTTGCGCGAGGGGCCATCCTTCAGCTCACGGAGGATACGGTCCGCGCCGGGAAAGCCGCCTGCTTCGCGGCGGTGCTTGGGAATGACCCAGTTGAGCCCCGCCTCGATGGGCGAGGTCGTCTCGTCGATGTCGTGGCCGTAAAGGCAAAGCCCCGCTTCAAGGCGCAGGCTGTCGCGCGCGCCGAGGCCGATGGCTTCGACTTCATCGTGGTCCAGCAGCGCGCGGGCCAGCGTCTCCGCCTTGTCGGCAGCGACGGAAATCTCGAAGCCATCCTCACCGGTATAGCCCGAGCGGCTCACATGGATGTCGATGCCGTCGAAGTCGGCGCTCGTCGCCGTCATGAAGACGAGGTCCTTCACCTTCGGGCAGTGCTGCACCATCACCTCGAAGGCGGCCGGGCCCTGTAACGCGATCAGCGCGCGGTCGGTGACCGTCAGCAGATCGACACCGTCCGGCAGGCGCGAGGCGATGTACTCGTAGTCCACGGCCTTGCGCGCCGCATTCACCACCAGGAACAGGCGGCCGTCATCGTCCGGGGAGACGGAGCGGGCGACCATCAGGTCGTCCACGATGCCGCCCTCGTCGTTGAGCAGGACCGTGTAGCGCTGCTGGCCGAGCGCCAGCCCCGCCATGTCGCCGGGCACCAGCGTTTCCAGCGCCTTCGCGGTGGTCTCGTGGTCGGGGCCCGAGAGAAACGCCTGGCCCATGTGCGAGACATCGAACAGGCCCGCCTTCTCACGGGTGTGCATGTGCTCGCCGAGCACGCCCAGCTTGTACTGCACGGGCATGTCGTACCCTGCGAAAGGCACCATCTTGGCGCCGAGCTCCAGGTGGAGCGCGTGCAGGGGCGTCGTTTCCAGTGTTCCGGCGGGTGCGTCAGCCAAGGGGTCAGCCTTCGTCAGATATTGAAGCCGCCCGCCGCCGGCCGGTCAGGCCAATGGCAAGGCGCCCCCTCTGTCGAAGACCTGAGAGATTCACCCGTCCTGAAGCACCCGGCATGCGGGGACGCCTCGGCGGCGCGGGCTTACTCCGTCGGTGAGCGGCGGGGTCTTTGCGCCCCACGCGCTGCTTTCCAGAGTGTCATCCCCACGCGGTCCCTGTTGCCTGAGAGTTTCCGGGGCGGTTGCTCCTTCGGCGCTGGCGCACGCTATGGCGCCGCCAGTCTCTCCCGCGCGGGTTCGGCTGACCGGGCAGATGATAAGGGGGCGGGGTGCGGAGTCAACGCGGGGGTCACGCTCCGCATCCGCTTATGCACAGGTAAATCGTGCGAATCGGGGCATCCGGCGGTTCCTCAGAGCCCGCGGCGGCGGTTTTCCTGGAGCTGGGCCGGGGTCAGCTGGAAGCCCACCACCACCTGGTACTGGCGGCCGTCGTCCTCGCCGATATCGAGCTCGATATCGTCGTACTGGTGCGTGTAGGTCACCGCCCGCTGGCCGCGCTCGAACTCGGCCTCCTGGGTAAACACCGTCTTGTTGATGACATCCTGCCCGCCCTTGGTAAGGGCAATGAAGAGCGGTGCCTCCGTGGTCGCCGAGCGGGCGGCCGGGCCCAGCTCGACGGCCAGGTTGAAGGCATATGTCACGGACATGACGTTGTCGTCGTAGCTGCAGTCGGCCGCGGCATCGAGCATTTCCCAGCGATAGGCCACGTCGGTTATGTCACGGCCGCCGCCCTCGCGGTACTGGGTGAGCAGGCGCGCGTCGGTGAGAATGCCCGCCTGCGGGCAGCCGCGCTTGCGCTCGATCTCGGCGGATTCGCCAGACCACCATGAACAGCCGGTCAGGAACAGGGCACAGGCCATGGCCACGGGGCCCAAGGCCTTGATGCGAATAGGGAATTGGTTAAGGGACATGCGTCCAGACGCCGCCTTGACTTAGGAATGCGGGTGCCTCAATTACGCCCTGTAAGGCGTGTCACATGAAGGCACGCGGTCGCGGGAAAGTGCGGCGAACCTTAAGCCAAGCGCCCGCCACGCGGCAAGCAAAGCCGGCCCGGATCGACCTGGGACCGGCCAGCGGACCTGCCGGATGCGCGGCAGACAGGATCAAGAGACCTTGAAGGAACGGCCCCAGCTTTCCATCCGCCTCGCGGCCCCGCGCGGATTCTGCGCGGGCGTCGAGCGCGCCATCCTGATGGTCGAGCGCACCCTCGAGAAATACGGTGCGCCGGTCTATGTGCGCCACGAGATCGTGCACAACCGCCACGTGGTCGAATCACTCGAGGCCAAGGGCGCGGTCTTCGTGGAAGACCTCGAGGAAATCGGGGACACGACGCGGCCCGTCATTTTCTCCGCCCACGGCGTGCCCAAGTCGGTGCCGGCAGACGCCGAGAGCCGCGGCATGTTCTACCTCGACGCCACCTGCCCGCTCGTCTCCAAGGTTCATGTCGAAGCCAACCGGAACTTCAACGACGGCTACCACATCCTGCTGATCGGCCATGCGGGCCACCCGGAAGTGGAAGGCACCCTCGGCCAGCTGCCGGAAGGCGCCATCACGCTCATCGAGACCGTGGCGGATGCCGAGGCTGTCACGCCACCCGATCCAGCAAAGCTCGCCTACGTGACGCAGACGACGCTGTCGCTCGACGACACGGTGGAGATCGTCAACGCCCTCACCCGCCGCTTCCCGGCGATCCACGGGCCGCACAAGAACGATATCTGCTACGCGACCACCAACCGGCAGGCGGCCGTGAAGGCCATCGCCGAGGACTGCGACCTGATGCTCGTGGTGGGCGCGCCCAACTCGTCCAACTCGGTCCGGCTGGTCGAAGTGGCGAAGAAAGCGGGCTGCGCAGATGCCATGCTCGTCCAGAAGGCCGCCGAGATCGACTGGGATGCGATCGAGACCAAGGCCGCCACCCGCACCGAGGGCAAGCGCTTCACCATCGGCGTCACGGCGGGCGCCTCCGCGCCGGAACTGCTTGTGCAGGACGTGATCGAGGCGGCCCGCCAGCGTTTCACCGTCAGCCTCGAAGAAGTGACGGTTTCTCAGGAAGACGTGGTTTTCAAGCTCCCCCGCGCGCTGATTGCCTGATAATCAGGGCGCATGGCCGTCTATACCGACATCTCGGACGAGGAGCTTTCCGCCCTCGTCGCCAAGTACGACATCGGCACGCTGCAATCGGCGAAGGGCATCGCCGAAGGCGTGGAGAATTCCAACTACCTGCTCCACACCGACCAGGCGAACTTCATCCTCACGCTGTATGAAAAGCGCGTGGCGGAGCGCGACCTGCCGTTCTTCCTGGGGCTGATGGAGCATCTCGCCGCGCGCGGGCTCTCCTGCCCCGTGCCGGTGCATGACCGCGACGGGCAGGTGCTCCAGAAGGTCGCGGGGCGCCCCGCGGCGATCATCACCTTCCTCGAAGGCATGTGGGTCAAGCGGCCCAAGGCAGAGCACTGCGCGCAGCTGGGCGAAGCCATGGCGCGGCTGCACGAGGCGGGGGCGGATTTTTCCATGACGCGCCCCAACGCGCTGTCCGTCGAGGGCTGGCAGGAGCTTGCTGCCTCCGCCGCACCGCGCGCCGACGGCGTGCATGACGGCCTCAAGGGACTCATCGAAGGCGAGATCGAGCACCTGTCGAAGCGCTGGCCGGACGATCTGCCCACCGGCGTCATCCATGCCGACCTCTTCCCCGACAACGTGTTCTTCATCGGCGGCGAGCTGTCCGGGCTGATCGACTTCTATTTCGCCTGCACGGACGCCTTCGCCTACGACATCGCCATCTGCCTCAACGCCTGGTGCTTCGAGCCGGATGATAGCTTCAACGTCACCAAGGGCCGCGCACTGCTGGCGGGCTACAACAGGGTCCGCACGCTCGACGAAGCGGAAGCCGGGGCGCTGCCGTTGCTGGCGCGCGGTGCGGCGCTGCGCTTCCTGCTGACACGCCTCGTGGACTGGCTGGACGGGCCGGAGGACGCGCTGGTGCGCCCGAAGGACCCGCTGGAATACGCGCGCAAGCTGCGCTTCCACCAGCGTGTCACGGGCGCCGCCGACTTCGGATACGGCGGATGACGCGGGTCGACGTGTTCACGGACGGCGCGTGTTCCGGCAATCCCGGCCCCGGCGGCTGGGGCGCGATCCTGCGCAGCGGCGGCACCGAGAAGGAGCTGGCCGGCGGCGAGGCGGGCACCACCAACAACCGCATGGAGCTGATGGCCGCCATCAAGGCGCTGGAAGCCATGAAGCGGCCGGTGGAAGTCCACCTGCACACGGACTCCACCTATGTGCGCGACGGCATCACCAGGTGGATCCACGGCTGGAAGAAAAACGGCTGGAAAACCGCCGCGAAGAAACCGGTGAAGAACGCCGACCTGTGGCAGCGCCTCGAAGAGGCCGCATTGCGCCACGACGTTCACTGGCACTGGGTGAAGGGCCACGCCGGCCACCCGGAAAACGAGCGCGCCGACGCGCTCGCCCGGGGAGCCCTTGAGGCGTATCGCTAGAGGACGCAGAGAGTATCCGCGATGTATCCGGTCGAAGCCCAAAGTGCGCAGAAGGTTGGCGTGGGGCTGGTGATTGCGGCTCTCGTCCCGACACTGCTTACCGTGGGCTTGATCGTCGGTTTCGGCGGAAGCCGGTACTGGCAAGATGTAGTTGTTTTCGCTGCTAGCGCATTGCTCGCAGCGGTGTGTGTCGGCGGGCCAGCTCACCTTGTACTCAAGGCGCTAAATCTAAACAGTTTAGGAGCCTACGCTTTCACGGCGGCAGCGCTCACCGCTCTTCTTGCATTCCTAATGATCCTGATACTCGGCGGAGATGACCTCCAGGCCGGCGACAAGGACCGAGCAGAAACAATCGAGTTCCTGTACGCGTATCCGGCCCTTTTCTCCCCGTTCGGAGCGGTTGCAGGCACCGTGTTCTGGCTTTGGGTCCGTCCGGACCGGCCATTGCGAGCCGGCCCGGACGAGACGTCCTAAAGCTGTTCCAGCAGCGTGCTGGCGCCGGAGGTCTTGGCTTCGCCGGGATTGGCTTCCTGGTTGAGCTGCTTCACCACGCCGTCTTCCACCAGCATGGAATAGCGCAGGCTGCGCGTGCCCATGCCGAAGCCCGAGCCGTCGAAGTCGAGGCCCATGGCCTTGGTGAGTTCGCCGTTGCCGTCGCCCACCATGGTGACCTTGCCGGTGGCGTTCTGCTGCTTGCCCCAGGCGTCCATCACGAAGGCGTCGTTGACGGAGAGGCAGACGATCTCGTCGACGCCCTTACCCTTGAAATCGTCCGCGTGCTGAACGAATCCCGGAAGGTGCTGGTTGGAGCAGGTCGGCGTGAACGCGCCGGGCAGCGCGAACAGGGCGACCTTCTTGCCGCCGAACAACTCGCTCGTCTTGACCGGCGTCGGGCCGCCTTCGCCCATCACCGTCACGGTCGCTTCGGGAATGCGGTCGCCTACCTTGATCGCCATCTGGGGCCTCCCTCGCCTTTCGAATGAGTGATACGGCGCGCATTTAACCCGCGGGGGCGCATCAATGCGAGTCCCGCCAAATCCCTATTCGGCAAGCGTGTATTCGAAGGCCTGCGCGGCGTCGCCCGTGACGAAGGTGATGTCGAACGTGTCGCCCGGCCCGAGCGGTTCGGCCCTGCGCCGGTAGGTCACGGGGAACGCGAACAGCGCGCGCGTTCCTTCGACGGTTACCTGCGGCGTGCCGAGATAGGCGCGCGACGGCCCGCGAGCCAGGAGGCGTGCCTCATCGATCGGCTCATCGGCGTTCACCACCACGTGCAGCCACGGCTCGCCCTCCACGTTCACCGGCTGAAGGCGCTCAAGCACGAAACCGTGATCCTGCGGCACGCGCGCGCGCCACTCGGCAAGCGTAACGGCGAAGGGCGTCGTGGCGGCGAGCGCATCGCCGGTTTCCAGCGACAGGTCCGCCTCGACGGGGACGCAGACCGTTTCGCACACGCCGTAGACAACATGCGCTTCAAGCCGCACCGGATTGTCCGGGTCTTCCGGCGTCACGCGCAGCGGAAAGACGACGGTGTGCTTGTAGCCGAAGCTGATGTCGCCGGGGTCGTCGAAGCGTTGCGGCGCCGGGTACGCGACCTCGACTGACGCAACATTCTCCGACCGGGAGAAATCGAAGGCCGGCGCGATGCCGGAATCGCCCGGATGCCGCCAGTAGGTCTTCCAGCCATCGTCGAGGGCGATCTCGATGCCCGCCTCTATTGGGTCCGCGACGCCGGTGGACGCGGCCACAAGGCGGGCGCGGGACGCCATCGACACGTCCCAGTCGCTGGCCCCGGCAGGCGGCGCCCGATGACGCAGATCGCCAAACTCCAGCGCAGCCGCCGGAGCGGCAGCCAGCGCGAAGGCGGCCGCCAGCACCATTCGGTTCAGCCGCGAAGAGTGTGGACAGGCTGTGGAAAAATTCAGGCGCATATTGTGGCCATATTACGCGGGAATTCTTGCATGCTGGATGAACAGGCGGTCAAAGCCGCGTGATCATTCGCCGGGAAACCTTGCGAGGCTCGCGTGTTAACGATCTGCCGGCGAGGTCTTTTGAGACGGGACGGCGCTTCGTCTATGCTGGAGGTCACATGGCTTCAACGACGCACCAGACAGAACAGATCGGATCCCTGCAGGGGCAGCTCCTCATCGCGATGCCCAGCATGGAGGACGACCGGTTCACGAGCTCGGTCGTCTACATGTGCGCGCACAGCGAAGAAGGCGCAATGGGGCTGGTGATCAACCGCCCGGCCTCGCACATCACATTCAGTGAACTCCTGAGCCAGCTTTCAATCCGCGCCTCCGGCAAGGAGGTACCGATCCATGTGGGCGGCCCGGTTGAGACTGGCCGCGGCTTCGTGCTGCACACGCCGGACTATGACGGTGGCGCTTCGACGCTTTCCGTGGGCGACGGCGTGGGGCTGACGGCAACCGTCGATATCCTGCGCGCCATCGCCAAGGGCGGCGGCCCGCGCGAGAAGCTCGTGGCGCTCGGCTATGCCGGGTGGGGTCCGGGCCAGCTGGAAGCCGAGATCGGTTCCAACGGCTGGCTGACCTGCGAGGCAACGCCGGAAGTGGTGTTCGAGTGCCCGCCCGAAGCGAAGTGGAGCATGGCGCT
Source organism: Parvibaculaceae bacterium (assembly GCA_965229975.1). GTDB lineage: Bacteria > Pseudomonadota > Alphaproteobacteria > CGMCC-115125 > CGMCC-115125 > Pyruvatibacter. Next base: position 2,020,296 of record OZ245936.1, read on the forward strand.
CAACACGCTGGGCGTTGATTCCAACAAGCTCTCAGGCGAAACCGGCCACGCCTAGGCGGGATCGGCCTCACCGCTTTCCACCTGCTCGCCGGCCTTGAGGTGGCGGGCGATATAGGCCTCCGCCTTCGACGGCTCCATGGGCGGGCCGAAGTGGTAGCCCTGCCCGTAGCCGCAGCCGAGCTCAGCCAGCTTCTCGCTCGCCTCAAGGCTTTCCACGCCTTCCGCTACCACGGCGAGCTTGAGGTCGCCCGCCAACGACAGCACCGAGCGCACGATGGCGCCTTCCTCGCTGTCGTTGCTCATGCCCATGACGAAGCTCTTGTCGATCTTCACCACGTCGAAGGGGAACCGCTTGAGGTGACTGAGCGACGAGTACCCGGTGCCGAAATCGTCAAGCGCAAGCCGCACGCCGGACTCCCGCACGGCGGCCAGCACGGCTGCGGCATGGTCCGGCTTCTCCATCACCAGTGACTCGGTGACTTCAAGACGCAGGCTGGCGGCGGGAATCGCGGTCGCCTCCACCACCTTCGAAACCTGCCGCGGCAAGTCATCCAGCAGCTGCCGGCTCGACACGTTGACGCTCACGAAGAGCGGCGGATCGGACGGATACGCCCGCTGCCAGGCGGCAAGCTCCGATGCCGCGCTTTCCAGCGCAAAGTGACCCAGTTCGATGATCATGCCGGTGTCTTCCGCCAGTGGCACGAAGTCGTCGGGCGAAATCTCGCCCTTCTCCGGGTGGCGCCAGCGCATCAGCGCCTCGAAGCCCGCAAGGCGGCCCGTGTCCAGCGCGACGATGGGCTGGTAGGCAAGCACAATCTCGCCTCGTTCGAGCGCGCGCCGCAGGCCGCTTTCGGTCGCCAGCGCATCGCCCACGGGCCGCATGTCGGCGGCAAAGCGCACGATGGTGTCGCCGGACCGCTTGGCGCGCAGCAGGGCGAGGTCGGCCTCGGAGAGGAGCTCCTCGCCGGTCTCATGGCGCGTCTCGCGCACCGAGAAGCCGATACTCGCCGTCGGGAAAATCTCGCGGCTCGAGACTTCCAGCGGCTGCGAAATGGCGTCGCGCACCAAGGCCGCGATTTCCGCGGGCCCGGCCTCTTCGGTCCAGCCCTCGATGAGCAGCGCGAACGTGTCGCCGTCGATACGCGCCAGCGTGTCCTCCGGCGCCATCAGCGCCTCGAGGCGGCGGGCAATCGCCTGCAGCACCGTGTCCGCCGTCGCGTGGCCAAGGCTTTCGTTCACCAGCTTGAAGCGGTCGAGGTCGGCGAGGATCAGGGCGACGCGCATGTGCCCGGCGCCCGACGCGCGGCAGGCGCGGTCGAGCCGGTCGAGGAACAGGGCGCGGTTGGCGAGGCCGGTGAGCGGATCGTGCAATGACTCGCGGGTGCGGCCTTCGGTTTCCGTGCGCCGCTCGCCCACCTCGGTGATGGTGCCGATCACCCGGCGCGCGGTGCCGTCCCCGCCCGCAAAGCAGGACGCCTTCAGTTCGAGGCGGCGCGTGCCCTCGTCCGCGTGGTGGAGGCGCATGACGAGGGAGAAGCTGCCGTTTCCGCGCTCCACGTTCTCGTCGAGCACCTGCGATACGTCGCGCCGGTCGTCGCGGTGGACACGGCCGAGCCATGTCTCCAGCCGCCCGCACAGCGCGCCGGGAACGAAACCCAGATGCGCCTCGATGGACGGGTCGACGTAGAGCGTGCCGCTCGGCACATCGAGATCCCACACCGCCTGTCCCGCGGCGGCGATGGCAAGGGCATTGCGCTGGTCAGTGCGAAGGGCGGCGGCGTCCGGCCTCGCGCGCGGACGTGGTGCGGCAGGCGCCACCGGCTGACGCGCGCGTGGTGCTTCCGCCGGGGCACCGGCAAGGGCATAGGCGGCGGTGACGACGCCGAGGGAGGCAAGTGCGTGGGCGATGAGTTCAAGCAGTTGCGAGCGCGGCATGATGCCAGCGGCGGTGAGCGCGGCGATGAAAGCGGCGGCGGCGATGAGCCCCCAGCCCGCGCGCAGTTCGGCCGCAGCCGGTCCGCTCTCGCGCAGGCTGACACCGGCCAGCGCCGCAACGCCGCCGAGCGCCACGGCAAACGCCATCATCCGCACGAAGGGCAAGCCCATGCCGGGCAGCACGAGGGCGAGGAGCGCGGCGCCAACGGCGGCCCAGCCCGCCATGCGCGCCAGCCGCTCGCGCTCGGGCGGCAGGGCGCGGATGCGTTCGGCGGCGAGCACGTGCGCCGCCGCGCCGGTGGCCAGCGCCAGCGTCGCCCCGGCCATGCGCGCGTCCCATGCCGGGTTCCACCCCGTGGCGGCGGCTAGCACACCCTGGGCAACAAGTTCATAGAGCAGCGCCGCGCCGGTCAGCAGCGCTGCGAGGCCGACGGGCGCGCGGTCCTCTGACCGGGCGCCCGCGTAGCGCGCGGCAAAGAAGGCAAACGCGATGGCCAGCGCGCCGACGACGAGACCGGCAAAGGCCGCGCGGCCCGTGTCGGAGGCCGCAAGCGCGTCGGCCTTCCAGAGATAGACAGGCGTCGGCGAGACGGACCCGAAGGGGATCGCGTAGGTGACGGTGCGCTTGGCGGGCACGGTGATGGTGAAACGCGCGGAGGCCGGTTCGGTGCGCGGGGCGAGCGCGACGGGCTGCGGCAGCGGCGCGGAAGCCGGCGACGTGCGCCAGCCGCCGAGTTCCGTCAGGCCGGAGCGGACGGGCGCGATGCCTGCGTGCCACATCGCGCCGCGCTCGATGGCGACGATGCGCGACTGCGGCACGTCCAGCGGGTTGGACAGGGCGAACAGGAGCCAGGCGCGGGCGGTCTCCGCCTCATCGCCGGACAGGACCAGCGGCGTGTCCGTGCCGATGGAGACTTCCTCGCTGGCAGAGACGCGCGCCAGCACACTCGTCAGGTCCACCAGCGGCTGCGCGGGATCGAGGCGGACGACTGAAATGGGACTGTCTTCGGTATCGGCCGGGGGCGGTCCGCCTTCCGGCGCGGCCTGCTCGTCCGGGGGAAGAAGCTGCTCGGGCCCGGCGTCCTGCGCCCGCGCGGGCGCGCATGCCATCGCGAGCATGAGCACTGCGAGGCCGGGTATGGCCCATGTTGTCCGGCGCGCGCCGCTCGCCACCTGATTTCCCCGCCCAGTCGATAACGGCGAATCACGCCTGCCGCGCGACCCGGTTCTTGGTACCCGCCCGCAAGCGGCGATGACAAGTTTATGGCGGCGGCGGTTGGGACGCAGTTAAGGGCGCCCTCTAAGGCCGGGTGTCGTCCGACAGAATGGCGAACAGCAGGTGGTCGCGCCAGGCGCCATCAATGCGCAGGTATTTCCGGGCAAAGCCCTCCTGCGTGAAGCCGCAGGACAGGAGCAACGCGCGCGAACCTTCGTTACTGGGCAGGCAGGCCGCTTCCAGCCGGTGCAGGCGCATGTGGTCGAAGACGAAGGGGATCAGCGCGCGCACGGCGTTAGAAGTGAAGCCCTGCCGGCTATAGGGCTCACCCACCCAGTAGCCGAGCGAGCAGGTCTGCGCGACGCCGCGGCGAACGTTGGAAAGCGTACAGCCGCCCACGAGCTTGCCCGTGCGCGTGGAGAACACGAAGAAGGGGTAGGCCTGGTCGTCACGCACATCGCGCGCATAGCGGCGCAGGCGGCGGCGGAAGGCGGGGCGCGTCAGGTCGTCGGCGGGCCAGGTCGGCTCCCACGGCGCCAGGAACGCCCGGCTGCGGGCTCGAAGGGCGGACCATTCCGCGTAGTCCGCCGGGCGCGGCATGCGCAGCATCACCCCGTCGCCCTCGATAACGTAAGGGTCGTCGTCCGCGGTGATGGAACGCAGGAGGGCCATGGGCGGTCCCCGGTGAGATTGGCGGAGGCGCGCCCCCTCAACCCCCGAATTGTGCCGCGAGCACTTCGGCGCTGGCAAGGGAGGGACGGGGACCAAGCACAGTTGCCGTCGGGGCGGCGTGGCCGGCATAGCGCGCCATCAACTTGCGCACGTCCTCTGTCGAAACGGCATCAATGCAGGCGACCAGCTCGTCCGCTGTGAGCACGCGGCCAAAAACGGTAAGGTGCCGGGCCAGCTGCTCGGCGCGCGCGCCGCAGGATTCAAGGCTCATCAGGATGCCGGCCTTGAGCTGGGCACGCGCGGCGGCGACCTCATCCTCGCGCAGGGTCTGCGCCATCTCACCAAACTCGCCGCGGATGACGCGGGCAAGCTCATCGGTATCTTCCGGCGCCGCGCCCGCATAAACGCCGAAGAGGCCGGTGTCGGCAAAGCCCCAGTTGAAGGCATAGATCGCGTAGCACAGGCCCCGCTTCTCCCGCGCCTCCTGGAAGAGGCGGGACGACATGCCGCCGCCGAGCGCGGCCGAGGCAATCTCGGCGGTGAAGAAGTCGTGGGTGCCGGTGGCGGCACTCTCGAAGCCGAGCACCAGGTGCGCCTGGTCGAGATCGCGCTGGAGCGTGACGACGCCGCCGCCATAGCCCGCGCGGGAGAAATCGCTCGGCCCTGCTTCGCCCGTGTCCGCAAAGGCTGCCTGTGCGAGTTCAACGAAGCGCGCGTGATCGACCGCACCGGCCGCACTCAGGATGATCGCGCCGGGCCGGTAATGCTCGCCCATATAGGTGCGCAGCGTGTCCGTGGTCATGGCGCGGACGCTGTCGCGGGTGCCGAGGATGGGGCGGCCGAGCGGCTGATCGGGGAAGGCCTTTTCCGAGAACAGTTCGAAGACGAGGTCATCGGGAATGTCCTCCGCCTCGCCGATTTCCGATAGCACGACGCCCTGCTCGCGGCGCAGCTCCGCGTCTTCCAGCTTCGAATTCTCGATGATGTCGGCGATCAACGTGACGGCGAGCGGCAAGTCGTCCGCCAGGATGCGCGCGGCATAGACCGTGTTCTCGTGCGACGTGGCGGCATTGATCGAGCCGCCGACACGCTCGATGGCGCCGACGATCTCGGCGGCCGGCCGCGTCGCCGTGCCCTTGAAGGCCATGTGCTCGAGCATGTGGGCGACGCCGTGCTCGCCTTCGCCCTCGTGGCGCGCACCGGCCATGACCGTTGCAGCGACCGCGGCGGTCTTGAGGTGCGGCATGGCTTCGGTCACGACCGTCATGCCGCTATCGAGGCGGGTGATCTCGACCGTCATATGCTGGCGCGGTCTTCCACGAAGGCCTCGACAGTCCCGAGGTCGTTGGCGAGCGGCGTCAGCCGTTCCTCGCGCTCGAAGAGATCGGCCAGGCGCGGCGGGAGCGCCGGGCGCTCGCCGGTCGCCTTCTCCACCGCGTCGGGGAACTTTGCGGGATGCGCCGTTGCAAGCGTCACCATCGGCGCACGGCCCTGCGTCAGCGTCTCACGCGCGGCGGCGAGGCCGACGGCGGTGTGCGGGTCGATGAGCATGCCGCAGCGCGCGTGCACGTCCTGCATGGTAGCGGTCATGGCGGCCGCATCCGCGCGTGCGGACCCGAAGCTCTCACGCATGAAGCCGAGCGGTGCTTCGCTCACCGTGAAGCTGCCGGCCTGGGTCAGCGCGCCCATGGCAGCACGCACGGCGGAAGCATCGCGCCCGTAAGCCTCGAACATCAGGCGCTCGAAATTGCTCGACACCTGGATATCCATCGACGGCGCGTCGGTGGGTTCGACGCCTTCGACCTTGTACTGGCCGGTGCGAAGCGTGCGGTCGAGGATGTCGTTGACGTTGGTGGCGATGATCAGCCGGTCGATGGGCAGGCCCATCTGCTTGGCCACGTAGCCTGCGAAGATGTCGCCGAAATTGCCGGTGGGCACCGAGAACGAGACGGGCCGCGCGGGCGCGCCCAGCGTCGTTGCCGCCGTCACGTAGTAGACCACCTGCGCGAGGATGCGCGCCCAATTGATCGAGTTGACGGCGGCAAGCTTCACCCGGTCGCGGAAATCCAGGTCGTTGAACATGGACTTCACGAGTGCCTGGCAGTCGTCGAAATTGCCCTCGATGGCGACGTTGTGGACGTTGTCCGCCAGCACCGTTGTCATCTGGCGGCGCTGCACCTCCGAGACGCGGCCCTTCGGATGCAGGATCACCAGCGTCACCGCATCGAGCCCGGCGAACGCCTCGATCGCGGCGGAACCGGTATCACCGGATGTGGCGCCGACGATGGTGATGCGTTCTCCGCGCGCCTTCAGCACGTGGTCGAACACCTGCCCGAGGAACTGCATGGCCAGGTCCTTGAAGGCGAGCGTCGGCCCGTGGAACAGCTCCAGCAGGAATTCGTTGGCGTCGAGCTGGGCGAGCGGCGCCACGGCTGGATGGTTGAAGCTGCCATAGGCCGCTTCCACCATGCGGCCGATCTCGTCCGCACCGAGCGACGGCGCGAAGGGCGCAATAACCCGCGCGGCCACTTCCGTGTACGGACGGCCGGCCAGCTCGCGGAAATCTTCCGGTGTCAGCGCGGGCCAGCTTTCGGGCACGTAGAGGCCGCCGTCGCGGGCAAGGCCGGACAGGAGCACGTCCTCGAAATCGAGGACCGGGGCGTCGCCTCGGGTGCTGACGTAGCGCATGGGATGTCGGTTTTTCGGTCTTGTCGTGAGGGGCGCGCACCATAATGCGGCGATCCCGAAACCGCAAAGCGGCGCGGGACTAGCGGTTAAGACGCAGGCGGCCCGTGGCGATATGCATGGCCAGCCATACGCCGACGAGCGTCACGGCCAGCCCGTACCACGTCATCGCGTAGCCCAGATGGGGGTTTCGCAGCTCCAGCCGTGTCTGGCCGCCAACCGGCAGGCCGCCGGGATTGGGCTCCGGCCCCGCGTCCAGCATCAGCGGAAAGACGCGCGAAAGGCCCGCTGTCTCGGCCATCGCGCCGAGGTCGCGGTGGTACCAGGTGTTGGCCGCAAGGTCAGGCTCCGGAGTAAAGGCGTTGGCGCCTTCGGGCTCAACGAGGATGCCGGTCACGGTGACCTCGCCTTCCACCTGCCCTTCGGGCCGTGTGGCCGGGTCCTTCGCCTCGCGGGGCACGAAACCGCGGTCGATCAGCAGCGTACCGCCGTTGGCGAGGTTGAATGGCGTCACCACGTGGTAGCCCGCCTGGCCCTCCAGCGACGGCAGGTAGACGTGCATCTCCTCCCGGTGGCGAAATGTGCCGCGGACCACGACGGGGCTGTAGGCGAGCGACTCGGTGTCGACGCCTTCCCACAGCGCGGCATCCGGCAGGGGCTGCGGGGCGGCGTTCATGCCGCGCTCGATCCTCTCCAGCAAGGCCTCCTTCCAGGCCAGGCGGTCCATCTGCCAGTTGCCGAGCATGACGAGGACAACCAGCGCAGGGACCGCCAGCAGCGTCAGCCAGATCATGGGGCGGAAATGCATGGCGGTGCGGCCTAGGGCTCGCGCCGGCCTTCGCGGGCGCGGTTGTGATACTGGAGCGCGATGAGCGTGGCCTTGAAGGGTCGAAGCAGGCCCAAGGGCACGATGGCCGCGAGGGGCAGGAAGATCACCAGGTGCACCCAGTAGGGCGGCTGATAGAGGACTTCCGCGACCAGTACGAGGCCGACCACGAGGAACCCGGCGATCAGGATGATGAAGACGGCGGGGCCGTCGCCCGTATCGACCTCGGCGAAGTCTAGGCCGCAGCTTTCACATGTCGGCGCGACGGTGAGGAACCCCTGGAAGAGCCGCCCTTCGCCGCAACGCGGACAGCGCGCCCGCAGTCCCGCCCTGAAGGGCAAAACCGCGGGCCGCGCGTCGTCGCGTTCGAAGGTCAATGGCGGGCTGTTGCGTCCCTAGTGAGCGGCAGGCGTGCCCGCGCCCCACACGTAGATGGCGGCGAACAGGAACAGCCAGACCACGTCCACGAAGTGCCAGTACCAGGCCGCTGCCTCGAAGCCGAAGTGGTGCGTCGGCGAGAAGTGGCCGGCGAAGGCGCGGAACATGCACACGGCGAGGAAGATGGTGCCGACGATCACGTGGAAGCCGTGGAATCCGGTCGCCATGAAGAAGGTGGCGCCGTAGATGTTGCCGGAGAAGCCGAAGGCCGCGTGGTCGTACTCGTAGGCCTGAAGGGCCGTGAAGAGCAGGCCGAGCAGCACGGTGCAGATGAGGCCCCACTTGAGGCCTTCGCGGTCGCCCTGCTGCAACGCGTGGTGGGCCCAGGTGACGGTCGTGCCGGAGGTCAGCAGCACCAGCGTGTTGATGAGCGGCAGGTGGAAGGGATCGAAGGTCTCGATGCCTTCCGGCGGCCAGACACCGCCGGTGGCGGCGACGCGCGCGGTCTGCGCGGCTTCGCCGGTGAAGAGGCTGGCGTCGAAATAGGCCCAGAACCAGGCAACAAAGAACATCACTTCGGAGGCGATGAACAGCACCATGCCGTAACGGTGGTGGAGCTGGACGACGGGCGTGTGGTGGCCCTGCGTCTCCGCTTCCTTGATGACGTCGCGCCACCAGCCGACCATGGTGTAGAGCACCATGGCGAGGCCGATGAAGAAGACCCACGGGCCGGACAGGCCGAAGACGCCCTTCATCCAGGCCACCGCGCCCAGCATCATGATGAAGGCGCCAACGGAGCCGACGGCCGGCCACGGGCTGGGATCGACGAGGTGGTAGTCGTGATGCTTGGCGTGGGCGTCAGCCATGGTCCCCGGTCTCCTTGAGCGTCCTTCTTGCGCGCGCTGCTTCAATAACCCATTCGCGGCGGCGCGTCGTTAGCTTTGTTCTCAGTTGCCGCCTGACGCGGCGATATCGGTCGTCGGATTGGCCTTCTCGAAGAAGGTGTAGGAAAGCGTGATGGTGGTCACGTCGTCCATGTCGGGATCGTCGGCGATGGCCGGATCGACGTAGAACGAGACCGGCATCTCGACCTTCTCGCCCGGCATCAGCACCTGCTCGGTGAAGCAGAAGCACGCGACTTTGATGAAGTAGGAACCGGCCTTCTGCGGCGTCACGTTGTAGGTGGCGGTGCCGACGATGGGTTCGTCGGACAGGTTCTCGGCCGTGTAGAAGGCCAGGCCGTCCGCGCCGACATTCGTTTCCATGGACACCTGCTGCGGCTTGAACTGCCAGGGCAGGCCGCGCGCGGTGTTACCGTCGAAGCGGACGGTGACCATGCGGTCGAGGACGACGCTGGAATACTCCGTGGAAGCCTGCGTGGTGCCGCCGTAGCCGGTGACGCGGCAGAACAGGTCGTAGAGCGGCACGGCGGCGTAAGCCATGCCGGCCATGCCTATGACGATGGCCGCGCAGAACATGGCGATCTGCTTTTCACGGCGGCGCAGGCTGTCGGATGCGTAAGCACTCATGTCCACGGCCCTCCTAGAACGCCCGCTCGGCAACGTTGCCGCCCAGGCGCACGATCGTCATCGTGAAGAACAGGGCAACCATGCCCACCAGCGCCAGCGCGATGGCCACGTTGCGGCGGCGGCGGCGGCGCTCCTGTTCGGGCGTGAGCTTCACGGCCTCGATCTCGTAGTCGTTGTCGTGGGTCATGGCAGCGCCGCTCACACGAGCCCCCCGAACGGCACGACGCCCGCGATGCGCTCGGCAAGGAGCGCGGCGAAGAGCGCGAACAGGTAGAGGATGGAAAAGCCGAAGAGGCGCATGGCAGCGCTGCGGGCGGCATCGCCCGCGCGGGTGCGCCACACCTGGAATGCGAACCACAGGAAGCCGCCGCCCAGCGCGATCGCGACGGCCGCGTAGGGCACCCCGGCGAAGCCCACGAAGGCAGGCGCAAGGCCGAGCGGCACCAGCAGCACCGAATAGAGCAGGATCTGGCCGCGCGTCGCGTCGGGGCCCGCCACGTTGGGCATCATCGGCACGCCGGCGCGCTCGTAATCCTCGGCGCGCACGAGTGCCAGCGCCCAGAAATGCGGCGGCGTCCAGAAGAAGATGATGGCGACGAGCACCAGCGGCTCGACCGCAAGGCCGCCGGTGACGGCCGCCCAGCCGATGGCCGGCGGCAGCGCGCCCGCAAGGCCGCCGATGACGATGTTCTGCGGCGTCGCCCGCTTGAGCCACATCGTATAGACGGCGACGTAGAAAAAGATGGTGAAGGCGAGAAGCGCCGCGGCGGCGTAGTTCACCAGCGCGGCCATCACGAAGACGGAGCCCGCCGAAAGCACGCCACCGAAGGCTGCTGCCTCGCCGGGCGACACCTTGCCCGCCGGAATGGGGCGGCTGGCGGTGCGCGCCATGACCCGGTCGATGTCGGCGTCCCACCACATGTTGAGCGCACCGGAGGCACCAGCCCCGACCGCGATGCACAGCAGCGCCGTGATGGCGGTGAAGGGATGGATCGCGCCGGGTGCAACGGCAATGCCCACGAGGCCGGTGAAGATCACCAGCGACATGACGCGCGGCTTGAGCAGCGCCCAGTAGTCGGCGATGTCGGCGGACATGTAGCCGGGCGCGCCGTACGCCATGGACTCGAAGACGGGCGCCCCGCCGGGGCGTCCGTCCACGATGGCTGCCGTGTCGCTTGCGTGCGTCACTTGTTGGTCAACTCCGGTTGCCGGGTCCGGCCGCGCTTACTTGATGCGCGGCAGCTCCGAGAACTGGTGGAACGGGGGCGGCGAGGACAGCGTCCACTCGAGGGTGGTCGCACCTTCGCCCCAGTAGTTGTCGCCCACGCGGCGCTTGCGCATGAAGGCTTCCGCCAGGCCGTAGAGGAAGATCAGCACGCCCGCAGCGGCAATGTACGAGCCGATGGACGACACGTAGTTCCAGCCCGCGAAGGCGTCCGGATAGTCCGCGTAACGGCGCGGCATGCCGGCAAGGCCGAGGAAGTGCTGCGGGAAGAAGATGAGGTTCACGCCGATGAACGTCACCCAGAAGTGCAGCTTCCCGATGAACTCGTTGTACTGGTAGCCGAACATCTTGCCGAACCAGTAGTACCAGCCCGCGAAGATGGCGAAGACGGCGCCCAGCGACAGCACGTAGTGGAAGTGCGCCACCACGTAGTAGGTGTCGTGCAGGGAGCGGTCGACGCCGGCATTGGCGAGCACGACGCCCGTCACGCCGCCGACCGTGAACAGGAAGATGAAGCCGATGGCCCAGAGCATGGGCGTCTTGAACTCGATGGAGCCGCCCCACATCGTGGCGATCCACGAGAAGATCTTCACGCCCGTCGGCACCGCGATCACCATGGTGGCGAACACGAAGTAGGCCTGCGTGTCGACGTCGAGGCCGACCGTGTACATGTGGTGCGCCCACACGATGAAGCCGACGGCGCCAATGGCGACCATGGCATAGGCCATGCCGAGGTAGCCGAAGACCGGCTTCTTCGAGAAGGTCGAGACGATGTGCGAGATCATGCCGAAGCCCGGCAGGATCAGGATGTACACCTCGGGGTGGCCGAAGAACCAGAACAGGTGCTGGAAGAGGATCGGGTCACCGCCGCCGGCCGGGTCGAAGAAGGTCGTGCCGAAATTGCGGTCGGTCAGCAGCATGGTGATGGCGCCCGCCAGCACCGGCAGCGACAGCAGCAGCAGGAAGGCCGTCACCAGCACGGACCAGACGAAGAGCGGCATCTTGTGCAGCGTCATGCCCGGCGCGCGCATGTTGAAGATGGTGGTGATGAAGTTGATGGCGCCGAGGATCGACGACGCGCCCGCCACGTGCAGCGCAAGGATGGCGAAATCCATTGCCGGTCCGGGCTGACCGGATGTCGATAGCGGCGGATAGATCGTCCAGCCGCCGCCCACGCCGTCACCGGTCGAGCCGGGCACGAACATGGACAGCACCAGCAGCAGGATCGCCGCCGGCAGCAGCCAGAACGAGATGTTGTTCATGCGCGGGAAGGCCATGTCCGGCGCGCCGATCATCAGCGGCACGAACCAGTTGCCGAAGCCGCCGATCATCGCCGGCATCACCATGAAGAAGATCATGATGAGGCCGTGCGCCGTCACCAGCACGTTGTAGAAGTGGTGATCGCCGCCGAGGATGCCGTCGCCGGGGTACTGAAGCTCGGCGCGGATCAGCACCGACATGGTGCCGCCGATGATCCCCGCGATGATGGCGAAGATCAGGTACATCGTGCCGATGTCCTTGTGGTTCGTCGAATAGACGTACCGGCGCCACCCGGTCGGGTGATCCTCGTGATGACCTGCGTGGGCTGCTTCAGTCGCCATCGGTTCTGTCCTTCAAAGCGTCAATCGCAATTGGTCGGCGGCCGGGCGCGCTTACTGCTGCGCGTCCGCGAGCTGCGTGTTGTTATCCAGCGGAGACGGCGCGATGCCGCCGTTCTCGGCAAACTCGGCCTGCGTCTGCTCGGCCCAGGCCGCAAAGTCTTCCTGCGAGACCACGTGCACCTCGATGGGCATGAACGCGTGGCGCTGGCCGCAAAGCTCCGAGCACTGGCCGTAATAGATGCCGGTCTTGTTGGCGCGGAACCAGGTCTCGTTGAGGCGGCCGGGGACGCCGTCCATCTTGATGCCGAAGGCGGGCATGGCCCAGTTGTGGATCACGTCGGCCGCGGTCACGACGACGCGCACCGTGGTATCGACGGGAACCACCACCTTGGTGTCCGTCGCCAGCAGGCGCGGCTCGCCGGGCTCGAGGTCTGCATCCGGCTTCATGTTGGAGAGGAACTCGAATCCGCCGTGGTCCGGGTACTCGTAGCCCCAGTACCACTGGTAGCCGGTCGCCTTGATGGTCATATCGGCTTCCGGCAGTTCCTCCTGAAGGTAAAGCAGACGGAAGGAGGGAATCGCGATCGCCACGAGGATGAGGACCGGCACCACCGTCCAGATCACCTCGATGAACGTGTTGTGAGTGGTCTTGGAGGCGACCGGGTTGGACCGCGCATTGAAGCGGATCATGCAGTAGAGGAGCAGGACCAGCACGAACACCGCGATGGCCGTGATGATCACCAGCAGCAGGTTATGGAAGGAATTGATGTCTTCCATCACCGGCGTGACGGCCGGCTGGAAACCCATCTGCCATGGCTCGGGCTGGGCCGCGCCGGCGGCGCCCGCAATGAAAAGTGCCCCGAGGAACGCGGCCAGCGTCCAAACCTTGCCCATCTTCAAATCCCCGATCGTAGGACCCATCTGGAGGCGGTCTTGTTGATATTCCGCATCCATTCGGCGGGACGCTTAGCACGTCGCGGCCCACCGGCAAACAACGGCGCAACCTAACCCGATTCCGCGTGAAACCGCCTTCCGGCGCCGCGGAAACCGCGCACAGCCCGCATCCGGCAGTCTGGACCGGAGTATAGCGCCCGCGATGCGCCGGGCGAGCCGTCTGCCCGGCTTTGCGACACTTTGCCCCAAACCACGGCCGGCCGCGGGAAATTCGGTGTGCGAACCACTCGCAGAACATCCCTGACGGACTAGGTTGAGGCCTGTAGAGTGGGCCCGAAAGGCGAAACCGGACATGCGCGACGAAGCACTGATTCACTTCCATTACGGGCGGAAGATCTCCGCCGGGCTGCACATCGCCGAGGACGGAATGCACACGGCCTCGATGATCGAGGAGGCCGGGCCCTACCTGGACCCGCGCAACCCGGGCCGCTCGGCGGTGGGGTTCTGCGCCGCCCACCCGCAGGCGGTGGCCGACATTACCGCGCCGCCGCCCAATGGCTGGCAGGACTGGGGCTTTCAGAAGTGGGACGAGTGGTTCGGCCGCATCAACGGCGTGTTCCTGGTGGACCTGGAGCGCCTGCGGGTGGTCCAGTGGCCGATGTACCGGGTGAGCCGCGTGATCGTGCCGTGCGACCTGTCCCGCGTGCCGGGCCGCCTCAAGCCGGTGGACGAGCTGGTCGAGCCCGAGGACCCGCCGTTGGCCAAGGTCCGCGCCATTTTCGACGACGAGTAGGAAACCGTTCGCATGACGATGACCCCCGACGATCTTTTCTTCACCCGCGCCGGCCTCGACCAGGACCGGCTGCAGCGAATCGTGGGCGGCGCGCTTACGGGTGCCGACGACGGCGAACTGTTCCTCGAATACACGCAGTCTGAGGCGCTGGCCTTCGATGACGGGCGGCTCAAGACGGCGAGCTTCGACACGGGCCAGGGCTTTGGCCTGCGCTGCGTGGCAGGCGAGGCCACGGGCTATGCGCATGCGTCCGACCTGTCCGAAGCCGCCCTTACCCGCGCGGCCGAGGCCGTGCAGGCGGTGAAGCACGGGCATGCGGGCGAGATGGCCGCGGGTCCCGCCGCCACCAACCTGCATCTCTACTCGGACGAGAACCCGCTCGGCGGGCCGGACTTCGAAACGAAGGTGACGCTGCTCAAGGAGATCGATGCCTATGCGCGCTCGAAAGACCCGCGCGTGCAGCAGGTCTCGGCGTCCCTGTCAGGCTCGTGGCAGGCAGTGATGATCCTGCGCGCCGACGGGCAGATCGTGCGCGACGTGCGCCCGCTCGTGCGGCTCAACGTCAGCGTGGTCGTCGGCGAAGGCGACCGGCAGGAATCGGGCTCCTACGGCACCGGCGGGCGCGAGAGCTACACGCGCTTCATCACGCCGGAAAGCTGGAAGGCGGCGACTGACGAGGCACTGCGCACGGCACTGGTGAACCTTGAAGCCGTCCCCGCCCCCGCGGGCGAGATGGACGTGGTGCTCGGCCCCGGCTGGCCCGGCATCCTGCTGCACGAGGCGATCGGCCACGGGCTCGAGGGCGACTTCAACCGCAAGAAGCAGTCAGCTTTCGCGGGACTCGTCGGCCAGCGCGTCGCCTCGCCCGGCGTCACCGTGGTGGACGACGGCACGATCACCGACCGGCGCGGCTCGCTCACCGTGGACGACGAGGGCACGCCGACCTCGCGCACGGTCCTCATCGAGGACGGCATCCTCAAGGGCTTCATGCAGGACCGGCTGAACGCGCGGCTGATGGGCGTTGCCGCCACCGGCAACGGGCGGCGCGAGAGCTTTGCCCACCAGCCGATGCCGCGCATGACCAACACTTACATGATGTCCGGCGACCGCGATCCGCAGGAGATCATCCAGGGCGTGAAGCGCGGCATCTACGCCACCAATTTCGGCGGCGGCCAGGTGGACATCACCAACGGCAAGTTCGTGTTCTCCTGCACCGAGGCCTACATGGTGGAGAACGGCAAGGTGACCGCGCCGATCAAGGGCGCAACGCTGATCGGCAACGGCCCGGACTGCCTGACCAAGGTGAAAGCCATCGGCAACGACATGGCGCTCGATTCAGGCATCGGCACCTGCGGCAAGGCCGGCCAGGGCGTCCCCGTCGGCGTCGGCCAGCCGACGCTGCACCTGGAAGGCCTGACGGTGGGCGGCACGGCGGCGTAGGCGTCGGCTTTTGAGGCAAGTATTGACCAAGAAGGCAACGCTATGGATGACTCGAACAGCCGTTCGGAGCCCAATGAGCCAATCGTTCAGATCTACAGGGATACGGAGACCGGCGGGTTCTCGCCCTGTTTGGAGTTTCTCTTCACCAAGGATGCGCTCGCGACTCTGATCGAGAAGCTCAAAGCCATCCATGAGTCTGGGGATCATTTCCATTGCTTCACTGAGGACTGGGGTGGCTCAGGCCTCTGCAACCGCCGTGTGATCCCCGAGCTTCCTCTCATCCATCAGATCAATTTTCGCGTCATCGAGGAGATGCCGCCAGACGATCCGGCGCTAAGAGAAACCAGAAGCACTTAAGGGCCTCAGCGTTCCAGCGTTTGAACGCGACCGGGGCCCTACTACGCGCTTGCACGTCCTAGCAGGAGAACTCGGCGAAGAGTTGACGGATGTCGCCCTTTCCGGCGGGTGTTGTAGAGTTCGAGCAGTTCCTCGGCCGGGGCGCGGCTGAACCCAATGGCGGCCCGTCGTCTGCGTATGGGGACACGATGGACTTCATTCGGACTGAGACGCAGGGCAGCACTACCGTCCTTACCTTCGACCGACCGAAAGCGAATGCCATCGACCTTCTGTTTACGGAGGAACTTCGCGGTGTGCTCGACCGGCTGACGGCGGAACCGCCGAAGGGCGGGCTGGTCGTGACCGGTGCGGGTGCCGCGTTCTCGGGCGGGGTCGATTTCAAGGCGGCGCCGTCCTACGGCGCGGACGAGAAACGGCGGATGGTGGGCAACATCAACCGCATGGTGACGGGCTTGTACGCGCTGCCGGTGCCCGTGATTGCCGCCGTGAACGGCCATGCCATCGGCGGCGGGCTGGTGCTGGCGCTTGCGTGCGACGTGCGGCTGTTCGCGGACGGACCGTCGAAGCTGGGCCTCACGGAAGTGAGCGCGGGAATTCCCTACCCGGCCTGCCCGATGGAAGTGCTGAAGGCGGAACTGCCGCAACCGGCGCTCGGGCGTCTTGTCCTGACCGGCGAGGTCTTCGATCCGGCCGAGGCGGCAGCGCTTGGCATTGGCGATGCCGTTGTATCGCCGGATGCGCTACTGGATGACGCGGTTGCCCGGGCGCAGGCGCTGGCCGCCCTGCCCGCCTACGCCACTGTCAAGGAACAGCTGAAGCGCGACACCGTCGCGCGGATGCATGAGATCATAGCAACGGACGACGACCCGATGCTGACCAACTGGGTCTAGGCGGCTACCAGGACGCGCGGCCGGACCCGGCGATCGCCTCGGCAGTTGCTGCGATGGTCTCCTGAAAAGCCGATCCCCACGTGGTCGCCATCGGCCGAAACCAGCTAGCTGCGGTCCGACGCCGGATAGAAAACGTCGAAGCGGATCCCGTTGAGGATCGCTTCGTAGGGCGCACCGAGGGACATCAGGACTGCGTCGTAGGTTTCGTGCCGGCCATTGCGACGGAAGACGTACCGGGTCGAGAGATCGTCGCTGCTGCCGGGATCGAACGCCGCCCACCGTTCGGCAAAGCCTTCCATCTGCGACACGCGCTCCAGCACGGCCTGGAAGGCGGGATTGTTTCCCGAAAGGCCCGCTTCATGGCGCACGTGGCGGATGGTGGCGTCGGCCACGGAGTCCCAGTTATCCAAGTGCGGCCTTAACCCCTCCGGCGCGAAGACAAGCTCAAGCACATTGACGAATGCCTCCTTCTCAAAGAGATCGTGCCCTGTGAGATCAGCGATGAAGTCGCGTGCGAGCGCGGTCGCATCCACCACGTCCCAGATATGGTCCTTCACCAGGAGCGGTACGGATGCGTGCGCCTGCTTGACCTGCTCAATCACGCGGCGCACCTGGCCGCGGCGCTCGGGGCTGGGGGGCGTCGCGTCCGGTTTGGGGTTGAAGCCTGCCGCCAGACGCAGGGCGTTGCGCTCGGTCTCGGGCACTGCGAGCGCAACGCAAAGCGCATAGAGCATCGGCTCGCTGGGCCGTGCCTTGCCGCTCTCGATATAGCTGAGGTGCCGCGTCGACACGCCGACGTCGAGCGCAAGGTCGAGCTGGCTCGCGCCCATGCGCGTGCGCCACTGGCGCAGCAAGGCGCCCAGCGTCATCTGTGGCGGGGCCGGGCTGGCGGGTTCGCTCATGGGTGCTCCTTTGAGCGCATTCTAGCGCGCGAAAATCTCCACACCTTTACCTGAAAGGTCATCGCCGGGGCCGCGGCTGGTGGGCTTGATGCCGGCCGACGCCCCAAGAGGACCTTTTCCGATGACAGAACTAGCATCCGGCGCTCCGCTCCCGACCGTCGCCATTATTGGCACTGGCGGGATGGGCAGCCGCATGGGCGCGCGCCTGCTGACGGCAGGCTACGCGCTCCGCGTCTACAACCGGACTGCGGCAAAGGCAGCCCCGCTTGCAGCGAAAGGCGCGTATGTGGCGCCATCGCCCGCGGATGCGGCGGCCAGCGCGCGCTTTGTGCTGATCATGGTTGAAGGCGACGAAGCATCCCGCGCGGTCTGGGAGGGTCGTAAAGGACTCGGAACCGCGCTCGCACGCGATGCGATCGCGATCGAATGCAGCACGCAATCGATGGCGCGCATGGGCGCCCTCGCGGAGGCGTGCGCGGCGCGCGGGATACGCTTCGTGGAGGCCCCGGTCTCCGGCTCCCGGCCGCAGGCGGAATCGGGCAGGCTGGCGTTCTTCGCCGGCGGCGACGTGCGCGACATCGACGAAGCCGAATCCGTCCTCGCAGAACTCGGCGCTGTTGTACACCGGCTCGGCGCGCCGCCTGCCGGGACAGCCATGAAACTGGCGGTCAACGGTTTGCTGGCCTGTCATGTCGCCTCTCTCTCGGAAGCCCTGGGCTTCCTGGCCCGCTCGGGCGTAACGCCGGAAGCGACAGCCCGCGTGCTTGGCGATACGCCCGTTGCCAGCCCGATCTCGATGGCCGCGGTCACGCATATCGCTGCCCAAGATTTCCGCCCCCTCTTTCCCATCGCACTGATGGCCAAGGACCTTGGCTATCTCGCCACGGCATCCGGCGGCGGGATGCCGCTTGCGGAGCGGGCGCGCGGCCTCTTCGACGCGGCCAACAAGACCTGGAGCGATCTCAATGTCTCGGCAGTCTCGCAGCTTTTTCTGGAGTCCAATTCGACGGCGCAAGGAGCCCGCACCGATGATTAAGTCTGTCATGTGCATACGCCGCAGGCAGGACCTTACGCACGACCAGTTCGTGGATCACTGGCGGAACGCGCATGCGCCCCTGATCGGCCGGCTGAAGTCCGATCTCAAGATCGTGCGCTACGTTCAGTCCGACGCAAACGAGGAATTCATCAGCGCGGTCATGCGCGAGCAGCGCAACGGGCCGGAGAAGTTCGACGGGCTGGGACAGGCGTGGTTCCGGTCGCTCGACGATCTTATGGCGGTCGCAGAAAATCCCGCGTCCCGAGCGGCGCTCGACGCGCTTGCCGAGGACGAACGCAAGTTCATCGACCTCGCCCACTCGCCGATGTTCGTGGTCGAGGAACAGGTGATCTTCGACGCCACGTAAGCCGCCTCACGTGGACGGGCTCGCGGTGTGGGTAAGCAGGTACAGGCTAGTAGGAGAACTCGGCGAAGAGCTGGCGGATGTCGCCTTTCCAGCGGCCGTTGTAGAGCTCCAGAAGCTCCTCGGCGGGCGTGCGGCGGTCCTCGATGATGGCTTCGACGGCGGCGAGGAAGCCGCGTTCGTCGCCGTCGAACCTGTCCATGCGGGCGCGGGCGCGCAGGCCGTCCTCGGCGATCTTCAGAATGTCGCGGGCGATGTCGAGGACGGTGCCGTTGCGGAACGGGGTGGCGAGCGCGGTTTCGGCGACCTGCCGGTGCATGGTCTCGCGTTCTTCCGCCGTCCAGTCCTTCACGAGATCCCAGGCGGCGGCCTGGGCTGCCTCGTCGTAGAGCAGGCCGACCCAGAGCGCGGGCAGCGCGCAGAGGCGGCGCCAGGGGCCGCCGTCGGCGCCGCGCATCTCGATGAAGCGCTTGAGGCGCGCCTCGGGGAAGATGGTGGTGAGGTGGCTTTCCCAGTCGTCGATTGTCGGGCGGTCGCCTTCGAGCCCCTTGAGCTTGCCGGTCATGAAATCGCGGAAGGACTGACCGGCCACGTCCACGTATTCGCCGCCACGGTGGACGAAATACATCGGCACGTCGAGGGCGTAGTCCGTGTACCGCTCAAATCCGAAGCCATCCTCGAAGACGAAGGGCAGCATCCCGGTGCGGTCCGGGTCAGTGTCGAGCCAGACGGCGGCACGATTGGACAATAAGCCGTTCGGCTTGCCCTCGTAGAAGGGCGAATTGGCGAAGATGGCGGTGACGATGGGCTGAAGCGCCAGCGCGATCCGGTACTTCTGCACCATGTCGGCTTCCGACGAGAAGTCGAGGTTCACCTGCACGGTCGCCGTGCGGAACATCATGTCGAGGCCGCGGGTGCCGCGGGTGGGCATGTACCGCTTCATGATCTTGTAGCGGCCCTTTGGCATGATCGGCGTCTCGTCGAACTCCCACGTGGGCGAAAAGCCGAGGCCGATGAAGCCCGCGCCGATCTCGCGCGCGACGGTTGCCACCTGATCGAGGTGGGTGTGCACCTCGTCGCAGGTCTGGTGGACGGTTTCGAGCGGCGCGCCGGACAGCTCGAACTGGCCGCCGGGTTCCAGCGTGATGGAGCCGCCGCCGGTCTTCTCGTTGCCGGCGAGCGCGATGACCTTTCCTTCTTCCACCACCGGGGTCCAGCCGAAGCGCTGCATGCCTTCGAGCATGGCGCGCACGCTGGCTTCACTGCCGTCATAGGGAAGCGGGGCAAGGTCGTTCAGGCGGTAGCCGAACTTCTCGTGCTCGGTGCCGATGCGCCAGCGCGTCTTGGGCTTGGAGCCGGATTCGAGGAAGGCGACCAGCTCGTCGCGGCTTTCGATGCGGGGCGCGTCCTCGCGCGTTTCTGCCGGTGGTGCCGACATGCGGTGCGTCCCCTTGCCCTTTGCCGCGATCTGATTCCGGCACGGCCGGAAACGCGCGTGTGTTACCGCCGGGCCATTGGCTGGCCCTGATTGTCCAGCCCATGTAGGCGCTCGGTCAATTCCGCACAAGCGGCAAGGTGATGCGCCAATTCACGAAAATGCGCGCGAAATTGCGCTAGCGCCAGTCGCCCAGCGCCGCCTGCCAGAGGGCAAGGGCTGCCACCGCCGCCGTGTCGGCGCGCATGATGCGCGGGCCGAGGGAGACGGCGTGGGCATTCGGCATGGCGTGCAGGCGGTTTCGCTCCGCGTCATCGAAGCCGCCTTCGGGGCCGATGAGGACGGCCCAGGGCGCGGTGCGGTCCGCGTCCGGCAGGGCGCGCAGGGTTTCGAAGGGCGGATCGGCGCCTTCCAGCGCCTCGTCGCAGAACAGGATGCGGCGCGTCTCGTCCCAGCCGTCCAGAAGCGTCAGCAGCTTTTCCGGTTCGCGGACCTCGGGGACCGAAAGCATGTTGCATTGCTCGGCCGCCTCGACGGCGTTGGCGCGGAGGCGTTCGGTCTTCACGCGCTCGGCGATGGTGTGCTGCGTGAGGACGGGCTGGAGGACGGCGGCGCCCATCTCCGTCGCCTTCTGGGCGATGAAGTCGATGCGGGCGCGCTTGAGGGGTGCGAACAGGAGCATGACATCCGGGCCGAAGGTCTGGGGTCGCGTTTGTTCCACGGCTTCGGCGCGGGCGGATTTTTTCTTCGCCTCGGTGAGAGCAAGGCGCCACTCGCCGTCGCAGCCGTTGAAGGCGAGCAGGCCGTCGCCCTCCCTCTTTCGCATGACGTTGACCACATAGTGCGCCTGGTCCGGCGGCAGGGCGACGCCCGCGCCCTTCGCAAGGGACGCGTCCACGTAAAGGCGAATCAGGTTTGTCCGGTTGCCGGTCGTCATGGGCCCAAGTATCACGGGAGCCATGAGCGCGCCTCAAGAGAAGCCCGATGTGACCGTCGCGGATGCCGCCCAGGGAAACTGGGTGGACCGCTGGGCGCCGCGCGGCTGGCGGCCCTACCTGCGCCTCATGCGCGCCGACCGGCCCATTGGCTCATGGCTGCTGTTCTGGCCGGGCGCATGGGCCATCGCGCTGGCCGCGCCGCAGGTCGGCGGCTACGTGCTGAACTTCGCGATGCTGTGGCTGCTGCTCCTGTTCTACGTGGGCGCGGTGGCGATGCGCGGCGCCGGGTGCGTGTGGAACGACATCACCGACCGGGACTTCGACGCGAAGGTAGCGCGCACGGCGTCGCGGCCGATTCCCAGCGGCCAGGTAAGCGTCACGCAGGCGCTGTGGTTCCTGATGGCGCTGTGCCTCGTGGGGTTCCTCATCCTCATCCAGCTCACCTGGGCGGCCATCGGGCTTGGCGCCCTGTCGCTGGCGCTGATCGCGATCTACCCGTTCGCCAAGCGGTTCACCTACTGGCCGCAGATCTTTCTCGGGCTCGCCATCAACTGGGGTGCGCTCATGGGCTGGGCGGCGGTGACGGGCTCCCTCTCGCTCGCGCCCGTATTCCTCTACCTCGCAGGCATCGCGTGGACGCTGGGCTACGACACGATCTACGCGCACCAGGACAAGGAGGACGACGCGCTGATCGGCGTGAAGTCCACGGCGCTCAAGTTCGGCGCCAGCACCAAGCCGTGGCTGTGGGGGTTCTATGGCGGCGCAATCGTGTTCCTGGGGCTCGCCGGGGCCACGGCGGGGATCGGCTACCTCTATTTCGTCGGCCTCGTCTTCGCCGCCTACCACCTCGCCCGGCAGATCCGGGAAACCGATCTCGACCGGGGCGAGGAGTGCCTGTCGGCCTTCCGCTCCAACCGGGATTTCGGGGCCATTGTCTTTGCCTGCTTCGTGGCCGGTACGCCGGGGACGATTTTCTGAGAGTTTTACGCGGCAACTTCGCGGATCGTTCGCTGATCCGGGGCGTTAATGGGCGCGTAAGACAGGTAAACGGGGACGATGGAGGGCTTCCTATGCTTCGCGATATCGCCATTGGCGCCGCCGGCTTCGTCCGCAGTCTCTTTGCGCTGCACCGCATCTACGAGCGCAAGGCGGCTTACGTGCGCCACCGCCTGCCCAACTAGCTGAAAAACCTAGCCATGCGGCCCGCGCAGGGCTGCCAGCCGCCATGCTGCATTGCCGTTGTTGCGGCGCACACTTAAATCTCCGGTAACGACGAAATTCGAGACCGGAGGCCGATATGCAGCGTTTCATCAAAGAATGGCTCGATGCCGCCGCCGCCGCGGCGGGGACCATGGCCGGCCTGCCCTATGAGCCGGTCGACATGAAGCGGGCGCGCAACGACAACAGCGCCCAGCTGGAACTGCCGCTGGCACGGGAAATCGGCCACAAGCAGGCCGCCTGACCCGCCCCACGGCGCACGAGAGCAGAGAGCCCGCCCGCACCTTGCCGGCGGGCTTTTTCGTGGGCGGATGCCCAAGAGCAGCGTTGACGGCATGACCTGAACCGTGGTTCATTTCATCAAGAAGTGAATGGAGGTTCAGGCCTTGGCCTACCGCAAGACCGGCAAGGTGGTCGCCCAGCTGGAGGCGAACCGGGCGCGCATCCTTGATGCGGCGCGCGCGCTCGTCACCGAGGGCGGTTTCCAGGCGGCTTCGATGGCGGCCGTGGCGGCGCGCGCCGAGGTGGCGACGGGCACGCTGTACCGCTATTTCGACAGCCGCGAGGCGCTGCTGCTGGAGGTTTTCCGGGCGGTGTCCGACGCGGAGATGGGCCGCCTCGAAGACATCGCCGCCGGGCCGGGACGCCCGGCCGAGCGGCTGACGCAGGTGGCGCAGGCCTTCGTGCGGCGCGCGGTGCGCGGCCTCAAGCAGGCCTATGCGTTGCTCGCCGAACCGCTGGACGGCGCGCTGGCGGAGGAACGCCTCGCCTACCGGCGGCGGCACGCAGCCGTTTTCGAGCGCCTGATGCGCGAGGCGGCCGCCGCCGGCGAGATTTCGCCGGTGGACGCCCATGTCACTGCTGCCGCCATCGCCGGCGCCATTCCGTCGGCGCTCACGCTTTACGGGCCTGATGCTGCACCCGACGGCGACGCGCTGATCGCCTCGGTCCTGCGCATGGCCGGCCTCGAACCGACAACATCCGCTGCGGCGGCACCGCAGAACCAGGGAGCATCCGCATGATCGATCCCCTCACCCTCCTCACCCGCGAACAGCTTGCCGACGTCAAAAAACGCTCGGACGCCAAGGCGATCTGGCTGGTCGCGTTCAACTGGGGGCTGATCTTCGCCGCCATGGCGATGTTCGCCATATGGCCGAATCCGCTCACTTTCGTTGCCGCCGTCCTGATCATCGGTGCGCGCCAGCTCGGTCTCGCGGTGCTCATGCATGACGGCGCGCACGGCGCGCTCGCGGAAAGCCCGCGCCTCAACATGTTCCTGTCGCAGTGGCTGTGCGCCTACCCGGTCTTTGCCGAGACGATGGCCTACCGGCGCTACCACCTGGTCCATCACCGCAAGACGCAGCAGGCGGACGACCCGGACCTGGTGCTGTCGAAGCCCTTCCCGATCACGAAGAAGAGCTTCCGGCGCAAGATGATCCGCGACATCACGGGGCAGACCGGCTACCAGCAGCGCAAGGCGCAGTTCCTCAACGCGCTCGGCCCCGAAACGGACGGCTGGGACAAGCGCATAGACAACCTGTGGAACAAGCTTGGCAAGGCGATCTTCGCCAATGCCGTGCTGTTCGGCGTGCTGGCCGCGTTCGGCCAGTGGTATCTCTATTTCCTGCTCTGGGTGCTGCCGTTCCTGACGTGGCAGCAGGCGATCACGCGAATCCGCAACATCGCCGAACATGCCGTCGTGCCCGACAACGACGATCCGTTCCGCAATGCGCGCACCACGAAGGCGGGTCCGCTTGCGCGGCTTCTCGTCGCACCGAACTTCGTGAACTACCACGTGGAACACCACCTGCTGATGTGGGTGCCCTGCTACAACCTGCCCAAGCTGCACAAGTACCTGCTGGCCAACGGGCACGGCGATCGCATGGAAATCCGCGAGAATTACATCGATGTGCTCAAGCTTGCGGTGTCGCGGCCGGACGATGAAGACCGGCGCGGCGACCTCGTGCACAACGCGCGCAAGCGCCGCGTCTCCGGCATCACCAACGAGGGCTTTGCCGAAACGGACGCGAGCGCCGCTTGACACGCGAAGAACGTGACGCGACATACGTTCGCAACAACACGGCGCTGCTTAGCGCGCCGCTTGTTCCCGAGATCGACCTGTACCTAGCCGACGACAGCGCGCCCTTGTGGCGGCAGACGGCGGCCGATCTCGAGACGGAAGGGATCAGGGAGCCCTTCTGGGCCTTTGCCTGGGCCGGTGGCCAGGCGCTGGCACGTTTCGTCCTCGACGAGGCCGAAACCGTCCACGGGAAACGAATTCTCGACTTTGCGGCGGGGAGCGGAATAGCGGCGATCGCGGCCATGAAGGCCGGGGCCACATTTGCGCTCGCTGCCGATATCGACCCGCTTGCCGCGGTTGCGGCAAAGCTGAACGCCGAAGCCAACGGCGTAAACGTCTCGGTAACGACCGAGGACTTTGTGGGTCGGCGCGCCGACGGGTTCGACGTCATTCTGGCGGGCGACATCTGTTACGAGCAGCCATTGGCCGGAAAAGTCCGGGACTGGCTGAGGGAACAGGCGTCCTTCGGATGTGTTGTTCTGGTCGGGGATCCGGGCCGAAGCCACCTGCCGCAGCAGGAGCTGGAGCAGGTGAGAGCCTACGGCGTTCGGACGACGCGTGAGCTGGACGATACAGATGTGCGAAACGCGCGCGTATGGCGGTTTAAAGCCTGACGCGCCCCTACTTCGGAATTGAGACAATGTCAGAACATGTGGACCTTCCCGGTCTCCTTGCCCGCGCTCACCGCGCGCTGAGCGGTGCTGCCGATCGCCGCGCCGAGCGCGAGTTCCAGGTGACCTCGACGCAGATGAACGCGCTCATCGCGCTTGGCGAGATCGAGCCGGCAACGCCGAGCGCGCTTGCCCTCGCGCTGGGCCTCAAGAAGCCGGCCGTCACCGGCCTGACGCAGCGCATGGAGGCCGCCGGCCTCGTGTCGCGCATGCCGGACAGTGCCGACCGCCGGTCACACCGCATCGCGCGCACGCCGCGTGGCCGCGAGATCGCGGAAGCCGCCGGCCCGCTTGCCCGTTCGCTGGAGTCGGACGTGCTTGCCGGGATCGAGCAGGCGGATCTCGACGCCGTGCGCCGCGTGTTGTGGCATGTGATGACGCGCGCCGAGCGCGACGGCCGCGGCGGCGGTTCCGGCAATAGCGAAGCGTCGGGTGACAACACGCCGTCCGACCATGCGGCGGCGACGCCGTTCGAACGCCGGGTCGTCGGCGGCTGACTTTCAAGCCGCTCAGGCCAGCAGGAGGCGCTAAGGTCGGCAGGTCGTAATTCTGCCGACCCGAGCGTCTTCGCGGCCATGACCGGCGTCTATCCCGTGTCCATCCGAACCGCCCGCCGCGGCGAATGCGCGGCGATGACGGCGCTTGCCATGCGCTCGAAGGCGCATTGGGGCTACGACGCAGCCTTCATGGCGGCGGCGGAAGCCGAACTGACCGTGACGCCGGGCAAGCTCGCCGCTTATCCGCATTTCGTTGCAGAGTGCGGCGGCGCACTCATGGGCCTTGCGTCGCTCGAATGGGACGAAGCGGACCGGGCCGCCGGAACCGCCTATCTCGCACTTTTGTTCGTGGACCCGGATGCCATGGGCAGCGGCGCCGGGGCGGCGCTGTTCGAGGCCATCTGCCGCGAGGCGCGCAACGGCGGTTTCGCGCGCCTGCTCATAGAATCCGACCCACAGGCAGAGGGCTTCTACCTGCGGATGGGAGCGGTGCGGACAGGCGAAGCGCCGTCCGCCAGCATTCCCGGGCGCTTCCTTCCCCTCCTCGAAATGGCGCTTTGAGAGGCCGGTGCCGGGCGGCACACTCACGCCTCGAGCAATAACGCGCGAATCATGCGCTGGCGGGGAGGGTTTCATGTTGCAGACGCAACTTGAAGTGGTGGCGCTTTATGTCGGTCTCAATCTCATTATCACGCTGGTGCTGGCGATCCTCGTCGTTCGCCAGCGCGCCAAGGCGGGCGTGAGCCTCGGCTCAGGCGGTCACCCCGCCTTGGAAAAGGCCATCCGGGCCCACGGCAACACCGTGGAATACCTGGCAATAGCCCTGCCCGGCCTGGTCGTGCTGGGGCTTCTGGGCATCTCCACGCTGGCGCTGCACGTGGTCGGCCTGCTGCTGACGGCAGGACGCGTGCTGCACGCCATCGGCATCACCAACGACGTCACGCCGGCACGCCAAATCGGCACGCTGGCGACGTGGTTCGCCGTGCTCGGTGCCGGCATCGGCTGCATCTGGATCGCGCTCGCCTAGCGGCCTCACGGGCGGGCCGATTCGCCCGTCGCGCCCCACGCCTCGTAGGGCTCGTTGCGCCATGTCTCGACGGTGACGATCTCGGGCGGGTCGCCGTGGTCGCGATACCAGCTGTCGATCACCCACGACTCGCCCGTTTGCAGGTCCACCACGTAGGGCGACATGTGCGGCAGGCGGTCGAAGAAGTTGCCGCGGTGGACCCGTCCGCCGATGCGGTGGTGCCGGATCAGGCCCTCGTCATCGAGGATGCGCAGGTAGGTGCCCACGTTGACGGTCTCGTCGGCGCAGTCGAGCTGGCCCGTGGCGAACATGTTTGAATAGGTGCCGCCGAGATCCCGGTCGGTGCCGGTCTGGGCGCCGGCGATGCGCTCGAAACGGGCGACGGCCTGCCCGAGACGCGCGCGCTCGTCCGCCGGGGTTTCAGGCACGGGCTCGAAGATGGCGGCGATGGAGGCCCAGTCGCCGGGGCCGAGCGTCACTTTCATTCGGTCGACGCAGCCGTAGCCCGAGCAGTGCAGGAATGCCTTGCGCGAAGGCGGCAGTTCGCGGTCCATCTCGTGGACGCGCTGAAGGATGGGCTGGTCGCGGCCCGTGGCGCCGCAGGCTGCAAGGCCTGCCGCCAGAAGCACCGTCATCATGCCGACCCGCCGCACTGTCACGCCGTCCCTTCCCGCATTTGCCGTCGCCCGGCCCGGCCAAAAACTGGCGGCGCAGGGGGCGCATTGGCCGGTCAATCCGGCTATATCTGGGTTATAGCGCCATCCGGCGCATCCTTGCCTCACGAACTACCGACATATGCCCGACCGAAAGGCGGAAAACCTCTCCATGGCTACCGACGATGCGACCGCCGACCTGGACCTTGCCCGCGATGCCTTGGCGAAGCTGCTGAAGGCAGGGGCGGACGCGGCCGACGTGCTGGCCGCCGCGGGCACGTCGCTGTCGGTGTCCTACCGCATGGGCAAGCTGGAGGACGTGGAGCGCTCGGAAGGCACGGATCTGGGCCTGCGCGCCATGGTGAAGGGCGACAACGGGGCCATGCGGCAGGCGGCCGTGTCGCTGACCGACACCAGCCCGCAGGCGCTGGACGAGGCGATCGAGCGCGTTGTCGCGATGGCGCGGCTGGCACCCGACGATCCCTATTGCGGGCTGGCCGATCCCGACCGGCTGGCCACTGACATTGCCGACCTCGACCTTGCGGACGGATCGCGGCCTGATGCCGAAACGCTTGCGCGCTGGGCCGAGGAAGCGGAGCGCGCGGCGCTGGACGTGGAAGGTGTCACCAACTCCATGGGCGCAGGCGCGGGCTGGGGCGCGAGCCAGGTAGCGCTCGTTACCAGCGGCGGGTTCGAAGGCGTCTATTCGGGGTCGTCGCACTCCATTTCCTGTTCCGTGCTGGCGGGCGAAGGCACCGGCATGGAGCGTGACTACGATTTCAGTTCGGCGCGGCACCTGGGCGATCTCGAAACCGGCACCGATATCGGCCGAAGCGCGGGCGAGCGTGCCGTGCGCCGCCTCAATCCGCGCAAGGCCAAGAGCCAGGCGGTGCCGGTGGTCTATGACCCGCGCGTGTCCGGCGGGCTCGTCGGGCATCTGGCGGGCGCCGTTTCCGGCGCGTCGGTGGCGCGCGGCACGAGTTTCCTGAAGAACCGCATGGGACAGGCCGTGCTGGCCAAGGGCCTCAACGTCATCGACGATCCGCTGCGCCGCCGGGGCCTGCGCTCCAAGCCGTTCGACGGCGAGGGCGTGAAGACGGCGACGCTGCGCGTGGTCGAGGACGGGGTGCTGCAGAGCTGGATCCTCGATACTTCCACCGCGCGGCAGCTGGGCCTTGCGACCACGGGCAGTGCCGCGCGCGGCACGGGCGGCCCGCCCGGCCCGTCCACCACCAACCTCTATCTCGAAGCGGGCCGCGTGAGCCCGGCCGAGCTGATCGCCGATATCAAACAGGGCTTCTACGTCACCGAGCTGATCGGCATGGGCGTCAACGGCGTCACGGGCGATTACTCGCGCGGTGCGGCGGGGTATTGGATCGAGGACGGCGAGATCGCCTATCCGGTGACCGAGATCACCGTGGCGGGCAACCTCAAGGACATGTTCCTCAACATGACGCCCGCGGACGATCTCGAGTTCCGCCACGGCACCAACGCGCCGACGATCCGCGTGGAAGGCATGACCATTGCCGGTTCCTGATACGGCCGCCGATCATGCATTGCTTTGCGAAGCCGTGCGCGCGGGCGGTGCACTGGCCCTCTACCACTACGAGAACGATGTCCGCCACTGGAAGAAGGGCGATGCGACGCCCGTGTCCGACGCGGATATCGAGGTGGACACGCTGCTGCGCGAGCAGCTGACGGCGGCGCGGCCCGATTATGGCTGGCTTTCCGAGGAGACCGAGGACGACAAGTCGCGGCTCGATACGAAGCGGCAATGGATCGTTGATCCCATCGACGGCACGCGGGCCTTCGTGAAGGGGCGGCCGCACTTCGCGGTCGTGGCGGCGCTGGTGGAGGACGGCCGGCCGGTCTCGGGCGTCATCTTCAATCCGGCGACGGACGAGTTCTTCGAGGCGGAACTCGGCAACGGCGCGCGGCTCAACGGCCGGCCCATGTCGGTGAGCGCGTGCGGGGCCGTCGAGGGCTGCCGGATGCTGGGCTCCGTCGAGATGTTCCGCCACCCGGCCTGGCCGCAGAAATGGCCGGAGATGCACGTGGAGCAGCGCAACTCCATCGCCTACCGGGCGGCGCTGGTGGCGGCGGGCGTCTTCGACGCCATGCTGGTGATGACCTGGAAGAACGACTGGGACCTTGCCGCCGCCGACCTGATCGTTCATGAAGCGGGCGGACGGCTGACAGATCACCGGGGGACGCAGCTCGTCTATAATCGGCCGCGTCCGCGCCACCGCAGCGTCGTCGCGGCGGGGCCGGCGCTGTTCGATGCGCTGAACGCGCGCATCGGCATGATCGTACTCGAGGACTAGGCCGGGCACGCGCCCGGCAGGGGACAGCGGGATATGAGCGACAAGCAGCTATTGCATCTCGTCTTCGGCGGCCGTTTGACCGACATGCACGGCACCGAGTTCGAGGACGTTTCCAAGCTCGACATCGTGGGCATCTTTCCCGACTACAAGTCGGCGCACGACGCGTGGAAGGCCGCCGCGCAGCGTACGGTGGACGATGCGCAGACGCGCTACTTCATCGTGCACCTGCACCGGCTGCTCGACCCGGAAGCGGACGGCGACGGCAGCGATAACTAGCGGCGGCATCCGCTCAGCAGAAAGCAACGGAGAAGATCGCTGTTCAAGCGGCTGGCGAGATCGGAGTTTGCGGCACGCCTCTTTGCCGGCGCGGCGTCGCTCTATATCCGCCTGGTGCTGGCGACGAGCCGTATCGAGTTCGCGGGCCGTGCGCACCCGGAGGAATTCTGGGCGAAGCGAGAGCCCTTCATCCTCGCCTTCTGGCACGGGCAGATGATGCTCATGGTGCATTCGTGGCAGACGGACATGACCATGCGCATGCTGATCTCGCGCAACTTCGACGGCGAGGTGATCGCGCGCGCCATCGGCAATTTCGGGATCGAGGCGGTGCGCGGCTCTTCCGACAAGGCTGGCAAGGACAAGGGCGGGCGCGCCGCCATCCGCGCCATGCTGACGGCGCTCAGGGCCGGTGACTGCGTAGGCTTCACGCCGGACGGGCCAAAGGGCCCGCGCATGCGCGCCAAGGAAGGTGTTGCCGTCGTCGCTCGTATGTCTGGCGCGCCGGTCATTCCCGTCGTGACAGCGACGAGCCGGCAACGCGTTGCCGGCAGCTGGGACCGGTTCGTCATCAACCTCCCCTTCTCGCACGGCATCATCATGTGGGGCGAACCGATCCGCGTGGCGCGCGATGCGGGCACCGACGAGATCGACGCCGCGCGGGCGCGCGTCGAAGCCGCGCTCAACGCGCTCACCGACGAAGCGTGCCGCCGGGTCGGCTGCGCGCGGGTAGAACCGGCGCCGCTGGCCGCCGTGGAGGCGTCATGAAGACCGCAGCACCCGCGCCGCATCCGCCCGTCACGATCACGCGCGGGCTTGCCGCCTACCGCATGCTGTCGCGCACGCTGTCGCCGCTGATGCCGCTCTACCTGCGGCGCCGCATAAAGCGCGGCAAGGAGGACCCCCAGCGGCTGAATGAGCGGCTGGGGCATGCGGGGCTGCCGCGGCCTGCCGGGCCGGTCCTGTGGCTGCATGCGGCGAGCGTGGGCGAGTCCCTGTCCGTGCTGCCGCTGATCGAGCGGCTGGTGGCGGAGCGGCCGGGCATGTCCATGCTGGTGACGACCGGGACGCTGACCTCGGCGCGGCTCTTGGCGAAGCGGCTGCCAGACGGCGTCCTCCACCAGTTCGCACCCATCGACACGCCGCAGGCCATCGGCCGGTTCCTCGATCACTGGAAGCCGGACCTTGCCATGCTCGTCGAGAGCGAGCTGTGGCCCAACCTGATCACCCTGTCGCGCCAGCGCGGCGTCCCGCTGGCGCTGATCAACGCGCGCATGTCGGCGTCATCGGTGCGCGGCTGGCGCTGGTGGACGGCGGCCGCACGGGCGCTGACCGGCAGCTTCGAGCTGGTGCTGGCGCAGGACGAGACGGCAGCGACGCGGCTCAAGCTGCTGGGCGCCACGGGCACACGGGCCGTGGGCAATCTCAAGGTGGATGCACCGCCCCCGCCCGCCCCGGCGGAGCTGATGGGCGACCTGACGCAGCAGCTTGCAGGACGTGTTGCCTGGGTTGCGGCGAGCACGCACCAGGGCGAGGAGCGCATCGTCGCCGAAGCGCACAAGCTGCTGGGGCAGGCGGTGCCGGGGCTGCTGACAGTGATCGTGCCGCGCCACCCGGACAGGGGCGATGCCGTTGCCGCCATGCTGCGGGAGATGGAGGTGCCCTTCGCCCAGCGCAGCAAGGGCCAGAAGGTGACAAAGGACACCGGCATCTACCTGGCCGACACGCTGGGCGAGCTTGGCGGCTTCTTCCGTATCCTGACCATCGTCTTCATGGGCGGGTCACTGGTGCCTGCGGGCGGGCATAATCCCATCGAACCGGCGCTGCTGGGCGCGGCGCTGCTGCACGGGCCGCGCGTGCACAACTTCCTCGAGATCTACCGCGCCTTCGAAGCGCGCAATGCGAGCGAGACTGTGACGGATGCGGCCTCGCTTGCCGCAGCCGTGGGACGCCTGCTGCGCGACGGGCAGATGGCGGGTGCGCGGGTGACGGCGGCAGCGGAGACGGCGGGCTCGCTGACGGGGGCGCTGGACGCGACGCTGGCCGAGGTGCTGCCGCTCATCGACCGGCACATGCCCGCGGCCGTGCAGGCCGAGGCGGACGGCGCCCATGCGCACGCCTGACCACTGGTACCGCCCGGACACCTGGAAATCGCGCGCGCTGGCGCCGCTAAGCCGGCTCTACGGGCTTGGCGCACGGCTGCGCCAGCGGATGACGGTACCGGCGCGGACGAGTGCGCCCATCGTATGCATCGGCAACATCACGGCGGGGGGCACCGGCAAGACGCCCATCGCGATTGCCATTGCGGCGATGCTGCGGGCGCAGGGCGAAAAACCGATGTTTCTGACCCGTGGCTATGGCGGGCGGGCGCCCGGGCCGATGATCGTCGATGCGCGCAACTCGATGGCGCGCGACGTGGGCGACGAGCCGCTGCTGCTGGCGCGCCATGCACCCACCATCGTTGCAAAGGACCGGGTGAAGGGAGCGGATGCCGCCGCCAATCACGGTGCGGGCGTCATCGTGATGGATGACGGCTACCAGAACCCGACGGTGCACAAGGACGTGGGGCTTCTCGTGGTGGACGCGGGCGCGGGGCTGGGCAATGGGCGGCTGTTGCCCGCCGGCCCCCTGCGCGAGCCGGCGGCCGATGCGCTACGGCGGGCGGATGCGCTCATCGTCATGGGCAGCGGCGATGCGGCGGAGCCGGTGGCGGCGCTGGCGCGGGAGATGGGCGTGCCGGTGTTCCGGGCGCGGATCGCACCGAGCGGAGACGCGGGCTTCATCAAGGGCAAGCGGCTCATGGCCTTCGCGGGGATCGGGCGGCCCGCCAAGTTCTTCGACACGCTCGTGGAGCTGGGCGGCGACGTGCGCCGGGTGCGGGCGTTCGACGACCATCACATGTACACGGAGGGCGACGCGCGCGCGCTGCTGGACGCGGCGCGGGCGGGCGCGTTCTCGCTGATCACGACCGAGAAGGACGCGGTGCGGCTGGCAGGCGCGAGGCACCCTGCCCTGCAAAGCCTGCGCGAGCACATGACGGTGCTGCCGGTCGAGGCCGTGTTCGACGATGCGCCCGCGCTTGACCGCCTGCTTTCCGCTCGCCTAAGGGAAGCCGTCCGCACCGGGGCCTACCGGGCGTTCTGACGCCTGCCCGCCCCCAATCCAAAGGCCGCCATGAGCTCCTGGCGCTACAATGCCGAAGCCTTCGGGTTCCGTCTCGTCATCGGTCTCTTTAAGGCGCTGGGCCGTGACCGGGCGTCGGATTTCGGCGGCTGGCTGGCGCGCACCGTGGGTCCGCGCATCAGCCGCCACAAAAAGGCGCTGGCCAGCATGGCCCGCGCGCTCCCGGATCTCTCCGAAGCGGAGCGCGAGGCGGCGATGATGGAGCTGTGGGACAATCTCGGCCGGAACTTCGGCGAGTACCCGCACCTTGGCGCTTTCACCACGCTTGGCAACGACCCTGACGTGGAGGTGCTGGGGCGCGAGAACCTCGATCCCTTCGCGGCAGACGGCAAGGCCGCGATCTTCGTCTCCGGGCACTTCGCCAACTGGGAGCTGATGCCGCTTGCGGTGGCGCAGGCAGGCGTCGAGGGGGCGGAAGTCTACCGCGCGCCGAACAATCAAGCCGTGGACGAGTGGATCACTGCGCAGCGCAAGGCGCATATCATGACGCGGCAGGTGCCCAAGGGCCCGGCCGGCGCGCGCGAACTGGTTAAGTGCGTGCGCGGCGCCATAAGCCTTTGCATGCTGGCCGACCAGAAGATGAATGACGGGATCGAGAGCGAGTTCTTCGGCCGCCCGGCCATGTCGCCCGCGGCGCCCGCCACGATGGCGCTGCGCTACGACGTGCCCATCGTGCCGGTGAGCTTCGAGCGGCTGGGACGCACGACCAAGTTCCGCATCCGCTTCTGGCCGCCGATGTCGCTGGAGAAGACGGGCAACCTGCAGGCGGACGTTGCGACGGTGACGCGGGCGATCAACGCGTTCCTCGAGGCGCGGATTGCCGAGCGCCCCGGCCAGTGGCTGTGGCTGCACCGGCGCTGGCGCGACTAGTTCGCGCATCCCTGCCGGGGAACTCGTACCCCGGCAGACGGGTTTCTTCTGTATCTGGGCAATCACCCCGACGGGATGACGCCCTCAAGACACAAGGAGAGACAGATGTCTGGCGAACAGGTTTCTGGACAGTGGAAAGAATTTACCGGCCGCGTGAAGCAGAAATGGGGCGACATCACCGACGATGACGTGACCCATGCCGAAGGCAGCCTCGACCGCCTGGCCGGCACGATCGAGCAGAAGTACGGCGAGGCGAAGGCCGACGTGCGCAAGAAGCTCGAAGAGATGCAGAACGGCTGAGCCCTATTGGGGCGTTTTGCCGATGCCCTAATCGGGCATGGGGCCCGCGACCAGCATCGGGTCGAGGCCCTCTTCGTACCAGTTGATGCGCCAGTCGAGGTGCGGGCCGGTCGCGCGGCCCGTGGCCCCGACTGTGCCGATGCGTTCCCCCTTCGCGACCTGCTGGCCGACTTCCACTTCCACCGTGTCCATGTGGAACAGGGTGGAGGACACGCCCATGCCGTGGTCGATGATGACGATGCCGCCGGTGAAGAAGTGGTCCCGCTCAGCCAGCGTCACCGTGCCGGGGACGGGCGACACGACTGGTGTGCCCGTGGGGGCGGCGATATCGATGCCGAAATGTGGGCGGCGCGGCTTGCCGTTCAAGACGCGCTGCGAGCCATAGACGCCGCTGATGCGGCCCTTCACCGGCCAGATGAAATCTTCAAGAAAATGCGTGTCGCGTCCCGTCTTCGCGCGGGCGGCGGCGACCTGCTCGTTGTCGCGGCGGATGCGGGCGAGGTCTTCCTCGGAAAATCCCGAGACCTTGCTTTCCGGCAGGCCGTCGATGCGCTGGATGTCGTAGTCGCGCGGGGCGATGTCGAGGGCCAGCACTTCCGGCGTGCCGTCGGGATGCGTTACCGAGAGCAGCGCCGACGCGGCGTGATCGCGGCCGAAGCCGATGACGAAGCGGCCTTCATCGCTGACGGCGATGGCGCTGCCATCCAGCGTGACTTCGGCGCCCGGCTCGACGGTGCCGATGACCATGCCGCCTTGGGTGAGGTTGCCGTCGAGTTCGAGCGCGCGGGCGGGCAAGGCTGCCAGCGTCAGCGCGGCAAGCGCCGTCAGGATACGGATCATTCGACGCCGAGGTCCCGCTTCACGGCGGCTTCCGGGGAGACGTAGGCCTCCTGCCGGTCAACGCTCCAGTAACGCAGCTGGTCCAGCGGGATGCGCACATTCGTTACCGCGCACAGCACGTAGCTGCCGGGGGAAAGCACGTCGTAATCCGCGTCGAGATAGCGAAGCTTCGCCTCGCCGCCCATCTGGCTGTCGAACCGGTTCACCGGGAAACTCCTGATCGTCGGGGTTGCGCGGACACTAGCACGATGCCCCGCGCACGGACAAAGGTGCTCAGAACAGTTCACCCTGCCCGCGCGGGCGTTTCTGCGCCGGCTGCTTCGGGGCGGCAGCTTTCGGCTTGGCTTTCTTCAGGGCAGGCACGGTGGCGTCGTCCACTGTCACCGGCACGCGCTCGCGCTGCTGGAACTCCAGCGTGAAGCGGCCGGCTGCGCGGGCGGCATCACCGGTACGGATCGGCTTGCCGTCGGCATCGAGCGCCAGGGCAAAGCCGCGCTGGAGGACGCCTTCATGGGAGAGCGAATCGAGAAGCCGCGCGGCCTGATCGAAGCGGGTGCGCGTCTTGCGCAGGTCGGACGCGATGGCCCGGTCGAGGCGGGGGCCGAGCGGACGCAGGCGGTCGATATCCCGGCGCAGGGCGGAGAAGCGTCGGCGGACGAGCCGTTCACCCAAGGCATCGAGCAGGCGGCGGGACTGCTGGAGCTGGGCGCGGGGCGCGCGGGATTCAAGCCGGGCGGAGAGCCCGGCGAGGCCGTTGCGGCGGGTTTCGAACAGGCGCACGCGCTGGGCGAGGAGTTTTTCGCCCGCGATATCGAGCTGCTGGCGCTGGCGCTCCACCAGCCGATCCGGCCGTGGCAGGGCGCGGGCCAGCGAGCGCACTTCGGAGCGGCCGCGCTCGATGCGCTGGGACAGGACACGGTGCTGGCGGCGGGCCAGCTCCATCACCTGCCCCACAAGTTCCGCCCGCACGGGCACGGCGCGCTCGGCGGCGGCTGTGGGCGTGGGGGCGCGGTGATCCGACGCGAAGTCGATCAGGGTCGTATCGGTCTCGTGGCCGACGGCGGAGATCAGCGGGATTTCGCTTTCCGCCGTGGCGCGCACGACCACTTCCTCGTTGAAGGGCCAGAGGTCTTCCAAGCTGCCGCCGCCGCGCGCGACGATGATGAGGTCGGGGCGCGGGATGGGGCCGCCGGGTTCCAGCGCGTTGAAGCCGCGGATGCCGGCGGCGACCTCGGCCGCCGCCGTCTCGCCCTGCACCCGGGTGGGCCAGATGAGGACGTGACGGGGAAAGCGGTCGCGCAGGCGATGAAGGATGTCGCGGATGACGGCGCCCGAGGGTGAGGTGACGACGCCGATCACCTGCGGGAGGAACGGCAGGGGCTTCTTGCGGTCGGTGTCAAACAGGCCCTCGGCGGCAAGTTTCTTGCGCCGTTCTTCCAGCAGCGCCATTAGGGCGCCGAGGCCGGCGGGTTCCATCGCCTCGATGACGATCTGGTATTTCGACTGGCCGGGGAAGGTGGTGAGGCGGCCCGTGGCGATGACCTCGAGGCCCTGTTCGGGCTTCATGCGCAGCTTCGCGGCATTGCCCTTCCAGATGACGCCGGAGAGGACGGCGCGCTCGTCCTTGAGGTCGAGATAGACGTGGCCGGAAGCGGGCCGCGAGACGCGGCCGATCTCGCCGCGCACGCGGACATAGCCGAACTGGTCCTCGACCAGCCGCTTCACCGCGCCGGAAATCTCCGAGACCGAGTATTCGAGGGCGTTGCCTGCAGGGGCGTTCGCGTCCATGTCGCCGGCCGGGGCCATGTTTTCCTTCAGATCCAGGGAAATTCGCGCGGAAACCTGCGGGTTCTACGGCAGCGAATCTTCATGCTAGAAACCTTGCGCCCCATGCTAACGGGGTCGTCAGGGCGGGCAACACTGCCTACGTGACGCCCATCAGCCACAAAGACAACAAGGCAGGTTCAGGCATGAAGGTTCTGGTCGTCGGCGCCGGGGGGCGGGAACACGCGCTCTGCTGGAAGCTCGCGCAGAGCCCAAAGCTGACGAAGCTCGTCTGCGCGCCCGGCAATGCGGGCATCGCCGATGTGGCTGATTGCGTGAAGATCGACGCGGAAGATGTGGACGGGCTGGAAGCCTACGCGGCGGAAGAAAAGTTCGACCTCGTCGTCATCGGCCCCGAGGCGCCGCTGGTGGCCGGCCTCGCCGACCGGCTGGCGGCGAAGAACATTCCCGTGTTCGGGCCCAGCGCGCGCGCTGCGCAGCTGGAAGGCTCCAAGGGTTTCACCAAGGAGCTTTGCGCGGAGAACGATATTCCGACCGCGGCCTACAAGCGCTTCGACGAACCGCAGGCGGCGATCGACTATGTACATGACGAGGGTGCGCCCATCGTCATCAAGGCGGACGGGCTTGCGGCCGGCAAGGGCGTGACCGTGGCGCAGACCGTGGACGAGGCGAAGACCGCGATTGAGGAAATCTTCGACGGGCGCTTCGGCGAAGCGGGCGCGGAAGTCGTGGTGGAGGCCTTCCTTGAAGGCGAGGAAGCGAGCTTCTTTGCACTGTGCGACGGCGACACGGCGGTCCCGCTGGCGACGGCGCAGGACCACAAGCGCGTGGGCGACGGCGACGAGGGACCGAACACGGGCGGCATGGGCGCCTACTCCCCTGCCCCGGTGATGACGGACGAGCTGAACCGGACAGTCATGGACCGGATCATCAACCCGACGCTCGCGGCCATGAAGGAACGCGGCATGCCCTATCGCGGCGTGCTCTATGCCGGGCTGATGATCACGGATAAGGGACCGGAGCTTATCGAATACAACGCGCGGTTCGGCGACCCGGAATGCCAGGTGCTGATGATGCGCATGGAGAGCGACCTCTTGGAACTGCTGAAAGCGGCGGCGAAAGGCGAGCTCGCCGGACGCAGCGTCAAGTGGCGCGACGAACCGGCGCTCACCGTCGTGATGGCGGCGAAGGGTTATCCGGGCTCCTACGAAAAAGGTACCGAGATCGGCAATCTCGATGCGGCCGGGGCGGATGAGAACGTCGAGATTTTCCACGCGGGCACGCGCAGCGAGGACGGCAAGGTGCTGGCGAACGGGGGCCGCGTGCTCAACGTGACCGCCATCGGCGCGACGGTGGCGGAAGCCAAGGCCCGCGCCTATGCTGCGGTGGACAAGATCCAGTGGCCGCAGGGCTTCTGCCGCCGGGACATCGGCTGGCGCGCGGTGGAACGCGAGAAAGCCTGACGGCCCGCCAACCAGTTTCAAGCAAACCAAGAACCGCGAAACGGGGAGTGACACCAATGAGCGAGGCGCAGGCCGAGGGCGAACGCCAGGAGATGTTCTCCGGCACCAAGGAGGTGACCGAGGCGCACAAGTTCGACACCTCTAAGCTCGAGGAATACATGGCGGACACGGTCGAGGGCTTCGAGGGGCCCATCGAGGTGCGCCAGTTCAAGGGCGGGCAGTCGAACCCGACCTACCAGATCATCACGCCGAAGAAAAAATACGTGCTGCGCCGCAAGCCGCCGGGGAAGCTGCTGCCAT
The DNA here is from genome assembly GCA_965229975.1 of Parvibaculaceae bacterium. Lineage (GTDB taxonomy): Bacteria > Pseudomonadota > Alphaproteobacteria > CGMCC-115125 > CGMCC-115125 > Pyruvatibacter. The sequence goes on from OZ245936.1 coordinate 2,058,896, forward strand.
CGGCGCACGCGGTGGACCGCGAGTACAAGGCGATTTCCGCGCTCAACAAGACGGACTTCCCGGTGCCGCGCGCCTACACGCTGTGCGAGGACGAGAGCGTGACCGGCACCATGTTCTACATCATGGAAATGGTGGAAGGCCGGGTGATCTGGGAGCCGCTCATTCCGGGCGAGACGAAGGAGAACCGCTGGAAGATCTACGACGCGATGAACGAGACCATCGCGAAGCTGCACAACATCGACTACGAGGCCATCGGGCTTGGCGACTTCGGCAAGCCGGGCAACTATTTCGCGCGGCAGATCTCGCGCTGGTCGAAGCAGTACAAGGCGAGCGAGACGCAATCCATCGAGGCGATGGACAAGCTGATGGAGTGGCTGCCGGACAACATTCCCGACGAGGACTCCAACTCGATCGTCCATGGCGACTACCGGCTGGACAACATGATCCTGCATCCGACCGAGCCGCGTGTGCTGGCGGTGCTGGACTGGGAGCTTTGCACGCTCGGCCACCCGCTGGGTGACTTCACCTATCACACGATGCAATGGCGGATGCCGGGCGGTGGCACCGGCGGCGGCACGGGCTCGCTGCAGGGCGAGGACCTGAAGGCGCTGGGCATTCCGAGTTTCGATGAGTACGTGCAGATGTATTGCGACCGCACGGGGCGCAAAGGCATCGACAATCTCGACTTCTATTACGCGTACAACTTCATGCGGCTTGCGGGCATCCTGCAGGGCATCGTCGGCCGTGTGCGCGACGGGACGGCATCGAACGCGCACGCGGCGAAGATGGCCGAGAACGTGAAGCCGCTGGCCGAGGAAGGCTGGAAGTACGCGCAGAAGGCAGGGGCCGTTTAGGGCACCTGCCGCTGCGGCATCGGAATACGAAGGCGATCCCGGCTCAGGGCCGGGATGACGTCTTTGGCTCTTTCATTTGTCATTCCGCGGCTTGACCGCGGAATCCAGGGTCACAATCGACCGCCTTGCCGAAGTGCTCTGGACCCCGCGGTCAAGCCGCGGGGTGACAAGCTGTGATTATTCGTCCTTCGCCGCGATCTCTTTCGCCAAGTCCTTGAGGCCGTCGGTCGAGACAATGTGGAGATCGCGCTGGGGGAACGGGAACTCAATGCCGTTCTCGTGGAACAGGTCCCAGATGGCGAGGCGGATGTCGCTGGCAACGTTGACGACGCCGCCCTCCGGGTCGTCGATCCAGACGCGCAACTCGAGGTCGACCGAGCTGTCGCCGAAGCCGACGAGGCGGGTGGCCGGCGGCGGGCTTTCCAGAACGCGCGAATGATCACGCGCGGCCTGCATCATCAGGTCGAGCGCCTTTCGCACGTCCGAGCGGTAGCTGACGCCGACGCCGATCTTGAGGCGGACGGCGCGGTTTGAGAATGACCAGTTCACCACCTGCTGGGTGATGAGATCCTCGTTGGGGATCAGGTACTCCTTGCCGTCGCGGGTGACGATGGCGGCGTAGCGCGCGCCGAGCTTGGATATCCAGCCATAGGCTTCGCCGATCTCGATGACGTCGCCCGGTTTTATCGACCGGTCGAGCAGCAGGATGATGCCGCTGATGAGGTTGGAGACGACCTTCTGAAGGCCGAAACCGATACCGACGCCGACGGCGCCCGAGAAGACCGCGACCGCCGTGAAGTCGATACCGATGGAGGTGAGGCCGACGAGGATCGCCACCGTGACGAAGGCGATGCGCAGGACCTTGCCGACGAGGACGCGGGCCGCGGGCGGCATGCCGTCGAGGCGGCCGAGCTGGCCTTCCAAGAGTCCCGACACGAAGACGGCGAACCACAGGAGGCCGCCGATCAGGATCATGCCGTTGACGATGGTGAGCAGCGAGATGCGCATCTCGCCCGCCGTGAAGGCGGCGGCATCGAGCGCCGAGATCAGCGGCGTGAGCCAGCCGAGGATGGCGAGCGCGGCGATGATCCAGATGATGGCGCCGATGAGCCGCGTGAACGCGTTCTCGCGCGTCAGCGCGGTGATGAGGCGGATGGTGAGCCAGGCGATCAGCAGGCTGGCGGCAATGCCCAGAAGGTCCGGTTCGATGGCGAAATTGCGCAAGGCCACCGAGGCGAACCATACGAGGACCAGCGCAACGGCGGGCGCGACGAGGCGGGCGAAGCGGCCGACGCGGGTGCGCAGCCAGACGGCCCAGCCTTCCCTTGCGGCCAGGCGCGAGATGTAAGGCGCTGCCAAGCGGCCGGCATAGATTGACGCTGCGGCAACCGTGAGCAGGACGGCGGCCTGGATGCCGGTTTCCTGCGTGAGGACTTCCGCGCGCATCCAGCCGATGAACCAGCCGATCGCGTAGCCCGCGGTCTCCGCGGTTTCCTGGACGATGGGCGGCGCCGAATCGGGCGATTGGAACATGGCCCCGATTGCAGCACCGGGGGTGCCGGAAGTCGAGCCGCGTGCTAGGAACGCCAGCGAAACCGCCATTCAACGACACGAAATGACACCAAACGACACGAAACGACAGGGGAACCGCCGCGCCATGACCGAGGCTGCCGAAACCATCGAGGTGCTGGACCGCCACAAGTTCGACGAGGCCGCGCTGACGCGCTGGTGCGAGGCCAACGTGGAGGGCTTCGAGGGGCCGCTGACGGTGCGCCAGTTCCAGGGCGGGCAGTCGAACCCCACGTTCCAGCTCATCACGCCGAACCGCAAATACGTGATGCGCAAGAAGCCGCCGGGCAAGCTGCTGGCGAGTGCGCACCAGGTGGACCGCGAGTACCGCGCCATGAAGGCGCTGGCCGACACGCCGGTGCCGGTGCCGCACATGTATGCGCTGTGCGAGGACGAGGGTGTGGTGGGCACGTCGTTCTACGTGATGGAGCACCTGGAGGGCCGCGTCTTCCGCGACCCGACGCTGCCGGACATGGAGCCGGCCGAGCGCGCCGCCATCTACGACGAGATGAACCGGGTGCTGGCGGAACTGCACAACGTGGACCACGAGGCTGTTGGGCTTGGCGACTACGGCCGGCCGGGCAACTATTTCGAGCGGCAGATCGGGCGCTGGATCAAGCAGTACCGAGCCGCCGAGACAGAGACGATCGAGTCGATGGAAAAGCTCATCGCGTGGATGCCGGACCACATCCCGGCGGAGGACTCGGTCTCGATCGCCCATGGCGACTACCGGCTGGAAAACACGATGTTCCACCCGACCGAGCCGAAGATGATCGCGGTGCTGGACTGGGAGCTTTCGACCATCGGCCATCCGCTGGCGGACCTCGGCTACAATTCGATGCTCTACCGGATCGACAGTCCGACCATGGGCACGCTCACGCGGGTCGATTTCGCGGCGACGGGCATTCCCTCCGAGGCGGCCTACGTGGATGCCTACTGCAAACGCACGGGGCGCGACGGGATCGAGAATTGGCCGTTCTACGTGGGCTTCTCGGTGTTCCGTCTCGCGGCGATCGCGCAGGGCGTCTACAAGCGGGGGCTCGACGGCAATGCCAGCTCGGAGCGGGCGGCGCTGTACGGAAATGCCGCGAAGATGCTTGCCGATGCCGCCTGGGACATCGTGAATTCACCAGAATAGCCCGGAATTTTTCCGCAGTTTCCGGCGGTTACGCGGCACCTGTCGCAAAAACGTCCGGGTCCGGTACGACCTGTTAACGCCTTGTCCCGCAGTATCCCTAGTCAAATCGGGGGATATCGCGGTTACAAGGCGATGAAACGCGCAGAACCGTCAAAGAAGCCTGAGCCCGTAAGGGAGCTGGACGACAGCTTCTTCCGCGCGGCTATCGAGAACGCCGGCGACCTCATCTCGGTCGTCGACGGACAGGGCCGGTTTGTCTACCTCAGCCCGAATGTGAAGCGCGTGTTCGGGTTCGACGGCGGCGATATCGCGGGGCTCACGGACTACTTCTTCCACCCGGACGACTACAAGGCGGTGCTGGCCGAGTTCATGGAGCTCGTCGAGCAGGGCGGCCGGCGGCAGCTTTCCGACCACCGGATGCGCCACCTGGACGGGCACTGGATCTGGGTGCAGACCCACTGCACGAACCTGCTGGACGATCCGCGGGTCAACGGCATCGTCATGGTTTCGCGCGACATCACCGCGCAGAAGCAGCGCGACGACGAGATCCGCCGCGCGGAAATTTCCGTGAAGTTCGGCCACTGGCGCTGGGACAAGAACGCGCCCGGGCCGGTCTGGTCGGATGGCATGTTTGCCATGCTGGGCCTCAAGCGAAGCGCGATGCCCGCCGACATGACTTGGACCCTCGATCTCTTCGAGCCGGATGACTACGCCGCGATGATCGAGGACGTGTCGCAGGCGCTCACGGAAGGCGCCTCGTTCAACCGGATCGTTGCCATGCAGCATGCGGACGGCTCCTACCGCCGCGTGATGCTGATGGGCCATGTCGAGCGCGACAACGAGGGTAACCCGACGACGATCGTCGGCATATGCCAGGACGTGACGGAGATCGAGCGCGCCAACGAGGCGATCAAGAAATCGGAGCAGGAGTTCCGGCTGCTGGCGGAGCACTCGACCGACGCCATTGCGCGCTTCAACGCGCGCGGCGAGGTTCAATACATGTCGCCGTCGATCGAGCGCATTCTCGGTTACACGCCCGAGGAGTGCGTCGGGATTCTGTCCGAGATATTCCTGCATCCCGACGACATGGACCCGACCATCAACGTCATCACGCAGATGTTCGAGGACCGGCTGGTCAAGCGCACGCAGTTCCGCATGAAGTCGAAGGCGGGACACTACGTGTGGCTGGAAGCGGCGCTGAGCCCGCTGATCGATACCGATGGTGACCTCGACGGGTTCGTGGCGTGCTCGCGCGATATCACTGCTCAGAAGAAGCACGAGCAGGAGCTGATGGCAGCACGCGAACGCGCGGAACAGGCCAACCTCACCAAGTCGCGCTTCCTTGCCAACATGAGCCACGAGCTGCGCACGCCGCTCAACGCCATTCTCGGTTTCTCTGAGATGATGACCGAGAAGGTGTTCGGCCCGCTCGGTTCGCCGCAATACGAAGAATATATCGGCATGATCCACGAAAGCGGCACGCACCTGCTTTCGCTGATCAGCGACATTCTCGACATGTCGAAGATCGAGGCCGGTAAGTACGACCTGACGATCGAGCCGGTGAACGTGGCCGACGCGATCACCAAGGCCTCGCACATGGTGGATGCGCGCCTCAACGAAGGCGAACTGGAGCTTCGGGTGGAGAACGGCGCGGGCGAGGATGTGGCCGTGATGGCGGACACCCGCGCGCTGACGCAGATGCTGCTCAACCTGCTGTCCAACGCGGTGAAATTCACACCGGCCGGCGGGCGCATCACGGTTGCCTATAACCGCGAGGGGCCGGATCTCGTGAGCATCTCGGTGACCGACACGGGCGTTGGTATCGAGGCCAAGGACATCGAGCGGGTGCTGCGCCCGTTCGAGCAGGTGGTGACGCACGCTGAACTGGCGAGCAAGGGCACAGGCCTCGGCCTGCCGCTGGTGCGGGCCATGGTGGATATCCACGACGGCGAATTCGCCATCGAAAGCGAGCCGGGCAAGGGTACGACCGTGCGGATCATCCTGCCGGCGGCCGCCGACAACGCGATGCCGCGGGCGGCTAGCGCATCCGCTTGAGGGCTTCGACCAGTTCCTCGTGAACGCGGCCGGCGACGGGCTCGTTGAAGATGCCCTTCCAGTAGGCGGTGATGTTGGGGTGATCGTCCAGCAGGCAGCCGGTCTTGCCGAACATTTCCGGAATGCGGCGCACGAAATAGAGGATCGGCACCAGCGTGCAGTCGGCCAGCGTGAGCCGATCACCGACCGCGTAGCCCGATGATCCTTCGAGGTAGGTGTTAAGCCAGCCGAGGCCCTTCTTCAGTTCCATCAAGTTGTGGCGCACGAGGTCGACGTCGCGCGTCTTGGGGTCGATCTGGCTGAACAGGATTGCGAGCGGCCCAAGGACGTAGAGATCCGCGATGCGGCTGATGACCCGCGACTTCGCCCGGCCCTTGGGGTCTGAGGGCAGCAGCGGCGGATCGGGATAAAGCTCTTCCAAATATTCGCAGATGGTCTCGGATTCCGGGAGAACCCATCCGTCGTCGGTCTCCAGCGCGGGCACCTTGGCAAGAGGCGTCTTGGCCTTGAACGCCTCCGGCGAAAGCGCCTCGAACGGGTCGATCATCTCGACGTCGAGACCCTTCACGTAAACCTGCATCCGGCAGCGGCCGGCATAGGGCGAGAGGGGGGTTGTGTAGAGTTTCATAGGCGTTGCTCCGGGCTTGATCCCGCGCGCCTGCCGCCGTCACTCGTGGAATAGCAAACCGGGCGGCTGGCAGGCGGCCCGGACACCATATGGTGCCGGGCCGCCGCCAAAGCAATGGACCCCATTATTGAGGAGGGTCCGCGGATGAAACGTGCGTGGCCTTACTCGGCGGCGGCGCGCAGTTCCTCCATGTGCTTCTTGTATTCAAGCCGCGCGATGGTGCGGTTGTGCACCTCGTCCGGGCCGTCCGCGAGGCGGAGGGTACGGATGGACGAGTAGGCGCGGGCGAGGCCGAAGTCGCTGGTCACGCCGCCGCCGCCATGGGCCTGGATGGCATCGTCGATGACCTGGAGGGCGACGCGGGGGCCGGCGACCTTGATCATGGCGATCTCGGCGCGGGCGACCTTGTTGCCCACCTTGTCCATCATGTCCGCCGCCTTGAGCGTCAGCAGGCGGGTCATTTCGATGTTGGTGCGGGCCTCGGCCACGCGCTGCTCCCAGACCGAGTGCTCGGCCACCTTCTTGCCGAAGGCTTCGCGGGTGAGCAGGCGCTTCACCATCTTTTCGAGGCAGCGCTCGGCAACGCCGATGGTGCGCATGCAGTGGTGGATGCGGCCCGGGCCAAGGCGGCCCTGGGCGATCTCGAAGCCGCGGCCCTCGCCGAGGATGAGGTTGGAGGCCGGGACGCGGACGTTGTCGAGGATGACTTCCGCGTGGCCGTGCGGGGCATCGTCATAGCCGAAGACCGGCAGCATGCGGACGATCTTGATGCCTGGCGCGTCGAGCGGCACGAGGATTTGCGACTGCTGGCGGTAGCTATCGGCGCCAGGGTCGGTCTTGCCCATGACGATCGCCACCTTGCAGTTGGGATCGCCGAGCCCCGACGACCACCACTTGCGGCCGTTGATGACGTATTCGTCGCCATCGCGCTCGATGCGGGTTTCGATGTTGGTGGCGTCGGACGAGGCGACGGCCGGCTCGGTCATCAGGAAGGCCGAGCGGATCTTGCCGTCGAGCAGCGGCTTCAGCCAGGTTTCCTTCTGCTCTTCCGAGCCGTAGCGCTCCAGCACTTCCATGTTGCCGGTGTCGGGCGCGGAGCAGTTGAAGACTTCCGACGACCAGCCGACGCGGCCCATGATCTCGCAGAGCGGGGCGTATTCGAGGTTGGTGGTGCCGCCGCCGAGGTCGGAGTGCGGCAGGAAGAGGTTCCACAGGCCCGCCTCGCGCGCCTTCGGCTTCAGGTCTTCCACGATCTGCGGCACCCGCCAGGGGTCGCCCTCGTCGCGGTAGGCCTTCATCTGCTCTTCGTAGGTCTTCTCGTTGGGGTAGATGTGCTCGTCCATGAACTTCTCGAGACGAGCGATGAGTTCCTTGACCTTGTCGGTGTGCTCAAAATTCATCGGGCATTTCCCCTCGTTCTAGGTGTTTGTGGTGAGATTGCAGTTTCGGGCGCGACTTTAGCCCCTTGGGCGGCGCGGGTCACGCCTGCAGTTTTCCCCGCGTTCCGCTGCGTCATTCGCGCCCGGAACGCCTGAGATTCCGCCGGTCAGGCGGGATCACGGCGGGCGACGAAGAAGTCCCTGAGAAGGGCCGCCGCCTCCCCTTCGGCGATGCCGCCATAGACCTCGGGCGCATGGTGGCAGGTCTCGCGGGCGAAGACGCGCGCGCCATGCTCGACGCCGCCGCCCTTGGGGTCCGGCGCGCCGAAATAGAGCCGCCGGATGCGGGCGAAGGAGATGGCGCCCGCGCACATGGGGCATGGTTCGAGGGTCACGTAGAGATCGCAGTCCGTCAGGCGCTCCGAGCCCAGCGCCTTCGCCCCCGCGCGGATCGCCAGCAGTTCGGCATGCGCCGTGGGGTCGCGGTCCGCCACCGTGCGGTTGCCTGCGCGGGCCAGGACCGCGCCGTCCGGGCCGACGATGACGGCGCCCACGGGCACCTCGCCGCGGGCGGCGGCCGCGCGGGCTTCTGCCATTGCCTGGTCCATGTAACCGGGGACATCGCTCATGGCCGCGGACGGTGACGGCGCGGCGCGGCGCGGTCAATATCTCGCGCTTCGCCTCGCGCTCTGCTAGGCACTTGCGCCATGACGGATGCCCCCTCCCCCACTGGACCCGAACCCGAGCGCATCGCGAAATATCTTTCGCGGGCGGGGCTGTGCTCGCGCCGGGACGCGGAGAAGCTGATCGAGGACGGGCGCGTCTCGGTCGATGGCGCAGTGCTGACAACGCCGGCCGTGAAGGTGACCGGGGCCAACCTCATCGAGGTGGACGGCATCGAGGTGGCGCCGCCCGAGCGCACGCGCATGTGGCGCTACCACAAGCCCAAGGGGCTGGTGACGACGGCGCGGGACCCGGAAGGGCGTGCGACCGTGTTCGGGAACCTGCCGCAGCACATGCCGCGGGTGATCTCGATCGGGCGGCTCGACATCAATTCGGAAGGGCTGCTGCTGCTCACCAATGACGGCGGCGTGGCGCGGCGGCTGGAGCTGCCGGCGACGAGGTGGTCGCGGCGCTACCGGGTGCGGGTGCATGGCACTGTCGATGCGGCGGCGCTGGAGAAGCTCAAGAACGGCATCACCGTGGACGGGGTACGCTATGGCGCCATCGAGGCGGTGCCGGATGCGGGCAAGGAAGGCCGCAACCAGTGGCTCACCGTGTCGATCCGCGAGGGGAAGAACCGCGAGGTGCGGCGCGTGCTCGGCGCGCTGGGGCTCGACGTGAACCGGCTAATCCGTGTCGCCTACGGGCCGTTCCAGCTTGGCGATCTTTCGCCGGGGGCTGTGGAAGAGGTGGAGGCGCGGGTGATCCGCGACCAGCTGGGACGCGGGCCGAAGGGCGCGGGCGAGAACGCCGGGCAGGAGAAGACCGGGACCGCGCGCAAGAAGCCGCTGAAGACGAAGCCCGGGCACGCGAAACCGAAGAAGAACGGGCCGAAGAAGGGCAAGCCGGGTGCGCATCGTCGGCGGGACGCATAAGGGTCGGCCGCTTGCCGGGCCGAAGGATGCACGGGTGCGGCCGACCTCCGACCGGACGCGCGAGGCGCTGTTCAACGTGCTGGCGCATGGGGACTTCGGGGATTTCGCGCTTGAAGGCGCGCGGGTGCTGGACTTGTTCGCGGGCACCGGCGCGCTGGGGCTGGAAGCCCTGTCGCGCGGGGCCGCCTACGCGCTCTTCGTGGACGATCACGCGGAGAGCCGCGGGCTGATCCGCCGCAACGCCGAGACGCTGGGGGAGACCGGGCGCATCCGCCTCTACCGGCGGGATGCGACGAAGCTGGGGCCGCGCGAAGGCTCGGCAGGGCCGCCCTACGACCTCGTGTTCTGCGACCCGCCCTATGGCAAGGGGCTGGGGGAGAAGGCGCTGGCGGCGGCACTCGCGGGCGGGTGGCTGGCGCCGGGGGCGATCTGCGTGCTGGAAGAGGCGGCCAGTGCCGATGTTCCGTGTCCGGAGGGTTTTACCGAACTCGACAGGCGTCGCTATGGTGACACACAGGTGATCATATTTGCCGTTTCCGGCTGATGCGCCCTGTTTCTTCCGCATTTCGCCGCTAGACTTGTTTCATGAGTGATCGCGTGCCGGGTACCGACATGACGCCGCGCGAGGCGGCGGAGCGGATGGCTGACATTATCGTCCACGCCGTTGGCATCGCGCTCGCCGCGGGCGGTGCGGGCTGGCTGATCACCCAATCCATCCTCAACGGGTCGGGGCCGGACATCACCGGCTCCAGCGTCTATGCCGCGTGCCTGCTGGCGGCGCTGACCTGTTCGCTGCTTTACAACGCGGCGCATCCGAGCCCACGCAAGGACCTGCTGCGGCGGTTCGACCACGCAGCGATCTACCTGCTGATCGCGGGCACCTACACGGCCTTCATGGCGCATGCGCTGGACAGCACGCCAATCGTCATCGCGCTCGCCAGCATGTGGGTGCTGGCGCTGGGCGGCGCCGCGCTCAAGCTGTTCGCGCCGCTGACCCCGTCATGGGCGGGGGTCGTACTTTATCTCGCGCTGGGCTGGAGCGGGGCGATCATCTTCGAACCCCTGCGCGAGGCGCTGGGGCTGACCGTGCTGGTGATCATCGGCATCGGCGGCGCGCTCTATTCCATCGGCGTGATCTTCCACCTGTGGGAGCGGCTGCCCTACCGGCGGGCCGTGTGGCACGGGTTCGTGGTGGCGGCGGCCGCGACGCATTTCAGCGCGGTTGCGATGGCGCTGGCGGGTTAGGCGCGGGCTGCAGTTTGCCCGTCATTCTTCCCCCACACTCACCGCGTGAGCTAGCCTCTTGAATTGAAATACTGCCGGGCTCCTGGAACCGGGCAATCAGGCTTGCGCCGTTCGCTCCACAGGCAAGGCATTTCAGGAAGCGTGCGAATACCGAGTATCTCGCCGGCGACACCCAGAGGCTGAACGTGATCAAGAGAATTCTCTATTTCTTCGCAACCTTCTTTCTCTTCTTCCTCATACTTCTCGCGGAGTTCATGCTGCATCGGTATGGCGACTACGATCCGGGAGAAATAGAACGGGTCCTGATAACTCTCTTGATCGTATTCTTGGGTGTGACCCTTCCATTCGTCGTCTTTTTCTCTTTTTCGTCACGGGATGGCCGCCAGGTCTTCTCACCGGGCCGCTTCTTCACGGGCCTTCTGGTTCTACTCCCTCTCCTCGTACTCACTGCCGAATTCGGCTTAAGGCCGATGTAGGCATGCTGTCCCCGTTCGGACGGGAATGACCGCCTGCGAAACCGCCTGAACCGAGTGTCAGCGGCGGCCGAAGAGTCTCTCGATGTCGGGGAGGCTGAGTTTCACGTAGGTGGGGCGGCCGTGGTTGCACTGGCCGGAATGGGGGGTCGCCTCCATCTCGCGCAGGAGGGCGTTCATCTCCTCAGCCGTGAGGCGGCGGCCGGCGCGGACGGAGCCGTGGCAGGCCATGGTGCCGGAGACTTCGTCGAGGCGTTCGCGCAGGCGCAGGGTTTCGCCGAGTTCGGCGAGTTCGTCGGCGAGGTCGCGGACGAGGCCCTGCACGTCGGTGTCGCCGAGCATGGCGGGGACTTCGCGGACGATGATGGTGCCGTCGCCGAAGGGCTCGATGACGAGGCCGAGCTCGGCGAGTTCGGCCGCGCGTTCGGCCAGCGCTTCTGCCTCGCCAGCACCCAGTTCCACGACTTCGGGGACGAGCAGCGCCTGGCGCTTGATGCCGGCGTCGGCGAGGGCCTTTTTCATGCGTTCGTGGACAAGGCGCTCGTGGGCGGCGTGCTGGTCCACCAGCACGAGGCCGTCGCGGGTCTCCGCCACGATGTAGGTCAGGTGGAGCTGGCCGCGGGCGGCGCCGAGCGGGCGGTCCATCAGGTCCTGCGCCTGGGGCGCTGACGGTTCGACGCGGGCCGAGGGCATGTCGAAGCCGGAGAAACGCTGCTCGGGTTCGGGGCCGCGCGGCAGGGGCGCGAAGGCGGAGGCGGCCTGCTCCATCAGGGCGTGGGGCGGCGGGGCGTAGCCCTGCGGCGCGCCCTCGGGCCGGAAGGCGGACAGCGCATCGCCCGCGACGGTAGTGGAGGCGCGGTGGCCGGCGGCATCGAGCGACTGGCGCAGGCCCTTCACGATCAAGGCACGGACGAGGCCGGGATCGCGGAAGCGGACCTCGGCCTTGGCCGGGTGGACGTTGACGTCCACCTGCGAGGGCTCGACCTCGACGAAGAGGGCAAGCACCGGGTGGCGGTCGCGGGCGAGGAAATCCGCGTAGGCACCGCGCACGGCACCCGCGAGCAGCTTGTCGCGCACCGGGCGGCCGTTGACGAACAGGTACTGCGCCTGCGCGTTGCCGCGGTTGAAGGTGGGCAGGCCCGCATGGCCGGTGATGGTGACGGGCTCGCGGCCGATCTCCACCGGCAGCGCGTTTTCCGCGAAGTCGCGGCCGAGGATGCGGCCGAGGCGGGCAAGGCGCGCGTCCTCGTCGTCATCCGTGGTTTCACCGGCGAGGCGCAGGGTCTCCCGGCCGTCGCTCGTCAGCGCGAAGGACACGCGCGGGTGGGCCATGGCGAGGCGGCGCAGCACGTCGGCGACGGCCTGGGTTTCCGCCCGGTCGGATTTCAGGAACTTGAGGCGGGCGGGCGTGGCGAAGAAGAGGTCGCGCACTTCGACGCGGGTGCCGGGCGTGGCGGCGGCGGGCCTGGGGCCCGAGAGTTTGCCCGCTTCGACCTTGAGCGCATGGCCCTCGCCGCCGCGGGGGCGGCTGGTGATCTCGAGGCGGGCGACGGCGCCGATGGAGGGCAGCGCCTCGCCGCGAAAGCCGAGGCTGGCGATGTGGACGAGGTCCTCGGTTCCCGCCGCATCGACGGCGAGCTTGGACGTGGCGTGGCGCTCGACGGCAAGCGCGAGTTCCTCCGCGCTCATGCCGCAGCCGTCGTCTTCCACCGAAATGAGGCTCTTACCGCCTGCGGAGATGGCCACGTCGATGCGTGTGGCGCCGGCATCGAGGGCGTTTTCCACCAGTTCCTTCACGGCGCTCGCCGGGCGCTCCACCACCTCGCCCGCGGCGATGCGGTTCACCGCGCCTTCGGAGAGGCGGCGGATGCGCGGGGCGGCGCTTGTCTCGGCGCTGATGGGGCGCGGTTCGGCCATTGGCGGGCTACATGGCTCCCAGGTACTTGCGGGCGAGGATCTTGCCCTCCTCGACGGCGGGCTGGTCGAACGGGTCGATGCCCATGAGGTGGGCGGCGATGATGGTCTCCAGCATGAAGTGCATGAGGAGCGCGCCCATGGCCCGTTCGTCAAGAACGGGGATGGTGATGGTGCGCGTGGGGCGGTGGTTGTTCTTCAGGGTCTCGATGGTGGCGCGGCATTCGGCATCGGCGAGGTCGCCCATGGTCTTGCCGTTGAGGTAATCGAGCGCGGGATCGTCGCTCTCAACGCGCGGCCCCTGCCCCGCCGCGCCGACTGAGATGACCGTGTAGGCCTTGTCGGCGGGACCGGCGAGATAGAGCTGGAGCTGGCTGTGCTGGTCCACGGGGCCGATGCCGGTGGCGGGGACGGTGCCCTTGCCGTCCTTGCCGAGACTTTCGGCCCAGAGCTGGCGGTACCAGAGGCCGAAGCGCTCCAGCCTGTCCGAGTAGGCGAGGATGACGCTGGCGGCGGCGCCCTTTTCTTCTGCAAGCGCCACCTGCATGGCGGCGCCGGCGGCGGGAGCGACATCGGCGGGGGATGCGCCTTCGAGGATGGGCTGGAGGACGGCGGCAGCGCCCTCGCGGATCTTCGCGGCGTCGAGGCCCATGAGCTTGGCGGGCACGAGGCCGACATTCGTCAGCACGGAGAAGCGGCCGCCGACCCCGGGGTCGTGGTCGATGACGGGGGCGCCCATGCCCTCGACCAAACGGCGGACCGGGTTGTCGGTGGGCTCGGTGATGGCCCCGAAGTGGTGCTTGAGGTACTTGCCGCCGCCCGCATCTTCCAGCGCCTGCTTGGCGGCCAGGGCCTGCACCAGCGGTTCGGCGGTGCCGCCGGACTTGGAGACCACGAGGAAGCGCGTGGTGCGCAGGTCGAGATGGCCCATGGCGCGGGTGAAGCTGTGCGGGTCGAGGTTCTCGAAGAAATGGATGCGGGGTTTGCCCTCGGGCCAGCTGTGGGCGGGGGTAGCGTCGCCCGCGAGCTGGCAGAGCGCCTTGGCGCCGAGGCTGGAGCCGCCGATGCCGAGGACCACGAGGTCGCTGGTGTCCTTCGACAGGTGGGCGATGAGTTCGTCCATCGCTGCGAAATCGTCGGTGCGTTCGGGCAGGTGCAGGAGGGGGAGCGAGCCGTCGGCGTGCTTCGCGCGCAGGCTCTCAAGAGCCGCCGCCGTAGCGCCGAGGCGCTTTTCGAAGGCCTGCGCGGTCAAGCCGCCCTCGTCGCCGACCGCGTCCGACAGGATGCCGGAGATGTCTTGCTCGTAGGGAAGGCTTGTGGCCATCGGGGCGCTCCGCTTTGACGCACGCGCGAAACGGTCTGGGCCGGGGCACGCGACTCGGGGGACTGACGGTCCCCGAACGCTAGCAAAGCGGGGCGGTGGGGCCTAGTTGGCAGCCGGTTCGGCTTCCGTCTCTTCCGGGGCGGGCGCGTCTTCGGGCGCAGGGGCGGCTTCGGCGCCCTCGCCTTCCGGCTCGCCCTCCGACCGGGCCTCGCCGATGCCGGCGGGCTGGCCGACGGCGACGACGCGCAGGGCGTCGGGCTTGAGCAGGCGTTTCGCGACGCGGGCGATGTCGTCCCGGGTCACCGCCTCGATCATGCCGTTGCGGTTCTCGACGTAATCGATGCCCAAGTCCTCGAACTGGATGGCTGTGAGCTGGCCGGCGATGGCGCGCGAGGAATCGAAGCGAAGCGCGTAGGAGCCGGTTAGGTAGGTCTGGGCGTTTTCGAGCTCTTCCGCCGTGACGCCCTCTTCCGCCATGCGCGCGATCTCGGCCCTGGCTACGTCGAGGGCCTCGCCCGCCGTCTCGTTGGAGGAGGCGAGGTAGCCGAAATAGAGCGCGCCGTGGTTGAGCGGATAGAGATTGGTGTCGACCGTGTAGACGAGGCCGCGCTTCTCCCGCACCTCGTCGAACATGCGGCTGACGAAGCTGCCGCCGCCGAGGATGTAGTTCATCACGTAGGCGGGGATGAAATCCTCGTCGTCGCGCTTGAGGCCGTCCATGCCGAAGACGACGACGGTCTGCGGGTTGTTGCGCTCGATGACGGTGACGCCGGGTTCGAGGGGGCCGGCATCCGTGGGGTCGTTGCGCTCCGCCGTTGCGGGGAGCGAGGCGAAGGCCGTGTCCACGAGGCGGGCGGTGTCTTCGGCCGAGATGTCGCCGACGACGGAGACGTGCAGCGCATCCAGTGTGAAGGCCTTGGCGGCGTAGGTGCGCAGGTCGCCCACGGTGATGGCGGTAACGCTCTCCGGCGTACCGGAGGTGGAGGACGCGTAGGGATGGCCCGCGAAGGCTTCCGCGAAGAAGGTGCGGAAGGCGACGGTGTCCGGGTTCTCCTCGTCCTGCGCGAGGCTGGCGAGCATCTGGGCGCGCACGCGCTCCACGTCCTGCGCATCGAAGCGGGGCCGGGTCAGCGCGAGGGCGAGAAGCTCGAAGGCCTCGTCCATGTTGCTGGCCAGCGTGCGCAGGCGGACCTGGATGGTGTCGCGGCCGGCGTCGAAGGAGAGCTGCACGTTGAGGTCGCGCAGGCGGGCGGCGAAGGCCTGGCTGTCGAGATCGCCGGCGCCCTCGGTCATCAGGTTCGCCGTCATCTCGGCCAAGCCCTCGCGGCCTTCCGGATCGAGGTGCGAGCCCGCGTGGAACAGCGCATCCACGGCGACGATGGGGACGGTGTCCTCGGAGACCAGCCAAGTCTCGATGCCGCTGTCCGACGTGACGGGCTCGATCTCGAAGGCGGCGGCGGGCGATGCCGCGATCACGATGGCGAACGCGGCGGCAAAAAGCTTGAAACGCATCATGAAGGCTGCTCGTCGCGAAGGAGGATGCCGGTGACGGAGCGCTCGGGCTGCAGGTACTTGCGCGCGGCGGCGGTCACGTCCTCGGCGGTGACGGCGAGGACGCGGTCGGGCCAGGTGGCGGCCTGCTCGACCGTGAGGCCGGTCGTCAGCGCGGCGCCGTAGGAGCGCGCCATGGTCTGCTGGTCGTCCTGGGCGAAGATGGCGTCGGCCACGAGGGTGTTCTTCGCGCGGTCCACCTCGTCCTGCGTGACGCCTTCGGTGAGGAGTTTTTCGATCTCGGTGTCGATGGCGGCCTCGGCCTGTTCCATCGACACGCCGTCGGCGGGGATGGCGTAGAAGCCGATGGAGCCGTCATCCAGCGCCGTGCCGGAATACCAGCCGGAGGCGCCGACGGCGATGGCCTGCTCCACCACGAGCGACCTGTAGATGCGCGCGGTGGGGCCGCCGCCGATGATCTCGCTCAGCACGTCGAGGGCTTCCGCCTCGCCGGGTTCGGCATTGGCGTAGCCGGGGGCCAAGTAAGCACGGCGGACATATTCGCGCTCGACGCGGGCGTCGCGCAGGGTGACGCGGCGCGCGGCGCGGGCGGGCGGATCGGCCGGGCGGACGCGCGGGCCGATGTCGCCGCGCGGCTCGATCGAACCGTAATACTGCTCCGCGAGCGGACGAAGTTCCTCGGCGCTGATATCGCCAGCGACGACGAGAATGGCGTTTTCGGGCGTGTAGTACTTTTCGTAGAAGTCGAGGGCGTCCTGGTAGGTCAGCCCCTCCATCTCGTGGCGCCAGCCGATGATCGGCGTGCCGTAGGGGTGGGCGAGGTAGAGCATGGCATTCATCTGCTCGGCGAGCAGCGCGCCGGGGTCGTTGTCAATGCGCGCGGAACGTTCCTCCAGGATCACGTCGCGCTCGGGCAGGACGAGTTCTTCCGTGAGCTTGAGACCCGTCATGCGGTCGGCCTCCAGCTCCATGACCAGCGGCAAGCGGTCGCGGGCGACGCGCTGGTAGTAGCCGGTGTAGTCGTAGGAGGTGAAGGCGTTCTCGCGGCCGCCATTGCGGGCGACGATGGCGGAGAACTCACCGGGCGGCACGTCCTCGGTGCCCTTGAACATAAGGTGTTCGAGGTAATGCGCGATGCCCGACTTGCCCCGCGGCTCGTCCGCCGCGCCGACCTTGTACCAGACCATGTGGGTGACGACGGGGGCGCGGCGGTCCTCGATGACGACGACCTGCATGCCGTTGTCCAGCATGAATGTCTGCGGGATGGGCTGACCGGTGGCCTCGACGATTTCCGGCTCGGGGAACGGTTCCGGCTCGGGCTTTGCCCCGGCGGTTTCGTCCGTGGCGGGTTCTTCGGCTGGTTCGGCTTCGGCCTGCGCCCCTTCGGCTTCGGCCTGCGCTTCTTCAGCGGCGGACGCGGCCGTTTCCGGTGCCGCGGCGGTCTCGTCCGCGTTGTCGCAGGCGGCGAGCGCGAGGAGGGCCGCGAGGAGCAGGGCTGGCAGGGCCGGACGCTGGATCATGGGACCTTCCGGGCTTCAGGTTTCCGGGTCTTCAAGACGCGAGCGGCCCCGCCGGGGGTCCGGCAGGGCCGCTGCGAAGTCTCGTGCGATCAGAAGAGGTCCTCGAGGAGCCCCTTCTCCTTGTTGGGCTCGATGCGCGGTGTGTCGCCTTCTGTCACCGGGGCGCCCAGCGCATCGTTCTGGCGCAGGCGCTGCTGCTCGGCGCGGGCGTCCACCGGGTAGGCGGGCGGCTCGGTCTCGCGCCAGAACAGGATGGTGTCGGCGAAAGTCTCATTCGCATCGATCAGGGAGCGGTACTCGCTCTCGATCAGGCGGCGCACCTCGGGGCTCGCGTCGGTGGCGCCGGCATTTTGCAGAAGCGCCGTCTCGCCGGGCGAGCCGCCGGCCGGGCCGAGCGGGCCGGACGTGACACCGCCGGCATCGCGGCCCGGGTAGAGCGCGCTCTGGGCGATCTGCTGCGAGGTGAGCGACTGGCGCGGCGGGGCGCCGGGCTGCGGCGGGCGCAGGGCATAATCCGGCGGAATGGCCAGTGGCGCCTTGGTCACGATGGCGAACTCGTCGGGGGGATCCTTGCCGAGGCCAAGCGCATCCTCGACGCCGCCGCCGCAGCCGGCGACAAGCCCGGCCAGCGCAGCGACCGCCAGCAGATGAACGAATTTAGTCACGGCAGTCACCTTCAATTCCCGGTTTCCGTCCCACGCACGTGTTTCGCGTGATCTTGTCCTGCAGGCAGCGGGCCAAAATGTGGCGGCCCGGTTAACCGTCCTGACGGTCTTTCGCGGCGGAACCATCGTCCCGCGCAGAAGGGCCGAAGACCGAGTCCCACAAAAGCAGCACAACGCCTAGCACAATCGCCACGTCGGCGACATTGAACACGTACCAATTATAGCCAAGGGCGTGGAAGCTGAAAAAGTCCGCGACGGCGCCATAGACGGCCCGGTCATAGGCATTGCCGGCGGCGCCGCCGATGATGTTGGCAAGGGCCAGCGCCAGCAGGCGGTGCTCGACGCGGGCGAGCCAGACGACGAGCGCGGCGATGACCGCGACGGCAAAGATTATGAGAATGGCCACCGCCCACGGCGAATGGGCGGGCAGCAGGCCGTAGCTGATGCCCGGGTTCCAGACCATGACGAGGTCGAAGAAGGGCGTGATCTCGATCTTCTGCTTCGCGGGCAGGTCCACCCAGTAGAGCATGGCCCACTTGCTGAGGCGGTCGGCGAGCGCGATGGCGACGGCGAGGACCAGTCCCATGCGGAACTGGGAGCCGGGATTACGCACCGAGTGAAGGGCGGCCTCAAGGTGCCGCTTGAGCCAGTCCATGCGCCTAGCCCGCCTGCTCGAGACCGCCGGCGGCCTCGACGGCCTCCGCGCAGCGGTTGCACAGGTGGGCGTCTTTGGTCCCCACCTCGGGCAGCACGCGCCAGCAGCGGCCGCACTTCTCGCCGTCGGCATGGGCGGGCACGACGGCAACGCCGCTCACGTCCTCAAGCCGGAAGGCATCCGCCGGCGCGCCCTCGCCCGCCGGCATGACCGTGAGGTCGGAGGTGATGCACAGGTCGTCGAGCGGGGCATCGCCAAGCGCCTCGCGCAGGCCATCGTCTTCCACGTAGACGCGCGGGGCCGCTTCGAGGCTGGCGCCGATGCGCTTCTCGCGGCGCTCGACTTCCAGCGCGCCGGTGACGACGCGGCGGACCTGGCGCAGCTTCGTCCAGCGGGCTGCGACCGCCTCGTCGCGCCAGGCATCCGGCACGTCCGGGAAGGTGCGCAGGTGGACGGAGCCCTTGTCGTCCGGGAAGCGGGCGAGCCAGGCTTCTTCCATGGTGAAGGCGAGCATGGGCGCGAGCCACGCGGTAAGGCAGGAAAAGATCTCGTCCATCACCGTGCGCGCAGCGCGGCGGCGCAGGCTGGACGAGGCGTCGCAATAGAGCGCGTCCTTGCGGATGTCGAAATAGAAGGCGGACAGGTCCGTCACGCAGAAGTTGGACAGGGCGTGGAAGACGCGGGTGAAGTCGTAGGTCTCGTAGCCCTCGCGCACCACGCGGTCGACCTCGGAAAGGCGGTGGAGCATGAAGAGTTCGAGGCCGATACCGTCCGCATCCGGCGCATTGCGCATCTCGTCCACGGAAACGCGCTCCGCCTCCTCGAAGCCGGCAAGGTTGCCGAGCAGGAAGCGGATGGTGTTGCGCAGCTTCCGATAGCTGTCGGTGCAGGCCTTGATGATGTTGGGGCCGACGACGAGGTCGTTCTGGTAGTCGGAGCTGGCGACCCAAAGGCGCAGGATCTCGGCGCCCGACTGCTGCATGATCTTGTCGGGCGACATGGCGTTCTTGCCCGACTTCGACATCTTCTTGCCGGTCTCGTCGAGGATGAAGCCGTGCGTCACCACCTGCCTGTAGGGCGCGGTGCCGCGGGTGCCGCAGCTTTCGAGCAGCGAGGACTGGAACCAGCCGCGGTGCTGGTCGGAGCCTTCGAGGTAAAGATTGGCTGGCCAGGTCTGATCCTCGCGCGCTTCGAGCACGAAGGCGTGGGTCGAGCCTGAATCGAACCAGACATCGAGAATGTCCATCACCTGGTCGTAGTCGTCCGCCTTGTAGTCGTTGCCGAGGAAGGCCTGCGGGTCGGTGTCGAACCAGGCGTCGCAGCCGCGCTGCGCCACCGCCTCGACGATGCGCGCGTTGACGGCGGCGTCGTTGAGGACCTCGCCCGTGTCCTTGTTGACGAAGATGGTGAGCGGCACGCCCCAGGCGCGCTGGCGGGAGACGACCCAGTCCGGCCGCGTCTCGACCATGGAGCGGATGCGGGCCTGGCCGCGCTTGGGGAACCACTCGACCTCGTCGATGGCCTTGAGCGCCTTGTCGCGCAGGCCGTCCACGTCCATCGAGATGAACCACTGCGGCGTGTTGCGGAAGATGAGCGGCGCCTTGGAGCGCCACGAATGGGGATAGGAGTGCTCAAGCCTGCCGGTGGCGACAAGCTTGCCGGCCTCGCGCAGGGCCTCGATCACCGCCTTGTTGGCGTCGCCCTCCTTGCCGTTGGGCTTAAGCACGCATTTGCCGGCGAAGAGCGGCACGTGATCGAAATAGACGCCGTCCTCGGCAACCGTATGGGGCACCTCGATGCCGTGTTCTCGGCCAAGCTCATAGTCGTCCTGGCCGTGGCCGGGGGCGATGTGGACGAAGCCGGTGCCCTGCTCGTCGGTGACGAAGTCGCCCGGCAGCAACGGCACGTCGTAGTCGTAACCCTGCCCGCGCAGGGGGTGCGCGCAGACGGTGCCGGCGAGATCGTCGCCCTTGAGGGTGGTCATCATCTGCGGGCGTTCGAGGCCGGTTTCCTTGAGGAAGGCATCGAGCAGCGGCTCGGCGACGACGAAGGTCTTGCGGCCGCCCTCGTGGTCGGCCTCGACCACGGCGTAGTCCATGGACGGCGAAAAGGCGATGGCGCGGTTGCCGGGGATGGTCCACGGCGTCGTCGTCCAGATGACGACATGGGGCGCGGCCTTGTCCACGTCGGGCTGCAGGAAGGCGTTCTTCGAGCGCACCACGGGGAACGCCAGATGGATCGTCGGCGAGACGTGATCGTGGTACTCGACCTCGGCCTCGGCGAGTGCGGTCTTTTCGACGACCGACCACATGACGGGCTTCGAGCCCTGGTAGAGCGCGCCTTTCACGGCGAACTTCAGGAACTCGGCAACGATGGCGGCTTCCGCATCGTTGGACATGGTGGTGTACGGATTATTCCAGTCGGCCACCACGCCGAGGCGCTTGAACTCCTCGCGCTGGACATCGACCCAGTGGGCGGCGAAGTTGCGGCACTCCTTGCGGAACTCGAGGACGGGCACCTCGTCCTTGTTCTTGCCGGCGTTGCGGTACTTTTCCTCGACCTTCCACTCGATGGGCAGGCCGTGACAGTCCCAGCCGGGCACGAAGGCGGCGTCCTTGCCGAGCATGGACTGGGAGCGGCAGACCATGTCCTTGAGGATCTTGTTCAAGGCATGGCCCATGTGGAGGTTGCCGTTCGCGTAGGGCGGGCCGTCGTGATAGCTGAACTTCTCGGCGCCCTTGCGCGCCTCGCGCAGGCGCTCGTAGAGGCCGATCTCCTCCCAGCGCTTGAGCGTTTCCGGCTCGCGCATAGGCAGGCCCGCCTTCATGGGGAAAGGCGTCTCGGGCAGGAAGAGCGTGGGGCGGTAGTCGGGGGCGTCGCCTGCGGCGGTCTCGGCAGGCTTGCCGTTCTTCGTGTCGGTGGACATTTACTGCATCTGGCCTTCGGGGCCCCGGCGGGCAGGCGGACATTAAGGCGCAAGCACGGGCCAAGGGGCGCTGTGACGGATCGGGTGGCGGCGTCTCCCGGTGCCGGGCGGGCCCGCGCGCGGACCTAGCCCCGGACCGGGCGGGTAATTCGCGCCCGGCCGCGGGTGGCGGCGTCAATCGTTCCGGTCAGGCTCCAAAGCATGGACGTGCTTGTAGCAGCGCGATTCAGGGCACGTAAAGCGCGGGGCTCAGGCGGTTTTTTCCGCCAGCACGGCGCGGGCGGCATCGGCATCCTTGGCGATCTGGGCCTTGAGGGCGTCGAGGCCGTCGAATTTCTGCTCGGGGCGCAGAAAGGCAAGGAACGACACGCGCAGATGGGCGCCGTAGATATCGCCGTCGAAGTCGAAGAGGTTCACTTCGAGGGTGACATCGGTCTTGTTGAAGGTGGGCCGACGGCCGAGATTGGCGACGCCCCCGTAGGTGCCCTTGTGGGGGCCATCCTCGATTTCCACGCTGACGGCATAGACACCGAATCGCGGGGTGACGACTGAATCCAGCGCGAGGTTGGCGGTGGGAAAGCCGATGGTGCGGCCGCGCTTGTCGCCGTCGAGCACGCGGCCCTCGATGAACCACGGGCGGCCGAGGATCTTCGCGGCATCCTCGAGGCGGCCATCGGCCAGCGCCTCGCGCACTTTCGTCGAGGAATAGACGATGCCGCCCTCGCCTTCCTCGCCTTGCGGATCAACCACGGTGACGCCGAAGCCTTCCATCTCGCCCATGTAGCGGAGCAGCGCCGTGTCGCCGGTGCGGCCCTTGCCGAAGCAGAAATCATAGCCGACGACCACGTGGACGGCACCGAGGCCCTTGACCAGCACGTCCATGACGAAATCGGGGGCGGTGAGCTTGGCCATCTGCGCATCGAAGGGCAGCGCGTAGACGATCCCGACGCCTTCCCGGGCGAGCAGCGCGACCTTGGCGCGGAAGGACGACAGCCGGAAGAAGGGGGCGTCCGGGGCGAAGTACTGGCGCGGGTGCGGCTCGAAGACGAGGACGGCAAGCGGCACGCCAAGTTCCTCGGCCACGGCGCGGGCCTTGCCGATGACCACCTGGTGGCCGCGGTGGACGCCATCGAAATTGCCGATGGCGACGACCGCGCCGCGTGCCGGGTCGGGCACATCGCTGTGGTGGCGGATGATCCGCATGGCCGGCAGGACAAGTCCCCGAAACGTGGCCCGGATATCAGGCCGGAGAGGCAGGAAAGCCCGCGACCTCGTATGCAGCGTCCCGGCGCGCGTCAAGGGCGGACGGCGCAGGAGGCCTTGCAACCCCGCCATTTCCGCCGGTTTTTGTCCCAAATGCCTGAAATCGCGGCGCTTAACCATTTTTTCAAAGGCCGCGCACTACTTTCACACGATGAATTGGGGGGCGACACGCTCCGATTGAACGTGAGGACGGGAACATGGCCGTCAATATGTCGATGCCTGTGCTTGTGGTCGATGACTACAAGACCATGATCCGGATTATCCGGAACCTTCTGAAGCAGCTTGGTTTCTCCGAGATCGACGAGGCCGCAGACGGCCAGGAGGCGCTGGGCAAGATGCGCCAGCGGTCCTACGGGCTGGTGATCTCCGACTGGAACATGGAGCCGATGACCGGCTACCAGCTCCTGAAGGAAGTGCGCGCGGACGATACGCTGAAGCCGACGCCGTTCATCCTGGTGACCGCGGAATCCAAGACGGAAAACGTGGTGGCCGCGAAGAAGGCGGGCGTGAACAACTACATCGTAAAGCCGTTCAACGCCGCAACGCTGAAGAGCAAGATCGAGGCGGTGCTGGGCGAGTTCTAAGCCCGGCTAGCGCCACCGAAGACGCGGGATCGCATTGCGCGGCGCAAAGCCGTTCTCAGCGAGAACCTGATCGACACGGCCCTGGTCCGGGTTTTCCGGATCGGGGCCGAAGTCGTTGGTGTGGATGCCTGCCGTCACGAACAGGGCATCGAGCCCCTGCGCCTTCGCGCCGGTGATGTCGGTGGGCATGCCGTCGCCGACGAATAGCACCCGCTCCCAGCTTTCGGCGGGCACGGTCACACCGAGTTTTGCCAGCATCCCGCGCGCCAGCCGGTAGATCGGCGGGTGCGGCTTGCCGCCGTAAATCGCCTCGCCGCCCAGTTCCTCGTAGAGCTTCGCCAATGAACCCGCGCAGGTGATCAGCCTGTCGCCGCGCTCGACCACGAGGTCCGGGTTGGCGCAGATCATCGGCAGGCCGCGCTTCACGAGGCGGGGGAAGAGACCGCGGTAATCCTCCGCCGTTTCCGTATCGTCGTCCCACGGGCCGGTGCAGATGATGAAGTCGGCCGCGGCGTCCGGGTCGGTGACGCGCGCCACGTCCATGCCGTTGAAGAGGGGCACGTCGCGGTCGGGGCCGAGATGGAAGCAGCGCGGGCCGAAATCGCCCTCGCGCACCAGCATGCGGGTGGCATCGCCCGAGGTGACGATGGCGTCCCACGCGGTTTCCGGCACGCCGATGCCGGCGAGCTGGGGCGGGATTTCCTCCACCGGGCGCGGCGAGTTGGAGACGAGGATCACGGGCCCGCGCTCGGCACGGAAGCGGGCCAGCGCCTCGCAGGCGGCCATGTGGGGCGACTTGCCGTTGTGGATGACGCCCCAGACATCGGAGAGGATCGCGTCATAGGCGTGCGCGATCTCGCCCAGGCTGTCGATGAGGGGCACGCGCGGAGTGTCTGTCATGGAAGGCCGGCCACCGGACGGTGAAGGGAACGTCGCCGCGCGGGGTATCCGGCGGGCGGTGTTCCGTCAAGCGGAGGCGGCGCGGATACCCGGTTCGGTAGGGGCCGAGAGCGCGTCCTCACGCACCGGGCGCGGTTCGCCGAACAGGTAGCCCTGGCCGTAGGCGATGTTGAGGTCGAGGACGGCGACGGCCTGGCGTTCGTCCTCGATGCGCTCGGCGATGAGTTCGAGGCCGTTGCGCTCGAACAGGGACCGCATGTCCTCGGCGCGGACGTGGGCGCCGGTGCCGCGCAGGTCGCCCAGCAGCATATCCGCGGGCACTTTCACGTAGCGGAAGCCCATGTCGTAGAGCTTGCCGAGATTCATATCGAGGCGGCGGACCTGGTCGAGCGAGAAGCGGAAGCCAAGCGACGACAGGGCGTCGAGGCTGGCGCGCTCGATGGGGCCAAGTGCATCGACCGCACCCTGCGAGAACTCGAAATAGAGGTGCCCGGCGAGGTCGCGGTTGTGCTCCATGAACTCGACGAACTGCGGGAAGAAGTCCGAATCCAGGAGCGAGTGGATGGAGATGTTGCAGAAGACGCCGGTCTCCTTGCTGCGCGCGACGAGGCGGCGGACGACCTGCACGCAGCGGAACAGGAGAAGGTTGTCGACGACGGGCATCATGCCCGCGGGCTCGGCGACGCGCATGTAGTCGCCCGGCATGATGACCTCGCCGGCCTGGCCGCGCAGGCGCGTCAGGCCCTCGTAGAAGCGCGTCTTGCGCTGGGGCAGCGTGACGACGGGCTGCAGGTAGAGGTCGGCGCGGTTTTCTTCCAGCGAGGCGCGGATGGTCTCGATCAGTTCGCCCTCGGTGAGGCCGTGGGCGGGTTCGGTTTCGAGCGGCAGGCGCACCTGGTCCGGCGGCGGCGTGGCGGCGCGGTCGCTGGCGCGGCGGCGCGGCGTGCTCTTGCCGGAGATGCCGGCCTCGACGCTTTCGGCAAGGCCCTTCACCAGGGTTTCGACGAGGCGCACCTCGGAGGAAAGCTGCTCGTTGCGCAGGGCCGTCTGGGCGTCGAGCGCGCCTTCGAGATCGGCGACGCGGGCGGCCATGCGGTCGAGGTCGCGGCTCATGGTGGCGGTGACGGAGCGGAGCGCGCGGATCTCCGCGTCGTTCTCGGCCCGCTCCTGGATGCGGCCCGCGAGCGCATGGACCTGGCCCGCCAGCAGCAGCAGCACGGCGCCGATGAGCACCGCCTGCTCGGGCGCAAGGCCGGCCGCGCGGTAGAGCGTCACGGAAATGGCCGTGATGAGCACCGCGTAGGAGGCGAAAACGAGCCCGTTGTTGAACCAGGAGGGCATAACGGCCTTCAGCAATTGCACAAGGGACGAATCCTTCGCGGATTCGGCCCAATGCGGGACATTCGGCCCAGTCTCGGCCTTGACCTTTGAGAAAGCGTTAACCAACGGGCGGTGATTGGCCGCATTGGTGGCCCCTTTGGCCACGGGCAACCCAAGGGTTAGTGTCCCGGCCCATGCGGCATGCAAGACAAGCGATGACGCCGGATGGCGTGTGGGTGTTCGGCTACGGCTCGCTGATGTGGGAGCCAGGCTTCGAGCACAGGCACGCGGAGCTGGCCCATGTGCGCGGGTGGCACCGGCGCATGAGCATGATCGCCACCACGTCCTATGGCTGGACCGGGCGGCCGGGGCTGGCGGCGGGGCTGCATCCGGGCGGCTCGGTGACCGGGGTGGCGTTCCTGATTGCGCACGCGCATGCGGACGAGGCGCTGGCCTATCTCGAACGGCGGGAGCATTCGTATCTCAAGGCGGTGGTGCCGGCGCTGTTGCAGTCGGGCGCGCGGGTGCGGGCGCTGACCTACGTGGCGCATGGCGGCAACGGGCGGTTCCGCGCCGAGCATGACGACGCGGACCTCGTACGCCGCCTGGCGCATGGGCGCGGGCGCAAGGGCCATGCCGCCGATTACGTGCGGAAATCGGCGGCGGCGCTGACCGCGCACGGCGTGCGCGACAGCGATCTTCACAGGCTTCTGCCACGGATCACGCGGGCCGGGCTCAACCGTCGGACGCTTGCACGCGGGCGCCGATGACATTACGTCGCGTAATCCTGACGTCCCTCCCGTCCGCCGTCCGGCGGGCGCCTTTCCAGAAAGGCCATGCCTCATGAGCGCGCACGGTTTCAGCTTTCCCAGCATCACCGGCGGCGAGATCAAGCTCGGCGACTACAAGGGCAAGGCGATCCTCGTGGTGAATACCGCCAGCGAATGCGGGTTCACGCCGCAATATGGCGACCTGCAGCAGCTGTGGGAGCGCTACCACGAGCGCGGGCTGGTGGTGCTCGGCGTGCCGTCCAACGATTTCGGCGCGCAGGAGCCCGGCAGCGAAGAGCAGATCCACGACTTCTGCACGGCGACCTACCAGGTCGATTTCCCGATGACAGCAAAGCAGTCCGTCACAGGCGATGGCGCGCACCCGTTCTACAAGTGGGTGAAGGAACAGGGGAACGGGGCCGAGCCCAAGTGGAACTTCCACAAGATCCTCGTCGGGCCGGACGGCGAGTACATCAAGGAGTTCGGCTCCAAGGTGACGCCGATGTCGGACGACCTGCTGCTCGACCTGCGGCTGGTGCTGGAAGACGCGTAGGCGTTTTTCCCCTCACGCCTGCGCGCTGCGCGCGCCGCTCCGGGTGGGCGGCCTGACCGGCCGGCGGCCGGTCGGCCGCGTTTTGAGAAGCAAAAAGCCCGGGCGCGTTGCCGCGTCCGGGCTTTTGTTCGTGAGGTTCTAACGCCGGTTAGGAGGCGTTTGCCGGGGTTTCGGCCTGCGACGTGGCGCGCAGCGGCGAGATCTGGATCTCGACGCGGCGGTTCTGCGCCCGGCCGGCTTCCGTCTCGTTGGTGGCGATCGGGCGTTCCTCGCCGAAGCCCTTCACCAACAGGCGGCGCTGGTCGATGCCCTGGCTCACCAGGTACTGGGCGACCGACGACGCGCGGCGCAGGGACAGGTCCACGTTGTACTCGGCGCTGCCGGTCGAATCCGTGTGGCCCATCACGTCCACGAGGGTCTTTTCGTATTCGTCGAGGACGAGGGCGACCGAGTTCAGCACGTCGTAGAAGCCGGGCTTGATGTCCGACTGGTCGACGCCGAACGTGATGTTCGACGGCATGTTGAGGATGATGTAGTCGCCGTTACGGGTGACGCTGACGCCGGTGGCCTGCAGGCGCTGGCGGAGCTTCGCTTCCTGCTGGTCCATGTAATAGCCGACGGCACCGCCCGCGAGGGCGCCGACGCCCGCGCCGATGAGGGCGCGCGTGCGCGTGTCGCCGCCGCCGATCAGCGCGCCGCCGAGCGCACCGATCGCCGCACCGGCGCCCGCGCCGATGCCGGCCTTCGAGGCCTTGCGTTCACCCGTGTAGGGATCGGTCGTGCAGGCGCCGAGAACCAGCGCGCTTGCCGCGACGAGTGCTGCAACTTTCTTCATGGGGTCCGTCCTTGCTCCATTTGTCTTTCGAGGCGGAGGCCGGATGCGGGCGTTCTGCCCGATGCCCCCTGACCGGAAAATTCGTAACCAAACCCTGCGGGCGGCGAAATGAACGGCGGCTGAACATGACGGGCCGGATTTGCCCCGATCTGCCGGGGCCCGGCCGATCTGCTATATGTCGCGCAACCAAATCACGCCGCCTTTCCGAAGCTAGCACGCTGCGGGAAAGGTTCGGCGGTCAATTAAACGCTGACAGGAAGGATTCCGTTCCAATGAGCTTGTTCGATCTGACGGGCCAGGTGGCCCTCGTGACCGGTTCCACCAAGGGCATCGGCGAAGCCATCGTGAAGCGCATGGCCGAGCACGGCGCGAAAGTGGTGGTGTCGAGCCGCAAAGCGGACGCCTGCGAGAAGGTGGCCGAGGAGATCAACAAGGCGCACGGGGCGGACACGGCCATCGCCATTCCCGCCAACATCTCCCACAAGGAAGAGCTGGAGAAGCTGGTCAACGCGACGATGCAGAAGTGGGGGCGGATCGATGCGCTGGTCTGCAACGCGGCGGTGAACCCCTATTTCGGCTCGTCGGCGGACATTCCCGACGAAGCGTTCCAGAAGGTGATGGACGTCAACATCAAGTCCAACCACTGGCTGTGCAACCTGGTGCTGCCGCAGATGGTGGAGCGCGGCAAAGGCTCGATCACCATCATCTCGTCGATCGGCGGGCTCAAGGGCTCGAACATTCTTGGCGCCTACGCGATCTCGAAGGCGGCGGACATGCAGTTGGCGCGCAACCTGGCGGTCGAATACGGCGAGAAGGGCATCCGCGTGAATGCCATCGCGCCGGGGCTGATCAAGACCTATTTCGCGAAGGCGCTTTGGGAGGACGAGAAGATCCTGAAGGCGTCGACGGCGGGATCGGCGCTCAAGCGCATCGGCATTCCCGACGAGATTGCCGGCGCGGCGGTGTTCCTCGCCTCGGACGCGGGCGCGTTCATGACCGGGCAGACGATGGTGATCGACGGCGGGAGCACGATCACCGGCGGGTGAGGCCTTCGCCCTGCCCTCGCCTGTGGCCCTGGACCCTCCGGTCAAGCCGGAGAGAGAGCGGATTTCTTGTTGAACCATTTGTCATCCCGCGGCTTGACCGCGGGATCCAGAGCCTTCCGGTAGCACATCGCCTGTCGCCCTGGACCCCGCGGTCAAGCCGCGGGGTGACACGTGATGGATGGGAGATGGATCGGCATTCCCTCTCCGGGCCTGCGGCAAGCTGATCTGCGAGTGGGCCCCCGCTCAAGGCGGGGGCGGTCGGGATTGGGGATTCCCGGCGCAACAACTCCGTAAGCGGACCTTACGGTTTGGGGGGCTTACGGAATCCGGCAATCGCGCAAAAAAGTGGCTCCGCGGCGGGTCAGCGCCGCGGAGCCGGATCCGAAACCGGCGCCATCAGGGGGGAGGGGGATGCTGACTGGCGCGGAGGGGCTTCGGAATGTTGAACTTAAAACGCATATGGCCCCGGCCCGTTCCCCCTGCAAGGGGATCGAGGCACGCGCACAGCACCGTTGCGTGAACGGTTAGCGAGCCATTAGCGGGCCGGAATCCCGAGGTTTTTCGCGATGCTCAGGCGGTCTGGTCGATGGCCTTGCGGGTCCGCGACAGGATGTCGCCGATCTCGCTTTCGCTGACGATCAGGGGCGGCGACAGGCAGATGGTATCGCCCGTGGCGCGCAGCATGATGTCGTGGTCGTGGAAGCCGGCCTTCATCACCTCGAAGCCGCGTTTGGCCGGCGCGCCGGGCATCGGCTTGAGGTCGAAGGCGGCGCACAGGCCAAGCTGGCGAATGTCTTCCACCAGCGGGTGGTCCTTCAGTTCCATGACCGCGTCGGCCCAGGTGTCTTCCAGCTTCGCGACGCGCTCGAAGATGCCTTCCTCGCGGTAGAGGTCGAGGGTGGCAAGGCCCGCGGCGCAGCCGAGCGGGTGCGCCGAATAGGTGTAGCCGTGGAACAGGTCGATGACGTGCTCGGCGCCGGACGCGGCGTTGAGGAACGTCTGGTAGATCTCCTCCGAGGCGATGACGCCCGAAAGGGGGACCGACGCGGACGTGACGCCCTTTGCAAAGGTGATCATGTCGGGCACGACGCCGAAGCGTTCGGCGGCGAAGGCGGCGCCCAATCGTCCGTACCCGGTAATCACCTCGTCGAAGATGAGGAGAATGCCGTGGCGCTTCGTGATCTCGCGCAGGCGTTCGAGGTACCCCTTGGGCGGGGGCAGGACGCCGGTGGAGCCGGCCATGGGCTCGACGATGACGGCGGCGATGGTGGAGGCGTCGTGCAGGGCGACGAGCTGTTCCAGGTGGTCCGCCAGGTGCGCGCCCCATTCGGGCTGGCCCTTGGTGAAGGCCTGGTGCTCGCGATTGTACGTCGCCGGCAGGTGATCGACGCCGGGCAGCATGGCGCCGGAGAACCACTTGCGGTTCAAAACCATGCCGCCGACGGAGATGCCGCCGAAGCCGGTGCCGTGATAGGCGCGCTCGCGGCCGATCAGGCGGGTGCGGGTGCCCTCCCCCTTCGCGCGGTGATAGGCAAGCGCGACCTTCAGCGCCGTGTCGTCGGCCTCGGAGCCGGAATTGGCGAAGAAGACGTGGTTGAGGTCGCCGGGCGCAAGCGCGGCAATGCGCGAGGCCAGCTCGAACGCCTTGGGATGGGCGAACTGGAAGGGGGGCGCGAAGTCCATTTCGGCGGCGGCCGACTGGATCGCCTGCACGATGGGCTCGCGGCAGTGGCCGGCATTGGCGCACCACAGGCCCGCCGTGCCGTCGAGGATGGCGCGGCCTTCGGGCGTGTAATAGTGCATGTCCCTGGCGCGGGCGACGAGGCGCGGGCGGCGCTTGAACTCGGCATTGGGTGTGAACGGCAGCCAGAACGCGTCGAGGTCGTTGGGCGTGGCCGAGGGGCCGAGATCGTCGGGCGGCGTCATGGCGGGCGTACTCCAATAGGCGGGCGGGCGCTTGCCCGCGTGATTGCCGAGACGCTATCAGAGCGCGGGGGTGCGGGGAAATTGCGCGCGGCGCATGGCACCCTTCCGCACAGATGCCCTGCCCGTTCCTTCCCGGAGATAATCCATGACCCAGGCCGGCAAGCGGCTCGCCCGCCTCCTCAAGCAGAAGCGCATCGTGACGGCGCCGGGCGCCTATGATGCGCTGTCGGCGAAGATCGCGGCGCAGGCGGGCGCCAAATGCGTCTACATGACCGGGTTCGGGGCGGCGGGCTCGACGCTGGGGGTGCCGGATATCGGGCTGATGAGCGCGACGGAGATGGCGTCGCGCGTGCAGGCGCTTGCCGGGGCCGCGGGCGGCGTGCCGCTGATCGCCGACGGTGACAACGGGCATGGCGGCCCGCTCAACGCGGCGCGGCTGACGCGGCTCTACGAGCAGGCGGGGGCCGCGTGCATCCAGCTCGAGGACCAGGTGTTTCCCAAGCGCTGCGGGCACATGGAGAACAAGGAGGTGATCGGGCGCGACGAGGCGGCGGCGAAGATCCGCGCGGCCGTGGAGGCGCGCGCGTCGAAGGATTTTCTCGTGATGGCGCGCACGGATGCGCGCTCGGTGAACGGCATGGCGGACGCGCTGAAGCGGGCCGATGCCTTCCTGAAGGCAGGCGCGGACATCCTCTTCGTGGAGGCGCCGCGCACGGAGAAGGAACTTCTGAAGGTCGCCGACACGTTCAGGGGCGTGCCGCTGGTCGCCAATATGGTGGAGGACGGCAAGACGCCGTACCTCGACGCGAAGACGCTCGAGGACATGGGCTACGCCATCGCCGTCTTCCCGGTGACGGCGCTGCTGGCGGTGACGAAGCGGCTAGCGGACACGTACGCCGCGCTGCTGGCGAACGGGCGGCTGCCCGAGGGCGCCGACCGCGTCACGTTCCAGCGCTACAACGAGATCATCGGCCTGCCGGAGATGCTGGCGGAAGCGGCGGCGCTGTCGGACGACTGATCAGGCGCCCTACCGCGCCGCGATGCACTCGACTTCGAGTCGGCCGCCCAGCGCCAGGCCCGACGCGCCGAAAGCGGAGCGGGCGGGGTACGGGGCTTCGAAATAATCCGTGTACACCGCATTGAAGGCGGGCCAGTCGGCCATGTCGGCAAGCATGACGGTGCATTTCACCACGTCGGCGAAGGTGAGGTCCGCTGCTTCCAGCGTGGCGCCGATATTGTCCATGGTCTGGCGGGCCTCGGCCTCGATGCCGCCTTCCACAAGCTCCAGCGTGCCGGGCTTCACGCCGATCTGGCCGGAGAGGAAGACGAGGCCGTCCACCTCCACCGCTTCGGAGAAGGGGAGGTTCTGCCCCTCGAAGGCGCCGGACGAGTGATGGGTCACGTCTGCTGCAAGGGCGGGTGCGGCGAGGAGGCTTGCGGCGAGGGCGAGCGCGAGGCGGGTCATTCGGCGGCCTCTTCTTCAGCGCTGTAGGGGATCGTGTGTTCCTGCTCGTTGGGATCGTTGCGGGCGACGATGGCGCGGGCCGGGTCGGTCTTCGAGAGGTTGGTGGGTTCGTGGGGGACGCCGGCGGGGATGAACAGGAAGTCGCCGGCCTTGTTGATCACGGATTTTTCGAGGTTCGTGCCGTAGCGGGTCTCGACCTCGCCGTCGAGGATGTAGATGGCCGACTCGTAGCCGTCATGCACGTGCGCCTGCGCGGTGGCGCCGGGCGGGATGATGACGATGTTCATGGAAAGGGCCCTCGAGCCCGCCGTCGCGCCGCTGACACCGACGAAATTGGGCAGGCGCTGGATGGTCATGACCGGTTCGTCCGGGCGGACGGTGACGATCTCCGCACCGGGGTCGTCGGCGAGCGCGGGTGTGGCGGCGAGCGTGAAAGCGAGCGCGGCAAGGCACGCGCGGGTGCGAACGGGCATGGGCCCCTCCCCTCGTTGAAACCTGGCCGACGATATCAGAGCGCGGCGGCGATGGCGCGGAAGGCTTCGATCGTCTCGGGCTCCATCTCGTCGCCGGGCACCAGGTAGTCGCGGTAGGTGGAGGTCTTGGCGATGACCACGCGGTGTTCCGGGTTCACGTAGACGAACTGGCCATAGATGCCGATGGCCGAGTAGTCGCCGGTGGAGAACTCAGGAATCCACCACTGGTAGCCGTAGCCCATGGGGAAGTCGGACATGGTGTTGTCGCGGCCGGGCATGAGGTGGGACGCATCAGGGGTGACGCTGGCCCTGACCCAGTCCGCCGGGACGACCTGCGCGCCTTCGAAGTTCTTTCCCATGTCGAGATAGAGCTGGCCGAAGCGGGCCATGTCGCGCGCCGTGGCGTTGAAGCCGCCCAGCGCCAGTTCGTCGCCCTGCGGATCGGTGACCCAGTAGGCGTCGTACTCGGCGCCGAGGCGGGACCACAGCCAGTCCTGCGTCAGGTCCGCGAGCGTCTCGCCGGTGGCGGCTTCGAGCACCATGGCGAGGACCTGGGTGTCGGCGGAGACGTAGTGGTTGAAGGTGCCGGGTTCGCGCTCGTTCTCAAGCGTTGCGACGAACTCGTTGACCGAGCCGTAGCCGAAGGAGCCGGCGAGGCGGACGATGTCGGAATCGAGGTCGCCGTAATGCTCGGTGAAGCGGATGCCGGACGACATCTGCATCACGTCCTTGATGCGCACGCCGGCATAGCCCGAGTCCTTCAGGGACGTGGCGTAGCTGTCCACGGTCTCGTTCAGGCTGTCGATGAAGCCCTTCTCCATGGCGATGCCGAAGAGGGCGGAGACGACGGACTTGGAGACCGACATGAGGACCGGCGCGGTCGAGACCTCGTTGCCGTGGCCGTATTGCTCGTGGACGAGCTTGCCGTCCTTGAGGATGACGAGGCCAGTGGTGTCGGTGCGCTCGATGAAGGCGGCGAGGTCCTTAGTTTGGCCGTTGTAGGTGTAGGTCTCCGGCAGCGGCTGCGGGGCGGGGTCGAGGGCGAAGACGGGGCCCGCGCGTTCGACGGTCCTGTGCGGATACATCTCCGGGAAGGAGCGGAAGTTCTCGTCGATGTGCTCCGGCTCGAACAGGGCCGCGTAGGCCATGGCGCCGCGGATCTCGTTGATGCGGTCCCAGTAGATGACCGCCAGCACGGCGCCGATGACGACGGCGGCGGCGAGCGCGATGCCGGTGATCTTCAGAATGCGGGCCATTGTCCCCTCCCCCGTTCTTGTTATTCCGCCTCCGGTATAGCGGCGGATGACGTAGCGTAACAATTGAGAATGAGTTGCGCTATCACCCAAAAGCTGTGCGTTCTGAAATTGAACCGGCTAGGGTCCGGCGGCTTTCAGGGCACCGGGAGGGCTGGATGGCACAGGATCAGGCATTCGCGCCGGCCGACGATTTAGCGGAACTGGCCGCGGCGCGGGGCATCGCGTTCGATGCGTCGCTGCTGCCGTTGCGGCGGACGTTCGAGAGCCATGACGGGGTGACGCTGAGCTACCTCGACTGGCGTGGCACGGGGCCGACGGTCGTGCTGCTGCATGGCGGCGCGCTGACGGCGCACACGTTCGACCTGGTGGCGATGGCGCTGTCGGACCGGTTTCACTGCGTGGCGCTGGACCTGCGCGGGCACGGCGACAGCGGGTGGTCGGACGACTACACGATGCCGGCGCATGCGGGCGACGTGGTGGCGCTGGCGGACGAACTGGGCGGCGGGCCGCTGCACGTGGCGGGCATGTCGCTTGGCGGCAATGCGGGCGCGCACGCGCTGCTGTCGGCGCCGGACAGGTTCACGAGCCTTGCGATGATCGACGTGGGGCCGGGCGTGATCTTCGGCGCGACGGCGAAGCTGCGCAGCTTCATGACGCAGGACGGCCCGTTCGAGAGCGTCGAGGCAATGGCGCAAGCCGCGCTGGCGCAGAGCAGCAATCCGGACGCGGCGCTCCTGCGCTACCGCTACGCCGCACTGCTGAGGCCCTGCGACGGCGGTGTGACGTGGAAGCTCGACCGGCGGCGCGAGACGGACTTCCCGCACATCCTTCGCTACATCGATGCGCTGTGGGACACCGCACCGACGATCCGGCAGCCGGCCCTTGTCGTGCGCGGCGGACGCAGCCCGATGTTTCCCGACGAGGCGGCGCGCGCCTTCGCGGCGCGGTTTCCAGACGGGCGGATGGTGACGGTGCCGGACGCGGGCCACAACGTGCAGGAAGACAACGCGCCCGCGCTGGCCGCCGAACTTGCCGCGCACATGACACACGCGGAGGCGGCCTGCTAGCCTGCCGCGCATGACCGCCGCGCTTCCCATCGACGCGATCATCAATCGGGCCGACCCTTCATTGCGTGTCGAGAAGCACTGGGTGCTGGGCGGCGGGCAGTCGTCGGACATGGTCGCCGTGGAAGGCACGGATGGCGACGGCGCAACGAAGCGCCTCGTGGTCCGGGCGCCGCGCGTGGGGGCGTTCAGCACCAATCCGGACCGCATCGCGCATGAATACCGGGCGCTGGAACTGCTGGCGGATGCAGGCGTGGCGGCGCCGCGGCCCGTCTATCTCGATCAGGAACAGCCCGAGGGCGATGCGCCGCGCTTCATGGTGACATCGTTCGTGGAAGGCGCGCCGGGGCTGCTGCCGGATGACCCGGCCGCGTTCGCCGCCGCGCTGGCGGGCATGCTGGCCGAGATTCACGCCGTGAAGGCGGACGGCGCGGGGCTGCGCGACCACGGGACCGTCGTGCAGGGCTATTTCAATTTCCCGGCGGAGGGGCTCGACCCCTCGCTGGACGCGGCGCGGATGATCGACACGCTGCGCGGGGCATGGCCGCCGCCGACGGCGCGGCAGGTGCTGCTGCATGGCGACTACTGGCCGGGCAACGTGCTGTGGCGCGACGGGACGATTTCCGCCGTGGTGGACTGGGAGAGCACGGGCACGGGCGACCCGCTGGCGGACGTGGCGGTGATGCGGCTGACGCTGCTCTGGATGTTCGACGCGGACGTGATGGAGGGCTTCACCGCCGCTTACGATGCGCTGGCGGGCGGCGGGCTCGCTTCGCTGGCGCACTGGGATCTCGTGGCGGCGCTGCGGCCCGTGCTCAATTTTCCCGACTGGGCGAAAGGTTGGCCCGCCGCCGGGCGGCCGGACATTACCGAGGCGACGATGCGCGCCGACCACCAGGCGTTCCGCGAGGCGGCGCTTGCGAAGCTGGGCGGGTGAACCGGGCGCCTAATAGAGGAACATCGGCTTGCCGCTGACGCTCTCGAGACGGGGCTTGTACTCCGTCACGTCGTAGAACTCGTCCACGTTCACGCGGCGCTCGCCCCTGATGCAGGTGTCGCCGGGGACGGTCGTGTAGTTGCCGTCCTGCACGGCAACCATGACGCCGTGGCGGCCTTCGTCCAGCAGCTGCACGGCCATGGCGCCGAAGGAGCGGGCGACCATGGTGTCCATGGCGTCCGGCCGGCCGGCGCGCATCATGTAGGCGAGGCTTTGCGAGACGATGCCGAGGCCGGTGAGCTTCTTGATCTCCTCGCCCACCGCTTCGCCGATGCCGCCGCCCTCGAGGCCGCCGATACCTTTCATCTCCGCGCCTTCCGAGATGACGGCCATGGCGTAGCGCGACGGGTTGTCGGCGCGGTCGGCCAGCAGCTTTTCCGCGAGGCGCTCCACGTCGAACGGCACCTCGGCGATGAGGACGCGGTCGGCATCGGCGAGGAAGCCGGACATGAGCGCGGTTTCGCCGGAGTGGCGACCGAAGAGTTCCACCATCGCCACGCGCTCGTGGCTGCCCGACGGCGTGCGCAGGGCGTTGATGAATTCGACGGACCGGGTGACGGCGGTGGAGAAGCCGATGCAGTAGTCGGTGCCGTAGACGTCGTTGTCCATTGTCTTGGGGACGGCGACGACCTTGACCCCTTCGCTGTGAAGGCGGGCGGCATAGGCCAGCGTGATCTCGCCGCCGATGGGGACGAGGGCGTCGATTTTCAGGTGCTCAAGCACGCGCAGGATGTGGTCCGTGCAGTCGGCGGTGCCTTTCGACGTGTCGTATTTGCTCCGGAGGAAGCCCGGCATGTCGCGCGGGCCCACATGGGCAGGATCCACGCGCGAGGTGTGCAGCACGGTGCCGCCGGTGCGGTCGATGCGGCGCACGGCGGCGCGGTCCAGCGGCATGAAGCATTCGGCGCAGCTGCCCGGATCGTCCGGGTTGACGTTGAGGACGCCGGCCCAGCCGCGACGGAAGCCCACGACCTCCCAGCCGTGGCGGTCCGCCTCCTGGGTGATCGACTGGATGGCCGGGTTGAGGCCCGGCACGTCGCCGCCGCCGGTGAGGATGCCGATGCGCATGGTCACCTTTCCTAGAAGCTGAGGGCCTGGGCCATGCCGGGGCGTGTGATGCGCGGCTGGAACGTCTCCGCGTCGTAGTAGCGGCTGACGTCCACGCGCGCCGCGCCGCCGCCCGCGCGCTGCATCGGCACGGCGCAATAGCGGCCGTCGCGGATGGCAGTCATGGTGCCGGTCTGGCCGGACGCGATGAGTTCGACCGCGAGCTGGCCGAAGGCGCGGGCGATGAGCTGGTCCTGGGAGACGGGGGTTCCGGCGCGCATGAGATAGGCAAGCTCCAGCGAGAAGGCGCGCACGCCGATGCGTCGCTCGATCTCGTCCGCCAGCCGGGCGCCGACGCCGCCGAGGCGCTTGTTGCCGAACATGTCGGTGCCGCCCTCCTCCACCTGGCCCATGCCTTCGAGCTGCGCGCCTTCTGACACCACCATGACGGCGCCGCGCTCGCCGCCGGCGACGCAATCTTCCGCGAGCAGGCGGGACAGCAGGTCGACGTCCACCGGCGCTTCGGCAATGGCCGTGCGGTCGGCGGAGCCAAGGTAGCCGGCGAGCAGCGCGGTTTCGCCCGAGTTGCGGCCGAAGAGTTCGATGACGCCGATAGTTTCTTCCGCGGCGGCGGTCTCACGCAGCTCGTGGACGGCACGCACGGAGCGGGTGATGGCGGTGGCGAAGCCGATGCAGCAGTCGGTGCCGCGCACGTCGTTGTCCATCGTCTTGGGCAGGGCGACGACGGGGACGCCCTCGGTGTCGAGGCGCACGCCATAACTCAGCGTGCCGTCGCCGCCGATGGGGATGAGCGCGTCGAGGCCGAGATGCTCGACCACGCGCAGGATGTGCGCCGTGCAGTCGGCCTCGCCATTGTCGCGGAACGTCACCTTGCCTTCGAGGAAGGGCGGCAGGTCCTTTTCGCGCACGGTGTCCGGGTGGAGGCGCGCGGTGTGCAGGATGGTGCCGCCGGTGCGGTCTATGCCGCGGGTCGTCTGGCGGTTGAGCGGCATCAGCTCGGCGGCGCTTTCGGACGGGTTGTCCGGGTCGATCTTCAGGAGACCCTTCCAGCCGTGGCGGATGCCGACCACGTCCCAGCCGCGCAGGCAGGCTTCGCGGGTGATCTGCTGGATCGCCGGGTTGAGGCCGGGCACGTCGCCGCCGCCGGTGAGCACGCCAATACGCATCGCGCTTCCTTGCTGCCTGAGCCGCTAATGGCTATCGCACAGGGAGAGACAGACCGCCAGACCGGGAAGGCCCGGCGCGGGCCGGAACGGGCCCGGGCGCGGCAGGGAGTGACCGCCATGACACAACAAAAACTCGCCGGGCTCAAAGTGGCGGTGGCCGGGCTGGGCCGCCGGATGGGGACGGTGCTCGCGAACCTGCACCGCGCCGCCGGGCCGCTGGTGATCGCCGGGCACTGCGACCCGGCGCCGGTGGGGCGCGAGGTGCTGGCGCCGCACGGGGTGGAACCGGGGCCGGCGCTCGAGAGCGTGGACGCGATGATGGACGCGGTGAGGCCGGACGTGCTGTTCGTCGGGTCGCCGAACCACCTGCATTTCGAACACATCAAGGCGGGGCTGGACGCAGGCGCGCTTGTCTTCACCGAGAAGCCGGTGGTGCGTACGCGCGACGAGACGTTCGCGCTGGCGGACCTGTTGCGCGTGCACGGGGCGGACCGCGTGCTGGTGGGGCTGGTGCTGCGCTCGGCGCCGCTGGTGCGGGCGACGGCGGAGGCGATCCGCGGCGGGCAACTGGGGCGGCTCGTCAGCATGGAGGCGAACGAGCACCTGCATCCCGAGCATGGCGGGTTCCTGGCGCGGGACTGGCGGCGGCGCAGCGACTGGGGCGGGTCCTACCTGCTCGACAAGTGCTGCCACGATTTCGATCTCTACCGGCACTTCGCCGGGGCGCTGCCCCGGCGGGTCGCGTGCTTCGGCGGGCGCAGCCTGTTCGGGCCGGGCGCGGAAGCGATGCGTGGGCGGCGATATGACAGCGGCGACGAGGCCTACCGGCTTTGGCCCGCGGGCTGGGGCGCCGCCGATGATCCGTTCACGGAGGATGCGGACGCGACGGACCACGAGACGGCGCTGGTGGAGTACGAGAACGGCGTGCGGCTGTCGTTCCACTCCAACACGCATTCGGCGATCCTCCAGCGGCGCTGGATGATCTGCGGCACGCATGGAACGCTCGAAGCCGATCTCGTCACCAACGAGATGAAGCTGGCGAGGGGCCTTGGCGAACGCGCGCCGGCCGTCACCGCCCACCCGGGCAAGGTGCAAGGACACTACGGCGCCGACCGGCAGATGGCGCACGACCTGGCGGCGACGCTGCTGGAGGGCGCGCCGTTCCCGGCCCGTGTCGAGGACGCGATGATCGCCGGGCTCACCGTGATGGCGCTGGACGAGGCGCGCGAGACGGGCCGGGTCGTCGACTGCATGGAGACGTGGCGCGAGCTGGAAGCGCGGCTGGGGAGGGCCTGAAACGCGAACGGCCGGGACGCCGAAAGGTGGCACCCCGGCCGCGTTGCTTTCCGGTTCACCGGCTTAGCGGGCGCTGACCGCCTGCGCCGTTTCCGTCACCTCGAAGCGCTCCTGCAACAGGCCGTAGCCGTCGAGGAAGCGTTCGAGGGCGCCGAAGGTCGTCGTGCGGATGCGCCCGTCGTGATCGTCGGTGCGGAATCCGCCGACAAAGATCGGGCCGAAGGTGCGCTCGAGACCGTTCAGCCCCACCGGCTGCGGCTTGAAATACGCCTTCACGTTGGCGGCGATGCGCCGGGGATCGTCGGTCTGATAGATGGCCGCCATCAGCACTTCCAGAACGAAGTTGGTGCAGTTCTGGTACTTGCGGCTGAAGGGGTTGGCGACGACCGAGTAGTCGGGCCGGTGCTGGCGCGCGTAGGCGGGCGATGCAATCACCTCGAGCAGGCGGGCCTGCAGGTCGGGCGTCGGGACTATGACACCGGTACGCAGCTCGTAGACCTGGCCGAAGAAATCGACCGGGAAGTCCTGCACCAGCTCGCTGCGCGAGGCATCGTCCGGCAGCTGGTAGAGGTTGTGGACGGC
Source organism: Parvibaculaceae bacterium (assembly GCA_965229975.1). Lineage (GTDB taxonomy): Bacteria > Pseudomonadota > Alphaproteobacteria > CGMCC-115125 > CGMCC-115125 > Pyruvatibacter. The sequence continues at coordinate 2,098,915 of OZ245936.1, forward strand.
GTAGCCGCGCAGCGTGCGGCCGTCATCGGAGGTGATGTCGGAATAGACCCACAACGCCACGTGCGTGTACTCGATGCCGTCGGGCATCGACGCCGGGTCGCGGCCGACCCGCGAGACGATGGCGACGCGGACGCCGCGTGCGGCGAGTTCGCGCTCCACCTTCTTGGCGAAGGGGACGACGGCTTCCGGATTGACGATCTCGCCGGCGGCGTTGGAGCTGGCGGCGGCCGGCAGGGCCGCAGCGAGGGTGAAGCCGGCGAGTCCCGCAAGGAGCGCCAGCGAAGCGAGGACCCGGTTCATCGCGTCACCGCCCGGTCCGGCGACGGACCTGCAAGGACGGCATCGTCATCGAGCGGCAGCGGGCGGGCCTGCTTGCCATCGGACATCAGCACATCGGCCGTCATGTCGACGGCGGCGGCTGCGCCGAAGACCGGCACGGCGGCCGAGCCGACCACCACGGCGGACCCGACGGCGCCGGAGATGATGGCACCCTTCGAGAGATCGTGGGCGGCGTTGGTGCTGGCGCCATCGCCCGCATGGGCCGCCGGGGCGGCGAAGAAGGCCGCGGCGAGGATCGCGGCGGCAACGGCTGAACGGTGGTGTGTCATGGTCTTCTCCAATGCTGTGAGCGCTCACTCACTACCTGGCCGCAACGTTGCGCTCTCCCGATCCGCTGCGGGCCAATTCTCCGTTTGGTTGCTAGGGGGCGAGGACCCGTTCGATTGCCTCCGCCACCGACTTTGCGTGGGGCGAGAGGGGTCCGGGCAGTTCTTCGTACACGACGCCGTCGGCCGGCTTCATGATCATGCCGAGCACCATCTCGGTGGCGAGACCCGGATCCACGTCGCGGACATGGCCATCGCGGATCTCATCCGTCAGTAGACGGAGCATCACCGAGAACGGCGTCGGCGTGCCGTCCGGCAGCTTCATGCGCGGACCGGTCTGGTACGTCATCACGTAGCTCCAGAGTTCGCGGTCGGCGTCGAGAACCCGGTAGGCATGGTCCACCATCGCGGCGATCTTGTCGAAGACCGGGCCTGGCCCGCGCCCCACCGTGTCGAGGGCGGTCGCCAGGGGCAGGAAGCCGTCAAGGAAGATGCGCTCGGCGAGCGCCTCCTTGCTGTCGTAGTGACGGTAGATGGTGCCCTCGGCGATGCCGGCCGCGCGCGCGATGTCGCGCGTGGTCGTCTCCGCGATGCCCTGCCGGACGAACAGCGACAGCGCCGCCTCGGCGATGCGGCGGTGCAGGATATATCGGCACGCAGTGACCGGCCGGCGCTTCGCATGCTAGGTATCGGCGTCATGGCCGTGGGGGCTGCCGTGGGGGCTGCATGACGGAAATGGCCGATATCGCCGCGTTTTCTGACGCGCTGGCGCGTGCGCCGGGGCCCGCGGCCGCCTTCTCGCTCTACCGGCGGGCGATGGCGGAGCTGGGGATCGACGGCCATGACTTTCACCGCGCGCCGCGGCTGCGCCGGGGCCGCGTGGAAGCGGGCAGTGCCGACTTTGCCTATTCGACCATTCCGCCGGATCTCGACCGGGCCTATTACGAGCGCGGCTGGTTTGAGCGGTGCCCGGTGGTGGCGCTCGCCATGGGGCCGCCGCGTCCGCAGCTGACCAGCGAGGTCTTTGCCGGGGCCGGGCCGGACAGCATCGAATCCGAGATGTGGCACGCCATGCTCGATTTCGGGATCGAGCACGAGATGAATATTCCGCTGTCGGACGAATCCCACCTGCGCCAGATCAGCTTCTACGCGACGGGACGCACGACGGAGACGGCACGCAATTTCCGCCGCGTGCTGCCGTTGGCGCATTTTCTCGCCAGCCGTTTCATCTGGGCCTACGAGGCGCTGATGCTGCCGCCGCGCGAAGCGAACGGCATCGAGCTTACCAAGCGCGAAGTGGAATGCCTGCGCCGCGTCGCGTGCGGCGAAACCAACCCGCAGATCGCGGACCGGCTCGGCGTGTCGCCGCGCACGGTGAAATTCCACCTCACCAATGCCATGACGAAGCTGGGCGCGCGGTCGCGGGCCGAGGCGGTCGCCCGGGCCCTGCGGCTTCGTCTCTTCACACTTTAGCAGACCTGTCCCGACGGCCCTGTCCGGATGGACAGTTACGGGTGCACCCCCGGCTTTCCTAGCGTCTTCCCGAGTAGCGGGGCGGACCGTCCGCCGCATCCGGGGGAGCTGCATTCATGGCGTTCAGGGATTTCACGGCGGCCGCCGTCGCGGCGGCGCTGGGTGGCGCAGCTTTCGTTTCACCAGTGCAGGCCGGGCCCGGCGATCCATCGGCAACGTTCATCGCGGGCAACGCGGCACCGGGCGAGACGACGAGCACCAACTGCCTGCCGAACGGCTACCTCGAAGTGGTCTTCTCGCTGGGCGGCGCTGTCGTGTCACGCATCGAGTCCGGCACGACGTGTACGCCGGGCAGCGGATCCGGCAGCGGCAGCTCGTCGAGCCGCGGTTTCGATGATGATCTCTTCACCGCCGGCTGGGATAGCGACGACGTCGAGGTGACGTTCAGTTTCGGCGAAGAAGCGGCTGTGCAGAAGCAGACCGAGAAGAACCAGGACGTGTTCGTCGAGTTCGGCGGCGCCGACACACCGAGCGCCAGCGAGTTCGAGCAGCAATACGCGCTCTCCGAACTTGAAGACGGCGACGGGATCTCGGAAGAGGACGGCGACCGCTACGAACTGGAAAGCGAGGACGAGGGCCGTGTCGAGACCGTCACGACCGAGATTGAGCCTGACCTGCCGCCGGTGACGGCGGGCGAAAAGCAGGCCGGCGACAGGTTCGTCGCCCGCGTCAACGCGCTCATCGAGGCCGAGGCGGCGTTCGAGGCGTCCGAACAGGCAGTTGCCGACGCGGAAGCGCTGCTCGAGAAAATCCGCAAGGGCGCACAACAGGATCTCGCCAACGACCTCTACAATTTCGGGGTCGGCCAGGTGACGGGGCTGCTCACCGGCAAGTCGCTGGACAAGCTTCTCGGCGAGGACCCGCCGGACGGCTGGAAGACCAACCTGACGACTGCGCTTGTCGAGGAACTTGGCGGCCAGGTGGCGGGCCTTGCCGAGGCCGAAACGCCGGAGGAGGTCGCAGGCCTGCTGGCGAACCGTGCGGGCGAAGGCGCCGCCGACGCGTTCATCGCCGGCATGAACGCGGCACTCGGCAACATGAGCGATGCCAACCCGTCGCTGAAGCCGATCGCCAAGCTGACGGGCGCAGCCATGGACCTCAGCAAGATCGCCGCCAAGGGCGCGGTCTCACTGGCGCAGGTGAAAATGCTGGAAGATGCAGCCGCGACCGCCCGCCGGAACCTGGCGCAGAACCACGCAGGCGCCGTCGGCAATGCCCTGCGCGTGATGTTCAGCAACGAGGGCGCCGCCGTGCTCGAAGGGCAGGCGGATCAGCAGTCCAACTTCTCGAGCTTCGTCGCCAACCACGAGACAGCGACGACCGAGGACGTATCACGCTATGCCGAGATCCAGTCGGCATACGCGCCCGCGCAGGCAGCCGCGCAGCAACTCGTCGCCATTGCCAAGGACCATGTCGCGAAAGCCGAAGGCAGCACGCTCAGGTCCGGCGTGCAGGCGAACCTCTCGCAAACGCAGGCGCGGGGCGGCGAGGGCGGCACGGCCGCTGCCGCATTCGAGGCCGAGGCCTTCGGCGGTGCCGGTCCCTCGGGCAGCAGCACCGAAACGCGGATACAGGCGGCATTCGACGAGGCCGCCGCGCGCTTCGGTTCACCGGAGAGCGCGCAGTTCGAAGCCCTCGGCATCAAGGATACGGATATCGAGTACGTCTGGGTTGAAGATCAAGCCGCGCCACGGTCGGAAGCCTCGCTGCCGAGCAACGTGGCGTTCGTGGGCAATGTCCGCGTTTACACCGATATCGGCGCCGATGCGGCGCGGGACCGGCGCGGCGGATCGAACGCGAACCGCTTTTCGGTCAGCGTCTCGGCCGGTGCGGATGCCCGCGTGACGGAGGCCGTCGTTGCCGGCATGGCGGTGCGGGTGTCCATCGAGGACGAGGACGACGACGCCTTCCTGTTCCACGCCGAGGAGCGCAGCGTAACCCTGACGCCTTACGCGACGCTGGAAGCCTCCGACAGCCTCTACTTCGACGCCTATGCGCTCGTCGGTTGGGGCCGCATCGACGCCGAGGCGACGGACGGCACGGGCGAGACGGCGGACACGGATACGCGCCAGTGGGCATTCGGCCTTGGCGCCAACTGGCGCGAACAGTTCAGCGCGCGCACGCGCGGCGACTTCCGGTTTGGCGCCGGCGTCGCCCGCTCCACGTCGGAAGCGCTGTTCCTCAATTCGCGGCCGCTGCGGCCCAAGAGCGGCACCACCAGCACAAGCCTCTCCGCGCGCGGCAAGCTGGCACACCAGGTTGGCGCCCTGTCGGTGCAACCGGCCGCGCAGCTGACCTACCAGACAGGCAGCCTGTCGCGCACGGCGACACGCTGGCGTCTTCGTCCCGAGTTCGGCGTCGAATACCGGCCAACATCCATGGAAGGATTCAGTTTCGGGGCCAAGGCGTATCATGACCTGCTGCAGCCGGATCTGCGTTCCTATGGCGCCAGCCTCAGCCTCGCCTATTCGTTCTAGCGGTCTTGCGTTCGCTGCCGCCGCGCTGGCGCTGGCCCTGACGGCGGGCGCACGGGCGCAAGGTGATCTGCGCCTTGCCATCGCGGGCGTGTGGATAGAGGACGGGTCGGGCTGGCACGGCGACACCGTCGCGGCACAGCTTGCAGACCTCGCCCAGGCGCTAGCGCCCTGCGGTATAGCAGTCGATGCACCCTCCCCCGCCGAACTTGAACTGGATGATGGCGGCGGTAAGACCGTGACGGACAGCTATCGGCGGCTAACGCGCGCGGCACGTGAGGCCGGCGGTGTTTCGCTGGTGTTCGTGCAGCGGCTTTCCGGCGGGGAGGCGGGGCTCGGTGGCGGTGCGTTTCGTCACCGCCGCGGCGGCCACATGGCCATTGCCTTTGAAGCGGGCGACGGCCGGCCGCGCCACCCGGCGCAGACGCTCGCGCATGAGACCGGGCACCTGCTCGGGCTCGGCCACGACGACCGCCGCCCGGGCCTCTTTGCGCCCGGCAACATCATGCAGGCGGCACCGTGCAGGGGATGCGCCTTCACCCGCGCGCAATGCGACGCGATGCGCGAGAGCCCGTTGCTGACGCGGCCTTAGGCCGAGCGACCGCGCGTGTCGACGGGCCAGACATCGACCAGCGTGCCGTCCTGCACCACGTGGTAGCAGTCGTAGAGATTGACCGTCGGGTCGCAGTGGGGCGTTTCGAGGTTGAGCACGTCGCCGAGCTTCAGGGCCTTGTCCTTGTCGGCGTAGAGCAAGCCGCCCTGCTCATCGCCGAAGAGGAAATAGTTTGTGCCCTCGGGCGCGCCGCGGGCGATGGCGATCTCCTTCTGGTCGGTCGCCATGGACTTGATGCCGGCGTCGGTCGTGGCGATGCCCGGCGTGTTGGCGCTGACCACCGTGGTCTGGATGGTAAGCGACGTCTCGAAGGGCTGCGCGCCTTCTTCCTTCTGGCCGACCGCGTTGTATTCCGTGTCCATGAAGAGATAGCTGCCGGCCTGGAGGTCGGTCAGTACGCCCGCTTCCGGGTCGATGTCGAAACTGCCGGTGCCGCCGCCGGTGAGGATCTCGCAGGAAATCTTCCGTTCGCGGAGCGTGTCGCGCATGTCGCCGAGCATCTTCATGGCGGCGAGGGATTTTTCGCGCCGCTCGGCGAAGTCGTGCACGTGCATGAGGTGGCCCGCATAGGCCTGGAGGCCCATGAATTTCAGGCCGGGGCTCGCGGCCACGAACTCGGCCAGCGTCGCCGCGCCGTCGCCGGGGGCGATGCCGGTGCGGTGCAGGCCCACGTCGAGGTCCACCAGCACCTTGAGCGGTTCGGCGCCGCCCGACTGCTCCACCGCGCGGGCGATGTCCTCAGCATTGCCCATGTCGTCCACCACGACCATCAGGCCGGGAATCCGGCCGTTCAGCTCGGCAACGCGGCGGATGCCGTCCGCCTTCACCACGGGCGAGGTGATGAGGATGTTGTCGATGCCGCCCTCCGCCATCGCCTCCGCCTCGCCCAGCTTGGCGACGCATATGCCGACGGCGCCCGCCGCGATCTGGCGCTTGGCGATTTCCACGGACTTGTGGGTCTTGGCGTGAGGCCGCAGGCCGAGACCGGCCGCGCGGCAGTGGTCGGCCATGCGCTTCAGGTTGCGTTCGAAGGCGTCGAGATCGAGGACGAGCGCCGGGGTGTTGAGCGCCTGCGCGGAGCCCTGCTGGCCGATCATGTGGGCGTTGGGGGTCAGGCGCGTCAGGTCGGTCATGGCTCGATTCCTCAGGTTCTCCGGCGCGCGGACCTTACAGGGCGCAGGGCTCGGCGGAAAAGAGGTTGGCACGAACCGTTCGCGCGCCTACATCTGCCCGGAACAACTGACCACCGGTCATTAAATGAGGGAGGCAACCATGACAGGACAACTTTCCGGCAAGACCGCCATCGTCACAGGGGCATCGAGCGGCATCGGCCGCGCCATCGCGCAGCATCTCGGCGCCGAGGGGGCGACGGTCTACCTCGTCGGCCGCAGCCAGGAGCGGCTGGATGCGGTGAAGGCCGATATCGAGAAGGCGGGCGGCAAGGGCGTGCCCTTCCCGTGTGACGTGCGCGAGCTGACGCCGCTGCAGGCGGTGGTCGACAAGGCCGTGGCCGACACCGGCGGGCTCCACATCATGGTCAACGGGGCCGGCCTCGAGCATGGCTTCGGCCAGCCCTTCGCCGACAGCGAGCCGGACGACTGGCGCGAGATGGTGGAGGTCAACATCCTCGCGCTTCTGATGGGTTCGAAGGCCGCCATCAACGCCATGCGCAAGAGCGGCTCTGCGGGGCACATCGTCAATATCGGGTCGGTTGCCGGGCGGCGCGAAGCCTCGGGCGTCTACGGCGCGACCAAGGCCTTCGTGAACTCTATCGGCACGACCATGCGCCAGGAGCTGGAGAACGACCCGATCCGTGTCGTCCAGATCCTGCCCGGCGCCGTGCTCACCAATTTCGGACGCCACATGCCGGCGGACATCGTCAACGGGCTGCTTTCGGCCATGGGCGTCGACATCAAGTTCGAAACCGGCCAGATCCTGCCGGACGAGCTTATCGAGAAGGTGCAGGCGGGCGCGAAGCAGGCATTCGCCTCGGCGGACGATATCGCCCGCGCGGTCATGTACGCGGTCACCCAGCCGACCGAGCTCAACGTCTACGAGATCGAGGTGCGCCCGCAGATGGGGCTCCGGATCGGCAGCGCGCAGGGCTAGGCGCGCCCGGATTGATGCGCAGGTAAACGAATCCTTTCGTTAACCCCGTTAATCCGCCAGCAATCAGCCGCGATGTAGCTTCGGCCCCGTTCATCCTTCTGACGGGGCCGAACCTCATGGAGACCGGCGACACAGCGCCGCGCGAAGAAACCGCCGAGCCCGCCGAACGCCCTGCCCGCGCGCCGAAGAAGGCGGCGGCCACGCGCGATCCGCGGCTGTGGTTCCTGATTTCCCTCCTGGTGCTGATGGCCAGTGCGCTGTCGGCGGGCCTTGCCATGCGCGCGCTCACGGAAGCGCCGGGTACGAACTCCTACGCCCTCCTCGCCCAGTCGTGGCTCGACGGACGGCTCGAATCCGAGACCTGCTTCGACGGCGACTGCGCCACCTACGAGGGCAAGACCTACGTCATCTTCCCGCCGGCGCCCGCGCTCGTCGCCCTGCCCTTCGTGGCGGCGTCCGGCGACGGGGCGGACTTCCGCTATTTCATTCCCATCTCGCTGGTGCTGCTGGTCGCCATCGCCTTCATCTGGTCGCGGCTCTACAGCGCCGCGGGTGCGGGCGAGGCCAAGTCCATCGTGCTGCTGCTGGCGCTCGTCTTCGCAACACCGCTGTTCTACGTGGTGCTGCGCGGCGACAAGGTGTGGTTCTTCGCCCAGCTCGTCGGCTTCTTCTTCGTTTCGATGGCGCTGTGGGGCGCGCTCGTGCGGCGCAACGCCTGGATCGTCGGCTCGATGATCGCGCTCGCCTTCCTGTCGCGGCAGATGACCATCCTCTACCTGCCGTTCCTCTATCTCCTGATGCTGGACGAGGACGAGCCCCTGTTCCGCATCAACCGCGAGCGCATCATGCGCGCGGTCAAGATGGGCGCGCCTGTGCTGGCCGCGGTCGCCGCCTATTGCCTCTACAATTACCTGCGCTTCGGTGCGCCGCTCGAGACCGGCTACGGCTATATCGCCGCCGACGTCCCGCCGGGCGAAGACAACATTATCAGCCTGCGCATCAAGGACCTGGGCCTGTTCTCGCAGGACTACGTGCTGTTCAACACCATCTACATGTTCTTTCAAGGCCTGCACGTGGAATTCGGCGGGCCCTACATGACGCGGATCACGGGCGTCGATCCGTTCGGCACGTCAATCCTCGCCGCCAGCCCGTTCCTGCTGCTGCTGTTCTTCGCCGAACGGCACCGCATCGTCTTCGTCGGCTTCCTCACCGTCGCGGCGATCTGCGGGATCACGCTGTTCTATCACTCGAACGGTTTCAGCCAGTACAACGTGCAGCGCTACGCGCTCGACTGGCTGCCCATCGCCATGCTGCTGCTGGCGCCGACGGTGAAAAGCGAATGGCGGTCGATCCTGGCCCTGCTCGTCGCCTACGCGATGGGCCTCAACCTCGTCACGATGGCCGCCCTCAAGGTCTCCGGCACGGCTTAAGCTGTCTGCGCGGGCCGGAAGGTAACGAGCCGGTGGCCCGCATAGCTGGTCGCCGCCCCCGCCGCGATGGCGATGCCATGGGCGATGGCCTCGGCGAAGGTCTCGAAGCCTATGGCGGGGAACGCGACCCGCACCAGCACGACGGCGATCACCCAGACTTCCGCAGCACTCACGAGGTTCACCGCGATGAAGCGGCGGACCTGCACGGCCATGGGCAGCGCTGCTTCCGGAAACACGTAGGCCCGGTAGAGCAGGAAGCCTGACGTCATGCCGATGGCATAGGCAATCAGCACGGCAAGCTCGAAGCTCAGCGCGGGTGCGAAAGCCGCCGACAGGGCGATGCGCGCGAGCCAGTTGACCGCGGCGGCCAGCGTGCCGACGACGAGGAAGCGGGCGATGCGGTGATGCTCGCGCATCAGAATGACGGTCCGAACATGGCGGCGAGGAAGACGGCGCCGAGAATACCGCCGAGCAGCAGGCTCGGGCCATCCTTGACCGCGAAGGCGACGGGGTCGTCGTCCATCTCGCCGCGCTGGGCGAGCAGCCAGATGCGCGCGATCCACAAGAACAGGACCGGCGGCACGGCCCACAAGAGCATGGGCGCTGCGTAGGCACCTGCACGGTAAGCCTCGCTCATCACGTACATCACCATCACCTGCACGGCGGCAAGGCCGCTCGCCGCGCCGATCATGGCGATGATGGGGGCGTCGCCCGCCTTGTAGCCGCGGCCGGCCGCTTCCGCGTGGCCACGCGCTTCCATGCGCGTCACTTCCACGTGGCGCTTGGCGAAGGACAGCGACAGGAAGAGGAACATCGAGAAGACCAGCAGCCACGGCGACAGCACGACGCCTGCCAGCACCGCGCCGAACCCGAGGCGCAGGGTGAAGAGCCCGGCCAGAACGGCGGCATCCAGCAGCTCGATGCGCTTGAGGCGGAACGAGTAGGCGAGCGTCAGGCCCAGATAGGCGGCAAGGAACGCCACCGCAGCCGGGCCGATGGCGGCGCCGATGGCGAAGGCGGCGATCATGCCAGCCGGTATCAACGCCAGCGCTTGGGCGATCTTGAGTCGGCCCGAGGCCAGCGGCCTGTCGCGCTTGGACCAATGGCGGCGGTCGTCGGCGAGGTCGAACAGGTCGTTCAGCAGATAGGTGGAGGAGGCAAGCAGCGACAGCGCGATGAAGCCCGCGCCCGCATAGGCCCAGGCTGCCGCATCGAAGACGAGGCCGCCCAGCATGAGCGGCGCGAAGACGAGGCCGTTCTTGGCCCACTGGTGGAGCCGCAGCACCCTGGCTGCAAAGCGCAGCCCGGCGCGCGGGCGCTCGAACACCCGCTCCGGCTCGCGCACTCGCCGCGCGGCGCGCAGGACGGCCGGTGTTGGATTGACCACGTAGGATTTTGCCGCCGCCTGCCAGACCGGCACGTCGGCGAGGCTGTCGCCCGCATAGGCGAAGCCGCCGGGAAACGCCTTGGTCAGCACCTCGGCCTTGGCGGCGGCCTTGAGGTTCGTGCTGCCGTCGCTGGCGAAAACGCCGGATATGAACGGAAAACGCCGCGCCACGCGATGAGCGATCAGGGCATCGGTCGCTGTCGCGAGGTGAATCTCGCGGCCATGGGCAGCTTCGCGGGCGGCGAAGCTCACCAGCTCCTCGGTGGCGGGCAGCCCATCCACGTCGAGATGCGCCACTTCGGCAAGCCGCTGTTTCAGATAGGCACGCCCGCGCAGGAGCCATCCGGCCACCCGGAACACCCGGAGCGGGTTGCCGCGCACATAGGCGGCGAAGGTTTCATAGAGGATGTCGGTGCGCAGGAGTGCGCCGTCGAGGTCGAGAACCAGCGGAATTTCGCCGGTTTTCGCACCCGCAACGCCCACCGCACCGGGCTTTCGCGCCGCCAGTCCCGTCGTCGCCGCAGGCATTGGACCTGCCCCGCACCTGTTACAGATACGGCGAATTGTGCAGGGAGCGCGCCAAAAACCGCGTGTGCGGGACAGTTCAAGTTTTAGCTAAATGCCGCCAGTGCCAGTCCGCCGGCGAGCCAGGCGAAGGCCAGCATGGCAAGCCAGAACAGGATATCGCCGGCCTGGCCGGGCAGGCCGTCCTTCGCCGCCTTCCACCACAGGAAGACGCCGCTCATCGCAATGAAGACCGCGTTGAGGGCCGCCGTGTAGTCCAGCTTGAAGAACGTCCGGTCCGTCAGCTTCTCGACCGCCGAGGGGTCGGGCAGCATGCCGAGCGCCGCGAAGCCGTAATGCAGGATCAGCGCCGTGGCGACGAGAACCAGCAGGAAGACGCCCAGCACGTAGGCGGCGAACTTCCAGCCGTAATATTCCGCCTGGATGCGCAGGACGGGGAACACCACCAGGTCCGAGAAGATGAAGGCCATGACGCCTGCAAAGCTGACGCCGCCGCCGAACAGCACCGCGGCGAGCGGGATGTTGCCCATGGAGCCGATGAAGGTGAAGAACGCGGCGACCGGGCCGATCAGCGTCTGCGCAACGATCTCGAAGAAGGAGAGGTCGGCCGACGGACCGCCCGCGCCGGGGAACAGCGCCTCGAAGAAGCTGTCCGGCACGAAGGCCGCGATGATGCCGGCCACCGTGAAGCCGATGGCGACATCCTTCCAGACCATGTTCCATTCCATCACGTAGCGCATGGCCACGCGCGACCAGCCTTCGCGGCTCTTGATCAGCCTGCGCCAGTCGGGCACGTCCTCGCCGTCGTCTTCGCCCGTCGCCTCGCGGGCGAGCTTGCGCGCCGTCTCCACCAGGCCGCGCGGATAGGTGAGACGCACCACCAGCCACATGAGGCCGATCAGCAGGAGGCCGCCCACGTATTCGCCGACGACGAACTGCCAGCTCAGGAACACGGCGATGACGATACCGAGCTCGATGACGAGGTTGGTGGAGGCCAGCAGGAAGGCAAGCGAGGGAATGAGTCCTGCGCCCTTGGCAAACAAGGCGCGCGTCGTCGCCAGCGCGGCGAAGCTGCACGAACTGGAAATGAAGCCGAACAGCGTGCCGAGGCCGACGCTGCCCGCCCCCGCCTCGCCCATGGTCCGCTGCATCCGCTCGCGGGTGACAAAGACCTGGATCATGGACGAGATCAGGTAGCCGAGCCCGAAGGCCCAGAAGGCCATCCAGAACAGGCCCACGGTCGTCATCGCCGCCTGCGCCCAGGTGTCCAGGAATCCTGTCATCGCGCCCCTCGTGGCTGGTTCACGCGGTACCAACCACGGCCCCCGCTGCCCCGTTCCGGCACGCATCTTGAAGCGCCGACCGACTGGTGCCCGCGACGTGGCCGAAAACGAGACAGAAGAAGGGGAGCGGGATCATGCGGACGGATCCGCAATTCGCGAAAACCATGGTCATCGCCGGATCTCTGGCGGTGTTCGCCGCCGGGATCGCGCGCGAAGCGTTCATGCTCGAAATCGGGCCAGCGACGATCCTTCAGGATCTGCGTCAATTCGACCTCGATGCCGAGAACAGCGTGCCCGCGTGGTGGGGCTCCATCATGCTGTTCTGCGCCTCGCTGCTGCTCTACGTGCTGGGTGCGCGTGCTTGGCATGCGGACGACGTGCGCTGGCGGCTGTGGACCGTCATGTCGGCGGTGTTCCTCTGCCTTTCCATCGACGAGGCTGCGAGTTTCCACGAGGGCACGATCACGCCGCTGCGCGAGGCGTTCGGTTTCAGTGGTGCGTTGTTCTACGCGTGGGTGGTGCCTGCATTCCTCTGTGTCGCGGCGCTGGCGATCATGCTTGCGCCACTGCTGCGTCTTCTGCCCCGGTCCCTGCTCGTCCGCTTCGTGATCGCCGGCGTGGTGTTCGTGTCTGGCGCGCTCGGCATGGAAATGGTGGGCGGCTGGCTCGACAGCACAGGACTGCGCGGTGCGCCGGTCTATGCGCTTGCCATCGTCATGGAAGAGGGCATGGAAATCTTCGGCCTGACACTGTTCCTCGCGGCGCTGCTCGACCAGTTCGACCCGCAGCATGCGCGCGCCAGCACCTTCGGGAAACGAATTGTCGAACCGCCGCACCGGGCCGGTGTCGGCGCGTGGCCGCCGCAGGCGGCCGAATAGGCGCCTAGCCTTCCGCGAAGCGCACGCGGTTGCCGAAGGGATCGGTGACCTCCATCACCTTGCCGCCCCACGGGGCATCGTCGAGGCCCGGCCGGATGTTGCCGATGGCGTCACGCGTGCGCAGCTCCGCATGAAGCGCCGCGATATCCGTCATCTGGACGAAGACGGTGGTGCCCGGCGTGGTGTCGCCGTGGTGGCCGGTCAGGTGGAGGACGAGCCCCGCCCGGCTGACCTGCATGTAGAGCGGAAGGTCCGGCTCGAACCGGTGCTCCCAGTCGGCCGTGCAGCCCAGGTAATCGATGTAGAAGCGCCGCGCCGCCGCCTCGTCGAAGATCCGCAGGATCGGGATCACCCGGTCGAACGTGATGGCCATCTGCGCCTCCTCCCGCGTCCCTTGCTGGCTGCCCGCAGTATCCGGAGACCGGCTGCCGCCGCAATTCACGAATATCCCCGCATTTCCCCGCCACGGGCCTGTTGACAGGCAAACGCCGTGTGCCTATTTCCACGCTGCGCTTGTTGGCACTCACCCCGTGGGAGTGCTAACAACCATGAACATATCAACCAAGTTGTTGAAAATTCGGGGTTTTCCCCGTTTGAGAGGAGAAGGCTCATGGGTTTTCGTCCCCTGCACGACCGCGTCGTGGTGCGCCGTGTCGAAGAGGAAACGAAGACGGCCGGCGGGATCATCATTCCCGACACCGCAAAGGAAAAGCCGAGCGAAGGTGAAGTCGTGGCCGTCGGCCCCGGCTCCCGCGACGAGAGCGGCAAGGTCCAGGCCCTCGATGTGAAGGCCGGTGACCGCGTGCTCTTCGGCAAGTGGTCCGGCACCGAGGTGAAGATCGACGGCGAAGATGTGCTGATCATGAAGGAAAGCGACATCCTCGGCGTTATCGAAGCCGGCAAGAAGGCCAAGAAGGCTGCGTAAGGACGCTTCCGTCCCGAACGCGGCTTTTTTTCTGCCCGGCTCAACCGATTGAAATTCCGCTGCCCGCGGCGCGCATCGCGCGCGGTCCCCGGGCGGCCAGATGGAGGTAACTGAAAACGATGGCCAAGGACGTCAAGTTTTCGTCTGATGCCCGCGAGCGCATGCTCAAGGGCGTGGACACCCTCGCCAACGCGGTGAAGGTGACCCTCGGCCCGAAGGGCCGCAACGTCGTTATCGACCGCTCCTTCGGTGCCCCGCGCACCACGAAGGACGGCGTGACGGTCGCCAAGGAAATCGAACTGGAGGACAAGTTCGAGAACATGGGCGCCCAGATGGTCCGCGAAGTCGCTTCGCGCACCAACGACGAGGCCGGTGACGGCACCACGACGGCGACCGTTCTCGCCCAGTCGATCGTCCGCGAAGGCGCCAAGTCGGTGGCCGCGGGCATGAACCCGATGGACCTGAAGCGCGGCATCGATCTCGCCACCACGGCGGCGATCGCTGACCTCAAGAAGCGCGCCAAGAAGGTGAAGGGCCCCGAAGAGATCGCCCAGGTCGGCACCATCTCCGCCAACGGCGAGAAGGAAGTCGGCGACCTCATCTCGCAGGCCATGCAGAAGGTCGGCAACGAGGGCGTGATCACAGTCGAGGAAGCCAAGTCGCTCGAGACCGAACTCGAAGTCGTCGAGGGCATGCAGTTCGACCGAGGCTACCTGTCGCCGTACTTCATCACGAACGCGGAGAAGATGATCGCCGAGCTCGACGATCCCTACATTCTCCTGCACGAGAAGAAGCTCTCGAACCTCCAGTCGATGCTGCCGATCCTCGAGTCGGTCGTGCAGTCGTCGCGTCCGCTGCTCATCATCGCGGAAGATATCGAGGGCGAGGCGCTGGCCACGCTCGTGGTCAACAAGCTGCGCGGCGGCCTCAAGATCGCTGCCGTGAAGGCGCCGGGCTTCGGCGACCGCCGCAAGGCCATGCTCGAGGACATCGCCGTTCTCACGGGCGGCCAGGTCATCTCCGAAGACCTGGGCATCAAGCTCGAGAACGTGACCCTCGACATGCTCGGCACGGCGAAGAAGGTGCGCATCTCCAAGGATGACACCACCATCGTCGACGGCTCGGGCAAGAAGGCCGACATCGAGTCGCGCGTCTCGCAGATCAAGGCGCAGATCGAGGAAACCACCTCGGACTACGACCGCGAGAAGCTGCAGGAGCGTCTTGCCAAGCTCGCGGGCGGCGTTGCCGTGATCCGCGTGGGCGGCGCCACCGAGGTCGAGGTGAAGGAGCGCAAGGACCGCGTCGATGACGCGCTCAATGCGACCCGCGCCGCGGTCGAGGAAGGCATCGTTCCGGGCGGCGGCACCGCGCTGCTGGCCTGCACGAAGGCCATCCAGGCCGTCATCGACCAGGCCGAGAACGCCGACCAGCGTGCCGGTGTGCAGATCGTCATGCGTGCCGTGCAGGCGCCGATCCGCCAGATCGCCGAGAACGCCGGCGTGGAAGGCTCGATCGTCGTGGGCAAGGTGCTCGAGGGCAAGGGCGCGGGCTTCGGCTTCAACGCCCAGACCGAAGAGTACGGCAACCTCGTGGAGATGGGCGTCATCGACCCAGTGAAGGTCGTGCGCCACGCGCTGCAGGACGCTTCGTCCGTGGCCGGTCTCCTCATCACGACGGAAGCCATGGTCGCCGACAAGCCGGAGAAGAACGGCGGCGGCGGCGGCGGCATGCCGGACATGGGTGGCATGGGCGGCATGGGCGGCATGATGTAAGCCGGCCCACCAGCCAGACACTTCGGAAGGGGCGGCCCATGGGCCGCCCCTTCTTCGTTTCAGTTGCGGGAAACGCCGAGAGCCGCGACAGCCTCATCGACGGTTGGCGCGAAGCGGACGCGCGGTTCGGCGACGCCATGCACTTTCAGCGTCTCGCGTATCTGCGGCCTCAGGCCCGTCAGCACCGGCGTGATGCCGTTGCGCTCGGCGCGGGTCACGGCGGCGGCGATCGCGTTCGCCGCCGTCGAATCCAGGAACGGCACGTCCTCGAAATCGAGCACGAACGCGCGGCGCCGGTCGGCGATGCGATCAAGCACCGAGCCTACGGTTGCCGCTGCCCCGAAGAAGAACGCGCCGGACAGGCGGTAGACCACCACGTCCGGGTTGGCGGCGAGGCTTGCGTCATAGCGCTCGCGGGCGCCCTCGCTGTCGGCGCGGTCGCCGGCCACGAAGCTCGAATCCGTCTCCACCGAGATCGCCTCCGACATGCGGTGGATGAACAGCATCACCCCGAGCACGAGCCCGGCGAGGATGCCTTCGGTCAGGTCGCGGAAGATCGTGAGCCCGAAGGTGACCAGCAGCACCATCGCGTCGCCCCACGAGGCGCGCAGGAGCGTCGCGAAGGCATGGCGCTCGACCATGTTCCACGCCACGACCGCAAGCACGCCCGCGAGCGCCGCGAGAGGAATGAAGCTGGCGAGTGGTGCCGCGACCAGAATGAAGAGGAGCAGGGTTGCGGCATGGATCATGCCGGCGACGGGTCCGCGTGCCCCGGCTCTCACGTTGGTGGCCGTGCGGGCGATGGTGCCGGTGACGCAGATGCCGCCGAACAGGCCCGAGCCGATATTGGCCACGCCCTGCGCCACCAGCTCGCAGTTGGAGCGGTGCCGCCGCCCGGTCATACCGTCGGCCACGACGGCGGAGAGCAGTGACTCGATGGCGCCAAGCAGCGTGAAGGCCAGCGCGTCGGGCAGTACGGCCTCGACCCGCGCAAGGGTGACATCAGGCAGCGCCGGGGCCGGAAGCGATCCGGGAATGCCGCCGAAGCGCGAGCCGATGGTTTCGACCGGCAGGCCGAGCAAGGCTGCCGCTGCCGACGCAAGGATCACCGCGAGAAGAAAACCCGGCCAGCCGGGCCGGTAGCGTTTGCACGCCACGATCACGGACACGGTCAGTGCGGCAATGGCGACAGCAGCCGGCGAGATCGTCGGCAACGCGTCGGCGAGCGTGGCAAGACGCGGGATCAGCGCGGCCGGCTCCGGCCCGTCGAGCGTCAGGCCCAGAAGATCGCGGATCTGGCTCGCGAAGATGATCACCGCGATGGCCGCCGTGAACCCGACGGTGACCGGGAACGGGATGAACTTCACGTAGGTGCCAAGACGCAGGAACCCGGCCGCCATCAGGAAGACGCCCGACATCATGGTCGCGAGTATGAGCCCCTCGACCCCGTGCCGGGCGACGGTTGCCGCTACCAGCACGATGAAGGCGCCCGCGGGCCCGCCGATCTGGAACCGGCTGCCGCCGAGCGCCGACACGAGAAACCCGCCGACGATAGCCGTGTAGAGCCCGCGCTCCGGCCCCACGCCGGACGCAATGGCAATCGCCATCGAAAGCGGCAACGCGACGATCGCGACGGTGAGCCCGGCGATGGCATCGGCGCGCAGATCGCCCAGCCCGTAACCCTCGCGGAACACCGTCACGAGCTTGGGCGTGAACAGGTCGATGAAACCCGCGGGCTTGGTCTGCGCCGTCATCGGCATGAGGCATTCCCCGGAGGGACTCGGAAGGAACACCAGCAAACGCCCGCCGCCCCCGCGACGCAAGCCGGTGCAATGCCGCAGGCCCCGATCCAGCCTTCAAAACGAAAATGGGGCGGCCCGGGAGGACCGCCCCACATTCGTTCGGTGCACCGAGTGCCTAGAGCGTCGGCTGAACCGCGTTCATTTCGGCCTGCTTCTCGGCCTCGGCTGCCATCGCTTCCTTGAGATTGGCTAGTTCGCGGTTGGCTTCCGCGGCGGTCTCATACCAGAGGCTGGCGGCCAGGCGCTGCGGGTCAAACACCAGGAACGTCGCCATATCGACCGGCTGCTCAGCGTCCTGCATGGGATAGTTCACGACCATCTGCAGGCCGCAGCCGGGACGCACCGGCATTTCCATCTTCCGCAGGCTGGCATCGAAGTTCCACACCTGCCGGTACATGGCGGCCGATTCCCTGGCGCCCGCGGGCTTCTGGCGGCTGCACTGTTCCGCCTTCTCCGCGCCAAGCTTCGTGCCGTCCGGCGCGAAGGACCAGACCATGCCGCGGTCGAGGTCGCCAGACGCGTCATAGCGCATGGAGGGTTCGCCATACTTTCCGGAGAGCGCCGCCCGGAGGCTGCCGAGCGTCGGCTCGTCGGCTTCCTGGGGGTTCCACCAGCGGATCATCCCGTACGGCGCCATGCCGGCATTGTGATCGGCAACCAGCAGCAGGAAGCGCTCATCCTGGATCGTGGACATGTAACCGGTGCGCGGCGAGACGAAGTCATAGACCTTCACGCCCTCGATGATGTCCTCACGCCAGGGATTGGCCGGATCACGCGGCTCAACCTCGGCGGCGACCGCCTCCATCATCTCCTGCGCCGTGCCGGTGAGCGTGATGCCGCGCAGGTCGGTGGCGCTTTTCGGCGTCGCCGACGGATCCGGCACGGTGCCGTCATGGCCGCGCGTCATCGGCACGACGATCTCCGTCTTCGCCATGCGGAAGGCGACGGCGGCATTGCCACCGTCCATTGCCTTCATGCCGAAGATGTCGACACCCACGCAATCAGTACCGGCGAACGTCATGGCATCGAGGGTCTCAGCGGGTTCGAAAGCCGCGATGCACATGATCTCTCCGCGCGAACGCAGGAAGAAGACGGCGCCCTTCTCCGTGGAGACGAGAGACGCGTCAGCCTTGAGGCGCTTGGCCAGGCCATCACCGACAATGCGGGCATCGACCTTGCCGGTCCAAAGCCCGCGGGCCTCGGGCGCGGCCATGGCGGCGGAAGAGAAGACGAGCACGAGAAGTGCGCTGATGACTCGGAGCATTTGCGGGATCCCCAGTTGCGCCGTTCAAATGGCGTGTGATCAGGGCCCTATGCTCGCAAACGGCTTTTGAAGAAGGTTTACGAAATTAATTCGAAAGTCGTGCCATTCCGTAAGCGGATGATGCAACGGAGAGTTTCCCGCCGGGTCAGCGCAGCTTGGCGTCGAGTTCGGCCATCAGCGGGTTGCCGCGTTCGAAGATGTAGCGCGGCTCCGTCACCGTCACGGCGTCCTTGCCGGCGGCGTAGAGGCGGGAGACCACGTCATGCAGCCGCGGCTCCGGCGCGTGGACGAGAAGCGCCACGCGGGCGCCATCCTCGTCATAGGGAAACGGCACGCGGACGCCGAAGTCGCGGGCGAGCTCATCCAACAGGGCGCGGTCGGAAACGTCGTGCAGGAAGCGCACTTCGACGACGCCCTGCGCGCGGGCGACGGCTTCCACCATCTCCAGCAGCCGCGAGGCGGCGGCGCGGGCGCGGGGGCCCCAGTCGGCGTTGAGCGACGCAACAAGGTTCGCCTGGCTGCGCAGTATCACGCCATCGTCCAGTACCTTGAGGTTATTGGCGGCCAGCGTCGCGCCGGTGGAGGTGATGTCCACGATGGCTTCCGCCGTGCCGCTGGCCGGCGCCCCTTCCGTCGCGCCCGCGCTTTCCACGATGCGGTAATCGCTCAGGCCGTGCTCGGCGAAGAAGTTGCGCGTCAGGCGCAGGTACTTGGTGGCGATACGCACGCGGCGCCCGTGGCGCTGGTGGAACGCAATGGCCACGTCGTCGAAGTCCGCCATCGTCGCCACGTCGATCCAGGACTGCGGCACGGCGACGACCACGTCCGCGTGACCGAAGCCGAGCGGCTTGATCATGTGGACGAGGCCTTCTGGCTCGGCGAGGTTCTCGCGGATCAGGTCCTCGCCGGTAATCCCGAGGTGAACCTGCCCCGCTCCCAGCGCGCCCGCGATCTCGCTGGCCGAGAGGAACGCCACCTCGGCATCCGCCATCCCGGCGATACGGCCCACATATTCGCGCGACGAGCCGGACTGCTTGATGGCGCAGCCGGCACGCGCGAAGAAATCCATCGCCTTTTCCTGCAGGCGGCCCTTGGACGGCACGGCGACGATAAGACGGTCCGCACTCATGCCCGCGCCTCCAGGTCGACGGCAGCGCGCAGGCGCTCGGTGCGGATGGCGCAGCCGACAGCGGGCACATCGCGCGGGCTGCCGAGGCTTCTCAGCAGGCCGTCATAGCGGCCGCCGCCGGCGATCTGTTTCGACTCGCCAAGCGCGGGCACCTGCAGCTCGAACACGAAGCCCGTGTAGTACTCTTCCTTGCGGCCAAAATCGGCATCGAACGTCACCGTCTCGCGCGCAAGGCCTGCCTCGCACATCAGGTCGATGCGCCGCGCGATGTCGTTCAACTCCGCGTCGAGCGAGACGCCCGCCTGTTTCGCGACGGCAGCGATGCGGTCGACAGCCTGGCTGCACGGCGCGGAGATCGCGAGGAAGTCGCGGATCGCGTCCGCCGTTTCCTGCGGCAGCACCGCGCGCGTGGCATCGGCCGCCTGTTCAAGGAACCGCTCGGAGATTTCCGCAACCGTTCGTCCGCCGACGGAGGAAATGCCCGCGAGCGCCAGCACGTCCTCGACCACGTCGCGGGCTTTTTCGGGCTCAAGCACATCGAGAGCGCCGAGCAGCGCGCGGTTACCGGTTTCGTCGGACGTGCCGTCCGCCTGCGTCAAGCGCGTGAGCATCTCGTCGAAATAGGCCGGGCGCCAGATGTGGCGCTTGAGGCGGCCGCGCCAGCTGTCGGGCAGGTCAAGCCGGTCCACCAGCGCGCCGAAGAGGCCGAGGTCGCCGAGCTTCACATCGAATTTCCGAAGGCCCGCCCGGCGCACGGCTTCGAGCGCGATGGCGACGATGGCGGCGTCCGCTTCCGGCGTATCCGGCCCGCCGATCTGCTCGATGCCCGCCTGCAGGAATTCCACCGGCTTCACGCTGGACCGTTCCTGGTAGCGGTAGGCGGGGCCGTTGTAGCAAAGCCGCGCTTCCTTCTGCGCGCCCGGGTCGCGCTCCAGGTACATGCGGCAGGTGGGGATCGTCAGGTCGGGCCGCAGGCACAGTTCCTCACCGCCCGGATCCGTGAACACATACGTGCGCCGCCGGATGTCCTCGCCCGAACGGTCGAGGAAGATGTCGGCGGGCTGCAGCGTCGGCGGCTCCACCGGCGCGTAGCCGTGGGCATAGAACACCGACTTGATGGCGCGGGCCTGGTTTTCCAGCGCATCCAGCGCCGGGGCGTCGTAGCCGCTGGCGGGGCGCTCGGGGTCCGGAGCGCGCTGCGTCTCGCCGATCGGTGCGGCAGGTTCGGGCGTGGAAGCCGCCCCCTTGGCGACGGCGGCATTGCGCTGGGCGCTCAGCAGGCGCTCTGCATCCACCGGCTTCTTGTCGCGCCGGGCCGCGTCGATGATCTCCGGCCACCATTCCTGCGGGATCGAGTCCCGGCGCCGCCACTTGCGCACCAGGTTGCCGCCATCCGTGTGGCCGAGCGCACGCGCAAAGGCGGCGGGCTTGCCCCACTCGGCAATGATCTCGGCAAAGCTGTCGGCGGCATCTGTCATGGCGCGGGGCAATACAGTATGTCCCGCTATGCTGCAAGCGACAATTTAAAGAAGGCTTATATGTCCCGTTTTTCAGTCTCTAAACGGCAGAACAGGACCAAATCGCGCGACAATCAGAGAATACGGGACATTCAACGCGCATGATGCGGGCGCGCCAGCATGTCCTTTACCGCGTCCACCAGCTTTTCGCGGGGGGCGGAGACCTGCGCGGGCTGGTCCTCGCGCCAGGCGGTGTTGTCCTCGATCTCGGCGGACAGCTTTTCGCCCAGCACCAGATCCTTGAGGGTGACCTCGCCGCGCTCCATCTCGTCCGAGCCCTGAATGATGGCAATGGGCGCGCCGCGCCGGTCGGCATATTTCAGCTGCGCCTTCATCCCTGCGCCGCCGAGATACATCTCGGCGCGGATGCCGCCGGCACGAAGCTCCCAGACCATCCGCTGGTAGTCGTCCATGCGCTCCTTGTCGAGCGGCAGGACCACGACGGGCGCGGGCAGCGCCATGGACTTGCTGGTGCCAAGCGCGTTGAGGGCCGCCAGCAGCCGGTCGACGCCGATGGAAACCCCGGTTGCCGGCACCGTCGTGCCCTTGAAGCGGCTGACGAGATCGTCGTAACGGCCGCCGCCGCCGACCGAGCCGAAGCGGATGGGCTGGCCCTTCTCGTCCTTCACCTCGAAGGTGAGCTCGGCCTCGAAGACCGGCCCCGTGTAATAGCCGAGCCCGCGCACGACGCTCGGGTCGAAGACGATGCGGTCCGGACCATAATCGATCACGTCGAGCAGGTGGCCGATCTCTTCCAGTTCGGCAACGCCCGTCAGCCCCGTCTCGCTGTCACGCACGAGCGCGCGCAGTTCCTTCACCACCTCGCCGCGGTCATCAGCGCCCGCATTGACGAAGGCCAGCACGGTCTCCGCCTGGTCGGGCGAGAGGCCCGCGCCTTCCGTGTAATCGCCGGACTCGTCCTTGCGGCCCTCGCCCAGAAGGGCGCGCACCCCCTCCGTACCCAGACGGTCGAGCTTGTCGATGGCACGCAGCACGGTCAGGCGCTTGTGCGCGCCGTCATCGCCCGCCGGCACGCCGATCGTCTCCAGCACGCCGTCAAGTATCTTGCGGTTGTTGACGCGCACCACGTAGTCGCCGCGCGCGATACCGACCGCTTCCAGCGCATCCGCCACCATGGCGCAGAGTTCCGCGTCCGCCGCCATCTCGGGACTGCCGACGGTGTCGGCATCGCACTGGGTGAACTCGCGAAAGCGCCCCGGCCCCGGCTTCTCGTTCCGCCAGACCTGGCCCGTCTGGTAGCGCCGGAAAGGCTTGGGCAGGGCGTCGTAGTTCTCCGCGACCATGCGCGCGAGCGGCGCCGTCAGGTCGTAGCGCAGCGACAGCCACTGCTCGTCATCGTCCTGGAAGCTGAACACGCCCTCGTTGGGACGGTCCGCATCCGGAAGAAACTTTCCCAGCGCATCCGCGTATTCGAGCGCCGATGTCTCGAGCGGATCAAAGCCGTAGGACTCGTAGACCTCCTGGATGCGCGCGAGCATCGCCCGGCGTTCGGCCACCTCGCCGGCCCTCAGGTCGCGCATGCCCTTGGGCAGGCGCGCCTTCGGGCGAAAACTTTTTTGCTTTTTGGCCAATTGTGAACGTCCGGAAAGAGGGGGCGGAAACGGGCGAGCCGTTACCTAACGCATGGCCGTCACGGCCCGCAAGCGGCGCGGAATCGTGCGATTCCGGCACAGATCGCCGCCCGCGTTAACGGCCCCGTTACCCCGCCTAACCCTGCCTTAATCCCGCCCCAAACCATTTACCCGGTGTTTACCAACAATGTTCATGTTTGATTCACGGATTCGCGCCGGTTCGCGGGTCCAACGCAGTGTTTTCAACCGGTTAGGCGGACAGAATCTCTCGTGACACGTCCTGTACCCATCGAGACCCCCCGCCCGCGTTCGGTTCCCCGGCTCGGTGATGCCGCGCACCTGAAGCTGGCGCCGGTCGAGCGCAAGCCGCGCACCGAGTCGCTCGGTGTCGTGACGGCGGATGCAGCCCTTGCCGGCAAGGTATCCTCGGCCCTGGCCGAGCGGCGAAAGCTGCCGGTCGAGCTGATCCATGCCACGCCGGGCGAAGGCCTGGACGGCCTGCTCGCACCGGGCCTTCTGGCCGTGGTCGCCGACATAGCGCCTGGCGACGCGGGCCTTGCCCAGCTGCGCCGCCTTGCCGCCATCGGTCCCGATGCTCCCGTCATCGCGCTCATTCGCGGCGGCGATGCCGACATGATGCTCTCCGCGCTCGAAACCGGTGCTGCTGAATGCGTCGACGCGACACCGGACGGCGCCTTCAACGGCGCCGAACTTGCGCGCGCGCTCAACGCGGCACTGGCCCGCCGCAAGGCCGGCCGGACCCGCACCCACGGCGAACAGGCGGCGTCCGCGAAGAGCGCGCCGCTGGTGCTGGTGCAGGAAGCGCCGGATGCCATGATCGTCCTCGACCGGCACGGCGAAGTCGCCTTCGTCAATCCGGCCGCCGAGGAGCTGCTGGGCCGCAGCGCCGGCGAACTGATGGGCAGACCCTTCGATCTCGACGTGGGCAAGGGCGACGAAGCCGTCATCATCCAGCCGGGCGGCGAAACGCGCGTGGCCGAAGTCGATATCGTGGAGACGGAACGCGGCGGCGTGCCCGCCAGCGTCGTCACCTTCACCGACATTTCCGTGCGGCGGAAACTCGAAGCCGCCCTCAAGACCGCGCAAGGCGGGCGCGACGCGGCATTGCGCAGGTCGAGCCGCTTCTTCTCGCGCGTCAGCCATGACCTGCGGACGCCGCTCACGCATATCGTCGGCTTCGCAGACCTGCTGCAGACCGGCAAGGTGAGCGATCCCGCCAAGTCGCAGGAATACGGCACGGCGATTGCCGATGCGGGCCGCCTGATGCTGGGCATGGTCGAGGACCTGCTGAGCGTGGTCGATGCCGCGCCCGCCGAAATGGCCGAGCCGTGCGACCTCGTGAAGGTGGTGCGCAACACGGCTCACTTCATCGAGGGCATCGGGCCCGAGATCGTGGTCGATGCGCCGCGCGAAAATCTGATCGCGCCCATCGACGTGGCCCGCTTCCAGCGCGCCATCTACCGGCTGGCAGCGAGCATCGCGCGCTCGGCGGACACAAGCGGCGTCATGCGCCTGTCGCTGCGCCGGGCCGGCCGCCAGGCGCGTCTGACGCTTCGACTGGACGGGCCGGAAGGCCGCGCCGTGCCCCTGCCCTCAAGCCTCGAGGATGGCGATCCGCTGGTGAGCCCGGCCGATGCGCGCCTCGGCTTTGCCGCCGAGCTTGTCCGCGAAACGCTCGACTCGCACGGCGGCTCGCTCCAGCTCGCACACGAGGACGAGGCGGTGATCGCCGCCGTGATGACGGTACCGCTGAAAGACTGAAAGTAGAAGAACGTCGCGCGCGTCACGCAAACAGGGCGTCGATGTCGTCCTGCGTGGCGTGGCCGACGGCCTCTTCGAGGGCCGGGCCGTTCAGCAGCTCGGACTCGTCGTCTGCCGGCTGTTCGTCCTTCTCGGGAATGAAAGCCGCCAGATCCTCCGGTCCGCCCCAGATCTCCATCATGCGCTGCACGCGCTCATCGATGAACTGGAGGGCGGAGACCACCTTGGTGATGCGCTGGCCGGTGATGTCCTGGAAATTGCAGGCCTCGAAGATACCCACGACCTGCTCGGCGATTTCGTCGGCCTGTCCGCGTCCCGTCTCGTCGGTTGCCTGGGCGGACAGGTTGCCGGCAGCGGTCTCGATGCGCTCGGCAGCGGAAAGGATCGTCTCCGTGGCCTGTTCCGTCGCGTTGATTACCGCGTCGAGCTCAGTTCCCACCTCGTTGAACCGGCCCGTGTTCGACCCGTCGTAATGGAGAGCAGAAAGTTCGCGCTTGGTGCGCTCGATGGCGGCGGACAGTTCGGCAATCTCTGACTGGAGCCGGGCAGCTTCCGCCACGCGGTCACGCAGGGCGGCCAGCTCGGCAAGGTCCGGACCTTCCGCTGCCGCGGCAGCCGTGACAGCCGGGACCGGTTCGGCGGGCGCGGCCTTTTCCATTGCCGGCGCCTCGTCGGCCTCGGGCAAGGTACGGCCCATCATCTTTTCGATGCGGAAGAGTTTGCGCGCAGCCACGAGCGGCCCCCCGTAATGGCTTCCGGCGCATGGCCGGTCGCGGGAGACTAAGAGCGGGGCCGTTAACAAAGCCTTGCCGCAGGCCCGTCCGGGGCGGAAACCCGCCACGAACTCACGTCGCCTTGCGGGTCAGGCGGCGGTCGAAGCCCGGCCCTCGGCCATCGCTCCCATGCGCGCCGCCACCTCGAAGAACTGGCTGATCGTCTCCGAGATGATATCGGCCGCGGGCTTCACGCCGTCGATGAGTCCCGCGGTCTGGCCCGCGAGCCCGACGCTCGCTTCCATGTCGCCGCCGAAATAGAGGTCCTGAATGCGCGCGAACGTGTCCTGCGGCATCAGCCCCGCCTCGAAGATTTCCTCGGTACGCTTCGTCTTGAGCGCCCGGATGCAGGGGCTCGCCTTCTTGTTCAGCACGTAGGTGCCGGTGGTTGGCGCATCGACGATGGCGTTCTTGTAGTTGGCGTGGACGGGGCTTTCGGCAGCGCTCACGAAGCGGGTGCCCATCTGCACCGCTTCCGCGCCAACGGCGAAGGCGGCAGCCATGCCATAGCCATCGCAGATGCCGCCCGCGGCCACCATGGGCACGTCGGTCTCACGACGGATTGCCTGCAGCAGCACCAGCGTGGAGACTTCCTCCGGGTTCTTGAAGCCGCCGCCCTCTGCGCCTTCGACAACCAGGCCGTCAACACCCGCCTCGACGCATTTCATCGCCGCGTCGACGGTCGGCACCGCGTGATAGACAGTGATGCCGGCATCCTTCAGCGGCCCGATGAATTTCTTCGGGCTGCCCGCCGAAGTGGTCACGAACTTCACACCACTCTCGCAGATGTAGCGCAGCATGGCGTCGTCGCGCAGGAACAGGATCGGCAGGTTCACGCCGAAGGGCGCATCCGTCAGCGCCTTCATCTTCTCGATCTCGGCCTTGCAGGCATCGGTCTCGCCCGAGGACGTCTCGATGATGCCGAGCCCGCCCGCCTTGCACACGGCGGAGGCGAGCTGCGAGCGCGCGATCCAGCCCATCGGCGCCTGGATGATGGGGTAGCGCGCGCCCGTATGGGCCAGCACCCGATTGCCTTCGAAACCCGTCATCTCTTCCTCCCATCGATTGCGTGTCGTTTTCCAGAGTATCACTTCACCCGTTCGCCTACGCCACCCGCGCCGCGAAGGCAAAGCAGGCGGCTTGGCCCTGGCGAAGCGATTGGCTAGCTTGCGGACAAACGTCCCACCCCAGATCCGGGAGCGGATCATCTCCGACAATGCCGACGGCTCCAGGAATGTCATCGGGCCCCTGCCCGACGCCATCGAGCACTTCAACGATATTGCCGGGCGCTTCGCTGCGCGCCGGCCGGCGATGTTCCTCGACTATGACGGCACGCTGGTGCCCATCGCCACGCGTCCCGAGCTGGCCTCGACGCCGGAGCGTGTGAAAGCCATCGTCCAGCGGCTGGCGGACAAGGTGCCGGTCGCCGTCGTCAGCGGACGCGGCCGGGCCGATGTTGCATCAATGCTGGGCGTCGAAGGCATCGCCTATGCCGGCAGCCACGGGTTCGATATCCGGGACGCGGCGGGCAACGATCTTTCAGGCGGCATCGGCGCGCCTTTCCGCCCGGCGCTCGAAAGCGCCGCCGAGGCGCTGACACACGCACTCAGCCACCTCCGGGGTACGTTCGTGGAAGACAAGCTGTTCTCCCTCGCCGTCCACTACCGCGAGGCGGACGAAGCGCACCACGCGGAGATTGCGCAGCGCGTGGATCACGAGACGGCGCGGCACGAGAACCTGCGCCGCACCGGCGGCAAGATGATCCACGAGCTGCGTCCCGCCATCGACTGGCACAAGGGCAAGGCGGTGCTGCGTGTCATGGCTGCTCTCGGT
The DNA here is from genome assembly GCA_965229975.1 of Parvibaculaceae bacterium. GTDB lineage: Bacteria > Pseudomonadota > Alphaproteobacteria > CGMCC-115125 > CGMCC-115125 > Pyruvatibacter. The sequence continues at coordinate 2,126,141 of OZ245936.1, forward strand.
CTTGATGCCGCCACGTGCATGCCGATCTATATCGGCGACGACGAGACCGACGAGGACGCGTTTCTCGCATTGCGCGAAACCGGGCTCGGCATTCGCGTCGGCCACGACGACCGCGAGACCGCAGCGGACTATGCGCTCGGCAGCCCCGACGACGTGGCCACCTTCCTCGAAATGATGGCAGACGTCCTCTAGAGCCCTTCGCCGATCACGATCAGTTTGTCGTAGTTGAGGCCCTGCGCGTCGCACATGCTGCGATAGACGTTGAGGATGGTGCCCGCATCGAGGATGCCGGTGACCTGTCCGCTCTCATCCGTGTTCACGTTGGGTCCGTAGATGGCGAACCAGACGTCGGTCTCCTCCTTGTTGTCGGCGGGCACCATCAGCGTGTGGACGGACCCGGCAGGCTCGAACAGGTAGGATCCCTTGGTATTCACCACGTCCGGGTACTCCTTGTAGTACCACTTGCCGGTGAAGGTGACGGCGAAGACTGGCCCCGTGTGATAGTGCGTCGCCACCTGGTATCCGGGCGCAAACTTGGTGCGCAGCACCCACAGGCCGCGCGCGAGATCGACCTGGAGAAGCTGGATCTTGGTGCCGTCGCCGAGGTCCACGAACGGCAGATCGCTTTCGCCCACATGCAGCGCCTCGGTCGCCGCTGCCGGAACCACCGGCATGGCCATCTCGGTGATGGCGTCGTCGTTCTTCGCGTCCATGTCACATCTCCTCCGGCATTCGCGTGTTGGGCGGGAGCATAATCGCTCGGGACTTGCCTGTCGCCCGGCGCTGCGCCATTTCAGGAGCCATGACCAGCCGGCGCCTGCCACCGCTGCCAGCCTTCCAGACGCCCGCCGCCGACGGATCAGTCGCGGGCGAAGCAGACCCCTGCGCCCTGTGCCGCCGCCCGCTGGGCCGCGCTGTCGAGATGCATCATCTCGTCCCGAAATCCGAGGGCGGGCGCGAAACGGTGCCCTTACACCCGATCTGCCACCGCAAGGTCCATAGCCTGTTCACCGAGCGCGAGCTGGCAGTGCTCTACAGCGACATTGGCAGCCTGCGGGAGCACCCGGACGTGGCATCGTTCATCAAGTGGCTGGACGGCAAGCCCACCGATTTTCACAAGCGCACCGCACGCGCGGCCCGGAAGCGCCGATGAGCAGGTTCAAGACCAAGGACGCGGCGCGCGCGCATGTGTGGGACCGGCTGGATAAGGAGAAGCTCGCCGCCTTCCCGTTTCCACCGCATGGCCGCATTCCCAACTTCAAGGGTTCGGCGGACGCCGCGCGCAAGCTGTTCGAAGTCCCGGTCTTCGCCAAGGCGAAACGCCTCAAGATCAACCCGGACTCGGCCCAGAGTGCCGTGCGGGCCGAAGCCCTGCGCCATGGCATCGAGGTTTACGTCCCGACGCCAAAGCTGGCGGGCGGCTTCTGGAAGCTCGATCCGAGAAAGATCCCGCAGGATGCGATCCGCGACGCGTCCACGATGTCGAAAATGAAGAAGTGGGCAGAGCCTGTGGCCCTCGGCGACATGCCGCAGATGGACGCCATAGTGTCTGGCTCTGTCGCGGTCACGCCGTCCGGCAAGCGGTGCGGCAAGGGCGCGGGCTATGCCGACCGGGAATACGCGATCCTCATGGAGCTCGGCCACAAGCCGGTGCCGGTCGCAACGACTGTCCACGAGGTGCAGCTTGTCGATGACTTCCCGCAGACCGGAACGGACGAACCGCTCACATGGATCGTCACGCCGGAGCGCATCATCAAGATCGACGAACCGCCGCCCGCGCCGATTGGCATCGACTGGAATGCGGTCAGCGACGACGACATGGAGGCGATGCCCATCCTGCGGGAGCTGCTGGACCGGGTGAAACCACGCTAGCGCCTCAAAACACGAACTTCTGCCAGCTGCCGAACTTCTGCGTGATGCGACCGCGCGGGAAGGCGAGACCGATCAGTGCCAGCCCGCAGGCGATGCTTGCCGCCATCTGCACCCAGTCCACGCCGAAGGCGAAGGGCGTCACCAGCAGCGCCGAGCCCAGCGGGATGAGCGCGAAGCGCGCCGCCCGGCCGATCTCGGCAAAGGCCGTCACGCTCACCACGATCACGAGCGCGCCGATCAGGTGATCGCCATTCGCCATGCCGCCGGACGCGTCCAGCGTAAGCCGCGTGAGCATCAGCCACGCACCGATAGCGATGGCCGCCAGCAGGTTCCACGGCGCACCGACGCCGCCAGCAAGAGAGTCCTTGATGAGGCTTCCTGGCGACCGCTCGAAAGTCATGGTGTCGCGCGTATCCCCATTGTCGAGAGCGCCACGGAACAATGTGCGCAGGAGCGAGTCGCCTGCCCTCTTGCGGCGGACAAGGAACTGGCCACTCGCCACCAGCTCGTCCAGCGAGTACGGGATCTGCAAAAGCATCGCCGCCGACTGGATCAGGCAAAGGGTGCACCATGTGCCCAGCAGGATCGGCTGGATGATGATGAAGCCGATGGAAAAAAGGCCCAGCGGCACGATCATGATGCCGAAGAGCAGGGTCAGCCACGGCATGGTGCGCCAGCGCGCGCTGGTGCCAATGATGCCCACCAGAATTTCCAGCATGTAGGTGGCGGCGCCTAACCCGGCATCGGGGATGGGGAACGCCTCTGACACGTAGGAGGTGATGATCTCCTCGGTGCCGTTCTTGGGGTCGGGCCCGCCCGCGAAGAACGGCTCCCACACGCCCGGTATGTGACCGAGCTGGTAGGCGGTGAGATGCCGCGCGATGAGAAAGCCGACGACCGCGAGCCCGATGATCGGCAGGCGCTGCGTCCAGCTCGACGGGCACACGGACCAGCCCTGCGGGACGTCCGGCCCGGCGGCGGCCGCCTCCACCGCGATGCCCGGCGTCGGTCTCACAAGCACGGCAAAGCCGATCACCAGCATGCCGATGACCGTGTCGTTCAGGTAGGCCGCCGCGGATGGCGTCCAGAACACGAGCGGTGCGAAAAGCAGCCATACGCCGAGGACGGCGCAAACCCACCGCGCCCATGCGAAGCGCCACGAAAGGGAAAACGTGGCAAATACCGTGATCGCCGCACCGGTTCCGATATCGGTCCACAAGTGGAGCGCGCTGCCATGGCTGTAGATGCCGGCGGATGCCGCGATCCACAGCCCGAGCGCGATATTGACGAAATGCGCCCAGAGAAAGCGCTGGTGCGTCTCGCGGAAGGTCCGCTCATGGCGCGCGCGAAGCTTCTCCTCGTTGGCGGGGCGCTGTTCCGCTGCCTGCAACCATTGCGGCGGGGTGATGCCGTTGGCGGCATACCAGCCCGGCGGGTCGGCCTTCAGCGCGCCGACGATCTCTTCGAGACCATCGCGGATGTCGTGCCGGGGCCGCCAGCCGAGCAGTTTTTTGGCGCGCGAGATGTCGAGCGCGTAGTGATCCTCGGCGAGGTCGATCATGAAAGGCCGCAGGAACGGCTTCTCGCCTTGGTCGATCGCGTCCGGCACCACGGGCTCGGATTTTTCTTCCGCCCAAGCGCCCGCCTTGGCAAGCGGCTTGGGCAGGTTGATCACCTGCCACTCGTCCTCGCCGTGGATGAGCTGGCCGATCTGCTCCTGCAGGGCATCGTAGCTGACTGCTTCCGGCTCGCCCGCAAGGATCGTCACGTCGTCCGGCAAATCGTTGCGCCGCTCGATGACACGGCGGAACACGTCCAGCATGTCGTCGATATGGATGAACGACTGCCCGGCATTTGGGTCGCCGGCGTAGAGGTGACTCTTGAAGTTGCGCTCATAGGTCCGCGCAATCTGGTGCGACAGGGTCGGCACCGCGCTCTTGTCGTCATAAAGACCGGCGAGGTGCAGGAAGGTCACCGGCATGGCGCCGCGCGCCTCGCGTATGGCCTTTTCCGCAGCCGCTTTGGACTCGGGATAGGCCCAGCCCGGCGCGAGCGGTGTGTCCTCGTCGATGCGGCGGCCGGGCTTTTGCGGCTCGTGCACCAGCATGGTGCCGGAATAGATGAACCGCTCGACATCCAGCGTCTGAAGGGCTTCCACGAGGCGTCGCGAGCCTTTGACGTTGATCTCGTCGTAGAGCGGATTGTCCTTGCCGGTGAAATCGAAATAGGCGGCGAGATGAACCACGGCGGCGATCGGGCCGTCGGTGTGCTTTCGCACCTCGTCCATGGCCTCATCGACAGACTCGTCCGATGCCAGGTCGAACTCGATGCACCGCGTGACGGCATCACTGCAGTCGCGGTCGAGACCGATGACCTGGTAGTCGCGCCGCAGCGCGCGGCTGAGGGCGGTACCGATACGCCCGCCCGCGCCGGTTACCAGGACCGTCGGCTTGCGCTTGTGGCCGCTTTCCGCGATGGCCGGACCCCGCAAGACTTGTGTTCTGGTCTGGCGAGCGGGAGCACGCCGCCCGCGCACAACGAACGCAGGCGCGCGCCGACCGTTCCAAGGCGAACGGGTTTCGTCTGGCATGTTCTCGGGATGAAAGAGTGGTACCGCCTCCCCGGCTCGAACGGGGGACCTCTAGATCCACAATCTAGCGCTCTAACCTACTGAGCTAAGGCGGCACGGGCGGCGGGCGGGAACGCAGCGCAATGGCGGCAATCCGGGCCTTTCGCGGCCTTCAAGGGCGCGGACCCTAGCGCCAGCCCCCCGCGATTGCAAGACAGCGGCGGCTCCCCTCTGATGTCGCGGAAAACAGCCAAAAATTCGTTGCCAAATGCCGGTCGCCGCGCGACCGGGCACAAAACGATTCAAATACGACCGAGCCCCTTACCGGCACCTTGAGACCTGCCCCCTAGGCTTTGCCCCATCGCAGGGTCGGCCCGGCAGAAGAAGCCGGGAGAAGGAGGCAGAAAGTGACGAAACATCGGTCCATGAACTGGGCGAGCATGGCGCTCAACGCGATCGCGGCGCTGGCCTTCGTGGCAGTCGCCGTCGCGAGCCAGGCGCAGGCGGACGAACAGGCAAGCCCCAATGTGGCGGTGAGCGTCGATGCGAATGGCATCGCCGCCAACGGCTACGACGTGGTCGCCTTCTTTACAGAGGGAAAGGCGCTTGAGGGCGATCCGGCCATTACCGCGCAGCACCGCGACGCCACCTACCTATTCTCCGCCGAAAAGACGCGCGAAATGTTCCTGACGGAACCCTCGGCCTTCACACCGCAGTTCGGCGGGTTTGACGCCTACGGAGTGCGCGTGGGCCGTAAGCTTGTGGTCAGCACACCGCCCGAATGGCAGGTCACGGACGAAAAGCTGCTCCTGTTCATCGACAAGGGCACGAAGGCTCTGTGGAACGAGGCTCCGGACGCGAACTATGACGTGGCCCGCGAGATATGGACCAAGATCCAGAGCCTTCCTGACAGCATGCTCGCTTCGCCGCTTGAATGGGTAACGAACTGACAGATAGCGCTTTCTAGCCCACACCCGATTGCTGCTAGGCTCCCCCTGAAAACACATTCAGGGGGACTTTTCGTTGCAGGTACCGGGGACGCGTACGGAATTCATTTCCGCAAACGGCATCGAGTTCGAAGTGGCGGTGGCCGATCCGGCCACACCGCAGCCGCGCAAGCGCCTTGCGCTCATGCTGCATGGCTTTCCGGAGCTCAATTACTCGTGGCGGTTCCAGGTCCCGCTGCTGGCACAGCACGGCTACACGGTCTGGGCGCCGAACCTGCGCGGTTACGGGAAATCGTCTCGGCCCGAAGGGATCGACGCCTATTCGCTCGACAAGCTCGTCGGCGACGTGGCGGGGCTGATCGACGCAGCCCGGGCCGACGAGGTTTGCCTGATGGCGCATGACTGGGGCGGCGTCATCGCCTGGAGCTTCCTGCTCGGCGATGTGCGGCCCATCGACCGCTACATCATCATGAACCTGCCACACCCGACGCGCATGGCGGCGGAGTTGCGTCACTGGCGGCAGCTCAGGCGCTCCTGGTACGTGCTGTTCTTCCAGCTTCCCTGGTTGCCGGAACGGGCACTGGGCGCGAACGGCGCCAAGGGCATCGGCGATGCGTTCTACAACATGGCCGTGGACAAGAGCCGGTTCCCGGACGAGGTACTGGACGTCTATCGCAAGGCGGCACTCGAGCCCGGCGCACTGACCGCCATGGTCAATTATTACCGCGCCCTCATGCGGCGGCGGACGCGGTTCCAGGGCCTGATGCGCGAACCGCGCATCATCAAGACGCCAACGCTGATGATCTGGGGCGAGGAAGATGCCGCGCTCTGTGTCGAGAACACGGACGGCACCGAGGCGCTGGTCTCCGACTTCACGCTGCGCCGCCTGCCGAATGTTTCCCACTGGGTTCAGCAGGAAGCGCCGGAAGCGGTCAACACCATCATCGATGCGTGGCTGTCTGGGCGGGCCGTGCCGAACGCGGGTGAAGCGATGCGAGCCGCCCCTGCCCTTACATCATCTGCCGCCCAATAGCGCCGGCGACGAGGCGGGTCAGCCAGCGTGGCGAGGCGCGCCCCACGCTCGCCGTGAGCGCGTTGGCAAGACCGGGCACACGGACCACTTCGCCCTTCATGCAGGCGTCGTAGCCTTCCTGCGCCACCACATCCACGTCCGACACCAGGAACGACGGCAGGTAGTCCGTGCGGTCGTTCGACTTCTTGATGGTGGTGAACATGTTGGTCTCGGTGATGCCGGGGCACAGGGCCGTCACCGTCACGCCGTCGCGGCGCAGTTCTTCAGAAAGAGACTCTGTCAGCGACAGGACGAAGGACTTGGTGGCCGCGTAAGCGGCGAGCGACGGCACCGGCTGGAACGAGGCAATCGACGCGACATTGAGGATACGGCCCGAGTGGCGTGTAGCCATGCCCGGCGCGTAGAGCGCCGCCAGTTCGGCGACCGCCACCGTGTTGAGCCGCACCATGCGGCCAACCGTCTCGGGCTCCATGGTCTTGAACGCGCCCATCTCCAGCACGCCCGCATTGTTGACCAGCACGTCCACCTCCAGGCCGAGCCGTGCCACGTCGTTGAAGAGCTTGCGCGGCGCGCCCGCGACGGTGAGATCGCTCGAGATGACGCGCACATCCACGCTGTGGGCGGCAGAGAGCTCCTTCGCGAGTGCCGTCAGCTTGTCCTTGCTGCGGGCGACGAGGATCAGGTCGAAGCCGCCAGCGGCAAACTTGCCGGCAAGCGCCTCGCCGATGCCCGCGGAGGCCCCGGTGATGAGAACGCGCTCGCCGCGGGAACCGTGAACCCTTGGGGCGGCGGCCTTCTTTCCCGTGGATTTCTTTGCTGCGGTCTTCCGTTTCGCCGCGGCCTTCTTACCCGTTGCCTTGCGCTTTGCCGCCGTCTTCTTTGCCGCTGCCATCCCTGCCTCCCATCATGTGGCGGACATGCCGCGTCCGCCCCCGAAGACTAGGCTTGCGAGGGCCGAAGCGGCAACGGGTACGGGGGTTTAACCGTGGCGCGCGCGGTCCGTGCATGTGGCCGCCTTGCATCCTATAATTCGCCTCACGCGTTGGGGGGCGCGCGGATCCGATGCGGGGGTCCGGCGGAAGCGTTTGCCCCGACCAATGATCGAAGACCGGCCCGGCAGGCCGGCGGTGATGGCCGCCGGCATGGCCGTGCCTCGAACCGCGAGCCTGGATGGCGTGACCCGCATCGAGCCCGACAACAATGGGGAAGCAGCCCCGGAAACCGGCGCCTGGTTCTTGTGGGACATAGACCGCCTGCGGATCACGGACGCCAATGCCACGGCCGTCACGCTTTTCGGCGAAGCCTCGCTCATCGACCTGATCGAGCGCCCCTTCGCCGGGGGCGGTGCGCTGGCGTCAGACCTTGCCGGACTTGGGGAAGCGGCTGCCGGGGGCGCCACCACCGAAGGCGTAATCGCGCATCCGTCCGGCGCAAATCGCCTCGCGGTCGTGGCGCAAGGCAAGCCGCTGCCAGATGGGCGCGTGGGCCTCCATGTCGAGGTAGTGGGGCCTGCCGAAACGACCTGGCACCACGAGGCGCGAGGCGCGGCGCTGGCCGAGGCGCTGCCTGTCCCTGGCGCCATGTTCGGGACGGACGGCGCGGTTCTCGCTGTCAACGACGTGGCGCAGGCGCTGCTGGGGGAGGATGTGCCGCCGCTTGCCATGCTCCTTGGCGACAGGCGGGCCGCTGAGCGTCTCGCGGGGCAGGCGCTGGCGGAAGGGCTTGCCTCGGCCACGTTCCGCGTTGCCAGCCGGTTCGGGCCGCGGCTTATGCGCGTGACGCTGGCACGGATGCGCGATCCGGAGACCGGGGCTGCCGCCGTCGCCGCGACTTTCCACGACATTGCCGACCGGGCGCGGGCGCTTGCCGCGCCGGGGGCCGAGCCGTCGCAGCCACGTCCGGTGCCCGCTGCACCGGAGGCCCCCGCCACAAACACGGCGAACGACGCCGCGGAGGCACGGGCGCTGCTGTCGCGCGTGGGTCACGAGCTGCGCACGCCCCTCAATGCCATCCTTGGATTCGCCGAGATCATGGCGGACGAGCGCTTCGGGCCGATCGGCAATCCGAAATATGCCGAGTACGCGCGCGACATCCACGTGGGCGGCGAGCATCTTCTGGGGCTGGTGGACGACCTGCTTGAAATGGCGCGCTCGGAGAATGGGCGGCAGTCGCTCAACTTCGAAGCCATCGACCTGTCCGCCACCATCCGCCAGATCGCCGACCTGTTGCGGGACGAGGCAAGGGCCCGCGAGATCGATCTCGTGACCGATGCGCCGGACGACGTGCCACCCGTGGTGGCGGACCAGCGCACGCTGCGGCAGATCCTGATCAACCTGATCGGCAATGCCATCAAGTTCACCGAGGCAGGCGGCACCGTGCGGCTTGCAACGTCTGCGACCGACGAGGGCGGTGTGGCCCTCGTGATCGCGGATACAGGCATCGGCATGGACAAGGATGACCTGGCCGCAGCGCTTGAACCCTTCGGTCAGATCGAGCGGGCGCAGGCGGGCCGCAAGCGCGGCATAGGCCTCGGCCTGCCGCTGGCGCGCTCGCTGGCGCAGGCCAACAAGGCTGCGTTCGAGATCGAGAGCGAGCCGGGCAAGGGCACCACGGTAACGATCACCTTCCCGCCCACCAGCGTGCTGGCGACCTGACCGGCCAAAATTGACGCGCGGGCGGGCAAGGCCTAGATCGGGCGCAGAAAACCGCCCTCGCCCGCCCCTCCCGGCGTCACCCGCGCAGGATCATGTCAGCGACCACAACCCCGCCGCGCCCGGCGCCCCGGCTCTCGCTCCGGCGCCTCTTCTCGACCGGCACGGCCGGGCGGCCGCTGACGATCGGCGCCATCCTGGTTGCGCTGCTGATCGCGCTGCCGATCCTCGCCGTCGCCACCACCATTTTCCAGGCTTCGCCGGAGAGCCTCGATGCGCTTGGACGGACCCTTCTCGAGGAACTGCTGGCGAACACGGCGGTGCTTGCCATCGGCACGCTCACGGGCGTGCTGCTTGTCGGTGTCTCGACCGCCTGGCTGGTCACCATGTGCCGGTTCCCCGGCCGCGATCTTTTCCACTGGGCACTGATCCTGCCGCTGGCGATACCGGCTTACGTGGTCGCCTATGCCTACACAGATTTCCTGCAGCATCCCGGCCCGGTGCAGACGCTGCTGCGCGATGTCACCGGCCTTGAGGACTACTGGTTCCCGAACATCCGCTCCCCGGGCGGGGCTGTGTTCGTATTCTCCTTCGTGCTCTACCCGTATGTCTATCTGCTGGCGCGCGCGGCATTCCTCGAGCAGTCCGTGTGTGCGCTCGAAGCGAGCCGGACGCTGGGCCAGAACGCGTGGGGCGCGTTCCTGCGCACGGCCCTGCCGCTGGCGCGGCCGGCCATTGCGGCGGGCGCGGCGCTGGCCCTGATGGAGACCCTTGCCGACTTCGGCACCGTGGCGCATTTCGGTGTGCGCACCTTCACAACCGCCATCTACCAGGCGTGGTTCGCGCTCGGGGACCGGGTGCTGGCGGGGCAGCTGTCGGCCGGGCTCCTAGGCCTCGTTGCGCTACTGATCGTTGCCGAGCGGACGACGCGGGCTGGCGCGGGGTACCAGCAGACGACAACGCGCTACCAGCGGCTGCCTGAGCACCAGCTGACCGGCGTGCGCGCCGCAGCGGCCACGCTCGCCTGCGCGCTGCCGGTGATGCTCGGCTTCCTGCTGCCGGTGGGTATCCTCGTCTACCTCAGCATCATCGGCGGGCATGACCTGTTCGGGTCGCGCTACGTGTCGCTGACGCTCAACACCTTCACGCTGGCGGGCATCGCCGCAGCGCTTGCCGTCGCGATTTCGCTTATCCTCGCCTACGCGGTGCGCCTGTCCGGCAGCCCGCTGTCGATGCTGGCGAACCGTGTCGCCGGGTTCGGCTACGCCATCCCCGGCTCGGTGATCGCGGTAGGCGTGCTCATTCCGCTCGCCAACCTCGACAACGCGGTCGATCACTGGATGCGGGAGACCTTCGGTGTTTCAACCGGCCTCATCCTCACGGGATCCATCGCCGGCCTCGTGTTTGCCTACCTGGTGCGGTTCCTTGCGGTCGCCATCAACACAGTGGAGGCGAGCCTTGCCAAGGTGACCGGCAACATGGATGCGGCCGCGCGGTCGCTTGGCCGGTCCGCAATGACGACGCTGCGTGAGGTCCACGTACCCATCATGCGTGGCAGCCTGCTGACGGCGGCGCTGATCGTGTTCGTGGACGTGGTGAAGGAGCTGCCGGCAACGCTCATCATGCGGCCCTTCAACTTCGACACGCTGGCGATCCAGGCATACCGCCTCGCCGCTGACGAGCGGCTGGCCGAGGCCTCCACGGCGTCACTGATGATCGTGGCGACGGGGCTGATCCCGGTGATCCTGCTGTCGCGCACCATCATGGCCTCGCGTCCCGGCAGCCGGAAATAGAAAGGCCCCGCCGCGCGAGGCGGCAGGGCCTTAGGGTCTTCGACATTCAGGCGCTTATTCGTAGCCGATCTCGTTGTAGATCGCCTGCGCCTTCGCCTGGTTCTTGCCGAGCTCCGAAAGCGGCATGTCGTCGGCCTCGAAGTCGCCGAGGCTTTCCACCGCCGACGAGGCCTCGATGCCTTCGACCACCGGGTACTCGTTGTTGCCGTTGGCGAAATACTTCTGCGCGGAATCCGACGCGAGGTATTCGAGGAACTTCACAGCGTTCTGGCGGTTGGGCGCATTCGTCAGAACCCCGCCGCCGGAGATGTTCACATGGGCGCCGTCGCCGTCCTGGTCCGGGAACACGACGCCGATGCGCGAGGTGTCTTCCGGGTCGGCAAGACCGCGCACGTCACCGCCGATGGCGCGGGCGAAGTAATAGGTGTTGGCGACCGCCACGGCGCACTGGCCTGACGCCACCGCGCGGAGCTGGTCCGTGTCGCCGCCTTCAGGATCGCGGGCGCGGTTGTTCCACAGGCCCTGCGCCCAGGCCTTCGCCTTGTCCTCGCCCCAGCGCTCGATCATCGCGGCCATCAGGGAGAGCATGTAGATGTTCGAGCTGGAGCGGGTGCAGACCATGCCCTTGAGCTTCGGGTTGGACAGGTCCGCGTAGCTCGCCACGTCTTCCGCATCGACCTTTGCCTTGTCATAGAAGATCACGCGGGCGCGCGTCGAAAAGCCGAACCACTTGCCGTCCGGGTGACGCAGGCTCTCCGGAATGCGCTCTTCCAGCACCTCGGAGTCCACCTCCTGGAACAGGCCGTCCTGCTCTGCCGTGTAGAGACGGCCCACGTCGGTCGTCAGCAGGATGTCGGCGGGCGAGTTCTCACCCTCGGCCTTGATCCGCTCCATCAGGACGTTGGCGTTGTCCTCGATGCGATTGACCGTGATGCCGGTCGCTTCCTCGAAATCGCTGTAGAGGCGCTCGTCGGTGTCGTAGTGGCGCGACGAGTAGATGTTCACGTCGCCATCCGCCAGCGCCGCCGCGGGCAGGGCCATGAGGGCGGCGAGGGTGGCTGCAAGAATGCGCATCGGTTGCTCCCGTGTTGCGAGTTTGTCGCAAATTCCTGAGGAGAATGAGCATGATAGCCATTTGCAAGTCAACCTGCGCGCGCAAGACAAGCCTGCGACGTGGCCGCGCAGGGGAGATCAGGCGCGCAGGTCCGGCAGGTCGCGGTAGAGGTCCAGCGCTTCCGGGTTGGCCAGCGCCTCGCGGTTCTTCACCTCGCGCCCGTGCACCACGTCGCGGACGGCCAGCTCGGTGATCTTGCCGGACTTGGTGCGGGGAATGTCGGCCACGGCGATGACCTTCGCCGGTACGTGGCGCGGGCTTGCCCCCTCGCGGATCTGCTTCTTGATGCGCGCCGTCAGGTCTTCATCGAGAGTGGCGCCGTCGGCGAGCATGACGAACAGGACGACCCGCACGTCGCCACCGAATTCCTGGCCGATGACGAGCGATTCCTTCACTTCGGGGAGCTGCTCCACCTGCCGGTAGATTTCCGCCGTGCCGATGCGCACGCCGCCGGGATTGAGGGTCGCGTCCGACCGGCCGTGGATGATGTAGCCCCCGGCCGCCGTTTCCTCCGCGAAGTCGCCGTGATGCCAGACGCCGGGGAAGCGCTCGAAATAGGCGGCGCGGTAGCGCGCCCCGTCCTTGTCGTTCCAGAAACCGCGGGGCATGGACGGGAACGGCCGTGTACAGACGAGTTCGCCTTTCTCGCCCTGCACGCGCTTGCCGTCTTCGTCCCAAACCTCGACGGCCATACCGAGGCCCGGCCCCTGAATCTCGCCGCGCCGTACGGGCTGGAGCGGATTGCCCAGCACGAAGCACGACACGATGTCGGTGCCGCCGGAGATGGACGCAAGGTGCACCCCCGGGCTGATCGCCTCCATCACGTAGTCGAAACCTTCGGGCACCAGCGGCGAGCCCGTCGATAGCATCATGCGCATGGACGAAAGGTCATGCGTGTCGCGCGGGCGCAGGCCCTCGCCGTTGATGGCATCGATGAACTTGGCCGAGATGCCGAAATGGGTGACGCGCTGCTGCTGCACCACGTCGAACAGCACGCTCGGGCCAGGCTGGAAGGGCGAGCCGTCGAACAGGACGAGCGTTGCGCCCGCCTGGAGGCCGGAGACGAGCCAGTTCCACATCATCCAGCCGCAGGTGGTGAAGTAGAACAGCGTGTCGTCCGCCGTCAGGCCGCAATGCAGGCGGTGTTCCTTGGCGTGCTGCAACAGCGTGCCGCCCGCTGAATGGACGATGCATTTTGGCGCGCCTGTCGTGCCCGACGAGAACAGTACGTAGAGCGGATGGTCGAAGGGCAGCGGCAGGAAGGTGGGTTCGGCGCCCTCTTCTTCCTCCAATGCGTCGCCCCAGAGCGATGCATTGGCGAGGCCATTGGTCGTTGTCTCACCCTTGTAGGGGACCACGAGCACCCCCGACAGGGACGGCAGGCCTTCAGCGATCTCGGCCAGCTTGGCGCGCGTGTCATGCACCTTGCCCCCATACGCATAGCCCGTGCAGCCGATGAGCAATGTCGGTTCGATCTGGCCGAAGCGGTCGAGCACGCCCTTGACACCAAAATCCGGTGAGCAGGACGAGAAAACCGCGCCAAGGCCTGCCGCCGCCAGCATGGCGACGATCGTTTCCGGCATGTTCGGCATCATCGCCGCCACGCGGTCGCCGGGGCCGACGCCATACCGTGCGAAGGCCGCCTGCGCGCGGCCCACATCGGCGCGCAAGGCGCCCCAGGTCATGCGCCACGCATCGCCCGCCTCATTGCGGAAGACGAGGGCCACGTCGTCATCCCCGCCGCCATGGGCCAGCAGGTTCTCCGCGAAGTTGAGGCGGCCTTGCGGAAAGAAGCGGGCGCCGGGCATGGCGTCCGCGTTCCCGATCACGGCCTCGCCCTTCTCGCCCACGATCCCGCATTCATCCCAGACGAGATCCCAGAAACCTTCGCGGTCCTCGATGGACCATTGGTGCAGGGCCTCCCACGCAGACAGGCCGCGCCCCGTGCGTGCGGAGGCGGCAGCGGCGAAGCTGCCCATCGGTGTTGCGGCAGGGTCCGTGGGCGACCAGATGACGGGGTTTTCTGCGGCCATGTTTTTCTCGTTGCTCCGGCGTCGCGCCGCACCCTAGGGCGGGCGGGGCTAGAAGATAAGCCCCGCCGCCTGGGTCTCGTGCAGGCTCTTGAAGAGGCCCTGCGGCTTTGCAAGCAGATCCGCCTGCCGGCCCTGCTCGACGATGCGGCCCTTGTCGAAGACAAGAATGCGGTCCACGTCGCGCAGCGTCGAAAGGCGGTGCGCGATGAGGATCGTCGTGCGGCCCCGCATCAGCTCCTCCATCGCGTCCTGGATCAGAAGCTCGGTCTCGGAATCGAGGCTCGATGTCGCTTCGTCCAGCACGAGGATGGGGGCATCTGCAAGGAACGCGCGGGCAAGCGCCACGCGCTGGCGTTCGCCGCCCGACAGCTTGACCCCCCGCTCGCCCACTTCCGTGTCGTAGCCGAGCGGCAGGGTGCGGATGAACTCATCCGCGTGCGCACGCTTGGCTGCCTCGACAATGTCCGCCCGCGTCGCATCGGGTTTCGCGTAGGCGATGTTCTCCGCGAGCGTGCGGTGGAACAGGGCCGGGTCCTGCGGCACGAGGGCGATGGACTGGCGCAGGCTTGCCTGCGTCACCATCGCGATATCCTGCCCGTCGATCAGGATACGGCCCGCATCGAGATCGTGCAGCCGCTGGAGCAGCTTCACGAACGTGCTCTTGCCCGCACCGGAGCGGCCCACGAGGCCGACACGCTCACCCGGCTCGATTGCCAGCGAGAACCGGTCATAGATCGGGTCCGGCTGGTTGGCATAGGCGAAACGGACATTCTCGAAGCGGATATCGCCCCGGCCGGGCTGGAAGGTGCGCGCCTTCGGCTTGTCCGGCACGCCGATGGGCATACGGGCGAACAGGACCATGTCCTCCAGCTCGTTCACCGCCTGCTGCAGGTTGCGGATGTGGTAGGTCGAATGCCGAAGCTGGCCATCCATGATGAACGACGTTGTCAGCGCCAGCACCACGTCGCCCGGCGTCGCCTGGCCCTGCGACCAGAACAGCGTGACCATGCCAAGCAGCATGCCCATGAGGCCGACCTGCACGAGGCACTGGAAGGCGATCATCTTCTCCTGCCGGCCCCAGGCGATCACGGCCTTGCCGCCCCAGTCCCGCATGACGCCATGGAAGACCGCGTCCTCGCGCGCCTCGGCGCCGAAGCTCTTGACCACCGGGTTGCACGAGATGGCGTCCGACATGGTGGCGCCGATGCGGCTGTCCGCGGCCATGTGGACATGGCTCGCGGGCGCCACGTAGCGCGTTGCCAGCAGGTAACTGCCCGCAAGGTGCAGCGCGATGAGGATGGCGACTGCCCCGCCCAATTGGGGCCAGTGCAGCGTCAGCATCCCGGTCAGGAAGACGAGGGTCAGTAACCCGCTGCCGAGCGCCAGGATCGAGGTGTCCGCGAATGTGTCATAGGCCCACATACCGCGGCTGATCTTGCGCACGGTGGCGCCGGCGAAGGCATTGGCGTGCCATTCCGACGAGAAGCGCTGCACGCGCTCGAAGACCTCGCCCACCATGGCACGCATCACCTTGACGGCGAAGCGGAGCCACACCTGCAGGATCACGAAACGCAGCGAGAAGAACGCGGCGGAGAAACCGAGCACCATGAGGAGGCCGGTCCAGACGTCCCGTGGCGCCGCATCGGATGCGATTGCGTCGACGAAGCGTCCGGTCACAACAGGTACGGCGGCGTCGATCAGCGTCATGCAGACGACGCCGGTGAGGATCATCGCAAAGGTTCGGGGGAAACGGACCCAGTAGCGCCACACGTAGCGCGCCGTTTCGAATGCAGTCACGTTGGTCATTGCCATCACGGCCCGCGCAATGCGGCGTGGCCGTCCCAGGAAGAGATATGTTTCGGAAGATGAGCGAACGTTCAGCCGGCACCGCCCGCGGGGGCGGGGCCCGTGGAGGACATGACCGTCCCGGCCATCGCCAGGGAGCGGAACTGCCCGGGCCGCGTTCGCCTAACTCTGAAGCCTACGCGAGGTAGCTGTTGCCCCAGAGCCGGGAAAACGCGATCACGTGCGTTGGATCGGTTTTCATCTCAATCCGTCTCGTCCTAGTGCGGGCGGCGGCAAAAGACCTTGCCCGCGACCGTGAATCACGAAGATGCTTCCGGAACGAAGCATCGTTCATGACATTGCCACAGGCCCGGGGGATTGTGCACCCCTGATTGCCCGGCCCGATGGCCGAATGCCCATTGCCGGGGTAATCTGGCAACAGGTCTTCGCGCCGGGCCTCACATTCGGACAAAACTCAGGGAGCCGCCGCATGCGCGCCTTTCTCACCTTCATCGCCGTCGTT
Source organism: Parvibaculaceae bacterium (assembly GCA_965229975.1). Taxonomy (GTDB): domain Bacteria; phylum Pseudomonadota; class Alphaproteobacteria; order CGMCC-115125; family CGMCC-115125; genus Pyruvatibacter. The sequence continues at coordinate 2,142,461 of OZ245936.1, forward strand.
CTCGTCCTGCTCGTGGGCGCGGTGCTGCTGCTGCCCATGTTCGTGTCCGCCGATCTCGTGAAGCGCGAGGTCGAATCAGCCGTGCAGGAAGCGACGGGCCGCGAGCTGACGATTGCAGGCGACGTGAGCATCACCGCCTGGCCCGCGCTGGGCGCGACCATCGGTGAAGTGACCTTCGCCAACGCGCCGGGCGCCACGGAGCCGCAGATGGCGACGATGCAGGAGCTGCGTGCGGAGCTGGCCATCATGCCGCTGCTCTCCGGCGAAATCCGCGTCGACCAGTTCGTGCTGCTGGAGCCGGTCATTCACCTGGAAGTGGCGCGCGATGGCACGCCCAACTGGCAGTTCGAGGGCGCGCCTGCCCCCGCCGAGGCGCCCGCGGGTGAGGATGTGCCCGGCGACGGGCAGACGCCGGGCGGCATGGCGCCAACCGAGGTGGTGCTGGCCGATATTCGCGTGGAGAACGGGCGCGTTACCTACCGCAACGCCCAGACGGGCGACGCCCACGAATTCTCGGACGTGGACATGTCCGTCTCCCTGCCCGGCCTCGACGAGCAGATGACGCTCGACGGCGCGCTCACCTGGAACGCCGAGCGCGTCAATGTTGACGTCGCCGTCGACCAGCCGCGCGCGGTCATCGAGGGCGGCACAACGCCGGCCACGATCAAGGTCGCGTCCAACCCGCTAAACGTGGACTACGCGGGCAGCATCACCATGGGTGAAGGGCTGTCGACGGACGGTTCCGTTTCGCTCGACGTGCCGTCGGTCCGCAACCTCGCAGCATGGACCGGCAACCCGATGCCGGACGGCGGCGGGTTCGGGCCGCTGTCGCTGTCGGGCGACGTGTCGAGCCGGCCCGACCGTTACGCCTTCAGCAACGCGCAGATCTCGTTCGACGGCACCAGCGGCACGGGCAACATGACCGTGCTGACGAGCGGCGCGCGGCCGAAGATCACCGGCGCGCTGTCCGTCGACCAGATCGACACCAACGTCTATGCCGGCCAGGGCGACACCGGCTGGAGCACGGACACGATCGACCTGTCGGGCCTCAAGGCTGTTGATGCCGACCTCGACCTGTCGGCGGATGAGATCATCTTCGGCAACATCGTCATCGGCCAGAGCGCGCTCGATCTCGGCATCGACAACGGGCTCATGACTGCCGTGCTCAACAAGCTGGCGCTCTATGGCGGCGCCGGGTCGGGCCGACTAACCCTCAACGGGCGCAACGCGACGCCGGCGCTGGCCGGCGACTTCAGCCTGTCGGGCCTCGCGATCGAGCCGTTCCTCAAGGCGGCGATGGACTTCGACACGCTGCGCGGCACCGGCCAGTTCAACATCGACGTCACGACCACCGGCAGCTCGCAGGCGCAGATGGTGCAGAACCTGAACGGCAACGGCGGGATCGACTTCCGCAACGGCGCCATCAAGGGGATCAACCTTGCCAGCATCATCCGCACGGCGCTGACCAACCCGATTTCAGGCTGGAGCAGCGCCTCGTCGCAGGACACGGATTTCAGCGAGCTGACGGGCAGCTTCACGATCACCAACGGTGTCCTGTCGAACGACAACCTGAACATGCTCGGGCCGCTCCTGCGGCTCACGGGCGCGGGTTCGACCAGCATTCCCCAGCGCACCATCAACTACCGGCTGAAGCCGAAGCTGGTGGCGTCGCTCGAAGGCCAGGGCGGACAGGGCGACCTCGCCGGGCTCAACGTGCCGGTGATCGTCACGGGCACGTGGTCGAACCCGAAATTCGCGCCGGACCTGGGCGCGGTGCTGGAAAACCCGGGCGAAGCGCTCAAGAGCCTCGAAAACATCGAGAAGCTGCAGCCCAAGGACGTGATCCGCGGCCTTCTGGGCCAGGACAGCGGGGGCAGTTCTTCCGGCGGCAGCGGGGCACAGCCCGAGCAGCAGAAGCAGGAAAAGCCCAAGCCGGAAGACCTGATCCGGGGCCTGCTCGGCCGGTAGGCGCGGAAAAGGCGGCGGTTTTCAGGGCGGGGGAGTTCGTCTAGGCTCCCGCCCACCGCCGTTTTCCCAGTTTTCCGGAGTCTTATGAGCGCGCCGTCAGACGCTGAACCCGCCAATCCGACCGAGACACCGCTTGTCAGCTTCCGCGGTGTTCAAAAGACCTATGACGGCGAAAGCCTCGTGGTGAAGGGACTGGACCTCGACATTGCGCGGGGGGAATTCCTCACGCTGCTCGGTCCGTCCGGGTCCGGAAAGACCACCTGCCTGATGATGCTGGCCGGGTTCGAGACGCCGACCGGCGGCGACATTCTCCTCGACGGCGAACAGATCACCCGCGTGCCGCCGCACAAGCGCGGCATCGGCATGGTGTTCCAGAACTACGCCCTGTTTCCACACATGTCGGTGGCCGAGAACCTCGCCTTTCCGCTCAAGGTGCGCGGCATGAAGGCGGGCGAAATCAAGGAGCGCGTCGCCAACGCGCTCGACATGGTGGAGCTCGAGGACTTCGGCGACCGGATGCCGGGGCAGCTTTCCGGCGGCCAGCAGCAGCGCGTGGCCGTGGCGCGCGCCCTCGTGTTCGAACCCAAGATCGTGCTGATGGACGAGCCGCTGGGCGCGCTCGACCGTATCCTGCGCGAGCAGATGCAGATCGAGATCAAGCACCTGCATGAAACGCTCGGCATCACCGTGGTCTACGTGACGCACGACCAGGGTGAGGCGCTGACCATGTCGGACCGGATCGCGGTCTTCAACGACGGCGTGATCCAGCAGGTCGCCTCCCCCGCCGAACTCTACGAGGAACCGCAGAACAGCTTCGTTGCGTCGTTCATCGGCGAGAGCAACCGCATCTCCGGCAACATCAAGGAGCTGTCGGACGGGCGGGCGCGCGTCGAACTGGAAGATGCACCGGGCGAAGTCCTGGCGACGCCTGTCAACGTGTCCGAAGCGGGTGAGCGCACGCTGCTGTCGATCCGGCCGGAGCGCGTCAAGCTCCTGACCGGCGCAGACAATGGCGGCTGCGACAACGTCTTCGAGGGACCGGTGCGCGAGCTGATCTATCTCGGCGATCACGTTCGGGCGCGGCTCAACATCGCCGGCTGCGACGACTTCATCGTGAAAATTCCGAACACGGAAGGTCAGGCCCGCCTCAGGCGCGGCGAGACGGTCCGCGTCGGATGGAGCGCTGCCGATGCGCATGCGCTCGACTGGATGGCCTTCGACGACGACGGCAGCAAGGCTGCCGCGTAACGGTTTGTTTCACCGCCGGAACCGGCGACAGCGAGGACTATGGGGATGATGCGTGTTCGTATGATGCCTGCGACGGGAGCGATCTTTTTTGCCGCCTTCCTCGCGCTCGGGCTTGCCGCCTGCGACAGCGGAACCGAGGAAAATGTTGCGCCGGAAGCACCGGGCGAAGTGGCGCCGGAAGAATCCCGCGACATGCTGGGGACAGATGCCGATGCCGCGGCGATGGACGAAGCAGCCGCCGACATGCAGGGCGAAACGCTGACGGTCGTTTCGTGGGGCGGCGCCTACACGCGCGCCCAGGTGGAGGGCTACCACAAAGCTTACATGGCCGAGACCGGCGTCAACATCCAGTCCGAGGACTATGACGGCAACATTGCGCCCATCAAGGCGCAGGTGGAGACTGGCAACGTCGTCTGGGACGTGGTGGACGTGGAGACCGCCGAGGCCGTGCGCCTGTGCGACGAAGGGCTGACCCTGGCCATCGAGCACGAGACCCTGCCGCCCGCGCCGGACGGTACGCCCGCGACGGAAGACTTCATCGAGGGCACGCTCTTCGAGTGCGCTGTGCCGATCTCGATCTGGTCGAGCATCGTTGCCTATGACAAGTCAAACTATCCGGACAATCCGCCTTCGTCGCTGGAAGATTTCTTCGACCTCGAGGCCTTTCCCGGCAAGCGGGGCCTGCGGAAGATTGCCAAGGTGAACCTCGAACTCGCCCTGATGGCCGACGGCGTGCCCGCGGACGAGGTCTACGATCTGCTCGGCACGCCCGAGGGCGTCGATCGCGCCTTCGCCAAGCTCGACACGATCAAGGACGAGGTCATCTGGTGGGAAGCGGGCGCGCAGCCGCCGCAGCTTCTGGCCGACGGTGAAGTCGTGATGACCACCGCGTTCAACGGGCGCATCTTCAATGCGCAGGTCACCGAGGACCAGCCGTTTGAAATCATCTGGGACCGGCAGATCTGGGACCTCGATCTGTGGGTCATCCCGCGGGGCGGGGACGATACGGACCTCGCTCTCGACTTCGTGAAGTTCGCCACTTCGACCGAGGGACTGGCGGGGCAGGCAAGCTGGATCGCCTACGGTCCGGCGCGGAAATCATCTCTCGCGCTGCTCGGAAAGCATCCGGAAGCCGGCGTCGAGATGGCCGACTACATGCCGACGACGCCCGAGCGGTTCGAAAACGCGCTCCAGAACGGGTATGAATTCTGGGCCGACTACAACGACGAGCTGGAACAGCGCTTCAACGCCTGGCTCGCGCAATAGCGCCGCTGCTCATGCTGCCAGGCCGGGGCGTGAACACCGCCCCGGCCTCGGCTTTTTTGAGGCAAGCGCCAAACTGAACGGGAGACTGCAAATGTCCGCCGCTATCCACCGCCTTTCGCCAACCGCGCATCTTGCCGGCCTTGCGGCCCTGCTGGCGCTCGGACTGGCCGGCTGCGACAGCGGGTCCGACGAAACCGCCTCCGGCGCCGGAGGCACGATGCCGGCCGAGACCGAAGCCGCAGATGCCCCGGCCACCGATGCCGGCAGCGATGTCGCGCTCACCATCGTCTCGTGGGGCGGCGCATACACCGCGAGCCAGATCAAGGCATTCCACGAGCCGTTCGAGGCGCAGACAGGGATCGAGATTCAGTCGGTCGACTACGACGGCAACGCGGCACCCATCAAGGCGCAGGTCCAGTCAGGCAACGTGACGTGGGACGTGGTGGACGTGGAACTACCCGTTGCCATCCGCCTTTGCGACGAGGGCGCACTGGAAGAGATCGACGCAACCACACTGGCCGATGCGCCGGACGGCACGCCTGCCACCGAGGACTTCCTCGAAGGGACTCTCTACGACTGCGCCGTGGGCAACGACGTGTGGTCCACCGTTTACGCCTATAATGAGGATTCCATCGACGGTGACGTGCCGACCGATATCGGCGACTTCTTCGACACGGAGGCCTTCACCGGCCGCCGCGGCATGCGCAAGACGCCGAAGGGAAACCTTGAGATGGCCCTGATGGCCGACGGCGTCCCCGCCGCAGAGGTCTACGACGTGCTGGCGACCGAAGAAGGCGTGGACCGCGCCTTCGCCAAGCTCGACACCATCAAGAATGATGTCGTGTGGTGGGAAGCCGGCGCGCAGCCGCCTCAGTTGCTAGCAGACGGCGAGGTCGTGATGACCACCGCCTATAACGGCCGCATCTTCAACGCCATCTACGCGGAAGATCAGCCCTTCGAGATCGTCTGGGACGGCCAGGTGTGGGACATCGACCTGTGGGTCATTCCGCGCGGCTCGCCCGTAAAGGAAGAAGCGATGCAGTTCATCCGCTTCGCCACGCAGACAGAGCCGATGGCCGAGCAGTTCCGCCTCATCGCCTACGGCCCGACCCGCGCCTCGGCGCAGCCGCTGGTGACGACGCACCTGGAACACGGCATCGACATGCAGCCGCACCTGCCGACTTACCCGGCGAACATGGAGAACGCGCTGCAGACCGATCCGCTGTTCTGGGCGGATTATGGCGTCGAGCTTGAGCAACGCTTCAACGCCTGGCTGGCCAGCTAACGGCAGCGGGGCGCAGGCGCGCAGATGAGCACCAGCGACACGACTAGCGGCGGCGCGGCGGCGCCCTACCAGGCAGACGAGAGCCTGAAGCGGCAGCTTGCGCGCGCCAACCGGCGTGCGCGCATCCGCGCGTTCCTGCTCGTCACGCCGTTGCTGGCGTTCCTCGCCGTCACGTTCATCTTCCCGATCTTCGACATGCTGACGCGCAGCGTCTATGCGCCGGTCTTCTCGGATGTCTTCCCGCAGACCGCGGAAGCGCTGGCGGACTGGGACGAAGAGAGCGTGCCGGACGAAGCGGTGTTCGCGACGCTCGTCAGCGACATGAAGGCCGCGCGCGAGAACCGCACGATCGGCCAGGCCGCGACACGCATGAATTACGAGATGCCCGGCACGCGCTCGCTGTTCATGCGCACCGCCCGGCGTGTCGATCGCATCGAAGGCCCGCCCTACAAACCGGCGCTGATCGAAATCAACGAGCAGTGGGGTGACATTGCGCTCTGGGCGGCCATAGGCCGCGTGTCGGAACCGATCACGCCGACCTTCTATCTCGCCGCGGTGGACCGGCGCCTCAACGCCGAGGGCGAAGTGGTGCTGGAGGACGAAGACCGGCGGCTCTACGTCACGCTGTTCTGGCGAACGCTTTGGGTCTCGGCGCTGATCACCGGCCTGTGCCTCGCGCTCGGTTTCCCCATCGCCTACCTGATGGCCCACATGAAGCAGCGCACGGCGAACCTGTTGATGATCCTGGTGCTGCTGCCGTTCTGGACGTCATTGCTCGTGCGAACGACGGCGTGGATCGCCATGCTGCAATCGGAGGGCGTCCTGAACGACATATTCGTATGGATGGGCGTCGTGTCCGACCAGGGGCGCGTACAGCTGATCTACAACCTGACCGGCACCATCATTGCCATGACGCATATCCTGCTGCCGTTCATGGTGCTGCCGCTCTACAGCGTGATGCGCGGCATCCCGCCGTCACTGACCCGCGCCGCCGTGTCGCTGGGGGCCACACCCGCGCGCGCCTTCACCAGCGTCTATCTGCCGCTCACCGTGCCGGGTATCGGTGCGGGCGCGGTGCTCGTGTTCATCCTGTCGGTCGGCTACTACATCACGCCGGCGCTGGTGGGCGGACGCACGGGGCAGCTCATTTCAAACCTGATCGCGTTCCACATGCAGGAATCGCTTAACTGGGGTCTGGCCGCCGCACTGGGCGCCATCCTGCTGGCAGGCGTTCTCGTGCTCTACTGGCTCTATGACCGGCTGGTGGGCATCGACAAGATGAGGTTCGGATAGCGATGCCGCCTCCCGTCTACGCAAATGCCGGCGAGCGCGCGTGGTACTATGGGTTCCGCGTGCTGTGCGGCGCTATCTTCGTGTTCCTGATTGCGCCGATTCTCATCATCGTGCCGCTGTCGTTCAACGCGCAGCCCTATTTCACGTTCACGCAGGAAATGCTGGCGCTCGATCCGGCGGGATACTCGACGCGCTGGTACCAGGACATCATCGACAACCCGCAGTGGCTGCACTCGATCCGCAACAGCTTCATCATCGGGATATCTGCTACGCTCCTGGCAACCGGTCTTGGCACCCTCGCAGCGCTGGGCCTGACAAGCCCGGCCATGCCCTATCGCCGGACGGTGATGGCGGTGCTCATCTCGCCGATGATCGTGCCGCTGATCATCACCGCCACGGGCATGTACTTCTTCTATTCGTCCATCGGCCTGGCGCAAACGCATCTGGGCATTATCCTCGCGCATACAGCGCTGGGCATTCCCTTCGTCATCATCACGGTCACCGCCACCCTGTCGGGCTATGACCAGACACTGACGCGGGCCGCGCAGTCGCTGGGCGCGCCCCCGCATACAGCGTTCTTCAAGGTCACGATGCCGATCATCCTGCCGGGCGTGATCTCGGGCGCGCTGTTCGCCTTCGTCATCTCGTTCGACGAGGTTGTCGTGGTGCTGTTCATGGCGGGCTTCGAGGAGCGCACGATTCCCCGCCAGATGTGGGCCGGTATCCGCGAACAGATTTCGCCGACGATCCTCGCCGTCGCCACGTCACTGGTGCTGGTGTCTATCGCGCTGCTGACCGCCGTTGAAATGCTGCGCCGCCGGGCCGAGCGCATGCGCGGGCTCGATGCGCAGTAGCGCTGCCATCGCGCTGGCGGGAAGCCTTCTCGCCCTGCCCGCGCAGGCGGCAACGGAGCTCGTGACTTACGAAGGCGGCTGGGGCGATGCCATCGCGGCTGTTCTGGAGACCGCCGATATCCCCGGCGGTGTCGAGATCATCCGCTATGACGGCCGCCTCTCGGTGCTCTCGGACACCGAACCGGCGCTGATCGACGTGGAGACCGGCGCTGCCAACCTGATCTGCGACGAGGGCCCGGCGCGGCCCGTGCCGCCCGTCTTCTGGGAAACGAGCGGAAGGCGCGATGCGCTGCTGGAGGGGGCCACCCATGATTGTGCGGCGGGTTACCTGGTCACATCGCTGCTGCTCGCCTCGCGCGACGGCGGTCCCGAAGACTGGACGTCTTTCTTCGAAGCGGACGAGGATGCGGCCCCACGCGCCCTGCCCCGCAGCCCGCGCGGCACGCTGGAGACAGCGTTGATGGCGGCGGGTACGGCGCCAGAGAATGTCTACGCCGCCCTGGCCTCCGAAGAAGGCCGGGCGCGCGCCTTCGATGCCCTGTCGGCACTCGATGCCACCGGCAAGCTCGTCTTCTGGACGAGCCCGGCCGATGCAGCCGCATTGCTTCAAAGCGGCGAGATCGGCGCGGCGGCACTGCCAAGCACGATGATTGCCGAAGACATGTCTTACACGCCGCATTTCGGCGGGCAGGTCTACCGCATCCAGCACATGGCATTGCTGGCGGGCGAAGGTCCGCCGCGGGATGCCGCGCTCGACGTGCTGGCGCACCTCCTCGATCCGAAGATGCAGGCACGCCTTGCGGGCCTGACCAACGCCGGGCCTGTCGCCCGGGAAGCGTGGATGCATGTGCCCGAAGATCTGGCTGCCCGGCTGCCCAGCGCGCCCGCCCACAAGATTGAGGAAGCGGGTCTGCGCGAGGATGCCGACTTCTGGGCGCGGCACGAGGACGAGCTGGCGAACCGGTTCGCGGCCTGGCTCGCCGGGCGCGGGGCCGCCCGCTAGTTTCCGCCCCGTCTCGTCAGGGCCCCTTTTCAGGCTGTAAAGTGGCTGCTGCGCCCTTGGGGAAGGGTGCGAGGGGACGAGACCTAATGCTGTTCGATTTCATGTCGGTCCTGTGGCGGCTCGCGGCGGTATCCATCGGCATTGCCGTGGTGTTGCGCGTGCTGGGAACAGATGCCACCGCTGTGCTGGCGCAGATCGGTGCAACGCCCGCGGAAATCTGGGCCTGGATCGCCAAGGGGTGGGAACTGGCGCTGCCAAACCTGATCCTAGGCGTCATCGTCCTGCTGCCGCTCTGGCTCATCATCTACATGCTGAAACCGCCGCGGAACTGAGTGAATCGGCGCTGAAATCGGTCGCATGAATCCTCTGGAAACCGCCACGCAAGATAGTTAACGTGCGTGACTTGCGTGGGAGTTTCATATCCACGGAAATCCAGGGAGATTTTCACATGCGTGTTTTCAAGAGTGCGGCGCTGGCCGTGCTTCTCACCGGCGCTGGCGCTGTTGCGGCGCTCGCCAATGTGGGCGCCGGCCTTGTCGGCAACTCGGTCACCCTGACCGGCCCCGATGGCGGCACCGTCGTGCTGTACTACGCCGATGAATCCACCGTTGTCCGCCAGGCGCCGGACGGCTCCGAGGCCACCGGTTCGTGGTCGGTCAATGGCCAGGACATCTGCACGTCCTTCCCGGGCGAGGAAGAAGCCTGCGCCACGGTGACCGACGCCCCGCCCGCGCCGGGTGAAGGCGGCGAGATCGAAGGCGAAGCCGGGGTGACCACCTGGGAAGTGACCGAAGGCAAGGCCTTCTAAGCTTCGATCATCAGACGACTTCAGCGGGCGGCGGTTTTCCGGAACGGAAAGCCGCCGTCTTGCGTTTTAGGGGGGCTATTTGGGGCCGAAGCGCTTGACGACTTCCATGCCGAGCATGGTGCCGGCCACGGCGCCGACGATGAGCGGCACCCATACCTCGCCCATGGCGTAGAGCACAGCTGCGCCCACGAGCAGAATCAGATTGATGATGATCGCGCCCATCCGCGCTCCCGCCCTGTCTGACGCAACGTCATCGTGCGCTGCCTTGCAGTGCACCATGCAGACGGCCATCCTAGGGCCGAAACCGTCATCATGGAGCCCCCCTCTTGCGTAGCCACCGTATCAAGAAGCTGCTGGTCGCCAACCGTAGCGAGATCGCCATCCGGGTCATGCGCGCCGCCGCCGAGCGGGGCATTTCGACGGTCGCGATCTATTCCGAGCAGGACAGGCTGGCGCTGCACCGCTTCAAGGCGGACGAAAGCTACCTGATCGGTGAAGGGCTGGGCCCGGTTGAGGCCTACCTGTCCATCGACGACATCATCCGCATCGCCAAGGACTGCGGCGCGGACGCGATCCATCCGGGCTACGGGTTCCTCTCGGAGCGGCCGGACTTCGTGGAGGCCTGCGGCGAGGCGGGCATCACCTTCATCGGCCCGCCCGCCTCGGTAATGAAGCGCGTCGGCAACAAGGTGGCGGCGCGCGAACTGGCCGAGGAAGCGGGCGTGCCCGTTGTGCCGGCTACCGGGGCGCTCCCGGACGACCTGGACGAAGTGAAGAAGCTCGCCGACGAGATCGGCTACCCGCTGATGCTGAAGGCCAGCTGGGGCGGCGGCGGACGCGGCATGCGCCGCATCATGGAAGCGTCCGAACTCAAGAACCAGGTGCAGGCCGGACGCAGCGAGGCCAAGGCCGCCTTCGGCAATGGCGAGGTCTACCTGGAAAAGTTGGTGGAGCGCGCGCGCCACGTGGAGGTGCAGCTCCTCGGCGATGGCTACGGCAACGTCATCCATCTTTACGAGCGCGACTGCTCCGTCCAGCGGCGCAACCAGAAGGTCATCGAGCGGGCGCCCGCCCCCTACCTCGACGAAGAGAAGCGCCAGGCGATCTGCGAGTCCGCGCTGAAGCTCGCCGCCACCGCCAACTATCAGAGCGCCGGCACCGCCGAGTTCCTGATGGATATGAAGACGGGCGAGTATTACTTCATCGAGGTCAACCCGCGCATCCAGGTGGAACACACGGTCACCGAGGAAGTGACCGGCGTGGACGTGGTGAAGGCGCAGATCGCCGTTGCGGAAGGGGGCCGGCTGGGCGATGCCGATGACGGGCTGCCGAGCCAGGAGCAGGTGCACCTCAACGGGCATGCCATGCAGTGCCGGATCACGACGGAAGATCCGGAGCAGAACTTCATTCCCGACCACGGGCGCATCCAGATCTACCGCGGCGCCAACGGCTTCGGCATCCGCCTCGACGGCGGCACGGCCTATTCGGGCGCGGTCATCACGCGCTACTACGATTCACTGCTGGAAAAAGTCACGGCGTGGGCGCCGACGCCGGACGAATGCATCAAGCGCATGCGGCGCGCGCTGGGCGAGTTCCGCATCCGCGGCGTGCAGACGAACATCGTCTTCCTCGAGAACCTGATCGACCACCCGAAGTTTCTGGCCCTCGACTATTCGACGCGGTTCATCGACGAAACGCCGGAGCTGTTCGAGTTCACACCGCGCCGCGACCGGGCCACGCGCCTGCTGAACTTCATCGGCGAGGTGACGGTCAACGGCAACGAGGAAGTGAAGGATGCGCGCGGCCTCGTCGCGCGCGCCGTCGTCCATCCGCCGCGTACCAAGGTGGAGGAGCCGCCCTTCGGCACGCGGCAGAAGCTGCACGAGCTGGGGCCGGAGAAATTCGCCCAGTGGATGCGCGACGAGCAGCGGCTGCTGGTGACCGACACCACCATGCGCGACGCGCACCAGTCGCTGCTGGCAACGCGCGTGCGCACCAAGGACATCGCCGCCATTGCACCCTACATGGCGCGGGAGCTGCCGCAGCTTTTCTCGGTGGAGTGCTGGGGCGGCGCGACCTTCGACGTGGCCATGCGCTTTTTGCACGAGGACCCGTGGTCGCGGCTGGCGCAGGTACGCGAGGCGATGCCGAACGTGCTGACGCAGATGCTGCTGCGCTCCGCCAATGCCGTCGGATACACCAACTATCCCGACAACGTGGTGCGCTACTTCATCGACCGCGCCGCGGAAGCGGGCATCGACCTTTTCCGCGTGTTCGACTGCCTCAACGTCGCGGAGAACATGGTGCCGGCCATCGAGGAAGTGGTGCGCACGGGCAGGCTGTGCGAAGCGGCGATCTGCTATTCGGGCGACCTGACCGATCCGGGCGAACGCAAGTTCACGCTTGCCTACTACCTCGACCTTGCCCGCCAGTTCGAGAAGGCGGGCGCGCACATCATCGGCATCAAGGACATGGCGGGGCTGTGCAAACCGGAAGCGGCGCGCATGCTGGTCTCGGCGCTGAAGGAAGAGGTGGACCTGCCGATCCACTTCCACACGCACGATACGTCCGGCATCGCGGGCGCGAGCGTGCTGGCGGCTGCGGAAGCGGGCGTGGACGCGGCGGACTCGGCGATCGATTCCATGTCCGGCGTCACTTCGCAGCCAAGCCTCGGCTCCATCGCCGCGGCGCTGCGCAACGGCCCGCGCGATACCGGCCTCGACCGGCACGCGATCACGGCTGTGTCGACCTACTGGGAGCAGGTGCGCAAGCACTATGCGCCCTACGAGAGCGACATCCGCGCCGCCACGTCCGACGTCTATCGCCACGAAATCCCCGGCGGGCAGTACACCAACCTGCGCCAGCAGGCGAAGGGGATGGGCCTCGATCACCGCTGGCCGGAGGTGGCGACCGCCTACGCGGAGGTGAACCAGCTTCTCGGTAACATCGTGAAGGTGACGCCGTCCTCCAAGGTGGTGGGCGACCTCGCGCTCTACATGATGTCGTCGGGCCTGACGGTGGAAGACATTCTCGATCCGGAGAAAGACATCACCTTCCCCGAATCCGTTTACCAGCTGCTGCACGGCGACCTGGGTACGCCGCCCGAGGGCTTCCCCGAGGCGATCACGAAGAAGGTGCTCAAGGGCGATACGCCGATCAGCGGCCGGCCGGGCGCGCATCTGGATCCCGCGGACATCGACGCCGAGCGCGAAAAGGCGGCGGAAGCAGCGGGCCGCGAGATATCCGACACAGACCTTGCGTCCTACCTCATGTATCCGAAGGTCTTCACCGACTTCGCGCAGCACTGGAACGCCCATGGCGACGTGGAGGTGCTGCCGACGCCGGTGTTTTTCACCGGCATGGAAGTGGGCGAGGAAATCTCGGTCGATATCGAGAAGGGCAAGACGCTGGTGATCCGCTGCGTCGGCGTGTCCGAGGCGGACAAGGAGGGCTGGCGGCGCGTCTTCTTCGAGCTCAACGGCCAGCCGCGGCAGGTGCGCGTGCTCGATGCGCATCTCGCAGCGCCCGCCGCCGAGCGGCCCAAGGCGGAGAGCGGCAATTCGGCCCATGTGGGCGCGCCGATGCCGGGGCTTGTGGTGCAGGTCTCCGTCAAGGAAGGCGACGAGGTGAAATCCGGCGACACGCTGGTCGCCATCGAGGCGATGAAGATGCAGACCTCGGTCACCGCCGAGCGCGACGGCGAGATCGCGGAGGTGCTGGTGGAGCCGGGCAGCCAGATCGACACCAAGGACCTGCTGGTCAGGTTCAAGGATGACTGAGGCGGCGTTCGACTCCTCCCCTTCGGACGACGCGCACACGCTGCTCAAGTCCGTCTTCGGCTTCGATACGTTCCGGCCGGGGCAGGCGGAGATCGTGTCGGCCATCGCGGAGGGGCGCGACGTCCTTGCCATCATGCCGACGGGCGGCGGCAAGTCGCTTTGCTACCAGCTGCCGGCGCTGATGCGCGACGGCGTGACCGTCGTCGTCTCGCCGCTCATCGCGCTGATGCGCGACCAGGTGGCGGCGCTGCGGGCCAACGGCGTCGAGGCCGGCGCGCTCACCTCCGCCAACGATCCGCACGAGACGGAGCGCGTTCACATCGCCATCGATGACGGGACGCTCAAGCTCCTGTTCATGGCGCCGGAGCGGCTGGCCTATGCGGGGCCGCTTCTCGCGCGCGCGGGCGTGACGCTGCTCGCCATCGACGAGGCCCACTGCGTCAGCCAGTGGGGGCACGACTTCCGGCCCGACTACCTGCGTATCGGCGATCTGCGCGACAGCCTCGGCGGCATCCAGACAGTCGCCTTCACGGCGACGGCGGACGAGGAAACGCGGGCCGAGATTTCCGCCAAGCTGTTCGCCGCCCCGCCGATGGAATTTCTCGGCGGGTTCGACCGGCCCAACCTGTTCCTTGCCTTCGAACCCAAGGCGCAGCCGCGCAACCAGGTGGCGGACTTCGTGGCGCGGCACCCAGGCGAGGCGGGCATCATCTACTGCTCGTCGCGGGCCAAGACGGAATCGCTGGCCGAGCACCTGTCGAAGCAGGGGGTCAGCGCCCTGCCCTATCACGCGGGCCTCGATCCCGAGACGCGGCAGGTGAACCAGGACCGCTTCACCCGCGAGGACGGCATCGTCATCTGCGCGACCGTGGCCTTCGGGATGGGCATCGACAAGCCGGACGTGCGGTTCGTGGTCCATGCGGACCTGCCGAAATCGATGGAAGCCTATTACCAGGAAGTAGGCCGCGCGGGGCGCGACGGCCTGCCCGCCGACACGCTGACGCTCTACGGCATCGACGACATCAAGCTGCGGCGCCTGCAGATCGACGAAAGCGATGCGCCGGACGAGCGCAAGCGCGCCGACCACCAGCGGCTTAACGCCCTGCTGGCGCTGGCCGAAGCGCCGCATTGTAGGCGGGCAACGCTGCTCGGCTATTTCGGCGAGACGCAGGCAAAGCCGTGCGGCTATTGCGACCTGTGCAAGGCGCCAGCCGAAACCTTCGATGGCACGGAAGCCGCGCAGAAGGCGCTGTCCGCCGCCGTGCGCACGGGCGAGCGCTTCGGCCTCGAGCACCTGATCGCCGTGCTGCGCGGCGAGGAGAATGACCGGGTGACGGCGCTGCGGCACGACCAGCTGCCGACCTATGGCGTCGGCACCGAGTTCACCAAGGGCCAGTGGCGCAACCTGTTCCGGCAGATCTACGCCATGGGGCTCACCAGCGTCGATCCGCAACACGGCTCATGGCGTGTGACGGAGGCGGGCTGGAACGTGCTGCGCGGGCAGGCGCAGGTGGCGCTGCGGTTTCCGCCCGAGCGCATGGAGCGCAAGCGCCGCGCCCGCCGCAGCGCCGAGCCGCCGCCCGACCTTTCAACACGCGACACCGAACTGCTGGAGGCCCTTCGCGCCAAGCGCACCGACCTCGCCCGGGCCCAGAACGTCCCCGCCTACGTGGTCTTCCCCGACAAGACGCTGCTGGAAATGGCCGTCGCCCGCCCCACGAGCCTCGACGCCATGGCCGAGATCAGCGGCGTCGGCGCCAAGAAGCTGGAGCGGTATGGTGCCGTATTCTTGGAGGTGATTGCGGGGGCGGATTGAGCGGCCTAATGCGGCTTCCCGCCATTCTCCCTGAGCAACGCCACAAACTCCCTTCGCGTCTTCGGCCCGTAGGTCTCGAAGGCCGGCACCGGGGCTTCGGCGTATTCGCCGCGGACGCGTGAGACAGGGTCGAGGGCGGCGCGCTTGGTGGCTTCGGAGAGGTCGAGGCCATAGGCCTTGAGGCCGTTGAGGCCGAAGATCTTGGCGCGCACCTCCGGCGTGATGGCCGGGTAGCCGTGGCGCTCCTGCAGTTCTTCCGAAATCTCGAAGGTGCGGAAGGCGGCGATCTGGTCCTGCGGGCTGCCGTACCAGATGGAGTCCGTGCCCCAGAGGATGTTGTCCTCGCCGACATGCTTCAGGAGCTTTCCGATGAGGTGGGCGGCCTGGGTGGGGTCGCCCATGAGCTGGCGCCAGGTGGAGCCGAGCTCGGCATAGACGTT
The DNA here is from genome assembly GCA_965229975.1 of Parvibaculaceae bacterium. Taxonomy (GTDB): domain Bacteria; phylum Pseudomonadota; class Alphaproteobacteria; order CGMCC-115125; family CGMCC-115125; genus Pyruvatibacter. Next base: position 2,158,221 of record OZ245936.1, read on the forward strand.
GCCGCCCGGGCCGATGCCGTTGTCCTCCATGGAGCGGATCAGCTCGTTGACGCCGCGCGGATCGTCCTCATTCGGATCGTAAGCGCCTTCCTCGAAGTCCGGGTCGTAGCCCGAGTGGTAGACGATGAAATCCACGTCCGGGTAGGCCTTCGCCACGCGGCCGATATCCGTAGGGCGGGCGTATTCCGTGTGGTCGGCGCCGAAATAGAGGCCCGGCAGGGGCAGGCCCTTGTGGACGCAGATGCGTTTGAGATCCAGCTCGCGCGCCTTCTCGATCATGGCGATGCCTTCGGGATCGTCGAGCCAGTAGCCTTTCCCGTCCGGGCCCCACTGGGTGTAGGCCTTCCACGCGGCGACGTTGAAATCCGCCAGCTGGCGCTCCATCGCCTCGACGGCGCCGGGATAGTTGGGCTGGACGAGGCCGTGGATCATGAGCCGGTGGTTGCCCTCCATCGCCTCGACCATGGCGCGGGTCATGGCGGCTTCCTCGGTGGTCAGCGGGTTCTCGTCGGGCGCGCCGGAGACCATCGACAGGACGCACATGTCGGTGTCGGAATCGAGGAAGACTTCCTTGATGAAGCTTTCCGCCGAGAGGCAGGCGACGCTGTCTTCCGCGTAGTCGCAGCGCGCCTGCGGGAAGAAGCGAAGGCCGATGTGCCACTGGCTGAACCAGTTGTCGCGCCACTTGCCTTGCGGGTTCACGTGGTGACCCTGCACGTCGAACACGAACTCGGACGCGTTGACCGTGGCCTGCGCGAGCTGCGCATCGAACGCGGCATCGGGGGGAATCGCGAAGCGGCCGCCGGTGCGGCCCGCCGCGGCGAACGCCTCGTTGAGGGCGGCGAGCGTGCCGGCCATGCCGCCGGCGCCCGCGAGAAACCGGCGGCGCGAAAGGCCTGCGCGTTTCGCCATGTCGCCCACCACGCGTTCCGCATGGGCGCGGGCCACGGCCTGGAAGCGCTTAAGCGGACGCGGCAGGTATTCGCCGTTGGTGGTGGTGTCGAGCTTGAACGGCAGGCGCGTGCCGTCCGGATCGGTATCGTGCGACGCCATGGCTTCCCTCCCTCGCCAAGGTGCCCTGATACGCAAGGGTACGGGCGCAAGCCTAGCAGGTGGCGGGGCGGCGTCCAGCGGGCGGGTCAGGCGCCGCCCTGCTCCGGTTTCCTCTTCTCGCTCTTTTCGGCGGCGGCTTCCTGCTTGGCGCGCTTTTCTTCCTTGCGGGTTTCAGCGTCCTTGGAGGCGTCCGGGCCGAAGGCGATGACCACGTCGCCGGGGCGCAAGGTTATGTCCGCGCTTTCGGGCATGACGATGTTGCCGTTCTCGCGCAGGACGAGGAGCGGGTTTGACTCGGGCCCGCCGCGGCGGCGGTATTCTTCTTCCGTGTATTCCTCGGTGATCCGTGTCCGGCTGAACGACCAGCCGCGGGCGAGGCTGCCGTTCAATCGGCGGATGCCGGGCTTGAGGACTTCCGGCACGCTGCCGCCATGGGTATGGGTCAGGCGCTCGTTGGCCGTCTCGTTGGGATCGCCCACCTGGTAGACGTTGGTGTAGCCGATCTCGGGGGCGAGATCGGTGCAGACCAGCGTGTTGTAGGCGTCGTTGTCGGTGGCGGCGAGGACGTAGCCGACATTGGCGAATTCGAGGTGATGCTCGGTTACTTCGGAGAGGACTTCGCCGTGATAGGTCTTCACGCCGGCCTGGCGGGCATCGCGCAGGCGCGACCAGGACGAATCCGCGATCACCGTCTGCACCTTGAGGCCGTCGAGCTGCTGGGCAAGCGCGAGCGCCCAGTCGCTGGCGCCGACGATGAGAAGGCCGGGCTTCTCGCCCGAGGTAAGGCCGAGGAGCCGTGCGATGGGCCCCAGCGAGAAGCCGTGCAGCACGACGGTCGTCAGCACCACGGCGAAGCAGAGGGGGACGAGCAGCGCGCCGTCCGGGTAGCCCGCCTCCACCATCTTGGCGCCGAACAGGCCGGAGATGGCGACGGCGACGATGCCGCGCGGCGCGATCCACGCCAGCAGCGCCTGGTTTGACCAGGGGACGCCGGTGCCGATCATGCTGACGAACACCGTCAGGGGCCGCGCGATGAAGAGGACTGCCGCGAGGTAGACGAGGTGATGCCAGTCGAGACGCTCGAGGATCTCGGCGTTGAGGGTGGCGGTGAGCACCACGAAGACGCCGGAGATGAGGACGGTTGCCAGAACCTCCTTGATGCGGCGGATTTCTTCGAGCGCCGCGACGCGGGAATTGCCCAGCGTGATGCCAAAGACGGTGACGGCGACGAGGCCGGTTTCCTCGACGATGGCGTTTGTGCCGGCGAAACAGGCGAGGACCGCGCCGATGAGGAGCGGCGCCTTGAGGAACTCCGGCACGTGGCCGTGGCGGAAGGCCCAGGCGATTGCGAGGCCGGCGAGGAAGCCGACGAGGGCGGCCAGCAGCGCGGCGGCGATGACTTCCGCCAGGGCCGCGGTGGTGCCCCCGGCTTCCGGGCCGAGCGCGATGGCGACCTCGTAGGCGATGACGGCGAAGAGCGCGCCGAGCGGATCGTTGACGATGCCTTCCCACTTGAGGGTGACGGCGGGCTTTCGCGCAAGGCGGGCCTGGCGCAGCAGCGGTGCGATGACGGTGGGGCCGGTGACGACGAGAATGCCGCCGAGGACGGCCGCCGTGGGCCACGACAACCCGCCGACGCTGTGGGCGACGAGGGTGCCGATCAGCCAGCCGACCGGCGCGCCGACAAGCGTGAGGCGCAGGACGCCGGAAGCCGTGCCGCGCAGCTCGCGGATGTGGAGGCTGAGGCCGCCCTCGAACAGGATGATCGCCACGGCGATGGCGACGATCGCGTCCAGCACGTCGCCAAACTGGGCTTCGGGATCGAGGATGCCGGTGGCGGGGCCGAGGATCAGGCCGCCGGCCGCCAGCAGGACGATAGCGGGGATCTGGAAGCGCCAGGCGAGCCACTGGGCGGCGATGCCCAGTCCGAGCACGACCGAGGCCAGGGCAACCAGATGTTCCATGAAGCACTCCGGGGGACTTGGGAAAGACGTTCAGTCTAACCCATATCGCCGCCGGAATGCGCGCCGCGCGGGCGCGCTAGTTGAGCGGGCAGCCCTCGATGGTGATGCGGTGCATGACGCGGCGCTGGCCCTGGTAGTCGTTGAGCGCGTAGTGCCACGTGGCGCGGTTGTCCCAGAAGGCGATGGAGCCGGGCTTCCACTCGAAGCGGTGCACGAACTCGGGCTTCATGCAGTGGGCATAGAGCTGCTGGAGGAGCGGGCGCGACTCGTCTTCCGTCCAGCCATCGAAGCGAAGCGTGAAGGCGGGGTTCACGTAGAGCGCCTTCTTGCCGGACAGCGGGTGGGTGACGACGACGGGATGGACGGGATCGTCCAGCACATCGGCGGCGCCGGCGTTGCCGATGCGGTTTCCGCCCGCGTCCGTCGAGCTGTAATAGGTGTCACCGGACGAACCGAAGACATGCTTCGCGGAGTGAACGGCCTTCAGCGTGCCGAGCATCTCCTTGAAGCCGTCGGACAGCGCGTCGTAGGCGGCGTACATGGAGGCGAAGAGCGTGTCGCCGCCCGACTGCGGCAGCTCGCGGGCCACGAGGATCGAGCCCATGGCAGGCTCGTGGTCGTAGGAATGGTCGGTGTGCCAGCCGCCGCCTATATTGTCCTTCTGGTCCACGTCCTTGGAGACCATAGCGATCTCCGGGTGGTCCGGGTGAGCGGCGAAGAAGCGGTTGATGTCGATCTCGCCGAAGCGGCGCGCGAAGGCAATGTGGTCGTCCTCGCTGATCGCCTGGTCGCGGAAGAAGACCAGGCCGTGTTCGGCGAAAGCGTTGTGGACGGCATCGAACTCTGCATTGGACAGGCGCTTGAGGTCGAGACCGGTGATTTCGGCGCCGACCCCCGAGAGCGGGCGAATATGCATCGTGGACATGGCAGGTTTCTCCCTGCGGCGCCGTTCAAGCGGCGCCAGCGAATTTCTAATGGCCGTCATTACACTAGAAATACAGGCGGATGCCAAGGGCTGCCACGCCGGTCACGAGGAGAGGTCAGGTGCGCGGGCCGATGGTGCGGATCCGGTCCGCAAGATGGCCCACGACTTCCGCACGATTGATTTCATTGAGCATTTCGTGGCGGCCGTCGGGGTAGAAGTGCGTCTTCACGGTGAGGCCCGCATCGCGGTAGCGCTGTACGAGCGCTTCGAGGAACGCGAGGTCGGGGCCACCGACCGGGTCCTTGTCGCCGGAGAAGACGTAGACGGGCAGGTTCTTGGGGATCGTATCGAGCATTGCGGGATCGGCCGTGCGCGGCAGCAGAGCAGCACCCATGGACGCCATGCCGGCAGGCACGACGGAGAAGCCGCATAGCGGATCGGCAATATAGAGGTCGACCTGCTCGTCGTCGCGGCTGAGCCAGTCGAAGGGCGTGCGCTGGGGTTCGAACAGGCCTTCGAAGGCGCTGAGGCCTTCCGCGTCCGGATCATCGGGCAGCGCCTGGGCGAGATGGTCGAAAGCGGCGGAGCCCGAGATGACGAGGCCGTCGATCCTGTCCGCATGGTCGAGGACGTAGAGCTGGGCCGCGAAGGAGCCCATGCTGTGGCCCATCAGGACGAGGGGCAGGTTCCGGTCTTCCTTGCGGGCATGGTCGGTCAGGAGAGCCATGTCGGAGACGAGGGCCGGAAAGCCGCCCTCGCCGAAATCGCCGAGTGACGCCTCGGACGGCGCGGTGCGGCCGTGTCCGCGGTGGTCGTTGGCATAGACGATGACGCCGTCATCCATCAGCGCTTCGAGCGCCGGTTTGTAGCGAAGGGCGTGCTCGCCCATGCCGTGGGCGACCTGCAGCACGGCGCGCGGGGTGACCGGCTTCGACCAGCGCCAGCAGGCGACGGACGTGCCGTCATCCGCCGTGAGACGGAATGCCTGTTCCTCGATTGCAGCCATGATGCGCCCTCCCCTCTTGTTGTTGGCGGCAACGCTAGCAGGCGGGGACGCGGGCGCAAACGGCGCGGGTGGCGTGGGCGGTGCGGGGCTTGATAGGGTCCGGATCAAACAAGCGTCCGGGGGAATCAGCCATGAAGCGCGCTCTTCTTGTGATCGGCCTGCTGGCCGTCACGCTCATCGCCGTCGTCCTCATCCGCACTTTCATGTTCACGCCGCCCGATGCCGGCGTGACCGAAACGGTGTCGCACGGGGCCGATGGGGAGCGCGCCGCGCAGCGGCTGGCGGAGGCGATCCGGTTCCGGACGGTTTCACGGCAGGAGGCCGATCCGGCGGACGAGGCGGCATTCACCGGGTTCATCGACTGGCTGGCCGGGACCTATCCTGAAGCGCACGCGGCAATGGACCGCACGCTGATCAATGGCCGCACGATTCTCCTGCGGTGGGAAGGCCGTGATGCATCCGCGCAGCCGGCGCTGCTGACAGCGCATTATGACGTCGTGCCCGTTGTTCCGGGAACGGAGGACGACTGGGAGCAGCCGCCCTACGCGGGCGTGATCGCGGACGGCTTCGTGTGGGGGCGCGGGTCGCTTGACGACAAGGGCGGCGTCATCGCGCTGATGGAAGCGGCGACCATGCTGCTCGAGCGCGGGTTCACGCCGCGCCAGACGATCTATTTCAGCTTCGGCCATGACGAGGAGATCGGCGGGCCGGAGGGCGCGGCGGGCGTTGCCGACTTCCTGAAGGCGGAGGGCGTGCAGCTTGCCTGGTCGCTGGACGAAGGCTCCTTCATCCTCGACGGGCTCGTGCCCGGCGTGGATGCGCCCGTCGCCATGATCAACGTGGCGGAAAAAGGCTATGTGAGCCTGGAGCTGATCGCGCGGGCCGAAGGCGGGCATTCCTCAATGCCGCCGCGCGACACGGCTGTCACCATCCTTGCCGAGGCGCTGCTCAAGCTGCGCGACAACCAGATGGATGGCGGCCTCGACGGCCTGGCCGGGGAGACATACGGCCGCGTGGGGCGGCACCTGCCGTTCTTCCAGCGCATGCTGTTTGCCAACCAGTGGCTGTTCGGCGGCATGGTCGAAAGCGTGATCGGGCGTCAACCCGCCGGCAACGCGATGATGCGCACGACGACGGCGCCGACCATGCTGGAAGGCAGCCCGAAGGAGAACGTGCTGCCGGCCACGGCAACCGCAACGATCAACTTCCGCGTCCATCCGCGGGACACGGTGGCGGACGTGGCCGAGCACGCTCGCCGGGTAATCGCCGACGACCGCATCGAGATCATCGCGCACCGGGACCGCGAGGCGTCACCGGTGGCGTCCTACGACAACGCGGCCTACCGCGCCATCGAGGCAAGCACGCGGCGCATCGTGGAGAATGTGATCGTCGCGCCGGGCCTGACGATCGCGGGCACCGACAGCAAGCACTACGTGAAGGTGTCGGACAACGCCTACCGCTTCCACCCCTTCATCGTCACACCTGCCGACCTGCCGCGCATCCACGGCACCAACGAGCGCATCTCGATCGAGAACCTCACCCGCGCCATCGATTTCTACATCGAGCTGCTGATGGCGGTGGATGAGGGGGAAGGTTGAGGGAGAAGTGGTGCCCAGGGGCGGAATCGAACCACCGACACTGCGATTTTCAGTCGCATGCTCTACCAACTGAGCTACCTGGGCACTGGCTGCTTCGCGGTCCGGTTGGTGGCGGACGCCGGCGGGCGCCGGGAGCCAAGGCGGCGCTTATAGGAAATCAGCGCCGCCAAGTCCAGCGCCGGGAATCGCCTTAGTAACCGCCGGTTTCGGGGCCCTCACCGCCTTCCGGATCGGGCAGGCTTTCCCACTCGTCCGGCGGCTCCACGGCGGGAATGGCGTATTTGCCGCCGAGCCAGCGGGAGAGGTCCACGTCGGCGCAGCGCTTGGAGCAGAACGGGCGGTATTTCGCGTCCGCCGGCTTGCCGCACATGGCGCAGGCGGGTTCGGGCTCGGGCTTCCTGGCGAGCGGGGCGGTCATGCCAACACGGCCACGTCGATGTGGTGGCGGCGGGCGCCTTCCACCGCCTCGAAGGCGACCTTCACGCCGAGCTTGGCGTCGAGCTGCGGGAGAAGGCCCGCCTCGGCGAGCCAGCCGACGACTTCCGGCGCGGCGCGCACGTGGAGCGGGCGGCCGGGCGCATCGGCGGCGGCGGCCTCGACCGCACGCAGCAGTTCGTAGGCCATGGTCGCGCGCGACTTGCGCGCTTCGCGGCGGACGGGTTCGAGCAGCAGGCGGTCGAGCGGTTCGCGCACGCGCTTGCGGGTCATCTCCACCGTGCCGAATTCCGACATGGGCAGGATCTGTGTCGGCGTGCGGTCGCCCTCGAAACCGGATTCGAGGCGGGCCACCACGTCTTCCTGGTGGGCGGGATCGGACAGGTGGATGAAGTCGATGATGACGAGGCCGCCGACGCCGCGCAGACGCACCTGCCGTGCAATGGCTTGGGCCGCTTCGAGGTTGATGCGGTGGCTCGTCTGCTCGAGGTCGGTCGCCGCCGTGTAGCTGCCGGAATTGACGTCGATGGCGGTCAGCGCCTCGGTCTGCTCGATGGTGATCCAGCCGCCGGAGGGCAGGTCGACGCGCGAGGAGAGCGCGGTCTCGATCTCGTCTTCCACGCCGCGCGCGGTGAAGAGGGGCTTGCGGTCCTTGTAGTGCTTCAGCACGCCGGCAAAGCCCGGCATGACCGCGTCGCAATAGGCGCGCGCCTTGAGGAAGGCGTCGGCGTCGTCGATCAGGACTTCCTTCGTGTCCTCGTCCAGGTGATCGCGGAGCACGCGCTGGACGGGGCCGAGTTCGCGGAAGACTGTCGCGGGCGGCGTCGTCTTCGCGGCGCGCTTGCGCACCTCGCGCCAGGTGGCGAGGACGTGGCGGGCGTCGCGCTCGACGGCGGCTTCGTCCGCGTGGAGCGCCGCGGTGCGGACGATCCAGCCGACCTTGGCGCCGTCCTCGCCTTCCTCGGCAGCGACCTCATGGCCGACGCGCTCGACAAGATCGGTCAGGCGCGTGCGGTCAGCCTCGTCCTCGATGCGGCGCGACAGGGCGACGCCGGGCTGGTGCGGCACCAGCACGAGGAGGCGGCCGGGAATGGTGACGTTGGCGGAGAGGCGCGGACCCTTGTCGCCGATGGGGTCCTTCAGGACCTGCACCAGCACCTTTTCGCCTTCGCGCACGCAGTCGTTGATACGTGGCTGACGGCCATCGCGCAGGCCGAGGAGATCGCACAGGCACGACGCCTCGCGCACGCCGAGGAAGCCGGACCGCTTGTGGCCGATATCGACGAAGGCAGCCTGCATGCCGGGCAGCACGCGCTCGACGCGGCCGAGCATGAGATTGCCCACGAGGCTGGCGCCGGTGGTGCCCGCGCCGCACGGGCCGCTGGCGCTGTCGTCCACCGCGCGCTCGATGACCAGGTCGCGGAGGATGCCGTCGTCCATGAGGGCGACGCGGGTCTCCCCGACCCCGACATTGATGAGAATTTCGTCGCTCATGCGTGACCGCGGACCCTGAAACCGTTGGCCGCGCAGCCGCGTTGCGAATGCGCGATTCTTGTTGTGCTCAATTGCAAGTTTAGGCGGGAACGGACAGCGAATGCCACCCGGCAGCGGCCTCAAAGCGTTGTTTTCGCTACGTAACCGTTGCCTTTGAGCAGCGCCACGGTTTCCGCCAGCGGCAGGCCGACGACCGCCGTGTAAGAGCCTGAAACGGCTGGAATAAACGCCGCCGCAGCGCCCTGAATGGCGTAGCCGCCGGCCTTGCCGTGCCATTCGCCGCCCGCGAGGTAGGCTTCGATCTCGTCCGGGTCGAGGCGCTTCACCTTGACGCGCGCATCGCCCATGCGGGTGCGCTCGTGGCCTTCCGACGTGACCAGGCAGACGCCGGTGAAGACCCGGTGGGCGCGGCCCGAGAGCAGTTCGAGGCAGCGGCGGGCCGTCGCCTCGTCCTCGGCCTTGGGCAGGATGCGGCGGCCGGCGGCGACCACCGTGTCCGCCGCCAGCACGAAGGCGCCCGGATGGTCCGGCGCGACGGCGCGGGCCTTTTCCACGGCGAGGCGCTGGGCGTAGGCGCGCGGGCTTTCGTCGCGGCGCGGCGTCTCGTCGAGATCGGCGGGCGCCACGACATCGGGCACGATCCCGGCCTGCGCCAGCAGGTCGCGGCGGCGCGGCGAGGCGCTTGCGAGAACGAGGGTATGGGCGGGCTGGCTCAATGTCGGCCGGGATGGCCGGGCGCGAACCCGGCGCGTCGCTACTTGTAGCGGTAGGTGATGCGGCCCTTGGTGAGGTCGTAGGGCGTCATCTCGACCAGCACCTTGTCGCCCGCGAGGACGCGGATGCGGTTCTTGCGCATCTTGCCGGCGGTGTGGGCGATGATCTCGTGGTCGTTCTCAAGCTGCACCCGAAACGTTGCGTTAGGGAGCAGCTCGACGACCGTCCCCGGCATTTCGAGCATTTCTTCTTTCGCCATTGAGACCTTTCGTCTTTGCAGCGTGAGATAAAGCTAAGGGGCCGTGGGGCCCCTGCGAGTGGCGGGGAGAATGGGCATTCGCCCCCGTAAAATCAAGGGCGTAGGGCAGACCTGCCTATCGCCCTATCCGCTGGGTGTGGCGCGCCAGCCAAATCGCTTTTTTATGCGGTCCATCAGCCAGTCGCGCACCTCGCGGTAGGCGTCGAGGCGCTGTTCGCGGGTGCCCTCGGCCAGCGTCGGGTCGTGGGTGGGCCAGTATTCGACATCCGCCGCCATCGTTCGCGTGAGGTCCACCGCGTTGTGCTGGGCTTCAGGGGTCAGCGAGATGATGAGGTCGAAGGACGTGTCCTGCAGTTCGTCGAAGGAACGCGGCTTGTGCTTCGAGATGTCGATGCCGATCTCGTCCATCGCAGCCACGGCGAAGCCGTCGAGATCGCCGCAGTGGACGCCGACGGATTCCACGTAGACGTACTTGCCGTAGAGATGGCGCATGATGCCCGCCGCCATGGGCGAGCGGACGGCATTCTGACTGCAGGCAAACAGGACGGCGTCCGGCAGATCTTCCCCGTTCGGCCCGCGCACGTGCTTACCCCTTGATGTGGAGTACGCAGATGAGCGTGAAGAGGCGGCGGGCCGTGTCGTGGTCGATGTTGATCTTGCCCTTGAGGCGCTCGATCAGGAGCGCCGAGCCCTCGTTGTGGAGCCCGCGGCGGCCCATGTCGATCGCCTCGATCTTCGACGGCGAGGCAGAGCGGATCGCCTCGTAGTAACTCTCGCAGATCAGGAAATAGTCCTTGATGATCTTGCGGAAGGGCGAGAGCGAGAGAATGACCTTGCCGTATTCCTCCTCGTTCTCCTTGCGGATGTCGAAGACGAGGCGGTTGTCCTCGATGGAGAGGTGCAGGCTGTAGGGGCCCGCATCCGCGCCTTCCGGTGCGAAGAAGTTGTCTTCCAGGAGATCGAAGATCGCGACCTTCCGCTCATGCTCGACCTCGGGCGTGCGGGTGCGCACGGATGTCTCGTCCAGCACGATGGAGGCGATGCGCTGGGTCGCGCTCGCCCCGCCGTCTTCGGGCTGTGCTGGTGTCTCGTCGGTCATGCCGGTGCTTCGGTGCGGAGGTCGCGGGGGCCGGTTTTCAGCCGGCGGCAGTGTAGGCGCTGGCAGCGCCCGCGCCTAGCGGTTGAGGCGGATCGAGACCGAGCGGCCGTGGGCTTCGAGGCCCTCGGCATCGGCCAGCGCCACGGCGGCGGGGCCGATGCGGCCGAGGCTGTCGGCGTCGCATTTCACGAGCGAGGTGCGCTTCATGAAGTCGAGCACGGACAGGCCCGAGGAGAAACGCGCCGAGCGGGCCGTGGGCAGCACGTGGTTGGTGCCGGCCACGTAGTCGCCCACCGCTTCGGGCGTGTAGCGGCCGAGGAAGATGGCGCCCGCGTGCCGCACTTTCTCCGCCAGCGGTTCGGGATCGTCCACGGCGAGTTCCAGGTGCTCGGGCGCGAGGCGGTCGACAAGCGGGACCGCATCATCGAGCGCGGGCACCGTGATGATGGCGCCGTAGTCGCGCCAGCTGGCGCCCGCCATTTCACCGCGCTTGAGCATGGCGAGCTGGCGGCTGACGGCCTCGGCCACGTCGTCGGCAAAGGCCTTGTCGTCGGTGATGAGGATCGACTGGGAGGAAACGTCGTGCTCGGCCTGGCTCAGCAGGTCGGCGGCGATCCAGCCGGCGTCGTTGCTGGCGTCCGCCACCACGAGGATTTCCGAGGGGCCGGCGATCATGTCGATGCCGACAGTGCCGAAGACCTGTTTCTTGGCGGCGGCCACATAGGCATTGCCGGGGCCAACGATCTTGTCGACCGGCGCGATGGTGTCCGTGCCGTAGGCAAGCGCCGCGACGGCCTGCGCGCCGCCGATACGGTAGACCTCGGTGATGCCGGCAAGCTTGGCGGCTGCCAGCACCAGCGGGTTCTCGACGCCGTCGGGCGTCGGCACGACCATCACGACGCGCTCGACCCCCGCGACGCGCGCGGGGATGGCGTTCATCAGGACCGAGGAGGGATAGGCCGCGGTGCCGCCGGGCACGTAGAGGCCTGCCGCATCGACAGCCGTCCAGCGGTGGCCGAGTTCGACACCGGCCTCATCGGTAAAGCGCAGGGGGCCGGGCAGCTGGCGGGCGTGATAGGCCTCGATGCGTTGGGCGGCGAGCCTGAGGGCGTCGAGGGTTTCCGCCGGAACCTGTTCCACGGCGGCGTCGAGGCGCGACTGTGGGATGCGCAGGTCTTCGCCGGACTTGAGAGACAGGCGGTCGAACTTGTTGGTGAGGTCGATGACCGCCTGGTCGCCGCGCTTCTGCACGTCCGCGATGATTGCCGCGACATCCGCGTTCACGTCGGATGCCGACTCGCGCTTGGCGGTCAGCAGCTCGGCGAACTGCGTTTCAAAGTCGGCGGCGGCCGCGTCGAGGCGGCGGGGTTCGGTACGTCCGGTCATGGCACTGGTAGAAAGAGGGTGACGGGCTCAGCCGTCAAGGTCGTGGGCCGGGCGGTTGCGGGTTTCCCACGCCTGCCCGATGTCGGTGAGATGGCCCTCGACGCACTCCACGTCCAGCGCAATCGTGCCGCCGCCGGCGAATTCCAGCGTGATGGTGCCGCCGGGATCTTCCGCCCCGCCCTCGCCTTCGAAGCGGATGGCGAGCAGTTCCACGACCGCATCCTCCGCATCCAGACGGATGTTCTTCGAGCGGACGGTGGTCACGTCATCGAAATGGATGCCGGTGCGGATGCGCGAATGGGGCACGCGCTTGCCTTCCGCCTCCCAGCGGAAGCGGTTGAACACGCCCGCGAAGCGGCGGCGCTTCTTCTCGTAGGCGAAGTCGCCGACCTTGGCGATGGCGTCCTGCAAATGCGCGGACACGATCTTCAGGTCCTCGGCATCTTCGATCCTGAGGCGCAGGGCTTTCATGGGCGGTAACGGCTTTCGCGCGGGGTTCAGCGGGTGAAAGGGCTCAGCCGGCGAGACGTTCGACGTCCGCGCCGCAGCGCTTGAGCTTTTCCTCAAGGCGCTCGAAGCCCCGGTCCAGATGATAGACGCGAGAGATAACGGTTTCGCCTTCCGCCGCCAAGCCCGCGATGACGAGGCTGACGGAGGCGCGCAGGTCCGTGGCCATGACGGGGGCGCCGCGCAGGCTCTTCACGCCGGAAATGATGGCCCGGTCGCCGTGCAGCGAGATCAGCGCGCCGAGGCGGGCCAGCTCCTGCACGTGCATGAACCGGTTCTCGAAGATGGTCTCGGTCACCTCCGAATTGCCCTCGGCCATGGTCATTAGCGCCATGAACTGGGCCTGCAGGTCGGTCGGGAAGGCCGGATAGGGCTGGGTGACAATATCGACGGGGGTGAGGGCCGCGCCGTTGCGCGCGATGCGGACTCCGTTGTTGGTGGGCGTGACAGAGACGCCCGCCGCGGAAAGCGCCTGGAGCGGTGCCTCGATGAAGGCGGGGTCCGCGCCTAAAAGCTCCACGTCGCCGCCGGTGATGGCGACGGCCATGGCGTAGGTGCCGGCCTCGATGCGGTCGCAGATGGTGGCGACCTCCGCGCCTTCGAGGCGGGGGACGCCGGTGATGCGCAGGGTGGGCGAGCCGATGCCGGTGATCCTGGCGCCCATGGCGTTGAGGCACTCGGCGAGGTTGGAAATCTCGGGCTCGCGGGCGGCGTTCTCGATCACCGTTTCGCCCTCGGCCAGAACGGCGGCCATGAGGACGTTGTGGGTGGCGCCGACGGACGGCATGGAGAAGCGCACTTCCGCACCCTTGAGGCCACCGGGCGCGCGGGCCTTCACGTAACCCTGATCGAGTTCAATCTCGGCGCCCAGCTTCTTGAGGCCTTCAAGGTGCAGGTCCACGGGACGGGTGCCGATGGCGCAACCGCCGGGGAGCGAGACCTCCGCCTCACCGCAGCGGGCAAGCAGCGGGCCGAGCACCCAGAAGCTGGCGCGCATGCGGGAGACCAGCTCGTAATCGGCGTGGGTGCTTTCGATTTTCTTCGCGGTGAGGCGCACGGTGCGGCCGCCGGGCTTGAAGGGCGCGTCCAGCCCGAAACCTGCGAGGCGCTTGGCGCCAGCGGGATCGAGCAGGGGACGGCCGTCTTCGCGCTTCGTCAGGGTCTGCCACGAGCCGTCGCTGTTCAGCACTTCGATCCCGACGCCCAGTTCCGCCAACAGGCGGGCGAGCGTGGCGATGTCGGTGAGGCGCGGCAGGTTGGACAGGGTCAGCGGGCCGTCGGTGAGAAGGCTCGCGATCATCAGCGGCAGGGCGGCGTTCTTGGCCCCGGAAATGGGGATTTCGCCGGAAAGGCGGTTGCCGCCGGTTAGCCGGATCCTGTCCATCGCACGCAATTCCTGTTGGACCGCCGCCGGGTGGCCGCGGATTGGCCGGGGAACGTATCGGCCCCGGATGGCGCGCGCAAATCAGCGCGAAAATGCGGCGCGGTTGAGGCGGTCTCAGTCGCCGCCGGTCTCGCCCTCGCCCTCCGCGGGCTTCGAGCGGGCGCGGGCCTGCGCCTTGCGGCGGCGGAGATTGGCCTTCAGGGCCTCGGCCAGCCGCGCCTCGCGGTCGGCGCCGGGCGCGCCGGGGCCCCTGTCCCTGCCGAACTTGCCGCCGTTCTTGCTGCTGGTCTTCATCGTTTTCCCTCGGGATGAGCGGCCCGGATGGCCTATCCGACGAGCGCATATGGCCAGCGCGGGGCGCGGTCAAGAGAGCTTGCGCGCCAGCCCGCGCAAACGCGCCCGATCGCCAGTTGCGGGCGCGAAAGCCTTGTGGCAGTTTCCGCCCTCTTTCGGGGCGGCATTAACCGATTTGCGCAGGTTTCCTGCGACGCTGCACCCGACAGCGGGCCGCGGTAGCTCAGTGGTAGAGCGCACCCTTGGTAAGGGTGAGGCCGGGAGTTCAATCCTCCCCCGCGGCACCAGCAAACACTCTCGTTGATCGTCGCCGCGCACGAAAACGCCCCGCCAGATGTTTCTGACGGGGCGCTTCAAGTTCGTGCCGGTCGTGACCGCTACATCGCGCGGACCTTGTCGATGAAGTCGGTGACGCGGGTCTGGAGTTCCTGGGAGCGGCCGGTGAGGTCGCGGGAGACGTCCAGCACCTCGACGGAGGCCTGGCCGGTTTCGGACGCCGCCGACTGAACGCCGGAGATGTTGGCGGCAACCTCGTTGGTGGCTTCCGACTGCTCGGTCACCGAGTTGGAAATCGCCTCGCTCAATTCACTGATCTGCGTGACGACGCCGATCATGGCGTTGATGCCTTCCGCCGTCGCCGTGCTGGTGCCCTGGATGTTGCGGACCTGGGCGCCGATTTCCTCGGTGGCCTTGGCGGTCTGCGAGGCGAGCGCCTTCACCTCCTGCGCAACGATGGCGAAGCCCTTGCCCGCCTCGCCTGCACGCGCCGCCTCGATGGTGGCGTTGAGGGCGAGCAGGTTGGTCTGGTCGGCAATGTCCGAGATGAGAAGCGTGATCTCGCCAACGCGGTTGGCGGCCTCGACGAGGCCGTTGACGCGGGTTTCGGCTTCCTGCGCGTCGGTAACGGCTGTCTTCACGGTTTCGCTCGAGCGGTCGATCTGCGCCATGATCTCCTTGACCGACATGGATAGCTCTTCCGCCGCCGCAGCCACGGAATTGGCCTGGCTGTCGGTTTCCTGGGATGCCGCCGTCAGGCCCTGCGCCGTGGATTCCATCTGGTTGGCGGACGCGGTGACGGCTTCCACCAGCGTCTGCACGTTGGTCTGGAAATCTTCCGCCAGCTGACGGTTCTGCATCTTGCGCGGCGTCAGGTCGGTCGCGAACTTGATGACCTTCGTGGGCCGGCCGTTGGGATCGAGGATCGGGTTGTAGGAGGCCTCGATCCAGATTTCCTTGCCGCCCTTGCCCAGGCGCTTGTACTGCGCGGCCTGGAACTCGCCGCGGTTCAGCGCTTCCCAGAACTGCTTGTACTCCTCGCTCGCGGCGAACTCTGGCTCGGCAAACATGCTGTGATGCTGGCCGCGGATCTCGTCCAGCGTGTAGCCCATTACCGTGAGGAAATTGTTGTTGGCGGTGATGATGGTGCCGTCCATCTCGAACTCGATGACGGCCTGCGACCGGTCGAGGGCGTGGAGCTTGCCCTCCATTTCGGCGCGGGCAACGATCTGCTCGGTGATGTCGGTGGCGAACTTCACGACGGCATAGGGCTTGCCGTTGCTGCCGATGAGCGGGTTGTAGGTGGCCTCGAGCCAGAGCTCCTTGCCGCCCTTGCCGAACCGCCGGTAGCGCGCGGCGAAGAATTCGCCGCGGTTCAGCGCGGCCCAGAAATCCTTGTACTCCTGGCCGCGGGCATAGGCCTCGTCCACGAACATGGCGTGGTGCTTGCCCTTGATCTCGTCGAGACTGTAGCCGACGGCGGCAAGGAAGTTCTTGTTGGCGCCGAGGATGGTGCCGTCCATCGAGAATTCGATGATGGCCTGCGACTTGTTGAGCGCGGCCAGCTTGTCGACCGCGTTCGACGTGACCGACCGGCCCGCGGCCTGAGCCTTGCGGCCGAAGATGGCGTTAAGCATATGATTCCCCCGCTTCTCACCTCTTCCGCCGATCTTGGTTATCAAAGGTTAACGAATTGCAACCATATCAAGATTAGCGGGCAAAGGATACACGCGATAGTCGTGCCGGATTGTGGGCTTGGCGGAAAGGGGAATGGCTGCGTTGGCTAGCTGCTGCGGTAGGGGGCCGGTCTCACCCTCTTTATCATCGCCAACCTAGCGCAGGTTTTCATATTCCCGTTCCGCGGCATGCCGGACTGGGCACAGGTCATCGGCGAGGCGCTGCCGCTCACCCACTTCCTGCGCATCGTCCGCGGCGTCATGCTCAAGGGCATCGGCTTCGGGGACACTGCGGTGGATTTCGGCGCGATCGCGGCGTTCGCGCTGGCGGTGGGCGTGCTGGCGATCGCGCGGTATCAGCGGACGCTGGATTAGAGGTGAAACCTCACAACACGCCGCGAAAATCAATGCGGCAGCTTCTGTCTCCCAAGCCCTCACACACGACTACGCCATGCAGCTACGAATGGTCGCCAATTTTGTAGAAATAATCCTTTGCGTGCTTTTACTTCCTTCGATGAGAAGACCTGCCGGCCTCGGCTTTGGCAAATGGACACCTCCCATGGCATCAGGATTGTGTATGCTGCCGAGATCCACCAGTAGCCCCCCACTCATGCCACGCGGCTCTATAGACGAAACTTGTTGACCAAAATGGTCCTTTGAATATTTTCCAAATCCTAGAAATATGTGATCCAAACCGCTTTCCGGAAAATTTGGCGCCAATTCTTCCTTGGTCCCATCATTCGCCAGATAAGACCAAATTTTGGGCGCAACGGTTTTTTCCTTCTCATTGAATTTTTTGTTCTGCGAGTTTGGGTAGCCGATAGCTAGGTAGACAGTCTTTTCATTATAAGGCTCAGGCTGGGCATCGGCTATGTCCACGTATTCTATGTCTTCTTCCCCTTCAAACTTGTTCTCGACCTCTAAGAAGGCAAAGTCGTACTTGTCATTTTCCCGATTTGATTTTGTAATCTTGGTGATTGTGAAATGCCCTTCTATGGGGTGCATTTTTCCTCCCGCCGCGACGTTGAGTGTGTCTGTTTCCGCGACGTCCACGACATGCGCGGCGGTCAATAGGTAGCGTTTATCGGCAAAGGTAATGAACACCCCTGTTCCTTCGTGCGCCGGAGTGCAGCGCGGGCCAACACGATAAATGGGGCGCACGGCCCGGCGATACCGATCCATAGCAGCACGGCGCGCTTCATCAATCGTTTCAAGCGCGGCATCCTGTAGGCTCAATATCGGTGTCACGGTGCGTTCCTTTCGAGTCAAGCGCCCCGGCCAGTTTCCCGGCCGGGGCGCTTCTCTGTCAGCCTACGGACGAACCGGCGTTACGCGGCTTCGTAGCCGAGCATGGCCTTGACCTCGAGGAACTCCTCGAAGCCGAACTCGCCCCACTCGCGGCCGTTGCCGGACTGCTTGTAGCCGCCGAAGGGGGCGGTGAAGTCCGGGCCTGCGCCGTTGATGTGGACCTGGCCGGCGCGGATCTGCGCACCCACCTTGCGGGCGTGCTCGATGTCGCCGGACTGGACGTAGCTCGACAACCCGTACTCGGTGTCGTTCGCCATATCGATGGCCTGCTGCTCATTCTCGTACGGCAGGATGGCGAGGACCGGGCCGAAGATCTCCTCCTTCGCAATGGTCATGTCGTTGCGGACATTCGCGAAGACGGTCGGGCGCACGTAGTAGCCCTTGTTGAGGCCGTCCGGGCGGCCGGTGCCGCCGGTGACGAGGGTCGCGCCCTCGTCGATGCCCTTCTGGATGAGGTCCTGGATCTTGTTGTACTGGACCTCGGACACCACGGGGCCGATCGTCGTGCCGTCGGTGAACGGATCGCCGACCTTGACCTGCTCGGCCGCGGCCTTGGCGATGCCCATGGCTTCGTCGTGCTTGGAGGCGGGGACGAACATGCGGGTCGGCGCGTTGCACGACTGGCCCGAGTTCATCATCACGCTCTGAACACCGCCGCCGACGGCCTTCTGGAGGTCGGCGTCCTCGAGGATGATGTTCGGCGACTTGCCGCCGAGCTCCTGCGCGACGCGCTTGACGGTATCGGCCGCCGCCTTGGCGACGAGGATGCCTGCGCGCGTCGAGCCCGTGAACGACATCATGTCCACGTCCGGGTGCGCCGAAAGCGGCGCGCCGACCGACGGGCCGTCACCGTTGACGAGGTTGAACACGCCCTTGGGCACGCCCGCCTCTTCAAGGATTTCCGCAACGATGACCGCGTTCATGGGCGCGACTTCGGACGGCTTGAGGACCATGGTGCAGCCCGCGGCGAGCGCCGGGGCGACCTTGCAGACGATCTGGTTGACCGGCCAGTTCCACGGCGTGATGAAGCCGCACACGCCGATCGGCTCCTTGCGGATCTGCGTCGTGCCGCGGACTTCCTCGAACTGGTAGTTCTTGAGGATTTCCAGCGTGGTGGTGAAGTGGCCGAGGCCGGTGGCGGCCTGCGCCGCCTTGGCGAGCCAGATGGGGGCACCCATCTCGGTCGAGATGGTTTCGGCGATCTCGTCGTAGCGGCGCTGATAGACCTCGATGATCTTCTCGAAGATCTTGATGCGGTCCTCGCGGCTGGTCTGCGACCAGGCGGGGAACGCCGCCTTCGCGGCGGCGACGGCCTTGTTCACGTCCTCTTCCGAGCCCATCGAGATCTTGCCGCAGGGCTCCTCGGTGGCCGGGTTGATGACGTCGAGGGTCTTCGGCTTTGCCGGATCGACCCATTCGCCGTTGATGAAGAATTTGAGGGCTTCTTTCACGTGATACCTCCCAGGTTGCAGGCCCTTACATGGCCCGCGTTTCGCGAATTCCAACAGGCGGCGCGGGCCGGTTTCGCGGCCCGCAGCCTTGTCTCCCGCAATCGGAGGCGCTGTGTCCGGCAGTCATGAATGCCGTGGAACGAGAAACGCCTCCTGCATCCCGGCGCGGACTCTTGCACAAAGGCAAGCGGCGTCGCCAGCCCTAGGCACCCCTCATATTCTGCCATTCGGGCACGGCATCCGGCGGGGTGCCGCCATGCGGGAATGGCAGGGCGCGGCGCCGGTGTTTGCGGGTAATGTCCGCCTCGCCAGAAACGAGGGAGGGGTGGTGATGTTCGCCAAGTGGGTGTTCCGGGGCGCAGGCATCTATGGCCTTGTCGTGATCGTGCCGATGTATTTCCTCGAGGCGGCGATGTCGGCGCCGCCGGCGGACCCGATCATGCGGCCCGAGTTCTATTACGGCTTTGCCGGCGTGGCGCTGGCGTTCCAGCTCGCCTTCCTGGTGATCTCGACGGACCCGGTGCGGTTCCGGCCGCTGATGCCGGTCTGCGTCGTGGAGAAGGTGTCGGCGCTGGCCTTCATCATCCTGTTCGCCATGGACCGGGCGGGCCCGCAGATCGCGCTCGGCGGGCTGATCGACCAGGTGCTGGCGGTGCTCTTCATCGCCGCGTACCTGCTTACGCCTAAGGGCTGAGCGTCCGGATCCAGGCGATCATCCTGGCGGCGATCTCGGGGCCCTTGTCCTCCTGCAGGAAATGGCCCGCCTGCCCGATGGTTTCATGCGGCTGCCCGGCGGTGGCGCGGATGCGCTTCTTGAACGTCTTGTCCTGGCCGGCGGTGACAGGGTCGCTGTCGGAGAAGAGCAGCAAAAGCGGGATGCCGCTGGCATCGAGCCGCTTCCATGCGCGTTCGCCTTTTGCCAGCTCGCTCGGCACCAGCCAGGGCATGGTGCGCGGCGCCGCCATGTAGGCTTCGCCCGGGAAGGGGGCGCGGTAGGCATCGACCTCGGCAGGCGTCAGCTCAGTGAGCGAGGCAGACTGAAGCACGGTGCCGGTATCGAACTCGGGCGAATAGCGCGCATGGGCGATCCAGGCCGGGAAGCCGTCCACGTCCGCCATGGTGCGGGCGCGGGCGCCGATGCGCATGGCGCGCCACCGCATGAGCCAGCGGCCGATGGCCGACATGGGAAACGACGCCGCGGGCAGGCCGGTGTTGCCGGCGGTGATGGAGGAGAAGCGGTGGGGCACCTCCGCCGCCACGCGCAGGCCGATAAGGCCGCCCCAGTCCTGCACGAACATGTGGATGCCGTTGAGATCGAGACGCTCGACGAAGGCGCGTACCCAGCCGACATGGGCCGAATGGGTGTGCGCCGCCTTGCGGACCGGCTTGTCGGACCTGCCGAAGCCGACGAGATCCGGCGCGATGACGCGGAAGCCTGCGTCAACGAAGACCGGGATCATCTTCCGATAGAGAAAGCTCCAGCTCGGCTGGCCATGAAGCAGGAGCACGACGGGCCCGTCGCGCGGACCCTCGTCCACGAAATGCATGGCGATGCCGGGCGCCACTTCCTGATAATGGGGCGCGAAGGGAAAGTCCGGCAAGCCGTCGAAACGATCTTCGGGCGTACGGAGCACCTGGGCGGCCATGGGCGTCATCCTCGCTGGCTCGTTTGCCGCCAGCGTAATGTTGCCCATTAGGCGGTCAAGGGGCGGGCCGGTCCCGGCCGGTGATCCCGCCCCTCTCCGACTTTCTCAGGCCGCGACCCTGTCGGCCTCATCCTCGGCGCGGGCGACGGCTTCGCCGTCCATCATGATCTGGCCGGCGCCGACGAACTCGACATCGCCGATGCCGATGAAGCCGAGGATGTGGCGCACCCAGCCCGACGCGAAGTCGATCTCCGATCCGAACTTGGTGCCGCCGGAGGCCATGGCGACGTAGGCCTTCTTGCCTTCCAGCAGGCCGATGGGGCCGTTTTCCGTGTAGCGGAAGGTGACGCCGGCGCGGGCGACCTGGTCGATCCACGCCTTGAAGGCGGCGGGGACGGCGAAGTTGTAGACCGGCACGCCGATCACCACCGTGTCCGCCCACTGGAGTTCGGCTACCAGCGCGTCAGACACCTCGAGGGACTTCTTCTGCGCGGCCGTGCGCTTCTCGGGCGGCGTGTTGATGGCGGCAACGAACGTCTCGTCCACGAAGGGGACGCCGGCGGCGAGGTCGCGCCGCTTCACCTCGACCGCGCCGGACTTGGCGCGGATGTTGGCGACGAGGCGGGCGGACAGATTGCGGGTGGCGGAGCCCGTGCTGCGGGCGCTGGCGTCGATGTGCAGGACATGGTGGGCGCGGCTGGTCATGGGTCTCTCCCGGCTTGTGTTGACGTCCGTGAGGCGAACATGACCATTCACGTCCTAGGGATTGAGCCCCGCATCATGGAAGTATTGTTTCCTATATAGACTTAATGTGGCGTTTTGGGCGCGGGCGTCCTTCCGGTAAACTCCCGCGCAAACAGATATTTGCCTGGGAGGGCGCCCGATGCATGACCTCGTGATCAAGAACGGCCTTGTCTATGACGGGCTGGGCGGCAAGCCGTACGAAGCCGACGTGGCGATCGACGGCGGGATCATCACCACCGTCGGCAAGGTGACTGCGGGCGGGCGCGAGGAGATCGACGCCAGGGGGCAGATCGTGACGCCGGGCTTCGTCGATCCGCACACGCATTTCGACGGGCAGGTGACGTGGGACCCGTACCTTGCGCCGACCACCTGCCACGGGGTGACGACCGCCGTGATGGGCAATTGTGGCGTCGGCTTCGCACCCTGCGCGCCGGACCGGCACGAATGGCTGATCGGCCTGATGGAAGGCGTCGAGGACATTCCCGGTTCGGCGCTGGCCGAGGGCATCAAGTGGGGGTGGGAATCCTTCCCCGAATACATGAACACCGTGGAGGCCTCGCCGCTGGCGATCGACGTGGGGCTGCAGATTCCGCACGGGGCGCTGCGCGCCTACGTGATGGGCGAGCGCGGGGCGCGGCTGGAGCCGGCCAACGAGGAAGACACCGCGCGCATGGCAGCGCTGGTGGGCGAAGCGTTGGACGCGGGCGCGCTGGGCTTTTCGACCTCGCGCACGGAAAAGCACCGCGACAAGCACGGCGAGCACACGCCGACCTACCGCGCGGAAGCGGACGAGCTGCACGGCATTGCCCGCGCCATGGGGCGCAAGGGCAAGGGCGTGATCCAGCTCATCGCCGACTTCCGCGACGTGGACTGGGAGTTCGGCATGCTGCGCGGAATGGTGGAAATCTCGGGCCGGCCGCTGTCGCTGACCATCGAGCAGGACGACCGGCACCCGGACACCTGGGCGAAGGTGCTGGACAAGATCGCCGAGGCGAACGCGGACGGGCTGCCGATGCGCGGCCAGGTGCCGCCGCGCGCGACGGGCGTGGTGATGGGCCTGACCGCAACGCTCAACCCGTTCCTGCTCTACAAGACCTGGTACGAGATCGCGGGCCGCACGCCGGAAGCGCAGGCGCAGGCTCTCAGGGACCCGGATTTCCGGGCACGGCTGCTGGCCGAGCAGCCGGAGTACAAGCCAGGCGAGATCTCGACGCTGCTGTTCTCCGGCTTCCACAAGATGTTCAAGCTGGGCGAGCGGCCGGATTACGAGCCCGCGCCGGAAGCAAGCGCCGAAGCGCATGGCAAGCGCGAGGGGCGTGACCCGCGCGAGGTGCTGCTCGACTGGATGGCGGAAGACGACGGCAAGGCGCTGCTCTACTTCCCGCTGATGAACTACTACCCGGGCGATCTCTCCTACGTGGAAAAGATGCTGACGCATCCCAACACGGCGTTCGGGCTGGGCGACGGCGGGGCGCACGTCGGCATCATCTGCGATGCGAGCTTCCCGACGACGGTGCTGACCCACTGGGGCCGAGACCGGTCGCGCGGGCCGAAACTTCCCCTGGAGTGGATCATCAGTGGGCAGACGAAGAAGACGGCGGACCTTGTGGGCCTGCACGACCGCGGCGTGCTGGCGCCGGGCATGAAGGCGGACGTCAACGTCATCGACTTCGACAACCTGACGCTGCACCGGCCGGACGTGGTCTATGACCTGCCGGCGGGCGGCAAGCGCTTCATCCAGCGCGCGGACGGCTACACGGCTACCGTCGTGAGCGGCAACGTGGCGTTCCGCGAGGGGCGGCCGACGGGCACGCTCAACGGACGCCTCGTGCGCGGTGCGCAGGCGCGGCCGGGCAAGGCGGCGGTGGCGGCAGCCGAGTAGCGGTCAGTCGCTCTCTACCGCCTGCCAGGCAGTGGCGGTGTCGTAGAAGAAGCGTTCCTGGGCGATGCGGTCGCCGCGCCAGCGCTGGAGCGCCAGTTCCTCCAGCCGGCGGCGGACGCCGTCCTTTGCCGTGGCGAAGAACACCCAGCGAATGACCACGTAGTCACCGTCGACAAGGAAGGTGGAGACCGGCGCGGTCTCCATCGAGGTGAGCCGGGCAAGCGCCGCCGCCTCGTGTTCCATGAGCGCGGCGCGGCCGGTCCGCGGCGGCAGGCCGTTTTCCTGCATCGTCGCGTCTTCGTGGTAGAAGTCGCCTATCGCCTGAACGTGGTCGTTGCTGGTCACGGCCTCGATGAAGGCTTCGACTCGTTTGCGGTCCGGCATGATGCGCTCCCTGTCCGGTGTCGGCGGGCGGCATATGATGGCGGTCGGCGATGGCCGCAATGACGTGCCAGGTAAGCGAGGGAAAGACATGAGCCGCATCTTCGGCGAAATCCGCCAGAACGGTTACGTGGTGCGCGATATCGAGCGCGCCATGAAGCACTGGACGGAGGTGATGGGCGTCGGGCCCTTCTTTTATATCGAGAAGGTCCCGGTGGAGGATTTCCGCTACCGGGGCGAGCCGTCCGACATCGAGATGAGCATTGCGCTGGCGAATACCGGCGCCTTGCAGATCGAGCTGATCCAGCAGCGCAACGATGCGCCGTCCATGTACCGCGACTTTCTCGACGCCGGGAACGAGGGATTGCAGCACATCGCCTACTGGACCGAGACGTTCAGCGACGACATGGCGCGGCTGGAAGGCATGGGGTTCAAATCCGGCCAGAGCGGGCATATCGGCAGGGATGGGCGGTTCGTCTATTTCCAGGCCGAGGACCATCCGGGCAGCGTGGTCGAGTTGTCCGAGATCAATGGCGGCAAGGGCAAGTTCTTCAAGATGATCCGCGAGACAGCGGCGGCATGGGACGGAAGCGATCCCGTGCGCCGCGTGGGCTGAAGGTCAAAGAGGCTTTCGATGACAGACAAGGTGCTGCACGAGCTTTCGCCCGCCGAAGTGAAGGCGAAGATGGATGCCGGCGAGGTGGTGGTGATCGACGTGCGCGAGCCGCGCGAATATGGCGGCGAGCGTATTCCCGGTGCGCTCAACTACCCGCTCTCGACGTTCGATCCCAAATGCCTGCCCGCTGGCGGCAAGCCGGTGGTGCTTCACTGCGGTGTGGGCAAGCGCTCGGCCATGGCGGCGCAGAAATGCTTCGACGGCGGCGCGGCGGAGGCGACGCACATGGCGGGCGGTCTCGGCGCGTGGAAGCAGGCGGGGCTGCCGCTGATCGTCACCGACCCGGAGACGGGGCAGCCGGTCAGCCAGTAGGCGCTACTCGGCGGCGACGGTCGGCGGGCTGACGGGGTCTGGCTTGCCGCCGTCCGCGTTGGCCTTGGCCCCGTGCGCTTTTTCCCAGTCGGCCTTGAGCATGGCGCTGGTCTTGCGGCTGTTGTCATGGCTCCAGCCGGGCGGGCCGAAGGTGTAGCCGAACCAGTCCCTGACCGAACGCGCCTTCGTCCAGTCGCGGACAATGCCGATCCATTCGTGGAGGGCGATGACCAGCGGGTTGAAGGTCGAAAGGTTCTTCACGATGCCGTAGCGGCACGGCTCCGCGTCGTTCTCCGGCACAAACGTACCGAACATCCGGTCCCAGACGATGAAGGTGCCCGCGTAGTTCGCGTCGAGGTAGCGCGGGTTCGTCGCGTGGTGGACGCGGTGATGGCTCGGCGTGTTGAACACGGCCTCGACCGGGCGCGGCAGGCGCTTGATCGCCTCGGTGTGAATCCAGAACTGGTAGATCAGGTTGATGCCGCTGACAAAGGCGGCGATGGCTGGGTGGATGCCAAGCCAGACGATGGGCACGCTCAGCACGAAGAGGCCGGTCAGCGGCGTGAGCCACGCCTGCCGCAAGGCCGTGGACAGGTTGTAGTGCTGGCTGGAGTGGTGAACCACGTGGGCGGCCCAGAACCAGCGCACCTCGTGGCTCCAGCGGTGGAACCAGTAATAGGCGAAATCGTCCAGCACGAAGGCGAGCGGGAAAGCCCACCAGGCAAAGCCGATATCGAACAGGCGGTACTGGTAGACGAAGGCATAGATCGCGGCAAAGAAGCCGGCGACGAGTGCGCCCGACACGACGCTGCCGAGGCCCATGGTGAGGCTCGCCAGCGCATCGCGCGCCTCGTAGCGGACCTTGCCGGTGAAGCGCCACAGCACGATTTCGGCCAGCACGAACAGGATGAAGAACGGCGTGGCGATGGTGACGGGGTCGATGAGTTCCATGGGTGCTATCCGTTCGGGGCTCAGGCGGCGCGGGCCTGCAGCGTGGCCGGGCCGAAGGCGGAGACGGCCTCGAGCCAGCGGCGGCGCGTTTCGGCATCGCGCGAGGTGACATCGACGATCACCTTGCGGCAGGTGGGATCGGCAAGGCGCAGGTCGAGGATGGCGCGGCCGTCCTTCGTCTCGCGCAGGTCGGCGGCGCGCAGGGCGCCGGCCAGCGGGCGGGTGACGATGCGGTCGCCGAAACCGCGCAGAGCAACGCCTTGCATGCCGTCCTCGGAGATGATCAATGCCGCGCGGCCATCGTCGCCGAGCAGCACCTCGCCCGCGCGGAACAGCGGGTCATCCTCCGCGTAGCGGCGGCGGGCGTGGTCCTCGTCTTCAAGGCGCGCGTCGATGCGCCCGCCGAGGCCCCAGATGACAGCGGCAAGGAAGAGCACGCCCAGCGGCGCGACGAGAAGCGACAGCCAATCCATGGGCCGCGTTATGGCGCGGATGGGCGCGCGCGTCCAGAAACGCTAGCCGGACCTTGCGTCAAGCAGCGGCCCGTGCTCGATTTTCGGCAGGACCAGCCTCGAAAAATACTCGGCTTCCTTCGCGTGCGGATAGCCGGAGAGGATGAAGGCGTCGAAGCCCATCTCCCGGTACATGGCGAGCTTGGCGGCCACCTGATCCGGGTTGCCGACGATGGCGGCGCCGCAGCCGGAGCGGGCCTTGCCGATGCCAGTCCACAGATTGTCCTCCACGAAGCCCTCGTCGTCGGCCACGTCGCGCATCATGGCCTGGCGGCGGACGCCTTCGGACGCGTGGTCGAGGGCGCGGGCGCGCAGCTTCTCACCTTCCTCCACGTCGAGCTTCGACATGATGTGGCGGGCATGCGCCCTCGCCTCCTCTTCCGTCTCGCGGACGATGACGTGGACGCGGTAGCCGAACTTGAGCGTGCGGCCATAGGCCTTGGCGCGCGCACGCATGTCGTCGAGGATTTCCTGCACGTTGTCGCGCTTGTCGGGCCACATGAGGAAGACATCGGCAGCCTTCGCCGCCACGTCGCGGGCGGCGGGCGAGAGGCCGCCGAAATAGAATGGCGGGCATTTGCCGGAGACGGTCGCGATGCGCGGCGGGTCCACCTGCATCTTGTAGTGTTCGCCGTCGATATCGATGGGCTTGCCGTCGAGCAGTGTACGGACGATTTCCATGGCCTCCAGCGTGCGGCCGTAGCGCGGGGCGCTTTCGAGGGCCTGGCCTGGCAGGTCGGAGGAAATGATATTCACGGTGAGGCGGCCGCCGAGCATCCGGTCCAACGTGGCGATCTGGCGGGCGAGCTGAGGCGGCCACATCTCGCCGCAGCGCACGGCAAGCAGCAGGCGCATATTCTTGACGAAGGGCGCGACACCCGCCGCGAAGGCGACCGGATCGATGCCGAGCGAATAGCCGGATGGCAGCAGGATGTTGTCGAAGCCGCCCTTCTCCGCCGCCTCCACGATCTCGCGGCAATGCTCGTAGGAACTGAGGAAGGCCGGGTCCTGCACGCCGAGGAACTCGGTGTCGTCGTCGCACAGTGCGGAGAACCAGGAGATTTCGACGGGGCTGTCAGTCACAGTCTTGTCCTCCGCTGCCACTTGTTCCTCGTGTCACCCCGCGGCTTGACCGCGGGGTCCAGGGTTGTTCGGCACGGCCTCAGCTTGTGGCTCTGGATCCCGCGGTCAAGCCGCGGGATGACAAGGAGGCTAAGGCAGCGGCTGACCCAGCGCGGCCTGGTAGACCTTGTACCACTCGGTGCGGGTGAGGGTGACGTCGAGGGCGGCCATGGCCTCGGCGATGCGGGCGGGGGTCTGGCTGCCGATGATGGGGATGGGCCGCGACGGGTGGGCCAGCACCCAGGCGAGCGCCGCGACGGCGCGGGGGATGCCGTGGTTTCCGGCGATCTCGTCCAGCGCGGCGATGGTGTCGGCCAGTTCGGGCGTCGCGGCCTGGCCGGGATCGAGCATCAGGCGGCCGCCGGCGAGCGGGCTCCAGGCGAGCGGCGTCATGTTCCA
Source organism: Parvibaculaceae bacterium (assembly GCA_965229975.1). Taxonomy (GTDB): domain Bacteria; phylum Pseudomonadota; class Alphaproteobacteria; order CGMCC-115125; family CGMCC-115125; genus Pyruvatibacter. The sequence goes on from OZ245936.1 coordinate 2,185,675, forward strand.
GGACATGCAAAGATCGAAGACGCCGTCGGTCACCGGATCAATGCAGGCGGCGGAGAATTCCGGTTGCTGGGTGGCGATGGGGGCTTCCAGCAGGGACTGGAGGGCGCGGATCTGCGAGGCCGTGTGGTTTGAAAGGCCGATCTCGCGGATCTTGCCCTCGGACCTAAGCGCCATGAGCGTTTCGGCGACGTCGGCGGGATGGGTGAGCAGGTCCGGCCGGTGGACCTGGAAGAGGTCGAGGGTGTCGATGTTCATGCGCCTGAGCGAGGCATCGCACGAGGCGCGGATGTGGGCCGGACTCGAATCGTAGGGTGTTGGGGGGACGATGCCGCACTTGGTGGCGATCACCATGCGGTCGCGCAGGGCAGGCGCCTCCTTCAGCACCTTGCCGAACAGCTCTTCCGAGGCACCCGCGGGCAGGCCGTCGTCGAGGCCGTAGATGTCGGCGGTGTCGAAGAGGGTCATGCCCGCCTCGAGGGCGGCCTCGATCTTGGCGCGGGCATCGGCCACGCCAGTGCCGGCGAAGCGCCACATGCCGTAGGCGATGGGGGCGACCTTCAGGTTGCTCTGGCCGAGCTGCCGCGGCTGCTTGCCGATCACGAGATCCGACATTGGTGGCGCGCCTCCCTTCGCCTAGATTGCCGCCGCCCGCGCGGGCGGAGGGACGGGGCTTCCTTACCACGGCCGCGCGTGGCCAAGCGACCGGCAAACGGGAGACGCCAGCCATGGCCGAGACGATCCGCTACGCCATCATCGGCGCGGGCATGATGGGCAACGAGCACATCCAGAACATCGCCATCATCGACGGCGCCGAGGTGGTGGCGGCGGCGGACCCGCACGAGGGCTCGCGCAACTGGGCGGTGATGACGGCGGGCGAGAATGCGCGGCTGGCGCTCTACGACGACTACAAGGACCTGCTGGCGAAGCCCGCGACGTTCGACGCGGTCATCGTGGCGACGCCGAACCACACGCACCGGGCGGTGCTGGAGGACGTGTTAGCCACCGGCAAGAACGTGCTGATCGAAAAGCCGCTTTGCACGACGCTGGAGGACTGCCGCTGGGTCGCGGATGCGACGCGCAACTACCCGGGCGTCGTGTGGATGGGGCTCGAATACCGGTGGATGCCGCCGGTGACGCGCTTCGTGGAAGAGGTGAAGGCGGGGGCCGCGGGCGACGTGAAGATGCTGACGATCCGCGAGCACCGGTTCCCGTTCCTGCAGAAGATCGACGACTGGAACCGGTTCAGCCGCAACACAGGCGGGACGCTGGTGGAAAAGAGCTGCCACTTCTTCGACCTGATGCGCCACATCACCGGCGCGGAGCCGGTTCGCGTGATGGCGTCCGGCGGGCAGGACGTGAACCACCTGGACGAGCGCTACGGCGGCGAGACGCCGGACATCATGGACAATGCCTTTGTCATCGTGGAATTCGACAACGGGGTGCGTGCCTGCCACGAGCTTTGCATGTTCGTGACGCAGTTCCAGCAGCGCGAGCACATCACCGTGACGGGCACGAAGGGGGCGCTGGAAGTGCGCATTCCGGAAGGCGAGCTGGCGCACACGCTCAACACCGGCAACGAGACGACGCGCACGAAGATCGAGGTGGACGAGAAGGTGATGAAGGCAGGGCACCATCACGGCGCGTCCTACTTCCAGCATCTTGCGTTCCAGGACGCGATCCGCACCGGGGCGCAGGCCCGCGTCACCGTGGATGACGGGCTGCGGTCGGTGGCGATGGGACTGGCGGCGCACCGCGCTATCGATGAAGGGCGTGTCGTCGAGATGCGCGAGTTCGGGCTCTAGCAACACGGTTTGCATGCGAGCGGGTTGACCTGCGGCATCCGCGCGCGCATGTTGCGCGCGGTTTCAAACGAAGGTTTCGCGTCATGATCGCGCTTTTCTCCACGTCCGCCTGCACCGGCCGGGTAACCCCGCTGATGGCGCGCGTGCGCGCGGACGTTTCATGACGCAGAGCCTTTGCACAGAATAAGAACCGACGTGCGCCCGGCTTTGCCGGGCTTTTTCATGTCCGGCGGCCGGGACCAGACGGACCCGGACCGATGAACCAGATCGATATTTCCCCTGCCCGCCGCCGCGTGATGATCATTTCGATCGTCGCGCTCAACATGATGGCGCTGGCGGCCACCGACCTTTACCTGCCGTCGATCCCGGCGCTGCCGGCGATCTTCGGGGTGAGCCTCGAATCCGTGCAGATGACGCTGGTGGCGTTCAGCGCGGGTTTCGCGCTGGCGCAGGTGTTCATCGGGGCGCTGGGCGACGTTTACTCGCGGCGCGTGGTGCTTTCGGTGTCGGTTGCCGTCTTCATCCCCGCGACCATCGCGTGCGCGATGGCGAACAGCATCGAGGCGCTGATCGCGGCGCGGGTGATGCAGGGGGCCGCGGGCGCGGCGAGCGCCGCGCTGACGGCGCCGCTGGTGCGCGACCTCTATGACGAAGCGCGGGCGGTCCATGCCATGTCGGTGATCGGCGGGATCGACGCGGTCATCCCCGCCTTCGCGCCCATTCTCGGCGCGTGGGTGTTCATCACCTACGGCTGGGAGATGAACTTCTGGCTGCTGGCAGTCATCGGCGTGCCGGCGGGGATCGGGGCGTTCCTGGCGATGCCGCGGGAGAAACGTCTCGTGCGGCGGGCGGACGTGCTGGGGGCGCTGCTGGGCTACGCGGCGCTGTTCCGGTCGCGGGCGTTCCAGGGCTACGCGCTGTCGCATGCCATCGTCATCGGCGGGATGCTGGGTTTCATCTTCAGCCTGCCGCAGCTGCACGTGATCCACATGGGGGAAGGGCCTGATGCCTTCATCTACACGCAGATCATGTGGGTGGGCAGCTTCCTCGCCGCCGCCAACGTGACGGGCATCCTCGCGCGGCGGATGGGCGCGGACCGGCTGATCCTGCTCGGCAACATCGTGCAGATCGGCGGCGGGGCGCTGGTGCTGGCCTATGCGCTGGGCGACCCGGCGCCGCAATGGTGGCCGCTGGCGATCGCGGGCATGCCGATGTGCGGGGGCTTCGGCCTGCGCGGCGGGGCGGGTTTCGCGCAGGCGATGGCGGTGATGCCGAACCACGCGGCGCGGGCGAGCGCGTTCATCCTGTTCGCGTCGATGGTGGCGACGGGGGCGATGACGGCGCTGGTGGCGCCCTTCATCGAGGCGGGCTTGTGGTCCGGGCCGGCGGTGGCGCTGGGCGGGGCGCTGCTGGGTCTCGTGCTGCTGCGGCTGACGCCGGTGTCGCCCGTTGTTCAGGCGGCTTCGTCGGGCACGCCGTAGCCGGTGTACCAGTCGTCAAAGGTCATGATGACCGCGGGCCTGCCGTTGTCGCGGAACCAGCTGTCGACCACGTAGCGGTTTTCCGTCTGCGTCTCCTTCACGACGGCGGTGTAGTGCTGCCAGCGGCCATCGATGAAGGCGCCGCGGATGGAGGGCGGCTCGACCGTGTGGTAGCGCAGCACGCCTTCGCGCTGGAGGAGGACGAGGAGCGTCGTGGTGTTGGCAGCCTCGTCCACGCAGTCCTGGTAGGCGGGATCGCCGGACCACGACGCGTTGAGCACGCCGCCGGGATCATCCGCCGTGCCGAGGACAGGGCCGACGGCGGTTTCCACGATGGCGACCGCTTGCGCCATGGCGTAGCGCTCCTGCGCCGGGTTCTGCGCCTTGGCGAACTCGGCGCGAACGGCGTCCCATGTGGGCCCGCGCAGGTTGACCGCCGTCTTCGTCTGGCAGGCATAGGCATGGCAGAAGGTGACGCGCCCGACCTGCGGATCGCTGGGCAGTTCGTAGAGCGCGAAGAAATCCTCCGGCTCGAACCAGCCCCACGAGACGCAGCCCGCAAGCAGCGGCGCGGCGAGTGCAAGCGTGACGGCGATGCGGCGCATGGATCGGCCCCCCTGTGGACAGCGGCCACGATAGCCCGGACGGTCCTGCGCGCCTATCCCGCCGCCGCGCCCGGGCCGAACGCCGTGGCGAGGCCGCCGCCGTTCGTGGTGCAGTGGCGGATAGCTCGGGCGATGCGGGCCAGGGCGTCGCGGCTTTCGGGCAAGGTATCACCGTTGGCCTGGAAGTTGTGGGTCATGTGCTCCCACTCGTGCAGGACGGCATCGGCGTTCTGGGAACGCAGCACCGCGGCGAAGTCGCGGATCATGTCAATCAGGACTTCCTTGCCGCCGCCCTGCATGTAGATGGGGGCAAGGCCGCTGTAGTCCTGCCAGATGGGAGACAGCTCTTCGCGGGTGCAGGGGCCGCCGCCCTGGAGCCATTCGCCGAACTTGATCGCCATGTAGCCCTGCACGAGATCGTAGCGGTCGTTGTCGCGCAGGCTGTCGCCACGATCGCCGATATCGGTCCATGGGCACAGACCAACGGCTAGGGCCGGTTGCGGCAGGCCGAGGCGGGCGGCCCCCACGAGCAGCATCAGCGTGAGGTGGCCGCCGGCGGAGTCGCCCAGCACGACGAGGCGCTCGGGCGGCGTGCCGTCGTCCAGCAGTGCGCGGTAGGCGGACACGGCATCCTCGATCTGCGCCGGGTGGGGATGCTCCGGTGTGAGGCGATAGTCGGGCATGTAGAGGGGCAGGCGGAGGATGCCCGCGAGCGTTTCCGCGTAGCGTGCGCTGACGGCGCTGTTGAAGGTGTACCCGCCGCCGTGGAGGTAGAGCATGGTGGCGGGAAGCTGCACGTCTTTCGGCTCGTACCATGTACCCTTCGGCCAGCCCGGCGCAGCGGGGCGGGTACGCACGTCGAACACCTCGTCGGTGAAGGTGAGGACGCTGTCGAAATAGGCCCGGCCGTCCGCCATGTCGTCGAAGGCAAGGGCGCGGTTGAACTGGTGGCGCCAGAAGAGGTTACCGATCTCGGTGTCGCGCTGCCAATCGGCGACGAGGGGCCGGCCGAGCAGGCGGCGGACCATGACGCCGATGGCGATACGGTTGAGCGTGTAGAAGCTGCTGATGATATGTGCGGGCTTTCCCGTCGTCTTGATCCGCGGCATGCCGGTCTCCGATACGTGTCAGGCTGGCGGCAGGGAAGCGCGCGGGCAGACGCCCGGTATAGAATGAAAGCGACACGGGGCCGCGACCGGGAGCACATGGGACATCGCGACAGCACATCGGCCGCCCTGCTGCTGCCACGCCCGGCGCTTGCGGGCTGCCTCTACGTCGCCATCCTGCGCGACACGCGCGCCCAGACACTGACGGACGAGGCGCGGTTCAACTTCTTCCCAGCATCGCCGCTCTGCTCGGTCACGTGGTTCTTCGAAGGGGAGAGCCGGCTGGTGGCGGGACCGCCGGTGTTCGAGGGGGGCGCCGAGGGCGAGCCAATGCTGACGCGGGCTTTCACCGGGCCCCAGACGCGGCCGACCGTGAGCTGGAACCCGGGACCGGTGCACGCGCTCACGATGGGGCTCTATCCCGAGGCATGGCGGCTGCTGGCACGCGATCACGACGCGGCCATCGTTGACACGAACACGTCCCTGGAGGCCGTTGCAGGGGACGCTTTCCTGGACGCCTGCGCGGCGCTGGACGGACCGGGGACGGTTCGCGTGCGATGGGCGACGTTCCAGGAGCTGCTGGAACCGGTTTGGCAGCGCGTACGGCCTGACCGTTCGTCCGGGGGCGGACGGCTGCAGGACTGGACACGGGCGATTGCCGCGCGAGCAGTGACATCGGGTCCGGGCCGCAGCGCGCGGCAGGTGCAGCGTCGGATCAGGGGATGGACCGGGCAGAGCCTTCGCGACCTTGAAGCCTTCGCGCGCACGGAGCGGCTTTTCGGCAAGGCGCTGACGGCGCGGAGCAGCGGCGAGGTCGATCTTGCGCGGCTGGCTACAGAGGCGGGCTTTTCCGACCAGTCGCATATGGGACGGCATGTCAGGCGGGTGACCGGGCTGCCCCCTGCCCGGCTCAACGCGCTGATCCGCGACCACGAGGCGTTCTGGGCCTACCGGCTGCTGGGGGAACGCCTTTAGGTAACGGGCCGGTGGACAGGCGTGCCCGGGAACCGCATACCGGTGGGCAACAAGCCACCGGAGAATGCGGAGACACCCCATGAAAGCCGCCGTCGTTGAAGAGTTCGGGCCGCCGGAGCAGTTGAATTTCAAGGAGGTGTCCAATCCCGTGCCGGGACCGCACGAGGTGGTGGTGGATGTCACCGCGGCAGGCGTGGGCTACGTGGACGGGCTGCTGGTGCAGGGGCTTTACCAGGTGAAGCCGCCCTTGCCTTACGTGCCGGGCAACGAGTTTGCCGGTGTCGTGTCCGCGGTGGGCGAGAAAGTGAGCCACCTGAAGCCTGGCGACCGGGTGATGGGAACGGCGGCGGGCGCTTACGCGGACAAGCTTAAGGCACCGGCGATGGCGTGCATCCCGACGCCGGACGGCATGGACGACGCGGTGGCGGCGGGATTTGCCATTTCCTACGCGACGGCGCTCTACGCGTTGCGCGACTGTGCGAAGGCGCAGGCGGGGGAGACGATGCTGGTGCTCGGCGCCGCGGGCGGCGTGGGCCAGGCGGCGATTGCCGTGGGCAAGGCGATGGGGCTGCGGATCATCGCGGCGGCCTCGACCGGGGACAAGCGCGAGGCGGCGAAGGCAGCCGGGGCGGACGAGGCGGTGGATTACACCGCCGCAGACTGGCGCGACGCGCTGAAGCCGCTGACCAGCGAGAGCGGGCTGGCGCTCGTCTATGACCCGGTGGGCGGGGCGCTGGCGGAAGCGGCCATGCGCTCGCTGTCGCCCGGCGGGCGGCATCTCGTCGTCGGGTTTGCGTCGGGGGATATTCCCAAGGTCGGGCTCAACATTCCGCTGCTCAAGCGCGCCAGCATCGTGGGCGCGGACTGGGGCGGCGAGGTGCGGGCCAACCCCGCCATCGCCGCCGAGCAGTTCGGCACGCTTCTCACGTGGATCGCGGAGGGCAAGCTCGCCACCGCACCGGTGACGACGCGGCCGATGGCGGAGCTGCCGCAGGCGCTGCGGGACCAGCTGGACCGCAAGCTCGTGGGCAAGCTTGTGATGGTGAACTGACGCGACAGCCGTTCCCCCCGGGCTTGACCCGGGGGCCACTCGCGGTGCGGCTTGTTCTGGCATCAACATAGGGCCGAGCGGGTTGGGCCCGGGTGGCAAGAATCACCACTGCTTCAGCAAGTTGAACTGCGAGCAGGCCCCGGATCAGGTCCGGGGCTACGGATTTGTGAGCGCAAACGGGAAAGGGCCGGGATTGCTCCCGGCCCTTTCGTGTTTCGTATGAGGCTGTTGCCGCCTAGACGTGCGGGCCGGGCTTGTGGAGGTCGAAGCGGTCGAGCTCCATGACCTTGGTCCACGCGGCGACGAAGTCCTCGACGAACTTCTTTTCCGAGTCCGACTGGGCGTAGATCTCGGCAAGCGCGCGGAGCTGCGAGTTGGAGCCGAAGACGAGGTCGGCGCGCGACGCCGTCCACTTGAGCTTGCCCGACTTGCGGTCGTGGCCCTCGAACTCCTTCTCCTCATCGTCCTTGGCCGACCACTTCGTGCTCATGTTGAGCAGGTTCACGAAGAAGTCGTTGGTGAGCTTGCCCGGACGGTCGGTGAAGACGCCCTGCTTCGAGCCGTCCCAGTTGGTGTCGAGGACGCGCATGCCGCCCAGGAGCACCGTCATCTCCGGACCGTTGAGCGTCAGGAGCTGGGCGCGGTCGATCAGCATCTCCTCCTCGGTGACGGAGGAGCGCACGCGGCGGTAGTTGCGGAAGCCGTCGGCATGGGGCTCCATCGGGGCGAAGGAGTCCGCGTCCGTCTGCTCCTCGAGCGCGTCGCCGCGGCCCGGCGTGAAGGGCACGCTCACGTCGTGGCCCGCGTCCTTTGCCGCCTTCTCGACGCCCGCGCAGCCCGCAAGCACGATCATGTCGGCGATCGACACCTGCTTTTTGCCCGACGCCTTGTCGTTGAAGGCCTTGCGCACGCCTTCGAGCTTCTCAAGCACCTTGGACAGCTGCCTGGGGTTGTTCACCTCCCAGTCCTTCTGGGGGGCAAAGCGGATGCGGGCACCGTTGGCGCCGCCGCGCTTGTCTGACCCGCGGAACGTGGAGGCCGAGGCCCAGGCGGTCGAGACCAGCTCGCTGACGGAGAGGCCCGTGTCGAGCACCTGCTTCTTGAGGGCTGCCACGTCCTTGTCGTCGATCAGCTCGTGGGTGACCTCGGGGATCGGGTCCTGCCAGATCAGGTCTTCCTCGGGCACTTCCTTGCCGACATAGAGCGTCTTGGGGCCCATGTCGCGGTGGGTCAGCTTGAACCACGCGCGGGCAAAGGCGTCCGCGAACTCTTCCGGGTTCTCGTGGAAGTGACGCGAGATGGGCTCGTAGATCGGGTCCATCCGCATGGCCATGTCGGCCGTTGTCATCATCGGCGCGTGGCGCTTCTTGGGATCGTGCGCGTCCGGCACGAGGTCGTTTGCCGCGTCGCCCTTGGGCTTCCACTGCCAGGCGCCGGCGGGACTCTTGGTCAGCTCCCACTCGTAGCCGAACAGCATGTCGAAATAGCCCATGTCCCACTTGGTGGGCGTGGGCGTCCACGCGCCCTCGATGCCGCTGGTGATGGCATCGACGCCAACGCCGGTGTTGAACGAGCTCTTCCAGCCCATGCCCTGCTCGACGATGCTGGAGGCACCCGGGTCGGCGCCAACGAGCGAGGCATCGCCCGCGCCGTGGCACTTGCCGAAGGTGTGGCCGCCGGCGGTGAGGGCCACGGTCTCGTAGTCGTTCATGGCCATGCGGGCGAAGGTCTCGCGGATGTCGCGGCCCGAGGCCACCGGGTCAGGCTCGCCGTTGGGGCCTTCCGGGTTCACGTAGATGAGGCCCATCTGCACGGCAGCGAGCGGGTTTTCCAGCTCGCGGTCGCCGGAGTAGCGGTTGTCGCCGAGCCACTCGTCTTCCGAACCCCAGTAGATGTCTTCTTCCGGCTCGAACACGTCCTCGCGGCCGCCGGCAAAGCCGAAGGTCTTGAGACCCATATGCTCCAGCGCGCAGTTGCCCGCGAAGATCATCAGGTCGGCCCAGGAAAGCTTGTTGCCGTATTTCTGCTTGATGGGCCAAAGCAGCATGCGCGCCTTGTCGAGGTTGCCGTTGTCGGGCCACGAGTTGAGCGGCTCGAAGCGCTGCGTGCCGGAACCTGCGCCGCCGCGGCCGTCCGCCGTGCGGTAGGTGCCGGCGGAGTGCCAGGCCATGCGGATGAAGAGCGGGCCGTAATGGCCGTAGTCGGCGGGCCACCACTCCTGCGAGGTCGTCATCAGCTCGAAGATGTCCTTGCGGACCGCGTCGAGGTCGAGCGTCTTGAAGGCTTCGGCGTAGTTGAAGTCCTTGCCCAGCGGGCTGCCCGCCGGGGGATGCTGGTGCAGCATCTTCACGTCGAGGTAGTTCGGCCACCAGTCACGGTTGGTGACCTTTTTCTTCTTCTGGCCCGAGAACGGGCAGACATTGTCCTGTGCCGTTTCACTACTGCTCATGGGGGGACGTCCTCCTTGCGTTCCGTCCGGCCCGTCAGGGAACCGGATGACGCAAGCCTAGCGGCGCGCTATCATCAGGACCAATCGCATTTTCTGAACATGCCCATAAGGGTTTCTGATAGTTCATGATATCGACAAAACAGCTCACCTATTTCGACGCGGTGGCGCGGCTGGCGCATTTCGGCCGGGCGGCTGAGGAATGCGCGGTGACGCAGCCCGCGCTTTCCATGCAGATCCAGGAGCTGGAGCGCGAACTGGGCGTGAAGCTGGTGGAACGCGGGCGGACCGTGCGGCTGACCGACGCCGGGGAGGAAGTGGCGCGGCGGACGGCGCATATCCTGGCGGAAATCCACGGGCTGGCGGACCTGGGCGCTTCGCGCCGGGCGCCGCTCACCGGGCGGCTGCGGCTGGGGGTGATCCCCTCGATCGCGCCCTACGTGCTGCCGCGGGTCTTGCAGGTGCTGAAGGCGACGTACCCGGACCTTGATCTGCAGATCCGCGAGACGCTGACGGAATACCTGGTGGCGCAGGTGGAGGAAGGATCGCTGGACGCGGCGCTGCTGGCGCTGCCGCTGGACGGCTCGGCGCTGGAGACGATGCCGCTGTTCGAGGACCGGTTCCTGCTGGCGATGAGCGATACGCAGGCGGTGAAGCCGAAGCGCAAGCGGGCGGACGCGGCGCAGCTTGCCTCGGCGCCGCTGCTGCTGCTGGAGGAAGGCCACTGCCTGCGCGACCAGGCGCTGAGCTATTGCGCCATGCGCGACGTGTCGGGCGCGGCGGCCTACGGCGCCTCCAACCTGTCGACGCTGGTACAGATGGTGGCGAGCGGCATGGGCCAGACGCTGCTGCCGGAAATGAGTCTCGACGTGGAGGCCGCGCGCGGCGGCATCCGCGTCCTGCGCTTCGACGACCCGCAGCCCTCGCGCACGGTGGGCCTCGCCTTCCGGCGCACATCGCCGCTCAAGGCGGACTTCGAGGCGTTGGGGACGGTGATCAAGGATGCGCGCACGGCAAAGAGTGCCGCGGCGGAAAGCGAATCGGCCAACTCACACTCAACCGGTGGCGGGCGGCTCAGAGTTCGCGGTGCTCCGGACTCTTGAGATTCCCGATGGAGCCGGAGTTCTCGTTGTAGCAGTACAGGTTCACGAGATCGTCCCGGATGTTGAATGATTCGAGGTAATAGTCTGACCGCCCGCGATAGAAGGTGAAGATCCACACGCGCCCCGTGCGTTCCAGCTTCTGGAGATAATAGAGGCGCAAGATGGAATCGCCCGTCCTGTCCCGGCACATCAGTTCGGAACTGTAGGCCTTGCCGTACCGCGCGTTCAGCTCGATCTTCTGGCGCTCGAGTTCGTTTGCAAGGACTTCAAGCTCGGCTTTGGGGTTGGCGAGATAATCCGACATTTCCTCGACGGCATCACGATAGTCGTCCCGGGCAGCGCGTTGCATCACACGGTCCGCAAACGCCTGCGCGGCCGCTTCGGAGCCCAGCGACTTGACCTGCGCCGATGCCGGCGTGATCGCGAGCGCAAATGCGAGAGCCAGTATCCACTTCATCCGCTCTTTCCCCCATGGCAACGGATTGAGGCGTTCATGGTAGCGACGGCGGCGCGGGCGCGGGAGTCCGGAAATGCCCAAAGGCGTCATCGCAGCCAGCTGGCGTATTCCGAGTTGGTTTCGCTGGCGTCCTCGTAGAGCCAGACCATGCGGTCGCAGAACCACAGCTTGCCGAGGACGGCGACGGTCCAGCCCAGCGCTGCCGTCCAGATGTCCGCTGTCCAGAAGCCCCATGCCGCGGCCGCGAGGCCGGCCATGGAGAAGGCCATGGTGACGTGGGGCACGATGCGATGGCGGGCGGGGACCGGCTCTTCCTTGCGGGCGAGCCAGACGCGCTCGCCAAAGGTGACCTTGGAGCCCCAGTTGTCGGTATGGGCGGGCGGCGGGAACAGGCGCGGGTTGAGCCATGCCCAGAATGCGATGGCGGCGATGGCCGCAGCGCCCCACCAGCCGATCCAGTAGGGGCTCCACAGGGCCACGAAGAACACCGGCGCGCTGAGAAGGCGCGTCCATACGCTCCACGGGTTGGCGTGGCGCTGCCATGTCTCGTCGGACATGGCCATGGCTGTTTCGGCGAGGCGTTCGACGGGCATGGGCGGTCTCCCGTATTTGGATCGCCTGTCTGAGATGGGCGGCAGGACCGTGAGGGCCAAGGAAATTCAGGCCCGTCCCTACTTCCGTCTGCCCCCGACTTGATCGGGGGCCTACTCGCGTTTCCGCTTGCCGCAACTGTGGAACTGGTTCCGGGACTCGCAGCAACGTGCGGATTCCCTCTCAAGCGGTTTATGCAAGTGGGACTTAGAGTAGGCCCCCGATCAAGTCGGGGGCGCTCGGAGGTTGGGGTTGGAGTGGAGAAACGAGAAAGGCCCGCGGGGGACGCCGCGGGCCTTGATGTCGTTCGATGGTGCCGAAGCGTTCGTCAGTCCGCGAAGGCTTCGTCCCAGGTGCCGCGGGTGGAGGCCTTGGAGTACTCGGTCGCGCGGTTTTCGAAGAAGTTGGTGTGCTCGATGCCGTTGAGCATCTCGTCCATCCACGGCAGCGGGTTCTTTTCCTCGCGGTAGATGGGCTGGAGGCGGATCTGGCCGAGGCGGCGGTCGGCGATGTAGCGGATGTAGCGCTTCACTTCTTCCGCGGTCAGGCCCTCGACGCCGCCCATCTCGAAGGCGAGGTCGATGAAGGCGTCCTCGTGGTGGATGATGGTTTCGCAGGCCTTGTAGACCTCGGCCTGTGTCTCCTCGGTCCACGACTCGGGGAACTCGTCCACCCAGGTACGGAACAGGCGCAGGATCGAGTTGCAGTGAAGCGACTCGTCGCGCGCGGACCACGTGACGATCTGGCCCATGCCCTTCATCTTGTTGAAGCGCGGGAAGTTCATCAGCACCGCGAACGACGCGAAGAGCTGCACGCCTTCGGTGAAGCCGCCGAACACGGCGAGCGTCTTGGCGACGTCCGCCTTGGTCTCGACGCCCCATTCCTGCATGAAGTCGTACTTGTCCTTCATCTGCTGGTATTTCAGGAAGGCTTCGTACTCCACCTCGGGCATGCCGATGGTGTCGAGCAGGTGCGAGTACGCCGCGACGTGGATCGTCTCCATGTTGGAGAAGGCCGAGAGCATCATCAGCACCTCGGTGGGTTTGAACACCTGCATGTAGTGCTTCATGTAGCAGTTGTTCACTTCCACATCGGCCTGCACGAAGAAGCGGAAGATCTGCGTCAGCAGATGGCGCTCCTTCTCGTCGAGCTTGTGGTGCCAGTCCTTCACGTCCTCGGCCATGGGCACTTCTTCCGGCAGCCAGTGGATGCGCTGCTGGGTGAGCCAGGCGTCATAGGCCCACGGGTAACGGAAGGGCTTGTAGGTGAGGCGTTCGTCGAGAAGGGTCATGATTGTCGTATCCTAGACGTCACATGATCGCCCGTTCTGGGCGCGAGACGTGTTCAAAGATCTCTTAGGCCGCGAGACAGGAGACGCGGCAATTTTGGGGCTGGCAGATCGAGGAGCCCTAGGCGTGTCTTCGGGTGTGGCGAACCCAATGCGCCTGCGCTAAGCAGACCCGGCATCCCGAGCGCTCCATTGCCAAACCCTGCGGCGTGTTTCTTGTGCTGGATGTTGCGGCAATGCGGATAATTCGCAACGAGATCAGCTTCCACTCGGTCCAACTCGGATTCCGCTACTGATAGACACACATCTATTACATCAGAGTTGGCACGCGCCATAAGACCAATCAGATCGTCTTTGCTGTATCGGTCTCGAAGCCCATTTTCTTGGGCGGTTTGGCCAATGTAGTCGGGGGTATGGCCGAGAGCACCTAAGAACCTCGGAATAACGTACAGCAAGTGTCCGCGTTGCTGTCGAGCCTCATCGAAGTTCATTCGATGGAAAATGACATTCAGCCCGCTTGAGCCTTGGTAGTTAATAAGCATAGCCCTACTCCCTTGGCCCCGCCTTACTGGCAGGCGAGGCACTCGTCGTAGTCGGTGCTTTCCGCCGGGTTCTGCTTGGCGCCGCTTTCGGCCATGGCGGCGAGCGGGAGTTCGTCGAGCTGGCGAAGCGGCAGCTTGGCGACTTCCGGCATGTCGGTGATGGCCGGCTTTTCCTCGTGGCGCTCGGCGCGCTGGATCGACAGCGAGCGGCAGTAGTAGAGCGACTTCACGCCCTTCTTCCAGGCGAGGAAGTGGATCTGGTGCAGGTCGCGCTTGTGCACGTCCGCCGGCAGGAACACGTTGACCGACTGGGACTGGTCGATGAACTCGGACCGGTCGCCGGCATGTTCCACGACCCAGCGCTGATCGATTTCGAAGGCGGTCTTGAAGACATCCTTCTCGTCGTCGGTCAGGAAGTCGAGGTGCTGGACCGAGCCGCCATTGATGGTGATGGACGACCAGGTGTCCGCATCGTCCCTGCCCTTCTCGGCGAGGAGCTGCTTCAGGTACTTGTTCCGCACACTGAACGAACCCGACAGGGTCTTGTGCGTGTAGGCATTGGCCGCGAAGGGCTCGATGCCCGCCGAGGTGCCGCCGCAGATGATGGAGATCGACGCGGTAGGCGCCACGGCCGTCTTGTTGGAGAAGCGCTCCATGATGCCGTAGTCGGCGGCGTCCGGGCAGGGCCCGCGCTCCTTGGCCAGCGTCTTGGAGGCTGCGTCCACGCCTTCGTCGATGTGCTTGAAGATCTTCTTGTTCCAGACCTTCGCCATCACGCTTTCGAACGGGATCATCTTGGACTGGAAGAAGGAGTGCAGGCCCATGACGCCCAAGCCCACCGAGCGCTCGCGCATGGCGGCGTACTTGGCGCGGGCCATCGAGTCGGGCGCGCGGTTGATGAAGTCCTCGAGCACGTTGTCGAGGAAACGCATGATGTCCTCGAGGAACATCTCTTCGTTGCACCACTCGTCGAACTTCTCGGCGTTGACCGAGGACAGGCAGCACACGGCGGTGCGGTCGTTGCCGAGATGGTCGATGCCGGTCGGCAGCGTGATCTCGGAGCACAGGTTCGACATCTTCACGTTGAGGCCGGCGAGCTTGTGGTGCTCGGGCACGGCCTTGTTCACGTGGTCGCCGAACAGCATGTAGGGCTCGCCCGTCTCGATGCGGGCGGTGAGGATGCGGATCCACAGGGCGCGCGCGGAGACGGTGCGCATCACCGAATGGTCCTTCGGGCTGGTCAGCGCCCATTCCTCGTCGTTTTCCACCGCGCGCATGAACTTGTCGGAAATCACCACGCCGTGGTGCAGGTTCAGCGCCTTGCGGTTGGGATCGCCGCCGGTGGGACGGCGAAGCTCGATGAACTCCTCGATCTCCGGGTGCGACACGTCGAGATAGACGGCGGCGGAGCCGCGGCGCAGGGAGCCCTGGGAGATGGCAAGCGTCAGCGAATCCATCACGCGGATGAACGGGATGATGCCGGACGTCTTGCCGACGCCGCCGACGGTCTCGCCGATGGAGCGCAGGTTGCCCCAGTAGGAGCCGATGCCGCCGCCCTTGGCCGCCAGCCACACATTCTCGTTCCACAGGCCGACAATGCCGTCGAGGCAGTCGGTCGCCTCGTTGAGGAAGCAGGAGATGGGCAGGCCGCGCTCGGTGCCGCCATTGGACAGCACGGGCGTTGCGGGCATGAACCAGAGGTTGGAGATGTAATTGTAGATGCGCTGGGCGTGCGCGTCGTCGTCGCCATAGAAAGAGGCGACGCGCGCGAACAGGTCCTGGAAGGACTCGCCCGGCATCAGATACCTGTCGGAGAGGGTTTCCCGGCCGAAATCGGTCAGGAGCGCGTCGCGGGAGCGGTCAACCTCGACCCGGCCGCGCTTTTCGAACTGAACTGCCTGCGCCTGAAACATGTCGCTCTCAAGCTCCCCCTCGATGATACCCGGGACAGCGTCTCCGAGTCTCGTAACCACATCCGCTGTGCCGGCGCGCGCTCTTGGCCTCTTGGCGGCAGGCACAGCTTTCCCGTGTCGAGAAATACGCCTCGAAAAACACTCAAAACCGATCTGTGAAACGACCATTCTGGTCGATCTGGCGGCCCGAACCCGTTTTGCTCCCCCAAAGCAGCCCCGGAACGCTCGTCTGAGCCTTTCGGGAAGCCCCCGGAGCCGTCGCACCCCATGGGGGCAGCGGCGGACCGCGCACGGTGCCAGTACGAGATATAGTATCTACGGTGTCTGGACCGTCAAGCAATTGTGTCAGGACCGCGACGAAAAAAGATCGAAACGCTTGTCTTGACACCTTGCGGAATGGCCGCTCCGCCGCATGGTTAACCGCTTTGGGGCCCTTGCGAAAATCCGGTCCGCGGCAAAAAAATCGGTGGCCGGGCGGGCCGATTGGGGCTGCCCTGCCCCGGCCACACCACATGTGGTTATCCACAGGTGATTTGCCACCGGTTTCTCAACCCTGTCACGGGCCCGCGGATGACGCCCGGCGGCGCGGCATCTATATGTGAGGCTCTATATTTGAGGCTGGCCGGGCCGGAAGGGGCCCGCAGGGGCGCCGGACGGGCGCGAACAGGGACGCTTTCATGCCTGATCTCGGCGGACGGCGGGGCAACTACCCGGACATCGAGCCCTACGCGACCGGGCGGCTCAAGGTCTCGGACCTGCACGAGCTCTACTATGAGGAGTGCGGCAACCCGGACGGGAAGCCGGCGCTGGTGCTGCATGGCGGCCCCGGCGGCGGGACCAACCCGACCATGCGCCGCCAGCACGACCCGAGCGCTTACCGCATCATCCTGTTCGACCAGCGCGGCTGCGGGCGCTCAACGCCTTACGCGGAGCTGCGGGAGAACACGACTTGGGACCTCGTCGCCGATATCGAGCGGCTGCGCGAGCACTTAGGGATCGAGAAGTGGCAGGTGACGGGCGGTTCGTGGGGCTCGGCGCTGGCGCTGGCCTACGCCGAGACACACCCGGAGCGCGTCATCGACATGGTGCTGCGGGGCATCTTCACCCTGCGCAAGGTCGAGCTCGACTGGTTCTACAACGAGGGCGGCTGCTCGGCGCTGTTTCCCGACGCGTTCGAGAAATACGTGGCGCCGATTCCGCCCGACGAGCGCCACGACATGATCTCCGCCTTCTACAAGCGGCTGACGAGCGACGATGCGGCCGTGCGCATGGCGGCGGCGCGGGCATGGAGCGTATGGGAGGGGACGACGCTTTCCCTGCTGCGCGATCCCGAGCGTGAGGCGCGGTTCGGCGCGGACCAGTTCGCGGAAGCCTTCGCGCGGATCGAGTGCCACTACTTCATCAATGACGGCTTCTTCGAGCGCGACGACCAGCTGATCGCCAATGCCGGGCGGCTGAAGGACATTCCCTGCGTTATGGTTCACGGGCGTTACGACGTGGTAACGCCGCTGATGACAGCATGGGCGCTCAAGAAGGCATGGCCGCAGGCGGACCTGCGCATCGTGCCGGACGCAGGCCACACGGCGACCGAGCCCGGCATCGTCCATGAATTCGTTTCCGCGACCGACAGGTTCCGCGACACCCGATAGACCGAGCCGGAGGGCCGACCCGAGATGCGCCAGTTCCTCGTCACCGTCATCGCAGGCCTTACCGCGATCTTCATTGCGGCGTTCTTCATCCCGGTGATCCTTGCGACCCTGTTCGCGCCATCGCAGCCATCGATGCCGTCGAAGATGGTGCTCGTGCTGGACCTGGCGCAGCCGGTGGCGGAGCAGCCGGAGCAGGGCTTCCTGCCCTTCGCGGTGGCGGGCGGGCAGGTGACGCTGGCCGAACTGCATGGCGGGCTGGCGGACGCGGCCAAGGACCTGCGCGTGAAGGGTCTCTTCATTCGCGGCGGCGCGGGCGCCACGTCCTCGGCGCGGGCGGGCGAAATCATCGAGGCGATGCAGGCGTTCCAGGCGGCAGGCAAGCCGGTCCATGCCTTTGCGCAGGATTTCGGCCCGGCGGGGCTTGGCGACTACGAGGTGCTGAGCCAAGCGGACAAGCTGTGGATGCAGCCGACGGGCAGCTTCCTGCCGGCGGGGCTGACGCTGCGGCAGATGTTCCTCAAGGGGACGCTGGAGAAGATCGGCGTCGAGCCGCAGATGGTGCAGTTCCGCGAATACAAGGGCGCAGCCGACATCTTCACCGAGGACAGCATGACGGACGCCCAGCGCGAGGCGAACGGGCGGCTGCTAGAGGTGGTTTGGGCCAACATGGCGGACGCCATCGCGGACGGCCGCGGCGTCGATCGCGGCGCACTGGAGCAGGCGCTGGAAACGGCGCCCCACCCCGCCGAGGCGGCACTGGCGCAGGGGCTGGCGGACGAGATGGCCTACGAGGCGCAGGTGCGCGAGCAGCTGCTGGCGGAGGCCGGCGACAACGCGGATTTCGTGGGGCTGGCCACCTATGCGCGGCGCAACGGCGGCGTCTATGACGGCGACGCGGGCACGATAGCCGTCGTCTATGGCGAGGGACCGATCCTCAACGGCGAGGAGGAGCCTGCCGGGCCCTTCGGCAGCAATCCCAATATCGGCGGCGACACGATGGCGCGCGCCATCGACGATGCGGCGGCCGACGAGGACGTGAAGGCGATCCTTGTGCGGATCAATTCGCCGGGCGGCTCGGCGTCGGCTTCCGACCAGGTGCTGCAGGCGATCAAGCGTGCGCGCGAGGCGGGCAAGCCGGTGGTCGCCAGCATGGGCGATGTCGCCGCGTCGGGCGGATACTACATTCCCTCAGGCGCGGACCTGATCATCGCGCAGCCGTCCACCATCACCGGCTCGATCGGCATTGTCGGCGGCAAGTTCGCGATCAGCGAGATGCTGAACAAGCTGGGCGTGACGGTGGACGCGGTTGCGACGACCGAGAACGCCGATATCTGGGCGGCGGACGAGAAATTTTCCCCGGCGCAGCGGGCGCGGTTCACCGCGTGGCTGGCGGACGGCTACGAGGACTTCAAGGCAAAGGTGGCGGAAGGCCGCGGGCTGTCGGACGCCGAAACCGAGGCCGTGGCCAAGGGCCGCGTGTGGGCCGGGGCGGATGCGCTGGACAATGGGCTGGTGGACCGGCTCGGCGGCTTCGGCGCCAGCGTGGATGCCGCGCGTGAGCTGGCGGGACTCGAGGAAGGTGCCGACGTGACGCTGAAGCGGTTCCCCGAACCGCTCACCTTGCGCGAGCAGCTGTTCGGCACCGGCATGAACGCGGAAGCGGCAGCGCGCGGCCTCGCCTTCCTGGCGGCGCTGGGCGAACACCCGCAGGTGCGCGCCTTCATGGGGCACCTCGCGCAGACGCAGGACGGCGGTCGGCGCTTCGAGGCGGACGTGCCGGAGGTGCGCTAGAACCACACGGCTGGCAACCGGCGGCGCGACGCGGCACCATCCCCCTGAACCAACAATCTTCAGGGAGGCCAGACGATGCGCAATTCGAACCGGCAATGGGTGCTGCGCAAGCGCCCGGTGGGCGAAGTGAGCGAGGGCGACCTCGAACTGGTGGACGCGCCCAAGCCGGAGGCCGGCGACGGCGAAATCCTGATCCGCACCATCTACCTGTCGCTCGATCCGACCAACCGGATCTGGATGAGCGACATGGACCAGTACATGCCGCCGGTGGAAATCGGCGACGTGATGCGCGGCGGCTCGCTGGGCGTGGTGGAGCAGTCGAAGAACCCGGACTTCGCGGAAGGCGACATCGTGGTGCCGGGGCTCGGCGGCTGGCAGGACTACGTGGTGTCGGACGGCACGGGCGTTTCGAAAATTCCTTCCGGGCTCGGCATTCCACTCGATGCCTTCATGAGCGTGCTGGGGGCGACGGGCATGACCGCCTATTTCGGGCTGCTCGATATCGGCCAGCCGAAGCCGGGCGAGACCGTGGTGGTGTCGGCAGCGGCGGGCGCCGTGGGCTCGACCGTGGGGCAGATCGCCAAGCTCAAGGGGTGCCGCGTCGTCGGCATCGCGGGCTCTGACGAGAAGTGCAAATGGGTGGTGGACGATCTCGGGTTCGACGCCTGCATCAACTACAAGAAGGAAAACGTGCTGGAGGCGCTGAAGCGCGAGTGCCCGGACGGGATCGACGTCGATTTCGAGAACGTGGGCGGGGAAATCCTCGATGCGATCCTCACGCTCATCAACCAGAACGCGCGCATCGCCCTGTGCGGGCTGATCTCGACCTACAACGCCGAGGGCGACGTGCCGGGGCCCTACATGTTCCGCAACATCCTGATGAAGCGGGTGACGGTGAAGGGCTTCATCATCATCGACTACCTCGACCGCTTCGCCGAGGGGCAGGCGGAGATGGGCCAGTGGCTGGCCGAGGGCAAGCTCAAGTACCGCACGGACATCGTGGACGGGCTGGAGAACGCGCCATCCGCGATGAAACGGCTGTTTACCGGGGAAAACACCGGGAAACTGCTGGTTCGCGTCTCCGACGAACCGGCGGGTTAACCGGGGATTTACGGGGCGTAACTACAGTCCGGGCACGTGGTTCCCACAGCCCGGACTCCCGCTCCCATGTCCGATTTCCTGCTTCGTCTTGAAGACGCCCTCAAGCTCGAGACCGACAACTCGGCCGCCAACCGGCGCGCCGCGGGGGAGAAGATCGGGCAGATGCTGGCGGCGGGGAAACTGACCCGCGGTGAAGCGCAGATCGCCGAGGACGTGATCGCGCGTCTGGCATCGGACGCCGATCACCTGGTGCGCGCGGCGCTGGCCCGCCACATCGCCCATTACCCGCTGCTGCCGGCCTCCATCGCCGAGAACATGGCGCGGGACGTGGTGGAGGTGAGCGTGCACGTGCTGGAGCACTGCCCGGGCCTCACCGACGAATTGCTGATCTCGGTCATCAACGAGGAAGTGGAAGCAAAGCAAGTGGCGATCGCCCGGCGCGCGGTGGTGTCCGAACAGGTTTCGGACGCGCTGATCGACACGCGCAACCCGGACGTGGTGAGCGTGCTGCTGGACAACGCAGGCGCGGCCATCTCGGAGCCGTCGCTCAAGCGCGCGCTCGACGATCACGGCGATCACCCGGAAATCCCCGTGAAGGTCGCGAAGCGGCCGGGGCTGACCGAGCAGATGTGCCTGCACTGCGTGTCGCTGTGCGCCGCCGACCGCATGGAGGCGGGCGTTGCCGAGGAGATGCGCACCTACCTGATCCGCCAACAGAACCTGCCCGAGGTTATGGCATCGGAGATCGTCGCGCAGGCGCGCGAGCAGGCGGTGGCGGACATGACGGCGGCCGAGACCGACGAGGAGAAGGTCGCCGAATTCGTGACACTGCTGGGCAAGGAAGGCCGGCTGACGCCGACGCTGCTGATCCGGTCGCTGTGCTCGGGCGATCTGCGGTTCGTGGAGCTGGCGTTTGCGCGCCTGTCCAAGCAGCCGGTCGCGGTTGTGCGGGCGGCCTTCGCGTCCGGTGACGGCGAATCCTTCCGCTCGCTCTACGCCAAGACCACGCTGCCGACGAACCTTCGTCCCGCCTTCAACGCGGCGATCAAGGCGGCGGCCAAGGAGCGGCGGCGGGCGAACGGCGACGCGATGGAGCCGCAGCGCTACGTGCCGGTGGTCATCGCGGGGATCGTGTCCTGCTACGGCAACGTGGCGCCGGCGGAGCTGGAGCACGTGCTCGCCGAGCTGAACCAGGCGATCAAGCGCGACGCCTCGGGCGATCACCGCCTGCGCGTGCGGACCTAGCGCCGCACCGGGCGAGCGGCCCGCGGAAATCCGCTGTTTCCCCGCAGAGTTGCTACCTACGCAATTGATACTGACTTGCATTGTACGTGCAACGGAGTCAGAAACGTGGGCCGCAGACGCGCGCCTTACCGGCTGTGCGCATAGGGCCATTCACGTTTCCCGGAAGGATTCCGACCCATGACCGACCGCCGCCGCATCCTGCGAAACCTGAGCCTGGCCGCCGCCATCGGCACCACGGCCACCGCCCCCGCCGCGCTGGCGGCCCCGTGGGCGGCCGGCGCCAAGACCGACGCCGCGCCCGCGACCGCCGAGCGCAATGCGCCGGCCTATGTGTTTGGGGAAGACGCCGCGGACGAAGGCGTGAGCTTCGGCGACGTCTGGCACCTGGCGCAGGCGGGCGAGAGCGGCGAAGGCGGTGAGTCCGGCGAGGGCGGAGAAGGTGGTGAAGGCGGTGAAGGCGGCGAAAGTGGTGAAGGCGGTGAAGGTGGCGAGGGCGCCGGCGAAGCTGCCGTCATCTCCGACGACCTGGCCTACCGCACGCAGCTGGCGCTGATCCGCGGACACCTGTTCGTCGGCTCGCAGCTCTATGCCGAGGGCCACGTGGAGCACGCCAAGACCCACATGAAGCACCCGGGCGACGAGCTCTACACCGGGCTGCTGCCGGGCATCGAGGCGCGCGGCGCGGAAGGCTTCGAGGACGACCTGACGGCGCTGGCAACGGCGGTGGAGAACGAAGACGAGGCCGACGAGGTGAAGGCGGCTTACGCCGGCGTGAAGGCGTCGGTGAACGCGGCGGAGGAAAAGGCCGATCCGCTGACCACCAGGGCGCGGCTTGAGCTCGTGGCAGCGATCCTGCGCGTGGCGGCCGAGGAATATGCCATTGCGGTAGCTGACGACGGCTCGATGCAGAACGCGCACGAGTACCAGGACGCGTTCGGGTTCACGCACGTGGCGGGCGAAATCCTCGACAATGCGCCGGAGACCATCTCCGACGAAGAGGCCGGGGCCATCGAGGAGGCCAAGGCGCAGATCAACGAGGTGAAGCCGGCCTGGCCGAGCCTGATGCCGCCGGAAACGCTCGATACGCGGGCGAGCCTGCTTTACGGGGCGGCGGCGCGCATCGACATCGCCGCGGCCAAGCTCGACTAGTCTTCCGCCCAGCGGCGGAACAGGTTGGTGCGCACCTTCGCGACACGGTCGAGGATCTCGCGGTCCTCCGGCCGGTCGCGCAGGGCCTGCGTCACCGTCTCCAGATCATAAAGCGCCTCGCGGGCGGCCGGATCGCGCACGAAGCTGCGCACCCATCCGACCACCGCGAGGCGTTCGCCTTTCGTGACCTCGGCCACGTGATGCAGCTGGCTGGTGGCATAGAGCACCATCTGGCCCTGCTGCAGCTTGATGACGCGTTCGTGGTCGCCCTCCTCGATCACCAGTTCGCCGCCCTCGTAGGTCTTGGGGTCGGACAGGAACAGGGTGAAGGACATGTCGGTGCGCGCGTTGCGCATGATGGCGTTGTCGACATGGGTGCCGTAGGTCATGCCCGGCCGGTAGCGGCTGACGATCATCGCGACGATGCTCTTGGGCCAGGCGAGCGCCATGAACTTCTTGTTCCTGCCCAGCGCCTCGCCCACCCGCTTGGCGATGACCTGCGTTTCCTTGCTGTTGAGCTCGAGGTTGTTCTTCACCTCGCGCGCCTGCCAGCCGGCGCCGGCGGCGCCTTCGCGGTACTCGCCCTCGGACGCGACCTTGGCCAGCGCCTTGATCTCGTCCTTCGGCAACACGTCGTCGATCACGTAGATCATGCTTCGCCTGTCTGCTGAGGGTCGTTGACCCGCTAGTAATTGACCCGGTCGGTGATGGCGCCGTCCACGATCATGTTGATGCCGGTGGTGAAGGACGAGCGCGGGCTCGACAGGAACACCGTGGCGTTGGCGATGTCTTCGGGTGTCGCCATGCGGCCCATGGGATTGCGCTTAAGCGTCGATTTGAAAAGGTCGGGCATGTTTTCCTCGACCATGTGCCAGACGCCGCCCTTGAAATAGACCGTGCCCGGGGAGACGACATTGGCGCGCACGTGGCTGCCGGCCAGCTCCTTGGCCAGGCCCTTGATGTAGTGGACGAGGGCGCCCTTCACGGCGCCGTAGGCCGAGACTTCCGTGGCGGAGACCGACGACACGGAGCCGATGGCGACCACCGAGGCGTCGCCGTTCTTTTTCGCTGATTCAAGCAGCATGGGCCTGGCCGCCTCGACCGAGCGCACGGCGCCCATGATGTCGATGGCCATGCCCTTCTCCCACGACTCTTCCGCGTTGCCGATGGCGAGCGCCGAGGCGTTGGAGACGAGGATGTCGATGCCGCCGAGTTCCTTGCCGGCGTTCCCGATGAAGGACTTGAGGCTTGCGCCGTCGGCGATGTCGGCGGCGGCACCCCAGGTCTTCGTGCCGTGGCGGCCGAGTTCCTTCACGGCGTCGGCGACCTGGTCCTCGTTTCGCGCGCAGATGGCGACATCGGCGCCCTCGGCGGCCAGCGTCTCCGCGATCGCGCGGCCGATGCCGCGCGTGCCGCCGGTGACGATGGCCTTCTTGCCCTTGAGATCGAGGTCCATGGCGTCTGCTCCCTGTCGTTGTCCGGGGCCGATTTGCGCGCGATGCACAAAGGGGCCCACCTTCCCTGCCCGGCCGCCGGAAATAGCCCGGGCCGCGACGCTGCGGAACGCTGCGTCACGAGGGCACAGCCGAGGCCGGTCCTTGGTTTGCGTTCGGGCGGCATCCTATGATGCGCGGCGAAATCGACAAAAGCCGGAGTTTGGCCCCGATGGACCTTTCCCTTTCACCGGAAGACGCCGCCTTCCGCGATGAGGTGCGTCAATTCCTCGACGAGAACCTGACCGACGAGCTGCGCGAGGCCGGGCGGCTGACCACCTCGGTCTTCACCGACAAGGAGTGGAACCTCGCCTGGCACAAGATCCTCTACAGGAAGGGCTGGGTGGCGCCGCACTGGCCAAAGGAATACGGCGGCACCGGCTGGAGCGAGATGCAGCGCTACATCTGGCAGGCGGAATGCGTGCGTGCGGGCACGCCGAACCTTTCGCCCATGGGCCTTCGCATGTGCGGGCCGATGCTGATGGGCTTCGGCACGCAGGAACAGAAGGACTTCTACCTGCCGCGCATCCTCTCCGGCGAGGACTACTGGTGCCAGGGCTATTCGGAGCCGGGATCGGGCTCTGACCTCGCCTCGCTCCAGTGCAAGGCCGTTTCGGACGGGGACGACTATGTCGTCAACGGCACCAAGATCTGGACGACGCATGCGCATTTCGCGAACCGCATGTTCTGCCTGGTGCGCACGGATGCGAGCGGCAAGCCGCAGCAGGGCATCACCTTCCTGCTCATCGACATGGAAGAGACCGACGGCATCAAGATCGACCCGATCATCACGCTGGCGGGCGAGCACGAGGTGAACCAGGTCTTCTTCGACGATGTGCGGGTGCCGAAGGCGAACCGCGTGGGCGAGGAGAACGACGGCTGGACAGTCGCCAAGTACCTGCTGGAGTTCGAGCGCGGCGGCACGTTTGCCGCGGGGCTCAAGGTGGGCGTCGAGATGCTGAAGACGATGGCGGCGGACGAAGCGTCCAGCATCGGCGGGCGGCTGATCGACGACCCGGCCTACCGGACGAAGCTCGCGGACTTCGAGGTGGCGCTGGAAGCGCAGGAGATGACCGAGCACCGGGTGATGAGCGCGCTCTCGGGCGGCAAGAACCCGGGGCCGGCCTCGTCCATGCTGAAGGTTGCCGGCACGGAGATGCGCCAGCGGCTGGACGAGCTGGCGGTCGAGGCGATCCAGTATTACGCGATGCCGAACCAGCACGCTGCGCGCCAGCCCGGCGCCAACATGGCGCATGTCGGGCCGGAACACGCGCTGACGCCCGTTCCCACCTATCTCAACAACCGGGCGGCCTCGATCTATGGCGGCTCGAACGAGGTTCAGCGCGGGATCATGGCGAAGATGGTGCTGGGGCTTTAGGGGCGGTTTCCACCATTCGAAGATGTCGAACGAAAGGGCCGGAAGAATATAGCCGCTGCGTAAGCGATTGGGCGCGGTTCGTGTCTCCCGATGCAAATGCACTGACGGAAATTGTTCGGAGTCCATCCTGTGGATGGCTGACATTGCCTATGTCGCTGACGCGGAGTTCCGCACCCTCAATTGCAATCGAACGGCAATGCACGTCCTTTTTGTAGATCTCAGAATGCCATCCGCAATCCGAAGCCTTAAGGTTTGAAGCCCGCAAATAGTCATCGAGGGCCGCGTAGAAGGTTGCCTTGTCGACATCCAGCACTTCAAACCGGTCATGCACCTCCGGATTGACCACCTTCGGTTGGCAGCCCGCCGAAACGAGCATCGCCACAGTCACCAGAATTCGGGCGTAGGACATTATTGTCTCGCTGATCGCCGAGGCGTCCGGCGCGAAAAATGGCTATGTCCCCTGACGCAGCCGCTCGACCGCTGCAGGGAGGCGCAGCGCGATCCAGGCGGCGGTGACCAGGTTGCCGAGCAGGATGACGGCGACGGCCCAGGCGAGGCCGGCGGGGCGGCCGGGTTCGAGGACCAGGATCAGGCCTGCCGCCAGCACGAAGCCAAGATAGAGGTCGGCAAGCGTCACGACGCCCCAGGGTTCGGCCAGCATCACATCCAGGAGCGGGACGACCGAGCCGCCCTGCGCGAAGCCCCAGACGAGGCTTGCCGCGAAGGCGAGCCCGAGGATGACAGCGGTGAGGCGCAGGGCGGTCATGGTCTTGTCTCCCGTTATTCGGCGCCCTTCTTCTGGTAGGCGCGCTGCTGGCCGGAGCCCATGGCGTAGGGGTGCGAGGCGGAGAGGCCGCCATCGACCGGGAAGGACTGGCCGTTGACGTAGGACGCCTCGTCGGACGCGAGGAACAGCGCCATGTTGGCGATCTCCTCGGGCCGGCCGGCGCGCCTGGCCGGGTTGATCTGGCCGATGCGGTCCGTGGTGCCGCGCTCCTCCGCCATGTCGAAGATGGGCTTGGTCATGCCGGTCTGGATGAGACCGGGGCAGATGGCATTGATACGCACGTTGGTGCCGGCCAGTTCATAGGCCGTGGTGCGGGCAAGGCTCATGACACCCGCCTTGGAGGCCGAGTAGGCGGCGGAGCCCGCGTTGGCGCGGATACCGGCGACGGAGGCCGTGAGCACGATGGAGCCGCCGCCCTGCTTCACCATGTGGGGTGCCGCATGCTTCACGTAGAGGAACGGGCCGATCAGGTTGATGCGGAGGATCTTCTCCCAGTAGTCGGGCGTCTGCTCCAGCGTCGGCATGTAGCCGCCGGAAATGCCGGCGTTGGCGAACACGATGTCGACGCCGCCGTGCTTCGCCACGAAATCGGCGATGGACTTCGAGACGTAGCCCTCGTCGGAAACGTCGCCCTCCTCGGCGGTCATGCGTTCGCGGCCGTCCACCGTTTCCTTGACGGCGTCGCCGTTGAGATCAACGGCGAGAACCTCCGCGCCTTCTTCCGCGAAGAGGCGCGAGGCGGCGCGGCCGATGCCGGAGCCTGCGCCGGTGACGATGGCGCGCTTACCTGAAAGACGTCCCATTGAAATCCATCCTTTTGATTATTTGGGGTATTCGACGAGCGTGAGCGTGTTGCCGGCGGGGTCGGCGAAATGGGCGAGCGTGCCGCCCCATTCTTCCCGGTGCGGGGGCGCGTCGAAGACGACGCCCCTGGCGGCGAGATCGCGGCAGGTGGCCTCGATATCCGGTGTTTCGAGGGAGACGCCGGAAAAGCGGCGCGTGAGGACCGGGTCGTCGCCGACGGGCTCAAGGATCAGCATGATGCCTGCGTCGAAGACGGCGAACCCGCCGTTGGCGTCCACCACGCGCGGTGCGAGGCCGAGGGTGTCGCGGTAGAAGGGCACGGCCTCGAGCACGTCCGGCACGAAGACGCGGACGGCGCTCAGTCTCAGGTCTGGCATCTGGTTCATGGCGGGCTCGCCTCCCATCAGGCGCTCCCGGGCTGCTTGCGTGCGATCAGGAGCGTCGTTGTCTGTGTGAAGACAGTGTCGCCGTCCTGGTTTGCGAGCGTGTGACGGTTCTTCACGATGCCGCGGTCGGGCTTGGAGGATGAGGGGCGCGTCTCGATGCACTGGATGGTGAGCGAGAGCGTATCGCCCATGCGGGCGGGGGCGTGGAAGCGCACCTCGTCATAGCCGAGCGCGCCGATGACCGCCGTCTCGTGGGGCAATGCCTGGGCGAGCTTGAGGACCACGGCCTGCACGTGAGTGCCGCAGGCGGTCAGCGTTCCGTAGACGGATTTCTTGGCGGCTTCCTCGTCCACGTGGAACGGCTGCGGGTCCCACTTGGCGGCGAAGGACACGATCTCGTCCTTCGTCATCTCGTAGGTCTCGCCGATGGGCCAGTGCTCGCCCAGCTCGAAATCGTCGAAGTAGCGCGTCTCGGTCATGGCTTGGTCCCCGGCCACATCAGGGAGGCGTGGCGCGCCACCTGCGCCAGTGCATCCGCCTGCCGGATTTTCAGATCGGTGAACTCGTTCTCGGCGGCAGCGTCGCACAGGCGCTCGAACTGGAGAAGCCATGCGGCGAGCGCCGCGTCGCCCACATGCGCCATGCCGCCGGGCGCGGAGGCGCGGAAGCGGACCATCTGGCGCTGGCGGCTTTCCGCGCGGGCCTTGCGGGCGCGCTCGTCTTCCAGCGACAGAAGCCGGAGGCTGCGGCGGAAGACGCGGAACTTGCGGTGGTGGGCGACGAGCGCTTTCGCGATCTCGTCCGGCGAGGCGGCGCGCTCCAGCAGCTTGGCGATCACGTCGCGTTCGTCTTCCTCCCACTGGCGGTAGACGGCGAGGAAGATGTCCATCTTGTCGCCGAACCAGCGGTAAAAGGTCTGCGGCGCGAAGCCGGCGCGGCGGGCAATACGGTTGGTGTCGGTGCCGTGATAGCCGCCGGAATTGAACTCCTCTGCGGCGGCGGCAATGAGCTTGTCGCCAGTCCCGCCCTTCTTCGCGGTATTGCCCGCCGGTTTCTTTTCCGCTGCCTGCGCCATGGCGCCGGTCTTAGCGCGGCGCCGGGCGCGCGGCAATCCGGCCACGATGCTGTGCGGCACACGAAAAGCTTGAAGGCGGCAACGAGGTGATACAATTATCACCTATGGACACAGAAATCCCAAATCCCGGTATCCGGGCGGCGGCGGGCGTGCCGGTGAATGCCCAGTTCGTGAATGTGGACGGCGTGATGCTGGCGCTGGTCCGAGAGGGCCGCGGACCAGCCGTGGTGTGCCTGCATGCGACGGGGCACGGGGCACGCGACTTCGAGCGGTTCTCAGAGCTGGTGCGCGACGGTTTCGAAGTGATCCGCGCGGACTGGCCGGGACAGGGGCGCTCGGATGCGGACACGCAGCCCGCGTCCGCCGCGCGCTACGCGGCGCTGCTGGAAGGCGTGTTCGACGCGCTCGGCCTGGAGCGGGCCATCATCGTCGGCTGCTCCATAGGCGGTGCGGCGGCGATACGCTTTGCACACCGGCACCCGGAGCGGGTGCGGGGGCTGGTGCTGTGCAACCCGGGCGGGCTGGCGCCCGTCGATGCGACGGCGGCGAAGGCAATTGCGCTGCTGGTCAAATTCTTCCGGGCGGGGGAGCGCGGCGCCGGATGGTTCCGGCCTGCCTTTGCCGCCTATTACCGGTTTCACATCCTGCCGTCGCGCGCGGCGCGAGCGCAGCGGCGGCGGATCGTCGAGGGCGGCTACGAGACGGCGCCGATGCTGCGGCAGGCATGGGCGAGTTTCGCGCAGCCTGAGGCGGATATCCGCTCAATGGCGGCCGCCCTGACGGTGCCCGTGTGGTTCGCCTGGGCGAAGGGGGACAAGCTGGTGGCGCTGTCACGCTCGAAACCGGCCATCGACGCGGTGCCCGGAGCGGTGCTGACGACTTTCCGAGGCGGCCACGCGGCCTTTCTTGAGCGGCCCAAGAAATTCGCTCGCGCGTTTCGCACATTTGCGGCACCCCTGCCGGAATAGCGCGCGGACAATGATGAATTTGAGTACGAACCTAAGAACCCCGCTGAAACAATGCGGCGAACACTCTATCTTTCGAGAGATTCACTCATAAAAGTTACCGCTATGTGGGACTCGTATGTTTGCGCCCAACCAAGTCGGCAATATTGTCATGCGAGATCTCGGGCCCACGACTCCCATGGGAAGATCGGAACATGACCCATGCCGGTTGAGTTCTGGACTACACTACTCGGTGCGATTGTCGGCGCTGTGGCCGCGGGAGCCATCTCGTACGTATTGCAGAGAAAGCAGTTGCATCATTCAGAACGTGCCAGGAGAGCGGAGAAAATTGATCGGGAGACCGCTCTTGCGCTGTCTCTATTTTATAAACTGGTGAAGGTCTATTCTGACCTTCACAACTATTCGCGGCACTTGGAAGAGCCCTTCGAACATCTCGAAAAAACCGTGATCGTGCATCCGTGGCAGATCGTTCTACCGATCGCTAACCTCGTGTCAGACGTGACCTTTTCAGCCGACGAAATGTCTACGCTCTTGCGACTCGGAGACCACGAATTGTTTCAGCAGATCGTTTCGCTGGACGAAGTGCACAACACAACGACCAAGTCATTCGAGACACATCGCGTGCTGCGGACCAAAGTCACTGACAAGCTCGGCCCCGCATCTGAGCTCGAAGGCGGAGCATTCAAGATTGAGGGTGAAATCTTGAAGAGTGTTCATCACGAGCTCTATGCAATTGATCACCTAATCGAGCAGCTTCGACCTCAGTGCGCCGGCGACGCGGCCGATGCATTTGACGCGCTTGAGCGCTACACAAAGAGAATAAACGAGGAATTCGGGCTCAATTTGTCAGTAGCACTCAAGGCCCAATAGGACGTTCTATCGACACGACGAAAAAGGGCCCGGCGCTGGCGCCGGGCCCTTCGGTATTCGTGGCTTGGTTCGAGACTACATCTCGAGGAGGCCGGCGGCACCCATGCCGCCGCCGACGCACATGGTCACGACGCCGTACTTGGCGCCACGGCGCTTGCCCTCGATGAGGATGTGGCCGACGCAGCGCGCGCCGGTCATGCCGTAGGGGTGGCCGATGGAGATCGAGCCGCCGTTGACGTTGTACTTCTCGTTGTCGATCTCGAGCTTGTCGCGGCTATAGAGGCACTGCGAGGCGAAAGCTTCGTTGAGCTCCCAGAGATCCACGTCGTCCTTCTTGACGCCCGTCTTTTCGAGCAGCTTGGGCACGGCGAAGACCGGGCCGATGCCCATCTCGTCGGGCTCGCAGCCGGCGACCTGGAAGCCGCGGAAGGTGCCCATGATCTCAAGGCCGCGCTTCTCGGCTTCCTTACGCTCCATCATGATGACCATGGAGGCGCCGTCGGAGAGCTGCGAGGCATTGCCCGCGGTGATCCACTTGTCCTCGCCGCGCACCGGCTTGAGGCCGTTGAGGCCCTCGAGGGTGGTCTCGGGACGGTTGCACTCGTCCTTGTCCACAACGTAGTCGACGATGGACTCTTCCTTCGTCTCCTTGTTGACCTTCTTCATCTTGACGTTCATCGGAACGATCTCGTCGTCGAACTTGCCGGCCTGCTGGGCGGCGGCGGTGCGCATCTGCGACTGCAGGGCGTACTCGTCCTGGTATTCGCGCGAGATGTTGTAGCGCTCGGCCACGATGTCCGCCGTCTCGATCATCGGCATCCACAGCGCCGGATACGTGGACATCAGCTTTTCTTCGGTGATGTTGTTGAGGTTGATGCCCTGCATCTGGACCAGCGAGATGGACTCGACGCCGCCGGCGGCGATCACGTCCACGCCCTCGTTGACGATGCGGCCCGCGGCCATGGCGATGGTCTGAAGGCCCGACGAGCAGAATCGGTTGACCGTGGTGCCCGAGGTGGAGACAGGGCAGCCCGCCCAGATGGCGGCGAGGCGGCCGACGTTCTGGCCGGTGGCGCCTTCCGGCGTGCCGCAGCCGAGGATGACGTCATCCACTTCGCCCGGCTCGATCTTGGCGCGCTCGATGGCGTGCTTGAGCGCATGGCCGGCCATGGCCGCGCCGTGGGTCATGTTGAAGCCGCCGCGGCCGGACTTGGCGAGACCGGTGCGCGCGGTGGAAACGATGACTGCCTCTCTCATGCTGTCACTCCTTGTTACGGCTTGCCGCCAGTGGCGTGTTTTCCCACGCCTTTCGTGCCTGCAAGAGCATGCGGCCGGCCTCTGTCATAAAAGGCGAAGGCGGGTGTCAAAACCGAACCCGCCAGTCGGCGCGAACCATAGGGACTTCGGCCTGCCCCCGAAAGGGTAAATTGCCGCTGCGTCAATCACGGGTGTGGGGGCGGCGGTGATGGGCGGCACCGGCGCGGCGGAACCACCGGAAAATCAGGGACTTAGGCGGTTCACGGGCGTAGCACGCCCCAAAAGCGTCATGAAATCACCACCACGATTCCGCTTAACCGGCCAGCGCCTGACACTTTCAATTTCGAAACTTCTATCTGTCATGAATGTTGATCGGGCACGCCCTGGAACGGGGCCGCTGCCCGGAACCGGACCAGAACAGAGGGATTGACCATGCGCCGTTTCGAGAAGATCGCCAGTTTTGCCGTCGCCGGGGCGCTGACGTTTGGCGCCGGTGCAGGGGCGGCCGTTGCCAACACGCAGGCGCAGGCGCCGGCCGAACCGCTGCCGTCCATCGCCACGTCCGTCGTGACCATCACCGCCAGCGCGCCCACCGAGGCGGCGCGGGCCGAGCAGATGGGCATGGCCACCGAGGGCGCCGCGACCAAGGCCCCGATCGGTTATTCGTACGTGGTCTATTTCCCGGCGGGCGAAGCCGCGCTGACGCTGCCGGCACAGGCGACCATCGAGGCGGTTGCCGACGAAGTGACCGACATGCAGCTCTCCAACGTGACGCTGACCGCGGAAGACGGCCTCAATGCCCGCTCGGACGTGGTGCGCGCGGCGCTGATCGAGAACGGCGTGCCGGAGCGCTGGATCGCCATCCAGGAGAAGTCGCGCGATGGCATCGGCCCGGTGAGCATGGTGGCCCGCTAACGGGCATCTTTACCGCCTGACGAAAATAAGGGCCGCCCGGGATGCCGGGCGGCCCGTTTTCGTTTACGCGCGACACGATTCACCCCGGAAACCGGCGGAAAATTTTTCGTCCGCTGGGTGAAAAAGTCGGAACCGGCGCTTCGTGGACCGTGTTGTTGTGTCAGTGCCGCCGGGCAAATCCCCCAGGCCCCAAGCCCCTTCCCTGCCGGGCGGCACGTGAGACCCCAAGGCGCCCGGCCTTCTCCGGGCAAAGAAAAATTGGCGTTGTCCGGCGGTTTCCCCCAGGCCCCCCCAAAGCCCCTCCCGCCGGGCGGCGCCAATCTCTTCTCTCCCCTACTCTCCCAGCAGATGCAGCGCGATGCGCCGGTCGTGCGGGTGCGCGCGGTGCTCGAAGACGTAGACGCCCTGCCAGGTGCCGAGCGCCATGCGGCCACCCGCGACGGGCACGGTGAGGCTGGTCGCGGTGAGCGCCGCCCTGATGTGGGCCGGCATATCGTCCGGGCCCTCGGTGTCGTGGCGGTAACCGGCGTTTTCAGGGGCGATGCGGGCGAAGAAATCCTGCAGGTCGCGCAGCACGTCCGGGTCGGCGTTCTCCTGGATCGTCAGCGAGGCCGAGGTGTGGCGGATGAAGAGCGTGAGGATGCCTTCATCCATGTCCTGCCGCGACACCCAGTCCGCGATCTCGCGCGTCACGTCAAGGAGCCCGGGGCCGGGCGTGCGCACGGCGATCTCGCTTGAAGCCTGGCGCATGTGAGACATCCCCCAGAGCGACCGCTTTGCTGTGCAACCGGGGCGGGCGGTCCCTCTCTTTTAACAACGGAACACGGCGGCTACATAGGGCGCTCGTTCATTCGCCGTTGTATTCAAATCGATAGTGCGAGGCTGCCGATGAGTAACGCGTTCAGCGCCATAGATGCCACCGGGTACGAGCCCCATATCGGGCCCGTCGAAGTTTCCGAGGACGGCGCGCGCCTGCGGCTCAGGATCGAGGATCATCACCTCAACGGCGCCAACATGCTTCACGGCGGCATGATGATGTCGTTCGCGGCGATGGCGCTGCGCCACGCGGCGGAAGCGGACGCGGGGCGGCCCGTGGAAGCGCTGTCGGTCAATTGCGACTTCGTGGGACCGGGCAAGCCGGGCACCGTCGCGGAAGCGGAAACGGAAGTGACGCGGCGCACGCGCACGGTTGTGTTCCTCAACGCCGCCGTGGTGAGCGGCGACGACACGCTGATGGTGGCAACGGGCGTCTTCCGCATTCCCGCCGACGAGGGCGGAAAATGACCGAGGCCGCCGACAAGACCTCCGAAAGCCGCCCTGCCCTGCCGGTGGCGCGAGAAGCCTCGCCGCCCGAGGGCTACGAGGTCATGGACCTGCATGACCCGTTCGAGGCGCATGTGGCGCCGCTCTACAAGAAGAGCGAGCGGCCATCCGACCGGCGCATCGCCGCGTTCCGCGTGGACGACCGGCACGTGGACGCGAGCGGGCGGCTGCACGAGGGCATGATGATGGCGTTTGCCGACGCGGTGCTCGGCGGCGTCGCATGGGCGGTGAGCGGCGAGCGGCCCTGCGTGACCCTCAGCATGCAGACGAACCTGATGCGGCCGGTGGCCGAAGGCGAACTCGTCATCGGCGAAGCATGGTGCGCGCGGCGCACGCGCACGGTCGTCTTCGTCAACGGCGACTTCACCGTGGACGGCAAGCTGGTGGCGCAGGTCACGAGCCTGTGGAAGGTGCTGGGGGCGAAGTAGGCACCCCGACTGCCGCGCCTCAGCACGCCACGCCGAAGTGGACCGTGATCTTGCGGACGGTCTTTTCCGGCCAGTGCATCCAGCCGTATTCCTCCACGTCGCCGACCTCGAAGCCTTCGCAGTGGGCATCGCCCGGGCGCAGGACGCGGACGACGAGGTCGGTGACGCGCTCGTCGATCTCCGGCTCCACGGTTTTGGCATAGGCCGAGGCGGGGACGAGGAAGGACGCGCTCTTGGGCCAGATTTCCGGCTGGCGGCCCTCGCCGCCGTCCTGGCGTTCGTAGGCGACGGTCATGAACTGCGAGTACGCCTCGGGGAAGAAGGCGCGGATGGCTTCCGTCATTTCTTCCGGCGGCGTCACCACCGCCATGTCGGCGGCGGGTACGGGCAGGCCGGAGGGGTCTTCCGGGGCGGGATCGTGGGCTGACGCTGCGGAAATTGTCAGCGCCACGGCGGCCGCGCCGATGAGGCTGAAGAGGTTTCGCATTTGCGTGGCTCCCTTTGCGTGGGGCGGGGCCAACACGCGCCTTGCCCTTGGGGCGCTTGCGCGCTTTTCTTCCCGCCAACAGCAATCAGCAGAACATGCGGGAGGGGCCCATGGCCATCGACTACGATCACATCATGTCGCTCAAGTCCGAGGGCGAGACGTTCAGCTATGGCGACCGGGAGACCATGCTCTACGCGCTGGGCGTGGGCATGAGCCGCGACCCGCTGAACGAGAAGGAACTGGCCTACACCTACGAGAAGGATCTCAAGACCGTGCCGTCGATGGCGACGGTCATCGCCTGGGGCGCGGGGCCGATGCGCGACTCGGGCATCAATTACATGATGGTGGTGCATGGCGAGCAGCGGCTGAAACTGCATAAGCCGCTGCCGGCCAAGGCGGACATTGTCGCAAACAGCCGCGTGACCGGCGCCTATGACAAGGGCGCGGACAAGGGCGCGGTCATCGTCACGGAAACGGAGATTTCCGAGAAGGGCGGCGACAAGCTGTGCACGCTCGTGTCCACCACCTTCGCGCGCGGCGACGGCGGGTTCGGCGGGCCGAAGGAAGGCGCACCCAAGCCCCATCCCCTGCCCGACCGGGAGCCGGACCAGACCGTGGAAGCGGACACGCGGCCCGACCAGGCGCTGCTCTATCGCCTTTCGGGCGACCGCAACCCGCTGCATTCCGATCCCGAATTCGCCAAGGCGGCGGGCTTTCCCGCGCCGATCCTGCACGGGCTTTGCACCTATGGCACGTGCTGCCGGGCGATCCTCGGCGCGGTGGCGGATTACGACCACACCAAGATCACCGAGTTCGACGTGCGGTTCTCCTCGCCGGTGTTTCCGGGGGAGACGATCCTCGTGGACATCTGGAAGGACGGGAACACCGTCTCGTTCCGGGCGCGGCTCAAGGAGCGGGACGCGGTCGTCATCAACAACGGCAAGTGCACGCTGAAGGGCTGAGGCTCGGAGCCACTGAGGCCTCAGCAAGCTGTGCCGCGAGCAGGCCCCCGCTCAAGGCGGGGGCAGCCGGGGGTTGGTGGATACACTTCCCGTCCCCTTGAGTGTCATCCCGGCCTTGAGCCGGGATCCAGGGCGGCTTGCGTTCGAGATTGCGGCCCCTGGGTCCCGGATAGCCGCTTGCGCCGCTTCCGGGATGACACGCGCCGCGGAAATCGCGCAGAGTTTCTCTCCCAAGAAAGAACAAGGGGGAGGGAACGAGATGACGGAGCGGCAGCAGCAATTGCTGATCGCCCACGGGGCGGTCGTGTTTCTGCTTGGTATGGCGGCGGGATTTCCGTTCGCCTTCGAGATCATGGACCCGGAGGGCATTCCCGGTGACGTGCGCGGGTGGCGCATGGCGCACCTGGAAGGCGTGCTCAACGGCGTGCTGCTGATCGCGGTGGCGGCGGCAGCCCCGAAGCTGGCGCTGACGGCGCGCGCTGCCACCATCGTCTTCTGGGCGCTGGTCGTCACCGCGTGGGGCAACATCATCGCGTCGATCATCTCGCCGGTGTTCAACGCGCGGGGGCTCGCCTTCGCCATGGACATGAACGGGGTGACGTACACGCTGTTCTTCGCGGCGATCTTCGCCGTGGTGGTAGCGATGGCCATCGTCGCGGCGGCGGGCTTCCGCGGGCGATAGTTCCTTCACCTTCGTGTCATCCCGGCCTTGAGCCGGGAACCAGCGGCAACTTGCGCCTGAGCTTGCAGCCCCTGGGTCCCGGATAGCCGCTTCGCGGCTTCCGGGATGACACTCTCGGGACGTGGTGACGGAAAAGGTGGGGTCTTTGTCCTTTCGGCCATGAGCGGGTGGGGCTAGGGTTTGCGCCATGACACGCAAACCCGCCAGTTCCGCCAGCGAGACCGCCGCCGAGCCGCGGCGGGTGCTGATGATCGCGTACCCGGAGGTGCAGATCCTCGACATCACGGGGCCGCTGGAAATCCTCGCGGGCGTCAACGATGCGCGGCGCAACCCGCGCTCGTGGGCGCCGGAGGGCTACCGGCCGAAGCCGGGCGAGGACGGGCCGGCCTACGAGCTGGTGATCGCGGCCGAGAAGGCGGGGCCGTTCCGCACCACGAGCGGGATGCAACTGGTGGCGGACGTGGCGTTCGCCGACCTTTCCGATGACTGGCTTGCGGGTGTTCACACGCTGATGGTGCCGGGCGGTGACGGGACGACGCAGGCGATGAGCGATCCGGTGATCCTCGACATCGTGGCGCGGGCCGGGGCACACGCCGAGCGCGTCACGTCCGTGTGCACGGGAACGTTCATCCTCGCGCGCGCGGGGCTGATCGACGGGCGGCGGGTAACGACGCACTGGAACGTGGCGCATGTGCTGGCGCGGATGTTCCCGACGCTGACGGTCGATGCGGATTCGATCTACGTGCGCGACGGGCACGTGTGGACCTCGGCGGGCGTGACGGCGGGCATGGACCTGGCGCTGGCGCTTGTCGAAGAGGACTGCGGGCGCGACATGGCGCTGTCCGTCGCGCGGCGGCACGTGCTGTTCATGATCAGGCCGGGCGGGCAGTCGCAGTTCTCGGCGCAGCTCGTGGCGCAGCACGCGGCCAAGGGGCGGATCGGCGAGATCGCGCAATGGGTGCTCGACAATGTGGGCGAGGACCTGTCGGTGCCGGCGCTGGCGGCGCGCGCCAACATGAGCGAGCGCACGCTAGCGCGGGCCTTCGTGAGCGAGACGGGGCTGACGCCCGGACGCTTCGTGGAAGTGGCGCGGGTGGAAGCGGCGCGGCGCTACCTGGAAGAAACGGGCGACGACACCGAGACCATCGCCTGGGCCTGCGGGTTTTCCAGCGCGGAACAGATGCGCCGGGCATTTCACCGGCGCGTGGGCGTGAGCCCGGCGGACTACCGCGCGCGCTTCCGGCGGATGCCGGTGGATGCGCCGCATGGGCCGCTGCATATCCATTCGCCGACGCACACCACGATGCAATAAGGCGCAATGCAGTAGGAGCGCAAGCGATGAACATCGGTATACTGATCTTCGACGACGCGGAGGAGCTGGACTTCGTGGGGCCCTACGAGGTGTTCACGATGTCGAACGAGGTGTTCGGGCATTTCGGCAAGGACGCGCCGGACAACGTGGTGCTGATCTCGGAGACCGGCGGGTCCGTCACCTGCGCGAAGAAGATGCGCATCGAGGCGGATCATTCGATCGCCGACGCGCCGAAGCTCGACGTGCTGCTGGTGCCCGGCGGCCAGGGCACGCGGCGCGAGGTGAACAACAAGGCGGTGATGGACTGGATCGCGCGCGTGGATGCTCACACCACGTGGACGACGAGCGTGTGCACCGGCTCGCTGCTGCTGACGGCGGCGGGGCCGGCCAGGGGAAAGCGCGTGACGACGCACTGGGCCTTCGTGGAGACGCTGCGCGAGCGCGGCGAGGCAGCGGAAGTGCTGGCGGATGCGCGCTACGTGCGTGACGGCAAGGTGGTGACGGCGGCGGGCGTGTCCGCGGGCATCGACATGGCGCTGTGGCTGGTGGGGCAGATCCACGGGGCCGGCCATGCGCGGGCAACGCAGAAGGCGATGGAGTACGACCCGGCGCCGCCCTACGCGGCGGTGGTGTGAAGGGAGGCCCTGGACCCTCCGGTCAAGCCGGAGGGAGAGCGGGGGTAGGTTCGTGTTCTCGGTTGCGTGCAGGGGCGTGAGCCGCGGGCGCCTGTCCTCTCCACATCTTCTTGAATCCGTTCACCCGCGCCTTGAGCGGGGGTCCACTCGCGAGGCGGCTTGCCGCAGGGCCGGCAGAGTTGCCCGGTGGTCTCATCTTGGTCAGGCGCTTTCGCAAGCGGGGTCGCGAGTAGGCCCCCGCTCAAGGCGGGGGCGGTCGGATTCTTTCCGAGCTCTTTATCCGCTTTCCCTCCGGCTTGACCGGAGGGTCCACGGATTGGGCCTCGGGGCTTTCGGCAAGCAAGGCGCCGAGGCGGCCTCCATGTTTCCTGCTCCACCCCCACCCTGCCCTCCCCCTTCGAGGGGGAGGGTTCAAAATTGCGGATGCGGTGTTCAGCCGGAATAACGCAAGCGCTGTCTTACGCAGCGGCGGGCTGGCGTTCGGCGCGGCGCATTGACGGGCGGGTTCGCAGGATGACAATGCGCGGCGACGAGAAGCCATTGTGCGTGATGCGAGGAACCGTTCCATGTCCGAAGCGGCCAAGGTGAAGAAGGCGCTGTCCGATCTCGACTTCGATTCGACGCGGGCGCCCTCCCCCTTCATGAACGACGACCACCACCAGTGGCGCGCGGCCCTGCGCAAGTTCGTGGACAAGGAAATGATGCCCTATGCCCACGAGTGGGACGAGGCGGGCGAGTTTCCCATGGAGCTCTACAAGAAGGCCGCCGACTTCGGCCTGATCCGCATGGGCTACCCGGAACAGTATGGCGGCATCTCGGAAGGGATGGACCGCTTCCACGGCATCGTCACCTCGGAAGAGCTGGCGCGGCTGGGCGCGGGCGGCGTGACGGCGAGCCTGATGGTGCACGGGATCGGCCTGCCGCCGATCATCGCCATCGGCTCGGACGAGATGAAGGAACGCATCGCGCCGGACGTGCTGAACGGCGACAAGCAGATTTCGCTGGCGATCACCGAACCCTCCGGCGGCTCGGACGTGGCGAACATCCAGACGCGCGCCGTGGACAAGGGCGATCATTACCTGGTCAACGGCTCCAAGATGTTCATTACCGGGGGGATGCGCGCCAACTACTTCACGACCGCGGTGCGCACGGGCGGTGAAGGCACGCGGGGCATCTCGCTGCTGCTGATCGAGGCGGACCGCGAGGGCGTGTCGCGCACGCCGCTCAAGAAGATGGGCTGGTGGGCGTCGGACACGGCGGCGGTCTATTTCGACGACGTGAAGGTGCCGAAGGAAAACCTCATCGGCACCGAGAACAACGGGTTCATCGGCATCATGATGAACTTCAACGGCGAGCGGCTGGGGATGGCCGCGGGCGCGACAGCCTATGCGCGCGTGTGCCTGGAGGACGCGGCCGCGTGGGCGCGCGAGCGGCGCACCTTCGGGCAGCGGCTGGCGGACCACCAGGTGATCCGCCACAAGATCGCCGACATGTACCAGCGCATCCAGGCATCGCAGGCGTACCTCGAAATGTGCGCGTGGCGCGTGCAGCAGGGGGAGACGCCTGTGGCGGACCTTTCCATGCTGAAGGTGCAGGCGACGACGACGATGGAGTTCTGCGCGCGCGAGGCGATGCAGATCCTCGGCGGCAACGGCTACCTGCGCGGCGGGCGCGTGGAGCGCATCTACCGCGAGGTGCGCGTCAACGCCATCGGCGGCGGCTCGGAAGAGATCATGCGCGACCTGACGGCGCGGCAGCTCGGTCTCTAGAGCCAAAGATCGCCCTACACTTTTTGCGGTCTTCCGTTTAGCGTTTCGGAACACGGGACGAGATGCGGGGCCAACCCGCGCGCCGTGCCACGCAACGCGGCAAGGGAGGGCCGGGCATGTCCACGCCATCAGGCGGCGGGTCGAAGGAGTCCGTCTACCATCACGAGGGCGGCAACCGGCCGGCCCATGACCACCACGAAAGCGAGACACTGCGCGAGGAGCGGGTGCGCGGCTACTGGCGCGCCAACCTGAAGCTGCTCGGCGTGCTGCTCGCGATCTGGTTCACCGTGTCCTTCGGCTTCGGCATCCTGTTCGCCGAACCGCTCAACGACGTCCAGTTCTTCGGGTTCAAGCTGGGCTTCTGGTGGGCGCAGCAGGGCTCGATCTACGTCTTCATCCTGCTGATCGCGGCCTATGTGGTCGCCATGCGGCGGATCGACCGGCGCTACGGCGTCGATGACGACGACTGAGCGGCGGGGCACGGGACACATGGATACGCAGACTCTCATTTACATCTTCGTGGGCGCGTCCTTCGCGCTCTACGTGGGGATTGCCATCTGGTCGCGGGCGTCCTCGACCAGCGACTTCTACGTGGCGGGCGGCGGGGTGCACCCGATCGCCAACGGCGCGGCGACGGCGGCGGACTGGATGAGCGCCGCCTCGTTCATCTCGATGGCGGGCATCATCGCCTTCGCGGGCTATGACGGCTCGGTCTACCTGATGGGCTGGACCGGCGGGTACGTGCTGCTGGCACTCTTGCTGGCGCCCTACCTGCGGAAGTTCGGCCAGTTCACGGTGCCGGACTTCATCGGCGAGCGGTACTACTCGTCCACCGCGCGCATCGTGGGCGTGATCTGCCTGATCTTCATTTCCTTCACCTACGTGGCCGGGCAGATGCGCGGCGTGGGCATCGTGTTTTCGCGGTTCCTGGAGGTGGAGATCACCATGGGCGTCATCATCGGCATGGCCGTGGTGTTCGTCTACGCGGTGCTGGGCGGCATGAAGGGCATCACCTATACGCAGGTGGCGCAGTATTGCGTGCTCATCTTCGCCTACCTGGTGCCGGCGATCTTCATCTCGATCCTCGTGACGGGGAACCCGATCCCGCAGCTGGGGCTGGGCGCCGACGTGGCGGACGGGTCCGGCGTTTCGGTGCTGCAGAAGCTGGATGCGACGCTGGTCGACCTGGGGTTCGCGCCGTACACGGACGGATCGAAAGAAGTGATCGATGTGTTCGCCATCACGTTTGCGCTGATGGTGGGCACGGCGGGGCTGCCGCACGTGATCGTGCGGTTCTTCACGGTGCCCAAGGTGTCGGACGCGCGGCGGTCGGCCCTGTGGGCGCTGATCTTCATCGCCCTGCTCTACACGACGGCGCCGGCTGTGGCGGCGTTCGCGCGGCTCAACTTCATCGATACGGTGAACAACACGGCCTACACGGAAGCGCCGGGCTGGCTGAAGAACTGGGAAGAGATCGGGCTGATCGGCTGGTACGACAAGAACAGCGACGGCGTGATCAACTACAGCGCCGGGGCGCCGTTCGAAGGCGCCCCGACCTACCAGGACGGGGCGACGGGGCCGAGCGGCGAGCGTGTCGTCACCAACCCGCCGACGGACAACGGCAACGAGATCTATGCCGACCGGGACATCTTCGTGCTGGCCAACCCGGAGATTGCGCAGCTGCCGGGCTGGGTGATCGCGCTGGTGGCGGCGGGCGGCCTTGCGGCGGCCTTGTCGACGGCGGCGGGACTGCTGCTGGTGATCTCCACATCGGTCAGCCATGACCTGATGAAACGGACACTGATGCCGGGGATCACGGACAAGCAGGAGCTGCTCTATGCCCGCATCGCGGCGGCGACGGCGATCGTCGTTGCCGGGTATCTCGGGATCAATCCACCGGGGTTCGTGGCGCAGGTGGTCGCCTTTGCCTTCGGGCTGGCGGCGGCGTCGCTGTTCCCGGCGATCCTGATGGGCATCTTCATGCGG
The DNA here is from genome assembly GCA_965229975.1 of Parvibaculaceae bacterium. Lineage (GTDB taxonomy): Bacteria > Pseudomonadota > Alphaproteobacteria > CGMCC-115125 > CGMCC-115125 > Pyruvatibacter. The sequence continues at coordinate 2,227,484 of OZ245936.1, forward strand.
GGGATGAACCGGGAAGGGGCGATTGCCGGCATGGTGACGGGCCTCGCCTTCACCTTCGGCTACATCGTCTACTTCAAGTTCATCTCGCCGGACATGAACTCCGCGGAGCACTGGCTGTTCGGCATTTCGCCGGAGGGGATCGGCACCATCGGCATGGTGCTCAACTTCCTCGTGGCGTTCGGCGTGCGGCTGGCGACCAGCGCACCGCCCGCTGCCGTGCAGGACCTGGTGGAGGATATCCGCGTGCCGACAGGAGCGGGCGTGGCGCACCAGCACTAGGCGCCGCCGGTCAGACACGAGAGAGGGCGGCGTCCCGGCGGACGCCGCCCTTTCCATTTTTCGCGCGCAGGCAACAAGGGGACTTGCATGGGACACCGGATGAAGATCGGGATTGCCGCGGCCGTGGTGATCGGGCTGGGGCTGATCGGGCTGCGCGCATGGCAGGAGGCCGGGTACGGGACGGGGCCGGTGGCATCGCACAGCGCCATCGACGGGCCTGCGCGCGAGGCGGCCTTCGTGGCCAACTCGGTGGGCGGCACCGTGAGCGTGATCGACATCGGCGCGCGGCAGGTGATCGGCAGGCTGGACGTATTGCCGGATGGCGATACTGCGGGTTTCTTCCGCGATCCGCTGCAGGCGCTGGCACAGGGCTATGTGGAGGGACAGGCGGGGCTCAACTACGTGCAGGACACCGACCTGTCGCGCGACGGGCGCGTGCTCTTCGTCTCGCGCGGTTACCTGGGCGACGTGGCGGCGTTCGACATTGCCTCGGGCGATGTCCTGTGGCGCACGCCGGTGTCGGGGCTGCGGTCGGACCACATGGACGTGTCGCCGGACGGTCGGCGGCTCTATGTCTCGACGCTGATCTATAGCGGCAACCGGGTCGAGGTGATCGACACGGCGACGGGCGACATCATCGGCGGCTACACGGCGGGCCAGTGGCCGCATGACGTGCACGTCTCACCGGACGGGGCGCGGGTCTACACGGCAAGCCTTGGCGACATGCAGGCGGCGCCGGAGGAGCGGGGCGCGGATGCCGATGCGTACCTGGTGACAGTGCATGACACCGAGACCCTTGAGCAGCTTGCGGCGCACGCGTTCGACGCGGGCATACGGCCCTTCGCGGTGACGGCGGACGAGGGCCGCCTCTACGCGCAACTGTCGCTCACGCACGCGATCGTGGCGCGCGACCTGGAAAGCGGTGCCGAAGTGGGGCGGATCGACCTGCCGGTGGCCGAGGGCGTGAACGAAGACGACTGGGACTTCGATGCGCCGCATCACGGGCTGGCGCTTTCCGCCGACGAGACACTGCTCTGCGCGGCGGGGCGGGCGTCGGACTACGCCGCCATCGTGGACGCGCCCGACCTGACGCTGCGCGGCACGGTGCCCGTGGGCGATGCGCCGAGCTGGGCCGTGCTGGCCGATGACGACCGCCTGTGCCTGACGGCGAACACGCGCAGCGACACGGTTTCGCTAATCGACGTGGCGGCGCCGGAAGAGGTGGCGCGGCTGGAGGCCGGGCGTGGGCCGAAGCACATCAGCGTCGGCTTGGTGCCCGAAGCGGTGCTGGAGGCGTTGCGCGCCGAGTAAAGAAGAAGGGCGGCATCCGGGAAGGATGCCGCCCTTTTCCGTTCGGGAGGTATCCGGTGCCGGCTAGAAGCGGTAGCCGACGCCGGTGCCGATGACCCAGGGGTCGAGATCGACGTCGGCCTGGACGGCGCTGTTCACCGTGGCGTCGACGTTCACGAAGATCTTCTTCACGTCGAGGTTCCAGACCCAGTTCTCGTCGATGGGGACGTCGACGCCGGCCTGGAGCGCCCAGCCCCAGCCGCCGTCGTAATCGACGCTGGTGCCGGCGGTGTCATCCACGTTCCACAGGTGGGTGTAGTTGATGCCCGCGCCGACATAGGGGCGGAACTCGCCTTCCGGCAGGAAGTGGTACTGGGCGAGCAGCGTGGGGGGCAGCACCCAGACGCTGCCGAGATCGAGGTTGCCGCCGCCCGTGAGGTCCACGCTCATGTCGTGGGGGGACGTGGCCGCGATCAGCTCGAAGGCGATGTTGGGGGTGGCGAAATAGGTGATGTCGATTTCCGGCACCACGGCGCCTTCGGCCTCGACCTCGCCGATGTTCGGCGTGAGGCTCGAATCCTCCTGCGGGATGACGCCGATGACACGGCCGCGGATCAGCCACGGGCTGTCGCCGGCGGCGGCCTCTGCAACGGGAAGCGCAATCGTGGCGGCGGCAAGAGCCGCGGCCGCGAGCGGGCGGGTGTAGCGGTGTGCGGTCATGTCGTGCCCCCTTTCGCGGTTGGTATCTGACCTTCGGCGCATGACATACGCCCGCCTGCCCGGCCTGAAATTGATCTGGCTCATGTGGGGGCGACCGCCCGGATGCGGCATTCGGGCACAGGGGGAATCCGCACTATGCTTGGGTGGAAGCGACTCATTTCAGTGACGGAGCCCACCGCCCATGTCCGACGCCGATCCCACCAAGCTCGTGCGCGAGCATTTTCTTCCCGGCGCGGTGAGCGCGGAGACCGACGCGATCAACAAGGAGATCGGTGCGCTGGTGGCGAACGGGCCGGACCCGTGGTCGATGACGCCGGCGGATGCCCGTGCGGCCAGGGCCCGCGGCGAGGGGCCCTTCCCGGTGCCGCCCAAGTCCGACAGGGCGCGGGAGGTACAGATCGACGGGGCCGGGGGGCCCATCACGCTCAGGATCATCGCGCCGGAAAGCCCCAAGGGCATCTACCTGCATTTTCACGGCGGGGGCTGGGTCTTCGGCGGGGCGGACCAGCAGGACAGCCTGCTGGAGCGGCTGGCGGACAATTGCGGGCTGGCCTGCGTTTCCGCCGATTACCGGCTGGCGCCGGAGCACCCCTACCCGGCCGGGCCGGACGACTGCGAGGCGGCGGCCCTGTGGGTGATCGCCAATACCAGCGAACTGGGGGGCGGGCCGCTATTCGTCGGCGGCGAATCGGCGGGCGCGCACCTCGCCGCCGTGACGCTGCTGCGGCTGAAGACGAAGCACGGGCTGACGCCGTTCGAGGGCGTCAACTTCACCTTCGGGGCGTTCGACCTGGCGCTGACGCCGAGCGCGGATGCGTTCGGGGACACGGGGCCGACGCTTTCGACCCGGGACCTGGAGGCCTATCTCAACCACTTCCTGCCGATGGGGACGGACCTGCGCGATCCGGACGTGTCGCCGCTGCATGGTGACCTGGGCGGGCTGCCGCGGGCGCTGTTCATCGTCGGCACGCGGGATGCGCTGCTGGACGACACGCTCTTCATGCATGCGCGCTGGCTGGCGGCGGGGAACGAGGCGGAGCTGGGGATCTATCCCGGCGGGGCGCACGGGTTCATCGCGTTTCCGGGCAAGCTGGCGGAAGCCGCGCTGGCGCAGATCGACCGGTTTTTCGGCGGCTGAGACCATCCCGCGTGACGGCTGTTTAATATTCTGAATATCGTTCAAACTACACGCATTCCGCGCGTTTCCGTAAGGCTCGCGGGGGCTGGCCTGTGCGCCTATAGTTTCCGGTGACAGCAATTTCCCCGCCGGCAAGAGCGGGGGCACGGAAACGACACAGGGAGGATTTCGCCATGGGTCAGGGCGGGAAAGGCGCGGCGCTGGACGCCGTGATCGTCGGCGCCGGGTTCGCCGGCATGTACATGCTGCACCGGCTGCGCAAGGAAGGCCTGAACGTCATCGTCTATGAAAAGGGCGATGGGGTGGGCGGCACCTGGTACTGGAACCGCTACCCGGGCGCGCGCTGCGACGTCGAGAGCCTGGAATACCAGTACGGCTTTTCCGACGAGATCCAGAAAGGCTGGAACTGGACGGAGCGCTACGCGGCGCAGCCGGAAATCCTGCGCTACCAGAACTACGTGGCCGACAAGCTGGACCTGAAGAAGAATATCCGCTTTTTGACGCGCGTGACGGCGGCGACCTATGACGAGCAGGACGGCCTTTGGACGGTGGAGAGCGAGGCCGAGGACGGCACCACGGACACGGTGACGGCGCGGTTCTGCATCATGGCGACGGGGTGCCTGTCCTCGGCGCAGGTGCCGCAGTTCGACGGGCTCGAGGACTTCAAGGGCGACTGGTACCACACGGGCGCGTGGCCGCATGAGGGCGTGGATTTTTCCGGCAAGCGCGTGGCGGTGATCGGCACCGGGTCGTCGGGCATCCAGAGCATTCCCATCATCGCGGAGCAGGCAGCGGAGCTGACCGTCTTCCAGCGCACGCCGAACTTCACGCTGCCCGCGGCGAACCGGCCGCTGAAGCAGGCGGAGATCGAGGCCTCCAAGCAGACGCTGCTGGAGGACCGGGAGGCGGCGCGGCTGAAGCCCGGCGGCATTCTCGCGGTGGAATACAGCGAGGTGGAAGCCGAGCAGATGACGCCGGAGGAGCGGCGCGCCGAGATGGAGGCGCGCTGGAACGCGGGCGGGTTCTCCTTCATCGCGGCCTTTGCCGACCTGATGGCGACGAAGGAAGCCAACGACTACGCGGCCGAGTTTGCGCGGGAGAAGATGCGCGCCTCGGTGAAGAACAAGGCGGTGGCGGAGAAGCTGCTGCCGTTCGACCACCCGGTCGGCACCAAGCGGCTTTGCCTCGACACCAATTACCTGCCGACGTTCGACGAGCCGCACGTGCACCTGGTGGACGTCCGCGAGACGCCGATCACGCGCATCTCGGAGAAGGGCGTGGTGTGCGGCGACACGGAATACGAGGCGGATGCCATTGTCTTCGCCACCGGGTTCGACGCGATGACGGGGGCGCTGCTGTCCATCTCGATCACGGGCCGGGACGGGCTGACGCTGCAGGAAAAGTGGGCGGCGGGGCCGCTGACTTATCTCGGTCTCGGCTCGGCGGGCTTTCCCAACCTGTTCTTCATCACCGGGCCGGGCAGCCCCTCGGTGCTGAGCAACATGATCGTCTCCATCGAGCAGCACGTGGACTGGATCACCGACTGCGTGAAGCGGCTGACAAGCGGCAACCTGCGCAGCATCGAGCCGACCGCGGAGGCGGAGGCCGAGTGGGTCGAGCACGTGAACGAGGTGGCACACGAGACGCTCTATCCGCAGGCAAACTCCTGGTACATGGGCGCCAACGTGCCGGGGAAGATCCAGATCTTCATGCCCTACGCCGGCGGCGTGGACGTCTATGGCGAGAAGCTGAACGAGGTCGCGGCGGCGGATTACGAGGGCTTCCGGCTGGGGGCCTGACGGTTCCGAATCCCGCAGAAAACCTCACTGGTTGACCTCCCTCTAAACATTGTTCATTTTTATGGCCATTGTTTATAGGGAGGCGGCCATGGGCGGCGATGCGCCGGAATTCGAACACCTGACCTATGCGCGCGAGGGGCGGATCGCCTTCATCACGCTGAACCGGCCCGAGCGGCTGAACGCCATCGCGCGGGGCATGCCGCGCGAGATCGCGGCTGCCGTCGAGCACGCCAATTACGACCACGAGGCCCATGTCATCGTGCTGCAGGGCGCGGGCAAGGGCTTTTGCGGCGGGTACGACCTGACCGAGTTCGCCGAGCGGCGGGGCACCAACGATCCCGGCGCGGAGGCAACGGATTCCGAGGGGCGGCCGTGGGACCCGCTGGTGGACTTCAACATGATGTTCGCCAACACGCAGGACTTCATGAGCCTGTGGCGCTCAAACAAGCCGACCATCGCCAAGGTGCACGGGGCCGCCGCCGCGGGCGGCAGCGACATCGCGCTTTGCTGCGACCTGGTAGTGATGGCGGAGGATGCGAGCATCGGCTACCCGCCCGCCCGCGTGTGGGGCTGCCCGACCACGGCCATGTGGGTCTACCGGCTGGGGCCGGAAAAGGCGAAGCGGATGCTGCTGACGGGTGACCTGGTGACAGGCATCGAGGCGGCGGCGATGGGGCTGGTGCTGGAAGCCGTCCCCGCCGACCGGCTGGAGGCCCGCGTGCGGGAGCTGGCGGAGCGCATGGCCGGGGTGCCGCGCAACCAGCTGATGATGCAGAAGCTGATGGTGAACCAGGCCTACGAGAACATGGGCCTCCAGACGACGCAGATGTTTGCCACGCTGTTCGACGGCGCGGCGCGGCACAGCGCGGAAGGCATGTGGTTCAAGCGCCGGGCCGAGGACGTGGGCTTCAAGCAGGCAGTGGCCGAGCGCGACGGCGGCGGCAATATCGCGGAGGGGGTGAGCGCAGACCCCTATCGCTTCTGATGGCCGTGACGGAAGAAGCGCGCGCGGCGCGCATGGCCGAGGCACAGGAGGCGCGCGCGGGCCGCATTCTCGATGCCGCGCGAGCCGTGCTGGCGGCGAACGGCACCAGCGGGCTGACCATGCGCGCGGTGGCGGGCGAGGCCGGCTACACGGCGGGGGCGGTCTACAGCTATTTCCCCTCCAAGGAAGCACTGCTGGCGGCGCTGGCGCGCGACGAGCTGGACGCGCTGGCCCACGAGATGAAGGACGGCGGCGATCTCGGCGCGCTCAATGGCCGCGCGGTGACGGCGCTGCGGCGCGTGGTGCCGCTGCTGACGGCGGCGCGGCGCGGGGACGTGCCGGCGGAGACCGAGCGGGCGCTGACGGGGCGCATCATCCGCATCCTGCGTATGCTGGACGGGGCGGCGGGCACGGACACGCCGAGCGACACGCTGGCGCTGTGGGCGGGGCTCGTCGGCATCGCGCTTCTTTCGTGGAGCGGGCGGTTCGAATCCCTCGGCGTGTCCGAAGACGACGTGGCGGCGGCGCTGACCGCGCGGTTCGCGTGAGGCTTCGGTTGGCAGGGCGCGCATGGCATAGTGCGCCCGCCTTCCGCCCGACAAGATCCAGCCAGGCATGATCGAGACGTTTCTGAGCGCCGTGTCCGTCGCCGAATGCGACGAGATGGGGCACATGAACATCCAGCACTACGCCGCGCGCGCGGGCGATGCCGCCGCCGTGCTGGCGGCGCTCAACGGCGCGGCGAGTCCGCGCGAGCCGGAACACGTGCACCTGCGCTTCCACAAGGAAATGCTGGCGGGGGACAGGCTCCGCGTGCGCTCGGGCCGCGTCGGCGAGGGGGACAGCCCCGCCCTGCTCCACCTGATCGAGAACGCGGGCACGAAGCTGACCTGTGCCACCTGTATCGCCACCTATGACAACGGGCAGATGCCCGATGCGCCGGAAGGCGACATGCCGGACGCGGCGCGGCCGCGTTCGCTGACCGACAGTGCGCTGCCGGTGAATGACGGCGACGAGGCGCGGGCGATGCACATGGCGCAGACGCACCTGGCGCCCATCCTCCCCGGCGACTGCGGCATCGACGGGAGCATGACGATCGCTGCGTTTCTTTCGCGCGTGTCGCGGTGCCAGGCGCATCTCTGGGCGCTCGCGGGGCTCGACCGGCGGATGCAGGCGGAACGCGGGCTTGGGACCGCGACGCTGGAGCTGCGGGTGTGGCGGCAGGGGCCGGTGCGCGCGGGCAGCGCCATCCGCATCCTCACCGCGTTCGAGCCGCCTGCCGGCAAGACGCTGACCTATGAGCACCGGGCCTTCGACGCCGCCACGGGGACGCCGCTGTTCACGGCGCTGGGGACGGGCGTCGTGATGGACCTGGCCACGCGGCGCGCCGTGAAGCCGCCCGTTCCCGACACGCAAATCGCTTGATCAGTCTCCGGAGTATTACCCGATGAGCAGCATGAAACCGCTCGCGCGTTCCAGCGTGCAGACCTGGCAGTGCGACGAGATGGGGCACATGAACGTGCAGTTCTACGTGGCCAAGGCCAATGACGGGCTGGCCGCACTGTCGCATCACCTGGGCCACGGGCCGCGGGTGACGCGCGAGAGCGGCGCCGTGCTGCTGCCGGTGTCGCACCACATCCGCTTTCACCGGGAGCAGCGGCCGGGCGCGCCGCTGACGCTGGAAGGCGGCGTGACGGACCGCAAGGGGGACACGCTCTCGATCTACGAGGAGCTGACCAACACGGCCTCGGGCGCGGTGTCGGCGACCATCAACGCGGACGTGATCCTTGTGGACGAGGCAACGCGCGCGCCGCTGCCGCTGACGGACGCGATCATCGCGGCGGCAGACGCGGACCGCATCGACGTGCCCGAGCACGGGCGGCCGCGCGGGCTGGACATGGGGCCGCCCGTCCCCGCGCCGACACTGGCGCAGGCGGAGGAGATGGGCCTTACCTATACGTGGCAGGGGGTGGTGGCGCCGTCGATGTGCACGCGCACGGGCTACATGACGCAGCAGCACTTCATGGCGGTGGTGTCGGACTCGATCCCCAACCTTCTGGCGCAGACGCGCGGCGATGACCGCTCGGTCGATCCGTCGATCGGCGGCGCGGCGCTGGAGTACCGCTTCGTTTACCGCAAGTGGCCGAAGGCGGGCGACCTGATGACGCTCAGGAGCGGGCTCAAGCACGTGGGGCCCAAGACCTACACCTGGGCGCACTGGATGTTCGACATGGAGACCGGTGAGGCCATCGCCACCGCCGAGGCCGTGGCGGTGACGCTGGACCTCAAGGCGCGCAAGGCGGTGGCGATCCCCGATGCCATGCGGGCGCATCTGGAGTCGAAGCTGGTGGCGGGGATCGGGGCCTAGGGGGTTCGCGGTTTCGTTGGCGGGTTTCAGGGGCAAGCAAGGCGCCGAGACGGGCTCGGCTTTCCCTGCTCCACCCCCACCCGGCGCATACGCGCCGACCTCCCCCTTCGAGGGGGAGGTTTGTTTGCGCGTCTTTACGGAAACGATTTTGGCCGAGCGGCGGTATCCGGCTCCCTCTCCCTCAGGGAGAGGGACGGGGTGAGGGTGTGGGCGGTGCGGCTTGTCCGGCGTCCGCGGCCCCTGGATCCCGGCTCGCGCTTCGCTTGGCCGGGATGACACGGAGGGGTGTGGGTGCGGTCCGTGGCTTGATCGGGCGCTGTCCCCTCACCCGGCGGCTGGCGCCGCCGACCTCTCCCTCAAGGGAGAGGTGACTTGGGACATGTGCCCCGCAAGGCTCTCGTCCGAGAAAGTATTTTGTGGTGGCGTCCGGCTCCCTCTCCCTCAGGGAGAGGGACGGGGTGAGGGTGCGGGCGGTGCGGCTTGTCCGGCGTTTGCGGCCCCTGGGTCCCGGCTCGCGCTTCGCTTGGCCGGGATGACACGCAGGAGTGTGGGCGCGGTGCGGGGCTTGATCGGGCGCTGTCCCCTCACCCGGCGGCTGGCGCCGCCGACCTCTCCCTCGAGGGAGAGGTGGGTTGGGGCGTGTTGTGCGCCTCGGCGTCTCGTTTCCAGCCCGTTCGCAAGCTGGGATGCGTGTGGGCCCCGGCTCAGGGCCGGGGTGGACGGGAATGGGTTATTCGGTTGTGGCGGAGTCCGATGGGGCTGTCTCTTCGGTTTCCGTGCCGCTGCGGATTTCCTCGTCGAGTTCTTCCATCTCGCGGCGCATGATCTTCATGATGTTGCCGAAGCGCTCGGCCACCTTTTCGAAGGTGTCCATGGCGGCGTCGATGTCCTCGTCCGTGGGGACTTCGGGCGTTGCGCCCATGTCCTCGATCTGCGCGCGCAGGACTTCGTTCTCGGCGCGCAGGCGGGCGTTGTCTTCCTCGAGGTCGGAGCGTTCGTCGGCGGCGGGGCGGCAGGCCCAGTCGCCGTTCTCGCCCTTGCAGACGGAGACGGCACCGGTCTCTGTGTCGAGGCGCAGGAAGCCGCCCTCGATGGGCTGCATGGTGTAGCGGCCGGGCTCGTCAGCGCGGGCCTCGAAGAAACCGGCATGGGCGGCCACCGGCGCTGAAAGCGCCATGACGGCGGCGAGCGCGGCAGCGCGCGTGAAATTCGTAACGGACATTTGCATGTCTCCCCTTCGCGGCACCCGGACGTAGGTGTAACGGCGGATTCGGACTATTTTGTGATCCCGCCGCCGCGCCCGGTGATGCCATGCCGCTGCCGCCTCCGCCACCCCCGCCCTATGACTGGATGCCGTTCACGCAGCGCCTGCTGCGGGCATCGCCCGTGCATCCGCTGGCCGCGGCGGGCGCCGTGATGCTGCTGGCGTGGGCCGCGTTCACGGTGATGCTGGTGGGCATACGCGGCGAACCGGGCGAGACAGTCGGCGATACCTTCGCGCGCGAGATCGCGGCCGGGTTCTGGTTCGATTACCTGGTGATGGCGCTGCTGGCCTACGTGTTCGGCGCGGCGGACATGATGCGGCGGCACGTGGAGCGGACGCTCGTGCGCGTGCGGCCGTCGCTCGAGATGGGCGATGCGGCCTTCGAGGAAGCATCGCGCCACGTGCTGGCGTTCGAGCGCGGCTCACGCAACGTGGTTGGGCTCGTGGCCGTCGTCGTGGTGATCGCGACCGGCGGCGGGCTCGGGGCGCTGGCCAAGTTCGACATCGTCACCACCGGCGATCATGTGCTGGCCGGCGTCATCTACCTGCGGATTGCGGTGCTGCTGTGGGGGTCGGCGACGCTGCTGCATGACGAGTTCGTGGCGCTGCGGCGGCTTTCGGAACTGGCGCGGCGGCATCTCAGGGCCGATCTCCTGAACCCGGCGCCGCTGACGCCCATCGGGCGCGTCGGGCTGGCGCCGACGCTGTTCATGACCGTTGGCATTTCGCTGGCGATGCCGCTTCTTTCCGACCGCGACTGGACGCTGGCGACATCGGTCTACCTCGCCTTCATCGCCGCCGGCGCGCTGGCGCTGCTGGTGCTGCCGGCGATCGGCGCGCATGACGCGATCACACGCGAGAAGCGCAAGGAGCTGGACCGGCTGGACGCGATGATCGCCGGGCACCCGGGGCGCAACGGCGGCGACCGCGAGGCGGCGGCGGAGCTGGGCGGTCTGGTAGCGCTGCGCGGGGCGCTGGAGGACGCGCGCGAGTGGCCGTTCAGCGCGCCGACGCTGTTGCGCTGGCTGCTCTTCGTGTCGCTGCCGGTGTTCTCGTGGCTCGGCGGCGCGCTGGTGGAGCGGCTGGTGGACGCGGCGCTCGGCTAGACGAGCATGCCCTTGCGCTGGAGCCAGTCGATGGTGAGGCCCACCGCTTCAGCCATCTTGTCGGGCTGGCCGATGTAGTAGTGGGTGGCGCCCTGGATCGTGTGCTTTTCCTTGTCGCCGTGCGTCACGCCCGCGTAGATGCGCTCGGCATGGCTCGGCGTGCAGGCGTCGTCCGCCCAGTTCTGGATGACGAGGACGGGGACGGAAATGTCGCCCGCGCATTTCGGGCCGTCGGCGCGGCTGTGTTCGTAGGACCATTGCGACAGCCAGCCGCGCAGGGAGCAGTAGCGCGCGATGCCGGCGGGCATCATGTTCACGATCTTCGGCTCGCCCATGTAGCACCAGTTGGGGCCCTTGCGATCGTTGGCGTCGAGCGACGTGTCGAGCCAGCGCGGGTCGGCCATGGTGCCGTGGACGACGAAGGCGAACTCCTCGTTCTCGCGGCCGGTCTTCTTCAGGTGGTCGAGCTTGGCGAAGACCCAGTCGTCGATGCGCTTCGAGCGGGCGATCTGGGCGGCCCTGAATGCTTCCACGAAGTCCTGCGAATAGGGCGGCTGGTTGGGAGCGTCCGGGTCGTAGAGGTCGAGCTCGCGGATGCGGGTGTCGGGATCGCTTTCATCGATGATGGAGGGATCGAGCCATTCGGTGAGGATGATGGCGCGGCTGACATGGGCGGCGAGCTGGAGGACGGCGTCCGCCGGGATGAGGCCCGCGCCCTTCACGTCCACGGGATCGCCCGCGGGGGTTGCCTCGATCCACGGCTTTTCCGCCTGGCTCTGGTAGAACATCGAGAGCGAGCCGCCGCCGGACCAGCCGGCGAGGATGACCTTTTCGTAGCCGAGCTTGGTCCTGGCGTAGTTGATGTACTGGCCGAGATCGAGGATCACCTTTTCCATGATCAGGGCGGTGTCGTTGTGGGGGTAACGGCTGCCGCAGGCGAGGCACGGGATGCCGGCCGCGGCCAGCGCGTTGGGCATCGGCAGGAGGTTCATGGTGCCCGTGGGGTGCATGAAGATGAGCACCGTCTTGCAGTCGGAGCCCCTGGGCTTGAGGTGCTGGCCTTCCACGACGACCGTGTCCATGGGGCCCGCGTAGGTTTCCTTGAACTTGGACTTCTCCTGCCAGTGCAGGAAGAAGGGGATGCGCTCGACTTCGTAATGCGGCAGGTCGGCCATGGGACTGTTCCGTTTACAGATAAAATTATCAGGACAGCGAAATGCCGCCATCGACGGGGATGGTCTGGCCGACGACGAAGGCGGCCAGCGGGGACGCCAGGAACAGGGCGACGCCGCCCATGTCGTCCGGCGTGCCCCAGCGGCCGAGCGGCGTGGCGCGCACGGAGGCCTCGTAGATCTTGGGATTGTCGCGGCTGACGGCGGTCAGCTTGGAGGCGACGAAGCCGGGGGCGATGCCGTTCACGCGGATGCCCTTGCGGCCCCAGTTGTCGGCCAGGGTCTTCGTCAGGATCGCGAGGCCGCCCTTGGAGGCGGAATAGGCCGGGTTGTTGGTGGTGGCGTTGAAGCTGGCGAGGGAGGCGATGTTGATGATCGACCCCGCGCCCTCGCGCTTCACGCTTTCCTCGATGGCGTCGCGGAACTTCTCGCACAGGTGGAAGATGCCGGTGAGGTTCACGTCCATCACGTGGCGGAAGGTCTCGATCTCGAATTCCTTGCGCTTGTAGGCGACGGTGCCGATGGCGTTGACCAGCACGTCCAGCGGCCTGCCGCCCCACGCCTCGCGGAAGGCGACGACCTTGGCATCGTCCGAGTCGTCAAGCGTGTGGAATTCGAGGCCGGCGATATCGTCGCCGTAGTGGGACGACTCGCGCGTGCCGGTGATGACGACGCTGGCGCCGGCGGCCTCGAACTTGCGGGCGATGCCAAGGCCGATGCCGGCCGAGCCGCCGGTGACGAGCACCGTCTGGCCGGTGAAATCGATGGGGATCATGGGGGCTACTCGCTTACTCGGCGGCCTGCGCCTTGCTGGCTGCCTTCTTGAAGTCTGGCTTGCGCTTGTTGAGGAAGGCATCGACCGCCTCGTGGTGCTCGGGCGTGGTCCAGCACTTCTTGAGGGCGTCGGTCTCGCGCTTCTGCACCGCGTGCATGTCCGTCTCGGCCATGTTCTGCGAGATCAGTTCCTTGGTCATGCGCATCATGGGCGCGGGGTTCGCCTCGAAGAGGGCGGCGACCTCGCGCACCTTGTCCATGAGCTTGTCGAGGGGTGCCACGTGATCGGCGAGGCCCATCTCGTAGGCCTCGGTGCCGGAATAGATCTTGCCCGACAGCATCATCTCGCTCGCCTTGCCGAAGCCCAGGCGGGCGACGGCGTAATGGGAGCTGGCAAGCTCGGGCACGATGCCGACCTTGACGAAGACGAGGCCCATCTTGGCTTCCTCGGCGACGACGATGACGTCGAAGGGCAGGATCTGGGTGACGCCGATGCCGACGGCGGGACCGTTGACGGCGGCGATCATGGGCTTGGACGAGCGCACGAGGCCGATCCAGTCGAGGCCCTTCGGCAGGCCGCCGGAGCCGCCGGCGGTGTCGTTGCCGGGGTCCTGGCCGTCGATGCGGGACTGGAAGGTCTCCTGCATGTCGGCGCCGGCGCAGAAGCCGCGGCCCGCGCCGGTGAGAACGATGGAAGCGACGTCCGGGTCGTTGTTGGCGGCCTCGATGGCGTGGCCCATCTCCTCGGCCATGCGCGGCGTCCAGGCGTTGAGCTTGTCCGGCCGGTTCATGGTGATGACGCCGAGCGCGCCATCCCGGGCATAGGTGATCTGCTGGTAGTCCATGACGCGCCCTCCCCGAGCACGGGCGGCGCATCATTTCGCGCGCCGCGCGGTGTTGCTGGCGGGTTTCCCGCCGGTTTCGTTGGACCGAAGTCTAGCGGGGCGGCGCGGCGGGACAAAGGGTTGCGGCGCGCGGAGCGGCTAAGTGGCGGGGGACGCTGCGGCAGGGCGGGCGTGTTTTCCGGTGTTGGGGCAAGCAATGGGCCGGGCAAGGCGCGATGGTCCCCGCTCCACCCCCGCCCGGCGGCCTTCGCCGCCGGCCTCCCCCTTCGAGGGGGAGGCTGTTCGGGTGGCGGATGCGTCCGGCTCCCACTCCCTTCAGGGAGAGGGATGGGGTGTGGGTGTGGGAGGTGCTGTTCGTGACAACGTTGGCGCTGCCCCCTCACCCGGCGGCTGGCGCCGCCGACCTCTCCCTCAAGGGAGAGGTGACTTTGGGGCACGCGGCCAGTCAATGAATCTAGTCGCCCGAGGAGAAGCGTTCGGCGAGGGCCTTTAACAAGGGGCCGAAGCGTTCGACGGCCCAGACGCCCAACGCCGTTGCGAGCGCGAGGAGGCCTGCGGCCCAGGCCCAGTTGCGGGCGGGCGAAGCCTTGTCAGCATCCTTGGCGGGTGGGCCCTTGCCGGGGGCGCCGCCGGTCGGCTCGGAACTGGGGACCGCTGCGGGCTGGCCCCTTCAATGATCGTCCGGGTGGCCGTGCGGCTTGACGATGGGATCGTCCGTGAACAGACGTTCCTTCATCTCCTTGGCGAAATGATCGTTGTTGCGGCGCAGCCATTCCATGGCCATGACCGCGTGCTCGATTTCCTCGTTCATGTTGTGAATGAGGATCTTCTTTAGCTCTTCGTCGGTGCAGGCGTCGGCGCGCTGGCGGTACCAGTCCACCGCTTCCAGCTCCTCCATCAGCGAGGAGATGGCGCGGTGCATGTTCATCGTCTGTTCGGAGAGCTTTTCAATCGGCTCGTGGAAACCTTCACTCGACATTTGCGCACTCTCAAACGGTTCGTCCGGGAGACCCGGCGCGGGCGGCGGGAACGGTTGGCCCGCGAAGGGTGTTTCAGTCGGTTAGGGTACAACAGTTTCGTGTGCGACTCGATATGCACAAGCGGGAAACGATCACGTTCCCGGGCCGCAACCCGGCCTTCATGGGCGACTTGCACAAGGCGCGCGCCCGGCGCGCCATGATCGACGTGCAGGCCGATCTCTACCTGCCCATGAAACAGGCAGCCCCCTGCCCTGCGATGGTCATCATCGAGGGGCTGGGCGGACTGATTGACGCGCGTGAGCCGGCCTATGGGCGCTGGCTCGCGGACCGGGGCATCGCGGCGCTCGTCATCGACAGCTTCGGCACGCGCAACATGGCGGACAAGGGCCACGCGTTGCGCGCCCTGCTGGTGACCGAGAGCATGATGCTGTCGGATGCCTTCGCCGGGCTCGATTACCTGCGCGGGCACCCGGCCATCGATGGCGGTCGCGTGGGGCTGATGGGCTTTTCCTATGGCGGCATGGTCTCGGTGCTGGCCGCGTACCGGCAGGTGCACGACCTTTGCGCCCATGACGACGGCGCGTTCGCGGCCCATGTCTCCTATTACGGCTGCTCGGTGCCGCGGCTGGACGAGCCGGCGGCGACGGGGGCGCCGGTGCTGATCATGACCGGCGAACTGGACCGCAATATCAGCCTCGAACGCTCGAAGGAGATCGCGGACGACCTGGAGCGCGGCGGCGCGCCGGTGACGTTTCATGCGTTTCCCGACACGCACCACCAGTGGGACACGCCGCGCAAGACTGTGCGGCGAGTGCCGCAGTCGCTGATCGACCTGACCATGCGGCTGGACGCGGAGGGCACGATCCGCGACGGGCGGACGGGCCTGCCGATACGAAACCGGATCACGCGGGCGCTCTCCATCGTGCTGGGGGCCGACTTCGACGGCTATACGAGCATTCCCGACGAAACGGCGGCGGCGCAATCCGACGAAATGCTGCTGGACTTCCTGGGGGACGCGCTCGGCGTGCGGGCCGAGCCGCCGGCGCCCGCTACGCGGCCTGCGCTGCCGGCGGGCGCTCCGCGCGCACGAGCGGCAGCTGGGCAAGGCCGAATGCGAGGTTGAGGGGCACGAGACCCACCGACTTGAACCACACCCATGTCTCGACGCCGTAGCCACGCCACGTCACCTCGTTGATGACGGCGAGCGCGAGCATGAAGAGGCCGGTGCGCGCGGTGAGCTTGCGCCAGCCTTCATCCGTCAGCGAGAGATCGTCGCCGAAGATGCGTGCGAGCAGCGGGCGCGAGGTGGCGAGGCTGGCAAGGAACAGCACCGCGTAGGTGCCGTTCACGAAGGCGGGGCGGATGAGGATGAAAGTCGGGTCGGTGAAGACGAGGGTGAGGCCGCCGAACAGGAGAATGACGGCAAGGGTGATGAGCGGCAGCAGGGGCACGCGCTTCTGCCGCAGGACGGACCAGCCGACGGACAGCACGGTGGCGGCCATGAAGGCGACGGTGGCGCCGTAGATATCCGTTGCCTGGAAGGCGCCGAGGAAGACGAGAAGCGGGCCCAGCTCCAGCAGCAGCTTGAAGAGGAGGGCGCGCGAGAGGACGCGCTCCTGCTCTTCCGGCCCAGTGGTGGAGGCGGTGGCGGCTCCGGTTCCACCGGCGGCCTTTTGCTCGCTCGTCATGCGCTGGTGCCCTGCCCCCGATGGCGGATGGCGCTTGCGGGCGCGGCCGGATTGCCGCCGCCTTGGACAGCAACAACCCTAGCGCGGGAGCGTTGCAGATGCGCGTCGCGCGGCCCGTACCCTACGCAAGCACCGTGCGGAAGTTCCTGCGGGCGATGCGCGGGTAATCGGGGAAATTGGCGAAGCCCTCGCCCCCTGCCCTTTCGAGCAGCGCGTCGGCCTGCTCCCGGGCGCGGCCGGTGAGGGACCGGTAGTGGTCGAGGGGGCGCTGGAGCATCCACAAATCGAAGGTGAAGATGGCGCGCTGTGCGGTGACGCCGCCCAGCGTGAACTCGTGCATGCCGAGGGCGCGGGGGATTTCCTCGCCGGGCTGCTTGTCCTTCGCCCATTCGGTGAAGGCGGCGGCGGTCTTTTCGAGGACCGGCAGGTATTCCGACATCATGCGGGAGAGGATGGAGACGACGGTGAAGGGCACCTCGTCGTTCTTGAGGAATTCGCCGCGTCGGGGATGCGGCGGCTCGACCATGCGCTCCACCCAGCGGGCGACGCGCGGGGCGAGCGACTTCATCATCTCGCCGGACTTGGGGTCGCGGTAGAGGTGGGCGTAGAGCGGGCCGATGAGGCCGAAGTCGCCGATGGAGGGCCGTGTGCCGAAGAGATAGGGCTGCGAAGAAAAGTGCGCTTCCAGCGTGGCGAGGAGCGCCTCGTAACTTTCCTCGATGGCCTGGCGCGTTTCCGGGTGGACACCGAGGGGCGGCAGGGCGCCGCGGAAGGGGCCGGCGTTCTTCTCGCCGATCTGGCGCTGCATCTCTTCCGGCTGGTCGGGTGCCGAGAGCTTGCCGAATTCGAGCAGCACCCATTCCTCGTTGTAGTTCCAGCGGTAGTGCATGGCCGGGATCTTGAGCCATTCGTCGCCATAGATCTCGATCAGCAGGGCCGCGAGGCGCTGGCACGGGGTTTCCGGGTAGACGGAGGGGTCCGGGTCGCGCGCCTCGAACCAGTCGATGATGTCGGTCGTGTCCTGCAGGGTCTCGTCGTCCTCGGTGATGACGACGGGGATCACCGGCCAGCCGACGCGGGGCATGATGATGTCGCGGTAGACATCGCGCGAGGACAATTTTTCCGTGTACGGAACGCCTTTCCAGTCGAGATAGGCGCGGGCCTTGCCGGTGAAGAGGGAGACCTGGCCGCCGTAGAGGGTGTGGGGCATGGGAGTCGGTTCTTCTTGCTCGCGTTGTTGGCTCGCGTTGTCACCACACGGCCAAAGCGGCGGCGTGCGGCCCCTGGATCCCGGATCGCCGCTGGCGCGGCGTCCGGGATGACACTTTAGGCGATTCTATTCGGCCGCTTCGGCGCGGGCGGACCATTTCGTGCGGAAGAATTCGCCGATGCGGCGGATGGCCTCGGCGCCCTCGGGCAGCATGAAATGGAACATGTGGAAGACGTGGATCATCTCGTCCCAGATCTCGAGGCGGGTTTCGACGCCGGCGGCTTTCGCGCGCTGGTCTAGTGCCTCGGAATCGCCGAGCAGGGTTTCGTGATCGCCGACCTGGATGAGCATGGGGGCCAGGTCCTTCAGGTCCGCGAACAGGGGCGAACAGCGCGGATCGTCCGCCGGGAGATCGCCGCGGTACATGGCGGCCGAGCTGAGCAGGCCTTCGCGCTGGATCATCGGGTCCACTTCGGCGCGGGTGGTGAGCGTTTCCGAATTGCCGGTGAGGTCGGCCCAGGGCGAGATGGGCGCGGCGGCGGCGGGCTGCGGCAGGCCGGCCTCGCGGATGGCCACCAGCGTCGCGACCGTGAGACCGCCGCCTGCGCTGTCGCCGGAAATGGCGAGGCTGGATGCGGCATAGCCCTGGTCGAGCAGCCAGCGATAGGCGGCGACGGCGTCCTCGATGGCAGCGGGGCACGGGTGCTCCGGGCCCAGGCGATAGTCGATCACGAGGACGCGGGCGCGGGCTTGTTCCGCGATCTTGGTGGTGAGGGCGCGATGGGTTCCCGGCGAGCCGATGACGTAGGCGCCGCCGTGGAGATAAAGCACCGCGTGGGCATCGTCCGCGCCGGGCATGGCGACCCATTCGGCGGGCACGCCATTGGCGGTGACCGGCGTGATGGAGGCTTCCTTGGGCACCGGGAACATGGCGCCCATCTGCTCGAAGTTGTCGCGCATCTCTTCGACGGACGGTTCGCCCTGGAAATCGGGCGAGACCGCCAGCATCTCCAGCACCGCCTTGAGCCCTTCGCTCGCCATGATGGCCTCCCTTTGAATGCTTGTTGGACGCCAGCTTAACGCCGGGGAAGGCGCGGGGCGAGGACCAGATATGCACCCGGTGCGCACCGGTTTCGGTCGGGCAGGGGCGCGCTTCTTCCCATATCCCAAGGGACAGCGAATGCGCTGAAAGAAGGAGGATTTGCCTTGTAGCGCCTGCCATTTGCCATGCGGCTGCGTTCCTAGCCGCGGGCGGCGCGTCCAGCACCAACGGCCCGAGAAGGAGGTCTGCCATGACCCGCAACGGTTCCCGCAATCGTCCCAGCCTGCGCCGCATGCCCTACGTGTCGCGCACGCTGGCGCCCAGCGAGACGGTGCTTGCCGTGGGGCGGTTCCACTGGACCTACACGCTGGTGTCGTGGCTTTGGCTGCTGCTCGCGGGCTGGGCGCTGGTGGGCGTTCTCGTCTTCATCGCGCGGACCGTCCGCAGGCGGACGACCGAGCTGGTCGTGACCAACCGGCGCTTCGTCTACAAGCGCGGCTTCATCGCGCGGCGGACGGACGAGTTCAACGCGGGCCGCATCCACGCCATCACGCTGGCGCAGAGCTGGCCCGGCCGGCTGCTCGGCTATGGCCGCCTCAACATCCGCGGCGAGGAAATCGGCCAGTTCGGCCTGCCGGTGATTGCCGACCCTCTTGGGTTCAGGCGGGCGCTGGTGGAGAGCCTGGACGCGGGGCCGGAGGCGAAGAAGGCGGCTTGACGGCGATCAAGGAAACTTGCCCACGCCCGGCGCATGGTTGGAAAATTCCGCGCGTGCCGGGCGCGGGCACATCCAGGGAGAGCGAACATGAAACTGCCGCATGGAACGTGGGTCGTGGTGGCGGACGGGGCCAGGATGCTGGTGCTGGAGAACGCGGGCGACGAGGTCTATCTCGACCTGCGCGTGGTGCGGCACGGCGAGGAAGCCGCGCCGCCGACGCGCGAGGTGGGGACCGACCGGCCGGGGCGCTACGACACGCCCGCCGGCAAGCGCGGCGCCGTCGAGCAGACCGACTGGCACACGCTGGAAAAGGACCGCTTCGCGGCGGGGCTGGCCGAGCGCATGAACGGCTGGGCGCAGGCCGGCCGCTTCCGCCACGCGGTGCTCATCGCCGCGCCGCGCACCATGGGCGAACTCCGCCGCCACCTGACCGGCGCGGCGCGCGGGCTGATGCTGGCGGAAATCCCCGCGGACCTGGCGCACCGGACGATCGGGGAGATCGAGGGGGCGGTGGCGAAGGCTTGAGACTCGTCCGGCGGTCGTGATGATCGTGGAGGGCAAAAGCACCTCCATTCCTATCGTCCTCAACCAATTTCTGCTGCCCGACCCTAGCCGGATGGCAAGTTGAGCAACCACTAGACAAAAAACCACCCATTTCAGATTAAGGCTCTTTGCCCATGTCGATTTTGGACAACAACCGCAAATGAATGGTCAAACGTGCAGTTGAGATAGCACTCGATCTCTCAAAGGACATCGGGCCGCGCTAAACCACCGGTCGCCCAAGTCACGAGCCAGAGCAACATTCACGGAAATAATGGCGGCAGCGGCGGAAATAGCATTCGTCACCACGTCCGTGTCATGGACAGATATTTCTCTCACATTCCCGCGCAACGCTTGTTTCATGATGCGAAGGAACTGGTCTCTGTCGTGCCGCGCCTGCACAGGAGTCCATACACCTAGCAAATGCCGATAGTTCACCTTGTTGCGTGTCGCTGAAAGCCAAGTTCCAGCGCGCGCCCTGTCCATTCGGAGGATATCTACCAAGTTTGCGACAAATACAGTTATCTCATTAGCCGCATCAGGTTCAAGTTCCGCACTAGGGATCTTGGAAAGAAGAGAATCAAGCTGCCCAACGAAATCCTTCCAAAATACTTCGTGCGCACCCCCACCTTGACCATCAGTTTTTTGCAAGACGATGTGTGGTGGCGAAGAGGAATATCTTGCCGAGTAATATCCGGCAGCAATCTTTTCTCTGAGGATTGGCGGAAGCAAAGCTTCTGCCCTTCGGCGCAGTGGCGTTAATGCGTCTGGCTCCAACCAAAGCAACATATTACCTTGCGTAGCCAATATGGCGTGCCCCGCAAAGAAAGCACTATAATACATTTTTAGTATGGACCACGCCAGAACATCACGCCCCCGCGTTTCTGTAGAAATAGATGACTTTATGCTATCAATGGAGGCACCACTGTTCCTAACAAATGCATGGACGAATGCACTCATCGCCTCTTCCGAAGATGAGAAAGACAACCCAATACTTCTATCTTCACCAAACTCAAGATTAAATGTTACTTTGTTAACAATGTCACGAAAGTCCATTGCTTTCGCGTCAGATATATCTTCAAATCCACGCGGAACGCCCTGTCGCAGAATGTCGATTAGTGACATTTTATACGGCGTTCCTTATTTTAAACTCTGAATGCAATGCACTCGAGAGTGCCTTGTGCGAATTCTTAACGCTATTCCCTGGCCGTTTTAGTTGGTTTGTCGTGATTTTTAAGAACAATGGCTCCAACACCTCGGCAAAATTTGCTTTGTTGAAGTTTGGCCCATACCGATCATTTACTTTTTGAGCAACTTCCGGGAATAACATAACTGTGGCCCGAAAAAGGACAGGGTTAGTTAGAGCTCGCTCAACCCCTTTCTTTTGACACCCTCTCTGAAAAGCCTCAATATATGGCGCAAGAACTTGGAATATTTGCTCTGCATCTGCGTCTTCCAGAGACTTTAGGATAGACTTGAGCGCAGCATTAAATGTTACCCTAGAAATCTTCCCCTTCTGCCTCTTGGAGCCGCTCAGCAATCCCCGCAAAGAGCTGGTTGGCTCTGTTTCGAACAAATCAAAAACCTCTCCGATGAGTGTTTCCAAGTCATCTTGATACTCTGCGAGTTTACGGATATCGAGCAAGAGTTCGTTGGGAACGGCACGCTGCTTGGTGTTGATGTCGATAAAGAGCCGAGTTTCATCTCGACGGGTAAGACCATCATAAATTACGACTGGCACCCTTAGCGAAGTTGTAGCCAAGCTGAAGCCGTAAACTCGATGCTGACCATCAAGTATGAGAAAGGCTCTGGGATGATGATCAAACTCGACCGTCTTCCCGTTTCCAACGATACGCAGATTTGCTTCTGCCTGGGCCGAGAGAACGATCGAGGTAGGAATGGTCCCTAGCCCTTGGTCAATGTAGTCGGCAATTTGCTGGGCCCTCTTCTTATCAAGCAGTCGTTGAAAGCCCTGCAGGCTGTCTTCATCACGACTGCTCACAAAGGATGTTTCGGCCAGCACATCTGATGGCATCGTCAATGTAATGAAACGGAATGCTCCCTGCCTTACTTGGGAGATCGAGTACCTATGTGTTTTGGTCATTCCGATTAACCTCTTGGGAGACGTAAGCACGCTCAGTCTAATCTCATTTCGCAGATGGACCCAATGCAAAGGGCCGCCCGGTTTCCCCGGGCGGCCCCTCTTTTCGTTTCCCGCCGGCCGATCCCGGATCGCCGCGGGGCGGCGTCCGGGATGACAGGTGGGGTGAGGCGGGTAAGCCTTACTCGGCCGCTGCCTTGGCTTGTGCTGCCGGGTTGAAGCGGTCGTAGAAGGTTTCGTTCTTCGAGGCCATGTCGCGCAGCAGGGCGTTGGGCTTGAAGCGGTCGCCGTATTTCTGGGCGAGCGCGTCGCACTGCTTCACGAACTCTTCCGTACCCGTCATGTCGATGAGCGAGAGCGGGCCGCCGGACCAGGGCGCGAAGCCCCAGCCGAGGATCGCGCCGACATCGGCGTCGCGCACGTCCGTGACCACCTTCTCCTCGAAGCAGCGGGCCGCCTCGAGCGCCTGGATGAACAGGAAGCGGTTCTTCAGCTCGTCCACGTCCACGTCATCGGCGCCCTTGGTGTGCTCGACGACCTTGTGGAGGTCCGGCCAGAGGCGCTTCTTGCCGCCCTTCTCGGCCGGCCAGTCGTAGAAGCCCTTGCCGACCTTCTTGCCGAGGCGGCCGTGGGTGACGACCATTTCCTCGATCAGCTTGTCGGCGGGGCCTTCGACGTACTTGTCGCCGAGGTCCTTCTTGGTCTGCTGGCGCACCTTGTAGCCGAGGTCGAGGGAGACCTCGTCGTTCAGGGCCAGCGGCGGCATGGGCATGCCGGTCATCTTGCCGACGTTCTCGATGATTGCCGGTTCGATGCCCTCGGAGAGCATGGCGATGCCTTCGCCCACATAGGTGCCGAAGCAGCGCGAGGTGTAGAAGCCGCGGCTGTCGTTGACGACGATCGGCGTCTTCTTGATCTGCGCCACGTAGTCCATGGCCTTGGCCAGGGTCTCGTCGGACGTCTTCTCGCCGAGGATGATCTCGACGAGCTGCATCTTGTCGACCGGCGAGAAGAAGTGGATGCCGATGAAGTCCTGCGGCTTGGTGGCCGCCTCGGCGAGGCCGGTGATCGGCAGCGTCGAGGTGTTGGAGCCGTAGATGCCGCCCTTGGCGAGCTTCGGCTCGGCCTGCTTCGTCACCTCGGCCTTGATGGACCGGTCCTCGAACACGGCCTCGATCACGAGGTCGCAGCCGTCGAGGTCATCATAGGACGTGGTCGGCTTGATCTTGCCGAGAAGCGCCGCCTTCTTTTCCTCAGTGGACTTGCCCTTCGAGATGGCCTTGTCGAGCAGGCCTTCCGAATAGGCCTTGCCCTTCTCGGCATTGGCCTGATCGGTGTCGAGGAGCACCACGTCCATGCCGGCCTTGGCGGAGACGTAGGCGATGCCCGCGCCCATCATGCCGGCGCCGAGGATGCCGAGCTTCTTCACCTCGAACTTCTCCACGCCCTTGGGACGGCGGGCGCCCTTCGACAGCTCCTGCATGGACAGGAACAGCGAACGGATCATCGCCTTGGAGCGCGGGTCCATCATCAGCTTGGTCATGTAGCGCGACTCGATGCGCAGACCGGCCTCGATGGGCACCTGGATGCCTTCATAGACGCAGGAGAGGATGTACTTCTGCGCCGGGAAGTTCTGGTGCGTGGTCTTGTTCAGCATCGCGTTGCCGATGGTGAAGGTCTGCCCGCCGCCCTTGTCGTGCGGGCCGCCGCCGGGGATGCGGTACTTGGGCATGTCCCACGGCTGGATGGCGGCCGGGAGACGCTCCGGGCCCCGCTTGCCGAGCTTGATGGGCTCGCCCTTGAGGCCTTCCTTGATCCAGGCCTTGGCCTCGTCGACCAGCTTGTCGGCCGGGACCACCTTGTTGACGATGCCCTGCGCGGCAGCCTGCTCCGGCGCGAGCGCCGTGCCCTGCAGGATGAGCGGGAGGGCAGCGCCCGCACCGATCATGCGCGGCAGACGCTGGGTGCCGCCGCCGCCCGGCAGCAGGCCGACCTTGGATTCCGGCAGGCCGAGCTGGGCCTTCGGGTTGTCGGCCACGAAACGGGCGTGGCAGGCGAGCGTCACTTCGAGACCACCGCCGAGCGCCGTGCCGGTGATGGCGGCCGCGATGGGCTTGCCGCAGGTTTCCATGCGGCGCAGCTGCATGTTGAAGGCGAGGTTGCCTTCATACATGGCCTTCACCTTGTCTTCCTGCGACTGCGAGCCGCCGCCGCCCGAGCGCGAACCCATCATGGACAGGTCGGCGCCCGCGCAGAACGCGCTCTTGCCGGAGGTAAGGACGAGGCCCTTGATGGCGTCGTCGGTGGCGACCTTCTCGATGATCTCCGAGAGTTCGCGCATGGAGGACTCGCTCAAGACGTTCATCGAACGGTTGGGCATGTCCCAGGTGGCAACGGCGATGCCGTCGCCGTCGATCTCGAAACCAAAATTTTCGTAATCGGCCATTTTTTAAATTCTCCCTGTGCGGAGGATTTGCCGGTGCCCCTCTTCCCGCTGTTCCGGGGGGCTTCACCCCCACCCCGGCCCTCCCCCGTCAAGGGGGAGGGAGAGGCGGTTCGGATCGGCCCCCGTTTCCCTCCCCACGTGAGGGAGAGGGACAGGGAGGGGGATGCGGCGCGCGCGAGCGCGCCCGGCAAGATCTCTGCTGGTTAGACCCGTTCGATGATGGTGGCGGTGCCCATGCCGGCGCCGACGCAGAGGGTGGCGAGCGCGGTGTTGAGGTCGCGCCGCTCCAGCTCGTCGAGGACGGTGCCGAGGATCATGGCGCCGGTGGCACCCAGCGGGTGACCCATGGCGATGGCGCCGCCGTTCACGTTGATCTTGTCGTGATCGATGTCGAGCGCCTGCATCATGCGCAGGACCACCGACGCGAAGGCCTCGTTCAGCTCGTAGAGGTCGATGTCAGCGACTTCCATGCCGGCCTTCTTGAGCGCCTTGCGCGACACGTCGGCCGGGCCGGTGAGCATGATGCACGGCTCGGAGCCGATGGAGGCCATGGTGCGGATCTTCGCACGCGGCTTGAGGCCGAGCGCCTCGCCCATCTCCTTGGAGCCGAGCAGGATGCCGGCGGAACCGTCCACGATGCCCGATGAGTTGCCGGCGTGGTGGACGTGGTTGAGGCTTTCCACTTCCGGGTAGCGGTCCGTCGCGACGCCGTCGAAGGCGAAGTCGCCGAGCTGGGCGAAGGACGGCTGGAGCGCCGCCAGCGACTGCATGGTCGCGTCCGGGCGGATGTGCTCGTCCTTGTCGAGGATGGTGAGGCCGTTGATGTCCTTCACCGGGATCACCGACTTGGAGAAGTAGCCGTTGTTCCACGCGTTGTCGGCGCGCTTCTGACTTTCGCAGGCATAGGCGTCCACGTCGTCGCGCGAGAAGCCGTACTTGGTGGCGATCAGGTCGGCACCGATGCCCTGGGGCGTGAAGTAGGACTTGAGGGCGATGGCGGGATCGGACGACCAGGCGCCGCCCGAGGCGCCCATGCCGACGCGGCTCATGCTCTCGACGCCGCCGCCGATGGCCATGTCGGCCTCGCCGGACATGACCTTGGCCGCGGCCATGTTGGTGGCTTCGAGACCAGAGGCGCAGAAGCGGTTGATCTGCACGCCGGCGGTGGTCTGGGCGTAGTCGGCGTTCATCACCGCGATGCGGGCGATGTTGCCGCCCTGCTCGCCGACCGGGTCGACGCAGCCGAGCACAACGTCATCGACCTTGGAGGTGTCGAGGTTGTTGCGGTCGCGCAGGTTTTCGAGCACCTGCGTGGCGAGGTCGAGGGCGGTCACTTCATGGAGCGAGCCGTCGGACTTGCCCTTGCCGCGCGGCGTGCGCACGTGATCGTAAATGTAGCATTCGGCCATCGGTATTCTCCCTATTGGCGTGTGCGTTGTTCGTGTTCGGTTCTTCCGTATCCAGACGAGCCGTTGACCGGCGGCGCGCACAGGCGCCGCCGGAATTCCGCTAGAGGGTGCGCGAGATCAGCACCTTCATGATTTCGTTCGTGCCGCCATAGATCTTCTGTACGCGCGCGTCGCGGTACATGCGGGCGATCGGGTACTCGTTCATGTAGCCGTAGCCGCCGAAGAGCTGGAGGCATTCGTCCACCACTTCGCACTGGACGTCGGACACCCAGTACTTGGCCATGGACGCGGTGGGGGCATCGAGCTTGCCTTCGAGGAGCAGGCCCGTGCAGTAGTCGCAGAACACGCGCGCAACCGTCGCCTTGGTCTTGCACTCGGCGAGCTTGAACTGGGTGTTCTGGAAGTCGAGGAGCGACTTGCCGAAGGCCTTTCGCTCCTTGACATAGGCGATGGTCTCATCGAGCGCGGCTTCCATCATCGCCACGCCCTGAAGGCCGATCTGCAGACGCTCCGAGGGGAGCTGCTGCATGAGCTGGACGAAGCCCTGGCCTTCTTCCGTACCCAGAATGTTGGACGTGGGCACGCGGACATTGTCGAAGAAGAGCTCGGAGGTGTCCTGGCTCTTCTGGCCGATCTTGTCGAGGTTGCGGCCGCGCTTGAAGCCTTCGACCTCGTCGGTCTCGACCAGCACGAGGGACGTGCCCTTGGCGCCGCCGGCCGGGTCGGTCTTGGCGACGACGATGATGAGGTTCGCCGTCTGGCCGTTGGTGATGAAGGTCTTCTGGCCGTTGATGACGTACTCGTTGCCGTCGAGCTTGGCCGTGGTCTTGATCGACTGGAGGTCGGACCCGGTGCCGGGCTCGGTCATGGCGATGGCGCCGACGAGTTCGCCGGTCGCCATCCTGGGCAGCCAGCGCTGCTTCTGCTCTTCCGTGCCGTAATGCATGATGTACGGCGCGACGATGGCATTGTGGAGCGAAGCGCCGAAGCCAGCGATGCCCTTCTTGCCCATCTGGTCGATGATGACGGCCTCGTGGGCGAAGGTGCCGCCGCCGCCGCCGTATTCCTCCGGCATGGAGGCGCAGAGGATGCCAGCCTCGCCCGCCTTGTACCAGGCGTCGCGGTCGACGATCTCGTTCTTCTCCCACTTCTCCACGTGGGGGCTAAGTTCCTTTTCGAAGAACTTGCCGACGGCGTCGGAGAAGATGTCGAGATCCTCGGTCATCCAGTCGGGCTTTTCGACCTGAAGTGCGGACATGGGCTTACGCGTCTCCCTGGTGTTCTGCGTGGCTTGACGAATTGGTGTTGTGGCGGGCGGCGTTGCGGGCAGGGCGCGATACGGTGAGCGATCCCGGCTCGCGCTTCGCTTGGCCGGGATGACACCTGTGGCCAAGGGTGCGGTCATGGCGGCGGCGCACACCCTCTCCCGCTTTCCCTCCGGCTTGACCGGAGGGTCCATGGGGTGCGGCGCCGTCGCCCCTGGCCCTGGATGGTCCGGTCAAGCCGGACCAAGAGCGGAGGGGGTGGGCGTTGCGCCGAACGAGAGAGGTGAGTACCCGCATTTATGCGCCCCTCAGAAGGCTTCCGCCGGGAGCGCCATCACCTCTTCGGAGCCGGCCTTGACGGCGGCGAGGTGGGAGGCGGTCTGCGGCAGGATGCGCTTTGCGAAGTAGCGCGCGTGGGTGAGCTTGGTTTCGTAGTAGCTGTCGCCTTCGCTGCCGTTGGCCAGCGCGGCGGCGGCGATCTTCGCCATCTTCGCCCACATGTAGGCCATGCCGGTGAGCGCGAAGAGGTGGAGGTAATCGACAGAGCCGGCGCCGGCGTTGTCCGGGTTTTCCAGCGCGTTCTCCATGAACCAGTTGGTCGCCTCTTCAAGCTGCTTGCGGGCAACGGCGAGGCCGGCGACGAGCTCCTTCAGGGTCTCGTCGTCCTTGTTATCGGCGACGAAAGCATCGACCTCCTTGAAGAAGGCGAAGACGGCGCGGCCGCCATTGGCGGCAAGCTTGCGGCCGACAAGGTCGAGCGCCTGGATGCCGTTTGTGCCCTCGTAGATCATGGTGATGCGGGCATCGCGGACGAACTGCTCGGCGCCCCATTCCTTCACGTAGCCCGACCCGCCATAGACCTGCTGGGCGGTGACCGCGTTGGCGAAGCCCTTGTCGGTGCAATAGGCCTTGAGCACGGGGGTCATGAGACCCATGAAGTCCTCGGCCTTCTGGCGCGTCTCGTCATCTTCGGCGCGGTGGGCGAGGTCGCCCCAGAGCGCGGTCCAGGTGAGGAGCGCGCGGGCGCCCTCGTTGAAGACGCGGATATCCATCAGCATACGGCGCACATCGGGATGGACGATGATGGGATCGGCGGGGCCGTCCTCGTTCTTCGGCCCCGTCAGCGCGCGGCCCTGGAGGCGCTCCAGCGCGAAGTCGCGGGCGTTCTGGTAGGCCACTTCCGACTGGGAGATGCCCTGCAGGCCGACGCCGAGGCGGGCCTCGTTCATCATGGTGAACATGGCGCGCAGGCCCTTGTTCTCCTCGCCCACGAGCCAGCCGGTCGCTTCGTCGTAATTCATGACGCAGGTGGCGTTGCCGTGGATGCCCATCTTCTCTTCGAGGCCGCCGCACTTCACGCCGTTGCGGTCGCCGAGCGCGCCGTCATCGCCGACGATGAACTTGGGCACGACAAAGAGGGAGATGCCGCCGACGCCTTCCGGCGCGCCCTCGATGCGGGCGAGGACGAGGTGGATGATGTTCTCGGCCATGTCGTGTTCGCCGGCCGAGATCCAGATCTTCTGTCCACTGATCTTGTAGGAGCCGTCATCGTTGGGCACGGCCTTGGTGCGCAGGAGCCCGAGGTCCGTGCCGCAATGGGGCTCGGTCAGGTTCATGGTGCCGGTCCACTCGCCTGAGACGAGCTTGGGCAGGTACATGGCCTTCTGCTCGTCCGAGCCGTGGTTGGAGATGGCCGAGTAAGCGCCGTGGCTGAGGCCCGGATACATGCCGAAGGCCATGTTGGCGGCGGAGACCATCTCGTTGAACAGCACACCGATGGTGTTGGGCAGGCCCTGGCCGCCGAACTGGGGATCGCAGACGAGGGAGGGCCAGCCGTTCTCGACGAGCTGGGCGTAGGCTTCCTTGAAGCCGTCCGGCGTCGTCACCTCGCCGTCCTTCAGCTTGCAGCCCTGCTCGTCGCCCACCTTGTTCAGGGGCTGGAGGACTTCCTCGGAGAACTTCGCGGCCTGCTCCATGATCTGGTCGACCAGGTCCGGCGTCGCGTCGGCGAAGCCGGGCAGGTTGGAATAGCGCGAGAGGTTGAGGACCTCGTGCAGCAGGAAACCGTATTCGCGGGTCGGGGCCTTGTAGGTCGGCATCGGGGGTCAGCTCCTACGTCCGGGCCGCGCCGTGGCATTGGGGGAAGGCGGGCCGGATGAAAGTGAAAGGGAAACGCGTGTTTCGCCCTTCGGGCTCCTCATGTCCTGAACTGTTTTCTCGTTTTTCGCGTTACGCGTTGGGCGCCTGCTTTGAGCTGGCGCATTTCGTCTTCTTGCCAAGCTCGGTCTCGACGAATTCGAGGCCCTGCTCGAGCTGGACGAGCGAGCGGTCGATGTCCTCGCGCTGCTCTTTCAGCTTTTCGATCTGTGTACGGAACTTCTTGCGGGTCAGTTCCAGCTGCTCGGCATGACCGCGCAGGTCGTAGATGTCGAGGATCTCGCGGATCTCGGCCAGCGTGAAACCGACGCGCTTGCCCTGCAGGATGAGCTGCAGGCGGACGCGGTCGCGCACCGAGTAGATGCGCGTCTGGCCGGCGCGGGCCGGGTGCAAGAGGTCCTTGTCCTCGTAGAAGCGGATGGCGCGGGTGGTGATGCCGAACTCCTCCGCCAGCTGGGTGATGGAGAAGGTCGGTCCGTCCGCGTCCTCGGCGGCGCGGGCCGCGTGGGGCGGGAGCCGGCGGGTGTCGCGGGGGGTGGTCGCGGTCTCGGTCTGCCTGTCCACGGTCAAGTCGCCTCTCTCTGCCGGTCGCGCTGGCGGTCGGGTGGGGCGGGGTCGGCCCCGGGGCCGGTCGCCTTGCCGCAGCGCAAGAAAAACTGCGTGCATCGCGTCGTTCTCGAATGTTTTTTGGCACTGCAGGAAACCCTTGGACGGCGCCAAAAATGGCTGTTTTCCGGGGTTTCCGGCGAGCGCGGGCGGACTCTAGGTTCCGTTGACGTAAACGTCAACAGTGAGTTCTGAAAAAGAATGCGCTTTTTCGGGCGGCGGGGGCCGTCCATAGTGCAATCGAGCCGGTGGAGGGGCCGGAGACGAGGGGGGGACAAGTCCATGCGCCAGGCGGTGTTGGCCGCGATCGCGGCGGTCTTGCTGGCATTTCCGGCGTCGGCGCAGGACGAGGCCGCGGCGCCCGGGCCGAGCGAGCTGGAAGCCGCGCTCTACAAGGAAATCAACCGGGTGCGTGCCGCCGCCGGGGCCGGGCCCGTCTACCGCGATATCGGCTTCGAGGAGCTCGCCCGGGGGCACGCCGAGGACATGGCGGCGCGGGGATACCAGTCGCACGTCTCGCCGGAGGGCGACGGTGTGCGCGAGCGGCTGATGGGCCGGTTTCCCGACTATATCGGCGCGGTCGGCGAGAACATCGCGGTGCGCGGCATCCGGCGGAACCGGACCGCCGAGCAGCGCGCGGCCGCCGCCGTCGACTCCTGGCTCGACAGCCCGCCGCACCGGGAAAACATGCTCAATCCGCGCCACAACTGGGTGGGCGCCGGGGAAGCGCAGGATGCCCGCGTTCTGCTGCTGGTGACGCTGTTCGGCTCGGAAACCTCCGGCCTGCCCGACCCCTCGGCGCCGCTGCCGGAACCGGAGGCGGAAGACGGTGCCCCGGAACAGGATGGCGAAGCGGGCGGCGAGGCCGCAGAACCGGCTGAAAACAGCGGTTCTCCGGCCAGCGGCACGTAAAGCGTTAACGCCTTCTTTACCCAGCCTTCCCTAGTCTTAACGGATGGGGCGGCGCGCAGGCCGTCCGGGCGCAACCTGGCCGGTGCGTGACCGCCATATCTGGGGGGTCCGCGCTCGCTTTACACAAGATTCACCGATGGATACCTTCCGAATCAAACAGGGCGGGCACGATTCGGATGAGACCTGGGGTACCTTGGAGCGTGAAGGGCATCGAGCCCGAAGCGCGCGAGGCTGCGAAAATCGCCGCCCGCCGCGAGGGCGTGACCCTCGGCCAATGGCTCAACCAGAAAATCTTCGAGGCCTCCTCGGACGAGGAGGACGACACGTCATCCGACATGCCGGCGCACGGCGATATGCCGCCAAGTGCCGGGATTCCTTCAGGAAACTCAATGCCGCAGCAGGCGCTACAGGTCGACTTCAGTCCGGTGACTGACGCGTTGCGCGATCTCGTGCGCCGGCTGGAACGGTCGGAGCGGCGAAGCGACAACGCCCTGGCCGGTCTCGACGAGACCCTGGCCGACATGGCCACGCGCCTGGAACGGACCGAGCGCGCGAGCCGCGATTCCGGCCTCGAAACGACCCTCAGCGACCTTCGCGAACGGCTGGAAAAATCCGAGCGTGGCCTCGAGCGCGCCGAGCTCTTGAACACCGACGCCATGCGCACGGTGGAGCGCGGGCTGCGCGCGATCTCCTCGCGCCTCGAAGACACCGAGCGCCGCGCGGAAGAAGCCGCCCGCCGCGCCATGGCCGAGGACGGCGAAGGGGTCCGTGGCCTCAAGTCGTCGCTCGAAGACCTCGCCCGCCGCCTCGATGCCGCCGAAACGACCGCCCAGTCGGCGCGCGAGCAGGCGGCACAGGCGGTCAACTACATGGGCACCCGGGACGGTGCCAGCGACGACGCGGTGAAGGCGCTGGAACGCGCCATCGGCAACGTGGTCGATCACATCGAGGCGTCCGACGAGCGCACCGCCAAGGCGATCAAGTCGCTGCAGAATTCGGTCGACCAGCTCAACACCGATGTCTCGGACGTCCGCCAGAAATCCGGCGGCCCCGCCAATATCGAGGCCATCAAGTCGCTGGAAACGACGCTCGCCGCGATCCAGCAGAACCTGTCGGACGTGACCGGCCGGCTGGGCAACGTGGAGAGCACGAGCCGCCGCGACATCGACCAGATCGCCCAGGCCATCGACGACATGGGCGGGCGCCTCGACCGGGTGCGCGATGCAGCCGTCGAGGCCGCGGTGGAAGCCGCCGGCAAGCAGGGCGGCGGCGCGAACGCGCAGCTCGTCGCCAGTCTCGAATCCAAGATCGACGAGACCGCCCGCCGCCTCGACCGCACCGAGAAGGAAAGCGCGGAAGCGATCCACGCCATCGAGTCCAGCATCGGCGACATCGCCGGGCAGATGCGCGAGGTTGCGAGCCTCGGCGGCAATGGCGGCAAGCAGTTCGCCGAGCCGCTGGCGGCGCTCGAACACGCCATCGACGAGATGGCCTCGCGCCTGCAGACCTCGGACCAGCGCTCCGCCCAGGCGCTGGCCAAGGTGGAGGAGCTGTCGGACGAACTCCTGCGCAAGCTCGATGCGAACGCCCCGTCCGAGGAAATCCGCAAGATCCAGGCGACCATCGAGGACGTGGATTCGCGCCTCGAACTGATCGAGTCGCGCAACGGTCCCGCCACCTCGGCCGCGCCCGCCGCCGAGCGTGCCGCACCGCCTCCGCCGCCGCCCGCCGAGACCTGGACATCGGGCGACCGGGACGACAACCCGTTCGGCCCGCCGCCGCCACCGCCCGCGGCGGCCTCCAACAACGGCCACATGGGCGCGCCGCCCTTCCCGGATGCGGGCCAGCCGCAGCCGCCGGAACCGCCGCGCGACGATTTCCTCGAATCCGCCCGCCGCGCCGCCCGCGCCGCCGCGTCCGACCCGCGCAACGAGGGCGCCCGCTCGCCGTTTGCGGCCTCGGACCGTGGTTTCGCGATCCCCGGCACGGAAGGCCGCACGGGCCGCAAGACCTTTGCGCTGCTGGCCGCCGGGCTGGTGCTCGTCGTCGCCGTCGGCGTCGTGGTGCTGATGACCCGCGGCGGTCCGCAGGAAGTGGCCGGCCCGCCGGACGACATCGAGATTCCCGCCGACACGACCGCCGCGCTCGATGCCGAGCTGGATGCGCCCGCTGCCGACAGCGACCGCGTGGTGATCTCGCCTTCGTCGCAGCGCGAACAGGCGGCGGAGCAGGAACCCGCCGAAGCGGAAGCCGAAGCCACCGCACCCGCTGAGAGCGAGACGCCCGCGGAATCCGAGGTGGCCCGCGCCCCGGCCCGCGAGATACCGGACGTGGTGCCGCCCGCCGAGGCGTCCACCGGCAACGGAACGCAGGGCCCGACCGCCATCACCCCGCGCCGCGAGGTGGACGTGGCCGCCCTGCCCGAACCGCAGGCGCGCCCGGCCCGCCTGCCGAACGAGACCGACAACGCCGCCGTGCCCGCGCAGCAGCAGCCCGCCCGCCGCACGCTGCGCGAGGCGGCGTCGGACGGTGACGCGGTGGCGCAGTACGAGATCGGCCAGCGCTATGCCAACGGCTCGAACGGCGTGCCGCAGGACTACGACCAGGCCGCGTTCTGGTTCAACCGCGCGGCCGAGCAGGGCCTCGCCCCGGCGCAGTACCGGCTGGGCACCCTCTTCGAGAAGGGTCTCGGCACGCCGGAAAACCCGACCAAGGCGCGCACCTGGTACGAGCGCGCCGCGGGCCAGGGCAACGTCAAGGCGATGCACAACCTCGCCGTCATGCAGGCCGAAGGCGCAGGCGGCCCGCAGGACTTCGCCGCCGCCGCGCGCAACTTCGAGCAGGCCGCCAAGGCCGGCCTCGGCGACTCGCAATACAACCTGGCGATCCTTCACGAGCGCGGGCTTGGCGTCGAACGCGACCTCGCCAAGGCCTACCAGTGGTTCGCCATCGCGGCGGAAGGCGGCGACGCGGACGCGGGCGCCCGCGCCGAAGCCCTCAAGAACTCGGTTGATGCCGCAAAGCTGGTGGATGCCGAGCTCGCCGCGCGGACCTTCAGCCCGCAGCCGTCCGATCCCGCCGCCAACAACGTGGTGTGGCAGGCGGAAGCGCCCGCCCCCGCCCTGGTGCGCGAGGCGCAGCGGCTGCTCGGCCAGCTCGGCTACAACGCGGGCGCCGCCGACGGCATTCTCGGCGAGCAGACCGTCGATGCCGTGCGCGACTTCGAGCGCGACCGCGGCCTGGCCATCACCGGCCAGGTGGACGAACGCCTTCTCGACGCGCTCCAGCAGGCGACGCTCTAGCGTTCAGGCGCGATAGCGGGCGCGCCGGACGTGTGCTAGCAAACAAGTGCCGGGCGCACGCGCCGGGACCGCCCACCCTGACGCCAACAAACAGAACCGACGCCAAACGCGGTGCAGATCTACCTCCCCATCGCCGAGATTTCCGTCAACGCATTCGTGTTGCTCGGGCTCGGCGGCGCGGTGGGGTTCCTGTCGGGCATGTTCGGGGTCGGCGGCGGCTTCCTGATGACGCCGCTCCTCATCTTCACCGGCATCCCGCCCGCGGTCGCCGTCGGCACCGAGGCGGTGCAGATCGTCGCCACGTCGATGTCCGGCGTGCTGGCGCACTGGCGGCGCAAGGCGGTCGATTTCAAGATGGCGGGCGTATTGCTCGCGGGCGGCGCCGTCGGCTCGACACTCGGTGTCATCGGCTTCAGCGCGCTGCGCGAAAACGGCCAGGTCGATCTCTTCATCTCCCTCGCCTACGTGCTCTTCCTCGGCATCATCGGCGGGCTGATGCTGCTTGAGAGCGTGCGCGCCATCCAGGCGACGCGCAGCGGGCGCAGCGTCTCGGCGCGCAAGCCGGGCAGCCATGGCTGGATCCATGGCCTGCCGCTCAAGATGCGGTTCCGCCGCTCGCGGCTCTACATCTCCGCGATCCCGCCCTTCACCATCGGTCTCTTCGTCGGCATCCTCGCCGCCGTCATGGGCGTGGGCGGCGGCTTCATCATGGTGCCCGCCATGATCTACCTGCTGCGGATGCCCACCAACGTGGTGATCGGCACGTCCCTCATGCAGATCATGGTGGTGACGGGGCTCACCGCCATGCTGCACGCCACGATGCTGCAGACGGTCGATATCGTGCTCGCACTGCTGCTGCTCGTGGGCGGTGTGCTCGGCGCGCAGATGGGCGTGCGCGTCGGCCACCGGTTGCGCGGCGAGCAGCTTCGCAGCCTGCTGGCGCTGCTGGTGCTGGCCGTCTGCCTGCGCCTTGCCTGGGATCTCGTGGTGACGCCGCCCGACCTCTTCACGGTGACGATCGGGGGCGGGGGATGAGATACGCACGCATCGCCGCGCTCGCGAGCGTGATCGGCCTCGGCGGCTTTTCGCCCTCCACCTTCACCGGCGAGGCCGTGGTGGCGGACCTGTCGGAAAACCTCATCGCCATCACGTCCAACTTCACGGGCGCCGAGATCCTCCTCTTCGGCAACGTGGATGCGCCCGACGACGTGACGCCCGCGCTTGAGCGCGACATCGTCGCCGTGGTGCGCGGGCCATACGAGCCGCTCGTCGTCCGCCGCAAGGAACGGGTGGCCGGCATCTGGGCCAATGTCGAATCCGTCGAGGTGCCCGAAGCGCCGGGCTTCTACTACGTGGCCAGTTCCAACCCGATCGACGACATCGCGGACGCCGAAACGCTCGAGGACGCGCAGATCGGCATTTCCCACCTCGCCATCGGCGGGCGGCTGGAAGCGGACCCGGATGTGCCGCCCGCGTTCCGCGACGCGGTGCTGCGCACCAAGCAGCGCGAAGAGCTCTACGTGGAAGCGCCGGGGGCCGTCACCTTCGTCGGCCCGTCCCTGTTCCGCGCGGAAGTGGCGCTGCCCACCAACGTGCCGGTCGGCTCCTATGTCGCCACTGTCTACCTCTTCAAGGATGGCGACATCATCAGCCAGCGCTCGATCAACCTACTGATCAACAAGACCGGTTTCGAGCGGCTGACCTATGAAATGGCCCAGAAACTGCCGTTTCTGTACGGGCTGGCCGCCGTGCTGATCGCGCTCGGCGCGGGCTGGGTCGCGGGCACGGTCTTCCGCGAACGTTAGTAACCATCGCGCGGGTTTGAGACGGTGTGACGCGTGGCGCCCGGGACCCGCGCGCTATAGTCACTGTCATTCCAGACCACGCGAACCGGCAGCGGAAGGCTCACAAGGCGCATGGGGCCCGGCGACATTTCATACCTTGCAGCGCTTCTCGGCGGGCTGATCAGCTTCCTGAGCCCGTGCGTGCTGCCCCTTGTGCCAGCCTATCTCAGCTACATGGCCGGCACCACGCTGGAAAACCTGACCGGTGACGAAAGCGACCTGACGCGCCGCACTCTGATCGGCGCCTTCGGCTTCGTCCTCGGCTTCTCCACCGTGTTCGTGGCGCTGGGTGCGGGCGCCTCCGCGATCAGCCCGCTGATCCTTGCCAACAAGGAATGGATCGGACGCATCGCGGGCGTCGTCATCGTGATCCTCGGCCTGCACTACATGGGCCTGTTCCGCATCGCCCTGCTCGACCGCGAGATGCGGCTGATGCCGGCAACGCTGGGGCCACGCGTTGACGACGACGGCGTGGGCGCGTCGGCCATGCAGGCGCTTGGGCCCTATGCCATCGGCCTTGCCTTCGGCTTCGGCTGGACGCCGTGCATCGGGCCGATCCTCGCCACCATCCTGTCGATCGCCGCGAGCCGGGACGATCTCGGCTACGGCGTCTCGCTCTTGGCCACCTATTCGCTGGGCCTCGGCCTGCCGTTCATCGCGGCGGCGCTGGGCGTGCGCGGGTTCCTCGCCTTCTCCACGAAGTTCCGCCGCCACATGCACAAGGTGGAGATGGCGGCCGGTGCGCTGCTGGTCTTCACTGGCGGCCTGATCTTCTTCGGCTCTCTCGAGACAATTGCCTATTGGATGCTCGACGTGTTTCCCTTCCTCGCGCGGTTCGGCTGAGGGTCGCCGGGGCGCATGGGGGGATATCAGTCATGAGCGAGTCCGGCGCCGAGGCGCAGACCGATGCGCCAGCGGACGATCCGCGCGACCCGACGGTGCCGCCGCGCGCCGCTGCCATCCTCGGCTATGCGGGCGTCATTCCCTTTGTCGCGATGACCGTCATCATCTTCTTCCGCTACCCGCGCGAGGAAGCGATGCTCGTGCTCGATGCGCAGATCGCCTACGGCGCGGTGATCCTGTCGTTCCTCGGCGGCATCCGCTGGGCGCTCGCCATGCTGTTTCCCGAGGACGACGACCTGTTCCGGCGGCTGCTGGCCTCCGTCGCGCCGTCGCTCATCGGCTGGGGTGCCGTGTTCATGCCGCCGGCCTGGGGTCTGCTGGTGCTGATCGGCGGGTTCTGGGGACAGGCGGCGTCCGATATCCGCGCCACCAAGGACAAGCGCGCGCCGCAATGGTACGGCGGCTACCGGCTTCGGCTCACAATTCTTGTGGTCGCATCGCTGGCCGTAACCCTCCTGGGGATGGGGCTTTCGGCCTAGGCACAGTCTCGTCCGGCACCAGCTTGTCGAGCGCCATGGGATAGACCTGCGCATCCCCCATCAGCCAGGCACGGAAGCCCTTGTCGAAAACCGGCGCATATGCCCGGTCCAGCACGTTGAGCCCGCCCGTGTAGGCCCCGAAGGCGGGCATCACCAGCCGCGTTCCGTCCGTCACGAAGCAGCGCCGCCGCAGCCTGCGCCCGCGCGCGCGGATCACGCCGCAGGGATGCAGGTGCCCGGCAATCTCGCCCGTCGCGGGCGCAGGGCGCGGCTCGTGGCGCAGGATCAGCCGGCCGATCTCCGCTTCCTCCTCGGCGGTGCCGCCGAGATCGCCACCATCCACCAGTCCCTCGTGATTGCCCGCGATCCACAGCCAGTCGTGCGTCCGCGTCATCGCCTTCAGCGCATCACGGTCAGCCGGGGACAGGCGGTCCGGGCCTTCGGCGTCGTGGAAACTATCGCCGAGGCTGACGACGCGCTGCGGGCGGTACTTGCGCAGTGCGCGGGCAAGCCGCGCCAGCGTCTGGCGCGTGTCATAGGGCGGCAGCGCAACGCCGCGGCGGGCATAGGCCGAGCCTTTTTCAAGGTGCAGGTCGGACACGATCAGCGTCGCGTGCGCGGGCAGGAACATCGCGCCCGTCACATCGGGGACAAGCCGTTCGCGGCAAATCGAAATCATGTCGTACCCGTCAGATCAGCCGCATGGCTTCGTCGATGAGCTTGTCGGCGCTTTCCGCCAGCAGCGCCTCGTTGGCCTCGCCGCCCACCGGCTCCTTGCCGATTTCCAGCATCACCGGCACGGCGAGCGGCGACACGCGGTCGAGCCGCTTTACCACGATTCGATTCCGCACGCGGGCGAGCAGGTCCGCAAGGCGCTTCAGATCAAGTAACCCGGTCGCCGCATCCGCCCATGTCGCCTGCATGAGAATGTGGTCGGGCTCGTGCTCCTTGAGCACGTCATAGATGAGGTCGGACGAGAACGTGACCTGGCGGCCGGATTTCTCGTGGCCCGGAAAGCGCCGCTCGATGAGCCCGGCGATCACCGCGCAGTTCCGGAACGTGCGCTTGAGGAGGTAGCTCTCGGCCAGCCACGCCTCCAGGTCATCGCCCAGCATGTCCTCGTCGAACAGGTCGCCGAAGGTGAACGCGCCCTGCTCCGCCATCAGCCCGGGATCGCGCAGGCACCAGACGGCGAGCGCGTATTCGGAGGCAACGAAGCCCATGGGCCGCGCGCCGAAACGTTCGAGCCTTCTTGTCAGCAGCATCCCCAGCGTCTGGTGCGCCAGCCGCCCGTCGAAGGGGTACATGACCATGTAGAACTTGTCGCCGCGCGGGAAGACTTCCACCAGCAGCTCGCCGGGCTTGGGCAGCACCGAACGCCATTGCTGCACCTTGAGCCATTCGCCCACCTGGTCCGGCAGCAGGGTCCAGTATTTGGGGTCCGAGATCATCTCGCGCACCCGGCCCGCAAGATAGGTCGAGAGCGGGAACTTGCCGCCGTAATAGGCGGGGATCGCGGGTGTGTCGTCCTTGGTCTTCGAGGCCAGCGCCTCCTGCTCCTGGATGCCCTCGAAGCGCAGCACGTAGCCGCCGAACAGGAACGTATCGCCGGGGGCGAGCTGTTCGATGAAATATTCCTCGATCTCGCCGATCACCCGCCCGCCACGGCCCGCGCGCCTGCCGCGCGCCACCATGCGCACCTTCAGCATCGGCGCTTCGACGATGGTGCCGACATTCATGCGGAAGCGCTGCGCCACGGAGGGATGCGACAGCCGCATCAGCCCTTCCGGCGTCTTTTGCAGCCGCGCGAAGCGGTCATAGGCCTTGAGGGCGTAGCCGCCGGTGGCGACGAAATCGACAACGCGGTCGAACGTGTCGCGCGGCAGTTCGCGGTAGGGCGCGGCCGAGATCACGTCGCGGTAGAGCGCTTCGGGATCGAACGGCGCGGCGCAGGCGATGCCCAGCACGTGCTGCGCCAGCACGTCGAGGCCGCCCTCCCGCTCCACGTCGCCGTCCTGCGTGCCCGCCAGCGCCGCCTCGCGCGCTGCCTCGCATTCCAGAACCTCGAAGCGGTTGGAGGGGACGAGCAGTGCGCGGCTCGGTTCGTCCAGCCGGTGATTGGCGCGGCCGATGCGCTGGAGCAGGCGGCTTGCCCCCTTCGGCGCGCCCACGTTCACGACGAGGTCCACGTCCCCCCAGTCGATGCCGAGATCGAGCGTCGACGTGCAGACCACCGCGCGCAGGTCCCCCTTCGCCATCGCCGCTTCCACCTTGCGGCGCTTTTCGACGGCCAGCGAACCGTGGTGCAGCGCGATGGGCAGGGCGTCCTCGTTCAGGTGCCACAGCGCCTGGAAGACGAACTCCGCCTGGCTGCGCGTGTTCACGAAGACCAGCACCATCTGGTTCTCGCGGATCGCCTCGTAGACTTCTTCCATCGCGTGCCGCGCGGAGTGGCCCGACCACGGGATGCGCTCGCGGCTTTGCAGGATCGAGACATCCGGCACCGAGCCGCC
Source organism: Parvibaculaceae bacterium (assembly GCA_965229975.1). Classification (GTDB taxonomy): domain Bacteria; phylum Pseudomonadota; class Alphaproteobacteria; order CGMCC-115125; family CGMCC-115125; genus Pyruvatibacter. The sequence continues at coordinate 2,267,339 of OZ245936.1, forward strand.
CTCGCCCCACACCACGTCGCCCAAGGCCTCGTCCGTGCCGTCCTGCGGCACCAGGTAGCGCCGCAGCCGATCCGGGTTCTCGACGGTTGCCGAGAGCCCCGTCACCCGCAGACCGGGCGCATGGCGGCGCAGCTGCGCGATGCCGAGCGCCAGCTGGTCGCCGCGCTTGGTCGGCGCCATGGCGTGCAGCTCGTCCACCACCACGGCGCGCAGGCCGGAGAAGAACCGGCTCGAATCCTCGTAGGAAAGCAGCAGCGCCAGCTGTTCCGGCGTCGTCATCAGGATGTCGGGCGGATCGCGCCGCTGGCGCTGGCGGCGGTTCTGGGGCGTATCCCCGGTGCGGGTCTCGACGCGCACCGGCAGCGCCATCTCCGCGATAGGCATTTCCAGATTGCGCGCCACGTCGACGGCCAGCGCCTTGAGCGGCGAGATGTAGAGCGTGTGTAGCTTGCGCACTTCGCCCGGGCGCGGCGCGCCCCGGTTCGCCAGCTCGATCAGGCTCGGCAGGAAGCCGGCAAGCGTCTTGCCGCCGCCGGTGGGGGCGATAAGTAGCGCGGAGCGGCCGGCCAGCCCCGCTTCCGCCAGCGCCAGCTGGTGCGGGCGCGGCGTCCAACCCCGGCCTGCAAACCAGTCCGCGAAATCGGACGGCAGCACGGCGGGCGCGCGCGGCTTGCTGGCGGCGGGCTGGCTCATCGAAAAGGCGGCCTTGCGCAACTGGAGGCTTGGGTTCGCGTAATGTTCCACTAGATTGAACCGCATGGCCATAGCTCCCGACCAGCTTCTGCATCCCCGGCCCGAGGGTCTCTATTGCCCGCCGGGGGATTTCTACGTGGACCCGGTGCGCCCGGTCGCCCGCGCCGTCATCACCCACGGCCACGCGGACCACGCCCGCGCGGGCCATGGCGCCGTGCTGGCAACGCCCGAAACGCTGGCCATCATGGGCGCGCGCTACGGCGAGGATTTCACCGGCACCCGGCAGGCCACGGCCTATGGCGACACCACGACAATCAACGGCGTCACCGTCCGGCTCGTCCCCGCGGGCCACGTGCTCGGCTCGGCGCAGGCCGTGGTTGAGCATGACGGCACGCGCATCGTCGTTTCCGGCGACTACAAGCGGCGGCCCGATCCCACCTGCGCAGGCTTCGAACCGGTGCCGTGCGACGTGTTCGTGTCCGAAGCGACATTCGCCCTGCCCGTCTTCCGGCACCCGCCGACGGAGGACGAGATCACCAAGCTGCTCGCCTCCCTCGCGCGTTTCCCCGACAGCACTCACCTGGTGGGCGCCTACGCGCTCGGCAAGGCGCAGCGCGTGATCCGCCACCTGCGCGACGCGGGCCACGACGCGCCGATCTACATCCACGGCGCGCTCGAAAAGCTGTGCCACCTCTATGAAAGCTTCGGCGTCGATCTCGGCGAGCTACGCACCGCCACCGGCGCCTCGAAGGACGAACTCGCCGGCCGCATCGTCGTCGCCCCGCCCTCCGCCACGCGCGACCGCTGGTCCCGGCGCATGGCCGATCCCGTCACCGCCTTCGCCTCGGGCTGGATGCGCGTGCGCGCCCGCGCGCGGCAGGCGGGCGTCGAACTGCCGCTCATCATCTCGGACCACGCCGACTGGGACGAACTCATCGCCACCGTCGAGGAACTGCGCCCCGGCGAACTCTGGGTCACCCACGGGCGCGAGGAAGCCCTGGTCCACGCCGCCGGACAGATGGGCGTTGCCGCCAAGCCGCTGAGCCTCGTCGGCTACGGCGACGAGGACGACGAGGCGTAGAGATGTGGGTCATTGTCCATCGCCCCAAAGTGTCATTCCGCGGCTTGACCGCGGAATCCAGAGCATCACGGCAACGCGCCCAAATGTGGCTCTGGACCCCGCGGTCAAGCCGCGGGGTGACAAACAAAAGGCGGCAGCCATGAACCGCTTTGCCGCATTTCTCGATGCCCTGTCCTACGAGCCGCGCCGCAACGGCAAGCTGCGGCTGATGACGGACTACTTCGCCGCCTCCGAGGACCCCGACCGGGGTTACGCGCTGGCCGCCCTCACCGGGGAACTCGACTTCCGCCACGCCAAGCCCGCGCTGATCCGCGAACTGGTGACGGCGCGCGTCGATCCCGTGCTGTTCGGCCTGTCCTACGACTATGTTGGCGATCTCGCCGAGACCGCGGCACTGATCTGGCCCGCGCGCCACGGCGCCAACCGGCCGCCTTCGCTCACGGAAGTCGTCGAGACCCTGCGTACCGCCGCCAAGGCCGAGACCCCGAGACTCATAGAGCACTGGCTGGATGCACACGATGCCAATGGCCGCTGGGCGCTCATCAAGCTCGTCACCGGGGGCCTGCGCGTCGGTGTTTCGGCGCGCCTTGCCAAGACCGCCGTCGCGCAGTTCGGCGACCTGCCGCTCACCGAGATCGAGGAGCTGTGGCACGGCCTCGACGCGCCTTACGAAAGCCTGTTCGCCTGGGCCGAGGGCAAGGGTGAGAAGCCCGAACATGCGGCGCGTGCCCCGTTCCGCCCGGTGATGCTCGCCCACCCCATTGAGGACAGCGACTTCGAGAAGCTCGACCCCGCCGATTTCCGCGCCGAGTGGAAGTGGGACGGCATCCGCGTGCAGGCCGTGGCGGACGACGGCGTGCGCCGCCTCTACAGCCGCTCGGGCGACGACATCTCGCGCGCGTTTCCCGACGTGATCGAGCGCATGGAGTTCGACGCCGCCCTCGACGGCGAACTCTTGGTCATGCGCGAGGGGCAGGTGTGCCCCTTCGGCGATCTCCAGAAACGGCTCAACCGCAAGACCGTCTCGAAGAAGCTCCTCAAGGAGAACCCGGCCCACATCCGCATCTACGACGCGCTGGTGCTCGACGGCGAGGACATGCGCGCGCTGCCGTTCCGCGAGCGCCGCATCCAGCTCGAAGCGTGGCACGCGCGCGAAAATCCCGAGGGCACCGACCTCTCCGAACAGGTGCCGTTCGATACGTGGGACGAACTGGCGGACCACCGTGCGGCGAACCTTGCGACCGGCGTCGAGGGCGTCATGCTCAAGCGCGCGGACAGCGTCTACGAGGCAGGCCGACCGAAGGGCCCGTGGTGGAAGTGGAAGCGCGACCCGCACGTGATCGATGCCGTGCTGATGTATGCCCAGCGCGGCCACGGCAAGCGGTCGTCGTTCTATTCGGACTACACCTTCGGCGTCTGGCGGGAGGCGGAGCTCGTTCCCGTCGGCAAGGCCTATTTCGGCTTCACCGACGAGGAGCTGAAACAGATCGACAAGTTCGTGCGCGACAACACGGTGAACCGCTTCGGCCCGGTGCGCGAGGTGACGCATGCCCCCGACGCCGGCCTTGTCATCGAGGTTGCCTTCGAGGGCCTCAACCGGTCGACCCGGCACAAGTCCGGCGTCGCCATGCGCTTCCCCCGCGTTTCGCGCCTTCGCTGGGACAAGCCGCCCGCGGAAGCCGACACGCTGGAAGCCCTCGAAAAGCTGCTGCCGCACTCGCCCTGAGCGGTGCCGGTCCTGCCCCCTCCCTGCCTTATTCGTTTGCGATATGATGGACCCCCGCGCGTGACGTGCCCCCTTGCGCAAGCAGGCACAGGGACGAAGAGACTTATGAACAACATCTTCGGCGGTTCGCCGCCTGCCGTGATCCTCAAGCTGGCGGTGGCCAGCGTCTGCGTCGGCCTTCTGCTGGCCATCACGGGCCTCGACCCGGTGATGGTCTGGGAGGACGCCTTCGCCACAATCGGCGAGGTGTGGGGCTATGCGCTCGACTGGGCGGTGTGGGCCGGGAAGTACCTGGTGATGGGCGCCATCATCGTGGTCCCCATCTGGATCGTCGTGCGCTTCTTCGACGTGATCTTCGGGGGCGGCGGCCGCCGCAAATCCACCTCCGACGAAAGCTGACGCCCATCCCCGGATTCGCGCCCGGACGCCGCGGCGCTGTAAGGTAAACGCCGGGGCGCCCAGGACGGGCGCGGGTCATCGGGGACAGCGGATCGATGCGGCCGGCATTGATACGGACGGGCGCGTGGGCAGGCCTTTTCCTGTTCGTCGCGGGCGGCATCATCACCGCCCGGCTGGACGGCATGGCGCTGGTCGATCTGCCCTTCGGCCCGCAGGTGGCCGGCGGCCCGGTCATCCGCCCAAACATGGTGTTTCCGACCGAGCATCAGTTCCCCGGCGACACCGAGATACAGACCGCGTCGATCCCCGAGACGCCGCCCGCGGAAGACGTGGCGGCGGCGCCGGACCCGGCACCCGTGGCAGAGGTCAAGCCGGATGCCTCTCCCGAAGCCGATCCTGCGGAAGCGGAATCACCTGAGCCCGGGCCCGCGCCGCAGGAACCAGCCCTGCCGAAGCAGCTGGTCTTCGCAACGGAAGGCGCCTACCCGCCCTTCAATTTCGTGGACGAGACCGGCGCGCTCAAAGGCATCGAGGTCGATTTCGTCTACGACGTCTGCATCGCGCTCAATATCGCCTGCGAGATCGTGCAGCGGGACTGGGATGACCTGCTGCCGGGCCTCATGGCGGGGGAGTACGACGCCGTTGCCGCCTCGCTGCGTATCCCCGCCGAACCCGCGCCCGGCCTGGCCTTCACCGACGCCTACTTCAAGACCGCCGCCGCCTACGCGGTGCGCAAAGGCGATCCGCTCGGCGTCACCGAAGGCCCCGTCGCCGTGCAAATGGGCACCCGGCACGAAGCCTATCTTCTCGCCAAGTGGGGTAATGCAGAGGTCGAGCGCTACCCGGACATCCTCACCGCCTACCAGGCGCTCGCGGATGGCGAGGTGCGCGCCGTGCTGGACGACGCTGTCCGCCTCAACCGCTGGCTCCAGGATCCGACGGGCACGTGCTGCGCCATCGCGGGCGAACTGATCACCGCGCCGGGCTATTTCGGCAAGGGGGTCGGCTTCGCCGTGCGCGCGGAAGACGAAGCGCTGCGCGAAGCGCTCAACGGTGCCATCGAGACACTGGAGTCCGAGGGGCGGATTGCCGAACTCTCCGACCGCTATTTCCCGTTCACGCTGAACTAGGCAGCTCGCGCGGCATGGCGTAGCGCGACAGCGTCGCGCCGCCGCCGATCGAGTCCCAGCCGCCGCCGTCACACTCGAAGACGGAGATGGCGCCGGTCGGGTATTTCGCGTGCAGCTTCGCGATGGCCTCCCGGTCGCCGCGCGCCGCCAGCGCGCAGGCCAGCGCCTCGGTGCCCGGGTTGTGGCCGACGATCATCACGGTTGCCGCGTCGCCCGCCTTTTCCTCGGCCACCTTGAGCATCAGGTCCGGCATGGCAAGGTAAATGCGGCGGTCGTAGACGACTTCGGGCGCATGGCCCGATTCCGCCAGCACGCGCGCCAGCGTTTCCACCGTGCGCCGCGCCGTCGAGCAGACAACCATGTCGGGCTTCAGGTCATGCTCGCGCATGTAACGGCCGATGCGTGCCGCTGCGTCGCGGCCGCGGGCGTTGAGCGGGCGTTCGTGGTCGTTGAGGTCGTCATCCGACCAGTCGGACTTGGCGTGCCGCAGCAGGATCAGGCGCTTCACCGCTTCGCCTCCCGCACGAAGGGCAGCCACAGCGCGAAACCAAGATGGCTCGGCCGGTCGTCCTGGTACTCGGCAAGGCCGATGGTCATGCCCTCATGTCCCTTTTCCGGCTGCGCCCGGTAGGTGCCGAACAGCCTGTCCCACGCGGACAGGTTAAAGCCGAAATTGCTGTCCGTCTCTTGCCGGATCACCGAATGATGCACGCGGTGCATGTCGGGCGTCACCACCACCGCGCGCAGCACGCGGTCGAGCGCCGGCGGCAGGTTCATGTTGGCGTGGTTGAACATGGCCATGCCGTTCAGCACCACCTCGAACAGGATCACCGCCGCCGCCGGCGCGCCCAGTGCCACCACCACGGCAATCTTGATCCCCATGCTGATGACGATCTCCACCGGGTGAAAGCGCAGTGCCGTCGTCGCGTCGATATCCCGGTCGGTGTGGTGGACCCGGTGGACGCGCCATAGCACGGGCACCCGGTGAAACATCACGTGCTGCGCGTAGATCACCACGTCGAGCACCAGCAGCGAGACGATCACCGCGAGCCACCATGGCGCATCGAGGCTGTTGAGCAGGCCGATTTCGCGCTCCGCGGCCCACGCTGCCGCGCCGACGGCCAGCACCGGCACGGCCACACGCAGGGCGCCCGTGTTGAGCAGGCTGATCGCCATGTTGGTGAGCCAGCGCAGGCCCCGCCCCTGCATCCGCGCCCGGCGGGGCCGCCAGTTTTCGACAGCCACGAACAGCGTGAGCAGGCCGGCGAAGGCCGCCAGCCGGATCATGCCTTCGTTACCCATGAGAAACAGGTCCATGCCTATTAAAACAAGGTCGCGCGGCGTCCATGTCAATTGACGCCTGCGCGAGCGGCGGAGACACTCGGGCCATGAAAAATATGATGCTCGCCGCCGCGCTTGCGGCCCTCACCGCCCTGCCCTTTTCCGCCCACGCGCAGGATCCCGCGCCCCACGAGGGCCCCTGCGTGGACGTGGCGACCGTCGAGATGGGCGATCCCATCGTCTGCACCACCCTGCTGACGGAGGACGGGGCGCCCCTGATCGTGCGCCTTTCGTGGGACATTCTCGCGGACACCGACGAGCTGCACGTGACGCGCATCGAAACCGCGGCCACGGCGGATGGCCCCGCCATCGCCACCTTCGCGGACCTCGACCTGCGCGCGCCGTTGTCCTTTCAGGCCAACGGCTTCGAGTTCCTCGACATGAACTTCGACGGCTACGCGGATTTCCGGCTTATCGAGTTCCTGCCCGCAGGCCCCAACGCCGTCTATTTCAACGCGGTCTATGACCCGGAGACGGGAAGGCACGAGACCGCGCCCGGCCTCAACGCGCTCTCGGCGCCCGTCTTCGATGCCGGGGACAAGGCCGTCACCAGCGTCTGGCGCGGCAGCGCCGCGACGCATGGCGAGGATGTGTTCCAGTGGGTGGACGGCACCCTGCTCCTCGTCTCGCGCACCGAGACGACCTACGAGGACGGAGACAAGTGCATGATGACGCGGCTCGTGCCGCGCGGCGCCGTCCGCGCCGACCAGATGGTCGAGGTCGAGACCGGCGAGATCGAGCTGCGGGAAGTCCTCGAAGCGCCCTGCGAGGAGTTCTAGGCGGTCTGGTGACGCGCCCGCGCGCCGCGCTCGATGGCGGCGGCGGTCAGCCGGTCCACTTCCAGCTTGTAGCGGATGATTTCAAGCAGCCGCAGCTCTTCCTGCTCCACGTGCAGGTCGGCGGCGGCAACTTCCACCGCCAGCGCGTAGGCCGTCTCGCGCATGTGGTTGGGCAGCGCCTCGCGCACGAGGCCGAGCACCGTGTCCAGTCCGTCGTCCTCCTGGAGGATCGCCGCGCATTCCTGCGAGGTGGGCACGAGCTTTTCCGACGACCAGTCCCGGAACGCGGGCAGCACCGAGATGATGTTGCCGATCTTGCCCATCTCCACGTCGGAGATGTTCCCGTCCACGGCGGCCATGGTGACCATCACGTAGACGAGCGCGGAGTTGTGGTTGATCGTGGACGTCATCGCGAACGCGGCCTCGTTTTCAGGGGATTGCCGGACCGGCGGGCCCGGTGCGGGCGGACACTAGGAAATCCCCAACGCGCGGGCAAGCAGGCGGGTTCCAAGCCCCTTCAGTCTCTAAGGAATTCGCGCGTGGCGGCGACCACGTCCGCCAGTCCCAGCCGCTCCACCTCGACGCCCGGCGGCAGGGCGCTCTTCAGCTTCGACGGCAGCGGCGCGAGGATCACGAAGACGCCCTTGTCGTCCGCCGTGCGGATCAGCCGCCCGAAGGCCTGCCGCAGGCGCAGCCGTGCGATCATGTCGTCGTAGCGGCCGCCGCCGAAGGCCGCCCGGCGCGCCTTGTGCAGGATGTCCGGCCGCGGCCACGGCACCCTGTCAAAGACGAGGAGCCGCAGGCTGTCGCCCGGCACGTCCACACCATCACGCACGGCATCCGTGCCGAGCAGGCAGGAATTCTTCTCGTTGCGGAAGATGTCCACGAGCGTGCCCACGTCCATCGCGTCCACGTGCTGGGCGTAGAGCGGCAATCCCGCCGCTTCGAGATCCTTCTGGAGAAATCCGTGCACGGCGCGCAGACGCGCGATCGCCGTGAAGATGCCGAGCGCCCCGCCGCCCGCCGCCTCGAACAGCGCGCGGTAGGCGCCCGCGATCACCTCCGGCCGGGCTCGCCCGAGATCGTGGATCGAGAACACCCGCGCCTGCCGCGCGAAATCGAACGGGGATGCAAAGCTCGCGCGAAGCGCCGGCACCGGCAGGTGCATGGCCCCGGTCCGCACGTCGGCGCTCGCCCAGTCGGCGGCATCCAGCACCGCATCCGCATCGGTCGCCACGGCTTCCGCCGTCACCGGCGCATCGCGCAGCGTGGCGGACGTGATCACCGCGCCCTGCGACGGCTCCAGAACCACTTCCGCCAGCGGCCGCGTCGGGTCGAGCCAGTGGCGGCGCATGGCCACGTCGCGCTCGCGCCCGTCCATGCGCTCCACCTCGAACCATTCGACGAAGGCCTCGTCGGGCTCGCGGCCGATGCCGCCAAGCATCGCGATCCAGGCGGGGATCAGCCCGCCCGACCGCCGCAGGATCGAGCGCTGCGCCGTCTCGATGCGCACCCGCGTTGCCGTCTCCAGCGTCTCCGCCTCGTCGGCCAGCCGCTTGCTGAGGAGCCCGCTCAGGGCGCGCAGGGGCCGCGCCAGCTCGTTGAGGCGCCGCGCCAGCGCCTCCGCTGCGTCCGCCAGCCCCTCGATGGGCGGCGACACCTCGGTTTCCAGCGAGAACGGGGAGCGGTCGTCGCTGGTGCGCGCGATCACCTGCGCGCGGACGAGGGACAGGAACGTTTCCGCCGCGCCCTGCGGCCCCTCCATCTGCAGCCGCTGGCCCCAGCCGGGGGCAGGCAGGCAGCGCGCGGCTTCTTCCGCTGCTTCCAGCGTCGCCGGCCCGTCCTCCATGTCCTCGATCAGGTCGGCGACGCGTTCCCGCAATCCCCGCGACCGACGCGCGCGCCGGGCTTCCGCGCCGCGTATCCAGCGGCGCAGCTCCGCTGCCTCGAATCCCGACAGCGCCACGGCGAACGCGCTGTCCGCCGCATCGAACACGTGATGCCCCTCGTCGAAGACGATGCGGTGCGGGCCCTCCGTATCCCGCCCGTCATTCTGATCCACGGTGCCGGTGGGGATCTGCGCATTCGCCGCCTGCGTCAGCACCAGCGCGTGGTTGGCGACGACCATGCTCGCGTGCTTCGACTTGCGCACTGCGCGTTCGATGAAGCATTTGCGGTAATGCGGGCACGCCGAATAGATGCATTCGCCGCGCCGGTCCGTAAGGCCGATGCCGCCGTCCTGCCCGGCCCGCGCCGCGCCCGGCACCAGCCATGACGGGAAATCCCCGCCCACCATGTCGCCGTCGCGCGAGGCGCGGATCCACCGCGCAATCAGGCCCAGCGGAATGAGCGTGCGGTTGCCGCCTGCGCCTGCCAGCGTCGCGCTTGGCGCAGCACGGCCCACGGCCTCTTCGTAGTTGAGCAGGCAGAGATAGTTCTCGCGCCCCTTGCGCAGCACCACCTTCTCGGCCTTTTCCGCCGGGTCGGGGTAGAGACGCGTCAGTTCCTGGTCGAGCTGGCGCTGCAGGTTCTTGGTGTAAGTCGAAAGCCAGACCGCGCCGTCGTTGCGCTCGGCCCAAAGGCTGGCAGGGGCGATATAGCCGAGCGTCTTGCCGGTGCCTGTCCCTGCTTCCGCCAATACGACATGAGGCTCGCCGGGTTCGCGCGGCAGGAAGGCTGCCGAGACCGCGCCCGCGTAGTCGCGCTGGGCGAGGCGCTCCTCGGCATCGCGGCCCACCAACTGGCGCAAGCGGCCCGCGGCTTCCTCCGGCGCCACCGGCCGGTTGCCGGGCTTGCCGCGCCCGGCCTGCTCCTCCCATTCGGGCAGCTTCTTCCAGGCTTCGAGGCCCGTCATCCAGCCGGTCTTCGCGTAGCCTGCCGGTTTGCCAAGGGCGGCGGTTGCCGCCGGTCCCCAGCTCCAGCCCGCGGCCTCCATGGTGTGTGCCAGCGCCGCCGCCATTTCGCGGTCATCGTCGCTGCCTTCATGGGAGACCAGCGCCTCAACCAGCACGCGCACGCTGTCATGGATCGCCAGCACCTGGTCGTCCGGCGTTTGCGGGGCCTCGAGGCCGAGCGCGCGCGCCAGCCCCGCCGGGGTCGGCGTGCAGAACTGCGCCGGGTAGACGAACGAAAAGAGCTCCAGCACGTCCAGCGGCGGCGCCATGTCGGCGATCCGCAACCCCAGGCGCCGCGCTGTGAAGCGCGCATGAATGAGGACGTGCGGGCCGGATTTCAGCCGTCCCGCCGCCTCGCTGACGTTGAGCTGCTCGATTTCCCCGTCCGGCGAAAGCACCACGGCACCGCCCGCCACGGTGGCGAGCACGGGGGCATGGGGCACCGCGGCGCGGCGGCCGGGCACCGGCGCGGACGGGGTTTGGGAATCGCCGGACATCTGGCCCGCATCATAGCGATGCGGCGGGCGGCGTCACCGCATGGCGGCGGGATAGACCTTGATCAGCGCGTCATGGGCCGAAGCGACCTCAGTCCCCATGTTCTCGGCATGGCGCAGGGCATCCTCGTTGCGCCCGGCGCGTGCCGCATCCTGGATCGCGGCGGCCCGGTCGGCCAGGGTGACGAGACCAATGCTGCCGGCGGCTGCCTTCAGGTCGTGCGCGGCGCGGCCCACGCCCTCAGCGTCGCCGGCGCGGCGCGAGACCTCTATGGCCTCTACCATCTGCCAGGCAGTGTCGAGATAGGCTTCCACGATCTCGGCCGTCTTGGATGCGCCGATTTTGCCTTCGAGCGCCAGCAGGCGGCCCATGTCCACGCGGGGTTTGTCGTTGTGCGACGGCGCACCGCCGCATCCGGCAACTGCGCGATGGGGCACCTCGAAGGAGAAGATCGACCCGTTGCCGGGCGTGCTGTCGACGGTGATTTCACCGCCCATGTGAGAGATGAGCCGCTTCGCGAGCGTGAGACCCAGCCCGCGGCCGCCATGTCGCCGGGTCGCTGTCTGGTCGCCCTGCGTGAACATTTCGAAGAGGCGGTCGAGGATCGCTGGATCAATGCCGATGCCCGTGTCGCGGACCTGGTAGCGAAGCTTGCCCGCCGCCTCGTCATAGGACACGAGCACGCAAACCCGGCCCTTGTCGGTGAACTTCACGGCGTTGCCCGCAAGGTTCACCAGAACCTGCCGCACACGCCGCTGGTCGCCGGTGACCGTCTCGGGCGCGTTGTCCGCGAGTTCGAGGCTGATACGCAGGCCCTTGCGCGTAGCCTCCGGCGTTACGATGCGCAGAACTTCCTCGCAGACGGCGCGAGGCGAATAGGCGATCTCCTCGATCTCGTCGCCGCCGCCCTCCAGCCGGGAGAGTTCGAGAATGTCTTCGAGGATCACGCGCAGGCTCTCCGCGCTGTCGCGGATCACCGACAGGTAGTCTGCCTGCGTCTCGTCCAGCTTGGTTTCCTGCAGGAGCTCCGCCATGCCCTGGATGCCGTTCATCGGCGTCCGAACTTCGTGGGTCATGGTGGCGAGGAATTCGCTCTTCGCCCTGTCCCCTGCCTCCGCCGCGCGGCGCGCCTCCATGGCTTCGGCAGCCTTGCGGTTCGCTTCGTCGCGCGCGGCTTCGAGCTCGAGGCTCAGGTCCTCGGCGCGATGGCGTGCCGTGATCTCCGACTGGTTCACGGCGCGGATGCCGCGGGCCCATCCCAGCACGTTGGCGGTGTAGAGGAGACCCAGCGCTCCGATCATCATCGTGATCGTCGCGCCGGACATCACCAGCATCGCCACGAACGGCAGCCCCGCCGTCAGGACGAAGGCGTAGAGCGAGGGCAGGTAGGCCGAGCGCGCAACCACCGACCCGGTGATCGCGCCGGCAAGCAGCACGGCAAGAAACGCCTGCAATGGCACGTTGCCGGGCACGAACCACAGCACGGCCGCCGCGCCCCAGCTCGCGCCGCAGATTGCACTTGTCATCACGTAGGCGTCGGCCAGCCGCGCCCGGTCGCCTTCCGGCCCGAGTTCGCGATGCAACTTGCGCAGATAGTCGCTGATCCCCGTGCCCAGGACCTGCAAGCCGAGAACGACGGCGAGTGTCCAGAATGGCGCGTGTTCAGAAATGAGTAACCACGTCGCCACGAAGGCAATCAGCGGCATGTACCTGCCGCGCGCGGACTGGGCATAAAGGAGATCGATCAGATCCCGGAACACCCGCGGATCGTTGCTTTTTGTGTCGTTGGAGGCGGACGCGTGAGACGCACGCTCCGCCACCTGCTCACCGTATCCGGTGGACATGCAATGGCCCTTACCCTACCCCGATCGCGGTGTTCGGCACCGCAGGCGCGCGCCGAAACGCAAGCCAATTGACGCTTTCAGCGGCCAACCGTAGGGTCCGCGGCCTTAAATTCCCTTAACACTGTTCAGCCCAGACGGGGACACCCCGGCAATGACCGAGACCGCCGCCACCACGCCCGATGACGCGATTGCCGCCCTTGCGGCGGAAAGCAAGGCCTGGCCCTTCGAAGAGGCCCGCAAGCTGCTCGCACGCATCGAGAAACGCGGCCTCGGCGGCAAGGACTTCATCCTGTTCGAGACGGGCTACGGCCCCTCCGGCCTGCCCCATATCGGCACCTTCGGCGAGGTCGCCCGCACGGCGATGGTGCGCCATGCGCTGTCGGTGATGAGCGACGTGCCGACGAAGCTGGTCTGCTTCTCGGACGACATGGATGGCTTGCGCAAGGTGCCGGACAACGTGCCGAACCGCGAGGCCATGGCAGCGCATCTGGGCAAACCGCTTACGCGCGTGCCGGACCCGTTCTCGAACGAATATCCGAGCTTCGGCGCCGCCAACAACGCGCGCCTGCGCGCGTTCCTCGACAAGTTCGGCTTCCAGTACGAGTTCGAGAGCGCCACCAACAACTACACCGCGGGCCGCTTCGACGAGGCGCTGGTGCGGATGCTGGAAGTCTATGACGAGGTCATGGGCATCATCCTGCCGACGCTCGGGCCCGAGCGTCAGGCGACCTACGCGCCCTTCCTGCCCGTGTGTCCGCGCACCGGCGTCGTGCTGCAGGTGCCGCTGGTCTCGCGCGATCTCAAGAAGGGCACCGTCACCTACGAGGACCCGGAAACGAAGGAGCCCGTCGAGGTGCCCGTCACCGGCGGTAGCGTGAAGTGCCAGTGGAAGGCCGACTGGGCGCTGCGCTGGTTCGCGCTCGGCGTCGATTACGAGATGGCGGGCAAGGACCTGATCGACTCGGTGAAGCTGTCGAGCCGCATCTGCAAGGCGATGGGCGGCGAGCCGCCGGAAGGTTTCAACTACGAGCTCTTCCTCGACGAGAACGGCGAGAAGATTTCCAAGTCGCGCGGCAACGGCCTCACCATCGACGAGTGGCTGCGTTACGCAGCGCCGGTGAGCCTGTCCAACTACATGTACAACGCGCCGCGCAAGGCGAAGCGTCTCTATTTCGACGTGATCCCCAAGAATGTGGACGAGTACCTCTCGCACCTCGCAGCCTACGACTCGCAGGAGCCTGACAAGCAGCTCGTCAACCCGGTCTGGCACATCCACAACGGCAATCCGCCGAAGGAAGATGTGCCGATCTCGTTCAACGTCCTGCTCAACCTCGTGAGCGCGTCGAACTCGGAAGACAAGCGCGTGCTGTGGGGCTTCATCTCCCGCTACGTGCCGGGCGCCACGCCGGAGAACCATCCCTTCCTAGACGACCTCGTCGGCTACGCCATCAACTACTTCCATGATTTCGTGAAGCCGGCGAAGCAGTTCCGCCCGGCCACCGAGCAGGAAGCGGCGGCCATGCGCGACCTGTCGGACAAGCTCGCGGCCCTTCCCGCGGATGCGGGCGCGGAAGCGATCCAGAACGAAGTCTTCGCCGCGGGCAAAGAGCATGGCTTCGAGCCGCTGCGCGACTGGTTCACCGCACTCTACGAAGTGCTGCTCGGCCAGAGCCAGGGGCCGCGTTTCGGTTCCTTCGTGGCCCTCTACGGGATCGCGGAGACGCGCAACCTGATCGCGAACGCGCTCGAAGGAAAAGCCACAAGCTGACGGTCGTCTAACGGAATGAGTTGCCATGCGCGCCTGCGCCCGCAACTCTTTCGTCCATGAACCGGGCCGCATCCTTCCTTCTGTGTTTCTGCATCATCTGGACGTCCCCGATTCTGGCGGACGTCACGCTGGATGGCGCGGCAGTGCTCTATGCGTCAGGCGATTACACCGCGGCGGCAGAGCGCGCCTTCGCCGTGGAGACGGCTGACGGCGATGCACTTGCGGCGCGCGCCCTGCTCGCCAGCGCCATCTTTGCCGCGCGGGATGAGCGTGAGGCAATCGTGGCGGCCGGCGCCGCTGCGGCGCGGCGGGCCATCGAACGCGACCCGCGCTCGCGGGAAGGGAATCTCCAGCTTGCCATCGCGCTGGGCTACCAGGGCCGCTCAATGGGCCAGATGGCCGCGCACGAGAATGGCCTCGCCCATGACGCCCGCGCCGCCATTGATGCCGCGCTCGCCGTGGCCCCGGATGATGCCTGGGCCCACGCCGTGTCCGGGGCGTGGCACATGGAGATCGTCAAGCGGGCCGGACCGCTGCTGGCCTATTCCCTCTACGACGCCAGCCGCGAGACCGGCCTTTCTGAATTGCGCCGTGCCGCGAAGACGGGCCGCGATAACCCGGTGGTGATGCACCAGTGCGCGCTGCAACTGCTGAACCACGACAGCAAGACGTTCGCGGAGGAGGCCGAACGGTGGCTGATCATCGCCGCCCGCCTTGCCCCGCGGGATGCCTTCGAGCGGCACACCGTCCGGCAGGCCTCGCGGCTGCTGCGCGCGGTCCGCACGGGGCGCGGTATCATGATCGCCCGCGAAGTCGCGCGTCAGCAGTTCTCCTACTGATCGCCTATTGGCGCGCCCAGACGATCCGCGCCATCCATTCGATATCGGCAGGCGCCAGCACGCGGTCCTCGAAGGCCGGGTTGAGCGAGGCGAGCACGATGCGCCGCGAATTGCGCACCTTGAGTTCCTTGGCCATCACCTCGCCCTCGACCGTCTTGGCCACCACCCTGTCCCCGGCTCGGACGGGGGCCGCCGGGGAAACCACGATGATGTCCCCCTTGCGGTAGACCGGCGCCATGCTGTCGCCGGTAATCTCAAGCGCGTACATGTTTTCGTCGTCGCGGCCCGGTGCCGCGCCCGGCAGGTCCACCCGGTCCCAGCCCGCGCCCGCGGGAAAGCCGCCGTCATCGAAGAAGCCGCCGCCGCCCGCCTGCGCGAGGCCGATCACCGGCACGCCACCGGCGAAGCCCGGCACCGGCCCTTCCGCGAAGCCCGCCACGTTGCCGCCGCTCGACAGGAAGCCGACGAAATCGTCGATGCTGGCGCCCGTTGCCGCCAGCGCCTTGGAGACACTTTCGGTGCTCGGCCAGCGCAGCTTGCCGCCGGGCGCCTGCCGCTTCGACTTGTTGAAGGTGGTGGGATCGAGGCCCGAGGCACGGGCGAGGCCCGACGGGCTCAACCCGTGGCGCATCGCCAGCATGTCGATCGCCTGCCAGATCTCGCGGTGGGTCAGCATCGGGCTGCGGGTCTCCCACGTGGGAATAGATTCCTTTCCGACTATAGGAACGAATTCCTGTCTGCGCAAGTTGCCCGTTGCGTCCCCGTGCGCTTGTGGGATGGCGGGCGGTGTGGCACGTGAAGCGCGGCCATGACGCAATCCATCTACAAGATCTGCCCACGCCCCCTCTGGGAGGCCGCCTGCGAGGCCGGTGCTTTCACCGGCGCGGGCATTGATATCGCCGATGGCTACATTCATTTCTCCACCGCTGCACAGGCGGGTGAGACCGCCCAGCTCCACTTCCGCGGCCAGGCCGATCTCGTGCTGCTGACTGTCGAGACGGCATCGCTTGGCGATGCTCTCAAGTGGGAACCATCGCGCGGCGGCGACCTTTTCCCGCATCTCTATGCCGACCTGCCGGTGAACGCCGTGACGCGCACGGACGATCTGCCGCTCAATGCGGATGGCGTCCCGCAAATGCCGGCACACGTCGCGGACGAGGCCGCATGAGCGCCCTCCTTGCCAATGCCGGGGCCGCCCTCCTGCGTCACCTGCCCGCGGAGACCGCTCACCAGCTTGCCGTACAGGCCCTTTGGCTGGGCCTTGGCCCGCGGCAAACGGAGCCTGACGATCCCGTGCTGCGCATCGAAGCGATGGGCCTTCGTTTCCCCAATCCGCTCGGCCTCGCCGCCGGGTTCGACAAGGATGCGAAGGCGCCCGACGCCCTCCTGCGCCTCGGCTTCGGCTTCGTGGAGGCGGGCACGGTCACGCCGCTGCCACAGCCGGGTAATCCACGCCCGCGCATGTTCCGCCTGCGCGAGGACGCCGCCGTCATCAACCGGCTCGGCTTCAACAACGAGGGGCTCGACGCCTATTGCCGCCGCCTTGAGGCGCGCTTCGGCAGGCCGGGGATCGTCGGCGGCAATATCGGCGCCAACAAGGACAGCGCCGACCGCATCGCCGACTACGTGACCGGGCTCCGGCGTGTTGCGGGCCTCGTCAACTACGTGACCGTCAACGTCTCCTCGCCCAACACGCCGGGCCTGCGCGACCTCCAGGCCCGCGCGGCCCTTGAAGACCTCACATCGAAAGTCGCCGCGGCGCGCGATGCGGCCTGCGCTGCCGCCGGCTGGCAGCTGCCGCTGGTGCTCAAGATCGCACCGGATCTTGCGGAGGACGACGTGCGCGATGCCGTACGCACCGCCATCGCCCACGACTTTGCCGGCATGATCGTGTCGAACACCACCATCGCCCGGCCGGACACGCTCAAGAGCGCCAAGCGGGCCGAGACAGGCGGGCTGTCCGGCGCCCCGCTGATGGCGCCGTCGACGGAAATCCTGAAGATCGCGGCGCGCGAGGCGGCAGGCCGCCTGACGCTTGTCGGCACGGGCGGTGTCGCCTCCGGCGCCGATGCCTATGCCAAGATCCGCGCGGGCGCATCGCTCGTGCAGCTCTACACCGCATTCGGCTACCAGGGCCCCGCGCTCGTGCCGCGCATCAAGGGCGAATTGGCCGCCCTGTTGAAGCGCGACGGCTTTCAACGTATTGCGGATGCGGTAGGCGCCGACCTGACCTGACGGAGACGACGGCTTGATAAACGTGCTGATCTATCACAACCCGCGCTGCTCGAAATCGCGCGAGACGCTCAAGCTCCTGCGCGACAAGGGCATCGAGCCGGAGGTGATCGAGTATCTGAAGACGCCGCCGTCGGCTGCGCAGATCGAGACGCTGCTCAAGCAGCTCGGCCTCGAGCCGCTCGAACTGATGCGCACCAAGGAAAAGACGTTCAAGGAACTGGGGCTCGACCCCAAGAAGACCAGCCGCAAGAAGCTGGTCGACGCGATGGCGAAGCACCCGATCCTGATCGAGCGGCCCATCGTCATCGCAAACGGGCAGGCAGCGCTTGGCCGCCCGCCCGAAAACGTGGTGTCGATCCTCTAGGCCATTTACTGGGCCGACGTGTCGGCTTCGCCGCTCGTAGCGCCGGCCAGCAGATCGCATTTCTCGATCATGCGGGCGTGTTGCCCCTCTTCCTCGCCGACCGCATTGGCATACTCCTCGTTGAAGTCGGTGAGTTGCGCCTGCACATCTTCGGCGCTCAGTCCGAGACCAACACCGGTCTCAACGGCCATGCCAGCCAGCTCGTCACCCTTGCGGGTGTACTCCGCCTCGCCCGTGGCGCGCGCTTCGTAGCGGTACGCCGCGCTGCAGGCGACCGCGGCCTGGTAAACCTCACCAGACCCCGTATCGGCAGCGGCATTGGGCGCGCTCGACTGGGCGGCGGCGGGAAGCGCTGCGAAGGCGATCATCGCGGCGCCGATGGCCAGGCCGTTCATGTACCTGTTCATGGGAAATCTCCCTTGTCTGACATCGCGGAGCCACGCCGCGCGTGCAGCACGGCGGCCAGTTAGCGAACATTCGCAAGGGCGGATCGTTCCGGTGCACTTTCTTCGATGCTGCGCGAAAGCGCGGGATACCGCGCTGCAAGCGTGATCCCGCGCGCCAAATTGAAGATCACGAAGGCCGCCCACAGGCCGTGATTGCCGTAGGGTGTGAGCACCCACCACGCCAAGATGTAGACCGCAAAAGACAGCGCCATCATGTTGCGCATGTCGGCGGTCCGCGTCGCACCGATGAAGATGCCGTCGAGCTGGAAGCTGGCGACGGCAATAAGCGGAAACGCGATAGCCCAGGCCAGGTGAAGGTTCGCCGCCTCGCGCACCTCCGGCACGCTGGTCAGCATGGCGATCAGGTGGCTGCCCCCCAACGCGAACGCGAACGCAAACAGCACGGCGGACGCCATGGCCCATACGGAACTGATGACGACCGCTTCGCGGAAACGCCGCCGGTTGCGCGCGCCGATGCTCTCGCCCACCAGCGCCTCGCCCGCGAAGGCGAACCCATCGAGCGCGTAGGCCGCGATATAGAAGAAGTGCAGCAGCACACCATTGGCAGCGAGGATCACGTCGCCCTGCTCGGCGCCGCGCGCGGTCAGCCACAGGAAAGCCGCCATCAGGAATGCCGAGCGGATGAAGATGTCGCCGTTCACGTTCAGCATGCGGCGGAGCGCGGTTGCATCCAGGAGCCGCAACCGGTCACCAGCTGCAAACGCCGCCCCCGTCCGGCGGCGGGCAAAGAAGACAAAGCACGCAACGCCGGCAGCCGCCGCACTCCATTCGGCCAGCACGGTACCGTAGGCAACGCCCGCCACGTCGAAGCCGAAACCGACGACGAACAGCACATCCAGCAGAACGTTGGCGATGTTGAGGTAGAGCTGGAGGTAGAGCGCCACGTCTGAACGCTGGATGCCGATGAACCAGCCGAGCACCACGAAGTTCGCCAGCATGGCCGGCGCGCCCCAGATGCGGATCGCGAAGTAGTCGCGCGTCAGCGCCTCGACGCCTGCGCTCGCATCGAAGGCCCAGAAGACCGCAACAGCGAGCGGCACCTGCACGACGATCAGCACGAGGCCCAGGACCCCGCCCAGCATCAGGGCGCGGTGAAACGCGCTGCGCATCTCGTCCTCGTCGCGCGCGCCCAGCGCCTGCGCCGCAAGGCCCGTGGTCCCCATGCGCAGGAAGCCGAACACCCAGTAGAGCGCGTTGAAGACGATGGCGCCAAGCGCGATGGCCGCGATGAACCCGGCTTCGCCCAGGTGCCCGATCACCGCCGTGTCGGCGAGACCAATGAGCGGCACCGTCGAGTTGGAAACGATGATCGGACCGGCGACCTTCCACACCCGGCCATGGGTGACAGGGGGAAGCGGGGCCTCAGCCGCCATGCCTGGCGGCCCAGTCGATCGCCTGTTCCAGCCGGTCGCTGCCCCAGAACAATTCGCCGTCCGGCGCCGTGAAGCTCGGCGCACCGAAGACACCGGCGGCAATCGCCTCATCCGTGTTCGCCTTGAGCGCCGCCTTGTTTTCCGGCGTCACGGCGCGGGCAAGCAGGTCATCGGCATCAAGCCCGAGGCGTTGAAGAATCTCACGCAGCTCGGCTTCGTCGCCGATATCGCGCCCCTCACCGAACTGCGCGGTGTAGACCGCCCGCGTGAAATCCGCGATCCAGCCGTCCGCCTCGCCGAGCAGCGCCACGCGCGCCGCGAGGATCGAGCGCTGCGGAAACGCCTCGGCGCGCTTGAACGGCAGCCCGTAGGCTTCCGTGAGCCGCGCCATGTCGCGCCACATGTAGCGGCCCTTGGCTTCGTAGATGTTGAAGGGCGAGTCGTTCCAGCCCTGCGCGCCGAAGATCGGCCCGAGCAGAAGCGGGCGCCAGCGCACATCGAGCCCCGCAGCCGCTGCCAGCGCCCCGATGCGCATCGCCGCGATGTAGGAATAGGTCGAGGCGAAGTCGTACCAGAACGAGATGACCGGCCGCCCGTCACTCACCGGCAGGCTCCAGCAGGAAATGTCCATGCGCCGCGGCAATGGGCTTTTTCGGGTCGTCCTGCCAGGCGATCACCTGCACGTTGGCGACGCGCCGCCCATGCTTGGTGATGGTCGCGCGCGCAAACGTGTCGAGCGGCCTGCCCGAGCGCAGGTAGTCGATGGTGAGGTCGATGGGTTTTGGCAGCACGCGCGTCTTGCTCTCGCGCGCCACCTGGACGATGGCCGCCGTCTCGAGGAACCCGCCTATGGTGCCCCCGTGCAGGGCGGGCAGCACCGGGTTGCCGATCAGGTCCTCGTGGAACGACATCTTGGCGAGCAGTTCGCCATCCACCGTCTCCATCGTGATCCCGAGAAACGCCACGTAGGGGATGCGGCCGAGAATCTCGTTGATGTCGCCACCGTCGCCGATGCGTTCAAGACTATCCATTGCCGCCGTCCCCGCCGCGCTGGGCTTCTTCCCACTCGGTGCGGGCGATGGACGAGGGCGAGACGGCCCGGTTCGCCGCCAGCATGAACGCCGCCACGCAGGTGGCGATGGGCTCGTCCGGGGTCTCGTGGAACGCCGTGCCGCGCACGAAGGCGACGGACTTCGTCACCTTGTAGCAGTGTGTCTCGCCAATGATGTCGAGTTCGGGTGTCGCCGGCCGCATGTAGTCGATGCGCAGGTCCAGTGTCGCGATGGAGGTCGGTTCCGCCAGCGCCAGCTGCGTGGCAACGCCGCAGGCATTGTCGAGGAGCGACGTGATGACGCCGCCATGCACGACGCCGGTATCCGGGTTGCCCACCAGCTTCTTCGAATAGGGCACTTTCATGCGGCAGCGGCCCTGCGCCGCGGACACGACCTCAAGGCCGATCGCCTTGGCGTGCGGCACGTGGGAGATCAGCATCTCCCGCATCATTTCGATCTTGCTTTCGGGGTCGTCGAGCATCAGCGGCGGGCCTCACGCAAATACCGGAACGCCGCGACTCGCCTCGGGCCCCGGCGGGCGAGAGACTAGCCGACGGTTCGGAGGCGGAAAACCGCGGGGCCCGGATGACAAACTAGACCCCGGTCTAGTTATCGCTGTATGACTCCGGCAAAACAGCAACTTGGCCCAGGGAGAAACCATCATGGCGGCAGCCGCCCTGCCCGAATCCGACCGCGATCCGGCTTCCGAGCCCGATGGCCGCATCACCGTCGAGCAGCGCGGCCATGTGCTGCTGATGGGGATCGACCGGCCGGAGAAATACAACGGCCTGACGCCCAAGATGTTCTCCGAATTGGCCGACGCCTACACGCGGCTGGACGAAGATACGGAGCTTCGCGTCGGCGTGCTGCATGCCTTCGGCAAGCACTTCACCGCCGGGCTGGAACTCACCAAGTTCGCGGAAGGCATGAAGGAAGGTGACAGCGGCGCCACCGAGGCGGGCACCAGGCGCGTCGATCCCTTCGCCCTCAAACGGAAGTGCAGCAAGCCGGTCATCACCGCCGTGCAGGGCATCACCTACACCGCCGGGATCGAGATGATGCTCGCCTCCGACATCGCCATTGCCGCCAAGGACACGCGCTTTGCCCAGCTCGAACCGCGTCGCGGGCTGATGGCCGCGGGTGGCGGCACCATCCGCTTCATCGAGCGGTGCGGCTGGGGCAACGGCATGTATCACCTGCTGCTCAGCGATGGCGAATTCGGCGCGGACGAGGCCCTGCGGATAGGCATCGTCCAGGAAGTTGTCGAGACCGGCCACCAGGTGCCGCGCGCCATCGAGCTGGCCGAGCGCATCGCGAAGCTCGCCCCGCTTGCCATCCAGGAGACCAAGCGCTCCGCCATGACCTTTATCGAGAAGGGCGAGGCCGCCGCCTTCGCCGAGCTGAACGCCGTGCAGGCGAAGCTCGCGCGCACGGAGGACGCGGCGGAAGGCGTCAAGTCATTCATTGAGCGCCGGGAAGGCAACTTCCAAGGCCGCTAGAGACCGCAATTCGTAACCGAGGAGACGATCCGATGACTGATCTCCCCAAGTGCTGCATCGTCGGCGCAGGCTGTTCCGGCTTCACCACTGCCAAGGCGCTCAAGGACCGGGGCATTCCGTTCGACTGTTTCGAGATGTCGGACGTGATCGGGGGCAACTGGGCCTACAAGAACAAGAACGGCATGTCGGCCTGCTACGAGTCGCTGCACATCGACACGTCGAAGCACCGCATGGCGTTCGAGGAATTCCCGATCCCGCCGGATTTCCCCGACTTCCCGCACCACAGCCAGATCTTCGACTACTTCAATGAATACGTGGACCATTTCGGCCTGCGCGACGACATCACTTTCAACACGGCGGTGACGCATGCGACGCGCACCGAGGACGGGCTGTGGAAGGTGACGATCGACCGATCGGCGGCCGGTGGGCCATCGTCGGAAGTCCGCTACTACGACGCGCTCTTCGTCTGCAATGGCCATCACTGGAACCCGCGCTGGCCGCAGTATGAAGGCATGGACGGCTTCACCGGTGTCCAGATGCACGTCCATTCCTACCTGACGCCGTTCGAGCCCCATGACATGCGCGACAAGCGCATCGTCGTCGTCGGCATGGGCAACAGCGCCATGGATGTGGCGTCGGAGCTGTCCCAGCGCCCCATCGCCAAGAAGCTCTTCGTTGCCGCGCGGCGCGGTGTCTGGGTGCTGCCGAAATACATGAACGGCCAGGTCGCGGACAAAGGCGCAATGCCCGCGTGGATTCCCCTCGGCGTCCAGCGCGCCATCGCGCGCCGCGTGATCAAGAAGCAGATCGGCCGCATGGAAGACTACGGCCTGCCCAAGCCGGACCACGAGCCGCTTGAGGCGCATCCGTCCGTGTCCGGCGAGTTTCTCACCCGCGTTGGCTGCGGCGACATCACGCCCAAGCCCAACATCAAGCGCTTCGACGGCAACGTCGTGGAGTTCGAGGACGGCACGCGCGAGGAGATCGACGTGGTCATCTACGCGACGGGCTACAACGTCTCCTTCCCGTTCCTGGACGAGACCGTGGTCAAGGTCGAGAATAACCACGTGCCGCTCTACAAGCGCATCTTCAAGCCGGGCGTGCCCAACCTGTTTTTCATGGCGCTCGCCCAGCCGCTGCCAACCCTCGTCAATTTCGCCGAACAGCAGATGAAGCTCATCGGCCGCTACCTCACCGGCGACTACGCGCTGCCGGACGAGACCGAGATGAACCGCGTCATCAAGGCAGACGAGGACATGTACACCGGCCACTTCTACCAATCGGCCCGGCATACCATGCAGCTGGACTTCAACAAGTACGTCTGGGACATGCACAAGGAGATCAAGCGCGGGGCCAAGCGGGCCGCCGGGCAGAAGTCCCTGCCGGTTCCGGCCCGCGCCGCCTCGCGCGGCCAGTCCGTGGCCGCGGAGTGACGCGCCCCCCGAATCCGGCCACAAATTGATGCCACTTCCCGTTGCAGATAGGATGACCCGTTACCTTGCAGGTACCGGGAAATCCTGCTTCGGGACAAGAAATCTCCAGCCTTGTGAGCGCCTGACGTGACAACGCCCGTGAAGACCTCGCCGCCGCCGGTCGCGGCCAATCCGCTCGGCAAGCGCGAGCGGACCAAGGCCGAGAACCGGCAGGCGATCCTCGACGCCGCGCGCGAGGTGTTTGCGGAGCTTGGCTATGGCGAGACCACGGTGCGCGACATCATCCGGCGGACCGGCCTCGCCTCGGGCACGTTCTACAATTATTTCAAATCCAAGGAAGAAGTGTTCCAGGCACTGATGGATGCAAGCGCGCTGCGCATCCGTCCACGCATCCGCGCCGAGCGCATCCGTGCGACCAATTTCGAGCAGTTCGTCGCGGGCACGTTCTACGCCTATTTCGAGTATCTCTCGCTCGACCAGCCGATGCACCGGGTGATGCGCCGCAATTCCGGCTCGATCCGTGTGCGCATGGATTCGCCGGAGGTGGTCGCGGGCTTCGACGAGCTGCGCAAGGACATCGAGCGCGCCATCTCGCAGGGCGTGCTTCCGAAGGTTGATCCGGAATATCTTACCGCCAGCTTTGTCGGCATCGCGTTCGAAGTCGGCGACAAGATGCTGGAGCGCGAGCCGGTGGACACGCAGGGCGCGGCGGACTTCGCCACCAGCCTGTTCCTCGGCGGCGTCAAGAACCTGCCGCGCACCGACGGCAGCGCATAAGACCGTACACGGATAACCAGGGAGGCCGGGCATGACCGTCCAGCAGACTATCGTTCGCGCCATGATGCGGCTGCCGGCGCCGGTTCTGCGCGCCATGTCGAATAAGGCCGTCACCACCGTTGACGGCCGCGAGCTCGATCCCGGCATGGGCCTGCTCGCCGCGCAGACGGCGGGCGCGCCGCCCATGGACACGCTGACGCCGGAGGAAGCGCGCGCGGGGGCTCGTGACGGGTTTGCCCTGATGAACGCGCCGCGCATGAAGGGTGCGGGCGTCACGGAGATGACCATTCCCGGCCCCGGCGGCTCGCTCGCGGTGCGGCACTACTGGCCAGCCTCGCAGGAAGGCACCAGCGCGCTCATGGTCTATTTCCACATGGGCGGCTGCGTGATCGGCGATCTGGATACCTGCGACCACTTCTGTTCGCGCATCGCGGCACGCACCGGCGCGGGCGTTCTCTCCGTCGACTACCGGCTTGCGCCGGAAAATCCCTACCCTGCCGCCGTGGAAGACGCGCTCGCCGCTTTCCGCTGGGCGCGGGACAACGCGGCGCGGCTCAACGCGGACCCGGCGCATATCTCTGTCGGCGGCGACAGCGCAGGCGGCTACCTGGCGACCATCGTAGCGCAGGAAATGAAGCGCAAAGGTGAGCAGGGCCCGTCGCTCCAGCTCTTGATCTATCCGTGGACGGACATGACGGCGACCGGCGGCTCGATGGAAAGCTGCGCCGAGTGCGCACCGCTCAATACCGACACCATGCGCTACTTCGAGAAGCAGTACATGCCGGACGGCGCCGACAAGTCGGCGCCCGATGCTTCGCCCGGCCTCGTCGATGATCTTGCCGGACTGCCGCGCAGCTTCGTTTACACGGCCGGCTTCGATCCCCTGCGCGACCAGGGCGAGGCCTACGCGCGCAAGCTGGAAGCGGCAGGCGTCGACGTGACGTTCCGCGAATATGCCGACCTGCCCCATGCCTTCACGGCCATGGCCGGCGTCTCGAAGCGGGCCGCGCAGGCCGCCGACGAGATCATCGCCGACATCGCCGAGGCGCTGGCGAAATGAAGGCGGTGCGCGTCAACGGTCTTTCGGACGACATCACGCAGATCGACATCGAGGACATCGACCTTCCGCCGCCGGGCGAAGGCGAGATCCAGATCGCCGTGCGCGCCTGCGCCGTCAATTTCCCGGACCTGCTGATGGTCCAGGGCCGCTACCAGTTCAAGCCGCCCCTGCCCTTCACACCGGGCATGGAAGGGGCCGGCGACGTGGTGGCCGTGGGACCGGGCGTCGATGCCTTCAAACCGGGCGACAAGGTGGTGGCCGGTCTTCGCACCGGCGGGATGGCTGAGCTGGCCAATACCGCTGCAAGCGGCTGCCGTCCGATGCCCGCCAACATGAGCTACGAGGAAGCTGCGGGGTACACGACCGCCTACCTCACGGCCTACGTGGCGCTCGTCCGGCGCGGTCATCTTCAGAAGGGCGAAACGCTTCTTGTCCACGGGGCCGCGGGCGGCGTCGGCATGGCCGCCGTCGACATGGGCAAGCAGATGGGCGCTACGGTGATCGCCACCGCCAGCTCCCCGGAAAAGCTCGAAGTCCTGAAGAGCCGCGGCGCCGATCACGTCATCGACGTGCGCGAGGGATTCCGCGAGAAGGTCAAGGAACTGACGGACGGGCGCGGCGCCGACGTGATCTACGACCCGGTCGGCGGCGACGTGTTCGACGAAAGCGTTCGCTGCATCGCGTGGAACGGGCGCCTGCTGATCATCGGCTTCGCATCGGGCCGGATTCCCGATGTCTCGGTCAACATGCCCCTCATCAAGGGATTTTCCGTGGTCGGCGTAAGGGCAGGCGAATACGGCCGCCGTGACCCGGAGGCGGGTGCGGAGAACATGTACGCAATCGACAAGATGGCCGCCGAGGGGCTGATCAAGCCTTATGTCTGCGCCAGTTTCCCGCTGGAAAAGGCGGCGGACGCCATGTGCATGTTGCGTGACCGGGCCGTCATCGGCAAAGTAGTCGTTAAGCCGTAAATCTTGCGGTGATTGTCGAAACAGGGGGTTTCGGCCGCCCGGCTGGAAAATAGGCCGGATACGGACCGGAATTATCGGAGGCACATGAAACAGCAGACGTTTGCCTGGGCCGCTGCCGCGGTTCTGACGCTTGGGCTTGCCGCGTGCGACGCCAGCGAGGAAGAGACGGAAGCGCCCGACCAGACCATGGAAGAGACCATGGACGAAGCCGCTGACGCGGTGGGCGAGGCTGCCGAAGACGCGGCCGAGATGGCCGAGGACGCCGCTGAGGCGACCGCCGACGCCGTTGACGAGGCGGTCGAGGAGACCGGCGAAGCGATGGATGAAGGTGCGAGCGACGCCGAGGCCACCGCCGACGAAGCCGGCGAGGCGATGGAAGAAGGCATGGAAGACGCCGAATCCGCCGCCGAGGAAGCTGGCGAAGCCATGGAAGAAGGCGCCGAGGAGGCCGAAGAGGCCGCCGAGGAAGCTGGTGAATCCATGGAAGAAGGCGCCGAGGAGATGGAAGCCGACGTCGAGGCCGAAGTGGAAGCCGAGACCGCCAACTAGCCGGTTTTCGCCGGAACGTTCAGAACCCCGGGCCGCGCTTGCGCAGCCCGGGGTTTTTCGTTCGGGAACCGCTTTCGTGATCGGGCATTGATGCGGCGGACCGATCAACGAGAAAAGGCGTGGGTTGCGGAGAACGAACCCGCGAATTCGATATGCGAAATACCCTTACGTTCGCCGCCGCAGCGGCCCTCGCCCTGGGCGTGGCGGCCTGTGACGTGGACGTCGAGGACGAGGGCGAGATGCCCGAGGTCGACGTCGAAGGCGAGACCACGATGCCGGACGTCGATGTCGAAGGTGGCAGCCTGCCGGAGGTCGAGACCCAGGGCGAATTCGAGGCGCCCGAGGTCGAGGTCGAGACTCCGGACGTCGAAGTCGGCACCGAGGAAGCCACCGTGCCGGTGCCGGAAGTCGAGACCCGCGAAGAGGAAGTGACCGTTCCGGACGTGGACGTCGAGATGCCTTCCGAAGATGAAGACGTCAACGATGATGCCGCCGTGGACGGCGACAACGAGGACGATCCGGAAGCCAATTAGCCGCTCCGGCTTCTGAAACAGAGAGCCCCGGATGCGGCTGCATCCGGGGCTCTTTTTTGGCGGCCGATGACGGATCAGACCGAACGCTTCGACTTGTCCCTGTCGTTGGCGGACTGGATCATCTCGCGGATGCCGTCCCACTCCTCATCGCCGAGCGACGCCAGGCGCGAGAAATTGCCTCCGCCCGCTAGGAATCCGCCGCCGTCGATGGCAATGGTTTCGCCGGTCAGGTAGTCGACACCGTCGCCCATCAGGAACACCGCAAGGTTCTTGAGCTCGCTCATCTGGCCGACGCGGCCCATGGGGATGCCCTGCGTCTGCTGGTCGGACCCATCCGTCGCCTGCCCCGGCGACAGGCGTTCCCATGCGCCCTTCGTCGGGAAGGGGCCCGGCGCGATGGCGTTGAGGCGGATGCCGTAGGGACCCCACTCCACCGCCAGCGACTTGGTCATGATGTTGATACCTGCCTTCGACATGGCGCTGGGCACCGTGAACGGCCCGCCGTTCCACACCCACGTTGTCAGGATCGAGATGACATTGCCCTTGTGGCCGGCTTCGATCCATCGCGTGCCCACGGCGTGGGTCATGTAGAACGAACCGTGGAAGACGATGTTGGCAATCGCGTTGAAGCCGCGATGCGACAGGTCCTTGGTGCGAGAGATGAAATTCCCGGCGGCGTTGTTCACAAGGCCATCCAGCGGGCCTTCGGCAAAGATCTCGCCGACCATTTCATCGACTGCTTCCGGCACGCGGATATCGCAGGCCTTCGGGTGAACCTTGCCACCATAGGTCTTCATCAATTCCTCGGCAGTCTCCTCCAAAACGCTCAACCGGCGGCCGCAGATATAGACCTCCGCACCAAGCTCCAGGAACGCCGAGGCCATCTCCTTGCCAAGTCCCGTGCCGCCACCGGTCACCAGGATGCGCTTGCCATCCAGCAGGCCCGGCTTGAACATCAAGTCACTCATCGAAAATTCCTCCCGCTTTCATAGCTTCATCGTCTCATGACTTAGCAGGTCGGGGCCAAGAGCCAAGCCCGCCGATTGCGTGCCGGCACGGGCGCTGGAAAGATACGCGCCTGAGGGGGGAAGCAAATCGTGGACATCCCGTTCGGGGCCGGGCCGCGCGCTTACGCGCCGCTGGGACAGATACTGCTTGAGGCAGGTATATTGAACGCGGATCAGCTTGCCCGCGGGCTTCATGCCGCGAAGGAATGGGGCGTGCCGCTGGGCCGCGCGGTTCTGGGCCTTGGATACGTCCATCCCGTCGCGCTCTACCAGTCCCTCGCGCGGCACCTTGGCCTCCCCTTCCTTGACGCTCTCCGCGCGCCGCCTTCGCCGGCGTGCTTCCGCGACGACGAGCTTGATTTCTACATCGAAGCCGAGGCCATCCCGATCGCGCGCAACGAGGGCCGACTGCTCCTCGCGACACCGGACCCGTTCAGGGTGCTTGTGACGAAGGCCACTCGGATCAAGGATGGCGATCCCGTCCCTGCCGGCGAAGTGAGCTTCGTCATCACGTCGCACCTGGATGTCGTATGGACGCTGCAGAGCCGTTTCGGAGACCAGGTGGCGCAGCGAGCCAGCATGGGCCTCGATATGTCCGACCCGAGGAACTCGGCGCGCGCAGGCATGACGCGCAGCCAGCGCGCGTGGCTCGGCGGATTGACCCTCGCAGTCTTTGCTTGCGGCATCGCCGCACCATTCTGGACGCTGGCCGGTCTCAACGTGCTGCTCGGCGGGTTCTTTCTCGCCGTGCTGGGGCTTCGCGCGGCAAGCATTCCCATCGGGGTGGGCGAGGCGACCGCCCGCGCCGCCCGCGCATCCGTGTTGCCGCCACCCGATACGGACCTGCCGGTCTATACGATCCTCGTTCCCTTGTTCGACGAGGCCCGTGTCCTGCCGTTGCTTGCGGACGCGCTCTACAAGCTCGACTACCCGCGCGCGAAACTCGACATCAAGCTCATCCTCGAATCGGACGATCTCGCAACCATCGATACGGCAAAGTCGCTGGGGCTCGAAAGCTATGTCGAGTTCATCCGGGTGCCGCCAAGCCTGCCACGTACGAAGCCGAAGGCTTGCAACTTCGCGCTGCAGTTCGCACGCGGTGATTTCCTTGTCATCTTCGATGCGGAGGACCAGCCCGAGCCACAGCAACTCAAGAAAGCAGTGGCGGCGTTCGGCCTGTGCGGTGAAGACGTCGCCTGCCTGCAGGCATCGCTCACCTACTTCAATGCGGGCGAGAACTGGCTGACACGGCAGTTCACGATCGAGTTCAACATGTGGTTCGACCTGCTGCTGCCGACGGTCGAACGCCTCGGTATGCCGATCCCCCTTGGCGGAACATCGACACACTTCCGCACAAGCGTGCTCCGAGAAGCCGGCGCATGGGACCCCTACAACGTCACCGAGGACGCGGATCTTGGCATCCGGCTTGCGCAGAAAGGCTATCGCTGCGCGACGCTGAACTCGACCACCTACGAGGAAGCCAACTGCCACCTGCCCAATTGGATTCGCCAGCGGTCACGCTGGTTCAAGGGCTATGTCCAGACGTGGCTCGTCCACATGCGGCGCCCGCGCGCGTTGCTCCGTGAACTTGGCCCCGTAGGTTTCCTCGGCTTCCATCTGATGATTGGGGGCGCGCTCGTGTCGGCGCTGGCCCACCCCCTTGTCTGGATCGTCGCCCTTGCGGGACTGCTCGCCTCCGGGACCCCGACAGCTTTCATGGCCGCACCCTATGTACCGGACGCGCTCTTCGCCCTGAACGTCACGCTGCTTGCGGGCGGATACGTCGTTTCGGTGGCCGCTGGAGCTGTCGCTGTATGGCTCAGAGGACGGCGTGAATTGATCATCGATGCGCCATTGATGATCTTCTACTGGCCGATCATATCCCTGGCCGCATTCAAGGGGTTGGCGCAGTTCATCACCCGCCCGCACTTCTGGGAGAAGACGCAGCACGCCATCAGCCGTGCGAGCCTCGCGCAGCTCGCACGGCTTGGACAGAGGCGGCGCGGTCAGTAGAGGCCGAGTTCCTGAAGCGTGGAGGGGCCGGCGGTCCCGTCCCGCGTGATGCCGCGATCAGCCTGGTAGCTGTCGACGGCTGCGGCGAGCTTCTCCGTGTAAACGCCGTCGATGTTGCCGCTCCAGTAACCGGCGTCTGCAAGACGCTGCTGAAGTCGCTCGACCTCAAGACCCTCGTCGCCGACCTTGAGCGCGTAGAGTGCGCGTTTGCCGCTCTGCGCCTGGTAAAGACGCTGCTTGGCGCCCTTGAGATAGGCGCTGCGGTCGTCCGGCGCGGCGGCTGTCGCCATCTGCTCGCGCTCAACATTCAGGGCTTCCAGCTTGGTCGCCAGCCGCGCATCGCCTGTCGTTTCACCAAGCGCCTGCACCTCCGACGCCAGGTCCGCCATGATGCCGTCCGCCTCTTCGCGGTCGCCTGCCTCGTAGGCCGCAATGGCGCGGGCATGGGCGCGTTCGGTCTCCACGAGCTTGGCTTCGACCACGACGTCCTCGTTACGCGCCGCCTCAACGGCGTCACTGTCCGCACTCACCTTGAGGCCAAGGGGGATCGAGAAGGTCTCACCCCCGCCGCCCTCACGAGCGTCGGCATAGGCGATCTCGAGGACACCAAGATTGACGGGACCAGCGTTTGCCGGGTCCACGGCCAGTTTCAGCATCAGCGTGCGGGTTTCGCCGGCGTACATGTCTCCCAACGAAAGCCCCTCGACGGAGGCATCCTCTATGGAGATGATCTCCGCTTCGCGGACGCTGCTGCCCGGCGCCAGGCGCAACTCGATATCGCGGGCGGTGGTCCGGACCAGCGTGGACAGTTCTTCTTCGAAGACGCGCGCGATCTGGCCGGGATGTTCCACGTAGTGGTAGTTGCCTCCGCCGCTTTCCGCGATGGCCTGCATCAGGTTCTCGTCGTAGTCGAGACCAAGGCCGATCGCGGAGATGCGCACGCCGTCGTGGCGCGCATGGCGTACCAGGTGGCCGATCTCATAAGGATCGGTCACGCCCTGGTTGGCGAGGCCGTCGGACAGGAGCACGACGCGGCTCAGGTCTTCGCGGCGGATGCGGGCAAGCACTTCATCGACGCCACGCATCATGCCGCCGGTCAGGTTGGTGCTGCCACGCGGCGTCAGGCTGTCGATCCGGCGCTTGATCTCGTAGGGGTTCTCGACCGGGCCGGACGGCCAAAGAACGCTGATGCGGTCGTCATACTCGACGATGGCCAGCCGGTCGCCGCGGCGGAGCTGGTCGACCGCCAGCTTCGCGGCCCGCTTGGCGTATTCGAGCTTGCCGCGGTCCTCCATGGAGCCGGAGCGGTCCAGCACCAGCGCCATGTTGACCGGCGGCCGGTCCTCGGTGCCGGGCCACGCTTCGCGCGGCGAATGGAGCCGCACCATCAGGTAGACCGTGTTGGCCTCGTCCGCTGGCACGATGGGCCGGTCGAAGCGCACCTCGTGTTCAAGCGCACCGGTTGCCGCGTGGGCCTTGCCGAATGCAGCACCGACGGCGAGGAGAAGTGCAAAGAAAGCAGCGGCCGCGATACCGGCGCGGCCAGACAGAATATCCATCGAATCCCTCCCGCGAAGCCGGCGGCACCCAGCCCGCATGCGGCCGGCGGCTTTCGATGGCGGGAGCTTCGGCAGCGAATATGGCCCCCGCCCGCACAGAATGTGGCGATGTCGGGGTCATTGTTCGGCGATGATTTGGAGGGGCGCCTGGAGCGGGTGAAGGGAATCGAACCCTCGTCGTCAGCTTGGGAAGCTGCTGCTCTACCATTGAGCTACACCCGCGGGGAGGCGAGCGGGGAAATTACGCCACGGGGCTCGCGGCTGACAAGCGGTTGCGCGCGGCCTCGATAAAGGCGCAGTAGATCGCCAGCTGGCGGCGCTGCCAGACCAGCCACTCGGGATGCCACTGGACGCCCAGGACGAAGTGGGCGTTGTCGTGTTCCAGCGCCTGTACGATGCCGTTGGCGTCCTTTGCGCAGATGCTTGCGCCTTCGCCCACCTGGTCCACGGCCTGCTCGTGGAGCGCGTTCACGTGCAAGGGGTCGTCGCCGACGACACGGGCGAGAAGCGAACCGGGGCGCAGGAACACTTCGCGGACCGGGGCCAGGGTGCGGATGACGGGCACCTCCGGATAGGCCTGCCGCACGTCCTCATGCAGCGTGCCGCCTGCGTGAACGTTGATGAGCTGCGCGCCCCGGCAGATGCCGAGGACCGGCTTCCTGTGTTCGATAGCGTGATCGAGCAGCGCGAGCTCGAACTGGTCGCGGCCATGGCCCCTGTCGGGATCGGGCCGAGTCTCACCGCGGTAGACAGCCGGATCGATGCTGATCCCGCCGGTCACCACGAGCCCGTCGAGGGCTTCGACGTCGGCCGGCCAGTCGGCGCGCATGGAGACAGGGTGCCCCCCGGCCAGCCAGACAGCCAGGGCGTCGATCCAGCGCTTAAATGGCGTGCGCCGGATGGAACCGGTGATGCCGATGCGCGGACGGCTCATGCCGCCTCCAGTTCCGCAATCAAACCGCGCGGCACGTCCTCGCCGCGCAGCCAGTTCCGCGCCAGGTCCGTCAGCAAAGCCTCCTCCGCCGCCAGCCGTTCCACGACCAGCCAGCGGGACCAGTCGTCGAGTGGTTTCCAGTCCGGTTCGTCCAGCCGACAGCTCGGCAGCCGGTAATGGAAGGCGGGCCGGCCATTGATCTTCTCGTCCGGCAGGCGGTCGCGGACCGCCGTTTCGTCCTCATGCAGCAGGATGGGCAACAGGTCGAGTTCGCGGTTGCGGGTCGGGTTCAGCCGGATGTAATCAGATAGGAGTTCATCGAAGTCCGGCGCGTAGTCCGGATCAATGACAAGGCGCGCGTAGTCCTCGGGGAACGGATCGATGAAATGGCCGAGCTGGCGCACCAGCACGATGCGTGTCTCTTCGCGCAGCCAGCCCGAAAGCATCAGGTACGCGCGTGTGATCCGCGTCAGATAGGCCGCATCGAGGCTCGCCACCTCGACGTTGAGGTGTAGCCCGAAGCCGCCGAAGATCGAACGGCTGGTTCCGGTCGCGCCGTGCGCCGCCAGCGCCTCGCACAGCGGCACCATGAAGCCGATGCGGTCATAGGGAACCGGCGGCGCGATGATCTCCGTTGGCAGCCACAAGTCAGCCACATCGCCGATCAAACGGCCTGCCTTCTCCGGCAAGT
Organism: Parvibaculaceae bacterium; assembly: GCA_965229975.1. Classification (GTDB taxonomy): domain Bacteria; phylum Pseudomonadota; class Alphaproteobacteria; order CGMCC-115125; family CGMCC-115125; genus Pyruvatibacter. The sequence continues at coordinate 2,300,845 of OZ245936.1, forward strand.
CGCTCATGCGCTTCTTCACTTCTTCAGGGAAGTCCGCAGACATGGCGCGCAGGAAATCCGGGTCCGCCCAGCGCGTGTCAAGTTCGATCTCCACATCGCCAATCGACGTTTCGTCGAGCATGAAGTGGTGGCGGTCGCGCTCGCGCACGCGCCCGCCCAGCACCTTCTCGGCAACCAATGCCGCCTGACCTGCGTCGAGCGCGCCGAACTCCAGCTCGATACCCACGCGGCGTATGTCGCCGGCACGTGTTTCACGCACGGGCGGGTCCTGCGGTCGTCGGTCTTGCGTCATCAGGTCAGCCGAATAGCCAGATCATGAGCCAGGGAAGGATGAGGGCGGTGGCGATGCCATTCACGCCCATAGCAACACCGGAAAACGTTCCGGTTTCCTCACTTTCCTGAAACGCCCGCGCCGTGCCGATCCCGTGGGCCGCCGTGCCCAGCGCGACGCCGTGGGCGCGCGGATCTCGGATTCCGAGCGCATTGAGCAGCCAGGGCCCGGCAATCGCCCCCACGACGCCGGTGACGATCACGATGGCCGCTGCCAGCGACGGCAGCCCCCCCGAAGTGGATGCAATGCCCATGGCGATGGGTGTCGTGACCGACTTGGGCGCGAGGGAAAGAATCGTCTCAGGCCCGGCGCCCAGGATCCAGGCAGTGAGCAAAGCCGTCGCCACCGCCGTGACCGATCCGGCGGTCAGCGCCAGCGCGAGCGGCCGGGCCGCGGCGCGGACGCGCGGCAGGTTCCGGTACAGCGGCACGGCCAGGGCCACGGTGGCAGGCCCAAGCAGCAGCAGGAGCCACTGTCCGCCCTTGGCGTATTCGTCGTGGCTCGTCCCCGTCGCGACCATCAGCAGCACGACGGGCGCCGATGCCACGAGGACCGGGTTAGCCAGTGGATGTGCGTTCACTTGCCGCGCAACCCACAGGGCAAACAAGTAAGCCACGACCGTCGCCGCAAGCCATGTCAGCGCCGTGATCATTCGCTGCCTCCTCGCGCGGCCCAGGTGAAGACCGCGCCGCCGACGACGAGCCCGGCGATCGTGCTAACGAGGATGGCCGCGGCGATAGCACCGCCATCGCGGGCCAGCAGCGCCAGATGCGCCATGAGACCGACACCGGCGGGCACGAAAAAGAGGTTCAGGTGCCGCAATAGCAGGTCCGCCACCTTGCCGAGCGCATCTGGAATACGTCCGCCAAGGGCGAGCCCAGCCAGCAGAACGATCAGCCCGGCGACCGCGCCGGGCACGGGCAGGCCGAAGGCCGCCATGGCCATCGTCCCTGCTACCTGCGCAGAGACGAGCGCAAGCGCGGCAACGGCAAACCGCAGCACATCCGTCACGCGGCCGGGCTCTTGAAGTGCTTGGAGAGTTTGAGGCCCTGGCGCTGGTAGTTGGACCCGAGCCCTTCGCCGTAGAGTGCATCCGGGCGCGCGGCCATGTGCTCGTAGACAAGCCGCCCGATGATCTGGCCATGCTCCAGGATAAACGGCACCTCGTGGCTGCGCACTTCCAGCACCGCCCGCGCGCCCGCGCCGCCTGCTTCCGCCGCGCCGAAGCCTGGATCGAAGAAACCGGCGTAGTGGACACGGAACTCGCCCACCAGCGGGTCATAGGGCACCATCTCGGCTGCATAGTCGGCGGGCACCTGCACCGCCTCGCGGCTGGCGAGGATGTAGAACTCGTCCGGGTCCAGAATAAGCTCCGCGGCGCCACGCGTGTGAACCGGGTCCCAGAAGTCGAGCGGGTCGTAGGCGCCGACCCGGTCAACGTCGATTAGCGCCGAATGGCGCTTCGCCCGGTAGCCGACGAGCCCTGTCTCCCGGTCGCCTTGCAGGTCCACGCTGAGCGTGATGCCGCGTTCGTCGTTCAGGGCGTTTGCAGCACCCCCTTCGACGCTGACGACGAGACCGGTTTCGGCCTGCAGCCGCTGCATCTCATCCGGCGCCACGGCCACGCTGCCGCGCCGGAGCCGGAGCTGGGACAGCCGTGATCCCGTGCGGGCGAGGACGGGGAACGTGCGGGGACTGATCTCCGCGTAGAGCGGCCCCGCATATCCCGCGCCAATCTGGTCGAACTCGACAGCCCCGTCCGCGATAACCCGCGTGAAGATGTCGAGCCGGCCAGTTGAACTCTTGGGATTGGCTGCCGCAGCCAGCCCTTGCGGCAGCGTCAGGCTTTCGAGCAGCGGCACAAGGTAAACACAGCCCGTTTCCAGCACCGCGCCCTCGCGCAAGTCGATCTCGTGCAGTTTCAGCTGATCGAGCTTTTCCGCCACCGGGCGGCCGGGGCCCGGCAGGAAACTGGCGCGAATGCGATAGGCTTTCTCGCCGAGGCGCAGGTCAAGGCTCGCGGGCTGGATCTGCCGGTCCTCCACGGGACGTTCGGCCGCGATGACGCCGGAGGCGCAGAGATTGCGGATTTCCGCCGCCGGCAGGATGCCGGGCCGGGCGTCGTCCGCGCCGCCGGGGGCGGGCTGCTGCTGGGCAAGGGCGGTCATTGTCTCGTGGCGGCTCGTGACGGTGATGAGTTGAGCAGGGAGGCCTAGCATACTCCGATTCACCATGGCGCGAGGCAATGGGCCCGGGCCCGCGCGGCCTTCTTGACCGTCTGCCGCCCGCGGCGTAAGAGTCCCCTCGCTCGCGGGGAATTCCCGGCGCGGGCGACCCGTGGTGATTTGAGCCGACCGGCTTGCGGCCACGTTAAAAAATACCGCTAAAAGGTCGGATGGGCGCCCCCCCGACCTTGTGGCTACCAGCCCGTCAACAACGATGACGGGCCCGCCAGGCGGGGGTTTTCTTTTGCGGGCGCCAGGGAGATGGCCGCATGAGCGAGCCCCGTCAGACGACCCCGAAATCCCGCGACCTGCGGCCCCAGACCCGCATGGTCCATGGCGGCACCCTGCGCTCGCCGTTCGGCGAGACGTCGGAGGCCATGTTCCTCACCTCGGGCTACGTCTACGAGAGCGCCGAGCAGGCCGAGGCCCGCTTCAAGGGCGAGGACGAGGGTTTCGTCTATTCCCGTTTCGCCAATCCCACCGTGAGGATGTTCGAGGAGCGGATGATCCAGCTGGAGGGCGCGGAAGCGGCGCGGGCCACTGCCACCGGCATGGCCGCCGTGACGGCCTCGATGCTGTGCCAGCTCAAGGCGGGCGATCACGTGGTGGCCGCGCGGGCCCTTTTTGGCTCATGCCGCTACATCGTGGACGAGCTTCTGCCGCGCTTCGGCATTGCCACCACGCTCGTGGATGGCTGCGACCTGGACCAGTGGCGCGCCGCCCGGCGGCCGGAGACCAAGGTGTTCTTTCTCGAAACACCCACGAATCCCACGCTGGAAATCATCGACCTCAAGGCCGTCGCCGAAATCGCGCATGAGGCGGGTGCAAAGCTGGTGGTGGACAATGTTTTCGCCACGCCGGTCCTGCAAAAACCGCTGGAACTGGGCGCTGACGTGGTCGTTTACTCTGCCACCAAGCATATCGACGGTCAGGGCCGGTGCCTCGGCGGCGTTGTCCTGGGCTCGTACCAGTTCGTGACGGACCATCTGGCAAACTTCTTGCGGCAGACGGGGCCAGCGTTGAGCCCGTTCAACGCGTGGGTCATGCTCAAGAGCCTGGAAACGCTGGATATGCGCATCCGCCGCCATTGCGAAAACGCCGCCCGTGTCGCCGGTTTCCTCGGCGGGCAGGCCAAGGTATCCCGGGTTATCTACCCGGGCCTGCCGGACCATCCGCAGCACAACCTGGCGAGCGCCCAGATGTCGCTGCCGGGCAACATGATCGCCTTCGAGGTGGATGGCGGGAAGGCCGAGGCCTTCCGTGTCGCCAACCGGCTGGAAGTCATCAAGATCAGCAACAATCTCGGGGATGCGAAGAGCCTCATCACGCACCCCGCCACCACCACGCATCAGCGCCTGGCGCCGGAAGCACGCGCGGAGCTCGGCATCTCGGATGCCATGCTGCGCCTTTCGGTCGGCCTCGAGGATGCGGATGACCTGACCGACGATCTCGGCACGGCCCTCGCGGCCGCCTGAGTACGGCTAGTTAAGGAGAGACCCCGGATGGGCGATCAGTTCTTCATGGATTATCCGGCCGAGACGCCGGCGCGCGACGGCCTGGAGGAAGATTTCTTCTACGCCGCCGTGACGCGCAAGATCAGCGTGCGGGTGCGGCCGGTGTATCTCGAAGACCAGTCCGATCCCTCGGACGACCACTATGTCTGGGCCTACGAGGTCGAAATCGAGAACGAGGGCGAGGAGAGCGTCCAGCTTCGCGACCGCTATTGGCGCATAACCGATGCCCTCGGCCGCGTGCAGGAAGTGCGCGGCGACGGCGTGGTCGGCGAGCAGCCGGTGATCGAGCCGGGTGAGTGCTTCGAGTACACCTCGGGCGCGCCGCTGCCGACGCCGTCAGGGATCATGAGCGGCACCTACGGCATGGTCTCGGCCTCCGGCGACAGCTTTGACGTGACGATTCCGGCCTTTTCGCTCGACAGTCCGCACGACCTGCGGCGGGTCAACTAGCATCCCGCCCGGTGCCGCGTTCAGTGCAATGCGCGCCGCAACCCCATAGACTCCACGGCTGGTGATTCACCGGGCTTCCGGGTGAGGGAGGGCGCCCTTGGGCGTGTTCGATGCACGGCCGATCCTGCTTGTCATTGGCATCCTGCTGACGACCCTCGGGCTCGCTATGCTGCTGCCCGCGCTCTACGACGCGGCGAGCGGCAACGCGGACTGGCAGGTGTTCCTCGCCTCCTCGATGCTGACAATGTTTTTCGGTGTCAGCCTCGCGCTCATGACATGGGGCAGCGCGGGCGATCTCACGCTCAAGCAGGCTTTCGTGCTGGTGCCCGCCTCGTGGCTGGCACTGGTGACGTTCGGCGCCATCCCGTTCCTGTTTTCCGCGCTCGACCTTTCCTACACGGACGCGTTCTTCGAGAGCATGTCCGGCATTACCACCACGGGCTCGACCGTCATCGTGGGTCTGGACACGGCTCCGCCCGGTCTCCTGCTTTGGCGCTCGCTGCTTCAGTGGCTTGGCGGCATCGGGATCATCGTGATGGCGGTGTCCATCCTGCCGATCCTGCAGGTCGGCGGCATGCAGCTCTTCAAGGTGGAGGCCTTCGACACGCCGGAAAAGGTACTGCCGAGCGCCGCCGGCCTGGCGGGTTCCATCACCGTGATCTACGTGACCTTCACACTTGTGATGGCTATCTGCCTCTGGGCGGCAGGGATGTCGTTCTTCGACGGCATGAACCACGCCATGACGACCATCGCCACAGGCGGATACTCCACGCGCGATGCCTCCATCGGCTCCTACGAGAATGCCGGCATCGACTTCATCGTCACTGCCGGCATGATCGCGGGAAGCCTGCCCTTCGTCCTCTACATCCAGGCCGTCCGCGGCAAGGTCGCACCGCTAATCCGGGATACGCAGGTCCTGACCTTCCTTGGCATCGTCGCCGTGGCGACGCTCGCCATGACCGCCTACCAGTTCACGCACGGCCTCAACGGCGACCTGTTCGACCAGTTCCGTTTCGCCATTTTCAACGTGGTCTCGGTCCTCACCGGCACGGGCTACACCAACCATGATTACGGCGTCTGGGGCCCCTTCGCCGTGATGATCTTCTTCATCCTTATGTTCATCGGCGGCTGCTCGGGCTCGACGTCCTGCGGCATGAAGGTGTTCCGCGTGCAGGTCCTGGCGGCCGCCTGCCTGTCCCACATCCGCCGGATGATCTACGCCCACGGCGTGTTCGTGCCGCACTACAACCGCCGCGCCATTCCCGACAGCGTCGTCGCGTCGGTCATGAGCTTCTTCTTTCTCTATATCGCCAGTTTCGCAGTGCTTGCCCTGCTCCTGACGTTTACAGGCCTTGATCCGGTCACGGCACTTTCCTCCGCCGCCACTTCGATCGCCAATGTCGGCCCCGGCCTTGGCGCGACCGTCGGCCCCTCAGGCAATTTCTCCACCATCCCGGACGCGGCCAAGTGGTTCATGGCTGCCGGCATGCTGGTGGGGCGGCTCGAACTCTTCACCGTGCTGATCCTGTTCTCGCGGACGTTCTGGCGCTCCTGACGGCGCATTCCCTCCAAAAAAGCCCTGCGTCCGCGCAAGACTTCGCCTAGTCTTCCGGGAAAGGGTCACGTCCGGCCGCTTGAACGAGCCGGGCGGACCCAGCGACAGCCGCTACTTTGGGGAGGGCGTTATGGACAGCTTCGTCACCGGGGCCACCGGGTTCATCGGCCATCAGTTGCTGGGCAAGCTTCTCGCGCGCAAGGGCAAGGTCTATGTCCTCGTGCGGTCGAGCTCGAAGGCCAAGCTCAAGGCCTCGCTCGAAGAGTTCGGCAAGGACGCCGAGCGGGTCATTCCCGTCACCGGGGACCTTTCCAAGCCGCGGCTCGGCGTCTCGCCCAAGCAGATTGCCAGCCTCAAGGGCAAGATCGGCAACGTCTTTCACCTTGCCGCCATCTACGACATCACCAACAGCGACGAAGCCGCGCAGCTCAAGGCCAATGTCGAAGGCACGCGCCACGCGGTGATGTTCGCCGAGGCGGTCAATGCCAAGTGCTTCCACCACACCAGCTCCATCGCCGCCGCCGGGCTGTTTCCCGGCTACTGGCGCGAGGATATGTTCGAGGAGTGGGAGCCGACCAGTCAGCCCTACTTCAAGACCAAGCACGACTCCGAGGCCGTGGTGCGCGAGGAATGCACCATCCCCTGGCGCATTTACCGGCCGGGCATCGTCGTCGGCCATTCCGAGACCGGATACATCGACAAGATCGATGGCCCCTACTTCTTCTTCAAGATGCTTCAGCGCATCCGCAATGCGGTGCCGCGCTGGCTCTCACTGGTGGGGCTTGAAGGCGGCAACATGAACATCGTGCCCGTGGACTACGTGGCCGATGCGATGGACCACATCGCGCACAAGCCGGGGCTCAACGGCAAGACGTTCCACCTGACAAACCCGGAGCACATGAGCGTCGGCAAGGTTCTCAACGTGTTTGCGCGGGCGGGCCGCGGGCCGGAATTCGCCATGCGTATCGACGCGGGCATCTTCGAGTTCATCCCAAAGGCCGTCCGTGAAGGCGTCAAGAACCTGCCGCCAGTGCGCACCATCACCGATGGTGTGCTTGCCGATTTCGGCATTCCGCGCGCGACGCTCAAGTTCCTCAACTATCCGACGAAGTTCGATAACCGCGACACCGCCGCAGCGCTCAAGGGCACGGACATCGCGTGTCCGCCGCTCGAAAGCTACGCGGGCGTGTTGTGGGACTACTGGGAACGCAACCTCGACCCCGGCCTCTTCAAGGACCGCACGCTGGCGGGCGCCGTGAAGGGCAAGGTCGTGATCGTGACCGGGGCCACCTCGGGCATCGGCCTTGCCGTGGCGGAAGACCTGGTTGCCGCCGGCGCCACCACCATCATCGCCGCGCGCAAGCCCGAAGGCCTCGCGGAAGCCAAGGCGCATCTCGAGAAGAAGGTGAAAGGCAAGGGCAAGGTCTTCACCTACCAGCTCGACGCGACGGACCTCGACAGCTGCGACAAGTTCGTGAAGAACGTGATCAAGGATCACGGACGGGCGGACATCCTGGTGAACAACGCGGGCCGGTCAATCCGCCGCTCGGTGTCGCTGTCCTACGACCGCTTCCACGACTTCGAGCGCACGATGCAGCTCAACTACTTCGGGGCGCTGCGGCTGATCATGGGCTTCCTGCCGCACATGGTCGAGCAGAACGGCGGACAGGTCATCAACATCCTGTCGATCGGCGTGCAGGTGAACCAGCCGCGCTTCTCAGCCTATGTCGCGTCGAAGGCGGCGCTCGGGGCGTTCTCCGCCTGCGCGCAGCCGGAGTTCCAACACAACAACATCCATTTCACCAACGTCTACATGCCGCTGGTCCGCACCCCGATGATCGCGCCGACGAAAATCTACGATCACGTGCCGACGCTTTCACCGCAGGAAGCATCCGACATGATCACGCGGGCGATCATCGAGAGGCCGACGCGCATCGCCTCCCGCCTCGGCACCATCGGCGAAATGCTCTGGGCCGTGGCGCCGAAGGCGATGAACGTGATCTTCAACACGACCTACCGGCTGTTCCCGGATTCGGCGGCGGCACGTGGCGACCGTGGCGAGATCAAGGACCAGCAGCAACAACAGGTCAGCAACGAGGCTGTGGCACTCGCCATGCTCACGCGCGGCATTCACTGGTAGCGGCTGGTGCTATTCGCCGGGCCGGGGAATGTGGCGCACATTGCCGCCACCATCCGGCCCACGCGGGCCGGGCGGCTCGTCGTCGAGCGAGATGCGGCGGGGCGAGCGCTTGCGGCCCGACTTGCTGCGCATGTCTTCCTGGATGCCCAGGATGGCAGGCACGACCAGCAGGACCAGGAACGTTGCGGTGGCAAGTCCCCACGCAAGGGTGATGGCCATGGGCAGCAGGAACTGCGCCTGAAGGCTCGTCTCGAAGAGCAGCGGCAGCAGGCCGCCGATGGTCGTCAGTGATGTCAGCGCCACGGCGCGCAGGCGGTCCTGCACGCCGCCGACCACGGCGTCGCGCATTTCCTCGCCGTCATCGAGCCGGCTGTCGATCTGGGCCACGAGAATGATCGAGTCGTTCACGAGAATGCCGGAAAGGCCAAGCAGCGCGACGAGGCTGAGAAGCGTCAGGTCGAAACCCATAACGAGGTGGCCGATGACGGCGCCCACGAGGCCGAAGGGGATGATCGCCATGACCACGATGGGCCGCACGTAACTGGCGAAGACCCAGGCGAGGATTATGTAGATCGACACGAGCGCGATCTGCGTGCCCAGCCCGAGATCGGCGAAGGCCTCAGCCTGCTCCTCGGCACGGCCGGCGAAGTCGTAGCCAAGATTGTATTTCTCGGCGATCGCCGGGATGGCATCGGGCGAATTGAGGTCCGCCACCACTTCGTTCGGCGTGTAGACCGCTTCATCCACTTCCGCCGTGATGGAAACGAAGCGCTCGCCATCTTCCCGGCGCAGGCGCGAGAAGCCGGCCTGCTCGCGGATGTTCACGGCTTCCGTCAGCGGCACCTCGCGGCCATCAGGCGAACGCAAATAGAGGTCCTCCAGCGCCCGCTGCTGCTCGCGCTCGGGCAGCTGCACCCGGACCGTGTATTCCTCGTCGTCGCGCGCGAAGCGCTTGGCGATGGCGCCTTCGAAGGCGTTGCGAACCTGGCGGCCCACGGACTCGGTCGTAAAGCCGAGCGCCGCGCCGCGCGGGCTGACCTCCAGGATGAGCTCCTGCTTGCCATAAGGCAGATCGTCCTCGATGTCCGAGATACCCTGGTAGGTGGCGAGGTAATCGCGCACCTCCAGCGCTGCCGCCTTGAGCGTGCGGGGATCGCCGCCCGTCAGCCGTACGTCCACATCACGGCCTGGCGGCCCCCCGCGTCTCTCGGTCAGCGCAATCCGGTCGACACCAGGAATTGGCGGCAGTTCGGCGCGCCATGCCTCAATGACCGCCTTCGTCCTTACATCGCGCAGCTCGGACGGGACGAGTTCAACCAGCAGCGTTCCGCGGTTATCGCCCGACGTGGATGAAAAGAAGCTGCCTGTCTCGCCAACCGTACCGTAGGAAATACGGACGAGTTCCCCCTCCTCGCCGACGAGCTTCGTCTCGGCGCGGCGCAGGGCGGAGTCGATAATGTTGAGCGCGTCCGCCGTTTCCTCGCGCGGCGTACCGGGGGCAAAGACAACGTTCGCGTTGATGGTGTCGCTTTCCGGCTGGGGGAAGAGCTGGAAGCCGACGCGGCCACCGGCAATCAGGCCGAAACAGATGATGAGGGCACCCAGCGCAAGTGCGACGGTCGTGTAGCGCTGGTCATAGGCCCGGCCCACGAGGTCACGGAACCTGCCATCCCGGAAGCGGTGGAAATGCCCGTTGAACCAGCGATGGAACCGGCTCTCGGTCAGCACGTCGTGTTCAAGCGCGTGGCGCATATGTCCGGGCAGAACGAGAAAGCATTCGATCAGGCTGGCAATCATCACCGCGATCACCACCATCGGCATGGCGGAGAGCATCTGCCCGATGACGTCGCCGATAAGCAGGATCGGCGCAAACGCGGCGATGGTCGTCAGTATCGCGGCGAGGACCGGGCCGAACATCCGCTTGGCGCCGACATAGGCTGCGATAGAGGGCGCGTAGCCTTTCTCACGCAACGTGGTCGAATGCTCCCCGACGACGATAGCGTCGTCGACGATGACGCCTACGGTCATGATCAGCGCGAAGAGCGAAATCATGTTGATGGTCTGCCCGGTGACCAGCATCACCGCGAGGGTCGCCATCATGGCGATGGGAATCCCTACCGCTACCCAGAACGCGATGCGCGCATTGAGGAAAGCGAAAAGGATGGCGAGAACAAGGATAAGCCCGCCCACCCCGTTCTTCACCAGCAGCATCACGCGGTCGACGACCAGTTCCGCCTGTACCGAGAACATCTCGACCTTGAGGGTCGGCGGCAGGGTCGGGCGCACCTCCGCGAGATAGGCTTCGGCCTTTTCTTGAACTTCCAGGATATCGGCGGTCATCGACCGCTGGACATCGAGACGAACGGCTTGCCGCTCACCGCGCAGGCCCGTTGGCTGCGTCTCGTCGAACCCCTCGCGGATGGACGCCACATCCTTGAGGCGCACTTTCTCACCTCCCTGCAGCGACTTCAGCTCGATCTGGCCGAGGCTGTCGGCCGTGGTGGCAAGGCCGATGGAGCGGAGCTGTTTTTCCACGTTGCCGTCGAGGGTGCCGGACGGCATGTCCTGGCTGACCTGCCGGATGCGCGCGGCAACATCGGCCACCGTGAGATCGAGCCGGCGGAGATCGGCCTCCGATATCTCGACAATGATCTCCGGGTCGCGGACACCGTTGAACAGCACACGGTCGATTCCGGCATCGAGCATCCCGTCGCGCAGGTCCTTCGCGTAAGCGCGAAGCGCTGCTTCGGTGAACGGCCCCGAAATCGCGACAGAGGCGATGGTTTCGTAAAAGATCTGGCGGTTGATGACCGGCCGCTCGCTGTCCTCGGGCAGCGTCGTCACGCTTGCGACGGCCTGCTCCACGTCGGACAGGGCCTTCTGCATGTCCGCGTTCCCCACGAACTCGATGACGACCTGCGCCATGCCTTCGCGGGAATAGGAGCTGACCTTGTCGACGCCATCGAGGAAGCGCACCTCGGGCTCGATCGCCTCGACAATGTTGCCTTCCACGTCCTCGGCGCTGGCGCCCGGCCAGACGACGGAAACCGAGATGTTGGGGATGTCGGTGTTGGGGAAAAACTGGGTGTTGATGCGGGCGAGCGCGAAGATGCCCACAACGATCATCATGCCCATCAGCAGGTTGGCCGCATTGCGGTGGAGCACGAAGAAACCGAGCAGGCCGGTGGGCCTCTCGTCGCCCGGCGGCAGGGCCGGGGGCCGGGTCTCTTCATCCCGCGCCATGGCTATTCCTGGCGTTCGGCGACACGCACGCCCGGCCCGGCTTCCGCAAAGCGGGTGACCAGCACCCGCTCGCCCGCTTCGATGTCACCGGTAATCAAGATGTCGCCGTCCGTTCGGGTCGCGACCTCGACCTTGCGGGCATCGAGGCGGCCATCCTCGATCACGTAAACCACGTTCCGGTCGTAGAGGGCCGTTTCCGGCAGGCGCGCCACTTCGTTGTAGCGCGTGTCCGGCAGGCGCACCTCCACGAAGGCGCCGGGCCGGAGAGGGGTATCGCTGCCCTTCGTATCGAGCCGGGCGAAGGCCTCGACACCGCCGGAGGCCGCCGAGATTTCCGCGCCGACGCGTTCGACGGTCGCGTCATAGGTCAGGGTGCCACCGCCAACCTGCCAGGTGACATCGGCCTCGCGGCCGGCAATGCCGCCCTCATTGGCGATGATGCGGCCGTACTGCTGGTCCGACAGCGTGAAACGCACGTCGAGGCGATCAGCATCCGTCAGGTCGGCCAGCCGGTCGTTGAGGCCGACGCGCTTGCCTTCCTCCGCCGCCACGCTGCCGACGAATCCGGCGAACGGCGCCACGACACGGGTATTGCCAAGGTCGCGCTCGGCGCGGCGCAGACCCACCTCGGCGCGCGAGATTGATGCCTTCTGCTGTTCGATGCGCGATTTCTCGACCGCCACGTTGCTTTCGCGCTGATCGACCTGCGCCTGCTGCTGGGTGACGGCCAGGCGGCGGTCGTCCACGGTTTTTTCCGAGATGTTGCCGCGCTTGGCGAGGTTGACCGCGCGGTTGAGGTCGCGCTGGCGGATGACGAGCTGCTGGCGCGCATTGACCAGCGCCTCTTCTTCCAGTTCCGCCCGGGCGCTCAATTCGTCAAGGCGGGCGCGGGCCTCGTCCAGCTGGGCCGACGCTTCATCCAGCGCAGCCTGATAATCAAATGGATCGATTACGGCGAGAAGCTCGCCTTTCTCGACGATGCCGCCTTCGCGGAAATTAGGCCCGGTCTCGATGATTTCGCCGGCAACGAGCGAGCGAAGCTCCACCTTGCGGCCCGGTACAACCTCGCCAAAAACCTGAAGCTCCGGCTGCACGTCGGCGAATTCCACCGTCGTCGCCTTGACGTTCCAGACGCGCTCGGACGGCGCCTGCGGCGTGATCTCGTCACGGGTGGCAGACAGCACCATGAAGATGAGGACGGCGCCGGCAAGCACCAGAAGCGGGAAGAGGCGGCGCGCAAGCTTCTTCAGGCGGTCGGAAAGCGGCGGCATATCGCCTTCCTCGCCGGCAGAACCGAACTCGCGGATGATCGCCGGCCGGCGGAACCAGCGGCTTCGCGAGTCATCGTCTTCGTAGCGATCAAACATGTCGCTAGGCGGCCTCTCCCTCGGCGTCCGGCGGTTCCGGGCCGGACTTTATGGCGGTCCCCCGCCTGATGCCACTGGAGCCGCTATTCTCCCAAAGATTGTATAGGGTAGCGGCGCGGCATCACAATTCATTCGTCCAACGGCCCCCACGCTGGCCTTCCGTCGCGTTTACCTTCATTTTCAGCAGCAATCCCGACGTTTGCGTATCTCCGGGTGTCCAGGGCCTGCCATGCCAGAATTCCAAGAAATGAGCGCCGAGGCGCTGCTCGCCCGGCTGGTAGCGTTCGACACGACCAGCCGTCTTTCCAACATGGAGCTGGTTGGATGGGTGACGAACCTGCTGGACGCCCACGGCATGCGGTACGAAATCCTGCCAAACGCGGATGGCACCAAGGCCAATCTTTACGCTACCATCGGCGGCGACGGCCCGGGTGGCGTCGTCCTCTCCGGCCACACGGACGTTGTACCTGTGGACGGTCAAGAGTGGTCGAGCGACCCCTTCACGCTCACCGACAGGGACACGCGGTACTACGGGCGCGGTACCTCGGACATGAAAGGGTTCATTGCCTGCGCGCTGGCGATCCTGCCGGATCTTGCCCGGGCGCGGTTGAGCCGGCCCGTGCACTTTGCGTTTTCCTATGACGAAGAGATCGGCTGCCTCGGCGTGCGGCCCATGCTGGCCCATATCAAGGAGCACCTGCCCCTGCCCGGCCTGGTGATCGTCGGCGAGCCGACCGACATGTCGGTCGTGAACGCGCACAAGGCAATCCGGTCGTTTCGGGTGGAGGTTACCGGGCTCGAGTCCCATTCCAGCCAGACGGACCAGGGCGTGAACGCCATCGTCTATGCGGCAGAGATGATCCAGTTCCTTACCGGCATCGCCGAAGAGATGCGCGAGCGGGGCGATCCCAGCGGACGGTTCACGCCACCCTACTCCACCCTTTCCGTCGGCCGGATCGAGGGCGGCACCGCGACGAACATCGTGCCGCGCAAGTGCTGGTTCACTTTCGAGCACCGGACGGTGCCCAGCCAGGACGCGGGCGAGATTGCCGCGCGGCTTGCCGCCTTCGCCGAGGAACAGCTGCTGCCGCGCATGCGCGCCGTCCATGCGGCCGCAGACATCCGCATCGTGAACCTGGCTCAGGCGCCCGCATTGGCGGCACAGGATGAAGTGTCGCCGCTGGAAACGGCGGTGATGATGCTGGCCGGCACGAACGAGATGAAGGCTGTCTCCTACGCGACGGAGGCAGGCCTCTTCCAGGAGATCGGGATTCCGACACTGATCTGCGGGCCGGGCAGCATTCTCCAGGCGCACAAACCGGACGAATGGGTGGAAAAATCGCAGCTGGTCGCCTGCGAGGGTTTCCTGCGGCGCCTTGTCGGCTACATCAGCGAACCGGCGGCCTAGCGGACGAGGAACCCCATCTCGGCGCGAATGCCGTTGTCGAGTTCCTTGTCGAGCGCCGCGGCCAATTGCTCCATCAGCGCGAAATAGGCGCGGTCGCGATCGTTCAGGCTCGCGTTTTCGAGGATCTGCTTTTCGCCGGTGACGCGAACCGTGATACCGGCAATGCGGCTACCTCTCCGCTCGGTCAACTCGACCTCGACGGCGAGCACGGCGGACAGCTGTGTCTCGGGCTCATTCTTGATCAGGCCGCCAAGACCTTCTTCCACCGGCAACGATTTTTCAGTCACCGAACCTTCGCGCAGGATCACACGCAGCACCGGGGCACCCGGCAGGGAACGCGGGGCCCGCTGGAGACGGTCACGCACCCAGGCGCGGGCGATACTCGCCGGATTGTTCTCGTGGAGGTGGCCGACGTCGGGGCGCTTGCCGGGCTGCTGCCACGCCTCGACAAACTCGATCTCGCTGACGTCCAGGCGAATGGGCTTGGCATGCTGAAAGGTCAGCGTGGCCGAGACCGGACTCGGCGGCGGCCCGCCAGTCATGCCGCACGCGGTCAGCAGAAAACCGCAAAAAAGCAGCAGCGACAGACGTGCGCTCAATCCGCCTCTCCCTCGATCTCGGTGGGATCGAAAGTGTAGGCCGTGTTGCAAAACTCGCAACGTACTTCGATCTTGCCTTCATCGGTGACCATGTCGGCCATCTCGTCGCGGCCGAAGCTGTCCAGCACCTGCGCCACGTAGTCGCGCGAGCATCGGCAGCCGAAGGACAGCTCGTGCGGTGCAAAGGCGCGCACGCCGTCCTCGTGATAGAGGCGGTAGAGCAGCCGTTCCGGCTCTATCGATGGGTCGACGAGCTCGTGCGGCTCGACCGTCTCCATGAGAATGCGGGCGCGGGACCAGTTCTCGTCGCCATCATCACCGGGGCCGGGAACCTTCACCCCTTCCGGCGCGTCCCCCGGGTCGAGGTCGCGCGGCCGGCCGCCGTCGCTTGCCAGGTGCTGGATCATGATGCCGCCCGCGCGCCAGCCGCCGCCGGGTTTTCCGTCTGCCGAGCGTTCGAGCGTCTCCGCGACCACCAGCCGGATCAGCGTAGGAAGCTGTTCCGAGCGGGCGAAATAGGCTTCGCCGCATTCGGCAAGCGAATGGCCCTCCAGCGGTACGACGCCCTGGTAGCTGTTGCGCGACGGGCCCTGGTCGATGGTGAGCGCCATGTGGCCCTTGCCGACAAGCTCCGGCAGGGGCGGATGGGCGCCGTTGCCGAGCGCGGCAATGCGGTCTGCGTCGAAATGGGCATAGCCACGCAGTTCACCGTCCTTGGTCATGTCGGCGACGAGGAAATCCACCGGCCCGTCGCTTGAGGTCTGGATGGTGAAGCGGCCTTCGAGCTTGAGCGCGGTGCCCAGCATGGCGGCAAGCACCAGCGCTTCGCCGAGCAAGCGGGAGACAGGCAGCGGGTAGCCGTGGCGTGTCAGGGCTTCGTCAATGACGGGCCCTACACGAGCGAGGCGGCCGCGCACGCCGGCACCTTCGATGGCGAAGGGCATGACAAGGTCGTCCGCGCGCCGGTTTTCGAGCTGCGGCGGCGTAGATTGGGCACTCATGGGAAACGACGCTCCCGGGAAAAATCGAAGTCAGACAGTCAGTCGAGGCACCAGGTCAGAACGGCCTTTTGTGCGTGCAGCCGGTTCTCCGCCTCGTCGAAGACGACCGACTGCGGGCCGTCGATGACGTCTTCCGTCACTTCCTCGCCCCGGTGCGCAGGGAGACAGTGCAGGAAGATGGCACCCTTTGCAGCGTGCGACATCAGCCGCTGGTCAACCCGATACGGCGCCAGCAGGTTGTGCCTGCGTTCGGCTTCCTTGTCGCCCATCGACACCCACGTGTCGGCGACAATGGCGTCGACGCCGTCGACGGCTTCACGTGCATCGCGCATCAGGTGGACGCGGCCACCCCGTTTCACGGCCTGCTCGATGCACTCTTCCGGCGGCGACAGCTCCGGCGGGCAGGCAAGGCGCAGTTCGAAATCGAACCGTGACGTTGCCTCGATCCACGACCGCGACATGTTGTTGCCGTCGCCGACCCACGCCACCTTCTTACCGGCAATGGGCCCGCGGTTCTCCTCGAAGGTCAGGATATCGGCCATTAACTGGCAGGGATGGCCGCGATCCGACAGGCCGTTGATGACCGGCACATCGGCATGGCGGGCCAGCTCTTCGAGCTTCTCGTGGTCGCTCGTGCGCAGCATGATGATGTCGACATAGCGCGACAGGACGCGCGCCGTGTCGGCAATCGACTCACCGCGGCCGAGCTGCATCTCGCCGCCATTCAGAAGGATCGTCTCGCCGCCGAGCTGGCGCATGGCCACGTCGAAGGAGACGCGGGTGCGCGTCGACGGCTGCTCGAAGATCATGGCCAGCAGGTAGCCATCGAGCGGGCGCTCGTTGTCGACCCGGCCGCGCGGCCAGCCCTTGCGGGCCTGCTTGGTGCGGCGCGAGCGGTCGAGGATGGCCCGCAGCGCATCCTTGTCCACCGTGTTCAGGTCGATGAAGTGCCGGGGTGCGGTCATCATGCCACCCCTTTCGCCTTGTGGCCGCCGGAGGAGAACGCCGCGCAAACGGCATCGATCCGCGAAATCGCGTCGGCAGCTTCTTCCTCGGTGATGATCAGCGGCGGCAGAAGACGCAGAACGTTGTCGCCCGCGGCAATGGTCAGCAACCGCTTGTCGAGCAGAGCGCGCTGCATGTCCGTGTTGGGCACTTTGCACTCGAGGCCAATCATGAGGCCCCGTCCGCGCACACCGGCGATCACGTCGGGGTACTCGTCCGCGATCATCGACAGGCCCTGCGTCAGCCGGGCCGCGACGCGGCGCACGTTCTCGAGGAACTCTGGCTTCGAGATCTCATCAATGACGGCGCAGCCGACTGCCATGGCCAGCGGGTTACCGCCGAAGGTCGAGCCGTGCGTGCCGGCGGTCATACCCTTGGCGGCCTCGGCGGTCGCGAGGCATGCGCCAACGGGAAAGCCGCCGCCGAGTCCCTTGGCGCTCGCCATGATGTCCGGCGTCACGCCAATGTCCTGGT
The DNA here is from genome assembly GCA_965229975.1 of Parvibaculaceae bacterium. Classification (GTDB taxonomy): domain Bacteria; phylum Pseudomonadota; class Alphaproteobacteria; order CGMCC-115125; family CGMCC-115125; genus Pyruvatibacter. Next base: position 2,318,157 of record OZ245936.1, read on the forward strand.
AGGCGTAAAGCGTGCCCGTGCGGCCGACGCCGGTCTGGACCTCGTCGAATACCAGCAGCAGGCCGTGCTCGTCGGCCAGCTTGCGCAGGCCCTTGAGGAATTCCTTGCTGGCCTCGCGGATGCCGCCCTCACCCTGGATCGGCTCAATGAGGAAACCGGCCGTTGCCGGGCCGATGGCCGCCTTCACGGCGTCAAGGTCGTTCAGGTCCACCTGCACGAAACCGGGCGTGGGCGGGCCGAAGCCTTCCAGGTACTTCGCCTGGCCGCCGGCGGCGATGGTGGCAAGCGTCCGGCCATGGAACGCGCCCTTGAAGGTGATGAGTTCGTAGCGCTCGGGCCGGCCGTTCGCGGCATGGTACTTCCGCGCCATCTTGATCGACGCTTCCAGCGCCTCGGCGCCGGAATTGGCGAAGAACACCGTGTCCGCGAAGGTGAGCGCGATCAGCCGCTCGGCGAGCGCCGTCTGGCCCTCGGACTGGTAGAGGTTGGAGAGGTGCCAGACCTTATGGGCCTGCGCCGTCAGCGCCTCGACAAGCTTGGGATGCGCGTGGCCCAGCGCGTTCACTGCCACACCGGCGCCGAAATCCAGGTAGCGGTCGCCATCGCGGGTCATGAGCCACGCGCCTTCGCCGCGCTCGAAGGTCACTTCGGCGCGGTTGTAGGTCGGCAAGACCGGACTGATCCGGTTCTGGGTGTCGGCAGGGGCCACGACGTTTCGATCCCCAAAAAACAGCGCCGGCCCCGAAAACGGGGCCGGAACGCAAAAAGCCGCCGGCGGACGGCGGCAAGGCCAAGAATTACTTGGATTTTTCCCCGCAGCCGGCCCTATGTCAACACGTCTGAACGGCCTCAGGCCTTGAGCCGGTAACCGCGCTTGAAGACGTGGTGGCAGGCAATCCACAGGCCGACATTGATAGCGGTCAGAATGATCACCCCGTTCAGGATCGACCCGTCGGCGTGGCCGGTGAAGCCATAGCGGAATCCGTCGATCATGTAGAAGAACGGGTTGTAGGTGGAGATGTACTGGGCCGCGTCCGGCAGGCGCTCGACCGAATAGAACGTGCCCGACAGGAAGGCGAGCGGGGTGATCACGAAATTGGTCACCGCCTGCATGTGGTCGAATTTCTCCGCCCAGACGCCGGCCAGGATGCCCATCAGCGACAAGGCGAGCGAAGCCGCCGCCATGAAGAACAGCACCGCCCAGGCGTGGGCGATGCCGATGGGCGCAAAGAAGGCGATGGCGATGGCGGCCGAGACTGCCACGACGACACCCCGCGTCATGCCGCCGAGCGCGAAGGCCGCGTTCAGCTCGCCCGGTGACAGGGGCGGCATCAGGATATCCACCACGTTGCCCTGCACCTTTGAGACAAGGATCGATGACGAGGTGTTGGCGAAGGCGTTCTGGATGACCGTCATCATGATGAGGCCGGGGCCTAGGAATGCGAGATAGGGAACGCCCGCGACAACCGTGTCGGCACGTCCCATGGCAACGGCGAAAACCGCGAAGAACAGGAGAGCGGTCACGACAGGGCCGGCCACGGTCTGGGTGAAGACCTTCATGAACCGGCGGACCTCCTTCACGTAGAGGGTCCAAAGGCCCAGCCAGTTGACGGCGCCGAAGCGGCGCACGCCGGGTTCGTAGTGGGTGTCGGTCACGCAAGAGCCCCCTGGAGCGGCGCGCGGCGGGAGCGCCGGCGCGGTGCCCGGCGGAGGTAAGCCGCCGGGGCCGTTGATGCAACCCGATGTTGTCCACAGCCGGGCTGGCGGCGACGCACGCGAATCAATATTTTGTGGATAACCCCTTCAAAAACCACAACATCGCTTGCCGCTGAGTCGGGCCATATAGTAGGTTAACTCACGGTTAACACGAAATGTTGTGGTGCCTGGGGCAGCGGCACCCAACGCCCAGAGCGTGAGGGGAGAGGCCATGTCGTGGACGGACGAGCGCGTCGAACAGCTCAAGCAGATGTGGATGGACGGCCTGAGCGCCAGCCAGATTGCCGCGCGGCTTGGCGGTGTCACCCGTAACGCGGTGATCGGCAAGGTGCACCGCCTCGGCCTGTCGGGCCGCGGGGCCCCGACCCGCGTCACCCGCCGCCGCCCGGTGGCCCCGCGCCCGCCGCGCGTCCAGAGCGTGCCGACGCAGGCCCGCAGGGAAAGCGAGCCTGCGGTTCAGCCGGCGCCGGAGCCTGAAGACCTCGAGATCATCAGTGATCCGGACAGCCACGCCACGGTACTGGAGCTCAACGAGCAGACCTGCAAGTGGCCGATCGGCGACCCGGGCGAGGAGAACTTCCACTTCTGCGGCCAGCGGTCGGCCCCCGGCCTGCCCTATTGCGCGGCCCACGCCAAGAAGGCCTACCAGCCCCTGCCCTCGCGCCGGGAGCGCAAGGACCGCCAGCAGCAGCGCCAGTTTCCGAACCGGATGCTTGGCTAGGGGCGGCAGCTACAGCCAGAAACAAGAAGGGCGCTGCGGCATGGCCGGAGCGCCCTTTTTCTTTGAGGGAAGCCCATGCGTCAGTCGCGGAAGTGCTCGTCCAGTGCGTACCCGGCGGAGCGCACGGTGCGGATCGGGTCCTGTTCGCCGGGATTGTTCAGCGCCTTGCGCAGGCGGCCGACATGCACGTCCACGGTGCGGGCTTCGACGTAGACGTCCGACCCCCACACCGCGTCGAGAAGCTGCTCGCGGCTGAAGACGCGGCCCGGGTGCTGGATCAGGTGGTCGAGCAGGCGGAATTCCGTCGGTCCGAGGTGAACCTCCCGCTCGCCGCGGCGGACCCGGTGGGCGGCGCGGTCCACGGCAATATCGCCGAAGGTGACGATGTCGTCGGTCAGTGCCGGGCGGATGCGCCGGAGCACGGCGCGGATACGCGCCAGCAGCTCGGTCATAGAGAACGGCTTGGTGATGTAGTCGTCGGCGCCCGTATCGAGGCCGCGCACCCGGTCGGCTTCCTCGCCGCGGGCGGTCAGCATGATGATGGGAATGTTGCGGGTCTCGGAGCGGCCACGCAGGCGCCGGCAGAGTTCGATGCCCGAGACCTGCGGCAGCATCCAGTCGAGCAGCACCAGGTCCGGCTGCTGCTCGTCCACGATCATCATGGCTTCCTCGCCGTCCGCCGTTTCGAGGACGCGGTAGCCTTCCTTCTCGAGGTTGTACTGGAGAAGCGTGGTCAGCGCGGCCTCATCCTCGACAATGAGGACCAGCGGCTTGATCTTCATCGGCCTTGCCCCGCTGCGCTCAGGCACGCTCTCGACCGCGATGCTCACCCGCCGTTCTCCGCGGGATACTCCAGCCGTGTCGTGCTCGTCGTATCGCCTTTGGGACGGTTGTCGCTCAGGACTTCGCCTTTGACAAGGAACTGGATGGTTTCGGCGATATTCGTCGAGTGGTCGCCGATGCGCTCGAGGTTCTTGGCCACGAAGAGAAGGTGGGTGGACAGGCTGATGGTCCGCGGATCCTCCATCATGTAGGTCAGGAGCTCGCGGAACAGCGAGTTGTACATCTCGTCGATTTCCTCGTCGCGGCGCCAGACCGTGAGCGCCCGGTCGGCGTCCCGCTCGGCGTAGGCGTCGAGGACTTCCTTGAGCTGGTTGAGCACCTGGCGGCCCATGCGGCCAAGGCCCTGCATGGCGCGGCCCGGGCTCGTGTCGTCCACGACCTGCGCGCGCTTGGCGATGTTCTTGGCCAGGTCGCCGATGCGCTCGAGATCAGAAGAAATCTTGATCGCGGAGATTGTCTCGCGCAGGTCGATGGCCATCGGCTGGCGCAGGGCGATCAGCCGAAGGGCCTGGGCCTCGATGTCCACCTCGAGGGCGTCGATCTGCTTGTCGTGCGCGACGGTCTGTTCCGCCAGCGTGCGGTCGCGCCGGACGATGGCATCGATCGAGTCCGCGAGCTGCTTTTCGGCGAGGCCGCCCATGCGGGCCAGGCACTCGCCGATATTGTCGAGGGCTTCCTCGAAGGACGAAACGATGTGTTCCTGCATCGAACAGCTCCTGCCCTGAGTCCGGATAGCCCGCCGCAGAGCGGCGAGCGTCCGGACCGATCCGGCCCGTCAGTGCGGGGCCGGCATCATTGTCACGGTATCGACCGGCTTAGCCGAAGCGGCCGGTGATGTAGTCCTGCGTCCGCTCGTCACGCGGGTTGGTGAAAATCTGCTCGGTGTCGCCCTCTTCCACCAAAATGCCGAGGTGGAAGAACGCCGTGCGCTGGGACACGCGCGCCGCCTGCTGCATCGAGTGGGTGACGATCACGATGGTGTAGTTTTCCTTGAGCTCGTCGATGAGCTCCTCGATGCGCGCGGTGGCGATCGGGTCGAGCGCCGAACAGGGCTCGTCCATCAGGATCACTTCCGGTGACACGGCGATGGCGCGCGCGATGCACAGGCGCTGCTGCTGACCGCCCGAGAGGCCGGTGCCCGGCTCGTTGAGGCGGTCCTTCACTTCACTCCACAGGCCGGCACGCGTCAGTGAGCGCTCGACGATCTCGTCGAGGTCCTTCTTGCCGTGCGCGATGCCGTGGATACGCGGCCCGTAGACGATGTTCTCGTAGATCGACTTCGGAAACGGGTTCGGCTTCTGGAATACCATGCCGATGCGGGCGCGGATCTCCACGACGTCGATCTTCGGGTCGTAGATGTCGTGGCCGTCGAGCTCGATCTTGCCCTGCACGCGCGCGATATCGACCGTGTCGTTCATGCGGTTGAGGCAGCGCAGGTAGGTGGACTTGCCGCAGCCAGAAGGCCCGATCAGCGAGGTGACCTGGTTCTTGCGGATATCGAGGTTCACGTCGAAAAGCGCCTGCTTCTCGCCGTAGTGCACGCACACGTTCTCGGTGTGCATCTTGACGGGGGCATCGGCGGGGGCGGACTGGCCCTCGGCGTGCCGTGCGACGTCTTCGGCAACCGACATCAGCGTTCTCCGTTTACCAGCGACGCTCGAAGCGCCGGCGCAGGAAGATGGCCAGTGCGTTCATAGCGAGCATGAAAGCCAGCAGGACCATGATGGCAGCGGATGTCCGCTCCACAAAGCCCCGTTCGGCATAGGTGGACCAAAGGTAGATCTGCACGGGCAGCGCCGTCGCGGAATCGAGGGGACTGGACGGCGCTTCCACCACGAAGGCGAGCAGGCCGATCATCAGCAGCGGCGCGGTTTCGCCCAGCGCCTGTGCAAGGCCGATGATGGTGCCGGTGAGCACACCGGGCGCAGCCAGCGGCAGCACGTGATGGAAGATTGCCTGCGTCTTGGACGCGCCGATGCCCAGCGCCGCTTCGCGGATCGAAGGTGGCACGGCACGAAGGGCAGCGCGCGTGGCAATGATGATCGTCGGCAGTGTCATCAGCGTCAGCACCAGACCGCCGACAAGCGGAGACGATTGCGGCAGGTGCAGAAAGTTGATGAAGACAGCGAGGCCGAGGATGCCGAACACGATGGACGGGACGGCCGCGAGGTTGTTGATGTTGACCTCGATCACGTCGGTCCAGCGATTCTTCGGGGCGTACTCCTCAAGGTAGATCGCCGTCGAGACGCCGATGGGCACGGCAAGAACCAGCACGATCAGCATCATGTAGAAGGAGCCGATCAGCGCCACGTAGAGGCCGGCGGTCTCGGGCTTGGACGACGCGCCGCGCGTGAACAGGTATTCGTTGAACTGGAGTTCAAGGTTTCCATTGGCTTCCATGTCTTCCGCCCAGGCAATCATCTGGTCGGAAATCAGGCGGCGCTCATTGGACGTCTCCTTGGAGATCTCGCCCTTCATGAACTGGTCGATGTTGGACGCCGCAGGCAGCCAGACCTGCTGGGTCGTCCCGATCACTTCGGGATTGTCGACGACGTAGTTGCGCACTTCGAAGCGGGCAAAGTCAGTCACCATCTGGCGCGCCTCGCCTTGAACCCGCGCATCCGCATCGGTCACGCCGAGCTGGCGGTAGAGGCCCTGCCGGAAAATCTCCCGGTAGTCACCGCGGAAGATCACGTCCGGGTCGCCCGTATTGTCTGGGTCGATCAGTTCACGGTCGAAGGTCAGCGTGAGCCGCACATGCGTCTGCTCGAACGCCGGCAGGCCGGCCGTGATGATCGACGTGAAAAGCACGCCAAGGAAGGTGACGGCGATGCCGATGGCAATCAGGCCGTAGCTGCGGAAACGGGATTCCGCACGCTTGCGCTTCTTGATGCTGTCCGCGACGAGGCTGCCAATATCAACCCGGCCGCGGGACGTCTCTTCGGTGCTCATTATTCGTACTGCTCCCGGTAGTGGCGCACGATCTGCAGCGCGACGACGTTGAGCAGAAGCGTCACCGTGAAGAGCGTGATGCCGAGCGCGAACGCCACAAGGGTCTGCGGGCTGGTGAATTCCGTATCGCCGGTCAGCTGGCTGACGATCTTGACCGTGATGGTGGTCATGGCCTCGCCTGGATCGAGCGAGATGTTGGCCGCGACACCGGCGGCCATCACAACAATCATGGTTTCGCCGATGGCGCGCGAAACGGCCAGCAGGACCGCGCCGACCACGCCCGGCAGCGCAGCCGGCATGATGACGCGGCGGATCGTTTCAGACTGGGTGGCGCCAAGGCCGTAGGACGCGTCGCGCAGGGACTGCGGTACGGCGTTGATGATGTCGTCCGAAAGGGACGAAACGAACGGGATGATCATCATCCCCATCACGAGGCCGGCGGTGAGCACGCTGTTGGTGCCGATATCCCAGCCGATGGCGCTGCCGACCGAGTTGAGGAGCGGGCCGACCAGGATGATGGCGAAGAAGCCGTAGACGATGGTCGGGATGCCGGCGAGGATTTCCAATAGCGGCTTTGCCACCGCGCGGAACTTGCTGCCGGCATATTCCGACAGGTAGATCGCGGCGTTGAGGCCGATGGGCACCGCCACCAGCATGGCAATCAGCGTGATGTAGAGCGTGCCCCACAGAAGCGGGATAAGCCCGAACTGGCCGGCGCTGAACGTGTCACGGCCAGGGGAACTGAAGCGCGGATCCCAGGTGGTGCCGAAGAAGAACTCGGCGGGCGGCACAATCGCGAAGAATTCGAGGGACTCCGACAGCATCGAGAGGACGATGCCGGCGGTAGTCAGGATCGCAATGGTCGAGCTCGCGATCAGGCCGATGCGAACCACGGTCTCGGTGCGGTTGCGCGCATGGAAGCGCGGACCGAGGCGCGTATAGCCCCAGAAGAAACCGATGATGGCGGCAGCAAGGACCGCAACAAGGCGCATGAAGTCGCCGGTCGCCTTAAGGCTCTCGTAGCGCTCCGCGGCATCGACCACCCATGGGCCGACGACGCCCGAAACTGCGATGCCCTTGCGCAGAAAGGCGGCCGCAACATTCGCATCACCGCTGCGAAGCTCGTCGAGCTCCTCCTGCGTAAACTGGTCGAGCTCGGCGGAAATGCGGCCGACCTGCTCCACGACGAGGCTGGTGCTTGTTGCACGTTCCTGGATATCGGCAGGCAGGCCCGCGGAAATGTCGTTGGCAATGTAGACTGGCTGCAGGATGGACCAGAGGATCAGGACCGTCAGCGCCGGAACGAGCAACGAGATGGAGAGATAGCTGGCATGGTAGCCGGGCAACGAATGCACGGTGTGGCCGTGCTCGCGGACATAGGTCATGCCACGCAGACGGCCGGCGATGTAGGCGAGCACCGTCAGGATGGCGAGAATGCCAAGCAGCGTGAGCATCGCGTCCTTGTCCCCTCGAGCCCCGAAATCAAGCGCCGGACAGGCTGCTCAGAAATCCGCCGGGGCCGCCCCAGGAATACGGACCAGCCCGAAAGGGCCGGCAATGAAATTCCAGAAATGGAATTTGCTTGGTTTTTTGCCAGCCGCGGGCCGGCGGAACTGAACCAGGCGGGTTCGCCCGGTAGCGGAACCGGGCGCGGTGCCGAAGCACCGCGCCCCATCCCATGAGTGTAACGCCTTAGTTGGAGGCGTCGACCGCAGCGGCGACCGTGGCGCGAACGTCATCACGCTCGCTTTCCGGGGCCGGCACCAGGCCGTAGGCCTCGAGCGGGCCGCCCGGGCCGATCATGTCGTCAGACACGAAGAACTGCACGTATTCCTTCATGCCCGGGATGACCGGCAGGTGAGCGTTCTTCACGTAGAAGAACAGCGGACGCGACACCGGGTACTCGCCCGAAGCAACCGCCTCGGCGGTCGGCTTCACGCCAGACACGGTGGCGACACGCAGCTTGTCGGTGTTGGCTTCGTAGAAGGCCAGACCGAACACGCCGATCGACTTGTCGTTGGCGTCGAGGCGCTGCAGCGTCTCGGTGTAGTCGCCGTCGATGTCGACCGAAGCGCCGTCCTGACGGAGGTCATAGCACTTCTTGCCAGCGGCCTTCTTATCGAGGCCGAGCTCGTTGATGTAGTAGTCGAGGGCACCAGTCGCTTCGCAGCCGGCCTCGACGACCTTCTCTTCGAACACTTCGCGGGTGCCGTGCTTCTCGCCCGGGATGAAGAACTTGATGTCCCAGGCCGGGAAAGCCGAGTTCACGTCCGCGAGGGTCTTGTTCGGGTTCGACTCGTAGAACTCGCCGTCATAGAACGGCTCCTTCGCCAGCGCCTTGTAGACGTCGGCCGGTTCCAGCGCGAAAGCCGGGCCGTCCACGTCAGACGCGAAGACGATGCCGTCGTAGCCGATGCGGACTTCGGTGATCGAATCCACACCCTGATCGGCGCACGCCGTGACTTCGCTGTCCTTGATGGCGCGCGAAGCGTTGGCAACGTCGATGGTCTGCTCGCCGAGGCCTTCGCAGAAAGCCTTGAGGCCGGCAGACGAACCGCCACCCTGAAGGGTGACCTTGTATTCCGGATATTCCTTCTGGAAGTTCTCCACGACGATCTGCGCGTACGGCAGAACGGTCGAGGAGCCCATCACCTGGACGTCGTCGCGCGCGAGCGCCGGCGTGGCGATGATCGCCGCGGCCGTCGTCGCGAGGGCAAAACTCTTAAAATTCACGGATTTTCTCCCGTTTCGGTCGTGGGTCTGAGGTTCAGGCTAGTCACTCGTGGACGGGGAAGCCGGCCTCACCGCTCAGGCCTCCCGGGAGCGAGCCACCCCCTAGCCAGCCACCCGGGGCGGAACCTATGGACACTCGGATTCGGATTGATGACGGCAGTGCGACAGATTGATGACATCCGGCGGCGGGCCGGATTGCGCCTCAGGCCGCGTCCGTCGCCGCTGCTTCAGGGTCCGGCTGGGCCACGGGCGCTGATGTCTTCTCCACCGGCAGGAAGATCGTGAAGGTTGAGCCCTTGCCGATCTCGCTCTCGATGGAGAGCGAGCCCATGTGCCGGTTGACGATGTGCTTGACGATGGCGAGCCCGAGGCCGGTACCGCCGCGCCGCCGGCTCTGCTCCACGTCTACGCGGTAGAACCGCTCGGTCAGCCGCGGAATATGTTCGCGCGCGATCCCGTAGCCGAAGTCGCGCACGGAAAGGCGCACGCTGCCCGCCTGAGACCGGATGCGGCTTGCGGCGTCCTGGCCTGACGGCCTGTCGCGCTCGACACGGACTTCCACGCGCCCGCCGCTGCCGCCGTACTTGATCGCGTTGGCGACGAGGTTCTGACAAACCTGCACCAGCTCGTCCCGGTCGCCGAGCGGCCTAGGCAGGTCGGGCTCGATATGCAGGTCGAGCTCGACCTTCTCCTTGTCCGCGAGGGGCGTCAGCATGTCGATGGTGTCGTTGACGATGGCGCCGAGGTCCACCGGATCGACAGGGCGGACGTGCTCATTGAGCTCGATGCGGCTGAGGGACAGGAGGTCGTTTATCAGTCGGCCCATGCGCTCAGCCTGTTCCTGCATGATCGCGAGGAAGCGATCACGCGCCTCCGGGTCGTCGCGGGCGGGGCCGCGCAGCGTTTCCACGAAACCGGCCAGCGAGGACAGGGGCGTGCGCAGCTCGTGGCTGGCATTGGCCACGAAATCGGCACGCATCTGTTCGGCGCGCTTCAGCGTCGTGAGGTCGTGCAGGAGAATCAGCACGCTGCGGCGCTGGTCGCGGCTCGACTCACCATCCGCCGCCACCACCGGCGCGACAAAGGCATGGTAGTGCCGCTCGATGGGCACGGGCTGGGTGTATTCCACCACCTGCGCCGCCTCTCCCGCCACAACCTGGGCGACCGCTTCGAGGACAGCGGGCACGCGCATGACAGTGGAGATGTGCCGGCGCGCGGCCGACTCGCCGACGATGTTGACGGCAGCCCGGTTGTGCAGCGTCACGCGGCCCGAGCGGTCGAGCAGGATGATCGGGTCAGGCAGGCGTTCGATGATGGCGACGCCGGTTTCCGGGGTGAGCGGGAATTGCGGACGCCCGGCGCCGCCCGTCACGCGGGGCGGTTCCAGCCCGCCGACCGCTGCGCGCGCCGCCGGGGTCAGCCAGAGGCGCAGGACGGCTGACAGCGCGATCAGGCCGGTCAGCACGAGTGCCACGATGCCCGACATACCGTCGAGCCAGACCGACAGGCCGAGGAACACGGCGGCCACGCCGGACAACACGGCCATGTCGCGCGCGCGCAGCGCATCGAGCGCGGCGGACGCCGCCGGGCGCAGGCCCGCACGCCCGCGTTCGCCGGCCTGCGTGCCGTGGTCGTCGTGGTTCGTCATGTCTCCTACCGCATCCGGTCCGCGCGGCCTGGTGCCGCGTCAGACGCCGAAATCCCAGCTGCCGCCCGCGTGGTAGTGCTTGAGCACGTTCTTCGCGATGAGGATACGGTGGACCTCGTCGGGACCGTCCGCAAGGCGCAAGGTGCGCGCGCCGGTGTACATGCCCGCCAGCGGCGTGTCGCCGGAGACGCCGAGCGCGCCGTGGACCTGGATCGCCCGGTCCACCACCCGCTCGAAGGCGGCAGGCACGAAGACCTTGATAGCGGAGATGTCGGTGCGGGCGTCGCCGCCCTCGTCCATCACCCGGGCGCAGTTGATGGTCATCAGGCGGGCGGCCTGGATGTCCATGTAGCTGTCGGCGATGAAGCCCTGAACGAACTGCTTGGTCTCCAGCTTGCCGCCGTGCACCTCGCGCTCCATGGCCCGGGCCACCATCATGTCGAAGGCGCGCCACATGGCGCCGATCGAATTCATGCAGTGGAAGACGCGGCCGGCGCCGAGGCGGTCCTGCGCCGCCTGGTGGCCGGAGCCGACACGGCCCAGCACGTTTTCGGCGGGAACACGCACGTCCTCGTACTTGATCTCGCAATGGTCGCCGTTGGTGTGGCCCCAGACCGGCACCGAGCGGAGGATGTTCACGCCGGGCGTGTCCATGGGCACGATGATCTGCACCATGGTGTCCGACGGCTTGCCGGGCTCGGGCTTTTCGCGCTCGGTCCGGCACATGACGATGGCGAAGTCGGCGCGCTGCGCATTGGAGGTGAACCACTTGTGGCCGTTGATGACCCACTCGTCGCCTTCCTTCACGGCGCGGGTCTGGATCGAGCGCGGGTCGGAACCGGCATTGCCCGGCTCGGTCATGGAAAAACAGCTTTCCATGTCACCGGCGATCAGCGGCTCCAGCCACTTCTTCTTCTGCTCCTCGGTGCCGTATTTCAGCAGCACCTTCTGGTTGCCCGAATTGGGCGCGACGACGCCGAACAGGCGGGCCGAGAAGGGCGACCAGGCCATGATCTCGTTCATGTAGGCATGCGCGAGAAAGCCGACGCCCATGCCGCCGTATTCCTTGGGCAGGTGCGGCGCCCAGAGGCCCAGTTCCTTGACCTTGTTGCGGATCTCGGCGCGGACGGGTTCCGCCTCCTTGCCGCCCTTGAAGAGTACCGGTTCGGCCGGGATCACGTCCTCGTTGACCACCTTGGCGGTCATCAGCCGGATGTCGTTGATTTCGCTGGAGAGCCCGGGAATGGGTGCGGCCTGCATGGCGTGTCGTCTCCCTGATACCTGTCTTTCGCCTTGTTTTCGGGCGGGAGGATAGGCGGCGGGCGCGGCCGGCGTCCAATTGCGACCCGGCCCTGAAAGCCGTTGCGCCGCGGCGCAAGCGCGTGCATAGCTTCCGAAACGTCACTGACAAAAAATCAATTCGGGTTTCAGGGGACCGCCATGACCGCCATCGCGAACAAGACCATCGTCATCACGGGCTGCGCCAGCGGCATTGGCCGCGCGCTGGTGCTGCACGCGATCCGGCACGGGGCATCGCGGGTGATCGCCACCGACGTGGACACGACCGGCCTTGCGAAGACGGCGGAGCTGGCGCGCGGGCTCGGTTCGGGCACCGTCGAGACGCATGCGCTGGACGTGGCGAACCGGGAGGCGGTCTACGCACTGGCGGATACCGTGAAGGCGGATTTCGGCGGGGCGGATATCGTCATCAACAATGCGGGCGTCGCCCTCTTCGCCGAGGTCATGGACATGACCTATGACGATTTCGAGTGGGTCATGGATATCGACTTCTGGGGCATGGTCTACGGCACCAAGGCGTTCCTGCCGCAGATGGCGGAGCGCGGCGGCGGGCACCTGGTCAACGTGTCCTCGATCTTCGGCAACGTCGCCTTCCCGGGGAACTCTGCCTACAACGCCGCCAAGTTCGGCATCCGCGGCTTCACCGAGGCGCTGCGCCACGAGATGCGGCTCAACGAGACCGGCATCGAGGTGTCCTGGGTGCAGCCGGGCGGCATCAAGACCAACGTAGCGCGCTCGGCCCGCCTCGCCCAGAAGGAAGAGCTGCTGGCGCGCAAGGACGAGATCGCCAGGAATTTCGACGAGATCGCCAAGACGACGCCGGAGGAAGCGGCCCGCGTCATCTTCGACGGGATCGAGAAGAACCGGGCCCGCATCCTGATCGGCCGCGACGCGCGGATGATGGACCGCATCCAGCGCCTGTTCCCGGCCTCCTACGAATGGGTGTTCGAGCGGGCGTGGAAAATCCGCCGCGATGAGCAGCTGGGCGGCGCCAAGTAGGCTTCCCCTTTGATTTCAGGCACTTGCGGCGTTATACGTCCGCCCATGAGTGGCAAGCGCAAACAGCCCGAGAAGCTCGACCTGCCGGCGGGGGACAGCCTGCTGCTGCATTCGTGCTGCGCGCCGTGTTCCGGCGACGTGATGAACGAGCTGGCGCGCTCGGGGATCGACTACACGATCCTGTTCTACAACCCGAATATTCATCCGCGTAAGGAGTATGACCTCCGCAAGGAGGAGAACATGCGCTACGCGGAAAAGCTGGGCGTGCCCTTCGTCGATCTCGATTACGACAAGGACAACTGGTTCGAGCGCGTCAAAGGCTTCGAGAACGAGCCCGAGCGCGGCTTCCGCTGCACGCTTTGCTTCGACATGCGCTTCGAGCGCACGGCCCTCTATGCCCATGAGCACGGGTTCGAGAGCATCTGTTCGACGCTCGGCACGTCGCGCTGGAAGGACTTCGACCAGATCAACCGGTCCGGCGTGCGCGCGGCATCGCGTTATCCCGGCATCGAGTACTGGACGCACAACTGGCGCAAGGGCGGCGGTTCGCAGCGGATGCTGGATGTCTCGAAGGAAGAGGAGTTCTACCAGCAGGAATATTGCGGCTGCGTCTATTCCCTGCGCGACACCAACAAGCACCGCATGGCGCAGGGCCGCCCGCCGATCCGCCACGGCGTGAAGTACTACGGCCGGCCGGAAACCGACTACGAGGCGGCGGAGAGCAAGGGCGACTAGGCGACCGCTTCGGCGCGGCCAAGGTCTTTCACCAGTTCGCGGCGGGCCTTCTTTTCGAAGGCTGGATCGAGCCACGGGGCCAGCGCGTCGAACATCTGGACGGCGCCGCGGGTCATGTCGCCGCGCACCAGTTCCGCCTCCGGCCTCTCCACCTTCAGAAAGCTGATCCAGCCGGCCCAGAGCAGCCAGGTGGTGAGCGCCAGCGACGCCTTTATGCGCGCGCCTTCGCGGCCGGGCGGCAGGCGGAGCGCGCCTTGTGCGACCAGCATGTCCTCGATCGCCTCAAGCGTTTCGAGCGTCCATGCCTGGAGTGCGCGGTGTCGCGCGGCCAGGGTTTCGTCCGCTCCGAGAAGATCGGTGAGGCCCGCGAACAGGAAGCGGTAGTCCCACGCATAGGCGATGGAGTTGAGGTAGAAGCCGGCGAAGCGCTCGGGCGTGATGCCGTCCTCGATGCCGGCAACGAGGGTCTCGCGAAAGCCCTCCTCGAAGCGTGTGTAGATGGCGGCGACGATCTCCTCGCGGCTCTTGAAATGGTAATAGAGATTGCCCGGGCTGACGCCCAGCGCCTCGGCGATGCGCGTGGTGCCCGTCGCCGACACGCCCTCGCGGTTCATCAGGGCCCGCGCGCCTTCCACGATTTTTTCCCGGTTTCCCGCCATCCCGGCCTCTTAGCACGGCGGGCCGCTTGACGCCGCGCGACAATTAGAGGAAAACCTCTATTAGAGGAATTCGTCTAATTCTTGCCGGACACAAAACCCGGCGCAAGGGAGGGAGCGAGGCGATGACCACGGATACGACGGCGGCGCCGCTTGGGAGCGGACGCATCAGGGCGGTGCGCAAGATGACGTTCCGCTATCCAGGGCCGTGCGCGCACTGGAACACGAAGCGCCCGGAGTTCAGCCAGATCATCAATGCGGGCTCGCTGGCGATGCCCTATCTCGAGCCCTACCTGATCCGGACGATGGCCAAGCTGCGGCCGCAGATTTCCGACCCCGCCCTGCTACGGGACATCGACGCCTACATGGCGCAGGAGACGACGCATTATCGCCAGCACAAGGCGTTCAACGCGACGCTGGCGGCGGCGGGCTATGAAAGCGTGCCGCGGTTCGAGGCGGTTCTGGCGCGCGACTACAAGCGTTTCGGCGAAGAGCGCTCGCTTCTCTTCAACTTGGCCTACGCGGAAGGCTTCGAGTCCATGGCGCTCGCCATCGGCCACATGGTGGTCGAGGACCGCGAATATCTGTTCGGCGGCGGCGACCCGGGCGTTGTCTCGCTCGTGCTGTGGCATTTCGTGGAGGAAATCGAGCACAAGAACGTGGCCTTCGATGCCTTCCACGCGGCGGGCGGCGGGTATTTCGGCCGCGTCTTCGGGCTCGCCTTCGCCACCGGGCACATCTTCTGGCGCACCGGGCAAGGCTACCGCGCGCTGTTGAAAGAAGACGGACTATGGCGCGACTGGCGGTCGCGCTGGCGGTTGCTGTGCATTCTTGGACGCGTCTTGCGCAAGCTGACGCCGAAACTGCTGCGCATCCTGAGCCCGGCCTACCATCCGAAGAAACTGGCCGATCCCGACTGGGTCACCGCGTGGTGGTCGCTCTATGGCGATGCGCCCGAGAAGATGGGACGGCTCGATACGGACCGGCTGGCGGAGGAAGCCCCCGCCCTCATGCCGGCGTAACGCGAAGGGGAGACATTAGATGGCTGACATCGCGATGACGGGCGCGCCCGAACGTGGCGCGCTGACTGAGCGCCGGCGGGCACTTCTCGTCTACAACGGGTTCGGACTGTTTGTGACCGCCATACTCTTTGGCTGGGTTTGGATGTTTCACCTGATCGGTGAAATCGTGCTCTGGCCCCTGCCCATTCAGATCGACGTTGCTATCCCCGGTGACTCGCGCGCATTCCGCATGGGCCACATGCAGGCGGTCACGCAAGGGCTCCTGCTGATGGGGATTGCCTTCGGCGGGCGCTATCTGCGGCTCACCGACATGGCGCAGGGCGTGCTGTTCTGGTGTGCGCTCACGACAGCGTGGCTCTTTACCCTGCCCGCGATGGCCCACACGTTCTTCGGCACGCGCGGCCTCGCCTTTGGCGGCGGTCCATTCAAGCCGGGCCTCGCCAACGACGTGCTCTACCTGCTCGGCTGGCCGCCGGTGATCGCGGTGCATCTCATGTTCGGTCTCATCGCGGCCGGCGCGGTCTATTACCTCCGCGAAGAGCGAACCGCCTGAGGTTACGTGGCGGCGGGCGCTGCGGGCTCAGCCTGGGCGCGGAGGATTGCCTCGGTCGCCTCGTCGGCCGGCAGGAACGTCTCGATCGACAGTTCGGCGATCCCGATGTCGGCCGGCGTGCCGAGGCTGGCGATGATCGAGGCAAAGCGCAGATCCACGCCGCCCATGCGCATGTGCAGCGGAATGAGCAGGGGCACCTGCTTGGACGCCCGCGAGACGCGCGGCGGCGTCCACCCCTTCGGCAGCATCGATTCCGCGAGCTTGTAGATCGTCTCGTCGCCGGCGTGGTCCGCCTCGCGGCGGACGCGCTTCATGGTCTCGGCAACGACCTCGTCCCAGTTGACGATCGCGTCCTTCAGGGGGCCCGGCTTCAGCAGCAGTTCCATGAGGCTCGCCTTCTTCGCCTCGGCGCCGCACATGGCAAGAAGGGTCTTGCCCGCCTTGTTGGACATAAGCACGTGCCACGTCCTGTCGAGGACCAGCGCCGGAAACGGATCCGAGCCCTTGAGCACCACCTCGAGGACGTGCCGGAGGTAGCCGGCGTCCGGCGCCTCGATGCCTTCGTCCGTGTAGGCGGGAGCAAAGCCCGCGGTGAGGAGCAGCGGGTTGCGGGCGCGCAGGGGAATGTCGAGGGCATCCGCCAGCGTTTCCACCATCTGGCGGCTGGGGCGGGCGCGGCCCGATTCGAGGAAAGAAACATGACGGGCCGACACCTCCGCGCGCAGGCTGAGCTGCAACTGGCTCATCCCGCGGATGCGCCGCCAGATCCGCATGTGGTCCCCGAAGGTGCGGGGCTCGGTGCCTTCGGTGTGGCGGGAAACCAGGCTCGCGTCGTTCATGGCTTTGCTCCTGTGGCGGGAAGCATAGACCAGCCCGTTTCGGCGCGGCACTTACCTTGGGCGTAAGCACCGGGGCCAATCCGGCCAATAGGGTGCGAGCCAATCCAGTTTCGGCGGCTTGGCGCTCAGGGCGCGTCATGCACTATGGTGGCACAGCAACTGACAATTGGAGCGCCCCATGAGCTGGCAGCCTGCGCCTTCCGCCGAATGCGACAGCGCCCCTTCCTGCGCGCCCGTGCGGACAGTGATCAAGCCGAAGGCCAGGGATTTGGGCGACTTCGAGGTGCGCCGGGTGCTGCCCGCCGCGGAGGCGCGCTCCGTGGGGCCGTTCGTCTTCTTCGATCACATGGGGCCGGCCACGTTTCCCGCCGGCAAGGGCATCGACGTGCGCCCGCATCCGCATATCGGGCTTTCGACCCTGACCTGGCTGTTCGACGGCGCGTTCATGCACCGGGACAGCCTGGGCACCACGCAGGAAATCCGGCCGGGCGAGGTCAACTGGATGACGGCGGGCTCCGGCATTGTCCACTCGGAACGTTCGCCCGACGATTTCCGGGCTGCCGAGGCGCGCATCGAGGGCATCCAGACATGGCACGCGCTGCCGGAGGCGGACGAGGAAATCGACCCGTCGTTTCAGCACTACGGCAGCGATGAAATCCCGGTCGTCGACCAGGGTGGCGTGCGCGTGGCGCTGATCGCGGGTAGTTCCTTCGGCATGATCTCGCCGGTGAAAGTCTATTCGGACACGCTCTACGCGGATGTGCGCATGGAGCCGGGCACCCAGTTCGGCGTCCCCGCCGAGCCGCCGGAGCGAGCCATCTACGTGGTCAGCGGCAGCATCGAAATCGGCGGCGAGACGTTCGGCGCGCAAGAGATGCTGGTGCTCAACGAGGGACCCGCCGTCCATGCGGCAACAAGCGAGCAGACACACCTCATGCTGATTGGCGGCGCGCCCATCGGGCCGCGAAAGATGTGGTGGAATCTCGTATCCTCGCGGCCCGAGCGTATCGAGCAGGCAAAACGCGACTGGAAGGAAGGCCGCTTCGCCTCCATTCCCGGCGACGACGAAGAATTCATCCCGCTTCCCGAGGATTGAGAGAACACATGAACCGCCTGACCGCGCCTCTTGCCTCCGCCCTTTTCGGCCTAGCTCTACTCATGTCCGGCTCCCACGAAGCCCGCGCCATGGACAGTGCGCCCGTGCCGGACTCGCTGACGACCAAGTATGGCGAGACACGCGCCTATTTCCGTCACTGGCTTGCGGTCTGCACGCCAGGCGAGGATCCGTGCCGCGCCGTGGCCTATGCCGGCGACGTCGGACACGTGGGCGATTACCAGTTCTACGCGCATTCGGGCATGCCAGGCCTCGACTACATGCTGATGTTCGTGCCGGTGAAGGTGACGCTGGATACGAACGCGCCGATGGAGATTGCCGTCGACGGCGAAAGCATGGGGACGTTCGAGTGGGGCGCCGACGACGGCTACTATCGCGACGCCAATGTCATCAACGAATTCACGCTGGGGCAGTCGCGCGCCAACACCGACCTGCTGCCTGCAATGATGGCGGGTTCTTCGATGGACGTGACGTTCACTGACGAGAACGGCGAGCGGCGAACGGTTACCTTCTCGCTCTACGGGCTGACGAACGCGCTGCGCTGGATGGACGCCTTCCGGACCAGCGAATAGGCCGTGTCAGGCGGTGAAGTCGATGCCGCCGGCGACGAGAACAACGCTGAATCGATACCGGCCTATCTCGCCTAACCGTTCGGCCGGTCCCGCGAGACGAACGCGTGGGTCGCCACGCACCTCGACATTCGGAACGCCGAACGGGCGACGGGCGGCAGTCGCTGTCGTCCGCGGGCGGCGGCATCACGCTCAAGCTGCTGGACACGGTGACAGCCGGGCTCGAGCTGGCAAAGCCGCTCGACCGGGATACCGGACGGACCAACACGGACGAATGGCAGGCGCTGTTCTTCGTGGCCGGCGAGCTCTAAGCCGCTCGCACCTCGTCCAGTATGTATCGCGCCGTCAGCTCGGGATCCTGCATCGGGATGAAGTGGGTCATCTCCGGCAGGTAGACATCGCG
The DNA here is from genome assembly GCA_965229975.1 of Parvibaculaceae bacterium. Classification (GTDB taxonomy): domain Bacteria; phylum Pseudomonadota; class Alphaproteobacteria; order CGMCC-115125; family CGMCC-115125; genus Pyruvatibacter. The sequence goes on from OZ245936.1 coordinate 2,336,959, forward strand.
GCCTTTCGGAAAGCCACCGGCAACGCCCTCCCACGTCGGCGAGCCCGCGAAATCCGGCATCTCTCCCTCGGCCGGGCGGGGAACGGGCTTGGCGCGCACGACTGTCACCGGCGCCTGAACCTTCGCGGCCTCGGCATAGATGTCCACGCTGGCGTGAGTCAGGTAGACGGATGCCTCGATCTCCGGCGGGCAGGCGAGGACGTAGCCCTCGCCCTCGGGCGCCGGCAGCACGCCGTAGCGGCAGTAATCCTCAAGCACTTCGCGGCGCCAGAGCGAATAGGGATGGCGGTCTTCGAAGCGGGCGAACATCTCCTGCCAGTCCCGCCATTCGTTGCGGCGGCGGGCGACGGGATGCGCCTGGGGATCGACCGGCTGCCTGACGCCGCATTCATAGGCTGCCGGTTCAAGCATCACCGGGTCGATGAGGACGAGGCGCTCGAAGGCGCCCGGCCGGGCGCTGGCGACCTGCGTGAGGCAATGGCCTCCCATGGAATGGCCGACGCCAATGGCGTCTTGTAGCCCCAGGTGATCCACCAGCTCGCCGACATCGCGCGCGGGCGTTCGCCAGTCGTGAATCGGCCCCGGCTTGCCGCTTCGCCCATGGCCGCGCAGGTCGACCGCGATGACGCGGTAGCCCTCGGGCAGCGCCGCAACGGTGCGGTCCCAGACGCGCGCGTGAAAGCCGGTGGCGTGGATCAGCAGGATCGTCTTCGCGCCCGCCTCTCCCCAGACGTAGTAGGAGACCGCCGCCTCGGACGCATCGAACGTGAAGTGCTGGGGAGAACCGTGCATGAAATCGGGGAAACGCACCGAATCAGGAACGCGCCGTGGCGCACCCGACAGGATTCGAACCTGTGACCTCTGCCTTCGGAGGGCAGCGCTCTATCCAGCTGAGCTACGGGTGCCTTGGCGTTGTGCCGGGTGGCGGCGTGCCGGGCGGGCCCGGCGGGAGGCGGAAACTAGCGCAGGGGGCCCTCCGCCGCAATCTTGCCTGCAAGGCGTGTTCACCATGACCTCCGGCCCGCGCTTGGCGGGGGCGCGGGCTGGCGCGATAGTCGCAAGGCCCTATGCAGACGGCCTGCCGATTCGCGAGCGGGCACGGAAATTCGGCCCGGCCGGCCCGAAGGGGGACACCGGCCCGCTTCGTGGTGTTTCAATCCGGAAAGGCGGCAGACGGCCCCATGGCGACACCGGCACAGCAGGCAGCGAACCAGGCAGCACGAGCCGCGACCCGGCGCTCGCCGCTGCTCCGGCTCGCGCCCTATGGCGCCTATGCCGACCCGGTCTGCACGCTGAAGGATGCCCGGCTCAAGACGCTGCAGGATTACTGGCGCAGCAAGCGCGGCGCGATGCCCATGCCGTCGCGGGCGGACATCCATCCGCGTGACTTCAAGAAGCACCTGCCGCGCGTCTTCCTGATCGACGTGCTGCCGGACGGCGGCTTCTCATTCCGGCTGATGGGGACGGCGCTCAACGAGCTCTTCGGTTGCGAACCGACGGGCAAGACGCTGCAGACGGCGCTTGGCCCCCGCACGGCGAAGCTGGCGGCCGCGGTCTTCACGGCCGTCGTGGAATACGGGCGGCCCATGCGCACGCTCGGCGCGATCGACTGGTGGACACCGCCTCCGCCGCCCGACGGCGAGACGCCCGCCCATGACCTGCGGCACATGTCCTTCGAGGCGGTTCACCTGCCGCTCGCGCCGGACGGGGCGAACGTGAACATTATCCTCAGCGCGTTCGTGACGTATTCGGGCGAGGACCAGCCGGCTTTCCCGGAAATCGAAGCCTAGCGCGAGGCTGACCGCGTCAGCTCGAGGAACACGTCCTCTAGGTGGCCTTCCTCGATCGACAGGTCGCGGATGGAGATGCCTGCCGCGCTGACCTGTTCCAGGATATCGCTCACGTTCTGGCTGCTGGGGCGGTAGCCGATGGTCAGCACGCCAGCCGGCGTCAGCGCCGCGTCGAGGCTGCGCAAGCTCTCCGGCACATCCGAAAGCTCGTCCTGCGGCGTCACGCGCAGTTCCTTGCGGTCGAGGCGCGACACGAGATTGGGTGTCGGCTCGCAGGCGACGACTTCGCCATGGTTGATGATGGCGATCTCGTCGCAGAGCGACTCGGCCTCTTCGAGGTAGTGCGTTGTCAGGACGATGGTGACGCCGCGGTCGTTAAGCGACTTCACGTAGGTCCAGAGCTGCTGGCGCAGTTCGATATCGACGCCCGCCGTCGGCTCGTCCAGCACGATGATGGGCGGCGAGTGGACCATGGCCTTGGCGACCAGCAGGCGGCGGCGCATGCCGCCCGACAGCGTGCGGGCATACGCGTCCGCCTTATCCTCCAGCCCCATGGCGGCGAGGATGTCCATGGTGTGCCGTTCGGCCTTGGGCACGCCGTAGAGGCCCGCCTGGAGTTCCAGCACCTCGGCGGGGGTGAAGAACGGGTCGATATTGAGTTCCTGCGGGACGACGCCGATGGAGGCGCGGGCCTGGCGCGGGTTCCTGTCGATGTCGAAGCCCCAGACCCGCACATCGCCCGCCGTCTTCATCACCAGGCCGGCCAGGATGTTGATGAAGGTGGACTTGCCCGCGCCGTTGGGCCCCAGGAGCCCGAAGATCGAGCCGCGGGGAATGTCGAGGTCGATGCCCTTGAGAGCCTCCTTCGGTGGTTCCTTGCCGGAGGCCTTGTAGGTCTTGCGCAGGCCGCGGGCGGCTATGGCGCCGGCCTCGGCGTCCCCGTCGCGCAGCAGCGCGGGGTCGGTCTTCATGTCCATCGGCGGTCCTCCGGGGCCCGTCTCGTGCGGGGTGGGGGTTGGTACACCCGGGCGGCAAGAGCGGTCAAACTGACGGCCATATGGGCCTGTCACCAGCGAATGTCGAGGTGGTGGCAGGCGGCGCATTGCGGTGCCATAGTCCGGTCCCCATGGCGAAATCATCGAAATCCAGTACCAAATCATCGGCCGGGTCCGGCCCCAAGTCCGGCAAGCCGCCGGGCAAGGGCGATCATCTCTATCTCGTGGACGGCTCGGCCTACATCTTCCGGGCGTACCACGCGCTGCCGCCGCTGACGCGCAAGTCCGACGGGCTGCCGGTGGGCGCCGTCTCCGGCTTCTGCAACATGCTGCACAAGCTGCTGACGGACGCGCGGGACGGGAAGAACCGGGATGCGCCGACGCATTTCGCGGTGATCTTTGATGCCTCCGGCGACACGTTCCGCAACGAGATTTACGACGCCTACAAGGCCAATCGCGACGCGCCGCCGGAAGACCTGGTGCCGCAGTTCACCCTGATCCGCGATGCGACGCGGGCGTTCAACGTGCCGTGCATCGAGAAGGAGGGCTTCGAGGCGGACGACCTGATCGCCACCTATGCGAAGCAGGCGGCAGCGGCCGGGGCGGAGGTGACGATCGTTTCGTCCGACAAGGACCTGATGCAGCTCGTGGACGAGCGCATCGAGATGCTCGACCCGATGAAGGACCGGGTGATCGGCATTGACGGCGTCATCGAGAAGTTCGGCGTGAAGCCGGACAAGGTGGTGGACGTGCAGGCGCTTGCGGGCGACTCGACGGACAACGTGCCGGGTGTGCCGGGCATCGGCATCAAGACAGCGGCCCAGCTGATCGACGAATACGGCGACCTCGAAACGCTGCTCGCGCAGGCGGACGGCATCAAGCAGAAGAAGCGCCGGGAGAACCTGCTGGAGTTCGCCGAGCAGGCGCGCATCTCGCGCCGGCTGGTGGAGCTCGACCAGAACGTGCCGGTGGACGTGGCGCTGGGCGAGATGGGCGTCACGGAGCCGGAAGCGAAGACGCTGATCGGCTTCCTCAAGGACATGGAATTCAACACGCTCACGCGCCGCATCGCCGAGGCGCTGGACGCGGATGCCGACGAGATCGAGGCTGCGGGCGACCATCCGGCCGAGGCCGTCGAGGCGGCCGGCGCGGCGATTGCGGAGGACGATGGCGGGAAGGGCGGCATGCCCGGCGCCGTGAACCCTGCGCTGGCGGATGCGCCGGAGATCGATGCCTCCACGTATGAATGCGTGACGACGACAGACGCGCTGGACGCATGGATCGCGGAAGCATTCGACGCCGGGCTCGTGGCGCTGGACACCGAGACCACGTCGCTCGATCCGATGCAGGGTAAGCTCGTGGGCGTGTCGCTGGCGACGGCGCCGGGGCGGGCCTGCTACATCCCGCTGGCCCATGGCAGCACGAGCGAGGGTTCGCTTGCCTTCGACGGGCCGGCGCCGGATCAGATCCCGCTCAAGGAGGCGATCAAACGGCTGAAGCCGCTGCTGGAAGACCCGGGCACGCTGAAGGTGCTGCAGAACGCCAAGTACGACCTGGTGGTGCTGAAGCGCGCGGGCATCGACGTGGCGCCGATCGATGACACCATGCTGATTTCCTACGCGCTGGATACGGGCCTGCATGGGCACGGCATGGATGAGTTGTCGCAGCGCTTCCTTGGCCACAAGCCGATCCCCTTCAAGGACGTGGCGGGCACCGGCAAGGCGCAGATCACGTTCGACCTCGTGCCGCTCGACAAGGCGACGCAGTACGCCGCCGAGGACGCGGACGTGACGCTGCGGCTCTATCACCTGATGAAGCCGCGGCTGGCGGCCGACCGGATGGCGACCGTCTACGAAACGCTGGAACGGCCGATGGTCAATGTGCTGGCGGCGATGGAGATGGCGGGCATCAAGCTCGATCCCGCGATCCTCAAGCGCATGTCGAGCGACTTCGCGCAGAAGCTGGCGGGGCTGGAAGCGGAAATCCACGAGCGGGCCGGCGAGGAATTCAACATCGGCAGCCCGAAGCAGCTGGGCGAGATCCTGTTCGACAAGATGGGGATCGAAGGCGGCAAGAAGACCAAGACGGGCGCCTGGGGGACGGGCGCGGACGTGCTTGAGTTTCTTGCCGCACAGGGCCACGACCTGCCGCAGCGGGTGCTGGACTGGCGGCAGCTTTCAAAGCTCAAGAGCACCTATACGGACGCCCTGCCCGACTACATCAACCCGGAGACGAAGCGCGTCCATACCAGCTATTCGCTGGCCTCCACCACGACGGGGCGGCTGTCATCGTCCGATCCCAACCTGCAGAACATCCCGATCCGCACGGAAGAAGGCCGCAAGATACGCACGGCCTTTGTCGCCGAGGACGGCAACGTGCTGATCAGCGCGGACTACAGCCAGATCGAGTTGCGCGTGCTTGCGCACATGGCGGGCATCGAGGCGCTGCGCAAGGCGTTCGCGGACGGGCTCGACATTCACGCCATGACGGCATCGGAGATGTTCAACGTGCCGATCAAGGACATGGACCCGATGGTGCGGCGGCGCGCCAAGGCGATCAATTTCGGGATCATCTACGGCATCTCGGCCTTCGGCCTTGCAAACCAGCTGGGCATCGCGCGCGGCGAGGCGGCGGAATATATCGACCGCTATTTCGAGCGCTTCCCCGGCATCAAGGACTACATGGAAGAGACCAAGGCCTTCGCCCGCAAGGAAGGCTACGTTTCGACCCTGTTCGGGCGGCGCACGCACCTGCCAGAGATCAAGTCGAAGAACCAGGCACAGCGGGCCTTCACGGAGCGCGCGGCGATCAACGCGCCGATCCAGGGGTCGGCTGCGGACATCATCCGCCGGGCAATGGTCCGTATGCAGAGCGCTCTCGATGCGGCGAAGCTTCCCGCGAAGATGCTGCTGCAGGTCCACGACGAACTGATCTTCGAGGTGGACGAGAAGAAGGCGGACAAGACCATCAAGGTGGCGAAGGAGGTGATGGAAGGCGCGGCAGCACCCGCCGTGAATCTGTCCGTGCCGCTGGAAGTGGACGCCAAGGCCGCCTCAAGCTGGGCGGACGCGCACTAGACGCGCCGGAACACGCCCGCGCGGCGCGGATCGCCCGCGCCTTCAAAGCCGCCGCCCGCGTCGCGGCGGACGATATGAACACCGCCGAAGAACATGTTGGGGTCGTCCCACGGTTCCACGAGGTCGAATTCACGGGTCATGGCGTCCCGCTCCTCCTCCGGCCAGCCTTCCTCGAAGCTGAGCTTGGCGGGCGGGTCGCGGTCCGCCCGCGTGCCTTCCACGTGCAGGCGCGGATGCATCACAGCGTCTTCCGGGTGGAGGCCGTGCGCGAGGTGTAATGACGCCTGGAGCAGCGCCGAACGGATGCGGTTCGAGCCGCCGGAGCCGTAGGCGGTGACGGCGCCGAGGGGATCGTGCGCCAGCATGGGCGCCATCATCGAGCACATGCGGGTGTTGGGCATCCAGCGGTGGAAGCCTTCCGGGTTGATGTCGTCCTCGCCGAGCATGTTGTTCAGCATGAAGCCGCAGCCGGGGACGAGCGCGCCGCAGCCTTCGCCGTTGGAGACCGTCGCGGCGGCGGCGTTCCCCGCCGAATCGACCACGCTCACATGGGTCGTTCCGCGGTAGGCGTCGGCGCGGGCCTTCGGGTCGGCGGCGCGGTCTTCGCGAAAGGCCACGAGCGCGTCCGGGTCGCCGTCATGGTCGTCACGGACGGTGTTCATCCACAGAAGCGTTGCGGCAAGATCGGTCGCGGGCACGCGCTTGCGGCGATGAGACTTGGCGAGCCTGTCGAGGCCGAGCGCGACCATGACGCCGCCGGTCGAGGGCGGCGGCGCCATCTCGATCATCAGGTCGTCGATCTGCGCTTCCAGCGGGCGGCGCGTGGCTGTCTCGTAGAAGCGAATGTCGTCGGCCGTGATGTGGCCGCCGCCGTCTTCCGCCTGCCGCGCCATGGCCTGCGCCACCTCACCGTGCGTGGCGAGGCGCACGCCTTCGCGGGCAATGGCGTCGAACACGTCCGCCAGCCGTTCGTTGCGCAGGACCTCGCCTTCGGCCAGCAGGCCGTCATTCGAACCCGCAAAGAGCTTTGCTGTTTCGGGCCTGGCTTTGAGGATCGGGCGGACGACGCCGAGGAGGTAGGCCTGGAAGGCGGTGATGGTGACGCCTTCCTTGGCGGCACGAATGGCCGGCTCGGCGATGCGTGTCATCGGCACGCGGCCGAGGCGCTGGTGCACCTCGAAGAGGCCGGGCAGGTATCCGGGCGTGGCTGTGGCGCCGAGGCCGATGTGGAAGGCCTGCGTGACGGCACCGAAATCGACATGGACCTCGCGGAAGTCGATATCGATCTCGTGGCGCTTGCGGCGCGGGGTCTGGACGAAAAAGTCGAAGACGCGGGTCTGGCCCTTGGCGCGGGCGGTCAGGAAACCACCGCCACCGGGCGAAGCGAGGATGGGTTCGGCCACGCAGGCGGCAAGCAGCGCCGCGATGGCGGCGTCGAACGCGTTGCCGCCGTCCTCGAGGAGTTCGGCGGCCGCCGCAGCGGTGACCTCATGGCCGGCTGCGACGGCGCCTTTCGACTTCATGGATGGGCCTCAAGCCCGCCGCTTACTGGGCGGCGGCGGCAGCGACCGGCGCTGCGTCGCGCACGTCCGGGTCCACGTGGGCCTCGAACTTCTGGAAGTTCTCGATGAACATCGAGACCAGCGCGCGGGCCTGCTTGTCGTAGGCGTCCTTGTCGGCCCAGGTGTCGCGCGGGTTGAGCAGCGTCGTGTCGACGCCGTGGACCGCAACGGGCACCTCGAAACCGAAATTGGCATCGGTGCGCATCTCGGCCGTCAGAAGGCTGCCGTCGAGGGCGGCGTTCAGGAGGGCGCGGGTTTCCTTGATCGGCATGCGGTGGCCCACGCCGTAGATACCGCCGGTCCAGCCGGTGTTGACCAGCCAGCAGTTCACATCGTGTTCGTGGATGAGGGCGCGCAGCAGGTTGCCGTATTCGCTTGGGTGGCGCGGCATGAACGGGGCGCCGAAGCAGGTGGAGAAGGTCGCCTCGGGTTCGGTCACGCCCTTCTCGGTGCCAGCCACCTTGGCGGTGTAGCCCGAGAGGAAGTGATACATCGCCTGGCTCGGCGTGAGCTTGGCGATGGGCGGCAGCACGCCGAAGGCGTCCGCCGTGAGCATGATGATGTTCTTGGGCTGGCCCGCCACACCGTCGAGGCTGGCGTTCGGGATGTAGCTGATGGGATAGGCGCCGCGGGTGTTCTCGGTCAGCGAATTGTCGTCGAGATCGAGTTCGCGGGTTTCCTCGTCCATCACCACGTTCTCGAGCACGGTGGCGAAGCGCTTGGTAGTCGAGAAGATTTCCGGCTCGGCCTCGGCGGAGAGCTTGATCATCTTCGCGTAGCAGCCGCCTTCGAAGTTGAAGAGGCCGTTGGGGCCCCAGCCGTGCTCGTCGTCGCCGATGAGCATGCGGTCCGGATCGGCGGAGAGCGTGGTCTTCCCGGTGCCGGAGAGGCCGAAGAAGATGGCGGCGTCGTAGGACTTGCCGACATTCACCGAGCAGTGCATCGGCATGATCTTCTTGGGCGGCAGCAGGTAGTTCAGCATGGTGAACACCGACTTCTTCATCTCGCCCGCGTAGGACGTGCCGGCGATCAGCACGATGCGGTTCTCGAAGTCGCAAGCAATGACGGTGCCGGTGCGGCAGCCGTGCCGCTCGGGGTCCGCCTCGAAGCTCGGCAGGTCGATGATCGTGTATTCGGGGGCGAAGTCTTCCAGCTCGTCGGACTTAGGCTCGATCAGGAGATGCTGGATGAAGAGGGAGTGCCAGGCGTACTCGGTGACGACGCGGGTCGGCAGCCGGTGGTCCTTGTCGGCGCCACCGAAGAGATCCTGTACGTACAGCTCCATGCCCTCGGCATGCTTGAGCATGTCTTCGTGGAGCGTCTTGAACGCTTCGGGCGTCATCGGCTTGTTGTTGTCCCACCAGACCTGGTCTTCGGTGGCGGCGGTGCGGACGATGAACTTGTCCTTGGCGGAACGGCCGGTGTGCTGGCCCGTCTTGACGACCAGCGGGCCGTCGGCGGCGAGGTGGCCTTCCCCACGGGCGATGGCGCGCTCCACGAGCGTCGCCGGGCGGTGGTTCCAGTGGACGGCCGCCAGATTGCGGAAGCCCTGCTCGTCGAGGCCGTGGCTGCTGGCCTTCGGACCGGTCTGTTTCACGCGTTCATCTCCTTTTCGCACCCAGGCCGCGCGCCCCCGCGCTGCCGGGTCTTGCGGTGTGGCTTAGCGCCTCGTCCGGCCAGAGTCGATGCGCTTTCCGCCCTCCCGGGGCGGCATTTCCCCGGGGTGGTTATGCAATTCCGCAGCCATCGCCGCGCCTGCGTCTGGGCGGGACCGCCGGGCACACCGGATTTCCCCGGAAAACAGGGAAAATCGGCCCGATGTGTGCTTGCTGCCCCCTCGAACTCCAAAATATGGTGCGACAGAATGTTGCGCAACAGCGTGCGGCCCGGATTCCCCTACGGCACGCGCTTCGGGCAGCCGCTGACCGAAAATGAAGCAACCCGGGCAGCGCAGAATCGCCCCACCGCCATATCGTTGCCTTGTTGGCAGGGCTATGGGGGTGACAGCGAAGGCGCTACAACTTGCGGAGCCGGGCTGGCGCGGGCGATTCCCGGCGCCAGCGCGCCCTCCCCGCACCGGAACAAGAGACGGGATCGAAGCGACACATGCCGACCGTTGCCCTGGTCGATGACGACCGAAACATCCTGACCTCCGTGCAGATGGCACTGGAAGCCGAGGGCTTCACCGTGAGCGCTTACAGCGACGGCGCGGCGGCACTGGATGCGCTGGCCGACAGGCCCTGCGACATCGGCGTCTTCGACATCAAGATGCCGCGCATGGACGGGATGGAGCTGCTGCGCCGGCTGCGCCAGTCGAGCGAGATGCCGGTGATCTTCCTCACGTCGAAAGACGACGAGATCGACGAGTTGTTCGGCCTCAAGCTCGGCGCCGACGACTACATAAAAAAGCCATTCTCCCAGCGCCTGCTGGTCGAGCGTATCCGCGCCGTCCTGCGGCGCGCCGTGGCCAAAGAAAATGGCGGCAGCGCGGCTGCAAGTGGCGAGGCGGGCGAGTCCGCCGGTTCGATTGAACGCGGCCAGCTGGTGATGGACCCGGAGCGGCACGCCTGCACGTGGGCCGGCAAGCCGGTCACGCTGACGGTGACGGAGTTCCTGATCCTGCATTCGCTGGCACAGCGGCCAGGCTACGTGAAGAGCCGCGACGCGCTGATGGACGCGGCCTACGACGACCAGGTCTACGTGGACGACCGCACCATCGACAGCCACATCAAGCGGCTGCGCAAGAAGTTCAAGGCGGTGGACGACGACTTCGACGCGATCGAAACGCTCTACGGCGTCGGCTACCGGTACAAGGAAGACTAGCCGCCCGGCCGGGAGGCCCGCCGCAGCAATGGCCGACGTGCGCCGCGACTCCGAAGAAGACCTGACCATCACGCAACGGCTGCGCCGCCTGCGGCAGAAGCTGATGCCGATAGCCGTGCGCGCGCAGCGTACGCTGCGCGACATCCAGGAACGCGGGCGGTTCTCGACCCTCACAAGGCGCATCGTCGCCTTCAACGTGCTGGCTCTGGCGCTGCTCGCCGCAGGCATTCTCTACGTCAACCAGTTCCAGGCCGGGCTGATTGACCAGCGCGTGCAGAATTTGCGCGCGCAGGGCGAGATTATTGCCGGCGCCATCGCCGAGGCGGCGACCACCGAACTGGAAACGCAGATCATCGTGCCGGACGGGCCGATCCCCGAGATCGACCTGACGGTGGCAGCGCGCCAGGCGCCCATCGACCCGGAACGGGCGGCGGCCATCCTTCGGCGCCTCGTGCTGCCGACGGATGCGCGGGCGAGGCTCTACAACACGCGCGGCGTGATCGTGGTCGACTCGCAATTCCTCGACGCCGGGCGCGACGTGATCGCCTACGAACTGCCGCCGCCAGCAGCCGACGAGGCCTCGCTGCTCGACCGGCTCAACATCTTCATTACCCGGCTGCTCCGCGGCAGCGAAGTGCCGGACTACGAGGAACTGCCCGGCGACGAGGGGCTGGACTACCGCGAGGTCCGCGGGGCACTGCGGGCAGAGGCCACCAGCATGGTGCGCGTCAATGACCGCGGGCAGCTGATCGTTTCGGTCGCCGTGCCGGTGCAGCGCTTCAAGGCCGTGATGGGCGCGCTGCTGCTTTCGACCGAGGGCGGGGATATCGACGCACTGGTGCGCTCGGAACGTCTCGCGGTGCTGCGGGTCTTCGGTGTGCTGATGATCGTCACGATTCTCTTGTCGATTCTGCTTGCGGGCACCATCGCCGCGCCGGTGCGGCGGCTGGCCGAGTCCGCGGAGCGTGTGCGCCGTCAGCGGCATACGCGGGTGGAGATACCCGATTTCAGGGGACGACGTGACGAGATCGGCGAACTGTCCGGTGCACTGCGCGACATGACGCACGAGCTCTACGCGCGTATCGATGCGACGGAGCGGTTCGCAGCGGACGTGGCGCACGAACTGAAGAACCCGCTCACATCACTGCGCAGCGCAATCGAGACCTTTGCGGTGGCGAAAGACGAGGAGGCGCGGGCGCGGCTGCGCGAGATCATCGCCGATGACGTGTCGCGGCTCGACCGGTTGATCACCGACATTTCCGAGGCGAGCCGCGTGGATGCGGAGATGAGCCGGTCGGAGGCGGTGCCGACCGACCTTGCCTCCATGCTCAAGAACTTCGTGCGCAACCACGAGGCGACCCACGAGCCGGACGGCGACGGCCCGCACGTGGTTTTCCAACAGCCGCAGGAACCGCCCGGTTCAGCGTCCTTCGTCGCCAACATCGTGGAGCTTCGTATCGGACAGGTGCTGCGCAACCTGGTGGATAACGCGCTTTCTTTCAGCCCGGAACACGGCGTTGTCACACTGTCGATCCTGCGGGACGGCGATGACATCGAGATCCGGATTACCGACCAGGGGCCGGGCGTACCGCCGGCGAACCTGGAAACCATCTTCAAGCGGTTCTACACGGACAGGCCGGGCGCGGAGTCGTTCGGCAAGAATTCTGGGCTCGGCCTTTCGATCTCACGCCAGATCATCCAGGCGCATGGCGGCAGCATCCACGCCGAAAACACCGAAGATGACGACGGAAACGTGACAGGCGCCTGTTTCGTCGTCCGCCTGCCCGCCGCATGACGAAGACCGCACAGGTTCACGCCACCTGCGTGGCACGGCGCGGGCTTGCTGCGCTACTCCAAGGTCCGCCGGGCGCCGGCAAGTCGGACCTGGCGCTGCGCTTCATCGAGATGTTTGCCGATGCGCGGCTCGTGGCTGATGACCGGACGGACCTGTCATTGCGGGATGGGGCGTTGTGGGCGGATGCGCCCCGGCCCCTGCGCGGGCTTATCGAGGTGCGCGGGCTCGGGCTGCTGCGCCGGCCGGCCGCAACGGCGCGGGTGGGGCTCGTGGTTAACCTCATCGATTCCGATACTGCTGCGCGGATTGCAGAGCCGGACCACGCAGACCTGCTGGGCATGGCTATCCCGGCCCTGCCCTTCTGGCCGTTCGGCGCCTCGGCGCCGCACAAGCTCGCCATCGCGCTGGAAACAATCGGACAAACCGGCTTTCCGGGTGGCGGCGGCATACTCGGGTCAAAATGACAGCACCGTGGCGCAAGGCCTCTTGCCAGCGATGATGAACATGCCCACCATGCAGCGTCCCGGCCCGACCGGGGCATTGCGTATTTACCGTACACGGATTATCTGACCCGAATGATCGGACTTGTTCTCGTCACGCACGGACGGCTGGCGGCGGAGTTTGTCGCCGCCATGGAGCATGTGGTGGGCCCGCAGTCGAACACGCGGGCGATCTGCATCGGCCCGGACGACGACATGGAGGAGCGGCGCAAGGAAATCCTTTCCGCTGTTTCCAGCGTCGACACAGGCGACGGCGTGATCCTGCTGACGGATATGTTCGGCGGCACGCCTTCCAACCTCGCCATCTCGGTGATGGAGCAGGCTCGGGTCGAGGTGATCGCCGGCATCAATCTGCCGATGCTCATCAAGCTCGCCAGCGTGCGCACCGACACGCCGCTCGCCGAAGCCGCGGCGCTTGCACAGGAATCCGGACGCAAGTACATCAATATTGCCAGCGAGCTTCTGGCCAACGAGAAACAGTAAGCGCGTCTCAGATTGCCATGAGCGCTTCGGCGGAGGATCCGGTGCTTTCGCGCACCGTCACGATCACGAATGCACGCGGCCTGCACGCGCGTGCATCCGCGCGCTTCGTCAAGACAGCTGAACAGTTCAATGCGGACGTCCGTGTCATCCGCGATGGCCAGACGGTTTCCGGCACATCGATCATGGGCCTGATGATGCTCGCCGCCGCAACCGGCGCCAGCATCGTGATCGAGGCCGACGGGCCGCAGGCAGAAGAGGCGATGGACGCGCTTACGGCGCTCGTCGCCGACAATTTCGGCGAGGACTAGCGCTTCACGAGACGGGGCGCCTTGGACTCTTCGGCCTCGACATCCTTCGCGAGCGCGTAGCGGTTCTTGCCGGACCGCTTGGCCTCGTAGAGGGCGTCATCGGCCCGGCGGATGAGCGCCTTCGTGTCCGTTCCATCCGTGGGAAACATGGCAATGCCAGCGCTCCCGGTGATTCCCACCGACGCGCCTTCCGCAATCTCGATCGGTTCGTCGAACGACCGCAGGAGCCGGCGCGTGAAGCGCTCGGCGGACTGCGACTCCTCCAAATGAGTGAGCACGAGAACGAACTCGTCGCCGCCGATGCGGGCCGCACAATCGGTTTCACGAATTTGTTCCGAAAGACGCTTGGCAATCTCGACAAGCACCTCGTCACCTGCCGCATGGCCGTGCTCATCGTTGACCGGCTTAAACCCATCCAGATCGATCGCGACAATGGCCATCAGCTCACGGCTGCGCTGGGCATGCTTCGCCATCGTATTGATGAATTCGTCCAAACCTGCACGGTTCGGCAGCTTTGTCAGCGGATCCGATGTCGCCTGGCGTTCCATGGCCTTCGTTCGCGCATGGCGTTCCGTCACATCCACAGCCGAGACCACGAGACTGCCGTCGCTTTTCGGATTGAATTCCAGTGCGAGTACCCGGCCGTCGGCGAGCGGCTGATCCACCTTGAACCCGCCTTTGGCAAGGGCGTTCTCAAGGCTGGAAAACATTTCCTTCGCCTTGGACCATGGTTCGCCTGTGCCGAGATCGCCGCGTGCGGCGAGGTATAGAATGAGGTCCCACAGGGTTCGGTCCGCGTCGAACCAGTCTTCCGGGAACCCCAGAGTCTTCGCGGCCTGGCTGTTCCAAAAGATGATGTGACCCCCGGCGTCGGTCGTGATGACACCGTGGCTGAAGCCGTCCAGGACAGCGCCCATCTGTTCAGATGCACGTTCCCATTCGGCCGACGCAGCCTCCGCGGCTTCTGCGCGCTCGATGACCGCTTCAAGCTCTTCGCGAAGATGGCGCGCCTGCTCCTCCGCCCGGCCGGCCTTTGCCTCGTATGTTTCGAGGCGTGCAGTAGCCTCGGTCAGCGCCTCCTTGCGCTTTCGCATTTTCCGGCGCAAGGCAGACAGCGGCTCCTCAAGGGAGGCAAATTCCGCGGGAAGCCCCTGAAAGTCATGGTTGGCGTCGAAGTCGTCGTGAACCAGCGAATCCATGGCGCCGTTGATTGTTCCCATCCACCCGGGCAGGCGCTTACGGAATTCCGAGGTGACACGCAGGAACTGCAGAACAAAGGGAACGCAGAAGATCAGCAGCAATGCGATGGCAACATTGCGTCCGGAGAGTATCGATGATCCGACCTGCGCGGTGCGGCTCTCTATGCGTTGAAGCTCAAAGCCGAGGAGCGTCGAGTAGGCGCTCAGCGCGGGATTGTCATTCACTTGGATTCGGGCATCGATCTGGGTGGCAGACGCCCCGTCGCGGATCATCTCAGCGGCGGTCTCAATCGCCGAGCCGTATTGCCGGACCGTGTTTTCCAGGACGCGGAGAGCTTCGAGTTCGTCGCTGGACTCGGCCCTTTGCTGAAGCGTCCCGACGAGTTCAAGCGCCTCAGTGTATGCCGCGCGGGCCATTTCCAGACGCGCTTGGTCCGATGTCAGCAGAGCGGCCTTCAGGTGGTGAACGAACCCGTTGAGTCCCATTGCCGCTTCCAGGGACGAGAGCAGCCGCTGATAGGACGCGGACCCATCGGTCTCGGGAAATGCGGTTGCCGCAAGCGTCTCGACCGAACTGGCGAGACGCCTGAAGTCCGGTTCGAACTCCAGATAGGCCTCCTCGGGCGTGAGACGGGCCATCGCCCCGGTCTCGTACGCCCTGAAGGCAATGTTCAGGTTGTCCAGGCTCTCGTGGATTGCCGCAAGGGCGGAGCGCTCAAGCGGGCTGGAATTCAGCGGATCGAAATCGTGAAGGGCACCGTGCGCCATGCCGATGTCTTCCAGTGCCTCGCCGGCGTATCTACCATCCGGGCGCAGGACCGCGTTGAGCGCGTTGTGAACCAAGCCGCCGTAGCCCAGCACGTTGCGCAACCGAACGAGTGCATGCTGCCTGGCATCACGCAGATCGGCGGTTTCGGTCCATTCAACCTTTGCGCTGTGCAGCCCCGCAGCGAGGAATGAAAGCCCCACCGCGAGCAGGATCGCCATCGCCGACATGCGGATGACGTGGCGCTTGAGCATGAGCTTGATGGAAGGAGCCATGGGCATTCGGACGTGTCGCTGCGGTATCGACCTCACAACCTATTTGCCGGGGAAAAACAGAAGGTTAAGGGGAGTTGCAACTTGGTTGCACCACAACCTCCGAGCTCCAACATAAAGAAATCTTTATATCTTGTTGCGCCACCTGCGGACCGCTGCTATATCGCCCGCTGCAAGACCTCCCTCTATTGACCGCACGCAGGCAGGAGCCCTTCGCCTATGGCTGAATTCACCGACTGCAAAGTCGCCGACATGTCGCTGGCCGATTACGGCCGCAAGGAAATCGATATCGCGGAAACCGAGATGCCGGGCCTGATGGCCTGCCGCGAGGAGTTCGGCGAGGCCAAGCCGCTGAAGGGCGCGCGGATCACCGGCTCCCTGCACATGACCATCCAGACGGCTGTGCTGATCGAGACCCTGCAGGCGCTGGGCGCCGAGGTGCGCTGGGCGTCGTGCAACATCTTCTCAACCCAGGACCATGCTGCCGCGGCCATCGCCGCCACCGGCACGCCGGTCTTCGCGGTCAAGGGCGAGACGCTCGAAGAGTACTGGACCTACACGGACGCCATCTTCCAGTGGCCGGACGGTGAACCCACCAACATGATCCTCGACGACGGCGGCGATGCCACGATGTACATCCTGCTGGGCGCGCGCGCCGAGGAAGGCGAGGACGTGCTTTCCAAGCCGGGCTCAGAGGAAGAAGAAGTTCTCTTTGCGCAGATCAAGAAGCGCATGGAAGCCTCGCCGGGCTGGTTCGTGAAACAGCGCCACGCCATCAAGGGCGTGTCCGAAGAGACCACGACAGGCGTCAACCGCCTCTACCAGCTGATGGAGAAGGGCCGCCTTCCCTTCCCCGCCATCAACGTGAACGACAGCGTCACCAAGTCGAAGTTCGACAACAAGTACGGCTGCAAGGAATCGCTCGTGGACGGCATCCGCCGCGGCACGGACGTGATGATGGCCGGCAAGGTGGCCGTCGTGTGCGGCTACGGCGACGTGGGCAAGGGTTCCGCCGCTTCGCTGCGCGGCGCCGGCGCGCGCGTGAAAGTGACGGAAGTCGACCCGATCTGCGCCCTGCAGGCATCGATGGACGGCTTCGAGGTCGTGACGCTGGAAGATGCCGCGCCGACCGCCGACATCGTGATCACCACCACGGGCAACAAGGACGTGGTGACGATCGATCACATGCGCATGCTCAAGGACATGGCGATCGTCGGCAACATCGGCCACTTCGATAACGAGATCCAGGTGGCGAAGCTCAAGAACCACAAGTGGACGAACATCAAGCCGCAGGTGGACATGATCGAGTTCCCGGACGGCAAGCGGATGATCCTTCTGTCCGAAGGCCGCCTGCTGAACCTGGGCAACGCGACGGGCCACCCGTCCTTCGTGATGTCGGCGAGCTTCACCAACCAGGTGCTGGCACAGATCGAGCTCTACACGAAGGGCGACCAGTACGAGAACAAGGTCTACGTGCTGCCCAAGCACCTGGACGAGAAGGTGGCGCGGCTGCATCTCGAGAAGCTGGGCGTGAAGCTGACGCAGCTTTCCGACGAGCAGGCAGCTTACATCGGCGTCGGCCAGCAGGGCCCGTTCAAGCCGGAGCACTACCGCTACTGACGCGATTTCGTGTTGAAGACACGAACGGGGCGCTGCAACCGCGGCGCCCCGTTTTGCGTTGCAGGACCACCAAGTGTTGCCACGGGGGCCGCTTGGCGGTTTTCTAGGCGTGGTTCGCGCGAATCAACATTCGCCTCCCGCGGTCAGGCGGGGCGTCGCGAACCGACAGGAACTGGTTGCGGGCAGGATGCTGATCAGGCGGCACAGGGGGAAGTCGAAGGCGCTGCTTCCGGCAGCGGCGGCAGCCGTGTCGGCCACGGCCCTGCCCCACGCCGCCATGGCGCAGGACGCGCTGTTCGGTGCGCAACTGGACGAAACACTTTCAGCTTCATCGGTTGAGACGCTGCTGGCGGCGCTTGCCGCAGGCGCGGTGATCGTCGCTGGCGGCGCGCTCATTGCCGCGGGCCGTGCGCATGGCCGCAACCGGCGGGACATGCAGCAGCGCGCCGAGCGCATGACCGAGCTTGAGACCAAGCTCGACAGCGCCGAGAGCATTCTTTCCGCCGAACCGGACGCGGTCTTCATCTGGAGCCCGGAACGCAGCGTGACGCCGACGACGGGCGCGCGGGTGTGGGGGCGTCCGCGGGTCGTAGGCTCGACCGCAGGCCTCGCCGACCCGGCCTCGGGGATGGTCGATTTCGATTTCGTCCTGTCGCGGCTGGAGCCGGAAGACGCCGAGGCGCTGCGCAACGGCGTGGGGCGCCTGCGCGAGCGCGGGGCGCGTTTCTCGCTCAACCTCCAAATGCGCGACGGGCGCACCTACGAGGCCGAGGGCCGCCCGGCAGGGGCACAGGCCGTCCTGTGGATGCGTGACATCACGGGCGAGCGTGAAGAGGAATCGCGGCTTGTGGAAACCGCGCGCAAGGCGGAGCGCGACCGCAACCTGCTGGGCCAAGTGACGGACGCAGCCCCCTTCCCTGCGTGGCGGCGCTCGGCGGACGGCAACCTCATCTGGGTCAACGCCGCCTATGTGAAGGCGGTGGAAGCGAAAGATGCGGCAACCGCCATCGACGAGGCGCGGGAGATTTTCGGGGCGCATGTGCGCAAGGCGGCCTCGGAAGCGGTTTCGGGCGGCAAGCGATACCGCGACCGGGCGAGCGCCGTCGTCGGCGGGGAACGGCAGGTGCTGGACGTGATCGAGCTGCCGCTAGGCGACGGTGGCAGCGCGGGCTTTGCCCTCGACATCACCTCGCTGGCGGAAGCCGAGCAGGACCTGAAGCGTCACCTCGATGCGCATAGCGATACGCTGAACCGGCTGGCGAGCGCGGTTGCCATCTTCGGGCCGGACCGGCGGCTGCGGTTCTACAACCGCGCCTACCAGAAGCTGTGGGCCATCGAGGAAAGCTTCCTCGACACGGAGCCCGGTGAGGGCGAAATCCTGGAGATGCTCCGCGAGGCGCGGCGGCTGCCGGAGCAGGCGGACTTCCGCGCGTGGAAGCAGCAACGCCTCGACCTCTACACCCGCAACGAGCCGACCGACGAGTTGTGGCACCTGCCGGACGGGCAGACGCTGCGGGTGATCGGCCAGCCGCATCCGTTCGGCGGGCTTCTCTACCTCTACGAGAATGTCACCGACCAGTTGAAGCTGGAGTCGAGCCTGACGACCGCGCAGCACGTGCAGTCGGAAACCCTCGACAAGCTCTACGAGGGCGTTGCGGTGTTCGGCTCGGACGGGCGGCTCAAGCTGCACAACCCGGCCTATGCGCGCATCTGGCACCTGGAATCGCACCAGCTGGCGGGCGAACCGCATATCGATCAGCTCATCGAATGGTGCCGCGGGCTGTTCGACAACGTGGACGAGTGGGACGCGATCAAGGAACGCATCACCTCGATCAACGATCAGCGCGGGACGAAGACCGGGCGGCTGCAGCGGCCGGACGGGTCGGTGGTGGATTATGCCAGCGTGCCGCTGCCGGACGGCAACACGCTGCTGACCTACATGGACGTGACAGACTCAACGCGGATCGAGCGGGCACTGCGCGAGCGCAATGACGCGCTGGAGACGGCGGACCGGCTCAAGTCCGAGTTCATCAGCCACGTGTCCTACCAGCTGCGCACGCCGCTCACGAACATCATCGGCTTCGGCGAAATCCTGAACACGGAGCTGTTCGGCGCGCTGAACGAGAAGCAGAAGGAATACGCAGGCGGCGTTCTCAACTCGGCGACCGAGCTGCTGGACCTTGTGAACGACATCATCGACCTCGCCACCATCGAGGCTGGCGCCATGGCGCTGGAGCTGGACGAGGTGGACGTGGCGCAGGTGATGGAGTCCGTCCACGACATGGCGGGGCCGCGCGCGCAGGCCGGCAAGCGGTCGCTGGAGCTGGAAATCGCAGGCGAGATCGGAACCATCCGGGCCGATCAGCGCCGGCTGCGGCAAATCCTGTTCAACCTGCTCTCCAACGCCATCTCGTTCACTAACCCGGGCGACACTATCACCCTGGGTGCGGATCGTGGCGGCGGCGAAGTGCGGCTGTGGGTGCGGGACACAGGCGACGGCATCAAGCCGGAGCACCAGGCAACCGTCTTCGACCGGTTCGAGGCACGCGGCTCATCGGAGAAGCGGCGCGGCGCCGGGCTTGGCCTTACGCTGGTGCGCAGCTTCGTGGAACTGCACGGGGGCTGGGTGTCGCTGGAGAGCGCCCCGCGCGAAGGCACACGCGTGACCTGTCACCTGCCGGAGGAAGCCCCGGCGGTGGACCCTGACAGCGATAGCGAAGCGCTGGAGGCGGTGCAGGCGCGGGCGTCCACGCCCGCATCCTGAACTCAAGAAAAGCCTAGTGCTGGCTTTCCGGCATGCGGACGACGAGACCGTCGATGTCGTCGGACACCTTGATCTGGCACGACAGGCGCGAGTTCTCCTGCACGTCCGGGGCGAAGTCGAGCATGGTCTGTTCCATGTCTTCCTTCGCGTCGAGCTTGGGCAGCCACTTCTCGTCCACGTAGACATGGCAGGTGGCGCAGGCGCAGGCACCGCCGCAATCGGCGTCGATGCCGGGGATCATATTGTTCACCGCGCCTTCCATGACGGAAAGGCCGTCCGCGACGTCAACCACGTGCTCGGTGCCGTCATGCTCGATGTAGGTGATCTTTGCCATGTTTCCTCTCGCCTGCGGCGGCTTTCTTGCGAGCCGGGCCGGGCAACATCCGGCCCCGGCGGCCCGGGTTCCTCGTTCGGAGCGTGTTCTAGGGGGTTGCAGGGTTTTTGCGCAAGACCCGTTGCACGGACCTGCGCGGGGACTCCGCACTCCGCAAAGATGACGCTCCCGTCATTTTTATGAGATCGGACTTAAAGGGTGCACCGGGCGGCGTCAAGCTGCGCAAATCCGCGCACCCCGGCGGGTGTCAGGCGGCGATTTCCTTCATGGGAATGGACTCGTCGGCAAGCCGCTCCGGCGGGATCGAGACGCCCTTCTGGAGCAGCATTTTCGACATCATGAACTCGGGGGCACGATTGATGGCATCGACCGCGATGAGCTTGCCATCCTTCAGGTAAAAGGCTGCAAAGGAGCGCGACTCGAGGTCGCCGCGGATCACCACCTGGTCGTAGCCGTGATTGAGCCCGGCGATCTGCAGCTTCAGGTCGTACTGGTCGGACCAGAACCAGGGAACCTGGCCGTAGGGCTTCTGCTTGCCGCAGATGGAAGCCGCCGCCGTCTTGGCCTGTTCGAGGGCGTTGTGGACGGACTCGAGGCGCAGGCGGCGGTCGTAGATGGGGTTCGGGTGGTTGGTGCAGTCCCCGGCGGCGTAGATGTCCGGGTCGCTGGTGGCGCAGAACTCGTCCACGAGGATGCCGTTGTCGCATTCGATGCCGGCGTCCGCGGCAAGCTCGACGTTGGGGAGGATGCCGACACCGGCGATCACGAAATCGGTCTCGATGCGCTCACCGCCCGCGACGACGGCCTCCACGTGGCCGTCGCCCTCGATGGATTCGAGGCCGGTGCCGGTGAGGATCTTTACGCCTTCCTCGGTGTGGACGCGCTGAAAGAACTTGGCCACTTCCGGGCAGGTGACGCGGCCGAGCACTGTCTCGCCCATCTCGACGACGGTCACATCGATGCCGTGTTTCACGGCGACCGCGGCGACTTCGAGGCCGATATAGCCGCCGCCGACGATCACCAGCTTCTCGCCGTTGGAGAAGTGGGCGCGCACCGATTCAACGTCGGAGATGGTGCGAAGGTAGAAGACGCCGGGCAGGCTGGCGCCGGGCACATCCAGCTTCCGCACGCGGCCGCCGGTGGTGAGGATCAGCTTGCCGTACTCGATCTCGCGGCCGTCCTCGAGAACCACCTTCTTGGCGCCGCGGTCGATCTTTTCCACCTCGGTGTCGAGGATAAGTTCGGCATCGGCCTGGGCATAGAACTCGACCGGCTTGAAGAGCACACGGTCGAGGCCGATCTCGCCGGCGAGAAACTTCTTGGAGAGCGGCGGGCGCTGGTAGGGGACCACGCTTTCGTCGCCGATGACGACGATGGTGCCTTCGAAGCCTTCCTGGCGAAGACTGGCTACCGCCTGGCCGGCCGCATGGCCCGCCCCGACGATGACGACGCTGTCGCTCATTGTTCCCTACTCCCGCTCTTGTCTTGTTACCTGCCGGCGCGATGGCTGCCGGTAGCATGAATTGGCGAGACCGGCCAAGCACGGCCGGGCTTGAGACCCGGCGGGCGCAGGGCTAAAAGCGCCCGGACCCGCCCCGTCGCGCCGGAAACCATATGCGCAGCGTAGCCGAAATCGAAACGACCCAGATCAATCTGGCGGACGAGGCCGCGACGGCGGCATTCGGCGCGCGCCTTGCCGCACTGCTGGAGCCCGGCGACGTGGTGGCGCTGACGGGCGATCTCGGCGCCGGCAAGACGACGCTGGCGCGCGCGGCGCTGCGGGCGCTGGGCATCGAGGGCGAGGTGCCGAGCCCGACCTTCACGCTCGTGCAGATGTATGACACGCCTTACCTGACCGTCGCGCATGTGGACCTCTACCGCATCGAGGATGAGAGCGAGATCGAGGAACTGGGGCTCGACGACGTGCTGGCCTACGGTGCGCTGATCGTGGAATGGCCGGAGAAGCTGGGCCGCCGGTTCGCGGCGGGCCGGGTGCCCGGGCGGCTGGATATCGCGCTTGCCATTAGCGAGGGCGATGTGCGGACCGCCGATCTGGCCGGCACGGGAAGCTGGGCGGCGAAGCTGGCGCGGGTGCTGCCATGACGGGGGCCAACCGCGAGACCGCGCGCAGAGCCTTTCTCGATGCCCATGGCTGGGGCGAGGCGGCAATCTCGCCGCTGGCGGGCGATGCCTCGACGCGCATCTATTTCCGGCTGGCCCGCAATGGCGAGCGCGCGGTGCTGATGGACGCACCGCCCGGCCCGGACGGGCCGCCGCTGGCGAGCGGGAAGCCCTACAGCGCCGTGGCCCATATCGCGGAGGACATGCGGCCGTTCGCGGCGGTGGCGCGTCACCTGTCGTCACTGGGGCTGAGTGCGCCGGAGCTGCTGGCGCAGGATCTCGACCAGGGGTTCCTGCTGCTCGAAGACCTTGGTGATGCGGTCTACGGGCCGGAAATCGATGCGGGGCGGAACGAGGCCGAGCTCTATGGCGCCGCGGTGGATGTGCTGGCGCACCTCCATGGGCACGCTGCGCCGGAGCCGCTGGCGTGCGGCGACGATGGTCCTGCGCATACCGTGCCGCCGTTCGACGATGATGCTGTGCTGATCGAGGCGGGGCTGCTGCCGCAATGGTATGCGCGGCTGGCGCTCGGGGCCGAGATGGGCGGCAGCGCGCTGGATGCCTTCGAGGCGGCGTGGCGCGAGGTCATTCCCGCAGCGCGGGCCGATACCGAAGCGCTGCTGCTGCGCGACTACCATTCGCCGAACCTGCTGTGGCTGCCGGAGCGCGAGGGGGTCGAGCGCGTCGGCGTCATCGATTTCCAGGACGCGCTGATCGGGCCTGCCGCCTATGACGTGGTGTCGCTTCTGCAGGACGCACGGCGCACGGTTGCACCGGAAATCGAGACGGAACTGCTGGCGCACTACGTGGCAGCGCGGGCAGGCGCGGGCAACTTCGAGGAAGACGCGTTCCGCACGGCTTACGCGGTGATGGGGGCGCAGCGGAACACCAAGATCATCGGCATCTTCGCGCGGCTGTGGCTGCGCGACGGCAAGCCGCGCTACTTGGCGCACATACCTCGCCTTGCGGACTACCTAGCGCGCGACCTTTCACATCCCGCGCTAGCACCCGTCGCGGCATGGTACGAGGCGCACCTGCCGCTCGACCGGCTGCGCGAACCGATCGCGCCGGAGGATACAGGCGCATGACGGGGCCCATCGACACCGCGATGGTGCTGGCGGCGGGCCACGGCACGCGGATGCGGCCGATCACCGAGACGCGGCCCAAGGCGCTGGTGGAGGTGGGCGGCAAGCCGCTGATCGATCACGCCCTCGACCGGCTGAAGGCGGCGGGCATCGCGCGGATCGTCGTCAACATCCATGCCTTCGCAGACATGATGCGGGCACATCTCGAGCGCCGCGACGACCTGGACATCATAATTTCCGACGAGAGCGACAAGCTGCTGGAGACCGGCGGCGCGATAAAGCGCGCGCTGCCGCTCCTGGGTAACAAGCCGATCCTCACCCACAACTGTGACAGCATGTGGGTGGAGGGCATGGGCACCAACATTCCCCGGCTGATCGACGCATGGGACCCGGAGACGATGGACGCGCTGCTGATGGTCGCCGTCACCGCCAACATCGTCGGCGATGTGGGGCGCGGGGATTTCCTGATGGCGGCGGACGGGCGGCTCGAGCGGCGGGAAGCGCGCTCGGTGGCGCCGTTCATGTATACCGGCGTCCAGATCATCGATCCGAAACTCTACCGCGACATGCCGGGCGAGCATTTCTCGACCAACAAGGTGTGGGACGGCTGCCTCGAGCGTGGGCGGCTGTTCGGCCTGCGGCTCGACGGGGTATGGATGCACGTCGGCACGCCTGCGGCGCTGGAAGACGCCGAGCAGTTCCTTCGCGAGCTGTGACGGGCGCGCGGGCGACCGACTCGCGTTAGAGTCGCCCGGCCATGGGCCAGCTTTTTACCATTCCCGCCGGGGTACCTTTCCTGCCCGCGCTTGCCGAGGGCCTGCTTTCGGGCGCGGTGGCCGGCGTCGATGCCAGCGGGCCGGAGGGCCTGAGCGGTGTCACCGTGCTGCTGCCGACGCGCCGGGCGGCGCGCGGGCTGGTGGAAGCGCTTATCGAGGCCAATGACGGCAAGGCGCTGCTGCTGCCGCAGATCCGGCCCATCGGCGACGTGGATGATGACCTGACGCTGGCCGACCCGGAGGTCTCCGGGCCCGGCGGTGCGGCACTCAATCTCAAACCCGAAATCTCTCCCGTCCACCGCACGCTGGCGCTGGCGCGCTGCATCATGGCGCACGCGGAGAAGACAGGGCTGGGGCCGAGAGACCCGGCGCAGGCGGTGCCACTGGCCAACGAGCTGGCGCGTCTGATGGACGCATTCGCGACGGAGGAAGCAGACCTTTCGAAGCTGCCGGCGATCGTGCCGGACGGGTTTTCCGACTACTGGAAAATGACCCTCAAGTTCCTTGAGGTGATGACGGATGTCTGGCCGCAGATGCTGGACTCGCTCGGCCGCGCCGATCCGGCGTCACGGCGGAGCGCGATGATCGACGCGCTGACGGTGAGCTGGACGAAGTCACCGCCGGGGCCTGTGATCGCGGCGGGATCGACCGGTTCGATACCGGCGACGGCGCGGCTGCTGACCGCGATTGCCGGGATGGACGAAGGCGCGGTGGTGCTGCCCGGTCTCGACATGCACCTGGACGACGCGGCGTGGGCGGCGCTTGGGCCGGAGCATCCGCAGTTCGGCATGGGCGAACTGCTGGCGAAGATGAGCCGCACGCGGGCGGACGTGGCGGTGTGGCCGGCGGGCACGACGCGCGATGAAGCAGCGGCCCGCACGATGCTGACGAGTGAGGCATTGCGGCCGGCAGACACAACCGACCAGTGGCGGGACGCGGGGGCGCGTCTAACGCCGGACGTGATGACCACAGCGCTGTCGGGCTACCGGCTGATCGATGCAGATACGCCGCAGACGGAGGCGCTCGCCATCGCGATAGCGCTGCGCGAGGCGCTGGAGACGCCGGGGCGGACGGCGGCGCTGGTGACGCCGGACCGGACGCTGGCGCGGCGCGTGAAGACCGAGCTGGAACGCTGGCACATCGAGGTGGACGACACGGGCGGCGTGCCTCTGGCGCATACGGCCCCCGGTGCCTTCATGGTGCTGGTGGCGGAGATGGTGGCGGACCGCTTTGCGCCGGTGCCCATGCTGGCGGCGCTCAAGCATCCGCAGGCGGCGACGGGCACGTCGCCCGCGCGGTTCCGCTCGATGGTTCGCGCTCTAGAGACGGCCGTGCTGCGCGGCGTGCGGCCTGCGCCGGGGATCAAGGGATTGCGCGCAGCGCTCGACGAGGCGGCAGGCGGCGCCATCGAAGCGGTGGACCGGCTGGAACGGGCGACGGGTGACTTTGCGGCGCTGATGGTGCGGGAGACGGCACCGTTTAGAGACCTCTTGCAGGCGCATCTTTCGGCCTGCGAGGCGCTGGCCGCATCTGACGACGAGAGCGGGCCTTCGCGCATGTGGGCGCGGGAAGCAGGCGAAACCGCCGCGGGCCTGGCCGCGGAGCTGATGGAACATGCCGCGGCGCTGGAAGACGTTCCGTGTGCATCCTATCCCCATCTCTTCACAGCGCTGATGGCGGGGCGAATGGTGCGGCCCGTTCGGCGGTCGCATCCGCGCCTGCAAATCCTCGGGCCGCTGGAGGCGCGGCTTCAGCATTGGGACCTGCTTGTTCTCGGCGGGTTGAACGAGGGCGTGTGGCCGGTGCGGCCCGAGACCGATGCCTGGGTCAACCGGCCGATGCGGGCAGCGCTCGGCCTTTCTTCACCGGAGCGGCAGATCGGCCTGGCGGCACATGACATCGCGCAGGGGCTGGCCGCGCCGGAGGTCATCCTGACGCGGGCGCAGAAGAAGGACGGGCAGCCGACCGTCCCGTCGCGCTGGTGGCTGCGGCTTGAAAACCTGATCGATGGCTTGGGCGGCAAGGTGGAGGACGGGCCTTGGCATGCCTGGGCGGCAACGCGCGACCGGGCGAAGGTGAATGCCGTGCCCGCCGCACGCCCGGCCCCCTGCCCGCCCCTCGACGCGCGGCCGCGCAAGCTGTCGGTGACACGCATCGAGCGGCTGGTGCGCGATCCTTACGCGATCTACGCGCAGTATGTGCTGAAGCTCCGCGTACTGGACGACCTGGACGCGGAACCGGGCGCGGCGGACAGGGGCAACCTGATCCATGACACGCTGGAGGAATTTTCGAAGGCCTATCCGGGTCCGATGCCCGAGGAGGCGCTGGCGAAACTCATCGCGCTTGGCGAAGAACAGTTCGCGGCGCATGGCGACCGGCCCAATGTGCGGGCGATCTGGTGGCCGCGGTTCCTCGACGTGGCGGCGTGGTTCGTTCCCTTTGAAGCTGAGCGGCGGGCGCGGATCGCCGAGACGCACGTGGAGATCAAGGGCGCGCACGAGATGGCGCTGCCGGGCGGCGCGTTCACGCTGGAAGGCCGTGCGGACCGGATCGACGTGCTGGCGGACCGGACGCTAGCGATCCTCGACTACAAGACCGGCAAGGCGCCGAGCGAGAAGCAGACGCGCGCCGACTTCTCGCCGCAGCTGCCGCTGGAAGCGGCGATGGCGAAGCGCGGGGCGTTTCCCGGCATTCCCTCGCTCGACACGTCGGAGCTTGCGTACGTGGAGCTGCGCGGAGGCGCGAAGGAGCCGGGCAAACTGGTGCCGGTCACCGACGCGATGGAGCAGGCCGAGCGCAGTTTCGCCAGCGCGGCGGACCTTCTTGCGCGGTTCGACGACGGGGCGACGGCGTATCCGTCGCAGCCGCGGCCGCAATTCATTCGATACGAGGGCGACTACGATCACCTCGCCCGGGTGCTGGAATGGCAGACGCAGACACTCGAGGACTGAACGCGGAGCTGGTCGCACGCTCGCAGGAGGGTCAGCTCGCCGCGGCCGACCCGAAGGCGAGCGTGTGGGTGTCCGCCAATGCGGGCACGGGCAAGACGCACACGCTGACGAGCCGCGTGGCGCGCCTGCTGCTGGCGGGCACGGCGCCCGAGCGCATTCTCTGCCTTACCTTCACGCGCGCGGCGGCGGCGCAGATGGAGACCAAGCTTTTCGCGCGTCTCGGCAAGTGGTCGACGATGGACGAGGAGAAGCTCACGCGCGAACTCTTCCAGCTGGAAGGGCGGCACCTGGACGCGGACGAGATCGCGCGGGCACGGCGCCTGTTCGCGCGGGCGCTCGAGACGCCCGGCGGGCTCAAGATCCAGACCATCCACGCTTTCTGCGAAAGCCTGCTGGGGCGGTTTCCGCTGGAAGCGGAGGTGAGCCCGCATTTCGAACTGGCGGACGAGCGCACCGCCGCCGAGATGCTGACCGAGGCCCGCGACCGGGTGCTGTCGCGCGCGGCAGACGATCCGGCAAGCGAGCTTGGCGTGGCGCTGGGGCTGATCGTGCGGCAGGCGAGCGAGATGGCGTTCGAGGCGCTGCTCGGCGAAGTGGCCGGGTCGCGGCGCAAGCTCTTGCGGCTGGTGGAGGAGAGCCAGGGGCTGGACGGCCTCGACAAGCGCGTGGCGCTGGCGGTCGGCGTCGCCCCCGGCGAGACGCCGGATGCGATCATTGCGCGGGCCGTAAGCGAGGCGGACCAGGCGGCGATCTCGCAGGCCATCGCGGCGCTGTCCGGCGGCAAGAAATCGGACGCGACGGCGGCGGAGAGTCTCGGGGCGCTTGTCGCTTCACTCGACGCGGCCGGTTGGGACACCTACCGCTTGGCCTTCTTGAAGGCGACGGACCTTGAACCGCGGGCGCGGCTCTACACCAAGGACATTGGCAGCAACCATCCGGACGTGGCGGCGTGGATGGAGGCGGAACAGGAACGGGTGGTTGCCGTCCAGTCGGCGTATCGCGCTGCCGCCACGGCGCAGGCGACGGCGGCGGTGATGCGGTTCGCCGTCCACATCCTTCGGGAATACGAGGCTGAGAAAGCGCGGCGGGCGCTGCTCGACTACGATGACCTGATCGACAAGGCGGCAGCCCTGCTGACGACGCGCGAAGCGACGCAGTGGGTGCTCTACAAGCTCGACGGCGGGCTCGACCATATTCTCGTGGACGAAGCGCAGGATACGAGCCCGGAGCAGTGGCGCGTGGTTGAAGCGCTGGCCGACGAGTTCTTCTCCGGTGAGGGCGCGCGGGAGATGGAAACCGGCGAGCGGACCATGTTCGCGGTGGGTGACGAGAAGCAGTCAATCTTCTCGTTCCAGGGGGCCGAGCCGGGCACGTTCGATGCCATGAACAGGCACTTCCGCAAGGAAGCGCGGGATGCGGGCAAGCTGTGGCGGGACGTGGACCTGACAGTCTCGTGGCGGACGGTGCCGGCCATTCTCGATTGCGTGGACAAGGTATTCGCGGATGCCGCCGTGAAGCGCGGCGTCGTAGCCGACGCGTCGCGGACGATCCACCACGAGGCGGTGCGCGTGGGCCAGGCCGGGCGCGTGGAAATCTGGCCGATGATCGAGCCGGAGGAGAGCGAGGAACAGTATTTCTGGGATGCCCCGCTCGATGCCATCGACACGGCAAGCCCGGTGGCCAAGCTGGCGGGGCGCATCACCGGGGAGATCAGACGCTGGCTCGACAGCGGGGAAATCCTGCCGCAACGCGACCGGGCCGTGCGGCCCAGCGACATTCTCATTCTGGTCCGGCGGCGCGGGCCGTTCGTCGATGAGCTGATCCGTCAGCTGAAGAACGCCCATGTGCCGGTGGCGGGCGTGGACCGGATGGTGCTGACCGAGCAGATCGCGGTGAAGGACCTGATCGCGTTGGCGCAGTTCGTGTTGCTGCCGGAGGACGACCTGACGCTGGCTACGGTGCTGCGCTCGCCGCTGGTCGGCATCACCGAGGACGAGCTGTTCGCGCTGGCGCATGGGCGCAAGGGAACGCTCTGGGCCTCGCTCAAAGAAGCGGCGAACGACGATGCGCGGTTCGCGGAGGCGGCAGCGCTGCTGGGCGACCTGATGAACCAGGCGGACTTCATGCCGCCGCATGATTTCTTTGCGCGGCTGCTGGGGCCGCTGGGCGGGCGGGCCAAGCTGGTAGCCAGACTCGGCGTCGATGCCCACGACCCGATCGACGAGTTCCTGAACCTGGCGCTGATGCACGAGAGCTCGGAAACGCCGTCGCTGCAGAATTTTGTCCGCTGGGTGTGCGCGGGCGGCGGCGAGATCAAGCGCGACATGGAACAGCAGCGGGACGAAGTGCGCATCATGACGGTGCACGGCGCGAAGGGGCTGGAAGCCAACATCGTGATCATGCCGGACACGGTGCGGCACCGCTCGGCGCAGAACGAGGACAAGCTGGTGCGCCACGAGGACGGGCTCGTGACGTGGAACGCGGGCAGCGGGCTGGTGGCAGACGCGACACAGGAAGCGCGCGAGTTCCACAAGGAGCGCGACGACGACGAGTACCGGCGGCTGCTCTACGTGGCGATGACGCGGGCGAAGGACCGGCTCTACATCGCGGGCTACAAGGGGACGCGCGCCATTCCCGAAACGAGCTGGTACGAGATCGTGCGCAACGCGCTGGCGACGATGGCCGAGGAGGTGGATGTCACCTTCGCGGACGGGCCCGCCAAGGTGCTGCGCATCGACGCGGACCAGAAGGCCGAAGCGCATGACGACGAAGGCAAGGCGGCGGGCGTCAAGACCGATGCCGACCTGCCCGCGTGGATCGACACGCCGGCGGCGCCCGAGCGGGTGACGCTGGGTCCGGTGGCGCCGTCGCACCTGACGGAGAGCGCGGGTGCAGGCGAACCGGCGGCGCTGTCGCCACTCGCCGGCGGCGAGGCGGCGCGGTATGCGCGCGGGCGACTGATCCACAAGCTGCTGCAATACCTGCCCGACATTGCCCCGGCGGACCGGGAAGCGGCGGCGCTCGATTACCTGACGCGGGCGGGCAACGGGGTCGATGCCGGGGCGCAGGCCGATATTGCCAGCGAGGTACTGCGGGTGATCGGTGACCCGGTGTTCGCGCCGCTTTTCGCGCCCGGCAGCCGGGCGGAGGTGCCGCTGGGCGGGCGGATCGACTGGCGCGGCGAAACGATCACCGTCACGGGACAGGTGGACCGTCTGGCGCGGGACGGCGGGACGGTGCTGATTGCCGACTACAAGACCAACCGCCCGCCGCCGTCCACGCTGGACAAGGTGGCGGCGGCGTATCTCGACCAGATGGCGGCCTACCGGGCTCTGGCGCAGGCCGCCTATCCGGACGCGCAGGTGCGTTGCGCGCTGGTGTGGACGGACGGGGCAACCCTCATGGAACTGCCGGAAAACCTGCTGGAATCACGGATTTCTGCCGACTTCACGGCGGCTTGAGGCTTCCTTGACCGGGTTTCGGGGCCTTCCTACATTCCAGCCAATGCGTAACCCGCGTGGCGAGTCTCTCGCCGCGCAATGCGGGCCCCGGCACTCCCTGCGGCGCCCGCGCGGAAAGGAGAGACCTGATGTCCACCACCAAGGTGACCGACGATAGCTTCGAGAACGACGTGATCGACGCGTCGGGTCCGGTGCTTGTCGACTTCTGGGCCGAATGGTGCGGCCCGTGCAAGCAGATCGGCCCCGCGCTCGAGGAAATCGCCGGTTCGATGGATGGCAAGATCACCGTCGCCAAGCTGAATATCGACGAGAATCCGAACGTGCCGACCAAGTACGGCGTGCGCGGCATTCCGACCCTGATGATCTTCAAGGACGGCCAGGTGGCCGCCACCAAGGTGGGCGCCATGCCGAAGAGCAAGATCCAGGAGTGGATCGACAGCTCGATCTAAGGGCTTTCGACCCGAATTCACGAGGAAGGCCGGTCCCGGAATGCGGGGCCGGCCTTTCTTTTTGCGGTGCAGCACTTGCGCGGTGAACCGCCCGCGCGCTATATCCCCGACCAACGGTCGCCCCGCTAGAGCCTTGAACGCGCTACGTGATTTGCGCGAGCTCGCGGCGGCAGGCCAGCCGGCGTTCCGGGCGCTTCAGTTTGCCGGACGGCAGTTTCTGTGATCGACTTCTTTGCAAAGAAGTTTCGGGGAGCGCGCAACGCCATGGAACAGCTCAGCGGGCTGGACGCCGCCTTTCTCTATTTCGAGACGAAGAACGCGCCGATGCATATCGGCTCGGTCGCGATCTACGACCAGTCGACGGTTCCCGGCGGCGTTCTCGGCTTCAAGGAAATCCTGAAGAACTACGAAAGCCGGCTGCACCTGGCGCGCGCCTTCCGCCAGCGCCTCGCCTTCGTGCCGATGAACCTGGACCATCCGTACTGGTTCGAGGATCCGGACTTCGACATCGAGTTCCACGTGCGCCACATCGCGCTGCCCCATCCCGGCGACTGGCGACAGCTGTGCATCCAGGTGGCGCGCCTGCACAGCCGCGCGCTCGACGTGAACCGGCCGCTCTGGGAATTCTACGTGCTCGAAGGCCTCGACAACGTGGAAGGTATCCCGAAGGGCTCCTTCGCGATTGTCAGCAAGGTGCATCACGCGGCCATCGACGGCGTGTCGGGCGCGGAGATGACCGCGGCGGTGCATGACCTGACACCGGACGCCAAGCCGACGCCGCCGGACGAGAAGTGGGTGCCGGAACGCGAGCCGCTGGCGCTGGAACTGATGGCGCGGACGGCCGGGCACACCGCGGTGCAGCCGTTCCGGCTGGCCAACGTAATCGCCCGCTCCTTCCCGGCGCTGGCGCGTGCGGGTATCCGCATGACGACAGGCGAACTCAAGTCGAGCGGCTCGGTGCCGCGCACGCGCTTCAACAACTGCGTGTCGCCGCACCGGGTGTTCGACGGGCGCAGCTTCGAGCTGGACGACCTCAAGACCATCAAGAACGTGGTGCCCGGTGCGACCATCAACGACGTGGTGCTGGCGATCTGCGGCGGCGCGCTGCGCAAGTACCTCGCCGATAAGGAAGAACTGCCGGCGGAATCACTGGTGGCGATGACGCCGATCTCGGTGCGCGCACCGGAGAGCCAGAAGTCGGCCGGCAACCAGGTGTCGGCCATGACGGTGGCGATCGGCTCGGACATCGCCGATCCGATGAAGCGCCTCGAGACCGTGTTCGAGCACACGACCAACTCGAAGGAACTGACGAACGCGGTCGGCGCCAAGACGATGACCGACTACACGCAGTTCATTCCGTCGATGACGGCGGGGCTGGCGGCGCGGCTCTATTCGGGCCTCGGCCTTGCCAACCGCATGAAGCTGCCGATGAACTGCGTGATCACCAACATTCCCGGTCCGCAGGTGCCGCTCTACATGACGGGCGCGCGGCTGGTGACGCAGTTCGGAACGGGCCCGATCCTGGACGGCATGGGGCTCATCATGCCGGTGTTCAGCTATGGCGGGCAGATCACCATTTCGCTGACCTCTTGCCGCGAGATGGTGCCGGACCCCGCCTTCTTCGCGGACTGCATCCAGGAAAGCTTCGAGGAGCTGAAGGCCGCCGCCGAGAAGCGCGCCAAGGGCCGCAAGGGAAAGAAGGGCTCTGCCGCGCAGCCGGCGAAGCGGGCCAGCCTGGCACGCGACGCGGTGCCGCTCGACTCGTCCAATGCCTCGATGGCATCGCGCGGCACGCAGGCCGCGAGCGAGGACGAGGCGGCGAAGACGAAAGCCAAGACGAAGACCAAGGCCAAGAGCAAGCGCAAGGCCGCGTCGAAGTCCAAGGCGAAGACGAAAGCCAAGGCCAAGGCGAAAACAAAGGCCAAGGCCAAGAGTGCGCCGAAGACCAAGGCCGCTTCGAAGGCGCCGGAGGCGGAAGCCGAGAAGAAGCCCGAGGCGGAGACCGTCGTCCCGCTGCGCGCCGCGGAGTAGCGGTCAGACGCGGCTGCGGGCGTCCTGCGCCAGCACTTCGCCGGCGAGATAGAGCGAGCCACAGAACAGCACCCGCGGCGCGGGTGCTGTTTTTTTTGCCTCGGCGAGGGCCGCGTCCATGTCCGGCATCGGCGTTGCGTCGAGGCCGCTGGCGCGCGCCAGCTGCGCCACCTCCTCGGCGGAGCGGGCATTCTCCTGGCCGGGAATGGTGATGGTGAGGACGCGCGAGGCGAGGCCCTGGAACGGGGCGAAGAAGCCCTGCGTATCCTTGGAATTCAGCATGCCGGTGATGAGGACGAGAGGGCGCGGACTCTTGTCCTCGAGGTCCGCCAGCGTCTCGGCCACGGCGCGGGCGGCGGCCGGGTTGTGGCCACCGTCGAGCCAGAGTTCGGCATCCGGCGCGAGCGCCTGAAGCGCGCCGCCTGCCAGGCGCTGCATGCGCGCGGGCCACTCGACATTGGCAAGACCGGCGGCAACGGCGGTCTCGTCGATGTCCATGAAGGCGCGCGCCGCAGCGATGGCGGTGGCTGCATTGGCGATCTGGTGGCGGCCGCGCAGCGCCGGCAGCGGCAGGTCGAGAAGGCCGGTGCCGTCCTGGTAGACCAGGCGGCCGTGCTCGTCGAAGGCCGTGAATTCCTGCCCGAAGCGGGCGAGCGGTGCCGTGACCTGTTCGGCGCGCGTATCGATCACGTCAAGCGCATCGTCCTGCTGGGGACCGATGATGGCCGGGACGCCGGGCTTGAGGATGCCCGCCTTCTCGCCAGCGATCTCGCGCAGCGTCTCGCCAAGGAAGGCCTGATGGTCGATCGAGACCGGGGTGATGACGCTCACCTTCGGGCGGTCCACCACGTTGGTGGCATCAAGGCGGCCACCGAGACCGACTTCCAGCAGCACCGCATCGGCGGGCGTGCGCGCGAAGGCCAGCAGGGCTGCAGCCGTCGTGATCTCGAAGAAGGTGATGGGCTCGGGGCCGTTCACCCGCTCGCATTCATCGAGCAGCGCCGTGAGGGCGCTTTCGGAAATGAAGCCGCTCTTGCCGGGGACGGTGGCAAGGCGGATGCGCTCGTGGAAGCGGACGAGGTGGGGCGAGGTGTAGGCGTGGACGCGCAGGCCCGCCGCTTCCAGCATCGCGCGCAGGTAGGCGACGACCGAGCCCTTGCCGTTGGTGCCGGCAACGTGGATGACCGGCGGGAGCTGGCGCTCCGGGTGGCCGAGCGCCGCGAGCAGTCGTTCGAGGCGACCCAGCGACAGGTCGATGACCTTGGGATGCAGATGCATCAGCCGCGCGAGGATATCGTCGCTC
Organism: Parvibaculaceae bacterium; assembly: GCA_965229975.1. Lineage (GTDB taxonomy): Bacteria > Pseudomonadota > Alphaproteobacteria > CGMCC-115125 > CGMCC-115125 > Pyruvatibacter. The sequence goes on from OZ245936.1 coordinate 2,371,424, forward strand.
GACTGGCGGCGGGGCGGGTTGTGCGCGGGGGGCTCGCTCAACGGGAAACCCGTCAGCGCCCGGCGCCGGGCGGCACCTGCTCGGGCGCGGGCTGGTAGGGCACCGGCACCGTGTCCTCGCGGGCCTGCACGATCGGCTCATTGCGCGTGTTCGGCCGGTCGATGGTCAGCAGCGACAGGATGCGGGCGAGCGTGTCGCGCATGTCCTTGCGGGCGACCACCATGTCCACCATGCCGTGGTCCAGCAGGTATTCGGCGCGCTGGAAGCCTTCCGGCAGCTTTTCGCGGATGGTCTGCTCGATGACGCGCGGACCGGCAAAGCCGATGAGCGCGCCGGGCTCGGCGATGTGGACGTCACCCAGCATGGCGTAGGAAGCAGTGACGCCGCCGGTGGTCGGGTCGGTCATCACGGAGATGTAGGGCAGGCCTGCTTCGCGAACCATCTGCACGGCGACGGTGGAGCGCGGCATCTGCATCAGGGACAGGATGCCTTCCTGCATGCGCGCACCGCCCGCGGCGGCGAAGATGACCAGCGGCGCGTGACGCTCAACGGCAAGCTCGGCGCCCTTCACGATGGACTCGCCCGCGGCCATGCCGAGCGAGCCGCCCATGAAATTGAAGTCCTGCACGAGGACGATGGTTTCGCGGCCGCCGAGCTTGCCGGCGGCGATGGTCACGGCATCCTGCTCGCCGGTCTTGTTGCGCGCTTCCTTGAGGCGGTCGGTGTAGCGGCGCTGGTCGCGGAACTTGAGCGGGTCGGCCGGGACTTCCGGCATCGGGATCTTTTCCCAGGTGCCGCCGTCGAACAGGGCGTCGAGCCGCTCCTTCGGCGAAATGCGCATGTGGTGGCCGCAGTTGGGGCACACCTGCAGCGCCTCCGCGAGGTCGCGGTGGAAGATCATCTCGCCGCAGTTCTTGCACTTGTGCCAGAGGTTGTCCGGCGTATCGCGCTTGGTGGTCAGGAACGTGCGGATCTTGGGACGGACGACGTTTTCGAGCCAGCTCATCGGTCACGTTCTCCTTTACGCCTGCCTACGCGGCAAATCGGGCAGTTTTCGGGCCTTACGCCTCGTGGGCACCGGCCGAAAGCTCGCGGGCCAGGGCCAGTACGCTCTCCACGGTTCCCGCCGTGGCGGCGCCCGAAGAATCGAGGCTTTCCGCCACTTTCGATACCAGCGCCGAGCCTACCACGGCACCGTCCGAGACGCCCGCCATGGCGCGGGCCTGGTCCGCCGTCCTGATGCCGAAGCCGACGGCGATGGGCAGGTCCGTGGACTTCTTGAGATCGGCCACGGCGGCAGCGACCTTCTCCGTCTGCGCGGAGCCGGCGCCGGTAATACCCGTAATCGACACGTAGTAAAGAAATCCCGACGTGTTCGCGAGCACCGCGGGCAGGCGCTTGGCGTTGGTGGTCGGCGTCGCGAGGCGGATGAAGTTGAGGCCCGCCTTCATGGCCGGGATGCAAAGCTCGTCATCTTCCTCCGGCGGCAGGTCCACCACGATGAGGCCGTCGACGCCCGCGGCCTTGGCATCCTTCAGGAAGCGGTCGACGCCGTAGATGTAGATGGGATTGTAGTAGCCCATCAGCACGATGGGCGTATCCGGGTCGCCCTCGCGAAAGGTGCGGACAAGGTCGAGGGTCTTGATCATCGTCGCGCCGCCATCGAGGGCGCGCTTGGACGAGGCCTGGATGGCCGGGCCGTCGGCCATGGGGTCCGAGAACGGCATGCCGAGTTCGATGATGTCGGCGCCGGCGCCGGGCAGGCCCTTCACAATCTCCAGCGACGTGGCGTGGTCGGGATCGCCCGCCGTCACGTAGGCGACGAAGGCCTTGCGGCCCTGTTCCTTGAGCGCCGCGAAGCGCCGGTCGATACGCGTGTTCGTCATGGTCAGAGGTCCACGCCCAGGTGTTCGGCGACGGCGAACACGTCCTTGTCGCCGCGGCCGCACATGTTCATGACCATGAGGTGATCCTTCGGCAGCTCGGGCGCGAGCTTGATGACCTGCGCGAGCGCGTGGGACGGCTCAAGCGCGGGGATGATGCCTTCAAGGCGCGTGCAGAGCTGGAAAGCGTCAAGCGCTTCCCTGTCGGTCGCCGACAGGTAGGTGACGCGGCCCGAATCCTTCAGCCAGGCGTGCTCGGGGCCGATGCCGGGATAGTCGAGGCCCGCGGAAATTGAATGGCCCTCGGTGATCTGGCCGTCTTCATCCTGGAGGAGATAGGTGCGGTTGCCGTGCAGGACGCCGGGGGCGCCGCCGGTGAGGGAGGCCGCGTGCTCGCCGGTGTCGATGCCGTGGCCGGCTGCCTCGACGCCGAAGATCTGCACCTCGGGCTCGTCGAGGAAATCGTAGAACAGGCCCATGGCGTTCGAGCCGCCGCCGATGCAGGCGACGAGCGAATCCGGCAGGCGGCCTTCGCGCTCCTGCATCTGGCGGCGCACTTCCTTGCCGATGACGGACTGGAAGTCGCGCACCAGCTCCGGGTAGGGGTGCGGGCCGGCGACGGTGCCGATGATGTAGAAGGTGTCTTCCACGTTGGTCACCCAGTCGCGCAGCGCCTCGTTCATGGCGTCCTTGAGGGTGCCGGTGCCCGACGTGACAGGCTTCACTTCGGCGCCCAGAAGCTTCATGCGGAAGACGTTGGGCTTTTGCCGCTCGATGTCGGTGGCGCCCATATAGACCGTACACGGAAGACCGAAGCGGGCCGCGACCGTGGCGGTAGCAACACCGTGCTGGCCGGCGCCCGTCTCGGCGATGATGCGGGTCTTGCCCATGCGCCTGGCGAGCAGGATCTGGCCGAGGCAGTTGTTGATCTTGTGGCTGCCCGTGTGGTTCAGCTCGTCGCGCTTGAAGTAGACCTTGGCGCCGCCGAGATGCTCTGTGATCCGCTCCGCGAAATAGAGCGGGCTGGGCCGTCCGGCGTAATGGATCGAGAAGTCGTTGAGCTCTTCCTCGAAGGACGGGTCCTTCTTGGCGGCCTCGTAGGCCTCTTCCAGCTCCAGCACGTTGGGCATCAGGGTTTCGGCGACGAAGCGGCCGCCATAGATGCCGAAATGGCCGTGCTCGTCGGGCCCGGTCCTGAACGAGTTGGGGCCGCCGGTGGGCGTGGTCACGTCAAATCCTTCTCTGCCGCGCGGACGGCGGCGGCGAATGCTTCGATCCTTGCGGGATCCTTGACGCCGCGGGAACGCTCGACGCCGGACGAGACGTCGACGGCGCGGGCGCCGGAAATCTTCATGGCCTGGCCCACGTTGGATGCATCGAGCCCGCCCGACAGCATCCAGGGGCGCGGGGTTTCGAGCGCCGCGAGAAGCTGCCAGTCGAAGACCAGCCCGTTGCCGCCCGGCAGCGCATCGGCCTGTGATTTAGGGGGTTTGGCGTCGAACAGCAACCAGTCGGCGCAGGGGGTGTAGAGCTGTGCTTTTTTCACGTCCTCCGCCGATGCGACGGGGATCGCCTTCATGACCGGCAGCGCGTAGCGCTCGCTCACCTCGGCGAGGCGGGCCGGGCTTTCCTCGCCATGAAACTGGATCATGTCCGGCCTCACCGTGTCGACGATGCCGTCCAGCGTGCGGTCGTCGGCCTCGACCACCAGCGCGACCGGGCGGATGCCGGGGGTGAGCTTCGCTGCAAGCTCGGCTGCCCGCTCGGGCGTGACGTAGCGCGGGCTCTTTTCCACGAAGTTGAAGCCAATCATGGCCGCGCCGATGCTGTTCACGGCCTCGATCGCGTCTTCCGAGGTGACGCCGCAGATCTTGATGGCGACGGGTTCTCGCGGGGCATCGGTCACAGGCCCAGCTCCTGCGCGATTGCGCGGGCGGAGGCGGCGGGATCAGGGGCCGACGTGATCGGGCGGCCGATGACGAGGACATCGGCGCCAAGCTCCACCGCCTCGGCGGGTGTCATCACGCGCTTCTGGTCGCCCACGTCCGCACCGGCGGGACGGATGCCGGGGACAATGAGCATGAAGTCCGGGCCGAACGCGGCGCGCAGCGTCTCGATCTCGTGGGCGGAGCAGACGACGCCGTCGAGGCCGGCTTCCGCGGCCTGTTCGGCGAGGCGGCGGACGTGCTCGGCCGGCTCGTCGTGGATGGCGATGCGTTCGAGGTCCGGCGTGTCGAGGCTCGTCAGCATGGTGACGCCGATGATCTTCGGGCGCTGGCCGTCCGGCGCTTCATCGGCGGCGGCGCGCGCGGCGCGCATCATCTCCATGCCGCCCAGCGCGTGGACGTTGAGGATCGCCGGCTTCAACGGCAGCAGTGAGCGGACAGCGCCTGCCACCGTGTTGGGAATGTCGTGCAGCTTGAGGTCGAGGAAGATCGGGCGGCCCGCTTCCGTGACCCTGGCGTAGCCCTGCGGGCCCGCCGCCATGAAGAATTCAAGGCCCAGCTTGAGGCCGCCCACGCTGCTGCCGAGCATGGAGGCCATGGCCACCGCCTTGTCGGGCGAGGGCGTATCGAGGGCGCAGAAAACCGGGTTCTTCTTGCTTGTCATGGGGCGCCTTATAGCAGCGCGGCGGGCCCGGCCCCAATTCTCAACTGCGTGGGCCTGCTATGCGGCGCGGGCGCGGGCCGTGGCGGTCACCAGCGCCAGCAGCAGGATGAGACCCGCCGCCACCCATGCCACGGGGGCGGCTTCCGTGCCGTAGTTTTGAATGACGACGCCGACGAGGCCCCAGAGGGCGGCGCCCGCGTAGAAAAGGCTGCCGCGCAGGGCGAACAGGCCGAAAATCACCAGCAGGGCCGCCGAGCCGAGGACGGCAGCGGGGTAGTACCAGCCCTCAAGGCCGAGGGGCGCCCACCCCATCTCGCGGGCCAGCGCCGACAGGTTGAGGAACACGGCAAGGCTGAGCCAGCCCGCGTAGAGGCCGAAGAGCGGACGCGTGAGCAGGCCCTGCGCGCGGCTCGTCGGCAGGCCGTGGACGGCCGCTGCGGCGGCCCGGAAGGCGAGCGCCAGCATGAGCAGGATGATGGCGGCCAGCACGATCGTCGGGCCCTCGAGCTGGGCGATGACCATCCACAGGGTGGAGAGCGCGAAGAGCTGCCACGTGGTGTTGCCGATCTCGCGGAAAAGGGGCTGGTCGCGTTGCGAGGGCAGCGCCTGCCAGACCGCGTAGACCAGCGCGAGGGCGAAGATGAGGCCCCAGATGGAAAAGGCGTAACCCGCGGGCACTTCGGGCGGCGACTGGAAGTTGCCGCGCGCACCCACCGTGATGCCATAGCCCATGGCGGGCATGGCGGGCGCCAGCGCCTGGGTGATGGCGAAGATGACGTTGAGAAGCCGGCGGCCGGTGTCGTTCATGGTCGTCTCCCCGGAGATGCGCAGGCGAACAACAATTCGCCCGCCTGCGCGTTCCGGTGATACGGGCGGGGCCTAGAGATAGACCAGCAGCTCGCGCACGATCATGACCATCAGCAGGATCCAGCCGATGGCGAAGATCAGGAAGCGGATGGGCACCACGTTGGCCGTCCACTGCCAGAACGAGTGGATGATGCGGCTCACGACGAAGCCCCAGGCGCAATAGACGTGGATCGCATCCGCGTGGCCGGTGACGACGATGGCAAGCACCACCGCGTAGAAAATCACCGGCACCTCGAAGAGGTGGTTGTAGTTGTCCCCGAGCTGGCGTGCGCCGCGCGGGAGCGTGGTGAGGTCCGCCGTGTGGCGGGCCGTGCTCGGGTCCATGTTGGCGGCATTCATGGCGCGCAGGCGCACGAACGTCATGATGAGCCAGGTGATGGCCGTCCAGGCCGCCATCACGAAGAGCGCGAGGATCATGTCTCCCGCGAACATTGCAACGTCAGGCATATGTGTTCCCTCCCCTTTTTTGGTTTTTCGGGTGCGGGAACCTTACATCAATTCGCGCGGAAAGCAGGCCTGTCGCCGTCGATGGTGGCGCGGTGCATGACCCGGCACTCGGGGAAATAGTCGGCCACTGCGTAGTGCTGGGTGCAGCGGTTGTCCCAGAAGGCCACCGAATTTTCCTGCCAGCGGAAGCGGCACTGGAATTCCGGCTGCTGGACGTGCTGGTGCAGGAACTCGAGCAGCGCGCGGCTTTCCTTCTCCTTCATGTCCTTGATGCGGACCGTGAAGGACGAATTGACGAAGATGCCGTTGCGGCCGGTCACCGGATGGGTGCGGATCACCGGGTGCTCGGCAGGCGGCAGCTTCTCGCGCGCCTTCTTCATGCTGTCGTCGTCCTGGTTGCGATAGAGGCGCCCGGACTTGCCGAAGATGTGCTCGTAGTCGTGGACCGCCGTCAGCTCGCACAGGATGCGCTGCATGCGGTCGGAGAGCGCGTCGTAGGCGGCATACATGCTGGCCCACAGGGTGTCGCCGCCGGTGGCGGGCATGGTGCGGGCATAGAGGACGGAGCCCAGTGGCGGCTCGGCCATGAAGGTCACGTCCGTGTGCCAGTTGTTGAGGTCCGGCGGGCGCTTCTCATTGTGCTCGATGACGATGATCTCGGGATGATCCTCGCCGAGGTTCGGCGCAAAGGGATGCACCTGGAGATGGCCGAAGCGGCCCGCGAAATCCTTATGCTGGTCCGGCGTCATGTGCTGGTCGCGGAAGAAGATGACCCCGTGGGTCATCAGCGCGTCGTGAACGATGGCGTAGTTCTCGTTGCCGAGCGGCTCGCTCAGGTCGATGCCGGAAATCTCGGCGCCGATACTGGGCGTGATGGGATCGACGGTGATGACCATGGCGGGCCTCCCTCCAGACAGGCGTTTCCTCGAAATCCCTGCCGGTCTGGTGCCCGCATGGGATTAATGATGTTCATCAAGCTGGGATTCTCGCGCTAGGTCAGTTCGAAGGCAAGCGTGGCGGCGGCGAGGTCTTCCAGCGCGGCGCCGACGGACTTGAAGAGCGTGACCTGGTCGTGGAAGCGGCGGCCGGCCTTTTCGCCGCGGGCAAGTTCGAAGAGGTCGGCGGCGATGTCGTCGGGCGAGATGATACCTGCTTCGAGGGGCTGAACGATGTCGCCTGCCTCGGCGAGCGCGCCTTCGCGGGTATCGACGAAGACGCGGGCCTTGCGGATGGCGGCATCGTCCGTCTCGCGCATGGTGGGGGTGAAGCCGCCGACGAGGTCGAGATGGACGCCGGGCGGCAGCCAGTCGCCCTTTACCAGCGGCTCGGTGCTGGCGGTGGCGCAGCAGACAATGTCGGCACCGCGTACGGCGCCTTCGAGGTCGGTGGTCGCGGCGACCTTCATGTCCGGCTTGCTGAGGCGCTTCGCCAGCTTCTCCGCCGTGGCCGGGGTGCGGTTCCAGACCAGCACGTTGCAGACCGGACGGACGGCAGCGTGGGCGCGGATGAGATAGGGCGCGAGGTTGCCCGCGCCGACCATCAGCAGGCGTTCCGCGTCCTGCCGGGCGAGGTAGCTGGCGGCCAGCGCCGAGGCGGCGGCGGTGCGCCACGCCGTGAGCGACGGCGCATCGATCAGCGCAACGGGCTCGCCGGTGCGGCCGGACATGAGGGCGTAGACGCCCATCAGGGTGGGTGACCCTTGGGCACGGTTGTCGGGGAACACCGTCTGCACCTTCACGCCGATGAAACCGCGGCGGCCGCGGATGTCGCCCGCGCGCGCCGTGCCCCTGAGCCACGCAGGCATCAGCATGAGGTGTCCGGCACCGGGCTCGCCGGGGCCAAGCGGCGACTCGATCTCGTGGACAGTGCGGGGCGGAGAGGCGATGTCGGCGCGGAAGGCGCCGCGCAGGCGCTCGACCAGCGAGCGCATGTCGAGGGACTGGTTGAGGTCAGCCGCCGTGACGATGCGCATGCGGGTCCGATGCGATGGCGAGGGACGGGTCCGCGGGCACGAGGTCGGTGCTCTCGCGGGCTTCCTTCTTCTGGATCTTGTGGACGCGCTTCAGTTCGCGCTTCGCCTCGCGCTTTTCGCGCCGGTTGCGGCCCTGGCCGGCCCAGGCGGCCATGCCCCCGGCAAGCATCCCAAGGAAGAAGGCGACGAAAACGACGGCGATCAGCGGCAGTTCGAAGGCAAGCGCCGGGCGCACGTCGGAGAAGGGATCGAAGCTGAATGTGACCGGTTCGAGGTTGGCCAGGGTGAGGATGAGCGCGATGACCGCGCAGGGCACAAGAATGAACCAGGTCTTCAGCGTCACGGCCAGCGGCCCCCGGATGCTGTTACTCGATGATGCCGGGCATGGGCGCGCCTCTTGCGGATAAAGGCGCACCGGGCCGCGGACATTGGACCAACACTATACGCGCAATGACGGGTCCGGGCAGGCGTGGTGATTATTCGCCCGCGGCGACGCCCGACACGTCTGGCTCGGACGAGGCGCCCAGCGGACGCTTGTTGAGTCGCTCGCGCAGCTCCTTGCCCGTCTTGAAGAAGGGGACGGCCTTGGCCTCGACTTCGACCGGTTCGCCGGTGCGCGGATTGCGGCCGGTGCGGGCGGGCCGCGTCTTCACGGAGAACGCGCCGAAGCCGCGCAACTCCACCCGGTCGCCGCGCGACAGGGCGGCGGCAATTTCCTCGAAGATCGTGCCGACGATGCGCTCGACGTCACGCTGGTAGAGATGGGGATTGGCCTGCGCCAACCGCTGTACGAGTTCAGATTTGATCATGAGGCCCTTGTCCCTCGTCCCTCACCGCCGAAAGATGCCCGATTAATTGTCAGCACGTCAAGTTGCGACGATGCAACTTCGGCTGTCATTTCAAGGGGTTAGATATTTCTTTCCGCGCAAACGAAAAAGCGTGACGCTGGAGTCACGCTTTTTCTTCAGGAAACGAGGGCCGGTGCGGCGCAGTTTTCCGCCGCACCGGCTCTCTCATTGCGTGCATTCGCGTGCATACAGCCCGCGGGTTACTCGTCCTCGCCGCGCTCCTTGAGGGCCGCGCCGAGAATATCGCCGAGCGAGGCACCCGAATCGGTGGAGCCGTACTGTTCGACTGCTTCCTTCTCCTCGGCGATCTCGCGGGCCTTGATCGAGAGGGCGACCCGGCGGGCGGCCTTGTCGATCTGAGTCACGCGGGCATCGAGCTTGTCGCCGACACTGAAGCGCTCGGGGCGCTGCTCGGAACGGTCACGCGACAGCTCGGAGCGGCGGATGAAGGCGGTGACGCCCTCTTCCTCGCCGATCGAGACCTCGATGCCGTTCTCCTGGACGGCGGAGACGGTGACCGTCACCACGTCGCCCTTGCGGATCGAGCCGATGGATTCGAACGGATCGCCGCCGAGCTGCTTGATGCCGAGCGAGATGCGCTCCTTCTCCGGGTCAACGTCGAGCACCACGGCCTTCACCATGTCGCCCTTGTTGTATTCCTGGATGGCATCCTCGCCGGGACGATTCCAGTCGAGGTCGGAGAGGTGGACCATGCCGTCCACGTCGCCTTCGAGGCCGATGAACAGGCCGAACTCGGTGATGTTCTTGACCTCGCCCTCGACCTCGGTGCCGGCCGGGAAGTGCGCAAGGAACGACTCCCACGGGTTGTCCAGGCACTGCTTGAGGCCAAGCGAGATGCGGCGCTTCACCGGGTCCACTTCCAGCACCATCACCTCGACCTCCTGGGAGGTGGAGACGATCTTGCCCGGATGGACGTTCTTCTTGGTCCAGCTCATCTCGGAGACGTGGACCAGGCCCTCGACACCCGGCTCCAGCTCCACGAATGCGCCGTAGTCGGTGATGTTGGTGACGCGGCCCTTGATCTTCATCGAGACCGGGTACTTGGCCTCGACGCCTTCCCACGGGTCGGCCTCCAGCTGCTTCATGCCCAGCGAGATGCGCTGCGTGTCGTGGTTGACCTTGATGACCTGCACGTTGACCGTCTGGCCGATGGACAGGACGTCGGTCGGGTGGTTGACGCGGCGCCACGCGATGTCGGTCACGTGGAGCAGGCCGTCGACGCCGCCGAGGTCAACGAATGCGCCGTAGTCGGTGATGTTCTTGACCACGCCTTCGAGCACCTGGCCTTCCTGCAGGTTCTCGACGAGCTCGGCGCGCTGCTCGGCGCGGGTCTCTTCGAGGACCGCGCGGCGCGACACGACGATGTTGCCGCGGCGGCGGTCCATCTTCAGCACCTGGAAGGGCTGGGGCACGTTGAGGAGCGGGGTGATGTCGCGCACCGGGCGGATATCCACCTGCGAACCCGGCAGGAACGCCACGGCGCCGCCGAGATCCACGGTGAAGCCACCCTTCACGCGGCCAAAGATGTGGCCTTCCACGCGCTCGTTGGCCTCGAAGGCCTTTTCGAGCTTTTCCCAGGCTTCTTCGCGCCGGGCCTTGTCGCGGGACAGGACGGCCTCGCCGAGCGCATTTTCCACGCGCTCCAGGTAGACCTCCACTTCATCGCCCACCGAAAGGCCGGAGTCCTGGCCGGGGGCGGCAAATTCCTTCAGGGGCACGCGGCCCTCGGTCTTCAGGCCCACATCGACGATCGCCATGTCGTTCTCGATGGCGGTGATGGTGCCCTTGACCACGCTGCCCTCGTAGAGCTGGCTGTTGGCAAGGCTCTCTTCGAGGAGGGCGGCGAATTCTTCGGTCGTCGGGTTAAGGCCGGGATCGGCCGAGGTGTCGGACATTCAGTGGCTCCAGTTTCATATTTCGATTTTTCGGGCCGCACGGTTGGTTCCGGCGGTCTTCCGCTCCCGCCCGGACGATCCGGGTCTCGGCGGCTGTCGTTGGTCGTGTTTCGTCTCCGGCGGGCCAACAAAAAAGGCGCATTCCCGGGGGAATACACCTTGCGGCGAAACGGCGATCTGGCAGCGATTGCTGAGAGAGGCTCCCTTACAAACGTGACACCCGCCGCCCGACAACGTCGAGCGCCGCTCGGATGGCGGCTTCTATACTCAAATCGGTGGTGTCGAGCAAGGTCGCATCCTCCGCGGGACGCAGCGGCGACGTGGCCCGTTCGCTGTCGCGGCGGTCGCGTTCCTTCAGGTCCGAAAGAACGTCTTCCTCTGTGAGGGAGGGGTCGGCCTCCTTCAGTTCCAGCCAGCGCCGGTGGGCGCGGGCCTCGTCCGACGCGGTGACAAAGAGTTTCACGTCCGCGTCGGGGCAGACGACGGTGCCGATATCGCGGCCATCCATCACCACGCCCTTCTTGCCCAGGGGCGGCTCCTTGGCGACGCGGCGCTGTGTTTCGAGCAGGGCGGCGCGGACCGGCGGCTTGGCGGCGACGAGGGACGCGGCTGCGCCGACCTCGCGCGTGCGGATGGCGGCCGGGTCGATGGCGCCGATATCCAGCATTTCGGCGGCACCACGCGCCGTCTCATCGTCCGCCGGATCGCCCCCGGCCTTGAGGACGGCATGGGCCACGGCGCGGTAGAGAGAGCCGGTGTCGAGATAGGCAAGGTCGAGCTTCTCGGCCAGGGCGCGGGCGATGGTGCCCTTGCCGGCGGCGGCGGGGCCGTCGATGGCGATGACGACGGGGGCGGCGCTGCTCATCGGGCGTTGACCGGGGTGATCTCGGCGCCGAGCGAGGCCATCAGGTCGCGGAAGCCGGGGAAGCTGGTGGCGATCATGGCGGCATCGTCCACCTCGACCGCCGATTTTGCGGCAAGACCGGCGACGAGGCCGGACATGGCGATACGGTGGTCCATGCCGGTGACGACCTGCCCGCCACCGATGGCACCGCCGGGGATCGGCCCGCCGTTGCCGGTGACGATCATGCCGTCCTCAAGCTCCTCGACCTCGGCGCCGCACGCGCGCAGCAGGGCGACGGTGGCGGCGATGCGGTCGCTTTCCTTGACGCGGAGTTCTTCCAAGCCGCGCATGACCGTGCGGCCTTCCGCGAAGGCGGCGGCGACGGCGAGCACAGGGTATTCGTCGATCATCGAGGCGGCGCGCTCCGGCGGGACCTCGATACCCTTGAGGGCGGAGGCGCGGGCGCGGATATCGGCGACGGGCTCGCCGCCTTCCTCGCGTTCGTTCTCGAAGGTGACGTCGGCGCCCATGTCCTTCAGCGTCTCGAAGAGGCCGGCGCGCAGCGGGTTCACCATCACGCCCTGCGCCAGCACCTCCGAGCCTTCGGTCAGCAGCGCCGCGACGATGGGGAACGCCGCTGAGGACGGGTCGGCGGGGACGGCGAGGCTCGCGGGCGTCAGCTCGCACTCGCCGGTGATGCGGACCACGTGGATGCCGCGCGGGCCCTGCTCGACTGTCACCTTGCCGCCGAAAGCGCGCAGCATGTTTTCCGTGTGGTCGCGGGTGCGCACGGGCTCCAGCACCGTGGTCTGTCCGGGTGCGGACAATCCGGCGAGCAGCACTGCCGACTTCACCTGCGCGGAGGCCATGGGCAGCGTGTAGGTGATGGGGACAGGCGGGTTGGCGCCCGTCAGCGTGATCGGCAGCGTGCCATCGGCGGAACCGGCGAAGCGGGCGCCCATCTCGCTCAAAGGATTGGTGATGCGGCCCATGGGGCGGCGCGACAGGCTGGCATCGCCGATGAAGGTGGCGCTGATGGGATGGCCCGCGACGACGCCCATCATCAGGCGGCAGCCGGTGCCGGAATTGCCGAAGTCGAGCGCGGTCTCGGGTTCGGCGAGCGCGCCGATGCCGACACCGTCGATTTCCCAGACGCCTTCGTCGCGCCGCACGGCGCGGGCACCGAGGGCGTTCACCGCGGCAGCGGTCGCAAGCACGTCCTCGCTTTCAAGGAGGCCGGTGGCGCGCGTCTTTCCAACAGCCAGCGCGCCGAACATGAGCGCGCGGTGGGAGATCGACTTGTCGCCCGGCACGCGCACGGCGCCCTTCAGCGGGCCTGCGGGAACGGCGCGGAGCGGGAGGGGCGTGGCGGCGTGCATGGGGTTGGCGTTCAGCTACAGGGCGGGCCGTGCCGGGGCGCGAAATCGGCCTGCGGCAAAAGGGGCTTGGCGGGACGGGCGGGCGTGATGAATTCCCTTTTGACAGTCCGGAATGATCGTGGCAATGGGATTTCCAATTCTCCCGGACCCTTCCCGTATCGATTTACATTCTGCTTGTGAGGCTTGCCCGTGCCTAAGCCCGAATGGGGAAATAAGCAGCTTTGCCCGGAATGCGGCGCAAAGTTCTACGACTTCAAGAAAGATCCGATCCACTGTCCGAAGTGCGACTACGAATGGGCGCCCGAGGCGGCCCCGAAGTCGCGCCGCGCGGCACCTGCCAAGGCGAAGCCCAAGAAGGCCGCCGTGGAGGAGCCCGAGGAAGAGGAAGAACTCGAGGACGAGGAAGAGCTCGAGGACGACGACGAGCTGGCGGATGACGACGAGGACGAGGTCGAGGACGACGAAGAGACCGAGAGCCTCGAAGACGTGGCCAAGTCCGAGAAGTCAACGAAGCGCCGCAAGAAGCCGTCCATGGACGAGGACGAGGACGACGATTCCGACGACGACGATGACGACGAGGACATTCCCGACCTCGACGACGACGACACCGAGCTGGATGACGATGACGACGACGACACCTTCCTCGACGACGAGGAAGAGGATGACGACGTCTCGGACATAATCCCCGGTTCGAAGGACGACGACGAACGCTAGAGTTCGCGGGAGGATGATGATCGCCAATTCAGCGGTTTGTTGACGGTCATTTTCCCGTCAATCGCCGCTTGAATTGGCAGGGGGGCATGGGTAATGTCCCGCCTCCGCGACGGGCGGCGGCGCACGCTTCCCGAACGGCGCCCCTGCCGCCGTCACGCGGAAACACCGAGATTTTCGGGGCCATAGCTCAGTTGGGAGAGCGCTACAATGGCATTGTAGAGGTCGCCGGTTCGATTCCGGCTGGCTCCACCATCTCCTCCAGAAAGCCCGGGCACATGCCCGGGCTTTTTCGTTTCCGGCGGCATCAAGGAATAGCGCGCCCCTCGGCCGCCCTGGATGCCGCTAGGCGCCGGCCCGTTGTTTCGCTGCCGGCGCGGCGCGCTCGAAATGCAGGGCCTCCCGTTCGAGATCGAGCGTCTTAAGAAAGGCCGTGTCCGCCCGATGGTCCTGTGAATGGCGCCAGGGCTGTTCGGGGCCTCGCTGTGGCAGCACATCGGCCGAGCGAACCGCATAGCCCGGCTGGAAGTCCGGCTCGTCCCAGAACGGCCGGAGTTCCATGCCCTCGTCGGCCTCGGTCAGCTGCGGCGTAACGGACGCGTATCCCTTGTCACGCATGTAGTTGAGCATCCGCGAGACGAGCGTGGCGACAAATTCGGACCGATAGGTGAAGGATGCCGAGCGGAAATGGCCGATGGTCCATGAGAAGTTCGGCGTCCCGGTGAACATGACACCGCGCCAGGTGACGGTCTGGCGCATATCGACCGGCTTGCCGTTCTTCGAGAATTCGATGTCGCCGAACGCGTTGACGTTGAAACCGGTCGCAGCGACGACGATGTCCGCGGCAATCTCCTCGCCGGAGGCCAGCCTGATCCCTGTCCCGGTGAATTCTGCGATTTCGCCGGTCGCAACGCTCGCCTTGCCGTTTCTGATCGCTTCGAAGAAGTCGCCATCGGGAATGATGCAGGCGCGCTGATGCCACGGCTTGTAGCTGGGGACGAACTCGTCGGGCAGTGTGCCGGCCAGCGCCTCCCGCACGCCTTCGAGCAGTTCCTGCCTGGCCGTATCCGGTTCATCGAGGCAGTGCCGCACCATTTCATTGGCGTCCTTAAGCATCTGCTGCCGGATGATTTCGTGAGTCCATTCGCTGGGGATATCCAGCTGGCGAAGCTGCGTTGCCAGCGGCTCATCGTTGGGGCGGGGAATGTAGTAAGACGGCGAGCGCTGAAGCTGGACGACGTGTTCCGCTTGCGTGGCGAGAGCGGGCAGAACCGTTGCCGCCGTCGCGCCAGATCCGATCACGACCACCCGCTTGCCGGTGCAATCGACATCATCCGGCCAGCGCTGCGCGTGAACGAAGCGCCCCTCGAACCGGTCCATCCCTTTCCACTCGGGCAGATAGCCTTCGCGGTGGCGGTAATAGCCCTGGCACATCATCAGGAAACCCGCCGTGAAGACCGCGGTCCCGCCGCCTTCAACCTGGGCGGTGATTTCCCAGCAGCTGTCATCATCGGACCAGTTCGCACTGACGATCTTGTGGTTGTAGCGAATGTGGCCGCCGAGGCCGTTTTCCTCGATGACTTCGCCGAGGTAATCCACGATCTGCTGGCGCGGCGCGATCGGCTTGCCCTCCCACGGCTTGAAGCTGAAGCTGTAGGTGAACATGTCGCTGTCGCAGCGCGCGCCGGGATAGGTGTTGGACAGCCATGTCCCGCCGAATGACTCCAGCGCATCCAGTATGACGAAGCTCGCCCACGGATTCTGCCGGCGCAGTTCGACACCGGCGGCGATACCCGAAATGCCGGCACCGACGATCAACACGTCGAATTGATCACGATCCGTGTCCGCCGGATTGCTGAACGCCTGTTTTGATGCCTTGCCCATGAGTGCGGCTCCCTGCGGTGTTCTCTGGTTTGGATTTACCGATCATCCCGCTCGCGCTCGGGACAGGATTCCTGTCACCAGCCCCTCGCCGAACGAGCGAACCAACGCGGATCTCAAGGTTTCGGCGGCACGCTAGCGATAATCTTCATTACCGGCAATAATAAATGTTATCATCCCGAAACTTGCCGGACGTTGCGGAATGGATGTACGAGTTTTTGGCTCAATCGACGCGGAACGGCAGCGGCAATGGCAAGAGACACAGAGGTTTCGGAGGTAGAGGAACGCATCCTCACGACGGCAACGGACCTGTTTGCCTCGTCGGGCTACTCGAGCGTGAAGGTGCCCGAGATCGCGGCCGAGGCGCGTGTCGGCCTCAACACCCTGTACCGCTATTTTCCGAGCAAGGAAGCCCTTGGAAACGCGGTCTACCGGCGGTCCATGACCATCTGGCTGGAAGCGACGATGAACCGCTGGCCGGAGGACCGGTCTCCGCTCGAACAGTTCGAGTTCTATTGGTCCGAACTATGCCTCTATGCGGAAAAGCATCACACCGTCGCCGTGTACAACGAGAGAAAGCCGCAGGGCTATGAAATGGACGTGGCCTCCCTTGCCTTGCAGAAACACGTGGACCGACGCGTCACAGAGGTGCTCGGCGCGTGGGTGGCGTCCAAGCAGGTCAAGGACTTGCCCGAGGAAGTCCTGAAGGCGCTGATCCACGGGACATTCCAGAAGATCCTCGAATTGCCCATCTCGAAACGAAAGCGCCGGGAGTTGTTCAGGCAAGCCGGGGACGCGATCTGGGATTCGATGGCGGCACCCGGCAAGGGGGCAATGCCATCCGCAGACCAGGGGAAACGCCGACTGAGGAGCGCGTGAAAGGCGCCGGGCCATCTTGCGGCGTCCGGCCTGCCGCCCGGCTACAGAAATAATTCTTATTATTGACGGTAATCAGAATTATCGATAGCTTCGGCAACCAACAAGCCGGGCTCAAAAGAATTCATGCGCAGGGGGAACTAGAGATGTCTGCCGCTTCGGGTCGGGTGCGCGGGAAAACCGCGATCGTCACAGGTGCCGCTTCAGGGATCGGCGAGGCGTGCGCAAGACTTCTGGCTCATGAGGGAGCCAATGTTGTCGTCTCCGACGTCAATGTGACGGATGGAGAGCGCGTCGCGAAGGAAATCGGCGATGCGGGCGGCAAAGCGATCTTCCTAGCGCAGGACGTCACGTCGGAAGACCGCTGGCAGGAAGTCATTGCGCAGAGCGTATCTGAGTTCGGCGGTTTGAACGTTCTCGTGTGCAACGCGGGCATCGGCGTCGGGGCCCCCTGTGAAACGTTCGCCCTCGCATCCTGGCAACAACAGTTCGCCATCAATGTCGAAGGCGTGTTCCTGGGCGTCAAACACGCGATTCCGGCGATCCGCAGGAGCGGCGGCGGGTCCATCATCGTCATGTCATCGGTTGCCGGACTGCGAGGGACCGCCGGCATGTCCTGCTACTGCGCGTCCAAGGGTGCTGTCCGGATGTTCACGAAGGCCGTGGCCATCGAGCTGGCGCAGCAGGGTGACAATATCCGCGTGAACTCCCTTCACCCGGGGCCGATCGATACGCCGATCTGGGCAAAGGTGGATGCGGCGACACTCGAAGTGTTCGGCGGTTCCGGCAACGCGGGCGTCGACGTCTCGCAGCTTGCCGCGCATGCCGTGCCCGGCGGCAGTGTGGGGCAGCCGAACGATATCGCGGAAGGCGTTCTTTATCTGGCTTCGGACGAGTCGCGGTACGTCAACGGCTCCGAACTGGTGATCGACGGGGGTGCAAGCGCCTGAGCGCGCGGGCCGGTGCACCACAGCGCTTGCCAAAAGAGAGCCCGGGCAGACGCCCGGGCTTTCTGGTTTCCGGCGCCTTAACCCTGGCACCCCGCGGGCCGGGCCGGTTTTCCGGCGATATCACGGGTTTGGCGCCCCTGGGCAGCCCTTGATGTGTATGCCGGGATTTCCCATTTATTGAGAGCGCGGTGCCCATGATGGGGCCGCGCGGGAACAGCGGGGTGCAAGCGCCGTTGGTTCCGGTGAAAAAGCCGCTTGATTGATGAGGGCTTTGACATGGCACGGGTGACGCCTTTTACCCATCCCCTGCTGCTCGGCTTTGATGGCCTGGAGCAGCTGCTCGACCGGGTCGGCCGCATGTCGAACGACGGGTATCCGCCGTTCAATATCGAGCAGATCGACGCGGACCATGCTCATCACCTGCGGATCACGATTGCCGTCGCCGGGTTCACCCGCGACGACCTTTCGGTGACCGTGGAAGGCAACGAGCTGGTGATCCGCGGCAAGCAGGCCGAGGACGGCGAGCGGGCCTACCTGCATCGCGGCATTGCCGCGCGGCAGTTCGTCCGGGTCTTCGTTCTTGCCGACGGGATGGACGTGAACGGCGCCGCTCTCGAGAACGGGCTTCTGATCATCGATCTCGTGCGCCCCGAACCCGACCACGTGGTGCGGACCATAGAGATCGCGGATGCCGCCAAACCGGCGCCCGAAGGCAAGAGGACCACGATCGAGACCGTGCCGCGAAAGACCGCCGTCTGATCCAGAGGCGCGACAAGGAGTACAGCGTTATGAACAGCAACCAGTTCCAGACCGCCGAGCAGCGCATGAGCCAGCAGGACTTCGCGTCTCTGGGCGCGCCGAAGACCGTCTATGTCCGCGAAGTCGGCATGGATGACGTGCGCGAAGCTGTCGGCGAGGAAGTCGAGATCCCGAGCGGTGCCCGCTTCTTCGCGGTGCATGCCGCGGACGGCACCCGCATGGCCATCGTGGATGACCGCGATGCGGCCTTCGCCGGGGCCCGCCAGTACGACCTCGAACCGGTAAGCGTCCACTAGGGACGGAGCCAGACCGCCCGTTACGCGGCGTGGCTCTCGGCGGGCCGCGTCAGCGTGTTGAAGATTTCAGACGCCGATGCGGCCCCCCGAAGCTTGTCCGTGACCGCTTCGTTGCGCAGGAGCCGCGAGATGCGGGCCAGCGCCTTGAGGTGATCGGCCCCCGATTCCTCCGGAACCAGCAGCAGGAACACGAGATCGACCGGCTCGTCATCGACGGCGTCGAACTCGATGGGCGTGTCCAGGCGCGCGAAGAAGCCGACGAGCCTGTCCATCTCGGCAAGCTTGGCGTGCGGGATCGCGATGCCGCGGCCGACGCCGGTCGAGCCCAGACGCTCGCGCTCGATGAGCGTGTCGAAGATGAGGCGCTGGTCGAGGCCGGTCTCGGCATGCGCGCGCGCCGCCAGGTCCTGCAGCACCTGCTTCTTGCTGCCCGCGTGAAGGCTCGGGTACACGCGCCCCGCGGTCAGAAGGTCAGAGAGATCCATCGCATGTCTTTCTGCGCGCCATGCCGCCGGCACCGCCGCGCCTGATGTCCCGCGATTGCAATGCCGGAAAAGCCCCCCGAAAGGCGCCCCGCCGGTCCGAATGTCCGTTCGTCCTACTCCGCGGCTTCCTTGCCGCCGAATTCCACCCAGCCGATGTTTCCGTCATCGCGCCGGTACACCATGTTGACGGAGCCATCGCCGCCGCTGCGGAACAGCAGGAACGGCACCTCCGCCAGGTCCATGCGCATCACCGCCTCGCCCACCGACAGCCGCTGAAGCTTCGTCGTGGTCTCGGCGATGATCAGGGGCTCGTCGCCCCCTTCCGCGCCACCGGTGTCTTCTTCCTCGTCGGGTCCTTCACCCGCCAGCACGCGCGAGGGCAGCTCGAATTCTTCGGGCGGCTGCTTTCCTTCGGCGTGGTGATCCTTGAGGCGGCGCTTGTGACGGCGCAGCCGCTTCTCGATCCGGTCGGCCGCAGCATCGAAGGACGCGTAGATGTCCCCTGCGCGGGCCTTGCTCTGCAGCACCACGCCATGACCGAGGCGGATGGTGCAGTCGGAATGAAACTCGTGACCTTCCTTGGAGAAGACGACGTGGGCGTCGATGGCGCGGTTGAGATACTTCTCGACCGCCGCTTCCAGACGATCCGTCACGTGCGTACGCAGGGCATCTCCAACATCGATGTGTTTGCCGGTGACCTGAACCTGCATTGGCCTTCACATTTCAAGTTTTTGCTATGGCGCACAGACGGCAGATTCGCCACCGGGCGGGCCCTGCCGCCCTTGTCTTCCGGACCCTCCGCCATTGCGGAGCCCCCGTCAAAGCGCCCGGACCCTAGTTAGGGTCCACCGGGGTGTCAATAACCCCGAAATCCGCGTTTCGCTCAATCCTGTCGTCGCGCAAACGCATTACAACTCAAGCACTTAGCTTTTTCATCCGGCGCCGCTCCACGGACGAGGGAATGCCCATCGCCTCGCGGTACTTGGCGACCGTGCGCCGGGCGATGTCGATACCGCCCACCTTGAGAATCTCCACGATCTTGTCGTCGGACAGGATCTTGGCCGGCGCCTCGGAATCCACCAGTTCGCGGATGCGGTGGCGCACGGCCTCCGCCGAGTGCGCGTCGCCGCCGTCGGTCGAGTTGATGGCCGAGGTGAAGAAGTATTTCAGCTCGAACATGCCGCGCGGCGTTGCCATGAACTTGTTGGACGTGACGCGGCTCACCGTCGACTCGTGCATGTCGATGGCTTCGGCGATCGTCTTGAGGTTCAGCGGCTTCAGGTGCGAGACGCCATGGACGAGGAACGCGTCCTGCTGACGGACGATCTCGCGGCTGACCTTGAGGATGGTGCGGGCGCGCTGGTCGAGGCTCTTCACCAGCCAGTTGGCGCTTTGCAGGCAA
This sequence comes from Parvibaculaceae bacterium, assembly GCA_965229975.1. Taxonomy (GTDB): domain Bacteria; phylum Pseudomonadota; class Alphaproteobacteria; order CGMCC-115125; family CGMCC-115125; genus Pyruvatibacter. The sequence continues at coordinate 2,391,550 of OZ245936.1, forward strand.
TCGGACAGGTACGTCTTCTCGTCCTTCTTCACCGCGCCGCCGGAGACCGTCGCGTAGTACTGCTGGTTCACCAGCACGCGCGGCAGGGTCTCGGTGTTGAGTTCGACGGTCCAGCCGCCTGACTGGGAGGCGCGCACGAAGACATCCGGCACGACGGGCGGGGCCGCCTCGCCGCCGAAGGTGAGGCCAGGGCGCGGATCGAGGGAGCGGATCTCGGCGAGCATGTCGCGGATATCGTCCTCGTCCACACCGCACAGCTTGCAGAGCTGGGCCGTGTCGCGGCGGGCGACGAGTTCGAGATTGTCGAGGAAGGCCTGCATGGCCGGGTCGAGACGGTTTCGCTCGGCAAGCTGGAGCGCCATGCATTCCTTGAGGTCACGGGCGCAGACGCCGGTGGGCTCGAAGCCCTGCAGCACCTTGAGGATGCGCTCCACGTCGGCCAGCTCGGCGCCGAGGCGTTCGGCCACCTCTTCCAGCGAATCCTCAAGGCGGAGGTAGCCTGCCTCGTCCACCGCGTCGATCAGGAAACCGGCGACAAGCTTGTCGGCAGGCGTGGAAAAGGAAATCTCCAGCTGCTCGGCAAGATGCTCGGCCAGGGTCTGTTCGCGGCTGAGGCGGTTTTCGAGACTGAACTCGGGATCGTCGAACCGTCCGGCGCCGCCCGACCCGGCGGATGACCAGTCGGAGCCGCCCATGGCCGCCGAGGGGCCGGGGTCGGCGGGCTCGGCTCGGTCTGTGACGCCGTCATCCGGGTACATGTCGTCGTAGCCGGAATCCATTTCGCCGGCAGCGCTGGCCGCGGGATCGACGTCGCCCGCTTCCTCGCGGGACGACGCGAACTCGGTGTCGCCGGTCGCCTCCGGGCGTTCATCGCGGTCGAGGAGCGGGTTCTTTTCCAGCTCCTGCTCGACGAAGTTGGAAAGCTCGAGGTTGGAGAGCTGCAGCAGCTTGATGGCCTGCTGCAGCTGCGGCGTCATCACCAGGGCCTGGCCCTGCCTGAGCTCCAATCGTGGTGCTAACGCCATGACATCCCCGCCCCGGTCCCTAGAGCGAGAACCGCTCGCCCAGGTACAGGCGGCGGACGTCCTCGTTGCCGACGATCTCCGAGGGCACGCCCTCGAGCAGGAGATTGCCGTCGTGAATGATGTAGGCGCGGTCGATCAGCTCCAGCGTCTCGCGGACATTGTGGTCCGTGATCAGCACGCCGATGCCGCGGTCCTTGAGGTGCGAGACGAGCTCGTGGATATCGCCGATGGCGATCGGGTCGATACCGGCGAAGGGCTCGTCGAGCAGCATGAAGCTGGGCTGGGCCGCCAGCGCGCGGGCGATCTCGACGCGGCGGCGCTCACCGCCCGAGAGCGCGATGGACGGCGTGCGGCGCAGGTGGGTGATCGAGAACTCGGCGAGGAGATCGTCGAGCATGCTCTCGCGGCGGTCGGGCTCGGATTCCACCAGTTCGACCACGGCGCGGATGTTTTCTTCCACCGTCAGCCCGCGGAAGATCGAGGCTTCCTGCGGCAGGTAGCCGATGCCCATGCGTGCGCGGCGGTACATGGGCAGCGCGGATATCTCGACGCCATCCAGTTCAACACGGCCATAGTCGGCGGGGATAAGCCCCGCGATCATGTAGAAGACGGTCGTCTTGCCGGCGCCGTTGGGGCCGAGAAGGCCGACGGCCTCGCCGCGGTTCACGTTGAGCGAGACGCCGCGCACCACCGGGCGCCGGTTGAAGCTCTTGCCGACGGATTCGACCACGAGGCCCGAGGACGCCGCGACGAGACGCGGGCCCGCGGGCGCGTTTGCGTCCGTTGCCTGGCTCTTGCCGCCCATGCTCGTCGGATCCCCTTCCATGGCCATTATTTGTCGTCCCGCGCGCTTAAAATATTGTGAACCATGATGAACAGAGACGGGCGCTACTCGCCCGCGCTGGCATCGTTTTCGCTAGGCGCTGCTTCCTCGGCCGCCGCTTCGCCAGACGAAGCACTCTCGCCGCCGGGCACGAACAGCGAGCGCACGCGCCCGCCCTCGGTGCCGCCGGTGCCCGCGTCGCCGGCGACCATCTGCGATTCACCGGTATCGAGATTGACGACCAGCTTCTGGCCGCGGATCACGCTCTCGCCCTGGGTCAGCACCACCGTGTCGCCCATGTAGATGCGGCGGGTGGCGACGTCGTAGAGGGCCCAGTCGCCCTCGGCGGTCTGCTCGTCGACATCGGTGATGATGACGTGGCCCTTGGCGTCAATCTTGGTGATGCTCTGGGCCGAACCGGGGCCGCTATCCTCTTCCGCCTCGAAGCCTTCGGGCACCTCTTCTTCAGGCGCTGCCTCGGCTTCTTCCTCGCGCGGCTCGTAGTGGACCCACACTTTATCCGCGCGCAGGCGCATGGTGCCCTGCACCGCGTCGACGCGGCCGGTGAAGATCGCGACGTTCTCGGCGCGGCGCCATTCGGCGGTATCGGACACCACCTCGATGGGTTCGCCCGGATCGGGCGTGAAGCCGCCCTCCTGGTCCTGCTGGGCGGAGGCCGCCCCCGCGAATAGGAGCGCAACGCTGGCGAGCATAGCGCCGCCAAAAAGCCTGTTCATGGTCGTTCGTTTCTCCATTGGCCCCTAGCCGCCCCCGAAGAGCGGCGCACCGCCGCTGTCCGACTGGAAGATGATGACCTTCGAGCCATCGATCAGGTTGATGACGTTGCCCGACTCGGTGACGCGGATACCGCCCGCCTCGAAGCGGCCCGCGGGCCCCTGCCCGCTCACCGGCTCGTCGCTGGAAATGTCGCCGCTGTCGAGGTCGACGCGCACGAGGCGGCCGTGGAACTCGAAGCCCTCATCCGTGAACAGCATCACGTTGTCTTCGAGATCGACCCATTCCTCGTCGGTGTTGAGGCGGCCCTTGTCGGAGCTGACAGCGGTCCACGACGCGCCCGCATCACCCACCATGTCGGCGTCCACCTGGTCGAGATGGATGAGCGCCGGGTCGTCTGCGTCCTGCACGGCGCTTTCGGCGTTGATGGTGTAGGGACGGCCCTGGCTGTCCACGTCGGCGATGCGCGGGCTCACCATGCGCAGGTCGTCGTTGAGCGTGCGCACCTCGGCGAAGGTGATTTCCAGCTCCTCCGGCCCGTCGAAGGCGCCGGAGACGATGAGCAGCGCCGCGATCAGTCCGGCGGCGGCAAGGCCGAGCCCCACCTTCATGCGCTGGACGAAGCGGGTATAGGCTTGGGTGCGCGCCGCATCGACGCCGCCGCGCCCGCCGTCGCGGCCCGAGCGGAACCGCCGGCGCTGGGGGGACGTCGAATCCGCCGTCATGAAAGCCCCGCGCGCAGGATGTCGTGCAGGTGGACGATCCCCGTCGGCACCGGCGGCGCCGCGCTGCCGGCAGGCACCACGAAGAGGCAGGTGATCGGCGGCGCCACCTCGTTCATGCGGGCCAGCGCCTCGGCGGCGAAGGCATCCGCCTCGATGGTGCGCGGGTTCGCGGTCATGATGTCGCCCGCCGCGCGGGTCACGAGGTCAGGGCCCATGTGACGGCGCAGGTCGCCGTCGGTGATGACGCCGATCAGGCGGCCCGCCGCGTCGGCAACGCCCGTACAGCCAAGCCCGTGACGGGTGATCACGCTCACCGCCTCGGATACCGGCGTGTCGCGCGTCACCATCGGAATGCCGCGGTCCTTGGGCAGCACGTCCATGACCCGGATCAGCATCTGCCCCAGGCGGCCGCCCGGATGCAGCTCGCGGTACTTGTCCTTGGTGAAGCCGCGCCGCTCCATCAGCGCAACCGCCAGCGCATCGCCCAGCGACATCATCATGGTCGAGGACGTGGTCGGCGCCATGCCGATGGGGCAGGCCTCTTCCGCGTGGGGCAGCAGCAGCGTTACGGTGCCCGCCTTGGCGAGCGTCGAATCCGCGCGGCTGGTGATGGCAATGAGCGGCGCGGCGATGCGCTTGGCGTGGGCGATGAGGTCGCCCAGCTCCTGGTTTTCGCCCGAGTTCGACAGCATCAGCACGCAATCACCGCGGGTGATCATGCCGAGGTCGCCGTGGCTCGCCTCGCCCGGATGCACGAAATGGGCGGGCGTGCCCGTCGAAGCCAAGGTCGCTGCAATCTTGCGCGCCACGTGGCCGCTCTTGCCCATGCCCGACACGATGACGCGGCCCTCGGTGGCGAGGATCGCGCTCACGGCGGCAGAGAAAGCATCACCGAGGCTTGCGGCAAGCTGGTCCAGCGCGCCCGAGGCGAGCCGCAGCACGCGGTTCGCGGCCGCCAGGTCGGCGGCAAGCTCCGCGGCGGAAGCGGCAGGCCCGGCGCTTTGCGCCGGCGCGGCCGTCGTGTCGTTGCTCATGAAGCGCCCGCACTGGCGCGTCACCGGCTCCCCCCCGAAGCGGGTAACGCAAAGGTTAATGCGAAAAACATGCCATTCGGCTGACCGGAGTATGATTCCGCAGCCGGAACCGGTCAACCGATGTGCCCGGAAATGCGGCAATCGGTGCAGATGCTTAGTGCGCGAAGATGTCCTCTTCGGGCCAGCCTTCGAGGTCCAGCGCCGCCCGGTGCGGCAGGAAATCGAAGCAGGCCTGCGCCAGGTCCGACCGGCCCTCGCGGGCCAGCATGGCGTCGAGACGCATCTTGATCTCGTGCAGGTGCAGGACGTCCGACGCCGCGTAGGCCAGCTGTGCCTCCGACAGGTCCGCCGCGCCCCAGTCCGAGCTCTGCTGCTGCTTCGACATGTCGACGCCCAAGAGCTCGCGGCACAGGTCCTTGAGGCCGTGCTTGTCGGTGTAGGTGCGGACCAGCTTCGAGGCGATCTTGGTGCAGTAGACAGGCGCGCAGGCGGTATCGAGGTATTTCGAGATCATGCCGACATCGAAGCGGGCGAAGTGAAACAGCTTCAGCACCGCCGAATCCGCCAGCATCCGCTTGAGGTTTGGGCAGTCATAGGTGGCGCGGTCGAGCTGCACCACGTGGGCCGTGCCGTCACCGGAGGAAAGCTGCACCACGCAAAGCCCGTCGCGGTGCGGGTTCAGGCCCATCGTTTCCGTGTCCACGGCCACCACCGGCCCCAGATCGAGGCCGTCCGGCAGGTCGCCTTTGTGGAGCGTCGTGGTCACGGGCGGAAACCCCCGGATGGTCTGCCAATGGTGCCCAGGAGAAGACTCGAACTTCCACGCCCTTTCGGGCACTAGCACCTGAAGCTAGCGCGTCTACCAATTCCGCCACCTGGGCATCGGCAATGGGGTGGCATGCGGGGGGCGAGACATAGCCCCGCCCGGTTTCGCCTGTCAATTGGATCACGGGGCCGAATGCGGCTTTATTCGCCGGTCTTTGCCGCCGTGCGCCCCTGCGCCCATCCGCGCTCTAGGCCACGCGCTTGCCATGGGTTATCACGGGGACAAATCACCCCTCACGGCGTGGAGGATCTAGAGGCGTGGGCAAGGCAATCGTCACGGTATTCGGCGGCTCCGGCTTCATCGGCCGGCACGTGGTGCGCGAACTCGCCAAGCGGGGATACCGGGTGCGCGCGGCTGTGCGCCGCCCGTCGCTCGCGGGCTTCCTGCGCACCATGGGCCTGCCCGGCCAGGTCGAGCCGGTCTATGCCGACATTTCCGACGACACCTCCGTCAGCCGCGCCGTCGACGGCGCGGACATGGTCGTGAACCTGGTCGGCATTCTCTACGAGAGCGGCAAGCAGACCTTCGAGGCCCTTCAGGCCGAAGGCGCGGGCCGCATCGCGAAATTCGCGAAAGAAGCGGGCGCCAGGCGCCTCGTCCACGTCTCCGCCATCGGCGCCGACCCGGAAAGCCCCGCGCCCTACGGCGTCACCAAGGCGCAAGGGGAAGCCAACGTCTTCGCGGCGTTCCCCGAAGCCACCGTGCTGCGGCCCTCCATCGTGTTCGGCCCCGGCGACGGCTTCTTCAACCGCTTCGCGACACTGGCGAAATACCTGCCAATGCTGCCGCTTTTCGGCGGCGGCCACACGAAGTTCCAGCCGGTCTACGTGGACGACGTGGCGGACGCGGTCTGCGCGGCGCTGGAAAGCCGCGACGCCGCCGGCAAGATCTACGAGCTGGGCGGGCCGGGCACCTACACCTTCAAGCGCCTGATGGAAATCGTGCTGGCGGAGACCTGCCGCAAGCGCCTGCTGGTGCCGGTGCCGTGGCCGGTCGCGCGCCTCCAGGGCACGCTGCTGGGCGTCCTGCCGGTACCGCCGCTTACGCGCGGGCAGGTGCGGATGCTGGAAAGCGACAACGTGGTCAGCGACGCCGCGAAGAACGAGGACAGGACCATCGAGGCGCTGGGGATAAGCCCCCGCTCGGTCGAGGCGATCGTGCCCGACTACCTGTGGCCGTTCCGCAAGCACGGGCAGTACGAGCAGACGATCCCGCACCGCCACAAAGCGTCCTGATACACCGCGAATACAGGCGATAACGTCCAGTATTTGCGGCAGCGCATCTACACCTGTCAGGCGTAGAGCCAGAGCAACAACGCGGCGCCGAGGACGACCCGGTAAATCACGAACGGCGTCAGTGAAATCTTCTCGAGCAGCCGCATGAAGACGGCGATCGAGGCGAGCGCGGCGAGGAACGACAGCACCGCCGCAATCCCCGCATCCGCCTGCAGCGTCACGTCGCCCGATTCAGCCAGCTCCAGCGCGCCCGCGGCTCCGGCCCCCAGAATCGTCGGGATCGCCAGCAGCATGGAGAAGCGCGCGGCCTCCTTGCGCTCGAAGCCGAGGAACCGCGCCATGGTCATGGTGACGCCGGAGCGGCTGGCGCCGGGGATCACCGCCGTCACCTGCGCGAAGCCCACCGCCATCGCCCGGCCCCATGTCCAGTCGATCTGTGTACGGACGACCGGGCCCACCCTGTCGCCCCAGTAGAGCAAGACGGCGAAGGCCATGTTCGCCCAGGCGATGGTCACGGCGCTGCGCAGGCCCTCGACGTAGCCCGCGCGCACCAGCAGGAAGCCGATGACGAAGATCGGCACGCTGGCGCCCACGAGGTAGAGCGCGAGCCGCCCCGCCTCGGTCATCCGCCCCCGGAGCAGTTCGAACCCGCCACGCACGAGGCCCATCACGTCCTCGCGGAAATAGATCAGCACCGCGAACAGCGAGCCCACGTGGATCGCCACGTCGATCAGCACGCCCTGGTCGGCCCAGCCCGTCATCTCGTCCACCAGCGCCAGGTGGCCGGACGACGAGACCGGCAGGAACTCCGTCAGGCCCTGGATGATGGCCAGCACCAGAAGCTGGATGAATGACATGGCGCGTGCCCTGCGGCGGGAGAATCGATGGCCGCACTCTAGCAGGGGCCTTGCGAAAATCCCGTAAATCCGCCGGATTGCGCCGCTTCGCCGCGCCCGCCCTTGACCTTCCAGTCTCTGGAACCCCCACTTAGGGGGCGAGCTTCCAGAAACTGGAGGGTTCGCGGCCCCAGGCAAGGCCGCGGGCCGCAAGGACCATGACCGACACATCGCTCGCCACGACGACACTCCGGATCGAGGGCATGACCTGCGCCGGCTGCGCCACGCGCGTCGAGAAGGCGCTTGCCGCCGTGCCCGGCGTCCGCGGCGCCTCGGTGAACCTCGCCACGGAAACCGCCGTCGTCCAAGGCACGGCGGATACGGACGCACTCACCCGCGCCGTTGCCGATGCGGGCTACACGGCGCACGACAAGGACGCAGGCCCGGACACCGCCGTCACCCTCGCGCTCACCGGCATGACCTGCGGCGGGTGCGCGCAGACCATCGAGAAGGCGCTTCGCGCCGTGCCCGGCGTCGCGTCCGCGTCGGTCAATCTCGCCACCGAGAAGGCGACCGTCGAGGGCGATGATCTGGATACGGCTGCGCTGGTGAAGGCCGTCGAGGACGCGGGCTATGGCGCCTCCGTCGAGGCTGCGCCCGAGACCGGCGCGTCCGACACCCGCGAGAAGATCATCCTGATCGGCGCGGGCCTGCTCACCCTGCCGCTCGTCGCGCAGATGGTGGCGGGCTGGCTCGGCCTCACCTTCTCGCTCACGGCGGGCACGCAGCTCGCGCTGGCCCTGCCGGTGCAGGTGATCGCGGGCGCGCGCTTCTATACCGGCGCGTGGAAGGCGCTGCGCCACGGCACCGCCAATATGGACGTGCTGGTGGCGCTCGGCACCACCGCCGCCTTCGCCTATTCGCTGGCGATCACCGCGCAGACCGGGCTCGGCGCCCACGGCCACCTTTATTACGAGGCTGCCGCGGTCATCATCACGCTCATCCGCCTCGGCAAGTACCTGGAGGACCGCGCGCGCCGCGCGACGACCGCCTCCATCCGCACCCTGATGAATCTCGCGCCCGAGACCGCGCACGTCATCGACGGCGACGAGATAACCGACATGCCCGCCGCGCAGGTGAAGACCGGCATGCGCGTCCTCGTGCGCCCGGGCGAACGCGTGCCCGTCGACGGCGAAATCACCGAGGGCGAAAGCGAGATCGACGAGAGCATGGTGACCGGCGAGAGCGTCCCTGTCGCCAAGGGGCGGCGCGATACGGTGACCGGCGGCACCATCAACGGCGCGGGGCTCCTCACGGTCGAGACCACTGCCGCCGGCAAGGACGCGGTCGTCGCCCGCATGGCGAAGCTGGTCGAAGCCGCCCAGGCCGCCAAGCCGCCGATGCAGAAGGTTGCCGACCGGGTCGCCGCCATCTTCGTGCCGGTCGTCATCGTCATCGCCATCGTCACCTTCGGCGCGTGGCTGGCGCTTGGCGGCACGCTGGCGTCGGCTGTCGGCGCGTCCGTTGCCGTCCTCGTCGTCGCCTGCCCCTGCGCGCTCGGCCTTGCCACGCCCGCCGCCATCGCCGCGGGCACCGGCGCCGCCGCCCGCGCGGGCATCCTGATCCGCGACACGGACGCGCTCGAGCGCGCGCACGGCCTCACCCGCATCTATTTCGACAAGACGGGCACCCTCACCCGCGGCGAACCGGCTGTGACCGATTTCATCGCCGCCCCCGGCGCGGACGAACGCGACGTGCTGGCCTTCGCCGCCGCCGCGCAGACCGGCAGCGAGCATCCGCTGGCCCGCGCCGTCCTCGCCCATGCCAGCAACGAGGGCATTGCCGCCACGCGGCCCGACAGCTTCCGCAACATCACGGGCCGCGGCCTCGAGGCGAAAGTGCACGGCCACGATGTCGTCATCGGCTCGCCTGCGCTGATGCGCGAGCGCGGGCTTTCGGTGGGCGATCTCGCTGCCGAGGGCGAGCGCCTCTCCGCCGCCACGCGCACCGTCACCTACGTGGCCATCGACGGCGAGGTGAAGGGCCTGATGGCGATGGCCGATCCCGTGCGCGACGGCGCGGCGGAAGCCATCGCGGCGCTCGGCAGGCGCGGCATCGAGTCCGTCCTGCTCACGGGCGACGCCAAGCCCATCGCCGAAGCGGTTGCCCGCAAGCTCGGCATCGCGCAGGTGCGCGCCGAGGTGAAGCCCGAGGACAAGTCGAAGGTCGTCGGCGAGGCCGCTGCGCGCGGCGCTGTCGGCATGGTCGGTGACGGCGTCAACGACGCCCCCGCCCTTGCCGCCGCCGATCTCTCCATCGCCATGGGCTCGGGCTCGGCCGCTGCCCTCGAAACCGCCGCCATCACCCTGATGCGGCCCGAACCGGGCCTCGTCGCCGGGGCCATCGACATCGCCGAATCGACGCGCCGCAAGGTGCGCCAGAACCTGTTCTGGGCCTTCGCCTACAACGTGGCGCTCATTCCCGTCGCCGCCTTCGGGTTGCTCAACCCGGCCGTCGCGGGCGGCGCGATGGCGCTGTCGAGCCTCTCGGTGCTGGGCAACTCGCTCTTGCTCGCCCGCTGGCGTCCGCGCGCCGTCACGGCCACATTGCGCGAAACGCGCGGTCCCGAACCCGCCGCCATACCCGCAGGAGCCCCCGCCCAATGAATATCGGTGACGCGGCCGCCGCCTCCGGCGTTCCGGCCAAGACCATCCGCTACTACGAGGAAATCGGCCTCATCGCGCAGCCCGACCGCACGCCCGCGGGCTACCGCGATTACGACGAGGCGGGCGTCCACACCCTGCGCTTCGTCGCCCGCGCCCGCAGCCTCGGCTTTTCCATCGACGCCTGCCGCGAGCTGCTCGCCCTGTGGCGCGACCGCTCGCGCGCCAGCGCCGACGTGAAGCGCATCGCCCTCGAACACGTCGAGGAGATCGAGCGCAAGATCGCCGAACTCGAAGAGATGCGCGAAACCCTCGTCGACCTCACCACCAGGTGCCACGGCGACCACCGCCCCGACTGCCCCATCCTCTCGGGGCTGGAGAACGTGGAGTAGGCGGCCCGCGCCTCAAGCCACTGCTGCCCCCTCACCCTCAAGGGAGGGCCAACCGGATGCACCCGCAACAATCCCTCTCCCTGAGGGAGAGGGAGGGGCCCATTGCGAAGCAATGGGAGGGTGAGGGTCAGCATCCGCACGTGCCCCTGTGACCGCTGCCCCCTCACCCTGTCCCTCTCCCTCAAGGGAGAGGGGACCGGATGCCGCCAGCTACGCGACAACCCATCTCCCAGCCGGCGCGGGTCAGCATCCGCACGTGCCCCCGCCGCAAACGCCACATTTCCGCCCTTTGACGCGGGCCGATCTCCGCTAGACTGCGCAGCCCATGCGCCGCCTCCTTCACCAGCCGCTCGATCCGGCCTGCCGCAAGATCCGCCTTGCGCTCGCGGAAAAGAAGCTCGCCTTCGAGACGGTCCCGGAAAAGTTCTGGGAGCGCCGCGAGCAGTTCCTCGCGCTCAACCCGGCGGGCACGGTGCCCGTGCTGGTCGAGCCCGACGGCACAACCATCGCCGGCGCCCGCGTCATCCAGGATTATCTCGACGAGGTCTACCGCGACCCCAATGGCGGGCTGATCCTGTTTCCGGGCGGCCCGGTCGAGCGGGCCGAGGCCCGGCGCATCGCCGAATGGTTCGATGAGAAGTTCCACGAGGAGGTGACGCGCAACCTGGTGGAGGAAAAGATCCTCAAGCGCTTCCTGCCGCGCGATCTCGGCGGCGGCCCGCCCGATACGGACGTGGTGCGCGTGGGCCTGCACAACGTGGCCTACCACCTGGATTACATCTCGTTCCTGACCGAGCGGCGCAACTGGCTCGCGGGCGAGCATCTCTCCATCGCCGATCTCGCGGCGGCAGCACACCTTTCAGCCGTCGATTATCTCGGCAATGTTCCGTGGGCGGACTTTCCCGAGGCGAAGGCGTGGTACGCGCGCATCAAGTCGCGCCCGTCCTTCCGGCCGATCCTTGCCGATCACGTGGCCGGCATGGCGCCGCCGCGCCATTACGCCGACCTCGACTTCTAGGAACCCGCCCGCTGGCGGCTACTCGCGCTCCACGTCGAGCAGCTCCAGCCCGCGCTGCGCGTCATGCAGCGCCGGGGCATGGGGATGGGTGTCCGGCACCTCGCCGACAATCTGCGCCACGCGCACCCAGTCGGCCCGCGCGCCTGCCTCGTCGCCCTGTGCCAGCCTGATTGCCGCGCGCTCGGCCAGCGCGTTGGGCGCATCGGGGACCAGCCGCAGCGCGCGCTCGATGTCCGCCAATGCCTGTTCCAGCAGCCCCTGTTCGCGCCGCGCGCTGGCCCGCAGCACAAAGGCCGCCGCGTTCGCCGGGTCGGCGGCAATCGCCTGCGAGAGATCGCTTTCCGCCGCCGCGTAGTTTTCCTGCGCCGCCTGCGCCCGCGCCCGGTCGATCAGCAGGGCCGGATCGCCCGGCGCCAGGCCGAGCGCCGCGTCGAACGCCGTCACCGCGTTCTGCGGCCCCCCGGCGAGCAGCCACGCATTGCCCGCCTGGCCGAGGATCGCGGCGCGCGCCTCCGGCCCGCCCGCGTCGGGCTCGTCGGCCAGCGCCCCGAGCCGCACCGCCGCTTCGCCGTAAAGCTCCAGTTCCACCAGCGCCAGCGCCGCGCAGTGCTTGGCAGCCGCGCCGCCGCCGCGCGACTGCCAGTCGAGCGCCGCGTCATAGGCCACATCCGCGTTGCGCTCGATCTGCGCAAGGCAGTCGCGGTAGCGCGCCGCGGAGTCGAGGTCCTGAGAGTGCGCATGACCCGCAAGTAACGCGGCGGTGATCACGAATAAGGGAACGCTTCGATTCATGGGCTGTAACTTGCCTGCGTGTCATGGCTATTTGGTGGCGCGCCAAGGGGACTGATTCGTGCCACGCCTGTTCATCTTCGGACTCGGCTATTCCGCGCTGGCCTTCGCGGCGCGCATGCAGGCGCGCGGCTGGCGCGTCGCCGGCACCTGCCGAAGCTACGCCAAGGCGGACGACCTCGCCATGCGCGGCATCGAGGCCTACGTGTTCGGCGACGACCCGCTGCGCGATCCGGCGACGGCCCTTCACGGCGCGACCCACATCCTCGCCTCCGCCCCGCCTGGCCCGGACGGCGACCCGGTGCTCAACGCGCACGCGGACGACATCGCCGCCCTCAACGGCGTGAAATGGCTAGGCTACCTTTCCACCACCGGTGTCTACGGCAACCGCTCCGGCGGCTGGGTGGACGAGACAAGCCCGCTTGAACCCAGCACCGAGCGCGGCCAGCGCCGCCGCGATGCCGAGGCCGGGTGGTGGGATCTCGGCAAGCGCATGGGCGTGCCCGTTCACATCTTCCGCCTTGCCGGCATCTACGGCCCCGGCCGCAACCAGCTCGTCAGCCTGCGCGATGGCAGGGCCAAGCGCATCGATGCGCCCGGCCAGGTGTTCTCCCGCATCCACGTGGACGACATTGCCGGGGTGCTGGAGAAAGCCGCCACCAGCGGGCTTTCATCGCGCGCCTTCAACGTCTGCGACGACGAACCCGCGCCCCCCGCCGAGGTCGTCGCCTACGCCGCCGAACTCCTCGACGTCGAGCCGCCGCCGCTGGTGCCGCTGGACGAGGCGGGCCTCTCCGAGATGGGCCGCAGCTTCTATTCGGAATCGAAGCGCGTCAGCAACGAGCGCCTGCGCAAGTGCCTCGGCGTCGACCTGCACTACCCCACCTACCGCGAAGGCCTCGCCGCCCTCGCCCGCGAAGGCGAAGGCCGCGGCTGACCCCCTACCCCTCTCCCTGAAGGAGAGGGAACCGGAGGTACCCGCCACGCACATCAATCCCTCTCCCTGAGGGAGAGGGAGGGGCCCATCGCGAACGCGATGGGAGGGTGAGGGTCAGCCTCCGCACGTGCCCCAGCCACCGCTGCCCCCTCACCCTGTCCCTCTCCCTCAAGGGAGAGGGGACCGGAGGCATCCGCCACGCACATCAATCCCTTTCCCTAAGGGAGAGGGGACCGGATGCGTCCGCCACGCACAACATTCCCTCTCCCTGAGGGAGAGGGAGGGGCCCATCGCGAAAGCGATGGGAGGGTGAGGGTCAGCCTCCGCACGTCCCCTGCCACCGCTGCCCCCTCACCCTGTCCCTCTCCCTCAAGGGAGAGGGGACCGGAAGCAACCGCCACGCACTCCAACACCCCCGGTGTCATCCCGGAAGCCGCGCAAGCGGCTATCCGGGACCCAGGGGCCGCAGGATCGGAACAAGCCGCCCTGGATCCCGGCTCAAGGCCGGGATGACACAAGTGGGAGAACCAGGGGACAGGCGCCCTACGCGCCCGCGACCTCGTCCAGCACGGCATGGAGCCGCGCGATGTCGCCCGGTTCCGACAACCGGTGATCGCCGTTCTTCACCAGCGTGTAAGTCACGTCATCCCCGGCAATCGCGTCCACCAGCTTCAGCGCGTGGCGCCAGGGCACATCCTCGTCGCGCATCCCCTGCAGGATGCGCACGGGGCACGAAAACTGGATCGGACTGCCCAGCAGCAGGTGGTCGCGCCCCTCCTCGATCAGCCGCCGCGTGATCACGTAGGGCTCGTCGTCATAGTCCGAAGGCTGACGATGCGCGCCGGTCTCCATGATCTCGTCGCGCACCTCCTTGGAGAAGGTGTTCCACATGAGGGTCTCGGTGAAGTCCGGCGCGGGCGCGATCAGCACCAGCCCCTTGAGCCGGTCCCCTTCGCCCGCCTTCGCCATCTCGCGCGCCGCCAGCAGCGAGATCCAGCCGCCCATGGACGAGCCCACGGGTATCACCGGCCCCGGCGCCAGCTCCTTCAGCACCGCCATGCCGTCTTCCAGCCAGCGGCCGATGGTGCCGTCCTCGAAATCGCCGCTCGATTGTCCGTGCCCGAAATAATCGAAGCGCACATAGGCGCGCCCGCGCGAGGCCGCCCAGTCGTCCAGGGCGGTTGCCTTCGTGCCCGTCATGTCGGATTTAAAGCCGCCGAACCATACCAGCGCCGGTCCCTTGCCGGACCGCGCGCGATAGGCCAGCGTTTGCCCGTCGGAACGGGTGAGCGTTCCTTCACGTTCAGACATCTCTCGCGAACCTCCCTTGCCGGTTCCGGGCCCCTGGAGCACCGCCGCCGTTGAACGAAGCTGTCACCGACCCTATCGCCGCAATCCCGCCGGGGATGCAACCCCGCGTGCCCGGCATCATGCAGGTGATCCCGGAGCTGAACGCGGGCGGCGCGGAGCGGTCCTGCATCGAGATCGCGCTCGCCGTGGCGCGCGCGGGCTGGCGTTCCTACATCGCCACGCGCGGCGGCCGCCTCGAATCGGAGCTTGCCGGCACCGGCGTCGTCGTCCTCCACATGCCGGCGCACGCGAAGAACCCGCTGGTGATGCTGGAGAACTACGGCCGCCTGCGCAGCCTGATCCGCCGCCACGACATCAGCATCGTCCATGCCCGCAGCCGCGCGCCCGCGTGGAGCGCCTACCGGGCCGCCCGCTCCGAGGGCATCCCCTTCGTAACCACCTATCACGGCAAGGTCGCCGAGGGGCCGTCGTGGAAGGTGCGCTACAACTCGGTCATGGCCCGGGGCAGCGCCGTCATCGCCAATTCCGAGTTCACCGCCGAGCGCATCCTGCGCGTCCACGGCGCGCCCACCGCGCGGGTCCACACCATCCAGCGCGGCTTCGACCTGTCGCGCTTCGACCCGGCGAACGTGGACAAGGCCGCTGTTGCCGCCTTGCGCGAAACATGGCGGGCGGAGGACCGGCCGGTCGTCCTGCTGCCCGGCCGCCTTACCCGCTGGAAGGGCCAGCTCCTGCTGCTCGACGCCGCCACCCGCGTGGAGACGCCCGCGCAATACGTGCTGGCGGGCGACGCACAGGGCCGCGACGACTATGTCCGCGAACTGCAGGAGCGCATCCGCTACCAGGATCTCGGCGCACGCGTCACGGTCGCAGGGCATGTGGACGACATGCCGACGGCCTATGCCGCCGCCGACATCGTCGTCTCCGCCTCGCTCGAGCCCGAACCCTTCGGCCGCACCACCGTCGAGGGCATGGCGATGGCGCGCCCCGTCATCGCGCCGGATCACGGCGGCGCGCGCGAGCAGGTGATCGAAGTCCCCGAAGACCAGCGCACCGGCTGGCTGTTCGAGCCGGGCGACGCCGCGGCCCTTGCGGCGGCCATCGACGCGGCGCTCAGGCTTCCCGCCGACAAGCGCGCGCAGATCGGCGGGCGCGGGCGCATCCACGCCACCATGAACTTCACCGCGGACGCCATGGCCACGCGCACGCTGGGCGTCTACGAGGACATTCTCGGCCGATGACGGGACGCCAGCGCATCCTCGTCATCAAGCTCGGCGCGCTGGGCGACTTCGTGCAGGCGCTCGGGCCCGTGGCCGCCATCCGCGCGCATCACGACGCGCTGGACGAGACCGGCCACGCGGAAATCACACTCCTCACCACGCCGCCCTTCGAGGGGCTGGCCCGCGCCAGCGGCTATTTCGACGAGATATGGACCGACGGGCGCGCACGCGGCTTCTTCGCCCTCCTCTCCCTCGTGCGCCGGATGAGCTGGGCGGGCTTCACCCGCGTCTACGACCTGCAGACCTCGTCGCGTTCCTCGCTCTATTTCCACCTGCTGTGGCCGCGCACCGAGTGGTCGGGCATCGCGCGCGGCTGCTCGCACCCGCATGCCAATCCGAAGCGCGACTTCATGCACACGATCGACCGGCAGGCGGAACAGCTGCGCGCCGCCGGCATCGAGACGACGCCGCTGGCGGACGTGACCCGCCTCGCCAGCACCGCGACGCCCGCCACCCTCACCGGCGGCGACGCGCCCTACGCCCTGCTGGTGCCGGGCGCCGCTCCCCACAGGCCGGCCAAGCGCTGGCCCTATGACAGGTTCGCCGCCGTGGCGTCGGCGCTGCACGCGCGCGGCCTCCAGCCCGTCATCCTCGGCGGCAAGGATGAGCGTGACCTGGGCGCCGCCATCGCGGATGCGGCCCCCGGCTGCCTCGACCTCACCGGCACCACCAGCTTGGGCGATATCGTGACGCTGGCGCGCATGGCGGCAGGCGCCGTCGGCAACGATACGGGCCCCATGCACCTGATCGCGCTGGCCGGCGCGCCGGCGGTCACGCTGTTCGGCAGCGATTCCGATGCCTCGCTCTGCGCCCCGCGCGGGCCCCGCGCCGTGGCGCTGGAAGCCGCGGATATCCGCGCCCATACGCCTGAGACGGTCCTGGCGGCGCTGGACGCCCAAATGGGAAAGGCTTGAAATACGCCCGGATTCACGAAATATACCGGGCTGTAACGATCTCAGTATCAACTGGCGGGGTTCGCGGGACTTTTGGATGGCATGATCTCCCGCACCGCCTTATCGGGAGACTAGACACATCGCACGCCGCCCCAACATGGCGCCGCCTCCGAAGCAGGAAGGCCCGCGCGCCAACGACCAGATCAACGTTCCGGAAGTCCGCCTGATCGACGGCGAAGGTGAGAATGTGGGGGTGGTTTCCACCGCCCGCGCCATGGAGATGGCCGAGGAGTCCGGCCTCGATCTGGTGGAGGTGTCGCCCAACGCCTCGCCGCCCGTCGCCAAGCTGATGGACCTGGGCAAGTACAAGTACCAGGCGCAGAAGAAGGCGGCCGAGGCGCGAAAGAACCAGAAGACGGTCGACGTCAAGGAAATCAAGATGCGGCCGAACATCGACACGCACGACTACGACGTGAAGATGCGCAACATGCTCCGCTTCTTCGAGGAGGGCGACAAGGTGAAGGTCACCCTTCGCTTCCGCGGCCGCGAAATGGCCCACCAGGACCTCGGCATGAAGCTCCTGAACCGCGTCCGCGACCAGGTCGACGAGATCGCCAAGGTGGAACTCCACCCCAAGCTCGAAGGCCGCCAGATGATCATGGTCCTGGCGCCGCGCTAAGCCGCGAACACCCGCGAAACGACCAAGGGCCGGCCGCTGAAAGCGCCGGCCCTTTTTTCATCCCTCTCCCTGAGGGAGAGGGAGGGGCCCATTGCGAAGCAATGGGAGGGTGAGGGTCAGCATCCGCACGTGCCCCGCAACCATTCCCCCTCACCCTGTCCCTCTCCCTCAAGGGAGAGGGAACCGGATGCGACCGGCTACGCGACAACCCTCTCCCTGAGGGAGAGGGAACCGGATGCACACGCCACGCAAACCTCCACACACCAAACGTGTCATCCCGGAAGCCGCGCAAGCGGCTGTCCGGGACCCAGGGGCCGCTTGCTCGGCGCGCGCAGCCCCTGGATCCCGGCTCGCGCTTCGCTTGGCCGGGATGACACGGACGGCGAGACGGCAACGCCCGCCGCATTTTCCCCGCGCCGCCCACCGAGTCATACTCTCCGCGAAAACAAGAACGTCACCGGGAGGAACGACCCATGCGCTTCGGCGTCTTTTACGAATTGCAGCTGCCCCGTCCGTGGGGCGAGGGGCGCGAGCACCGCCTGTTCAAGGAAGCCCTCGAGCAGATCGTGCTGGCGGACAGGCTCGGCTACGACCACGCATGGGAGGTGGAGCATCACTTCCTCGAGGAGTACTCGCACTCGGCCTCGCCCGAGGTGTTCCTCGCCGCCGCCGCCGGGCAGACGAAGACCATCCGCCTTGGCCACGGCATCCGGCAGGTGATCGCCAACTACAACCACCCGGCGCGCACGGCGGAATGCATCGCGACGCTCGACCTCGTGTCGGACGGGCGCGTCGATTTCGGCATCGGCGAGGGGGCGACGCGCCTTGAACTCGGCGGCTTCGGCATTCCGGCCAAGGAAAAGCGGGCCATGTCGCTCGAGTCGGCCGAGCAGATCGCCAACATGATGGTGATGGACCCTTACCCCGGCTTCGAGGGCAAGTCGTTCTCCATGCCGTGCCGCAACGTCATCCCCAAGCCGCTGCAGAAGCCGCATCCGCCCATGTGGATGGCCTGCACCAACCGCGACACCATCAAGGTCGCGGCGTCGCTGGGGCTGGGCGCGCTCGCCTTTTCCTTCGTCGATCCGGAGGAAGCGAAGGCCTGGGCCGACATCTATTACGGCATCATCAAGTCCGAGGACTGCGTGCCGCTCGGCCACAGCGTCAACGCCAACATCGCCATGGTCTCGTCCTTCTCGGTTCACCCGGACCGCGAGGAAGCGATCCGGCGCGGCCATGAAGGCTTCGAATTCTTCGGTTACGCGCTCGGCCGCATGGTGACGCAGGACTTCGTGCCGGGCCGCACCGACATGTGGGCCGAGTACATGAAGAAGCGCGGCGACCGCACCGAGCAGATCGTCGAGGAAGCCGAGACGCAGACGCCCGGCGGGCTCGGCGGCATCGGCACGCCGGACGACATGCGCGCCCACCTCAAGGCCATGCAGGAGGCAGGCGTCGACCAGGTCATCTTCATGCAGCAGGCAGGCAACAATTCGCACCAGCACATCTGCGAAAGCCTCGAGCTCTTCGCGGCGGAGGTGATGCCCGAGTTCAAGGCCGAGGTCGAAGCGCGCGAAGCGCGGAAAGCGAAGGAGCTGGCGCCATACGTAGAGGCCGCGCTGGCCCGCAAGAAGGTGATGGCGCCGATCGCCGACAAGGACATCCCGGTGATCCCCGCCGCCGTCTCCAAGCCGCAGGTGAACCAGGGGGCGAAGAAGCCAGCCGCCGAATAGGCCGAATAAACCGCCCTGCCCTCACTTTCGCTATTGCGAGTGAGTTGCATATAGGCTAGAACCTGCCCATCCGGTCCGCACGCGCCGATGGGGCGGCGCAGGAACGGTCATGGCGGCGCGCGGCGGGGCGATCCTCCCCCCGCCCGCGCCGCCGATAACCTCCGAAATTTCAAAGGCTTTCCCGCCCGCCGCGGTTTCGGCGCGGCGCATTCCTGCGTTACGCTCCCGGAAGGAAAACGCCAAAAAGACTTCTATTGGGGGAGGAAAGCAGGATGACCAGCCTGCCATACGACATCGACGCCAAGCTGGCGGATTTCGAGCGCGACGGCTTCGTCGTCATCGAGAACGCCGTCGATCCGAAGGTCATGGACGCGCTGCGCGAGGCGCTCGACCGCGTGGAAGAGCGCAACAGGATCGGCTTCCGCGACACCGACTTCGAGGGCCGCAACACGGTGCGCATCTACAACCTGCTCGCCTATGACGAGGCGTTCTGGCAGGTGCCCATCAACCCCAACGCGCTGGCCTTCGCCGAGCGCGTGCTGGACGACGAACTGCAACTCTCCTCACTCTCCGCCATCACGCTTTGCCCCGGCCAGGGCGCGCAGCCGCTGCACGCGGACGACCAGCTCATCCCCGTCCAGAAGCCGCATCAGCCCTTCACGCTCAACTGCGTGTGGGCGGTCTCGGACTTCACGGCGGAGAACGGCGCGACGCTGCTCGTGCCCGGCAGCCACAAGGCGGATTCCATGCCCGACTACGACATGGACGCCGACACCGTGCCCGGCGAGATGAAGAAGGGCAGCCTCCTCTTCTGGCACGGCAGCCTGTGGCACGCGGGCGGCACCAACAAGACGGACCAGCGCCGCTACGCCATCGCGAACTATTACTGCGCGGGCTTCATGCGCCAGCAGGAGAACCAGCAGCTCGGCGTGCCCCTCGGCATGGCGAAGCGCTTTCCCCGCCGCCTCAAGGAGCTGTGCGGCTACTCGGTCTACAAGGGCCTCTACGGCCACGTGGACAACGTGGACCCGATCACCATGCTCGGCGAGCGCGACGGCCAGAAGCTCATCTGGCAGCGCGGCTACGACGACATGTACGAGACCGAGGGCGCGACGGCGGCCGAGTAGGGCGGCGGTCCGGGGCGGCCCGAAACTCGCGCAATCCCGCACATTTCACATGCGCGGGAACCGTCCGGGGCCGGTCCTGTTTCTGTTTCATCGCTGAACTGAACAGGAGAGCTGTCCGATGACCGACCTTCTCAAGGCCCTTGCCGTGGTTTCGCTGATGGCTGTGCCGGCCGGCGGCTGCGCGCTCGGTGTCGCGGCCGGCGCGGGCTACGCCACCGCCGATGAAGTCAACGAGGGCGACGGCGAGTTCGACGTGCTCGAGGACGCCCGCGGCGAAGGCAACGGCGCCAACTAAAGCGCCCGACCTCTCTCACACGTGAGGGCCGTCTCCCCCGGGAGGCGGCCCTTTCGTTTGCGCGCGCACCGTGTGCGTTGCGCGGGATCAATGTGGCATCGAGCGGTGTTGGAGAAGATGGGATCCGAGATCGCGAAGCCCGATGGAGGCCGTCATGGTGCCCGAAGACCCCCGCCAGCCCGATCCCGCCGATCCCCTCCCGCTTGCCTCGTCCCAGTCCGACTCCAACCGGACCGAGGCCGGCCGCATACGCGTCCGGCGCAACTTCCGCCGCCAGCACGGCTGGGCCGGCCCCCGCCGCAAGCCCACGCCCTGTAACGCCCCCGGCGACCAGCCCTGCCACGAGCCCTGCGCGGGGGAGTGAGGGGTCAGAACCCGACGACGAGGAAGTCGATCGCGCCGACCAGTTCGTCGCGATGGTTCGCGATGGAGGCGACCGGCGCGCCCCGCAACAGCCGCGCGGGGATCGCCGCCATCTCCTGCACAGCCGCCAGGTGTGCTTCGCCGTCCACGATCACGACCGGCGTAAGGCGTTCGAGCCGTTCCGCTTCGGCATCGCGCAGCAGCGGCACGACGAGCCGCGTTGCGAGGTCGCTCAAAAAGTCGCTTTGAATGTCGGCGAGGTAGGGCACCGTGTCCCGCGTGCCGGGATCCGGGTTCCGGTAGACATCGAACTGCGCCATCAAAAGCGCCGCAGCTTTTCGCTGAAGACACCCTGCGCCTCGATCCGCGAATTGTAGGCTTCGATGGCCCCGGCGTTCTCGGCGCGCCACCGCCGCGCCTTTTCCTCGCGCACCTTGTCGCGCAGGGCCGACGTCACCACCGCGTCCACGTCGATGCCCAGCGCCTTCGCTTCCTCGGCGAGTCCCGTGTCCGCTGCCTCGCGGCGGGCAGGCTTCGCATGGCCGGAAATGAAAGCCGTTACCCGGTCGCGGGTGCGTGCCCGCACGGTGCGGCCCTTGCGGACTTCGTGGACAAAGGCGGGATCGCCGACTGCCGCCGAGCCGAACGCGCTCGCGCTCATGCCCGACCGTCCAAGAAACGCATCGATCTCTTCCACCAGTTCGCGCTCGGCCATTGTCTCCGTCCTCATGAGTGGGAGCAGCAATCCGCCAATATCCTATAACCCTATAGGAAATTGGCCACAATTCCTATAGGCGCCGGTGTTCCACGCCGCCCCCTTGCATCCCCCTTCCCGTCCCCCTATAACCCCGCCTCTTAACAAGGGTCGCCTGGCCTGTAGGGCATGCCATGGCGGCTGGAATGCTGACTTCTCGCGCTGGACGCTGTCCGGCGCGTACTTACGAGGAACACGCGAAATGCCCAAGATGAAGACCAAGAGCGGCGCCAAGAAGCGTTTCCGCCTCACCGCCAAGGGCAAGGTGCGGGCCGGCCAGACCGGCAAGCGCCACGGCATGATCAAGCGGTCCAACCGCCAGCTGCGCGAACAGCGCGGCACGACGATCCTCTCGCCGCAGGACGCGAAGATCGTCAAGAAGTTCATGCCCTACGCCTGACCGGCACCTGAGGAGATAACGACATGGCACGCGTCAAACGGGGCGTCACCACCCACGCCCGCCACCGCAAGGTCATCAAGAAGGCCAAGGGCTATTACGGCCGCCGGAAGAACACCTTCCGCACCGCGACCCAGGCCGTCGACAAGGCGGGGCAGTACCAGTACCGCGACCGCAAGGTCCGCAAGCGCACCTTCCGCTCGCTGTGGATCCAGCGCATCAACGCCGCCTGCCGCGAGCACGGCATGACCTATGGCCGATTTATCAACGGCCTCAGCGTCGCGGGCGTCGAAGTGGACCGCAAGGTTCTCTCCGACATCGCCATCCGCGAGCCTGAGGCCTTCAAGGCTCTGGTCGATCAGGCGGCCGCCGCGCTGAAGTAAGCCTTCGGGCTCACCCCCGGAACAAGAACATCGCCGTTTCCGCGCGGAGACCGCCGCCTTCATGGCCGGCGCCCCTTTCCGTGGAAACGGCGATTTCTTTGTGCAACAAGGCCCGCGGCAGCGATTCAAGCGGGCGGGACGGGATGAGAACGAGATGAGCGACCTTCAGGCGGACGCCAAGACGCTGGAAGCGCAGTTCACGCAAGCGATCGGTGACGCCGAGAGCCTTAGCGCCCTCGAGGACGTGCGCGTGGCGGCGCTCGGCAAGAAGGGCCGCATCAGCGAGCTGATGAAGGGCCTGGGCAAGATGAGCCCGGAGGAGCGCAAGGAAGCGGGGCCCCTCCTCAACGGCCTCAAGGACCGCATCGGCCAGGCCATCGCCGACCGCCAGCAGGTGCTGCGCGATGCCGAACTGGAAGCGCGCCTTGCGAACGAGCGCGTGGACGTGACGCTGCCCGTCGCGCTGCCGCCCGCCGAGCAGGGCCGCATCCACCCTAATTCGCAGGTCCTCGATGAAGTGATCGCGATCTTCGCGGACATGGGCTTCGACGTGAAGGAAGGCCCGGACATCGAGACCGACGAGCACAACTTCACCGCGCTCAACATCCCGCCGGAGCATCCCGCCCGGCAGATGCACGACACCTTCTATTTCCACGAGCAGGAGGACGGCTCGCGCCTGCTCCTGCGCACCCACACGAGCCCCGTGCAGGTGCGCACCATGCGCGGCGAGAAGCCGCCGCACCGCTGCATCATCCCGGGCCGCACCTACCGCTGCGACTCGGACCAGACGCACACGCCCATGTTCAACCAGATCGAGGGTCTCGTCATCGACACCGAGACCCACATGGGCCACCTGCGCTGGACGCTGGAAGAATTCTGCAAGGCGTTCTTCGAGGTCGAGAGCGTCGAGATGCGCTTCCGCCCGTCCTACTTCCCCTTCACCGAACCCTCGATGGAGGTGGACATCCGCTGCGACCGCTCGGGCAACGAGATCCGCATCGGCGAGGGCGATGACTGGCTGGAGATCCTCGGCTGCGGCATGGTGCATCCCAACGTGCTGACCGCCTGCGGCCTCGATCCGGAAACCTACCAGGGCTACGCCTTCGGCATGGGGCTCGACCGTATCGCCATGCTCAAATACGGCGCGCCGGATTTGCGCGCCTTCTTCGACGGCGATTTGCGCTGGCTGCGGCATTACGGCTTCGCCGCCCTCGATGTGCCCTCGCTCTACGGGGGGCTCTCCAAATGAAGTTCACCCTCTCCTGGCTGAAGGAACACCTCGACACCTCCGCCTCGCTGCACGAGATCGCGGACGCGCTCACCATGCTGGGCCTCGAGGTCGAAGAGATCCACGACCCGGCGGACGCGCTGGCGCCGTTCACGGTCGCCCATGTCATCTCGGCGGAAAAACATCCGAACGCGGACAAGCTCAGGCTGTGCCGCGTGGAAACGAAAGATGGCGAGGTGCAGGTCGTGTGCGGCGCGCCCAACGCGCGCACCGGCATGAAGGCGGCCTTCGCGCCCACCGGCACCTACATTCCCGGTTCCGGCATCACCCTGAAGCCGACCGAGATCCGCGGCGTCGAATCCAACGGCATGCTCTGCTCCGAGCGCGAGCTTGAGCTGTCAGAGGAGCATGACGGCATCATCGACCTCGACACGGACGCGCCCGTCGGCACGCCCATCGCGCAGGTCATGGGGCTGGACGATCCTGTCATCGAGATCGCGATCACGCCCAACCGGCCCGACTGCACCGGCGTGCGCGGCATCGCCCGCGACCTCGCCGCCGCCGGCATCGGCACACTGAAGCCCGAGACCATCGATGCCGTGCCCGGCAAGTTCGAGAGCGGGACCAAGGTCGATCTGAAATTCTCCGGCGAGCCGGCCTGCCAGCTGTTCCTGGGCCGCATGATCCGCGGCGTGAAGAACGGCCCGTCGCCGGACTGGCTCCAACAGCGCCTGCGCGCCATCGGCCTGCGCCCCATCAACGCGCTGGTCGATATCACCAACTTCATGTCCTACGACCGCGCGCGCCCGCTGCACGTGTTCGACGCGGACAAGCTCACCGGCACCGTCCATGCCCGCATGGGACGCAAGGGCGAAACGTTCCTCGCCCTCGACGGCAAGGAATACGAAGCCGACGGCGACATGTGCGTCATCGCGGACGACAGCGGCGTCCTCGGCCTCGGCGGCGTCATGGGCGGCGAGGCCACCGGCTGCACGGACGAGACCACCAACGTCTTCGTCGAGTGCGCCCTGTTCGATCCCATCACCATCGCCACGGCAGGCCGCAAGACCGGCATCAACTCGGATGCCCGCTTCCGCTTCGAGCGCGGCGTCGATCCCGCCTTCGCCCATGACGGCATGGAGATGGCGACGAAGCTGATCCTCGATCTCGTCGGCGGCGAGCCCAGCGTCATCGAGGCGGCGGGCGCCCTGCCGGACTGGCGCCGCGTCATCAGTTTCGACCCGGCCCGCGTCAAACGCCTCACCGGCCTCGAGATCGGCACGGACCGCGTGACGTCGATCCTCACGTCGCTTGGCTTCGAGGTCGAAGGCTCGGGCAGCGACCTGCGCGTCACCCCGCCGTCGTGGCGGCCGGACGTGCACGGCGCTGCCGACCTCGTGGAAGAAGTCGTGCGCGTGCACGGCATCAACGAGGTGACGCCGACGCCGCTGCCGCGCAAGGCGGCCGTCGCCGAACCCATCCTCACGCCCATGCAGACCCGCGTGCGTAACGCCCGCCGGGCGCTCGCCGCGCGCGGGCTGTCGGAAGCCGTCACCTGGGCCTTCTGCTCGAAGCAGCAGGCGGAACTCTTTGGCGGCGGCGACAGGCGCCTCGAACTGGCGAACCCCATCTCATCCGAACTGTCGGACATGCGCCCCAGCGCGCTGGCGACCCTCGTTGCCGCCGCCCAGCGCAACGTGGACCGCGGCATCCGCGACGTCGCCCTCTTCGAAGTCGGCCCGCAATTCGCCGACGACACCGAGGCGGGGCAGACGACCGCCGCCGCAGGCGTCCGCGCCGGCCATGTCACGCGCGACTGGCGCGGGGCTTCGGCGCCCGACGTCTTCACCGCCAAGGAAGACGCGCTCGCGGCGCTGGCCGCTGCCGGCGGTCCCGCCGAGAATGTGCAGGTCCAGCAGGGCGCCGCCCCCTGGTACCACCCGGGCCGCTCCGGCACACTGACGCTCGGCCCCAAGAACGTCCTCGCCTTCTTCGGCGAACTGCACCCGCGCGTGGTGGAGGCGATGGGCCTTTCGGGCCGCGTCGCCGCCTTCGAGGTCACCCTCGACGCCATCCCGCCGTCGCGCCGCAAGGCGACGCGCGCCAAGCCCGCGCTCGATGCGTCGGACTTCATGCCCGTGCGCCGTGACTTCGCCTTCGTGGTGGACGCGGATGTCGCCGCCGACAAGCTGCTGCGCGCGGCGAAGGGCGCCGACAAGGCGCTGATCTCCGGCGCGTCGATCTTCGACGTGTTCGAGGGCGCAAGCCTCGGCGAGGGCAAGAAGTCCCTCGCCATCGAGGTCACGCTACAGCCACGGGACGCGACGATGACCGACAAGGAGATCGACGCCGTCTCCGACAAGATCATCGCCGCCGTGAAAAAAGCCACCGGCGCCGAACTGCGCGGCTAGGCTGCGCCGCCCGCCCCATGTGTCATCCCGGAAGCCGCACCAGCGGCTATCCGGGACCCAGGGGCCGCACACGCCTGCACCAGCCGCCCTGGATCCCGGCTCAGGGCCGGGATGACACAAAGAGAATCGCCGCGTCCCCCATCCCCGGCCACCCCCGCCTTGAGCGGGGGCCTACTCGCCGTCCCGCTTGCTGAAGCGCCCGCGGCTCCGGGACGCCAGCGCAACCGGCAACGCCACCCGCGCCGCCCCGCCATTGGGCCCCCGCTCAAGGCGGGGGCGATCGGTGTGTTTGTTTCTCTCAGAGACCGCACGTCCTGCACCCGATTGGGGTTTGGCCACGCGCCGCTCTAACCTGTCGCCAGCCGCCGGAATGATTCGGACGGGCGTGGGGGCACGCGCATGGCCGCGCAGATGGATGACGAGGACCGCAGCCTGAAGAGCTGGTTCGACCGGCAGCTCCTGCTGGAGTCGTGGGACCGGCCTGGCATGTCGCCGCTCAACTGGATCATCCTCACGCTCATCGTCGCGAGCGTCGCGCTGTTCACCGTGGAGACTGTCGAAGGCCTCTCGCCGGACACCCGCTTCGCCGTCGACATCGCCAACGACGTGATCCTCGTGATCTTCGCGCTGGAATTCGCCCTGCGCCTTTGGTGCGCGGGCGAGACGCGCGGCGTGTCGGGCCTTTCCGGCCGCGTCCATTACTCCGGCCGCTTCTGGCTTTCGATCGATTTCCTCGCCTTCGGGCCGGAGCTGATCGTGCTCATCCTCACCGGCTTCACGGGCACCGACCTTGCCTGGCTGCGCGCCTTCCGGCTCGCGCGCCTGTTCAAGCTCGCCAAGTACTTTGCGCCCGCCCGGCTGGTCCTGCGCGTGCTGCTGCAGGTCTGGCGCGAGCTGGTGGTGGCCGCGGTCATCGCCTCGCTGGTGATCTACACAGCCGGCGTCGTCATGTACCTCTTCGAGCGCGACGTCGTGCCGGAGGCGTTCGGCTCGATCCCCAAGGCCCTGTGGTGGAGCGTCGTGACGCTCTCCACCGTGGGCTACGGCGACGTGGTGCCGCAGACCGTCGGCGGGCGCCTTGCCGCAGGCGCCATGATCCTCGGCGCCATCGGCCTCGTCAGCCTTCCCTCGGGCATCATCGCAGGCGCCTTCCAGGACGAACTCCGCCGCCGCCGCCTTGCCGCCCGCGAAGGCCTCGACGAAGACGACGAACCCCGCGCCGGCATGTAGCCGCCTCAATCCCTCTCCCTGAGGGAGAGGGAACCGGACGCCACCGCCACACAAACCAATCCCTCTCCCTGAGGGAGAGGGAGGGGCCCATTGCGAAAGCAATGGGAGGGTGAGGGTCAGCACCCGCACGTCCCCCGCCAGCTCTTCCCCCTCACCCTGTCCCTCTCCCTCAAGGGAGAGGGGACCGGACGCCACCGCCACACAAACCAATCCCTCTCCCTGAGGGAGAGGGAGGGGCCCATTGCGAAAGCAATGGGAGGGTGAGGGTCAGCACCCGCACGTCCCCCGCCAGCTCTTCCCCCTCACCCTGTCCCTCTCCCTCAAGGGAGAGGGGACCGGAGGCGACCGCCACACAAATCGATCGCCTTCCCGAGCGTGATCTGCACATCACGCCCCTCCCACCCGCTTTCCCTCCGGCTTGACCGGAGGGTCCAGGGCAACAGGCGCTGACCGGGCCGCGTGGTTCCGCCGGTCAAGCCGGAGGGAAAGCGGAGACTGTGGCAGGACTTCGCACCTCTCCCGGCCCTATGCGCGCCCATGGCCGGGTGCTATATGCCGCGGCCATGACAGACCTCGCGCATATCCGCAATTTCTCCATCGTCGCCCATATCGACCACGGCAAGTCCACCCTTGCCGACCGGCTGATTCAGGTCACCGGCGGGCTGACCGACCGGGAGATGAAGGAGCAGGTGCTCGATTCCATGGATATCGAGCGCGAGCGCGGCATCACCATCAAGGCGCAGACCGTCCGTCTCGACTACACGGCGAAGAACGGCGAGCAGTACGTGCTCAACCTGATCGACACGCCGGGCCACGTGGACTTCGCCTACGAGGTGAACCGGTCGCTCGCCGCCTGCGAGGGCTCGCTCCTCGTGGTGGACGCGAGCCAGGGCGTCGAGGCGCAGACGCTTGCCAACGTCTACCAGGCGATCGACGTGAACCACGAGATCGTCCCCGTCCTCAACAAGATCGACCTGCCCGCCGCCGAGCCCGAGCGCGTGAAGGAGCAGATCGAGGACGTGATCGGCCTCGATGCCTCCGAGGCGCTGCGGATTTCCGCCAAGAGCGGCCTCGGCGTCGAGGATGTGCTGGAAGCCATCGTGCACAAGCTGCCCGCGCCCGTGGGCGACAAGTCCGCCCCCCTCAAGGCGCTGCTGGTGGACAGCTGGTACGACCCTTACCTGGGCGTCGTCGTGCTCGTGCGCATCATCGACGGCGAGCTCAAGAAGGGCCAGCGCATCCGCATGATGCGCACCGCCGCCACCTACAGCGTGGACGAGGTGGGCGTGTTCCGCCCCAAGAAGGAAAAGGTCGAGAGCCTTGGCCCCGGCGAGATCGGCTATCTCACCGCCTCGATCAAGGAAGTGGCCGACACCGCGGTCGGTGACACCATCACCGAGGAAAAGCGCCAGACGCCCAAGCCCCTGCCGGGCTTCAAGCCGGCGCAGCCGGTCGTCTTCTGCGGCCTCTTCCCGGTCGATGCGTCCGACTTCGAGGACCTGCGCGACGCGCTCGGCAAGCTGCGCCTCAACGACGCCAGCTTCGAATACGAGATGGAAACGTCCGCCGCGCTCGGCTTCGGCTTCCGCTGCGGCTTTCTCGGCCTGCTCCACCTCGAAATCGTCCGTGAGCGGATCGAGCGCGAGTTCGACATCGATCTCATCACCACGGCGCCGAGCGTCATCTACAAGATGCACATGACCGACGGCGAGGTGAAGGAGCTGCACAACCCCGCCGACATGCCGGACCCGGTGAAGATCGACTACATCGAGGAGCCGTGGATCAAGGCGACGATCCTCGTGCCCGACGAGTTCCTCGGCGCCGTCCTCAAGCTGTGCGAGGACCGGCGCGGCATCCAGCAGGACCTCACCTACGTGGGCGGCCGCGCCATGGCGGTCTACCGCCTGCCGCTCAACGAGGTGGTGTTCGACTTCTACGACCGGCTCAAGTCGGTGACGCGCGGCTATGCCAGCTTCGATTACCAGATCGAGGACTACCAGGAAGGCGACCTCGTGAAGATGTCGATCCTGGTAAACGCCGAACCCGTCGATGCCCTCGCCATGATCGTCCATCGCGCGCGTGCGGACATGCGCGGTCGCGCCATGTGCGAGAAGCTGAAGGACCTGATCCCGCGGCACCTGTTCAAGATCCCGGTGCAGGCGGCCATCGGCGGCCGCGTCATCGCGCGCGAGACCATCGCGGCGCTGCGCAAGGACGTGACCGCCAAGTGCTACGGCGGCGACGCCACGCGAAAGCGCAAGCTTCTGGACAAGCAGAAGGAAGGCAAGAAGAAGATGCGGCAGTTCGGCAAGGTCGACATCCCGCAGGACGCCTTCATCGCCGCCCTCAAGATGGACGACAACTAGTTGCGGTCAGTCCCGCGTCAGCCCCGCCGGCGCAGCAGCACCGGCACGATGAAGGCGAGCGCCAGCAGGCCGAAGACAGCCACCGCCGGTTTCTCCAGCACCCAGACGATGCCCGGGTCCCACACGGCAGGTGCGATGTAACGCTGGGTGACGGCCTGCATCAGGTTCAGCGTGCCGGGCGACAGCTTGAACCACAATTCGCCGAGCGAGATCAGCACCCCGCCCGCCATCAGGCCATAGACGCCGGACGCAACGGCGGCGGCCAGCGCCAGGAGGGCGAGGATACGCAGGATCATCGAAAAGGCCTCCGGGTCCGCGTGAAACCCGGCGCACCGTGTCGGCGCGCCGGGTTACGCGAAACCTAGGTCAGCCGTTGCGCGGGCGGAAGATCAGCGCGATCACGATGCCGACAGCGCCGAGCACGGCCCAGGCCGGCCAGCTCAGCACGGTGACGACGCCCGGGTCCCAGGCCGACGGCGGCAGCGTGGCCTCGGCCCACGACTTGAAGCCTTCCAGCGAGGCGGTGCCCAGGCTCTCGTCGAGCAGGCCCCAGACCTGCGCGAAGGAGCTGATGGCCACTTCGCCGCTTTCAAGCGAACGCAGCGCGTCCGAGCCGAAAACCATCAGCGCGGCAGCAATAAGAACAAGCGCGATCAGGCGGAATACGATCATGACTGGCGGCCCCCCATACCGGCCGGGAACTTTGAAACAGGTGCGTCACAAGCCCCGCGGACATCCCCACGCCCGCGCGGCCTTCACACTTACCAAACTGTTAAGAGTCAAACCGCACAAGGGCCTGTTTCGCAAGCGCAAAGGTGGTCCGGCCCGCGCTTGAAGCCCGGGCGTCTATCTGTATAGTCCGCGTCCCCGGCAGGGGGCCTCGCGGAGAGGTGGCCGAGTGGTCGAAGGCGCACGCCTGGAACGCGTGTAGGCGGGAAACCGTCTCGAGGGTTCGAATCCCTCTCTCTCCGCCATTTTTCCTCGAAATGACCAGATGTTCAGAATGCAGCTGACAAAGCGTCAGCGCGCCTGGCGCATGCGTGCTGCAAGAATGTGACAGCTTTGGACTTTCATGGTTAACGGCGGTCCGGCCACCGGCGGCCAGGCGCCGTCAGTCGATCCGTCCCACCACCAGCGAGCGGCGCGGGCGCATGTAGAAGGTGTCGCTCACCGTGAACGGCCCGGTGATGAACTTGCCGATCGGTGAGGTATAGACATATCGCACCTCGGCCACGACGACGCTGCCATTGGTCATGATCAGGTTGTCGGGCACGTCGATGCTCTCGCCCTCGCCGCGCGGCGCGGTGTTGTGCGCATCGCTCCAGTCCACGCGCACCGTGCCCGTGCCGTCGTCCGATGCACTCGACAGCACGATCTCGACGGTCGAGGGATCGTAGGGCGCCAGCACCGCCGCCGACGCGCCGAAGATGTCGGCGATGTCGGCATCGGCAAGCGCGATCGACTGGGTGGCGAGGTCGGCCGCCGTGCTCGCCACGTTGGTCGCCTTGCGGTCGGCGATCAGCACGTTCGACACTTCGACGGCGCCGAAATAGAGCATCATCATCACCGGCAGCAGCATGCCGAACTCGACCGCGGA
This sequence comes from Parvibaculaceae bacterium, assembly GCA_965229975.1. Lineage (GTDB taxonomy): Bacteria > Pseudomonadota > Alphaproteobacteria > CGMCC-115125 > CGMCC-115125 > Pyruvatibacter. The sequence continues at coordinate 2,422,635 of OZ245936.1, forward strand.
AACACCGCGGTCGTCGCGCCGGAAGCGCCGGAGAATGCGGGCGGGAAAGCGCGCCATCGGCCTAGCCTCCACCGCCGCCGCCAACGTTCCCGAACGGCTCGTTGCGGAAGGCGGACGTGGCGACGATAAGGCGCGCCCCGTCGGACATGTTGGCCATCGCTTCGCCCAGCAGCGGCGTCATCACGTCCCACGTGTAGAACACGCGCACGAGGATGATGTCGCCCGCGCCGCCCGGATCGAAGGCAAGGTCGGTGCGCAGGTCGCCGTCTTCCGTCAGCGGGTTGTCGAAGTCGACTTCCGTGAAACTGTCGAAGCGGCGCACGTCGATCTGCATCTTCTCGTCGCACGCCATGAACATCTCGTCGCAGATCACCTGGCGGATCTGCGCCGCGCTCATGCCGCCCATCTGCGCCTGCCCGGTGCGGATCAGGCGGGAGGCTTCCGCCGCGCCTGTCTCGAGGCTCACCGAGCTGAAGAACACCATGGTGGTTTCGAGCATGGCGAACAACAGGCCGAAGAACGGCAGCGCCAGCAGGCCGAACTCGACCGCCACCGAGCCGCGCCGCGCGCGGGCAAACCGGGCGAAAAACCGCTGGATGCGCAAGATGCTCATGCTGCCGTTTGTAGCGCCGCGTGCGTTACCAAATGGTGCGCGGCACCGGTCGAAATCGCGATGCAGGCGGCCCCGGCGGCATGCCTGCCCAGAAGGTGAAAACCTCGAAAATCCCAGGATTTCTGCTCCTAAACCATGGTCATAGGGGCCGGATTCCGGCCTGTTTCCACCTCCGGACCGATTCCGGCGCCGCCTCCCGCTGCCCAGATTGCCGCCACGGGCCCGCAGCCCGGACCCGCCATCCGGAGCAACAGGAGGAAACCGCCATGTTCCGCAAATTCGCCCCCGCCGCCGCCCTCGCCGCTGTCCTTATGGCCACGCCCGCTCTCGCCAGCGATGACGGGCGCCCCGACGAGGCAACGGCCGACCGCATCCGCACGACGCTCGAGGCCCAGGGCTACGAAGTGGGCAAGATCAAGCTCGATGACGGCCTCTACGAAGCCTACGCCCGCAAGGACCGGCAGCGCTTCGAGATCTTCCTCGACGAGAACATGAACATCGTCCGCACCGAAGCCGACGACTGAGCCAGGCCTCGCGGCGCGTGCCGCCCGGGCTGCATGGCCCGCGGCGGTGCCCGCCACGCGCTCCCCTCCCCCCGTGCGGAGATTTGAGATGACAAACAGGATCAAGGTGTGGGACCCGCTGGTCCGCGTCTTTCACTGGGCCCTTGTCGCCGGCTTCACGGCGAACGCGTTCATTCTCGAAGACGGCGACGATCTGCACGAGATTGTCGGCCTGACCGTCTTGTCGCTGGTTGTGCTGCGCATCCTGTGGGGTTTCATCGGCACGCGGCACGCCCGGTTCTCGGAATTCAAGCCGGACATTGCCGCCTCCGCCCGCCAGGCCGGCGCAATGCTGACCCGGCGCGGCGAACCCCATGTGGGCCACACGCCGCTCGGCGCGCTGATGATCTATTCGATGCTCGCGCTTCTCGTTGTCATCGGCGCCTCCGGCTATCTCATGACCACGGACGCGTTCTGGGGCGTCGAATGGCCGGAAGAGGTTCACGAAGCGGCCGTGACCCTCGCCGAGATCCTCGCGGTCACGCACATCGCCGCCGTCGTGTTCGAAAGCTGGCGGACCGGCGTCAACCTCCCGCGTGCTATGGTGACCGGGTACAAGGAGCTTCCAGACAAGTAGCCGGATCGAGCCGTGCCGCAGACCCTCAAGCCGGAAGTTCGCCTTCCCGCCACCCTCGCCGCCATCATCGCCCTGCAGGCGGCCTGCGCCCTTTTCTTCCTGTCCGACATCTGGGCGGACGTGGCGGAACTGATGGCGGGCACGGAAGAGGCCCTGCACCTCGCGATGGAAGGCCTTGCCACGCTCGGACTGGTCGCCGCCATCGCGTTCGAGACGCGCTTCCTGCGCCAGCTCCTCGAGCGCAATGCCCGCCTCGCCGTCAGCCTCGAAGCCGCCAGTTCCGCCGTCCACGACGTCATAGAGGCGCATTTCGACCGCTGGGGGCTGACGCCGGCTGAGCGTGACGTCGCCGCCTTCCTTGTGAAGGGCCTCTCGATTACCGAGATCGCGGAGTTGCGCGGCAGCGCGGAAGGCACCGTGAAAGCGCAGCTCAATGCCATCTACCGGAAATCGGAGACCGGCAACCGCGGCGAACTTCTCAGCGTCCTGATCGACAGCCTGATGGGCCAGCGCAGCGGCGAAGCCGCCGCCTGAAAGCCTCCGCCGTTAACCCGCGGCTAACCGTCTTTCTTAAGCAGCGCTTCACCAGCCAAACCTACGCTCGCGAGCATCCGGAACATCCGGCCCCACGGCCGGACTTGGAGGCCCCGCGACCATGCTGCGGCATATCCGAAAGGCGGCCCTGCCTCTGCGCTACCTGCGCAGGGGAGCAAACGCGTTCCGGCGCGACGACCGCGGCAACCTTGCCGTGATCTTCGCGCTGTCGCTGATCCCGCTGTTGTCCGCGGCCGGCGCCGCCATCGACCTCAACCGCGCCTTCATCGTGCAGCAGCGCCTGCAGCGCGCGCTCGATGCGGCTGGCCTTGCCGTCGGGTCCGCGCCCAACGCGCCCATCGCCGAGATGACCGCGACGGCGCAGGCCTATTTCGACGCCAACTACCCGGAAGCCGAACTCGGCGTCCCCGGCACGCTCAATGTGGTGCCGGGCGACCAGCGCGTGACGCTCTCCGCCACCGCGGAACTTCCCACGTCCATCATGTCCATCGTCGGCTTCGACAAGCTCACCGTGGGCAGCGAGATCGAGGTGGTGCGCGAGAGCAAGAAGCTCGAAGTTGTCATGGTCCTCGATAATACGGGCTCCATGAACTACAACGACAAGATCGGCGCCCTGCGCGACGCGGCGGAAGACCTGGTCGACATCATGTTCGGTGACCAGGAGAACCCCGAGCTGCTGCGCATGGCGATGGTGCCCTTCGTCACCTCGGTCAATATCCGCGCGTCGAGTTTCGACATGTCGTGGATGGACGTGAACGGGCAGTCCGAGTTCCATGGCGAGAACTTCGATCCGAACCGCGGCCCCACCAACCACTTCACCCTGTTCGACGGTGTCGGCAACACGACGTGGAAGGGCTGCGTGGAAATGCGGCCCGAGCCCTACGACACGCTCGACACGGCGCCCTCGACCGGCAATCCGGACACGCTGTTCGTGCCCTATTTCTGGCCGGACGAGCCGGACAGCGGCTGGGGTTACAACAACAACTACACGAACGACGACCGTGGCGGCAGTTCCGAGCGCCGGCAGGAGAACAGCGCCAAGTACGACGGCAGCAACATGTCGATCGACGAGACGCCGTCGTCCACGAGCGGCCCCAACAAGTCGTGCGGCCAGCCGATCCTGCCGCTGACCAACTCCAAGTCGGCGCTGATCGACGACGTGCGCGCCATGCGCGCCTGGAACAATTCCGGCACCAACATCGCGGAGGGCCTTGCCTGGGGCTGGCGCGTCCTGTCGCCGGGCGAGCCCTTCACCGAAGGCCTGCCGTCGAGCGACCCGGACGTGCAGAAGGCGCTGATCCTTCTCACCGACGGCAACAACGAGGTCGTCGGCCAGAGCACCCACAACGAATCCGACTACACGAGCTTCGGTTACGTGGGGACGGGCCGCCTCGGTGTCACCACCACCTGGCAGGCGCGCAACATCATCGACGACAAGGTCGCCACGCTGTGTGACCGGGTGAAGGATGAAGGGGTGCGCGTCTACACGATCACCTTCCAGCTCAACTCGTCGAGCCTTCAGGACATCTTCCGCGCCTGCGCGACGGAACCGCAGCTCTATTTCGACTCGCCGTCGAACGAGGAGCTGCGCCGCACGTTCCAGGCCATCGCCTACGACCTGTCGAACCTGCGGCTGGCGCGCTAGCTGAAAAGAACCTTATTCGGGATCGCCCTTGGCGGTCGCCTCGGCGGCGCCGGTGGCGAGGCCGAATTCGAGCTGCGTCTGCTCCGAAACCGCCTTCACCGATTCATGCTCGTCACCCACTTTCAGGATGCGCTCGCATTCCGGCGCGCAGTTGTAGCTGTAGCGGTTGACGCCGCGGTTGAGCGTCACGAGCCGCGGCGACGCATCGACCACGTTGACGATCATCGAGGCCATCTCGTTGCCGTCGGAATCGAACACGATGACGTTGGTCGCGCCGAACGAGCGGCCGACGATCAGCAGAAGATCCGAACCCTGAACGATGGCGTCGGCGATCGACGGGTTGCCGACCGTGACGATGGCGGCGGACCCATTCAGCACCAGCGCCTTCGACTGGTCGACGCCGACCACGAAGTCGTGGCGCGCAGTCTCGTACATGCCGCCCGCGGTTGCGGCCTGCGGCAGCGCGGCCATGCCGAGCGGCAGGGCGGCGGCAACCAGGGCGGCCTTGATCGCCGAAGAGGCGCGGGCGTTGCGGGCGCTGACATTGCTGGCGCGGACTGGGCGCGGCATGGCGGTCTCCATCGCGTCTGCCGGCATCGAGCCGGCATCGGAATTTCGCGTGCGCCAGCCTCGCGCCAAATGGTGAATAAAGACCGAAGCCGGGCGCGCGCCTTTGCCTAAGCGTTTACGCCACCGCTTAGCCGCGGCTTAGACCCCGCCAAGGCAAGGTGCGGCTTCCCGCTTTGCCCCGGCGCCCCTACCCGTCAGGATCAGACCCCCGATGACCGACGACGTTCTTTCGCCCGTTGCGTGTCTCGCCCCCCTGGAGACCGCGCAGCGCAAGGCGCTGGCCGCGGCCTGCCGCTTCGCGCGCTACGGTGGCGGCGAGACGATTGCCGATCCGGCTTCGGCGGCGGGCTGCGTCATGTTCGTTCTGTCGGGCACGGTCCGCGTCTCGCAGCCGCCGGGCCGCGACGGCGACATCGTCTTCCAGGACGTGGGCACCGGCGGCCTGTTCGGCGAGACGGAAGCCCTGCTCGGCGAGACGGCCCGCTTCTGCGCCGTCGCCCTGCGCGACAGCGAGATCGCCATCCTGCCGGCAGAGATGTTTTCGGATCTCGTTTCGGACCATGCCGCGGTCGCGGTCGCGCTCCTGCGCGCCAGGCTTCGCGCCGACATGGCAGCGGCGGGCCCTGCCGCGCCCTTGGCCGGCGCCGGTCTCATCACGCCGGACGCGCGCAAGCTCTATGGCGAACTGCTGCGCCTTGCCGAACCGTCGCCGGAGACGCCGGGCATCCTTTCCATCAGCCGCCTGCCGCGTCACCGCGAGCTGGCGGCGTGGACGGGCCTCAGCGAAGCCGACGTGGCGGACACGTTGGCCGGTCTTGTGAAGATCAACTGCGTTGCCCGCCGCTATCCGGGCCTTGCAATACTGGACGAAGAACGCCTGCGTACGCTGGCGGGAAACTGAGTCCTCTTCAGTCCTCTATACAGCCCAAACTCCATGGAGCGGGGTTTCATTAACCACGCTCGCACCCTTTTCTTTTTCTCCTCCTCTTAAATTAAGACATTCTTATCCATCATTTTTTCAATGTATTGGATACAACCGGCGCTCAACTTTCTTTGTGCGCATCTTTTTTAGGGTTCGACTGGGTTTTAAAGGTCACCTTAACGCGCCGGTAAGCGGCCCTCCCTAGATTGGCGTCAAGCGGCGCGGCGGATTGTCCCGACCGCCGGCTGCTTTTCGGGGCTGCGTTCCCCCGACGCAGTGTCTGTTTGGATTGATCCAGAGGAGGCTTTCTATGAGCCAGTTTATGAAGCGCTTCGCCGCCGACGAGAACGGCGCCACGGCGATCGAATACGGCCTGATTGCTGCCGGTATCGCGGTTGCGATCATCACCGCTCTCACGACCCTTTCGGGCTCGATCTCCGGCACGTTCTCGACGGTGTCGGACGCGATGAGCGGCTAACACGCCGATCTTCTCCGGCGGCATCGCCGCCGGGCATCGAGGGCCGCCGGGCATCCCGGCGGCCCTTTTTGTTTGCCAGCTGCCCGCGGAGACCATCGCGCCGGGTTGGCGCGAATGAAGCGCGAGTTTGCTTCGCTTTTTAAGGTTTACCCGGGCTTTACAGGTGGACGCGCCTAATGCGGCCAACGCCTCTTTCCCGGACCTGGAGCCCGAGCCGCCGTGCCCGACTACACCATCCTGCAATGGATCGCCGTCGGCGCGTTTCCCGCGCTGCTGCTTGCCGCGGGCGCGTCGGATATCGCGGCCATGCGCATTCCCAACCTGCTGACCGGCGTCATCGCGCTCGCGTTCCCGGTCGCGGCCGCGGGCACTGCCATGCCCTTCGAGGCGCTGCTCTGGCACATGGGCGCGGGCCTCGCGGCGCTGGTCATCGGCATGGGCATCTTCGCGCTGGGCTGGGCGGGCGGCGGCGATGCCAAGCTGTTCGCCGCGTCGGTCCTCTGGCTCGGGCCCGAAGCGGCGCCTGCCTACGCATTGATGGCGGCGCTTTTCGGCGGCGGTCTCACGCTGGGCCTGCTCGCCTTCCGCCGCCTGCCGCTGCCCGCGCCGCTGGCCGCGCAGGGCTGGCTCATGCGCCTGCACGATCCGCAGGAAGGCGTGCCCTACGGCGTTGCGCTGGCGCTCGGGGCGCTCGCGGTCTTTCCGCAAAGCATCTGGATGGCGGGGGCCGCGTGAACCGCAGAAAACCCGATTGTCCCAAGGTTAACCGTCGCTTGACGAATTCCCGGTTTGATACCGGCAGGCGTACTGCGCGCCATTGCGCGCGGTCCACTCTCGTGAGGCTTGGCTGATGTCCGTGGCCCGTATTGCCGTCCTGATCCTCGCTGTGCTCGCGGCGGCTGCCGCCGCGTGGCTGGCTTCGTCCTTCGTCGGCCAGGACCCGGTGCAGGTGGCCGAGCCGCAGCCGCAGCTCGAAACCACCGAGGTCCTCGTCGCCGCGCGCGACATGGCAATCGGCCAGCGCATCGCCGCGGGCGATCTCAAGTGGCAGACCTGGCCGCGCAGCGCGCTCACCCCCGTTTACGTCACCCGCACCGGCAAGCCGGAAGCCATGGACAACATGCGCGGCAGCCTCGTGCGCTCGCCGCTCCTTTCCGGTGAACCCGTCACGCCGTCCAAGGTGATCGACGCCGACGGCGCGGGCTTCATGTCCGCACGCCTCGGCGACGGCATGCGCGCCATCTCCGTTTCCATCTCGCCCGAGACGGGCGCCGGCGGCTTCATCCTGCCCGGCGACCGCGTGGACGTGATCCTTACCCGCCGCTACGTGGACGATGCCGCCCGGCGCGAGGAATTCATCAGCGACACGATCCTCACCAATGTGCGCGTTCTCGCCATCGACCAGACCTATGCCGAGGACGCGGAGAGCGGCGGCAAGGTGGTCGTCGGCAAGACCGCCACCCTCGAACTCACGCCGCAGCAGGCCGAGACGCTGGCCCGCGCGCAGGCCGCCGGTGAAATCTGGCTCACCCTGCGCAGCCTGTCCGACACGGCGACCGGCGGCCCGGCCGACACGGGCGCCATCAGCGGCAAGCGCGAGGCGCCCATGTCCCATCGCAGCGTCACCGTCGTGCGCTACGGCGTGCCGAACCAGGAACGCACGAGGCTCAACCGATGATCCGAATGCCTCATAATATCGCCCGCGCCTCCGCCCTCGTGGCGGCGTTGCTCGTTGCGGCAACCCATGCCGCAGCGCCGACGCGCGCTGCCCAGCTTGCAGGCGGCGAAAGCGGCACGCAGGTGGTCAAGGTCGATGCGGGCGGCGAGAGCGCCAACAGCCAGCCGCTGCTGCTCGGCCTCAACAAGGCCGCCATCGTTGAACTGCCCGTCGATGCGGGCGACGTCCTCATCTCCAACCCGGAGATCGCCGATGCCGTCGTGCGCAGCGCGCGGCGGACCTACATCATCGGCATGGCGGTGGGCGAGACCAACGCCTTCTTCTTCGACAATGCGGGCCGCCAGATCCTCAACCTCGAGATTTCCGTCGAGCGCGACATCGACTCGCTGCTGACCCTGCTCGACCGGCATCTGCCGGATGCGCGCATCGAGGTCGAGTCCATCAACGACAACATCATGCTGTCGGGCACCGTCCCCAACGCGGCCGCCGCCGACAAGGCGCGCGCCATCGCGTCCCGCTACGTGGGCGGCGATGAAAAGGTGCTCAACACGCTTGCCATCGAGGGCAAGGAGCAGGTGCTGCTCAAGGTCACCATCGCCGAGATGCAGCGCACGCTCATCAAGCAGCTCGGCATCGACATCACCGGCGTCACGTCGCTGGGCGATCTCGCTGTGCGCCTCGCTACCTCCAACCAGTTCTCGCTGCAGGGCCAGTCGCTGGGCGGCTTCAACACCTCGCCCAACAACCTGCGCCCGGCGCCGGACGGCAGCACCGTGTTCCCGAGCTCGACAAGCTACCAGGCGGGCAACGATTACGTGGACACGGCCCTGCGCGCGCTGGAGCGTAACGGCCTCCTGCGCACGCTCGCCGAACCCAACCTCACCGCCATCACCGGCGAGAGCGCCAACTTCCTCGTCGGCGGCGAGTTTCCGGTGCCGCAGGACCGCGACGAAAACGGCAATGTCCGCATCGAGTTCAAGCCCTTCGGTGTCGGCCTCGCCTTCACGCCGGTCGTGCTGTCCGAGGGCCGCATCAGCCTGAAGATCTCCACGGAAGTGAGCGAGCTGTCGTCCGACGGCGCCTTCGTCAGCCAGGGCGGCACCTTCACCAACGGCCAGGGCCAGACCGTGACCGTGCCGGGCATAACCATTCCCGCCCTGCGCGTGCGCCGCGCCGAGACCGCCGTCGAACTGCCCTCGGGTGGCTCGCTGGCATTGGCGGGCCTCCTGCAGGAAAGCACGCGCCAGAACATCGACGGCGTGCCGGGCGCCAAGGACATTCCCATCCTCGGCTCGCTGTTCCGCAGCCGCGATTACCTGGATGCCGAGACCGAGCTTGTCGTCATCGTCACGCCCTACCTCGTGAAGCCGACGCATGAGAGCGAGATCGCGCTGCCGACCGACGGCCACGCGCCGGCGAGCGATATCGACACCATCCTGCTCGGCCGCCTCAACGCCACCTACGGCGCCGGCAAGGACGACCTGGAAGAGAAGTTCCAGGGCCCCGTCGGCTTCATCATGGAGTGACCGCCATGCGCCGCCTTGCCGTCATCGCCGCCGCCCTCCTCGCTGCCACGCTCGGTGCGTGCGCGGATATGGGCCAGAACGGGCCGTTGCAGGCGACCACCGTCTCCCAGCGCCACCCGATCACCGTGGATACCCAGTCCGCGACGCTGCTGATCGCGGTCCACCCGGACGCGCCCGGCCTGTCGGACGAGGACCTCGCCCGCATCGACGCCTTCGCCGATCACTACAAGGCGCGCGGCCACGGGGCCCTCGACCTCGCCATGCCGACCGGCGCGCCCAACCGCGAAGCGGCCTCCCACGCCATCGCCGAGGCGGAGACCCGCCTCTACTGGCGCGGCCTCGGGCCGGACAAGGTGCGCCTGTCGCAGTACCGCGCATCGGGCGCCGCCCATGACGCCCCGCTGATCCTGTCCTTCACCCAGTACGTCGCCACGCCCTCGCCGTGCGGCAACTGGAGCGAGGACTACGCCTTCAACCCGCGCAACACGGCAACGCCGAACTTCGGCTGCGCCACGCGCAACAACCTCGCCGCCATGGTCGCCGATCCGAAGGACCTGGTGGAGCCGCGCGACCTCGATCCCGCCGACGCTCAGCGCCGCGGCCAGGTGCTCGAGCGCTACCGCATGGGTGAGACGACGCAGACCGAGCGCGCGGACAGCGAGTCCGGCGCGGCCAGCGAAGTGAACGAGCAGTAGAAAGACACGAAGAAGCGATGAGCGAAGCCGCCCACATCGACGAGCAGGACCCGCACGCGGAGAATGGCCCGGCCATCATCCGGCCGGTGCCGCGCGTCACCATCCAGGCGTTCTGCGAGACGCCGGATGTGGGCGTCTCCCTCCAGCGCGCCGCCCAGGACCGCCGCCTCGCCAAGGCGCACCTCACCGTCCACATGGGCGGTGTCGGCTCGGCCGTGTCGCATTATTCGGACACGCCCACGCCGGGCCTCATCATCGTCGAAAGCCGTCTCGGCGGCGCCGAGCTGCTGCACGCGCTGGACCGTCTCGCGGAAGTCTGCGACGCGGGCACGCGCGTCATCGTCATCGGCCATGCCAACGACATCACCCTCTACCGCGAGCTGATCCGCAAGGGCGTGAACGACTATCTCGTGGCGCCGCTCGATCCCATCCAGGTGGTCGAGAGCGTGTCGGTCCTCTACGCCGACCCGGACGCGCCGCCCATCGGCCGCACCATCGCCTTCACCGGCGCGCGTGGCGGCACGGGCTCGTCCACCGTCGCCCACAACACCGGCTGGTGCATCTCCGAGCACATGAACGAGGACGTCACCATCGTCGACCTCGATCTCGCCTTCGGCACCGGCGGCCTCGATTTCAACCAGGACCCGGCGCAGGGCATCGCGGATGCGCTCTACGCGCCCGAGCGCCTGGACGACGTGCTGCTCGAACGCCTGCTGGTTCGCTGCACCGAGCATCTCAGCCTGTTCGCGGCGCCCGCCACCCTCGACCGCGATTACGCCATCGACACGGAAACCTACGCGACCGTCCTCGAAGTCGTGCGCCACTCGGTGCCCTGCGTTGTCGTGGACCTGCCGCATGTCTGGAGCCCGTGGTCGCGCAAGATGCTGATGGAAGCGGACGAGATCGTCATCACGGCCACGCCCGACCTCGCCAGCCTGCGCAACACCAAGAACCTGCTCGACACGCTGGCCGGTGCGCGGCCCAACGACACGCCCCCGCATCTCGTCATCAACCAGGTCGGTGTCGCCAAGCGGCCCGAGATTCCCATCAAGGATTTCGCCGAGGCGCTAGGCCGCGAGCCCGCGCTGGTCCTGCCCTTCGATGCCCCGCTCTTCGGCGCTGCCGCCAATAACGGCCAGATGATCGAGGAGACGGATGCGCGCTCAAAGACCGCGCAGGGCTTCCGTCACCTCGCCTCCGTCGTGTCGGGCCGCGCGCCCGGCGGCGCAGGTGCCCGCCGCGGCGGCTCCATCTTCTCGCGCCTCCTCGGCGGCAAGGGGTAAGCCGCAATGTTCGGCCGCCGCGACAATGAGGGCCCGGCAGCCCCGCCGAAACCGGCTCCGCGCCCGGCACCTGCCCAGCCGGCTAAGAAGCCTGCGCCGCAGGCCGCCAAGCCGGCTGCGCCCAAGCCCGCCGCGCCGCCGCCTGCCGCTGCCGCCGCACCCACCGCCCCGTCGCGTCCGCGCAACGAGGAGCGGTCTGCGGACTACTACCGCATCAAGACGACGATCTTTAACGCGCTGATCGACACCATCGATCTCACGCAGCTCGCCCAGCTCGATGCCGAGAGTGCGCGCGAGGAAATCCGCGACATCGTCAACGAGATCATCTCGATCAAGAACGTCGTCATGTCGATTTCCGAGCAGGAAGACCTGCTTCAGGACATCTGCAACGACGTGCTCGGCTACGGCCCCCTCGAACCGCTGCTGGCGCGCGACGACATCGCCGACATCATGGTCAACGGCGCCTCCAACGTGTTCATCGAAGTCGCCGGCAAGACGCAGGCGACCGGCATCCGATTCCGCGACAACTCGCAGCTGATGAACATCTGCCAGCGCATCGTCAGCCAGGTCGGCCGCCGCGTCGATGAATCGAGCCCGATCTGCGACGCCCGCCTTCCGGACGGATCGCGCGTCAACGTCATCGCGCCGCCGCTCGCCATCGACGGCCCGTCGCTCACCATCCGTAAGTTCAAGAAGGACAAGCTGAAGATGGACGATCTCGTTCGCTTCGGCTCGATCTCGCCGGAAGGCGCGAAGATCCTGTCCATCATCGGCCGCTGCCGCTGCAATGTCCTCATCTCGGGCGGTACGGGTTCGGGCAAGACGACCCTGCTCAACACCATGACCGCCTTCATCGAGGAAGACGAGCGCGTCATCACCTGCGAGGACGCGGCCGAGCTTCAGCTGCAGCAGCCCCACGTGGTGCGCCTCGAAACGCGCCCGCCCAACCTCGAAGGCTCGGGCGAGATCACCATGCGCGATCTCGTGCGCAACTGTCTGCGTATGCGCCCGGAACGCATCATCGTCGGCGAGGTGCGCGGGCCCGAGGCGTTCGACCTCCTCCAGGCCATGAACACCGGCCATGACGGCTCCATGGGCACGCTGCACGCCAACAGCCCGCGAGAGGCCATGTCGCGCCTTGAGAGCATGATCACCATGGGTGGCTTCAAGCTGCCCTCCAAGACCATCCGCGAGATGGTGGCGGGCTCCATCGACGTCATCATCCAGGCCGCGCGCCTGCGCGACGGCTCGCGCCGCATTACCCACATCACCGAGGTGCTGGGGATGGAAGGCGACGTGGTCATCACGCAGGACCTCTTCGTCTTCGACATCGAGGGCGAAGATTCGGGCGGCCGCATTCTCGGCCGCCACAAGTCCACCGGCATCGCGCGCCCCGCCTTCTGGGACCGCGCACGCTATTACGGCCTCGAACGCGAACTCGCCGCCTCGCTCGAAGCGGCCGAGGACTAGGGAGCCGCCCATGTTCGACGCCCAGCTCGTCGCCGCGGCCACAGCCTTCCTCGCCCTGCTCGGCATCGGAGGCGTGGCCTATGCGGCCCTTGCCCCCGCTCTGGAAAAGCGCAGCAAGAACGCCAAGCGCATGTCCTCGGTCGCCAAGCCGGGGGCAGGGCGCGCGCGCAAGGACAGTGGCGGCGACAGCAACGCCCAGCGCCGCAAGCAGGTGCAGGAAACGCTCAAGGAGCTGGACGAGGCGCAGGCCAAGCGCAAGAAGAAGATCAGCATGCGCCGCCGCATCGAGCAGGCGGGCCTCGACATGTCCGTGCGCAACTTCGTGATCGCCAGCGCGATTACCGGCCTCGCCGTTGCAGGCATCGCCATGCTTGCCGGGCAGATGCCGATCATCGCCTTCCTGCTCGGCTTCGCCGCGGGCTTCGGCCTGCCGCGCTGGGTGCTGGGCTATCTCAAGCGCCGCCGCCTGCGCCAGTTCGGCGAGGAGTTTGCCAACGCCGTGGACGTGATCGTGCGCGGCGTGAAGGCGGGCCTGCCGCTGCATGACTGCCTTCAGATCATCGCCAACGAGTCATCCGGTCCCGTGCGCGAGGAATTCAGGGAACTCGTCGACAGCCAGCGCGTCGGCGTCACCCTGGAACAGGGTCTCGACAAGATGTGCGAACGCGTGCCGCTGGCCGAGCTCAACTTCTTCCACATCGTCATCACCATCCAGCAGAAGACCGGCGGCAATCTCTCCGAGGCGCTGGGCAACCTCTCCAAGGTGCTGCGCGACCGCAAGGTGCTCAAGGGCAAGATCGCGTCCATGAGCCAGGAAGCGAAGTCGTCGGCTGCCATCATCGGCGCGCTGCCGCCCGGCGTGATGTTCCTCGTCTATCTCTCGACGCCCGACTACATCAACCTGCTGTTCGACTACCGGCTTGGCCAGGCCATGCTGATCGGCGGCGGCATCTGGATGCTTCTCGGCGTGCTGGTCATGAAAAAAATGATCAGCTTCGATTACTGAGGCACGCCCGGTCATGATGCAGTTCGTCAATTTCATCACCGATCCGCAGACCATGGTGACGCTGCTCGCGGCCATCGCCGCGTTCGCGACCATCATCACGCTTGGCATGCCGTATCTTTCGAGCGACACGCTGCCGGACCGCATGAAATACGTGGCGACAGAGCGTGCGGAGCTGCGCGCCAAGATGCGCGCCGACCTCGAAGCCAAGGGCGACGAGAAGCGCGGCCGCCTGCGCGCCCAGCCCAAGGGCTTCGCCAAGCGCATCGTCGACCAGCTTAACCTGCGGCGGCTGGTGGATGATCCCGACATCCAGATGAAGATGAAGATGGCGGGCTTCCGCGGTCAGGGGCCGATCTACACCTTCCTGTTCTTCCGCATCGCCATGCCGCCGATCGTCTTCGCGATCGTGCTGTTCTACGTCTTCGTCGTGCTCAAGCTGAACATGGCGCCCATGGGCAAGGTGATGATCGCCTTCCTCGCGGGCGGCATCGGTTTCTACCTGCCCAATATCTTCGTGCAGAACGTGATCGCGCGCCGCCAGCAGTCGATCCAGCGCGCCTTCCCGGACGCGCTCGACCTGCTCTTGATCTGCGTCGAATCCGGCATGTCCATCGAGGCGGCCTTCAACAAGGTCGCGCAGGAAGTCGGTTCCCAGTCCGTCGAGCTGGCAGAGGAGCTGGGTCTCACCACCGCTGAGCTTTCCTATCTGCAGGACCGGCGCCAAGCCTACGAGAACCTCGGCAAGCGCACGGGCCTTCCCGGCGTGCGTGCCGTCGTCACCAGCCTCATCCAGGCCGAGCGCTACGGTACGCCGCTCGGCCAGGCCCTGCGCGTGATGGCGCAGGAGAACCGGAACATCCGCATGGCGGAAGCCGAGAAGAAGGCGGCCGCCCTGCCGCCCAAGCTCACCGTGCCGATGATCCTGTTCTTCCTTCCCGCCCTCTTCGTCGTGATCCTCGGCCCCGCCGTCATCCAGTTCACGATCAACTAAGCGGCGCGCAAACGAACCCCTCTCCCTGAGGGAGAGGGAGGGGCCCATTGCGAAGCAATGGGAGGGTGAGGGTCAGCCTCCGCACGTATCCCCGCAACCGCTTCCCCCTCACCCTGCCCCTCTCCCTCAAGGGAGAGGGAACCGGTTGCATCCCTCACGCAAACCAACACACCAAACGTGTCATCCCGGAAGCCGCACAAGCGGCTATCCGGGATCCAGGGCAGCTGGCGCAGGCGCGTGCAGCCCTGGATCCCGGCTCAAGGCCGGGATGACACCGTTTAGAAATGAAGGGAGTGGCCGCCCTACTCGATGACGACCGGGTTGTTGTCCATGTTCGCCTCGCGCGACCACAGGGCCGGCTGGGAGACGATATCGCGCAGGGCCTGGACGTTGCCGTCCGCCGCCTCGGGCGGCAGGTCGGCGCGCGACAGGCGCTCGGCCTCGGTGAAGTCCCCGCGAAGCCCGAGGACGAGGGCGAGGTTCTGGCGCATCTTGGCGGTCGCCCGCGGCGTCGCCACGGCCTTGCGCATGGCCAGTTCCGCCTCTTCCAGTTCGCCCGTCAGGGCATAGGAAAGGCCGAGATTGTTCCACAGGGCCGGCTCGTCCTTCGAGATCGCAAGCCCCTTGCGGTACTGCGCGCGGGCCACGTCATGCCGGCCTACCTGGTCGAGCGCCACGCCCAGCGCACCCACGGCGCGCCAGTTGCGCGGATCGGCCTCGACCGCCTTTTCGAGGATCGGCAGCGCTTCTTCCGCGCGGCCCGCCGCCGTCAGCGCCTTGCCGTATTCGGCTAGCAGGCGCGGTTCTTCCGGGTTCAGCGCTTCCGCCCGCCGCAGGACGTCGAGGGCCGCGGGAAGCGAGCCGATCGAGCGCAGGGCAGCCGCGTATTCCGCCGCCGCTTCCACGTTGCGCGGGTCCTGTTCGTAGAGCGAGCCCCAGTAGGTGGCTGACGCCACCACGTTGCCGCCGGCGGCATCCGACAGCACGGCCTGCCGCTCGAGCTTGGAATCGAGCAGCGAGCCCGAGCCTTCGCCGCTTGTGCCGAAGGTCTGGCAGCCCGCCAGCAGCGCCGCCACGGCGCAGGCCGCGCCGAGGCGCATCACGGGGGCAAAAGCCTTGTTCCGGGTGCTCACGGGGGCAAATCCCTGAAAAGCCGCGAAAATTTACGGCCTTCATGGTGTCAGGGAGCCCTCAAGAAACCATTAAACATGAGACCCGAAATGAAACGCGGCGGTTCAGGCCGCCGCCTGCGCCTTTGCGCCCGCCAGCCATGCCTGCATCTCCGGCATGGCGCTGACCGTCTCCATGTAGGCCCGCGCCGCCCCGTCCCGGTCGCCCAGCGCCTTGAGGTCCGGCTCGTAGGTGGTGAAGCGGGACACCACCGGCGCGTACATGGCATCCGCCACCGAGAACCGGCCGAGCAGGAACGGCCCGCCACCCGCCTCGCCGAAGCGCCCGCGCGCCTCGGTCCAGATGGTCACGATGCGGGCGATGTCGGCCGCCACCTCGTCCGTCATCCCTTCGCCCGGATGGTGCGCCAGGCACTCCATGGGCATTTCGCGGCGAAGCGCCATGAAGCCCGAATGCATTTCCGCCGAAATGGCGCGGCCATGTGCCCTTGCAGCGGCATCCTCCGGCCACAGCTTCGCTGCGGGCAAACGTTCGGCCAGCGTTTCGAGGATCGCCAGCGAATCCCAGACGGTCTCCTCGCCCCATTTCAGCACCGGCACCTTGGCGGCGGGCGAATGGGCAAGGCACTGGGCGCGGGTCTTCTCCCCCTGCCGCAGCTCCACGTGCGCCTCCTCAAAGGCCACGCCCGCCACCTTGAGGGCGAGCCACGGGCGCAGGCTCCAGGACGACCAGTTCTTGTTGCCGATGACGAGGGTGAGGGGCGGCGTGGACATGGCAGGCCTCGCGGGCGCGGGAGTTCCAATCAGCGCCGCGACCGTGCCATATAGCCCTTCATCCCGCCACGCTTTCACGGAATGGCTGCGTTTCCCCCATGCTCGATGTCTTTCTCGATTCCGGTCCCGCCATCCCCGTCACGCCGCTCGCCAAGGGCGCGCTGGATGACTGGAGTGCCAGCGCCCCGTCCGCGCAGGCCGCATGGGTGAGGGCGTCAGGTTTCAAGGCCGGGGCGGGCGACGTCCTGCTGCTGCCGGACGAAAACGGCGCCGTCGCCCGCGTCCTCTTCGGGCTGGGCGATGAAAGCGACGCCTTCGTCTATGGCGCCCTGCCGGGCAAGCTGCCGGCGGGGGACTACGAACTCGATCCTGCCCCCGCCGACCTCATGACCGCGGCGCTCGGCTTCGCGCTCGGCACTTACCGTTTCGAGCGCTACGTGAAGCCGTCCGACAAGCAGGTCCGGCTCGTCGTCGGCGACGACAACGCGGCGATGGAGGCGTCGCGCATCGCGCGCGGCGTGTTCCTTGCCCGCGACCTCATCAACACGCCCGCCAGCGACATGGGCCCGCAGGAGCTGGAGGACGCCGCCGAGACCCTGCACCGGCGTTTCGATGCGCATCTCTCGGTCATCCGCGGCGAGGACCTGCTCAAGCAGAACTACCCGATGATCCATGCGGTCGGCCGCGCCAGCGACCGCGCGCCGCGCCTCATCGACCTCACCTGGGGCCGCAAGGACGCACCGAAGCTGACACTGGTCGGCAAGGGCGTCTGCTTCGACACCGGCGGCCTCAACCTCAAGCCCGGCAACGCCATGGCCCTGATGAAGAAGGACATGGGCGGCGCCGCCGCGGCGCTGGGCCTTGCCCAGATCATCATGGATGCGGGCCTCGACGTGCGCGTGCGCGTGCTCGTCGCGGCCGTGGAGAACAGCGTCGCGGGCAATGCCTTCCGTCCCGGGGACGTGCTGCAAAGCCGCAAGGGCCTCACCGTCGAGATCGGCAACACGGACGCCGAAGGCCGCCTCGTCCTCGGCGATGCGCTCGCCGAAGCGGATACGGAACAGCCGGACCTTCTCATCGATTTTGCCACGCTCACGGGCGCTGCCCGCGTGGCGCTGGGCCCCGAGCTGCCGCCCTTCTACACGAAGGACGATGCCCTCGCCGCCGAGATCGCGGCGGCGGGCGACGAGGCCAACGATCCCGTCTGGCGGCTGCCGCTGTGGCCCGGCTATGACGGCTGGCTCGACAGCAAGATCGCCGACGTGAACCACATCTCGGACGGGCCCTTCGCGGGCTCGATCACCGCCGCGCTGTTCCTCAACCGCTTCGTGACCGCAACGGAACGCTACGTCCATTTCGATATCTACGGCTGGAACGCCAAGCCGCGGCCGGGCCGGCCCGTCGGCGGCGAACTGCAGGCGGCACGCGGTCTTTACGCACTCCTCAAGCGGCGTTACGGCTGATTTCTGCAATCGATAGTTGCCGTGCGTCTCAACCGACCGCTACCATTAACCATAAATTCAGCGGGGGCCTGATTGAGGGCTTTTGCGAGGCCGTCTGGGGATCACGGGGGCATGGAGCTCAAGCCTGTCGAGGCATTGAAGCTGTGGCATGACGTTGTCACGGATACGGTCCGTGCGGACGGGCCGGACCTCTCCGCGCGCCAGATGGCGATCCTGCTCACCGTCTATCTCTCACCGCCGCCGCATACCGTCCGCGGCCTTGCCGAGAAGCTGGACGTATCGAAGCCCGCCATCACCCGTGCGCTCGACGCGATGGGACGCCTTGACCTGGTGAAGCGAAAGCGCGACGACACCGACCGGCGCAATGTGCTGATTCAGCGCACGGTGAAAGGCTCGGTCTATCTCTCCGAGTTCGCCGAGCTGATCGTCGCCAGCGCGCGCAACACCAAGTCCTGACCCAATCGCGGATCGCATGACCGACCCAGACCCCCGCCTTCACGCCTACCGTCCCGACCTCGCCGCCACCGGTCTCGAAGGCCGCGTCAGCGCGCAGCGTTTTGCCGAGGGCAAACCCGCCGCCGTCGCGGTGCCCGTCGTCGCCCTGCGCCGCACGGCTTCAAGCACCGGCGCGCGCGAGACGGAACTGCTCTACGGCGAGGAAGTGACGGTCTATGACCAGCAGGACGGCTGGGCCTGGGTCCAGTCCGCCGCCGACTCGTATGTCGGATACGTGGGCGCGGGCGCGCTTGCCCCCGTCATGGGCGGCGCAACGCATCGCGTATCCGCCGTGCGCACGTTCGTCTACGCAGAACCCGACATCAAGTCGCCGGTGCTGCACTGGCTGTCGCTCAATTCGCCGGTGCGCGGCGAAGCGCTTTCTAACGGCTACTTTGCACTGGCTGGCGGCGGCTATGCCGTGACCGGCCACCTGCGCGCCGCCGGTGACGCGGCGGACGACTTCGTTGCCGCCGCCGAAGCCCTTGTCGAAACGCCGTACCTGTGGGGCGGCAGGTCGAGCCTCGGCATCGACTGTTCGGGCCTCGTCCAGTGCGCCCTTCATGCCGCGGGCTTCGAGTGCCCGCGCGACACGGACATGCAGGAAGCAGCCCTAGGCCGCGCCGTCTCCATGGACGAGGAGCCGTTAAGGGGCGATCTCGTGTTCTGGAAGGGCCACGTGGGCATGCTGACCGACGGCGAAACACTGCTCCACGCCAACGCCTTCCACATGAAGACCGTGAAGGAACCCGCCCGCGAAGCCATCGCGCGCATCGCCGGCGCGGCTGGCAGCATCACATCCGTCCGGCGGATGCCCGCGCTGACCGCGCGCTAGGTCGAGACCACGCCTTCGGGCGCCGTCTCGATCTCGAAAGCCGCCGCCATCAGCGCCTTGGTGTAGTCCGTGCGCGGCTCATCGAAGATCTGCTTCGCCGGCCCCTGCTCGACCACGCGCCCGTCACGCATGACGATCACCTCGTCCGCCAGCGCCCGCACCACCTTCAGGTCGTGACTGATGAACATGTAGGCGAGGTCGTAGCGCGCCTGGAGGTCGCGGAGGAGGTCCACGATCTGCGCCTGCACGGACATGTCGAGCGCGCTTGTCGGCTCATCCAGCACCACGAAACGCGGTTTCAGCGCCATGGCGCGTGCAATGGCGATACGCTGGCGCTGGCCGCCGGAAAACTCGTGCGGATAGCGGTCCATGGTCGCAGGATCGAGCCCCACTTCCTGCAAGGCTTCCGCCACGCGCTGGCGCCGCCCTTCGTAGTCGAGGTCGGTGCCATGCACCAGCAGCCCCTCTTCCACAATCTGCGCCACCGAGAGGCGCGGGCTCAATGAGCCGAACGGGTCCTGGAAGACGATCTGCATGTCGGCGCGGCGCTTTCGAAGGTCCGCCCAGCCCGCGTCCTCAATGTGCTGGCCCATGAAGACGATGGGGCCTTCGGAGTTGATCAGCCGCAGGAGCGCCAGACCCAGCGTCGTCTTGCCCGAACCGCTTTCACCGACCACACCGACCGTGTGGCCCTTGCGCACGTCCACCGTGATGCCGTCCACCGCCTTCACGTAGTCGACGGTGCGCTTCATCACGCCCTTCTTGATGGGGAACCAGACCTTGATGTCCTCGGTCGACATGATCGACGGCGCATCGGGCGATGCCGTCAGCGGCTTGCCCTTGGGCTCGCTCGCCAGCAAGTGGCGGGTGTAGTCGTGCTGCGGGCTGTCGAACAGCGGCTTGGTATCGCCCGCCTCGACGATCCTGCCCTTGTTCATCACGCAGACGCGGTCGGCCATCTTGCGGACGATGCCGAGGTCGTGGGTGATAAGCAGCATCGCCATGCCGCTTTCCTGGCATAGCGCCTTTAGCAGCTTCAGGATCTGCGCCTGCACGGTTACGTCGAGCGCCGTCGTCGGCTCGTCGGCGATCAGCACCCTGGGCTCGTTGGCGAGCGCCATGGCGATCATCACGCGCTGGCGCTGGCCGCCGGAAAGCTCGTGCGGATAGGCGTTGAGGCGCTTTTCCGCGTTCTGCAGTCCCACCTTGTTGAGCAGTTCCAGCACGCGCACGCGCGCCTGTTCCTTGCGCATGCCGCGGTGGATTTCGAGCACCTCGCCCACCTGCTTCTCGATCGTGTGCAGCGGATTCAGCGAGGTCATGGGTTCCTGGAAAACCATGGACACTTCGTTGCCGCGGATCTTGCGCAGCGCCTTCTCATCGGCGCCGACCACTTCCCTGCCGCGATATGTGATCGAGCCGGAGGGGTGACTGGCCGCCGGGTAGGGCAGAAGCTGCAGCAGCGACAGCGCCGTCACCGATTTGCCGGAACCGCTTTCGCCCACCAGCGCCAGCGTCTCACCCGCATGCAGGTCGAAGGAGACGTGATCCACCGCCAGCGTCTCGCGCCCGTCATGGCTGAAAGCGACGGACAGGTCCTTCACCTCGAAGAGAGTCTCGCCCGCGCTCATTGCAGCGTCTTCCTCGGATCGAACGCATCGCGCACCGCCTCGCCCACGAAGATCAGAAGGCTCAGCATGATCGACAGCGTGATGAAGCCGGTGAAGCCGAGCCACGGGGCCTGCAGGTTGTTCTTGCCCTGCGCCAGCAGTTCGCCGAGCGACGGTGAGCCCGGCGGCAGGCCGAAGCCGAGGAAGTCGAGCGCCGTCAGCGTCGTGATCGAGGCATTCAGGATGAACGGAAGGAAGGTGAGCGTCGCCACCATGGCATTGGGCAGCACGTGCTTGAACATGATGGTGATGTTGCGCAGGCCCAGCGCGCGCGCCGCCGAAACGTATTCGAGGTTGCGCCCGCGCAGAAACTCCGCGCGCACCACGCCCACCAGCGTCACCCACTGGAACAGCAGCAGCGTGCCGAGCAGGATCCAGAAGGTCGGCTCGATCACCGCCGCGATGATGATGATGAGATAGAGCGCGGGGATCGCCTGCCATATCTCGATCACGCGCTGGAAGATGAGATCGGTCCAGCCGCCGAGGAACCCCTGCACCGCGCCCGCCGTCACGCCGATGATCGAGGAGAAGAACGTCAGGATCAGCCCGAACAGCACCGAGATGCGGAAGCCGTAGATGACGCGCGCCACCACGTCGCGGCCCTGGTCATCGGTCCCGAGCCAGTTCTCCGCGCTGGGCGGCGCGGGCGCCGGCACCGGCAGGTCGAGGTTGATGGTGTCGTAGCTGTAGGGGATCAGCGGCCAGACGATCGTGCCGCCCGCGTCATGGATCAGCTCCTGAACGAAGGGGTCGCGGTAGTCCGCTTCCGTCGCGAAGTCGCCGCCGAAGGTCGTCTCGGGATAGGCGGCGAAGACCGGGAAGTAGGCCTCGCCCTGGTAGGTCACCAGCAAGGGCTTGTCGTTGGCGATCAGTTCCGCGAACAGGCTCAGGATGAACAGCGCGAGGAAGATCCACAGCGAGACGTAGCCGCGCCGGTTGGCCTTGAAGTTGCGCCAGCGGCGCTGGTTGATGGGCGAGCGGCGCGCCTGGTCTATCCGGCCCAGCCACGTGGCGCGCCAGTTGATGCCTCCCCAGTACCGCGGTTCCGTCTGCTCGCTCATGCCCCGCCCCTAGCGCGCCTCGAAGTCGATGCGTGGATCGACGAGGGTGTAGGTAATGTCCGACAGAAGCGTCACCAGCAGGCCGATGAGGCCGAAGATGTAAAGCGTGGCGAACACCACCGCGTAGTCGCGGTTGACGATGGACTCGAAGCCGAGAAGCCCGAGCCCGTCCAAAGAGAAGATCGTCTCGATCAGCAGCGCGCCGGTGAAGAACGCGCCGATGAAGGCGCCGGGAAAGCCCGCGATGACGATCAGCATGGCGTTGCGGAAGACATGGCCGTAAAGCACCTCGCGCTCGGTCAGGCCCTTGGCCCGCGCCGTCACCACGTAGTGCTTCTTGATCTCGTCGAGAAACGAGTTCTTGGTCAGCAGCGTCGTCGTCGCGAACTGGGCGATCACCAGCGCCGTCACCGGCAGGGTGATGTGCCACAGGTAGTCGATGACCTTGCCGAAGACGCTCAACTCCTCCCAGTTGTCGGAGGTGAGCCCGCGCAACGGGAACAGGTCGAAGTAACTGCCGCCCGCGAACAGAACGATCAGCAGCACCGCGAACAGGAAGCCAGGAATGGCGTAGCCGACGATGATGACGCCCGAGGTCCACACGTCGAACGGCGCGCCGTCGCGGATCGCCTTGGAGACGCCGAGCGGGATCGACACGCCATAGGAAATCAGCATGGTCCACAGGCCGAGCGAGATCGACACGGGCAGCTTTTCCGCGATCAGGTCCACCACCCGCACGTCGCGGAAATAGCTCTCCCCGAAATCGAAGTTCACGTAGTCCCAGACCATCTGGAAGAAACGCTCGTGCACCGGCTTGTCGAAGCCGAACTGGCGCTCGAGGTCCTTGATGAACTCGGGATCGAGGCCCTGCGCGCCGCGGTACTTGGCGGTAACGCCGCCGTCGCCGCCCGCGGCCTGCGCGCCCGCGCCGAAGTCACCCCCCGGCGCGCCGCCGATGCGCGAGGTGGCCGACACGTCGCTGCCGGAAAGCTGCGCGATGATGCGCTCGATGGGCCCGCCCGGCGCGAACTGCACGATGGCAAAGCTCACGAGCAGGATGCCGAGAATGGTCGGCACCATCAAAAGCAGTCGTCGGACGATATAGGCGGCCATGGCCTCGCCGGATGTTCCTCAACCCTGGGGACCGAATCCGCGGCCCGGGAAGGCCACGCCCCCGATTCGCCCCTGAACGCGCAGTGTGACGGTTTTCGCCGCCGCCTCAAGACATTGCGGGACGCCCTATTGCTTGAGCGCCGCCGCCTTTTCCGGGTCGACCCACCACAGGCGCAGCACGCCCCGGTCGTATTCGGGCTTGGTCTCCGGCCGCCCGAACTTGTCCCAGACCGCCAGGTTGTGCTCGCCCTTGTACCACTGGGGGATCCAGTAGTGCCCGGCGCGCATCACCCGGTCGAGGGCGCGCGTGGCCGCCACCAGCTCCTCGCGGCTCGTTGCCGCCATCACGTGGTCGATCATGGCGTCCACCACCGGATCGGAAATGCCCGCGAGGTTGCGGCTGCCGAAGGTGGCGGCTGCTTCCGAGCCGAAATAGGCGCGCAGTTCCACGCCCGGTGTCTCGCGCATGGCGTAGCGGCGGGTCGTGATGTCGAAGTCGAAGTCCTTGATGCGTTCCTGGTACTGCGCCGCGTCGATGATGCGCAGGCTTGCGTCGATGCCGAGCAGGGCCAGGTTCTTCACCAGCGGCTGGATCACCCGTTCGAAGGTGGGTGCATCGGTCAGGAACTCGATCTCCATGCGCTCGCCGTCGGCATTGGTGAGGACGCCGTCCGTCACCGTCCAGCCCGCCTCCGCCAGCAGGTCGCGGGCGATCTTGAGCTGGCGGCGGTCCTGCCCGGACCCGTCGGAGACCGGCGGCACGTAGGCCTCGCCGAACACCTCCGGCGGCAGCCGGTCGCGGAAGGGTTCGAGCAGCGCCAGCTCCGCCTCGCTTGGCAGGCCGCTTGCCGCGAGTTCCGAGTTCTCGAAATAGCTTTCGGTGCGCTCGTAAAGGCCGTGGAAGTGGAACTGGTTGGTCCACTCGAAGTCGAAGGCGTGGCTCAGGGCCTCGCGCACGCGCGGGTCGCTCAGCTGTTCGCGCCGCGTGTTGATGAACCAGCCCTGCGTGCCCGACGGCCGGTTGTCCGGTGTCGTCAGCTTGTAGACGCGGCCCTCGTTGATGGCAGGGAAGTTGTACATCGTCGCCCAGAAGCGTGACGTGAACTCCTCGTGGAAGTCGTAGGCGCCGGACTTGAAAGCCTCGAACGCCGCCGTGCGCTCGCGGAAATATTCGAAGCGGATGCGCCCGAAGTTGAAGCGCCCACGGTTCACCGGCAAGTCCCGGCCCCAGTAATCGGGATCGCGCTCGAAGGCGTTGTAGCGGCCCTGGTCCACGTCCGAGACCTTGTAGGGTCCAGAGCCCAGCGGCGCGTCCAGCGTCGAGGCCGAGAAATCGTGCTCCGTGTAATAGGCCTTCGAGAAGATCGGCAGTTCGGCCACCGTCACCGGCAGGTCGCGGATTTGTTCACCCTCGAAAGTGTAGACAACGGTGCGGTCGTCCAGCGCCTCCGCCGACACCACGTCGCGGATGGCCGTCGTCAGCAGCGGATGGCCCTTTTCCTTCAGCAGGTCGAAGGTGAAGACCACGTCCTCCGCGGTCATCGCCGTGCCGTCGTGGAAGCGCACGCCGTCACGCAGGCGGAAGGCGACCGA
Organism: Parvibaculaceae bacterium; assembly: GCA_965229975.1. GTDB lineage: Bacteria > Pseudomonadota > Alphaproteobacteria > CGMCC-115125 > CGMCC-115125 > Pyruvatibacter. The sequence goes on from OZ245936.1 coordinate 2,447,341, forward strand.
CATGCCGTCCGGCGCCACGGCCGCCGCCTCGGCGGCCAGCCCGTACATGGCGTCGGGTTCGTCATAGGCGCGCGTCATCAGCGTATCGAAGGTGAGGCGCATGCCATGCGCGCCCGTGCCCTTAAGCACGTAGATGTTCAGCGTGTCGAAATTGGTGAAGCCCTGGTTGTAGGCGGCTTCCCACGGCAGCAGGCGGATCTCGCCGCCCTTGGGCGCGTCCGGGTTCACGTAGTCGAAGTGGTCGAAGTCCGCCGGGTATTTGAGCTCGCCGAAGATCGACAGCCCGTGGCGCCACGCGCCGCCGTTGGGCGCCGTCTCCTGCGCCGCCGCGGGCAGGGTACAAAGTGTGAGGGAGAGCGCCGCCGCCAGCAGTGCCCTCATTCCCCGGCCTCCGCGGCCGGTTCGCCGATTTTCGGGTCGTACCACCAGGTATCCGGAAATCCGCCGGCAATGTCGTAGTCCGGCAGGGTCTCGGGCTGACCGAGGCGGTTCCACCGCGCCGTGCGCAGCGGACTCCACCACTGGGGCACCACGTAGTGGTTCCACAGGAGCACGCGGTCGAGGGCACGGCTCGCGGCCACGAGCGTCTCGCGGTCCGGCGCGAAGATGATCTTCTCGATCAGCGCGTCCACCGCCGGGTTCTGGATGCCAATTACATTGCGGCTGCCGGGGCGCGAGGCCGACTCCGAGCCCCAGAAGTCGCGCTGCTCGTTGCCGGGCGACAGCGACTGGGCAAAGCCCTCGACCGTGATGTCGAAGTCGAAGCGGTCCATGCGCTCCTGGTACTGCGACGCATCCACCACACGCACCTTCACCTCGATGCCGAGACGATCCAGCGCCTGCTTGTAGGGCAGCACGACGCGCTCAAAGGTGGGTGAATTGAGCAGGAACTCGACCGCCATCGGTTCGCCCGTTTCCCCGTTCACCAGCTTGCCGTCGCGCACTTCATAGCCCGCCTGCTTCAGCAGGATCGACGCCTCGCGCAGGTTCGTGCGGCGCGCACGCGGATCGCCCGCTACCGGGTTCTCAAAATCTGCGGTGAAGACTTCTTCGGGAATTTGACCGCGCAGCGGCTCGAGGAGTTCAAGCTCTGTCTCGCCCGGCAGACCGGTGGCCTCCAGTTCGGAACCTTCGAAGAAGGAATCGGTGCGCTGGTACTGGCCATAGAAGATGTTCTCGTTCATCCACTCGAAGTCGAAGGCCTTGTTGAACGCCTGCCGCACGCGCGCGTCCTTGAACTTGTCGCGGCGCAAATTGAACACGAAGGCCTGCATGGGCGACGGGTTCTTGTTGGTGAAGGTCTGCAGCACCACCTCGCCGCTCTTCACGGCCGGGAACTCGTACTCTGTCGCCCAGCGCTTGGCGCTGTTCTCGATACGGAAGTCGTAGCGGTCACCCTTGAAGGCTTCGAGCATCGGCGCGTCGTCGAGGAAGTACTCGATCACCAGCTTGTCGAAGTTGTGCTGGCCTTTGACCGCGGGGTGATCCTTCGCCCAATAGTCCTCGACGCGCTCGAAGACGACCTTGCGGCCCGGGTCTACGTCCACGATCCGGTATGGGCCCGACCCGACGGGCGCCACGAGCGTGGTTTCGGATATTTCGCGGCCTGGCGACCCGTCCCAGTAATGCTGCGGCAGGATGTAGAGCTGTCCCATTATCAGCGGCAGCTCGCGGTTGCCGGTCTCGTCGAATGTAAAGCGGACGGTATGCTCGTCCTTCTTCTCCATACCCGTGACGTTGGCATAATAGCCCGCGAACTGGGGGTGGTTCTTGGTCAGCGCCTCCAAGGAAAAGATAACGTCGTCTGCCGTGATCGGCTCGCCGTCCTGAAAGCGGGCGGCCTCGTCGATCTTGAACTCAACCCAGCTGTAATCGTCCGGGTACGTCACGCTCTTAGCGATCAGGCCATATTCGGAGCCGGGCTCGTCCTTCGAGGAAACCATAAGCTGGTCGTAGATGCGCAGGACCGACGCGGACGTGCCCTTCACCACGAACGGGTTGAGGCTGTCGAAGGTGCCGCGCACGGCCTGCCGCAGCCGGCCGCCCTTGGGTGCGTCCGGGTTCACGTAATCAAAATGCGGGAAGTCCGCCGGGTATTTCGGTTCGCCGATCAGCGCCAGTGCGTGGGTCGTCGTCTCCGCCGATGCGGCGGAGGCCGTGATGAGAGGCGCGGCAACAGCCGTGGCGGCGGCGACGGCGATAACACGCAAGCTGCGTGGAAACATGAACGGACTCCCGGTGGAGATCGGTGTTCGGATCATTTCAAGTCGAGCCGCCGATTGTGACGACATTGCGCCGGATATGCGAGAGGCGGACCCTGAAACAGGGCCCGCCTCATTACAATCTCGCAATGTCGGCGCGCTGGCGCGCCTGAAGGCGCTACTCGGAAGGCACTTCCATGGGCGGCACGTCCACGGCAGGCGTTTCCTCGGCCGGGGCTTCGCCTTCGGTGGCCTCGCCTTCAGCGGCTTCCGTACCTTCGGCAGCGGCCTGCGCCTCGCCTTCGCCTTCCGGCGCGGCCATTTCAGGCACCTCGGGCTTCGGATAGGGCGAATCGGCCAGGCTCGCGAGATAGACCATCACCGCGGCGCGGTTCTCTTCGCTGGCGATGCCGTTGAAGGTCATCGCAGTGCCGGGAATGTAATCGGACGGCTTGAGGAGGAAGGCGTTCATCGACTCCCAGGTCCACTGCCCCGGCGAAGACTCCATGGCGGGCGAATAGTCGAAGTTGTCCAGGTGCGCCTTGGCCGCGCCCATGATGTTCCACAGGTTCGGGCCGATCTTGTTGGCGCCGCCCTGCTCGAAGGTGTGGCAGGACTTGCACTGGCCGGCCATGCGCTCGCCGCGCGACACGGAAGCTTCCGCGATCAGCGCCTCGATCGGCAGTTCCGGCTCCGGCTCCGCGGCGCCCGCTTCGCCTTCCACCTCGACGCCTTCCACGATGTAGGCCTGCTGCTCGGGCTCGTTCGGCGCGTAAAGCGCCGGGACGAGGAACATGCCGACACCTAGCAGCACCAGGAGCGAGCTCAGGACAGCGCCGGCGATCTTGTTGAGTTCAAAAAAGTCCATGCTTGCAGTCCGGTTCCGGGGTGATGGCGTGTGGCCGGTGGGCGGGTCCCGCCGGTCTCCTGCGGGCTGCGCAGGCGTGGCGGGAAGGATGGTCAAATACGCGGCCCCGCCAAGCGGCGGGTTGCCGCACCGGCCACGCGAGAAGGCCTCGCAGCGGGGTGGCCGGAGACTACCCGCTTCCGGTTTTGCCGGGCAAGCCGTATAAGCCGCGGGAATCCGCCATTCACGCGGGCGCGGCGCGAGGCAGCTTGCGGCGAAGCGTCGCATCGGCCCCGCACGAGGCGCTATAAGGCGCTACCACCCCGTTGGACGCATCCATTGCGGTGCGATTCCCTCCGTCACCCGCCCCTCCGCCCGATACCCGGAGCCCCGATCCCGATGGCCGACGCCGCCCGCCTTCGCCCGCTGATCGTCATTCCCGCCCGCATGGCCGCATCGCGGCTGCCGGGCAAGCCGCTGGCCGACATCTGCGGCAAGCCGATGATCGTGCGCGTGTGGGAGGTGGCGCAGCGCTGGGCCGCGGGCGTCGAGGGGGCGCGCGTCGTCGTTGCCGCCGGTGAAGCGGAAATCGCCGACGCCGTCACGGCCGCGGGCGGCGAAGCCGTGCTCACCGAGCCCGACCTTCCCTCCGGCACGGACCGCGTGTGGGCGGCGGCGCAGATCGCCGACCCGAAGGGCGCGAGTGGCGCCATCGTCAATCTGCAGGGCGACCAGCCGGTCTTCGATCCGGCGATCCTCGATGCGGTGGTGGATGCGCTGGCCGACGAGGCGGTGGACATTTCCACCCTCGCGTCGGTCATCACCGACGACCACGAGCGCGGCAACCCCAACGTGGTGAAGGCCGTCGCTTCGTTCGCGGACGGCGCCAGCATCGGCCGTGCGCTCTATTTCACGCGAACGACCGCGCCGTGGGGTGAGGGGCCGCTGCTGCACCACATCGGCATCTACGGGTTCCGCCGCCCGGCGCTCGAACGCTTCGTGGGCCTTGCCCCCTCGCCGCTCGAACAACGCGAGAAGCTGGAGCAGCTGCGGGCGCTCGAAAACGGCATGCGCATCGACGTGGCCGTGGTGGAAGACAGCCTTCGCATCGGCGTCGACACGCCCGAGGACCTCGAACGCGCCCGCGCCTATTACGCGCGCGCCAACTGAGGCATAAGAACGCCCATGACCGATACCAGCCCCGACAATACGCCAGACAACACAATCGTCTACCAGGGCGAACCCGGCGCCAATTCGCAGATCGCCTGCGGAGAGGTGTTCCCGGACATGCACGCGCTTGCCTGCCCCACCTTCGAGGAAGCCTTCGCGGCGATTTCCGAGGGCCGGGCGCGGCTGGGCATGATCCCCATCGAGAACTCGCTGGCAGGGCGCGTGGCGGACATTCACCACCTGCTGCCGGAATCGGGCCTCTACATCATCGGCGAGCACTTCCTGCGCATCCGCTTCGCGCTGATGGCGCCCAAGGGCGCGACGCTGGAATCGGTCAAGGTCGTGCAGAGCCACATCATGGCGCTCGGCCAGTGCCGCCGCACGATCCAGGCGCTCGGCCTCGCCGCCGAACCGGCCGCCGACACCGCGGGCTCGGCCCGGCAGGTGGCGGCAGCGGGCGATACAACGCGCGCGGCCATCGCCGCGCCCGCGGCGGCCGCCACTTACGGTCTCGAGATACTCAAGACGGACATGGAAGACGCGGCGCACAACACGACGCGCTTCCTCATCATGGCCGGCGAGCCGGACGACGCGACGCCGGAGGAAGAGCCGGTCATCACCAGCTTCGTCTTCCGTGTACGGAACGTGCCTGCCGCACTCTACAAGGCGATGGGCGGTTTCGCCACGAATGGCGTCAACATGACGAAGCTCGAAAGCTACCAGCTCGGCGGCTCGTTCAACGCGACGCAGTTCTACGCCGACATCGAGGGCCACCCGGACCGCCGCAACGTGCGGCTGGCGCTCGAAGAGCTCCAGTTCTTCTGCTCGGAGCTGAAGATCCTCGGCGTCTACCCGGCAAGCCCCTTCCGCGCCGAAGCGGGGGAGTAGCGCCTAGTCCTCTTCCGCCCACGCCCGAATCAACTGGTGGGCGATGGCGAAGGGCGGCGGCACCCAGAAGCCGGGTGACTGGTCGCCGGCGAGCACCTTGCGCAGTTCGTCCTTGGCGAACCAGCGCGCCTCGGCCAGTTCCTGCCCGTCCACGGTGATCTCTTCGGTCTCCGCGTCCGCGTGGCAGCCGATCATCAGCTGCGAGGGATAGGGCCAGGGCTGCGTCGAGTGGTAGCGCACGTTGCGCACGGCGATGTTGGCTTCTTCCAGCATCTCGCGGTGGACCGCTTCCTCGATGGATTCACCCGGCTCCAGGAACCCGGCCAGCGCCGAGAACATGCCGCGCGGAAACATGGGCTGGCGGCCCAGCAGCGCGTAATCGCCGCGCGTTGCCAGCATGATGACGACCGGGTCCGTGCGCGGGAAATGCTCGGCGTTGCATTCCGGGCAGACGCGTTTGTAGCCGGCTTCCTCCAGCCGTGAGGGATGTCCGCATACGGAGCAATAGCCGTGGCGCAGGTGCCAGTCGATCATCGACTTGGCCTGCGCCATGATCGCCAGCTCGCCGCTGGTGATCTCGCCCTTCATGGCAAGCCCGCGCAGATCCTCGAAGGCGCCCATGCCCTTGAGCGCGCCTTCCTCCGGGTTGGGGCCGAAGGTCACGTCGGTCGCAAACATCGCGCGGCCGCGCCGGTTGATGCCGAGGAAAATCGTGATGCTGGCCGGGCTCATCAGCGGCTTCACCATCTCCGGCGGCAGCCAGGCGATGTCCTTGCCGTCGTTCGGCGTCGCTTCCGGCAGCACGAACGGGTCGAGCTTGTAGAACGGCACGTAGCGGCTCTCGGGGTCCGCCATCCGTTCCTCGAGCCACGCCTTGTCGGTGCGCTTGTCGCTTGCGCGGTCGAGCGGATTGTTGGCGAAGATGTTTGGATTGGGTTCGAGCGCCATCGCGGCCGCGGCCTCCCCGTCTTTTGCTACGCTTTTCGTGTTCGAACGGCGCGCAAAGTGCCACGAGGCCGCGAAGGGGCGCAAACGGAGAAGGCCGGCCCCGCGATTTCCGCCGGGGCCGGCCTTCCGTTGCATGCACGTCGCTTGGTCAGTCGCGAATTACTTCGCCTTACCGCTTTTGGCGCCGGCCTTTGCAGCCGGGGCTGCCTTGGGGGTCGCGCTCTTCGGCTTACCGGCCGCCGGTTTCGCAGTCTTCTTGCCAGCCATGTTGATGGCCTCCAAACGAGGGCCCAGTTGCCCTGTGCAATCAAGACGATAGCCACGATTCTCGAAGGCGCGATAGCGGAAATATGCGGCTGGCCGCGAGAATTTTGCGCGCGCCTCCTGCCGGGTGGCGGTTGGGCGCCCAGGGGCGGGTTGCATGCCCCGCCCCTGGGCCTGATATAGTGCCCCAAGGGAGGTTGGCGGCGGACAAGTCCCTCGCCAACCCGGTCAGGTCCGGAAGGAAGCAGCCGTAACGAGTTCGGCTTGGGTCGTCTGTCCAGCCTCCCGCCCCATTCCCCATCATCCGCCCTCGCTCAAGGAGGCCGCCCGCGCCCATGTCCGCCCCTATCGACGACGCGCGCGATGATGATGGCGCCGGCGAGCCGGACCTCGGCATGACGGCGGACGACGCGGGCTTCGATCTCATGGGCGGCGAGGCGAAGGCGCCCCCATCCGCCCCCGATGCGGGCTACCAGGTCCTTGCCCGGAAATACCGGCCGCGCACCTTCGACGATCTGGTCGGGCAGGAGGCGATGGTGCGCACCCTGCGCAACGCCTTCGCCACGGGCCGAATTGCCCATGCCTTCATCCTCACGGGCGTGCGCGGCATCGGCAAGACGACCACCGCCCGCATCCTCGCCCGCGCCCTCAACTACGAGGCGGACGGCGTCGAGGGTCCGACCATCGACATGCCCAAGCTCGGCGTCCACTGCCAGGCGATCATGGATTCGCGCCACCAGGACGTGCTGGAGATGGACGCGGCCTCGCGCACCGGCATCGACGATATCCGCGAGATCATCGAGAGCGTGCGCTACGCGCCCACTTCGGCGCGCTACAAGGTCTACATCATCGACGAGGTGCACATGCTCTCGAAGGCCGCCTTCAACGGCCTTCTGAAGACCCTCGAGGAGCCCCCGGCGCATGTGAAGTTCATCTTCGCCACCACCGAGATCCGCAAGGTGCCGGTGACGGTGCTGTCGCGCTGCCAGCGATTCGACCTGCGCCGCCTCGACACCGAAGCGATGAGCGGCCACCTCGCCAACATCGCCGCCAAGGAAGACGCCAGGATCGACGAGGCCGCGCTGGCGCTGATCGCCCGCGCGGCGGAGGGCTCCGTGCGCGACGGGCTGTCGCTGCTCGACCAGGCCATCGCCCACGGCCACGCGGGCGAGACGATCTCGGCGGACGGCGTGCGCGCCATGCTGGGCCTTGCCGACCGGGGCCGCGTGTTCGACCTCTTCGAACACGTGATGAAAGGCCACGTGGCTTCCGCGCTGGAGGAACTCTCGGCGCAGTACCAGGACGGCGCCGATCCCGCCGTGGTCATCTCCGACATGGCGGAGCTGACCCACTGGCTCACCCGCCTCAAGCTGGTGGAGGACGCCGCCAGGGACGTGACCGTCTCCGACATGGACCGCAAGCGCGGGCTGGAGATGGTGGAGAAGCTGCCGGTGAAGACGCTGGCGCGCACATGGCAGATGCTGCTCAAGGGCCTCGGCGAAGTGGAGCGCGCCCCGTGGCCGCTGGCCGCTGCCGAGATGGTGCTGGTGCGCCTCGCCTACGCCGCCGACATGCCCTCCCCCGACGAGGTGATTAAGAAGCTCGACGCGATGCCTGCCGCACCCGCCGGCAACGGCTCGGCCCCACAGCCGTCTGGCGGCGGCGCACGGGCGCAGGGCGCGCCGTCCGGCGGTTCGCGCCCGGCACCGGCCGGGGCCCCGCGTGCGCAGGCGCAACGCCAGCCGGAGGCGCAGGCCTCGTCCGCCCCTCGCCTCGAAACCTTCCAGGACGTGGTGGCGCTCGCGGATGCCCAGCGCGACATCAAGCTCCTGAACGCGCTTGAGCATGACGTGCAGCTCGTCACGTTCGCGCCGGGCCGCATCGAGCTTGCGGTGGTTGCCGGTGGCAACGAGATTTTGCAGGAGCTGTCGCGCAAGCTGCAGGCATGGACCGGCGAGCGATGGTTCGTGACGCAGGCCAAGCGCGACGCGGAACCCGCCCAGCCGACAATCGCCGATATCCGCCGCAGCGAGAGTGAGAAGGTGATGGCGGCGGTGCAGGCGGACCCGCTGGTCAGGGCGGCGCTCGAAGCGTTCCCCGGGGCGGAAATCGTCGAGGTGCGCGACCTGGAAGCGGACGCGGCCACGGAGGCCGCAAACGCGCCTGCGCCAAGCGAGACAGATTTCGACGCCCCGTCCGACGACGATATGGAAAGCGACGATTAGATGAAGAACCTCACCGGCCTGATGAAGCAGGCGCAGGAAATCCAGGCCCGCATGTCCGAGATGCAGGAAAAGCTCGCCGACCTCGAGGTCGAGGGCACGGCCGGTGCGGGCCTCGTCACCGTCACGCTCGGCGGCAAGGGCGACATGAAGCGCGTCAAGGTGGACCCGAGCCTGATCGTCCCCGACGAGGCGGAAATCCTCGAGGACCTGGTGGTCGCAGCCCACAACGACGCCAAGGCCAAGCTCGAGGCGCGGCTTCAGGAAGAGATGAAGGCCGTCACCGGCGGCATGCCGCTGCCGCCCGGCTTCTCGCTCTAGGGCACGCCCATGTCACGGCAGACCGCCGGGCCGGAGATCGAACGGCTCATCCAGCTTCTTGCCCGCCTGCCGGGGCTCGGCCCCCGCTCGGCGCGGCGCGCGGCGCTGCAGCTCCTCGCCAAGAAGGAAACGCTGATGCGCCCGCTCGCCGCCGCCATCGCGGACGCGGCGGAAAAGGTGGTGACGTGTTCCACCTGCGGCAATCTCGATACGCAGGACCCCTGCGCCATCTGCGCCGATCCGCGCCGCGACGACGCGGTCATCTGCGTGGTGGAACAGGTGGGCGACCTCTGGGCGCTGGAGCGCGCGGGCGCCAATTCGGGCCGCTACCACGTGCTCGGCGGCACGCTTTCCGCGCTTGACGGCGTCGGCCCGGAAGACCTGAACATCGCGGGCCTGATCGACCGCGTGGCGTCGGGCGGCGTTGCCGAAGTCGTGCTGGCGCTCAACGCCACGGTCGATGGGCAGGCGACCGCCCATTACATCACCGACCGCATCGAGGGCGAGGGCATCAAAGTGAGCCAGGTCGCGCACGGCGTGCCCGTGGGCGGCGAGCTTGATTATCTCGACGACGGCACGCTGGCCGCGGCCATGAAGGCGCGCCGGCCTTTCTAAAGGGAGGCCGCCATGGCCGAACAGTTCGCTAGCCTCGATGACAGGCTCACCGATTTCATCGGCAAGCAGCACATCTTCTTCACCGCAACTGCCACGGCGGACTCGCGGGTCAACGTCTCGCCGCGCAGCACGGCGCATTTCCGTGTCTTCGGGCCCAACAGCGTCGGCTATCTCGACCTCACCGGCAGCGGCAGCGAGACGGCGGCGCACCTGGCCGCCGACGGGCGCATGACCATCATGTTCTGCGCGGTGGCGGACAAGCCGATGATCCTGCGGCTCTACGGGCGCGGAGAAATCTTTCCGCACGGCACGCCGGACTACGCGAGCCTGCGCGATGAACATTTCGGCGGCACGGACCCGGCCGGCGCGCGGCAGATCGTGCGCCTCGCCGTGGACCTGGTGCAGACCTCGTGCGGCTACGCCGTGCCGCTGTTCGACTACCGGGGCGAGCGCGACATCCTGCACAAGTGGGCGACCGCGAAAGGCCCGGAAGGCATCGCGGATTACTGGCGCGAAAAGAACACGCACTCGATCGACGGCCTGCCGACCTGGGTGGCGGACAAGACCTCGTAGGTCCTGCCGCCACCCCCGGTTCGGGTTATTCCGCCGCCTGGGACGCCTTCCCGTCACGCGCGGCCCAGTAGTCGCGCGTCTTGCGGAAGATCAGGGGCCCGAGGATCAGGAGGCCGATCAGGTTGGGGATCGCCATCATCGCGTTGAGCGTGTCGGCGATCAGCCAGATCAGGCCGAGATTGAACGTCGCGCCAACCGGCAGCGCCAGCACCCACACGATCCTATAGGGCCAGATGGCGGCGGGGCCGAACAGGTACTGCACGCAGCGCTCGCCGTAATAGCTCCAGCCGAGAACCGTGGTGAAGGCGAAGACGGCGAGCGCCACCGCGACGATTTCCGCGCCGCCGGGGATGGCCGACGCAAAGCCGAGGCTCGTCAGCGCCGCCCCGGTCTCGCCGGAGGTCCACACCCCGGACGTGATGATCACGAGGCCGGTCATGGTGCAGATGATGATGGTGTCGATGAAGGTGCCCAGCATGGCCACGTGCCCCTGGGCGATGGGGTTGTCGGTCTTCGCAGCCGCGTGCGCGATGGCGGCGGAGCCGAGGCCCGCCTCGTTGGAGAAGACACCGCGCGCGACGCCGAAGCGGATGGCGGCAGCAACGGTTGCACCGGCAAAGCCGCCCGCCGCGGAGACCGGCTCGAAGGCATGCCTGATGATCAGCTCGAACGCGGCCGGAATGGCCGGGGCGTTGATGACGAGGATCACGGCGCCCGCGCCCACATAGGCAAAGATCATCAGCGGCACGAGCGTGCCGGCCACGTCGGCGATGCGCTTGATGCCGCCGATCAGCACCAGTCCGACAATGACCATCATGACCAGGCCGGTCACCAGCGGCGCAACGCCGAAACTCGTATCAAGCGCCTGCGCCACCGAGTTGGACTGGACGCCGTTGCCGATGCCGAAGGCCGCGACCGCCGCGAACAGCGCGAAGGCCACGGCAAGCACCTTGCCGAGTACGGGAAACCGCTTCCCCACGCCGTCGCGCAGGTAATACATCGGCCCGCCCACATGCATGCCGCGGCTGTCCACCTCGCGGAACGTCACGGCGGCGACGGCCTCTGAATACTTGGTGGCCATGCCGACCAGCGCGATCAGCCACATGTAGAAGAGCGCGCCCGGCCCGCCGAGGAAGATGGCCGTCGCCACGCCCGCGATGTTGCCGGTGCCGACCGTCGCGGCCATGGCGGTCGCCAGCGCCTTTTGCGGCTGGATATCGCCCTCGCCCAGCCGCTGCGGCTTGAACAGCAGTCCGAACGCGTGAAACAGCTTGCGCAGGGGCATGAAAAGCAGCCCCGCCATCAGGAACACGCCGGTCGCGCCGATGAGAATCAGCATCGGCACACCCCAGACGATACCGTTCACATCGCCGACCAGAGCTTCGAGAGCTTCCATCCGTCCAGTCCCCCTATTTCGCCGCCAGCTATTCCCCCGCCAGCAGATCGCGACGCGCCTTGGGCGGCGCCAGAGCCTCCGTGTCGTCCTCGTCGAGTTCCAGTTCGACGATTCGCTCGCCACGCTTGGTTATCTTATCGGTTGACGTGCGAATTTTCCGCATATCCTCTTCGGCCTGCCCGAAATGGCGCATCAGGCCGCCCACGCGGTCGTCGAGACGTCCCACGTCTTCCAGCATTTTCCCCACTTCCGCCTGGATATGGCCGGCCTGCTCGCGCATCTGCGCGTCCTTGAGGACCGCGCGGACGGTATTGAGGGTGGCCATCAGCGTTGTCGGCGAGACAATCCACACGTGCTTCTTGAAGCTCGCCTCGACCGTGGCCGGGAAATTGGCGTGCAGCTCCGCGTAGACGGCCTCCGAGGGCAGGAACATCAGTGCCGAATCCGCCGTCTCGCCGGGGATGATGTATTTCGACGCGATGTCGTTCACGTGCTTGAGCATGGAATCGCGGAACTGGCGCTTGGCGCGCTGCAGCTCGTCCTCGCCACGCGCTTCCGCCAGCGCCCGGTAGCTTTCCAGCGGGAACTTGGCGTCCACGGCAATGGCGCCGGGCGGGTTCGGAAGCTTGAGCAGACAGTCGACGCGCGCGCCCGTCCCCAGCGTCGTCTGGAAGGAGTAAGCGGAAGGCGGCAGCGCCGCGCTGACGAGATCGTTCAGCTGAATCTCGCCGAAGGCGCCGCGCGCCTGCTTGTTGGAGAGAATGTCCTGCAGACCCACCATCTGGCCGGACAGTTCGCCCAGCTTCTTCTGCGCCTCGTCGATGAGCGCCAGCCGGGTGTGGAGGTTGCCAAGGGTCTCGCTGGTCTTCTTGGTGTTGTCCTCGAGGCTGTCGCCGAGGCGCTTGGAGACCGAATCCAGCCGCTCGTTGAGGGTGCGGTTGAGCTGCGCCTCGCGCTCGGCCTGCGCATCCGCCATGGCGGAGAGGCGCCCCGAAAGCTGGGCTTGCGCGGCCATCAGGTCGTCGAAGCGGCGCTTTTCCTCGGCCCGCGCGGCCCCGTCATCGCCGGATTTGCGTGTCAGCAGCACCACGAGCAGGGCGCCCGCGACGGCGGCGAGAACGGCGACGGCGACTGTGACGGCCAGCTCCATGGCGCGCAAATCCTTGGAAAAACAGCGAGAATCAGGCCCCGGCGGGCCAGTATAACCGGGCCCGGCGAGTTGACGGCCCCCTCGCCCTTGCTTATCTCACGGCCCATGGCGATACGCGAAATCATCACGGCGCCCGATCCGCGCCTCAAGCAGAAGTCCGAGCCCGTCGAGAAGGTGGATGACGAGATCCGCCGGCTCATGGACGACATGCTGGAGACCATGTACGCGGCGCCCGGCATCGGCCTTGCGGCCATCCAGGTGGGCGTGCCCAAGCGCGTGATCGTGATCGACCTTGCCCGCGACGGCGAGGAACCGCAGCCGATGTATTTCGCCAACCCGGAGATCCTCGAGACCTCGGGCGACATGTCCGTCTACGAGGAAGGCTGCCTGTCGGTGCCGGACCTTTACGAGGAGGTCGAGCGGCCCGCCAAGTGCCGCCTGCGCTTCCTCGACTACCAGAACGAGCTGCGCGAGATCGACTGCGACGAGATGCTGGCGACCTGCATCCAGCACGAGATGGATCACCTCGAAGGCATTCTCTTCATCGATCACCTGTCGCGCATGAAGCGCTCGATGATGCTCAAGAAGCTGACCAAGGCGAAGAAGCTCGCCACGACGGCCTAGACGGGGCACGCGACAGGCATGACGCTGCGCCTCGCCTTCATGGGGACACCGGACTTTTCCGTCCCCGCCCTTTCCGAACTCATCGCCGCCGGCCATGACGTGGTTGCCGTCTATTCCCAGCCGCCGCGCAAGGCGGGCCGGGGCATGGCGGAGAAGCCGTCGCCGGTGCACGCCTTCGCCGAGGCGCAGGGCATCGAGGTGCGCACGCCCCTGTCGCTCAAGGACGGCGCGGCGCAGGCCGACTTCGCTGCGCTCGATCTTGATGCCGCCGTCGTTGCCGCCTACGGACTGATCCTGCCGCAGGCGATCCTCGATGCGCCGCGGCTCGGCTGTCTCAACATCCACGCCTCGCTGCTGCCGCGCTGGCGCGGCGCTGCGCCGATCCAGCGCGCGATCATGGCGGGTGATACGGCAACCGGCGTCGCCATCATGCAGATGGAAGCGGGCCTCGACACGGGCCCGGTGCTGCTTGCCGAACGCACGCCCATCGGTGCGCGCGAGACGGCGGGCGAACTGCACGACCGGCTGTCGCAGATCGGCGCCGGTCTGATGGTCCGCGCGCTGGCAGCGCTTGAACGCGGCGCGCTCGAAGCGACACCGCAACCCGAAGAAGGCGTCACCTACGCCAGCAAGATCGACAAGGCCGAGGCGCGCATCGACTGGTCGCGCCCGGCAGCTGACCTCGACTGCCACATCCGTGGCCTGTCGCCCTTTCCCGGCGCGTGGTGCGAAATCCCGCGCGACGGCAAGGCGCAGCGCGTGAAGGTGTTGCGCGCCCTCCCGGTCGAAGGCAGCGGCAAACCCGGCACGGCGCTGGACGATGCTCTCACCATCGCCTGCGGCGACGGCGCCCTGCGCCTCGAACAGGTGCAGCGCGCGGGCAAGGGCGTGCAGAACGCGGACGAGTTCCTGCGCGGCTTCCCGGTGGCGAAGGGCACCGTCCTTTCGTGACGCAGCGCTGGAAGCTCACCATCGAATACGACGGCACGCCCTTCGTCGGCTGGCAGAGCCAGACGAACGGACGTGGCGTGCAGGACGCCATCGGCGATGCGATCGAGAAGTTCTGCGGCGAGCGCGTAACCGTCGCCGGTGCCGGCCGCACCGACGCGGGCGTTCACGCGCTCGGGCAGGTGGCGCACGTGGACATCGCGCGCGAGACCACCGCGGACACGGTGCGCGATGCCATCAACCAGCACCTGAAGCCCGAGCCTATCGCGGTCGTGAAGGCGGAGGCGGTGAGCGGCGAATTCGATGCGCGCTTCTCCGCCATCAAGCGGCATTACCTCTACCGCATCGTCAACCGGCGCGCGCCGCTCACCATCGATGCGCACCGGGCTTGGCTCGTCCACGTGCCTCTCGACGCGGACGCGATGCACGCCGCCGCCCAGACACTCATCGGCCAGCACGACTTCACCACGTTCCGCTCGGTGCAGTGCCAGGCGAAGTCACCGGTGAAGACGCTCGACGCCATCACCGTGCGCCGCGAGGGCGACGACGTGGTGATGAGTGTCTCGGCGCGCTCCTTCCTGCATAACCAGGTCCGCTCCTTCGCGGGCACGCTGAAGCTCGCCGGCGAAGGCAAGTGGACGGCCGATGACGTGCGCGCCGCGCTCGAGGCGCGCGACCGCGCTGCCTGCGGCCCCGTTGCGCCGCCGGACGGGCTCTACCTCGTGCGGGTGGATTACAAGTGAGTCCCATCAGTCACACCGCGACGGGAATTGTTGCGCTGACGCCGGTTCTGCTTGAGAGCCGACCTCTTCCGCGATTCACTTGAATTGGGTGCGGGGGACCCGAGGGCCCCCCGCGGTAGTGGAGCCAAGAAGAAGTTATTTCTTCTTGGTTCCCTTCTTGATGGTCTCAACAACGGCAGTTGCCTTCCGCTGCTGAGCCTCTTTGACCGGAATGAACTGCCCATTGCGGGCATCCCGGCCGATTTTCTGTGCAGCCATCTTCAATCACCTCCTTTCCCGGGCTGTAGCCCGCCCGTAGAGGCTTGCCGGTTCGGAGGATCGAATCGGACACACAGGCGGTCAGAATACACCCGCTACAGTTGTGTTGTCAGAGATCGATCACTTCGACCGCGTCCGGGTCGATGGGCTCGCCGAGGAAGATGCGGCCTACGCGGGCGAAGCGCTCCGGGCCATCCGTCGCAAGGAAGCGCACGCGGCCCTCGATGCGGTGGGCTTTCAGTTTTTCTGCTTCGAGCCGCTCTGCGACCGCCTCGGCCACCGTCGTTGCCGAATCAACCATCGCCACGTGCTTGGGCAGCGCCTCGCGGATCGTTTCCGCCAGCACCGGGAAATGCGTGCAGCCGAGCACCAGCGTGTCGGGGCGCGGATCGGTCTCGAAGAGCGGTGTCAGGTAGCGGCGCACGGCCGCCTCCGCCACGTCGCCCGCCGTCCAGCCTTCCTCCGCCAGCGCCACGAAGACTGTCGCCGGTGCCTCGATCACCTCCGCGTGGGGCACGCGGGCACGGATGGCGCGGCCATAGGCTCCGCCGCGCGCGGTACTTTCGGTGGCGATGACGGCGATACGCGCCTCGTGGCTGGCGGCAAGCGCCGCCGACGCGCCCGGCTCCACCACGCCGATGACGGGCACCGGCGCGAAGGCCTTGGCGAGATCGTCGATGGCAACGGCGCTCGCCGTGTTGCAGGCGACGACAAGCAGCTTCACGTCCTGCGCGATGAGCGCCTTCGCCGCCTGCCGCGCGTAGCGGATGACGGTTTCCGGGCTCTTGGTGCCGTAAGGCAGCCGCGCCGTGTCGCCGAGATAGACGAAGTCCTCCTCGATCAGCTTCTCGCGCAGGGCGCGCAGCACCGTGATGCCGCCGATGCCGCTGTCGAAGATGCCGATGGGCCGCTTGTCAGTCATGGGGCGCTTAGATGAACAGGCTGGCGAACATCGCCTCGATGACCATGCTCATGGCGAAGTCGAGCGCAACGAAGCCCGCCGCCGTGATGCCCGGCGCGCCGAGCACGTCGGACGCGATCACCCAGCGGTACCAGAGCACGGCGAGGATGGTGACGAAGTTGAGGAAGACGACCGCGTCCAGCGGAAGCAGCCCCATCACGAACAGCATGAAGGGCGGCGTCATCGCCAGCACCACGAGCAGCGTCGACCAGTTGTAGACGATGATATAGGACGCGTATCTGCCGCCGAGATCGAACATCCGGACGAGGAAGTACATCGCCAGCGGATAGGCGATCCAGTCGAGGCCGAGGATCACGGCCTCGAGGACGAGCAGGCCCATCCCGCTCACCGCTTCCGGGCTCTCCGTCGCGTCCAGCAACAGCCGGCGCTGCGAGAGCACCAGCACGACATAGACCGGCAGGATGTAGATGATGGCACCGAAAGAGCGCCAGAAACTGTCCGCCGACAGGTCGAAGAAGCGCGAGGCCTGCGGGTCGCGCCGGATGAGCGCCACCGAGCCCTCGAGCGCGCGGAGGACTTCGGCCCAGCCCGGCATCTCAGCCGCGCCCGTTCGCGAAGTCGGCGGCGCGGGCGAAATAGCCGTCGAGGATCGCGTGATAGACCTCGGCCAGCGCCTCGATGTCGCCGGTGGACACGCGCTCATCCACCTTGTGCATGGTCTCGCCCACCAGCCCGAATTCCACGACCGGGCAGTGGTTCTTGATGAAGCGGGCATCGGACGTGCCGCCGGTGGTGGACAGTTCGGGCGCACGCCCTGTCACCTTCTCGACCGATGCCGCCACGAGGTCGACGAACGGCCCCGGCTCGGTCACGAAGCTTTCGCCCGAGATAACAATGTCGAGTTTCGCGGTGGCCTCGCGCGCCTGCGCCAGTTCGGCCACCTTCGCCTCCAGCATGGTCTTGAGGCTCTGGCCGGTGTGCAGGTCGTTGAAGCGGATGTTGAAGACCGCGCGCGCCGTCTGCGGGATCACGTTGGTTGCCGTGTTGCCGACATCGACGCTGGTGATCTCCAGGTTCGAAGGCTGGAAATGCGGCGTGCCGTCATCCAGCTCGATCGCGTCCAGCATGGCGAGGATGGCGACGAGATGCGGGATCGGGTTTTCCGCCCGGTGCGGATAGGCCACGTGGCCCTGCTTGCCTTCCACGGTGATGTAGCCGTTGAGGCTGCCGCGGCGGCCGATCTTGATCATGTCGCCCATCTCGGCCGGGTTGGTCGGCTCGCCGACGACGCAGTGATCGATGACCTCGCCGTTGTCCTTCAGCCAGTCGAGCATCCGCACGGTGCCGTTGACGGCGGGACCTTCCTCGTCGCCGGTGATGAGCAGGCTGATCGAGCCCTTGTCCGTGCCGTTGCCGCGGATGTAGCGCGCGGCGGCCGCGGCAAAGGAGGCGATGGCCCCCTTCATGTCGGCGGCGCCGCGGCCCCACAGCACGCCGTCCTCGATGTGGCCTTCGAAGGGGCCGACCTTCCAGTCCGCTTCCGCGCCGACCGGCACAACGTCCGTGTGGCCGGCGAAGCAGAAGTTTGGCGCGGTCGTACCAATGCGCGCGTAGAGATTGTCGACGCGGTCGGTGCCGTCCTTCTGGAACGGCAGGCGATGGCAGATAAAGCCCAGCGCCGACAGCTCGCGCTCGAGCAGGTCCAGCGCGCCGCCTTCGGCGGGGGTCACGCTGGGGCAGCGGATGAGGCCGGCGGCAAACGCCACCGGGTCGTCAATGGCCGGGTTCTGGCTCAATCGCGCAGCAGTTCGTTGATCGACGTCTTGGACCGGGTGCGGGCATCGACGCGCTTGACGATGACCGCGCAATAGAGACTGGGGCCGGGCGTGCCGTCGGGCAAGGGCTTGCCGGGCAGGGAGCCGGGCACAACCACGGAGAAGGACGGCACCTCGCCCATGTGCACCTCGCCCGTGGTGCGGTCGATGATCTTGGTGGAGGCGCCGAGATAGACGCCCATGGAGAGCACCGAGCCCTCGCGCACGATCACACCTTCCGCCACTTCCGAGCGCGCGCCGATGAAGCAGTTGTCCTCGATGACCACCGGGTTCGCCTGGAGCGGTTCCAGCACGCCGCCGATGCCGGCGCCGCCCGAGATGTGCACTTCCTTGCCGATCTGCGCGCAGGAGCCGACCGTCGCCCAGGTGTCCACCATGGTGCCGCTATCGACATAGGCGCCGAGGTTCACGAAGGACGGCATCAGCACCACGCCGGGCGCGATATAGGCCGAGCGGCGCACGGTGCAGTTGGGCACGGCGCGGAAACCGGCCGCCCGCCACTGGTTATCGCCCCAGCCCTCGAACTTGGAAGGCACCTTGTCCCACCAGGTCGTGTTCTGGCCCGGGCCGCCCTCGATGGGCGTCATGTCGTTGAGGCGGAAGGACAGCAGCACCGCCTTCTTGGCCCACTGGTTGACGACCCAGCCGTCGCCCTTTTTCTCCGCCACGCGCAGCTCGCCGGAATCGAGCGCGTTCAGCGTCTCTTCCACCGCGTCACGGATCTCGCCCGTGGTGGACGAATTCACGCTGTCGCGGTTCTCGAAGGCGGTGTCGATGACGGAGGCGAGGTCGTTCAGGCTCATGTGGTCGCTGCTTTCGGGAAATAGGGGCCGGTTCCGGACAGCCGCTACTTGGGTGGCGCTGTCCGGGCGCCGCGCACGATAGCCGCCGCCGGGGGGCAGTCAACCTGCGGGAGAACGGGCCCTAGAGCCGGTTGAGGAAATCCACCAGGTCGTCGGTCACGTGGTGAATATGCGGGCCTTCAGCGCCATGGTGCGCCCGCTCCGTCGCCCACTGGTGGTCGGTGCGCACCCACACGGTTTTCATGCCCATCTGGTGGGGCACTTCGAGGTTTCGGGCGATGTCCTCGAACATGGCGGCGCGGGCCGCGTCGGCCCGGCTGTGGCCGATGAACTTCTCGAAGGCGTCCGGGTGCGGCTTGGGTACGAAGTCGCAGGCCGCGATATCGATGATGCCGTCGAACCGGTCGAGGACGCCGAGCTTGCCGGCCACGTTTTCCGCGTGCCGGTGCGAGCCGTTGGTGAAGATGTACCGCTTGCCGGGCAGGCGCGCGAGCGCCGCGTCCAGCTCCGCGCTTGCCTGCACTACTTCCAGATCGATGTCGTGGACGAAGTCGAGGAACGGCTCGGGCTTCATGCCGTGGACGGCCATGAGCCCCGCCAGCGTCGTCCCGTGGTCCACGTAGAATTTCTTCTGGATGCGGCGCGCCTCGGTGGCGTCCACGTCCAGTTCCTTTGCGATGAAGGCGCCCATGCGCTGGTCGATCTGGGCGAACAGGTTGCAGTGGGCGGGGTAGAGCGTGTTGTCGAGGTCGAAAATCCACGCATCCACGTGCCCGAAATCCGGGTGGATGATCTCCGTGGGCGCCGCTTTGGCGGTATGGGAGGTGTCTGCCATTGCAGGGCGGAATTTGGCGCGGCGGGGCCGGTCTGGCAATGCGCACGAGCCCGGAAATCGCGCGCCAAAGGTTAATCCGGCGTTAGGCCCCCGCCCCTAGCATGGATGCAAACCACAGTCCGCGCCGCGCGCGCCGTTTTTACCGCTGCCAGGGGCCGAGGAGACACCATGCTGCGCTTCATCAAGCGCCTGACGGGCCAGGATGACGCCATCACCGGCGAGATCGCCTACGAGGAGGCCCGCGAGAAGCTGGCCTCCGAGAAGCAGTCCACGCGCCGCGCGCTTGCCCAGCGCACCGACCTCAAGCCGGAGATGCTCTATTACCTTGCGGGCGACGACGACTCGAAGACCCGCGCGCTGGTGGCCGCCAATCCCTCGACGCCGCACCAGGCCAACGCCCTGCTGGCGGAAGACGAAGCCAGCGAGGTGCGCGAGGAGCTGGCCCGCAAGATCGCCCGCCTGCTGCCGGACCTTTCGGCGAAACAGCAGGCGAAGCTGCGCGACGATACGCTGGAGCTGATCGAGAAGCTGGCGCGCGACCAGGAAGCGAGCGTGCGCGCCATCCTCGCCGAGGAAGTGAAGACCTCGACCCTGATCCCGCGCGAGATCGCCCGCGCGCTGGCCGAGGACCCGGAAATCACGGTCTGCGGGCCGATCCTGCGCTATTCGCCGCTGTTGAGCGACGCGGACCTCATCGAGCTGATTGCCACCACGCAGGTGGCAGGCGCGCTTGAGGCCATCGCCGGCCGCCAGAACCTGAGCGCCGACGTGGCGGACCAGGTGGTCGCCTCACTCGACATTCCCGCCGTCGCCACGCTGCTCGCCAACAAGAGCGCTGCAATCCGCAACTCCACGATGGAAGAGATCATCCGCAACGCGGAAGACGTGATGCAGTGGCACGAGCCGATGGCCATGCGGCCGGACCTTTCCGTGCGAGCGGTGCGCCGCATCGCGCAGTTCGTGGGCCGCGACCTGGTGCGCGCGCTCGCCGAACGGCTCAATCTCGATTCCGAAACGGAAAGCCTGCTCGCGGGCCGCATGAACGAGCGGCTCAAGCAGGCGCCGGCCTCGGAAACACAGGAATCGGCTGCCAAGATCGTGCAGCGGGCCCGCGAGCAGGGGCGGCTCGACGCCACGTTCGTATCGGACGCCGCCGAGGCCGGCCATACCGAACAGGTGGCCGTCGCGCTGACGCTGCTGTCGGGCCTCGACCTCGAAAGCGTGCGGCGCGTGCTCACGTCGCGCAACGGGCGGGCAGTGACGGCCCTGGTGTGGCGGGCGCGGCTGCCGATGCGCGTCTCGGTGGCGATCCAGGCAAACGTCATGCATCTGAAGCCGCCGCACCTGATCCCCGCGCGCGGCGGCAGCGAGTTCCCGCTCAGTGAGGACGAGATGACGATGCTGCTGGATTTCTTCGGAATCGCGGCCTAGCGATAGCCCGTCAGCGCAGACGAAGCGTGTAGGTCTTTTCCTCGCCCACGTTCACTTCCTGGAACGGCACTTCGTCGTAGCCGCGCGCACCGCAATTCGTCCGTCCCCGGATGAAAAAGCGTGTGGGCTTGGTGCAGAAGGTGCGGTCGCCGCCCCAGATCATCGGCACGTTGCCGCGGCTCGCCACCTCGCCGTCCTCGGTGACGGCCTCGGCATAGGCATAGAAGACCGGCTCATCCAGCGCGCTGGAGATAGCCGCGGCGCAGCTGCGCGCGGGCACGCGGATCCAGCCGCTCGACCGCCATTCGTCCGCCTGGCGGTAGCCGATGGCCGCCCAGACGAGGCGGTCGGTATCGTTGCACATGTGGAAGCCGTTCTCACGTAAGCGGCGCTCGGCGGCGGCCTCGAGGCCCGCGAACAGCGCGCCGTCGATCTCGCCATCCACCTTGAGGCCATTGGCCTTCTGGAAATCGCGGATGGCGCCGGTCGTGCGCCCGCCGGTGTAGCCATCAACCGAACCGGGCTCGTAACCGAGTTCGCGCAGCAGGCGCTGGGCCCCGGCGACGCGGGCACGCTTGTCGTCGAAGGTGCCGCCCTCGGCGAAGGTGGCCGTCCAGTCTTCCTCGCCGTGGGTGTCGATTTCCGCGAATTCGACCTTCTGGAGCCCACGGCCCGTGCAACCGTCGGAGCTGAGGAAGCTGAAGTCGCCGGAATCAACGCACAGCATCAGGTCGCCCGCTGTCAGGCGGCGGCTGGCGCCGTGGGCCGGCCGCGTGCGGGCGAACGCGTAATAGGCCTGGTCGCCCAGGTCGCCGCCGACCGCTTCCTTGCATTCGCCGGGGTCCATCTCGAACCAGCCTTCGACGAACCAGCCGCCGTCCTGCTCGTAGGCGACGGCAGAGGTCAGCAGGTAACTCGACTCGTTGCAGAAGGTGAGACCGGCCTGCGCAGGCGCAGGGCGCGCCACGACGGCGAGCAGCACCGCCGCCACGGCAAGAAGGCAGGCCTGCGCGCCCCTAGCCAATGAGCGAGCCCGCGCCATGCTCGGTGAAGAGCTCAAGCAGCACCGCGTGCGGCACGCGGCCATCCAGAATCACCGCCGCCTCGGCGCCCGCCGCGCGGGCTTCGAGGCAAGTCTCGATCTTGGGGATCATGCCGCCGGATATCGTGCCATCGTCGATGAACTGCTTGGCGTCCGCGGTGGTGATGTTGGTGAGGAGGTTGCCGTCCTTGTCGAGCACACCGCGCACGTCGGTCAGCATCAAGAGACGTGTGGCGTTGAGGGCGCCGGCGATGGCACCCGCCGCGGTGTCCGCGTTGATGTTGTAGGTCTCGCCGTCCGGCGACACGCCAATGGGGGCGATGACCGGGATGATGGCGGAGCCCAGCAGCACGTTCAGGACGTCCGGGTTCACCTTCTCGGGCTCACCGACAAAGCCCAGGTCCAGCACCTTCTCAATATTGCTGTCGCTGTCGGCGACGGTCTTGGTCATCTTGCGTGCGACGATGAGCTTGGCGTCCTTGCCGGACAGGCCCACGGCCTTGCCGCCCGCCTGGTTGATGGCGGTGACCACCTCGCCGTTGATCTTGCCGGCCAGCACCATTTCCACGACCTCGACGGTCGCCTTGTCGGTGATGCGCAGGCCGGCCTCGAAGGCGCTCTCGATCTTGAGGCGCTCCAGCATGGCGCCGATCTGCGGCCCGCCGCCGTGCACCACGATCACGTTGATGCCCACCTGCTTGAGCAGGACGATGTCGCGGGCGAAGTCGCGCGCCAAGTCCTCGTTGCCCATGGCGTGGCCGCCGTATTTCACGACCACGACCTTGTGCTCGTAGCGCTGCATGTAGGGCAGCGCCTCGGACAGAATGTGGGCCTTGGCGAGCCACTCCTCGGCGGTCTTGTCGGTCATTTTCCGTATTACCGCCATGAGCGTGAGGACGCCGGTTGGGGAATGCTGTCGTTCGTCATGCCGTCCTCTATAGCCGACGGGTCAGCGTTCGGCCAAGGCGGCGATTTCGGCCCGCAGCCGGTCCATGCCCGCCCCCTCGCGCGAGGAAGTGCTGATGACCTCCGGGTGCGCCGCCACGTGGGCGCGCATGGCGTTGGCCGTTTCGGCCTCCACGGCGGCCAGTTCGCCCTTCCTGGGCTTGTCGCACTTGGTCAGCACCGCCTGGTAGGAAACAGCGGCGGTATCCAGCAGCTCGAAGATTTCCTCGTCGTTCGCCTTCACCCCGTGGCGCGCGTCGATCAGCACGTAGACGCGCTTGAGCGAGGGGCGGCCCGAGAGATAGCGCACGATGAGCTTGGTCCAGGCGGCGACCTTGGACTTTGCTTCGCGCGCGTAGCCGTAGCCCGGCAGGTCCACGAGGTAGATGCCGTCCGGGTCGCCCGCGGGCAGGGAAAAGAAGTTGAGCTGCTGGGTGCGGCCCGGCGTGTTGGAGGTGCGCGCCAGGTCCTTGCGGTTGGTGAGCGCATTGATGAGGCTCGACTTGCCCACGTTGGAGCGGCCCGCGAAGGCGAATTCGGGCCGGTCGGCGGGCGGCAGGCCGTCGAGGCCCGCCACGCCGGTCACGAAATCCACCGGCTTCGAGAACAGCAGGCGGCCGGTCTCGAGGTACCGGGCCTCGGCGGCTTCGTCGTCGGCCCCGGTCATCGTCGGCTAGGAGGAGCCGCCGCGCGAGCGCACGCGCCGGTAGAGATCGCCGATCCAGACGAAGTCCTTGCCCCATTCGGGCGACACGCCCTGGCGGCGCATGATCACCCACTGCTGGAGGATCGACAGCGCGTTGTTCCACGTCCAGTAGATGACGAGGCCCGCGGGGAACGATGCCAGCACGAAGGTGAAGATGATCGGCATCCAGGTGAAGATGCGCGCCTGGATTTCGTCCGTCGGCGCCGGGTTCATCTTCATCTGCAGGTACATCGTGATGCCCATGATGATCGGCCAGATGCCGATCAGCAGGAAGGACGGCGGATCGAACGGGATCAGCCCGAACAGGTTGAACACCGACGTGGGATCGCGCGCCGACAGGTCCTCGATCCAGCCGAAGAACGGGGCGTGGCGCATCTCGATGGTGACGTAGAGCACCTTGTAGAGCGCGAAGAAGACCGGGATCTGAATCAGGATCGGCAGGCAGCCGGCAAGCGGGTTCACCTTCTCGCGCCGGTAGAGCTCCATCAGCTCCTGCTGCTGGCGCTGGCGGTCGTCCTTGTGGCGCTCGCGGATCTTGTTCATCTCCGGCTGCACCTTCTTCATCTTGCTCATCGCCACGTACGACGTGTTGGCGAGCGGGAAGAAGGCGAGCTTGATGAAGACCGTGAGGATCAGGATCGCCACGCCAAAGTTGCCGACGAGGCCGTAGATCCATTCGAGGCCGAGGAACAGCGGCTTGGTGATGAAGTAGAACCAGCCCCAGTCGATCGCCAGCTCGAAGTTCGAGATGCCGTACTGCTCCTGGTAGCCGTCGATGATCTCGACCACCTTGGCGCCGGCGAACAGCCGGTCCGTGATCTGCGCCGTGCCGCCCGCGGGCACGGTCACGGGATCGCGCAGGTAGTCGGCCTGGTAGACGTCCTTGCCGCGGACGGGCGTATCGGAGAAGGAGACGCGGCTTTCCGATTCAGGATCGGGGACCAGCGCCGCCATCCAGTACTTGTCGGTGATGCCGAGCCAGCCGCCCTTGGTACGCGCCCGCACGGCGCCGTCTTCCTGCAGGTCCTCGTAGTCCACCTCGCGCAGGCCGTCGGCATCCGGGAAATAGCCGATGAGACCTTCGTGCAGGATCCAGATGCCCTGCGTCTCCGGCGTCCCGGAGCGGGCGACGAGGCCATAGGGCCACAGGGTGACATCCGCTCCGCTGGCGTTCTCCACGCTCTGCTCGACGGTGAACATGTAGCCGTCGTCGAGCGAGATCGTGCGGCGGAAGGTCAGGCCCGCGCCGTTGTCCCAGACCAGCGTCACCGGGTTCGAGGGCGTCAGCGTGCCGGGGGTTTCCTGCGTCCAGACCGTGTCGCTGCCGGGAACGGCCACATTGGCCGTGGCGGCGGCGGTCCAGCCGAACTCGGCGTAATAGGCGTGCTCTGACTGGCGCGGCGACAGGAGGACGATCTCCGGGCTCTCCGGGTCCACCGTCTGGTGGTACTGCTTGAGCTGGAGGTCGTCGATGCGCGCGCCGCGCAGGGAGATCGAGCCGTCCACGCGCGGGCTGTCGAAAGGCACGCGCGGCGTTTCGCGGATCGCCTGCTCGCGGGAGATAAGTGTACTGGCCGACGGACCGCCTGGGGCGCGGATGTCGCCCTCTTCCACCTGCGGGGCGGCGCCGGGCAGGTTGTCGGCGGCAACGTCCGGCTGGCTATCCTCGGCTGCCACGGGCTGCTCGACAGGCTGGTCGCCGGGGGCGGGAATGAAGAAATACTGCCAGCCGACGATCACGACGAAACAGAGGACGGCGGCAAGCAGGAAGTTCTTGTTCTCGTCGGTCATCGTCGGGCGCGTCTCGCGTAGGGCCGGGCGGCGGGGCGGGAGGTGCCCCGGAAACGGTGATGTCTGGCGGTGCACGCCTGCCATATCCGGCGGCACCGGGTGAGGTGTCTCGGCAGGCGGCCTAGGTCCGGTCCTGACGGGCCGGGCGGCTGCCATGGACCTTCGCCAGCGCCCGTTCCATGTCGGCGAGCAGCAGGGCAAAAGGCCGGGTCAGCGTGCCGGCGCGCCCGATAACTACATAATCGCGCCCGGGAAGGCCATAGCGCGGCATCACCTCCCGTGCGGCTTCCTTAAGGCGGCGCCGGGCGCGGTTGCGCTTCACGGCATTGCCGACCTTGCGGGAGACGGTGAAGCCCACGCGGAAGGGTCCGGCCTCGGAATCCGGGCGTTTCGTCATCTGCAGGACGAGG
Organism: Parvibaculaceae bacterium; assembly: GCA_965229975.1. GTDB lineage: Bacteria > Pseudomonadota > Alphaproteobacteria > CGMCC-115125 > CGMCC-115125 > Pyruvatibacter. Next base: position 2,473,229 of record OZ245936.1, read on the forward strand.
CCGGGCATGGCAAAACGCCGCCCGCGCGCGGCCCTGAGGTACTCCGCACGGCGCTTGAGGCGCTCCATGGATGGATTTTCCTGAGTGTCCGCCAGCCTGTTGGCACCTTGGGGGTGCGGATTGGCCGCACCCTCAAAGCGCAGGCGCGCTTACGCGGAAAGACGCTTGCGGCCCTTGGCGCGGCGGCGCTGCAGCACCTTGCGGCCGTTCTTGGTGGCCAGGCGCGCACGGAAACCGTGGCGGCGCTTCCGCACCAGGCGGCTCGGCTGATAGGTCCGTTTCACGGGCTCGAACTCCCCAATCCGGGAATGAGAATATCGGGTTAGGGCCGCATCCGGGGCGCGCCGCGCGAAGCCGCGCGGAAACAGGCCGCCCACCGGCCCGAAGGCGCGGGTTTTACGCGAGGTTGCGGCGGAATGTCAAACCCCGGCCGCCGCTTTCCCGCAATCCGCCCAACCTGCCGCAGCGTCAGGCCTATCACGGCCGAAAACGGCCGATCACAAGGGGGCGAGGCGGGCTTTCACGGGGCCGCGCTTTCCAGCACATAGGGCGCAGTTATTTCACAGGCGACAAGGGCGCGCGCCGCGATGATCATCGCACAGGGTCCCGGCATCAATTTGACGGCTCCGGCGCTCCTTGCCGGGGCGCTCCTGCTCGCCGCCCTGCCCGCCGCCTCCCTGCCCGCTAGCGCCGCAAGCCTTGCCGAGACATTCGAGGGCCACGACCCGATGAGCCGCATGACCATCGATCACGCCATCTGGGCGGAGCTGCTGGACACCTACGTGACCGCCTCCGGCGACGGCATCAACCGGGTCGACTACGGCGCACTCGCGGGCAGCGAGGCCGGTCTCGGCAAACTCGGTCGCTACATCGACCGGATGCAGGACGTGGAAGTTTCGGCTCTCGCCCGCGACGAGCAGTTCGCCTACTGGGCCAATCTCTACAACGCGGTCACCGTCGAGGTGATCGTCGAGCATTACCCGGTCGCGTCCATCCGCGACATTTCCATTTCGCCCGGCCTCTTCTGGCGCGGGCCGTGGGGCAAGAAGCTGGTGACCGTGGAAGGCGAGGAACTTTCCCTCGACGACATCGAGCACGAGATCCTGCGCAAGGTGTGGGACGAGCCGCGCGTCCACTTCGCAGTCAACTGCGCGTCCATCGGCTGTCCGAACCTGCGACGGGAACCGTTCACCGGCACGAAGCTGGACGATCAGCTTGCCGAGGCGGCGCGCGATTACGTCAACCATCCGCGTGGCGCAGCGTTCGACGGCGACACGCTCCTGCTTTCCAGCATCTTCGACTGGTACGGCAAGGATTTCGGCAGTCCGAAATCCGAGCGGCTGGAAACAATCGCCCAATGGGCCGAGCCAGCGCTAGCCGACAAGATCGCCGGGCACACCGGGAGCATCCGCTACGCCTACGACTGGTCACTGAACGACACGCGCGACGAACGCTGACAACCGGGAGCCGGGGACGACCCATGAGTGAGAACATGCCGGGCGCGGAGGCGCCGCGCTTCAGCCTTTCGCGGCTGCTGCCGCTGATCGTCCTTGCCGCGCTCATCGGCGCGGCGTTCTGGTTCGACCTTCACAAGCTGATCTCGCTCGAGACGGTGGCGGAGAACCGGGAGGCGCTGACAGGCTTCGTTGCCTCCAACCTCACGGTCGCGATCCTCGCCTTCATCGGCATCTACATCGCCGTGGTCGCGCTCTCGCTACCGGGCGGCGCGCTGCTGACCATCACCGGCGGGTTCCTGTTCGGCCCGTGGATCGGCGGGCTGGCGACGGTCGTGGGCGCTACCATCGGCGCGACGATCATCTTCCTTATCGCCAAGACATCGTTCGGCGAACCGCTGGCGGCGCGGGCGGGCCCGTGGCTGGAAAAGCTGCGCGACGGATTCCGCAAGGACGCGCTCTCCTATCTCCTGTTCCTGCGGCTGGTGCCGGCCTTCCCGTTCTGGCTGGTGAACCTCGCGCCCGCCGTCCTCGGCGTCGGGCTCGGCACCTACGTGATCGGCACGTTCTTCGGGATCATTCCGGGCACTTTCGCCTTCGCCTTCGTGGGCGCCGGTCTCGATTCCATCATCGAGGTGCAGCAGCAGGCCTACAACGACTGCGTGGCAAGCGGCGCCACGAACTGCGCTTTCGAGCTCAATCCCGGTTCGCTGCTCACCACCGAGATCCTCATCGCCTTCGCCGCGCTCGGCGTCGTCGCGCTCATTCCCGTCGCCATCCGCCGCCTGCGCACCAACAAGTCCGCGGCCTGACGGCTCACCCCAAGGGGACATTCCGTATGAAGACGATTTCCACGGATATCTGCGTCATCGGCGCGGGCTCGGGCGGACTGTCGGTTGCCGCCGGGGCCGTCCAGATGGGCGCGAAGGTCGTGCTCATCGAGCGCGGCAAGATGGGCGGCGACTGCCTCAACTACGGCTGCGTGCCCTCCAAGGCACTGCTGGCAGCGGGCAAACATGCACATGCCTTCGGCCACAGCGAGGCCTTCGGCATCGTGCCCGCCGAACCGCAGGTGAACTTTCAAAAAGTCCACGACCACGTCCATGACGTGATCGCGGGCATTGCGCCCCATGACAGCGTCGAGCGCTTCGAGGGGCTCGGCGTGAACGTGATCCAGGCGGATGCGCGCTTCAAGGATGAGCGGACAGTCGTTGCGGGCGACACGGAAGTGCGCGCCAAACGCTTCGTCGTCGCCACGGGATCGAGCCCGCGCGTGCCGCCGATCCCCGGCCTTGACGGCGTCCCCTACTTCACCAACGAGACCATCTTCGACAACACCGACCTGCCCGGGCACCTGATCGTCATCGGCGGCGGGCCCATCGGCATGGAGATGAGCCAGGCGCACCGGCGTCTTGGCGCAAAGGTCACGACGCTTGAAGGCGACAAGGCGCTCGGCAAGGACGACCCGGAACTTGCGGCCATCGTGAAGAACCGGCTGACCGGTGAAGGCATCGACCTGCGCGAAGGCGCCAAGGTGCAGCGCGTCGAGAAGACGGATGGCGGCGTGCGGGTCGTCTACGAGAAGGACGGCACGGAAAGCACGGTCGAGGGCACACACCTGCTTGTGGCCGTGGGACGCCAGCCCAACGTCGCGAGCCTCGATCTCGAGAAGGCCGGCATCGAGTACAGCCAGCGCGGCATTAAGACCGATGACCGCCTGCGCACGACCAACAGGCGTGCCTTCGCCATCGGCGATGTGGCGGGCGGCCTCCAGTTCACGCACGTGGCCGGCTACCACGCGGGTATCGTGATCCGGAACGCCCTCTTCAAGCTGCCCGCCAAGGCGGACCATTCCGCCGTGCCCTGGGTCACCTACACGGACCCCGAGATGGCGCATGTGGGGCTGACCGAGGCGGATGCGCGAAAGGCCCACGGCGACAGCATCAAGGTGCTGCGCTGGGGCTTCGACGAAAACGACCGCGCCCGCGCCGAGCGCCGCACGGAAGGCATGGCGAAAGTTATTGCCGACAAGGCGGGCACGATCCTCGGTGCGTCCATCGCCGGCGTGAACGCGGGCGAGCTTCTGGGCCCATGGATTCTCGCCGTCGGCCAGAAGCAGAAGATCGGCACGATGGCGCAGTTCATCGCGCCCTATCCGACCCTGACAGAGGTCTCCAAGCGCGCGGCGGGGGCGTATTACACGCCGACGCTCTATAGTCCGCGGGCGCGTTTCGTCGTCAGACTGCTGATGCGCCTGTTCGGCTAAACGCCGATAATCGGCGCCGAATCAGGATACATGCCCACGGATCCCCACAAGCGCGGCCTCAAAGGCCTCCTGCCCGACCGCCTTGCCCGGAGCCTTTCGGGCAAGCTGCTGGTGCTGACCGTGTGCTTCGTGATGGTGGCCGAAGTCCTGATCTTCGTGCCTTCCATCGCGAACTTCCGTGCCACGTGGCTGATGGACCGGCTCAACGCCGCGCAGATCGCCTCCCTCGCAGTGGAAGCCGCCGCCGAGGAAGGCGTGATGCCAGAACTCGAGGCGGAGCTGCTGCGCAACGCCGAGGTGATGGCGGTCGCCCTCAAGCGCGACAACCGCCGCCAGCTGCTGCTCGCCGCGCCGATGGAGAAGATGGTGGACGCGCGCTACGACCTGCGCGATCCGGGTGCCTTCACGCTCATCGGCGACGCCTTCGAAACGCTGGTCGCAGGCGGCGGGCGGCTGATCGCGGTAACCGGCGAACCGCGCTTTTCCGGCGGCGAGTTCATCGAGATCGTGATGGACGACACGCCGCTGCGCGATGCCATGTTCGCCTATGGCCGCAACATTCTCGGCCTTTCGATTGTCATCTCGGCCATCGCTGCCGCACTGATGTTCATTGCACTCAACCGCACGCTGGTGCGGCCGATGATGCGCATCACGGAGAACATGGTGCGCTTTCGCGAGGAGCCGGAGGACGCGCGCCGCGCCATGGTGCCGACGGGCCGCCGCGACGAGATCGGCACGGCGGAACGTGAACTCGCCGCCATGCAGGGCGAGATCCGCCAGGCGCTGCGGCAGAAGTCGCGGCTGGCGATGCTCGGTGCTGCGGTCGCCAAGATCAATCACGACCTGCGCAACATCCTCGCCAGCGCGCAGCTCATCTCCGACCGGTTGAGCGGCGTGGACGATCCCACCGTGCAGTCGCTGGCGCCGCGCCTGTTCTCCTCCATTGACCGGGCCATCAAGCTCGCCAGCGACACCATGAAATACGGCAAGGCGGAAGAAGCGCCGCCGCGCCGGCAGACCATAAAGCTGGCCGATATCGCGCGCGAGGTGGCCGATGCCGCGATCCCCGCGGGCGAGACGGCTATCACGGTCGATATCCGCATCGATCCGGAAGAAACCATCCATGCCGACCCGGACCAGTTGTTCCGTATCCTCCTCAATCTCGCCCGCAACGCCGTTGAGGCGATGGGAGACGACGGCGGCACGCTGACCATCGCCTGCGAGATGACAGATGCCGGCACGCCGCATCTTGTCGTGTCCGACACCGGGCCGGGCTTGCCGGACGATGCGCGCGAGCACCTCTTTGAGCCGTTCGTGGGGAGTGCGCGGGCGGGCGGCACGGGCCTTGGCCTTGCCATCGCCGCCGAGCTGACGCGCGGGCATGGCGGTGAGATTGTGCTGGCGGACTCGCGGCCCGGACGGACGGTGTTCCACATCACCCTGCCGCCAGAGGGCGGCGACGCCTTGCAGCAGGAGGGACGCGCCACGTGAGCTGGGATCCAGGTACCTACATGAAGTTCGGCGATGCTCGCACGCGGCCTGCCGTCGAACTCCTGTCGCGTGTCCCTGTGGAGAGCCCTGCAAAGGTCACGGACCTCGGCTGCGGGCCGGGCAACTCGACGGCGCTGCTCGCCGCGCGCTGGCCGGAGGCGTCGCACACCGGCGTCGATAATTCGCCCGATATGCTGACGAAGGCGCGCGCCAGCGGCGTGGAAGCCACGTGGATGGAGGCCGATATCGGCGCATGGGCCCCAGACGCGCCGCAGGACGTGATCTTTTCCAACGCGGCGCTGCACTGGCTCGACGGGCACGACCGCATCCTGCACTCTCTGATGACGCACCTCGCACCCGGCGGTTCGCTCGCCGTGCAGATGCCGCGCAATTTCGCTGCGCCGAGCCACGTCCTGCTGCGTGAGACGGCGACTGAATGGGACGATCCACGCCTAGCCGACGCGATCCGCGAGGACCCCGTGGCCGATCCCTCTGCATATCACGCGATCCTCAAGCCGCACGCCGTGCAAACGGACATCTGGGAGACGACCTATCTCCAGGTGCTGACCGGGCCCGACGCCGTCTTCGCGTGGACGAGCGGCACGGCGCTCGTACCCCTCATGGAGGCGCTGGGTCCGGAGGACGGGCACGCCTTCGCCGAGGCCTACAAGGCCAGGCTCGCCGCGGCCTACCCGCAACAGGCCGATGGCACGACGCTTTTTCCGTTCACCCGCATATTCATGGTGGCAATCAAAGCCTGACGGCGCTTTTTGCGGCGTTGCAACATACGCGCCGGGGTGCGACCCTTGGACTCCCTCCATCGAGTTTCCGCGCGCGTAACCATGTCCACCCTCGACCTCGGCATCATCGGCAACAGCAGCTACGGCGGGCTGATCGATCCCAACGGCCGCGTGGTGTGGTGCTGCATGCCGCGCTTCGATGCGGACCCGGTGTTCTGTGACCTGCTGAACGGCGGCGACAACCCGCAGGGCGGCGGCGAGGGCGGGTTCTGGGAAATCGTGCTCAAGGACCACGCACGCAGCGAACAGTTCTACGAACCCAACACGGCGATCCTGAAAACGCGGCTCTATGACAGCGCGGGCAATGCGCTGGAGATTTCCGACTTCGCGCCGCGCTACATGAATCTCGGCCGCATGTTCCGGCCCGTCGCCATCATGCGCCGGCTGAGGCCCATCGCCGGGACACCGCGCATCACCATCCGCCTGCGGCCGCGCTTCAACTGGGGGGCGCGCGTGCCGGATGTGAGCCACGGCTCCAATCACATCCGCTATTTCCACACCGGGCAGACGCTGCGCCTCAACACGAACGCGCCGCTCGCCTATGTGCTGGAGGAAGTGCCGTTCCTGCTGGAAGAACCGGTGGACATGATGCTGGGGCCGGACGAACCGCTGGCCGGTAACCTTCGGGAGACGGCAAACGCCTTCGAGGAGCGCACGGCGAACTACTGGCGCACCTGGGTGCGCCGCCTCGCCCTGCCGCTCGAATGGCAGGACGCGGTGATCCGCGCCGCCATCACCCTCAAGATGTGCACCTTCGAGGAGACGGGCGCGATCATCGCCGCGATGACGACCTCGATCCCCGAGGCGCCGGGCACGCAGCGCAACTGGGACTACCGCTACTGCTGGCTGCGCGATGCGTTCTTCGTGGTGCGCGCGCTCAACTCGCTGGCCGAAGTGGAGACGATGGAGGTCTATCTCCGCTACCTCCACAACATCGTCGGCGAGGCGAACGATCACCTGCAGCCTGTCTGGGGCATCGGCCGCGAGGCGCATCTCGTGGAGCGGGAGGTCGCGAGCCTGTCCGGCTATCGCGGCATGGGGCCTGTGCGCGCGGGCAACCAGGCCTATGAGCACTTCCAGCACGACGTCTACGGTAACGTGGTGCTGGCGGCAGCTCAGTCGTTCCTCGACAAGCGGCTGTTCCGTCCCGGCACGGCGGAAAACTTCCAGCGGCTCGAACACATGGGCGAGCTTGCCTTCAAGGTGCACAACCAGCCGGACGCCGGCATGTGGGAACTGCGCACCCGCGCACGCGTTCACACCTCGTCGAGCCTCATGTGCTGGGCCGCCTGCGACCGGCTGGCCAAGATCGCCCGTCATATGGGTTTCACTGACAGGGGCATTTATTGGCAGGAGCGCGCGGACACGATTCACCGCGCCATCACCAACGAGGCGTGGAACGAGGACATGCAGTCCTTCGCCGAGAGTTTCGGGGGCCAGAGCGTCGAGGCCGGGCTTCTCCTGATGGCGGAAGTCGGGTTCCTCAAGCCCGAGGACGACCGCTTCCGCAAGACGCTGGATGCGGTGGAGCGCACCCTCAAGCGCGGCAAGCACATGTACCGCTATGCCGAGGCCGATGACTTCGGCGAGCCGGAGACCGCCTTCAATATCTGCACCTTCTGGTACATCGACGCGCTGGCCCGTGTGGGCCGCGAGGACGAGGCGCGCGAGATCTTCGAGGAGATGCTGAGCGCGCGAAACTCGCTCGGCCTGCTTTCGGAAGACACCGACGTGAAGACGGGCGAATTGTGGGGCAACTACCCGCAGACCTATTCGCTGGTCGGCATCATCAATGCCGCCATGCGCCTGTCGCGCAAATGGGAGGAAGAAGTGTGAGCCGGCTTGTCGTCGTTTCGAACCGGGTGGGCCCGATCGGGGATGCGAAGCGGGCGGGCGGTCTCGCCATCGCGCTCGTGGAGGCGCTGCGCTCCGCCGGCGGCATCTGGTTCGGATGGACGGGCGACGTCACGGAAAATGCGGACACGCGCCTCAAGCTCGAGTCCGCCGGGCCGCTGACGCTGGCCACCATCGACCTCTCCGAAGCCGATTACGAGGACTACTACAACGGCTTCGCCAACCGCTCGCTGTGGCCGCTGTTTCACTTCCGCACCGGCCTCGTGCAGTACGACCGGCGCAACTTCGACGGCTATGCGCGCGTCAATGCGAGCTTCGCACGCGCGCTGATGCCGCTGATTCAGCCGGACGACCTGATCTGGGTACATGACTATCACTTCCTCCTGTTCGCGGAGGAGCTGCGCAAGCTCGGTTGCACGCGGCCCATCGGCCACTTCCTGCACATCCCGTTTCCACCGCGCGAACTGCTGACCACGCTGCCGAACCACGAGCAGCTGGTTCAGGCGCTCTTTGCCTTCGACATTCTGGGTTTCCAGACCGAGCACGACCGCGACCGCTTCTTCGACTATGTGCGCATGGAAGCGGGCGGCAGCATCCTTGGCGACAAGGCGCGCTGCTTCGGGCGAACCGTCACAGCGCGCCACTTCCCCATCGGCATCGATGCGGACGTGTTCGCAGGCTTTGCCGATTCCGAGGAAGCGCAGAAGCAGTTCACATCGATGCGCGACATGCTGCGCGGGCGCAAGCAGGTGATCGGCGTCGATCGGCTCGACTACACCAAGGGCCTGCCGGAACGCTTCAATGCCTTCGAGCGGCTCCTGGAAGAACACGAGGAGATCCGCGGCGACGTGAGCCTGTTGCAGGTGGCGCCGCCATCGCGCTCCGAGGTGGAGGAGTACCAGGAGATCCGGCAGGAGCTGGAAGGCATGGCGGGGCACATCAACGGGCGCTTCGCCGAGTTCAACTGGACACCGATCCGCTACCTCAACCGCTCCTTCGCGCGCCAGGCGCTGGCCGGGCTCTACCGGGCAAGCCACGTGGGCTTCGTGACGCCGCTGCGCGACGGCATGAACCTTGTCGCCAAGGAATACGTTGCCGCGCAGGACCCGGAAGATCCCGGCGTCCTCGTGCTGTCGCGCTTCGCGGGCGCCGCCAAGCAGCTGACCGATGCGCTGATCGTCAATCCCTATGACGTGCAGGGGATGGCGACGGCACTCTACCGCGCGCTCACCATGCCGCTGGAGGAACGCAAGGAGCGCTACGAAGCCTGCATGAAGAAGGTGCGCGACGAGGACATCACACACTGGCGCAACGATTTCCTCGAGGCGCTGCGCGACGTGGAAGCCGCAGGCTCGACCGGCGGCAGCCAGTACGCCAGCGGCCCGGCAGGCCAGTAGAGAGGTAGCACCGAGCGCATGGCGAAAGGCGACCCGGTTCTCGTTGCCGATATCGGCGGCACCCATGCCCGCTTCGCGCTCGCCGGGGGCGGCGGACGGCCCGGCGAACCGACCGTCTGGCTGACCTCGTTGCACAAGGGCCTCGATGCCGCGCTCGCCGCCTATCTCGAACAGGAAGGCAATCCCGAACTGGCCGGGGCCGCGATCTGCGCGGCCGGACCCGTTGACGGCGCGGGGCCCGACGCGCGCATCGCCATGACCAACTGCCCGTGGGTGGTGGACGCGCACAACGTTGCCAAGGCGACGGGCGTGAAGGCGCCACACGTGGTCAACGACTTTACGGCCGTGGCCCTGTCGCTGCCGTTCCTCAAGTCGGCGGACGTGGAAAAGCTGGGGGGCACGAGTGCCGACCCGGCAGCGCCCATGGCCGTGATGGGACCGGGGACGGGGCTTGGCGTATCCGCGCTGGTGCCGACGCGCGCTGGCGGCTTCGTACCGCTGTCCGGTGAAGGCGGGCACGTGTCGCTCGCCCCGGGCAACGAGCGCGAGCTGTCGCTGATATTCCAGCTGATGCAAACCTACGGGCACGTCTCGGCCGAACGCGTGCTGTGCGGGCCGGGGCTCGAGAACCTCTACGCGGCCCTCGGCGCACTCGACGGCGCGGCGGATACCGGTAAGCCGACCGCCGCCGACATTGCCCGCATGGCGCGCGAGGGGAAGTCGGCGCTAGCAAAGGAAACGGTGGAGATCTTCACCGGCCTCCTGGGGTCTGTCGCCGGTGACCTGGCGCTGACGCTCGGCGCGCGCGGCGGCGTCTATCTCTCGGGCGGCATCCTGCCGCGCTGGGGCGAATTATTCGACGCCAAGCTGTTCCGCCACCGCTTCACGGCCAAGGGACGCTTCCGCGCCTATCTTGCGCCGGTGCCGACCTATCTCATCACCGTGCCGGACGTGGCGCTGATCGGCCTCGCGGCGCTGGCGCGCGGCGACATCGAGATCTAGCGCAGCCCCTAGTTCGGCAACACCACGCCTTCGCGGCGGGGATCGGCCCCGCCTTCCAGCTTATCACCCACGACGCGAATGCCGTGCAGGCCGCTGGTGATCTCCTTCACCTCCACGACGTGACCACGTTCGCGGAGTTCGTCGGCGACGGTTTCAAGGCCGGTACCCTCTTCGAGTTCCAGCACCGTGTTGCGGTGAACATGGCGTGGCAGGTCGATGGCCTCCTGCATGGTGAGATTCCAGTCGAGAACGCCGACGAGCGTCTGCGCGACGAAGGCGATGATGCGGCTGCCGCCGGGCGAGCCGACCGCCGCGTAGAAGCCGCCTTCATCGTCCAGCACGATCATCGGCGACATGGACGAGCGCGGTCGCTTGCCTGCCTCGGGCCGGTTCGCCACTGGCTTTCCGTTTCGCACCGGCTCGAAGGAAAAATCCGTCAGCTGATTGTTCAGCATGAAGCCACCGGCCATCAGGTGACTGCCGAACGGCGCCTCGATGGACGTGGTGATCGAGACGGCGTTGCCCCACCGGTCGACGATGGAGAAGTGCGACGTGGAGTGCGCAGGTTTCGGGCCCATGGGCGCCATGGCGCTGTCTGCCCCGCGCGGGCGGCCGGGCCGCAGCGGCTCACTCGTGACGGCGCGGTCCGGGTGGATGCGCCGCGCGCGCAGGCGCAGGTAGGCGCGGTCGATAAGTCCCGCGACGGGCACGTCCACGAAATCGGGGTCCGCGAGGTAGAGGTCGCGGTCGGCATAGGCGAGACGGCTGGCCTCGGAGATGAGATGCACGGCGCCCGCCGACCCGGGCTCCGCATCGGCCATGTAGAAACTTTCGAGCAGGCCGAGGATCTGCAGCACCGTCGTGCCGCCCGAGGTGGGCGGCGGCGCGCCGCAAACCTCGTAGCGGCGGTAGTCGGCGCAGACCGGCTCACGCTTGATCGCCTCGTAGCCTGCGAGGTCTTCGGCCGTCATCACGCCGGGGCTCACCGGCGCGTTGTTGACGGCACGCATGATCGCCTCGCCGACGGGCCCTTCGTAGAAGGCGTCGCGGCCACCCTCGGCCAGCGTGCGCAGGGTCTGCGCGTAGTCGGGATTGCGCAAGACGTGACCGACCGGCAGCGGGACCGGCTTGCCGTCCGCATCCGTCTCGCCTTCCTTGAAGAAGTAGGTGCTCGTCGCCGGCATGAGCGGCAGGGCGGGCGACCAGCCGATCAGCTTGTTGAGGCGCGGCGTGACCTCGAAGCCTTCCTCTGCATGGCGGATGGCGGGTTCGAAAAGCTCCGCCCAGGAGAGTTTGCCGTGCTCCTGGTGCGCCTTCCACATGAGCGCCACGACGCCGGGGACGCCGACGGATCGTCCGCCGACGACCGCATCGAAGAAGCGCATGGGCGTGCCGTCGTCCTGGAGGAAATGTTCGGGCGTGACGGAGGCGGGCGCTGTCTCGCGGCCGTCATAGGTCTCGACCTTGCGTTCGTCCTCGTTCCAGTAGACCAGGAACGCACCGCCGCCGATGCCGCTCGATTGCGGTTCCACCAGTGTCAGCACCAGCTGCGTCGCGATCATCGCGTCGACCGCGGAACCGCCACGCTCCAGCATCTCCAGCCCTGCCTCGGCGGCCAGCGGATGCGCGGCGCTGATCATGTGCACCGGGCGCGGGGTCAGCGCGAGACTGAGCAGCGTGCCGATGGCGCCGAAGCCGACGAGTACGCCGATCAGCACGAGCAGGAGTCTGAGGCGGGCCATGGCGGTCCTTCCGGGTGCAGGGGGCCGTCGTTCGGGCGCGCAGGATAACGGCGGCACGGGCGCGCTGACCAGCTTTGCGGGCCATGCATCCTTTCGCGCATACTCCGCGCCCCGACGATTTCACAGGAGCGCGCGCATGAGCGGCACGCCCTTCGGCCCCGGCCCGAAAAACCTGATCACCGACGTGCCCGGCATCAAGGTGGGGCAGGCAGAAGACGTCCGCGCCGCAACCGGTGTAACAGTTGTGCTGCCTGACGACCGTGCCGTGGCGGCCGTGGACGTGCGCGGCGGCGGGCCCGGCACGCGCGAGACGGATGCGCTGGCGGCGGACTGTCTTGTCGATGCGCTCGATGCCGTGGTGCTGTCGGGCGGATCGGTCTACGGGCTCGATGCGGCCTCGGGCGTGACCGGCTGGCTCGGCGCACAGGGGCGCGGCTACAAGCTCGGAAACTCGCCCCTGCCGGCGCCCATCGTACCGTCGGCAATCCTCTTCGACCTAGCCAACGAGGGCGACAAGACGTGGGGCGAGACGCCGCCCTACCGCGCGCTCGGTATCGAGGCGGCGAAGAATGCGGCCGCGGACTTCTCGCTTGGCAATGCGGGCGCGGGGCTTGGTGCGAAGGCCGGGTCGCTCAAGGGGGGTATCGGCAGCGCGTCGGTTGTCGCACCCGGCGGGTTCATTGTGGGCGCGCTCGTTGCCGCCAATCCGTTCGGTTCGACGGTGATGCCGGGCTCGGCTCGATTCTGGGCCGCGCCGCTCGAACAGGGCAACGAGCTAGGCGGACAGGGGCGCCATCCGTTGCCGGATGCGTTGAACCCTGACCCGTATGCCGAATCAAAGGCGGGGGCTTCGCAGGGGGCGAACACGACCATCGGCGTGGTGGCGACGGACGCAGCACTCACGCCATCCGAATGCCGCCGCCTCGCGATCATGGCGCAGGATGGATACGCGCGCGCCGTGCGGCCGATCCATACGCCGTTCGACGGCGACGTCGTGTTCGCGCTTTCGACCGGAACAAAGCCGCTGCCGAACACGGACACGCGTCCGCGGTTCGTCGCGGTGCTCGGTGCACTGGCGGCGGATGCGATGGCGCGGGCCGTCGCGCGTGGCGTCTACGAGGCGGTGACACTTGGCGCCGCGCAAAGCTATCGCGACCGCTTCGGCATCTAGCCGAGGACGAGGGGCACGATCAGCACGGCGACGGCGGTGATCGCCAGCGTGGACGCGAGGTTCACGATCAGCCCGGCGCAAATCATTTCCGGGATCGTCACGTAGCCCGACGCGAAGACGATGGCGTTGGGCGGCGTTGCCACCGGCAGCATGAACGCGCAGGACGCGGCCATGACGGCGGCAACGGACAGCACCATGGCCGGGGTGCCAGTGGCCGCGGCGAGCGCCGCGATGATCGGCAGCAGGGCCGCGACAGTGGCCGTATTGCTGGTGAGCTGGGTGAGCGCTGTCACCAGTGTGGCGACCGCCAGCACGAAGAGGATGCCGGGCAGGAAATCGAGACCGGCGAGGGCCGTGCCCAGCGCCTCCGCCAGCCCCGTTGTCTGGAATGCATCCGCCAGCGCGAGCCCGCCGCCGAACAGCACAAGCACATCCCAGGCAATGCCCTTGGCGTGATCCCAGTCGAGCAGGCGCTCGCCCTTCTCTGCCGTGACGCCGCCTGCGGGCACGAGGAACAGCACCAGCGCGCCGCCGATGGCGATGACCGGGTCCGACAGGCCGCCGAGCATCGGCAGGTCATCGAGCAGCGGCCGGAACAGCCACATGGCGGCCATCGCGGCGAAGATGATGCCGACACGGATCTCCGGCTGCGACCAGCGGCCGAGACCGCGCACGGCCTCGCGCACGACTTCGAGACCGTGTTCGGCGTCTTCCGCCGTGCGGCCGAGATCGAAGCGGTAGACGACGCGCGTGAGCAGCAGCCAGGTGAGCGGCAGCATGACGATGACCAGCGGGATTGCCACCGCCATCCACCCGACGAAGGATACACTGATGCCGTAGTTCTGCTGGAAGAAGGCGGCGAAGAGCGCGTTGGGCGGCGTGCCGATGAGCGTGCCGATGCCGCCTATGTTCGCGCCGAAGGCGATGGCGAGCATGGTGGCGAGGCCGAAGCGGTGGGCATTCTCCGGCGTCGCGCGCGGGCTGTTGGCGAGGACCACGCCGATGACCGAGGCGGCGATGGGCAGCATCATGATGGTGGTCGCGGTGTTGGACACCCACATGCTGAGAAACGCCGTCGCCGCCATGAAGCCGGCAATGAGGCGGGCCGGTTCGCCGCCCGCACGCACGGCAATGCCGAGCGCGATACGCCGGTGCAGGTTCCAGCGCTGCATGGCCTGCGCCACCAGGAAGCCGCCCATGAAGAGAAATATGAGCGGGTGGGCGTAGGCGCTCGCGGTTTCGCGGACAGGCGCGATGCCGAGCAGGGGAAATGCCACAAGCGGCAACAGCGCCGTGGCGGCGACCGGCACGGCCTCGCTCGCCCACCACGCGGCCATGAGGACCGCGACGGCCAGCGTCAGCCATGCCTCGCGGGAGAGACCGGCGGGCGCATCGAGCAGTGCGAGAAGGAAGAACAGGGCCGCGCCTGCGACGAGACCGATGGCGCGGTGACGTTCGCCGAAGCGCGCCGCCGCAATCGCCCGGGCAATCCGCCTGTGTTCGATGACCGACAACGCGACTCCTGCCCCCGCGCAACCTTGCGTGGGGGCCAAGCTTAGCCGATGGGGCCCTCGTTCAAAGGCCCGCAGGCGTCATCATTGCGTGACGGATCGGCGCAGGTCCTCAGCGGACGTAGATGCGCACCTCGTTGGCGCCGACATCGGCCCGCGTCGTGGAGGACAGGCGGATGCGGTCCGCCGGCAGGCCCATTTCGCTCATGGTGCGCACCACCGTCTCGGCGTTGCGGCGCGACTGGCTCTGGGCGAGCTGCACCTTGTCGGGGCTGCCCGCCGACGGGCTGATCGCCACCACGTCGAAGCGCGCCGAGGGGCGCACTTCAAGCGCACGGCTCAGCGCCGTGTAGAGCGCCTGCTGGTACTGCACGTCCGGCCGGTCGAAGCGGATGGTGACGAGCGCCGGGCGGCCATCGGACGAGGACGGGGCCACGGCCTGCGGGGCCGTCGCCTCGGGCGGCGCGATGTTGGAGACGGCAAGGCCCGAGCCGAACAGCTCGCCTGCCTTGATGGCGTTGGCCAGCGTCGTGAGGCTTGCGCGCTCGTTGGCGACATAGGTCGTCTGGCGGGCAATGTCGTCGCGCAGCTCGGTCAGCAGGCGCTCGATCAGCACCGTGGTCTGGCGCGTCTCGTCCTGCAGGATGCGCAGCTGGCGGTGATCTTCCTCAACCGCGCCCGACAGAGAGAACGTCGCCTGCGTGGCCTCCAGCAGGTAGTTCGCCGTCGCGGCGTTGGTGGCGACGTCCGTCGAAAGCGCCGACATGGAATTGATGTCGGACGAGATCTGGTCGAGTTCGGCCTGGGCTTCGTTCCACTTGGCAACCAGTTCCGGGTTGCCCGGCGTGGTACCACGCTGGAGGCGCGAGGTGATGACGCCACGGGTCGCGTGATAGTCCTGCGCGTTCGCGGTGGCCTGGGCACGCAGCGTGTTGATGCGGCGGGTCTGCTCGACCATCGTGTCCTGCAGCTCGCGCAGTTCGTTGCGCAGGTTCTCGACCTTCGCGCCGACCGCCGTGCCGGTGCTCGCGCCGCCGGTGACGCTGAGGGCTTCGAAGCTTCGCGGCGAGACGCCCACGTCGGTCGCCATGCCGGTGGAACCGGATGCGCCCGTGGCCGTGGTGGTGCTGCCCGAACCGCCGAACAGGTCCGAGTCGTTGAGGGCCGCACAGCCGCCCATCAGGAGTGCCGTGGCGAGGGCCGCGATCTTGAGAGACGTGGCGCGGGGCGAAAGGAAGGTCTGGGGGGTGGACATCGCGCGCTCTTGTGGCCCTTTGTTCCTGGTGGCCCGGGGCGCCGCCGTGGCGCGCCGCCGGGACAGGTCAGATAATCGAAACTGGACGGCGCCGGCAGACCACCGCCGCCCGATGAACTTTCGGATGCCCGTGCCGGTCAGGGAAACGCCGTTGGGAACGCCGGTACCCCCGTCCGCACGCGCCGGATTGGCTTGTCAGGTATGTGGTCCGCCGCCGCATGGGCGTCCCACCTGGCCCCTCCAAGGAATCGACCCGCAACCGTTAGCGCGGACCGAGCCCAAAGTCACTGTAGCCAATGCGGAATCCGCCCACAAGCGCGCTGGATTCAGCGATTCGGACGGATAAGCGCGGCATGGCCGCGCAGGCCGCACGGCCCTCGCACAAGGCCGGGCTTGCGCGCGCGGGCCCGGTGCATTAGACGTACCGCCCTTCGCGGGGGCCGCCGGCCCCGGCAGGCCCCGTTCCGGCCCGCCATTTCGCCGGTTCATCCGGCCGACACGCGAACCTGCGCCGGTAGCTCAGCTGGATAGAGCACCAGACTACGAATCTGGGGGTCGGGAGTTCGAATCTTCCCCGGCGCGCCACCTTTTCCCTCACGCTTGCGCGCGTCCCGCGCGCCGCTCCGGGCGGGCGGCCTGACCGGCCAGCGCACGGTCGTGCGCTTGGGGAGTGCAGGTCTAGCCTTGGCGTTGGCCGCGCCAATCCCCTGGCGCATTGACTGTCCGGTAGGTCAGCGACACGCGGCGGCCGCGCGGCACCCTCTGACCGCCGATGGGATCGGTCTTTCGGGCCGGGATTGCATGGGTCCATTCGAAGCGCGCGGGGCCGGAAAGGACGATCAGGCTGTTCGGATGGAGCATGCATGACCTGCGCTCGCCGCTGGCCTTGTTTGCGAAGATCATTTCACAAGCCGAGCCAAGCGTCAGCGATGCGATGACCGGCCCGAAGCAGGGCACGCAGTCGACATGGGCGGCAATTCCCTGACCGGGCAGATACTCATTGACGATTACCTGGTCGGGACGCTTCTCGAACCAGTCCTTGCCAGTCAGGCGGACGCATTCATCGCTCAACCATCCCGGCAGCGGACCGAGCCAGGAGTCCAAGCTGACGGAACGAGCTTTGTAGTCATAGCGCCAACCGTGGTGCTGAACCCGCCTGCGGAGGCCCGTCCTCCACGACTCTTTGTCTATGAGGCGCAGCAGCTCGTCCGCGCGTTCCGCCGTTACGAAGGCAGGAATGACCTGTGCGCCTGCGGGCAGGTCGCTGTCATCGAACAAGTCCGACAATCCTGTTTCGCCTTCCCGCTTCCGACCGTCTCCCCGAGCGTCCCAGGCTGCTGCCGAACTCTCTACCCTTTCACCTTTGCAAAGACCGCGATCGACCGACCGAAGGGCGCCTTGCCGTCTGGGTCGTAGCCGCTTGTGGGCGTCTCGATTCGCAGCAGGGGGTCGAGGCAATTATGGGCTTGGAGAAGGGCCGTTGTCTCCGCCTTCGCCGCGTCCGGCAGGGCGTGGAAGCGTTCCTGGAGCTTTTCGAGGCACCAGACGCGGTATTGGGAGACCGGGACATCCGTATAGTCCGTACCCTGAATGGTTGCGGCGTAGTGCTTTTGACCCGCCGCCCACGCGGTTGCGTTGGCGCAGAGGGCTTCGAGGTGGGTGGCGCCGATTTCGTCCAGGAGCGGGCCAAGGTCATCGGAGATTCCGGTGACGAGCTGGCCCGTTGTGCGCGACGCGCGGGCGTTCCAGACGCGGTAGACCCATTCCATCACGGCGGGGGCGGTTTCGCGCATGATGGCGCCGGGGGTCGGGTCCATGGCGAAGTGGCGCAGCAGCGGGCCCATGAGGCCGATATCGGCGAGCGTCGGGCGGTCGCCGAAAATGTAAGGCCGGTCCGTGAAGACGCGCTCGAGGATCTCGAGCAGGCGCAGGTAGCTGCCTTCCACGTGGGCGCGCGTCCGGTCGTTCACGCCGTCGCCGGCGACGAAGTTGCGGAACTGGCGCTTTTCAGTCCGGTTGCGCTTGAGCCAGCCGGGGATGGGCAGGTCCTTCGCCATCTCGTCGGTGATCTGGCGGGCCAGCAGCCTGGCGCTCGCCGGGTAGCTCCAGCGGTAGTGCATGGCCGGGCGCCACAGCCACTCGTCGGCATAGTCCTCGATCAGACGGCAGACATAGGCCTTCACTGGGTCGTCCGGCAGGATGGCGGGTGACGGATACTGCGTCTCGAACCAGTCGATGACCGGACTTGTGTCGGTCATCCATCGCCCGTCGTCCAGTTCGACCGCGGGCATCTGGCGGGCGCCGGTGAGGCGGGGGATGCGGTCGCGGAAATCCGAGACCGTCATGGTCCGGTATTCGAAGGGGATCTCCTTGTAGCGGAGATAGGCCTCCAGCTTGCCCGTGAAATAGGAGACCTTGAGCCCGTAGACCCTGACCATGACCGCCCCTCCCCTGCCGGTTTCACCGGCCGGTCGGGCTCAAGCGCCGAACCTCGCCGGGTCATTTTTAATGACAGTTTCTAATTTTGGCATACCCTTGGCAAGGCCGGACGTCAGCTGGCGGGTGATGAGCCAACCGAGGGGGAAGATGGCGTCCACCTTGCCCCACCATTGCAGCTCGCAGCCGCCGGGCGCCTCGACCACGCGGTAGTCCTCGACACCGGCACGAATGGGGAGTGGCGAACGCTCGAAGCGGAAAGCCATGCGGCGGCCCTCCTCCCAGGCGAAGAACGTCTCGTCGATGGCGACGCCGTTGGCCTCCACCGTGCGGGTGGTGCCCACGCCGAAGGGCTCGGGGCTGGTCCAGGTGACTTTTGTCAGCGGCAGCCACTCGGTCCACGCCTTGCCGTCGAGGAGTGCCGCCCAGACGACGGCGGGCGGAAAGGGATAGCGGTGTGCCGCCATCGGTTTGTCGCCGAGGGTGGCGAGATAGTCCTCGCCCACCTGGCGGTGCTGCTTGGGTTCGCGGGCCATGAGGCCTCCGTTGAAGGTTTCGGGATAGCGGGTTTCAGAGAATGTAGCCGTCGCCGGTGGCGCGCACGGTGATGTCGCCCAGCGACACGCCCCAGGGCTGGTCGATGGCGGTGATCACCGCGTCGGCGATGTAGCCGGGATCGAGCACGGCGTATTCGGCACTGTTGGGATCGGTGCGGCCGTCCTGCACGGCGCCTTCCATGATCGCGCCGAGCGTTTCCATGTAGGTCTGTGTGTTCTGGCCGAGGATGCCGGCAATGGCCGCGTCGTTGACGACGGCGCCGGCGAGGTTGGTGCCGGGCACGCCGGTGGGCCGGATGGTCGTCACCTTGATCTTGCCCTGAGCCTCGACGCGCAACGATTCCGACAGGAAGTTCACCGCCGCCTTGGTGGCGCCATAGACGGCGGCGCCGACGACTGGGAAGTTGCCGTAGATCGACGAGATATTGATCACGTGGCCGCGTCCCTGCGCCACCATCGGATCATAGGCGGCGATGATGCCGTTCATCACGCCCTTCACGTTGATGTCGATGCACTTGTTCCACGCGCCCGCCGCTGCCGCGTGATCGGAGAAGAACGCGAGCGGCATGATGCCCGCATTGTTGATCATCACGTCGATTTCGCCGTGGGCGTCGATGGCGTGGCGCACCAGCATCTGCATGGCGGCGAGATCAGTCACGTCGGTGACGCGGCATGACGCGGTGCCGCCCGCGCCGTTGACGAGGGCGACGGTCTCGCCGAGCCCGTCCTCGTTGATGTCACCGCAAACGACATTAGCGCCGCGCGCCGCGGCCTTCTGCGCAACAAGACGGCCGAAGCCGCTTGCAGCACCCGTGATGACGACGGTCTTGCCCGTCACATGATCGGTCATGGCTGTGCCTTTCCCCTTCGTGAGGCGCAACGCTACTGCGGGTTCTTGGGGAAGCGGGGCAGGTCGCCGATGGGCGACGTCCAGGCCTGTGCGCTGTCGCACCAGAGTTCGGCGCCGGGCTGGAGTGCGCTCGTGTCGTTCAGCGTGCCCGCCTTGACGACGACGATGCCGGCATTGGCAGACGGCTTCGAAAAGATTGGCGAGCCGCAGGTGCCGCAGAATTCGCGCGAGACCGTGTTGCCGCTGTCGGCGCTGTCGACGAAGGTCTTGAGTTCACCCTTGGTCTCTATGGCGTCAGCAGGCAGCACCACGTTGACGGAGAACGCCGCGCCGCTCTGGCGCTGGCAGTTCTTGCAGTGGCAGACGACGGTAGCGACCGGGTCGGCCTTGGACGAATAGGTGAACTGGCCGCAGAGACACTGGCCTTCGAGATTGGCCATGACGTTCCTCCCCCTTGTTTTGGTTGGCTGTTGGCGGTTTCGCCTTGCAGCCTATCAGGGGCGGGGAAGGAACCGCTACCGGCGCGCCGCTAGGCGCCGGCGGCAATCGCGCGTGCGTCGTTCTTGCCGGAGAAGAGGACGCTGTTGATCTCGCTGATGAGCGTGCGCTGGTCGATGGGCTTGGAGACGTAGCCGTCCATGCCGTAGCCGAGATAGCGCTCGCGGTCGCCGGACATGGCATCGGCGGTGATGGCGATGACGGGGATGTCGTCGCGGCCCGCCTTGCCCTCGCGGATGCGCTTGATGGTTTCGCGGCCGTCGAGATGCGGCATGTGGCTGTCGAGGAGGACGAGGTCGAACGGCTCGCCGTCGGTGAGACGTTCGAGCGCACGGCCGCCGTCCTCCACCTCGGTGATTTGCGCGCCGAGTGGTTCGAGGAACAGGCGGACGATCTTGCGGTTCAGCGGATGGTCGTCCGCCAGCAGGATGCGCAGGCCATTCTGCCAGCGGCGCGGCGCGGCCGGCGTGGCGGCCGAGACCTCGGGCACCGGTGTGGCTTCCGCGAGGCTTTGCGCCTGGAAGCGGAACGTGAAGCATGAGCCGACGCCGCGCTCGCTTTCGACGGTCACCGTGCCGCCCATGAGCTCCGCCAGCTGGCGGCAGATCACGAGACCAAGGCCCGTGCCGCCGAAACGCCGGCTGATGGAAGCATCGCCCTGTTCGAAGGGCTGGAACAGTTTGTCCACAATCTCCCGGTCCATACCGATGCCGGTATCGCGCACGGCGATGGTGACGGCGCAGGGTTCGCCCGGGGCAGCGCTTTCGAATCCGACATCCACCGTGACGCGGCCGCGCGGCGTGAACTTGAGCGCGTTGGAGATGAGGTTCGCCGTGCACTGGGTCACGCGCACCGGGTCGAAACGCAGGCGGTCGGGGAGCGCAGGATCAATATTGAGCGCGAATCCAAGATCGCGCTCGCGGGCCATGGGCTCCCAGAGCCGGTGCACGCGGTTCAGAATGAGGCGCGGGTCCTCTTCGACCGGGCAGATCTCGAAGCGGCCGGATTCGATCTTTGACAGATCAAGCACGTCGTTCAGCGTCGCGAGGAGCGTCTTGCCGGATTCGATGATCGCGGCGACTTGCTCCTTCTGCTCGGACGACAGGCTTCCGGATTCGAGTACTTGCGCCATGCCGAGAACCGCGTTGAGGGGCGTTCGGATCTCGTGGCTGATGTTGGCGAGGAAGGTGGTCTTGGCCTGGTTCGCTTTTTCAGCGGCGTCACGCGCGCTGCGCACTTCTTCCTCGCGCATGCGCAGTTCGGTCACGTCCGCGCCGACCATCAGGCGGTTGCCGTTCGACATCCGCCGCGCGACCACCTGCACGATGCGCCCGCTTGGCGTCTCAAGTTCAGTGGAAAGCCCGGCATCGTAGCGGTCATGCAGGGCCCTGGCGGTCTCCAACGCGACGTCACGGGGCAGGTCCGGGTAAAGGGCAAGGATGCCCGCGACGGACGCTTCCAGGAACGTCGCCCCGCCTTCGAGTGCCTCCAGCGTTGCCTTGAAGTCCCGGCGCGAGCGTTCGTTGGCAAACAGGACCTCGTAATTGGGCCCATAGACCACCAGCCCGTCGGGCAGGCATGCCGCGGCTTCCGCCACCATAGCGTTGAGTTCGACCTGATCCGGCGTTTTTTCTGCCGTCATTGAGCGCCCCTCCAGTCGCTACGGGCAGGATGGGGCAGGGATCGTTAATTCAGGGTGAAACCGCGGATTTGGCCTACGCGCTTCCGCGCAGCCGGTGGCAAGGGGCAGGCGGGGCGGTAGACTGTCGGCCCGACTCACCCGCGCCATCCGGAACAAGACCAATGACAGACAAGATCCCCGGACCCGCCTCGCACAGCTATTTCTCTCAGCGGCTGCGGCTGCATTACGTGGACTGGGGCAACGAGGGGGCGCCGCCGCTGCTGCTGGTGCATGGCGGGCGTGACCATTGCCGCAACTGGGACTGGGTGGCGCAGGAACTGCGCCGTGACTACCACGTGATTGCCCCGGACCTGCGCGGCCACGGTGACAGCCAGTGGATGGTCGGCGGCACCTACATGATCAACGATTACGTCTACGACATCGCGCAACTGATCCATCAGCTCGACCTCGCGCCGCTGACGATCATGGCGCATTCCTTCGGCGGGGCGATCTCGCTGCGCTACGCGGGCATCTACCCGGAAACCGTGAAGCGCATGGTGGTGATCGAGGGGCTGGGCCCGCCGCCCAAACTGCTCAAGAAGCGCGAAGGCAAGCCGGCGAACGAACGGCTCTCCGAGTGGATCGACCAGCTGCGCGATCTCGCGGGCCGCTCGCCAAAGCGCTACCCGTCGCTCGATGACGCCTACAAGCGCATGAAGGAAGAGAACCCGCACCTTTCGCCGGAGCGCGCGCGGCACCTGACCGTCCACGGCATGAACCAGAACGAGGACGGCACGTGGTCGTGGAAATTCGACAATTACGTGCGCGCCTTCCCGCCGGACAGGTGGGACGCTGAGGAAATGGGCGCCCTTTGGGGGCGAATCACCTGTCCGCTCCTGCTCGTCCGCGGCACGGACAGCTGGGCGTCTGACCCGATGGAGGATGGACGCATCGATTTTTTCAAGGACGCACGGGCGGTGAACGTGGAAGGGGCCGGCCACTGGGTTCACCACGACAAGCTGGCTGAATTCCTCGATCTCTCACGAGAATTCCTCGGAACACCGTAACCGCTCGCAACTTCCGGTGAGCAGCGGAGGCCGATCATCCTTACGCACGCAATACGTGCAAGGCGATTTAACTTTCCCGTTTTACGAGTTGTTTACCAAGGCCGTCGTTCCCTCCTCCCCACTGCCAAAAAGGCAAATCAAGGGGGAGGGAAACCCATGGGACTCTTGGCCAAGCGGTCCGGCCGCGCCGCCGCATCGAAAACTCAATCAGGCGGACAGAAATCCAACGACCTGACAGGCGCGCTGGCGGCACTTGCCGAAGGCCGGCACGTCGCACTTCCAACGGGCGCCCGCGATGGCGCGGCCGGTGCGGCATGGGCGTCGGTCGCGCAGATTGCCGACAGGCTCGCCGAGGCAGGCAAGCTGCGGCAGATGGTCGACGAGATGCCCATCAACGTCATGATGTGCGACCCGGAGGATTTCCGGATCCGGTTCGTCAACAAGACCAGCATCGAGACCCTGCGCGCCATCGAGCACCTTCTACCGATCACGGCGGAGGAAGTGGATGGCGCCTGTATCGATATCTTCCACAAGAATCCGGTCCATCAGCGCACCATGCTGAAGGACCCGGCCAACCTCCCCCACCGGGCACTGATCACGCTGGGCGACGAGAAGCTGGAGCTGAATGTCTGCGCCATCACCAACCCGGACGGCAGCTATGCCGGCCCGATGGTGAGCTGGAGCGTGGTGACCGAGCAGATCGCCATGGCGGAAAAGGTGAAGAGCGTGGTGGACGTGGTCGCCTCGGCTGCGACCCAGCTCGATGCGACGGCGCGGACCATGTCCGGCACCGCGGAAGAAGCAAATTCGCGTTCGGCTGCCGTCGCTTCGGCGTCGGAGGAGGCCTCCGCCAATGTGCAGACCGTGGCGGGCGCCGCCGAAGAGCTGGCGAGCTCGGTGCAGGAAATCGGCCGGCAGGTGGCCCAGTCATCCGAGATCGCCAGGCGCGCTGTGGACGAGGCAACCCGGACCAACCAGACGGTCCGAAGCCTGGCCGACGCCGCCAGCCGGATCGGCGACGTGGTGAGCCTGATCACCGATATCGCCAGCCAGACCAACCTGCTTGCCCTCAACGCCACCATCGAGGCGGCGCGCGCGGGCGAAGCCGGCAAGGGCTTCGCGGTCGTTGCGTCGGAAGTGAAGGCGCTGGCAACCCAGACGGCCAAGGCCACCGAGGAGATCGGCACACAGATCAACTCGATCCAGGACGTGACGAACGGCGCGGTGGACGCCATTGCCTCGATCCAGGCGACGATCGACGAGATATCCTCCATCGCGACGGCCATCTCGAGCGCTGTGGAAGAGCAAGGCAGTGCCACGCAGGAGATCGCCCGGAACGTTCAGGAAGCCGCGACCGGCACCCAGGAAGTCTCGTCCAATATTGCCGGCATCTCCACCTCGGTGAGCGAGACGGGCGCGTCTGCCCAGGAAGTGCTCAGCGCCGCGAGCGAGCTTTCCGAGCATGGCACCCGGTTGCGCGGCGAGATCGAGAAGTTCCTGGTGAGCATGAACGCCGCCTGACGGCATACCGAGACGTACCCCAACTTGCCGGGGCCACGGACTGCGTGGTCCCGGCATTCTTTTGCGTGCCGGTTACCGTTCACCTGTACGATCCACCCCGGTCCAGACGGGAATCGAACAGGGAGACGCGGCAGTGGCGCGCCATCGGCGGCATCGGCATTTCTTCGGGCGGCTCAGGCACGGCGAGATTTCCGTGCTGGAGGGCGTGCTGCTCGGGGTGATCACAATCTTCGTCGTGCTGCCTGTCCTGCTGATCGCGCTCTACCGGGTGTTGCCGCCGCCGCTGACGTCGGTGATGGTCATCCGGGCTTTCGAAGGCGAAAGCCTGAAACGGGACTGGGTATCGCTCGAAGACACCAGCGAATGGATTCGGTTCGCGGTGATTGCCGCCGAGGACAACCGCTTCTGCGAGCACGCGGGCGTCGATTGGCGGGCGCTGACCAACGCGGCCAGCGCGGAGCTGGAAGGCAACGGTGCGGGCGGCGCCAGCACCCTCACCATGCAGACGGCGCGCAACCTGATGCTGTGGCCGGGCCGCAGTTACATTCGGAAAGGGCTCGAACTCTACGTGGCAACGCTGATCGACTTCGCGTGGCCCAAGGAGCGCATTCTCGAGGTGTATCTCAATATCGCCGAATGGGGACCGGGGGTGTTCGGCATCGAGGCGGCGGCCCAGCATCACTTCGGCGTCAGCGCCAACCAGCTGACAAGGTGGGAATCAGCGAAGCTCGCCGCGGTGCTGCCGAGCCCGTTGCGGCTGCATCCGACGGCCTCGACCGGTCATGTACCGGCACAGGCGCGCATCGTTTCCAGCCGAATTGACCAGTTGGGCCCGCTTCTGGACTGTGCGCGCCAGTAAATTGTGACAGCTGTCATATTTCGTCGGTCTTTGGCTTGTCTTCCGCCTTTTCGGGTCCGTGGTAGTCCATGACGCCCTGTGCGAGTGCGTAGCAAGCAAGCCGAATGGAACGCGGAATCTTCACCTTCTCACCGTTCCGCTCTCCTTTCTCGTAATACTGAATTATTCTTGGCTTCAGGCCGAGCGCTTTTGCAGCGTCCTTTTGCGACATTCCAAGGGACTTGCGCCACCTTTTGAAATCTTTCTCGTCCATGACACTCCAACCCGCAGCTACCCGCTTACGGAACTCCGTTTTGCGCACCGAGTGCGCATTTCATTTGACTTTTGCGCACACGGTGCGTATATACGATCCACATGACGGTTTGGTGACACATACTGTGACACAGAGCCGGTAAATGGAGGGCCAGCCAATGCTCAAGTTCATGATTTATTGGCTCTCGTTCGGTCTCGTACCCCGGAGGGAGAGCACCAAGAAGTTCATCGCAGGCCACACGCTCGAAGACGAGCGGTCTTTCGACCGGCGGATGCAGTTCTACCGCGCGCACCCGCACCACTAAGACGCCGCGCTGACAGAATTCCGGGGCGGGCCCACCGGGTCCGCCCCTTTTCTATGCGCGGATGATGTCCGCCAGCTTCCGCCAGACCGGATCGACGGTCTTCGCGTCCCGCGCCACGGCGAGCAGCGGGATGCCACCGAGGAACCGGCCGATGGCCGCGCAGGTGTCCGCCAGCGGAATACCGGTGTCTGGGCTTTCGCTGACAATGACAGCCAGCGGGGGGCGATCGACGTTCGCAAGCGCCTCAACGGCCGTCAGCGTGTGGCTGATGGTGCCGAGGTAGCTGCCGACGACGAGGACCGGCTGGGCACCCAGCGCCAGCATGAAATCGCGCATGGCGTGGCTTTCATCGACCGGGGCGAGCACGCCGCCCGCGCCTTCCACGAGCAATACGTCGGACGCCGCCTCCGCCTGGCGGGCGCGGCAGAAGGCCAGCACGTCTTCGTAGGGCACCGCGTGGCCTTCGCGGGCCGCGGCCATGTCGGGGGCCAGCGCCGCCGTGTACCGCCAGGGCGAGACACGCTCGACTTCCGCCGCATCGAAGGGGCGGCCAAGCGCTTCGAGGATCAGGGCCGTGTCGCTGTGCGGCGCCGTCTCGTCCGTGTAGTCGGTGATGAGGGGCTTGAGGGCATCGGCGCGCATGCCGTCTGCCAGCAATGCGCGCAGCAAGTTCACGGTCACGTAGGTCTTGCCGATGTCCGTGCCGGAGGACGTGACGAATATCGTTTTCATCGATTGGTCCCGGCGCAGGTTCAGGCCGCCGTGCGGCGGATGATCCGCTCACGGACGAGGTCGGCGAGGCGGCGGATATCCGCCGGGTCGTGCTCGGCGGTGAAGGTCATGCGCAGGCGCGCGGTGCCCTGCGGCACGGTGGGCGGGCGGATGGCCGTCACGAGGAAACCTTCGTCCAGCAGCATGCGCGAGGCATCGAGCGCGTCTTCCTCGGCGCCGATAATGAGCGGGACGATGGGGCTTGCCGGCGCGGGAAGGCCCGCCTCGCGGCAGAACAGGGCGGCGTTCTCCACCGGGCGCGCCACCAGGGCCGGGTCGCTTTCGATCAGGTCGAGGGACGCAATGGCCGAGGCGATGGAGGCAGGCGGCAGGCCGGTGGAATAGACCAGCGTGCGGGCGCGGGATTTCAGAAGGTCGATCACCGGGCGGCTGGCGCAGAGATAGCCGCCATAGCCGCCGATAGCCTTGGAGAGCGTGCCCATCTGCAGGGGCACATCGAGCTTGTCCGGCCCGAAGGCAAAGGACGAGCCGCGGCCGCCGCCGACAACGCCGAGGCCATGGGCGTCATCCGTCATCAGCCAGGCGTCGTAGCGGTTCGCCAGCGCGACCATCTCCGGCAGCGGCGCAAGGTCGCCGTCCATGGAGAAGACGCCGTCGGTGAGGATCAGGCAGTTGCGGGCGTTCGCGCGGTGCGCGTCCAGCAGGGCTTCAAGCGCCGCCATGTCGTTGTGGCGGAAGATGTGCATTTCCGCGCCGGAGAGCTTGCCGCCGGACATGAGGCAGGCGTGGGAGAGTTCGTCCGCAAGAACGAGGTCACGGGGCCCGGCGAGGCTCGGGACCACGCCGAGATTGGCGAGGTAGCCGGCGCCGAAGACGAGGCACGCCTCCGCGCCCTTGATGGCAGCGAGCCTTGCCTCCAGCTCGGCGAAGAGCGGGTTGTTGCCGGTGACGAGGCGCGAGGCGCCGGTGCCCGCGCCGTGGGTCTCGAGGGCCTCGGCCGCTGCCGCCTTCACCTTCGGGTGCTGGGTGAGGTTCAGGTAGTCGTTGCAGCAGAACGAGATGATGGCGCGCCCGTCGCGGCGGGCGGCGGCGCGGGGGCCGCGGCCTGTCTCGGCCAGTTCGCGGCGCTGGCCGCGGGCTTCGAGGCTTTCGAGCTTGGCGCGGGCGAAGTCGTCGAGCGACGGCATCTGGGGCTCTTTTCGCTTGGGGAACAGGGGTTTGGGGCACCTTAGCCGCTTGCGGCGGTATCTGCACGGGGCATGGGCCCGCGCGCGGTTGCATGGCGGGCCTGCCCCACTATGCTCGGGCGCCGACCGCTTCAGGGATACGAATTTCCACCATGCCCGACCGCACGGAAACACCCGGCTGGCTGGCCGAGGGTTTCGACCATATCTGGCTGCCGTATACGCAGATGAAGAATGCGCCCCTGCCCGCGCCCATCGCGCGGACGGAGGGCTGCCGCCTCGTCATGAGCGACGGGCGGGAGCTGGTGGACGGCATCTCGTCGTGGTGGACCGCGGCGCATGGTTACAACCACCCGCATATCCGCGAGGCCGTGGCGAAGCAGCTGGAGACGATGCCGCACGTAATGCTGGGCGGGCTGGCGCATGAGCCCGCGTACCGGCTGGCGGCGCGGCTGGCCGAGGTGACGCCGGGCGACCTGTCGCGGGTGTTCTTCTCGGAATCCGGCTCTGTCTCGGTCGAGATCGCCATGAAGATGGCGGTGCAGTACTGGCTGAACCGGGGCGAGCGCGGGCGCACCAAGTTCCTCGCCTTCAAGGGCGGCTATCACGGCGACACCTTCGCCACCATGTCGGTGTGCGACCCGGAGGAGGGGATGCATTCCCTGTTCACCGGGCTGCTGGCCGAGCAGGTGATCACCGACCTGCCGCTGACGGTGGACGGGGAGCGCGAGTTCGAAGCGCTGCTGGAGGAACGGCGCGGTGAGATTGCCGCCGTCGTGACCGAACCGATGGTGCAGGGCGCGGGCGGCATGCGGATGCATTCGCCGGACGTGCTGCAGTTCCTGCGCGCGGCCTGCGACCGGCAGGGCGTGCTGTTGATCTTCGATGAAATCTTCACGGGCTTCGGGCGCACGGGCACCATGTTCGCCTGTGAGCAGGCGGACGTGGTGCCGGACATCATGACGCTGTCGAAGGCGCTGACGGGCGGCACGCTGCCGCTGGCGGCGACCATCGCGACGACACAGGTCTTCGAAGGCTTCCTGTCCGACGATCCCGACGCCGCCCTGATGCACGGGCCGACCTACATGGGCAACGCGCTGGGCTGCGCGGCGGCGAACGCGGCGCTGGACCTCTTCGCGCAGGACCCGCCGGGGCCGCGCGTGGCGCGCATCGAGGCACAGCTGGGCCACGAGCTGACGGCGGCGCGGACGCTGCCGGGCGTGCGTGACGTGCGGGTGATGGGGGCGATCGGCGCCATCGAGCTTGAGCCGCACACGGACCATGACTGGATGAAGGCGCGCTTCATCGAAAAGGGCGTCTGGGTGCGTCCCTTCGGCAATATCGTCTACACGACACCGCCGCTGGTGATTTCGGAAGAGGAACTGCGCCAGCTGACGACCGCAATGGTGGAAGTCGTGGACGAATGGGGAGCACGCGGCTGAGCCCCGCGCCAATCAGACAACAGAAATCAGAATTCACGGAGAGGACGTTCGATGGTGAAGGCGGTGATCTGGGATTTCGGCGGGGTTTTCACGACGAGCCCGTTCGAGGCGTTTGCCCGGTTCGAGAAGGAAAACGGCCTGCCGGAGGACATCATCCGCCGCGTCAATTCCACTAACCACCTGGACAATGCCTGGGCGAAATTCGAGCGCTCGGACGTGACCATGGACGAGTTCGACGAATTGTTCGCGCAGGAAGCCAAGGCGCTTTGCGGGCAGGAAGTGCGCGGACGCGACGTGGTGGCGCTGCTTTCCGGCGACGTGCGGCCGGAAATGGTTGCAGCGCTCAAGACCATCAAGGAGAAGGGCCTGCGGGTCGCCTGTATCACCAACAACGTGGCGTCCGGCGAAGGCGCGGGCATGGCGACCACGTCCGCGAAGGCGGCCGCCGTTCAGGCGATCATGGACGAGTTCGAGCACATCATCGAAAGCAGCAAGGCCGGCGTGCGAAAGCCGCACCCGAAGATCTACCAGATGGCGCTGGAGGCGCTTGGGATCGAGGGGCCGGACGCGGTCTATCTCGATGACCTGGGCATCAACTGCAAGGCGGCGCACGAGCAGGGCATGAAGGCCATCAAGGTGACGGGCGCCGACCAGGCGCTGGCGGACCTCGAAGAAGTCCTCGGTTTTCCGCTTCGCTGATTGCGCGTTACCATCCGCCCGAACAAAGAAAATTCGGGAGGAACATCATGGCCATGCCGGCGGAGCCGCTTGAGGGCGGCATCGACCTCAAGGACCCGACGCTCTACGAGAAGGGCGACTTCCACGCCGCCTTCACGCGCCTGCGCGCGGAAGACCCGGTGCACTGGAACCCGGAGGCCGAGGGGCCGGGTTTCTGGGCGCTGACCAAGTACGACGACGTCGAATACGTCTCGAAGAACCCGAAGATCTTCGGCTCGGCGCGGGAGATCGGCGGGCACAGGATTTTCGACGAGATCGACGTGGCGGCGGCGTCCGGCGGCAATGCGGACCAGGTGGACGCCTCCATGATCTCCATGGACCCGCCGCAGCACATCCAGTACCGGCGGATGGTGACCCCGGGCTTCACGGCGCCGCGCCTCAAGGCGATGGAAGACGGGCTGCGCGCGCGGGCGGCGGCGCTGGTGGACCGGATTGCCGACAAGGGCGAGGCGGAGTTCATTTCCGCGATCGCCGCGCCCTTCCCGATCGAGACGCTGGCCGAACTTTTCGGCGTCCCGGCGAGCGACGGGCCCAAGCTCTTCGAATGGTCGAATGCCGTCGTCGGCGAGGACGACCCGGAGATGCGGTCGAGCCAGGAGTACATCGAGAAATGCGTCATGGACATGGCGATGTATTCCGCGGGGCTGTGGGCCGAGCGGAAGGAAAAGCCGGGCGATGACCTGATCTCCATGCTGGCCAACTCGGACGTCGAGGGGGGCATGTCGATGGAGCGCTACCTGTCGACCTTCATCCTGCTGGTGGTCGCGGGCAACGAGACGACGCGGAACTCGATCTCCGGCGGGCTGGAAGCGCTGGACGCGCACCCGGACCAGCGCGACGCGATGCTCAACGACCTGTCGCTCCTGCAGAACGGCGCGGCGGAAATCGTGCGCTGGGTGACGCCGGTGCTGCATATGCGGCGGACGGCCGTCGAGGACGCGGAAATCCGCGGCCAGCGCATCGCCAAGGGCGACAAGATCGTCATGTGGTACTGCTCGGCCAACCGGGACGAGGACGTGTTCGACGACCCGTTCCGCTTCGACCTGTCGCGGCCCGACGCCAAGAAGCAGCTCGGCTTCGGCACCGGCCAGCACACCTGCCTCGGCAACCGGCTGGCGGAACTCCAGATCCGCGTCATGTACGAGGAACTGTTCACGCGGCTGCCGGACATCCGCCTCGCCGGGCCGACGCGCCGGCTGCGGTCCAACTTCATCTCGGGCATCAAGGAAATGCCGGTGACCTTCACGCCGAAGAAGGACCGCAGGCGGGAAATCTGATCCAGCAGGGACGATGGGCACGAAAAAGCCCCGGCGGGACGGACCCTGCCGGGGCTTTGCATTTGCGCGGATGCGCGTGTTCCTAGCTGAGGCCGAGGCGGGCCTTGGCGTCTTCGCGGGCCTTTTCCAGGTCGCCGTCCGAGAGGCCGAGGCGGCTCGCGACGCTCTTGATCTGGTGAACCTCGAAGCGGTGGAGCGAGCCGTCGGCGTAGGCGACTTCCCACATCATCGACAGGATGTCGATCTGCTCGTCCTTGCTGAAGTTGGTCTTCACCGCTTCGCAGAACTGCCAGTTGTCGTAGTTCGACTTCTGGCGCTCGGCGGCGATGTCGATGAGCGTCGAAGCGTCGCTGTCGTTGAGACCGAAGCGCTCGCGGACGATCTTTTCCATCGCCTTGCGCTCGGTGTCGTCGAAGTCACGGTCGAGGCGGGCGCCTTCGACCATCAGGGCGGCCGCGGCCACCTGCTTCACCGAGAACGGATCGGCGCCGTCGCTCTGACCTTCCTTGCGCCGTTCCAAAAAACCGACAATGCGATCCAGCATGGTCTTTCTTCCCCCTGGATGAGCCCGCTTCCGGGCTTCGCGGGGGGCGCCGCTGCCTTGGAAGGCAGCGGCGCCCGGCCCGGGTTTACGTCTGATCCCTGACTACGTGCCTAGTGGGCGAATGCACCGGACGGTGCCTTCACCGGCGAGCGGCGCGGGAACACCATGTCGAGCACCACCGCGAGCGCGGGCAGCACGGTGATCGCCATCAGCATGTTGGTCAGGAACATGAAGGTGAGCAACAGGCCCATATCCGCCTGGAACTTCAGCGGCGAGAAGGTCCAGGTCGAGACACCGATGGCCAGGGTGATCGCGGTGAACACCACGGCCATGCCGGTCTCGAACATCGACTGCTTGAAGCTCGCCGTGATGTCGAGGCCCTCCGCCAGGTGGAACTGGAGGCGGTTGTAGATATAGAAGGCGTAGTCGACGCCGAGGCCCACCGCCAGCACCATCACCGGCAGGGTGGCGACCTTGAGGCCGATCTCCAGCTCCTTCATGAACCAGTAGCCGAGGAACGTGGCGAGCGTCAGCGGCAGACAGCAGCAGATGGTCGCGCGCCAGTCGCGGTACGTCACGTACACCAGCAGGATGATCGTGAAGTACACGTAGAGCATCATCGGAAGCTCCGACTCCTCGATCTCCTCGTTGGTGGCCGCCATCACGCCCACGTTGCCCGAGGCAAGGCGGATGTTGACGATAGGCCGGTAGAGAAGGCCGTCCTCAAGGCCGACGCTGAACGGCTGCGTTTCCGCATCCGGACCCGGCATCTCGAGATCCGCAACACCCTCTCGGGCGGCTTCCTCGGTGGGATAGCGGTTGCCCTCGATGTCGACGTAGCGGTTGCCGTTCGCGTCTTCGAAGACGTTCTCCTCACGCCAGGTCTTCACGCCGTCGACAACGCTTTCGATGGTCGTCGCCTTCGAGTCGTCGGTGAAGATCTGCAGCGGCATGGTGGTGCAGTCCACGTCGAGGAGACCCGACGAGGTGGGCACCGGGCCGACCGCCTGCACCAGCGCGAACTTGTTGCGCGGCAGGGTCTGGTACTTGAGGTTGCCCTCGTTCCAGCCGGCGGACGATGTCTTGGCCGCCGTCGGCAGCGACACGACCGCCGCCACGCCCGGCACGTTCTCCATGTACCAGCTGAAGCGGTTCAGATACTCCATCGCGTCGTAGTCGATACACGCTTCGGACGGCGTCTCGTTGACGATCGTCAGCAGGTTCAGGCCAAGCGCGAACTTGTCGACGATGAGACGGCTGTCCTGATTGTAGCGTGCATCCTGCTTGAGTTCCGGCGCACCGGCGTGCAGGTCGCCGACGTGGCGGCCGAGGCTCTGCCAGACCGCGACACCGAACAGGATGATGCCGCCGAAGAAGATGACGACAGCCATCTTCGGTTCGGCAAGCTTGCCCACATAGCTCATCAGCTTGAGGCGGAAGTCGCGGGCGCGGTTCACGCGGTCCACGAACTTCTCGTCGAAGGAGAAGTAGCTGGCGAGCAGCGGCAGCATCACCAGGTTGGTGATGATCTTGAGCGCCACACCGATCGACGCGGTGATCGCCAGCTCCTGGATCATCCCGATCGGAATGAGGATCAGCGTACCGAAGCCGACGAGGTCGGTGATGAGCGCCATCGACCCGGGAATGAAGAGCAGCCGGAAGCTCGCACGCGCGGCCTCCTCGCTCGATGCCCCGTTCGACAGTTCCTTGGTTATGAGGTTGATCTGCTGCACGCCGTGACTGACGCCGATGGCGAAGACGAGGAACGGCACAAGGATGGCCAGCGGGTCGAGACCGAAGCCGAGAATGTGCAGCACACCGAATTGCCAGATCAGCGAGGTGAGCGAGCAGAAGACTGCAAGGAAGGTGAGCGCCCAGGATCGCGCGTAGAGGTAGACCGAAAGGATGGTCAGCAGCAGCGCGATGGCGAAGAAGAACACGACGGTCGCAGCGCCGTCGGCGATGTCGCCGATCAGCTTGGCGAAGCCGATGATGTGGATGGTGTAGGTGTCATCCTCGTACTTGCCGCGGATGTTTTCTTCCATCTTGTCGGCAAGGTCGAAGTAGTCGAGGCGCTCCTGGGTCTGCGGATCGATGTCCAGCAGTTCCGCCACGACCATGGCGGCGGTGAAGTCCTCGGCAACGAGACGGCCCACGAAGTTGCCGCGGATCACGTTGTTCTCGATCCGCGAGAGCGCCTGCTCGTCCATGTTGTTGACGGTGATGGTGCCCGGGATCACGTCGTCGGCGTTGATGCCTTCCTCGGTGATTTCGAGGTAACGCGTGTTGGGCGTCCAGAGCGAGGTCACCGTCCGGCGGTCGACGCCGGGCAGGTAGAACAGCTCGTCGGTGACTTCCTTGTAGGTCTTGAAGAAGTCCTGGTTCCAGATCGTCCCTTCGCGCTGCTTCAGCACCACGATGACGCGGTTCGAGCCGAACAGGCGGTCGCGATACTCCTGGAAGGTCTCGATGTATTCGTGGCCGGTGGGCAGCTGCTTCTCAAAGCCGGCATCCATCCGGAGCTGGAACGCATAATAGGCGCAATAGAGGGTGATGATGCCGAAGACAATCAGGATGATGCCCCGAATGCCGAACAGCACGTTCTCGAGCAGTTTGATCATGTAACCGTCCCGTCTCGCTTCACGCCGCGCCGGCCGGGCTTTCACGCCTGGGCGGCATCATGCGTACTCAAACTCCACCTCACGAGGCTGCCCGCAGACCTGCCCGCGCGAGCGCGCGGCGGCCGACCCGAAAGCAGCCGGCGCCAGACACAAGGGGCGTAGAAGCCGCCTGCCGGGCGCCAGTCGATCCGTCACACCAATGTCGGGGGCCGTAGCCGAAATCGCGTCTCTTGACCCGCGCGCATGGAAAGCGCGCATCCCCCCGGTCCTGCGATCGGCCGCGCCGATTCCTCGGTCGCGCCCCTCCCCAATGGTTTCCGCTCCGGCCGGTGTTCGTGCCCGGCTTCTCTCGTTGTTCCGGCGGCCGCGGTTGACCACCGGAAAGTCTGCAGCGTTGCTGCCGCAGCGCGCCGCGTGCCCGTTCTTTGCCGGGCTTTCCGTCGACACGAGCGCCCCGGATAGCACGACACGCCAGCCGTTGTAACCAAAACCTTCATTGAACTTCAGCAAATTTGCCGCAGCCATGCCAGCGGAACGACGCAGGGTGCAGCCCAAGAATTGGGACAGCGTTAACATCGGCACGCGTACGATCCGCGTCCGAACCCGGCAAACATGACACCGGCGTCACTTTTTTCTTGCCGACGGCGGCGCGAGAACCTACGTTTTTGTCAGTGGTGAGGGAGGCGCCGGACCCACAGGCAGGGATTTCCCTGCCCCGCCCGCAGGATTTCCACGGAAATCCGGGCGAGAACCGCCATTTTTCCGGACCCGGCAATGCCCGCGAGAGGGGCGTCCGGTCCGTTCCGTGTCCGCCGGACGCCCGCGAGGCAGCCGGTCACTTGGAGGAGACTTCTTCGACATGACGCGACAGATCACCCATGACGAAGCCTATGACGCCGTAGCGCCGAACGATTTCGCCGCGATGATCGAGGTGGACCGCTACGGCGCCCGCTCGACCGCGTTCGACAAGATCATTTCCGCGACGCACGACCACTTCTGGGATCCGCTCGACAAGAAGTACATCGACTTCTCCGAGCCCTTCGACATGGAGAACGAGGCGATCCTGCCGGAAGAGTTCGTGCCGGAACTCCAGCTTCCGAGCTTCGAGAAGCTTTCCGAGAAGGAGCGCATCCGCTTCATCAACGAGAGCGCGCGCTGGATGCTGTCGGCGATCCTGCACGGTGAAGCCGGCGCGCTTGGCCTTTCGGCCTCGCTCTGCCACATCCTCCGCGATCCGGGTGCGCAGGAATACGCCGCCAACCAGACCCGCGAGGAAGCCCGCCACGTGACCGGCTATGCCGCCTACGTGAAGGCACGCTGGGGCAAGCCGCTTCCCTGCGGCGAGACGCTGAAGAATCTGCTCGTCGACATCGTCAACGCGCCGGAGGTCTACAAGAAGATCGTCGGCATGCAGATGCTGGTCGAAGGCCTGGCCATGGGCGCGTTCGCCGCGCTCTACACCCACGCGAAGGACCCCCTTCTCGTGCGCCTGACCCAGCTGGTGATGACCGACGAGGCGTTCCACCACAAGTTCGGCAAGATCTGGGCCGACCGCACGGTCCCGAACCTGTCGAAGGAAGAGCAGGAAATCATCGAGGACTGGGCGGCCGAGTGCTTCCAGACCCTGCTGTTCAACCTGGTGAACCCCGAGCAGAAGAAGGTCATCTACGGCGATTTCGGCCTCGACTGGCAGCAGGTCCAGCTCGAAATGCTGGAAGCCTTCGGCGACGAGGACCGCCGCGAGCGCATGAAGGAAGGCACCAACATCTTCCGTGTGCTGATCAAGACGCTGCTCAAGGCCGGCATCATCACCGACCGCACCAAGGCGTTCTACGCCACCTACGTGGACATGGACGAGCTGAAGTCGGAAGGCGACCACATGGTCGGCGACGACATTGCCGAGGAAGGCATCAAGTACCTTCAGACCATCAACTTCAACACGCGCGGCGACGCGCTGAAGTCGGTGTCCGCAGCCGAGTAACGGCGACGGATCAGGTCTCGAGGCGGATCGGCGGCCCCCGGGAAACCGGGGGCCGCTTTTCTTTTTGGGCCCTCATTTCCCCTCCGGCCCCGCACGGGGCAGCATGAGGACATGACGATGCCGGACGAACGCGAGGTCGCGGCCGCGCTGCGGGCGCAGGGCGAGACGCTGCCCGAGCCGCCCTGGCCGCTGCTCGGGCGCGGTGTGTGGGGCGCAGTTCACGACCTCGGCGACGGCACGGTGCTTAAGCTCGTGACGCGCGAAGGCGGCATCGGCAGCGGGGCAGCGATCTTCCAAGGTGAGCGGGATGCGCTGGCGCTGCTTGGCGGGCTGGACGGCGCGGTGCGCACGGCGCAGCTCACGGCGAGTGGCAAGCTGGAAGGTGCGCTATGCGGCTGGCTGCGGATGACGCGGCTGGCGGGAATGACGGTACAGGCGCTGCTGACGCAGGCAAACGATGAGCGCGCAAGGGCGGCGATCATGTTCCGCGTCGGCGAGGCGGCGGCGCAGTTTCACGCGGCTGCCTCCCAGTTTGCACCGCCGGGCGGGATGCCGGCGACCTGGCGGCAGCGGCTTGCGGAGATCGAAGACATTGTGCCCGACATGCGCAATGCATGCGCAGAGGCCGGCGACGTCCTGGCGGACGCACCTGCCCTGGCGTTCCTGCATGGCGACATCAATCCGCCGAACGTGCTGCTGGATGGCAAGGTCGCGGGGCTGGTCGATCTCGGCGAAGCGCAATCGGGGCCCGCGGCGCTGGACCTGCGCCATGCGTTCGACTTCGCCGGACCAGCGGAGGCAATGTTCGATGGCTACGTTGCCGGGGGCGGCGCAATGCCCGGCGCGGATACGGTTGCCGCGGCCGTTGCGTTCAATGCACTCGGGACGCTGGCCATTGCGCGGCTTGGCACCGTCGCCGGTCTCGATCCCGAGCGAGCTCTTTCCGACGCGCGAACGCGCCTTGCCGGTCTCGGCAAGACGCGCGCGAAAGGCGGGAAATTCAGGATCTGAAATGAGAGGGAACGCCCGCGGCCGGAGCCACAGACGTTCCCAATTCGGCCACATCCGGGCCCGAGCCGGGGGTAGGGGAAGGAGCGGACCTTTTAGTGGCCGAGGCCGGGCCCTCCCGGCGTCAGATTCCCTTGCGAGAATGAAACCTCGTTAGCAGCTGGGGTCCTCGCGGCAGCCCTTGTAGGCACCGGCACCGGCACCCACGGCGCCGCCGATCAGGGCGCCCGAGGCGGCCGAACCGCCGGTTGCCGCGCCGACCGCGGCGCCGGTCGCCGCACCGATGGCCGCGCCACCGAGGGCATTCTCGCCGGTGTGGCTCGCGCAGGCGGCGGTCATGGTAAGAGCGCCCGCGAGAACGATCACTTGCTTCATTCGCATCGTACGCATCGTCTTCCTCCGCGCGTTTTGATCATTCGATGAACCACAAACGGCAATGGCGGCGGTGCGTTCCGCGCAACCCGGAAATCCATGAAATCGCCCAGCGAACGCCCGTTTCCGATCTTGTTTTGTTCTCTGGCGCGGCCTAGCCTTTTTCCATGGGCGAGCGGGCGGCATGGCAGGATCTGACGCTTCCGGCGGATGGCCGGCAGTCGGCGCGCGCGCTCGACGTGCAGCGCGGCGTGTGCCGACTGCTGACGGGGCTGCAATTTGCACCGCTTACTGAATTTACGCTGGCCAACGGGCGGCGCGCGGACGTGGCGGCGGTGGGCGGCGACGGCACGGTTGTGATCGTGGAAATCAAGACCAGCCTCGCCGACCTCAGGGCCGACGCGAAATGGCCGGACTATTTCGATTTCTGCGACCGGCTCTATTTCGCCGTGCCGCATGACTTTCCGCTCGAGGAGCTGCCGGAGGACGCGGGGCTGATCGTCGCCGACCGGTTCGGCGCCGAGGTGCTGCGCGAAAGCCCGGAGGACCGGCTGGCTGCCGCGCGGCGCAAGGCGGTGATGCTGCGGTTTGCCCGCGCCGGCGCCCAGCGCCTGCAATACCTCGCCGATCCGGACACGGATGGTACCGCCTAGGCGTTAACCGGCGGGCGGGAAAAGGGTTTCCAAGGCTTTCGGGGGCGGGCGGCGGCGCTTATGATCGCGGCGCAGCATCAAACAGCGATTCACGCTGGCCCTTCCGGCCAGCCGGACACCCGGCCTTCATGACCAATCCCGCAACCGACCCCGGCGCGCTCACCGCTCACATCGAGCGCTTTGAGAAAGCGCGCGTCGTCTGCCTCGGCGACATCATGCTCGACCGCTATGTCTACGGGCGCGTCGACCGCATTTCGCCGGAAGCGCCTATCCCCGTGCTGGCGGTGGAGCGCGAGGCGGCGATGCTGGGCGGCGTCGGCAACGTGGCGCGCAACGTGGCGGCGCTGGGGGGGGCGGCGAGCCTTCTCGCCACTATCGGCGACGACGAACCGGGACGGGAGATTGTGCGGCTCCTTTCGGTGGAACCGCTGATCGAGCCGGACCTGATCACCGACATGGGCCGGGCAACCACCGTGAAGACACGCTTCGTGGCGGGCTCGCAGCAGCTCCTGCGCGCCGACCAGGAAGTGCCCGTTGCCGTCTCACAGGCCAGCGTCGATGCCATCGTGGATGCGGCACGCGGCGAACTCGACGGGGCGGGCGCCGTGGTGCTGTCGGATTACGCCAAGGGATGCCTCTCGGACAATGTCCTGCAGGCCATCATCGGCCTTGCCCGCGACAAGGGCCTGCCGGTCATCGTCGATCCCAAGTCGGCGGATTTCTCGCGATACTCCGGCGCGACACTCATCAAGCCGAACCTCAAGGAACTGTCGCTGGCGACGGGGCTGCGCTGCGGCTCGGATGCCGAGATCATGGACGCCGCGCACGCTGCCCTGAAACAGGCGAACGCGGATGCATTGCTCGTCACGCGCTCGCAGGCGGGCATGAGCCTGATCGTGCGGCGCGAGAGCGGACTCGAAGCCATTCACCTGCCGGCGCGCGCGCAGGAAGTGTTCGATGTCTCGGGCGCGGGCGACACGGTGCTGGCAGCACTCGGGCTCGCGGTTGCCAGCGGCGCGACACTGGAACAGGCCGCCGCCATCGCCAACGCGGCGGCGGGAATTGTCGTTGCCAAGGTCGGCACCGCCGTCGTCCACCCGGAAGAGCTGACGCGAGCACTGCACGCGGCGCAGGTGTCCGGCGCGGAAGCCAAGATTTCCGAGATCCACGAAGCGTCCGACCAGGTGGAACGGTGGCGCGCCAAGGGGCAGCGCATCGGCTTCACCAATGGCTGCTTCGACCTCGTGCATCCCGGCCACCTGTCCCTTCTGCGGCAGGCGAAGGCGCATTGCGACCGGCTCGTGGTCGGCCTCAATGCCGATGTGTCCGTGCGCAAGCTCAAGGGCGAAGGGCGGCCGCTGCAGGGCGAGATGGCGCGCGCGCTGGTGCTCGCCTCGCTGGAAGACGTCGACATGGTGGTGCTGTTCACCGAGGACACGCCGATCCGCCTGATCGAAACACTCAAGCCCGACGTGCTGGTGAAGGGGGCGGACTACACGGTGGAGACCGTGGTGGGCGCCGACATCGTCCAGGGCTATGGCGGGCGCATCGTGCTCGCCGACCTCGTGGCCGGGGAAAGCACGACCGCCACCATCAAACGCATGACCGGCTAGGCGCCATGATCCTGATCACGGGCGGGGCCGGGTTCATCGGCTCCAATATCGTTGCCGAACTGGCCGAGCACGGTCACACGGGGCTCGTCGTCTGCGACTGGCTGGGGAACGGGGACAAGTGGCGCAACCTGTCGGGTTCGGAGATTGACGACGTCATCGAGCCGGAGAAGCTGGGCGAGTTCCTGGGCCGCTGGCGCGACGGGCTGCACGCGGTGATCCACATGGGCGCCATCTCCTCCACCACGGAAACCGACGTGGACCTGATCGCGCGCACGAATATCCGCCTCACCAATGACCTGTTCGACTGGTGCGCGCGCGCCTCGACGCCGTTCATCTACGCGTCGTCGGCTGCGACCTACGGCGACGGGGCGGCGGGGTTCGATGATGACATGAGCCCGGCGGCGCAAGCGCGGCTCAAGCCGCTCAATGCCTATGGCTGGTCGAAGCACGTGGTGGACCGTCGTATCGCCCGCATCATTGAGGCCGGCGCCGCGGTGCCGCCGCAATGGGCGGGGCTCAAGTTCTTCAACGTCTATGGGCCCAACGAGTATCACAAGGGCGGGCAGAAGAGCGTGATCGCGCATATCCACCCGACCGCGCGCAAGGGCGAGCCGGTGAAACTCTTCAAGTCGCATCACCCGGACTACGAGGACGGGGGACAGCTGCGCGACTTCGTTTACGTGAAGGACTGCGCGCGCGTGGTGCGCTGGCTGGTTGAGAACCCGTCCGTCAGCGGATTGTTCAACCTGGGCACCGGCGAGGCGCGCAGCTTCAAGGACCTGGCGCTGTCGGTCTTCGCCGCGCTCAACCGGCGGCCCGCCATCGAATACGTGGATACGCCCATCGAGATCCGCGACAAGTACCAGTATTTCACGCAGGCGACGATGGACCGGCTGCGCGCGGCGGGCTACGACGCGCCGTTCACGCCGCTCGAAGACGGCGTGGCGGACTATGTCCGTTCATACCTGGAAGCCGCCGACCCTTACCGGTAGCGCGGCGAGCGCTTGGCCCGCTAGCGCGGCGAGCGCTTGGCGAGGATGCGCTGGAGCGTGCGGCGGTGCATGTTGAGGCGGCGTGCCGTCTCCGACACGTTGCGCCCGCACAGCTCGTAGACGCGCTGGATATGCTCCCAGCGCACGCGGTCCGCCGACATGGGATTTTCCGGCGGCTCGGGCTTTTCGTCCGGCGCCGCCAAGAGCGCTGCCTCCACCTCATCCGCATCCGCCGGCTTCGACAGGTAATCCACGGCGCCAAGCTTCACGGCGGCGACGGCCGTGGTGATGTTGCCGTAGCCGGTGAGCATCACGACGCGGGCGTCTTCCCGTGCGCCGTGCAGCGCCTGCACCACGTCGAGGCCGCTGCCGTCTTCAAGGCGCAGGTCCACCACCGCGAAGGCGGGCGCGGCGCGGCGCACTTCCGCAAGGCCGTCGGCCACGGAGCCCGCGGAACGGACCTCGAAGCCGCGGCGCTCCATGGCGCGCGCAAGGCGGTTCAGGAAAGGCTGGTCGTCGTCGACGATGAGCAGCGACTTGTCGGGCAACGCGTCCACGCGCGAGGTATCCTGCGCGGGCTGGCTTGCCTGGCTGGTGTTATCCACGGGGCTCTGCCTCCGGCGGTCTGGGCGCGGCTTGTCGCACCAGTGAATGGCGCAGCGCGCAAGGGCGTCCCGGCACGGACGCGTCCAGACAATATATGGCGCGTGGGGGTGCCGGATCAACGCGGGCCCCCGGGGAGCAGCCATGCCGCGGCGCAACCGGTTAACGCCTAGTTCCGCGCTTCGACGGCCGCGCGCGGCCACACGAGGCGCACGACCGCGCCCGATGCGCCACGCACGCGGTTGGCCGCGATCAGGCGGGCGCCGGTGCGCTCCACAAGCGTCTTCGCGATGAAGAAGCCGAGCCCCATGCCGCCGCCATCGATATCCGCCATCGCCGCCTGCCCGGGCTGCTGGCGGCGGGTGGAAACGTAGGGCTCGCCCAGCTGGTCGATCACTTCCGGAGAGAAGCCGGGGCCATCGTCGCCGACGGAAATTTCCACGTCATCCTTCGACCAGCGGGCACCGATGGTGACGCGCTTGCGGGAGAAGGCGCTCGCGTTCTCCACGAGGTTGCGCAGGGCATAGAGGATTTCCGTGCGGCGCACGAAGTCGGGCGGCGGTCCCGCCTCGGCTTCGCTTTCCGGGGACAGCTCGATGGCGATTTCGCGGCCGCGGTCGCGGAAGGGGCCGGCGGCTTCTTCCAGCAATACTGGCAATGGCATGCGGGCATGAACGGCATCGCCCGCCTCGCCGCGGCGGCTCAGGGTCGCGAGGATTTCGCGGCAGCGGTCGGCCTGGCTCTGCAGGAGGTCGAGGTCTTCCTGGAGTTCCGGCAGGGCGGCGGCGTCGCGCTTCAGCTCTTTTGCGACAAGGGAGATGGTGGCGAGCGGTGTGCCCAGTTCATGTGCGGCGGCGGCGGCAAGACCGTCGAGCGCGGAGAGACGCTGCTCGCGCGCCAGCACAAGCTGCGTCGCGGAGAGCGCCGCCGACATGCGCCGCCCTTCCCGCGCGACGCGGAAGGCGTAGGCCGTCATGAAGGCAAGGCCGAGGACAAGCGCCACCCACATGCCGACGAGCCAGAGCGGCGCCAGCTCCACGGTTTCGCCCGCGAACCACGGCAGCGGCAGGTGAAACGGTCCGAGCAGCGAGACGGCAACCAGCGCCAGCGCCGCCAGCGCAATGGTGGCGCGCAGGGAGAGCGTCGTCGCCGAGATCGTCACCGGCACGAGGAACAGCAGGGCGAAGGGATTTTCGAGGCCGCCGGTGAGATAGAGCAGCACGGCGAGCTGCACGATGTCGTAGGCGAGGTAGGCCGCCGCCTCCCCTTCGCCGAGCCGGCGCGGGGCGGGATAGCGCAGGGCGAGAATGATGTTGAGCCATGCCGACGCCGCGATGGCGCCGAGGCAAAGGCCAAG
The DNA here is from genome assembly GCA_965229975.1 of Parvibaculaceae bacterium. Taxonomy (GTDB): domain Bacteria; phylum Pseudomonadota; class Alphaproteobacteria; order CGMCC-115125; family CGMCC-115125; genus Pyruvatibacter. The sequence continues at coordinate 2,516,255 of OZ245936.1, forward strand.
CGGCAGTTCAAAGCCGAGCACCGTTGCCGTGAACAGCACCGCGCCCGCCTGCCCGCCGACGGCCAGCCAGCGCAGCAGCACCAGCGTCTGCAGGCGCAGGCGGCCGGCCTCGAAGATGTCGGTCACGGCGCGCGACAGGGTGCTGCCTTGCGCCTGCACCAGATCGAGGTCAGTTTGCGCGCCTGCCGCCATGGGTTCGGGTCCGTTCGTGCCTATATGGTGTGCCAGCTAATCTGAAACGCGGCGGGCGCGCGGACAAGCGCCCCCGCTATTCCCACCCGGCCGGTTTCGCCCATGCATGCGCCCAACACCAGCGCCGGAACGGCAACCGACGCCCTTTCTGTCGAGGGGCTGACGAAGCGCTATGGCCCGGTGACGGCGGTGGACGGTGTCACCTTCACCGTGGCGCGCGGCGGCACGACGGCGCTCCTCGGCGGCAACGGCGCGGGGAAAACCACGACCATCGCCATGATCCTCGGCCTCGTGACGCCGACGGCGGGCCGCATGCGGGCGCTTGGCTACGACATGGCGACGCAGCAGCGCGAGGCGCTGGCGCTGATGAATTTCGAAAGCCCCTACGTAGACATGCCGATGCGGCTGTCGGTACGCCAGAACCTGACGGTCTATGCCCGGCTCTACGGCCTCGACCGGGTGAAGGCGCGCGTCGATGCCATCGCCGAGGACCTGGCGCTGACGGATTTCCTCGACCGCGCCTCGGGCAAGCTCTCCGCCGGGCAGAAGACGCGCGTGGGGCTTGCCAAGGCGCTGATCAACGAGCCGCGCCTGCTGCTGCTCGACGAGCCGACGGCGTCGCTGGACCCGGACACGGCGGACTGGGTGCGCGCCTATTTCGAGAAATACCAGGCGCGCACCGGCGCCAGCATCCTGCTCGCCTCGCACAACATGGGCGAGGTGGAGCGGCTGGCCGACGACGTGCTGATGATGTCGAAGGGAAAGATCGTGGACCGGGGCGCGCCGGCCGATCTCATCGCGCGCTACGGCCGCGCCAACATGGAGGAGGTCTTCCTCGACGTGGCGCGCGGCACCGGCATCCGCTCGGACGAAGAGGAGGCGCGGGCATGACGCAGCTGCCCCCGGTCACGCGGTCGAACCCGCCGTTCTCGGTCTCACGCGTCGGCGCGATGGTGCTGCGCTACTGGTACCTCCTGAAAGGCTCGTGGCCGCGCATCCTTGAGCTTGGCTACTGGCCCTCCATGAACCTCCTGATGTGGGGATTTCTCCAGACCTACCTCAACGAGGAATCCAACGTCTTCGTGATGGCGGGCGGCACGCTGGTGGGCGCGGTGCTGCTCTGGGACATGCTGTTCCGGGGACAGCTGGGCTTTGCCATCTCGTTCTTCGAGGAAATGTGGAGCCGCAATTTCGGCCACCTGATGGTGAGCCCGCTGCGGCCCATCGAGTTCGTGGCGGCGCTCACCACCATGAGCATCCTGCGCACGGTGATCGGGCTTGTCCCCGCGGTGATCCTCGCCATCTGGTTCTTCGGCTTCAACCTGTTCGGGCTGGGGATCGCGCTGGTCGCGTTCTTCGCCAACCTGATGGTGTTCGGCTGGGCCGTCGGGCTGATCGTTACCGGCATCATCCTGCGAAACGGCATGGGGGCTGAAAGCCTTGCCTGGGCGGTGCCGTTCGTTTTCCTGCCGTTATGCGGGATCTATTACCCGGTGAGCGTCCTGCCGGGCTGGCTCGAAAGCATCGCGCTGGCGCTGCCGCCGACCTACGTGTTCGAGGGGATGCGTGGCGTGCTGCTGGAGGGCGTGGTGGACTGGGCCAATCTCGCCTGGGCCGCAGGGCTTAACGTCGTCTTCTTCGGCGCGGGCTACACGATCTTCACGCTGTTCCTGCGCGCTGCCAAGGAACGCGGGATGCTGCTGTCGATCGGGGAGTAATCCTCAGGCGTTGCCGGGCCCGCGCGCCGGCAGAAAGCGCGTCTCGCCGATGCGCATCACCCAGATATCCTCGTCGGCGAAGCCGCGCTGCTTGCCCGCCTTCACGAAGCGTTGCGGCGGTTCGAAGGGCGGCTCTTCCGTCAGCACCACCGTACCCCAGTGCATGCCGACAAGGGTGCGCGCGCCGATGTCGATGCCGATCTGCACGGCTTCCTCGGGGGTTGCGTGGCTGGCCTTCATGATGGCGCGCGGCTCGTAGGCGCCGATACCGATGAGCGCCATGTCGAACGGGCCTTCCCGGTTACCGATCTCCTCGAAGACCGGCCCGTAGGCCGTATCCCCGCCGAAGAAGACGCGGCCCTCCGGCCCCTCGAACGAGAACGCGGCCCACAGCGACCGGTTGGTATCGAGGCCGGAGCGGCGCGACCAGTGGATGCAGGGCAGCGCCTTCACCTTGAGATCGTTGACGGTCAGCGACTGGTACCAGTCGAGATCGACCACGTATTTGAAGCCGCGCTCGCGGAAGAAATCCCCGAGGCCGAGGGGCGCTGCCACCGTCATCGTCTCCTTGCCGGGCAGGCGGTGCAGCGCGGTTTCGTCGAGATGGTCGTAGTGGTTGTGGCTGATCGCCAGCACGTCGATGGGCGGCAGGTCGCGGATCGCTATCCCCGACGGCACGTATCGCTTCGGGCCGAAACCGACGGGTCCCGCGTAGCTTGTTAGATAGGGGTCCGTCAGGATCGTCTTGCCGGCGACGCGCAGCAGGAACGACGCATGGCCGAGCCAGGTAACGACGGCGCGATCATTGTGCTCGGGCTCACGTGCCTTGCGCAGCGACGCCAGCGCCTGCGGGCGCGGCACCACGTGGCCGGGCGGCACGTCGATCTCGCGGAAGTTCTGGCGGAACATGCGCTCCATGAAGGGCAGCATGTCCTTGAGGCCCGCCGTGCGGTTGGGGCTGCCGGGCGGGTTGCGGAAGCGGCCGCCGGGCAGGTGGTGCCAGGGCCGCGCGGACGCCGCCTCGCCGGGGCGCGGTTTCGCCGGCACGGCGTTCCTGCCTGAAATCAGTTTGCGGACCATGTGTCTCGATATACGGCGCGGGGCAGACGGCGCAATAGGGCGCGATTGTTCGCCTATTCAGCGCCCGCGTCACGCAGCAGCCGGGTCACCTGCTGGTGGTTGCGCTCCTCGGCCAGCATCAGCGGGGTGCGGCCGGTGCGGTCAGTGTCGTTGACGTAGGCGCCGGCAGCGATCAGCACCTCGACGACGCCCGCGTGGCCTCGCCGCGCGGCGATAAGCATGGGTGTGTCGCCATTCTTGGTCCACTTGTCCGGGTCGGCGCCCGCATCGATCAGGACCTGCGCGATGTCCGCGCGGCCGCGTTCCGCCGCCTCGGCCAGCGCCGTCATGCCGTCCTTGCGGGCGGGCACGTCGACGCGCGCACCGCGCTCGAGCAGGAACTCCACCATGCGGACATCGGCGACGCGGGCCGCCACCACGAGGGCGGGCACGCCGCGGATGCTCCGCTCGTTGGCGCTGAGGCCGGCCAGCAGTTCCTGCTCCACGGCGGCGATATCCCCGGACTCGACAGCGATCACCAAGGGGTTCTCGGCCACGATCTGCGCCGTCGCGATGCCCGGCGCGCCCATGGCGAGGCCGAGGAAAAGCACCGTTTTCAGCGCGAAACCGGCGATGCGACGGTGTGACAGCATGGAATTTCCGTGTCCTGCGGCTAGAGTGCTGGCGAATTTAAAGCCGGGGACGGGCGAACCCGTCAAGCATCGCCACCCTTCCATTGCCGCGCTGAACATCCCATGAACCGCCTGCTTCTCGCCGCCATCGCCCTCACCGCCGCCATCGCGCTTGGCGGCATCTACCTGCTGGCAACGGGCGGGGTGTCCCCGCAGCCGCCAGCGGGAAATTCGGCGCCGGTGCGCACCACCGGCACGCCGGACGTGGGCGGGCCTTTCACGCTGGTGAACCAGGACGGCGAGACGGTCACGCAGGCCGATTTCGAGGGGCAGTACACGCTGATCTATTTCGGGTTCACCTCGTGCCCCGATGTCTGCCCGACGGCCCTGCAGGTGATGGCGGCGGCGCTCGACGAGATGGGCGAGAGCGGGGACAACATCACGCCGGTCTTCATCACCGTCGATCCCGAGCGCGACGACGTCGAGACCGTTCGTTCCTACGTGAAGCATTTCGGGCCGCGCTTCGTGGGGCTCACCGGCACGCCCGAGCAGATCGCCCAGGTGACCGACGCCTACAAGGTCTATTACCGCAAGGTCGAAGACCCGAACTCGGCCGCGCCCTACACCATGGACCATTCGTCGGTGGTCTACCTGATGGGCCCGGACGGCCAGTTCCTGGCCAATTTCACCCACGCCACGAGCCCCGAGCGCATGGCCGCGATCCTGGAAAACCGGACCTGACCGGCCCGTTTTCCGCCGCACTGCCAAAACACCTCTGAAAGCGTCGCCAATACAGGGCAAAACAGCCAGTACTTGTTGCGGCGCACAATAGCGGGCTAGCATGGCCATTCCGCATCCCGCCGGAGGGTCCATGCTCTATCACCTCTACGAGCTCAACCACGCCACCGTCGCCCCCTTGCGCGCCGCCGCCGCCTTCGGGCGGCAGGCGCTGGCGAGCCCGATGAACCCGCTGGCGGCGACGCCCGTGGGCCGCATGGCGGCGGCCGGGCTGGACGTGTTCGAGAGCGTGACCCGGCGCTACGGCAAGCCGGCCTTCAACCTCCCCGTGACCGAGATCAACGGCGAGGATGTTCCGGTCACGGAGGAAACCGTCTGGACACGGACGTTCTGCAACCTCGTCCGCTTCAGGCGCGACGAGGCGGCGCTTGCCCGCCTCAGGCCAAAGATGACAGACCCGAAGGTGCTGATCGTCGCCCCCATGTCGGGCCACTACGCCACGCTCCTGCGCGGCACGGTCGAGGCGCTGCTGCCGGACCACGACGTCCATATCACCGACTGGGCGGATGCGCGCATGGTGCCCGTGTCGGAAGGCAGCTTCGATCTCGACGACTACATCACCTACGTGATGGAGATGATCCGGCATCTCGGCGGCGATGTGCACCTGCTTGCCGTCTGCCAGCCGAGCGTGCCGGTGCTGGCCGCCGTCGCGCTCATGTCGGCGCGCAACGATCCCCACGTGCCGCTTTCCATGACGCTGATGGGCGGGCCCATCGACACGCGCGAGAACCCGACCGAGGTCAACAACCTCGCCACCGAGCGCGGCATCGACTGGTTCACGCGCAACGTCATCATGACGGTGCCGTTCCCGCACCCCGGCGCCATGCGCCGCGTCTATCCGGGATTCCTGCAGCTGTCGGGTTTCATGAGCATGAATCTCGACCGCCACGTGCAGGCGCACCAGCAGTTCTTCCAGCATCTCGTGGAAGGCGACGGCGACAGCGCCGAGAAGCACCGCGCCTTCTACGACGAATACCTCTCGGTGATGGACCTCACGGCCGAGTTCTATCTCCAGACCGTCGATACCGTCTTCGTGCGCCACGCACTGCCCAGGGGCGAGATGACCTATCACGGCGAGCCGGTCGATCCCGCCGCCATCACGCGCACCGCGCTGATGACCGTCGAGGGCGAAAAGGACGACATCTCCGGCATCGGCCAGACCAAGGCCGCGCACAAGCTGATGCCCAACCTGCCCGACACGATGAAGACCCACTACGAGCAGCCCGGCGTCGGCCACTACGGCGTCTTCAACGGCGCGCGCTGGAAATCCGAAATCGCCCCCCGCGTCGCCGCCTTCATGCGACAGCACACCAAGCGCCCGGCCGCGAAGAAGAACGGCAAGGCGGCCTAGCCTCCGCCCTGACCCGAGCGCCCCGGACTTGATCCGGGGCCCACTCGCACTTCCACTTGCCGCAACGCGCGAAGCTGACTCTCAACCGCTTCCACAAGCCGCCCCGCGAGTAGGCTCCCCGGACAAGCCGGGGAGCACACGGAATTGGGGTGGTATCGGGAGCACCGCAGCGGTGCGGTCCTCACGCTTGTTCTTCCCCCCCTCTCCGAGCGCCCCACGGTTTATCCGTGGGGCCCACTCGCATCTCCGCTTGCCGCAACCGCCGGCGACATAATCGCGCGTTTCAACAAGCAGCATTGCGAGTAGGCCCCGGATCAAGTCCGGGGCGCTCGGCATTTGGCGCGAGGCCGTGCCGACAAGTCACCTCTCCCTCGAGGGAGAGGTCGGCGGCCCCAGCCGCCGGGTGAGGGGGCGGCGCCAGCCGCATCTCTCTGCTGTTGTCACCGGACCCTCCGGTCAAGCCGGAGGGAGAGCGGTTCGTGTTTGTGTGAGGGTTCTTTCCACCCGCCCCCGTGTCATCCCGGAAGCCGCGCAGCGGCTATCCGGGACCCAGGGGCCACACGCTCCGGCGCTTCCCCCAACATCCGGTGTCATCCCGGACGGCGCGCCAGCGCCGAGCCGGGATCGAGTGCGTATGCCACACGATTACGATCCCGGCTCGCGCTTCGCTTGGCCGGGATGACATGACAGGAGAACTATTGAGGCATAATAGTCCGCCTACGGACCATCCCTACTTCGCGAAAATGTCCGCCTCGCTGCGGAAGGCCTTGAACTCCAGCGCGTTCCCCGCGGGATCGAGGAAGAACATCGTGGCCTGCTCGCCGGGCCGGCCCTTGAACCGCACATGGGGCGCGATGATGAAGTCCGTGCCCGCCGCTTCCAGCTTCGCCGCCAGCGCTTCCCACGCCTCCCAATCGAGGATCAGCCCGAAGTGGCGCACCGGCACCGCGTCGCCGTCCACCTCGTTGGCGGCGGCGGGCCTTGCCTCCTCCGGCGACAGGTGCGCGACTATCTGGTGGCCGTGGAAATCGAAGTCGACCCACGCGTCCGACGACCGCCCCTCCGCGCAGCCCAGCACGCCGCCATAGAAGGCGCGGGCCTTTTCCAGATCATCCACCGGGAAGGCGAGGTGAAACCGTGGCATTGTCATGGGGCGCATCCTCACGGTGATTCGCGGACGGCCCACTCTAGGCAGCCCCCGCACCGGAACAACATACGGAACAACACGCGGAACAAGACGGGCGATGAACAAGGCGCTGACACGACAGGACCGCACCCGGCGCGACAGCCTGCTGATTGCCGGCCGCGACGTGCCCGTGCGCCTCACCGCCAACCCGCGCGCGCGGCGCGTCATCCTCAAGGTCGACCCGGTCACCCGCGAGGTGACGATCACCAGCCCGTCGCCGCGCGGCTTCGGCCAGGCGCTCGCCTTCGCGCGCAAGCACGAGGGCTGGATCGCCGAACGCCTCGAAGCCCTGCCCGAGCCCGTGCCCTTCCGCCCCGGCGCCGTCATCCCGGTGCGCGGCCAGCCGCACGAGATCATCCACGAAGACGGCTCGCGCCGGCGCCCCGTGCGCGCGGAAGCCGCCGCGCCGCCGGTGCCGCTCGAAACCGCGAGCCTCCCCCTCTTCGCCGCCACGAATGAGACACCCGGCCCCGCCCGCCTCGTCGTCACCGGCGACACGGCGCACGTCCCCCGCCGCGTCACCGACTGGCTCAAGCGCGAGGCGCGCGCCGATCTCACCGACGCGACGCTCGCCCATGCCGCCGCCTTCGGCGCCAAGCCGTCGCGCATTTCCATCCGCGACACCGCCAGCCGCTGGGGCTCGTGCTCCACCACGCGTGTCATCAGCTATTCGTGGCGGCTCATCTTCGCGCCCGCCTACGCCCTCGACTACGTGGCCGCCCACGAGGCCGCGCACCTGATCGAGCACAATCATGGCCCCCGCTTCTGGCGGCTGGTCGAAACCCGCGTGCCCGACATCGACCGCGCCAAGGCGTGGCTCACCGCCAATGGCGCGGCCCTCCACCGCTACGGCGCCGAGGCGCCGGCGGACACCGCCACCACCCTTGAATAACTGACCAAGGGTCATAAATATGGCCCATTCAAATACGGTAGGGGAGGGAGCGGGCCATGAAACGGCGCAAACTCGGCGATAATCTCGAAGTCTCGGCCGAAGGTCTCGGCTGCATGGGCATGTCCCAGGCCTATGGCGAGGCGGACGCCGCCGAATCCGAGGCGACGCTGCTGCGCGCCCTCGATCTCGGCATCACCTTTTTCGACACGGCCAATGTCTACGGCGTCGGCCACAACGAGGAGCTGGTGGGCCGCGTCCTCAAGCCCCACCGCGACAGGATCGAGCTTGCGACCAAGTTCGCCATCACGCCGGGCAAGGACGGCCGCCCCATGGGCGTGCGCGGCGACCCGGCCTACGTGAAGCAGTGCTGCGACGAAAGCCTCCAGCGCCTCGGCTTCGACGTGATCGATCTCTACTACATGCACCGCCTCGACCCGGAAGTGCCCGTCGAGGACACGGTCGGCGCCATGGCGGACCTCGTGAAGGCGGGCAAGGTGAAGCACATCGGCCTGTGCGAAGTCTCCTCGAAGACCATCGAGCGCGCCCACAGGACCCACCCCGTCGCCGCCGTCCAGTCCGAGTACTCGCTATGGACGCGTGACGTGGAGGATCACGTGCTGCCCATGTGCGCCAAGCTCGGCATCGGCTTCGTGCCCTTCTCGCCGCTGGGCCGCGGTTTCCTCACAGGCCGTCTTTCGAAGGACGACATGGGCGAGCGCGACATGCGCACCCGCCTGCCCCGCTTCCAGGGCGACGCCTTCGACCGCAACCGCGCGCTGGTGGAAGAGGTCGAAAAACTGGCGAAGGACAAGGGCGTCCTCGCCGGCCAGGTGGCGCTCGCCTGGGTCATGGCCAAGGGCGATCACATCGTCCCCATCCCCGGAACCAAGCGCCGCAAGTACCTGGAAGAAAACGCCGCCGCCGCCGATATCGCTCTGTCTACGGACGAAGTCGCGCGCCTCGACGCCGTCTTCACGGCGGACGCAGTCACCGGCGAACGCTACCCCCAGGCCATCATGGACACGGTGGACAAGGACTAGGGTGTCGATACCCCACCTCCGACCGCCCCCGCCTTGAGCGGGGGCCCACTCGCATCAAGGCTTGCTGAAGCACCCGAAGCTGTCACTCACACGCTTCAGCAAGCGGCTCCGCGAGTAGGCTCCCCGGACAAGCCGGGGAGCGCACGGCGTTTGGGTTGACTCAGAGAACACCGAAGCCCCACGCCCCTCACACCTTATCCCACCCCCGAGCGCCCCACGGTTTATCCGTGGGGCCCACTCGCACCTCCGCTTGCCGCAACGCCCGAGCCTCAATCTCCCAAGCTCCAACAAGCCGCACCGCGAGTAGGCCCCGGATCAAGTCCGGGGCGCTCGGAGTTTGGAGAATGGCCGTGCAGCCAAGTCCCCTCTCCCTGGAGGGAGAGGTCGGCGGCGCCAGCCGCCGGGTGAGGGGGCAGCGCTAGCCGCATCTCTCTGCGGATGCCGTGGACCCTCCGGTCAAGCCGGAGGGAGAGCGGTTGGGGCGGCGGGAGGCAAGCAACCGCGAGGCCCGCCGTGCCCCGCACTCAAGGATTCCTGTGCAGCGCGCCGCACCCCACACGTGTCACCCCGGAAGCCGCGAAGCGGCTATCCGGGACCCAGGGGTGCCATGTTCTGAGTCTGCTGCGGCCTCAGTCCGCGCCGAACAGCCGGGCGAAGAAGCCCGGTTCCTCGTCGCGCGGCGGCGGGGGCGGGGGATCGCCGGGCCGGTAGCCGGGCGGGCCGAATTCGGGGTTGTAGGCGGGCACCGCCCCCCCGTTCGGATTGCCGCCCGGTTGCGCGCCGTACTGCGGCACCGCGGCAACCGCCACCGGCGGTTCCCAGTTGCCGGGCAGCGCGTGGGCGGGAATGCCCGCATGGGCCGCCGTCATGAAGTTGGCCCAGATCTCCGCCGGCAGCTTGCCGCCGGTGACGCTGGCCATGGGCCGTGCATCGTCGTTGCCGACCCACACGCCCGCCACCATGTCCGCCGTGTAGCCGACGAACCACGCATCGCGGTTGTCCTGGCTGGTGCCGGTCTTGCCCGCCGCCGGGCGGCCGATCTGCGCGCGGCGGCCGGTGCCGCTCGCAATCGTCTCGGCCAGCATGGCATTCATGCGGCCCACGTTCGCGCGGGAGACGACGCGGCCCGGTCCGTCGCCTTCGCGCCGGTAGAGTTCCTCTGTGCCGCCGTCACCGGTGTCCATCGTCACCCGCGTGATGACATGCGGAAAGACGCCGTAGCCGCCATTGGCGAACGGCGCGTAGGCGCCGGTGAGTTCCGCCAGCGTCACCTCGGAGGAGCCGAGCGCCAGCGACAGGTCCGTGCGCAGGTCCGACTGGATGCCCATCCGCCGCGCCGTGCGCGCCACCGACGGCGCGCCCACTTCGTGCGCGAGCCGCACCGCGACCGAGTTGATCGACTTCGAGAGCGCGTGCATCAGCGTCACGTTGCCCTCGTAACTTCCGGCGTAGTTTTCCGGCGCGTAATTGGCGACCTGCACCGGCGCGTCCAGCCGCGTGGTCACCGGCGTCAGCCCCCGCTCCATGGCGGTGAGATAGACGAAGGTCTTGAACGCCGAACCGGGCTGGCGCTTCGCCGTGGTGGCGCGGTTGTACTGGCTTTCCTGATAGTTCCGGCCGCCCACCAGCGCGCGCACCGCGCCGTCCGGCGACATGGCGACAAGCGCGCCCTGCTCCACGTTATCCTGTCCGGCCGCCGCCGCGATGGCGCTGCGCACCGCGCCGACTGCGGCGATCTGCAACTTGGGATCGAGCGTCGTCTCCACGGTGATGTCGCGGTCCGGCCGCGCCACGTAGGCCGACAACTGTTCCTCGACCCAGTCCACCGCGTAGCCCGTGTCGGTCTCCGCGCGCGCCGCCACTTCCGCGGGGAAGGCTTCCGCCGCGTCGGCTTCCACGTCCGGCAGGTAGCCGTCGCGCTTCATGGCGGCGATGACGATGGCCGCGCGCGCCTTGGCGCCGTCCGGGTTGTTGGTGGGGGCGAGCCGCGAGGGCGCTTTCACGAGGCCCGCCATCATGGCGGCCTCGGGCACGGTCAGCTCGGCCGCGTCCTTGTCGAAATAGCGCTGCGCCGCCGCCTCGATGCCGTAGGCGCCTGCGCCGAAATAGACGCGGTTGAGGTAGAGCGTCAGGATCTCGTCCTTGTCGTATTCGCTCTCCAGCCACAGGGCGAGCATCGTTTCCTGCACCTTGCGCTTCAACGTGCGCTCGGGCTTGAGGAACAGGTTCTTCGCCAGCTGCTGGGTGATGGTCGAGCCGCCCTGCACCACGTCCATCGCCGCGATGTTGGCCAGCATGGCGCGGGCGATGCCCTTGGGGTCGACGCCCGCATGGTCGTAGAAGCGCCGGTCCTCGATGGCGATGAAGGCCTGCGGCAGGTAGGGCGGCAGCTCGTCGATCTCGACGGCACGCGCGAAGCCCGAGCCGCGGCGCGCCAGCACCGTCCCGTCATTGGCGAGGATCGTCACCGTCGGCTCGCGCCCCGGCACCGCCAGGTCCGCCGTGTCCGGCAGCTCCATCGCCCAGAAGAAGGCGAGCGTGCCGAGGCCGACCCCGGCCCACAGCATCGCCACCGCCGCCCAATACCCCATGCGCCGCCACGGCAGCCCGCGCGGGATGAGATCGCCCGGCCGGAAGCCGCCGCCACCACCGCCCCGGTTGCCCCCGCCGCGTCCACCGCCACCGCGGCGCGTGGCCGCGGGCTTCTTCGCCGCCGGCTTGCGGCGCGGCGCGGGCGTGCTCTTGCGGGGTGCGGGAATGCGGTCGGGCTCGTCAGCCGCCACGGTTTTCCTCCGGGGGCGGACGACCTTCGGGCCCTGCTGTTTCAGCTTGGCCGGCTTCGGAGCAGGCGGCTTGGGGGCAGAAGCCTTCGCACGCCGGTCCTCCACGTCGCGCAGCATGGCGCGGGGGGAGGCGCCCTGGGCTCGCTGCGGACGGGGCTTCGATCCGGCACCGAGGACGCGTTCCAGCCGCGACGGCGGCACAGGCCCGCCCTCACCCCGGCGGCTCCCAGAGCCCCGGTTTCCTGCCGATTTTCGCGTCGCCATGCCGTTATCGGGCGCACGCACCCGCGCCGCCCGGCCCTCTTGGTTAACCGCCGGTTATCTTTAGTGGCGGGAGTCTTAACGCCCCGTGAAGGCACGCGTTGGGCGGAAACGGGGCATGTTTGGGGCGGGACTTACGCCGCGTAGGGCTCTTCGTGGACGATATGCGCCACCAGCAGCTTGAGCACAAAGAACGGCGCGATCCACGCCCCGATAAGCGCAACAGGCGCCACCAGTGGCATCGCCGCGAGCACGATGGCCGCCAGCAGCAGCGCCGCCGGCCGCCGCAGGTAAAGCGGCATGGCCAGCACCACGCCGGACGCTGCAACCGTCGCCGCATAAAGATACGCGGCCCAGGTCCAGCCGATCTCCGGCAGCGCCCACGCCACCGCGAAGGGGTGCAGGTGAAGCGCCACGAAAGCGAAGTGGTGCCAGTCTCTGGCGCCCGCGCGGTGATACCAGCGCTTGGCCGCGGCGCTTGCATTGACAAAGACACCGCCGCCGAGATCGACCGCCAGCACCATCAACAGCGCGATCTGCCATGCGGCGAGGCCGCGGCCTTCCATGAGGATTGCAGCAAGCGCGATGACAGGTGCTGCAGCGGAGGCAATAAGGGCCAGCCGCCGTTCAGCACGCGTGCGCCGGTTGCCGGAGAAGTTGCGCAGCCACGCGGCGATCCCGCGTTCGCTGCCCTCGATCCGCCAGTCGCTTTCCGGCCGCATGCGTCCCTCCCGTAGCCTAAACGTCCAGGTTCGCCACCGTGAGCGCGTTGTCCTGGATGAATTCGCGGCGGGGTTCGACGACGTCGCCCATGAGCTTTTCGAAGAGGTCGTTGGCCTCGTCCATGTGCTCGACGCGCACCTGCAGCAGCGTGCGGGCGGCGGGGTCCAGCGTGGTTTCCCAGAGCTGGTCCGGGTTCATCTCGCCCAGCCCCTTGTAGCGCTGCATGGAAATGCCCTTGCGGCCCGCGGCGAAGACGGCATCCAGCAGCGCCATCGGCCCGCGGATCTGCGTCTCGCCGTCCTTCATGGAGAGCGTCGCGGCCTTCACGTAGACCTCCTGCAGCCGGTTCGTGAGCCGGTCGAGGCGGCGGGCGTCCGCCGAGCCCATCAGGCGGCCGTCGATCACGTGCACCTCGCGCACGCCACGCACTTCCCGTTCGAAGGCAAGGCCGCCATCATCCGTGGGCTGACCTTGCCAGCCGCGCTCGGTTTCCTCGGACATGAGATCAAGACGGCGGGCGATGTAATCGGCCGCTTCCTGCGCCTGCGTCGTGTCGGACAGAAGCTCCGGGTTGAGCGCGCCGGCAATCGCTGCCTGTTCCACGATGAAGACCGGGTAGCGCGCGCGCACGGCATCCAGCGCGTTGCGCGCCGCGACCGCTTCCTGCACCACGCGGGCAAGATCCGGCCCGGCAACCTGTTCGCCGGTGTGCAGCGTCAGCACCGCGCCCTCGAGCCCCTGCGCAATGAGATAGTCCTCCAGCGCCGCCTCGTTCTTGAGGTAGGCCTCGGACTGGCCGCGCTTGATCTTGTAGAGCGGCGGCTGGGCGATATAGAGGTAGCCGCCCTCGATGATCTCGGGCATCTGCCGGTAGAAGAACGTGAGCAGCAGCGTCCTGATATGCGCGCCGTCCACGTCCGCGTCGGTCATGATGATGATCTTGTGGTAGCGCAGCTTCTCGATGTTGAAGTCGTCGCGCCCGATACCGGTGCCCAGCGCCGTGATCAGCGTGCCGATCTCGTTGGACGACAGCATCTTGTCGAAGCGCGCACGCTCCACGTTGAGGATCTTGCCGCGTAGCGGCAGCACCGCCTGGTTCGCCCGGTCGCGCGCCTGCTTGGCGGAGCCGCCGGCCGAGTCACCCTCGACGAGGAAGATTTCGGAGACCGCCGGGTCACGCGCCTGGCAGTCGGCCAGCTTGCCTGGCAGCGACGACACGTCGAGCGCGCCCTTGCGCCGGGTCAGCTCGCGCGCCTTCCTCGCTGCCTCGCGGGCGGCCGCCGCGTCCACCACCTTGCCGATGATGCCGCGCGCTTCCTGCGGGTGTTCCTCGAACCAGCTCGACAGCTGCTCGTTGACGACGCTTTCCACGATGGGCCGCACCTCGGACGAAACCAGCTTGTCCTTGGTCTGCGACGAGAATTTCGGGTCGGGCACCTTCACCGAGACGATGCAGGTCAGCCCCTCGCGCGCGTCGTCGCCGGTCAGCGACACCTTCTCGCGCTTCAGGAGACCGTGCTCGTTGGCATAGCCGTTGATGACGCGGGTCAGCGCGCCGCGGAAGCCCGCGAGATGCGTGCCGCCGTCGCGCTGGGGAATGTTGTTGGTGAAGCACAGCACGTTCTCGTGGAAGCTGTCGTTCCACCACAGCGCCACGTCCACGGTGATGCCGTCCCGGTCCGCGTGGATGGGGATGGGCGCAGTGAACAGCGGGCCCTTGTTGCGGTCGAGATAGCGCACGAAGGCCTCGATGCCGCCCTCGTAATAGAGCTCCACTTCCTTCGGCACGACGCCGCGCAGGTCCGACAGGGTGATCTTCACGCCCGAGTTCAGGAATGCGAGTTCGCGCAGCCGGTGCTCCAGCGTGCCGTAGTCGAACTCGGTCATGGTGAAGGTCTCGGTCGACGGCAGGAAAGTGATCTGCGTGCCCGAACGCTTCTTGCCCTTCGCCTCGTCCTGCGGCGCGTCGCCCGAAACGGATAGCGGGTTCACCGCGTTGCCGTGCTCGAAGCGCATCTCGTGGGTCTTGCCCGCGCGCCAGATCACAAGGTCGAGGCGTTCCGACAGGGCGTTCACCACCGACACGCCGACGCCGTGCAGACCGCCCGACACCTTGTAGGAGTTCTGGTCGAATTTCCCGCCCGCGTGGAGCTGGGTCATGATGACCTCGGCGGCGGAGACGCCCTCGCCCTCGTGCATCTCGGTCGGGATGCCGCGGCCGTTGTCGCGCACGGTCACCGAGCCGTCGCCATTCAGCACCACGTTCACCGTGTCGCAGTGGCCGGCCAGCGCCTCGTCGATGGCGTTGTCCACCACCTCGTAGACCATGTGGTGAAGGCCCGAGCCGTCGTCGGTGTCGCCGATATACATGCCCGGGCGCTTGCGCACCGCGTCGAGGCCCTTGAGGACCTTGATCGACTGCGCGCCGTACTCGTCCGGGTTCGCGCCTTCGGGCGTGTTCTGTTCGTCGCTCATGGCTTTCGCCTTTCATCCGTGGGCGGAGCATTCCGCGCCACGCCGTCTTATCTGCCGCCTCTCGCGGGCAGCTGGCCCCTCCGGTCAGGCCGGAGGGAAAGCGGGGGAGGCAAGTATCTCCCCCTTTCCAGTCCTTCGTCCGGCTTGGCCGGACGATCCACGCAGCCCTCGCCGCGCCTATCCTCAGCCCAGCTCGCTCACCGAGTGGATGATCCTGCTGACGACGCCGTAGTCCTTCGCCTCTTCCGCGCTCATCCAGTAGTCGCGGTGAGTGTCCGCCACGATCTGCTCGTAGGTCTGCCCCGTCGCTTCCGCGAAGATGCGGTTGAGGCGCTCGCGCATGCGGATCACTTCCCGCGCCTGGATGTCGATGTCCGACGCCGAGCCGCCGATGCCGCCGCGCGGTTCGTGCAGCAGGAAGCGCGTGTTGGGCAGGCAGAAGCGGTTTTCCTTGTCCGCCGCCACGTAGATAAGCGCGCCCGCGCTCGCCACCCAGCCGGAGCCCACCATCTTCACCACCGGCTTAACGAACTTGATCATGTCGTGGATCATGTCGCCGGATTCCACGTGGCCGCCGGGCGAGGAGATGATCATGGTGATCGGGTCGTCGGACTCCGCCGACATAGCCAGCAGGCGCTCTGTCGTCACCCGCGCGATGCGGTCGTGAATTTCGCCGGTGACGAGGATCGTGCGCGAATTGAACAGCGCGTTCTCGATCAGCGGGTTGGTGAAGCTCTTGGCGATGTCCATCGGATCGGCGTCGTTCATATCCATCATGCTCCTGCTCAAGCGTTCCCGTGTGCGCGCCTCACGTCTCCCGCGATGCGGGCGGAGGCGGAAAATTGCGTATGTGCGTCTTCAGTTCCGTTGCGTGACGCGGCCCGACGCCACGTCGAATATCTGGGCCCGGTCGCCGAGGCTTTCAAACAGGCTCGCGTCGGTCCCCGTCATCCAGGCCTGCGCGCCCAGCCGCTCGATCTCGTCGAACAGGGCCGCGCGCCGCGTCGCATCCAGGTGTGCCGCGATCTCGTCGAGTAGCAGCAGCGGCGGTGCGCCGAAGCTCGCGCAGTGCAGCCGCGCATTGGCCAGCACGAGGCCGATCAGCAGCGCCTTCTGTTCGCCGGTCGAGCACGCCTCCGCCTCCATGCCCTTGGCGAGATGCGTCACCCGCAAATCCGCCCGGTGCGGGCCTTCCAGCGCCCTGCCGGCCGCCGCGTCGCGCCCGCGCGCCTTTTCCAGCGCCGCGATAAGCGCGTCCTCCGCGTCCACCGCCGGGCCCTCCAGCAAGGCCGCATCGATCCCCGCCTCCAGCGCCAGCCCGGCGCGCGGAAACGGGCCGTCGTCGTGCTCGGCGATCGCGGCCGCCAGCTGGCTCACCACGTGCGCCCGCGCCGCCGCCACCGCCACGCCGTGCTCGGCCATCTGGCTTTCCAGCGCCGACAGCCACGAGCGGTCCCAACTCGTCGTCTCCGCGAGCAATCGTGTGCGCTCGCGCATCGCCTTCTCGTAGGCCGTCACCCGCGCCGAATGGCCAGCATCGAAGCCCAGCACCATGCGGTCGAGAAACCGTCTGCGTCCGCCCGCGCCTTCGATGAAAAGGCGGTCCATCTGCGGCGTCAGCCACAGGGCGCGCACGAAACGGCCGAGCGCGCCGGAGCTTGCCTGCGCCGCCCCGTCCACCTTGACGAGGCGCTTGTCGCCTTCCACCGCGCGCTCGATGCCGGTGCCCAGATCGACCGCGCCCTCGGGCGTTGCCAGCGTCGCCGCCACGCCCCACGGCGCCGGCGGTGTGTTCTCATCGGCGGGCCGCGTCGCCACCTCGGCCAGCTTGGCGCCGCGCAGCCCGCGGCCCGGCGCCAGGAACGAGACCGCTTCCAGGAGGTTCGTCTTGCCGGCGCCGTTCTCGCCCACCAGCACGACGGGCCGCGCATCCAGCGCCAGCGCCACGCGGTCGTAGTTGCGGAACCCCGTCACCACCAGCCGCAGCACCGCAAGCCGTTCGGCCGGGGCCGCCTGGCCTGCCGTCATGCCGTCCGTCCGGGCTGCCGTGTCATGCGCAAGGGTCAAATCGCGTTACGTCCGGGTCACACCCGCATCGGCATCAGCACGTAGAGCGCTTCCGGGTCGTCGCTGTCGCGCACGACCGTCGGCGAGCCCGCGTCCGACAGTTCGAAACGCGCCGTCGGCCCGTCGAGCTGCTGGGTGATGTCGAGCAGGTAGCGCGCGTTGAAGCCGATCTCCAGGGGCGCGCCTTCGTAGTCGATGCCGAGTTCTTCCGTCGCCGAGCCCGAGTCCGGGTTGTTCACTGCCAGCGTCACCCGGTTCTCGTCGAGGTCGAGCTTCACCGCCCGGCTACGCTCGGTCGAGATGGTGGAAACGCGGTCGACGGCGGAGGCGAAGAGCTTGCCGTCCACTTCCATCGACTTGTCGTTCTCGGTCGGGATCACCCGGCCGTAATCGGGGAACGTGCCGTCGATGAGCTTCGACGTGAGCGTCACCGAGCCAACCTCGAAGCGGATCTTGGTGTCGGAGACCGACACGCGCACGCTCTCAACGTCGCCTTCCAGCAGCTTCAGCAATTCGCCCACGGTCTTGCGCGGCACGATGATGCCCGGCATTCCGTCGGCGCCCTGCGGCAGCGGGAAATCGACGCGCGCCAGCCGGTGGCCGTCGGTCGCCACGGCGCGCAGCTTGCCGTCCACCGTATGCAGGTAGATGCCGTTGAGGTAATAGCGCGTCTCTTCCGTGGAGATCGCAAAGCGCGTCTTGTCCACGAGGCGCAGCAGGTCCTTCGGCGAAATCTCGAAGGTGTAGGGCAGGTCGCCCGCGGCGGCGGCGGGGAAATCCTCGCGCGGCAGGCTCTGGAGCGCGAAGCGCGAGCGGCCGGCCACGACCGTCACCTTGCCGCTTTCCTGGTCGTGGTCCACTTCCACCTGCGCGCCGTCCGGCAGCTTGCGCACGATGTCGTACATGGTGTGCGCTGGCGCCGTGGTGCCGCCCGAGCGCGCCACGTCGGCGGGCACGCCTTCCACGATCTCGATGTCCAGGTCGGTCGCGGTGAGGCTCAGCTGGCCGTCCTCGGCGGTCAGTAGCACGTTCGCCAGGATGGGGATCGTGTTGCGCCGTTCCACCACGCTCTGCACGTGGTTCAGGGCCTTCAGGAGCGCGCCGCGTTCGATCGTGATCTTCATGGGTGACGGTTCCGTTCTGCGGGCCGGTTGCCGGGCAACCGGAGCGGCTTGTGGCGGGACGCCCCGCCGGCTGCCCGATGGGGCCGCCGATTGAGGGCGCGGATATCTCGGGAAATCAGGCGGGAAACGCCTGGCCGGAGCGGACAGCGGACCCCCCGTCCGGCGCGTCATCCGGCCCGTTTGGGGCGGCGGTCAGCCGCCTGCCGCCGCGTCGGCCAAAAAGCCCGGAATCAGCCTGAAACTTATAGCAGTTGCGTGCCGTCAATGCACAAAAACTCGCACCACGGGTAAGGGGCTTTTCCGCCCGATTTCCCTTATCCGGACTGAGGAATGCTTTGACAGGCGCGCGCGGCCGGGATACTTCAACCGCCGGCTTGGAGGCGCCAGCCGCTCGCAGGGGTCAGACCCCATGGTGAAGCCTCCCGACGGACCCCGTTCCGCCCGTTTTTCCCGGATGCCCCGGTGGCAATGCGAGCCCCCATCGTTCGACGCGGCATCCTTCAGGAAAGCGAGGCACGGCATGTCCGGCACCCTTCCCCCTATCGAAGACCTCAAGGCCGAGGCGAAAGCCCTGCGCCAGGCCCGCGCGCGCCGCGGCGAGACGATCTCCCACGGCCAGGCGCTCGAGCACGTCGCGCACGAGCACGGCTTCCGCGACTGGAACACGCTCTCGGCGCAGGCAAATGCGCAGGCCAACAGCTTGTCGGTGCGGGAGGCCACCCGGTCATCGGTGCCCGAACTCGGCTACCGCATCCGCGGGGCCTATCTCGGCCACCACTTCACGGGCCGTGTCATCGGCGTGCAGACCGTGGGGCCATCCATGCGGCGGGTCACGGTCGTCTTCGACACGCCCATCGACGTGGTGGCGTCGCCCCACTTCTCGTCCTACCGCTCGCGGGTCACGACCATCGTGAACCGCGACGGCGAGACGGTCGAGAAGCTGTCGGACGGCACGCCGCAATTGCGGCTCGACATGTAAGAAACGGGCAGGCGTTTCCAGCGCCTGCCCGTTTCCCTGTCCCGCCGATGGTTGCGCGCGGCTATTCCTCGATCATGCGCTTGAGGACGTTGATGTCCTCGTCCAGCGACTGATCCTCCGCGCGCAGCTGCTCGATCTTGTTGACCCCGTGCAGCACGGTCGTGTGGTCGCGCCCGCCGAACTTGCGGCCGATCTCCGGCAGCGAGCGCGTGGTCAGGTGCTTGCACAGGTACATCGCCACCTGCCGGGGCCGCGCGACCGAGCGCGAACGGCGCGGCGACGACATGTCGACGAGGCGCAGGTTGTAGTAGTCGGCAACCTTGCGCTGGATCTCGTCGATGGTGATGCGCTTTTCGTTGGCACGCACCAGGTGACGCAGGATGTCGTGCGCCTGCTCGACGCCGAGCGGGCGGCCGATCAGCTCCGCGTGCGCCATCAGCTTGATGAGCGCGCCTTCCAGTTCGCGGATCGACGACGACACCGAGCGCGCAAGGAACTCCAGCACGTCCTGTCCCAGCTGCACGGTCGGGTAGGTCGCCTGCATGGCTTCCGCCTTCGCCTGCAAGACGCCGAGGCGCAGCTCGTAGTCCGAAGGGAGAATATCGCAGACGAGCCCGTGGCCGAGGCGCGAGCGGATGCGCTCCTCGATGCCCTCGAGGTCCGACGGCGAACGGTCCGCGGAGATCACGATCTGCCGGTTCTGGTCCACCAGCGCGTTGAAGGTGTGGAAGAACTCTTCCTGCGTGGAGTCCTTGCCGCCGATGAACTGCACGTCATCGACCATGAGCACGTCCACCGAGCGGTAGGCCTGCTTGAAGGCCACCGTGTCCTTGAAGCGCAGCGCGCTCACGAAGTGGTACATGAACTTCTCGGCGGAGAGGTAGACGACGCGCTTCGAGGGATCGCGGCGGCGGATTTCCCAGCCGATCGCGTGCATCAGGTGCGTCTTGCCGAGGCCCACGGGGCCATAGAGGAACAGCGGGTTGAACGGCACCGCCGTTTCCGACTCCGCCACCCGGCGCGAGGCGGCGTGCGCCAGCTCGTTCGACTTGCCGACAACGAAACTGTCGAAGGTGAGATGCGGCAGCAGCGGCGAGCCGAGCGGGTCTTCGTCGCCGCCGCTGAAACCGCCGCCGCCCGTGCCGCCGGTGCGCGCATTGGCGCCGATGGTCGAGGGCGCGGCCGGGCGCGGGGCGGGCGCTTCCGGCGTCGTCGGTGTCGAGGCGTCGGTCGTAACGGCGCGCGACGGGTTGGCGGCGCGCGGGGCGCCTTCCGCCATCACCGTCACCTTGCGCACCGTCGCGTCCTGCTCGCGCCACAGCGTCAGCAGCCGGTCGCCGAACTCGCGCTGGATCCAGTCACGGGCAAAGGACGTGGGCACCGAGTACGTAACCTCGCCGTCGCCCACGCCGATCAGCGTGAGCTGGCCAATCCAGCTGCGGAACCGCGCCTCGCCAAGTTCCGCGCGCATTTTCGCGCGCACGCTGTCCCATTGACCCGCGACCCCGCCATGCATCGCTCGTCCCTTATTGCCAGAAATGGTGTTGCCGGAATTGGTGCTGCCCGAATGCGTTGCCGCCATCCGATCCGTGCGCCGCGCCACGCCGTGGCGTCCTTCGATGTCCCCGGTCATTCGCTCAACCGCCTTCCCCATGCAGGGCCTTGGTGCGCGGCATCCGCCTGCCGCCGGCACGACCCTCTTGTTTGGCCTCTTTCCGATCCGCCCGGTCTTCCCGCCGGCTTCGTCGGCACCCACCTTTTTCATCCCTGCCCGGCCCGCCCACTTCGAGGGTGACGGGCGGGCCTGCCGCCCGGATACGTCCCGGGCAGCCGCCTCAGTCACTTTTTCACGCGTCCGCTACGTCTGCCGCCAGGGCAGTCCCGCCGCCTTCCAGCCCCCGCTGGTCCCGCGGTGGCCGTCGCCGTCGAGCGGGCCTTCGAAGCCGCCCGCCACGTTGAAGCAGGTCTTGAACCCCGCCCCGGTGAGCGCCGCGGCCGCCGCCGCGCTGCGCTGGCCCGACCGGCACAGGCACAGGATCGTCGCATCCCTGCCGACGCCCGCCGCTTCCAGCTTGGCGGTCACATCGTCCACGAAGGCCGCGTTCTGGGTGCCGCCGGGAAAGCCCTGCCACTCCTCGGTGAGGAGCGGGCGTCCCGTCGCATCGATGTCAGGCAGTCCCACGAAGGCCCACTCGGCGCGGGTGCGCACATCGATCATGACGGCCCGCTCGTCCTCGTTGAGAAGCCGCCAGGCCTCCTTCACATCGATATCGCCGGCATAGCCGGATGCCACGCCGCTCGGCATTCCTGCTCTTCTTCCCCCGTCCGGTCTCGTGACGCAGGCCGGCCGGTAAATGCGTCCGGCGCCTACCCGCGCAAAGCTTCGCCCCCGGCAGGGTCATGCGCCCTGCACGCTCAAATCTTCAACAGTCAATCTTGATAATGCGTGAGTACTATTTACTCACAATCGGTCGGCAGTGATTTGTACTCGTAATACACATTGCAATCTGTACTTGACCGGCAAGTGCAACTGCCACCGTTTGAGGAACTGACTGTAACGCCGACGCCGCCGGAGAGGCAACCGGTCCATTTGGTGAACGTCGTGAATCTTTTAACGATCCGTCACGTCCGACCGCCTGCCCGATCTCGCATCCGCGAAAGCCCCGATGGCGTAAAGGCCAGTCTATGAAAGGGATTGAGGCGAACGCAACCTTGATTCGCGAGGCGCACCGAAAAAGTTAACGGGGGTGATGCAACACGCACACAGCGCGCATTTGCCGCGCCCCGCGCACGCCCGCTACGGCGCGCGGGAGCGCACGAAACGTCTCAAGTCAAGCTTGAATAAAACTGTTCCCCACCAGAAACGAAACGGGCGCCCCAGGGGCGCCCGTCAAGCCGTCTCGTTCCGGTTGCAGGCAGTCGCGGTTTACGCGAGCGCCTTCACGCGACCCGCCAGGCGCGAAATCTTCCGCGAGGCGGTGTTCTTGTGCAGCACGCCCTTCGACGCCGCGCGCATGATCTCCGGCTGCGCGGTCTGGAGGGCCTTCGAGGCCGCTGGCTGGTCGCCGCTCGCGATCGCTTCCTCAACCTGGCGGATGAAGGTGCGCATGCGGCTGCGGCGGGCGCGGTTGACCTCGGTGCGGCGCGCCAGCTTGCGCACCATCTTCTTGGCGGATTTCGTGTTGGCCATCGGGCGTAAGTACCACTGGGGTCCGTGAAAAGAGGCGGCGTTATACCGGCGGGGGCATAGCCGGTCAAGCAGCGTCGCGCGGGGCCCGCCGCCACCCGCAACATATTGGCCCCGCCCGGTGTTTTCCGCGACACTGAGGGGCCCGCCACGCCCCGAAAGCCATCACGCCTGCATGGATACCCTCACCTTCGCCATCATCGCCGCCGGCGTCGTCGCGTTCGCCCTCGTCTCGCGCCGCATCGAGAACACCGTCCTCACCGCGCCCATGGTATTCGCCGCCTTCGGGCTGGCGCTGGGCGACGGCGGGCTCGGCGTCATCCAGCTCAATGCAACCCATGGCTTCATCCACGGGCTTGCCGAAGTCACCCTGCTGCTGGTGCTCTTTTCGGATGCGGCACGAATCCGGCTGAAGACCCTGCGGCGCGACCACAACCTGCCCGTCCGGATGCTCGTCATCGGCATGCCGCTCACAGTCGCCACCGGCACGGCCGTTGCCCTCTATCTGCCGCTCGGCTTTTCGATCTGGGAAGCAGCCCTCCTCGCCGCCCTGCTGACGCCAACGGACGCCGCCCTCGGCCAGGCGGTCATCTCCAATCCGCGCGTGCCCATGCGCATCCGCCAGACGGTCAACGTGGAAAGCGGTCTCAATGACGGGATTGCCCTGCCTATCGTCCTGCTCTTTGCCTCCATCGCCGGGGCGGGCGCGGGCAGCGCGACCCTTGGCGGGCCGGACTGGCTGCTGCTGTTCGCGGGCCAGGTCATCCTCGGGCCGCTCGCGGGCGTCGTCATCGGCGGCGCGGGCGCCTGGGCCGTCGACCGGTCGGCGAAGCGCAAGTGGATTTCCGGCGCGCTCGAAGGGGCCGCCGTCCTCGGCGTCGCCATCCTCGCCTATTCGGGCGCCGAGCTGATCGGCGGCAACGGGTTCATCGCCGCCTTCGTCGCCGGTCTCGTCTTCGGCAACGTGGTGCGCGGGCGCTGCGGCTTCGTGTTCGAGTTTGCCGAAGCGGAAGGCCAGCTCCTGGTCCTGCTCGCCTTCCTCATCTTCGGCGCCACGCTGCTGCCGGAAGCGCTGCCCGTCATCAGCTGGTGGACGGTTCTCTATGCCGTCCTCAGCCTCACGCTCATCCGCATGGTGCCCATCGCGCTGTCGCTGATCGGCGCGGGCGTCCGGCCCGCCACAGTCCTCGTGCTCGGCTGGTTCGGGCCGCGCGGGCTTGCGACCATCCTCTTCGCGCTGCTCATCATCGAGAAGATCGGCATGGAGGCAGGCGACGAGCTGCTTGGCATCGCGTTCATCACCGTGGGTCTCAGCATTCTCGCTCACGGCATTACCGCCGCACCGTTCGCGCGCGCCTACGCACGCATGACGCGCCACCCGCACATGAGCGCATCCGAAGAACTGAAAGACGTCACCGAGATGCCGATCCGCGCCTTCGGCCGCGCCCTGCGCGCCTTTCCCGGCAACGGCAAGGACTCGGAGAAATAGCGATCACTGCGGCAAGCGGCACTGCGAGTGGACCCCACGGACAAGCCGTGGGGTAGACGGAGATTTTGTAGAAACAAAACCGAGCGCTCCACGGCTTGTCCGTGGAGCCTACTCGCATGTCAGCTTGCCAAAGCGTCAGCGAATGAACGGACCCAAGCAGCCTACTTGTGCTTGAACTGCGCCTTGCGCTTGTCGATGAAGGCAGCCATGCCTTCCTTCTGGTCCTCCAGCGCGAAGGTCGAGTGGAACACCTTGCGCTCGAACTTGATGCCTTCGGCGAGCGTCGTCTCGTAGGCGGTGTTCACCGCCTCCTTGGTCATCATCACCACCGGCCGCGACATGTCGGCGATCTTCTGCGCGGTCTTCACCGCTTCTTCTACCAGGTCCGCCGCCGGCACGATGCGGCTCACGAGGCCCGCGCGCTCGGCTTCTTGGGCATCCATCTGGCGGCCCGTCAGGCACATCTCCATCGACTTCGACTTGCCGACGAAGCGCGTCAGGCGCTGCGACCCGCCGATGCCCGGCAGCACGCCGAGCTGGATTTCCGGCTGGCCGAACTTCGCCGTGTCGGCGGCGATGATGAAGTCGCAGATCATCGCCAGTTCGCAGCCGCCGCCGAGCGCATAGCCCGCGACCGCGGCGATGATCGGCTTGCGGCACTGGCCGATCTCGTTCGCCTTGGCGAACATGTTCTCCTTGTAGACGTCCACGTAGGTCTTGGGCTGCATCTCCTTGATGTCGGCCCCCGCCGCGAACGCCTTTTCCGACCCGGTCAGCACCATGCAGCCGATGGCGTCGTCCGTGTCATAGGCCGCCACCGCGTCGATCACCTCGTCCACGAGCTGCGCGTTGAGCGCGTTGAGCGCATCGGGCCGGTTCAGCGTGATGAGGCCCACGCCGCCGCGCTTTTCGGTCTTGATCGTCTCGTAGGCCATGGGTGGCTCCCGGATCCTTCAGGTTTCGTTCGCGCCTATCTTTGGCACTTGCCGCAGTAGAATGTCGAGCGGCCCGACTGGACGATGCGGCGCACGTCCTCGCCGCAGCCGTTGGGACACGGCACGCCCTCCCGGTCATAGACGCGGAAGGTGTGCTGGAAATAACCGAGCGAGCCGTCGGCGCGTGCATGGTCGCGCAGGCTCGACCCGCCCGCCTCGATCGCCGCTTCCAGCACGGCGCGGATCGCGTCCACCAGCCGCGACAGCCGGTCGGTCGGCGCCCCCGATTGTTTCACGAGTGACATGGCCAGCCGCTTGGGCGACAGGCGGGCGCGGAACAACGCCTCGCACACGTATATGTTCCCCAGCCCCGCCACCACCGACTGGTCGAGCAGTGCTGCCTTGAGCGGCGTCTTCTTCGCAGCCAGCTTCGCGGCCAGCGCGTTGGCGGAGAAATCCCGCGACAGCGGTTCGGGCCCTAGCAGCGACAGGAACGGGTTCGCGCTTTCCTCGCCCGTCTCCTCGATGGTCATGAAGCCGAAGCGGCGCGGGTCCGAGTAGCGCACCACCCCGCCGCCTTCCATGCGGAAGACGATATGCTCGTGCATGGCGTGCGCGTTGGCGCCGGTATCCAGGTGAAACCGCCCCGGCCTCAGCGACGGGTCATCCCCCGGCAGCTCCACCACGAACCGGCCCGACATGCCCAGATGCATGATGAGAAGCGGCGCCGGCTCGCCCGCGTGCGGATCGAGCCGCGCCACGAGGTATTTCCCCCGCCGGTCCAGCCTTCCGACGCGCCGCCCCGTCAGCCGCTTCGCAAAATTCTCCGGCAGCGGAAAGCGCAGGTCCGGGCGCTTCGCCTCCACTGCCTCGAAGCGCCGTCCCTCCATCGCGGGCGCAAGCCCCCGGCGGACGGTCTCGACTTCGGGCAGTTCGGGCATCGGGCACTCGTTCAGGCGGGAAGGGCGCCTGTCTTAGCCCCTTTGGCAGGGCCTCTTCCAGTGCGGGCGGTTCCCGCTTCCCCTCTGCTTGTCACCCCGCGGCTTGAACGCGGGGTCCAGGGCACACGGCACCGCATTGGCCCGCCGCTCTGGATCCCGCGGTCAAGCCGCGGGATGACAGGAAAGAGAGAAATTCCGCGCGGCGGCACGCCTCATAGCGCATGGGAAGGGCCATGCGCTATGGTCCGCCGCCATGACAGCCGAACAGCCAGACGGTCCTGCCGCCGATCCCGCGGAAGAAGGCCCCACCACCCATTTCGGGTACCGCACCGTGCGGGCCGAAGAGAAACAGGGACTGGTGAACCGCGTCTTCCGCGACGTGGCGGGCCGCTACGACTTGATGAACGACCTCATGTCGGCGGGCGTCCACCGGCTGTGGAAGGACAACATGGTCGGCTGGCTCGCGCCGCCGAAGAAAGGCCGCCCCTACGAGACCCTCGACATGGCCGGCGGCACGGGCGACATCGCGCTGCGCATCGCCCATCGTTCCGAGGGCCATGCCCGCGTGCGCGTCGCCGACATCAACCACGCCATGCTGTCGGAAGGAAAGGCGCGCGCGGCGAACGACCGCTACGGCGATCGCCTCACCTTCACCTGCATGAACGCCGAGCGCCTGCCGCTGCCGGACCGGCAGTTCGACGCCTACACCATCGCCTTCGGCATCCGGAACGTGCCGGATCTCGACGCGGCGCTGTCGGAAGCCTACCGGGTGCTCAAGCCCGGTGGCCGCTTCCTGTGCCTCGAGTTCAGCCAGGTCACCGTGCCGCTGCTCGACGACTTCTATGAGCGCTATTCGTTCGAAGTGATCCCGCGCATCGGCGAGATGGTCGCGGGCGACCGCGAGGCGTACCAGTATCTCGTGGAAAGCATCCGCAAGTTCCCGGACCAGAAAGCCTTCGAGGCGCGCATCGCCGCCGCGGGCTTCTCGCGCGTCACGCACCGCAATCTCTCCGGCGGCATTGCCGCCATCCATTCCGCCTTCCGGATCTGAGCCCCATGTTCGCGTCCGTCCGCAATCTCGGCAGGCTGATCCGCGCGGCGTGGGTGATGTCGCGCTACGACGCGCTGTTTGCCCTCGATGCGGGCCCGCCCCCGCCGCCGGTCCGCGCCGCGCGCGCCATCGCGCATCTGCGCACGCGCCTTGCGGGCAAGGACGACGGCGCGAAAGGCAGCCAGGGCGACCGTCTCGGCGCGGCGATGACGGCGCTCGGCCCCAGCTACATCAAGCTCGGCCAGTTCCTCGCCACGCGGCCCGACGTGATCGACCCGGCCATCGCGCGCGATCTCTCGAAACTGCAGGACCAGCTGCCGCCGTTCCCCACGTCGCAGGCGCGCGCCACCATCGCGGAGGAACTCGGCAAGCCCGCCGACGCCGTGTTCGAGGACATCAGCGAACCGATCGCCGCCGCCTCCATCGCGCAGGTGCATAAGGCCCGCGTCGATGGCAAGCCGGTTGCCGTGAAGGTGCTGCGCCCAGGCATCGAAAACAGGTTCGCCGCCGACCTCGACGCCTTCTTCTGGGTGGCGCGTCTCCTTCACCGCACCATGCCTTCGGTTCGCCGCCTCAAGCCGGTGGACGTGGTGCAGACGCTCGCGGATTCCGTCGAACTGGAAATGGACCTGCGCCTCGAGGCCGCCGCCATTTCCGAGATGGCGGAACGCACCGCGGGCGACGCCGGCTTCCGCACGCCCGCCGTCGACTGGCAGCGCACCGGCAAGCGCGTGCTGACGCTCGAATGGATCGACGGCATTCCCATCGGCCACAAGGACGAGATCATCGCCGCCGGCCTCGACCCGAAGGACGTGGCGCGGAACCTGATCCAGACCTTCCTCACCCACGCGGTGCGCGAGGGCTATTTCCACGCGGACATGCACCCCGGCAACCTGTTCGTCGAGCGCGACGGCACGCTGGTGCCGGTGGATTACGGCATCATGGGCCGCCTCACGCCGCGCGAGAGCCGGTTCCTTGCCGAGATCCTGTTCGGCTTCGTGCGGCGCGATTACCGGCGCGTGGCGGAAGTGCATTTCGAGGCGGGCTACGTGCCGCCCAGCAAGCAGGTGGACGCCTTCGCGCAGGCGTTGCGCGCCATCGGCGAACCGATCCTGGGACGCGAGGCGCGGGACATCTCCATGGCGCGGCTGCTCGCCCAGCTCTTCGAGGTAACCGGCCAGTTCGACATGGCGACGCGGCCCGAACTGATCATGCTGCAGAAGACCATGGTGGTGGTCGAAGGCGTCGCCCGCGATCTCGACCCGGATTTCAACATGTGGACCACCGCCGAACCTGTCCTGCGCGACTGGCTGCGTAACCGCATGGGCGCGGAAGGCCGCTTGCAGGATGCCGCGCGCGGCGCCGAGCGCATGGGCCGCCTGATGGGCGACCTGCCGGACCTGCTGGAAACCGCCGAGCGTGCCGCGCGCATCGTCGGCGGCAGCGTGCAGGAAGGCGGCCTCAAGCTGCACCCGGATACCGCCCGCGCCATCGCCGAGGCGCAGGCCGACGCCGACCGCTGGCCGAAAGCCGCCATGTGGATCGGCGCGGCGGCCCTTGCCGTCATCGCCGTCACGCTCGTTTTCTGAGGAAATCTGCGGGCTTTTCGCGCCGCTTGGAACCGGTCCCGTGGGCCGGGGTTCCTAAGCGGGGATAACTGCCATCAGATAAAGCCCATGACGTTCGAACCGCTGCCGCCGCGATACCAGGTATCGCGCAACTGGATTCTCGGCGGCCTCCTGGCCTGCGCCGTGCTGACCATCATCACGGAGGCAGCGCCCGTGGCGGCGCCTGTCTTCATGGCGGCGTTCATCGCGTCCGTCCTGCGCAGCCCGGTTCGCGTCCTCAACCGCTGGAACGTGCCGCGCCCGCTCGCCGCCGCCATGGTGTTCGTCGCCTCGGTGGGTTTCGCGGCGTTCCTCTTCGCCAGCCTCTACGAGCCCGCCGCAGAGTGGGTGCGCGATGCGCCGGAAGTGGCGGAGAAGATCGAGCGCAAGCTCTACCCCATCAAGAAGTCCATCGAGGAAGCGCGCGACACCGCCGAGCGCATCGACAAGGCAACGGATGTCTCCGGCGAGAATGCCGCGCCCGTCGTCATCCAGGAGCCTTCCTTCATGGAAGAGCTGTTCGCCATGTCGCGCATCCTGCTGGCGCAGGTGGCGGTGACGCTCATCCTCTCGCTCCTGATGCTCGCCTTCCCGCAGCCGCTCATCCCCGCAAGCCTCACCGACCGGTTCGGCGAGCGCGGGCGGCGCTTCCGCCTGAGCCTTGAGGAAGTCGAGCGGCAGATGTCGCGCTACATGGGCACCATGGTGGCGATCAACGCCGCCGTCGGCGTCCTGACCGCCACCGCCATGTGGCTGCTTGGCATGCCGACGCCGCTGCTGTGGGGCGTGCTGGCGGCGATCCTCGGCCTCGTGCCCTTCATCGGCCCGCTGATCACGGCGGGGCTCATCGGGAGCGCCGCCTTCATCACCTTCGATGCCTGGACCGCCATGCTCGCGCCGGTGCTCGCCTATCTCACCATCAACCTGATCGAGTCCGAACTGGTGACGCCCATGGTCGTCGGCCGCGTGCTGACGCTGCACCCGGTCGCCATCTTCATCGCCATCCTGGTGTGGAGCTTCATCCTCGGCTTCGCCGGCGCCTTCCTCGCCGTGCCCATCCTCGTCGCCTGCGCCATCACCTTCCGCAACGTGGTGGGCGACGATCACGGCGCCCGCGCGGTCGTGGCGCCGGATACAAGTACCGAGCAGGCCTAGTCACAGGCGCACGAAAAAGGCCGCGGCACATACAGCGCCGCGGCCTCTTCATGTCGTGTCGCGTCTGTTGTCAGTCGTCGCGCCTCGGCGTCGTCGCGATGCCGTTGGCGATGCCCAGCGAGAATGCGATGCCCAGCGCCGTCAGCGGGCGGGTCGCGCCGATCTGCGAGACCAGCATCAGTTCCGCCGGGGCGGCACCCATGCCGCCCATGCCCATACCAATGCCGGGGGCCGGCGTGGCGGCCGCGGCGGTGGCCATCATCGCCATGCGCCGGGCGGCCAGCGCGCGCTCGATGAGGAAAAACGCCGCGGCGACGAGGACCATCAGCCCCGCCAGCGCGAAGGGCACGTAGACCGGATCAAGGGTCAGCGCGAACCAACGCGCGGCGCCCCAGATCAGGCTGCCGATCGCGATGATGAGCGCGAGACCGCCCAGCGCGCCGAGCGCGATGCGTGCGGCAATCATCGTCCGCCCCCGCTAGCGCAGGAAGCGCGAGACGATGACACCGAGACCGAAGGCGAGGCCCACGGCCATCAGCGGGTTCTGCTGCACCTGGGTGCGGGCGTTGTCCACCTGCTCGGTCGCGGCCCGGTCAAAGTCGGCGCGCGCCGCCTTGGCCTTGCCCTGGAGCGCCGCGTACTGGGCGTCGAACTCGGACTTCGCCTCGCTCGTCGCCGACTTGCGGAGCTTCTGCATGTCGTCCACGAGGCTCTTGAGGTCGCCACGCAGGGCGTCGATGTCGGACTTCAGCGCGTCGACTTTCGCGTCACTGCTGCTCGTTCCGTTGGTCGCCATGATCTGCCTCCTTTGAGAAAGGGTCAGGCGAACAACACGAAACCCGGTGGTTCGTTGCACAAACACGGGAAAAATCCGCGAAATCCGGGGGTTAACGTCCGAACGGGCGGGCATTGGCGATTTCGCGCGGCAACGGGCGGGAAACTTATCTACACATAGGCTACGTGAATACCTATATTGGCCGCAGTCTGCGGGGGTAATTTGCCCGCAAGCCAGCAAATCCGCGGCGAAAGGCGGTTTCACGTGCTCGACGGCAAACGCATCCTGCTCATCATCGGCGGCGGCATTGCCGCCTACAAGGCGCTCGAGCTTGCGCGCCTGGTCCAGAAGCGAAACGGCCATGTGCGTGCGATCCTGACGCGCGCCGGGGCCGAGTTCGTGACGCCGCTCTCGGTCGGCGGGATCACCGGCGACAAGGTCTATACGGACCTCTTCGACCTCACATCCGAGGCCGAGATGGGCCACATCCAGCTGTCGCGCGACGCGGACCTGCTGGTCGTCGCCCCCGCCACCGCAGACCTCATGGCCAAGATGGCGCAGGGCCGCGCCGACGATCTCGCGTCCACCGCGCTGCTTGCCACCGACAAGCCGGTCCTGATTGCGCCTGCCATGAACGTGCGCATGTGGGAGCATGCAGCAACGCGCCGGAACCTCGCGCAGCTTCGCGCGGACGGCGTGTCGGTCGTCGGCCCCAACGAAGGCTCGATGGCCTGCGGCGAGTGGGGCGAAGGCCGCCTCGCCGAACCCGAGGAAATCCTCGCCGCCATCGAGGCGCAGCTCGGCGGCGAAGGCCGCCTCAAGGGCACCCGCGCGCTTGTTACAGCCGGACCAACCCACGAACCCATCGATCCCGTGCGCTATATCGCCAACCGCTCGTCGGGCAAGCAGGGCTATGCCATTGCCGCGGCGCTCGCGCGCCTGGGCGCAGAAACCCATCTCGTCTCCGGCCCAACCGAGCTTGCCGACCCCTTCGGCGTGCGCGTCACCCGCGTCGAGAGCGCGCGCGAGATGCTCGCCGCCGCCGAGGCCGCCCTGCCCGCGGATGTTGCCGTGTGCGCCGCTGCCGTTGCCGACTGGCGGCCCGACACCTCCGCCAATTCCAAGCTCAAGAAGGACGGCAGCGGCGCCATCCCGCCGCTTACGATGGTGGAGAACCCGGACATCCTCGCCACACTCTCCGTACACGGACCGAAGCGGCCGCGCCTTGTCATCGGCTTTGCCGCCGAGACCGACAACGTGCTGGAGCACGCGACCGCCAAGCGCACTCGCAAGGGCTGCGACTGGATCGTTGCCAACGACGTGTCGCCCGGCACCGGCATCATGGGCGGCGACAGCAACACCATTCACCTGATTTCCGAAAGTGGCGCCGAGCACTGGGACGCCATGCCCAAGACCGACGTGGCCCGCCGCCTTGCCGAGCGCGTGGCCGATCACCTGGGAGCGGCCTCATGAGCGCCATCGACGTGAAGGTGATGCGCCTGCCGCACGGCGCGGACCTCGATCTTCCGGCCTACGAGACGGGCCACGCCGCCGGCATGGACCTGCGCGCCGCCCTGCCCGAAGGCGAGGACGTGGTGCTCGCCAGCGGCGAGCGCGCCATGGTGCCCACCGGCCTTGCCATCGCGCTGCCGGAAGGCTTCGAGGCGCAGGTGCGCCCGCGCTCCGGCCTTGCCGCCAAGCAGGGCGTCACCGTCCTCAACAGCCCCGGCACCGTCGATGCCGACTATCGGGGCGAGGTGAAGGTGATCCTCATCAATCACGGGGCCGAGCCCGTCACCGTCACGCGCGGCATGCGCATCGCGCAGATGATCTTTGCCCCCGTCACCCGTGCCGCGTGGGTCGAGGCGGAAACCCTCGATGAGACGACGCGCGGGACCGGCGGCTTCGGCTCCACCGGAACGGACGTCAACGAAAGAAAGGCCGGTTAAGGCCATGCTGAGACTGTCGAAGAAAACGCTTCTCGCCCTCGAGGCCGTGGTGGACGTGGCCTACAACGCCCGCCCCGACCCGGTGCAGTCGAAGGAGATCACCCGCCGCCAGGGCATCCCGCAACGTTACCTCGAGCAGGTCATGCAGCAGCTCGTGCGCGAAGGCGTGCTCAAGGGCGTGCGCGGTCCGCGCGGCGGCTACCGGCTCGCCCGCGAGCGGCGGCGCATCACCGTGGGCGACGTGGTGCGCATCGTCGGCGCCATGGAAGCCGCGGACGATGCCCGCGACGAGGCCAAGGCCGCCGCGCGAGAGAAGCGCACGAACGGCAGCGCGAACGGCACGGGCCACAATTCCGGCGAACAGGCGCAGACCAACGGCGCCGATGCATCTCCCTTGGGCGAACTCGTGGTCCGCCCCATGTGGGACAGGTTCCAGGAAGAGATGATGGAGAAGCTCGACGCCATCACCATCGAGGACCTGTGCCGCGAGGCCGACGGCAAGGGCATCAGCCCGGCCACGCCTGCGCGGATGGACTTCACGATCTGACGCACGCACGCGCAAGACGAACAGCGTTCAACGAGAAAACACCAGGAGGCACAAATGAGCCAGGCAACCGGCAAACCCGGCCGCGGCCGCATCTACGACTGCATCACCGAGACCATCGGCGACACGCCGCTGGTGCGCATGAAGCGCATGAACGCCAATGCCAAGGCGGACGTGCTGTTGAAGCTCGAATTTTTCAATCCGCTCGCCAGCGTGAAGGACCGTATCGGCGTCGCGATGATCGAGGACCTGGAGAAGCAGGGGAAGATCAACGACAAGACCGTGCTGATCGAGCCGACCTCGGGCAACACCGGCATCGCGCTCGCCTTCGTCGCCGCCGCCAAGGGCTACCGTCTCATCCTCGTCATGCCGGAAAGCATGTCGATCGAGCGGCGCAAGATGCTGGCGCTGCTCGGCGCCGAGCTTGAGCTGACCGAGGCCGCCAAGGGCATGAAGGGCGCCGTCGCGCGCGCCGAGGAAATGCTCGAGGCGACGCCCAACGCTGTCATGCCCAGCCAGTTCGACAACCCGGCCAACCCGGAAATCCACCGCCGCACCACGGCGGAGGAAATCTGGAACGACACGGACGGCAAGGTGGACGTCGTCATTTCCGGCGTCGGCACGGCTGGCACCTTTACCGGCGTCGGCCAGGTGCTCAAGGAGCGCAAGCCGTCGGTGAAGATGATCGCCATTGAGCCGGAAGACTCGCCGATCCTGTCCGGCGGCCAGCCGGGCCCGCACAAGATCCAGGGCATCGGCGCGGGCTTCATCCCCGGCAACCTCGACAAGTCGCTGATCGACGAGGTCATCACCATCGGCAACGAGACGGCGTTCGAATATTCCCGCCGCGCCGCGCGCGAGGAAGGCATCCCCGGCGGCATCTCGTCGGGCGCCGCCATCGCCGCCGCCCTCGAAGTCGCCGAACGCCCGGACATGGAAGGCAAGACCATCGTCGCCATCATCCCGAGCTTCGCCGAACGCTACCTCTCCACCGCCCTCTTCGACGGCATCTAGGCGGAGAGCTACCGCAAGAAGTGACTCCGTATCCGGCCAGACACTCCTGGCCCGGATACGGAGAGCGATCCCGGCTCGCGCTTCGCTTGGCCGGGATGACACGTTCTCTCTAGAATCAATGCTTCAATGTCATCCCGGACGCCGCCCAGCGGCGAGCCGGGATCGGCCTGCTTGGGGCACGGCGTATGACCTACTGGGTCTACATCCTCGCCAATCGCTGTCAGGGCGCGATCTATGTCGGCGTCACCAGCGACCTTGTCCGCCGCGTCTGGCAGCACCGCAATGGCGAGGTCCCCGGCCATACACAGAGGTATAGCATCAAACGCCTCGTCCACCATGAAGCCTTCTCCGAAGCCCACCTCGCCATCCGGCGCGAGAAGTCGCTCAAACGCTGGAAACGCGCGTGGAAGGATGAGTTGATCGAGGCCACCAACCCCGAGTGGCGCGACTTGTGGGATGAGATTGCGCATCCGTAGTCCGGATACGGAGAGCGATCCCGGCTCGCGCTTCGCTTGGCCGGGATGACACGTTCTCTCTAAAATTATCCCTTCAATGTCATCCCGGACGCCGCGCAGCGGCGAGCCGGGATCGGCCCGCTTGGGGCAACCGCCGCTCGGGGGACGGATAGAACCCCATCCGCATTGCCCCTATGATGGCGGCACGAGCAGTCACACGGGAGACGCATGGCGCTGCGCGACGACCAGCTTGACCGGTATGCCCGCCATATCCTGCTCAAGGAGATCGGCGGGCCGGGGCAGCAGGCGCTGCTTGCCGCGCGGGTGCTGATCATCGGCGCGGGCGGGCTCGGATCGCCTGCCGCGCTCTACCTTGCGGCCGCGGGGGTAGGGACTATCGGCCTCGTGGACGACGACACGGTCTCCCTTTCCAACCTTCAGCGCCAGATCGCGCACACGACGGCAGCCGTCGGCGAGGCCAAGACGGAAAGCGCCGCGCGCACCATCGCGGGTCTCAACCCGGACGTCCGCGTTGTTCCGCATACGGAGCGCATCACGCCCGCCAATGCTGCGGGCCTCGTTTCGCAGTACGATCTGGTGCTGGACGGCTGCGACAATTTCGAAACCCGCTTCGTGGTCAACGATGCCTGCTACACGGAACGCGTCCCGCTGATCTCCGGCGCCGTCGGGCGCTTCGACGGCCAGCTTGCCGTATTCCATGCGTGGGAACACGCGGATGACGGCACGCCTGCGCCCAACTACCGCGACCTGGTGCCCGAGATGCCGCCGCCCGGCAGCGTGCCTACCTGCGAGGAGGCAGGAGTCGTCGGCGCGCTCACCGGCGTCATCGGCTCACTGATGGCGATGGAAGCGATCAAGGAAATCACCGGCGCGGGCGAGAGCTTTGCCGGACACCTTCTGCTCTACGATGCGCTCGACACGCGCATCCGCCGCGTGAAGCTGGCGCACGATCCGGCCAATGTGCTGACCGGCACGTTAGGCAACGGGCAGGCGGCCGAATGAGCGCGCTGACACAGATCGGGCCCGACATCTGGACGGCGGAAGGGCCGGCCGTGCCCTTCCTCGGATTCCCCTACACGACGCGCATGACGGTGATCCGCCTTTCCAACGGCGAGGTGTTCCTGCATTCGCCCATCGCGCGGCGGCCGGACGTGGACCGGGAGGTTTCCGACATCGGGCCGGTCAAGTACCTCGTGTCGCCCAACAAGATCCATCACCTCTTCCTGCAGGCGTGGAAGGTGGCGCATCCGCGCGCGCGGCTCTACGCGTCGCCGGGGCTCAAGGCCAAGCGTAAGGATCTCGAGTTCAAGGCGGAGCTTGGCGATACGCCGGAGCCCGAATGGGCCGCCGATATCGACCAGGTGATCGTCCATGGCAGCCCCGCCATGGAAGAGGTGGAGTTCTTCCACAAGCCGTCGAAGACGCTGATCGTCACCGACATCATCCAGCGGTTCCCGCCTGAGCATTTCAAGGGCTGGCGGCGCACGGTGATGCGCCTGTGGGGGCTCACCGCGCCCATGGGCAAGGCGCCGCGCGAATGGCGCCTGTCATTCCTGTTCGGCAAGAAGCGCCTGCGCGAGGCCGTCGACACGATGATCGGCTGGCAGCCCGAGCGCATCGTCGTCAGCCACGGCCTTAACGTGGAAGAGGACGCGGTGGGTTATCTCAGGAAGGCGTTCGACTGGGCGTAGGCCCGGCGGCTCACACGTGGGCCACCGCCTCCACCTCGATCATCGCACCGGGCAGGAACAGCCCCGACACCTGCACCATGGTGGACGCCGGCACGTAGGCCTTGTCTGCCTCGAACGCCGCCTTGCGCGCTTCGAGCGCCCCGGCCATGGCGGCAAGGTCGGTGGCGAACACCGTCTCCTTCACCACGTCGCGCAGGCTGGCGCCGTTGGCTTCCAGGATCCTGCGCAGGTTGGCATAGACCTGCTCGACCTGCGCGCCCATGTCGTCCGGCGCGCCGATGTTCAGCGTGTCGTCCACGGCGAGCACGCCGGAAACGTAGAGAATGCCGTCCGCGCGGACGACCTGCGAAAAGCCGATCCCCTTCTCCGTATCGCCGAAAAAGTGGTGGCACTGTTCCTCGCGCGCCATGACGGCACCCCCAAGCCTAGAATTGTTGACGGGAGATTATAGTCTTCGCTATCCCTGTCAAAGCTTGGGGGCCCGGGGCAGGGGAGATTTCTGCCGGGAGGCCTCGGGAACTTGTGGGAGGCGCTGGCGATGGGGTCTGCGGACACGGGGACCACGTCGCGCGGGCATCGCGGGCCGACGCCCGCCCAGAGCCGCCGCCGGGACGCCGTCCTGGCGGCGGCCGAGCGCCTCATCCGCGCGCAGGGCTACGCCGCCACCCGCATGGAGGACGTGGCGCGCGAGTCCGGCGTCAGCCTTGGCACGATCTACAGCTATTTCGGGTCCAAGAGCGGCATCATGGCCGCCCTCATCGCGCCCATGACGGCGCGCATGGAGGCGCGCGGCAGGCAGGTGCTCGACAACCCGCCCGACCGGCTGATCGACGCGCTTTCCGCGCTGTACGAGGCCTTCCGCTTCGAGGACGACTGGCGCTCGGTCCGCTTCCTCGAGGCCTTCGGCCTTTCGCAAATCCAGGAAGACACGCAGGTCGCGGCCGTTCACGCCCACTACGAACGCTTCATCGAGGACCAGTTCGAGGCGCTGCTGACGCGCTACGAGGCGGCGGGCCGGCTCCGGCCCGGGCTGGATACCGGCGACATGGCCTATCTCCTCTTCCACCTCATGCTCGACCATTTCTCGCGCTTCGTGACGGGCGCCTACGGCCCTTCCTACGAGGCCATGCTCGTCGACATGCACCGCCGGATGCGGGTCATGGCCACCGGCTGGGAGATCGAGCAGGCGCCGGAATCCGCCACGCCCTGAGAAATTAGAATATTCTTCTTGAGATTCTATTTTTCGCGGCTCAAGCTTTCCCCACCGAGTGACCTCCGGGGAGAGACACCATGCCGGATTCAGGCGCAGGCGCCGCGGCGTCCCGTACCGCCCACCACGTCGAACTGCCGCGCGCCAACCCGCGCATCCGCCCCGGCGAGAAGATGCCGGCCGAGGGCGAGGACGGGCTCTTCACCCAGTCGTGGTTTCCCATCTGCCTGTCGGAGGAGGTCGGCGCGGGCGAGATCCGCGGCGAGAAGTTCCTCGGCGGAAAAGTCATCGTCTGGCGCGGCGAGGACGGCATCGCGCGCGTGATGAGCGCCTATTGCCCCCATGTGGGCGCGGACCTGTCGGTCGGCTGCGTGAAGGGGAACAACGTCCAGTGTGCGTTCCACAAGTGGGAGTACGACACGGACGGCGCGTGCGCGAAGACCTTCATCGGCGACGCCGCGCCGCCCATGGCGCAGCTCTACAAGTTTCCCACCCAGGAGCGGCACGGCATCGTCTGGGCGTTCAACGGCGACGAGCCGCTGTGGGACATCCCGGACTTCGAATTCGACGCCGAGCGCACCGTCGTGCGCAACCTGCGGGTGCCGGACTACTTCAACTGCGACCCGTGGGTGTTCGCCGCAAACACGCCCGACATGCAGCACTTCAAGGCGGTGCACGGCCTCACCTTCATGGAGGGCGATCCGCACGACACGGTCGAGTGGAACGACTGGGGTTTCCGCTACCGGCTCAAGGCGATGCACCAGCAGGGCGTGCCCATCGACTGGTGGCTCGGCATCCGCGGCACGTCGATCTTCTGGCAGGAAGGGCCCTACGGCGATTTCTGGATCGGCGCCATGGTCGGCTTCGGCCTGCCCTATCCCGGCGTCCACGAGGCCTTTGCCGCCGTCGCCCTGGAAAAGCCGGACGGGACGCCCGAGGGCCAGAAGCGCTTCGAGGAGCAATGCGCCATCACCGACATGCTGCTGGCGCGCACGGTCGGCGAGGACACCGCCATCCTCAACACCATCCACTACCGCCAGGGCACGCTGACGCCCGGCGACAAGACGCTGAAGCGTTACCTGAAGCTCTTGCGCGACTACCCGCGCGCCCACCCGTCAGGCCCGTTCATCAGCTGACGGAATAACCCACCTGCTCCGAGAGCCCCCGCCTTGAGCGGGGGCCTACTCGCATCTCCGCTTGCGAGGGCGCCCGAGACAACCACCGCTGCGGCAAGCCGCACCGCGAGTGGACCCCCGCTCAAGGCGGGGGTAGTCGGATTTTGGGTGGTGGTGGCGAGCCTAAAGCTCGCCCGGGAGGATGCGGTCGGGTGCCGGGTTGCCGTCAACGAAACTCTTGATGTTGATGACCACCTTCTCGCCCATCTCGATGCGGCTCTCGATGGTGGCGGAGCCCATGTGCGGCAGCAGCACCACGTTGGGCAGGCCCAGCAGCTTGGGGTTCACCGCGGGCTCGTGCTCGAACACGTCGAGACCCGCGCCGCCCAGCTCGCCGTCGCCGATGGCCTTGGCGAGCGCCGCCTCGTCGATGATCTCGCCGCGCGCCGTGTTCACCACGTAGGCCTCGGGCTTCATCATCTTGATGCGCCGCGCGTTCAGCAGGTGATAGGTGGCGGGCGTATGCGGGCAGTTCACCGACACGATGTCCATGCGCACCAGCATCTGGTCGAGCGAATCCCAGTAGGTCGCTTCCAGCTCCGCCTCGATGCCCGCGTTCACCGGGTTGCGGTTGTGATAGTGGATCTGCAGGCCGAAGGCCTTGGCGCGCCG
The DNA here is from genome assembly GCA_965229975.1 of Parvibaculaceae bacterium. GTDB lineage: Bacteria > Pseudomonadota > Alphaproteobacteria > CGMCC-115125 > CGMCC-115125 > Pyruvatibacter. Next base: position 2,555,346 of record OZ245936.1, read on the forward strand.
CGCCACCGCCTGGCCGATACGGCCCATGCCGATGATGCCCAGCCGCTTGCCGTGGATGCGGTGGCCGAGCATCCAGGTGGGCGACCAGCCGTCCCACTGGTTGTCCTCGGAAATCGTGTGCGCGCCTTCCACCAGTCGCCGCGGCACGGCGAGGATCAGCGCCATGGTCATGTCGGCGGTGTCTTCCGTCAGCACGTTGGGCGTGTTGGTGACGGTGATGCCCTTGGCGTGCGCCGCCGCCACGTCGATGTTGTCGACGCCCGCGCCGAAATTGGCGATCAGCCTGAGCTTCGGTCCGGCCTTTTCCAGCAGGTCCTTGTCGATGCGGTCGGTCACGGTCGGCACCAGCACGTCGCTCTCGGCCACCGCCTTTTCCAGCGCCTCGCGCGACAGCGGACCGTCGTCGAGGTTCAGCCGCGCGTTGAACAGCTCGCGCATGCGCGTTTCCACGATGTCGGGCAGCTTGCGGGTCACGGTGACGAGCGGCTTCGTGGCGGGCACGGGGGTTCCTCTGGCCGTGGCGGGGACCGGGTGGCCGGTGCGGGCGAAGCCCTTGTTCCGGCGGCATCTTTCCTAGCAGATGGCGGCTATCCGGCAAATGGCCCCGCGCGCCCGCGGGCCGGGTCCCGTGCGCTTGACCCGGCGCAAAGCCGCTTGCCATAAGGAACGATCAGGCGCCGCCGGTGCCCGCGCATCTCCGCCGGCCGGTCCGGCCAGAACACAAGAAACGTCCGGATTGCCCCGTTCCCCCCGCACAGCCCCGCGTTTCGATGCCGCCCGCCTTGCCGGCGGCGCCGTCCGCGTGCTCGGCATTCTCACCGCCCTCGTCATGGCTGCCGCCACGGGCCCCGCGAGCCGCGCGCAGACCGCGGAAACCGACGTGCGCATCGGCAATGTCACGGGCCTGCCGGTGCCGCGCTTCGTCTCCATCAAGTCGAGCCCGGTCAACGTGCGCGGCGGGCCGTCCACCAATCACCAGGTGGCATGGGTCTTCGTGAAGAAGGGCGTGCCGGTCGAAGTGACCGCCGAGTTCGAGAACTGGCGGCGCATCCGCGACGTGGACGGCGACCAGGGCTGGGTGTTCCACACGCTGATCGACGGCGCGCGGACGGTTATGGTGGTCGGACCCGATCCTGCGCGTCCGCGCCAGGGCGATCTGGTGACGCTTCACTTCGCGCCAGATTCAGCCTCGGACACCGTGGCGCTGGTCGAGCCCGGTGTGATCGGCGATCTCGCCCAGTGCGGCAACGGCTGGTGCGCCGTCACCTTCGGCGGCCATGAAGGCTTCATGCGCGCCGAACGCCTCTACGGCACCTTCCCCAGCGAAGCGCGGTAGGCGCCGCCTACTCGACGTCGAAGTCGGTCGCGAGGCGCGCCTGCATGGCGTCGGACATCACGGCCATGTGCTGGTAGTTCTCGTGGTTGAAGCCGACCAGCACGCGCGCGTCCGGGTTCTTGAACTTCTCGATCTGCGCATCCGTGAACGGGAAGTGCAGGAAGTGCACGGACGATGACTTGCCATCCTCGGACGTGCGGTCCACGTCGTGCTCGGGATCGGACATCACCTTCTCGCCGTCGATCTCGATGAAGGCCGTCTCCTCGATGCCCGCGAGCTTGTAGAGCACGTTCTTGCGGCGCACCGGATCGTCGATCTCGAACATTACCGTCGCCACCAGCTCCTTCCCCTTCGGGATGAGCGGGTTGTAGGCGTAGAGCTCGTCGGCGATCTGCTCCTCGCCGCCCTTCTCGATGTAGAGCATTTCGTGGATCTGGTGCCACATGGTCTCGTAGCTCTCGAAGTAGAAGGTCGCGTGCGGCCCCACCTCGATGCGGCGCTCGCGCTTCACCGGCATCATGTCCTTGCGCCGCTGGGCGCGGGTCTTGGCGTATTCCGCCACGTCCATGATGTCGGCGCGGGTGATCTCGGTCGGTTTCGGCATCGTCGTCATGTCCGTCTCGCTTTGCCCCGCACGTTGGGGCGTTTCACCTTGGGCGCGTCAGCCGGTCAGCCCGTAGGCGCGCGCCATCAGTTCGATCGGGTGCGACGGGGCAGGCACGGGCTTGGCCTCGCCGCCGCTTCCCATTTCCTCGATTTCCTGCACGAGGTGCTTGAGCGCCAGCGGGCACTCGCTCACCACGTGGGTTGCGTCCGCCTTAGAAATATTCCGCGCCGCCGTCTTGCCCACCTTCATGGCCACATCGTGGGTGCCCTTGAGCACCCCGAACGTGCCGCCATGGCCGGCGCAGCGTTCGACGGGCGTCACTTTCGCTTCGGGGATCAGCTTCAGCATCTCCACCGACTTGGCGCCCATGTTCTGGGCGCGGGCGTGACACGCGAGATGCACGGCCACGCCGCCATCGAGCGGCTTCATGCCGTCGGCAAGGCCTTCCTTCTTGGCGATATCGACGATGTACTCGTCGATGTCCTTCACGTGCTGGGCGAGGAATGTCACGTCCTCGTTGTCCGGCACGATCAGCGGCCACTCGAACTTCATCATCAGTCCGCAGGACGCGATCAGCGTCACGATGTCGAAGCCGTCCTCGATCAGCGGGCGCAGCTCGGCGGAGACCTTCTTCGCCTGCTCCGCCACGCGGGCAAGATCGGCCTGCTCCATGAACGGCATGCCGCAGCAGCCCGGATAGGCCGCGCGCACCTCGACGCCCTGGCGGGCGAGAACGCGCATCGCCGCCTCGCCCATCTGCGGGTTGTTGTAGTTGCCGTTGCAGGTGGCGAAGAGCGCCGCCTTGCGGCCCGTCGCCTTGCCGTCGGCGGCGGGCTTCAGCGCGCCGTCGGCCTCGGCCTTCTTCGCGCGCATCATCAGCGTCTTGCCGGCGAACTTGGGCAGTTCCGCCTTGGCATCGATACCGGCGACCTTTTCCATCACCGGGCGGGTCAGCTTGTTGTCCTTTTCCGAGGCCCAGTTGGCGAGCCCGGAGATCGGCCGGATCATCCGGCCGTTGCGGTCCATCTCGGCGAGCTGGCCCGCGGTGGCGTTGCTATGCCCCTGGCGCTTTCGCACCGCGCGGTAGCGCAGCATCAGGTGCGGGAAATCGAGGTTGAACTCGTGCGGCGGCACGTAGGGGCACTTCGTCATGAAGCACATGTCGCAAAGCGTGCAGGCTTCCTCGACCGGGGCTAAGTCCTCAGACTTCACGCTGTCGAGTTCGCCGGTCTCGCTTTCGTCGATCAGGTCGAACAGGCGCGGGAAGGAGTCGCACAGGTTGAAACAGCGGCGGCAGCCGTGACAGATGTCGAAGACGCGCCGCAGCTCATCGTCGAGCGCCTTCTCGTCGTAGAAGCTTTCCTTGTCCCACTCGATCGGATGCCTGATCGGTGCTTCGAGACTGCCTTCGGCCATTTTGATTTTCTCCCCCGGAGCCGCCGCGTGTGCAGGCGCATGCGCGGTTCGTATGCAAGCAAGACCGCGTGGACACGAAACATGGCGCTCGCGCCACGCCTGTCCAGCGGCAACGCAAAAAGGGCCGGCGGAGATCCGCCGGCCCTGCTGTTATGCGTGATGCGAGCTACGCGTCGAGGCCGTCGAGGGCCTTCTGGAAGCGGCCCGCGTGGCTCTTCTCGGCCTTCGCGAGCGTCTCGAACCAGTCGGCGATCTCGTCGAAGCCTTCCTCGCGCGCGGTGCGGGCCATGCCCGGGTACATGTCGGTGTACTCGTGCGTCTCGCCGGCGATCGCGGCCTTCAGGTTGGCGGCGGTCATGCCGATCGGCTCGCCGGTGGCCGGGTCGCCCACTTCCTCGAGGAACTCGAGGTGGCCGTGCGCGTGGCCGGTCTCGCCTTCCGCGGTCGAGCGGAACACGGCGGCCACGTCGTTGTAGCCCTCAACATCCGCCTTCTGGGCGAAATAGAGGTAACGGCGGTTCGCCTGGCTCTCGCCGGCGAAGGCTTCCTTCAGGTTCTCAAGGGTCTTGGAGTCAGCAAGCGACATAAATGAATTCCTCCTCATCGGACTGCGTAGCCACGGGCCGCCTCCCCAGAGAGGATGGGGCGGGAGAGAGCCCGGGTACCGCGCCGGACAATGGCGCGAGTCGGGCAGAAAACTACCGAAGCGAGCGGCCCTGTCAAGACTGGAAGCAGTCTAAACAGCCGCAAAAGCCTTTGATTTTGCGAGAGATTCTTAAGAAGCGGCGTGAAGCTGTGCCAGCCTACCGCTTGCCGTCGCCCTTCACGCGCACGATCACTTCCACGCGGTCCAGCTCGGCGCCCTCCGGCACGTCCGGGAGACCGGTCACGGTGATGCCGGCGCCGGGAATATCGACCAGGTGCGCGTCATCCACGTGATAGAAATGGTGGTGATCTTCGGTGTTGGTGTCGAAGTACGTGCGCCCGCCATCGACCACGACCTGCCGCAGCAGGCCCGCATCGGTGAACTGGTGCAGCGTGTTGTAGACGGTCGCCAGGGACACCCGCACACCGGCCTGCATGGCTTCGGCATGGAGCGCCTCCGCCGTCACATGGCGGTTATCACCGTCGAACAGCAGCCGCCCGAGCGCGAGGCGCTGGCGGGTGGGCCGCAAGCCCCGGTCACGCAGCGCCTTCAACGTATGCGTGAACGGACGCTCGCCGTCGCTGACGTACTCGTTGTGGGCGTTCGTTGGCGTCATGGCGTCTGCATCCCTGACCACCGGACATTTTGTCAGTGGTACTTTTTGGAACCGTTACAACTACTTAAAAAATATGGCCTGCCCCAATGACTTGTCAAGGATACAACTGGCACGCGAAGTGACTATATATCATTGACCCGCCGGTCGGAATTGACGCCGGGTTTTGCAACCTGAAGTGCGCGACTGCAACCAGGGACACATACCCTCCGGTTGCATACCGCTATTCGGAATTTCGCTAACGAACCGGATTTTGTTCACCCGCGAGTCTTCGAATCACGCCGGTCAGACGTGGCTCAGTCGTCGCGCGTGCCGATCAGCTCGTAGGGACCGCCCTTCTCAAGCCCCTTCTTGTAGGCGGGCCGGGCGTGCATCGCCTTCACGTAGGCAACCAGGTTGCCGTAATCGTCGAGGCCGGTCCGGGCGCTCGCGGCTTCGAGAACGAACAGGTTCATGATGTCGGCACCGGTCAGGTCATCGCCGACGAAAAACTTCCGGCCGCGCAGGTGGCTGTCCATGTAGCCAAGGTGCAGGGCGATTTCCGCGTCGATGATGGGCTGGATCGGCTGGCCCGCCTCGCCCAGCAGCGACGTGAACAACTTGAGCAGCATGGGCGTCATCGCCGAGCCCTCGGCGAAGTGCATCCATTCGTTGTACGCCTCGTAGTCGGGCGAGCCCAAGGCGGGCATGAACTTGCCCTTGCCGTAGGTGCGGATCAGGTAATCGACCGCCGCACCGGATTCCGCGATCTTGAGGTCCCCGTCCTCGATGACCGGCGACTTGCCCAGGGGATGCACCGCCTTGAGCTCTTCCGGGGCCCGGTTGATCTCGTTTCGCTTGTAGAAGCGGATCTCGTAGTCGAGGCCCAGCTCCTCCAGCAGCCACAGGATGCGCTGGGAGCGGGAATTGTTGAGATGGTGGACGACAATCATCGGCGAGGCCTCCCCTTCCGGCCCCCGCCGGCCCGGCCCGAAAGGCCCGGATTTGGCGCGAACCCATTGCTTTTGCTCACCATCGCCCTGTGCTACCAACGCGGACGAGCGAGATAGGTGAGCTTCCAGAACATGGGCAATTCAGAACAAAAGTCGAGCTACGACTACGACGATCTCATCGCCTGCGGCCACGGCGAGCTGTTCGGCGAAGGCAACGCGCAGCTGCCGCTGCCGCCGATGCTGATGTTCGACCGCATCACGCGGATCAACGATGACGGCGGGGACGCGGGTAAGGGCGAGATCGTCGCAGAATTCGACGTCAAGCCGGACCTGTGGTTCTTCGATTGCCACTTCGAGGGCAACCCGGTGATGCCCGGCTGCCTGGGCCTCGACGCCCTGTGGCAGCTCCTCGGCTTCTTCCTCGGCTGGACGGGCGCCAAGGGGCGCGGCATGGCGCTGGGTGTGGGCGATGTCCGGTTTTCCGGCATGATCCGCCCGACCACCAAGCTCGTGCAGTACCATGTGAAACTCACCCGCGTGATCAACCGCCGCCTCGTGATGGGCATCGCGGACGGCATTGTGAGCGCGGACGGGGAGCCCATCTACGAGGCGAAGAGCCTGAAGGTCGGCCTTTCGAACGCGTAACGGATAATCGTTTGCCGAACCGGGGCGCACTGCGCATCTAACGCGAAAGCCCCAAACCCGGCCCGGCCGCCGCGCCCCCCGCGCGCGGCCCGGCGGGCAAGTACGAAGGCAAAGAGGGAGTGCCATGAGGCGAGTCGTCGTGACGGGCATGGGCATCGTGTCCTCGCTCGGCAACAACACCCAGGAAGTCGTCGCATCGCTGCGCGAGGCGAAGCCCGGTATCGAGAAGGCGCCCGTCTATGAAGAGATGGGCTTCCGCAGCCAGGTGCACGGCTCGATCAAGCTCGACCTGGAAGAAGCCCTCGACCGCAAGACCCGCCGCTTCATGGGCGACGGCGCGGCTTATGCCTATCTCGCCATGGACCAGGCGGTGCGCGACGCGGGCCTGGAAGAGAGCGAGATTTCCAACGAGCGCACCGGCGCCATCCTCGGCTCCGGCGGCCCGTCGACGCTCGCCATCGTGAACGCGGCCGACATCACCCGCGAGAAGGGCCCTCGCAAGATCGGCCCGACGAGCGTGCCCAAGGCCATGTCGTCCACGATCTCGGCCAACCTCTCGACGCTCTTCAAGATCAAGGGCCCGAGCTATTCCATCTCGTCCGCCTGCACCACTTCCACCCACTGCATCGGCAACGCGGCCGAACTCATCCAGTGGGGCAAGCAGGACCGCATGTTCGCGGGCGGCGGCGAGGAGCTGGCCTGGTCGCTCTCCAACCTGTTCGACGCCATGGGCGCCATGTCGTCCAAGTACAACGACACGCCCGAGAAGGCGTCACGCGCCTACGACGTGAACCGCGACGGCTTCGTCATCACCGGCGGCGGCGGCATCGTCGTGCTGGAGGAACTCGAAGCCGCCAAGGCGCGCGGCGCGAAGATCTATGCCGAGATCGTCGGCTACGGCGCCACGTCCGACGGCGCCGACATGGTTGCACCTTCCGGCGAGGGCGCCACGCGCTGCATGAAGATCGCCCTCGAGGGCGTGAACGACAAGATCGATTACATCAACCCGCACGCCACCTCGACGCCGGTGGGCGACATCCCGGAAATCGACGCCATCCGCGAGGTGTTCGGCGACGACATGCCGCCGATTTCCGCCACCAAGTCGCTGTCGGGTCACGCGCAGGGTGCTGCGGGCGTGCACGAGGCGATTTACTCGCTTTTGATGATGCAGCACGGATTCATCTGCGAAAGCGCCAATATCGAGGAGCTCGACCCCAAGGTCGGCAACGCGAATATTGTTCGCGAACGCATCGACAACGCGGAACTTAACTGTGTGCTCTCAAACAGCTTTGGTTTTGGCGGCACTAATGGCTCACTCGTGTTCAAGCGCTACGATGGCTGAGGGGCGGCCCCGGTTTCCGGGGCACGGGCCGGCGCAATCGGTTTTGGGGGAACAGCACGCATGACCGCCAAGGGCAATCTGATGACGGGCCGCCGCGGCCTGATCATGGGTGTCGCCAACGATCACTCGATCGCCTGGGGCATCGCCGCCGCCTGCGCCGCGCAGGGCGCGGAACTGGCGTTTACCTACCAGGGCGAGTCCTTCGGCCGCCGCGTGCAGCCGCTGGCCGAAAGCGTCGGGTCCAACCTGGTGCTGCCCGCCGACGTGGAAGACGAAGCATCGCTCGACGAGGTCTTCGGCACGCTGGAAAAGGAATGGGGCTACCTCGATTTCCTGGTCCACGCCATCGCCTATTCGGACAAGACCGAGCTCAAGGGCCGCTACCTCGACACGACGCGCGACAACTTCAAGCGCACGATGGATATCTCCTGCTACTCCTTCGTGGATGTGGCGCGCCGCGCCGCGCCGCTGATGGCGAAGGAAGACAAGCCGCACGCGGGCGGCTCCATGGTGACGCTCACCTACGCGGGCGCCGAGCGCGTCATGCCCAACTACAACGTGATGGGTGTCGCCAAGGCGGCGCTCGAAGCCAGCGTGCGCTACATGGCCGTCGATCTCGGCCGTGACGGCATCCGCGTCAACGCGATCTCCGCCGGTCCCATGCGGACGCTGGCGGGCTCGGCCATCGCCGACGCGCGCACCGTCTTCAACTGGAACCTCACCCACGCGCCGCTCAAGAAGGCCATCGAGCTGGAAGACGTGGGCGGTGCCGGCCTCTATCTCCTGTCCGACCTGTCGGCCAGCGTCACCGGCGAAGTGCATCACGTGGATGCGGGCTACAACATCGTCGGCATGCCGCAGGCAAAGGATCTGAAGCCGGAGGAAGTCCGCAAGGGCTACGCGTCCGTCGCCAAGGCGCGCTCGGGCGTTGCCAAGCCCGCCGCGAACGACGAGACCGGCAAGACCGACGCGGCCGAGTGAGGGGAGGCGCAGGCGCCCGATGCTGAAAGTCTGGGGCCGGCGTAACTCGCAGAACGTCCAGAAAGTCATGTGGCTGATCGGCGAGCTTGCGCTCGACCATGAGCACATCGACGCCGGCGGCGACTTCGGCGGCCTGAATGCGCCTGATTTCCTTGCCCGCAACCCGCACGGCCGCGTGCCCGTCATCGAGGACGAGAACGGCGCCGTCTGGGAGTCCCACGCGATACTCCGCTACCTCGCCGCGAAGCACGGCGGCGATGCGTGGTGGCCGGACGATCTCTACGCGCGCTCCCGCGTCGACCGCTGGGTCGAATGGGGCGCGACGACGCTCCAGCCCGCCTTCATCGACGTGTTCTGGGGCTTCTACCGCACGCCGGAAGCGCAGCGGAACCAGGTCTGGCTCGAGGGCGCTTTCAATCGTTGCCACGCGGCCTTCCGCGCGCTCGACAAGCAACTCGACGGGCGCGACCACATCCTCGGCGACGATTTCTCGCTGGCGGACATTCCCTCGGGCGCCGCGCTCTTCCGCTATTTCACCATGCCCATCGACAGGCCGGCGCTGCCAAACGTCGCAGCCTATTACGACCGGCTGCAGGCACGGCCCGCGTTCCGCGAGCACGTGATGGTCGCCTATGACGACCTGTTCGGGAAACTCGGCTTCTAGGGCCAGAAGGCCTGCCGCCCCGTGGCAGCCAGCACACGGGGCCCGGGACCGCTCGTCTGGGGAGGAACCCGCGCCATCCCGGTTGCCGCCAAACGCGAAGCGGCAAGGCAGATTCTGTCACGCAGTCTCTGCGACCTGCTCCACCGCTTCCGGTGCGAGGTATCCGTAGCGCGCAAAGCATTTCTTCAGCGCGATGAATTTCTGCGGGTCGCCCTCGACCCGGATATCGCCCCGCGCGATCGCATCCTCCAGGTCGAAGTCGTGGCGGAAGGCATCCATGAAGGTCCGCCCGTCCGCCTCGACCGTGATGTCGCATTCGGGCGCGTGCCAGTAGGTCACGTCGAGCGCGCCCTTCTGAATGCGGATCGCGGCGTCGAGCGGCATCGCGCCCGTCAGCTTCAGGTTGCACACCACGTCGCGGCCCTTGGCCATGCGCCGCTGGAAAGTGAGCGTCAGGTTCACCAGGAACGAGAAGATGTCCGGCGCATTGAGCGTCCATGCCACGCGCGTCGCCGTCTTGTTCGGGTAACGCTTGAGGACCGACTCCTCCGCATCAGATCCCGGCAGCACGTAGACCGTCTCCGCCGCGTCCTTGAACGGCTGCACTACGTCCCTGTTGTAGGCAATACGGTCCTGCATGAAGTGGCCCACCACGTCGTCGCCCGCCGGGCACACAGCCACGCAATAGGCCGCCTTGTAGTTCGGCTTGAAGGACAGGCTCTGCCAGACGGATGCCGTCTCGCTTTCGTTCACGCGGGTGCGGAAGTCGTCGCGGTCCTTAGCCTCCACCACCTGGTCCACCCAGTCCACGAAGCCGCCCATGAAGTCGCGGTAGTTGTGCGCGTAGCACGCCGAGAAATTGAAGCTGCCGTCCATGCCGATGGCTTCTACCGGGCAGGCGGCAACGCACAGCTTGCAGTCGAGGCACGGGTTGTAGTCGAGCGCCGCGCTCTGTTCCGTCACCTCGTGGGCGAGCAGCACCGTGTCGAGCACGATGAAATTGCCGAATTTCGGATGGATGACATTGCGGTGCAGGCCCATCTTGCCGAGCCCTGCCGCTTCCGCGATGGGCTTGTGATGGATGGGGATCGTGTCGCCGGGAAACTTCTGCATCTCCATCGGGAACGCCGCGACGGCGTTCATGGCGTTCAGCCCTTCATCCGTCAGGCGGCGAACGAGATGCCGCGCCGCGGCGTTCACCTCGTCATAGGTCTCGTGGAACTCGTGGTTGGCAACCGAGCGCACCGTGCTCTTGGCGGCGCTGCGGTTCAGCCGGCAGCAGATGGCGATGAGCGTCTTCACCTCGGGCATCAGCGCATGGATCTTGAGGATCTGCGGCTGGATTTCCTCGCGGTCGATCGCGACGAACCCCACGTCGTCCGCGCCGCATTCCAGGGCAATGTCGCGCAGCCACCCGGCTTCGATCTTCTGGGGCGCCGGCGCGGCCTCGCGGGTGCGCCAATTGCGGACTGTCGGGTGATCTTCAAGGGCCATGATTTAACCTGTATCTACATATTTGATTGCACGCGGGTGTTCCGCATGGATAGGCAGCGCCTAGGGCGCGGGCGTGTGCGCCAGTCGTTCGAGAACTCTTGTACCGGCTTTCCAGTCCGCGGCGCCCATATGCGCCACCACGCGGTCCTGCGCCTTGCGCCACAGGGGCAGCGCCTGTTTCAGCCGCGCCGCACCGTCCCGCGTCAGCATGGGCACCTTGGTGCGCGGCTGGCGGCCCTTGCGCATCTCGATGAGGCCTTCCTTCTCGAGAAGCTGGAGATTGCGCGTCAGCGTCGTACGCTCCATCGCCAGGTGATCCGCCAGTTTGCCGATGGAGAGGTCTGCGTCATGGGCAATCGACACCAGAAGCGTGAACTGGGTGATCTTCAGCCCTACGGGTCGCAGCGCCGCGTCATAGGCCCGCGTGACCCCGCGCGCCGCCATGCGCGCCCGCAGCGCCGCGCACTGTTCGCCGACTTCCTGCACTTTCGGCAGCTTGGCCATTCACCGGTCTCCCGCCTGTCCTGAACATGTATATGCATCTTTGGAGACGCGGTTCAAGACCCGCCTAGCCGGCCACGCGAACGTGGAAGATCATTTCGGGAGAAGCGGCGGGGTCGAATGGCGAGGAATCCCAGTCACCCAGCAGCGTTTCGCAGCGAAGGCCAGCCGCCGCCAGCCGGGCTTTCACGGTCTCCCGCGCCGGGAACCGCAGCGTGCTGTGCGAATCCAGTTCGCCGCTATCGGGAAAGCGGTAGCGCAAGTCGAACGTCATGGTGTCGCCGTCGCGGCGCGCCAGCTCGCGCATTTCGGTCACCTTGCCGCCGGGTGCGTCCAGCTCGATGGCGTAGGCCCAGCGCGACAGCCAGTCGATGGCCGGGTTGCGGCTTTCGAAGACGGCGAGGCCATCCGGCGCAAGATGCCGCCGCATGGCGGCAAAGGCCGCGTCCATATCTTCGTCGGTCAGCAGCGTCTGGAAGGCGTGCCCGGTCATCACGATGAGGTCGAACCGTTCATCCAGACCGAGCGACTGCGCATCCGATTGCACCCATCTGATGCGCTTCGAATTTGGCTTCCGGCGCGCCACGTCCAGCATGCCGGGCGATGGATCGGCCCCGGTCACAGCATGGCCGCGCGCCGCGTAGGCGTCGGCAAGAATGCCGGTGCCGCAACCGACATCGAGAATGTGCAGAGGGTCGGCGCCTGCCAGCGCCAGGTAGAAATCGTGGTCGTCGTCCCACCCGTTGCCGAGATCGTAGAGCGCGGCGAGGCGCGTGTCGTCGTAATGGGCGTCAGGCACGGGGCATCAGTTGGCGCGCCGGAATTCGACGATGTCGTAGGTGCTTTCGCGCGCCGGGAAGGGGAACGTGAAGCGCAGCCAGTCGGGGCCGAGCGCTTCGACGATGGCCACCTTGTCGCGGTTGTCGGGCGACTTGCCGTCAGCCGAATCCGCCGCGCCATAGGGGCGTGGATCCTCGTAGTGGTAGTAGCCGCCCGCGAGCAGCAGCAGCTTGTCCTCCGCCATGCGGTAAAGCTGGCCCTTGAAGCGCTGCGAGCCGGTGAGCTTTTCGGCAACGAGCCCGATATCGTTCTCGTAGAGGCGGCACTTGAACCAGTCGTAGACCACGAGCCCGGCGAACGGCCCGCCCACCTTGATGGTGCGGCAGCGCCAGCCGCCAGCAAGAATGGTGGAATCCACCGGGCCGGCCGGCGCACCCATGAGGCCTTCCTTCACGGCCTGCTCGTAGGCCGTGCCCTGCCCTTCGGCTTCCGCGTTGCCCTGCTCGATGGCGTCATCGATGCGATCGATGCGTTCCTGGTCGTATTCGGAAATGAGATCGGGCCACTTGGCCGCGTGCACCGGCACCGACAGGACGGCGATCAGGGCGAGCACGGCAATGGCAAGCGCTGCCTGCGGCACGCTCATCACGTTTCTCCTCAAAACGCTTCCCAGCACCCGCTTGATCCCCTGTTGAACTTGTCGCCCGCGCCAGCCGCCCCTCATGTCGCAAATGTCTGTGGCGGCAATGGGGCTTTCGGTTCCCGGCCAAAGTAACGCGGGCGCCGCGCAAAGAAAAAGGGGACCGGCATGGCCGGTCCCCTTGCTGTCGTTTCGTTCAGGCGGCCGCTTACTCGGCGGCGTCCGTCTTCTCGAGGTCTTCGCCGGTTTCCTGGTCCACGACCTTCATCGACAGGCGCACCTTGCCGCGGTCGTCGAAACCGAGAAGCTTCACCTTCACCTTGTCGCCCTCGTTGACCACGTCCGACACCTTCTCGACCCGGTTGGGGGCGAGCTGGGAGATGTGGACGAGGCCGTCCTTGGGACCGAAGAAGTTCACGAAGGCGCCGAAGTCCATGACCTTCACGACCGTGCCTTCGTAGATCTCGCCCACTTCCGGCTCGGCGGTCAGGCCCTTGATCCAGGCGATCGCCGCCTTGATCGAGGCCGCATCCGGCGAGGCGACACGGATCGTGCCGTCGTCGTTGATGTCGACCTTGGCGCCGGTCTCCTCGACGATCTGGCGGACGACCTTGCCGCCCGTGCCGATCACGTCGCGGATCTTGTCGGTCGGCACCGTGATCACTTCGATGCGCGGCGCATACTCGCCCACTTCCGAACGGCTGGTGTCGAGCGCCTTGCCCATCTCCTCGAGGATGTGCATCCGCCCGCCCTTCGCCTGGTCGAGCGCGACACGCATGATCTCTTCGGTGATGCCGGTGATCTTGATGTCCATCTGGAGCGAGGTGATGCCGGCGTCGGAGCCCGCCACCTTGAAGTCCATGTCACCAAGATGGTCCTCGTCGCCGAGGATGTCCGACAGGACGGCGAAGCGGTCGCCTTCCTTGATGAGGCCCATGGCGATGCCCGAGCACGGGCGCTTCAGCGGCACGCCCGCGTCCATCATCGCCAGCGACGAACCGCAGACCGTCGCCATCGACGACGAGCCGTTCGACTCGGTGATCTCCGAGACGAGGCGGATCGTGTAGGGGAAGTCGAGCTTGCCCGGCAGCACCGCGCGCAGCGCGCGCCATGCCAGCTTGCCGTGGCCCACTTCGCGGCGGCCCGTGAAACCGACACGCCCCGTCTCACCGACCGAATAGGGCGGGAAGTTGTAGTGGAGCATGAAGTTTTCTTTGTACGTGCCCTGCAGCGCGTCGATCATCTGCTCGTCTTCACCGGTGCCGAGGGTCGCGACCACGAGGGCCTGCGTCTCGCCGCGGGTGAAGAGGGCGGAGCCGTGCGTGCGCGGCAGCACCGAGACTTCCGACACGATCGGGCGCACCTGGTCGAGCGTGCGTCCGTCGATGCGCTTCTTGGTGTCGAGGATCGAGTTGCGGACGATATCCGCCTCGATGCCTTTGAAGGCGCCGCTGACCTGCGTGGGCTCAGGCGCCCCTTCGGACCCGTCGCAAAGCGCTTCGAGCGCCTTGTCCTTGGCCTTGGCCACGGCTTCCTGCCGGTCGCCCTTGTCGGCGATCTGGTAGGCGGCGCGAAGATCGTCCTCCACCAGGCCGCGGATCTTGGCTTCCAGCTCGGAGGTGTCCGGCGGGGTGAAGTCACGCGGCTCCTTCGCCGCACCGCTCTCGGCCAGCTTGATGATCATGTCGATCACCGGCTGCATTTCCTTGTGGCCGAACATCACGGCGCCGAGCATGACGTCCTCGGAAAGCTCCTGGGCTTCCGATTCCACCATCAGCACGGCATCGCCCGTGCCCGCGACCACGAGGTCGAGATCGCTCTCGGCGATTTCGTCCGTGGTCGGATTAAGCATGTACTCGCCGTCCTTGTAACCGACACGGGCACCGCCGATCGGGCCGAGGAAGGGCACGCCGGAAATCGTCAGCGCCGCGGAGACGGCGACCATGGCGACGATGTCCGGATCGTTTTCGAGGTCATGGGACAGAACGGTCGCAATCACCTGCGTCTCGTTCTTGAAGCCCTTGACGAAGAGCGGGCGGATCGGCCGGTCGATGAGACGCGACGTCAGCGTCTCCTTCTCGGTCGGGCGGCCTTCGCGCTTGAAGAAACCGCCGGGGATCTTGCCCGCGGCGTAGTATTTCTCCTGGTAGTTCACCGTCAGCGGAAAGAAGTCCAGGCCCGGCTTGGGCTGGCGGTCCGCAACGACGGTGGCGAGAACCGTGGTCTCGCCGTAGGTGGCCAGCACCGCGCCGTCCGCCTGACGGGCCACGCGGCCCGTTTCGAGGGTGAGCGTGCGCCCGCCCCATTCGATCTCTTGCTTGTGGATATCAAACATTCTTTCTTCCTTCGAGAACCGGCGGCGGCATCCGTTTGCCTCGGACCGCCGGGAACCGGACGCGACAGGCCCTCCTGTCCGGCCGGACCGCAAGGCGCCAGGCACGGGCCCTCCCGGCTGGCGGCGATGCGGATTTTGCGAGAACGCCCGCCCCCTTTCCGGGAGCGGGCGCTGTTTTCTGTCTGGCCTTTAGCGGCGGATGCCGAGCCGTCCAATCAGCTCGCGGTAGCGCGCCTCGTCCTTGGCCTTGACGTAGTCGAGGAGACGGCGGCGCTGGCTCACCAGCTTGAGCAGGCCGCGCCGGGAGTGGTTGTCCTTGGCGTGGCTCTTGAAGTGCTCGGTCAGGTTGGCGATGCGCTCGGTGAGGATTGCCACCTGCACCTCGGGCGAACCCGTGTCGCCGCTCTTCTGGCCGAATTCCGAAATGAGCGCGGTCTTGCGCTCCTGCGTAATCGACATCGGTACCCTTTCTTCCCGGTTCAGACCGGAAGGTTGAAGACGCGCGTGGGCTGGAGTTCCCCCCGGCGGGCCTCGCAAAGCGCAACAGGGCGCCCGGCGAGCATGGCGCAGATCGTGCCTTTGACCAGGGGAGCATCCCGTCCACGCGACAGGACTGCCTGACCCTGTTTCAGTCGCACCGCATCGCCTTCGCTCACGGCCAGGGCCGGGATGTCGTCCAGCGCGGTCTGGAGCGGAAGCAGATACGGCGTCTCAGGGTCTGACGCGGGCGGACTATTGCTCAACTCGCCCTGCATTTCCACCAATAAATTCAATGGAATGGCGGCGTTTTCGCCGAACGGGCCCACCCGCAACCGGCGCAGCGCCGCCACGTGGCCGAGGGTGCCGAGCTTTTCCGCAAGATCCCGGGCCAGGGAGCGCACATACGTGCCCTTGCCGCAGGTCATTTCCATCACCGCCTCGTCCGCGGAGGGCATCTCCACCAGCTCGAGGCGCAGGATATGGACGGGCCGGGGCTTCAGCTCCACCGTCTCGCCGTCGCGGGCAAGGTCATAGGCGCGTTCGCCATCCACCTTGATGGCGGAGAAGCGCGGCGGCACCTGCTCGATTTCGCCCACGAAATTCCTGAGTTCCGCGACGATGGCGGCCCGGTCCGGGCGCGCATCGCTGGTCGCCGTCACGTCGCCCTCGCGGTCGTCGGTGGTGCGCTGCTCGCCCCAGCGGACGGTGAACCGGTAGTCCTTGGTGGCGTCCACCAGGTGGGGAACCGTCTTGGTCGCCTCGCCCAGGGCGATCGGCAGGATGCCGGAGCCCAGCGGATCGAGCGTCCCGGCATGGCCCGCCTTCTGGGCGTTGAAGGCGCGGCGCACCTTCGAGACCACGTGGGTCGAGGTCGGTCCGGCGGGCTTGTCCACCACCACCCAGCCGTGGACCGGGTTGCCCTTCTTCCTACGCCCCATCGTCCTGCCCGTCGTCGTCGGCGGCGTCATCGGCCTCGACATCGCGGCGCACCTTGGGCGAACGCAGGATCGCGTCGATCCGAGCCCCCTCGGCGAAGCTTTCGTCGATCTCGAAGGTGAGGTCGGGGGTGTACTTGGTCGTCATGTGCCGGCCGAGTTCGCCGCGGAGGAACTTGCGGCTGCGCTTGAGCGCGGCCAGCACGTCCTTCTCGCCCTCGCCGCCCAGCGGCTCGATGGCGACGCGGGCATGGCGCAGGTCCGGCGACACGCGCACTTCCGTCACGGTGATGATGCGGCTTTCCAGGTCCGGGTCATGCACGTCGCCGCGCGTCAGCACGTCGCTCAGCACGTGCCGGATCATTTCGCCCACACGCAATTGCCGCTGGCTCGGCCCGCGGCCTTGGCCGTGGGCGGACGCAGATTTGGATCTGGCCATGGTCCGTGTGTCCGGTCGCCTTCGCGCTGCGGGGACGAACGCGCCTAGAGGACGCGCTCGAACTCCTGCACATCGAAGCACTCGATGATGTCGCCCGGGCGGATGTCCTGGTAATTCTCGAACGACATGCCGCATTCCTGGCCCGACTGCACCTCGCGCACCTCGTCCTTGAAGCGCTTGAGGGTGGACAGCGTGCCTTCGTGGATCACCACGTCGTCGCGGATCAGGCGCACCTTGGAGCCGCGCTTCACGGTGCCTTCCGTCACGCGGCAGCCGGCCACCTTGCCGACCTTCGAGACGTTGAAGACCTCGAGGATTTCCGCGTTGCCGAGGAAGGTTTCGCGAAGCTCCGGACCCAGAACACCGGCCATCGCCGCCTTCACGTCGTCCACCAGGTCGTATATCACCGCGTAGTAGCGGACATCGACGCCCTGCTGGCGCGCCGCCTCGCGGGCGGGCGCGTTGGCGCGCACGTTGAAGCCGAGGATGGCGGCACCGGAGGCACCGGCCAGCGTCACGTCGCTTTCGGTCACGCCGCCGACGCCCGCATGCAGCACGCGCGCGACGATCTCATTGTTGCCCGCCTTGTCCAGCGCGCCGAGGATGGCTTCGACGGAGCCCTGCACGTCGCCCTTCACGACGAGCGGCAGCTCCTTCTTGTCGGCCTCCTGCATCTGGCTGAACATCTGCTCCAGCGAGCCGCGAGCCGTGCCGGCCGCACGCTTGTCGCGCATCACGCGCTGGCGGTAGTCGGTGATCTCGCGGGCGCGGGATTCGTCGTCCACGACGGCGAACTGGTCGCCCGCCTCCGGCGTGCCGCTCAGGCCCAGCACCTCGACCGGCTCCGACGGGCCGGCGGACTTCACCTGCTCGCCGCGGTCGTTGATCAGTGCACGGACCTTGCCCCACTCGGCGCCCGCCACGAGCACATCGCCCACGTTGAGCGTGCCGCGCTGGACGAGAACCGTCGCCACGGGGCCGCGGCCCTTGTCGAGCTGCGCCTCGATGACGATGCCGTCGGCCCAGCGGTCCGGGTTGGCCTTGAGTTCGAGGATTTCAGACTGGAGGAGGATCGCCTCTTCCAGCTTGTCGAGGCCCTGGCGCTTCAGGGCCGAGACCTCGATGTCCTGCACGTCGCCCGACATGCTTTCGACCACGATCTCGTGCTGCAGCAGTTCGTTGCGCACGCGGCTCGGGTCGGCCTCGGGCTTATCCATCTTGTTGATGGCCACGATGATCGGCACTTCCGCCGCCTTGGCGTGGTTGATGGCCTCGATGGTCTGCGGCATGACGCCGTCATCCGCCGCCACCACGAGCACGACGATGTCCGTCGCCTTGGCGCCGCGGGCGCGCATGGTGGTGAAGGCCTCGTGGCCCGGCGTGTCGAGGAAGGTGATGCGGTCGCCGCCGGCCATCTGCACCTGGTAGGCGCCGATGTGCTGGGTGATGCCGCCGGCCTCGCCCGCCACCACGTCGGTGGTGCGCAGGGCGTCGAGAAGCGACGTCTTGCCGTGGTCGACGTGACCCATGACCGTCACGACGGGCGCGCGCGGCTTCAGGTCTTCCTCGCGGTCGGCCTCGCCTTCGAGGCCCTCTTCCACGTCGGCTTCCGAGACGCGCTTGACCGTGTGGCCCATGTCCTCGGCGATGAGCTGCGCCGTGTCGGCGTCGAGCACATCGTTGATCTTCATCATCTGGCCCTGCGCCATCAGGATCTTGATGACGTCCACGGCACGTTCGGCCATGCGGTTGGCGAGTTCCTGGACCGTGATGGTCTCGGGGATCGTCACCTCTCGGGCGATCTTCTGCTGTTCCTGCTGGCCTCCGCCACGCATCTGGCGCTTCTCGCGCTGCTGGCGGCGGCGCATGGCGGCGAGCGAGCGCTGGCGCGGCTCGTCGTCCAGGGCGTTGGAAATGGTCAGGCGGCCGCGGCGGCGTTCGCCGGTCGGCGCAGCGCGCTTGGGCGGCGCGGGCTTTGCCTCTTCCTCGCGCTTCTTGGGCGCGGCGGCTTTCGGCTTGCCCTTGGCTTCCGTCTCGTCGGGAACGCCATCGGCCTCGGCCTCTTCCTTGGCCTTGAGGGCGGCTTCCTTGTCGGCCTTGGCCTTGGCCTCGGCTTCGCGGCGAAGGCGCTCTTCCTCCTCGGCGAGGCGGGCTTCTTCCTCGGCCTCGCGGGCGGCGCGCTCTTCTTCTTCCTTCTTGCGGCGCTCGGCGTCTTCCTTGGCGCGCTGGCGTTCGACCTTCTCACGCTCGCGCGCTTCGACGAGGGCGCGGTCGCGCGCCTCCTTCTCGTCGTCGGTCAGGGTGCGCAGAACCATGTTGCCGCGGGCCTTGGCCTCGCGCTCGGGACGCTCGGCGCGCGGGGGCGCCTTCTCGGCGGGCTTTTCGGCCTGCTTGGCGGCGGGTGCGGCCTTCTTCGGCTCGGCCTTGGCTTCGGCGGGCGCATCGGCAGCCGCCTTGTCCTTGCCCGGTGCGACCCGGCGGCGCTTCTTCTCAACCAGCACCGCCTTGGAGCGGCCGTGGGAGAAGTTCTGGCGAACGTGGCCGGACTCGACCGTGCGCCCAAGCGTCAGCTTGCCGCCCGAACCGCGCGACTGGCGCCCGGTGCCCGTACCACTATCCTTCGTCTCGCTCATGCGATCCCTTCAAACATCCGTGGCGGAGACGGCCCCTGCCGGCCCCGCATAAATCCGTTCACTGCCCGGCCAGCGCGATTTTCGCGCCCGGCCAATGGCTTATGTCGCCGCGGGCGTGCGTTCCGCGGCGTGCTCAGAGCCCGTCTCACCGCCGATAGGGCGCGGAATTCCTTGGAGGAATCCTCGCAGGCGCGTCACCTCGTCCATGACGAGAGCCGGGAGCCGCCCGCTATCCTGCGCTCCCTCGCCGCCCGAAGTCAGGGCAGCATGTACCACATTTGCCCTTCCCAATGCCAAACCCAATTGCTCCGCCGAAAAAGCGGAAATGACCGGGGCATTGGCCCGGGCGGCCAGCTTTGCGGCATTGCGCCCGCCCTCGGTGCCTGCGTCGGAGGCCAGGAAGAGCGCCACCACATGTGACTTCGCCGCCGCATCTTCAACCTTGGCGAGACCGGCCATCAGGCAGCCCGCCTTGCGCGCAAGGCCCAGGAGGTCGAGGACGCGGGCGGTGAGGCCCGCCGCCACCTGCTCCGGGAGGTCCGGCGCGGCTGAAACCTTCGCCTTGGCGGCGCGGGAGAAGAGGTTCTTCTTCACCGCGGTTGCCACGGCGTCACGCGACGCCGAGACCCAGATGCCGCGGCCCGGCAGCTTGCCTAGGATATCCGGCACGACGGCGCCGTCAGGTCCGATCGCGAAGCGCACAAGCTCGTTCGCCGGGCGCACTTCGCCCGTGACGATGCAGCGGCGTTCGGGACCGGACCTGTCGGCGGCTTTCGTCACGCGGTCGGCGCCTCCGCTTCTTCCTCGCCCTCGCCTTCTTCACCTTCGGCAGCTTCCGCCGCCTCGGCCTCGGCGCGCATGGCGGCAAGGTCTTCCTCGGTGATCCAGCCTGCCTTCACGCGGGCGGCCATGATGATGGCCTCGGCATCCTGCGGGGATACGTCATGGCCATCGAGGATGCCCGGTTCGCGGCGGCGCTCGCCGTCCACGGTCTCGTAGTAGCCGGTGAGATCGTCGGTGGCGCAGCCGGCCAGGTCATCCAGCGTCTTCACGTCGTTCTCGCCGAACGAGACGAGCATCGCCGTGGTGACGCCCTCGACCTCGGCCACGGCGTCTTCCACGCCCAGCTCCTTGCGCTTGGCGTCGCGCTCCTGGTCGATGCGCTCGAGATACTCGGCGGCGCGCGCCTGGATCTCCGTCGCGGTCTCCTCGTCGAAGCCTTCGATCTCGGAGATTTCGTCCAGCTCCACGAAGGCGATTTCCTCGACCGACGCGAACCCTTCGGAGGCGAGCAGCTGGGCGATCACCTCGTCCACGTCCAGCGCCTGCTCGAAGAGCTGCGAGCGCTCGGTGAACTCGGCCTGGCGGCGCTCCGACTCCTCGGCTTCCGTCAGGATGTCGATGGTCCAGCCCGAGAGCTGCGAAGCAAGGCGCACGTTCTGGCCGCGGCGGCCGATCGCCAGCGACAGCTGGTCGTCGGGCACCACCACCTCGATGCGCTCGGCTTCTTCATCGAGCACGACCTTCACCACTTCCGCCGGCGCGAGGCCGTTCACGATGAAGGTGGCGGGGTCGGGCGACCACTGGATGATGTCGATCTTCTCGCCCTGCAGCTCGTTGACCACGGCCTGCACGCGGCTGCCGCGCATACCCACGCAGGCGCCGACCGGGTCGATGGAGCCGTCATTCGACAGGACCGCGATCTTGGCGCGGCTGCCCGGATCGCGGGCCACCGAGCGGATCTCGATGATGCCGTCGTAGATCTCCGGCACTTCCTGTTCGAACAGCTTGGCCATGAACTGCGGGTGCGTGCGCGACAGGAAGATCTGCGGGCCCCGCGGCTCGCGGCGTACGTCGTAGACATAGGCGCGGATGCGGTCGCCGGTGCGGAAGGCTTCGCGCGGGATCTGTTCGTCGCGGCGCACGATGGCTTCCGCGCGACCGAGGTCCACGATCACGTGGCCGTATTCCACGCGCTTGACGAGGCCGTGGACGATCTCGCCCACGCGGTCCTTGAACTCGTCGAACTGGCGGTCGCGCTCGGCGTCGCGCACCTTCTGCACGATCACCTGCTTGGCGGTCTGCGCGGCGATGCGGCCGAAGTCGATGGGCGGCAGCGGCTCGGTGATGAAGTCGCCGACAACGGCTGCCGGGTTGCGCACCTGCGCGTCCTTCAGGGAAATCTCGGTGGCGTCGTTCTCGACGCTCTCGACCACTTCCTGCAGGCGGTTGAGCTTGATTTCGCCGGTCTTGGGATCGATCTCGGCGCGGATCTCGTTCTCGGCGCCATAGCGCGAGCGCGCCGCCTTCTGGATCGCGTCTTCCAGCGCCTCGATGACGATCGCCTTGTCGATCGACTTCTCGCGCGCGACCGCGTCGGCGATCTGCAGCAGCTCCAGCCTGTTGGCGCTAACGGCCTGTGCCATCGTTCTCTTACTCCGTGGTCTGCCCGGGCGCGGCGGTGTGTCCGCCATGCCCCTTGAGGCTTTCTTTGATGAGCTCGTCCGTGAGGACGAGTTTGGCGTCATGCACGTCATCGAACGGCAGGCCGATGACCTGCGGCTCGGTAAATCCTTCAACTTCGACGGCGATCCGCAGTTCGCCATCCTCGTAACCGTCCAACTCGCCGCGGAACCGCTTGCGCCCGTCGATGGGGGCGCCGAGCTCGACCTTGGCGAGATGCCCCGCCCAGGTCTCGAAGTCCTTCGGCCGGGTCAGCGGCCGGTCGATGCCGGGCGACGACACTTCGAGGCTGTAGCGGCCCGCGATCGGGTCCTCCACGTCGAGCAGCGCCGAGATGGCGCGCGACAGTTCCTCGCAGCCCTCGATGGTCATCGTCCCGTCGGCGCGCTCCGCCATTACCTGCAGCACGGGATTGCCTGCGCCGATGATCCGGATGCGGACGATCTCGTAACCCATGCTCTCGGCGAGCGGGGAGATCATCTCCACGATGCGTTCTTCCGCCGGTGTCTTGGCCACAAGGCTCAAGCCGTCACTCCAACTCTCTTCGCGTTTCGCCAACGAAAAAGGGCCCCGCAGGGCCCCGAAACTACCGTCACAGCCGTCCGGCTTCCGTTGAAGCCAAGCGACCGGGGTCACAACGTGACGCCTATATAAGCCCTTGCGGCGGCAAAGGAAAGGGGGTCACGGGCGGCGGCGGAAATCGAGGTAGCACGGCGTCCGGCCCTCGCGGATCGCCTTGGCCTCGTAGCGGGTGCCGGGCCAGCCTTCGGGCGCGTTTCGCCAGTCCGCGGGCCGTCCCGCGGTCCACTCGAAGGCGCCGTTTCGGGCGATCTCGACGAGCGTCCAGCGGACATAGGCGGGAATGTCGCTTGCGACCCGCAGCAGGCCGCCGGGGCGGATGACGCGGGCAAGCGCCGCCAGCGTATCCGGGCCGATGAAGCGGCGCTTGTTGTGCTTCGCCTTGGGCCAGGGGTCGGGGTAGAGGACATAGACGGCGGCCAGCGTGTCGTCGGCCAGCGCATCCAATACGTCGCGCGCGTCGCCGTGGTGCAGGCGGACGTTGGGGAGCTTTCCTTCCTCGACCGCCACGAGCGCCTTGGCGACGCCGTTGATGAAGGGCTCGCAGCCGATGAAGCCGGTCCGGGGATTGGACTTGGCTTGCGCCGCCAGGTGCTCGCCGCCGCCGAAGCCGACTTCGAGGCGGACTTCGTCCACGTCATCGAAGAGCGTGACCGGGTCGAGCACGCCCGCTGCGTCCGCGCTCAGCGGCACGCCGAGGCCGGGCAGCAGCGCGTCCATCAGGTGCTGCTGGCGCGCGGAGAGCCGCTTGCCCTTCGCGCGCCCATAGATCAGCTGGCGCCGGCCTGCCTCGCGGTCGTGGTCCGGCACGCGCGTCCTTTAGGAGAGTTCGGCCTTCAGGGCGTCCACCAGGTCGGTCTTCTCCCAGGAGAAGCCGCCGTCCGATGCCGCGTCGCGGCCGAAGTGGCCGTAGGCAGCTGTGCGGGCGTAGATCGCCTTGCTGAGGCCCAGGTGCTCGCGGATACCGCGCGGGCTCAGGTCCATGGCCTTGCGGATCGCGGTTTCGAGCTTCGCCTCGTCCACCTTGCCGGTGCCGTGGGTGTCCACGTAGACCGACAGCGGCTTCGAAACGCCGATGGCGTAGGCGAGCTGGAGCGTGCACTTGTCGGCAAAGCCCGCGGCAACGACGTTCTTCGCCACGTAGCGCGCGGCGTAGGCCGCCGAGCGGTCCACCTTGGTGGGGTCCTTGCCGGAGAAGGCGCCGCCGCCGTGCGGTGCGGCACCGCCATAGGTGTCGACGATGATCTTGCGGCCGGTGAGGCCGGCGTCGCCGTCCGGGCCGCCGATCACGAAATTGCCGGTGGGGTTCACGTAGAACTCCTCTTCCGGGCACATCCAGCCGTCGGGCAGCACGTCGAGCACGTAAGGCCGCACGATCTCGCGCACGTCGTCGGGCGTCAGGCCTTCCACGTGCTGCGTGGAGACCACCACCGAGGTGGCGGCGACGGGCTTGCCGTTCTCGTAGCGAAGCGTCACCTGGCTCTTGGAGTCGGGGCCGAGCTTGCCGGCGGCGCCCGAGTGGCGCGCCTCGGCGAGCTTCTTGAGGATCTGGTGGGAGAAGTGGATCGGCGCCGGCATCAGCGCGTCGGTCTCGCGGCAGGCGTAGCCGAACATGATGCCCTGGTCGCCCGCGCCCTCGTCCTTGTTGCCCGCGGCATCGACGCCCTGGGCGATATCGGCGGACTGGCCGTGCAGCAGCACGTCGACCTGCGCGTTCTTCCAGTGGAAGCCGTCCTGTTCGTAGCCGATGTCCTTGATGGCCTTGCGCGCCACTTCCTCGAAGAGGTCCGGCTTCACCCGGTCGCCGTCGCCCAGCAGGCTTTCGGGCGCGCGCACTTCACCGGCGATCACGACGCGGTTCGTCGTGGTCAGCGTTTCCGCCGCCACGCGTACCTGCGAGGCCGGCATGCCTTCCTTCTCGGCGGTCTGGAAGATCAGGTCGACGATCTCGTCGGAGATGCGGTCGCAGACCTTGTCCGGGTGGCCCTCGGAGACGGATTCACTGGTGAAGAGGTAGTTGGAATGCGACACGGGCCTTGGCCTCCCCCGGAAAATCGCACGCGCCACGGGCCAGCCCTTCGGCACGCATCAACAAGGATGTTGAATGCCGCGGCGCGGACACGCGCAGCATGAACAGATGCCGGGCTTCTTGCCGGGTTTAGGGGAAGCGGTCAAGCGGCGCAGCGGCGGCAGGGGCGGGGCCTATTTGGAAGCGCCGCCCTCGGCCTTGGCCATCGACTTCATGAGCTCGATGAGTGTGCGGCGGACGCGCGGGTCGCCGATCGCCGCGAAGGAGCGATTGAGCTCGAGGCCTTCCGCGCTGGACACGAAATCCATCACGAAGGGCTCGCCGGAGGACTCCGCGAAAGCCGCTTCGCCGCCCGCCACGGAATGATCCATGTCCTCGTAGAAATACTGGACCGGAACGCCGAGGATGCGGGCGATCTCGAACAGCCGGCTCGCGCCGATGCGGTTCGTGCCCTTCTCGTATTTCTGAACCTGCTGGAACGTAAGGCTCAGGCTTTCGCCGAGCTTTTCCTGGCTCATGCCGATCAGAAGACGCCTCAGGCGGACCCGGCTGCCCACGTGAACATCGATCGGGTTGGGTTGTTTTCGTGCCACAAGCATGTCCCCTCGCAGACCGCCACCGACTGACGGTCTGTCAATTCGGGAATACTTATGAGTGCATCTTCAACGTCCTGCAAGTGCTGAGCGCAGAATTACCACTGGTAATCAAAAGCAAATGTAATGCACGTATTGGTTGCATCAAATGGCATCACCGCGCTTTAGTTGCGCTGCGTACGATTAACCTTAAGAAGGCACAAGACAGCAACAAATATAGAGCCAGAAATATCAAGTCGCCAACTTGCGAATAGAGGGTTGGCGGCAGCCGGCCCGGAAGCGGACTGTCAATCACGCCGGTGTAGTTGATACCCAGGCGAGACCTAATCTGGCCTGTTGCGTTGATCACTGCGGATATACCGGTATTCGCTGCGCGTATAACCGGCAGGCCTTCCTCGATTGCTCGCATGCGGGCCTGGTGGAGGTGCTGTCTCGGCCCAATGGAATCGCCGAACCAGGCGTCGTTGGTGACGTTGAGAAGCCAGCCGGGGCGCGGTTCGGCTGCGACCGACCCGGGGAAAATCACCTCGTAACAGACCAGCGGGCCCGAATCAGGGGCGCCGGGGATCGGCAGCGTTGCGGGACCGGGGCCAGTGTCGTAGCCGCCACGCTGGCGCGTGAGCTGCTCGAAGCCGATGCTCTCGAGGAACGACTGGGCGGGCAGGTATTCGCCGAAGGGGACCAGGTGGGCCTTGTCGTAGACCGCACCGATCTCGCCGTCGGTATCGAGCACCATGACGCTGTTGAAGTAGCGGGCCGTGCGTCCGTCGCGGCGCGCCTCCGCCAGCGGCTCGCTGCGGATTGCGCCGGTGACGAGGTGGGTATCCGGCGGCAGCAGGTCGGCGATCAGCAGCCGCGCGGCCTCGTTGTCGGCAAGGAAGAACGGCGGCGCACTTTCCGGCCAGATCAGGTGGGTGGTGCCGGCAAGGTCATCGTCGCCGCGCGACATGCGCAGCAGCGTGCCGAAATGCATGGCCCGCAGGTTGGACTGCCACTTCAGGTGCTGCGGGATGTTCGGCTGCACGATGCGCAGGCTGACGCCCGGCACATCGTCGGGCGCTGGACCCGCAAGACGGATCGTGCCGAATGCCCAGAGAGTGAGCGGCAGCGCGACCGCCAGTGCCACTGCCGCGCCCACGGCCGGCCGTGTGCGGCGGATCCAGGGTCCTGCGAGCATGGCTGGCGCGGTAACGATCAGCAGCGCCACAAGCGAATGGCCGTAGAGGCCCCAGAGGGACGCCGCCTGCG
Organism: Parvibaculaceae bacterium; assembly: GCA_965229975.1. Lineage (GTDB taxonomy): Bacteria > Pseudomonadota > Alphaproteobacteria > CGMCC-115125 > CGMCC-115125 > Pyruvatibacter. The sequence goes on from OZ245936.1 coordinate 2,581,677, forward strand.
CCATCGTGTCGGAGACGCCGAAGGCATAGCCCACGGCGTTCCAGGGGAAGCCGGTGAGGATGTGCCCGCGCAGCCATTCGGCGGCGGCGAGCGCCAGCACCAGCGCAAGCACGCGGGCCGCGCCGTTGCGCGCAACGGCGCGCGCGGCAACGGCGGCGAGCGAAAAGAACAGCGCAAGTCCGCCGGGCAGGATCACCGCCACGAACGGGATCATCCACGCGAAGGCGTCCGCATCGACGAGGAACGCCGAACCGATCCAGTAGAGACCGGCAAGAAAGAACGCGAAGCCGAAGGCCCATGCGGTGGCCGCGGCCTGCCGCCAGCCGGCGAAGCGGCCCTCTCCTTCCGGCGCGCCGTCCAGCAGCCAGATCAGGGCCGGGTAGGAAATGAACAGAACCGGCCAGAGGCCGAAGGGCGGCATCGCCGCCACCGCCAGCAAGCCTGCCATGGCTGCAAGGCCCATGCGCTGCCACAAGGGGCGCGCCGCAAGCCATCCGGACGAACCGTCGAGGACGCGGGCCGCAGCCTCCATTAGTCGTCGCTCTCGCCGGTATCGCCGCCGTCTTCGTCATCCGGCTTGCGCGAGGCGGCGGCGCCGGGATGCACCAGCATGCGCTTGATGCGCCGCGGATCCGCATCGACGATCTCGAACTCGATGCCCGAGGGATGCACCACCACCTCGCCTCGCTGGGGCACGCGGCCCAGCATGTCGAAGACGAGGCCGCCGAGCGTATCCAGTTCGTCCTCGCGCTCCTCGGAGACCAGCGTCAGGCCGAGCATGTCCTCAAGATCCTCGATCTCCGCGCGCGCGATGGCGTCGATCACGCCGTCGGCGCGCTCGATCAGGTCATCGCGCTCGGCCTCGTCGTGCTCGTCCTCGATATCGCCGACGATCTCCTCGACCAGATCCTCGATCGAGACGAGGCCATCGGTGCCACCGAACTCGTCGATGACGAGGGCCATGTGGATACGGCTTGCCTGCATCTTGAGGAGCAGGTCGATCGCCGGCATCGAGGGCGGCACGTAGAGGATCTCGCGGCGGATGCGCGCGATGGCGAAATTCTCGCCATCGATCTTGCGATCGCCCGCTTCCGCCAGCCAGCCGAGCAGGTCCTTGATGTGGACCATGCCGCGCGGGTCATCCAGCGTCTCGCGGTAGACCGGCAGGCGCGAGTGGTTGGCCTCGCGGAACGCCTTGATGAGGTCGTCGAGGTTCGTGTTCTCCTCCACGGCCACGATATCCGAGCGCGGCACCATCACGTCCTCGGTGCGCAGCTCGTTGAAGCCGAGCAGGTTGAAGAACATGTCGCGCTCGGCAGTCGAGAGCTCGGGCTGGCCGTTGCGCTCGTCCCCGAAAACGGCGTCAAGCGAGCCTGAGAAGCCCGCGGCCTCGGCGCCCGTCACCACGTAGCGCCAGGCGCGCGCGAGGCGCTGGGTTAGCGTCGCCCCCTGCTGTCCCCCGGCTGGCCCCTGTCCGCCGGGTTGCGGGGATTGTCGGTCGTCGGCCACGGCCATCGTCTACTTGGCTCCCTCGTCGCCCGCCGCATAAGGGTCGGGCACACCGAGACCGGCCAGGATGGTGCGCTCGCGCGTTTCCATGGCGTCAGCCTCGTCCGCCGTCATGTGGTCCATGCCGGCAAGGTGCAGCATGCCATGAACGACGAGATGTTGCAGGTGATGGGCAAGCGGCTTGCCCTCGGTCTCCGCCTCGCGCACCAGCGTGCCGTAGGCCAGCGCGATATCGCCCAGGTGGCGCGGCGCGCCCGGAATATCCGGCGTGGCGCTTGGAAAGGACAGCACGTTCGTCGCCTTGTCCTTGCCGCGCCAGGTGGCGTTCAGCACCCGCACGGCGGCGTCGTTCTCAAGAAGGATCGAAACCGTGGCGGGCGGGCCGTCATAGGCGGCGTCGGCTGCTGCCAGCACCAGCGCCTCGAGATCGTCCACGGCATTCCATTCGTCGTCGCCCACCAGTACGTCGGCCTCAAGGCCGTGCGCACCGGCGGGGCCGCTACTCGATGCCGGATCGTCCGTGGACGGACCTATGTCCCGCTCAACTGCGCTCATCGCCCTTTGCCTGCTTCGACGCCTTGGCGTCCAGCAGGCTTCGCTCGCTGTCGGTGTAGGCCTGGACGATACGCGTCACCAGCGGGTGGCGCACCACGTCCACGTTGTCGAACTCGGTGACGGCCACGCCGTCGACATTCTTGAGGATGTCGCGAGCTTCACGCAGGCCGGACTTGGCGCCGAGCGGCAGGTCCACCTGCGTCGGGTCGCCGGTGATCGCCATGCGCGAATTCTCGCCGAGGCGCGTCAGGAACATCTTCATCTGCACGGATGTGCAGTTCTGCGCCTCGTCGAGGATGATGAAGGAGTTGGCCAGCGTGCGCCCGCGCATGAAGGCAAGGGGCGCCACCTCGATCTCACCGGATTCAAGGCTGCGCGCCACCTGCTCGGCGGGCAGCGTGTCGTAGAGCGCGTCGTAGAGCGGGCGCAGGTAGGGATCGATCTTCTCGCGCAGGTCGCCCGGCAGGAAGCCGAGCCGCTCGCCCGCCTCGACGGCGGGGCGCGACAGGATGATGCGGTCGACGCGGCCCTGGATGAAAAGCGACACCGCGACGGCAACCGCGAGATAGGTCTTGCCGGTGCCCGCGGGGCCGAGGCCGAAGACCAGCTCGTTGTGCATCAGCGCCTGGATATAGCGCGCCTGGTTGGCCGAGCGCGGCTCGATCACGCGGCGCTTGGTCACCACCTGAACAGGCGCGCTTGTGCTGCGCGCGGGAAGTTCGCTCGATGCCATGCGCACCGCTCCGTCCACGTCGGCCATGGCGATGTCCTGGCCGCGCTTCAGCTTACCGTAGAGATCGGAAAGCGCACGCGCGGCGCATTTGCGCGCCTCGTCGCCACCACGGATGGCGACCCGGTTGCCGCGCGGCGTCACCGCCACGTCCAGCAACTGCTCGATGCGGGCGAGGTTGCAGTCGGCCACCCCCGTCAGCGCGCTCATCAGGTGATTGTCGTCGAAATCGAGGACCACGACATCGGCCCGCGCCCCGCTCTCCGCATGGACGCCCCGGCCCATGACGCTGCCCGCTTCGGTACTCAAGCAGCCCCCTCGGCCAGTTCGCGCAACTGCGGGGCCGATACGAGCCGCCCTGTCAGGCTGTTGGCGTGCGCCGCCTCGATGGCGGCATCGACGATCGTGCCAAGCATCTCTTCCGGCGCATCCAGATGCACTGCCTGGAGCCACGGGCTGCGGCCGGCAAGCTGGCCCGGCTTCTTGCCCTTGCGGTCGAGCAGCACCGGCATCGTGGCGCCGACCATGCCGGCGTTGAACTCGCGCGCCTGCGCGTCCAGCAGCGCCTGCAGCCGGGCGAGGCGGTCCGCCTTCACCTCCTCGGGCACCTGTTCCCCGCTGGTCGAGGCCGGGGTGCCGGGGCGCGGCGAATACTTGAACGAGTAGGCCTGCGCGTAACCGACATGGCGCACGAGTTCGAGCGTTGCTTCGAAGTCCGCGTCCGTCTCGCCGGGGAAGCCGACGATGAAATCGCCCGAGAGCGCGATATCGGGCCGCGCGGCGCGAAGCCGGTTCACGAGGCGCACGTAATCGTCGGCCGTGTGGTGGCGGTTCATCGCCTTGAGCACGCGGTCGGACCCCGCCTGCACGGGCAGGTGCAGGTAGGGCATCAGCTTGTCCAGTTCGCAGTGCGCGCGGAACAGGTCTTGGTGCATGTCGCGCGGATGGCTGGTCGTGTAGCGCAGGCGCTCGACGCCCTCGATCTCCGCCAGCGCAAAGAGAAGTTTGCCGAGATTGGAGGCCTTGCCGTTTGCATCCTCGCCATGCCACGCATTCACGTTCTGGCCCAGCAGCGTGATCTCCTTCACGCCCGCATCCACCAGCGCCTTCGCCTCGTCGATCAGGCGGGACATGGGACGCGAGACTTCCGCGCCGCGTGTGTAAGGCACCACGCAGAAGGTGCAGAACTTGTCGCAGCCTTCCTGCACGGTGAGGAAGGCGGCGGGCCCGCGCTTCAGGGTCACGCGCTTCGCGGCCTGCGGCAGGTGCTCGAACTTGTCTTCCTCGGGAAACTCGGTCTCGACGGGGCGCTCGCCGTTGGCGGTGCGTGCGATCAGGTCCGGCAGGCGGTGATAGGCCTGCGGGCCGACGACGAAATCCACCACGCCCGCGCGCCGCAGCATCTCCTCGCCTTCCGCCTGCGCCACGCAGCCGGCAACGCCAATGGTCATGCGCCGGCCGTCCTTTGCGCGGCGCTCCTTGAGCGCGCGCAGGCGGCCGAGCTCCGAGTAGACCTTCTCGGCGGCTTTCTCGCGGATGTGGCAGGTGTTGAGGATGACGAGGTCGGCGTCGTCCGGGGCGCCGGTGGTCTCGTAGCCCTTCGGCGCCAGCGCGTCCGACATCCGGTCGGAGTCGTAGACGTTCATCTGGCAGCCGTAGGTCTTGATGAACAGCTTGGCGGTCAAAGCGGGCTTTCAGGCTCCTTCAGGTGGTCGCCGGGCACTACTCGTCGGCCCTATATGCGCCCGAATCGCGCGTATCTCAACACAAGCCTTCCCACATGCCCGTGGCAGGGCCGTGACAGGCAGAAATGCCGCGATGTTCGCTGGTTAACGGATCAGGCCGCGTCGGAGAGGGCGCCGCCCTCGATCTCCACGTGGACAGGCCGGTTCTCGCGGCCCGACAGGGAGCCGCCGACGCCCGCCGACACCCGCTCCTGGCAGTAGTTGGCCAGCGCCTTGCGCGTGCCCGCCTCGGTGATGGTGAGCGGCTCGTGGAAATGCATTTCCACGTCGATGGGGCCGAGCTTGAACGCTTCCCACAGGTGGGGGACCAGGTCCATGTCGCCGTACCACGCGAAGAACGGGCGGAAGGCGCGGCCCATGGGGATGCCGTGCAGGCGCGTGTAGGCGACCGAGACCGGCTGCACCACGACCATGTCGTCGAGCTCGCCGCCCTCGCCCACAACGCTCATCTGCGCCACCGACATGAGCGCGCTCTTGAAGGGCAGCACGCGGTTGCCGTCGCTCGACGTGCCCTCGGGAAACAGGATCAGCGTGTCGCCATTGGCGATGCGGCCGTGGATCTCGTTGCGGTGGTGATGGGTCTTGGAGCGGCGGTCGCGCTCCACGAAGACGGTGCGCTGGAGCTTCGCCATCTGGCCGAAGAACGGCCAGGTCGCCACCTCGCTCTTGGCAACGAACGAGACCGGGATCGCCGTGCTCATCACGAGGATGTCGAAATAGGACGTGTGGTTGGCGCATATCAGCACGGGGCGCGTGCGCTCCGGCGTGCCCTTCACGATCACGCGGATGCCGATCAGGCGGCAGAGGATGCGGTGATAGTGCATGGGCAGGCTGCGGGCGCCCGGCATCTTCAGCGTCACCAGTACCCACTGCACCGGCATCAGGCCGATGGTGAGGCTCAGAAAGCAGATGACCCGAATGGTCGCGCGCCAGGTGCCCATGCCGTCCAACGGGCACCGCCGGGTCCGGCGCCCTCCCCTCTTATGCGGGCCGGTTCTTGTGCCGGCGCTAGTTGGCGCTGCCTGCGCCCGCCTTCCGGCCGCCGATGGGCTTGCCGTAAAGCTCGAGACGGTGATCGACGAGCTCGTAGCCGAGCTCCTTGGCGACGAATTCCTGCAGGCGCTCGATTTCCTCGTTGCGGAACTCGATGACGTCGCCGGTCTGCACGTCGATCAGGTGATCGTGGTGTTCGTCGGGCACGGGCTCATAGCGCGAGCGGCCATCGCGGAAGTCGTGGCGCTCGAGGATGCCCGCCTCTTCGAACAGACGCACGGTGCGGTAGACGGTGGCGATGGAAATCTTGTCGTCGACCGCGGAGGCGCGGCGATAGAGCTCTTCCACGTCCGGGTGGTCATCGGCTTCCGACAGCACGCGCGCGATCACGCGGCGCTGGTCGGTCATGCGCATGCCCTTTTCGACGCAAACCTTTTCGAGAATATCCATGTCGTCCTGTCCGGCACCAATGTCCCTGCCGCGGCAAAATGCGGCGCGGGCGAAGAACTTCAAGGTAATTTAGCCGATGCAACCTCGGGTCGTCATCCCTTCACATGCTGTGTGGCCGGTTAAGCCCCCAAGCCCATTGGGGATTTAGGCCGCCGCGGGCGGCCGCCACTGGAGAACCAGGGCATCCATGCGGGCGCCGCCGGACCTGCGGTAGTAACCGGGACGGCGGCCCACCTGCACGAATCCGAAGCCCTTGTAGAGCGCGCGGGCCGGCCCGTTGTCCTCCGCGACCTCCAGGAACACGACCCCGGCCCCGAGCGCCACGGCGCGGGCGAGCGCGGCTTCGACCAGTTCGGCGCCCCGTCCGCTGCGGCGTGCGGCGGGCCGGACAGCCACGGTCAGCACCTCGGCGTCACCGCCGGCATCGCGCATCATGATGAAACCGTCGGCGGGCTCGCCGCCGACAAGCGCCCAGCTTCCGGGCACGGCCAGAAGTTCGGCGATTGCCGCTTCGTCCCATTGGGCTTCAGGCTCGAATGCTTCCGCGTGGATTGCCGCCATCGCGGCATAATCGGCCGCCGTTGCCGGTCTCGGCGCGGTCATGCGCGGGGTAGCGCGCCGCCGCCTTCCGGCAGCTTGGCATCAGGCGGGCGCAGGTAGAGGGGCGATGGCGGGCCGACGCGGTCGTCTGGCGCGACCAGTGCCAGCCGGGCAATCCACGGCGCCTGCGGTGTCCAGGTGTCTTCGGGGGCGATCTCCACATCTTCGCCGCGGCCCTGCGCCGCCAGCGCCTCCGCCAGCTTCGGCGCGCCGGACCCCGCAATGGTGACGGCGCCCTCGGGCACCGCGTCGGCGGCAGTGGCGTAATCCACGATGGACGGTGCGACGACCAGCGTGCCGAGCGGATCGACGACCTGAAGATAGGTCTCGTCGTTGCGGGCATCGAAGGCGATGACGCCCGCCCGGAGCGGCGTATCCGGTTGCGGTTCAGGGAGCGTTACCGCCACGGCTTCGAGCGTCGAGACACCGACGATGTCCGTGCCGTGGGCGAGGCCGAAGCCGCGTGCGGCCGCAAGGCCGACGCGCAGGCCCGCAAACGTACCGGGGCCGACGGTGACGCCGATGCGCGTCAGGTCGGCGAGGCCGAGGCCCGCCTCGTCGAGCACGCGGGAGATCATGGGAATGAGCGCTTCCGCGTGGCCGCGCTTCATGTCCTCGCGCGCTTCCGCCACGACCGCGCCGTTGCGCGCGACGATGGCGGCCTGGCAGGCATCCATCGCCGTGTCGAAGCCGAGGACGAAAACGTCACGCGGAGAGGTCACGCAATCCGTCCGTACTCAGAGGATTTCGGTGGCGTCGGTGAAGGCAAGCCGCGGCGAACGCGGGAACAGCACCGAGGCATCGCCATAGCCGAGCGCGCACAGGAAGTTCGACTTGATGGTCGTGCCCGCGAAGAACTCCTTGTCGACGCCCGCATTGTCGAAGCCCGACATGGGGCCGCAATCAAGGCCGAGCGCGCGGGCGGCGATGATGAGATAGGCGCCCTGCAGCGTGCCGTTGCGGAAGGCGGTCTGCTCGGCGAATTCCTTCGAGCCGGTGAACCAGTTGCGCGCGTCCGGGTTATGCGGGAACAGCTCGGGGATGCGCTCGTAGAACTCCACATCGTAGCCGATGATGGCGCAGACGGGCGCCTGCATGGTCTTTTCCTGGTTGCCTTCCATGAGGAGCGGCTTGAGGCGGGCCTTCGCCTCGTCGGACTTCACCCACTTGATGCGGGCCGGGCAGCAGTTGGCGGAGGTCGGCCCCATGCGCATGATCGAATAGAGCTTCTCGAGCGTTGCATCCTCGACCGGCTTGTCGAGCCACGCGTTGTGGGTGCGCGCGTCCATGAAGATCTGGTCGATCGAGGCTTGCGAAATGGGGTCGGCCATGGGGGCGGGCTCCTCCGGTTACGGACAGTCCAAAGAATTGGGCGCGCCGCTGGTCCCTCGGCGCGCCCTTCGCATCATATCGGCTCGGGCCGGATTGGGAACGCGCGTGGCTAGACCGCGCGGACTTCCTGCACTTCCGGCACGAAATGCTTCAACAGGTTCTCGATGCCGTTCTTGAGGGTGGCGGTCGAGGCCGGGCAGCCGGCACAGGCGCCCACCATGTTGAGATAGACCACGCCCTCGTTGAAACCATGGAAGGTGATGTCGCCGCCGTCCTGCGCCACGGCCGGGCGCACGCGGGTATCGAGGATTTCCTTGATCTGGTCCACGAGCGGCCCGTCCTCGCCGTCATGCTCGGCATGGCCTGCCGCGTTTTCCGCGCCATCGGCCATCACCGGCGCGCCGGAGGTGAAGTGGTCCATGATCGCGCCGAGCACCGACGGGCGGATATGCGGCCACTCGATACCTTCGGCCTTGGTCACCGTCACGAAGTCGGAGCCGAAGAAGACGCCCTCGATGCCGTCAAGAGCGAACAGGCGCTCGGCCAAAGGCGAGGCCTTGGCGGCTTCGGCGTCGGTGAAATCGGCGGTGCCGGACCCCATCACTTCGCGGCCGGGCAGGAACTTCATGGTGGCCGGATTGGGGGTCGATTCCGTCTGGATGAACATCGCTCACTCCTTTTGCGGCGCTGCCAGCCTTGCGGCGCGCCGCTGAATACCCGACTTCGGGCCTTGGTTATCCCTTAGATGGCGCAAATGCCCCGCCGCTTCAACCGCGCGGGCATTGTGGCTTTAGGCGAGAAGCTGGATCTGCTCGTCGGAGAGGTTGCCGGGGACGATCGTCACCGGCACACCGAAACCGCCTGCCGCATCGCTCGCGATGGAGGAGACCAGCGGGCCGGGGCCCTCCTTGCCGGTGGCGGCGCCGAGCACCAGCACCGCGATATCCGGGTCTTCGGAGATCAGCGCCGAGATTTCCTCGCGCAGCTTACCCTCGCGCACGACAAGCTCGGGGATGACGCCGCACATGTCGTTCGCCTGCGCGGCCAGCCGGTGGAGCACCTTCTCGGCCTCCTCCATGGCTTCCTCGCGCATGATGTTCTCGACGCCGAGCCAGTGCTGGAAATCGGCGGGGCTCACCACCGACAACAGCGTCACGGCGCCGGTGGTGTGGGCGGCGCGCAGGGCGGCGAAATAGAGCGCCTGGTGGCTTTCGGGCGAGCCGTCGGCGATCACCAGGAACTTTCGCTTGCGCACGGGCGGGGTCTTCGGTGCCGGGTTATCCGGCAGCGGCTCGTCCCACTGGGTGCCCGTCTTCTTGACGCTGTCGTTCATGGGCGAAGGCTGCCCGAAGGCGCGGCCTGCCCGCAAGCGGCAAGTTGGGCAGCACTACTTCTGCAGGATGTTGGTGATCTCGCGCAGCTGGGTGCGGGCGCGCAGGATGTAGAAGCCCTGCGAAGCCAGGTGCGAGGGGAACATCTGGCTGTCCGGCGCGCCATCGATCACGACCCACGGGTTGAGATCCACGGTCTGCTCCATGGAGGCCATCAGCTCGTCCCAGGTGGAATCCAGTTCGCGCTCGGAGATCAGCGCCTGGAAGTCGGTGCGCAGCTCGCGGAGGATCAGGTAGTAGCCGTAGACCTGCCCCTTGGTGAAATAGAACAGGTCGTCCGCATCCGTATCGATGGGAAAGCCCGACTCGTTCACCACGTGGCGGTCAAGTACCGCCGAGGTCGAGCCGATATCGAGGGCGATGCGGTCGAGGGTCGATTGCAGGTTGTCGGCGCGGCGCTCGAAGGTGGCGTCGCCCGCGGCAAGTCTCGAATTATAGGTGCGCAGCGCGCGCATGGCGCGGCGGTACTGCGCTTCGGACGTGGCCGTGGGCGCGAGCGACACGGTCGGGTCCCAGAACCACACGTCGCCGGGATATTGCAGCAGGCCCGCCGCGGACTGGAGGTCCGGGTCGGCCTCGCTGGAGCCGCGGGTGCGGCCAAGCTGATCCGTCAGTTCGAAGGAGAAGCGCGCCAGCGCCGCGATCACGCCCTTCTGGAAGTTGGGCATGTTGTCGAGCAACGTCGCCGGCAGGAAGAACGGATCGTTGGCGACCCAGCCGTTCTCGTTCACCTCGCGGTCGATCAGATCGGCGGTCACGGCCACGGCGCGGCTCTGGCCCGGCAGGATCTCGCCCTGCGGACCGTAGCTCAGATCGTCGTCCACCTTGTGGGCGATCAGCATGCCGACGGGATAGTAGAGCAGCAGGAACAGGCCGATGCCGATACCGATGCGGCGCAGCCAAACGCCCTCGAAGGCGGGCAGGCGAGGCCTTGCGAAACCCTTGCCGCTTTCGCGGTAGGTCCAGCGGTTTCGCAGGTCGCGTGCGCCTTCGCGCGCCCGTTCGAGCATGCCCATCTGGTCGGTGTGCCTCGCGTATCGGTTGGTCCGGCGGCCCGGCGTGCCGGACCGCTTCTACATAAGAACGCTGGAAAACCGATCAAGCGTAACGGGGATCACGCCCCCACGAAACCGGCGATGGCCTTGGTCTCGCGGATCACAGGCTCGGCCAGCAGGTTGGCGCGCTCGGCGCCGCGCTTGAGCACGTCCTCCAGGTGGCCGGGGTCGGCCTTGAGACGCTTCAGCTCTGCCGAGACCGGCGCGAGCTTTGCCACCGCCAGGTCGGTCAGGTCCTTCTTGAACTCGGAGAACTGGGCGCCGGCGAAGCGGTCGATCACCGCGAGCTTGGGTTCTTCCGCAAGGGCTGCGTAGATGCCCACGAGGTTTTCCGCCTCGGGCCGGCCCGCGAAGCCTTCGTCCTCGTGCGGCAGGGGTTCCGGGTCGGTCTTCGCCTTGCGCACCTTCTGGGCGATCGTGTCGGCGTCGTCGTCCATGTTGATGCGGCTCATATCGGAAGGGTCCGACTTCGACATCTTCTTGGTGCCGTCGCGCAAGGACATGACGCGCATGGCCGGGCCCTCGATCAGGGGTTCGGGCAGCGGGAAGAACTCGTCGCGGTTCGTCCGTTCACGGATCATGTCGCCGAAGTCGTTGTTGAACTTCTGCGCGATGTCGCGGGACAGTTCCAGGTGCTGCTTCTGGTCCTCGCCCACGGGCACGTGGGTTGCCTTGTAGAGCAGGATGTCGGCGGCCATCAGGTTGGGATAGACGTAAAGCCCCGCGCTCGCGTTCTCGCGGTGCTTGCCGGCCTTGTCCTTGAACTGGGTCATGCGGTTGAGCCAGCCGATGCGCGCCACGCAGTTGAAGATCCACGCAAGCTCCGCGTGGCCGGGCACCTGGCTCTGGTTGAAGATGATGTTCTTCTCCGGGTCGAGCCCCGCCGCGAGATAGGCCGCCGTCACGCCGAGCGTGTTCTCGTGCAGCGCCCTGGGGTCCTGCCACATGGTGATGGCGTGCATGTCCACCACGCAGTAGAGGCATTCATAGCGGGACTGGAGATCGGCAAAGCGGCGGATGGCGCCGAGGTAATTGCCGAGAGTCAGCGTGCCGGTGGGCTGCACGCCGGAGAAAACGCGTTCGGGGAAGGACATTCTGGCGGGCACTCCATGGACCCCGGCTGTGGAGACCGGGGCGGTGCGGGAAAAACGAGAGGCGGTTTATGGCGCGGGCGGGCCTACCGCCGCAAGGCCTGCTTCACGTCGGACAGCCGCATGGCGCCCGTTACCTGGCACAGGCCCGCGTAAAGGGCCATGCCGCCCGTCACCAGCACGCCCAGCGCGACGATGCCCAGCGCCTCCTCGGTCCAGCCGTTGGCCGTCATCGCCGCAAGCTGCGGTGCGCCGTAGGTGGCCGCCGCCCAGAGCGCGGCGCCCATGGCGGCCGCCGAGAAGACGATGAGGGGCAGGCGCTTCTTCAGCCGGTCGTCGGCGGCGTAGTTGCCGTCGGCGGCCAGCCGCCACCACAGGAGCCCGGCATTAACCCAGGCCGCCGCGGACGTGGCGAGCGCGATGCCGACGAAGCCGATCTGGTAGAACAGGATGAGCGAGCCGGTGATGTTCACCGCGATGCCGGCGCCGGCGTAATACATCGGCGTCTTGGTGTTTTCCCGCGCGAAGAAGCCGGGCGAGAACACCTTGATGAGCACGAAGGCCGGCAGGCCCAGCGCGAAGGCGGCGAGCGCCTGCATGGTGGCCGCCGTGTCGCTCGCATCGAACGCGCCGCGCTCGAACAGCACCTCGATGATGGGGCCGGGGATCGCCAGCAGGGCGGCGGCGGCGGGCAGGGTCAGCAGCATGGCGAATTCGAACGACCGGTTCTGCGACCACATGGCGCCGCCCTCGTCGCCCGCGCGCAGGCGGCGGGCCAGGTCAGGTAGCAGCACGATGCCGATGGCGATACCGATGACGCCCAGCGGCAGCTGGTAGACGCGGTCCGCGTAATAGAGCCACGACACGGCGCCGTCCTGCAGGGACGCGATGATGGTGCCGACCAGCAGGTTGATCTGGGTGATGCCGCCGCCGATGACGCCGGGAATGCCGAGCGCCACCAGCCGCCTGACGCCGGGGGTGAGGCGCGGGCGCCGGAGCCTCAGGGGATAGCCCGCGCGCGCCGCTGCCCAGGCGAGCATCAGGAACTGCGCCGCGCCCGCCGCCGCCACGCCCCAGACGAGGGCAAGGCCGGGGTTCTCGAAATAGGGCGCCGCCAGCACCAGCGTGGCGATGAGGATGACGTTCAGAAGCACCGGCGCGAAAGCCGCCGCCGCGAAGCGCCCGAGCGAATTCAACAGTCCCGAGAGCAGCGCCACGAGCGACATGAAGAGCAGGTAGGGGAACGCGATCTGGGTGAACGTCACCGACATGGCGAACTTGTCGGGCGTATCCGAGAAGCCCGGCGCGATGACGTACATGAGAAGCGGCATGGCGAGCTGCGCGGCCGCTGTGAACAGCACCAGCGTCGTCAGGAGGACGCTCAGGGCCTCCTCGGCGAAGCCGCGCGCCGCGGCCTCCCCCTCGCCTTCCAGCCGCTTGGCGAAAAGCGGCACGAAGGCGGAGTTGAACGCGCCTTCCGCGAACAGCCGCCGGAACAGGTTGGGAAACTTGAAGGCGACGAAGAACGCGTCCGCCACCGGCCCCGTCCCCAGCACCGCCGCGATCAGGATATCGCGCACGAAGCCGAGCACCCGGCTCAGCATGGTCATGCCACCGACCGTGGCGAAGGCCTTGAGGAGGTTCATGATCTCAGGGATGCGCGGGTTCGCGCGAAAGCGCAAGCGGTGGGTTTCGCCAGCTTCGGCCTAGCCACGCTTCTTCTCGCGGGGCTCCATGCTTTCGCGAACTGCGGTTACCAGCGTCTCGTTGATCCGCGTCTGCCACCCGGGGCCACTTTCCTTGAAGTGAGCCACCACCTCCTGGTCCAGCCGCAGCGTGACCTGCTGCTTGGTGGGGGCCTTTTGCGGGCCGCGGGACCGCCTGTAGGCGTCGACGACCTGCGGCACCGCTTCAGCAGCGGGCCGCGCCTTGGCCATCTCGTCGTCAGCCAGTTCAGGCACGTCGACCGCGTCCCAGTCCTTCTGGCTGATGTGCGGCGGCTTAGTCTTGCGAGCCATAGAACCGAGCCTCCCGGCTGTTGCCTTTGCGGGCGCCAATTAGGCGAACCTTTCCGCTGCGGGTCGTGAAGACGATGACGTGGACACGGCCCGCAATCAGACCATAGGCAATCCAGCGCCGTTCGCCGTAGCCACGCCTGTTGTCCGCCACCACGAGGGCTGACGACCAGTCGAAGCCTTCAGCCACGAGATCGAATGTGACGCCGTGCTTGGCGCTGTTGGCCTCGGCCTTCGCTGCGTCCCACTCATATTCCATCGCAGTTATTATATTGTAGTTACGATCTGAGTGGTTTGAAAGGCCTACTCTGCCGCCTTCTTGAGCCGCCTTGTCCTCGCGGCGCGGGCCTTCTTGCCCGTCTCCCTCGCGGCTTCGCGGCGGGCCTTGCGTTTCTGGACGCGGTCCTCGACGTCGGGCGGGCGCGGGGAGAGGCGGGAGGCGCAGGCGGCCATCAGGGCGTCGGTCACGGACTGCTTGCGGCCGTCCTGCACGACTTTTCCGCCGGTGCCGTCCTTCACGTAGAACACGTCCACGATGCGCTCGCCGTAGGTGACGATGTGCGCCGAGGCGACCGACAGGCCCGAATAGAACAGGGCGCGCGTCAGGTCGTAGAGGATGCCCGGCCGGTCCAGCGCGTTGACCTCGATCACCGTGAAGCGGTCCGAGACGGCGTTGTCGATCAGCACCTGCGGCTCGATCTCGAAGGCCTGCTGGCGGCGGGTGCGCTTGCGCTCGCGGGCGATCGTCTCCTTCGGCATCGTCTCGCCGCGCAGGGTCTTGGCGATCACCTCCTTGAGGCGGTCGAGGCGGCGGGCCTCGTCCACCGCTTCCGACTGCTCGCTCTGGATCCAGAACGTGTCCAGCGCCATGCCGTCGCGGGTCGTGAAAATCTTGGCGTCCACGATGTTGGCGCCGGTCATCGCCACCGCGCCGACGATGCGCGAGAAGATGCCCGGGTGGTCGGGCGTATAGACCGCGATCTCGGTCACGTCCTCGTCCGGGTAGGGGGCGACGGCGATCTCGAGCGCCGTGTCCTCGTTGTCGACGCCGGCCATGACGCGCGCGTGGCGCTCATGGGTGTCGGTGTCGAAGGCAAGCCAGTAGGCGTCCGCGTGGCGGCCCGACAGGGCGACGATGGCGTCCTCGCCGAGATCGGTGAGGCGTTCGGCGAGGGCGTCCTTCGCGGCCTGGACGCGCGCCGCACGCGAGGGGGCGTCATGCGCGCCGGAGAGCAGCGGCAGCGTCTCGAAATAAAGCTGCGAGATGAGCTGCGCCTTCCAGCCGTTCCACACGCCGGGGCCGACGGCCTTGATGTCCGCCGTCGTCAGGATGGTCAGCAGCTTCAGGCGTTCGGGGCTCTGCACCTCGGCGGCGAAGTCCTTCACCGTCTTGGGATCGGAGATGTCGCGCGTCTGCGCCACGTCCGACATAACGAGATGGTTGAGCACCAGCCAGGCGACGGTGTCTGTCTCCGCGGGCGTGAGGCCGAGGCGGGGGCCGAGTTTCTTGGCGATCTTCGCGCCGGCGACCGAGTGGTCCTCCGGCCGGCCCTTGGCGATGTCGTGCAGGAACATGGCGAGGTAGATCACCTTGCGCGACTGCACGTTCTGCATCAGCTCGTTGGCGAGCGCGTGTTCGTCCGCATCCTGACCCTTGTCGATCAGCGAGAGGATGCGGATCGCGTTAATCAGGTGCTCGTCGGCGGTGTAGTGGTGGTACATGTTGAACTGCATCAGCGCGACGATCTTGCCGAAGTCGAGCACGAAGCGGCCGAGCACGCCCGCCTCGTTCATGCGTCTAAGCGCCACGTCCGGGGTCTTGGGCGAGGTCAGGATTTCGCAGAACAGCCGGTTGGCCTCGTCGTCCCGCCTGAGCTTGGCATCCACGTGCTTGAGCGAGCGGCGCACGAGCCTGAGCGCATCGGGGTGAACGTCCGTGCCCGTCATTTCCGCGGTGTGGAACAGGCGGATGATGTTGACCGGGTCTTTCGCGAACAGGTCATCGCGCAGGGCGTTGATGCGGCCCGATTCAATCTCGAAGCCCTCGGGTGCCGACGATGACGGCTTGCGCCGGCCGCCAATGCGCATGGCGTTCATCAGCGGCTCGAAACTCGTACGCAGGCGCGACGCCGCGGCGGCGGGCGCTGCCTTGCGCTGCTGGTGTTCCAGCGTCGCGCAGAAGATGCGCGTCAGGTCGCCCACGTCCTTCGCCACGAGGAAGTAGTGCTTCATGAAGCGCTCAACGTCCTTCATGCCACCGTGGCTGACATAGCCGAGACGGCGGGCCATCTCGATCTGGAGGTCGAAGGAGAGGCGGTCCTCGGCGCGGCCGGTGAGGAAGTGGAGGTGGCAGCGCACGGCCCAGAGGAACTCTTCCGCACGGCGGAAGGTGCGCATCTCGTCGGCGCGGAAGACGCCCTGCTTGGCAAGCTCGCGCGGGTCCTGCACGCCGTAGAGGTACTTGCCGATCCAGAACAGGGTGTTGAGGTCGCGCAGGCCGCCCTTGCTCTCCTTGATGTTGGGCTCAACCAGGTAACGCGATTCACCGGCGCGGCCGTGGCGCTGGTCGCGTTCGGCCAGCTTGTGCTTCACGAAGTCACGGCCGGTGCCGGGCACCAGCTCGTTCCAGAAGCGCTCCATCAGCTCGTCGTAGAGCGGCTCGTGGCCCCACAGGTAGCGGGCCTCGAGGATCGTAGTGCGGATCGTCATGTCCTCGCGCGACAGGCGGATGCATTCGTTCACCGAGCGCGTGGCGTGGCCGACCTTCAGGCCGAGGTCCCAAAGCATGTAGAGCATGTACTCGACCACGCTCTCGCCCCAGGGCGTCTGCTTGTAGGGGAGCAGGAACAGGAGATCGATGTCGGAGCCGGGCGCCAGCGTGCCGCGTCCGTAGCCGCCGACGGCAACGATGCAGATGTTCTCCGCTTCCGTGTGGTGCGGCGAGGGGAAGACGTGGGTGCGGCAGTACTCGTAGAGCGAGCGGGTGATCTCGTCCTGCAGGTGGCAGAGCGCCTTGGCGGCGGCCAGGCCCTTCATGCCGGCCTCCAGCGCCTCGCGGATGCGGGCGCGGCCCTCGGCCTGGGTCTCCTTGAAGATGTCCAGGGCGGCGGCGCGCTGGGCGGTGTCGTCACCGTCATGGGCGCGGAAGCTCTCGGTCAGGGCAACGCGCAGGGCATGGCCGTCCACGAAGTCCGCCGGGTTGGTGCCGGGGGACTTGGGAATGATGGGGGCGTGTCGGTTCATGGCCTCACATATAGCGCGTTCGGGCGGGTTTT
The DNA here is from genome assembly GCA_965229975.1 of Parvibaculaceae bacterium. Classification (GTDB taxonomy): domain Bacteria; phylum Pseudomonadota; class Alphaproteobacteria; order CGMCC-115125; family CGMCC-115125; genus Pyruvatibacter. The sequence goes on from OZ245936.1 coordinate 2,598,418, forward strand.
GCTCGGCTGCGGGGGCAGGCAGGTAGGATGCCGGGCCCCAATCGCCTGTGAATGGCGATTCCCGGCTGTTTTTCAGCAATTTGCGGGCTCATCCTCAAGCTTTTCCACAGGTTTTCCCACGCTGTGAGAATTAACCAATCAAGCCGGTGAAAACGTTACGGTCCGCCCATGCCGATCCTGATCAGCTACCTGCCATGGATCGCCTTCCTGGCCACGCCCGGATTGCTGGGGCCGGCGGGGGCGGCCCTGCTCGGCCTTGCGCTATCCGGCGGCGTGCTGGTGCGCGATGCGCGCCGCGGCGGGCCGAAGCTGATGGATGCGAAGGGCGCGGCCTTCTTCGCCCTGTTCCTCGCCGCCGCGCTGACGTTTCCAGCGGAAGACGTCGAGCGCTGGGCGGCGCCTGCGGGCACCACGGCGCTGTTCGCCTTTGCCCTCGTCACCGTGCTGATCGGCCGGCCGTTCACCCTCCCCTACGCCAGGGAAATGACCGATCCGGCGGTGCACGAGACCGCCATCTTCCGCCGCGCGGTCACCGTGACGGCGCTTGGATGGGTCGCGGGCTTCCTCGTCATGGCGGCGGGGGCGTGGGCCGAGTTCGCGGCGCCCCAGGCGGCGGCCGGCATGGCGCTGTGGACGACGTTCGCCGGGATCGGCGGAGCGATCATCTTCCAGACGCTCTACCGACGCAGCCTTCCGGCAAGCTAGTTGCCATTATCGTCACGCACCAATGCGCGCAGGCGATAGAGCAGGTCCAGCGCGTCCCGCGGTGTCATGTCGTCCGGGTTGGCGGCATCGAGCGTATCACGGACGGGATCGGGCCCGCGCGCGGCGTGGCCCGAGGATCTGGGCCGGGGCGCAGCGGCGAAGAGGGGCAGGTCGGCGGTGAGGTCCGTGGCCCCACTGCCCCCGGTCTCGCCGGCTTCCAGCGCGGACAGCACTTCCTCGGCACGGGCGATGGCCGCGTCCGGCAGGCCCGCGAGCCGGGCCACGTGGATGCCGTAGGACCGGTCGGCGGCGCCGGGCACCACCTCGTGCAGGAACACCACGTCGCGGCCATGCTCGGCGACGCGCATGGTGGCGTTGGCGAGCCTGTCGAGGCGTCCCGCCAGCGCCGTCAGCTCGTGGTAGTGGGTGGCGAAGAGAGTGCGGGCGCGGTTCACCTCGTGGAGGTGTTCGAGGGTGGCCCAGGCGATGGACAGGCCGTCATAGGTGGCGGTGCCGCGGCCGATCTCGTCCAGAATGACAAGTGACCTGTCGGTTGCGCGGTTCAGGATCGCTGCCGTCTCCACCATCTCGACCATGAAGGTCGAGCGGCCGCGAGCCAGGTCGTCCGACGCGCCGACGCGGCTGAACAGGCGGTCCACGACGCCGACATGTGCCGCTGCCGCGGGCACGAAGCTACCCATCTGCGCCATGACGGCAATCAGGGCGTTCTGACGCAGGAAAGTGGACTTGCCCGCCATGTTGGGGCCGGTGAGAAGCCACAGGGGGCGTGCTTCATCGCCATCGCCCGAGAGGTCGCAGTGATTGGGCACGAAGGCGCCCGCCCCTTGCGCCCGTAACGCGGCTTCCACAACCGGATGGCGGCCGCCGTCGATGTTGAAGGCAAGCGAGTTGTCGATGCGGGGCCGGGTCCATCGTGCGGCGGAAGCCCGCTCGGCAAGGCCGGCGGCAACGTCGAGGGCTGCGAGCGCCTGCGCGATTGCAGCCAGCGCGTGGGCCTGCGCCGCGGCCTCGGCGGTCAGGTCATCAAACAGGGCCTTTTCGCGCGCCAAGGCGCCCTCGCCTGCCCTTGCCACCTTGGCGTCCAGTTCGGCCAGTTCGACCGTGGTGAAACGCATGGCGCTTGCCAGCGTCTGGCGGTGGCGGAAGGTGTCGTTGAGGGGTTCCGCCATCAGGCGGTCGGCCTGCGCCGCCGTGACCTCGACGAAATAGCCGAGCACGTTGTTGTGGCGGATCTTGAGCGACTTGATCGCCGTTTCGTCGCGGTACTTGGCTTCGAGGCCCGCGATCACCTTGCGGCTGCCGTCTCTAAGCTCGATCAGTTCGTCCAGCTCCGCATCGAATCCGCGGGCGATGAAACCGCCGTCGCGGACCGAGGGCGGCGGCTCTTCCACCAGCGCGCGGGCGAGCAGCGTGGCAAGGGCAGCGGGCGCGCCGCTGCGGGCGGGTTCGAGGGCTGCGACCGCGTTTGCCACGTCGTCCGGCAGCGGCGGGAAGTTCGGGCCCTGATCGGCGATGAGACCGGCGATGTCTCCCGCCCGCCGCGAAGCCTGGGCGACGGCTGCCAGATCGCGCGGCCCGCCGCGGCCGAGCTGGAGGCGGGACAGGGCGCGTTCGAGGTCGGGCACTTCGCGCAGGCGATCGCGCAGCCGGTCCCGGAGGTTTGCGTGATCGGCGAACAGGGCAACGGCTTCGAGGCGCGTGTTGATCGCGGCGGGATCGGCCAAGGGGGCCGACAGGCGGCGCTTGAGTTCGCGGGCACCCGCCGCCGTCACCGTGGCGTCCATCACCGAAAGCAGACTGCCATCGCGCGACCCATCCGGCCCCACGGTGAGTTCGAGGCTCGCTCGCGTGGCCTGGTCGATGGCCATGAGGCTTTGATCGCTCACCGATGCGAGAGGGCGCAGAGCCGGGGCACGGCCCGCCTGCGTGAGTTCGACGTAATCGACCAGCGCCCCGGCAGCCGCCGTCTGCGCGCGGGTGAAATCGCCGAAACCGTCGAGGGCCGCGACGCCGAACAGGGCTTCAAGACGCCTGCCGGCCGCGTCGCTGTCGAAGGCCGAGGCGCGCATCGGCGTCAGCGCCGCGCCGGAGGCTTCGAGAGCCGCGCGCAAGCCGTCGTCCGCCAGCAGGCTTTCGGGCAGCACCAGTTCGCGCGGGGCGAGGCGGGCAAGGGCCGCCGCGAGCGCGCCGGTCTCGACCTCCTCGACGGTGAATGCGCCGGTCGAGACATCGGCATAGGCAAGGCCCAGCCTGCCTTCGCTTTCGGCGCGCACGCGGGCCAGCGCTGCCAGCAGGTTCGTGTCGCGCGCATCGAGCAGGGCGTCTTCGGTCAGCGTGCCGGGGGTGACGATGCGCACCACGGCACGGGCGACGACCGATTTCGAGCCGCGCTTCTTCGCTTCTGCCGGGTCTTCGGTCTGCTCACAGACGGCGACGCGGAAGCCCTTGCGGATCAGGCGCGACAGATAGGCTTCGGCGGCGTGGACCGGCACGCCGCACATGGGGATGTCCTCGCCCAGGTGCTTGCCGCGCTTGGTGAGCGCGATATCGAGGGCAGCAGCGGCATCGGCGGCGTCGTCGAAGAACAGCTCGTAGAAGTCGCCCATTCGGTAGAACAGCAGGCAGTCCGCGTGGGCCTGCTTGATCTCCAGGTACTGCGCCATCATCGGCGTGACGCCGGAAGGCGCAGACGGCGCATCGGCGGCGTCGGGTCCGGTCGCCTCCGGGGCGGCGTCTTTGCGGGCGGCTTCGCTCATGAGGATGCGTTGAACACTAGCAACAGGGGAGAGGGTCCGCGAGCGGCGTTCGCGTCTCGCGCTTGTGAGTGCGCGCCGCCTTGCCTATAGGTTTGCCCCGCGCTACGCGGATTGAAAGGCGTCCCCTACGTTTTTCCGCGAAGACGCCCCGCCACACGCCCAACCGAAAGCCCGAGACCCATGGATACCGGCTCCGGCGGCCGCCGCCGCTATACCGACGAAGAAGCGCTCCTGTTCCACGCCGAAGGCCGGCCGGGCAAGCTCGAAATCACGCCGACCAAGCCAATGGCGAGCCAGCGCGACCTGTCGCTGGCCTATTCGCCGGGCGTCGCGGCGCCGGTGCGCGCCATCGCGGAGAACGGTGCACTCGCCTACGACTACACGGCCAAGGGCAACCTGGTTGCCGTTATCTCCAACGGCACGGCGATCCTAGGGCTGGGCAATCTGGGCGCGCTGGCTTCCAAGCCGGTGATGGAGGGCAAGGCCGTCCTCTTCAAGCGGTTCGCCGACGTGGACGGCATCGATCTCGAAGTGGACGCGGAAGACGCGGACGATTTCATCAACGCGGTGCGCTATCTCGGTCCGTCCTTCGGCGGCATCAACCTGGAAGACATCAAGGCGCCCGAGTGCTTCATGGTCGAGGAGCGGCTGCGGGAACTGATGGACATTCCCGTCTTCCACGACGACCAGCACGGCACGGCGATCATCGCGGCGGCGGGTCTGGTGAATGCCTGCCACCTGACGGGCCGCAAGTTCGAAGACCTGAAGCTTGTTGTGAACGGCGCGGGCTCGGCCGGCATCGCCTGCCTCGAGCTGGTGAAGGCCATGGGCGTGAAGACCGAGAACGCGCTTCTCTGCGACACCAAGGGCGTCATCTACCAGGGCCGCGAAGCGGGCATGAACCAGTGGAAGTCGGCGCACGCGGCGCCGACCGACAAGCGCACGCTGGAAGAGGCCATGGAAGGCGCGGACGCCTTCTTCGGCGTGTCGGTGAAGGGCGCGCTCACGAAGGACATGGTCGCGTCCATGGCCGATCAGCCGATCATCTTCGCCATGGCCAACCCGGACCCGGAGATCACGCCGGAGGAAGTGGCCGAGGTGCGCGACGACGCCATCATGGCGACCGGGCGCTCGGACTATCCCAACCAGGTGAACAACGTCCTCGGCTTTCCCTACATCTTCCGCGGCGCGCTTGACGTGCGCGCGTCCACCATCAACGAGCCGATGAAGATCGCGGCGGCCGAAGCGCTGGCCTCGCTGGCGCGCGAGGATGTGCCGGACGAAGTGGCGGCGGCCTATCACGGCATGCGGCCGCGCTACGGGCGCGAATACATCATCCCGGTGCCGTTCGATCCGCGGCTGATCACCACGGTGCCGCCGGCGGTGGCCAAGGCGGCAATGGATTCGGGCGTCGCACGCCGGCCGATCATCGATATCGACGGGTACCGTTCCGAGCTGACCGCGCGGCTCGATCCGACAGCGGCCTCGCTCGGCTTCATCGTCGAGCGCGTGCGGCGCGAGCCCAAGCACGTGGTATTTGCCGAAGGCGAGGAAGAGAAAGTGGTGCGCGCCGCTGCCGCCTTCCGCGACCAGGGGCTCGGCACGCCGATCCTGCTGGGCCGCGAGGACATGATCCGCAGCATCATGAAGCAGGTTGGGCTGGAAGAGCGCGAGGGCATCGAAATCTGCAACCAGCGCGACTACGACCGGGCGCCGGATTATTCCGATGCGCTCTACGCCAAGCTGCAGCGGCGCGGATACCTGGCGCGTGACTGCCAGCGGATGATCTACAACGACCGCAACGTGTTTGGCGCCTCCATGGTGGCGTCGGGCGACGCGGACGCGATGATCACCGGTGTCACGCGCTCCTATTCTGTCGCGTTGCAGGACGTGCGCCGCGTGATCGACGACGCGCCGGGCAAGCGCACCATGGGTATCTCGCTGGTGGTGGCGCGCGGGCGCACGGTGCTGGTGGCCGACACCAACGTGCATGACATGCCGACGGCGGAGGAGCTCGCCGATATCGCGGTCCAGAGTGCGGAAGTGGCGCGCCGCTTCGGCTACGAGCCGCGCGTGGCGCTGCTCGCCTATTCCACCTTCGGGCACCCGATGGGCGAACGCTCGATCCGCGTGCGCGAAGCGGTGGAAATTCTTGAGGAACGCCGTCCGGATTTCGAATTCGACGGCGAGATGGCGGCGGACGTGGCGCTCAACCGGGACGCCATGGCGATGTACCCGTTCTGCCGCCTGTCGGAACCCGCGAACGTGCTGGTGATGCCGGCGATCCATTCGGCGAGCATCTCGACAAAGATGCTGGCGGAACTGGGCGGGGCGACGATCATCGGCCCGCTCCTGGTCGGCCTCACCAAGTCGGTGCAGATCGCGCCGATGGGGGCGACGGTCTCCGACCTGGTGAACCTCGCGGCCATTGCGGCCTACGGGCTGGACAGCTAGTCGGCGGCGGCTAATCGGCTGCCGGCGCGTCCGCAGGCTGTGCGGCAGCCTCTGCTTTGCCGATGCGCGAACCGGCCTTGCCGAACTTGCCGAGATAGCGGTCGTTGATCTGGCTTGCCGGGAAGATGATCAGCACGTCTGTCGTGCCGAACTGGCGGTCGATCACGGCGCCGTCGCCGATGGTCGCGCCAGCGCGCAGGTAGCCCTTGATGAGCGGCGGCAGGGCGCGCAGGCCTGACTTCGGGTCCACCTCTTCCACCGGCATGCGGTTCATGTCCACGAAGAGTTCGTCGCGGGCGCGCACGGTGGGCATGCCCGGCAGCTCGCGGCGGCAGTGGTGGTGCAGGAAGGACAGAGGGAGCGCCAGCGCGTCCGGGTCCGTGCCTTCAAGACTCGCGCAGCCGAACATGATGTCGAGATCGAAGTGCAGCAGGTACGCGACGATGGCGTGCCACATGAGTTCGAGCGTCGGACGCGAGCGCTGATCCTTGTGGACGCAGGAGCGGCCGAGTTCGAGGAACCGGGTGCCGGGCGAACCGTCCACCCACGCGCCGATGTCGTATTCGCTTGCCGTGTAGAAGCCGCCGCGCTTCTCCGCCACTTCCTGGCGCATCAGGCGGTAGGTGCCGACGACGGCCTCCTCGGGTACGCCGCGGCCGCGGTAGCCTTCCGGGATGCGGCTGTGGTCGATCACCAGCAGGTGGTCGGCGAAGGCATCGAAGCGGTCGAAGTCGCGCCGCTCCGCCGCCATGCGGGCGTTGGGCTGCGCGGACATCTCCTCGTAGAAGACCTTGTAGCGCAGGCGCTGGGCCGCGCGGACCTCGGCCTCGGTCTCGGCGATGCGGACTTCGAGGGAGCCGCGGCGGGCAAGCGGGCGCGGCGGCGGCCCGTACTTGCCGGCGAAACGGGCCGCGCGGTTGATGCGGCGGCCGGCGAACCGTGTGAGCGCGGGAAACGCCGTGCGGGAACGCGCGAAGCCCGCCGGGCCGAAGCCCCAGAAGACCCGCCGGACCTTGGGTGTGCGCGGCAAGCGGGCGATGCGGCGGCCCCGGCCATACTGAAAACCGCGCGGCATGCGCCGCGGGCGGCGCAGGCGCAGCGCCGCCTTGCGGTGGGGCTGCTTGCGGCCGCGCAGCGCCTTCATGGCGCCAACGCCGCGTCGCAGACCAGCAACAGCGAGCTGTCTCAGCAAAACCGGTGTCTCCCTCTCACCCCGGTCCGGAGCCGGGCGGCGGCAGTATTTCCTACGCAAACCGCACCACTGACAAGTTAGTTGCCGTTATTATTGCGGCCAACCGCCACACAAGGCGGCGTGTTTGCCGGGGTGTCAACAAGCCCCTTTTACCAGTCTTTGCGGCGGCGCGCTAAAGGCGAATCCCGCGCCCGGCATCCCGCCGCTAACGTCCTGAATATACTATAGGATCGGAAAGTGCCGGATCAACGCACGGCGCGCGCTGGCGCGGTACCGGTTTCAGCCTGCGGTTTGGCCACGGCGCACGATTCCAGCCCGGCGAGCAGGGCGCGCAGCGCATCCGGCTCGACCGGCTTGGACAGATAATCATCCATGCCCGCGGCGAGGCAGCGGCGCCGGTCCTCGTCATAGGCGTTGGCGGTGAGCGCCACCACCGGCAGGGCATGGCCGGCGGCGCGCAGGGCTTCCGTGGCCTCGATACCGTCCATCTCGGGCATATGCATGTCCATCAGGACGATGTCGAACCGCTCGCCGGTTTCCAGCGTCTCGATCACCTCGGTGCCGTCGACGACGCGAATGACCTCGTGGCCGTCGCGTTCGAGGGCGCTCACGGTCAGCAGCGCATTCACGTCGTTATCTTCGGCCAGCAGGACCCGGCGGCGCGGACCGGGACCCGGCCGGCCGGGCTGACCCGCATCCTGAACGCCGGGCGTATGCCAGGCTTCTCGGGCCCGCGACGACTCGCGTAGGGCCGCAATCAAGGTGGCGCGCCGGATCGGCGCCAGGGCGTAGGCATCGGCCCCGTCGGCGACGGCCGCGAGGGCCGCTTCGCGATGCTCCGCGGGCGCGACGGCGATGAGGCGCAGGTTGCCGCCTGCCTTGCGCAGGCCGGCAATGGCCTCGCGGCTGAGATCCGCGGCGCGTGCGATCAGCGCGCCGCCCGCCATGCGGTCCGGTTCGACGTCCGCAAGATCCGCAATGCGGGCCGCGCCGCCATGCTGGCGGATAGCCGCGGCAAGCGCCTCACCGCCCGGCCCGGACCACGCCACGAGCGCGTCGAGGCCGGTCAGGGCTTCGCAGTTGCCTACGGAACCTTCGCCCTCGGCGGGGATCGGGAATTCCACCGTGAAGCACGAGCCGTCGCCGGGTGCGCTGCGGAGAGAAATCGTTCCGCCCATGGCATCGATGAGCCGGCGGGAAATGGCAAGGCCGAGCCCGGTTCCACCGCGCCTGCGGGCCGCGGCGCCGCGCGCCTGCTGGAACTCCTCGAAGACGATGCGCTGGTCTGTCTCGCTCATGCCGATACCGGTGTCGGTGACGGTCGCCACGACCCGGATGCGGCCGTCATCGGCGGTCCCGCCATGGGCCAGCTCCAGCGTGACGCCACCCTGGTCGGTGAACTTGATTGCATTGCCAACCAGGTTGGCAAATACCTGGTGCAGGCGGCCCTGGTCGCCGGCAACGCGGGCGGGCAGCCGCGGGTCGACGATCGCGGAAAGCGCGATGCCACGCTCGTGGGCGCGGGTCGCCAGCAGCTCCACGAGGCCTTCCGCGAGGTCTTCGAGCGAGAAGGGCTGGCGTTCGAGTTCCAGCCGCCCGGCCTCGATCTTGGAAAAGTCCAGAATGTCGTCGATCAGCCGGAGCAGCGCCTTGCCGGAGCGGCGCACCGCCGCGACGTAGCTCGATTGTTCCGGTGTCAGTTCGGTTTCCTCGAGGAGCGCCGACATGCCGATGATACCGTTCATCGGCGTGCGGATCTCGTGGCTGATGGTGGCGAGGAAGGCGGACTTGGCGGCGTTGGCCTGCTCGGCCTCGTCGCGGGCGCGGGCCAGCGCGCGTTCCGTTTCCTTGCGGTCGGTGATGTCGCGCCCGACGCACTGGACTTCCTGCAGCTGGCCGGCGTCATTGCGGACGGGCAGTTCTTCCCAGGCGATCCAGCGCCAGCCGCGCCGCGTCATCACGCGCTGATCGGTGCGGACGCGGAACGGGATGCCGGCGGCGCCGGTCATCGCGCCCAGCAGCCCCTCGCCTGTGCTGGCATCGACCTGCGGCGAAAACGGCTGGCCGATCACGGCGCCGCGTTCGACGCCGAACGTGTCGCAGAAGACGTCGTTGACGAAGGTCAGGCGCCCGTCGCGGCTGCGGCGGTAGATGATCTCCGCCTGCCCGGCCAGCAGGCCGCGCAACTGGGCAACCTCCGCGCGCAGGGACGCTGCCTCCCGGGCGAGCGCCATCACCCGCGACCGGCGGGTAAAAAGGCCGCGCAGGCCGGTGATACGTTTCCGGCGCTTGGGCAGCGGCGCGGTGTTGCCATGGACCATGGCGGGGGTGGTCTCCCGGATTGTCCTGAATCCGCTGCAGTTTGTTCCGCCCCGCTAAAGATCGCGTTAAGCGCGGTGGCCGGTCGAATTTACGGAAAACGCCGGAAACCTGCGCCTTGCGCGCCATGGCAACAACAGGTTGTGCCGGATTCAGACATTCGTAACCAACCGCCACCTAGTGTCCGGAAAACACTAGGTGATTCCGAACTGCGGCGGCAGATCGCGACGGGGCACCTCCGGGGTACTTCAGCCGATGAAGGCACTTACGATGACATTGAACGCTCGATGGCTTCTCGCAGCCCTCGCAACGGTCCTGCTCGCCCAGACGCTGCCGGCCCATGCGCAGTCACCCACGCCTCTCGATGCCGTCCGTGACCGGGCATTTATCGAGGAGATCCAGTCCCAGTTCAGCCACCCCGCGGTTCGGCTGACGCTGGAAGCGCGCCGCGACGAAGCAGGCCAACTCAACGAAACCGAGATCCTGGAGCTCGACGGCCAGTGGCGCGCCGAGCGGGAGAGTGACGACCAGCCGCTGATCACGGCCGTGCTGGCGGCGCCGCTTTCCAACTACCTGCTGCAGATCCAGGCCGGTTCGCTCGGCCTCTACAGCGAGATCTTCGTGATGGACGTGAACGCCTCAACGCGGGCCAGAGCGCCATCACCAGCGACTACTGGCAGGGTGACGAAGCGAAGTTCCAGAAGACCTATGACGTCGCACCGGACGCCGTCTTCATCGACGAGCCGGAGTTCAACGACGCCACCGGCACATGGCGGCAGCAGCTGAACTTCACGCTGACGAGCCCGGCCGGCGACGCATACGGCGCGGCGACGGTCGAAATCAATCTCACCGAATTCAACCGGCGCAGGCTCGTCGGTCTCATCTGACCGCGGCAAGGCTCTTCGAGGGGACACACATGAAGATGCAGGTGACTTCTTTCTTCGGCGCCGGTCGCTGGTTCAACGATCTTCGCCTTTCCAGCAAGTTCCTGGTGGCGTTCGGCGCGCTCGTCGCGGTGATCGCCTGCATGGGCGTGCTGACGTACACGCAGGTACAGCGCGCGGACAGCGCCGTGTCGCGCCTGATGACCGCCGAGCATACCGGCGAAGAGGTGCGCAACCTGCACCGGCTGGCGCTTGAACAAAGCATCCGTGTGCAGAACTTCCTGCTCACCGGCAACCGCGAGAACGTGGCCGCATACGAAACGCTCGCCACAACCTTTGATCAGCGCCTCGCCGCGCTGCAGGAAAAGGTGAGCGGACCGATTGCCGATGCCACGCAGCAGCTCGGCGCGACCGTGCGGGCCTGGCGTGCGAACTCCGCCGAGCGGCAGATCGCCCTGATGCGCAAGCCCAGCGGCGTCTCCGAGGCGAAAGCCATCGAGGCGACCGGTGCGGGCGAACGCTTCGTGGCGGCGATCGACGAGATCGGCATCGAACTCGAGGAACAGCTCTCGGCGATGGCGGATGCAGAACGGGCGGCCACGGTCGACGCGTTCAGTGTCTCCACCATCACGGCGATTGCAGGCGGCATCATCTCGCTGGTGTTCGCGCTGGCTGCCGGCATCCTGCTGACGCGCAATATCGCCAATCCCATGGGCCGCTTCACGCGGGTAATGGACCAGCTGCGCGACAAGAACTACGACGCCAAGGTCACCGACACGGACCGCAAGGACGAGATCGGCGGCATGGGCAAGGCCATCGACACCTTCAAGGCGTCGATGCAGGAGGCCGACAGGCTTGCCGCCGCCCAGGCCGACGAACAGAAGCGCCAGGCCGAGCGCGCGCAGCGCATCGAAGCGGCAGCCACCGCCTTCGACGAAGCGGTGAGCGGCGTGACGCGGGCGCTGCAGAACGCGGTCAACGAATTGGCGCAGGGTGCGAGCATGCTCGAATCCGTATCCACGGAGACCGACAACCGTGCCGGCCAGGTGAAGAGCGCCGCCGAGGACACCTCGAACAATGTTCAGGCGGTGTCTGCGGCAACCGAGGAGCTGCACCGCGCCGTGCAGGAGATCGCCGAGCAGGCGACGAACTCGTCCAACACCGCCCGCGAGGCGGCGGCCGAGGCTGAATCGACCCGCGCGAGCGTGGGCGATCTTGCCGAGAACGCCCAGCGCATCGGCGAGGCCGTGACGCTGATCAGCGCCATCGCCGCCAAGACCAACCTGCTGGCCCTCAACGCCACCATCGAGGCAGCGCGCGCGGGCGAAGCGGGCCGCGGCTTTGCCGTGGTGGCTGAGGAAGTCAAACAGCTTGCCCAGCAGACGGCGGACGCAACGAGCGAGATCGAACGGCTGGTCGAAGCGATCCAGTCATCGACCTCCGGCTCGGTGCAGGCCATCGAGGGCATTTCCGGGATCGTCGGCGGCATCGCCGACGGCGCCGGGGCCATCGCCGCCGCGGTGGAAGAACAGACGGCGGCGACGCTCGACATTGCCCGCAACGTGCAGGAAGCCTCTACCGCGACGGGCGGGGTGACCGAAAACATCGGCGGCGTCTCGGACGGCGCCATGCGCACGGCGGAAGCCGCCCGCAACCTCACCGCCATCGTCGAAGCGCTCAACAAGCAGAGCGAGGCGATCACCTCGGAGGTGCGCGGGTTCATTCAGCAGGTGCGCGCGGCGTAACCGCCGGGGACTACCTCAGGCAGCAACGGCATGGGCGGGGGCGCGGCGGAAGCTTAGCGCCTCCGCCAAATGCGCCCGGGTGACGGGACCGCCGCCCTCGAGGTCGGCAAGCGTCCGGGCGACGCGCAAGATCCGCACATAGCTCCGCGCCGACAGCCGCATGGCGGCGGCCGCCTTGTCCATCAGGTCGAGGCCGGCGGCATCCGGCCGGGCCACCTCTTCAAGCAGCTTGCCGTCCGCTTCGGCGTTCGTGGCCACGTGCGCCGCGCCGAGCGCTGCATAGCGCTCGCGCTGCACCTCGCGGGCGGCAGCGATGCGGGCGGCGATGACCGACGAGGCTTCGCCGGCGGCGGCATGGCGCATGTCGGCGGGCGAGACGGGCGGCACGTCCAGCTGCAAATCGATGCGGTCCATCAGCGGGCCGGAGACGCGGGTCTGGTAATCCTGCGCGCAGCGCGGCAGGCGCCCGCAGGCCATGCCGGGCTCGCTGGCATAGCCGCAGCGGCACGGGTTCATGGCGGCGACCAGCTGGACGCGCGCGGGATACGTCACGTGATGGTTGGCGCGGGCGATCACCGCTTGGCCGGTTTCAAGCGGCTGGCGCAGGGCGTCGAGCACGGGACGGGAGAACTCGGCCAGCTCATCGAGGAACAGGACGCCGTTATGGGCGAGCGATACCTCGCCGGGCCGGGCGCGGATGCCGCCGCCGACGAGGGCCGCCATGGAAGCCGAATGATGCGGTGCGCGGAACGGGCGGCGCGGGCTCAGGCCCCCGCCCTCCAGCGCCCCAGCAAGCGAGGCGACCATGGCGACATCCAGCATCTCGCGCGGGGTCATGGGCGGCAGGATGCCCGGCAGGCGCTGCGCGAGCATGGACTTGCCAGCACCCGGCGGGCCGACGAACAAAAGATTATGGCCGCCGGCCGCCGCCACCTCCAGGGCACGCTTGGCGGTTTCCTGGCCCTTGATGTCAGCCATGTCGGGCACGGCGCCCGCCCGGGGCGGTTCGCCGCGGCGGGGCGGGCTCAGGGCCTGTGCGCCCTTCACGTGATTGACGAATTCGAGGAGCGATCCCGGCGCGACAATCTCCATGTCGCCGGCCCACGCCGCTTCCGGCCCACAGGCGGCAGGGCAGACGAGGCCGCGGTCGTTCGCGTTCGCGGCGATGGCGGCGGGCAAGGCGCCGGTGACGGCGGCGATGGTGCCGTCGAGCGCCAGTTCGCCCAGCACTGTAAAACCGTCCATCGCGTCCTGCGGCACGACGCCGAGGGCCGTCATCAGGGCGAGCGCGATCGGCAGGTCGTAATGGCTGCCTTCCTTGGGCAGGTCAGCGGGGGCGAGGTTGACGGTGATGCGCTTCGCCGGGAGCGCGAGGCCGATGGCGGTCAGGGCGGCGCGGACGCGCTCGCGGCTTTCGGTAACCGCCTTGTCACCGAGGCCCACCACCGTGATGCCTGCGACGCCGGGCGAAATCTGCACCTGCACGCTGACGTCGCGCGCCTCGACGCCCTCGAAAGCGACCGTATGCACCCGCGCCACCATCGCGCCCTCCCCGGCCTATGCCTACCACCCGTTACCTATCGGCGGCCTGCGGTCCACGAATGTTCCGGTTCCGGCTGTCAAATTGACAACTGACACGAATTATCCTCAGACGAGGCCCAAATACGCGATCAGAACGGGAACACAAAAAGAACTTTCGTTCTCTTCTTAACTGGTTTCCGGGAAAAGGTCGAGTCCGGGTTGCGGGCGGTTGTCCGTCTTAGGCCGCCCGCGCCGCGGCCAACCGGGCCTCTACGGCGTCCCAGATGAGGGCGGCGATGTTGGTGCCGTCGAAGCGCTCGATCTCGCGCAGGCCGGTGGGGGAGGTGACGTTGATCTCGGTGAGATAGTCGCCGATCACGTCGATGCCGACGAAGATCAGGCCGCGGCGCTTCAGCTCCGGGCCGATGAGGGCGCAGATTTCACGCTCACGGTCGGTCAGCTGTGTCTGCTCGGGCCGCCCGCCCACATGCATGTTGGAGCGGCTTTCGCCCTTGGCGGGGACGCGGTTGATGGCGCCGGCCACCTCGCCATCCACCAGGATGATGCGCTTGTCGCCCTTGCGGACGGCGGGCAGGTAGGCCTGCACGATCACCGGCTCGCGGTACATCTGGGAGAACATCTCCATCAGGGAGTTCATGTTCTCGTCGTCCTCGGTGATGCGGAAGACGCCCGCGCCGCCATTGCCGAAAAGCGGCTTGACGATGATGTCCTTGTGCTCGGCGCGGAAGGCGCGGATTTCCGCCGGGTCGGTGGAGATCAGCGTGGGCGGCATGACGCCCTCGAACTCGGTGACGAACAGCTTTTCCGGCGCGTTGCGCACGCTGGCCGGGTCGTTCACCACGAAGGTCTCCGGGTGGATGTGTTCGAGGATGTGGGTGGCCGTGATGTAGCTCATGTCGAAGGGCGGGTCCTGGCGCATCAGCACCACGTCCACCTCGCGCAGATCGGTGACAACCGGGTTGCCTGCCGTGAAATGATTGCCCGCCTCGTCGCGCACTTCGAGAGACCGGGTGCGGGCTGTCACCCGGCCGTCGCGGAAGGTCAGCTCGCGCGGCAGGTAATAGCTCAGCTCATGGCCGCGGTCCTGCGCCTCGAGGGCCAGCCGGAAGGTCGAATCGCCCTTGATGTCGATGGCCTCGACCGGGTCCATCTGGATCGCCACCTTGAGCGCCATGGCGCCGCCCTCCCTTTGGCCGGGTTCTTTCGGTTCCGGCGGAATGTCGGGTGGCGGGCGGCGAAGGTCAATGGACGCAGCCCGCGGCCGGCGCGGACTGGCGCGGCTAGTTGAGGCTCTTCTTGAGGCGGTCCGCGAGCTGGCGGGCCTCGCGGGCAAGCTGGGTGCGGCCCTCCGCCAGCGCCAGTTCAGCGGCGCGGGCGAAGGCGCGGCGGGCGCCGAGCAGGCTGCCGAGTTCGCCATCGAGGCGCCCTCGTTCCAGCCACAGGGCCGGATCGCGCGGGGCGATCGCCGTCATCCGGGCGAGTATCGACGCGCCGCGCGCGGTATCCCGCGCCTCGAGGGCGCGGGTGTACATGTTGTTCTGGAGGCGCAGCAGCACGGCGCGGGCCGAGACCGGGCGCAGAAAATCCGCCAGCTCGGCGGCGGGCAGCGGGGCCGCCTCGTCGTCGAGGCCGCGCACGCGGGCCAGCAGCGACTGCAGCGCGTCCTCGTCCATGATCCGCCCGCCGGAGAACGGGTCGATCAGCACGGGTGGCGGCCCGCCGGCAATGTCGCCGTTGAGGCGCACGAGGAAATGGCCGGGGAAGTTGACGCCGGATACGCGCCAGCCGTTGGCGCGGCCCGCGTGGATATAGAGGATGCCGAGCGCGACGGGCAGGCCACGGCGCCGGTCGATCACGCGTACCAGGTTGGCATTGGCCATGTTGTCGTAGGTGACGCGGTCGCCGTCATAGCCGTACTCCCCGGCCAGCACGTCGGCCAGCGCGCGGGCCTGCGCCCCGGCGCCGCCCTCGCCGCCGCGCGCGCCCACATCGCGGGCGAGACGGGCGAGGTGTTCGCGGTAGGGATCGAGCACAAGTTCGGGCATGTCGGCTGCGCCAAGCGCCAGCGCCGTCTCGCCAAGATCGACGGCGTCGTCTGCGGCCTCCCCCGCGGTGCGCAGGATGCGGTCGAGTTCAGGCGTCATCGTCAGGTTCCCCGCGGCGGACGGCTGGTTCGCGCGCCCGGCTTGGCCGATGCGGGTGAAGGAAAGCGCTCTCACCGGACGTCTGGCAAGGGCCGGCTCTCCACGTCGGTCGTCGCGCGCGGCGTGATGCTGCGCGGCGAACCGGCGTAAGAGCCGTTCCCGTAGTCCTGTTGGCCATATTGCGGCGACGTGTAGGCCGGGTCGATCGAGGCCGTGGTCGCCGGTTCGATGGCCGGGCGCTCGTCGTATTGCGACATGTCCACCCGCGGCGCCGTCTGGCCGGTGAGCACGTCCGTCGTCTGGTTGCTCTCGGCAAGCGCATAGCCCTGGCGCGGACCGCTTGGCTGGCGCTCGAAGGGAATGGGTTCAGGGGCCGAAGCCGGGCGCGCTGCCATGCGGACCGGGTCGTCCTTGGTGATGGCGTGCATGACGACCCGGCGGACGCCGTTGATGTCGCGGGCATGATTGGCGACGCGGTCGATCTCGGCGGGATCGCGGCCTATGCCGAGGATGTAGACCGAGCCGTTGACCACGTCAGTCGAGTAATTGATGTCGGAGACGTCGAAGTCGGTCAGCAGCCGGGCCTTGAGCTTGGTCGCGATCCACTCATCGGCGGGCAGGGTTTCGAGCGTCGACTTGTCGGCGACCTCGATCTCGTTGATCACCTCGCGCACGTCGGGGACGGTCCAGGCAAGACGGCCCGCCTCGGCGCGGTCAGCATCCTTCTCCACCAGGCCCGTCAGCATGACGCGGCCCTCGATCACCGTGGTGGAGACACGCGAGAACAAGCCACTGTCGCTCTTGAGCAGCCGGTCGTTGAGGCCGAGCTTGATCTCGGTGTCGTTGAGAGCCTGGCCAACCGGCCGCTCCTGGAAGGCGGCAGTGGCCGCGGTCGCGCCCGCGCCGACGGCCATGCCGATTGGCGAACAGGCGGTGGTGGCGGCGAACGCCAGCACCATGGCGGCGAGCGGGATCAGGCGGATGGTCGGACGGGTCATCGGGCGGCCCCCAAGGCTCAAGCTGCGCGCCAAGGCGCGCGGGATCATTCGGCGGCGACGGCGCGAAAACGCACGCCCGTCCCTGCCGGCGGGTGCCCGGTCGATTGTCCCTGTCGTGATTGCCCGTCCTGGGCAGCGTGTTCCCGCGACCCGGCGCCTTGTTTTATCGGTGGCGCTTCATGTGGGTGATTCGCAGAAAACCTGACGGTTTTGTACCACACGCCGCGGTTTGCCGCGAGACGCGATCAGCCCGCCTGCCAGGCATCGGGCACGTGGCGGGGGAAGCCCGAAGGCGTCACCGCCATCACGTCGAAGCGGATGCCCGCCTCGCCGAGCGAGGGCCGCCAGTTGGGAAGCCAGCCCGCCGCGTTGAGCAGCCGCTGGCGCTGTGCCGGAGAAACGGACTCGATGGCTGCCTCGACAGTGGCGCGGGCCTTCACTTCGATAACGGCAAGCTGGTTGCCGCGCTTCGCGAGAATGTCGATCTCGCCGTGCGGCGTGCGCAGGCGGCGCGCGAGGATGCGGTAGCCCTTGAGGCGAAGGAGCCAGACGCAAAGGGTTTCGGCATGGCGGCCGCGGCGCTCGGCGGCGATGCGGTCTCGCGTCACGAGGTCTTGCCGGCCAGTTCGAGCGCCCGGGCGTAGGCGCGCTTGCGGGGAATGCCGAGGGCCTTTGCCACCGTTGCCGCCGCACGGCTGGCGCTTTCGTGCTGCATGGCATCGGCCAGCGCCGCGTCGAGGGTTTCCTCGCCCGCTTCCGTCTCAACCGGCGGCGCAACGACCAGCGTGACCTCGCCCCTGGGCGGGCCGTTCTCGACGTAGTGCGCGGCAAGCTCGGCCAGCGGGGCGCGGCGAACCTCCTCGAACTTCTTGGTGAGTTCGCGGGTGACGGCAGCATCGCGCGCACCGAGCACATCGGCCATGTCGGCGAGGCAGCCGGCCAGCCGCTGCGGGGCTTCGAGGAAGACGAGCGTGCCGGGCACGGCGGCAAGCGTTTCCAGTTCGCGCTTCCGGGCCGCACTCTTGGGCGGCAGGAAGCCCGCGAAGAAGAATCTGTCTGTCGGCAGGCCGGCGACGCACAGCGCCGTCAGCACCGAGGAGGGGCCGGGCAGGGCCGTGACCGCGTGGCCCGCGTCGATCGCTTCGCGCACCAGCTTGTAACCCGGGTCCGAAACAAGGGGCGTGCCGGCGTCGCTGACGAGAAGCACCGACCCGCCGTCGGCCAGTTCCTTAAGGATGCGCGGGCGCATCTTGCCGGCATTGTGCTCGTGGTAGCTTTGCAGGCGGGCGTTGATACCGTGGATCGAAAGGAGCTTGCCGGTCTCGCGGGTGTCCTCGCACAGGACCATGCTGGCCTGCGCGAAGGCATCGAGCACGCGCAGCGTCACGTCGCGCGCATTGCCGATGGGGGTTGCGGCAACGTGGAGGCCGGGCGCCAGTGTTGCGGGCTTGCGCCTTTCTGACGCCGCATTTGCGCTGCCCGATGAATTGGCGCTTATTTCTTTGCCCGTGTGCATGGTGCCCAATAGGGTACGCCGGAAGGCGCTGGCAAGACGAGCGCCCTCGATGCCGACCCGACGAGAGTGAGAAGAGGCCCCTCCTTGCGTTTCGAGATCCTGCGCCGGATGGCGCTCGTCTGCACGATCGGCCTGATGGCCGCCGCCTGTTCGACCATCGGCGGCGATGACAAGCCCGATCCCCAGACGCCCCCGCCCCAGCGCGACGTGCAAGTGACCCCGCCGCCGCAGGACCGGGCCCAGCGCGACACCGCGGGCTTCCTGCGCCCGCATCATCTCGGCGAGCGCGAGCCCGTCCGCGTGGCACTGCTGCTGCCGATGTCGGGCGGCGCGGCGCGCGTGGGACAGGCGATGCTCGACGCAGCGCAGCTGGCGCTTTTCGAGTTCGATGATCCCAACATCCTGCTGATCCCGAAGGACACGGCGGGTGACCCGATCACCGCGGGCAACATGGCGCAGGAAGCGCTGGCCGAAGGCGCCGACATCATTCTCGGGCCGCTGTTCGCTTCGTCGGTTGCGCCGGTCGCGCAGCATGCGCGGCTCAAGAACGTGCCGGTGATCGCCTTCTCGACGGATTCGAGCGTTGCCGGCGGCGGCGTCTATCTCCTGTCGTTCCTGCCGGAGGACGATGTCTCCCGGGTTGTCGATTTCGCGGTGCTTGAAGGGCACCAGCGGTTCGCGGCCATGTTCCCGCAGAACGAATATGGCCAGCGGGTGCGCACGGCCTATGCGCAGGCGATTGCCGAACGCGGCGCGGAGCTGGTGGCGACGGAAAGCTATGCCGTCACCTCCGACGGCATGTTCGCGCCGGCCGAGCGGCTGGCCGGTCTCAAGGACCAGTACGACGCCGTGCTGCTGCCCGCGGGCGGGACGGAGCTTCAGGGGCTGGCACCGCTGCTTCCCTATTTCGACGTGGACCCCCGTGACGTGAAGTTCCTCGGCACCGGCCTGTGGGACGATCCGTCCGTGCTGCGGGAGCCGACGCTTGGCGGCGGCTGGTTCGCCGCGCCCCCGCCGGAAACGCGGCAGGCGTTCCAGAGCCGGTTCGAGCGGGTGTTCGGCGCCAAGCCGCACCGTATCGCGAGCCTCGCCTATGACGCCACCAGCCTGGCAATCGCGTTGTCGAGCGGCACGCCCGGGGAGCGCTACACAACCGAGGAGCTGACGGCGGAGGATGGCTTCTCCGGGATCGACGGCGTGTTCCGGTTCAAGCCGAACGGGCTCAACGAGCGCGGGCTGGCGGTGATGGAAGTGCGTCCCGGCGGTTTCGTGGTGGTGAGCCCGGCGCCACAGACGCTGACGGCCGGTCCGGTCTTCTAGGCGAGAATTTCGCGCAGGATGGCGTTGAGGACGGGGCGGCCCTTGGCCGTGACCCGCAAGTTATCCCCATGCCGGCTCAGGAGTCCGTCTTCGGACAAATTTTCGACAGCCTGATTGTCCAAAATCGCGTCCGCAGGCGCAGAAAGCCGGGAAAGATCGATTCCCTCGGCGAGCCTCAGGCCCATCAGCACCATCTCGGCCGCGCGGGCCTCGTTCTCCACAATTTCATCCACAGCCAAACCAATGCCGGTGGATTCAACGGTGGCGAGCCATTTGGCGGGGTCGCGGTGGGCTTCGGTGGCGTGCCAGCCGCGGTTGTCAAAGAGCCGCCCGTGCCCGCCCGGGCCCGCCGCGGCGTAAGGCTCGCCGCGCCAGTAGACGAGGTTGTGGCGGCTCTCGCCGCCGGGGACCGCGTGGTTCGACACCTCGTAGGCGGGCATGCCCGCCGCCTCGCATAGGCCTTGCGTGACCTCGTACATGTCGGCGCCGGTCTCCGCGTCCGGCACGGTCAGGCGGCCGGCGGCGTGGAGGGCGGCGAAGGTCGTGCCCTCCTCGATGGTGAGCTGGTAGAGCGACAGGTGATCGGCGGCGAAGCCGAGCGCGCGTGACAGCTCGGCTTCCCAGTCCGCGACCGACTGGTGCGGCCGGGCGTAGATCAGGTCGAAGGAGATGCGCTGGAATGTGTCGCGGGCGAGCGCCACCGCGTCCAGCGCCTCGGTTGCCGTGTGGAGGCGGCCCAGTGCCTTGAGGCTTGCATCATCCAATGCCTGTACGCCGAGCGAGACGCGGTTGACGCCCGCCGCGCGGTAGCGGCGGAAACGGTCCGCCTCGACGCTGGTTGGGTTGGCCTCAAGCGTGATCTCGGCGCCGTCCGCCACCGGCCACAGGCGGGCTATGGCATCGAGCACGGTTTCAACGCTCGCCACCTCCATGAGCGACGGCGTGCCGCCACCGAAGAAGACGCTGGTGACGGTGCGGCCCGGCATCCGGGTTGCCATGTGCTCCAGTTCGCGCACGAGCGCGGCCGCGTAGCGGCGCTGGTCGATACCGCTTCGCACGTGGCTGTTGAAATCGCAGTAGGGACACTTGGCCAGGCAGAACGGCCAGTGGATGTAAACACCGAAGCCCGGCGCGCTACTTGCCGTCATGCGGAGCGAAGCAGGCGTCGATGAGCCTGGCGAAGGCATCGGCGCGGTGGGAGATGGCATGTTTCGCCGCCGGGTCCATTTCGCCGAAGGTGAGGGTGTGCCCGTTGGGCAGGAAGACCGGATCATACCCGAAACCGCGGGTGCCGCGCGGCGGCCACACAAGCGTGCCCGCGACCGTCCCCTCGAAGGTCTCCATGTGGCCGTCGGGCCAGGCCAGCGTCAGCGCGCAGACGAAGCGGGCATCGCGGTTGCCGCCGGGGCCGTTGTTGGCGGTGTTGAGTTCCTTCTCGACGCGGGTCATGGCGCTTTCGAAGTTGCGGCCCTCCGGGGTCTCGGCCCAGCGCGCCGAATAGATACCCGGATCGCCGCCGAGCGCTTCGACCGCGAGGCCGGAATCGTCGGAGAGCGCGGGCATGTCGGCGGCCTTGGCGGCGGCCATCGCCTTCAGTTCGGCGTTCGCCTTGAACGTGGCGCCGGTCTCTTCCGGTTCGGGCAGGCCGAGTTCGCCCGCCGACACGGTCTCGACACCGAACGGCTCCACCAGCGCACGGATCTCCGTCACCTTGCCCTCGTTGTGGCTGGCGACGAGGAGCTTCGAACCGGCGAAGTGGCGGTGTCTGGGTTCGCTCACGCGACCGCCTGTTTCTGCATGGCGACGAGCTGTTCGACGGAGAGCTTGGCAAGCCGCATCAGCTCGCCGAACTCGGCCTCGGTGAAGGGGTCGCCTTCCGCGGTGCCCTGGATCTCGACGATGCCGCCCGCGCCGGTCATCACGAAGTTGGCGTCGGTGCCGGCGGTCGAATCCTCGGCGTAGTCGAGGTCGGCAACGGGCGTGCCCTCGTAGATGCCGCAGGAGATGGCGGCCACGTGGTCCTTGAGCGGGATCGACGTGATCATCTCGCGCGCCTTCATCCACGCGAAGCACTGGTGGAGGGCGACCCATGCGCCGGTGATCGACGCGGTGCGGGTGCCGCCGTCGGCCTGGATCACGTCGCAGTCGACCGAGATCTGGCGTTCGCCCATGGCGGTGAGGTCCACGACGGCGCGAAGGCTGCGGCCGATAAGGCGCTGGATTTCCTGGGTGCGGCCCGACTGCTTGCCGGCGGAGGCCTCGCGGCGCATGCGCTCGCCGGTGGCGCGGGGCAGCATGCCGTATTCCGCCGTGACCCAGCCGCGGCCGGCACCGCGCAGCCACGGCGGGACGCGGTCCTCAAGGCTTGCCGTCACCAGCACGTGGGTGTCGCCGAACTTCACGAGGCAGGAGCCTTCCGCGTGCTTGGAGAAGCCCGGCTCGAAGGTGACGGTCCGCATTTCATCAGGCTGGCGGCCGGAGGGGCGCATGAAGGCTCCAGTTCTCGTGGATGGCGGGAAGGCAGATGTGGGGCCCTACCTATCGCCCGTACCCCATGGGCGCAATGGGCGCTGGCGTGCTCGGCACGCGGTGCCGGAAATTGACGGGAGGGCGGGGCCTTCCTAGATTCGGGAGCGCGCGCGGCGAACGGTGAAAATCCAGTGACCGCACGCAGTTAGAGTGACAATGCCATGGACGACAGGCCCGACAGACGACTGACCGGTGCGGCCTCGCCGCTGGGCGACGGCGCCAACACGCTTCTGGAACTCAACCAGCGTTCGCGGGAAGTGTTCCGCCAGCTCGTGGAGACGTACCTGGAAAGCGGCGAGCCGGTGGGCTCGCGCACCCTGTCGCGGTCCGGCAACCTGTCGCTGTCGCCCGCCTCGATCCGCAACGTGATGGCGGACCTGGAGGACATGGGCCTTCTCGATTCACCGCACACCTCCGCGGGACGCATGCCGACGGAAGCGGGCCTGCGGCTCTTCGTGGATGCGCTGTTGCAGGTGGGCGATCTTTCCGAAGACGAGCGCACGCGGCTGGAATCGCAGATCGCGGGGTCGAACCAGGCGGTGGACGAGGCGCTGGCGCAGGTGTCGCAGACCCTGTCCGGCCTGTCGCGGTGCGCGGGGCTGGTGGTGGCGCCCAAGCGCGAGGCGCGGCTGAAGCAGCTCGAATTCGTGCCGGTGAAGCCGGGGCAGGCGCTGGCGGTGATCGTGTTCGAGGACGGCGTGGTCGAGAACCGGCTGATCGACACGCCGGAGGACATGCCCGCGGCCTCGCTCACGGTTGCGACCAACTACCTGAACGCTCGGCTCAAGGGCCGCAGCTTCGGCGAGGCGCAGGCGAGCGTGCGTGCGGAAATCGCGGCGCGGCAGGCGGAACTGGACGAGCTGACCACCAGCGTCGTGGAAGCGGGGCTGGCCGTGTGGTCCGGCGAGGCGCAGGGCGGCAAGCCGGAACGCTCGCTGATCGTACGCGGGCGGGCGAACCTGCTGGAGGACGTGCAGGCGCTGGACGACCTCGAACGCATCCGCCGGCTGTTCAACGACCTGGAGACCAAGGAAGAGCTCTTGCAGCTCCTGACCATGGCTGAAGCCGCCGAGGGGATCCGCATCTTCATCGGGTCGGAGACCAAGCTGTTCTCGCTCTCCGGCTCGTCGGTGATCGTCTCGCCCTACACGAACAGCGACAACCAGATTGTCGGCGTGCTGGGCGTCGTGGGGCCGACGCGG
Source organism: Parvibaculaceae bacterium (assembly GCA_965229975.1). Classification (GTDB taxonomy): domain Bacteria; phylum Pseudomonadota; class Alphaproteobacteria; order CGMCC-115125; family CGMCC-115125; genus Pyruvatibacter. Next base: position 2,621,745 of record OZ245936.1, read on the forward strand.
CTCAACTATGCGCGCGTCATTCCGATGGTCGACTACACGGCGCGGCTGGTGACGCGGCTGATCAGCTAGCGCGGGACCGGACCTGCCCGGTATGCAAGCCGCCCCCCTTGCGGTATGAGGCGCGCCAACCCAACTTGCGCGCAAGAGTGCGGCGGGATCCGCCGCGGAATGCTTGAGGCTGAACGTAGATGAGCGATCCGAAAGAAAATCCGGCAACCGAGAGCGCGGACGAAACCCCGGCCGACGCGGGCGAAGCCGCGGGCGCGGCTGCCGCGGAGAGCGCGGCGGACGAGACGCCTGAAGGCGGCGACCGCGTGGCGGAACTCGAAGCGGAAGTTGCCGACCTCAAGGACCGCCTGCTGCGCGCCGTCGCGGATGCGGAGAACACCCGCAAGCGCGCCGAACGTGACAAGCAGGATGCCAGCAAGTACGCGGTCACCTCCTTCGCGCGCGACGTGCTGACGGTGGGCGACAACATGCGCCGCGCCATCGACGCGCTGCCGGAGAGCGACCGCGAGGGCGCGCCGGACGGCGTGAAGAACCTGATCGCCGGCATCGAGATGACCGAGCGCGAGTTCCTGTCGGTGCTGGAGCGCCACGGGGTGAAGGCGATCAATCCGCTGGGCGAGAAGTTCGACCCCAACCACCACCAGGCGATGTTCGAGGTGGAGCACCCGGACAAGCCGAACGGCACCGTGGTGGAAGTGGTCGCGACCGGCTACGTGATCGGCGAGCGCCTGTTGCGCCCCGCGATGGTGGGCGTCTCCAAGGGCGGCACCGCCGCCGCCAAGGCAGACACGTCGGCCGCCGACACCAAGGTGGACGAGAAGCCCGAGGGCGATGGCGGCGGCGCCTCGCAGGGGCCGGGCTCCACCATCGACACCAAGGCGTAAGGTGCGCCTCAACCGACCCCGTTTTCCCTGAACCAGGCGAGCATGCGCGACCAGCCGTCCTTCGCGGCGGCGGGATCGTAGGCCGGGCGGTAGTCGGCGTGGAAGCCGTGGTTGGCGTCGTCGTAGACGACGAACTCGACCTTGGGCATGTCCGCGCCCGCCTCCGCCGCAGCAGCAATCTCCGCCTTCATGCGCTCGATATCGGCCGCGGAGATCAGCCGGTCCTGCCCGCCGTAGAGGCCGAGGACCGGGGCGCCCAGGTCATCCACCACGTCCACCGGGTAAGGCCGGCCGTCATTGTCTTCCGGGGGGACGAGGCGGCCGTACCAGGCGACGGCGGCGCTCAGGTTCGGGTTGTGGGCGGCGTAGAGCCACGCGACCGCGCCGCCCCAGCAGAAACCGGTGATGCCGACCGCGTCCTTGTTGCCGGGCAGGTCGTCGGTCAGGAACGCGCCGATGGCGTCGAGGTCGCCGTTGACCTGCGCGGGGTCCGCCGTGGCGACGATGGGGAAGATTTCCTCGTAGGAACTCATCTCGCTGGTGTCGCCCGCGCGCGCATAGAGATTGGCGGTGGCGGCGAGGTAGCCTTCCTTCGCCAGCCGGCGGCAGACGTCGCGGATGTATTCGTGGACGCCGAAAATCTCGTGCACCACGTGGACGACCGGGAACGGGCCGTCGCCTTCCGGCCGCGCGAAATAGCCGGGGATCAGCCCGCCATCGGCCATCTTGAGTTCGAACTCGGCGGTGACGAGGCCGTCGGACGGCGTGGTGATGGCGCTGGCGGCGACGGGGCGCGCGGCGAGGGCATAGCCCGCGAGCCCGGCGGCGAGGCCGCCGAACATGCGGCGGGTGACGTGGCCGAGCGGCGCACCGCGCGTGCCGTCGGGATGGATCTCGTGACGCATGCGTGTTCCTCCTTCAAAGGATGTCGCGTTGGTCCCCACCGCCCTTGAGTGAAATCTTGCGGAAATCCGCAGCGCCGTCCATGCGCTGGAACAGCGAGTTGGCGATAAGCCAGACGCGCACCACGCGCGCGGGCGGTTCGCCCATGTAGTCGCGGTAATCCGTGTACAGATTACGTGTCTCGGAGAGCCACTGTCCCAGCTCGCGCTCGCCGGTGCGCACGACCACGTGGAATTCGCGGTCCTTCCAGGTGGGCAGCGGGCACCAGTAACCCTTGCCGACGGGCAATTCACGGCTCCAGTAATAGGTGATGTCGCGGCCGTTCTCGAACTCGACGGCGATCGACAGGTAGTCGTGGCTGGCCGCCGTGTCCTCGGGCAGGGCCGTCGGCAGCGCGTCCACCTTCCAGTCCCATGAAAGCTCCGTGTCCGGACGAAGCGGGAACGGCGCTTCCTTCTGCAGGATGCCGACATTGCGGTGGGTGCGGCAGTGGATGCAGGGGGCGCCGTCCGCTTCGCCGGGGGCGTAGATGTCGCTTTCGCCGAGGAACCAGAGGTAGCGCCAGCCTTCCGGCGGTCTGGGCGGATTGGCGAGGCGGGCGCGCTCGGCCGCGACGAGCCCGGCCACGTCGCCGCCCTTTGCCATGGCGTCGAGGCCCGCCGCCGCGCCATTGCGCCAGCGGATGGCGAGGACCGTGAGACCGCCATCGGATTTCGCGTAGGCGTTCAGGTCCGGCTGCAGGCGGCCCTGGCGGTCGGCGAACTGGCCGGGGAACTGGCCGCCGAGATAAAGCCGCCCGGCGCGGTCGGCCGTGAACGTCATCGTGTCCTGCGTGCCGTTGAAGACCTCGCCGGTTTCGCCGAGGCGCGCCCAGAGCTGGAACTGGGGACCGACCCAGATGTCGAGCGGGCGGGCGAGCCAGATGCGGCCCACGGAAAGCAGCGTCACTTCCTCGCCGGGCTGTAGCTCGAAGTCGGTCGCGGTCCACGGCATGCGCGTCGCCGGCAGGTCCATGAAGGCGGCCTCGGCGATCTCGGGCGCGGCGGCGTCGATCAGCGGCGCCGCGGCAGCGCGGAACTCGTCCCCGGACATGCCCTCGGGCGCTGCCCCATTCGCCCGCACCTGCCGCCACCGGCGGAAGGCGACACCCAAGTCATGCAATGCGCTCATGCTTCCTCCCCGTTGTTTTGGTGGTGAGCCTAGGGGAGAGGGGCGCGGTTTGCATCAGGCAGGCCGGGTCACGCGCCTGAGCGTCAGGTTGATGCGGCCGCCGTCCTTGAGGAGAGTGGAGGTGCCGGGGATGATGCGATCGATGCCGTGGTAGGCAAGCCGGTTGTCGCCGCCGATGAGCAGCACGTCGCCTGAGGCGAGGCGGAAGCTGCGGGTCCGGCCCTTCCGTTCCAGCCCGCCGAGGCGGAAGACCGCCGTGTCGCCCAGCGACACCGAGAGGACGGGGGCGTCGAGCGCCTCTTCGTCCTCGTCGCGGTGGAGGCCCATGCGGGCACCTTCGGCGTAATAGTTCACGAGGCAGCATTCGGGCGGGGCCGGGTAGCCGGTGGCGTCGTGCCAGAGGTCCAGCAGCATTTGCGGGATCGGCGGCCAGGGCCTGCCGGTTTCCGGGTGGGTGGGCTGGTAGCGGTAGCCCGCCTTGTCCGACACCCAGCCGAGGGGGCCGCAGGCGGTCATGCGCACGGTCCACGGCTTGCCGGTGCGCGGCATGGTGGGGCGGTAGAGGGGGGCTGCCCGCGTCACCGCGCGGATGCTGTCCACGAGGGCTGACTGGGCGGCGGCGTCCAGGCGGCCTTTCAGCAGGCGGACACCGGGGGCCGCTTCCAGTTCGGTTTCGCTTTCGGCCGTCCGCGTCATGTCACCCCGATGTGGCGCCCACAACGGCGAAATAGACGAAGGGGGCGGCCATGGCGAGGAATCCGATGAGGGCGACGGGGATGGCGACGAGGTTGAGGCGCCGCCACGGGACCAGGCAGCCGATGGCGGCCAGCGCCATCACCACGGGCAGGACGCCCGCGTAGAAGTAGAAGATCCCCATCAGCTCGCTGTCTTCCGTGCCGGGCACGGCCATGAAGCCCATGACGGCGGAGAACGGGATGGCGGCAATGGCCGCGAGGCCGATGACGAGGCGGGCTGCCAGCAGCAGGACGCGGGAATCCTGCTCGGGATTGAGGGCCTTGTTGGCGCGCGACGGGGTCAGGCGCAGTTCCGGCTCGCGGTCGTCCATGGGCCACCCCTTGAATTTGCACACAAAACGTATGGGAAAAGTGATTCGCCCGGTTGCGGCGTTTCGGCCCGATACCTATATACGCGGCTGAAAACGCGGAGTTTTTCCCGCTTCCGCGGATTCTTGGTTCATCACGAGGGGACCAGCAAGCCCCGAAGGGTCCAAAGGGCATCCGGATCGGATTTCCTTGCGGGTTTTTCGGGCCGCGCAATGGACGCGGGCGGTGCTTTTGCCCATAAGGCCGCCCAAGGTCCGGTCCGCCTAAAGACGTGGAGACGAAGACAACATGGCGAAAGTCATCGGCATCGACCTCGGCACGACCAACTCGTGCGTCGCGGTCATGGACGGGTCAAACCCGAAAGTTATCGAGAATTCCGAGGGCGCCCGCACGACGCCCTCCATGGTGGCCTTCACCGGCGACGGTGAGCGGCTTACCGGCCAGCCGGCCAAGCGCCAGGCGGTCACCAACCCTGAAAACACCCTCTTCGCGATCAAGCGCCTGATCGGGCGCCGCTTCTCGGACCCGACGGTCCAGAAGGACAAGGGCATGGTGCCCTACAAGATCGTGGAAGCCGACAACGGCGACGCGTGGGTGGAAGCGCAGGGCGAGCAGTATTCCGCCCCGCAGGTCTCGGCCTTCATCCTGCAGAAGATGAAGGAAACGGCCGAAAGCTATCTCGGCGAGAAGGTCGAGAAGGCGGTCATCACCGTGCCGGCCTATTTCGACGACGCGCAGCGCCAGGCGACCAAGGACGCGGGCAAGATCGCGGGCCTCGAAGTCCTTCGCATCATCAACGAGCCGACCGCGGCGGCGCTCGCCTACGGCCTCGAGAAGAAGTCGGGCGAGACGATCGCCGTCTACGACCTTGGCGGCGGCACGTTCGACGTCTCGATCCTCGAGATCGGCGACGGCGTGTTCGAGGTGAAGTCCACCAACGGCGACACGTTCCTCGGCGGTGAAGACTTCGACATGCGGCTTGTCGATTTCCTCGCGGACGAGTTCAAGAAGGAAAACGGCATCGACCTGAAGGGCGACCGCCTTGCCCTTCAGCGCCTGAAGGAAGCCGCGGAGAAGGCGAAGATCGAGCTGTCGTCGGCGACGCAGACCGAGATCAACCTGCCCTTCATCACGGCCGACCAGTCGGGCCCCAAGCACCTGACCATGAAGCTGACGCGCGCCAAGCTAGAGAGCCTGGTCGATGACCTGGTGCAGAAGACGGTCGATCCGTGCAAGCAGGCCCTCAAGGACGCGGGCCTTTCGGCCAGCGACATCAACGAGGTGGTGCTGGTCGGCGGCATGACGCGCATGCCGAAGATCCAGGAGACGGTGAAGTCGTTCTTCGGCAAGGAGCCGCACAAGGGCGTCAACCCGGACGAGGTGGTCGCCATGGGCGCCGCCATCCAGGCGGGCGTGCTGCAGGGCGACGTGAAGGACGTGCTGCTGCTCGACGTGACGCCGCTGTCGCTCGGCATCGAGACGCTGGGCGGCGTGTTCACGCGCCTGATCGACCGCAACACGACCATCCCGACCAAGAAGGCGCAGACCTTCTCGACCGCGGAAGACAACCAGAACGCGGTGACGATCCGCGTCTTCCAGGGCGAGCGCGAGATGGCGGCGGACAACAAGCTGCTCGGCCAGTTCGACCTCGTCGGCATTCCGCCGGCCCCGCGCGGCGTGCCGCAGGTGGAAGTCGCCTTCGACATCGACGCCAACGGCATCGTCAACGTGTCCGCGAAGGACAAGGCGACCGGCAAGGAACAGGCGATCCGCATCCAGGCCTCGTCGGGCCTTTCGGATGCCGACATCGAGCAGATGGTGAAGGACGCCGAGAGCCACGCCGAGGAAGACAAGAAGAAGCGCGAGATGGCGGAAGCCCGCAACTCGGGCGAGGCGCTCGTCCATTCGACCGAGAAGGCGCTGGCCGACAACGGCGACAAGGTGGACGACGAAACCAAGTCGGCCATCGAGGCGGCCGTTGCCGAGCTCAAGACCGCGCTCGAGGGCGATGACGCCGAGGCCATCAAGGCCAAGTCGGAAGCGCTCGCCCAGGCGTCGATGAAGCTCGGCGAAGCCATGTACAAGGCCCAGCAGGAAGCGCAGGCGAACGCCGACGCGGCAAGTGATGCCGCGGCCGATGACGCCGCCTCCGGCAAGTCTGGCGAGGACGTGGTGGACGCCGACTTCACCGAGGTCGACGACGACGACAACAACAAGAAGGACGGCACGGCGTAACCGCGCCCTGCCGCCCGTGACGGACGGGCCCGGTTCGCAATTCCGCTTCGCGCGGGTGCGCGTGCCGGGCTCCCGTTCGTCGGGCGGTGCGTCCTTCCGGCGATACTGACTTTCAAGGGCCCGGCGCGGCCGGGTTCACGGGCACATGGCCAAGCGAGACTTTTACGAGATACTGGGCATCGAGCGCGGCGCGGACGACGCGGCCATCAAGTCCGCCTACCGCAAGCTCGCCAAGAAATATCACCCGGACCAGAACCAGGGCGACCCGGACGCCGAGGCCAAGTTCAAGGAGCTGAACGAGGCCTACGACATCCTGAAGGACCCGCAGTCGCGGGCAGCCTACGACCAGTTCGGCCACCAGGCCTTCGAGGGCGGCGGGCCCCGGCCCGGCGCCGCCGGCTTCGGCCAGGACTTCGCGTCCTCCATGTCGGACATCTTCGACGACCTGTTCGGCGAATTCATGGGCGGCGGCGGGGCACGCGGCCGCCGCGCGGGCGGACGCACGCGCGGGGCCGACCTCCGCTACAACATGGAAATCAGCCTCAACGACGCGTTCGACGGCAAGGCGGCGCAGATCCGTGTGCCGACGGCGGTGGCGTGCGAGACCTGCAAGGGCTCGGGCGCAAAGCCCGGCTCGTCGCCCACGACCTGCGCCATGTGCCACGGCGCGGGCAAGGTGCGCGCGAGCCAGGGCTTCTTCACGGTGGAGCGCACCTGTCCCTCCTGCGGCGGGCGCGGCGAAACGATCAACGATCCGTGCACGGACTGCCACGGGCAGGGCCGCGTGGAGAAAGAGCGCACGCTGCAGGTCACGATCCCCGCAGGCGTCGAGGACGGCACCCGCATCCGCCTTGCCGGCGAGGGCGAAGCGGGCATGCGCGGCGGGCCGCCGGGCGACCTCTACATCTTCCTCGCGATCAAGCCGCACCCGTTCTTCCAGCGCGACGGGGCGGACCTGTTCTGCCGCGTGCCGATCTCGCTGCCGACCGCGGCGCTGGGCGGCGACGTGGAAGTGCCCTCGCTTACCGGCGGGCGCGTGAAGGTGAAGGTTCCCGAAGGCACCCAGAGCGGCAAGCAGTTCCGCCTCAAGGGCAAGGGCATGCCGGTGCTGCGCTCGGCACAGTTCGGCGACCTCTATATCCAGGTGACCGTCGAGACACCGGTGAACCTCACCAAGAAGCAGAAGGAACTGCTCAAGGAATTCGAGCAGGCGTCGAGCGACAAGACGAGCCCGGAATCGACCGGTTTCTTCGCCCGCGTGAAAGAGTTCCTGAACGGCGCGGCGGAGTAGACTGGCGGGCCATCCGGCCTTCCCGTCCTCGGAGCCTGCGCATGTTCGCAACCCTTTCGCCTTTCCAGCAGGCGGCGCTGCCTGTCGCCCTGCTGACCCTCTCCAACGTCTTCATGACCTTCGCGTGGTACGGCCACCTCAAGTTCAAGGCGGCGCCGCTGCTGCTGGTGATCGCCGTGGCGTGGGGCATCGCGTTCTTCGAATACTGCCTTGCGGTGCCCGCCAACCGGATCGGCCACGGGGTCTATTCGGCAGCGGAACTCAAGACGATCCAGGAGATCATCACGCTGGTGGTGTTCGCCGCGTTCTCGGTGGCGTGGCTGGGGGAAAAGCTGGCGTGGAACCATCTTGCCGGGGCGGCGTGCCTCGTGGCGGCGGCCTTCTTCGTCTTCCACAAGTGGTAGGCGGCTGCTAAGAGACGGGCCGTTCCCCCTCCCCTTTGACGGGCAAATCCCATGAGCGAGCTCGACATCGCAGTGACAGGCGCCGCCGGGCGCATGGGCCGCGCCCTGCTCGCCGCCGTTCACGACATGGACGGGGCGCGGATCGCGGGCGCGATCGAGCGGCCCGGCCACGAAGCCATCGGCCAGGACTCCGGCGTTCTGGCGGGCGTCGGAGAGGTGGGCGTTACCGTTTCGGACGATCCGCTGGAAGTCTTCGCGAAGGTCGGCGCGGTGCTGGATTTCACGGCACCCGACGCCACCGTCGAGTTCGCGGACCTGGCGGCGCAGGCGCGCATCGTCCACGTGATCGGCACCACCGGCATGGACGAGAGCCACGAGACACGGCTGGCAGCAGCCGCCAGGCACGCGACGCTGATCAAGGCCGGCAACATGTCGCTGGGCGTCAACCTGCTGACGGCGCTGACCAAGCGCGTGGCGCAGGCGCTGGACGCGGACTGGGACATCGAGATCGTGGAAATGCACCACCGGCACAAGGTGGACGCGCCCTCGGGCACGGCGCTGATGCTGGGCGAGGCGGCGGCCGAGGGCCGCGGCGTTGCCCTGCCGGACGTGGCCGACCGGGGCCGCGACGGGCAGACGGGTGCGCGCAAGCGGGGCGATATCGGCTTCGCGGCGCTGCGCGGCGGGTCCGTGGTCGGCGAACATTCCGCCATCTTCGCGGGCGAGAAGGAGCGCATCGTCCTCACGCACATCGCCGAGGACCGCGCCATCTTCGCGCGCGGCGCCGTCAAGGCGGCGCTTTGGGGACACGGGCGCAAGCCGGGCATCTACTCGATGCTCGACGTGCTCGGCCTATCCGATTTCTGACAACCTGGATTCCTTAAGGAGCAATCCCTTGGCCAACACGCTTGTTCTCGTCCGCCACGGGCAGAGCGAATGGAACGAGAAGAACCTGTTCACCGGCTGGCGCGACGTGGACCTGACCGAGAAGGGCCGCAAGGAAGCGCGCGAGGCCGGGGAGACCATGAAGGAGGCCGGTCTCCAGTTCGACATGGCCTATACCTCGGCGCTGAAGCGCGCGCAGGAGACCAACGAGCTGGCGCTGGCGGCGCTGGGCCAGAGCGACATTCCGATTGTCAAAGACGAAGCGCTGAACGAGCGCGACTACGGCGATCTTGCCGGGCTCAACAAGGACGACGCGCGGGCGAAGTGGGGCGAGGACCAGGTGCATGTCTGGCGCCGCTCCTTCGACACGCCGCCGCCGGGTGGCGAAAGCCTGAAGATGACGGCGGAGCGGGTGCTGCCCTATTTCGAGGCGGAGATCCTGCCCAAGGTTCTCAAGGGCAAGCGCGTGCTGGTGACGGCGCACGGCAACAGCCTGCGCGCACTGGTGATGGAGCTGGACAAGCTGTCGCCGGACGAGATCGTGAAGGTGAACATCGCGACGGGCGTGCCCATCGTCTACGAGCTGGACGACAAGGGCGCGGTGCTGTCGAAGAAGATCCTCGTGGAGCGCGACTACTCCTAGGACGCGGCGTGCGCGGCTTCGTGCGCGAGGATGACCGTCTTTCGGTCAAGACCCCAGTGATAGCCGCCCAGCGCGCCGGTGGTGCGCAGGACGCGGTGGCACGGCACGACCAGTGAAATGGGATTGCGGCCGACCGCGGTGCCGACGGCACGGCTTGCGCGCTTCGTACAGACGCGTTCGGCGATATCGCTGTAGCTGACGGTCTCGCCTTCGGGGATTCGCAGCAGGGCTTCCCACACCTTCACCTGCCAGGGCGTCCCCCAGAGGGCGAGGCGCAGTTCGCCGCCCTTGCCGTCGAAGATGGCGCGCGCAGCCGGGGCGACGGCCTCGTGATCCTCGATGAGACGCGCGGCCGGCCACCGGCTTTTCATGTCGTCGAGGGCGTGACCGCGCGCGTCGTCCTCGGTGTCCGCGAAGGCGAGTCCGGCGAGGCCGCGCGGGCTCATGACCAAGAGGGCGATGCCGAAGGGGCTGTCGGCGAGCCCCCAGCGCATGTCGACGCCCTGCCCTCGCCGCTTGTATTCGCCGGGGCTCATGGCCTCCCAGGTGACGAAGAGATCGTGCAGGCGGCCGGGGCCGGAGAGGCCGGAATCGAGGGCCGCATCGAGCACGCTGGCGCCCCGCTGGAGGGACGTGCGGGCACGGGCATGGGTCAGCGCCTGCACGAACTTTGTCGGGCTGAGGCCCGTCCAGCGGGTGAACTCGCGCTGGAAGTGGTGCGGAGACAATCCCGCCGCCGCGGCCATCTCGGCGAGCGAGGGCTGGTCGAACGCGCGGGACTCGATAAGGCGGATCACTTCGGCCATGCGCCGGTAGGCATCGGCCTTGGGAAATCGCGTCGCGGCGGCGGTATCGAGGGCGTGGACTGTCATGGTGGGCGCAGCTTGCCGCGCGTGCGGGTGCACCGCCACCCGGTTCTTGCGGGCTAGGCGCCGCCGGTGGCCATGCCATCAATACGGCGGCGCAGGGCGGCGCGGAAAGCGTCGGTGAAACTGTCCTGCTCTTCCGGCGACAGGAAGCGGCCCACGTCCATGCGCTCGTTGCGGGACTTGAGGCGGATGGCCTGGCCGCGCGGCGAGGCAGCGACATCGGCGCGGACCCAGGCGGGTTCGGTGGTCCAGCGCTCGATCTTGCCGGAGGGGTGGACGCGTTCAACTTCCAGCGCCGTGTCGGTGAGGCGGACATGCTCCACCATGCGGGCAGCGCGGTAGTTCATGCGGAATGCGAACCAGATCAGCGCCACGTCGAGGCCGAAGAAGCCGAAGACGGGCCAGGCCCCCATAAGCAAAAAGGCGACGCCGGTGACGAAGCTGACCACGCCGACGCCGATCATCAGGATGAGAAACCCGTTGGGCGGCAGCGAGCGGTGCGGGTGGAGGACCGCATCGAAATAGACGTGGGGGGCACCGGAACTCATGGGCGGAATGGTAGGGCGCGCGGGGCGATGCGGCCAGCGCGGCCCGATGCCGCAACAAACGGGTTTCGCGGGCCCGCCCCTTCGCTAGAGTGCGGCCTATGAAACCCGAGGCGCGCGAAGAGCTTTTCCGCCGGTTCGAGGCCGCGATGCCCGAGCCGCAGACCGAACTCCAGTACCGGAGCCCCTACACGCTGCTGGTGGCGGTGGTGCTGTCGGCGCAGGCAACGGACGTGGGCGTCAACAAGGCGACCGGCCCGCTTTTCGCGGTGGCGGACACGCCGGAGAAGATGGTGGCGCTCGGGGAGGCCAAGGTCCGCGACTACATCAAGACCATCGGCCTTTACCGCAACAAGGCGAAGAACGTGATCGCCCTGTCGCAGAAGCTGATTTCGCAGCATGACGGGGAGGTGCCGCGCGACCGGGAGGCGCTGGAGGAACTGCCCGGCGTGGGGCGCAAGACCGCCAACGTGGTGCTGAACGTGGCCTACGGCGAGCCGACCATCGCGGTCGATACCCACATCTTCCGGGTCTCCAACCGGCTGGGGCTGGCGCCGGGCAAGACGCCGCTGGAAGTGGAGCAGAAGCTGGAAAAGCGGGTGCCGCCGGCGTACCGGCTGCACGCCCATCACTGGCTGATCCTGCACGGACGCTACGTGTGCAAGGCGCGCAAGCCCGACTGCCCGAACTGCCCGGTGATCGACCTGTGCCAGTACAAGGCGAAGACGACAGCCGAGGTGTCAACTTCGCCGAAAGCGAATCCGAAGGCGAAGCGGAAATCAGCGGCCAGGAAGAAAACGGCGGCTAAGCGCGCGGCCGGTTGACCACGTCACTGAGGCAGCGGTTGAGATCCGTCTCGCCGCCCTCGGGCCGCCGGGCGTCCAGATGGGTCGCGACGATGCCACCTGGGCCATCTTCATAGAAAATGACAAGCAAGGTGCAGCCCGGGGCGGAATAGCGCCAGATGCGGCTGGCGCCATCGGCGCCCTTGAAAGCGGGGACGCCGAGCTTGGCCTCCACCTGCGAGGGCGCGGCACCGATCAGCTCGGACGGCGCGGGCGCCGGGCGGACGATGGCGGCCTGCTGCTGGGGCGCTGCCGTGGCGCGGGGCGCGGGCGCGCCGCCGGGGCCTTGTGCGCAGGCCGCGAGGATAAGCGCGGCAGCGATGACGGGTGCCGGGTTACGCGGCATGGCGGCCCTCCTTCGACTGGATGCGGTGCAGGACGTGCACCATGAAGGCGGTGCCGAAGATAGGCACGAGGATGTTGACGATCGGTATGGCCAGCACCCCGGCGATGACCATGCCGGCTAGGAAGACGCGGCCGAGATGCCGCGACCGTATGCGCTTCACATCGTCGGGCGGGTAGTGCCGGATGGCGGCGGCCTCGAAGAACTCGCGGCCGAGCAGGAAGCCGTTGACCACGAGGAAGATGACGAAGCCCAGGCCGGGCAGCAGGATGACCAGCGGCAGGGCGATGAGATTGACGCCGAGCAGGATCACCAGCGCCTTGAGGCCGAGCCACACCCCTTCGATAACGCCTTGTTCGCGCGGGCCTTTTTCGGTCGGGTAGTACTTTTCCTCGACCGCTTCCGCCACCTCGTCCTGGAACAGGGGGATGAAGATGGCGGTGACCGGGATCACCAGGAAGATGAGCCCGATGATGACCGCGGCATCGACAATGATGGCGATGGCGGTGTCGGCCCACGCGATGCCGACGGGGGGAATGTAGTCCGTCGCCCACAGGCCGGTAGTGCCCAGCGTCACCAGCAGCAGCACGGTCATACCCAGCGCGCGCCAGAGGACGCTCCGGAACGGTCGGGAGAAGATTTGGCCGAGGGTGCGCGACAGGGCTTCCAGCATGACGGGCGGCAAGATGCCCGATCAGGAGCGGTGGCGGAAGAGGCGGGGCGTCCCTTATAGTGCCGCTCCAACCCGCCTGCCGCGGACGGGCCGCCGGCCCCCGCGGCGCCAATCCAAGTTCCGACCAAGAGGCCCCATGAGCGAGCCCAAGTTCCACGTTGCCGGGATCGGCAACGCCATCGTCGACGTGCTGGCCCATGCCGACGACGAGTTCCTGATTGCCCACGGTATCGAGAAGGGCGGCATGACCCTCGTGGACGAGGCGCGCGGCCAGGCGATCTACGAGGCGCTGGGGCAGACAGTGCAGGTGTCGGGCGGCTCGGCGGCGAACACCATCGCGGGCGTGGCTTCGCTGGGGGGAAAGGCCGCCTTCATCGGCAAGGTGCGCAACGACCAGCTGGGCACGGCCTTTACCCACGATATCCGCTCGCTGGGCGTTGCCTTCGAGACGCCGGCGGCGGACAGGGGCCCGGCGACCGGGCGGTGCCTGATCGTGGTGACGCCGGACGCGCAGCGCTCGATGAACACGTATCTCGGCGCGGCGCAGGACCTGACGCCGGACGACGTGGACGAGGACATCATCAAGAGCGCGGCCATCACGTACCTGGAAGGCTACCTGTGGGACCCGCCCGCCGCGAAGGACGCCTTCGTCAAGGCCGCGAAGCTGGCGCATGATGCCAACCGGCTGGTTTCATTGACACTTTCGGACTCGTTCTGCGTGGACCGTTACCGGCAGGAATTCCGCAAGCTGGTGAAGGACGAGGTGGACATCCTGTTCGCCAACGAGAACGAGATCCTGTCGCTCTACGAGGTGGACACCTTCGACGACGCGCTGCAGGCGGTGCGCGGGGAAGCGCGGATCGCGGCGCTCACGCGCTCGGAAGCGGGCTCCGTCATCGTGATGGACGGCGAGGTTCACGTGGTGGACGCGGTGAAGCCCAAGGCGCTGGTGGACACCACGGGTGCGGGCGACCAATTCGCCGCCGGGTTCCTAGTGGGGCTCGCAACAGGCCGCGGGCCGGTCGATTGCGGGCGCATGGGCTCGATCTGCGCGTCGGAAGTGATCTCGCACATGGGGCCACGGCCGGAAGTGGCGCTGAAGGACCTGGTAGCCAAGGCTGGGCTCTAGGGCCCCGTGAATCCGTCCGGGCGATTTTCCTTCGCGAAAGGCGAATCCTTTATCGTTTCGGGTCCGGAACTTAAGGCTTCGTGAATCCGTTTCCGGCGCCAGCGTTCGCTGATCGCGACGGAAAGGGCCGATTCGGGGCCGGACGGGGCCTTATTTGACCAGCATCGGGCCGAGCTTGCGGCCGCCGAACAGGTGAACATGGAGGTGCGGCACCTCCTGGTGAGCGTTCGAACCGGCGTTCGCGAGGGCGCGGAACCCCTCCCCGCCTTCGCTCTCGGCGAGTCCGAGCTCGCGGGAAACCTTCCCCACGGCGCGGAAGAAGCCGGTGACCAGCTCGTCCGGGGCCTCGGCGAGGAAATCGTCGAGGCTCACGTAGTCGCCCTTGGGGATCACCAGCACGTGGACCGGGGCCTGCGGCTCGATATCGTGGAAGGCGAGGGCGTGGGCGTCCTCGTAGACCTTCTTTGCCGGAATCTCGCCGCGCAGGATCTTGGCGAAGATGTTGTCGGGATCGTAGGGCTCGGCCATCGGGCGTTGCGACCTCAGCTTTTCTTGCGGGATGCCTTCTCGGCGATGCCCGAGACGCCTTCGCGCCGGGCCAGCTCACCATAAACCTCTTCCGGGCTCACCCCCATGGCGGTGAGCAGGACGAGCAGGTGATAGAGGACGTCGGCAGACTCGGCGACGACGCCCGCCCGGTCGCCCGCGGCGGCGGCGATGGCGGTCTCGACCGCTTCCTCACCCAGTTTCTGGGCGCATTTCTCGATGCCGCGGTCGAGGAGCTTGGCGGTGTAGCTGTCGGAGGCGTCCGCGCCCTTGCGCGCGGCGATGGCCGCCGCAAGGCGCTCCAGCACTTCGGTCCCAGCGGTCTGCCGGCCGGAGGCGGCGTCGGTCATGGCAATGCGTCCTCGCGCGGTCGATCGGGCGCGGAGGGGTAGCAGATTTGGCGGGGAGCGGCTAGGAGCGCGCCGTGCGCGTGCGAAGGGTCGTGCCGTGGAGCACGCCGGACTTCACCTCGTCGAGCGCGGTGTCGCGCATGCAGGCGCGGCGCAGGTCCGCGCCGCGCAGGTCGGCACCGGCCAGCGAGGCGGCCATCAGGTTCGCGTCCCGGAAATCGGCGGCTGCCAGCTTGGCGCGGCACAGGTTGGTGCCCACCAGCACGGTCCCGTTGAAGACGGCGGCGGCGAGCATGCGGCCGGACAGATCGAGGCCCGAAAGGTCCTGCCGGGAGAAGTCGGCGCGGGTGCCGAGCTTGCCCTCGCTGTTCACCCAGCGCTCGTGCAGCTCGACCTTTTCCATGACGAGGCCCGCGGACACGAGCTGTGCCGCGCCGCGGGCGCGCATCAGATTACCGGTCACGCGGCTGTCGTGGTCGAGATTGGCGCCGGCGAATTCGGTGTCGGAGAGCTGGGCGCCGTGCAGGTCCACGCGGCGGAGCAGGGCGTTGCAGAAGCGGGCGGCGCGGGCATCCGCCTGCACCATGCGGGCGTTGACGAGACGCGCCTCGTCGAAGCGCGCACCCTTGAGGCGGGCCTCGGACAGGTCGGTGCCCACGAGGCGGGCGCCGCACAGGGAGGCGGCGTCGGTCTTGCCTTCCTGGTCCTTGTCGTCCGCGTCCAGCACCTTGCCGGGCCGCAGATCCACCTGCACCAGGTTGGCGTAGCTGAGGTCCGCTTCCTCGAGGCTCGCCCCGCGCAGGTCGGCGCGCAGCAAGTCGGCGTCGGTCAAGTCCGCGCCGGTCAGGTCACTGCCGAAAAGGTTGGCGTGGCAGAGCTGGGTGCCGGAGAGGCGGGCGCCGGTGAGATTGCAGCCGAGAATGTCGGCGCCCTGGAGGTTGAGGCCCGAGAGATCGAGCTCGGCGAGGTTGCAGCCGCGCAGGATCAGCTTCCGCCCGCCGCGGACACCGGTGATGAAGCGCTCGTGCAGGAGCTGCAGCGGGCCGAGAATTTCCGCGGTGATCCGCGTCCCGGCCGGGATCAGCGGCAGTTTGCGCTGACGGCGGGTGACGGACTCGTCGATGACGGCGGCAGCGTTTGTCTGGGGCGGCATCGGGACTCGCGTCGGAAAAATGCAGATCGAGAATGCGTCCATGGTGGGCGGCACCCGTTAATTCCGCGCCCACCCGTCAGGTCAAATTCGAACTACTTGCCCGGAAAATTCGGGTTTGCCGATGCCACAGGCGTTAACATTGTACGCGCGGCAACCTGTCAGGCGCGAACCGTCCAGAACGGCTTCACACCGCTGAGATCTTCCCAAAGGGCGTGCGCATCGGCGAAATCGCGTTCGGCCTCGGCGGCGTACCAGCCGGCGACGTAGCCGGCAGCACCGGCGGCATCCGGTCCGCCGATGCGGGCGGCGGCCATGCGGGCCACCTTGCCGGCGGTGGCGGCATCGTTGACGGCACCGAAAGCGTCCTGGAGTTTTTTCAGCGGCTTGAGAAAGGCTTTGGTGTCGTCCTTCTCCCAGAGGGGCGCGAAGAACTCGGCCTCATAGCGGAGCTTCTTGAGGCGCTTGCGGAGGTCGTGGCGGCCCTCGTCGTCCAGCTGTTCCAGCTTCTTCGCGCGCTTGCGGACCTGTTTGAGGCGCTTCGACAGGCGGGCGGAGGCGTATTCCGCGAGGGTCTTTTCTTCCGCGATGCATTCGGCCTGTCCGGCGCGGGCGGCGAGCAGGCCCGCATCCAGAAGCAGGCATGTGAAGCCCGGGGATTCCAGCTCCGTCACGACCTTTTCCCACGCTTCTCGGCGGGCTTCTTCCGCGGCGGCTGCAATGGCCGTCAGGCTGCAAGCGCCACCGCCGCCGACGGCGGGGAGTGTCTCGGTGCAGAAGACGTCGAGGTCGCGGGCGTCGCCGAGCAGCCGGAACAGGGATTTGAGGTCTTCGATCACCGCGTCCGCGCCGCCAAGCGGCACGGCTTTCTTGAAGGCGGAATAGGCGGCGCGGTAGCGGCGGATGGCGACGCGCATCTGGTGGATGCCGGCGGCATCGCGCGCCTCGAGGATTGCCGCCTGGTTGCCGGCGGCCTGGTTCACGCATTCGGACAGGATGGCGGAAAACGCCTGCGGGACGGTCTCGTGTCCGGTGAGCACGCCCTTCACGGCCTTGGCGGGATCCGGGGCAGCGTCGCCGTTGGCGAGCGCGTAGCCGCGCGCCGCCTTGGAGCGGCTGGCGACGCGCAAGGGATAGCGCCCGGCCAGTGCGCGCGCGGCTTCCAGCAGGGAGGCGGGGGACCCCGCCTTCCATTCAAGCTCGATTTCGCTAATGGCAACCTCGTTGCCGTTCGCACGGATCTGGCCCATATCGAGGGCCGCCTCGAACTTGCCGCTCCGGTTGTCAATGTAGGTGCGGCTGACGCGGGCAACGTCCGTTTCGAACACCGGTTCGAGCTTGTTCTTGCCGATCAGGCCGGTGACGTGCCTGCGCAAGTCCGCCTCTTCGATGAGGGCCGGGTCGGGCGTGGCGTCCGCGCCGCTGCCGGGCAGAGTCGCGGTGCTTTCGCGGCGGTCGGCGGCGAGGCCGGGGGTGCGGTCCTCGGCCTTCACGGTCTGCACGGTGCGCGCGCCTTCGCGGCGGATGCGCAGGGCAACGCCGTTCTTCGCCAGGTCGCGGCCGGGCGTGTCCCAGTAGACAGCGACCAGGTTCTCGCGGTGGCTGCGGCCCGCGGCGCGGATGCCGGGCAGGCGCGCGAAGGCGCCCGAGCGCTGGAGACGGATCAGGGTGTCGCGGTCGATGGCGAGCTTCAGCTCGATCTCGCGCGCGGAGAGAGCGCCGTTCCCGCCAGGAATGGCATCGGCCGATGGCATGATTGAAAGATTAGGTGTCGCGCGTGGCGACTCACAAGCACGGTTTGCGTGCGTCAGATGTGCCCTAGACCCGCATGGGCACGCCGTTGGCGGCCATGTGGGTCTTGGTCTCGCCGATGGTGAACTCGCCGAAGTGGAAGATCGACGCGGCGAGGACGGCGGTGGCGTGACCTTCGCGCACGCCCTCGACCATGTGGTCCAGCGTGCCGACGCCGCCGGAGGCGATGACGGGGACGCGGACCTTGTCGGCAATCGTGCGGGTCAGCGCGATGTCGAAGCCTGACTTGGTGCCGTCGCGGTCCATGGACGTGACGAGCAGTTCACCGGCGCCAAGCGCCACGACCTTTTCAGCGAACTCGATGGCATCGATGCCGGTGGGTTTGCGGCCGCCATGGGTGAAGATTTCCCAGCGCGGCGGCTCGCCCTCGCCCGATACACGCTTGGCGTCGATGGCGACGACGATGCATTGCGAGCCGAATTTCTCGGCGGCTTCCTTCACGAAATCCGGGTTGAGGACGGCGGCGGTGTTGATCGCCACCTTGTCGGCACCGGCCAATAGAAGCTGGCGCACGTCCTCCACCTTGCGCACGCCACCGCCGACGGTGAGGGGCATGAAGCACTGCTCGGCGGTGCGGCGGACCACATCCATCAGCGTGCCGCGCTCCTCGTGGCTGGCAGTGATGTCGAGGAAGCACAATTCGTCGGCGCCCGCGGCGTCATAGGCCTTCGCGGCCTCCACCGGGTCGCCCGCATCGCGCAGGTCGACGAAGTTGACGCCCTTGACGACGCGGCCGTCCTTCACATCGAGGCAGGGAATGACGCGGGCCTTGAGGCTCATGCGGCTAGCTCCGTGGCTGGGGCGGGCGTCCACACCCTCACCCTGTTCCCTCTCCCTAGAGGGAGAGGGGACCGGATGCGACCGCCGCGCGTTACCAGCGTCATGCGGCCTCCTTCAGGAGCGCGAGGGCTTCCTTCGGGTCGAGGCGGCCGTCGTAGATGGCGCGGCCGGAGATGACGCCGACGATGCCGGGTGCATTCGCCGCCTTGAGGGCGTGGAGGTCGTCGATGGACGTGACGCCGCCCGAGGCGATGACCGGGATCGAGACCGTGTTGGCGAGGGTGGCGGTCGCGTCCACGTTCATGCCCTGCATGGCGCCGTCGCGGGAGATGTCGGTGTAGATGAGGGCGGCGACGCCGGCGTCCTCGAAGCGTTTGGCGAGGTCGAGCGCGGTGACCTCGGAGACCTCGGCCCAGCCTTCGACGGCGACGTAGCCGTCCTTCGCGTCGACGCCGACGGCGATGCGGCCCGGCCATGTGCGGCAGGCCTCTTTCACCAGGTCGGGATCACGCAGCGCCACCGTGCCGAGGATGACGCGGGCGATGCCTTTGCTCAGCCACTGTTCGATCTGCGCCAGGGTGCGGATGCCGCCGCCGAGCTGGGCGGGGATCGAGACGGCGGCGAGGATGTCATCCACCGCCGCGCCGTTGACCGGCTTGCCCTCGAAAGCGCCGTTGAGGTCGACCAGGTGCAGCCACTCGAAGCCCTGTGCCTCGAAGGCGCGGGCCTGCTCTGCGGGGGTGTCCGAGAACACCGTGGCGCGGTCCATGTCGCCCTGCACGAGGCGCACGCACTGGCCGTCCTTCAGGTCGATGGCGGGGAACAGGATCAACGGCGCTCGGCTCCAAGACTGGCTGTCATCCCGGCCAAGCGAAGCGAAAGCCGGGATCGGGGGCATAGGGATACGGAGGCCGATCCCGGGTCAAGCCCGGGATGACACCCGTGGTTGAGGTTTGGCGCGCGGCGCCCCTGGGTCCCGGA
Source organism: Parvibaculaceae bacterium (assembly GCA_965229975.1). Lineage (GTDB taxonomy): Bacteria > Pseudomonadota > Alphaproteobacteria > CGMCC-115125 > CGMCC-115125 > Pyruvatibacter. The sequence continues at coordinate 2,641,256 of OZ245936.1, forward strand.
TAGCCGCTGGCGCGGCTTCCGGGATGACACGCGGGGGTATCTGGCGGCGCATCGTCAGGGCGTCCATGTCAGGAAATTGGCGATGAGGCGCAGGCCGACGAGCTGGCTTTTTTCCGGGTGGAACTGGGTGCCGATCATGTTGTCGCGGCCGACGGCGGCAACGATGGGACCGCCGTAGTGGACGCGCGCCAGCACGTGATCGTCCGTATCCGGAACGAGTGCGTAGGAGTGGACGAAATAGGCGTGCTCGCCGTGCTCCAGCCCCTCGAAGACCGGGTGCGGGTGCCCTGCCCTGTCCACGGGTTCGAGCGCGTTCCAGCCCATGTGCGGGACTTTCAGGGTGTCGTCGTCGGGCTCGATCTCGCGGACCTCGCCGGGAATCCAGCCGAAGCCGTCATGGCTGCCGTGTTCGAGGCCGCGGGTCGCCATCAGCTGCATGCCGACGCAGATGCCGAAGAACGGGACGGCGGCCTTTTCGACGCGTTCGACCAGCACCTCCGGCATGCCCTCGACCGCGTAGAGCCCGCGCCGGCAGTCGCCGAAGGCGCCGACGCCGGGCAGCACGATGCGGTCCGCCTTGCGGACGGCCTCGGGATCGCTGGTGACGAGGATGTCCGTGCCCGCGCCGGTTTCGCGCGCGGCGCGTTCAAATGCCTTCGCCGCCGAGCGGAGATTGCCCGAGCCGTAGTCGATGATGGCAACGGTCATGGCCGTCTTTTCGACAAATCCCTGTTTGTCATCCCGGCCGAGCGTAGCGAGAGCCGGGATCGTTCGATGGCTGGCCGATCCCGGCTCGCCGCTGGCGCGGCGTCCGGGATGACACGGGAAGGTTAGCTGCCGAGCACGCCCTTGGTGGAGGGGATGGCGTCGGCCTTGCGCGGGTCGATCTCGATCGCCTGGCGCAGCGCGCGGGCGAGACCCTTGAAGCAGCTTTCGACGATGTGGTGGTTGTTCTCGCCGTACATGTTCTCGATGTGCAGCGTGATGCCGGCGGCCTGGGCGAAGGCCTGGAACCATTCCTTGAACAGCTCGGTGTCCATGTCGCCGAGCTTCGGCTTGGTGAAGTTCACCTTCCAGATGAGATACGGCCGCTTGGACACGTCGAGCGAGACGCGGGTGCAGGTTTCGTCCATCGGGATGATGGCCGAGCCGTAGCGGGTGATGCCGCGGTAATCGCCGAGCGCCTGCGCCACCGCCTCGCCGATGACGATGCCGGTGTCTTCCGTGGTGTGGTGGAAGTCGATGTGCAGGTCGCCCGAGGCGCGGACCTTGAGGTCGATCAGCGAGTGGCGGGACAGCTGCTCGAGCATGTGGTCGAGGAAGCCGATGCCGGTATCCACGTCGTATTCGCCGGTGCCGTCCAGGTCGACGGAGACGAAGACATCAGTCTCCTTGGTCTCGCGCTCGACGGTGGCCACCCGGCCCTGGCTGTCGCGTTCCATATCCATGGGCGTTCAGGCTCGATCTAGTGCGGCGCGCGAAAACGTGATGCGCGCCAACGGTTTCTCCCGCACGCGCGGTCTAGCAGCTTCGCGGGGCATGCGCCATATGCGGGGGCACAAGGCTGCCTTCCCGTGGCGGACGGCGCCCGATGCCGAATTGCCTGCCCGAGGAGACCGCCGATGCCCGCGGAGATCAACGACGCCCTGCGCCAGTTCATCGGCCAGCAGACCCATTTCTACATGGGCTCGGCGGACGGCAAGGGCCGGCCTTACATCCAGCATCGCGGCGGGCCGGCAGGATTCCTGAAGGTCATGGACAACCGGACGCTCGGGTTTGCCGATTACGCCGGCAACCGGCGCTACGTGACCGTGGGAAATCTCGGCGAGAACCCGCACGTCTTCCTGTTCCTGATGGACTACCCGGCGCAGCGGCGGATCAAGATCCGCGGGCGGGGGCGGATCGAGACCGATCCCGCCGTCATCCGGTCGCTGGCGCCGGACAACTACGATGCCATCGTGGAGCGGGCCATCGTCATCGAGGTCGAGCACTGGGAGACCAACTGCAACGCGCATATCCGCCAGCGCTTCACCGTGGAGCAGGTGACGGAGGCGGTGGCGCCGCTGCAGGCGCGCATCGAGATGCTTGAGGCGAAGCTGGCGGCGGCGGGGATCGCGTCCGACTGAGGGGATTGGGGCGATTTGCGGGTCTTTTCCGGGCATGGCTTGACCCCGCGGGCGGGAACGGCCACCTCTCTCCGCGGTTTTCCCCTTCCCCACCCGGACGGATTTCATGACCCGCGACGACCGCTTTCCCCACTGGCACGCCACCACCATCCTCACCGTCCGCAAGGGCAACGAGGTGGTGATCGCCGGCGACGGCCAGGTCTCCATGGGCGAAACGGTGGTGAAGGCGACCGCGCGCAAGGTGCGCAGCCTCGCGGGCGGCACGGTCATCGGCGGCTTCGCGGGCGCGACGGCGGATGCCTTCACGCTGTTCGAGCGGCTGGAAGGGCGGCTTGAGCAGTATCCTGGCCAGCTGGCGCGGGCCTGCGTGGAGCTGGCCAAGGACTGGCGCACCGACCGCTATTTGCGCCGCCTGGAAGCGATGATGCTGGTGGCCGACAAGGACGAGAGCTTCATCCTGACCGGCACCGGCGACGTGCTGGAGCCGGAAAACGGCATTGCCGGCATCGGCTCGGGCGGCAACTACGCGCTGGCCGCCGCGCGGGCGCTGGCGGAGACCGACATGGACGCGGAAACCATCGCCCGCCGGGCGATGAAGATCGCCGCCGATATCTGCGTCTACACGAATGACAATATCGTTGTCGAAAAGCTCGGCGGCTGAGCAGCAAGGTAACCCGTACGCAATGACAGCCCTTTCTCCCCGCCAGATCGTGGCGGAACTCGACCGCTATATCGTCGGCCAGAAGGAAGCCAAGCGCGCCGTGGCGATCGCGCTGCGCAACCGCTGGCGGCGGCAGCAGCTGGAGGAAGGGCTGCGCGAAGAAGTGCTGCCGAAGAACATCCTGATGATCGGGCCGACGGGCGTGGGCAAGACGGAGATCTCGCGCCGGCTGGCGAAGCTGGCGCAGGCGCCGTTCATCAAGGTGGAGGCGACGAAGTTCACCGAGGTGGGCTATGTGGGCCGCGACGTGGAGCAGATCGTGCGCGACCTGGTGGAAGCGGCCATCGGCATGGTGCGCGACAAGCGCCGGGAAGAAGTGAAGGCGGAAGCGCACAAGGCGGCCGAGGACCGGGTGGTCGAGGCGCTGGTGGGCCACGGCGCCAGCGAGGCGACGCGTGAGAGCTTCCGCAAGAAGCTGCGCGACGGGCTTCTGGACGACAAGGAAGTGGAGCTGGAAGTCCGCGACACGGGCGGCGCGGGGATGATGGAAATCCCCGGCATGCCGGGCAGCAATGTCGGCATGATCAATCTCTCCGACATGCTGGGCAAGGCATTCGGCCAGCGCACGAAGCCGCGGCGCTTCAAGGTGCGCGACACCTATGACGTGCTGCTGGCGGAAGAGAGCGACAAGCTGCTGGACGACGAGCAGATCACGCAAGAAGCGATCAAGCTGGTCGAGAACAACGGGATCGTCTTCCTCGACGAGATCGACAAGGTGTGCGCGCGGTCGGAACGGCAGGGCGCGGACGTGAGCCGCGAGGGCGTGCAGCGCGACCTGCTGCCGCTGATCGAGGGCACAACCGTTGCCACCAAGCACGGGCAGGTGAAAACGGACCACATCCTGTTCATCGCCTCGGGCGCGTTCCACATCGCCAAGCCCTCGGACCTGCTGCCGGAATTGCAGGGGCGGCTGCCGATCCGCGTCGAGATGCAGTCGCTGACGCGCGATGATCTCAAGTCGATCCTGACCGAACCGGAGGCGAGCCTCGTCAAGCAGTACGTGGCGCTGATGCAGACGGAGGGCGTGTCGCTCGACTTCGCGGAGGAAGGCATCGACGCCATCGCCGACATCGCCGCCGAAGTGAACGGCACGGTGGAGAACATCGGCGCGCGGCGGCTGCACACGGTGATGGAGCGGGTGCTGGACGAGATCAGCTTCGAGGCGACGGACGCCTCGGGCGCCACCATCAAGGTGGACCGCGCCTACGTGGAAAGCCGCATCGGCGACCTCGCCAAGAACGCGGACCTGCAGAAGTTCATTCTTTAAGGCCGTCAGCCGACGCGTTTGCCGTTCTCGTCGATCAGCAGCTCGCCGTCTTCCTTGGTGAAGGGGCCCGCGGGCCACTTGTCGAGGAGGTCCAGCACCGTTTCGCTGGGGCGGCAGAGTTTGACGCCCTTGGGCGTGGCCACGATGGGACGGTTGACGAGGATCGGGTGGCGGATCATGGCCGCGATGAGGTCCTCTTCGGTCTTCGCGGCATGGGCCTCTGCCAGCGCTGACTCCGGCACCTTGCTTTCGCGCAGGGCCTCCTTCGGCGTGAGACCGGCCGCCGCGAACAGGGCGTGGAGCTGGGGGCGGGTCCAGCCTTCATCCAGGTAGTGAATGACAACCGGGTGGTAACCCGCGGCCTCGATGGTCGCCAGGACGTTGCGGGAGGTGCCGCAGTCCGGGTTGTGGTGGATGACGACTGGAAAGTGCGTTGTCATTCGGATTTCTCGTCCATGAGGCGTGACCGGGGAGCGATCGGCTCGCTCGTGTGTTAACCTTTTCCCGTCGCCTCGGGAAGAGGTTGCCGATGCTTGTCCGCCTGTCTCTTGCTGCTCTCCTGCCTCTCGCCTTCGCCCTGCCCGCGCTGGCGTGGTCGGAGGATGCCGAGCGGTGCTACGCGCTGGCCTATGACGCGGAAGCCGGGGTGGATGCCTGCACCCGTGCCATCGAGAGCGGAGAGATGGAAGGGGCGGACCTGGGCGCCCTCTATTCCAACCGGGCGGCGAGCCACCTGACGCTGCGCAACAACGAGGCGGCCATCGCGGACGCGACCAAGGCGCTCGAAATCGAGCCGGACGACGTCTATTCGCTCAACAACCGGGCGATCGGCTACGCCAACCTCGAGGATTACGGGCCCGCGATGGCGGACCTGACGCGGGCGGCCGAGCTGTCGCCGGCGGATACGGGCACGCTCAACAACCAGTGCTGGGTGCTGGGGCTGATCGGCCAGTACGAGACGGCGCTGGCCGCCTGCGACCGGGGGCTGGGCTACAAGCCCGGCGACGCCTTCCTGCTGGCGACGCGGGGCGACATCTACCGCAAGATGGGCAAGCTGGACCTGGCGCTGGCGGATCTCAATGCCGCCGTGGAAGGGGGCCCGGGCATGTGGGAGACGTTGCTCTATCGCGGCCACGTCCACAAGGCCCGGGGCGACCACCAAGCCATGCGGGCGGATTACCTGAAAGCCCGCGCGCTGGCGCCGAACGAGCCCGAGGTTATCGAGGCCCTCAAGGCCAGCGGGTGGACGCCGCACTGAATTTGCGGGCCGCGAATCCGGCCCCTGCCCGCCCCTTCGAGCCCGGCGAATCCCAGGCTTGAAAAGGCTCGATTCGGGGGCGTTTCGGATGCCTCAGCGATTTCGCCGGAGCCAGACGTAGAAGGCGCCGCCGCCGCCGTGGCGGGGGTGGGCCGGGCGGATGGCGGCGACGTGGGGGCGGAATTCGGCTTCCGCCAGCCAGCGGGGCAGGCTGTCGCGCAGGACGCCGCGGCGTTCCGGCGTCTCGGAAATGCGGTCGCCATGCAGGGTGTGGCGGGCAAGCGTCGAGGCCGAGCCCTTGCCGGTGACGACCAGCAGGCAGCGGGCGCCGCTGGAGCGAAACCGGGGGATTTCCTTGCGAAGCCTTTGATGGGCGGCGGCCTGGGTGAGGCCGTGCAGGTCGAGCTTGGCGTCCGGCTCGACACGGCCGCGGCGCAGGCGGCGCTGGAGGCCGCCGTCGAGGGTGCCCTGGTCATGGGGCTGGGGCGGCGGCTTGGGTTTCGGCGGCGGGGCGGGCGTGGCGGTGGGGATCGGCGCAGGCGTTTTCGCCGCCGGTTTGCGCTTGGCGGGCCGGGCGGGCGTGGCCGCCGGGCTCTCGACGGGGCTGCGGACGTGGCCGGGCAGGGGGGAGACGGCCTCGGTCACGCGGGACCAGAGGCTTTTCTCGGTCTCGTCCAGGGTCCGCGATCCGCGCTTCTTGGCCACACAACCCTCGCCTTCAGACCCGATAAGGGGTCCGTTTCGCAATCCGCGAATCCGGCACCGGCAATTGTTCCGGCAACGGGCGAATCCGCGTGAAGACTCCGGTTACGCTTACCACTCTATCGCCCTCGCGCGCTCGGCCAGGGGGCGGGGCAGGAGGACCGTGAGGCGGCCCGTTTCCTTCATGGCGCCGGCGATTTCGCCCGCTTTTTCGCCGGTTCCTGCGAAAAAATCGCCGCGGACAGGGCCGCGGATGGCACCGCCCGTGTCCTGCGCGACCATCAGCCGGGCCATTGGGCCTTCAGGCGAAACGGGGGATTTCTGCGGGATTTCGAGCCACATGGGCAGGCCGAGGGCGTGATACTTGCGGTCCACGGCAAGGCTGCGGCCGGGGGTCAGCAGCACGTTCTGGGCGCCAGGCGGGCCCAGCTCCGGGTGCTCGACGGGCAATTCGGTGAAAAAGACGTAGGAGGCGTTCTCGTTCATCACCGCCTGCGCCTCCTGAGGGTGTTCGTGGAGCCAGGTGCGGATCGCATCCATCGACATGTCCTCGCGGGCGATCTCGCCGCGGTCGATCAGCACCTTTCCGATGGCCGTGTAGGGGTGTCCGTTCTGGCCCGAGTAGGACAGGCGTATGACTTTGCCGTCGCCGGGACCGTCCGAAAGTCTGACCCGGCCCGACCCCTGGATCTCGAGGAAGAACGCCGTCACCGGGTCGGCCAGCCAGGCCACGGCGAGGGCCTCCCGGTCGATTTTCCCGGCGGTGATCTCGGCGCGGTCCTCGTAGGGGGTCAGACGGCCGTTTTCGACCCGTCCGGCGATGCGATGGCCGCGTAATTCGTCCCTGAAATCGCCCAGTTCGACGGCCACGAGGTCGTCCGGGCGGCCCAGCACGGGCACGTCGAATTTCGCCGTTTTCACCCGCGACCCGCTCATTTCGGGTTCGTAATAGCCCGTGATCAGTCCCGTTTCTTCACCCTCATTCCGGATGCGGAACGGGAGAAACCAGGTCTCGAAGAAGCGGCGCGGGTCGGCATCCGGGTCGTTTTCGAGGGCGGCGCAGGCGGCATGGAAGTCGCCGGCCACGGCGGCCAGCTCCGGGGCGCCGCCGAGGGGCCTATCGGCCTCTTGCAGGGCCAGTTTTTCGCAGGACAGGCGGAAGGCGGAGAGCGCCGGGGCGGGGTCGTCGGCCTGCCAGCCGGGCAGCGCATCGAAGCCCGTTTCTTCCAGCGAGAGGCCCGCGGTATCCCCTTCGGTGCGCAAGAGTCCTACCAGTGCTACCGCAACAGCCATACCGCCGAGGGCGGCGACGGCCCAATAGATCCAGTGCCGGTGGAGGGTCCGCATGGGCCGCACCCGCGATCAGTCGGCGCCGGTCGCCACAAGCTTCCAGTTCGGATCACGGCTCTTGGTGTCGCGCTCGAAGGTCCAGATGTCGGTGACCGGGCGGACGGCCTCCGGGCTGCCCTCGACCACGTCGCCGTTGGCGGCGCGGACCGCGGAAATGATTTCGCTGACGAATTTCACGGTGATGCGGGCCCTGGTGCCGTCCATCTCGGCGTCGCGGATGTCGGCTGAGGTGAGGCCCACATAGCTCTGCTCGAGGCGGCGGCCCTCGGCTTCGCGGTCCTCGATGGCGGCCTCGAAGTCCTTGTATGTGTCCTCGTCCAGCAGCTGGCGCAGGGTGGCGCGGTCGCCGCTGGCGAAGGCCGTGACGATCATCTCGTGCGCCTGGCCGGCGCCGGCGAGGAACTGTTCGGCATCGAACGACCGGTCGGCCAGCTCGATCTGCGCGAGGCTGGCGGCGAGCGGCGAACCGGCCGGGGCGTAGCCGGGCTTCGGCTCGGCGGGGCCGTCCTCGGACTTGGCGCCGGGCAGGTGGACGACATTGTCGTCCCGCTTGTCATCGTCCGGTTGCCCGCGCCGCTCGAAGGGGCTGCGGGAATAGGGGTCGCTCGGCGGGCGCTCGTTGCCCGTCCGCTTGCCCAGCACGCTGCGCAGCCGGAAGAAGACGAACACGGCGATCGCCAGGAAAATCAGGTTCAGTAGGTCGAAACCGGTCATATCAATCGCTTGCCGCGGAGCCCATGCGGCCTCGCTCCGCTGTTGTGCGCGGTCACAATTGCGCCGCTTGCACGTTCTACCCGTCACCTTAGCTTTGGCGGCTCGCTCTGGTCCAGCGGGGCCGCCATGCCTACGTGAGACCCACATGTCTCCCGCAGGGGTGCAACACTGACGTAGCCCTGCCGGTGCCGGAAGCCAAGTTCAAGTGTTGTTGTGGCACGCCGATTTTTCGTCCGTTTTCCGCCCGGCCGCCCGGGTTCAACCAAGGTCCCATATGTTTCCCTACCTGCTCGTCGCCTTTATTGCGGTTCCGCTGATCGAGATCGCTCTCTTCATCGAGGTGGGCGGCGCCATCGGCACGTTCCCGACGGTGGCCATCGTCATAGGCACGGCCATTCTGGGCGCGTGGCTGCTGCGGCAGCAGGGCTTCCAGACCGCGCGCACGGCGCAGGCGCGCATGCAGGCAGGCGAAATGCCGGTGGACCAGGCGATCGACGGGCTGTTCCTCGTCTTTGCGGGCGCCCTGCTGCTGACGCCGGGTTTCATGACCGATGCCATCGGCTTTTCGCTGTTCCTGCCGCAGGTGCGCGGCTTTCTGCGCAGGCGCATGGGCAAGTGGGTGCGCGAGAACGCCTCGGTGCATGTCTACCGGGAAGGCGGCGGCGATCCGTTCGGCGGGCGGGGGCCAGATCCGCGTCGCGGACCGCAGGGGCCGCGTCCCGGTGGTAGCGACGGCCGGGGGCCGCGGGGCCCGCGCACCATCGACGGCTCGGCCGACGAGATCGACGACATTCCCGACGGGCCGCCGCGCGACGACAGCCCGTGGCGTAACGGCTGAGCAAAAGGTGGCGCGCTTGCCGGTTCGGGCGCGCACGTGTTAGCCACCCGCAACCGTCCTGACCGACCACATTTCCTGAAAGCGCAAGCGCATGACCGACACGTCCGCCGCCGGCACCAACGGCAACGCCCCCGAGGGCGGCCAGCCGCCCCAGATCCGCGTTCTCGGCCAGTACATCAAGGACCTGTCCTTCGAGAACCCGCATGCGCCGGCAGGCTTCACGGGCGAAGGCCCGCAGATCAACGTGTCGGTGGACGTGCGGGTGCCGAGCCAGCAGAACAATGACTACGAGATCGAGCTGCGGCTGACGGCGGATGCGCGCGCGGGCGAGCAGCAGGCCTTCATCGTGGAGCTGGTCTACGGCGCGGTGTTCCGCCTCGAAAACATTCCGGAGCAGAGCCTGCAGCCGGTGCTGCTGATCGAATGCCCTCGCATCATGTTCCCGTTCGCGCGGCGGGTGATCGCGGACATGACCCGCGACGGCGGCTTCCCGCCGCTGATGATCGACCCGATCGATTTCGCGGCGCTCTACCGCCAGCGCATCGAGCAGCAGCAGGCCCAGCAGGCCGGCCAGGCCGGCGGCGGGGACGAGACGCCGCAGCAGTAAGCGGCGTCAGGAAACTTTCAGACGCATCCAGACCGCGTCGTCGCCGAGTTCGGCGATGAAAGCGGCGTGCGCCTCACGCTCCTCGTTGGTGAGGAGGGGGGTGAGCGGCTGCGGGCGCTTGCGGCGGGCGGCCATGCCGGTGGCAGGGCCTGCCTTCTCGCGGCGGACTTCCGCCTCAAGCACGAGACCCGGTTCGCGGCCGCCGATCAGTTCCAGGTAGACCTCGGCCAGCAGCTCGGCGTCCAGCAGCGCGCCGTGATACTCGCGGCCGGAATTGTCCACGTTGAAGCGGCGGCACAGCGCATCGAGCGATGCCGGTGCGCCGGGGAAGCGCTGGCGGGCGATCATCAGGGTGTCGACGGCCTGCGCGTCGGGCAGGGGCTCGCGGTTGAGCCAGCCGAGCTCGGCGTTGAGGAAGGCCATGTCGAAGGCGGCGTTGTGGATCACCAGCGGCGCATCGGCGATGAATTCGAGGAAGGCGTCGGCCACCTCCTCGAAGCGCGGCTTGTCGGCGAGGAAGGCCTGCGACAGGCCGTGGACCTGGAAGGCTTCCTCCGGCATGTCGCGGTCCGGGTTGATGTACTGGTGGAACACGTTGCCGGTGGGCACGTGGTTCATCAGTTCCACGCAGCCGATCTCGACCAGGCGGTGGCCTTCCTGCGGCTTGAAGCCGGTGGTTTCCGTGTCGAGCACGATTTCGCGCATGGCGGCGGATGCCCCTCTTTTCCGCAGCTGTGTCCGCGGCTGGAAAGCGATGGCTTCGCGTCAGGCCTGCCCCAGCCTGTCCGCCAGCACTTTCGCTTCCCAGGATTCCAAGTCTTCGATGATTCGCGTCACCTGATCATACGCATGATCGAGGCCCTTGTGGGTGTCGACGATGAAATGGGCGCGTTCGCGCTTGTGGGCGTCGGGCACCTGCTTGGCGAGGATCTGGTCGAGCTTTTCCTCGGTCATGCCGGGGCGCTCGAGGACGCGGGCACGCTGGATGTCTTCCGGGGCCGAGACGACCACCACCGCATCGACGCGGGTCTCGCCGCCGGTCTCGTACAGGAGCGGAATGTCGAGCACGGCCATGGGGGCACCGCTGTCATAGGCCTCCTTGAGGAAGTTGATCTGCGCCTCGCCGACGAGGGGGTGGACGATGCTTTCGAGCTTCTTGATGGCTTCCGGGTCGTGGAGGACGAGGCCGGAGAGTTTCGCGCGGTCCACCGCATCATTCACCACGGCATCGGGGAAGGCTTCGCGGATCGGTTCGACGGCGGCGCCGCCCTTGTCGTAGAGGGCGTGGACGGCGGCGTCGGCGTCGTAGACCGGGATGCCGTGCTTCGCGAACATTTTCGCGGTTTCCGACTTGCCCATGCCGATGGAGCCGGTGAGGCCGACGAGCAGCATCAGCTTGCTTCCTTCTTCAGGTCCGCTTCGATCACTTCGCGCGCGGCGGCGACGTCATCCGCCGTCACCTCGATGCCGAACCATTTTGCAAAGCCGGGCGCGGCCTGCCAGAGCAGCATGCCGAGACCATCGACGCAGGCAAGGCCGCGGGCGGCGGCGGCTTTCAGGAGCGGCGTTTCAAGCGGGACGTAGACGATGTCGTAGACAACGGCGGTATCGGGCAGAGGCGCCAGGTCGATCTCGAGGGGCGGCTGGCCCTTCATGCCGAGCGACGTGGTGTTGACCAGCAGGTCCGCGCCGTCGAGGGCGGCGGCCATGTGCTCCCAGCCGTAGATCTCGGCATCGAGACCGATCTCGGCGACCATGTCGGCGGCGCGGGCGACGGTGCGGTTGACGATACGCACGGCCATGCCGGCGTCGTTCTCGAGCGCGTCCGCCACGGCGCGGCAGGCACCACCCGCGCCGAGCACGACGGCGGTCTTGCCGGTGAATCCGGGTACGGAATGTTTGAGGTGGGTGAGGAAGCCGGTACCGTCCGTGTTGGTGCCGCGCATCTCGCCGGTGGCGATTTCGCGGTAGATGGTGTTGACGGCCTGGAGGCGTTCGGCGGGCGGATCGACGAAGGGCGCGAGCGCATCGAACGCTGCTTCCTTGTGGGGGACGGTGACGTTGGCGCCGCGGAAGCCGAGGGACGGCAGAAAGCGCAGGGTGTCCGAGAGTTCGTCGGCGGGAACCGGCAGCTTCGTGTAGGTGTAGTCGCCGGCGAGCCCGTAACGCTTGAGCCATGTGTTGTGGATCAGCGGCGAGCGGGAGTGATCGACCGGCCAGCCGATGACGCAGACCTTCGAGGGGCCGCCGAGAACGTTCGGCTTGTCGATCATGGCAGCAGCGCGCCCTGCTTGCGCAGTTCATCCATCAGGGGAATGAGCGGCAGGCCGAGGATGGCGAAATAGTCGCCGTCGATCTTTTCGAAGAGTTGCGCGCCCATGCCTTCGAGCTGGTAGGCGCCGACGCTGGTGAGCACCGCTTCGCCGCAGGCGGTGAGATAGGCGTCGAGGAAGCCGTCGGAGAAGTCGCGCATGACAAGATGCGAGGCTTCGTAGTGGGTCCAGATGGTCTCGCCGCCGCGCACCAGCGCGACGCCGGAATGAAGCACATGGCCGCGGGCGCGGAACTGTTTCAGGCGCTCGCGGGCCTCGTCCATGTCGCGCGGCTTGTCGAAGCTGTCGCGGCCGAGGGTCAGCACCTGGTCGGCGCCGATGACCAGCGCGTCCGGGTGATCCTTGGATACGTCCTTCGCCTTGGCTTCGGCGAGGGCGCGGGCGATGGCGGGGCCTGCGCCGTGTTCGCCAGCATCGGCGCCATCGGTTTCGAGCTCGGCCTTGAGGATGCTTTCGTCCACCTTCGAGGGAATGCGCTCGAAGGGGATGCGTGCACCTTCCAGCAGGCGGGCGCGCACGGCGGAGCCGGAGGCGAGGATGATCGTCGGGCGTTGCGTCATGCGTCAGACGGCCGGGGCGTTGCGTTCGGTGACGAGGTTGAGGATGGCGGCCGCCGTTTCCTCGATGGAGCGGCGGCTCACGTCGATGACCGGCCAGCCGTGGCGGGAGAAGAGACGGCGCGCGGCAGTGACCTCCTCGCGCACCTTGTCGAGATCGACATACTCGGTCTCGGTTTCTTCCTTCAGGGATATCAGCCGGTGGCGGCGGATCTGCACGAGGCGTTCGGGCGCGGCCAGCAGGCCGACGACGAGCGGGCGTTCGAGGACCTGGATTTCCTGCGGCACCGGCACATTGGGGACGAGCGGATAGTTCGCCGCCTTGATGCCGCGGTTCGCGAGATACATGCAGGTGGGCGTCTTCGACGTGCGGCTGACGCCGACGAGGACCACGTCGGCTTCTTCCAGGTTGTCGAGGCCCTGCCCGTCGTCGTGGGCCATGGTGTAGTTGAGGGCATCGATGCGGCCGAAATATTCGGCATCGAGCGCGTGCTGGGAGCCGACCTTGTGGGTGCGCTCGGTGCCGAGATAGGCGCCGAGCACCTGCATCACCGGGTCGAGCACGGCGATGCACGGCACCTGCAATTCGCGGCAGCGCGCTTCGAGTTCGCGGCGCAGCTTCTCGTTGACCATCGTGAACATGACGATGCCGGGCGCCGCCTCGATCTGGCGCAGCACGCGGTCGAGCTGACGGGGCCCGCGCACCAGCGCGTAGATGTGCTCGATGGCGTGGACGAGCTCGAACTGGGCGACGGCCGCCTTGGCGACGGCGTTCAGCGTCTCGCCGGTCGAGTCCGAGACCAGGTGGAGATGGAAATAGGACTTGGTCTGTTCGGGCGCGATCACGGGGCGAGCTTTTGCGGGAACCAATCGGTGTGGCGGGGCGTAGTTAACAGCGGGTCCGTTGCCGGGCCGCGCAGTCTATGGCGGGTACGCCACCCGGACCAGCGGCGCAAGAGAGGCCGGGGCAAGACGGGGGAGCGAATCCGCGAAACCTTGGATAAGTCGCCGCGACTCGGACGTGCCTGTGAATCACAGGGGTTAACGAAAGGTTAATCGACGTCTTGTGAGTCTGGGGACAGATGCGGGGCAGCGGACCTTTAATTGCGGGGAAAACCCGCGTGGCGCTCGCCCATCTGACAGGTCATCCAAGTCATCCCCGTTTTCCCATGCCGCAGGATGCATCGCTATCGGCGGGTTATCCAAGGGCGCGGCAATCGGGCGGCTGGTCACGCGGGCCATCCACCCTATAACTTGCACGGCGACGGGAAGACGGGACGATCCCCGCTTTACCCCCCACCTACGACTCTCAACCACTTATTAAGATTCTTGTTTGGAAGGGTGACGTGCCGGACCTGGCAACCCGATCTCGGACGACGCGGCAAGATGGACGTCTGCTCAGGGCGATCAAGGGCGAGGTGATGTCCCCGCCCCCGGTCTGGTTCATGCGCCAGGCGGGGCGCTACCTGCCCGAGTACCGGGCAACGCGCGAGAAGGCGGGAAGCTTTCTCGATCTCTGCTTTTCACCCGCGCTGGCGACGGAAGTGACATTGCAGCCGATCCGGCGGTTCGGCTTCGATGCGGCGATCCTGTTCGCGGACATTCTCCTTATCCCGCAGGCGATGGGGCAGACGCTGTGGTTCGAGCCGGGCGAGGGCCCGCGGCTTGAGCCCATCGAGGACGGCAAGGCCATCGCGGCCCTGAAGCCCGAGGCGGCGCGCGAGGCGCTGGCGCCGATCTGCGAGACGGTGGACCGGCTGCGGACGGCGCTGCCCGCCGAGACCGACCTGATCGGCTTTGCGGGCGCGCCGTGGACGGTGGCGACCTACATGATCGCGGGCCGCGGCACACCGGACCAGGCGCCGGCGCGGCTCTTTGCCTATCAGCACCGGGCCGACTTCCAGCGGCTGATGGACATGCTGGTGGAAGCGACGGCGGATTACCTGGCGGCGCAGGTGGAAGCCGGGGCGGACGTGCTCCAGCTGTTCGATACCTGGGCGGGGGTGCTGCCGGAGGAAGAATTCGCGGCCTGGTCCATTGCGCCGACGAAAGCGCTGGTGGGCGCTCTCAGGGGCCGCGGCGTGGGCGTGCCGATCATCGGATTTCCGAAAGGAGCCGGGCCGCTGCTGCCGCGTTACGTGGCGGAGACGGGTGTCGATGCCGTGGGGCTCGACCCCTCGGTGCCGGTCGGCTGGGCGGCGGAGACGCTTGGGGACAGGCTCACGTGCCAGGGCAATCTCGATCCGCTGGCGCTGGTGGCCGGCGGGGATGCGATGACGCGGGCGTGCGACGCGATCCTCGAAGCCTTCGCGGGAAAGCCCTTCATCTTCAATCTCGGACACGGGATCGTGCCGCAGACGCCGCCGGAGCACGTGGGCGAACTGGTGAAACGGGTGCACGGCTCATGAAGCGCGCGGTGGTGCTGTTCAATCTCGGCGGGCCGGATGCGCCGGAGGCGGTGCAGCCGTTCCTGTTCAACCTGTTCAACGACGGGGCGATCATCGGCGTGCCGCAGCCGATGCGCTGGCTGCTGGCAAAGCTGATCTCGTCGCGCCGGGCGCCGGTGGCGCGGGAGATCTATTCGCACCTGGGCGGCAAGTCGCCGCTGCTGGAACTGACGCAGGCGCAGGCCTCGGCGCTGGAAACGGCGCTCAAGGCGGCGCAACCCGACGACACGTTCCGGGTGGTAATCGCCATGCGCTACTGGAAGCCGTTCGCGGCGGATGCGGCACGGGAGCTGAAGGACTTTGCGCCCGACGAGATCACCCTGCTGCCGCTCTACCCGCAGTTCTCGACCACGACGACGGGCTCGTCGGTGAAGGACTGGGCGAAGGCGGCGAAGAAGGCCGGGCTCAATGCGCCGACCAGGACCGTTTGCTGCTACCCGCTGAACGCGGATTTCATCGAAGCGCACGCGCACCTACTCAAGGAGCACATGCCGGAGGGGGGCGCGCGGGTGCTGTTCTCGGCGCATGGGCTGCCCAAGCGTGTGGTGGAGCGGGGCGACCCGTACCAGTGGCAGGTGGAGCGGACCGTGGAGGCCGTGGTGAAGGCCCTCGGCATGCCGGGTCTCGATTACGTGACCTGCTACCAGAGCCGGGTGGGGCCGCTCGAATGGATCGGGCCGTCAACGGACGACGAGATCGTGCGGGCGGGCAAGGATGGCAAGCCGCTTGTCGTGGTGCCCATCGCCTTCGTCTCGGAGCATTCCGAAACGCTGGTTGAGCTCGACATCGAGTATGGCAAGCTCGCGCGCGAGAACGGCGTGCCGTCCTATACGCGGGTGCCGGCGCTGGGCACGGCCGAGGGCTATATCGAGGCGCTGCAGGCAGCCGTGCTGGGTGCGAAGCCCGGAATCGCTCCGGATACGGGGACACGGATTTGCCCGGCCGCCTTCGGGCGGTGCCCATGTGGCGAGGCGGGCGGCAAGGCTGCCTGAGACCAAGAAGAACAAGAGCGGGGGACGCGGGGAATGGCCGACTACTATCTCTGGATCAAGGCACTGCACGTGATCTCGGTCATCTTCTGGATGGCAGGCATGTACATGCTGCCGCGGCTCTACATCTACCATTATCCGGCAGCGCCCGGCTCCGAGCTGTCCGAGAAGATGAAGGACGCGGAGCGGCGGCTCCTGCGCATCATCATCAACCCGGCGATGGGGGCGGCGTGGATCTTCGGCATCCTGCTTGTCTTCACGCTCTATCCCGGTCTTGAAGGCTTCGGCCAGGCGGGCTGGCTGCACGGCAAGCTGCTGCTGGTCGTGGGCCTGAGCGCGCTGCACGGGATGCTGTCGGGCTGGCGCAAGGCTTTCGAGCGCGATGAGCGGCCCAAGACCGAGCGGTTCTTCCGCATTGTCAACGAGGTTGCGCCCGTCGCCACGATCTTCATCGTCATCCTGGTGATCGTGAAGCCGTTTTAGGCGGGCCCGACAAACCGCCGAAAATCGCCCCTTTCAGGGCGCGGCGGTTTCGCCTATATTAGAGGCGTCTTTACAGGTTACCCTTAAAAGCAATCGGGCAGCGCGCTGCCATCAGCGGACCGGACGCCGGTTCGTGCGCACCGCGGTTCTCCTGTCCGTTACCCGCCTTCAACAGATCGAATCCGACCGCTCGCCAGTACCGGCGAGGTTGCGGGGTGTTTGCAGGCACTGCGCCTCGATCCGCCCCGCGAAGCAGATAAACGGCCCCAAGCCGCGTGCAGGGCCCGACGATCTCTCTCCCAGACCAGCCGTGCCCCGGGCGCCGGGGCACATCCCTTCCAGATCCCGCCCCTTCAGACAGCCAGCCGGACGGCGGGATTCCAAGAGTGCTTCAAGTCCCCATGGAACCAGTCAAACTCGCCGAACTGAAAGCCAAGAGCCCCACGGAACTCCTCGCCATCGCGGAGGAGCACGAGGTGGAGAACGCCAGCGCCATGCGCAAGCAGGAGCTGATGTTCGCCATCCTCAAGCAGCTCGCCGAGAAGGAAGTCGATATCATCGGCGAGGGCGTTCTGGAGGTGCTGCAGGACGGGTTCGGCTTCCTGCGCTCGCCGGATGCGAATTACCTGCCGGGGCCGGACGACATCTACGTGTCGCCGTCGCAGATCCGCCGGTTCTCGCTCAGGACGGGCGACACGGTGGAAGGCGATATCCGCAGCCCGAAGGACGGCGAGCGCTATTTCGCGCTGCTCAAGGTCAACACGATCAACTTCGAGGACCGGGACGCCGCCAAGCACAAGGTCCACTTCGACAACCTGACGCCGCTCTATCCCGACGAGCGGATCAAGATGGAAATCGAGGACCCGACCATCAAGGACAAGTCCTCGCGGGTGATCGACATCGTGGCGCCGCTCGGCAAGGGCCAGCGCGCGCTGATCGTGGCGCCGCCGCGCACGGGTAAGACGGTCCTTCTCCAGAATATCGCGCATTCGATCTCGGCCAACCATCCCGAGTGCTACCTGATCGTGCTGCTGATCGACGAGCGGCCGGAAGAAGTGACGGACATGCAGCGCTCGGTGAAGGGCGAGGTGGTGTCGTCCACCTTCGACGAGCCGGCGGTGCGCCACGTGCAGGTGGCGGAAATGGTGATCGAGAAGGCGAAGCGCCTTGTCGAACACGGCCGCGACGTGGTGATCCTGCTCGACTCCATTACTCGCCTGGGCCGCGCCTACAACACGGTGGTGCCGTCCTCGGGCAAGGTGCTGACGGGCGGCGTGGACGCCAACGCGTTGCAGCGGCCCAAGCGCTTCTTCGGCGCGGCGCGCAATATCGAGGAAGGCGGTTCGCTGACGATCATCTCCACGGCGTTGATCGATACCGGCAGCCGCATGGACGAGGTGATCTTCGAGGAGTTCAAGGGCACCGGTAACTCGGAAATCGTCCTCGACCGCAAGGTGGCCGACAAGCGCACCTTCCCGGCGATGGATATCCTCAAGTCGGGCACCCGAAAGGAAGAGCTGCTGGTGGACAAGAAGGTGCTGCAGAAGATGTATGTCCTGCGGCGCATCCTGAACCCGATGGGCACGACCGACGCCATCGAGTTCCTGCTCGACAAGCTCAAGCAGACCAAGTCGAACGACGAGTTCTTCGACAGCATGAACACGTAAGGGCCGGGAACGCCCGGTCCGGCCCGGTAACGATTTGTCACCGAATTGGCGTCAGGGTGTCCGCAGTATCGGGTGCCCAGGACGACCAATGACCGGCGAAACGACAGGCGGACATCTGCCCGGATGGGTGGCGCCGCTGCTCGACCCCAGGCGGGTCGCGCAGGTGAAGTCGGCGGCGTCCGCCGAGCGGCACGGCGTGGCGCGCGTCCACGGGGATATCGAACTCACCGGCCTTGGCCACGAGCTGCTGACGTACTGGATATCGGTGCGCGGCGACAAGGCGATGCCGGATTCCGCCGACGTGAAGCCGTCGGGGTTCCGGGAACTTCTTCCCTACATCCGATACATGTGCTGGGAGGGTCCGGAAGACCTGCGCATCCGTGTGTTCGGCAGCGCGCTGACGGCGGCGCTGGGCATGGACCTCACGGGCATGAGCCTGGCCGACATGCTGCTGCCGCACGAGCGGGATGCGGACATGGACCGGATGCGGCGGCTGCATGCTCATCCGTGCGGGAGCGTGGTGCACCGCTCGTTCTTCGGCCAGGACGGCAGCGGGTACGTGGTCGAGATCCTGAACCTGCCGATTGCGCCCGGCGACGACGGCAAGACGCGGATCCTCGGCAGCGTGATGATGTGCAATCCGCCGGACGCGTGGTCGATCAGCTACGACACGAAACGGGCGATGGATTTCGTCGCCGGCAGTTATATCGACGTGGGCTTCGGGGTGCCGGACGCGCCGGTCTGATGACCCGCACATGACGGGTGCGTGGACGGTCAGGTTAAGAGTCCGATGACACTCCGCCGATAGTCTCGCGCCAAACGGTGTGGGAAAGGCGGCCTATGGCCAGCAATACTTCCGACAAGGTGCGTGCCGGCTGGGTGCGCACGGCGATCTCAAAAGACCAGATCCTGCGCATCAAGGCCGCCTCGGACGGGATGGCCGCCAGCGTGCCGCGCAAGGTGGGCGGGCTGGAGCTGACCCATGTCTCCCACCAGTTCCTCGCCTATTGGCTCGAGGCCCGCGGCGGCAAGCCGATGCCCGATGCCGGCGACATCCGGCCCCGGGACTTCGCGCAGCTCCTTCCCTACATGCGTTACCTCAGCTGGGAAGGGCCCGAGCGGCTCGTCTACCGGATCTTCGGAACGGCGCTGGCGGAGGTGGCGAAGATCGACCTTACGGGCATGAACATGCTCGACCTGGTGGAACAGGAGCACAAGGCGCGGTCGGTGCGCGGGCTGCAGTGGCTGCACGAGGTACCGTGCGGGCTTCTCCAGGTGCGCGATATAACGGATGCGAACGGCCTGCCGCGGGCCTGCGAGTTCCTCAGCCTGCCGGTGGCGCCCGGCGCGGACGGCAAGAAGCGGGTGATCGGGCCCGGCATGCTGCGGGAAAAGGACGCCCCGGAGGACTTCTCGCTGGTGGTGAACCAGGACTCGGTGACGCGCCTCAAGCGGCTGGTCTTCATCGATATCGGCTATGGCATTCCGGACGACACGTTTGTTTCCGACGAGGGATGAACCGCGGTCCCGGACCCTGGGGCGTGCGTTTTCTGCATAGCGGAAATTCGCTTTGCGCCAATGGGTTAGGCGCACCTCGCCCGGCTTCGTTAAGGGGTCGGAGAGACTTTGCGCGGTATTGTTCCCTTGGGTCGAGCGCCAACTCGTGACTGAATGGCAATGAGCATCGAGACGAAGAACACGTCTGTCGCGCCCTGGGCGAGCCGCTCCCTGTCGTCCGCCGTGGCGAACCGGGCGAAGGCGACGCTGGAGCAGCCGACGGACAACGTGCCCCGGCGGCACGGCAACGTGCGTCTCACCAACGTGGCGCACCAGTTCTTCGCGTACTGGCTGGAGGCACGCGGCGACAAGCTGATGCCATCGCCGGACGACATCCGCCCGAGCCGGTTCCGCCAGCTCTTGCCCTATGTGCGCTACCTGCACTGGGAGGGCGACAAGCTGATCCACCGGCTGTGGGGCAGCGCGCTGACCGAGGCGACGGGCTTCGACCTCACGGGCACGGACATGTTCGACTTCGTGCGCAGCGTGAACCGCAAGCGGGATATCGCCAACCTGCGGCTGCTGCATTCGCAGCCCTGCGGGCTGGTGGTGGTTGCATCGCGCCGCCGGGAAGAAGACCGGCAGTTCACCGACAGCGAGATGACCTATTTCCCGGTCGCCAACCCTGACGGCTCGTCGATGCGGCTGATTGGCACGATCCAGTTGCGCGAGCCGATGGACGAGGTGGACTTCCTGCGCGAGGCGGCGCAGAGCGAGGTCGGGCCGACGCCGGTGCCGGTGAAGGCGGGCTCGTTCATCGACGTGGGCGCCGGCATTCCCTTCGAGGATTACCCGACCGACTAGGGGCCGGTCAGGGAATGAGGACCGTTGCGCCGGTGGTGCGGCGGGCCTCGAGATCCGCGTGCGCTTTCGCCGCGTCCGCGAGGGCGTATTCCTGCCGGACGTCGGCTTTGGCAGCGCCCTTGCCCATGACATCGAAGAGATCGGCGGCCGTTGCGGCCAGGTCCTCGTCGCTCGCGGTGTAGGCGGCGAGCGAGGGGCGCGTCAGGTAGAGCGAGCCCTTGAGGTTGAGGATCGAGATGTCGACCGGGGGGACCGCGCCCGAGGCATTGCCGAAGCTCACCATCAGCCCGCGCGGGGCGAGGCAGTCGAGCGACATGTCGAACGTGTCCTTGCCGACGCCGTCATAGACGACGGGCACCATCTTTCCGCCGGTGATCTCGCGCACGCGGGCGGGGACGTCTTCCTCGCGGTAGAGGATGACGTGTTCGGCGCCGGCATCGAGGGCGAGCTGGGCTTTCTCCTTGCTGCCGGCGGTGCCGATGAGGGTGACGCCGAGATGCTTGGCCCACTGGCAGGCGATGAGGCCGACGCCGCCGGCGGCCGCGTGGAACAGGATGGTCTCGCCGGGCTTCACCTCGTGGGTGCGGCGCAGGAGGTACTGCACCGTCATGCCCTTGAGCATCATGGCGGCGGCGTCCTTGTCGGAGACGCCGTCGGGAATCTTCACCAGCCGGTTGGCGGGGGCGTTCTGGGCTTCGGAGTAGGCGCCGAGCGGGCCGGAGCCGTAGGCGACGCGGTCACCCTTCTTGAGTGACGTGACGCCATCACCCACCGCATCGACCACGCCCGCCGCCTCGAGGCCGAGGCCGCAGGGGATCGGCGCCGGGTAGAGGCCGGTGCGAAAATACGTGTCGATGTAGTTGAGGCCGATCGCCGTGTGGCGGACGGTGACTTCGCCGGGCTTGGGCGCGGCGAGATCGACATCCTCGTAGGAGAGGACATCCGGGCCGCCGGTCTTGTGGATGCGGATGGCTTTGACCAAGACGATCTCCCTGAACAGCGGCCCTATTGATTCGTGTACGGAACGATGCCCGGCGCGACTCCTATTTCAGGTTCTGCCGGAAGAAGGCGAGGGTGCGGCCGTTGGCGAGGTCCGCGTCGCCCTTGTGGAAGTGCGCGCCGCCTTCACGGGCGAAGGCGTGGTCGCGGCCCGCATAGGAATGGATGGTCACGTTCTCGTTGCGGGCGAGGACGGTCTTGATCTGTTGCTGGGCCTCCGGCGGCACGAACTCGTCGTTCTCGGCGATGTGGAGCATCAGCGGCTTCTTGATCTGCTCCATCTCGTCCAGCTTCTCGTGGATGTTGACGCCGTAGTAGCCGACCGAGGCGTCCGCGTCGGTGCGCGCGGCGGTGAGATAGGCGAGCAGGCCGCCGAGGCAGTAACCGACCGCGCCCACCTTGCCGGCGCACACGTCCATGCCGCGCAGGTGCTCGATGGTGGCGTCGATGTCGATGATGCCGCTGTCCACGTCGAACTTGCCGAAGAGGTCGAAGGCCTGCTTCCACTCTTCATCGGTCTTGTCGGTGATCCGGATGCCGGGCTCGATGCGCCAGAACAGGTCGGGGCACAGGGCGACGTAGCCCTCGTTGGCGTAATGGTCGCACAGGTCGCGCATGACCTGGTTCACGCCGAAGATTTCCTGGATGACCACGAGGCCGGGGCCCTTGCCGTTGGCGGGGGTGGCCAGGTAACCGGAAAACGTCCCATCCGGGCCTTTGATCTCGATGTCCTGTCCGCTCAAAACGTGCTCCCTGTTTCGAGGCCGCTCGCCAGCTGGCGTCCCGGCGGCCGGAGGCGGGTCATTGGCGCGGCACCTTAAACGCCGCGTTAAACGTTGCAAGGCTTGACGCCCGCGTGGCGTCGAGCCGTCAGATGGGGCGGGCGAGCATGCTGTGAAGGGCCTCCGCCGTTTCCACCGGCAGCGAGCAGGCCGGGCCCTCGCAGACATAGGCGGCAGCGGAGAGACCTTCCGGCACCGTCTTGCCGTGGGCGGGGTGTTCCTCGGGCAGGTCGCCGGACGCCCTGTTGATGACGAGGCCGGGGAGCGGGGCTTCCAGCGCCGTGCGCAGCATGGCGTCGGCGTCGTCGCCCTCGCCGGCGATCACGACCTGCGTGCCGTTGACGAGGGTGTCGAAGCCGTTGAGGTAGCTCGCCATGGGGAAGAAGTTGCGGGACAGTTCGCCCGCGAAGGCTTCCACCTGCGCCTCGGCGCGGTCGCGGTAGGCGGGCTTGCCGGTGATGAGCCAGAGGCGGGCGAGGTTTTCCACCATCACACCGTTTGCTGCGGGGGTGGCGTTGTCCGCGACCGAGCGGGTGCGGACCACCAGCGCCTCGGCGTCGTCGGCGGTGAAGTAGTAGCCGCCGCCCGCCTTGTCCCAGTAATGGGTGTTGAATTCTTCAACCCAGGACTCGGCCTGGTCGAGGCAGGCCTGCTCGCCGGTTGCCTCGAAGAGCGCGATGCCGGCGCGGATCATGGCGGCGTAGTCGTCGGCCATGGCGAGATGCTGGAGGCGGCCCGCCCTGAATGCGTGGTGCAGCCTGCCATTGGTGACCATCCGTGTACGGACGAAGTCGAAGGCGTTGCGGGCGGCTTCGAGCCAAACCGGTTCGTCGAAAGCCGCACCGGCGCGGGCGAGGGCCGCGATCATCTGCCCGTTCCAGTCGGCCAGCGCCTTGTCGTCCCAGCCTGGGCGGACGCGCGGTTCACGCACCTTGAAGAGCGTGTTGAGCATGCGCAGGAGGACGGCTTCCTGCTGGTCGTCGAGCGCGTCCGGGTGATCGAGCCGGTTGAGGATCGTGCGGCCCTCGAAATTGCCGCCGGGAGTCACGTCGTAGACGCGCTTGAAGAGGTCGCGGTCGGCGGGGGCGTACTGGTCGAGGGCGGCGTCGATCCCGGTTTCGGTCCAGACGTAGAACTTGCCTTCCTCGCCCTCGCTGTCCGCATCGAGGCTGGCGGCGAAGGCGCCGTCTTCCGTCACCATTTCGCGCAGGACCCAGCGCACGGTTTCGTAAAGGCGCGCCTCGAAGAGGTGGGAGCCGGTGCCGCGGCTGACGGCCGCCAGCAGCTCGACCAAGCTCGCATTGTCATAGAGCATCTTTTCGAAGTGCGGGACGAGCCACTGGGCATCGACGGCGTAGCGGGCGAAGCCGCCGCCCACGTGATCGTAGATGCCGCCCTGGCTCATGCGCGTGAGGGTGAGCGTCACCGCGTCGCGGCAGGTGGTGTCGCCGGTGCGCAGCCAGGCGCGCCACAACAGTTCGAGGATGAAGGGTTGCGGGAACTTGGGCGCCGCGCCGATGCCGCCATTGTCCGGATCGATGTGGCCGGCGAGGCGGGTGGCGACCTCGTCGAGGATCTCGGGCGCCGGGCGTCCGGGGCGCGCGGCGGCGGCCTGGTCCTTTAGGGCCTGTTTGAGGGCATCGCGGTTCTTCGCGACCTTGTCGAAGTCTTCGGCGAAGATGCGCGCGACCTCGCGCAGCACCTCGGTGAAGCCGGGGCGGCCGAAGCCGGGCTGCTTGGGAAAGTAGGTGCCGCCCCAGAAGGGTTCGCCCCCCGGCGTGAGGAACATGGTGAGCGGCCAGCCGCCCTGTTCGCCCAGCAGCTGGAGCGAGGTCATGTAGATGGTGTCGATGTCCGGGCGCTCTTCGCGGTCGACCTTGATGTTGACGAAGTGCTCGTTCATCACGGCGGCGACGTCCGCATCCTCGAAGCTCTCATGCGCCATGACGTGGCACCAGTGGCAGGCGGCATAGCCGACCGACAGGAGGATGGGCTTGTTCTTCGCCTTCGCCTCGGCGAGGGCGTCCGGGCCCCAGGGCCACCAGTGGACCGGGTTGTCCTTGTGCTGAAGAAGGTACGGGCTGGTCTCTTCGCCCAGGCGATTATGTGACATGGTGGCCTTTGCTGACGGGCCGCGCGGGTGGCGCGGCCGGAGGTTTAGACCCTACGCAGGCAGGAGCGATCATTGAAGATCAACATCGAAGTCGATCTGACGCCGGAAGAGGCCCGCGCGGTGATGGGGCTGCCCGACATCGCGCCCATGCAGGAAGAACTAATGGGTCAGATCACCGAACAGATCCGGCGCAATGTCGCGTATGTGGACCCGGAACTGATCGTGAAGAGCGTGCTGCCGATGGGGGCTGAGGGGCTCGACCGGTTTCAGAAGCTGTTGTGGAGCGTGGCGCGCTCGGCGGTGCGCGAGGACGGCGAGAGCGATTCAGCCCCGGCAGAAAAGCCCGCCAAGCGTCCGCGCAAGCGCAGCTAATCGCCGCCGGACCCGGATTCAATGGACGAGACGATCTTCGCGCTATCGAGCGCGCCCGGGCGCGCGGGCGTGGCCGTGATCCGTGCGAGCGGGCCGGGGGCGGGGGATGCGCTGCGGGCGTTGACCGGATGCGAGCTGCCGGCTGCGCGGCGGGCGAGCCTGCGGCGGCTCAGCGATCCTGAACGCGGCGAGGAGATCGACCGGGCGCTGGTGCTGTGGCTGCCGGGGCCGGGGACGGTGACCGGCGAGGACATGGCGGAGTTCCATGTCCACGGCGGGCGGGCCGTGGTCGCGGCGGTGATCGATGCGCTTGGCAGGCTTTCCGGCCTGCGGCTGGCGGAGCCGGGCGAGTTCACCCGGCGGGCCTTTGCCAACGGGCGGATGGACCTGACCCAGGTCGAAGGGCTGGCGGACCTGATCGATGCCGAGACGGCGGCGCAGCGGCGGCTGGCGCTGGCGCAGGCGGAAGGGGCGCTTGAGGCTTGCTGCACGGACTGGCGGGACCGGCTGGTGCGGGCGCTGGCGCTGATCGAGGCGGAGATCGATTTTTCCGACGAGGAATTGCCGGAGGGGCTGGGTGACGAGGCGGCGGCGATCATCGGCGCGGTATGCGCGGAGATGGACGCGGCGGCAGCCGGGGCGCATCGCGGCGAATTGCTGCGGGACGGGGTGCAGGTGGCGATCCTCGGGCGGCCCAACGTGGGGAAGTCGAGCCTGCTGAACCGGGTGGCGCGGCGCGAGGCAGCGATCGTCTCGGACGTCTCAGGGACGACGCGGGACGTCATTGAAGTGCGGCTGGACCTGGGCGGCGTGCCAGTGGTGGTGGCGGATACGGCGGGTTTGCGGGAGACGGAGGACCCGGTGGAGCGGGAGGGGATCGCACGGGCGTCCGCGCGGGCGGCTGCGGCGGACATCGCGGTCTGGGTGGCGGACCTGTCGGCGGGCGATCTTGAGCCTGCGTGGCCGGATGGGTTGATGGCATCGCACCGGGTGATTGTCGGGAACAAGGCGGATCTGGGCGGGCCGGTGCCGGATAGTGTTGTCGGGGTTTCCGCTGTGACCGGTGAGGGGTTGGCGACGCTGGAGGCCTGGCTGTCGGAGACGGCGGCAGAGCTTGCAGGGGCAGGTGGTGAGCCGGCGCTGGTGAGCCGGGCGCGGCAGGCGGCCTGTCTGCGGGACGCGTCGGAGGCGCTGGTGCGGGCCGGTAAACAGGACGAGGCGGCGCTGGCGGCGGAAGACGTGCGGCTGGCGTTGCGGGCGCTGGGGCGGCTCGTGGGGAAGACGGATGTCGAGGACGTGCTCGACGTGATCTTCCGGGACTTCTGCATCGGCAAGTGATGTGGTTAACCGGGGGTTAACCATGGCGGGCCGTGACTCACATCGTGATTCACGGGCGTGATTCACGGGATGCGGTCCCGATGTTTCACGTGAAACAAATGGAGTCCAAGCCGTTTCGGGCGGGCCCGAAATGCGGTATGGACGCGCCCATGAGCGACATCCTCCTTCCCCTCGATCCGGCGGACGGCGCCGGGTTCGACGTCATCGTGATCGGCGGCGGCCATGCGGGCTGCGAGGCCGCGGCGGCGGCTGCGCGGATGGGGGCGCGGACGGCGCTGGTGACCCACCGGGCCGACCGGATCGGCGAGATGTCCTGCAACCCGGCGATCGGCGGCATCGGCAAGGGCCACCTAGTCCGCGAGATCGACGCGCTGGACGGGCTGATGGGCCGGGTGGCCGACGCGGCGGGCATCCAGTTCCGGCTGCTCAACCGGCGCAAGGGGCCCGCGGTGCGGGGACCGCGGGCGCAGGCGGACCGGGTGCTCTACCGGGCGGCCATGCAGGCGGCCATCGCCGCGACAGACAATCTCGACGCGGTGGAATGCGGGGTCGAGGACCTGGTGACCGATGGCACATCGGTGTCCGGCGTGGTGCTCGCGGACGGGCGGGTGCTGCGGGCCGGCGCCGTGGTGCTGACCACGGGCACCTTCCTGCGCGGCGTCATTCACATGGGCGAGGTCAAGTCGGCCGGGGGCCGCGTCGGCGATGCGCCCGCCGTTGGGCTGGCGGAGACGCTGGATCGTTTCGGGCTGGCGCTGGGGCGGCTCAAGACCGGGACGCCACCAAGGCTGGACGGGCGGACCGTCGACTGGGCGTCGCTGGACGAGCAGAAGGGGGACGAGCCGCCCGAGCCGTTCTCCATGCTTACCGAGCGGATCACGACGCCGCAGATCAGTTGTCATGTGACCGGGACCACCGAGGCGGCACACGAAATCATTCGCGCGAACCTCGACCGGGCGCCCATGTTCTCCGGCCAGATCGCCGGGACGGGGCCACGCTATTGCCCGTCCATCGAGGACAAGGTGGTACGCTTCGCCGACAAGTCGCGGCACCAGATTTTCCTCGAGCCCGAGGGGCTGGACGATCCGACGGTCTATCCCAACGGCATCTCGACGTCGCTGCCGGAGGACGTGCAGCGGGCGGTGCTTGCGGCCATTCCGGGGCTGGAAAAAGCCCGGATGTTCCGGCCCGGCTACGCCATTGAGTATGATTATGTGGATCCGCGGGAGCTGACGCCGGGGCTGGCGGTCAAGCGGGTGGCCGGGCTGTTCCTGGCCGGGCAGATCAACGGGACCACCGGCTATGAAGAGGCGGCGGCACAGGGGCTGCTTGCCGGGCTCAACGCGGCGCGGCTGGCGGGGGGTGGCGAGGCGGTGACCTTCGGCCGGGCGGAGTCCTATCTCGGCGTCATGGTGGACGACCTCGTGACCCGGGGGGTCAGCGAACCCTACCGGATGTTCACCAGTCGGGCCGAGTACCGGCTCAGCCTGCGGGCCGACAATGCGGACCAGCGGCTGACACCGAGGGGGCTCGAAATCGGGTGCGTCGGGGGCGAGCGGGCGGCGGCGTTCCGGTCCAAGTCGGAAAAGCTCGCTGCGGCGCGGGATATATTGTCCGCTTTTGCGATAACGCCGAATGACCTTAACCGGCACGGTATTGCCATCAACCAGGACGGGGTGCGCCGGAGGGCCTACGAGCTGTTGCGGTACCCGGAGATCGACATGGCGCGGCTGGCTGCGATCTGGCCCGAGCTGAATGCCATCGATCCGGCAACGGCCGCGCAGATGGAGATAGAGGGCGGGTACGCGGTCTATCTCGACCGGCAGGCGGCGGACATCGCGGCCTTTGAGCGGGACGAGGGGGTGCGGCTGCCGGCGGATCTAGACTATGGCAGCGTCCATGGGCTTTCGACCGAATGCCGCCAGCGGCTCGACCGGGTGAAGCCGGAAACCCTGGGCCAGGCAGCGCGGATCGAGGGGATCACGGCGGCCGCGGTCACGGCGCTCCTGATGCATCTGCGGATGCGCGAGAAGGCGGCGTGAGCGGCCTGTGGACAGGTTCTGCAAGTGACTGACGCGGAATCGCTTTCGGGCCTCGCCAGTGTTTCACGTGAAACACGCGGGCGGCTCGAGACCTATGCGGCGCTGCTGGAGAAGTGGCAGAAGTCCATCAACCTGGTGTCGCCGAAGACCCTGCCGGAGCTGTGGACCCGGCACTTCGCGGACTCGGCCCAGCTCCTGGCCCATGCGCCGGAGAAACCCGGTATCTGGGCCGATCTCGGCAGCGGCGGCGGGTTTCCGGGGCTGGTGGTGGCGATCCTGCTGATGGAGCGCGACCCGGACTCGCGTGTTTTTCTCATCGAGAGCGACACGCGCAAGGCGGCGTTCCTGCAGGCGGTCATCGCGGAGACCAGGGCGCCGGCCACCGTCATTGCCAAGCGCGCCGAGCAGGCCGCCGAGGTGCTTCCAGAAGTGCCGCGCGTCATCAGCGCGCGGGCGCTGGCGCCGCTTGTTAAACTGTGTGAACTCGCGTGGCCCTACTGGTCGCCCGGTTGTGTCGGTCTTTTCCTCAAGGGACGAGATGTAGGGAGTGAATTGACCGAAGCCGCAAAATGTTGGAACATTAGTGCCCGTCAGCTGCCGAGCCATACCGCAGCGGACGGGGTCATACTCAAGCTGGAGGAGCTTGCCCGTGTCCGCTCTTGAACAGCCCGCCACATCCGACTTCGCGACGACGCCCGGCGGCGCGAGGCGTCCGCGTGTCCTCGTGCTCGCCAACCAGAAGGGCGGCGTCGGCAAGACCACGACGGCGATCAATCTCGGCACCGCGCTGGCGGCGGTCGGCGAGAAGGTGCTGGTGATCGATCTCGATCCGCAGGGCAATGCCTCCACCGGCCTCGGCGTCGACCGCAACGACCGGCCGGTCTCGGCGTACGACGTCCTCGTAGGCGATGCCGACATGAAGGACGCGGTGATCGGAACGTCCGTACCCGGACTGTCGCTGGTGCCGTCCACCATGGACCTGCTGGGCGCGGAGCTGGAGCTTGCCGATTTCGAGCGCCGGTCGCACCGGCTCAACGACGCACTCGCCGCGTTCCGGACCTCGCCGGAAGGGCAGGCCTTCTCCTACGTGCTGATCGACTGCCCGCCGTCGCTCAACCTGCTGACCATCAATGCCATGGTCGCGGGCGATGCCATCCTGGTGCCGCTGCAGTGCGAGTTCTTCGCCCTGGAAGGTCTCAGCCAGCTGCTGCGCACGGTCGAGCGGGTGAAGACCAGCCTCAACCCGCGGCTCGAGATTCAGGGCATCGTCCTGACAATGTTTGACAAGCGGAACAATCTCTCGGACCAGGTCGCCGCCGACGTCCGGGAGTACATGGGCGACAAGGTCTACCGCACCGTGATCCCGCGCAACGTCCGCATCTCGGAAGCGCCGAGCTTCGGCAAGCCGGCGCTGGTCTACGACTTCAAGTGCGCCGGCTCGAAGGCCTACATGAAGCTCGCCTCGGAGCTGATCCAGCGCGAGCGGCGGCTGCGCCAGGCGGCGTGAGCGGCGCCGATTCAAGGTCTCAGGAAACGGCGCCAACGGATTGAATCCAGGCTGAATTAAGGATGCGGAGTAGGGCCGGGTAGTGCTTCCGGCCCCGAACCCGCCGGGGGCATCCCGCCCCGCCCAAGGAGAAGACGGCAATGACAGAAGACAGCAAACGGCGGGGTCTCGGACGCGGGCTGGCGGCCCTGATCGGCGACGACGAGCCGGCGCGCCCGGTGTCGAACGGCCCGGCGGCCACCATCAGCCCCAACACGGTGCCGATCGAGTTCCTGCGGCCCAACCGCTTCCAGCCGCGCCGGGAGTTCGACGAGGAGGATCTCGCCGACCTCGCCAACTCGATCCAGGAGAAGGGCATTCTCCAGCCGATCGTGGTGCGGCCGGTCGCGGGCGAGACCAACGCCTTCGAGATCGTCGCCGGCGAACGCCGCTGGCGCGCCGCGCAGCGGGCGAAGCTCGACCGGGTGCCGGTCACCGTGCGCGACCTCAACGACGCCGAGACGCTCGAGATCGCCATCATCGAGAACGTCCAGCGCGCCGACCTCAACCCGATCGAAGAGGCGGACGGCTACGAGCGGCTGATGTCCGAGTTCAGCTACACGCAGGACAAGGTCTCGAAGCTGATCGGCAAGAGCCGCAGCCACGTGGCCAACACGCTGCGCCTGCGCACCCTGCCCAAGAAGGTCCAGGCCTATCTGGCCGACGGCACGCTGACCGCCGGCCATGCCCGCGCCATCATGGGCGCCGAGGACCCGGATGCACTGGCCCGCCAGATCATCGAGGGCGGCCTCAACGTGCGCGAGGCGGAAAGCCTCGGAAAATCGTCCGGCGCCACCAAGGCCCGCGTCCGGCCCGAGCCCAAGGATGCCGACACCAAGTCGCTCGAGCGCGGCATCGCGGACTCTCTCGGACTCTCGGTCGACATCAAGCACAAGGGCGAAAAGGGTGGCACCCTCACGGTGACCTACAAGACCCTCGAACAGCTCGACGAGGTCTGCCGCCGCCTGACGCGGGGCTAACCCAACAACTAGATTGTCAATTATCGAAGCGGCCGGTGCCTAGCGGTGCCGGCCGCTTTGTGCTGCATGGGCAATGCCCATCATGGCCCGGGCGACAATGGGGCCGGACAGATCGCCTGCGCCGCGGCAATTGGCTTCGGCATCGCCCAGCATCGTGAGCGCGCCGTCGAGGCGGCGGCGGGACCATACGGCGCATTGGCGTTTGAGCGCGGGTTGCCGGGAGAAATGGACCGGCGGGCGAAGGGAGCGCAGCACCTCGTCGAGCCGTCCGCCGCGCTCGATGCGGCCCAGCACCAGGTGAAGGCGTTCCAGGTGCATCGTCAGTGCACGGATCATTCGCTCCGGCGCGACGCCGGATTCCACTAGCCGCGCAAAGGTCCGGTCGAGCTGTTCCATGTCACCGCCCGCGGCGGCGTCGATCACGTCGTCCAGCCCGCGCCCGTCCGCGCCGCCGATGGAGGCGGCGATATCCTCGAGCGTCACCGGGCTTTCGCCGCCCTTGTAAAGGATCAGCTTCTCGATCTCGTTGCGCGACAGCTGACGGTCGGCGCCGAGCTGGTCAACGAGGGCTCCGATCACGTCCGGCGCTGCGTCGAGTCCGGCTTCCCGCAGCATGGATGACGAAAGACGTTCAAGTGCTTCGGCGTTGTCCGCGTAACAGGGCAGGGCAGCTGCTTCCTTAGAGGACTCCGCCAGCTTGCGAAGCGCCGAACGCGGCGTGAGTTCGCCCGCCTCCAGCACCACGAAGCCGTCACCCGGCATGCCGAGATAGCCTTCCAGCGCCTTGGCCGCGGCCTCGCCCGCATCGCGCACGCGCACCACGCGCCGGTCGCCGAACATGGCCACGGCACCCGCCTCGTCGGCGAGGCGCGCCGGATCGCCCTTGAGCGCCTGCTCGTCAAGGTCGGCGACGGAGAAAGGGTCGTCGGGATTGTCGGCCAGCGTGTTGAGCAGGAGCTTGGCGCGCTCGCGCACCAGCCCGCCGTCGGGCCCGTAGATCACCACGGCCCGGACATGGGCGGGCGGCTTCTTGAGGAAGCCCGCGATCTCGGATGCCTTGAGCTTCATGGCCTCGAGTCTGCCTGTTGACCGGCCTCAGAGATCGGCGGGATCGATGGCTTCGGGCGCCGGGAAGCGGGCGCTGTCTCCTGCTGTCGTGGCAGGCTCTGCCGCCGGCGCGGCGTCGGCGCTGTAGTCGCCGGTTTGGCTGCTCTCGATCCCGTCGCCGGCATCCATGTCATATGTCCCGGAGGGCGGCGGGCTCAGGGGCGGGGCGCCGTCCGCTTCGGGCGGCAACGCCGGATTGCGTGCGTCCGCCGGAAACGCGGCAGGACTTCCCGACGGCGCTGCCGCCTTGCGAAGCGCGGTCTTGCGCCTGCCCTCCGGCGACCCGATTGTCGCCATGACCACGCCGATCCGCTGTGAAATCGCGTCGGCCAGTGCTGCCGCGGCGCGCTCTTCGGCATCGCGCAGGGCGATTACGTTGGCGTATTCGGAATCGAGGCGGTTCAGCGACGCGGCGCGTTCGGCATTGCCGCTGTAGAGCACCTCGCCATCCGCCGTATCGACCAGGCGATAGATTGCCCGAAGCGTGAAATTGCGGCGCAAAACCGTTGTGTTCTGCTGGACGAGAAGATCCGTCAGCTGATCGCTCGTCTGGACCGAAAGCCGGTAGCGCGCGTTGACTGGCTCACCGGCGGGGTTCAGGCGTTCGATCAGCCCGTTGCGCAGCTGCTGCCCGGCCCGGTCGTTGCCGATGGGCGGAATGGCGATGCTGTTCAGGGCATCGCGGGCCGAGGCGCCACCCGCGCTCTGCCCGTACAGCGGTTTGAACCCCTGCGTGCAGGCGGCAAGGCCAAGGGCGAGGCCGATGAGTGCCAGGCGCCACGGTTTCGTCCGCATCATCGATCCCTCCCCGCCGGATACGCTCCCCCGCGTCGCGGACAAGCCTACTCTCACGCCACGATATTGACGATACGGCCCGGGACAACAATGACCTTGCGCGGGGCCTTGCCGTCGAGCGCCCGTTTCACCTTGTCCAGCGCCAGCGCGGCCGCTTCGATGCTGTCCTTGTCGGCGTCGCGCGGCACCGTCAGTTCGTCGCGGCGCTTGCCGTTGATCTGAACCGCGAGCGTTATCTCATTTTCGACCAGCAGTGACGCATCGGCTTCCGGCCACGGCTGGTCAACAACCAGGCTGTCATGCCCCAGCGCCGCCCATGCTTCCTCGGCGAGGTGCGGCATCATCGGCGCGGTCATGCGAACCAGGAACTCCCGGGCCTCACGGGCCACGAAAGCGTCGCCCGCACTGCCGGCCTCCACCCTGAAACCGCCGAGCGCGTTGACGAGTTCGTAGAGCCGGGCCACCGCGCTGTTGAAGCGGAAGCTCTCGATCCCCTCGGTCACACCGGCCACCGCCTTGTGCGCTTCCTTGCGAAGGGTCAGCGCCGCATCGGACATATCGTTGGGCACGGCGGTCCCCGGTTCACCCAGTGCATCGAGATCCTGCGTTACGGCGCGCCACAGGCGCTGCGTAAAGCGCCACGCGCCGTCGATACCGGCCTCGGTCCATTCCACGTCGCGCTCGGGGGGTGAGTCCGACAGCATGAACCAGCGTGCGGTGTCGGCGCCGTATTGCGCGATGATGTCTTCAGGGTCGACCGTGTTCTTTTTCGACTTCGACATCTTCTCGACGGCGCCAATGGTCACCGGGCTGCCGCCGCAGGTCTTTGCCACGCGCTCGCCGTCCACCGTTTCGATCACGACCTCGGAGGGCGGCAGCCACTTGCCGTCCGGTCCCTTGAAGGTCTCGTGGTTGACCATGCCCTGGGTAAACAGCCCGGCAAAAGGTTCGGCCAGATCCACGTGCCCGGTCTTCTGCATGGCGCGGGTGAAGAAGCGCGCGTAGAGCAGGTGCAGGATCGCGTGCTCGATGCCGCCGATATACTGGTCAACCGGCAGCCACGTATTGACAGCGGCCTTGTCCGTCGGTGTCTCGGCGTCCGGCGCGGTGAAGCGCGCGAAGTACCAGGACGAATCAATGAAGGTGTCGAACGTGTCCGTCTCGCGCGTGGCGTCCTTGCCGCATTTGGGGCATTTCACGTGCTTCCAGGTGGGGTGCCGGTCGAGCGGGTTGCCCGGCTTGTCGAAGGTGACGTCCACCGGCAGCTCCACCGGCAGGTCGGCCTTGGGCACAGGAACGGTGCCGCAGTCAGCGCAGTGGATGATCGGGATCGGCGCGCCCCAGTAGCGCTGGCGCGAAATGCCCCAGTCGCGCAGCCGGTAGTTCACCGTGCCTTCGCCTGCGCCGATCTCCTTGAGGCGCTCAATGACGGCGCGTTTGGCGTCGTCGACGGACAGTCCGTCGAGAAAGTCCGAATTGATCGCCACGCCGTCGCCGGGGGCGGCTTCGTCCGAGGCCTCAAGTGCGGCCACGTAGGCGGGGTCATCCGCCTTGTTCTTCGGCGCCACCACGGCGATGACAGGCAGGCCGTACTTTCGGGCGAAATCCATGTCGCGCTGGTCGTGCGCCGGGCAGCCGAAGATGGCGCCGGTGCCGTAACCCATCAGCACGAAGTTGGCGACGTAGACCGGTACCGTGTGGCCGTCGATGAAGGGGTGCTTCGCGACGAGCCCGGTCTTGAAGCCCTTCTTCTCGGCGCGCTCGATGGCTTCCTCGCTGGTGCCGCCCTTCTCGCATTCGGCGATGAAGGCCTTGAGGTCGGCATTGTCCGCGGCCAGCCGCTGGGCCAGCGGGTGCTGCGCCGAGATCGCGCAGAAGGATGCGCCGAACAGGGTATCGGGCCGCGTCGTGAAGACTTCGAGCTTCTCGCCGGGGTCCGCGCCTTCGCCTTCCAGCGGGAAGAAGACGCGCGCCCCCTCCGAGCGGCCGATCCAGTTCTTCTGCATCAGCCGGACTTTCTCCGGCCAGCGGTCGAGGGTTTCGAGCCCATCCAGCAGGTCGTCTGCGAAGTCGGAAATGCGCAGGAACCACTGGGTCAGCTCGCGGCGCTCGACCGGCGCGCCCGAGCGCCAGCCCTTGCCGTCGATGACCTGCTCGTTGGCCAGCACCGTGTTGTCCACCGGGTCCCAGTTGACCGTGGACTTGCGGCGGTCAACGAGGCCCGCATCGAGGAAGTCGAGGAACAGCGCCTGCTCGTGCCTGTAGTAGGCCGGATCGCACGTGGCGAACTCGCGGGACCAGTCGATGGCGAGGCCCATGGCCTTCAACTGGGCGCGCATCGCGGCGATGTTGTCGTATGTCCAGCCGCGCGGGTGGACGCCCATTTCCATCGCGGCGTTCTCAGCGGGCATGCCGAAGGCGTCCCAGCCCATGGGATGCAGGACCGCGTGACCGCGGGCGCGCTTGTAGCGGGCGATGACGTCGCCCATGGCGTAATTCCTCACGTGCCCCATGTGGATGCGGCCCGATGGGTACGGGAACATCTCGAGCACGTAATACTTGGGCCGCGGGTCGCTCACCGGCGGGGTGTCGAACACGCGCGCCTCGCCCCACGCCTTCTGCCATTTCGGCTCGGCGGTCTTGGGATTGTAGCGGTCCGGGGCTTGGGGCCGGGTCGGCATGGTTTCGCGGGGCCGGTTCAACAATGAAGGGTCCGGGCGCGCCGGGCATGCGGGCGCACCTGCGGGAACGGGTGGCGGGCGAGGCGCCGCGCGCCGCCGCTCCTTACTGGTCGGCGGCTAGCGTATCGATGCGTAGCTGGCGGGCGCGGATGAGGATTGCGTTCTCAAGCTTGGCGGACGTGCTGGGATCGACGGCGGCGTCTTCCCAGGAGCCGTCCGGGGCCTGCTTCTGCTGGCGGAACACCGAGACCTTGACGCCGTCGGCGCGAAGCCGCGTGTCAAGGATGTAGACCGTCATCTTGAACCGCTCGCCCGGTGCTTCCGGCGCGGAATACCAGTCGGTGATGATCACGCCGCCGAACGGGTCCGCCGAGGAAAGCGGCATGAAGGAGACCGTGTCGAGCGACGCGCGCCACAGGAAGGAGTTGACCCCGATCCCGTTGCCGCCTTCGCCGCCGCCTCCGCCGAAGCCGAAAATCCCGCCATCGCCGAAAATGCCGACACCGCCGTCTTCCGGTGTCCGGCCGAACGGGTCGTACTGGCCACCGGCTTTTTCAGTCGGGTAGCGCCGTTCGGTCTCTACGCTGCCGCAGGCCGTGAGGCCGATGCCTGCCGCCAGGAGAACCGCCGCAACTCGCCAGAAGTGGATCAATGGAGACTTCCCTTGTTCGCCTGGCCCGCGGCTGCGGCAGGTCCGGCGGCGGATCCAAGGATCTGCCCCGGCCGGTCGGTGCGGGCGGATTCAGGGCAGGCGCACTGCCGGTGCGCAACCCCGTTGCTGATCCGCTTATAACGAGCGCATGTGCGATAAAGCAAGCATGCGGGCGGGCCGCGGCGGCGCGCCTCCATGGGTGGCCACGACTGACCGGACAGCCGAGCCCCGCCGCCGGACTCGGCCTTCACCTGCGGCACCACTGCAACAGTCCGTCCTTCCGCGAGGGTCGCGCTGCCCCGATACAGCACAAAGTTGGCCTCTCCGCAGGGCGGCGGGCGTCGCATATTGCCCAACCAGAGGGCCCCGAACCGGCATTTCCGGCCCAACTGGTTACCGTGCGTTAGGGATTTGTGGCTCCCGTGCCACAGGGGAGGGCTTCAAGCGTTTCCAAGCTTCCACTTTGCTTGACCGGCGGCCCGCAATGTCAGAGTTTGCCCGCATGAGCATGGGGGGCGAGCTTCGTCCCATTCGGGCATGTTCTCGTGCTCTGTAGCACACCTCTTGTGATTGCGAGGGACAGATGAAGAAGCTTCTTGGAACTACTGCCCTGGTGGCTGCGGCGTTCGCGACCGCTCCCGCTTCGGCTGCTGATAAGATTCAGATCAAGGTCGGCGGTTATTTCGTCGGCGGCATCGCTGCGGCGTTCGACAGCGACGAGGGTGAAGGCATCAACCGTCTGACGGGTGCCAACAACACGCTCGCTGCTGGCGTCGACCAGCGTACTTTCCGGTTCGCCCGCGAGTCGGAAGTCCACTTCAAGGGTTCGACGAACCTGGACAACGGCGTTGAGGTCGGCGTGA
Organism: Parvibaculaceae bacterium; assembly: GCA_965229975.1. Classification (GTDB taxonomy): domain Bacteria; phylum Pseudomonadota; class Alphaproteobacteria; order CGMCC-115125; family CGMCC-115125; genus Pyruvatibacter. The sequence goes on from OZ245936.1 coordinate 2,677,946, forward strand.
AGTTCGAGCTCGAGACCGGTGAGAACGCTGCCACGGACACGATGGACGAAGCGTACATCTTCGTGTCGGGCGGCTTCGGTGAATTCCAGTTCGGTGCGCAGGACGGTATCGGCGACCAGATGCCGATCGTTGCTCCGTCGCCGTTCCTGGAGACGTTCGCCAACGACACCGACCTCGACCCGCTGCCGTCGCTCTTCACGGACGGCTCGGCGCTCGCCGGTCAGAACACGATGACCCCGAACAGCTCGGGCATCATCAACACGGTCCTCGACTTCTCGGGCGACAACGAAAAGATCATCTACTTCACGCCGCGCCTTGCCGGCTTCCAGATCGGTCTTTCGTACACCCCGGAACCCACCGAGCTTTCGGGTGACGAGTCGACCTCCGACGCCTTCTCCGGCGAAGACAGCTGGGAGAACGTGTTCGAGGCGGGCATCACCTGGGAATACAGCTTCAACGCTGTGGACCTCGGCCTGAGCGCCGTCTACCTGACGGCCGACGGCACGACTGCCAACACCCCGGACGTCGAGGACTATGCTCTCGGCGCCAGCGTCGGCTTCGGCGGCTTCACGGTCGGCGGCGCCTATGCTGAAAAGGAAACCGACGGCATCGCGGCTGTGAACACCGGCGCGCTGCTCGAGGAGACCACGCACTGGGACATCGGCGCCACCTACGGCACGGGTCCGTGGACCTTCGGCCTCGAGTACGCCGAAGCCCAGCGTGACGAAATCGGCGGCACGGCTGCCGTTGGTACGCTCCTCGTCAACGGCGTCGCCACCGGCGGCGGCATCGACGAGACCGACCTCCGCGCGATCACGGGCGGTGTCGCCTACTCGCTCGGCGGCGGTGCCAACGTGACCCTCGGCTACAAGTATGCCGAGGACGACGCTGCCAACGTCGAGGGTTCGGCCCTCTTCACCGAGTTCGGCGTGAAGTTCTAATCGAACGCACACCATCGGTTGCCGGAAGGGCGGGTCCTCGGACCCGCCCTTTCTCTTTTTTGGGGTAACGCCCTAGCGCGCCGCGAAGCCGATGCCGGCAATGCCCGCCGCCCGCGTTACGCGCAGGCGCTTCACGGTTGCCGGCGATACGCCGCCCAGCGCGTAGGCCGGTCGTTGCGCGGTCTCTGCCAGCATCTCGAATCCAATTGCGCCGAGCGCCCTGGCTCCCGGATGGCTCGCGGTCGCAAAGACCGGCGAGATCAGCACCGCGTCCGCCACCTGGCGGGCTCGCGTGGCGGAGGCGCCGTCATGGACGGCGGCGGTCACAGCCAGCCCGTGCGACCGCGCCAGCGAAATGGCGATGCGGTTGCCCGCAAGCGCGTGACCCGGCAGGTGAACGCCCCAGGCCTTTGCCTCGATCGCAAGCCGCACATCACCCGCGACGATCAGGGGCAAGCCGGGAACCCGCATCGCGTCGGCAAGGTCCATCGCCAGTCCGCGCCGGTCCGGATGCCCGTAGTGCCGCAGGCAAAGTGCTGCGCCGCGCGGAAGCGCCGGCACGATAGCCAGCGGATCCGGCAGCCGCGTCTCGTCCGACATGACGATCAGCGGCGGCAGCCCGGTTGCTGCCGGGTGCCGGGCGGCGAGGCGTGCGGCCTCGCTTGCGATGGCCTGCAGCGCCGTCCTACTGTCAGCACCCATGAGCACCCCGTCCGGAACCCGCGCCGATGCCGGCCTCGATGCCGTCCGTACACGGATCGCTGAAGCCTGCCGCAAGTCCGTGCGCGATCCTGCGGACGTCACACTCATCGCCGTTTCCAAGACCTTCGATGCGGAGGCCATTACCCCGGTTCTCGATGCCGGGCAGCGGATCTTCGGCGAGAATCGTGTGCAGGAGGCGCAGGGCAAGTGGCCCGCTCTGCGCGAATCCTATCCCGACGCCAAGGTGCACCTGATCGGGCCGCTCCAGTCCAACAAGGCGAAGGATGCCGTCGCGCTCTTTGACGCGATCCATTCCATCGACCGGCCCAAGATCGCCCGCGTCATTGGGGAGGAAATGAAGGCGCAGGGGCGCGACCTCGACCTCTTCATCCAGATCAACACCGGCGAGGAAGAGCAGAAGGCGGGCGTCTTGCCCGGCGATGCCGATGCTTTCATCGCTCAATGCCGCGACGAGTTCGGCCTCGCCATCGCGGGCCTCATGTGCATTCCGCCCATTGACGAGGAGCCAGCGCTGCATTTCGCCCTGCTGGCAAAGATCGCCGAGCGCAATGGCATCGCTGGTTTGAGCATGGGCATGAGTGCCGACTACGAAACCGCCATCGAGCTGGGCGCCACCCATGTGCGTGTCGGCAGCGCTATTTTCGGCGAGCGCACAAAACATCCCTAGCCCCTGCCCGGCAGGATGCGGATGCGGCTTCCCGTTTCCACCCTTGCCAGCAAGCGTGCGAGATCGTCAGGCATCAATGCCACGCAGCCGAGCGTCGGCCCCATGTCGGGACGCGCCACGTGCAGGAAGATGGCGCTGCCGAGCCCGGGCACTGGCGGGCTGTCGTTATGGCCAAGCACCACGACCGTGTCGTAGAGCCGGTCCTTGCGGCGCATCTGCTCGCAGCTCGCGGCAAAGGGAAGGCTGACCGGCCGGTTGTAGGCCGGGCTCGCGGGATCGTCGCACCAGCCATCTCGCAGGCCGATGGGGCGCACCGGCAGTTCGGTGACCGGGCGCCCGCCACGGTCGGCGCGGTAGATGACGCGGCGCAGCGGATAGGTGCCCGCGGGGGTGGCGCCGTCGCCCTCCCGCCCCTCGCGAACGATGCCGTTGCGGCCGAGCGCGCAGGGCATGACCAGACCGCCTGCCCGCATCATGCCGTGGTGGGCCCGCCGCCCGTGTTGCCAGACAACAAGTTCCATGCAGCCGCAATGCTAGCAGAGTTGGCGGTGTGGCGAAGTCGCGGTGCGGAGTCTAGAGGGCGCGATCGAACAGGCGGCCCGGCGTGGCAGGCGTGCCGTAAGCGACGGGCGGCAGACCCGGCGATGCCGGCGACGGAGAAGCCGGGGCCGCATCCTGGCCGAACGAATTCATCAGTGCCTCGAAGGCCGCCGGGCTCAGCTGGGGGGCGGCGGGATCGGCCTTGGCCCCACCAGGCAGATCGGACGGCATCGCAGCCGGCTTGGCTGCGGGCTTCGCGGCGGCATCAGCCTGCGCCGCCGCTGCGGTGCTTGCGGTCGTGATCGCCTCCGGCGCGGGCGGGCTCTCGCCCTGCGCCACCATAGTGCCGGTATCGGCGGGGGCATCGCCTTCGGTTTCGTCACCGCCGAACAGGGCGGTCATCACGTGGCCGCCCATATCGTCGCCGGTCGTTTCCTCGACGATCGCATCCACCAGCGACGACGCGGCACCAAGCACACCGCCGAACAGCCCGCCGCCGATCACCTTGGCGACCGGCCCTATCTCGTCGCCGGTCCATTCGCGGTAGAGCGTCGAGATCACCGGCAGGTGCTGTAGCGGGTTGATAACGTCCAGCAGGTCGCCGAACGTGATGCCGTCTTCGTCCGCCGCGTCGCCCTTTCCTGCCGAAGCACCCGCGGCAGCGGCCTTCGAATCAGCGGCGGCTACATTGTCTTCGGCCCGCGCGGCATGGCTGCCGGCGCCGGTGGCGATGGGAGAAAACGGCACGCGGTCATCCACCGCGCGGCCCCAGCGGTGGGTCGGCGCGGTATTGGCGGCAGCGCTTGCGATCGACAGGTCGGGCATGGACGGTCCTTCTCCGCCCTGCCCTGCAAGCGCCGAACCAAGTAAAGATGCCTATATTTCAATGGCTTACGCGTGCCCGACGCGCTGTGTCCGGCAACATCTGCCGGGTCCGCCCGGCATCGCGGCACGGCCTGCCGGTTCACGCGCCGGTGACGGCGGGTGAACAACTGTGTGTGGCCGAGTGCCGGGCCACCTCCCTACATGAGGAAAATCGTGTTTGGGGCCGCGCGAAGCCTTCGCTTTGGGGCATCGCCGGTCCGCGTTACAACGGGCCGTTGCCAGCGTGACCGGCGGCCAAGCGGCGGGGACAACCCATGAGCAATATCCGGAAGATCCTTCTCGTCGACGACGACGACGCGCTGCGCGAATCACTCGCCGAGCAGCTCGACCTGCACCAGGAATTCGAAGTCGCGGCCGTCGCCAAGGGTGCCGAGGCCATGGAGCACGCCAGGTCGGCGCACATGGATCTGGTGCTTCTCGATGTCGGTCTGCCGGACATGGACGGACGCGAGGTCTGCCGCCTGATGCGCAGCAACGGCGTGAAGTGCCCGATCATCATGCTGACGGGTCACGATTCCGATGCCGATACGATCCTCGGTCTCGACTCCGGCGCCAACGACTATGTCACCAAGCCGTTCCGCTTCGGCGTGCTGCTGGCGCGCATCCGTGCGCAGCTTCGCCAGCACGAGCAGAGCGAGGACGCCGTCTTCAAGATCGGCCCTTACACCTTCAAGCCCGCGGCGAAAATGCTGCTGGAGGAAGAGAAGAACAAGAAGGTCCGGCTGACCGAGAAGGAAACATCGATCCTCAAGTATCTCTACCGTTCGGGCGACCGGGTCGTCGGGCGCGACGTGCTGCTGCACGAAGTGTGGGGCTACAACGCGGGCGTCACCACGCACACGCTGGAAACCCACATCTACCGCCTGCGACAGAAAATCGAGCCCGATCCCTCCAACGCGGAAATCCTCGTGACGGAGACCGGCGGCTACCGGCTGGTGCCGTAGCCGGCGAAGCCTAGCGGGCCTGCGCCGGGGCGTTCGCGGTCGTCGTCAGGGTGATGGTCAGCAGGATGGCCATCATCACCGGCGTCGCGGCCAGCGCTGCGAAGAAGAATACCTTCGCGCCGAAGAAGACGGCGGCGACGACCAGAAGCAGGACGGCATTCACGAGAAGAAGCAGGGGATTGGTCAGGCGGTCCACGGGCGGAACTCTCCGGAAAAGCGGGTTACTCGGCAATGCGCGATATGCGTCCGCCGACTTCGAAATTCAGCAGGACATAGCGCCGCATTCCGTTCGCACATGCGTGGTGGCAGGATCATCAGGCCGTTGTGCAAGGGAGAGCCCCATGCTGCCGCACGAGACCCGCGTCCTGCGCTTTCTCGCCGGTCATTTGCTTGCCGGTGTCGCCGCCGCGGCCGTCTTCCAGGCCGCCCTCCTTGCCGCCGACGTGGCGGGCATCCGCACCATGATGTTTGCAGCACCGGAAGGCTGGCTGGTGGCGGGCCTCCTGTTCTTCGGGCTCGCCATCACCTTCGGCTCGCTGGCGATGGGCGTTGCCATCATGCTCGAGCGCGATGCGCCGGCGCCGCGCGGGCCGGGCCGGTTCAGGCGCCTGCTTCGCCTTCCGGCCACATCACCGGGTAGCCTTCCACGAACTCGGCCGGCATACGCCGCGGCCGGCCGCTCGAAAGGGCGATCACCGCGAATTTCGTGATGGCGCGCGCCAGCGTGCGCCCGCTTGCCTGATCGCGCAGCTGAAACCGGCGGCTCAGCCGCAGCCGCCCGTCGTTGGACGTGATCCACGTGCCGACCAGCGCGGTCTCGCCGGGCATGGCCGAACTCAGGTAGTCGATCTCGTGGCGCACGACCACGAAGCCCGCGTCCAGCTTCCGGTACATGTCGAAGTCGAGGCCGAGTGCCTTGGAGTGCGCCCAGGCGCCGTCGTTGATCCAGCGGACATAGACCGCGTTGTTCACGTGGCCGAAGCCGTCGATGTCGGCATCCGCCACCTCGAACGGCGTCACGTAAGGGTCCGGGTGGTCCCAGCCGTCGTCCTTCGCCGTGCCCAACTGCCTCTCCCCGAGCCTCGAATCCGACCCCGCGCATAGCAGCCGCACCGGGCAACGGCAATCTTGCCAGCGCCCCGGCGGTGGGTCACAACCGGGGGCATGACCGCCGAAACGCCTGCCCCGATCGCGCTGGAAGACATGGTGACGGCCCTTGGCCGCGCGCCGCTGCTGCGCGACGTGGAGGCGCAACAGCTTCGTCTGCTGGCCTTCTCCGGCCGCGAGGGCGAGGCGGCGCCGGGCGGCAGGATCGTCACCCGCGGCGACCGGGCAGCGCCCGCCATTCTCGTCACCGCCGGCGAGGTTGAGACCGGCGGCGCGCGGCACGGGCCCGGCGCACTGCTGAACGCGGCCAGCGCCATCGCCCGCCACCCGGCAGCGCAGGAAATCCGCGCCGCCACGGCGGTGCGCTACCTCGCCATTGATCATGCGCTCGTTTCACGCCTGATCCGCGAATACCCCGCCATGGGCCGCGCCATGATGCGCGCCCTCGGCCAGGAGCTGCGCGGCATCGCCCGCACGGTGCGGACGGAGGAAGCGGCGGCGCGCTTCCGGGCGGACAACGCGCTTCGAACACGCAACACGACACGAACATCCCGGGAGACCTGACATGGCAAGCGCCCGCGAAACCGGCGAATGGCCCCCCAACATCAAGGCGATCTTCAAGCGCCCGTCGCCCGCGAGCGCCTATCTCGGCCTCGAAGTAGTCGACTGCGACGTGGAGGCGGGCACCGTCGAGGTCGCGTTCGAGGCGAGTGACCAGCTCTGCAACCTGTGGGGCGGCATCCATGGCGGCATGGTGTCGGCCATGATGGACGACGTCCTCGCCATCGCCGTCGGCCTCCAGCTCGAATGGGGCCAGATCTCGCCGACGCTGGAGATGAAAGTCTCCATGCTGTCGGTCGCGAAGCCGGGGCGGATCACGGGCCGTGGGCGCGTCCTGCGCCGTGGCAAGTCGGTTGTCTTCGTCGAGGGCGAGCTGCTGGACGCGGAAGGCACGCTGCTCGCCAAGGGGTCGAGCACCTGCACCCTCGTCACCCTCAAGAAGCGCGAAGAGACCAAGACCGCATGAGGCTTTGCGGCCTAGACTGCCTCCCAACAAACAAGGGAGGGGGCACATGGCCAGGAAACTCGTCTCCGTCAAGCGCGACGGCGATGTCGCGATCGTCACTTTCGACCGGGGCGGCAGCCTAAACGCGTTCAACCAGGACCTGATCGTCGAGCTGACGCGCGTCGCGCGGAAGTTCCACGACGACCTTGAGACGCGCGCCGTGGTCCTGACGGGCCGCGCGGATGCGTTCTCCGCCGGCATCGACCTCAAGGAGCGGGCCACCCGCGACGCGGATGCGCAAAGCGATCTCGAACTGCGCGAGGTCTATTACCGCGGCGTCAAACTCTGCCAGGCGTGGGAGGACGTGCCGCAGGTCACCATCGCCGCCATCGAGGGCATGGCGGTGGGCGCGGGCGTCGCCCTGCCGCTGGCGCTCGACTGGCGCGTCATGTCGCGCGAGGCGTTCCTCTACGTTCCGGAAGTGAAGATCGGCATCAACCTGCAATGGGGCGCCCTGCCCCGGCTGGTCTCGCTGGTGGGTCCGGCGCGGGCCAAGCGCATCTGCATCCTGTGCGAGCGCATGGGCGCGGACGCGGCCCTCGACTGGGGGCTGGTGGACGAGCTGGCCGACAAGGGCAAGGCAGTTGCCGTCGCGAAGACGCTGGCCAAGGAAGCGGCGTCCATGCCGCCGGTCGCAACCCGCATGGTGAAGGAGGCGGTCAACGCCATCTCCGGCGCGCTCCACAAAGTCGGTGCCTACGCGGACGCGGACCAGAGCGCGCTGTCGAGTGCGACCAACGACGCGAAGGCCGCGTCGATAGCCTTCAACAAGGCGCGCTAGACCTCGAACTCGGCGATGACCGGGGCGTGGTCGGAGGGGCGTTCCCAGCCGCGTGCGGCCTTGAGGGTGCGGCATGATTTCGCCGCGCCTTCGAGGGCGGGGCTCGCCCAGACATGGTCGAGGCGGCGGCCCCGGTCGGCGGCCTCCCAGTCGCGCGCCCGGTAGCTCCACCACGAGTAGAGTTTTTCCTCCGGCGGGACGAAGAGGCGAGGCACGTCGATCCACTTGTGGCTGGTGATGGCCTTTTCCAGCAGGTCCACTTCCACGGGCGTGTGGCTGACGACCTTCAGCATCTGCTTGTGTGACCAGACGTCGTTTTCCATCGGCGCCACGTTGAGGTCGCCGACGAGGACGCGCTTCGCCGTCGTCTTCTGCTTCGCCTTGCCGAACCAGCCGGCCATCTCGTCAAGGAATGCGAGCTTGTGGGCGAACTTGTCGTTCGTTTCGGGGTCGGGTTCATCCCCGCCTGCCGGGACGTAGAAGTTGTGCAGCTCCACGCCCTTCGCGGTAGCCTGCACATGGCGGCAGTCATCCTTGTCGCAGAAGCGGCGGACGGACGGCTTTTCCAGCGGCACGCGCGAGACGATGGCGACGCCGTGATAGCCCTTCTGGCCGCTCTTCACGATGTGCTCGTAGCCCGCTTTCTTGAGCGCCTTTTCCGGGAACGCATCGTCCGGGCACTTGGTCTCCTGCAGGCAGAGCACATCGGGCTTTTCCTGCTTCAGGAGCTTCGTGACCAAATCGATTCGCAGGCGGACCGAGTTGATGTTCCAGGTGGCAATCTTGAGCGGCAAGGGATGATCCGTGAACTGAGCGGTCAGAAGAAATTGAAGCTGAGCCCGGCAATGCCGATGGGCCAGCGCCCGCCCTCATAGAGGCGGAACTTGAGGGCGAAGGGGTGATCCTCCTCCGCCTCGGCGGCGAGGACGAGGGCGGCCTGGTGGCAGGCCTGCACGGCGCCGCCGACGGCAAGGTCGCGCAACGCGCCGTCGTCCTCGTCCCAGATGGCGAGTGCTTCTTCCGCGCTGGTGAGGATCGGCTGCTGCACGGTGGCGGCCACGTGGGTGAGCGCCACCTGCAAGGCTTCCTCGGAGATATGTTCCAGCGCGTCCATGGTGAGGGCTGCACGAAGCTGCTCCTCCGCCTCCCAGGCCGCGCTGTCGAAATCGAGGCTTTCGGCGGCGGCAGCCGCTTCCGCCCAGTCGGTCACCAGCGCCACGCGGGCGTCGGGAAAGCCCAGCGCGTCGGCGTAGCGCTCGGCGGTGTCCATGGTCACCGGGCCCGGGTGCTCGCCCACATGGGCGAACCAGTCCACGCGGGTCGCGGCCCAGGCGAAGCGGCGGATGCGGGCGAGCATGGGCAGCTCGGATTCGAGCGCCTCCAGCTCCGCGCCGTCCGGCAGCTCCGGATCGAGATTGTCGTTGGCTTCTTCGAAGAAACGGCTGTTTGCCATGGCCCACACATAGCGCCGCCCGGCCCCCCGCGAAAGGCGCAAAAACAAAGCGCCCCGCTGCGGGGACAGCGGGGCGCCGCGCTTGTGAGCGCTGTTGCGCCGAGAGGGGGAAGTCGGCGCAGTTCCGGGGCAATCCGGCCGGAGAGTGGAGCGGGGGGGCAACGCTCTTCCGGCCTGTTGCGAGGGAGAGCCCCGCAGATGGTCAAGACGTAGGGCGGAACTTCGCGTGCTTCAATCCGAATCGTTCACTTTCGTGAAGCAAGGGTGAAGGTTCTGTACCAAAACGGGCGAATCACTGGTCGATTCCGCACGCGGATAGGTGTGGATAAACACCCGTTCATGATCGTTTCACCGCGCAATTCAGCCGGTTTTGTGCATTTTCGGGCCCCGGAAACCCCTTACACGTTGAGCAGCAGGTGCTCGCGTTCCCACGGGGAGATCACCTGCTGGAAGGCGTCGTGCTCGGCCATCTTCACTTCGAGGAACAGGTCCACGAAGTCGTCGCCCATGATCTCCCGCAGCTCCTCGGCGTTCCGCAGCTTGTTGAGGCCGTCGAGGATATGGCGCGGCAGGGCATAGGTCTTGATCTCGTAGGCCGAGGTCGTGAGCGGCGCGGTCGGGTGCAGGTCGCCCGCCGCCATGCCGAGATAGGCGCAGGCCAGCGACGCGGCGATGGCGAGGTAGGGGTTGGCGTCGGCGCCGGGCACCCGGTTCTCGATACGGCGGTTGGCGCGGCTGGACGCCGGCACGCGCAGGCCCACGGTCCGGTTCTCGCGTCCCCAGTGGGTGTTGATGGGAGCGGAATTGTACTTCACCACCCGGCGGTAGGAATTCACGTAGGGCGCGAAGAACGGCATGGCCGCGGGCATGAAGCGCTGCATGCCCGCGATCATGGAATGGAACAGGGCCGTATCGTCACCGCCGTCATCGGCAAACAGGTTGTCACCCTTGTCGATGCCGATCACCGACTGGTGGATATGCATGGCGGAGCCCGGCTCGGTCTCGTAGGGCTTGGCCATGAAGGTGGCGTAGACGCCGTGGCGGATCGCCGTCTGGCGCACGGTGCGCTTGAAGACGAAGACCTGGTCGGCGAGATCGAGCGGGTCGCCGTGGTCGAAATTGATCTCGACCTGGGCCGCGCCCGACTCGTGGATGAGCGTGTCCACGTCGAGGCCCTGCGCCTCGCAGAAGTCGTACATCTCCTCGAAGATCGGATCGAACTCGTTGACCGCGTCGATGCCGTAGGACTGGCGGCCGGTTTCCGGGCGGCCGGAGCGGCCCTCCGGCGGCTCCAGCGGGTAATCGGCGTCCACGTTCTTCTTGGCGAGGTAGAATTCGAGCTCGGGCGCCACCACCGGCTTCCAGCCCTTGTCCTCGTAGAGCTTGAGGACCCGGCGCAGCACCTGCCGCGGCGCCATGTCGAAGGCGGTGCCGTCGGCGGTGTGCGCATCGCACACGACCTGCGCCGTCGCCTCGTCGTGCCACGGCACGCGCCGCAGGGTGGCAGGATCGGGGATGAGGATCACGTCTGGCTCGGTGTCCTCGAGCACGTGGGACTCGTCCAGGTAGTCGCCGGTCACGGTCTGGGCGAACACGTTGTCGGGCAGGCGCAAGGCCCCGGCGCCGGCTGAGGCGAGGAACTTCTTGGTGGGCAGGATCTTGCCGCGCGCGATGCCGGCAATATCGGAGACCATGGCCTCCACTTCCTCGATCTCTTGTTCCTCGAGCCAGCTCTTGATGCCGGCAATGTCCGTCGTAAGGCTCATGGGTCTTCCAAACAGGTGCGGCGCCCGGCGCATCAATGGCGCGCGGGCGCGGGCATGCGGTTCATGATTGATAACACGGGGGGTGCGGACCCGTCCTGTGGCGCGGCTTGGGCTGACCTCAGTCCTGGCGGCCGCGGAAGACCGAGCTCTCGCTTTCGAGCTGGAACAGGCCCGGATCGATGCGCTCCGGGTAGCCCACATCGCTCAGCGAGACGGTGGTGCGAAGGCCCTGTGCGTCGGTGACGATCCAGCGCTGCAGCTCCATCTCGGGGGCCGCGAAGATCAGCGTCACCTGGCCGAGCTCCGGCGCCTCGGGATCGCGGATGGTGGCGGTGATGGTGCCCGCGCGGCTGTCGACGCCGATGATCTCGGCGTCCTCGGCGAGGTCCACGTCGCGGCCGAGCAGCACCTTGAGGGGCGTGCCGTCGAGGGGCAGCTGGTTGGTGACGAAGCTGCCTTCCTTGATGAGCAGGCGCTGGCCGCGGGCGACGACGATCAGCTCTTCCTCGTCATAGTCGAAGCGGGCGCGGCCGGGGCGCGCCATGTAGAACGCGCCCTGGGACAGCACGCCGTCCGGGTTGATCTGCAGGAAGCGGCCCGTGATGTTCTCGATGCCGTTGAGGTAGTCGTTGATGCGCGTCACGTCCGCCTGTTCCTGCGGCGTCAGGTCGGCGCGCGCGGGCGTGGCCAGCGCGAGGCCGGCGAGGGTCAGGGCGGCGAGTGTCTTCAGCGTGCGGATCATGGGGCGCTCAACAGCCTTCATCGGTCAGCGTTCCGGCACACAGTGGCGCAGGATCGCTGAACCCTATGTGAACAACGATTCAGGCAAAACCGTGTCGTTTCCGGCGATCCCGGCGAGCAACGGCCCTAATAGGCGTGGTCGCCGGACCCGATTTCGCCGATCAGCACCTCGCGCTTACCGGCGTGGTTGGGGCCGGAGACGATCCCCTCCTCCTCCATGCGCTCGATGATGCGGGCGGCGCGGTTGTAGCCGATCTGCAGCTTGCGCTGGATGTAGCTGGTGGAGGCGCGCTTATCGGACGCCACGATGGCGATGGCCCTGTCGTAGAGTTCGTCGCCGGAGCCGTCCTCGATGCCGAGGCCGAACATGCTGCCGCCGTCGTCGCCCTCGGCGTCCGCGGTCACGGCTTCAAGATATTGCGGCGCGCCCTGCTTCTTCAGGAAGCGTACGACCTTCTCCACCTCCTCGTCGGAGACGAAGGGGCCGTGCACGCGGCGGATGCGTCCGCCGCCGGCCATGTAGAGCATGTCGCCCTGGCCCAGGAGCTGTTCGGCGCCCTGTTCGCCCAGGATCGTGCGGCTGTCGATCTTCGACGTCACCTGGAAGGAAATGCGCGTCGGGAAGTTGGCCTTGATGGTGCCGGTGATGACGTCCACCGACGGGCGCTGGGTCGCCGTGATCATGTGGATGCCCGCAGCACGCGCCATCTGCGCAAGACGCTGGACGGCGGCCTCGATCTCCTTGCCCGCGACCATCATCAGGTCCGCCATCTCGTCCACGACGACGACGATGAAGGGCATGGGCTCGGGCTCCATCACCTCGTCCTCGTAGACCGGGGAGCCGTTCTCCGGGTCGAAGCCGGTCTGCACGGTGCGCGACAGGGGCTCGTCGTTCTCCAGCGCTTCTTCCACGCGGGCGTTGTAGCCCTCGATGTTGCGCACGCCGAGCTTGGCCATGGTGCGGTAGCGCTCTTCCATCTCGCGCACCACCCACTTGAGGGCAACGATGGCCTTTTTCGGTTCCGTGACGACCGGCGCCAGCAGGTGCGGGATTCCGTCGTACACGGAGAGTTCCAGCATCTTGGGGTCGATCAGGATCATCTTGCACTGGTCCGGCGGCAGCCGGTACAGCAGCGACAGGATCATGGTGTTGATGCCGACCGACTTGCCCGAACCGGTGGTGCCCGCGATCAGCAGATGCGGCATGCGGGAGAGGTCGCGGATAACCGGTTCGCCGGCAATGTCCTTGCCCAGCGCAAGACCGAGGTTGGAGCCGGTCGACTCGTAATCCGTCGAGGCCAGCAGTTCGCGCAGGAACACGGTCTCGCGCCTGGCGTTTGGCAGCTCGATACCGATGACGTTGCGGCCCGGCACGACGGCAACGCGGGCCGAGACGGCGGACATGGAGCGGGCGATATCGTCGGCGAGGCCGATCACGCGGCTCGACTTGATGCCTGGCGCGGGACGCAGTTCGTACATGGTGACGACGGGGCCGGGGCGGACTTCGATGATCTCGCCGCGGATGCCGAAGTCTTCCAGCACGCCTTCGAGAATGCGCGCGTTCTGCTGCAGCGCCTCGTCGGAGATTTCCTCCCCCTGCCCCGCCTTGGGCGGTGTCAGCAGCGACAGCGGCGGCAGCTCGAATTCGGATTCCGTATCGAGCTTGAAGCTCGGCTCGCGCTCGGCGGCGGCCCGCTTGCTCTCGCGCACGCGCTTGGTGATACGGGTAACGCGCTTGGCGGCGGTGGCGGACGAAACGGGTTCCGGGCCCGCGATACCCGCGGGGCGCGGACGCTCGATGGGTTCGTCCGTTGCCGCGCGGCGGCCGAATACGGGCTCGCGGCGGGTGTCTTCATAGTTGTCCCAGTCGTCGCGGTGGCGGCGTTTCGGCAGGCGTACCAGCGGCAGCAGCGCCGTAGCACCCCGGCCCGCGACGCGCATGACAGGGCCGAGCCGCCACGCGATCTCGCGGGCGGCATCGGCCACCCACGGGGCGGTGCGGGTCACCTGATCCCAGGTGAGCTGCATGGCCCATCCCGCGAGAATGAGCCCGCCCGCCCCTGCGAGCAGCGCGATCACCGGCGCAACGACGGGGCCCGCAAGCATCTCCGCTATCGAAACAAGCCCGCCGCCGAGGAAGCCGCCTGCGCTGGCAAGCGTTGAGAGCGGAAACAGGGCCGCGGCAAAAGCGAGGCCGAGGGTGGCGCCAACAAGAGCAAGGACGCGCAGGCGGGCGCGCTCGATCTCGTGGTGCATCATCAGGCGCGCGCCCCACACGGCGATCACCAGCACCGGCACCGCTGCAGCAAGGCCCATGGACTGGATCATCAGGTCGGCGCCAATGGCGCCGTCGAGGCCGAGCCAGTTCTGCGGGTCGGCGGTGGTGGCGCGGTTGAGGCTGGGGTCGGCCGGATGCCACGAGGCCAGCGCCAGCGCGGCCCACGCGGCAGCGCACATCAGCACGAGGCCCACAGCTTCGCGCAGCCGGTCGGCCAGGAACTCGCGCACGGCCAGCGGCACGAGGCCGACCGCGCCCGAGACCACCGAGGTGATTGCTACAGAGAGCCGCATGGTCAGAACACCTCCGTCATCCGCGTCAGCGCCGCCGCGGTTTCGTCTTCATCGCCGACCAGCGCCACGCGGATATAGTCCGTACCCGGATTGCCGTCTTTCGTGTCACGTGACAGGTAGCCGCCGGGCAGCACCCTTATGCCCGCCTCGCGCCATAGCCTGAGCGCTGCGTCCTCGCCGCCGCCCGCTTCCGACATGTCGAGCCAGAGGAAGAAGCCGCCATCCGGCCGGTGGAACCCGAAGCGGTTGCCGAGGATCTGCGCCGCGCGGTCGAACTTCGCCTTGTAGAGCTCGCGGTTGGCGGCGGCGTGCGCCTCGTCGTTCCAGCAGGCAATGGAAGCCGCCAGAATCGGTAGCGGCACCTGTGGGGCGGCCAGGTTGCGGAAGTTGGCGTAGCGCAGCGTGATGTCAGGATCGCCCACGGAGAAACCAGAGCGCAGGCCCGGCAGGTTGTTGCGCTTGGAGAGCGAGTGGAACGAGACGATACCGGTAAAGCCGAGGCCCGCCTCGTGCGCGGCCTGCAGGATGCCGAGCGGCGCCTTGTCCGTGTAGATGTCGGCGTAGCACTCGTCGGCGACGATGGCGAAGCCGAACTCGCGCGACAGGCCGATCAGCTTCGTCCAGTAGGCGGCATCGGCTGCGGCCCCTTGCGGGTTGGCGGGCGCGCAGATGTAGAAGGCAGCGGTGCGCGCCAGCGTTTCCTCGGGGATCGCGTCGAGATCCGGCAGGTGGCGCGTCGCGGCGGTCGCGTTGAGATAGACGGGCTCCGCGCCTGCGCCCAGCGCCGCGGCCGCGTAGCACTGGTAGAACGGATTCGGCAGCAGAATGACCGGGCGCTTGCCGCGCTTTTCCTTAGGCGTCACCACCTGCGCGATGTTGAACAGCGCCTCGCGCGTGCCGTTGGCGGGCAGGATCATGGCGTCGGCATCGATCACACCTTGAAGGCCATAGCGGCGTTCGAGCCACCCGGCGCAGGCGGCACGGAACTCGGGTGTGCCGCCCGCCGGGGGATACTTGCCGAAGCCGGCTGCTGCCGCGCCGATCTCCGTCATCACGAAATCCGGATAGGGGTGGCGCGGTTCGCCGAGCGACAGGTTGACCGGTTCGCCGCCCGGCTCGATGCCGTCCAGCAAGGCGCGCAGGCGCGCGAAGGGGCCGCCGGGCATGCCCTCGAAGCGGTCACCCTCAAAACGTCCGGTACTGTCGGCGGGCGGTGCCACGCGGTCTCCCCCAGGCGAATGTCATCAGCCGCGATGCCCGGATACGGACGCACGGCTCCCCAATCATAGGCGCAGCCTGAAGTTCTAGCGTTAACGCGCTGTTAACGGCCCGCGCCAAGCGGGCGGATTCCGGGAGGCCACGCGAAACCCACAGGAAATGCGGTTATCCCGGGGCTTATCCCCCGCTCGCTGCGGCCACCGTTAACGGCTCGTTAACCGCTTGCCGCCGGCGGACGCGGAATCGACCTGCAATCGCCTCATTCGGCCACGAACCGGGCGCGGGGGTGCCGCAATCTTTAGTCAAATTGCAGACGCGTCCGAAGCGGCAATGCAACCGGGCGGGGGTAGGGTCGGACACAGCTCACAAGGGGGGTGTTCAACCGCGGATGGAGGCCCGCATGGACACCAATCGTGACACGACGCGGCTCGAAACGTGGCTTGGCCACGGCGGTGGCGTCCTGGTTTTCCTGGCGCTCTTCGCCGGGCTCTACGTGCTGGCGGCGGGCGTCTCGCTGGGCCTCAACATTCTCCAGGCCCTGCTCGTCGATCTCGCGTTCCTCATCAGTGGCATCAGCGCGATGACGTGGGTCGCCCTCCGCCGGGTGATGCGGCGCGCGCGGGCCGTGCGCCATTACCGCACGTGCAGCTTCGCGGTGCGGCCGGCGACAGAGCCCGTCGCCGTGGCGCCCATGCAAAAGGCCCGGACGGTTTCCCGCCCGGGCCTTCGCGGTGGCGTGCCGGAGATGTTCCCGGCGTAAGCCCTACGACAGACGTGCGGCGGGACCGCGCGTCGGCGTGAGGTCGTCTTCCGGGTTGGCGGAGATCGAGTGGATCGAGAGATCCGCGCCGCGCTCTTCTTCCTCCGGCGACAGGCGCAGGCCCATGGCCGCGTGGATCACCGAATAGAGCGCGTAGCCGAGGACGAGGGCATAGCCCGCGCCCGCCACCGTGCCCACGATCTGCGCGCCGATGGTGACACCGCCAAGACCGCCGAGCGCCGTCGTGCCGAAGATGCCCGCAGCGATACCGCCCCATGCGCCGCACAGCCCGTGCAGCGGCCAGACGCCGAGCACGTCGTCGATCTTCCACTTGTTCTGGGCGAGCTGGAAGGTAATGACGAAGAGTGCGCCCGCGACACCGCCGGTCACCAGCGAGCCGATGGGATGCATGATGTCCGAGCCGGCGCAGACCGCAACGAGCCCGGCGAGAGCGCCGTTGTGGACGAAGCCCGGGTCGTTCCTGCCGGCGATCACCGCTGCAACCACGCCGCCAACCATTGCCATCAGCGAGTTGATGGCGACGAGACCGGAGACGCCTTCGAGCGAACCTGCCGTCATCACGTTGAAGCCGAACCAGCCGATGCAGAGCATCCAGGAGCCCATGGCGAGCCAGGGGATGTTGGAGGGCGGAATGCCCTGCGCGGCGGATGCGCCTTCGCGGTAGCGGCCAAGGCGGGGGCCGAGCACCAGCACGGCGCCCAGCGCCAGCCAGCCGCCGACCGCGTGGACGACGACGGAGCCCGCGAAGTCATGGAAGGGCGCGCCGAAGGTCGCCTCGATCGTGTCCTGGATGCCGTAGTTGCCGTTCCAAATCAGGCCCTCGAAGAACGGATAGACGAGACCGACGATGACCGCGGTTGCCATCGCCTGCGGCCAGAAGCGGGCGCGCTCGGCGATGCCGCCGGAGATGATCGCCGGGATGGCGGCGGCGAAGGTCGCAAGGAAGAAGAACTTCACCAGGTCGAGGCCGCTCGACGCGAACTGCTGGCCCTCCGGTCCCACGGCCTGGCCGGACAGGACGGCGGCGGACAGGAAGAACGTGGTGCCGTAGGCCACGAGGAAGCCGACGAAGAAATAGGCAATCGTCGAGATCGAGAAATCGACGAGGATCTTCACCAGCGCATTGACCTGGTTCTTGCGCCGGACAGTGCCGACCTCGAGGAAGGCGAAACCGCCGTGCATGGCGAAGACGAGGATCGCGCCGATGAGCACGAAGAAGACGTCGGCGCCGGTCTGGATGGCGTCCATTGTGCGTTACCTCCGGGGACGTGGCCGTTTGCCCGCTGGATGGGCGGCGGCCTTCTGATTGGTTAACCGGCGGTTGCTTTCTCAAGCGCCGTGCCAATCGGCCCGCGGCGCCGGGAATCCCCGCCCCGTCCGGAGGTTACGCGATTTGCGCCCGAAGCGGGGTCAAATGCACAAAGATTGATCGCCCTCGATTTGGGCAGACTGCCTAGGCAACCTGCCCGGCGATTGGGCAAAGAAAAAGGCCCGGGAGCCGAAGCACCCGGGCCGGAAGTTGGGAGGTAACGCCCGCTACGCGGTCTCGGGTGAGACCAAAATGGGCGGAGGGAACAAAGGAGTGGTCCCGGGCGGTGCGCCCGCCCGGGACCGGATCGCGTTAGATGGTCTGCGAACCCCGGCCGAATTCCGGGTAGGCCTCGAGGCCGAGCTCGGCACGGTCGAGACCGTCCATCTCTTCCTCGGCCGTCGCCCGGATGCCGATGGTGAACCGCAGGATCAGCCAGAACACGAGGCTGGTGACCACCACGAAGGCACCGATCGAGGCGACGCCCACGAACTGCGCGTAGAAGTTCGTGTCGCCGTTGGTGAACGGCACCGCCATCGTGCCCCAGATACCGGCGAAGAGGTGCACCGGCACGGCGCCGACCACGTCGTCGATGTGGAGCCGGTCGAGAAGCGGAACCGTGAGCACCACGATCAGGCCGCCGATCGAGCCGATCACTGCCGCCGACAGGAACGTCGGGGTCAGCGGTTCGGCGGTGATCGACACCAGACCGGCCAGGGCGCCGTTGAGGGCCATGGTCAGGTCGACCTTCTTGTAGATGATCTGCGTCAGGACCATCGCCGTCACCACGCCCGCGGCAGCGGCCGTGTTGGTGTTGGCGAAGATGCGGCCGACGTCAGAAGCGTCACCCAGCGAGCCCAGGGCCAGCTGCGAACCGCCGTTGAAGCCGTACCAGCCGAGCCACAGGATGAAGGTACCCAGCGTGGCGAGCGGCAGGGACGAACCGGGGATCGCGTTGATCTGGCCGTCCGGGCCGTACTTGCCGGCGCGGGCGCCGAGCACGATGGCGCCGACGAGAGCCGCCCAGCCGCCCGTGGAGTGCACGAGGGTCGAACCGGCGAAGTCGGAGAAGCCGAACTCGGAGAGCCAGCCGCCGCCCCACTGCCAGGAGCCCTGGATCGGGTAGACGAAGCCGGTCAGGAAGGCGACGAAGATCAGGAACGGCCACAGCTTGATGCGCTCGGCAACGGTACCGGACACGATCGACGCGGTGGTGGCGCAGAACACCATCTGGAAGAACCAGTCGGAGGTGCCCGACGCGTAGGTGATGTCCTCGGCGTCATGCGCGTTGTGGGTGAACCACGTGAACGAGCCGAGGTAACCGCCGTCGACGCCGTCGTACATGAGGTTGTAGCCGACGAGCCAGTACATCAGGCCCGCGATCGAGAACAGCGCGATGTTCTTCGTGCACTGCATGGCCACGTTCTTGGACCGGACGAGACCGGACTCGAGCATGGCGAAACCGGCGGCCATCCACATCACGAGGAAGCCGCTCATGAGGAAGAGCAGCGTGTTGAACACGAAATAGGTTTCCGTGTCCGGCACGCCGGTGAACTCTTCCTCCTGGGCGAGGGCCGGGTCCACCAGCACAACGCCCATGAGGGCGGCCATCACGGCAAGCCCCCAAAGGTTCTTCAGTTTATCCATAAGGGTTCTCCTCTCACACGAAGACGCGTTAGAGCGCGTCCGCATCGGTTTCGCCGGTGCGGATGCGCATCACTTGATCGATCGGATAGACGAAGATCTTGCCGTCGCCGATCTGGCCGGTCTTGGCGTTGGAGGCGATCGTCTCGATCACCTGGTCCGCCTGCTCGTCCTTCACGACGACCTCGACCTTCAGCTTCGGCAGAAAGCTCACGGCGTATTCCGCGCCGCGATAGACCTCGGTGTGGCCCTTCTGCCGGCCGAATCCCTTGACTTCTGTAACGGTCAAGCCCTGAACGCCGAGCGAGGTCAGCGCTTCGCGCACCTCGTCCAGCTTGAACGGCTTGATCACTGCCATAACCAGTTTCATTGGGCCTCCTTGTTCTCACGGCCGGTTCTGGTGGAGCGGCCGCCTTTCCGGCGGTGCGCCCTGGTTGAACCTGGAGAAATCGCGCTTCGATGAGTGGCGCCCCAGCCCCCCAGGCTGCCGTTAAGGAATCATGAAGCGTGCCAAGCGGGCAGGATCCGCCTAGACCGTTGAAAACATGGGCGGAATTCAAGACGCGTGACTCAGGGATAGGCAGTCAGATGCCGCAAGTTGCACATTTTTGCTGCAACCGGGGCTCGATGCACATTTTTTGTGCGTACTTCGCGGCCATATTGCTGCTCCCGCTTTCGCGGAGGGCGCATACGCGCTAGCTTGCCCGCGATAGCGCCAAAAATGCTGACCGGACGGGCCCTTGAGGCCTGCCGCCCTGGGAGGGGAGACGCCATGAGTTACTGGAAAGGTCCGGGGTCCGTGACCCCGGCAATGGCTGGCCTTGTGATTGCCGCCATCTTCGTTATTTCCGCCATTTTTCTTGCGCCGGCCGCTTTCGATGACGCGCCCGATGCCGTCGAAACGGCAGAAACCGGGGCCGATGCTGCTCCGGCAGTTGCCGGGGACGACGAGGCGACGGGTCCTGAGGAAGCCGATGTGGCGAATGCGCCCACCGAGACCGCAACGGATGCGGCGGCGGGCGGCGGGCGCGCTTCAATCGAAGAGGCGACGCAGATCAACCGCGAGCGCGTGGTCAACGCGGACGCGGAGCCAGGCAACTGGCTGGCGCACGGACGCACTTACTCCGAGCAGCGCTATTCGCCGCTCGATCAGATCAACGAAGACAACGTGGGTGAGCTTGGGCTTGCCTGGTCCTACGAGATGGGCACGCACCGCGGTCTCGAGGCTTCGCCCATCGTGGTCGACGGTTACATGTTCCTCACGGGCAACTGGGGCGTGACGCACGCGCTGGACGCCACCACGGGCGAAGAGCTCTGGGTGTTCGACCCGGAAGTGCCCGGCAAGTGGGGTCGCTACGGCTGCTGCGACGTGGTCAACCGCGGCGTCGCCGTGTGGGAAGGCAAGGTCTATGTCGCCTCGTTCGACGGCCGCCTTTTCGCGCTCGACGCGGCGACCGGCGATGTGATCTGGCAGGTCGACACCATCAACTCGCAGCCGCCCTACACGATCACGGGTGCGCCGCGCGTCATCAACGGCAAGGTGATCATCGGCAATGGCGGCGCCGAGCTCGGCGTTCGCGGCTACTTCACGGCCTATGACGCCGACACCGGCGAACAGCTCTGGCGCTTCTACACGGTGCCGGGCAACCCGGACGAGCCGGTGGAGCATCCCGCACTCGAAGCAGCCCTCGACACCTGGTCGATGGGCGACGACTACGAAGGCATGCCCTGGTGGGAAGTCGGCGGCGGCGGCACGACATGGGACTCGATGGTCTACGACCCTGAGCTCAACACCATGTATGTGGGCGTCGGCAACGGGTCGCCGTGGTCGCGCTACGTGCGCTCGCCGGGCGGCGGCGACAATCTCTACCTGTCGTCGATCCTGGCGGTGAACCCGGACACGGGCGAGCTCAAGTGGCACTACCAGACCACGCCGGGCGACACGTGGGATTACACCGCCACCCAGCACATCATCCTCGCCGACATCGAGATCGACGGCGAAGTGCGCAAGGTCGCCATGCAGGCGCCCAAGAACGGCTTCTTCTACGTGCTCGACCGGGTCACCGGCGAACTCATCTCCGCCGAGAAATACACGGTGGTGACGTGGGCCGAGGGCATCGACATGGAGACGGGCCGGCCCATCGAGAACAAGGAACTGTCCTACGAGGACGAGACTCAGATCATCCTGCCGTCCGCCCTCGGCGGCCATAACTGGCACCCGATGGCGTTCAACCCGAACACGGGCCTCGTCTATATCCCGGCGATGGAGACGTTCGGTATCTATGCGGACAGCCAGGAGGTTCTCGACTTCGAGAAGAACTGGTGGAACACGGGCATGAAGTGGGCGGACTACCAGGCTGCCATCGACGAGGCCGCGGCCTCGCCGGAAGGCCTGCCGTTCAACAAGGGCATGCTCAAGGCGTGGGACCCGGTCGAACAGCGCGAAGTCTGGGCCGCACCGCTGGAAGACCACTGGAACGGCGGCGTGCTGACGACCGCCGGCAACCTGGTGTTCCAGGGCACGGGCGCGGGCCGCTTCAAGGCCTATGCCGCCGACAGCGGCGAGGTGCTGCTCGATATCGACACCAAGACCGGCATCATGGCGCCGCCGATCACCTACATGATCGACGGCGAACAGTACGTGTCGGTGCTGCTCGGCTGGGGCGGTGCGGCGATCACGGCGGGCGATGCCCGCACGGCGGCCGCGGCGACCTATGGCAACGAGGGCCGGCTCCTGGTGTTCAAGCTCGGCGGGACGGCGGAGATGCCGGAGGTTTACGCCAAGAACCTCGACATTCCCGAGCCGCCGACGGATATCCAGCCGACGGCCGCAGAAGTGCGCGAGGGCGGTGCGATCTTCATGGGCAAGTGCGGTCTGTGCCACGGCGCCATGGCCGTGTCGCCGGGCGTCATTCCCGACCTGCGCCGCATGAGCCCGCCGATCCACGCGAACTTCAAGGAGATCGTGCTGGACGGCATGCTGCATGCCAACGGCATGGCCAGCTTCGGCGACCTTCTGACCGAGGACGAGCTGGACAAGATCTACGCCTACATCGTCACCCGCGCCCGGGAAGACCGGAAGGCGGCGATGGCGGCGGAAGACACAGCCGGTGAATCGGTGGAAGGCGCGGTGACGGAAGACGCAGCGCCCGTCAGGCCGTAATCCTTCCGGCTACGGACGAAAAAGAGCGGGCGCCGGTTCTTCCGGCGCCCGCTTTCTTTTTACCTACAGCGCGCGCTCGGCAGCGTGGGCAAGGCGGAGCAGGCGCACGTCGCGGTGCTTCGGCGCCATGAGCATCAGGCCCACCGGCAGACCGGCTTTGCTTGTGCCTGCGGGCAGCGTGATGGCGCAGAGGTCGAGCTGGTTGCCCAGCGTCGGGTTGCGCAAGGCCAGCCTGTTGGCGCGGTCGTAAGCCTCGCCGCCTTCCACAAGGTCCGCGAGCGGCGGCGGGTCGATGGGGATCGTTGGCATGGCGAGGGCGTCGATGCCGGCGAGCCGCTCTGTCAGCCGACTTCTCAGCCCCTCTCGTTCGTGCACCAGCTTGAGCGCCTCGGCGGCGTCCTTGCCGCGGCCCCCTTCGAAGCGGGTGCGGACGGGCGGATACATTAGCTCGCCTTTGGCTTCGATGGTCTCGCCCCAGACGGCCCAGCCTTCTATGGCGAGCAGGCTCATGCCGCTTTCCCATGTGAGGCGTTGCATGTCGGCGATCTCGGGAACGCGCTTCCGGCGCACGGTTGCGCCTGCCGATGCAAGAGCCGACAGGGCGGCCTCGATGCTTTCCGCGATGCCGGGGCCGCATTCGTCCCAGACGACGTCTTCCGGCACGAGGATCGTCCGGCCCCGGAGCGATTCATCGGCGAGGGACGGAATCGGGTGCCCGGCGAGCACGGCAAAGAGCGCGGCGGCATCGGCCACGTCGCGGGTGAGCGGGCCGATGGTGTCGAGGGTGGGCGACAGGGGCACGACTCCATCCAGCGGAATGATCCCCTGGCTCGGCTTGAAGCCGACGGCGCCGTTCCATGCGGCGGGGATGCGCACGGAGCCGCCGGTGTCGGTGCCGATGGCGGCGGCGCACAACCCGCGGGCGATGGACACACCGGCACCGGACGACGAGCCGCCGGGCGTCAGCTCGGTGCCGGTGCTATGGGCATTGGCTGGGGTGCCACAGGGCGGGTTGATGCCGAGGCCGGAGAACGCCAGCTCGGTCATCGCCGTCTTGCCGAGGCAGATGGCGCCCGCCATCGCCGCGCGGCGCAGGGCCAGTGCATCCATCGCGGGCACGCGGCCTGCCAGCATCTTCGAACCAGCATTGGTCTCGTCGCCCGCGCTGTCGAACAGGTCCTTCCATGACAGCGGCACGCCGTCGAGAGGCGAGCGGCGCAGGCCGGCCTTGGCGCGGACATGCGCGGCTTGCGCTTCGGCGCGGGCGCGGGCCGCCGTCACCACGTAATAGATGCGGTGGTCCGGGTCGGCCGCCTCGATCGCGTCAAGGTATTGTTCGATCAGGTCGCGCGGGTCGGCCCTGCCGCTCTCGATGGCACGGCCCAGTTCCAGCGCGGTCGGGGTGCCGTCTGTCATGGTCTAAAGGCTATCGAAGGCCGGGGCATAGGCCGCCTCGCCGCCGCCTGCCAACGCGCCCGGCACCAGTTCGAGCGCCTGGAAATAGTCACCCGCGTAGGCAGAGGCGTAGGGATGGGCCAGCGCGGCGTCGAAGCCGAACCGGCCATAATATGTCGGGTCGCCGAGGACGAAGACGCCGCGCCAGCCGTCCGCCGTGGCGCGGGCCAGGGCCTCGCTGATGAGGGCCGCGCCGATCCCTTCCGACTGGCGCTCGGGCGTGACCGAGACGGGCGCGAGGCCGAGACAGCCGCCGGGCTTCTTCATCACCGACAGGAGGACGTGGCCGACGACGGCGCCGCCGTCGTCCGCCACCAGCGAGACGGCCACGTCGCCGTCGCGGCGCAGGGCGTCCACCAGCCGCGCCTCGGCGGGCGTGCCGAAGGCTGTCTCCACCACCTTGCGGATGGCCTCGGCGTCTTCCGGCGTTTCGGGGCGGACCTGGATCAATTCGGGTGCGGCCTATGGTGCCATGCGGTTCGCGGGTCTTGCCGGGCGGGGCGGCACGCGTCACCTTCCCGGCATGAGCGATATGAACGCGCAAGGCATAGCACGGCCGGACATCGAGGCCGATATCGTGATCGCCGGCGGGGGCCTCGTGGGCCTCACGGCAGCGCTGGCCCTGGCCTCGGGCGAGGCGGGAGCGCCGTTCTCGGTTGCCGTGGTGGATGCGCTCGATCCGGCGGCGGTGCGCGATGCCGCCTATGACGGGCGCAACTCGTCGATTGCCTATGCCTCGTGGCGCATGTTCGAGGCGCTGGGGCTGGCGGACCGGCTCGAAGGCAAGGCCGCGGACATCAATGACATTCTCGTCACCGACGGGCGCGTGCGCGAGGGCGCGGCGCCGATGTTCCTGCATTCGCCGCCGCCGAGATCGCGGACGAGACCGGCGACCAGCCGCTCGGCCATTTCGTCGAGAACCGGCACCTGCGCGAGGCGTTACAGGACGCGGTGGCTGCCTGTCCCGGCATCACGCTGATTGCGCCCGCGCGCGTGGCGGGCGTGACGTTCGATGCTGCCAAGGCCGTCGTGACGCTCAATGACGGGCGGCGGATCGCGGCGGCGCTGTGCATTGCCGCCGACGGCAAGCAGAGCCCGGTGCGCGAAACGGCGGGCATCCGCACCATCGGCTGGGATTACGACCAGGCGGGGATCGTCACCACCATGGTGCATGAGCGGCCGCACGAGGGCGTGGCGCAGGAATATTTCCTGCCCGGCGGCCCCTTTGCCGTGCTGCCGATGACCGGCAACCGCTGCTCGCTGGTGTGGACCGAAAAGAAGGACGTTGCCGCCGACCTGATGGCGCTGGACGATGCCGCCTTCGCGGACGAGGCGCGGGCGCGGTTCGGCTCCTATCTCGGCAAGGCGTCGCCGGAGGGGCCGCGCTGGTCCTATCCCTTGTCGCTCCAGCTTGCGCGCGAATATGTGCGGCCGCGCCTTGCGCTGGTGGGGGACGCGGCACACGCGATCCATCCGCTGGCGGGCCAGGGCTACAATCTCGGGATGCGCGACGTGGCGGCGCTGGCGGATGTGCTGGTGGAAGGCCGCCGCCTCGGCCTCGATATCGGTGCGCTCAACGTGCTCGAGCGCTACCAGCGCTGGCGGCGCTTCGACAACACGGCGCTGGCAGTGATGACGGACGGGCTCAACCGGCTGTTCTCCAACGACATTCCGCCGCTGCGTATCGCCCGCGATATCGGGCTTGGTCTCGTCAACCGCTTCGGCCCCGCGCGCCGTCTCTTCATGCGGCAGGCGGCGGGCGCTGTCGGCGAGTTGCCGACGCTGATGCAGGGTCAGGCGTAGGCGCCCGCGAGATACGCAATCAGCACAGCTGAAATGCCTACGTCGATGATTGCCATCATGCGGGCGGCGGACAGTGCCTTGCCCCCTGCAAAGACCAGCCACGCGAACATCAGCTTGCCGGTGACGGACAAAAGGATCGCGGGCACGCGGACCGGCTCCTCGAAGGCCGAATAGATCATCAGCAGGCCGGATGCGCCGACGAGGAACGCCCAGTTGCGCATCAGCAGGTTGCCGAGCGGACCTTCCGCGACGGTGCCGAACATGCTGGCGAACATCGCGCGCGGCGCGACGGCGGCAGCGAGCATCGTCGAGGTCAGCGCCCCGGCGACGATCAGAATCCAGAAGATATTGTCGGCTATGAGCCCCATGCGCCCGTCCTCCCGCCCCGATATCGGGAGGGTGGTGAGCATGCGCAATGCATGAAATCGCGCCTAGCCGATGTAGTGCATCTGCCGCCCGCCGATCACGTGGATATGGACGTGATAGACAGTCTGCGCCCCTTGCGGGTTGGTATTGATGGTCAGGCGGAAGCCCGATGCATCGATGCCGCGCTCCTGCGCCATGCGGACGGCGAGGTTCAGCATCTCGCCGCGCACTTCGGGCGGTACATCCAGGATTGTCTCGTAGCGTTCCTTGGAGACGACGAGCATGTGAACCGGCGCCTGCGGATACTTGTCCTCGATGGCGAAGGCGTGCTCGGTCTCGGCGATCCACTTGTCCGGGGAAATCTTCTCGAATGGGCTGGGGCCCGACAGGCTTTCCGCCTTGATCTCCGGCAGCTTCCATCCCGCCGCCTGCCAGTAGGCCCAGCCGAGCGGATCAAGCTGGCCGATGGCGAACGCCACGACCGCGATGAGCGTGTAGCGGATCCACATGGATTGTCCCTCCCCTCTTCTTGTTGGGGAGGAAGTCTAGTCCCGGCTCAGGCCCTTGTCCGCAAGCGCCTTCAGGTAAGCCTCGAACTTGGCGTCGCCCGTCTGGCCCAGCTCGTGGAGATAGTCCCAGGTGAAGAGCCCGGAATCGTGCCCGTCCGAGAAGACGAGGCGCACCGCGTAGGTGCCGACGGGTTCGACGCGGTCGATCGCCACGTTGCGTTTGCCGGGCACGGTCTTCTTCTGGCCCGAGCCATGGCCCTGCACCTCGGCGCTGGGGCTTTCGACGCGCAGCAGTTCGGCGGGCAGGGCAAAGCCGTTGCCGTCGTCGAAATCCACTTCCAGCACGCGCTCCGACTTCTTGAGCCGGATTTCCGTGGGCCAGGGGCGGGAGGCTGCGGCGGTATTCATCCGTATACGTTGCTTTTTCTAGTGTGCTTCGTCGTCGGAAAGCTGGCGGGCTTCTTCCGGCAGCATGATGGGGATGCCGTCACGGATGGGATAGGCGAGGCGCGCGGCCTTGCTCACCAGCTCCTGCTTCTCCTTGTCGAAGCGCAGCGTGTCGCGCGTGACGGGGCAGACGAGGATTTCCAGCAGCTTGGGATCGACCTCGCCGGCGGTGGCGCGTTCGGTGCTGGTGGGTGTCGATTGGGTGTCGCTCATGAGGAGGCCTATTGCAGCGTCGTGTCGTCGTCGGAAAGGTTCTGCGCCAGCGCCATCTCGGCGAGCGCGATCAGGATCTTGTTGCGGTCTTCGAGGGTCACCGCTTCCAGCATGGCCTGTTTCTCGCTCGGGCCGAAGGGCGAAATCATCGACAGCGAGTTCACCAGCGCCTCGTTGGAGGAGCGTTCGATGGCGTCCCAGTCGGCCTGAAGGCCGTTGGCGTCGAGATAGCGGCGCAGCACGTCGAGAAGCCCGGCGCGGTCCACGTCGTCCTCGCCGCGGCCGGCCTCAAGGTCGTCGCCGAAGCTGGAATAGTCCGCCTGCACCTGCCGGAACGGCGTCACGGTGTCGAGTTCTTCCGCGACGCGGAAGCGGCAAATGCCCGACAGCGTCATCAGGATGCGCCCGTCATCGGTCTCGTTGAAGGCGGTGATGCGGCCCGCGCAGCCCACGTCGTGGATCGGCGGCTTCGCGTTCGGGTCGTTCTGCGCGAAGGCGGCGCCCTGCCCCTTGGGCTGGATCATGCCGATCATCCGGTCGCCCGAGCGCAGGGCCGCATCGACCATGGCGAGGTAGCGCGGCTCGAAGATGTTGAGCGGCAGCACGCCGCGCGGCAGCAGCATGGCGCCAGCGAGCGGGAAGACCGGAAGCGTGTCGGGCAGGTCGCGGATCGTGTGGTAGCGGCCGGTCATTGGACCTTTCCGGCGCGGCGCGCGGCGGGCGCGCCGGACCCTTTAGGAGAAGAGCACCGAGGAAAGCTTGCGGCGCGCGCGCTGGGTCGCCTCGTCCATCGGCCCCCAGGCCTCGAAGAACTGCAGGAGCTGGGTGCGCGCGGCCTCGTCGTTCCATTTACGGTCGCGGCGGATGCTTTCCAGCAGCTGGTCGGCGGCCTCGTCACGTTCGCCCGCCTTGTTGAGGGCGATGGCGAGTTCGATACGTGCTTCATGGTCCGCCGGATCGGCCTCGACCTTCTGGCGCAGGGGGGCCAGATCGGCGGCCGGTTCGGCCGGGCCCGACTGGGCGAGTTCCACCGCGGCGCGGGCGCCGGCCACGTCCGGATGATCGGCATTGGGGCCCTGCGCCAGTTCCAGCACTTCGGCTGCCTTGGCCGCGTCGCCCGCCTCAAGGTAGCAGCGGGCGAGGCCGCCGATGGCCTTGGGGTTCTCGCGGTCTTCCTGCAGGACGGCGGCGTAGGCCTGGCCCGCGGTGCCGATGTCGCCTGCCTCCATGGCCTGATGGGCGGCTTCGAGAAGCTGCTCGGCCTGGGTCGGCTCCAGCGCGCCGCCGCTCAGCGCCTCAACGAAGCGCTTTACCTGGCTTTCGGGCAGCGCACCCATGAAGCCGTCCACCGGCTGGCCGTTCTTGAAGGCGAAGACGGCGGGGATCGACTGGACGCGCAGCTGCTGGGCGACCTGCGGGTGCTCGTCGATGTTCATCTTGACGAGCCGCACGGCACCGCCCGCCTGCGTGACGACCTTCTCGAGGATCGGCGTCAGCTGCTTGCAGGGGCCGCACCACGGGGCCCAGAAATCCACGATGACGGGGACGTCCATGCTGGCGTCCAGCACGTCTGCCGCGAAGGTCTGGGCGGTGGTGTCCTTGATGAGGTCGCCGGCGCCCGCGTTCGCCTCCGGGCCGCCCGCCGCCTGCGGGGCATTGCCGCCGCCGCCCATGCCGCCGAGAATATCGCTCATCAAATCGCTCCCTTGCCGCCGGTCGGCGGTCCTTATCGCGTGTCAGTAACATGTCCGCGGCGCATAAGGCTCCATATGGAGCGGCGACCGCCGGTTCCCATGTGCGTGTTTCCTGCGCAGGGCGTGATTTAGGGGGTTGGCGGGGGTGGCTGCAAGGCCGGTCGGGCGACGCGGCCCGCGGCACAGTTCAGGAGCGTATTTCCATGGGCGAACCTTGGTTCTATCCCGACAGGGTCTCGGCGGCGCCGGGCGAGACGGTGCGGCTGTCCGCGAGCGGGCCGCAATCGCCCTGCCGGCTGGACATCACCCGCATCGGCCGGGAATTCGTGGCCGTCGCCGCGTTCGACGGCATCGCGATCGGCGATCATGCAACGCCGCCAGACGCGGCATCCGAGGGCTGCGGCTGGCCGGAGGCGTTTTCCTTCGAAGTCGGGGCGGACTGGGCCACGGGTTATTACGACCTGAAGCTCACCGCGCCGGACGGGACGGCGACGCATCACTTCATCTGTGTGCGCAAGGGCGACAACGCGCCAAAGGCCCGCGCGGTGCTGGTCCTCAACACCAATACCTACCAGTCCTACAACTACTGGGGCGGGGCCAATTCCTACGCCCACGTGGACAAGCTGATGTCGGGCGAACTGGAGGGCGAGGCGGTGCGGGATGCCGCGATCGGCCGCCTATCGCGGCTGCGGCCCTATGCGCAGCGCCTGCTGGTGCCGCCGCCCGGCGCGCCGCGGCTGGTGAACGCGGAACCGCGCGCCAGGGGCCAGATGGCGATACCCGGCACCGCGGAATTCTGGGCCGAATACAACCCGACGCCCTATGACGGCTCGGCCGGGTTCATCGACAAGTGGGAGCACCGGTTCGCCGCCTGGGCGGAGGCGGAAGGCATCGCGTTCGATTACCTGACGGACCACGACTTCGAGCGCGGGCCCGGAATCCTTGATGGCTACCAGGTTGTCATTCTCGTGGGGCACAGCGAGTACTGGTCGGCCAACGAGCGCGACCAGCTGGACGCCTTCGTGGAGGCCGGGGGCAAGCTCGCCTGCTTCTCGGGCAACACCGGCTACTGGAAGGTGCGCTGGGAAGACGGCGGCGACACGCTGATCGCCCACAAGTGGAAGGGCGAGACGGACGATCCCAAGTGGGCCGACCCGGCAACGCGGGGCGAAGCGACTCACCTGTGGTCGCATCCCGCCTTCGGGCGCAACGAGGCGCAGGTGACCGGCCTCTCCTTCCTCTATGGCGGTTATCACCGGCTCGGCATGTGCGTGGGGCGCGGCAGCGCCGCCTACACGGTCTATGACGACACGCACTGGGCGCTGGAAGACACCGACCTCTATTACGGCGACGCGTTCGGCAGCGATGTGCCGCTGCTCGGCTACGAGAATGACGGCTGCCCGCTCGCCTTCGGCGATGACGGTCTGCCCATGGCTGCCGGCGGCGTCGGCATACCGGACAACCTGCATGTCATTGGAATTGCACCGGCCACCCTGGCGGAGGATCCGCGCAGCCCCTACCCGCCGATCATTCCGCCGGAAAAGCCCGAGGTGCTGGCGAAGCTGGCGCATGGCCGCGAGGACGAGGGCGCCATCGCGCGCCTGATGCGCGGGCACGCGGTGATGGCGTCCTTCGAGAAGGGCAAGGGCGAGGTCTTCAACGGCGGCACCACCGAATGGGCGCACGGGCTGGCGGCGGGCGATCCCTTCGTCGCGGCGATCACGCGCAACGTGCTGAAGCGCTTCGGCGTCTAGCCGGCTTCCGGTTCCGGCAGGTCCATGACCTGCGGCGTGTGGCCCGTCGCCTCGATGAATTTCAGGAGGTCGTCGCGGGCGATGGTCGTCGTCATGGTGTTGGTGAGCGGGTGATAGTTGAGCTCGCCATGGGCCAGCATTGCCGCGTCCAGCACCGGCTGCACGGCGTTTTCCGTGTCGTTGGCCAGCGAGAACGGCGTGACGGAGCCGGGCTCGACGCCCAGCGTCTCCCGCAGCCGGCCGGCGCTGGCAAAGCTCAGGCGGCCGGCGTCCAGCGCCTTTGCGAGCGATTTGAGGTCGATGGCGGCCTCCTCGCGCGCCACCACCAGCCACATGGCGCCCCTCTTGTTCTTGAGGAACAGGCACTTGCAGTGGCAGCCGGCAAGCTCGCCACGCAGGGCTTGGCTTTCCTCCACCGTGTGGAGCGGCGGGTGGGTGACCGTACGGGTTTCGATGCCCAGCGCGTCCAGCCGGGCGAACAGGTCGTCTGGGGTCAGCGGCATGAGCGAGAAGCTGTCGGAAGAGCCGGGGAGGCGCGGAAACCGGGGCCGAAATTCATCGAAACCGAGCTATTGCATTCGCCGGACTGTTGCGCAATAACTCCGCTCCCTTGGGATGGACCGGGAGTTCGCCCCGTCCATCCG
Source organism: Parvibaculaceae bacterium (assembly GCA_965229975.1). GTDB lineage: Bacteria > Pseudomonadota > Alphaproteobacteria > CGMCC-115125 > CGMCC-115125 > Pyruvatibacter. The sequence goes on from OZ245936.1 coordinate 2,709,131, forward strand.
GCCCCGCCGTTCCCGGCGCGCGGCCACGTCAGAGCGGGCGTAGCTCAGGGGTAGAGCACAACCTTGCCAAGGTTGGGGTCGTGAGTTCGAATCTCATCGCCCGCTCCAATTTTCACTTCATATTTGTCTCCGTGCTCAGCGCCCTTGGCGCTGCGTGGCTTGCTGTGTTCGCCACACGCACGAATTGCACGGTTGCGAACCAAGACAAGTGACCTTAAGTCAGTTGTGGTGGTTTGCTGCCGCCGGATCGCGCCGCCCCATTGCGCTGCCGGACGGCCCTGTCAGGTGTCGGGAGGACGCTGACCCATGATCAACGTGACGATTAACGGCGTCCCCAGGACGCTCGACGTGGACCCGGACATGCCCATCCTGTGGGTGGTCCGCGAGAACCTCGGGATGAACGGCACCAAGTTCGGCTGTGGCATCGCGTTCTGCGGCGCCTGCACGGTGCATCTCAACGGCCAGCCGATCCGCTCGTGCACGACGCCAATCTCGGCGGCGGACGGCCTCGAGATCACGACGATCGAGGGGCTGCCGGACGCGGACGGCACGCTCGCCAAGGTGCAGCAGGCGTGGATCGACGCACAGGTGCCGCAATGCGGCTACTGCCAGTCCGGCCAGCTGATGTCGGCGGCAGCGCTCCTTCGCGACAATCCGGACCCGAGCGATGCGGACATCGATGCGGCCATGTCGGGCAACATCTGCCGCTGCGGCACCTATCCACGCATCCGCGCGGCGATCAAAGCCGCGGCGCGCGCTTAACCGGGAGGCGACGTCATGAACAAGTGGACACGGCGCGCATTCATCGGGGCGGGGCTTGCGGGCGGCACGGCGCTGGTCGTCGGCGTCGCCATCCGACCGGGCAACCCGGTCGGCCGACTCGCGGAAGACGCGGCCATGGACGGCGAGCAGCTGATCAACGCCTGGGTGAAGATCGGCGAAGACAACGTGATAACGGCGATTGTTCCGCACACGGACATGGGTCAGGGCGCGCTCTCGACGCTGGCGCAGATGCTGGCCGACGAGATGGACGCGGACTGGGACAAGATGAACGTCATGTCCGCGCCTGCGAACGGCAACTACGTGTCGAGCGAGATGGCGCGGCTGTTCGTGGTGCCCAACCTCGAGGTGGGCGCGTGGCTGGAACCCACCGTCGACGGGGTGTTCAAGCAGATTTCCAACGTGATGGAGCTGTACCTCACGGGCGGCAGCTTCTCCGTCCGCTCGACGGGCCAGAAGGGGATGCGCGTGGCGGGTGCCGCGGCGCGTGAAATGCTTATCGGTGCGGCGGCTGACAGCTGGGGCGTGCCAGCGTCGGAGATCACCACGCAGAAGAGCCGCCTCTACCACGCGGCCAGCGGCAAGTCCGCCGACTACGCGGAATTCGCCGTCGCGGCGGCAGACCAGAGCCTGCCGGCCAAGCCGAAGCTGAAATCGCTCGACGAGTTCAAGCTGATGGGCACGTCCGCACAGCGCCTGGACATTCCGGCCAAGGTGGACGGCACGGCGGTGTTCGGCATCGATGCCGAGATCCCCGGCCAGACCATGAAATACGCCGCGGTGCTTCTGCCGCCGGTGCCGGGCGCCAGGGTCGAGGCGGTGGACGATGCCGATGCGCGCTCGATGCGCGGCGTCGAGACCGTGCTCAACCTCGGTGACTTCGTTGCCGTGGTTGCGGACAGCTACTGGCATGCGCAGCAGGCGATCAACACGGTCACCGCGACCTACACCAAGACGCCGACCGACGATCTCGACCAGGACGGCATGTTCTCCCTGTTCGATGCCGCGCTCAACGACGCGGGCGACAATGGCGGCGACACGCTTGTCGAGGTCGGCGACACGCTTGACGCGTTCGAGGGTGCTGCGACCAAGGTCGAGGCCGAGTACCGGGTGCCGTTCCTTGCCCACGCGGCGATGGAACCGATCAACTGCACGGTCTGGTTCCATGACGGGCAGGCGGAAGTCTGGCTCGGCACGCAGGCGCCGCTTCGCTGCCGCACCGCGGCGGCGGAGGCGTTCGATATCAGCAAGGACGACGTGACCATCCACATGCTGCACATGGGCGGCGGCTTCGGGCGGCGCTCCGATCCGGCCATGGTCACCATGGCGGCGCGCATCGCGAAGGAAGTGGATGCGCCGGTGAAGATGATCTGGTCGCGCGAGGAAGACATCCAGAAGGCGGCCTACCGTAACGCGACGACCAGCCGCTTCAGGGCGGGGCTGGATGCCAACGGCAAGCCGGTGAGCTGGGACAACGTGTTCCTGTTCCACAACGACCCGGCCGACGCGGCCTTCGTGCCTTACTACGACATCGGCAACCAGCGCGTCCGCACACTGAATGACGTGGCGTTGCCGCTGCCGTTCTGGCCGTGGCGCTCGGTGGACCACAGCCAGCACGGGTTCTTCGTCGAATCCTTCGTGGACGAGATGGCCCACGCTGCCGGCAAGGATCCGCTCGAATTCCGCCTGTCGATGCTCGGCAAGTCGCCGCGCTTCGCGGCAGTACTTGAGGAGGCGGCCGCGATGGCCAACTGGGGGAGCGCGATGCCCACCAATCACGGTCGCGGCGTGGCGCTGGTGCGTTCGTTCAACACCATCGTTGCCATGGTGGCGGAAGTGGACATGAGCAGCGGCGCCACCAAGGTCAACAAGGTCTACTGCGCGGCCGATCCGGGCTTTGCCATGAACCCGGACGGTTTCGTCGCGCAGATGGAAGGCGGTATCGTCTACGGCCTGACTGCCGCGCTCTACGGCGACATCAGCATCCGCAACGGCGCCGTGGAACAGAGCAACTTCCACGACTACCAGATGCTGCGCATGAACGAGATGCCGGCGGTGACAGTCGAGATCATCAACGGCAATCCCGATGACATCGGCGGCGGCGGCGAGCCGGGCACGCCGCCCATCGCGCCCGCCGTTGCCAACGCGGTGTTCGATGCGACGGGCATCCGGCCGCGCAAGCTGCCGCTGGCGTCGCAGGCGTTCTCCGTCTGATGCGCCGGCGGGCGCAGGGGGGCGTGATCGGCGCAGCGGTGCTTTGTGCCGCGGTGCTGATGCGGGTGGCGACGCCCGACGGTGTTGCCCGTGCGGCCGATGCTGACGGGCTGGCGGCATGGGACAAAGTCTACGAGGTGCTGTCGCATCCGCGCTGCGTGAACTGCCACGTACCTGACGACAACATCCCGCGTTGGTCCGGCCCGAGCTACAATGCCGATCCGCCGCATCACGGCATGAATATCGTCGCGGACGACACGCGGGCGAAGGCGGCGGGGCTGCCCTGCACCTCGTGCCATTCGAAGCAGAACCTGCCGTTCCCGCGCGGTGCGCCGGGCGCGCCCGGCTGGCAGCTCGCGCCGGTCGAGATGGTATGGTGGGAGCAGACCTCCGCGCAGATCTGCGAACAGATCAAGGATCCCGAGCGCAACGGCGGACGCACGGTGGAAGAGGTGGCCGAGCATGTCGGCCACGATCCGCTGGTGCTGTGGGGCTGGTCGCCGGGGCCGGGGCGCGAGCCCGCGCCCTATACGCCCGAGGAAATGGCGGCGAGCCTGCTGGCGTGGCATGGCGCAGGCGCGCCGTGTCCAGCAAGCGAGTAATCAGTCCCCGGAATAACGCGCAAGCGCGTCCGGTGTGTCGATGTCCGCGGCGTCCTCAGGCGGCATGTCTACCGGCACGACGTTTTCAAGATCCCTGAGCGTGGCCTTGCCGGCCCCGTCGCCTTCGAGGCCGCGCAGCCGCGCGAACACCCGGCGGCTGAACAGGACGGGCGGGTGCAGCACGCCTTTGCTGCGGCTCGCAGCGGCATCGCCTTCACCTATTGCGTTCACGAGTGCGCCGACGTGGCTTGCGGTGACGAAGGGCATGTCGGCCAGCAATATGAGCGCGCCTTCGACCGGGAGGGTTTCAGCGTACGCAATGCCGTTGGCGAGCGATGCGCCCTGACCATCATCAGCTGAGGCATTGGCAACGGTCTCGATACCGTTTCGGGCAAACAGGTCTGCCCTTGCCGTGTCGCCGGGCGGGATGATGGCAACGGTGGCATGGGCGGGCAGGCTGGATGCGAGGTCGGCGGCATGGGCTGCGAGCGGCTTGCCTTTGAGCGGGGCCAGCAGCTTGTCGTCATCGCCGAACCGTTCGGACCGGCCGCCGGCGAGGATGATCACTGCCACGCCGCCGAGCCTCACGCTTCCAGGTCCTTGTAGCAGCCGGCGATCTCGGCAAGCGTCGAGACCGCGAGCATGGATGCGTCGCGTGTGCGCGGAATGAGGCCGATGGGGCCTTTGAGGCGGCGGATATCGGCCTTGCTCGACCCCGCTTCGTGCAGTGCCTCGCAGCGTGCCTGGTGCGTGCGGTGGCTGCCGACGGCGCCGATCCAGAAGGCGGGGCCGGTGAAGGTCTGGAGCAGGAGCGGCGTTTCCCAGTCCTGATCGTGGAACATCAGGACGAAGGCCGTCCATTCGTCGTCCGCCAGGGACGGCAGGTTCCGCGCGGTGGAAAGCGCGGTGCTGTCCAGCCCGAGCGCGTCCGCGCGGGCGAGCGTCGCCGTGTCGGGGGACTGGACCGTGACCGCGAAATCCGCGGCGGCGGCGAGGCGGGCAAGCGCGATCAGTTCCTCGCCCCGGCCCGCGATGCGCAGGCGCAGCTTGGGGACGAGGCGCAGCGAGAGGGTTTCGCCGTCGAAGCTGGTCTCACTCTCCGCGTCACCGGTCGCGACGCCTTCGGTGGAGACCGTGAGGCCGAACGCCTTGCGGGCTTCGAGCGCGTCATGGGCGGCGCGGACAACGCCAGGGTCGGGCGACGGAACGACGACCATGCTGAGCCGCCCGCCGCAGGGTAGCCGAATATCGAGGAAGGGCGACCCGGCGCCGTAGGTGAGGTGGCGCGCCTCGCCGGTCCTGATGGCATCGCGCGCCTGCAGGATGACATCCGCATCCACGCAGCCGTTGGAGACGTACCCGGCAAAGCTGCCGTCTGCGTCCACGGCCATCATCGCGCCCGGCGAACGCAGCCCGCCGCCCACCGTCTCCGTCACGGTGACGAGCGCACAGTCGCGGCCATCATCAAAGGCCTCGCAAAGAAAGCGCAGCACGTCTTGCGGATGGCTGGAGCTGGACATCTACGCTCGATTTTCAGGGGATGACAGTGCACCGGCGGACGGCCCCGAGTTTAGCCGGTCTGCTTTACATGGGTACGAAGAGGCTGCCGCCCAACCCTCGCAAGGCCCTGTCGTGGCTTGGCCGTCCCGGCCTAGAGCCCGTCGGTCATCGCGGCGAGTTCGGCGATGAGGGCGGTGTCGTCCTCGACGTCGAGGATGCCGCTGGCGTGGAGGGCGAGGGCGCCCTGGAAGAGCATGAAGACGCGCATCACGCGGCGGCGGTTTTCCGGCGAGGGGGCGGCGGGGTCGGTCCAGAACTGGAAGGCCTTGGTGATGACGCGGTGGACCGCCGACTGCAGCGGCGGGTTGTCCTTCATGGTGCCGTGCGGGCGGCTCATCATCAGGCGGTAGAGGTTGGCGTTCGTGCGCGCGAAGCCGACATAGGCGGCAATGAAGGCCGCGCGGTCGTTCGCCGGTTCCACCGCTTCGGCCAATTGATGAAAGCCCGTGATGGCCACGGCGTCGAGCAGCGCCTCGCGGTTTTCGAAGTGGTTGTAGAGGGAGCGGTGGGTCACGCCGAGCGCCTGCGCGAGCTGGCGCAGGCTCAGGGCTTCGTGGCCTTCGGCTGCGACCATGCGGGCGGCGGTCTTGATTGCCGCCGCCTCGAGGTCGCCGTGGTGATAGGTCTTGCGCTTCGTGCCCGCCATCCGCCGATCTACCGCCGATGGCGCGCGGGCGGCAAGCCTGGTGCGTCTAGCCGGCGATGGCTTCGCGGGCCTTTTCCACCGTCAGGTCATCGATGATCGTGCGTTCGATGGCGTCCACCAGCCCGCCGCGGGCGCGCTGCTTGGTGGTGCGGTGAGACTTGAAGTCGATGGCCTGAAGCGCCGCCGCCTTGTCGAGGGCACGCTGGACCACGGTCTCTTCGGGGACCGCCTCGTCCACGAAGCCTGCCGCCGCGGCCTCGGACGGCGACAGCATTTCGCCCGTGACGACGAGGCGGGCATAGCTGGCCGGGTTGAGGCGACGGGACGCCAGTTCCAGGGCGAAGCGGGGCACGGGAATCTTGATGGCCACCTCGTTCATGCCGATGCGGTACGGGCCTTGGGCTGCGTAGCGCACATCCGCCGACATCATGATGAAGGCCCCCATGGGGAAGGCATGGCCGGTGCAGGCTGTGATGACCGGCGCGGGGAACAGCAGCAGGCGCTGGACCAGCCGCGCGCCCATCGTCAGCTGCGTGGCGAGGATCTCGGGATCGCCGCCCATCAGCTCGCCGAGGTCAAAGCCCGCCGAGAAGATGCCGGGGCGGCCGGCGATGACTGTCGCGGCGCCCGCCGCTTCGGCCCGGTCGAGGGCCTTGTTGATGTGGCCGAGCATCGCGATAGACATGGCGTTCACCTTGCCGTCGTCGAAACGGATGAGGCTCACGCCGCTGGTCATTTCGTGGGTGACGGGGGTGGTCATTGCGCTGTCTCCTAATGTATCCATTGGATATATTAGGAGCGAGGCAAGCCCCGCGGGCAAGTGCGCAAGGCATTGCGGAAATGCAGGATCACGCGGCGCGCAGCCTCGCAAGCGCGGTCAGCGCGAGGCCGGTGAGCCACAGGGCCGGGCCGAGAACAGCGGCGGGCGGGCCCACATGGCCGGGCATCACCAGGAACAGGATGAAGGGGATATCCGCGGCGGAAACGGCGATCGCGTTGAGCCAGAAGCCGAGGCGGCTGTTTCGCCAATTGAGCGTGGCTGCCACCACGATGGCGAACACCGCGAAGAAGGCGAGGTAGAAGGCATCCTGCTGCAGGCGGCCCTGGATGTCGCCCGCGTCCAGCGTTGCCGCCAGCTGCCAGACGCCGCGCGCGGCCTCCAGATGCAGAATGCCCCAGAGGGCGTAGACGACGGCACCGCCGATTGCGAGGGCACGGGCCATTGCGAAACTCCTGCTTTGATCAGGCGATGCCGAGCCGGACGACGTCCCAGCCGACCATCAGGATGCCGGCAAGGGCGGCAAACCAGACGAGGGTGCGCACCACGGGAATGCCGACCAGGTAGATCACGGTGTAGGCGATGCGCGCCGCGAGGAAGATCCATGCGCCCCAGACGGTGAGGGTGGTGGAAATACCGGCTAGTGCCCCGACCAGCACGAAGGGCATGAACACCATCATGCCCTCGATGTGGTTGGCGGTGGCGCGCTTGAGGCGGCCGTAGAGGATCGTCGGCGGCCTGTCGGTGTCGCGGTTGCCAAGGCCCCAGCCCGCCTGTCCGGCCGCGCCGCTTTCCATTGCCTGCAACAGGATCAGCGCCAGCATGACGCCGGCAGATCCGACCAGCGCCCACAATTCCTGTGTCATTCCCGGTATCCCATATGCGGGGCGGGTGCTGCCCGCGCCGCTTGGATTGTTGGTGCGGGTAGCTGATGCTCATTCCGCGTGCTTTTCAATCGTGCCGTGACGCGCCTACCCGCGGGGTCATTGCGCGGCGCGGAAAGCCTCGCCAAATGGGCTGAGATGGCAGCCGGGAGGACAGGAGCCGGATGACGCTGGAACTCATCTCGCGGGGCGAAGGGCGGCCCGGCCGCCCGGCCCTGCTGTTCATTCCCGGGGCGTTTCATGATGCGCGCTGCTGGGACCACCACTTCCTGCCGTGGTTCGCGGAACGCGGCTGGGCGGCGCATGGCCTGAGCTTGCGCGGTCATGGCGGCAGTTCGGGGAACGCGGCCAAGGATCAGCCGGGGCTGGCCGACTACGTGGAGGATGTGCGGGAGGCCGTGGCCCGGATCGGCGGCAATGCGGTTGTCATCGGGCATTCGATGGGCGGCGTGGTGGCGCAGATGGCGCGCAACGAGGTTGCCGGGGTGGCCGGCATCGTGCCCTTCGCATCGTCGCCGCTGCGGCCCTCGAACATTGTCGTGTGGCGCATCCTGCGGCGCCACCCTGTGTCGCTTTTCCGGGCGCAGGTGCTGGGGGACACGGATGCGGGACGGCCCGCTTTCGCCTCGTTCTTCTACCGGGACGACATCGATCCCAGGCTCAAAGAGCGATACATGGGCGAGCTGACGGCGGAATCGCCGCGTGCGCTCAAGGAGGTGTTCTCGCGCGACGTTCCCGATACGAGCGGTACGGATGCGCGGCCCGTACTGGTGGTGGCGGGGCGGGACGACTGGTCGATCCCCATGAAGGATAACGAATGGCTTGCCGAGCAGTACGGCGCGCCGCTCGCAATATGTCCGGGCGCGCACAACCTGATGCTGGACCGGGACTGGGAAGCCTCGGCGCAGGCAATTGCCAACTGGCTTGACGACAAGTTTCCCGTCAGCGGCTGAAACGCCGGTCTGACGAAGGGAAAATGGCGCATTTTCCCGGCAATTCCCGTTTGCCCGGCTTGTGCCGGGCGTGTGCGAGTCGCTACCTTTGACCCATGACTTCTGAACCGGACGTTCCAGCGTTCGAAGGCGCTTCCCAGTCGTGGGACGGACTCGTGGATGCCGCGACGACGTTCCGGCGGCACCTGCACAAGAATCCAGAACTCGCCTGGCAGGAAGAAGACACCGCGGTTGCGATCCGCAAGGCGCTTGACGGGCTGAACATCCCGTGGCGCGTGGCGGCGGAGCACGGCACGGTCGCGACGCTCGCGAAGGATGCGCCGGGGCCGCACGTGGGCCTGCGCGGCGACATCGATGCGCTGCCGATCAACGAGGCGACCGGCGCCGACTGGTCGTCGGCGCGCGCAGGCTGCATGCATGCCTGCGGACATGACGGGCACACGGCGACGCTGATGGCGGCCGCCACGTGGCTCAAGCGGCACGAGAGTTCGTTGCCGGGGCCCGTCACGCTGCTGTTCCAGCCTGCCGAAGAAGGCGGGCACGGGGCGAAGCGGATGATCGAGGACGGCGCGCTCGACGGTCTCGACATGATCTTCGGCTGGCACAACTGGCCCGCCATCCCCTTCGGCAAGGCGGTCTGCCCCGACGGCGCGGTGATGGCGGGCAACGGGACGTTCCACATCTCTCTCAAGGGCTCGGGCGGCCATGCGAGCCAGCCGGAACTGTGCCGCGACCCGGTGCTTGCGGCGGCGGCGATCACCATGGCGCTGCAGCAGGTGGTGAGCCGGCGGCTGACACCGCAGCATGCGGCGGTGCTGTCGGTCAGCTCGATCGACGCGCCGAGCATGGACACGGTCATTCCGGACACGGCGCGGATCGGCGGCAGCATCCGCATCGCCGACAGTTCGGACCGGGAGATCATCAACCGCCTGATCACGGAAATCTCGGAATCGACCGCGGCGGCCTACGGGGTCGCGGCGGATGTCCAGATCGTGCCCCGCTACGACGCGACGGTGAACGATGCGCGCGCGGCGCAGTCCATGCGCGATGCGCTGTCGCTGGAGCTTGGCGACAAATGGCGCGACGAGACGCTGCCGGTGCCGATCATGGCGTCGGAGGATTTCAGCTACTACCTGAAGGAACTGCCGGGCGCTTTCGCCCTTATTGGTGCGGATGACGGCGCGGGCCATCACGAGCCGTGTCACAGCCCGCGCTACGACTTCAACGACCGGCTGATCCCGGTCGTCACGCGGCTTTACGCGCGCCTTGCCGGGGCGCCGCTGCCGCAATCGGCGCTGGAGGGCGTCTAGCCCGGACGCCGACAGGTCCGCCCGGAACAGGAGGAGAAGACCATGGAGTTTTTCGAGCAGTGGGAATCCGAAGTGCGGGGCTACTGCCGCACCTGGCCCACGGTCTTCAAATCGGCGTCCAACGCGCGGCAGGTCGATGAGAACGGCAAGTCCTATATCGACTTCTTCGCGGGCGCGGGCGTGCTCAATTTCGGGCACAACAATCCGGACATGAAGAAGGCGCTGGTGGACTTCATCAACGATGATGGCCCGGCGCACAGCCTCGATCTTTCCACCACCGTGAAGCGCGAGTTCATGCAGGCCTTCGTGGACACGATCCAGAAGCCGCGCGGGTGGAATTACAAGATGCAGTTCACCGGGCCGACCGGCACCAACGCGGTGGAAGCCGCGCTGAAGCTGGCGCGCCGGGTGACCGGGCGGCGCACTGTGATCGCGTTCACGCACGGCTTTCACGGCATGACGCTCGGCTCACTCGCCTGCACCGCCAACGAGGCGTTCCGCAAGGCGGCTGGCGTGCCGCTTGAGCATGTGCAGCGGCTGCCTTTCGGCAAGTCGATGCAGGAGATGGCGGCGCTCTACAACGACCCGCAGTCCGGGCTGGATGCACCGGCCGCCGTGCTGGTGGAGCCGCTGCAGGCTGAAGGTGGCGTCAACGTGGCCACCGAGGAGTGGTTGAAGGAAGTGGAAGCCTTCGCGCAGCAGCGCGGCGCGCTTCTCATCTTCGATGACATCCAGGCCGGGTGCGGGCGCACGGGCTCCTATTTCAGTTTCGACGGCATGGACATCGAGCCGGACATCATCACGCTCGCCAAGGGCATCGGCGGGTTCGGCACGCCGCTGGCCATGAACCTGGTGAAGCCCGAGCACGACAAGCACTGGGCGCCGGGCGAGCACACGGGCACGTTCCGCGGGCAGGGCATGTCGTTCGTCGCGGGCCGCGTGGCGCTGCGCTACTTCGAGGATGACAAGTTCTGCGCCGAGGTGCGGCGCAAGGGCGAGATTATGGCCGACAAACTCAAGGCCATCGCCAAGCAGCACAACGGGCACGGCTTCGAGGTGCGCGGCAAGGGCATGATGCAGGCGCTGGACGTGAAGGACGGCGCGCTTGCCAAGGAGATCGTGGCGAACTGCTTCAAGTCGGGTCTGCTCATCGGCGCGTGCGGGCCCAGCGGGCGCGTGCTCAAGCTGATCCCGCCGCTCACCATTCCCGATGCCGACCTGGAGGAAGGGCTCGGCATCCTCGAAACATCCACGCGTTCGATGGCGGAGGCGGCATGAGGCAGCGCGATGACATGACGTTCCCGGCCGAGGAGTACGAAGAACGCATCGGCCACCTGCGCATGCGCATGAAGGAACGGCTGCTGGACGCGGTGATCATCACCGATCCGGAGAACATCATGTATCTCACGGATTACCAGACCACCGGCTACTCCTTCTTCCAGGCGCTGATCGTGCCCGCAGACGGCGAGTGCATCATGATCACGCGCAACATGGAGGAGTCGAACGTCCATGCACGCACGTGGGTCGAGCTGACCCGTCCGTATGCGGACAATGGTGACGCCATCCAGTGCCTGATGGAAAGCCTCAAGGAATTCGGTCTCGGCCAGGCAATCATCGGCTACGAGCGCAACAGCTATTTCTTTCCCGCCTACCAGCAGGACCGGCTGCGCACCGCCTATGTGAGCGGCCGCCTTGTCGACTGTTTCGGCATCGTCGAGGAGGGGCGCATCTGCAAGTCGCCCGCCGAGATCGAGGTGATGCGAAAGTCGGCGAAGGCGGCGGAAGCGGGCATGCAGGCGGGCATCGAGGCCTGCGTGCCGGGCATCTCGGAGAATGACATCGCCGCGGAGATCAGTTCCGCCATGTTCAAGGCGGGCGGCGAGTTTCCCGCGGTCATGCCCTACGTTACGTCGGGCCCGCGCACGATGATCGGCCATGCCACCTGGGAAGGCCGCACGGTGCAGCCGGGCGAGCACGTGTTCATGGAGGTGGGCGGGTGCTACCGCCGCTACCACACGGCGCTGATGCGCACGGTGGTGCTCGGCCCGCTCTCGCGCTCGATGGAGAGCGCCCAGGCGCACATGATCCGCGCGCTGGATGAAGTCGAAAAGGCGATCCGTCCGGGGCTTACCGTGTCGGACGCCGACAACATCGTGCGCGACATCATCAATGGCGGTGATCACGGCGGCCACCTGATCACGCGCTCGGGCTATTCCATCGGCATCGCGTTTCCGCCGAGCTGGGACGAGGGCTACATCCTGTCGCTCATGCAGGGAGACTCGCGCGTCCTCAAGGAAGGCATGACCTTCCACCTGATCCCGTGGATCTGGGGCGTTGACGGCGACAAGACCATGGGCATCTCGGACACGATCCACGTGACGTCGGACGGCTGCGAGTCCTTCTTCAAGCTCGCGCGTGAGTTCGTGGCGAAGCCGAACGTCACCGGGCCCCGGACGACGGACGAGGTTGCCGCCGAGTAGGCGCGCATCTTCCACGCGGCCACCAAAGTCTAGGGAGAAAAATCAGCATGCTGAAAGCGATCGACCCTGCGACCGGCAAGGTGGTGCGCGAGGTGACGCCGGACGACGACAGCGCGGTGGAGGCCAAGCTCTCCGCCGCCGCGTCGGCATTCAGGGACTGGCGCAACCGCAGCTTCGCCGAGCGGGCGGAGGTGCTGCGCGCCGTCGCCGCGGACATGCGCTCGCGCGTTGCCGAACTCGCGCCGATCATGACCGAGGAGATGGGCAAGCCCATCAAGGAAGCGCGCGGCGAAGTCGAGAAGGCGGCGTGGTGCGCGGAGCACTACGCGGAACACGCCGAAAGCTATCTTGCGACCGAGTACCTGCCGTCGGATGCCACGCGCAGCTACGTGCAGCAGCTGCCGCTGGGCACGGTGCTGGGCGTGTTGCCGTGGAACGCGCCTTTCTGGCTGGCTTCGCGGTTCTTCGCACCGGCGCTGATGGCGGGGAACACGTGCCTGATGAAGCACGACCCGCACGTGCCGGGCTGTGCGCTGGCGATCGCCGATACGTTTCACCGCGCTGGCGCGCCCGCCGGCCTGTTCGATGCGCTGCTGCTGGAGACGCCGCGGGTCGAGCCCGTCATCCGCGACAAGCGCATCCATGCCGTATCGTTCACCGGCTCCGCGCGCGGCGGGGCGGCGGTGGCATCCATCGCGGCGTCCGAGATCAAGCCGGCGGTGCTGGAGCTTGGCGGATCGGACCCGTCCATCGTGCTGGCGGACGCCGATCTCGAGAAGGCGGCGGACGTGCTCAAGACGTCGCGCATCATCAATGCCGGCCAGTCCTGCATCGCGGCCAAGCGCATCATCGTCGAGGCGTCGGTCTATGACGCGTTCACCGACCTGCTGAAGGGCCGCCTGGCCGCCTTGAAGATGGGCGATCCGGCGCTTGAAGAGACGGACGTGGGGCCGATCGCGCGGCCGGACCTGCGCGACGAGCTGCACCGGCAGGTGCGCGCCACGGCGGATGCGGGGGCGCGCGTCGTGCTTGGCGGCGACATGCCGGATGGTGATGGCTACTTCTACCCGGTGACGCTGCTGGCGGACGTGGAGCCCGGCATGTGCGCCTTCGTTGAAGAAACGTTCGGGCCGGTCGCCGCCGTCATCCGCGCCAAGGACGAAGACCATGCGCTGGAACTGGCCAACGACACCGAGTACGGGCTGGCGGCGAGCGTTTGGTCCACGGCGGAACGCGGCGAGGCGCTGGCGCGACGGATCGAGGCGGGACAGGTGGCGGTCAACGGCATCGTCAAGACGGACCCGCGGTTGCCCTCGGGCGGCATCAAGAAATCCGGCTACGGCCGGGAGCTGGGCCCGCACGGCATCCGCGAATTCGTGAACGCGCAGCAGGTGTGGGTCGGCCCCGCGCAGGGCTAGCTCACACCTTACGTATCCAAACGGCCCGGAACAGGGAGCGCGGGGGTCTGTTGAGTCGAAAGGTTCAACAGCAAAGGAGGACCCCCATGACCCGCACCCTGACAGCCGTTGCGACAATTGCCGCGCTGACTGCCGGCCCGGCGCTTGCGGCACAGCAGGATATCCGTCCCGAGACCGAGCCGACGCCGCAGTCGGAAATGCGCAAGGGCCAGGAAACTCATGGCACCAATGTCGATGGCGCCGCAGCTGAGGCTGCCGCGAAGTCCGCCATGAAGACCGAAGAGAGCTATGGCGGCGAAGGCATCTACCTGAAGGTGCGCGAAGGCTGGTCGCCGGCGGACTTCCACGTGAAGCGCATGGTCGTGGACATGGTCCAGTCCGCCTATGACGCGGGCGACCGTGTGGGCGAAGCGCCGTCGGTCGCTGGCAGCGACTCCGATGCGGACGAACTCGCGCGACAGATGGAGAACGAGCTTCAGCCGGGCGCCGAGATTCCCGCCAAGTTCGAGACGCGCGACCTGCCGGACCGCCTCAATGCCAACCTGCCGCACACCGTCTACGGGTCGCAGTGGCACGCGATCGGCGACCACCTGGTCGAAGTCGATCCGCAGGGCGAGATCCAGCTGGTGGTTTACGAGGTGCTTGCCTAAACCACTGACCGCCTAGACGAACGCGACGTGAAGCCCCGGCGCCAAATGGGTGCCGGGGCTTTTCATTGCCCGGTCTGGCCCAACCCCTTAAGGAAGACGGGAAACGCTATCCAAACAACAAGCGAAACAGGGGAAACGTCATGGCCGAGACCATTCTCGCACCGCAGTTTTCAACGGATCTCACGGGGCGCGTGGCGCTCGTGACCGGCACCACGTCCGGCCTCGGGCGGCGCTTTGCGCTGGTGCTGGCCCAGTGCGGCGCCAAGGTGGCGCTGACGGGCCGCCGCGTGGAGCGGCTCGAAGAACTCAAGACCGAGATCGAGGGCCTGGGTGGCACGGCGGCCGCGTTCCCGCTCGACATGACGGATGCGGACAGCATTCTCAAGGTCGTCGATGACATCGAGAAGGAACTCGGCACCATCGACATCCTCGTCAACAACGCGGGCGTGCCGGACGCGCAGCGCGCGCACAAGATGCCGCTCGATCTCATCGACCGGGTGATCGATACGAACCTGCGCGGGCCCTACGTGCTGGCCTGCGAAGTGGCGAAGCGGCTGATCGCCAAGGAGATGCCGGGGCGCATCGTCAACATCGCCTCGGTCGCGGCCTTCCATTACAGCGGCAACGGGGCGGCGCTCTATTCCATCACCAAGCGTGCCATCGCGCGCATGTCCGAGGCGCTTGCGGTCGAATGGGCGCGTTACCACATCAACGTCAACGGCATCGCGCCGGGGGCCTTCATGACGGAGATGCTGGAAGGGATGCTGGAGCGCATGGGCGATTTCTCCAGCGCGTTTCCGCGCAAGCGCATCTGCACGCCGGAACAGATGGATTCCACCCTGCTGTTCCTGCTCTCGCCCTCGTCGGAATGCGTGACGGGCACCGTCATCACCGTGGATGACGGACAGGGGCCCCGCTAGGGGCGCCTTCAACAAGGGGAAGGGGCGCGATGAACGCGATCAACCAGGACCAGAAGGAATTCTGGAACGGCACGGGCGGCGAAAGCTGGGTCTCGGGCCAGGCGCAGATGGACCGGTTCCTCGCGTCCTTCTCCGAAAAGCTGATGGCGCTGGCGGCGCCCCGGCCGGGCGAGCGCGTGCTCGATATCGGCTGCGGCACCGGCCAGACGTCGCTTGCCGCGGCGGAGGCCGTCGGCACCGGCGGGTCCGTGCTGGGTGTCGATATCTCGAAGCCGATGCTGGAGCTGGCGGCCTCGCGCGCGAAGACGCAGGGCCTCGGCAACGTCCGGTTCGACGTGAAGGACGCGCAGACAGACGATCTCGGCGAAGCAGCCGATCTCGTCATGTCCCGCTTCGGGGTGATGTTCTTCGAAGACCCGGCCGCGGCCTTTGCCAACATCCGCAAGCACACGAAGCCGGGTGGGCGCATGGCGTTCGTCTGCTGGCAGCCGGTGCGCGAAAACGAGTGGGTGCATATCGGGCTCGGCATCGCCAAGAAGCATGTCGAGTTTCCGCCGCCGCCCGATCCTCACGCGCCGGGCCCGTTCGCCTTCGCGGATATCGACCGCACACTTTCGCTCATCGGCGAGGGCGGCTGGTCGGACGCCAAGGCCGAACCCTTCGCGACAAAGCTGTCGCAGGGTGGCGATCCGCGCGAGGCCGCGGAGAACCTGATGCTGCGCGGGCCGATCTCGCGCGCCGTTGCCGATGCAACAGATGCGCAGAAGGACGCCGTGCTCTCGGATCTGACCGAGGCCCTCAAGGCAAAGGTCACGAGCGACGGCGTGATGCTTGGCGCCGCCGTGTGGCTGGTGTCGGCGAAAGCCTGACGATCAGAGGCCACCAAGCTCGCAACCGCGTTCCTCGAGGATGGGCCGCATCTCGCGATAGGCCGCCATGTTCCGGTGCAGCGGGATTGCCGGATGGAGATGGTGGACGATGTGGTACTCCATCCCCATCGCGGCGATGTTGCCGAACGGGAACCTGAAAGCGCGGGTGTCGCGGTAGCGGCCCGTTTCTTTGCCCGGGTGGTGCGGTGCCCAGCTCAACATGAGCTGAATGTAGGTGACCGCGATGTGGCGGGGCAGCCACCACAGCAGCAGCGCCTCCAGCGCGAAGCCCGACCAGGCGAGCGCGGCAAGGATAACCCAGTAGGCGATGTCCATGAGTGCGGCCTCGATCCCGGCTTTCTCCGCAGCTTCCCCGCCGATCCTTTCGAGGGCCTGTTCGTAGGCGTCGTTCCCGTTGTCGCGCTTGATCCGGGCACGGACGGATTTCGTGATGTGCTGCCACCAGCTCGGCGCGGTCACGCCGTAGTCCGGGTCCAGCCCGGGGTTGTTGGTGTGCCTGTGATGCTCGAGATGCGTCAGTCGGGCAACCTTGAACGGCAGCACCATGGGGATCGTGGATACGTAACCGACAAGTTCGTTGAGCCAGCGCAGCTTCGTGCCGGGCTTGGCGATGTTGTTGTGCTGGGCCTCATGGGACGGCAGGTAGCACACGGTGATCGACAGCGTGGACAGGATGAAGCCGAGCCAGAGCGGCAAGAGATCCGTCATCACCAGGGGCCACAGCGCGAGCCAGAAGACAAAATTGCCGAGGCCCCAAAACACGATGCGCCACGGCATCTCGCCGGAGTACTTGCGGGCGATCTCGAATTCGAGGCGGCGGAGTTCCGCGTCGCGTTCGCGCGAAAGTTCGACGGTGCTCATATCCAGCTCCCCCTGATCTGCGCGTAAGCGCCCCAGGCGAGACCGATGGCTGCGCCGGTAACAATCGCGGGCTGACCGAAGGGGGCGTCGTAGCCCGCAAGCACGAGCAGTTCTCCGATCACGGGCGCCAGGAAGCCGATCCCGAACAGGACCGGGCCGATGGCGTAGAGCGCCGTCAGGACGCGGGTGATGGCGTCTGTCATTTTCCGTTTCCTTCCAGGTGCCGGCTGTGCGGGGGGATGACCATGTCGATGATCTCTTCGCCCATCGCGACGTGGTCGATGTCGCCCACGGCCATGGGATCGAGCGGTTCGGTGAGGAGGTGGGCGATGCCTTCCGCGGCCGCCGTCGAGAAAAGGACTGCCGCCGTCGTGCTGCGGCCAGGCAGCCATCCCTTTGCCTGCGCGGCTGCAGCGGCGTCGTGCAGGCGCTGCATGTATTCGCGGTAGAGGCCCAGAAGCTCAGGGCTCGCCTGCCGGTGGACGTCCGGGTGCGACATGGCGCGGTAGTAGGCCGGGTTCTCGAGGGCGAACCGCACGAGCGCCTTGCCGATGGCGTTGTAGCGCGCGACCGGATCGTCGCCCGCCGCTGCCTCCGCTTCGTCGAGCACGGCAACCATGTCGACGTGACCTTCTTCGGCCAGGGCTGAGAGCAGTGCGGCCTTGTCGGGGAAGTGGCGGCCGGGCGCCGCGTGGGAGACGCCAAGGTCGCGGGCCAGCGCACGCAGGCTCAGCGCCTCGACGCCGCCTTCGGTGATGACTTCGGCGGCGCGGCGGAGAAGGGCCTGGCGCAGGTTTCCGTGGTGATAGGACAAGGGCGCTTCCTCATGTTGACGGTGTCAACAATACTGGGAAGCCGCCGGTGTTGTCAATGACAACTTATGCCGATCGCCGTCAGGCCACGGGCTTTCCGGCCTGCAGGACCGCCGTCAGCGTTTTGGCGGGATCGGCCAGGGCGGTGATGTCGTCGAGGGGGTTTGCCTTCGAGACGACGAGGTCGCCGGCGGCACCCGGTGCGATGACCCCGATCTCGCCTTCGAGGCGGCAGAGGCGGGCGTTCACGATGTACATGGACCGCAGGATGTCCTTCGCAGGTTCCACCTCGGCGCGGATGGCGAATTCGCGGTTCTGGCGGGACTGGGTTTCGCCGATGAGGTCGGTGCCCCAGCCCATGGTGACGCCGGCCTCGCGGGCGATCTCGAGCGAGGAGAGTCCGGCGTCATAGATCACCTTGTTCTTGTCGATATTGACCTTCGGCAGGCCGAGGCGCTCGCCGAACTCGTGCATCGCCTCGTAGGTGGCAAGCGTGGGGACCAGCACGGCCTCCGCTTCTTCCATGGCGCGGGCCGCGTGGCGGTCGAGCAGATTGCCGTGCTCGATGGTGTGAACGCCGTTGGCGACGGCCATGGAAATGGACTCGGCGCTGTAGGCGTGGGCGGCCACGTAGGTGTGGCGGTGGCGGGCTTCCTCGACGGCGGCGGAAATTTCGTCAGGCGTGTACTGGATCGAGTCCAGTGGATCGGATGGCGTGGCGACGCCGCCGGACACGTGCACCTTGATGAAGTCGACGCCGTCGCGAAGGTTGTGGCGGGCGGCCTTGCGCACGGCGTCCGCGCCGTCGGCGACGATGCCGAAGGCGGTGTGGCGCATCTCGCAGGCGCATTGCGGCACGGGGCGGGCGCCGCCTTCAGCGTCCGCGTGGCCGCCGGTCTGCGAGAGCATCCGGCCGGCATGAAAGATGCGCGGGCCCTGCGCCGCGCCGTCCCTGATGGCACGGATCAAGCCCGCCACGTCGCCGCCGATATCGCGCACCGTCGTAAAGCCGCGCTGCAGCGTTTCGCGCGCGAGGCGCGCCATGGCGATGCCGTATTCGACCTCGGTCCACACCGCGAGGCGGCGGAAGTCGAGGGTGGCGAGGCGGAAATGGACGTGGGCATCGATGAAGCCGGGCAGGACGTACTGCCCGCGCGCATCAATCTCGTGATCGGCGGGACCCGAGGGCTCTTCGCCGACGGATGCAATGCGGCCGTCCTCGATCACGATGGTGCTCTCGCCGCGCATTTCCATGGCGTGCGTGTCGAGCACGTGGCCGTTCCGGATTACCGTGCGCATCCGCTGGTCCCCTTCTTCCTGACGTTCTCACGTTAGGGAAGCGCGATGGCGCCGCCAAGCGCCGGTTCGCGTCCAAAGGGGCCGGAACGGCGATATGCCGGGGGCCGTTGGTCGCGCAAGTTGCCCGATGTGAGAAGGAGAGCCCCATGCGTATCCCGCTGACCCACGGGCGCAACGCCGCGTTCGCCGTCGTCCTCGGCGCCACCGGCGCGGCCGCCATGACCCTGCCGCAGAGCGCGAATGCCGCGACGTGCGGCGGGAGCTACACGGTCCAGTCCGGCGATACGCTGGCCGCCATCGCGCAGCGCTGCGATACCAGCGTGAACGCGCTGATGGAGGCCAACCCGCAGATCGACAACCCGCGCGTGATCCGCGTGGGCTGGGAACTGGACATGCCGGGCGCCCGGTCCGGGGGTGAAACGCAGGCGCGCGCCGGTGCCGGCTCACCGGACCGCGCTCGCGCGCCGCAGCAGCAACAGCAGCCGGGGCCGGGTGCCGCCATCGCCCGGAGTATCGTCGGTACGCTGGCTGGCGCCATCGGCTCGGAAGACGGCAAGGACATCAGCGAGCTGCAGCCCGAAGACTTTCTCGATGTGGGCGATGCGGACCGCCGCGTCTCCGTGCAGCCGAAGGCCGGTGCGGCGGGGGCGCCGGTGACGATCCGCGGCAGCGGCTTCGAACCTGGCGAAGACGTGACCATTGGCGCCGGGCCGCCCGAGGCTGAATGGAAGGGCCTCGTGACCGCGCGCGCCGACGCGGAAGGCGACGTCGTGGCCAATGTGAAGGTGCCTGACTGGGCCGAAAACGCGGACGAGGTTGTGTTCGTGATCGACACGCAGGCCGGACGCACTTTCACCACCGACCGGTTCGACGTGGTCGATGCGAGCGATCCCGATGCGCCGCGGGGCGGCATCGTGGCGCTGGAAGGCCGCGTCACGCAGGGCACCGAATGCAAGATGCTGGAGACGCCGGACGGTGACCGCTATGCGCTCGTCAGTGACGATGTGGGCATCACCATGGGCGAGTACGTGGAGATCGAAGGCCGCCGCGCCGATGCCTCGTTCTGCATGGCGGGCGAGGACACGATCGACGTGGGCCTGATCCGCGAAGTGACCCCGCCCGATGAGCGTGACGAACCACGCGCGGCATTGCCCGCGGGCTTCGTCACCGCCGCGTGGGCGGCGCGTGGCGGCAATTGTGCGCGGCCCGAGTTCGACGTGACGGCGAACAGCGCCGGCGGCCAGGTGGTCGAGACCAGTCTCGATGGCAGCCCGCGCACCGGTTACGTGCGCGTCGGTGAAGACCCGGCCTTCATCTTCGACCAGCCGCGCCGCGAGCTGGCGCTTGAGCAGCGCAGCCGCAGCACGATGACCGTGATGCCGCCCGAGAGCGGGCCGGTCGATCTCGGCGGCGTGACTGTCGAGAGCGGCGGCACGGTGTTCTATCGCTGCGGCTGATCAGGCCGCGGGTTTGACCGGCACCTTTAGATAGCGCACGCCATTTGCCGCCGGGGGCGGCAGGTGGCCGGCGCGGATATTTACCTGCACCGACGGCAACAGGAGCGCGGGCGCGGCCAAGGTCGCATCCCGCGCTTCGCGCATGGCGACGAAGTCGTCCTCGCTGACGCCTTCGTGGACGTGGACGTTGCGCGCGCGTTCCTCGCCGATGGTGGTCTCCCACGCGTTGGTGTCGCGGCCCTCGTCGGGCAGGTAGTCGTGGCACAGGAAGACGCGCGTTTCGTCCGGCAGGGCCAGCAGGCGCTGGATGGAACGGTAGAGTGTGCGCGCGTCGCCGCCGGGGAAGTCGGCGCGCGCCGTGCCGTAGTCCGGCATGAAGAGCGTGTCGCCGACGAAGACGGCGTCCCCGATGCGATAGGAAATGCAGGCGGGCGTGTGGCCCGGCGTATGGATCACGCTGGCTTCGAGGTTGCCGATGGTGAAGGTCTCGCCGTCTGCGAACAGATGGTCGAACTCGGCGCCGGTGCCGCTCACGTCGTCCGCGTCGAAGACCGGGCGGAAGATCGCCTGCACGTCGCGGATATGTTCGCCGATGCCCACCGGCGCGCCGGTCTTGTCCTTGAGATTGGGGGCGGCGGAGAGGTGATCGGCATGGGCGTGGGTTTCGAGGATCCACGACACGGTCAGCCCCTTTGCCTTCGCGGCATCGAGGATGGCCTGGGCGCTCTTCGTATCGAACTTGCCGGACGCGTGATCGTAGTCGAGCACCGGATCGATGATCGCCGCCTGCCGGGTTGCCGGGTCGGCCACCAGGTAGCTGACGGTCTTGGTCCGGTCGTCGAAGAATGCCTGGATATCGGGTCTGGGGGTCATGGCTGCCTCCGTTCGTGCAATCTGCTTGACTTATATATTAGGTATCTCTAAATTAGCAATATCTAATTTATGAGGTGGCCCGATGACGATGGCCGAGATGAGTTTTGCGGACATGCAGGCCAACGCGGCAGAGGCCGCGGGGCTCCTGAAGGCGCTGTCCAACGAGAAGCGCCTGCTGGTGCTGTGCCGGCTGGTGGAAGTTGGCGAAGCGCCCGTGGGGGCTTTGGCAGAAGACGTGGGCCTGTCGCAGTCCGCGCTGTCGCAGCACCTGGCGAAGCTGCGCGAGGACGGTCTCGTCGCCACGCGCCGGGAGGCGCAGACGATCCTCTACCGCATCGACGATGACCGCGCGGAGCGCGTTCTCGGCGTCTTGCATGACATCTTCTGCGCCCCGCGCCGGGGCCGGAAAGCCCGCTGACCTATCCCTCACAAGGAGCACGACCATGTCGCTTCATCCCCTGACACCGGAAGACACCAGGCTGCGCGTCGCCCGCGGCACGCAACTGATCGACGTGCGCGAACGCGACGAACATGCGCGCGAGCGGATCGCCGGTGCGCACTGCGCGCCGCTCAGTGCGCTGCCCGATAAAATCGATGCGCAGGGGGAGGACGTGATCTTCCACTGCAAGGCGGGCTCGCGGACGGCGGCCAATGCGGAGCGGCTCATCGCGGCAGCGGGCGGCAAGGCCTACGTGCTGGAAGGCGGTATCGAGGCGTGGAAGAAGGCCGGCCTGCCGGTCGAGCGCGACGCCAAGGCGCCGCTGGAAATCATGCGGCAGGTGCAGATCACGGCGGGCAGCCTCGTGGTGCTGGGTGTCGTGCTCGGTGCGGTCGCTGCACCTGGCTTCTATCTCCTGTCCGCCTTTGTCGGCGCGGGGCTGGTGTTTGCCGGTGCGACGGGCTGGTGCGGCATGGCAAAGCTCCTCGGCGCGATGCCGTGGAACCGCCGGGCCGCCGCCTAGGAGTCGGCCATGGAAGCCCTGCTTGCGGATCCCGTGATGCTCGCGGCGGCCGTCGGATCCGGCGTGATCGTCGGCTTCGTGCTCGGGCTCGTGGGCGGTGGCGGATCGATCCTCGCCGTGCCGCTCCTGCTCTACGTGGTGGGCGTCGATGGCGCCCACGTGGCAATCGGCACCGGGGCTGTTGCGGTTGCAGCCAACGCGGCGAGCGGGCTTGCGGCGCATGCGCGGGCGGGCACGGTCAAGTGGCCGTGTGCGCTGGTCTTCGCGGGCGCGGGCATCGTGGGGGCGTTCGCCGGGTCCAGTCTCGGCAAGGCGATTGACGGGACGCTGCTGATCACGGCGTTCGGCGCGGCGATGGTGGGCATGGGGCTCTGGATGTTCCGGCCCCAGACGGTTCCCGACAAGCCGGACGTGCGGCTGACGCGCGACTCGGCGGGTGAACTGCTGCCGCGGCTGGTGCCGTTCGGATTCGGCGCGGGGGCTGCGGCCGGGTTCTTCGGGATTGGCGGCGGGTTCCTTATCGCGCCCGGCCTGATGCTGGCGACGCGCATGCCCATGCGGGTCGCCGTCGGCACGTCGCTGGTGGCGGTGCTTGCTTTCGGCGCGACGACGGCGGGGAATTATGCCCTGTCCGGTTTCGTGAACTGGCCTGTGGCAGCGGCAGCGATTGCGGGCGGTGTCGCGGGCGGGTTTGCCGGGCAGGCCGCTTCAAACGCCCTGTCGCAGCGGCGCGATCTGCTCAAGCGCATCTTCGCGGCGCTCGTCGTGGCCGTGGGCGTTTACGTCGTGGTGCGTGGCGCGGCCTGAGTCTCAGGCTGCCTGCGACCGTTGCGGGACCGCGGCCGGCAGGTCGACTGTCACGAGCGTGCCGCCGCCTGCCGCGTCACCGACTCCGATTGTCGCGCCGATGGCGTTTGCCGCATGCCGCGCGATGGCGAGGCCGAGACCTGCGCCTTCAAGGGCGCGCGCAATCGTTCCGTCCACCTGCGTGAACGCATCGAAGACGTCCCTGCGCCGCTCGGCGGGGATGCCCGGGCCCTGGTCTGCGACCTCGACGCGGACGCCACCGCCGGGCAGGGCGTGCGCGGTCACGGTGATCCGGCCGCCGACGGGGGAGAACTTCACGGCGTTGTTGACGATGGGGCCGAGGCACTGGAGGAGCAGGTTCTCGTCGGTGCGGATTTCGGCAAGGTCCGCTTCGATGTCGCAGTCCATGACGATCTCGTTCCGGGCCATCTCCACCATGTTGCTCGCGCTGAGGAACTCGATGGCTTCCCTGACGGAGACCGGTCCCGCGTTCGCCTCGGGCGGCTGGGTGTCGTAGGCGGAGATCGCGAGTATCTGGTTCAAGAGCTGCGACAGGCGGCGGCCGTTGGCGAGGATGAAGTCGATGTACTCGTGATGGCGGCGGGAGAGTTCACCGCCGAGGCCCTGCGACATGAGGTCGGCAAGACCGATCATCGCGTTGATCGGCATGTGCAGCTCGTTGCCGATCTGGGAAATGAAATAGGCGCGCGCCGCTGCGAGGTCGGACGGCAACGTGACGGATGGCGATGCGAGGGATGTCCGGGTGTCCGGTGTGGCCGCCGGATCGCCTGCTGTTCCGTAGCGCTTATCCGAGAGGGTGCGCTTGCGGGTGCGGGCGTGGATCTCATCCATCACGAGGCCGGCGAGGAACATGAGCTGGTGCTCGTCGTCCTCGGTGAAGTCGAGCCGCGGTGTGCGCGAGATGATGCAAAGGGTGCCGATGGGCACGCCGCCCGGTGCCCAGAGCTGTGCGCCGGCGTAGAAGCGGATGTGCGGTTCGCCGGTCACCAGCGGATTGTCGCGGAAGCGCTCGTCCTGCGTCGCGTCCGGCACAACCAGCACGGCTTCCTGGTCAATCGCGTGGGTGCAGAAGGAAATGCTGCGCTCTGTCTCGCAGGCGGCAAGGCCGATCCGCGACTTGAACCACTGGCGCTTGTCCTCGATGAGCGAGATCAGCGCCATATCCGTGCTGAAGGCGCGCTTGGCGAGGCGGGTGATGCGGTCGAAGCGGGCCTCGGCCGGGGTGTCCAGAATGTCGAGGCCGCGCAGGACCTCCAGGCGGTGCTCTTCGGAAACAAGTGTCATGGCCGGCCTGGCGCCCCATGCGGTGTTGCCCGTAGGCACGGGGGATGGCGCGGAGGGAGCGCCTGCAACCCATGCTGGCATCAGTTTGCGTGAGGGCGCCTTTCCAACCGGTAAATGTCCGGGGCATGGGGGCGGTTCTTGACACAAGTCCGGGCTTTTTCGCGGATGGGCCCTGCCGCGCTGCCCGGCGTCCTGGTTGTATCGCGGCCGCGCCGCGGCCCTCGCAAACGGCAAAAAAGCGCCCGGCCGCGGGGGCACGGCCGGGCGTTGAGTTCGGCTTTGCGCAGTACGCGCGCTACTTGGCGTGCAGGGTCACGGGCAGCGAGGTGTAGCCCTTCACGAAGTTGGACTTCAGGAACTTCGGCTCGCCGGTGACTTCGATGCGGTCGTACCGCGCCAGAAGTTCCTCGAGGAGAATGCGAAGCTGAAGTTCGCCGAGCCTGTTGCCCATGCAACGGTGCACGCCGAAGCCGAACGAGAGATGCCGGCGGGCGTTCTTGCGGTCGATCTTGAGGGTGTCCGGATCGTCGAAAATGGCCGTGTCGCGGTTGCCGGACGCGTACCACATGACGACCTTGTCACCCTTCCTGATCTGCTTGCCGCCGAGTTCGAAGTCCTCGAGCGCTGTGCGGCGCATGTGGGCGAGCGGGGTCTGCCAGCGGATGATCTCCGCCACCGCGTTGTCCACCAGCGAGGGGTCGGCCTTCAGCTTCTCCCACTCGGACGGAAACTTGTCGAAGCCATAGATCGAGCCCGACATGGAATTGCGGGTGGTGTCGTTGCCGCCGACGATGAGCAGGGTGAGGTTTCCGAGGAACTCTTCCGGCGGCATCTTCGCGGTCGCCGGGTGGTGCGTCATCATGGTCAGCAGGTCGATGCGGTCCGGGTCGTCGCGGCGGCTTTCCTGCAGCTTCGCGAAATAGGCCGCCATCTCGTACAACTCTTCGATGCGCTGCTGCTGGCTTTCGACCACGCCGGAGCCCGGCTCCGCCGTGGCAACGTCGGACCAGCGCGGCAGCTTGTAGCGGTCCTCGAAGGGGAAATCGAAGAGGGTCGCGAGCATCATGGTGGTGAGCTCGATCGACACCGTGGGCACCCAGTCGAACTCTTCGCCGATGGGAAGCGTATCGAGGAGGCCGGCCGTCCGTTCACGGATGATCTCGCCGAAATGGGCGAGGTTGCGCGGATCGACGATGCCGTTGACCGACTTGCGCTGCTCGGCGTGCCTGGGATCGTCCATGGCGATGAAGTTAACCGCCTTGAAGCCCGTCTCCTTATCGTTCTGGATCGCGTCGTCGATGATGATGCCGCCCAGGTTCGCATCCGACGAGAAGATGTGGTTGTGCGTGTCCACGGTCATGATGTCGGCGTAGCGCGTGACCGACCAGTAGGGGCCATAGCGGCTTTCGGTGCACAGGTGCACCGGGTCCTGCTCGCGCATGCGCTTGAAGAGCGGCCAGTAGGCCTGCGTGTCCCAAAGGTCGGGATTGGCGATGTTGACCTTGTCGAGCGGAACGACCGGCTCGGCGGTGTCCGCCCGGGTGTCGATAGCCTGGCTCATGATCGGATGTTTCCTCTTCCCCTGGCCGGCGGCGTTATGGGATCGACGTCCGGCGATAGTGCGTAGCGTAGCTCCGTACTCGGTGTTTGCAACGGGAAAATTGCGGGGCTGCACAAAGTCTGTGCAGGTTTACGGCAGGCCCAAAAATGCTCATGAAATGCGCAGAAGCGTTGTGCGAGGCCGAGAGGTCGGCTACGCTTCGGGACGTGAGCGCACAGAAAGCGAAGAAATCCGCGGCCGATCCGGTCCCCAGCCTGCTTTCGGGCTATGAGCCGGGCGACTATTACTGCGAGCTGACCGGGGCGCCGGACAAGCCGGCGCAATTCGCCAAGCCGCTCCGTGAACTTCTGGATGCGTTGGACACGAAGGAGCTGCGTGTCCGGGCCAAGGAAGCGGAACTCGAACTCTACAATTCCGGCATCACCTTCACCGTCTACACGAAGAAGGATGCGATCGACCGCGTCCTGCCCTTCGACATCATTCCGCGCATCATTTCCAAGCGCGACTGGGCGACGGTGGAAGAAGGCGTGCGCCAGCGCGTCACGACCATCAACGCCTTCATCCGCGACATCTACCACGACCAGAAGTGCATCTCCGATGACGTGGTGCCCGCCGACCTGGTGCTGGAAAACGAGAACTACCGCGAGGTGATGAAGGGGGTAGACCTGCCCTTCGACACCTACGCGCACATCTGCGGCATCGACCTGGTGCGCGACGGGCGCGGCGACTTCCGCGTGCTGGAAGACAATGCGCGCACGCCGTCCGGTGTCTCCTACGTGATCGAGAACCGGCACCTGATGCAGCGGGCCTTCCCGGACCTGATGCGCAATATCGGGCTGCGGCACGTCTCGAACTATGGCCAGCAGCTGCTGGAGCGCCTGGCGCAGGTGGGGCCACCCAATGTGCGCGACCCACAGGTCGTTGTGCTGACGCCGGGCGTCTACAACTCGGCCTTCTTCGAGCACGTGTTCCTGAGCCGCGAGATGGGCGTGCCGCTGGTGGAAGGCCGCGACCTGGTGATCAAGGACGATCACGTGTTCATGCAGACCATCAAGGGTCTGGAACCCGTCCACGTGATCTACCGGCGCATCGACGATGACTTCCTCGATCCCGAGACCTTCAACCCGGACAGCGTGCTGGGCGTGCCGGGCATCATGCGCTGCTACCTCAAGGGCAACGTGACGCTGGCCAACGCGGTGGGCACGGGCGTTGCCGACGACAAGGCGATCTACGCCTACATGCCGCGGCTCATCGAGTACTACCTCGGCGAGAAGCCGGTGCTGGAGAACGTCGAGACGCATATCTGCCGCGAGAAGGAAGGTCTCGAATACACGCTCGACAACATGGAGGACCTGGTGCTCAAGCCGGTCGGCGGGTCGGGCGGCTACGGCATCGTGATCGGGCCGCGCTCCTCGAAGCGCGCCATTGCCGCTGCCCGCAAGGCGCTGAAGGCCAATCCTTCCAATTTCATCTCGCAGCCGATGATCGATCTGTCCGTGACGCCGACGCTGACCCGGCGCGGCGTCGAACCGCGGCACGTGGACCTGCGGCCCTTCGCCATCACCGGCGAGGACACCTGGGTGCTGCCGGGCGGGCTGACGCGGGTTGCGCTCAAGAAGGGCTCGCTCGTCGTCAACTCGTCGCAGGGCGGCGGCTCTAAAGACACGTGGGTGCTCGAATGACGAGCCTGCTGTCACGCCACGCGGAAAGCGTCTACTGGCTCGCGCGCTACGTGGAGCGCGTCGAGAACCTTGCCCGTCTCCTCGACGTGAACGAGACCTTCTCGCGCAATGCACTTGGCGAACAGAACTGGGCGGCGGTGCTGGAGATCTTCTCGGACGTCGCCGCCTTTGAAGAGCTGCGCGGAACCCCGACGTCGGACGCGGTCATTCACTTCTATACGCTCGACCGGGAAAATCCGAACTCGATCATCTCCGAGCTCAAGGCGGTGCGCGAGAACGCGCGCGGCATCCGCCCGCTGATCTCGACGGAGATGTGGACGCAGATCAACACGTTCTACAACCGCATCTCGGCGAAGCGCCGGCAGGACGTGGCGGAGGTCAACCTCTCCAAGTTCTGCGCGCTGGTGAAGGAAGGCTGCCAGACCCACACGGGCATCACCGAGGGTACCTTCCTGCGCGACGAGGCCTGGTACATCTACGAAGCAGGCCGGGCGCTGGAGCGGGCCGACCAGACGACGCGCCTCCTGGACGTGAAATACCACCTGCTGCTGCCGTCGGTGGCTGATGTGGGCTCGCGGCTGGACGTGAGCCAGTGGAACGCGCTGCTGCGCTCGGTGGCGGGCTACCATGCCTTCCGGCGGGTGCATCCCAAGGGTATGACCCCGGCGCTGGTGGCGGCGTTCCTGCTGTTCGACAAGCACTTCGCGCGCTCGGTCCGGGCGTGTATCGTGCGGCTTGCCGCGATCCTCGACGACATGGAACAGCAGTACGGCGTGGCGCCGACACCGGCGACGCGAAAGCAGCTTGGCGTGATTACGCAGACGCTGAAAGTCGAGTCCATCGACGAGGTGATCGGCCGGGGGCTTCACGAGTTCCTCGACGAGATACAAAGTGAGTTGAACCGGGTCAGCGACGAGTTCGCCCGCAGCTTCTTTCCGGAAGAAGCCGCGTAGGGGGCACGCCGCCGCCCGGCGATGCGCCTGCGAAGGGTTTGAACCGTTGAGTGCTTCTCCCGAGACAGCCAGGGCTGCGGCCAACGCGCTGGTGGACGGCTACGAGCCGATCGCGGGCACGGTGGACGAGCTGCTCGACGGCGAGGGCCGGGTGCGTCCGCAGTGGCGCGCGGTCATGGCCGAGCTCGCGGCGCTGGGGCCGGAGGTGCGCGGCCAGCGCTGGGAGACGGCGCTCAGGCTGATCCGCGAAAACGGCATCACCTACAACATCTATGGCGACCCGCAGGGGCTGCGGCGGCCGTGGGATCTCGACTTCGTGCCGCTTGTGCTGGAGCGCGAGGAATGGGCGCGGATCGAATCCGGCCTGCGTCAGCGCGCGCATCTGCTGAACGCCATCGCGCGCGACATGTATGGCGACCAGCGGCTGCTGAAGGAAGGCGTGCTGCCGGCGGCGCTGATGCTGGGCAACCCGAACTTCCTGCGCCCGCTGCACGGCGCGAAGGTGCCCAACGACACCTATCTGCATTTCTACGCCGTCGATCTCGGCCGCGGGCCGGACGGGCGGTGGTGGGTCTTGTCGGACAGGACGCAGGCGCCGTCGGGCGCGGGCTATGCGCTGGAAAACCGGATTATCATGTCGCGCACGCTGCCGGAGATCTTCGAGGCGGCGCAAGTGGAACGGCTGGCGACGTTCTTCGGGCAGTGGCGAGACAACCTCGTGTCGCTGGTGCCGCGCGAGGACACGCGCGCGGTGCTGCTGACGCCGGGGCCCTACAACGAGACCTATTTCGAGCATGTCTATCTCGCGCGCTATCTCGGCGTGACGCTTGTCGAGGGCGCGGACCTGACGGTGCGGGACGACGTGCTCTACCTGAAGACGCTCGACGGGCTGAAGCGGGTGGACCTGGTGCTGCGGCGCGTCGACTCGGAGTTCTGCGACCCGCTGGAGCTGCGCGGCGACTCGGCGCTGGGCGTGCCGGGGCTGGTCCGCGCCGTACGGGCGGGCAACGTGGCGGTCGCCAACGCGCTCGGGTCGGGCGTGCTGGAAAGCGACGGTCTGCACGCGTTCATGCCCGCCGTGGCCAAGCATTTCGGGGCGGGTGAGCTGGAGCTGCCGTCGATCGCCACCTGGTGGTGCGGCGATGAAGCGGCGCGTGACTTCGTGCGCGCGAACCTCGACCAGCTGTCGATCCGCGGGACGTTCCAGCCGCACCAGATCATGGCGCCGGCAGCGTCCGGGACGCCGGGGGGGGTGCTGGATGCGGATGCGCGTGCACAGCTGATGCGGACCATGGACCTGCGCGGCGCAAGCCTCGTTGCGCAGGAACTGGTGACGCTGTCGTCGGCGCCGATCCTCAATGGCGACGCGTTGCAGGCACGGCCCGTGTCGCTGCGCTGCTTCGTCGCGGCCGTGGGGGACGACTACATCGTGATGCCGGGCGGGCTGACGCGGTTCTCGGCGGCGCGCGATCCGCATGCGATCACCATGCAGTCGGGCGACGGGTCAAAGGACACGTGGATCCTTGGCACCAAGCCCGCCTCGCAGTACTCGCTGCTGCCTGCCGCCGACCGGGCGGTGCCGGCGCGGCGCGCGACGAGCGACCTGCCGAGCCGGGCGGCGGACAATCTTTACTGGCTTGGCCGCTACCTGGAACGCGCCGACGCGACGCTGCGCATGGTGCGCACGGGCCTGCTGCGCGTGGCGGAGCCCGAGGCGCATCCCGGCGGCACGGCGGCGCTCGGCAGCCTGGCAACTCTCCTCAAGGACCGCGCGACGGACGGGCCGCCGCCGCGGCGCATCCAGGAAGCAGCGCCGAGCCACCTGCTCGAACCGCTCAATGCGCTGATGAACGATGCAAACTGCGCGAACAGCTTTCCCAACTCGGTGGAAAGCCTTCAGCGTACGTCGTTCCTGGTGCGTGACAGGCTTTCGGTGGATGCGTTCCGCATCATGACGTCGTTCTCGCCGTCGCTGCCGGCCGTGTCGCACCACCTGGGCTATGATACATCGCCTGCGCTGCAGCTGGCGAACCAGAACCTGACGATGGCCGCGGCCATGGCAGGCCTCCAGGCCGAGAACATGACGCGCGGGCCGGGCTGGCTGTTCATGGACATGGGGCGGCGCATCGAGCGGGCGCGCACGATTATCGGGATGCTGCGCCTGCTGCTGATCGACGGCGACCCGGATGCCAACGGCTCGCTGGCGCTGCTGCTGGAGCTGGCGGACAGTTTCATGACCTACCGCACCCGGTATCTCGCGTCGCCGCAGCTGGTGCCGGTGCTCGATCTCGTGCTGCTGGATGAGACCAATCCGCGGTCCGTGGCGTTCCAGATCCAGGCGCTGTCGGTTGCCGCTTCGCGGGTGCCGCGTCCGACGCGGGACTCGCATCTCAGCGAGGACGAGCGGGTGCTCACCGCGCTTGGCGCGGACGTGCGGCTGGTGCACCTGGAAGAGGTGTGTGCGGCAGGCCCGGGCGGACGGCGGGACAGCCTCGATGAGTTGCTGGCGCGGCTCGACGACGAGCTGGCGTCGCTGTCCGACGCGATCAGCCGCATTTACTTTGCCCATGCGCCCTCGCAGCGCATTTCATTCGCGCCGCGCGGGTAAGGCTGCATCCATGCGCTACCGGATTTCACACAAGACAACCTACCGCTACGGCGCGCCGGTGACCCTGTCGCAGCAGGTGGTTCACCTGATGCCGCGCGAGACGCCGAACCAGGCCTGTGAACGGTTCTGGATGAACGTGGAGCCGGCGGCGACGGCGAACGAGCCGGCTATGGATTACTTCGGAAACCCGGTTCGTTTTCTGAGCCTTTCGAAAGACCACAGCGTGCTTTCGGTGCTTGCCGTCAGCGAAGTGCGCGTGGAGGTGCCAGAGCCGCGTGACCCGGAGGCGACGATGCCATGGGACCGGGTGTCAGGCCACGTGTCTGCGGGCGCCGACGAGGCGACGCGCGACGCGGTGCAGTATTGCTTCGATAGCCCGCTCACCGGCTGGAGCCGGGACCTGCCGGCCTATGCGCTGGAAAGCTTCCCGGCGGGGCGGCCGATCCTCGCGGGCGCGATGGACCTGACGTGGCGGATCAACCACGAGTTCCGCTACGACCCGACGGTGACGGACGTGACGACGCCGGTGGACGAGGCGTTCGATTTGCGCGCGGGGGTGTGCCAGGACCTTGCGCATGTGCAGATCGCCTGCCTGCGCGCGCTGGGTCTGCCCGCGCGTTACGTGAGCGGCTACCTGCTGACGCATCCGCCGGAGGGTCAGCAAAAGCTGATCGGGGCGGATGCGAGCCACGCGTGGGTCTCGGTATTCTGCCCGCCGGTGGGCTGGGTTGATCTCGATCCCACCAACAACATCGTGGTGGCGGCGGAACACATCACCAGCGCGTGGGGGCGCGACTACGCGGATGTAAGCCCGATCTCGGGCGTCATCACCGGGGGCGGCGCACATACGGTGGAGGTGGAAGTGGACGTTTCCCAGCTCTGAAATCGAGATGCGGTTGCAGGAGCGAGAATGACGGTTGAAACCGTCAGCCTGCGGTGCATTTTCTCGGGCGGATGAACCGCCTGGGGAGGGAGCCAGTCCGTGCCGCTTGCCAACACGACATACGAAGCCCTGTTCGGCGATGACGAGGGCCGGGTCTGCCGGGACATTCCCGAAAGCGCCTGCAACGCTCAGCCTGAAAACGTCTCGGCGCACCTGTTGAGCCTTGCCGCGACCAAGACCGGCGACGGGCTGATGGACCCGAAGCTGATCCTTGCCTGGGTGCTGACGGCGCTGGGTGCGCCGGCCTATCTCATCGGCATGCTGGTGCCGGTGCGCGAGGCGGGGGCGCTCGTGCCGCAGCTCTTCGCGGCGGGCGCCATCCGTGCGCTGCCCATCCGCAAGTGGGCGTGGGCGATCTCCAGCACGGTGCAGGGGCTGGCGGTGCTGGCCATGGGCGTCGTGGTGCTGACGCTGGAAGGTGCCACGGCCGGGTGGGCCATTGTCGGGCTGCTTGCGGTTTTCGCGCTGGCGCGCTCGGTTGCGTCGGTGTCCTACAAGGACGTGCTCGGCAAGACGGTGTCAAAGGCGAAGCGCGGGACGACGACGGGGACGGCGGACACGGTGTCGGCGCTGATCGTGCTGGCATTCGGGCTTGCGCTTTCGTTCGGCGTTCTCCAGCGGTCGGCGGAGATCGTTGCCCTTGCGCTTTTCGCGGGCGGGGCGTGCTGGCTGTTCGCGTCAGTCGTGTTCTCGACGCTCAGGGAGGAACCGGGCGCGACGGAAGGCGGTGGCAATGCGTTCGAGGTTGCCATCGACCAGCTGTCGCTGCTGCGCACGGATACGCAGCTGCAACGGTTCATCGCGACGCGCGGGCTTCTCATCGCGACGGGTCTCGCACCGCCCTATCTCGTGACGATTGCCGCGCAGGAAGGCGGGACCGACCTCGGCCAGCTCGGGCCGTTCGTCGTGGCGTCGAGCCTGGCGGGGGCGATGAGCAGCTTCTTCTGGGGGCGGCTGGCGGACAAGTCGAGCCGGACGGTGCTGATGCTGTCGGGGCTCATCGCCTCGGGCGCGCTGCTGCTGGCGCTGCTGGTGACCTTCATGGCGCCGGCCAACCTGCTGGGCTACGCGATGGCGGCGGCTCTCTTTGTGCTGATGATTGCCTACAAGGGTGTGCGGCTGGGTCGGTCCACACATATAGTGGACATGGGGTCGCAGGATACGCGCGCCGCCTACACGGCCCTCTCCAACACGGCCATCGGCATCCTGCTGCTGCTCGCGGCGGGGTTCGGCGCGCTGGCGTCACTTGCCGGGACATGGGTCGTGATCGCGGTGTTTGCCGGGATGTGCGCGGCGGCGGCCCTCGTGGCGCTGACGCTTGAGGAAGTCCAGAAGGGCTGACGGCTGCCGGTCCTTGTTGCCGTGCGTGTTGCCGCTTTGGGCGCAACTGCCTAGTGTCGCCGCTCCCTCGAGGGTGGAGATTGGCCTCTATGGCAAGCGAGACGGGCTGGACACCGCCCACCGACCTGACTGAGCGTGTAAAACTCGCGCTGGTGCCGCCAGGCCTCGATATTCGCCGCCGGGTGAGCCGCGAACTGAAGCGGGGCGAGCGCGAGTTCGCGCTGGTGCCCTATCTCTGCCACCCGGACAAGAACGCGATCGATATCGGCGCCAACCGCGGTGTCTACACCTGGTGGATGGCGCGGGCGGCAAGGCACGTGCACGCCTTCGAGCCGAACCCGAAGATGGTGGACATCCTGAGGCGGATGCTGCCGGAGAACGCGACAGCGCACGGCGTGGCCCTGTCGGACGCGGCGGGCGAAGCGGAACTCTACGTGCCGCAGCGGCGCAAGGGGTATTCCAACCAGGGCGGCTCGCTTTCCACGCGCAAGGCCGAGGCGCCGCACGGGGCGGTGCGCGTCGAGGCGCGCACGCTCGATTCCTACGGCTTTCGCGACGTCGGTTTCATCAAGGTGGACGTGGAAGGCTTCGAGGCGCCGGTGCTGGCGGGGGCGCGGGAAACGCTTGCGCGCGAACGGCCCAACCTGCTGGTGGAGCTTGAGGAAAAGCACACGGGCGAACCCATCGAGACCATGCTGGCCACGATCGGGGAGATGGGCTTTGCCGGGTGTTTCCTGATGGGCGGGCAGCTGCGGCCGCTGTCCGACTTCGATCCGGTGGCGCATCACCGGCAGGCAGCGTCGCGCGAGGACTACGTCTTCAACTTCATCTTCCTGCCGCGCTGAGGCACGGGAAACGGGGGCGGGCGTGGCGCGTTTACCGCGCCTTGCGCAAAATGGCGGACGCGCCTTCCGAGTGTGGTAAGAGGCGTCAAAGACCTGCCTGCCGATCCACTGCCGGAGCCCGCCCAAGGTGTCCCAGACGACTGAAAGCCTCGCCGTATCGGCCGTCGTGCCGGTGAAGAACGAGGCGGAGAACATCCTGCCGCTCATCGCGGAAATCGACGCCGCCTTGCGGGAAACCGGGCAGGACTACGAGATCATCTACGTGGATGACGGCTCCGACGACGAGACGCCGGCGCGGCTGGTTTCGGCCAAGGCGCAGTACCCGACGGTGCGAATCATCACCCACTCCAACAGCTGCGGGCAGAGCGCGGCGGTGGCGACCGGCGTGCGACACGCGCGCGGGCGGCTGATCGCGACGCTGGACGGGGACGGGCAGAACGTGCCCGGGGACATTCCCGCCATGGTGGCGCTGATCGGCACGGCGACGGACCTGATGGTAGCCGGGCGGCGCATGAAGCGGCGCGACACCTGGATCAAGCGGATCTCGTCGCGCATTGCCAACAAGGTGCGCGCGGCGCTGCTCAACGACGACACGCCCGATACCGGCTGCGGGCTCAAGGTGTTTCCGCGCCGGGCGTTCCTGGAGCTGCCCTATTTCAATCACATGCACCGGTTCCTGCCGGCGCTGATGCAGCGGCACGGCTACCGGGTGACCAACCACGACGTGCAGCACCGGCACCGGGCGCACGGCACGTCGAAATACGGCACGCTGGACCGGCTGTTCGTGAGCATTTCGGACATCATGGGCGTGATGTGGCTGCAGCGGCGGATGTCGCGGCCTGATAACATCACGGGCGATACGGACTAGCCGGGAGTTCGGCGGTGACGCTGGCAGATCGCATAGCCGCGTGGTTCAGGTCGCTCGATACGCGGGCGCTGATGATGATCGGGGTCGCCTTCGCGGCGTTCGGCACGGCGTTGTCGCTGATCGTGTTCGGCAGCGCGTGGCTGGCCATCGACGGCGAGCGGGACGTCGCCGCGATGATGGCCGACTACCGCGACTCGCTGTGGGCGCCGGTTGCGGTGGCACTCATCTATGTCGGTCTCGGGGCGCTGGGTGCGCCGCAGTTCCTGTTGCAGGCGGCGGCGATCATCGTGTTCGGGCCGTGGCTGGGCTTTGCGTATGCCTGGGGCGCGACGATGGTGAGCTCGTCGGTGTTCTTCTGGGCGGGGCATTACAGCGGCGCGCAGGCGCTGCGCCGCTTCGCGGGCGTGCGGATCAACGCGGTGTCCGAGGCGCTTGCGCGGCATGGCATCGCCGCCAGCGCGATTTCGCGCGTGGTGCCGACCATGCCTTTCGTCATCCTCAACATGGCGTTTGGCGCGAGCCACGTGGGCTTCGTGAAATTCCTTATCGGCACAGGAATCGGCACGGTGCCGAAGGTAGCGGTTGTCGCCTATGTAGGCGCAAGCCTCGGCGAATTCCTGGCAAGCCGCGATCCGATGGACCTGCTGCTCATGGCGGTCATCGTGGCGCTGTGGGTGGCGTTTGCCTGGTGGCTGCGGCGGGCCCTGCGGCGCACCGGCTGGACGCAGCCCGTGGACGAGCCGGACTCCGGCGATCCGAAACAGCAGAAGGAGGCCGCCGAGTGAGCCGGGGACACCTCCACCACCTGGACCTGACGGTCGCGGACCCAGAAAAGTCCGCGGGCTTCTATGACCTGGTGCTGGGGCACATGGGCTATTCGCGCGTGCATGAAAGCGAGCACGGGATCGACTACGGGATGGAGGGGAAGCTCTACCCGTCGATCGGCGTTCACCGGGCGCAGGGGGTGAACGCGGGACGCAAGCACGACCGCTATTCGCCGGGGCTGCATCACCTGGCCTTGTGGGCGGAAAGCCGGGCGGACGTGGATGCGCTCTACGAGAAGCTCGTCGCATTCGGCGCCGACATTCTCGACGCGCCGACGAGCTATCCGGAATACGGCAAGGACTATTACGCCGTGTTCTTCACCGATCCGGACGGGCTCAAGCTCGAATACGCGGCGTCCAAGAACTTCTAGCCCTACTCGGCCGCGTGGGACGGTGCGGCGACCGGCTCGTCACGATCTGCGTGGCGGTGTGCGGGCCCCGAATGGGCGCGCATGGGGCGCATGCCGAGGCGGGCCAGCAGGTTGAGGTCGTGATCCTCGCCCGGGTTGGCCGTGGTGAGCAGCTTTTCGCCGACGAAGATGGAATTGGCGCCGGCGAGGAAGCAGAGCGCCTGCAATTCGTCCGACATGTGCTCGCGGCCCGCGGAGAGGCGCACCAGCGAGGCCGGCATCATGATCTTGGCGACGGCGATGGTGCGGACGAATTCGAGCGGGTCGAGATCCTCGACCTCGCCGAGCGGCGTGCCTTCCACCTTCATCAGCGAGTTGATGGGCACGCTTTCCGGGTGAACCGGCAGGTTGGCAAGTTCCAAGAGCATACCGGCGCGGTCGCGGCGGTTCTCGCCCATGCCGATAATGCCGCCGCAGCAGACATGGATGCCCGCGTCGCGCACATGGGCCAGCGTGTCGAGGCGGTCATCGAACGTCCGGGTCGTGATGATCTCTTCGTAGTACTCGCGGCCGGTGTCGATGTTGTGGTTGTAGTAGTCGAGGCCGGACTGTTTCAGGCGCTGCGCCTGCGCCTCGGTGAGCATGCCGAGCGTCACGCAGCTTTCCATGCCGAGGGCATGGACGCCTTCGATCATCTCGCAGACCTTCTCGAGGTCGCGGTCCTTGGGGCTGCGCCAGGCGGCGCCCATGCAGTAGCGGGTGGCGCCGCGGTCCTTCGCCTTCTTCGCCTCTGCGAGCACGGCGTCCACGTCCATCAGCTTGGAGGCCTTGAGGCCGGTCTCGAACTTGGCGGACTGGGAGCAGTAGCCGCAGTCCTCCGGGCAGCCGCCGGTCTTGATGGAGAGAAGCTCGGACTGCTGCACCTCGTTGGGATCGAAGTGTGCGCGGTGCGCGGTCTGGGCCTGGAACACCAGCTCCATGAAGGGCAGCTCGAAAAGGGCCAGCACATCGTCGCGGGTCCAGTCGTGTCGAAGGTCTGCCGTCATGCTCGCGCGCCTCTTGGTCTTTCGCAGGTGAAGAACTTGTGGATACCAATTTCCTAGGCTAACTGCCTTGGGTCCGTAAAGCGAGACGCGCGCGCGGGTGCTTGGGATTGCGGCGGGGCACCTGCTACTGTCCCGCGCGGCCTGCGGGGGCAGGCGGGAGCGGGGGAAGGTCCATGACGACAGAGGCTGCGGCGGAGCCGGTGACGAATGCCATCGGCGGGCCTGTGGCGCCGCGGCGCGGGCAGATCTCGTGGGCGCTGTTCGACTGGGCGAACCAGCCCTACTTCACGCTGATTACAACGTTCATCTTCGCGCCCTATTTCGCGGCCGGGTTCGTGGGCGATCCGACCCGCGGGCAGGCGCTGTGGGGCGAGACGCTGGGCATTGCCGGGCTGATCATCGCCGTGGTGTCGCCGATCCTCGGCTCGATCGCCGACCAGACGGGGCGGCGCAAGCCGTGGCTTGCCCTGTTCTCCGGCATGTTCGTCCTGAGTGTCGCGTGCCTGTGGTTCGCGGAGCCGGGCATGGGCGCGGTGAACCCGCTGCCGATCATGGTGGCCGTCGCGGCGGCAGCAGTGGCGATGGAATTCGCAGTCGTCTTCAACAACGCGATGCTGCCATCCCTTGTCACCTCGGGCCGGATGGGGACGCTTTCGGGCGTCGGCTGGGGCATCGGTTATGTGGGCGGGCTGACGTCCCTGATCGTCATGCTGTCGTTCATGGTGGCGGACGCGCAGACTGGTCTCACTATGCTCGGCATGGAGCCGCTGTTCGGTCTCGACCCGGCAGCGTCGGAAGCCGAACGGTTTTCGGGGCCGATGACGGCCTTGTGGTACCTGGTCTTCGTGATCCCGCTGTTCCTGTTCACGCCGGACGCGCCGGCGACGGGGGCGCGGCCCTTCGAAGCGGTGCGCAAGGGGCTGTACAAGCTCGGCAAGACGCTTGGGCACCTGGTCACCTACCGCAACATCGCGCTCTATCTCGTGGCGCGGATGCTCTACTATGACGGGCTGTCCGCGATCTTCGCGTTCGGCGGCATCTACGCGGCGGGCATCTTCGGCTGGGGCATCATGACGCTCGGCCTGTTCGGCATCATCCTGTCGATCTTCGCCGCCATCGGCGCCTTCACCGGCGGGTGGGTGGATGACCGGATCGGCTCCAAGCGCACGGTGCAGATATCCGTGCTCGGACTTTTCATCGGGACGCTGGGCTCGGTCTCCATCGGGCCGGACACGGTTCTCTTCGTCGTCGACGTCGCGCCGGCGGAGCCGGGCGGGGCGCCCTTCGCCAGCGCGGGCGAGCAGGTGTACCTGCTGTTCGGGATCATCATCGGCATCTTCTCGGGCCCCGCGCAGGCGGCAAGCCGCACGCTGCTGGCGCGCATGGCGCCGACGACGATGATGACCGAGTTCTTCGGGCTCTACGCGCTGTCGGGCAAGGCGACGGCGTTTCTCGCGCCGCTTGGCATTGCCTGGGCGACGACGGTCTATGACAGCCAGCGGGCCGGACTTGTCGTGATCGTGGTATTTCTGGCCGCGGGCTTTATCCTGCTGTCGGGCGTGCGCGAGCGCCGCGAAGAAGCGATCAGCGCCTGACGGCCGAGAGGGCCGCGTACCAGGGAGGCGAACGGTTTGCTGCAGGACATCACCGAGGCGGCCGTCGTACCGAACACGCCCGCGGGCGCGAAGCGTATCGACGAGGAGGCCGCCGACGGCGGCAAGGCGGCGGACAAGCGCGGGCAGATCGCGTGGGCCGTCTTCGAATGGGCGCGCAATCCTTACGTGCTGCTGATCACGATCTACGTGTTCGCGCCGTACTTCTCCAACGTGGTGGTGGGCGACCCGGTGCGCGGGCAGGC
Source organism: Parvibaculaceae bacterium (assembly GCA_965229975.1). Taxonomy (GTDB): domain Bacteria; phylum Pseudomonadota; class Alphaproteobacteria; order CGMCC-115125; family CGMCC-115125; genus Pyruvatibacter. The sequence goes on from OZ245936.1 coordinate 2,748,471, forward strand.
GATCTGGGGCTACATCAACGGCATCGCGGGGGCGGCGATTGCCCTCCTCGCGCCGTTCCTCGGCGCCATCGCGGATCTCGGCGGTACGCGCAAGCCGTGGATCGCGGCGTTCACGGCGATCATGGTGCCGGCCATGGTGATCCTGTGGTTCGCGCTGCCCGCCGACGGCGGCATCGGCGTGCTGGGCGTGGCGTCGGCAATCATCATCATTTCCATCGCCTACGAGTTCTCGGCGGTGTTCCACAACTCGATGCTGCCCTCGATCGCACCTCACGCGCGGATCGGATTTCTTTCGGGGCTGGGGCTGGCGCTGGGCAATCTCGGCGGGCTGCTGATCCTGATCTTCATGCTCTACTTCTTCACGCTGCCGGGCAGCGTGCCGTGGGGTTTCATTCCCGATGCGCCGCTGTTCGGCCTTGATGCTTCGCAGTTCGAGGACAGCCGCATTGCCGGGCCCATCGCGGGGCTGTGGCTGGCGGTGTTCTCGATGCCGCTGTTCCTGCTGACGCCGGACGCGGCGCGGAATGCCGTGGGCGCATGGGAAGCGATGAAGAAGGGCGTGCGCCGCGTGTGGCACACGGTGACGCGCCTCAAGCACTACCGGAACGTGGCGACGTATCTCGGCGCGCGCATGCTCTACAACGACGGCAAGACGGCGGTGCTGATCTTCGGCGGTGTCTATGCCTCGGGCGTGTTCGGCTGGGGCGCGATGGACCTGCTGATCTACGGCATCATCCTGTCGGTCTTCGCGGTAGCGGGCGGCCTGCTGGGCGGTTGGCTGGACGACACATTCGGCTCGAAGGTCGCGATCCTCACCTCCATCGGCGGCACGGTGCTGGGGCTCTTGCTGGCGGTGTCGATCACGCCGACGGAACTGTTCTTCCAGCCCTACGAGCCGACAGGGCCGATCTGGTCGATGCCGTTCTTCAAGACGCTGCCGGAGATGCTGTATCTGCTGGTGGTGATCCTGGTGGCGATCTTCATCACGGCGGCCTACGCGAATTCGCGGACCATGCTGGCGCGCATCGCGCCCGCGAAGATGATGACGGAGTTCTTCGGGCTCTACGCGCTGTCGGGCACGGCGACGGCTTTTCTTGCCCCGGCGCTGGTGGGGTTCACGACGGACCTGTTCGAGAGCCAGCGGGCGGGCTTTGCCTCGATCCTGCTGCTGCTTGCGGCGGGCATGATCGGTATGCTGTTCGTGAAGGAGGAACGCGCCGAGCGGGCCGCCGGCGACGTCTAGACGGAAGGACGCGGGACCATGAGCGAAGGCTGGCCGACAGGCGAAGCGGACGCAGCGCTCGATTCATACGAGGCGCGCATCACCGCGCCGGTCATGCGGCACGCGGACAACTCGGCGGGGCAGGCCGGATGGCTGCTCTACGAGTGGGCGAACCAGCCCTATTTCTCGCTGATCACGATCTTCCTGTTCGCCAACTACTTCGCCAACGTCTTCTATGACGGCACGGCCGCCGAAGGGCAGGCGATGTGGGGCTACACGCAGGCGATTGCCGGTGTCGCCATCGCCCTCATGTCGCCGCTGCTTGGAGCGATGGCGGACGCGGCGGGGCCGCGCAAGCCGTTCATCGGCATCTTCCTGCTAGGCGTTTCGTTTGCCTGCATGGGCTTGTGGATGGCGGTGCCGGGCGGGCCGGTCATCCCGGTCATGGCGCTCGTCATCATCGCGTCGATCTCCGCGGAGTTCGTCACCACGTTCTCGAATGCCATGCTCCCGGCCATCGCGTCGGAGCGGCGCATGGCGATCATTTCCGGGGCAGGCTACGGGCTGGCGCAGCTTGCGGGCATTTTTGCGCTCGCCATCGTGCTGTTCGCATTCCAGCTGCCGGGGCAGGTGGAGGCGCCGTTCATTGCAGAGGCGCCGCTCTTCGGGCTCGACCGCGATCTCTACGAGGACGAGCGCATCGTCGGGCCGCTGGCGGGGCTGTGGTTCCTCGTCTTCATGATCCCGCTTTTCCTGCTGACACCGGACCAGCCGCGCACGGGGCGCGGGCGGCTCGAATCCGCGCGGTACGGGCTGCGCCAGCTCGGCGCCACGTTCCGGGGGCTGCGGCAGTACCGCAATATCGCGACCTATCTCGTGGCGCGGATGCTCTATTACGACGGCTTCACGGCGGTCTTCATGTTCGGCGGCATCATCGCGGGCGCGATCTTCGGGTGGAGCGCGCTGGAGCTGGCGATCTTCGGCATCGTGGTGACGCTGTTCTCCGCCATCGGCGGCTTCGCGGGCGGGTGGATCGATGCGCGCTTCGGCAGCCGTGCGACGATCATCGGCTCGGTCGTGGTGGTTATCATCGCGACGGCGAGCCTGTTGTCGTTCGACCGGGACACGGCGCTGTTCGTGTTCGACGTGGCCGCGCGCGGCGAGGATGCGCCGCCGTTCTCGAGCATCGGCGAGGTGGGCTTTCTGGCGGTGGCGTGCCTGTTCGGGCTGGGCGTGGGGCCCGCGATTGCGTCGAGCCGGACGATGCTGGGGCGCCTCGCGCCGCATGAGAAGATGGCGGAGTTCTTCGGGCTCTACGCGCTGGCGGGCAAGGCGACCACGTTCCTCGCGCCGCTCACCATCGGCATCATCACGCAGGCGACGGGCAACCAGCGGCTGGGGCTCTCCATCGTGCTGGTGTTCCTGGTGGCGGGGCTCACGCTGATGTTCTTCGTGAAGGAAGAACGCGCGGTGACGGTGCGGGCGTAAGGGCTGTGCCCCAAGAGGGCGATCCCGGCTCGCGCTGCGCTTGGCCGGGATGACATGCGTTGAGGGTGGTGTTTCCCATATCCGATCGCCCCCGCTCGAGGCGGGGGCGGTCGGAATTCCTGGTCAGTGCCGGAAGTGGCGCATGCCGGTGAGGACCATGGCGAGGCCGGCTTCGTCGGCGGCGGCGACCACCTCATCGTCGCGGATCGAGCCGCCGGGCTGGATGACGGCGGTGGCGCCCGCCTCGGCGGCGCTCAGGAGACCATCGGCGAAGGGGAAGAAGGCGTCGGAGGCGACGACCGAGCCCTTCGCCAGCGGTTCGGCGATGCCCGCTTCGTTCGCGGCATCTTTCGACTTGCGGGCGGCGATGCGGGCCGAGTCGACGCGGCTCATCTGGCCCGCGCCGATGCCGACGGTGGCGCCGTCCTTCGCGTAGACGATGGCATTGGACTTCACGTGCTTGGCGACGCGGAAGGCGAACAGAAGATCGGCCATTTCCTGGTCGCTCGGCGCGCGCTTGGTCACCACCTTGAGGTCGGCGGGCATGACGCGGCCCGCGTCGCGCGACTGGACGAGGAGGCCGCCGGCAACGGTCTTGGCGGTGAGGCCGGGGGCGGCCGGGTCGGGCAGGCCGCCGGCGATCAGCAGGCGGAGGTTCTTCTTCCTGGCGATGGTCTCGCGCGCCTTGTCGTCGGCGTCGGGTGCGATGATCACCTCGGTGAAGATCTCGGCGATCTTCGCGGCGGTCTCACCATCAAGGGCGCGGTTGAGGGCGACGATGCCGCCGAAGGCCGAGACGGGGTCGCAGCGCAGCGCCTTCTCATAAGCGTCCAGCAATGATGCGCCGGTGGCGACGCCGCACGGGTTGGCGTGCTTGATGATAGCGACGGCGGGCTGCTCGGCACCGAACTCGGCGACACATTCGTAAGCGGCATCGGTGTCGTTGAGGTTGTTGTAGGACAGCTCCTTGCCCTGGAGCTGTTCGGCGGTAGCGACGCCGGGGCGGGTGTCGCCGGTCCTGTAGAAGGCGGCGGACTGGTGCGGGTTCTCGCCGTAGCGCAGGGTCTGGGCCAGCGTGCCGGCGATGGCGCGGTAGGTGGGCGCCTCGTCGCCGATCTCGTTCGCGAACCAGTTGGAGATGGCGGCGTCGTAGGCGGCCGTGCGCGCATAGGCCTTGGCGGCGAGGCGGCGGCGCAGGGCGAAGGTGGTCTGGTTCTTGTTGGCGTCCATGTCCGCCAGCACCGCCTCGTAGTCTGCGGCATCGACCAGCACGGCGACGCCGTCGTGGTTCTTGGCGGCGGCGCGGATCATGGCCGGGCCGCCGATGTCGATGTTCTCGATGGCGGTCTCGTAGTCGGCGCCCTTCGCGATGGTGGCCTCGAAGGGATAGAGGTTCACGGCGAGGAGATCGATCGGGCCGATGCCGTGCTCGGCGGCGGCCTTCTCGTGGGCGTCGTTGCCGCGCATGAAGAGCAGGCCGCCGTGGACCACCGGGTGCAGCGTCTTGACGCGGCCGTCCATCATTTCCGGAAACTGCGTGAGGTCGGAGACGTCCTTCACGGCGAGGCCCGCGTCGCGCAGGGCCTTGGCGGTGCCGCCGGTCGAGACCAGCTCGACGCCGCGGTCCGCCAGCGCCTTGCCGAACTCCGTGAGGCCCGTCTTGTCGGAGACGGAAATGAGGGCGCGGCGGACGGGGCGGAGCAGGGCGTCGGTCATGGTCTGGCGGGTTCCGGGTGGCTCGGTTGGCGGGACGATGCGGGCCGATAGCACGAATGGGCGGCGGCTTGAACCGGCGGGCTCATGCCCCCGGTGCAGGGCTGGTGTCCGTCCCTGATGCGTCTTCGTTCTCGGCCGTCTCGTCCTCCGCGAAGGCGTCTTCCTGCGTGGGCGCCTCGGTGCCGAGGTTGCGGGTGGTGAGGCGGCGGAAGCTCCACTTCACGTGCGCCTCGCCGCGAAAGACGTGGTGGCTGACGGTGATCTGGCGGGTGCGGCGGGGGCTGCCGGTGCCGAGATAGATGCTCTCTTCCAGGGCCAGCTCGGCGTTGGAGCCGGCGCGGACCTGCCAGCCGTCGCCGTTGGGGAGCAGCGCGAGGACGTGGCTGCCGTCCTGCGCCAGCGACACGCGCACGTCCGGGTGCAGGTGGAAGCGGATGGTGAAGTCTTCTTCGGGCTCGGGATGGCTGAAGAAGCGGAACGGGTCCCACCACGGGGGTGCGGGCGGGCGGACGCGGATCAGCGTGTCCTCGCCGCGCAGGTCGTCGCCGTCCTTGGAGAGATACATGCGGCGCTCGTGTTCGAGGCCGAAGGGGGCGACGTAGCCGTCATGCAGCATGTCGATCCAGACGCCGCGGTCTTCTTCCGTGCGGCGGGACTGGACGTGGCGGGGGCCCTCGACGATGCGCGGGCCCATGAGGCGGCGCAGCCAGGGCGTGCGCAGGATGCGGGCCGATGACGTGTCCTCGATGGTGAGGACGGAGTGGGCGGCGGTGGCGCGGGTGGCGTCCTCCCATTCCGGGCCGCGGGCGGTGGCGGTGCCGCAATTGACGACGAGGCGGTGGCGCCCGGCGCTCATCTCGAAGCTGAGGCAGCCGGCATGGGCTTCCTGCGAGAGGGGGCCGGGGGGCGGGGCGCCGGAATCCGCGATGACCAGCGTGCGGCCGGCGGCAAGGCGCTGGAAGCCGGAATGGGGTGCAAAGCCGAAGGGCCGGCCGCGGGCATCGTCATGGGCAAGGACCGCATCGACGGCGCCGGGGGCGCCTTCGCCCGCGCCGTTGAACAGGGCGAGGCGCCCGTCGCCGTGCCGGAAGAAGCGCAGCATGGGCATCATGCGGTCGAGGGCGTTGCGCAGGGAGGCGGGCGCTTCTACGTCGCGGGCCATCAGCACGTCGCGCAGGGCAACGAGGTCCGCCAAGAGGTCGAGCTGGATAGCGGGGCTGCGGGTGAGGTGGCCGCCGTCGGGCAGGATCTGGCGGTCGAGTTCGCGGGCCAGCAGGGCGAGGCCCTTGCGCAGGCGGGTGCGGCCCTCGGTCAGCGCGATGCCGGACATGGCGAGGCCGATGGCGGCGGTGAGGCGCGGCGCGCCCTTCGGCGCCTTCGGCGCGGTGCGGGCGAGGTGGCGGGCCTGGGCGGCCATCGAACGCAGCAGCCACGAGCGGTAGACGAGGTCGGCGCCGTCCAGCAGCATCTGGCCGTGGGCCGTCCATGAAATGAGGCGGCCTGCGGTGACGTGGGGCTGCCAGCCGATGCTGTTCCATGCGCCGCATTCTTCCAGCCAGCTTTCTACGAGGCGTTGGGCGGCGGCGGATTTTTCCGGGTCGTTCGCGGCGGCGACGTGGCGCAGCCAGCCGAAGCCGTGCAGCTCCTCCGCGAAGGCGCGTGAGGGCATGTCGAGGATGAAGGGGCTGACATTGGTCGCTTCGAGGCGCGCGCCGGCGAGGGCGAAGTGGCCGTCGATCAGGCGCTGGCCGAGCTCGGGGCTGGCGGTGCGCAGCTCCTGCGGGTTCACGGCGATGGCGTCGGGCATGGGCCCGCGCAGGCTCATGCGGTAAAGGCGCGTGGAGCGGACCGCGTCCGTCAGCGCGGCGGCGGCGGCTGCGCCCGCGCGCGCCGCGATCTCGCCTGCCAGTCTCGCGCGGCCGGTCATGGTGTGAGGCGGCCTCCCTGGAGGACGGTTGCCCTAAGCGTCGCCGCGCAGCGCGGCGATGTTGGCGGCGTAGGCGTCCGGCCCGCCCTTGAAGGTGGCGCTGCCGGCAACGAGCACGTCGGCGCCCGCGGCGATGACGCGCTTTGCCGTGTCCGGGTTGATGCCGCCGTCGACTTCCAGCGCGATGTCGCGGCCGGTGGCGTCGATCTTCCTGCGCAGCGCCTCGATCTTCTCGAGCTGCTTGTCGATGAAGGCCTGGCCGCCGAAGCCCGGATTGACGCTCATGACAAGAATGAGATCGATGTCGTCGATCAGCATGTCGACGGCCTCGGGCGGTGTGCCGGGGTTGAGCGAGATGCCGGGCTTCTTGCCGAGCGAGCGGATGAGCTGGACCGTGCGGTGGACGTGCGGGCCGGCTTCCGTGTGGACCGTGATGATGTCGGCGCCCGCTTCCGCGAAGTCCTCCACGTAGGGGTCCACCGGCGCGATCATCAGGTGCACGTCGAAGGTCTTGTCGGTGTAGCCGCGGATCGCCTTCACCACCATCGGGCCGATCGTCAGGTTGGGGACGAAATGACCGTCCATCACGTCCACATGGATGAAGTCGGCGCCGGCGTCGGCGACGGCCTTCACCTCCTCGCCCAGGCGGGCGAAGTCGGCGGAGAGGATGGAGGGGGCGATTCGGATGCGGGACATGGAATTGACGTAGCAGAGCGCCGGAAGGGCGGCAAGAAAGCCTAGGCGCGCACGAGGCGGGCGGCGAAGAACCCGTCCATGCCGCCCAAATCGGGCCAGAATGAGGGGAGCGTGCGCAGGTCGCCTGCGGGCGTGACGGCCTCGGCAAGGCCGCCGATTTCGTCCGCCGTGATTGGTTTGCGCGCGACCGGGGCTCCGGATGCCAGCAGCTTTTCGATCTGGGCTTCGCCTTCCGCCGGTTCGAGGGAGCAGGTGCAGTAGACGAGGGTGCCGCCGGGGGCGGTCATCTCGACCGCTGCGGTGAGGAGGCGGGCCTGGAGGGCGGCGAGCTTGGCGACGTCGCCGGGGCCCTTGAGGTGCGGGATGTCCGGGTGGCGGCGGATGGTGCCGGTGGCGGAACAGGGGGCATCGAGAAGCACGAAGGGGGCGGGCTCGGGCGGCCGCCATTGGGTTGCGTCGGCGGTGACGATCTCGGCTGACAGGCCGAGGCGGGCGAGGTTTTCCGTGACGCGCTTGAGGCGGGGGGCGGAGCGGTCGACGGCGGTGACGCGGGCGCCCTTCGCTGCAAGCTCGGCCGTCTTGCCGCCGGGGGCGGCGCAGAGGTCGAGGACGCGCTGGCCTTCGACATTGCCGAGGAGTTTCGCGGGGAGGGCGGCGGCGGCGTCCTGCACCCACCAGGCGCCCTCGGCAAACCCTTCGAGGTCTTCGACGCGGCCCGCGTCGGCGAGGCGGACGGAACCCGTTGGGAGGACCGTGCCGCCCAGCGTTTCGGCCCAGCGGGCGGGGTCGGATTTCACCGAAAAATCGAGTGGTGGTTCGGCTAGGTGGGCAGTGGCGATGGCGGACGCGGTTTCCTCGCCGTAAGCCGATGTCCAGCCGTCCCAGAGCCAGTCCGGGGTGTCGAGACGCGGGGCGTCCTGCGCGTCGCGCAGGGCGGGGCCCTGTTCGGCGACGCGGCGGAGGATGGCGTTCACCAGCTTGGCGAAGTGGCGGGCGTTTCGGTCGGCGCGGGCAAGCGAGACGGCAGCGTTGACCGTCGCGTGGGCGCCCACGCCGAGGAAAAGGAGTTCGGCCGCCGCGGCGCGCAGGAGCTGGCGGGTGCGGCCGGCCTTGGCGGGGAGGGGGCTGTCGAGGAACGTATCAATGACCGCGTCCACCTGGCCGAGGCGGCGCAGGGTGGTGGCGGCGATGGCGCGGGCGAAGCCGCGGTCGCGCGGTTCGAGGCGGATAAGGGGGCCTTTCGGGCCCATCGCCTCGGCCAGCGTGTCGTCGAGGGCGCGCTTTCGCGTCAGCACGTCGTCGAGGATGGCGACGGCGGCGTCGCGGGCGGGCAGGCCGGGGGCGTCCTGCTTGCGGCGCGGGGAAGGGGGGCGGCTCATGGGCCGGGAGCTATAGGGGCTGGGCCGGGCCGTGGGAAGGGGGCGGTGTGCCTACCCGGCATTTGTCATGCCGCGGCTTGACCGCGGCATCCAGAGCATCCGGCAAGGCGGACCCGTGTGGCCCTGGACCCAGCGGTCAAGCCGCGGGGTGACAAGTGTGGTGGTGTTTCGTGAAGGCTGTGCGTCTTCATCCTTCGTGTCATCCCGGCCTTGAGCCGGGATCCAGGGTGGCAGGCTCATGTGCTTGCCGCCCCTGGGTCCCGGATAGCCGCTGCGCGGCTTCCGGGATGACACCATGGGTTTTTCTCTCAACCACACCGAGAGCTCCCCGGTTATGCGGGGAGCCTACTCGCGGTGCGTCCTGGCACGGTGCGCGTGAGGATTTCGTTTGCTGCGGCAAGTCGAGATGCGAGTGGGCCCCACGGATAAACCGTGGGGCGGACGGATTTTTGGCAGCCATCGCCCGATTCCCCTCCGCTCTCCCTCCGGTTTGACCGGAGGGTTCATGCGGCTCGCGCCGCGGCGTGCGCCCCCCTGAACTTTTGGGGGATCCCGGATAGCCGCTTCGCGGCTTCCGGGATGACACTTGGGGGAAGTCCTAGCCCCAGGGCTTGGCTTCCGGGGTCTGGCCCATTTCGCGGGCCATGTCGTGGAGGGCGGCGACGCGGTTCTTGGTGTTGGGGTGCGTCGAGAAGAGGCCGTCCACGGCGTGGGCGTGGAGGGGGTTGATGATGAAGAGCTGGGCCGACGCCGGGTTGCGCTCTGCCGTCGTGTTGTCGATGCGCTTGGAAAAGCCTTCGATCTTTTCCAGCGCCGAGGCGAGCCAGAGGGGGCGGCCGCAGATCTCCGCGCCCATGCGGTCGGCCTCGTATTCGCGGGTGCGGCTGATGGCCATCTGCACCAGCGCGGCGGCAAGCGGCGCAAGGATCATCATGGCGATGACGCCGACGATGCCGAGCGGGTTGTCCCGGTTGCCGCCGAAGAAGATGGCGAAGTTCGCGAGCATGGAGATGGCACCGGCGAGCGTCGCCGTGATGGTCATGGTGAGGGTGTCGCGGTTTTTCACATGCGCCAGCTCGTGCGCCATGACGCCGGCGACTTCCTGCGGGCTGAGGCGCGACAGGAGGCCGGTGGTGGCCGCGACCGCCGCGTTGGCCGGGTTGCGGCCGGTGGCGAAGGCGTTGGGCTGGTCGGTCTCGATCACGTAGACCTTGGGCATGGGCAGGCCCGCATTGTCGGCAAGCTGACGGACCATGCGGACAAGCTCCGGCGCCTCGCGCTCGGAAACCTGCCGCGCGCCGTACATGCGCAGGACCATCTTGTCCGCGTTCCAGTAGGCATAGGCGTTCATCGCCAGCGCGATGACGAACGCGATCATTGCGCCGCCCGCGCCGCCGAGCAGGTAGCCGACGCCGAGGAACAGACCGGTCATGGCGGCGATGAGGACGCCGGTGCGCAAGCTGTTGACCACCGTTCAGATAACTCCTTCGCTGGGCGGACGGCGGCCTCAACTGGCGCCGCGCGCGGGACATCCTATATGTTTCACAAGCCCTGACGTGATATGGCGCGCCGGGGATAGCGCTTCAAGAACGGGAGACGCGGGACCATGGCGGACGAGGCCGGCGAAACGCCGCGCAAGGACCTGACACCGGCGGCAAAGCGCGCGCTGGCGGAAGCCGAGGCGCGGCGCAGGGCGGCGAAGCCCGTGACACGGCCCGTGGAGCACATGGGGCCGAAGGGTGAGGAGCCGACGCGCTACGGCGACTGGGAGCGCAAGGGCATCGCGTCCGACTTCTGATCGCGGGTTCGTGACCGCCCGTTCATCCGCATGCCCCATTGATGCTGCATTTGCCGGGCAGAAGCCGCGGCGATGCGAAACTGGTTCAACTCCGTAAAGCAGGGCCTGAAGGACTGGTGGCGCACCTGGCGCGGGGTCATCTACACGTTCGCCTTCGCGCTGGTGACCATCTTCGCCTTTCCCTACCTGCCCGACCGCTACGACCCGACGGCGCCGATCGACCTGACGGAAGAGCGCACCTTCGTGACGCCGCTCAAGTTCAGGATGATGGCGCGGAGCTATTCGGCCTGCGTGGAAGCGGTGGAGCGCGCGGGCGTACGCGTGGCGGCGCATTCGATCTCCAGCAACGAGCGCGGTTGCGGCATGGACGAGGGGCTGGTGCTGAACCGCTCGCGGTACCCTTATGAAGGCGCGGTGCGGCTCACCTGCCCGATGATGGCGGCGCTGACCCAGTGGGAAATCCACGTGGTGGCGCCGGCGGCGCAGAAACATCTGGGTACGGATGTTTCAAGCATCATCCATTACGGCACCTATTCCTGCCGCAACGTGAACGGGCTGGCGACCGGGCGGCGCAGCGCGCATGCGACGGCGAACGCCATCGACATCGGCGGCTTCCGGCTGGAAGACGGGCGGCAGGTTTCCGTGCTCAACCACTGGGACGCGGAAGATGCGCGCGCGGCGTTTCTCAGGGAGGTGCGGGACGGCTCATGCGACATGTTCCGTACGGTGCTGTCGCCCGACTACAACGCGCGCCACAAGGATCACTTTCACTTCGAGATGGGCCGCTGGGGCGTGTGCCGCTAGGCGGGCGTGTTGCGGGGCGTTGCGTGGACCCTCCGGTCAAGCCGGAGGGAGAGCGGATGGGGGATCAGCGGCCACCGCAAGGGCTGAGGCAAGCGGGTATGCGAGTGCGCCCCACGGATGAACCGTGGGGCGCTCGGAGTCTGGGTTAGCCCATCCCAGTTATCTCTTCCGTCTTCCCTCCGGCTTGACCGGAGGGTCCAGGGCGGCCGGTACGCCTTGCCACAAGCTGGCGGGGACACCCTCACCCGGTGCTGCGCACCGACCTCTCCCTTCAGGGAGAGGTGACTTTGGTGTCAGGGCTTCGCCCTGTGTGAAGGCGTGGGGTTTGCAAAGGGAGGTGCCGCTTGTGGCTCCCTCTCCCTCAGGGAGAGGGATGGGGTGAGGGTGGGCGGCGGTGCGGTGTTTTCGGGCGGCTGCGGCAAGCAGAGAGGCGAGTGGGCCCCACGGATGAACCGTGGGGCACTCGGGGTTTGGGTTGGCCTATCCCGGTTTTCTCTTCCGTCTTCCCTCCGGCTTGACCGGAGGGTCCAGGGCGGCGGGCCGTGTGTTCGCTTTCCGGCCTACGCATCCAGCCGGTAGGCGGTGCCGTCGCGGACGATGCGGCCGGCGGTGGGCGTGGCCCAGTGGGTGCCGATGACGAGGGTGGGGCTTTCGGCGTATTGCTCGAAGAAGGCCTTGCGGGTCTTGTCCGCCGCCTTCTGGTCGGTGTCGAAGCCCGAACTCCACTCCGGGTGGGCGAGCTGGCAGGGGTGATGGGACAGGTCGCCGGTGATGACGGCGGTTTCGCCCTTCGAGGTGATCTCGACCGAGACGTGGCCCGGCGTGTGGCCGGGGGTGGGGATCAGGCGGACGCCGTCGGTGATGGCGTAGTCCATGGGCACCAGCACGGCGAGGCCGGCATCGAAGATGGGCTGCACGCTGTCGGCCATCACCTGCGTCTGCGCGTCATCGCCCTCGGCGGCCCAGTGGTCGTATTCCTTCTCGCCCATCAGGTAGCGCGCGTTGGGGAAGGTGGGCACCCAGGCGCCGCCGACCTGCATGGTGTTCCAGCCCACGTGGTCCACGTGGAGGTGGGTGCAGAGCACGGTCTCGACGCTGTCGGGGTGCCAGCCGGCCTCCTTCATGTGGTCGAGGAAGGGGGTCTGCAGGTTGTCGAAGAAGGTGCCGGGGCGCGACTTGCCGTTGCCGACGCAGGTATCGACGACAAGGCGGGTCGTTGGTGTTTCGATCAGCAGGGCGTGGATCGAGGCGACGATGTGGCCGTCGTCATTGGCCCAGTGGGGCTTCAGCCAGCCGATCTCTTTCACGGCGTCGGGATAGGCCTTCTCGACCATCGAGCCCTCGCCGCCGCCGGGCAGCGCGCCCTCGAACTCGGTGATCTTGGTGATCGAGATGTCGCCGATCTTCCACTGCTGCATGACGCCGTATCCCGGCCCCTGTTGTTCGTGTGGTTATTGGGCATGTGGGATGCACCGCGCGGCGGCGCAAGGGTTCTAGCGGGTGGAAGCCGCAGCCGCCCCGGATAGCTGCGGTGGTATCCGGGGCGGCAGGCAGTCAGTGGCTTTCGCCGCCGAGGTTCTGGCGGTTGTCGATGAGGTCGTCGACGACGGCGGGGTCGGCAAGGGTCGAGGTGTCGCCGAGGTTGCCGAAGTCGTCCTCGGCGATCTTGCGCAGGATGCGGCGCATGATCTTGCCCGAGCGCGTCTTGGGCAGGCCGGGGGCGAACTGCAGGAGGTCGGGCGAGGCGATGGGGCCGATCTCCTTGCGCACCCACTGGATGAGCTCCTTCTTGAGATCGTCCGAGGGGCTCTCGCCCTGGTTCAGCGTCACGTAGGCGTAGATGCCCTGGCCCTTGATGTCGTGCGGGTAGCCGACGACGGCGGCCTCGGCGACCTTGTCGTGGGCGACGAGGGCGCTTTCGACTTCCGCGGTGCCGAGGCGGTGGCCGGAGACGTTGAGCACGTCATCGACGCGGCCGGTGATCCAGTAATAGCCGTCCTCGTCGCGGCGGCAGCCGTCGCCTGAGAAGTACTTGCCGGGGAACTGGCTGAAGTATGTCTCGAAGAAGCGCTGGTGGTCGCCGTAGACCGTGCGCATCTGGCCGGGCCACGAGTCGGCGATGCAGAGATTGCCGGAGGTGGCGCCCTCGAGCTTCTTGCCCTCGTTGTCGACGAGCAGCGGCTGGACGCCGAAGAAGGGCTTGGTCGCGGAGCCGGGCTTGAGATCCGTTGCGCCGGGGAGCGGCGTGATGAGGATGCCGCCGGTCTCGGTCTGCCACCAGGTATCGACGATGGGGCAGCGGCCGTCGCCGACCACGTCGTAGTACCAGAGCCAGGCCTGCGGGTTGATGGGTTCGCCCACGGAGCCGAGCAGGCGCAGCGACTTGCGCGAGGTCTTCTTCACCGGCGCCTCGCCCTCGCGCATCAGGGCGCGGATGGCGGTGGGGGCGGTGTAGAAGATGTTCACGTCGTGCTTGTCGCAGACCTGCCAGCAGCGCGAACTGTCCGGGTAGGTGGGCACGCCTTCGAACATCAGCGTCGTGGCGCCGTTGGCCAATGGTCCGTACACGATGTAACTGTGGCCGGTGACCCAGCCCACATCCGCCGTGCACCAGTAGATCTCGCCGTCCTGGTAGTCGAAGACGTATTGATGCGTCATCGAGGCGTAGACGAGGTAGCCGCCGGAGGTGTGCAGCACGCCCTTGGGCTTACCGGTCGAGCCGGAGGTGTAGAGGATGAAGAGCGGGTCTTCCGCGTTCATCTCCTCGCAGGGGCACTCGTGGTCCACCCGGCCGGCGACCTCGTGGTACCAGACGTCGCGGCCTTCCTTCATGGTGACGGGGACGCCGGTGTGCTCGACCACGATGACGCTCTTCACGTCCGGGCACTGGTCGAGGGCGTCGTCGGTGTTCTCTTTGAGGGGAATAGGCCTGCCGCCGCGCACGCCGCCGTCGGACGTAATGACGAAGCGCGAGTCGCAATCGAGGATGCGGCCCGCCAGCGCGTCCGGCGAGAAGCCGCCGAAGACGACCGAGTGGATGGCGCCGATGCGCGCGCAGGCGAGCATGGCGTAGGTCGCCTCGGGGATCATCGGCATGTAGATGGTGACGCGGTCGCCCTTCCTGACGCCCTGGTCCTTGAGGACGTTGGCGAAGCGCTGCACGGCGTGGTGCAGCTCCTTGTAGGTGATCTTCTGATCGACGGTGGGCTCGTCGCCTTCCCAGATGATCGCGACCTGGTCGCCCCTGTCCTTCACGTGCCGGTCGACGCAGTTGTAGCAGACGTTGAGGGTGCCATCCTCGTACCAGCGGATGTGCAGGTCCTTCTTGTCGTAGGAGACGTCCTTCACCTTCGTGTAGGGCTTGATCCAGTCGATCCGCTTGCCGTGTTCGCCCCAGAATTTCTCCGGGTCGGAGACGGACTGCCTGTACATCTCGTCGTACTTGGCCGCGTCGACGAGGGCGCGCTTCTGCCAGTCGGCGGGCACCTTGATGAGATCGCTGGACATGGAACCTCCCTTACCCGGGGAGGACGCCGCACCTTCGGTCTTGCCGCCGAAGAGCCGCGAAAGGATGCCGGCCATGGCGCCTTACCTCCCCGTTTCTGCCGCTTGAGTTGGCGGCATTATGGGGAGGGGCGCATGGGGCAGCAAGGTTTGCGCGCGTCGCGTCAGTCCTTCGAGGGGGCGAGGCCCGCGATCTCCTCGTCGGTGAAGCCTGCCTCGCGCAGCACCGCCTCGGTGTCGCCGCCGAGCATGGGCGGGTGGTGGCGGTGCTGGGCGGGGGTTTCGGCGAAGACCACCGGGTGCTTCATGGCGACGTAAGTGCCCTCGTGGGGGTGCTCGTGGCGCTCGAAGAAATCGATCGAGTTGAGGTGCGGGTCGTCCATGACGTCGTCGAGGCGGTTCACGCGCATGGCCGGGATGTTCTTTTCCTTGAGGAGGCCGATCCATTCGTCGGTGGTGCGCGTCTGCGCGACCTCCTCGACCATGGCGTAAAGCTCCTGCACGTGCTCGGTGCGCTTGGCGTAGGAGTTGAACCGCTCGTCCTCCTGCAGGACGCCGGGCTTGCCGCCGAGCGCGAAGAAGTCGTCCCACTGGCGGTCCGAATACGGAACGATGGCGAGGTAGCCGTCCTTCGTCCTGAACGGGCGGCGGTTGGGGTTGAGCACGCGGGAATAGCCGTAGCCGCCGACGGGCGGCTCGAAGCAGTGGCCGTAGAGGTTCTCGCTCATGGTGAAGCTGGTGAAGCATTCCAGCATGGGCACTTCCACGAACTGGCCTTCGCCGGTGCGCTGCTTGTGGAAGAGGGCGGCAAGCACCGCGTAGACCATGTGCAGGCCCGTCGTCTTGTCGGCGACCAGGCTCGGCAAATAGGCGGGGCGCTGGAACTGCTCGTCCTCCAGCCCGGCGCGCTTGTTGACGCGCGGGATCAGGTCGGCGCCGCCGGAGGCCGCCTGGATGAGATCGTCATAGGCCTGGAGGCCGTTGTACTCGCCGTCGCGGCCGAAGCCCGAGGCGTGCACGTAGACGATGGACGGATTGACCTTCTTCACGGCCTCGTAGTCGATGCCGAGGCGCTCCATGCCCGCGTAGCGGATGTTGGAGGTGAAGACGTCGGCGTCGCCGATGAGCTTCATCAGGGCGGCGCGGGCCTTCCCGTCCTTCAAGTCGAGCATGACCGAGCGCTTGTTGCGGTTGTAGGTCATGTAGAGGGGGCCCATGCCGGGGCCCTTGGGGGACTTGCCGCCCCAGCGCAGGATGTCGCCGGCGGGCGAGCCCTCGGCGGTGGGCGCCTCGATCTTGATCACGTCGGCGCCGAGGTCGCCGAGGATCTGGGTCGCGTAGGCGCCGAGCACGACGCTGGTGCAATCGACGATGCGGACGCCCGATAGGGGGCCGCCGGCGGGTTTGTCCGTCATGTTCCGTCCCTGTGGTCTTCGTTGTCGCGTTTGACTGTTCCCGGCCAGCTATAGCGGGCATCGGGACATTTTTCCTCGTTTGCGTCGCCGTCGGTTGTCTCGACGCAGCGGAAGCCGTGCTTTTCGTAGAGCGCGCGGGCGGGCGCGTTGCTCTGGAAGGCCCAGAGGTCGAGGCCGTTGGGGCGCAGGCGCATGGCGGCTTCGAGCAGCGCCGTGCCGATGCCGCGGCGGTGGAAGCGCGGGGCGACGTAGAGGTGTTCGAGGCGCGTGGGCGTGAAGGCGGCGAAGCCGGCGATCTCGCCATCGGCTTCCGCCACCAGCGTTTCAAGCTGCGGCAGCACCTTGTTGGCGATGAACCAGCGGTCCTCGGCATCGGTGTGGATATCCGGTACGCCGGGCATGGCGCGGCGCGCGGGCGTGAAGGCGGCGGCGATGGGGCCTGCGTCTTCCGGTGCGGCGGGGCGGATGGTGATGGCGGGCGGGGTCATGAGACCGGCGATTTGCCGTGGCGGGCGGTTCCGCGTCAAGCTGTGGGGGTCATGGCTGACACCGCGACCATCGCCTGCCGGCCGCTGTCGCCGGAGGACCGGCCGTTCTCGGACGCACTGCTGCGCGCGCAATGGGGCGACAGCGTCGTTTCGCTGGGGCGCGTGCATGACCCTTTCGCGCTGCCCGGGTTCATTGCCTGGGCGGGGGGCGAGCGCGTGGGCATGGCCACATACGCGATCGATGACGGCGAACTGGAAGTGGTGACGCTTGCTTCGACCGGCGCGGCCAGGGGCGTGGGCCGGGCGCTCATGGAAACGCTTTTCGCTCATGCGCGCGCCGAGGCCTGTTCACGTGTGTGGCTGGTCACCACGAATGACAACCTGCGCGCCATGGGCTTCTACCAGGTGATCGGCATGACGATTGCCGCGGTGCGCCCCGGCGCGATAACCGAGGCGCGGCGGACGCTGAAGCCGGAAATTCCCGAGTTGGGGAACGACGGCATCCCGATCCGCGACGAGATCGAATTCGAGATGGTGTTCTGAATTGTGGCCGCGCTGTCGCGCGGTTGTCCCCTCACCCTATCCCTCTCCCTTGAGGGAGAGGGGACCGGATGCGGGCGCTGCGCGAAATTTCCCTCTCCCCTCGCGGGAGAGGCCGGGCCGGGGCCTGCGAGGGTGACAGGGCGGGCCGCAGGCGTCAGACTTGGGGGATGCTTCTACATCTCTCCACATGGCAGGAAACCGAGGCCTACGTGGCGCGGGCGCGCGAGGCCGGGCGGCAGCCGGGGATCGTCATTCCCATCGGCTCGACGGAACAGCACGGGCCGACCGGGCTGATCGGCACGGACGCGCTGTGCCCGGAAATCATCGCGCGCGAGGCGCAGGCCGAGGGCGACATGCTGGTCGGCCCCACCTTCAACGTGGGCGTGGCGCAGCATCACCTGGGGTTTTCGGGCTCGATGACGCTGCGGCCCTCGACGATGATCGCGGCGATGCATGACTGGGTGGCGTCGCTCGCCCGGCACGGCTTCGAGCGGGTGCTGTTCTTCAACGGGCATGGCGGCAACATCGCCACGATCAACGCGGCGTTCTCGGAGATCTACGCGGACCGCTCGCTGTCGGACCCGGGGTCGAACCGCGGGCCCCTGAAGTGCAAGCTCGACAGCTGGTGGGACTACAAGCCGGTCATGGACTTCTGCATGAAGACCTACGGCAAGCCGCACGGCAGCCACGCGACACCGTCCGAGATCGCGGTGACGCAATGGGCGTACCCGGACGTCTTTGCCGAGCCGGGCAAGCAGGTTGAGGTGTCGCCCAAGGTGGCGCCGACCGGGCGCTACACGGACGCCGACGACTACCGCGCCAAGTTTCCCGACGGGCGGATGGGGTCCGATCCCACGCTCGCCAACCCGGAAGACGGCGGCAAGCTCGTCGCCCTGTCGGCCAAGGGGCTGCGCGAGAGTTTTGAGAAATTCTGCGCGGCGTGAGGCCGTGGACCCTCCGGTCAAGCCGGAGGGAGGGCGCGAACCTCGACAGGACAAGTGCGTACCGACCCAAAGACTTACGGACGGAGTGCTGTGTCCTTTGTAAATACCAAGTTTTCAAATACTCTCTTGGGGGAAGACAAGAGGGGTAAAGGTCTTGGATGGGGTAATTACAAGATTCGTTGCCAAGGTGCGCGGACTAGCGGCGCCAGAGTTTGTTGGCGTCCGGGTTGCAGTTAAAGAAGTCGACGATGCGGAAACCATCGTTGATGCGTCGGACATCCCTGCATTCGAAGTGGCGCCGCCTGCCAAGCGATCCCGGAAGGGCCCTCGACTTGTGAGTTCAAACTTTCGCGGTATCACGGTGGCAATTGAGTATCTCGATGCGGAAGGCGATCTGACCTATCGACGTATCTCGCTTGGCGATCTCGTCGAATGGCCCAACGGCTCGCAGACTATCTACGCACATTGTTACGAGCGGCAGGCTCCACGTTGTTTTCGGGTTGACCGGATACAGTGTTTCTTCGATCAGGACGGCGTGGTCACTAGCGCCTCTGAGTTCTTTCGATGGGCTGACGATCAAGCGGCCGAACGTCTTGCCGACATGATCGAAGATGGGGACCTCTTTCTGGTTCTTAAGCAGATTGCATATGAAGAACTGGTGCTTCTTGTTGCGCTGGCGCGATGTGATGGCGTGGTCCATCCCGAGGAGCTGGAAGTTCTCATCCAACACTTCGTGTACGCTATCGAAGATACCGGGGTGATCTGCGACGAGCGTTCCATCTCCCAGATAAAGGCGGCAATCGCACGTTTTTCAGCCCCTCCATGGGAGGTTGAGCGCGCAATCACTCGCGTATCCCGATTGCCTGATGCACGCATTCGAAAGTTTCAGAGATCTGCTCGATCGCTTGCCGAGGCTGATGGGATGATTGCGACAGAAGAACACGAACTTATCAGCGAACTCTGTTCGCGAGGCGCTTTATAGGCGTTTGTCAGGTGCCTTTTCGGCGAAGCGGCTGAGGCGAGTGGGCCTCCGCTCAAGGCGGGGGCGGCCGGGGTTTGGTGTTTCTTTCTTTCCGTGTGCTCCCCGGCTTGTCCGGGGAGCCTACTCGCGGGGCTGCTTGGCACGGTGGCCGTGATGAGGTCGTGGGCTGCGGCAAGCTGGAATGCGAGTGGGCCCCACGGATGAACCGTGGGGCGTTCGGAGGTTTGGGTTGGCGTTGGCCTTTCTCCAATGCGCCCTCGCTAACGTCGTCTCCGCGCTCCTTTCTCTCCCCCGCTTTCCCTCCGGCTTGACCGGAGGGTCCATGCGGGCGGGTCAGCGCCAGGCGCCGAGGATGGCGCCCATGAAGAGGAAGGCGGTGGCGGCGTGGAGGCCGTCGATCAGGACGAGCTTCATGGTCACGCCCTGGAAGCCTGCGTTGAGGGCCTTGTTGGCGGTGACCAGCGCGAGGCCGAGAACCGCGCCCATGACGGCGCCGCCGGACCATGTCGTGATATCTGCCGCGACGATGACCACGGCGAGGCCGATGGCCATGACGACCTGGAGGGCGAAGGCGCCCATGTAGAGCCCGGCCGACTGGGTGAGGTCATCCGGGTTCTTGCCGATGGCGGCCATCCACGGTTTGGCAAAGACGCCGTACCAGACGGCGCCGGTGGCGAAGCCGGCGACGGATGCGGCGAGCACGGCGAACCAGTTGATCTGCGTGAGAACGTCCATGGCGTGTCCCTCCCCGTTTTCGCGATGCTAGCGCAGGGGGCGGGTCAGGCGGACGTGAAAATGACGCCGCCGCGGATTTCCAGCGGCACGGGCTCCAGCGACTTGCCGGTGCAGGGGCCCGACGTGCAGTAGCCGTCCTCGATGCGGAACAGGGCGGCGTGGGTCGAGCAGAGGATGCGGGTTTCGTCCAGCGTCAGGAATTTGTCCGGCATGGTGTCGAGCGGCGTCAACGCGTGCGGGCACTCGTTGACGTAGCCGAAGACGTGCTGCCCGCGCTTCACGATGAAGAGTTCGAAGCGCTCGGTGCCACCGCCGAAGACGAAGCCGCGCGCGTCGGTCTCGCGCATCTCGTCCACGCGGCACAGTTCGGTGCCGGGGGGCGGGGCGCCGGGGCGGGCGAGGTAGCGGGCCGTCATGGTTTCGAGTCCGCGGCGGGGTGCAGCCAGCCGGGGGTCATGGCGCGCCAGCGGGCTTCGAGCGTGGCATCGGCTTCGGGCTGCTGCGGATAGGTGAGTTCGTCCGGGCCGATCGCGACGTGGGCCTGTTTCGAGCGGGTCCAGATGTGGCCCGCGGGGACGAGCCAGCGCGTGTCGTCGAGGGTGCCGGCCTTCACGTTGAGGCGGTCGCCGTAGCCGGGGCGCTGGTGGGTGAGACGGGTGCCGCAGGTGTCGCAGAAGGTGCAGGCCTGGTGGCGCGTGCCATCGCCGATGGGGCGGCGCCATGTGCGCGTGGGGCCGGAGATGGTGAAGTCCGCCAGATTGACCCGCAGGCTTTCGCCAAAGGCGCTTGAGGACTGCTTCTGGCACTCGGTGCAGTGGCACAGGTAGAAGACGACCGGCGGGCCGGAAATCGTGTAGCGCACGGCGCCGCACTGGCAGCCGCCTTCAAGGGGCAGGGCCGGGGTTTCGAGGATCGGGTGCGGCTGGCGTCCGGTCATGGTGCGCCCCGGGCTACGGCGCCTTCCTGAGGCCGCCCATGGCGCAGATCTTCTTCCACTCGGCGGCGGTGACGGGCTGGACAGAGAGGCGGGAGTTCTTCACCAGCACCATGTCTTCCAGCGCCGGTTCGCCCTTGATGTCGGCGAGGGCCACGGGTTTGGGCATCGGTTCGACGGCCTTGAGCTGCACCATGCCGAACTTGCCGGTGGCGTCCTTCGGGTCGGGGCGGTGTTCGCCGATGACTTCCACGATGCCGACGATCTGCTTCTCGTTGACCGAGTGATAGAAGAAGCCGAGGTCGCCCTTCTTCATCTCCTTCATGTTGTTGTTGGCCATGTGGTTGCGCACGCCGTCCCACTCGGTGCCTTTCGCGCCGCATTTCACCTGGTCGTCCCACGACCATGTTCCGGGTTCGGACTTGTAGAGCCAGTAGGCCATCGTCTTGCATTCACTCCGTTGCGGTCAGTTGCCGAGCAGCCATTTCCAGGCGCGGATGTCGACCTTCGCGAAGAGGCCGGCGGTTTGATAGGGGTCGGCGGCCTGCAGCGCCTCGGCTTCCGCGCGGTCCTTCACGTCGATGACGAGGAAGGAGCCTTCGAGGCGGTCGCCGGAATCGTCCGTGAACGGACCACCGATCTTCACCTTGCCGGTTTCGCCCCAGTACTTGAGGTGCGCCTCGCGGTTGGCCATGCGCAAGTCGAGGCTGTCGGGCTTGTCGATGCAGACGAGGGCGTAATAGGCCATGTCTCCGGTTCCTCCTCGGTTGCGCGGGAAGATGCGCGAGGGCGCTGCGGGCATCAAGCCTCGCGGCGGAAGGGGCGGGCGAGAAGTGTCTCGATTGCCTCGTCCACGGTGAGGGCGCCGCCGACCACGTTGGCGACGGCCTCGCAGATCGGCATCTCGACGCCGGCTTTCCGGGCGAGCGCGACGACGGCGGGGGCGGTGGCGACGCCTTCCGCGACAGAGCGGCGCTCGCCGAGGACGTCGGCCAGCCTGCGGCCTTCGCCCAGCGCCGCGCCGAGCGACATGTTGCGGCTCTGCAGGCTGCCGCAGGTGAGGATGAGATCGCCGAGGCCGGAGAGGCCGCCCAGCGTCTCGGGCTTTGCGCCCAGCGCGACGCCGAGGCGGGTCAGCTCGGCGAAGCCGCGGGCGGTCAGGGCGGCAGCGGCGCTGGCGCCGAGCTTCTTGCCCGCGACGATGCCGCAGGCGATGGCGAGCACGTTCTTGACCGCGCCGCCCAGTTCGGCGCCGACGAGGTCGTCCGCCAGGTAGGGCCGGAAGGTGGCGATGCCGATGGCATCGACCAGCGCCGCGCCCGCATCGTGGTTCTCGCAGGCAAGCGTCACGGCGGTGGGCAGGCCGCGCGCCACGTCGGCGGCAAAGGACGGGCCGGAGAGGACGGCGGGGATAGCCGCGGGGATTGTCTCGGCGACCACCTCGGTCATCAGTTTGCCGGTCGATTGCTCGATGCCCTTGGCGCAGATCGCCGCCGGGGTGCCCTCTTTTATGTGCGGTGCAAGATATACTGCGGTCTTTCGCAAATATTGTGCGGGTATCACCAGAAGAACCGCATCGGCCCCGGCGAGGGCTTCGGGTGCGTCCGAGGTGGCGCGGATGGCGGGATCGAGGGGAACGCCGGGCAGGTAAACCCCGTTCTCATGGCGGGTGTTGATGCCGTCCGCCACTTCGGGCTCGAAAGCCCACAGGGTGACGGTGCGCCCGGCCCGGGCCGCAACGGTCGCCAGCGCCGTGCCCCAGGCGCCGGCGCCGAGGACGGCGAGACGATTGATCGGCTGAATGGTTCGTTGATTATTCACGCGCGGTCCCTACACTGCCCAAAAAGCGGGCCCAAAAGCTCGCCAGAAAAGCTGGAAGGCATGACAGAAAAAGACGACACGAGGGAGCAGATCATCCAGGCCGCCCGCAAGCGGTTCCTTCACTACGGCTATGGAAAGACCACCATGGCCGAGATCGCGAAGGACTGCGACATGTCGCCGGGCAATCTCTACCGCTTTTTCGAGGGCAAGCTCGACCTGGCCGAGGAAATCGCGCGCCGCGCCTCGGTGGAAACCATGGAAGAGCTGGCCCGCGCCGTGCGCGCGCCGGGGAAAGGCGCGACGGAGGCGCTGCGCGACTACCTGTTCGGCAAGCTGCGCGTCACCTACACCAACCTCGAGAAAGACCCGAAGATCATCGAGCTGGCGCAGACCGTGTCGGCGGAGCGGCCGCAATTCTCCAACGAGATGCTGTCGCGGGAGCGGGCGATCCTGATGGAGATCCTCGCCAATGGCCGCGAGCTGGGCGAGTTCGCCGCCTCCGACGTCGCCTTCACGGCGGAGATGATCCAGTCGGCGACCATGAAGTTCTCCTACCCGCAGCTGTGGACGCGGCTGACGCTGGAGAACCTGGAGCGCGAGCTGGGCGGGGTCTTCGACCTGGTTCTGGGCGGCCTCTGCCCGGACCGGACGCTGTTCCTGAAACAGCGCCACAGCGGGCCGCGGGCGCAGTCCGCGTAGAAACTTTTTTCGGCGGTCGGGGCTGAACGGCCGACCCTCTTTCAAAAATATCAATCAGAACAATCGCTTGCCCTGTTCATCGGAATCGCTCTGAACGTTGAACATTTTTCGTTTTGTTCATTGTTCTCGCGCCGGGGCGCCCCTATCTAAGGCTCACCGGGCCACGGGGGTCCGGGGGCCTGCGGGGGCCGGTCAACCCCGCGAGACGACATCGGGAGACAGGGGTCATGGGGTACGCGTCTTTCTGGCTTGCCAGCCCAATCAGCCGAAACCTTCCTGCGGTTGCCCTGGCGGCCTACGCGCTTGCCTTCGTCGCCGAGGTGGCGACGCGCGGCGTCCTCAGCTGATCCCCCGTCCGACCGAGCGATGGAGACGGACATGACGAAACAGACGGAAAAGCTGCCCGAGCTTCTGCCCACCCCGCTTGCCGTGAAGTTCACGGTGGCCGTCGGCAGCCTGGTGCTCGGTGTCTACGCTGTCGCCCTGGTGGCGCAGGCGTCGAACATCATCTGACACGGGATTTCGCCCGCGGGGCTGCCCTTCGGACCGACCTCCTCTCCGGTCCGCCAAGGCTCCGCGGGCGACGAAAGACTTCCTCCCTCCTGCCGCTGCCTCACTCCCCCAAGCGATCCGGCGGCAGGAGGTTTCCTGAAGGGCCGGTCCTCACAAGGGACCGGCCCCTTTTTATGCGAGTTCGGCTAGGGGCCACCGAGCGCGCGGGCCGGCATCGAGACCGTCGGTGCGGCCCAGCGCAAGGCGCTCGATCCCCGCCCAGGCGATCATCGCCGCGTTGTCGGTGCAAAGCGGCAGCGGCGGGGCGGTGAGCGCGAAGCCTTCCGCGTCGGCCAATGTTTCGAGGCGGGCGCGCAGCGCCTTGTTGGCGGCAACGCCGCCGGCGACGACGAAGGGGATGGGGCCGTCTGAATTGGCCGTTTCGCGCATGGCCCGCATGGCATTGCGGGCGCGGTCCTCAATGGCGTCCGCAACGGCCATCTGGAAGGAGGCGGCGGCATCCGCAACGTCCTGATCGGTCAGCGGCCCGAGCGCCGTTACCGCCTGGCGGAGGGCCGTCTTGAGGCCGGCGAAGGAGAAGTCGGCGCCGGGCCGGCCCTTCATGGGGCGCGGCAGGTCGAAGCGCTTCGGATCGCCCTCCGCTGCCCATTTCTCCACGTGCGGGCCGCCGGGATAGCCGAGGCCCAGAAGCTTTGCCGTCTTGTCGAAGGCCTCGCCAACGGCGTCGTCCAGCGTGGTGCCGATCAGCCGGTAGCTGCCGACGGCGTCGGCCTCGAGCAGCTGGCAATGCCCGCCGGAAACGAGCAGCACGAGATAGGGAAACGGCGTTGCCGCAATGAGGCGCGGCGTCAGGGCGTGGGCTTCCAGGTGGTTCACGGCGATGAACGGCTTGTCCGCGGCAAACGCCAGCGCCTTGCCGGTGACGAGGCCGACCATCAGCCCGCCGATGAGGCCCGGCCCCGCCGTGGCGGCAATGCCGTCGAGATCGCTCAATGCGAGTCCGGCTTCGTCCAGCGCTGCGGCAATAAGCGAATCCAGGTGGTCGATATGGGCGCGCGCGGCAATCTCCGGCACCACGCCGCCATAGGGCGCGTGCTCGTCGATCTGCGAGAGGACCAGATTGGCGCGGATCCCGCCCGGTTCCCCCGGCAAGCCGGTGACAATGGCCGCGGCGGTTTCGTCGCAGCTCGTTTCGATGCCGAGCAGGGTCAACGGGCGTGTCATCTGTGTTATCCATCGCGGCGCCCGCCCAGACTTGGCGTGCGCGCATCGCTTGCGCACGCGCTTTATCACTCCCGTCCCCCGCCGGTCGAGGTTTCATGGCCACATCCCGTCCCGTCCGTCTCGGCACCCGCGGCAGCCCGCTCGCGCTGGCGCAGGCGCGCGAGGTTGCGTCCGGGCTGATGGCGGCGCACGGCCTGCCGGACACGGCGATCGAGATCGTGCCGATCAGCACCACCGGCGACCGCGAGCAGGGCCGCCCTCTGGCGGAGATCGGCGGCAAGGGCCTGTTCGCGCTGGAACTGGAGCGCGCGCTTCGCGAAGGCCAGATCGACATGGCCGTCCACTCCATGAAGGACGTGGAGACGGTAATCGACGGCGCGTTCGAGATCGTCACCATGCTGCCGCGTGAGGACGTGCGCGACGTGTGGATGAGCCCGGTGGCGGCGCATCCGCGCGACCTGCCGCACGGCGCGGTCGTCGGCACCGCCTCGCTGCGGCGCGGGGCGCAGATCAAGGCCATGCGGCCCGATGTCGAGATCATCAATTTCCGCGGCAACGTCCAGACGCGGATGGAAAAGCTCGCGCGCGGTGACGTGGCGGGCACCATGCTGGCGCTGGCGGGGCTCAAGCGGCTGCACCTTGAGGACAAGGCGGTTGCCATCATGGGCCCGCCCGAAATGATCCCCGCCGTGGGGCAGGGCGCCATCGGCATCGAGGTGCGCAAGGACGACCCGTGGATGGCCGATCTCGCGCGGGCGCTGGACGATCCGCAAACGCACCTGTGTGTCGCCTGCGAGCGCGCCATGCTTGCGGAACTGGACGGCACCTGCCGCACGCCCATCGGCGGCTACGCGCAGCTCGTGGGCGAGGGCCGCATACACCTTCAGGGCGTGCTGCTGTCGCCGGACGGGACGCAGGTGTTCCGCTTCGAGGGCGAGGCACCGGTGGCGGATGCGCTGGCGCTGGGTACCGAGGCTGGCCGCAAGATGAAATCCGAGGCCGGTCCCGACTTCATGGCTGCGCTGGACTAAGCCCCATGCGCCTTCTTGTCACCCGGCCCGAGCCCGATGCCAGCGACCTGGCCCGGCGGCTCGCCGCGGCGGGGCACGAGGCCATCGCCGCACCGCTGATGACCGTGCGGTTCATGGGCGATCCGCCGGACCTTGGCGGCGTGCAGGCCCTTCTCTTCACCAGTGCCAACGGCGTGCGCGCGTTTGCCCATGTCGCGTGCCGCGTGCCGCCGCTCCCGGCCTTTGCCGTCGGTGCGGCTACGGCGCGCGCGGCGGGCGAAGCAGGGTTCACCGACATCCGCACTGCGGACGGCGATGTGTTGGCACTGGCTTTGTTGGTTTCGGACATGCTCGATCCGGCGGCCGGTCCATTGCTCCATGTCGCGGGGACGGTGACGGCGGGTGACCTTGCGGGCGATCTCGGGGCGCAGGGTTTCGAGGTGCGGCGTGCCGTTCTCTACGAGGCATCGGCAGCGGAGGCGTTGCCGGATGCAGCCCGCGCCGCGCTCGAATCGGGCAGCGCGGGTGGCGTGCTCCTGTTCTCGCCGCGCACCGCCCGGCTCTACGCCGAGTTGGTGAGGGCCGCCGGCCTCGGCGATGCCGCAGCGGATGTGACCGCCTACTGCCTCTCACCTGCTGTGGCGGACGCGTTGCAGGCGGCCGTGGGCGCCCCCGTAAAGGTTGCCGCGCGGCCTGAAACCGAAAGCCTGCTTGCCCTGTTGTCATGAGGCGGGGGCGGCGGTCAGGCGGGCATCGCGATGCTGCGCCTTGAGACCCGCCGGAGGGGCGCTTAGGCTCCCCCGTTCCAAGGTTTTCCGCGCATTCCCCCGACTGCGCGCCATAGGTTCGAGAAAGCACGCCCCGACATGAGCCCATCCGACACTTCCGGCGACGGCCAGCGCGAGACCAGCGGCAGCGGCGACAGCGAGAAGCGCAAGTCGCGCACCATCGACGGCACCGCCGAAGACGTGACGGACGGCGCGCCGCGCGGCATCACGCCGATGGCCGTGGCGCTGCCGGTGCTCGCATTCCTGCTGGGCGCTGCGATCCTTGCTGCGGTGCTGTGGCAGGCGGGCCTCCTGGTCACCGGCGGCCCGGCGGCAACGGGCCCGGTCACCCAGCGTCTCGAAGCGGCGGAGACACGCGTCGAAGCGCTGCTGCGGGACGTGGAACGTCTCGGCGGCCAGTTGCAGGACGCGGACGCGGAACGCGAGGCGTTGCGCACGCAGCTTGGCGAAGCGGAATCCGCGCTCGAGGCCGCGGGCGCGCAGGCGCCGGAAAATCTCGCCAGCTCCGAAGAACTCGACGCGGCGCTCCGCCTTCTCACCGAGGTCGAAAGCCGCCTGTCCGAGGCCGAGGCGGCGCTGGAAGCAGCGGGCGAAGCCGTCGATCCGGCACGGGTCGAACAGCTCGAAGCAAATCTCGCGGCGCTCGATGAGCGCGTCGCGGCTGCGGAAGAACAGGCCGCGACAGCTGCCGGTCTCGACCAGCGCGTGGCCTCCATGGAGGCTGGCATCACCGCCATCGGCGGCCGCCAGACCACCATGGAAGAACAACTGGGCGCCGTGCGCACGCAGGTGGGCGCCGTGGGTGCGCGCACCGAGGCGAACAGCCAGGCGATCGAGGCCGCCGGCGACCGCGCCAATGCGCTTTCTGCGCGAGCCGACGAACTCGACGCGCGGCTCCAGGCAGTCGAATCCCGTGTCGATCAGCCGGAGGCGGCGCGCCGCGCCGCGTTGGGGATCGCGCTGGCGAGCCTTTCCGGTGCCGCGGCGGAGGGCGCGCCCTTCGAAGCTGAACTCGACGCGGTGGCGCGACTCGCGCCGGACGCCGCGAATGTCGAGGCGCTGGAAGACGCCGCCGAGACCGGCGTGGCCGATGCCAACACGCTCCTCGAGCGGTTCCGTCCGGCGGCCCGCGCGGCGCTGAAAGCCGAAACCGCCGAGGCGAGCGAAGGGCTTTGGGACCGGCTCTGGGCGAATGCCAGCTCGGTTGTCACGGTGCGCCGCACGGGCGCGCTGGAAGGCGACGGCAGCGAGGCACGGCTGGCCCGTGCCGAGGCGGCGCTGGAAAACGGCAATGTCGCTGCCGCCGTTGCGGAGGTCGAGGCGCTGACGGGCGCCGCCGCCGAGGCAATGGCCGGGTGGCTGGAAGAGGCGCAGGCGCGGGCCCGGGTCAACGAGCTGATCGCCGGGCTGCGCAGGACGCTGCTCACGGATCTCGCGGTGACGCATGGCACCTCGCCCGGGGCCAATGAATCCGAGGGAGGTGCGGGCGAATGATCCGCGCACTCTGGTATTTCCTCCTCGTCGCTGCGCTCGCGGCCATCGCGGCTTTCCTCGCCGGCGTGCCGGGGGAGATCGTCGCCACCATTGGCGACACGGAAATCGCCATGAGCGTGGCGACCGCTCTCGGCCTCGTGGGCCTCGTCGTCCTTGCGGCAATCCTTGCCGAACGGGTGTTCACGTTCCTCGTTCACGGGCCCGCCAACGTCACCAATTTCTGGACGGCGCGGCGGCAGATGCGCGGCTACGAGGCCTTCTCGCGCGGCATGCTCGCCGTTGCCAGCGGCGATGCCGCCGGGGCGCGGCGCTATGCGCAGCGCGCCCACGACCTGCTTGATCACCCGGGCATGACGTTGCTGCTGTCGGCGCAGGCGGCCCAGCTTTCCGGCGACCGGCAGGCGAGCGGCAAGGCGTTCCAGGCCATGCTGGCCGCGCCCGAAACCCATGGCCTCGCCCTCAAGGGCCTCTATGAGCAAGCGATGGCGGCGGGCCAGCTCGATGCCGCCTACACGCACGCAACCCGCGCGCTGGACGCGGCGCCCGATACCGCGTGGGCCTTCGAGGGCAAGTTCGCGCTGGAAGCGCGCATGGGCGAATACGAGCGCGCCATGGAAACGCTCGACCGCGGGCTCGGGCAGGGGCTCCTGGAACGGGCTGACGCCCGCCGCCGCCGCGCCGTGCTGCTGACGGCCATCGCGCGGGACGAAGCCGCACGCATCCTCGAACCGTCCGGTCCGCGCGACGAGGAGGACGTGGACGCCGACACCACGAGCGTCGAGGACATCCGCCACAACGCGCTGCGCCACGCCGTCGAGGCGCGCGATCTCGCCCCCGGCCTCGTGCCGGCTGCCGCCATCGCGGCACGGCTTGTCGCAGAAGACGGGCGGGCGCGCCGCGCGCAGAAGATCATCGAGGACACATGGGCCCGCAGCCCGCATCCGGAACTGGCGACGGTGTTCCTCGACCTCTATCCGGGCGAGGCGGCGGATGCGCGGCTCAAGCGCGCCGAGGCGCTGGCCGCGAAGAAGTCGGAGAGCGCCGAGAGCCACGTGCTGATCGCCCGCGCCGCCATCGGCGCGCGGGATTTCGACCGCGCGCGCGAGGTGCTGAAGCCCTACGCGGAGCCGTTCCCGTCGCGCCGCATCTGCCTGCTGATGGCCGAGATCGCCGAGAAGAGCGGCGACATGGGCCGCACGCGCGAATGGCTGTCGCGTTCGGTGAAGGCGCCTGCCGACGCGCAGTGGGTGGCCGACGGCTACCGCACCTCGGAATGGGTGCCGGTGGTGCCGGTCTCGGGCGCATTCGACGCGCTGGAATGGCGCGCGCCGAGCGAAGCCATGATGCCGGTCTCGGCGGCTTCCACGGAGGAAGCGATGGCACGGGCCGCCGAGACGGTCGTGCTGCCGTCGCCGTCCGAACCGCCGCGCGGCGAGACGCCGAAGGCCGAACCCGGCCCCGCGGCGGCAGATACACCGCCCCCGCCACCGGCTCCCGCGCCGCCAATCGACAATCCCGAGGTTCACAAGGGGCCGCGGCCCGCAGTCACCGACGATGTGGACTTCCTGCCGCCGCCGCCCGATGATCCCGGGCCCGACGGGTACGAAGAAGACGACAACGGGGGGCGGGGACGATGGTAAAGCGCACGCTGCTGGGCATCCTGGTGCTGATCCTCGTCGCGATCGGCGTCATCATCGCGGCGTTCATCCAGTTCGATATTCCGCGCGAGGAGCTGAAGGCGAAATACGCCAACGACGCCTCGCAGTTCATCGAGATCAGTTCCGGCGCGGTCATCCATGTACGCGACCAGGGCAACCCGGACGGCGCGCCGCTGGTACTGGTGCACGGCTCCAACGCCTCGTTGCACACCTGGGAACCGTGGGTCGACGAACTCGGCGACACCTATCGCGTCATCAGTCTCGACATGCCGGCGCACGGGCTGACCGGCGCCACGCCGGAGGGCGACTACTCGGTCGGGCGCATGGCGGCGGTGACGCGAGAAGTGGCGGAGCGTCTCGGCCTCGAGACCTTCACGCTTGGCGGCAACTCCATGGGCGGTGCCGTCGCGCTCAACTATGCCGTCGCCTACCCGGAAGACCTCGACGGTCTCATCCTCGTCTGCGCCGGGGGCATCGCCCGCGAGGAAGACGAGGCGTCGAGCGGCGATGCCGCGCGGTCGTTCTCGCTGGTCAACATGCCGGTGGTGAGCACGCTGCTGCGCTGGGTGACGCCGCGCTTCGTCTTCGAGGATGCGCTCAACGCGGTCTTCGTCGACCAGTCGCTGGTCACCGACGAGATGGTCCAGCGCTACTACGACCTCAACGTCATGGAGGGCACCCGCGATGCGACCCGCGAGCGCTTCTCGCTGGAGCGCAAGACCGTGCCGGACGCGACCGTGCGCGAGATCGATATCCCGACGCTCGTCATGTGGGGCGACAAGGACCCGCTCATCCCGGTGAGTGTCGGCCGCCGGTTCCACGCGCTGCTGCCGAACTCGACGCTGGTGATCTACGAAAACGTCGGCCACATCCCGCACGAGGAAGTGGCGGCGCGCAGCGCGGGCGACGTACGGGCCTTCATGGAGGGCAATCCCTCAGCTGGCGGCCTGCCGGAGCTTGAAGGCTCGGTCACCATCGGCGACGACGGCTCGCTGACGAACGGCGACGTGGTCGAGAGCGGCGAGCGCGTCGAGGCGCAGACGCCGGAAGACCTCGATCCCGAGCCCGGCGAAGGCGCCCTCGAAGACGCCGAAGCGACCGGTGAAATGGTGCTCGACCGCGCCGAGGGGGCGATCGACGCGGCGGCTGACGCCATCGCCGAAGACGTGACGGACGCGCCGGAAACGGAGCCTGCCGCGCAATAGCGCCGTAGCCGGGTGTTAACCATCCCGCGCTAGGCTGAAAAAGGACTTCGGGGCGGCTTGCGACGCGCGCGCTTTGCCCCTATGTTCCGCGCCCTCTGGGAATGCCGCCGCGCGCGGTTTCCCGAGGGGAATCGCCCCGGGCGACGCCGCTTTAGCTCAGCTGGTAGAGCACATCATTCGTAATGATGGGGTCGGGTGTTCAAGTCACCCAAGCGGCACCACCCCCTCCTTTCCAACTTCAAATCGACTGCCTGGGACCGGGAACCAACCGGCCGCCCCGCGCGTTCGCTATTCCGGTCGTTGCCGGGGCGCGGCGGGGCCGCTACCGTCCGCCCCTCGTGACACGCGGTTTGCGGCGGACCGGCGGATGAGCCAGGCGACACTCCTCTACGTATTCGCGCTGATCAACGCGGCGCTCGGCTTTCTCCTCGTCTATTTTCCGCGCCCGGTGGTGCATTTCCTCGGCCTGCCCTACACGGCGCCACGGCTCTATGCCCGTGTTCTCGGCGGCGTGCTGTTCGGCATCGGCCTGGCGCTGATCATCGAGGCGGCGACGGGCGATGGCCTCGGGCTCACGGGCGCCATCGCGATCAATCTCAGCGGCGCCGCGGTGCTCGCGGGCTGCATGGTGTTCCTGCGGCTCAGGCTGCCGCGGCACGGACAGATCACCGTCTGGCTGGCGGTGGCAGCGCTTCTGGGGCTCAGCTGGTTCGCCCTGATGGCGGACCCGGTATAGGCGTAACCACGAAAGGACGGGCCAAGTGGGTTTCCTCGACGACATTACGGAAAGGTTCAAATCGCTCCTCGGCGACGAGGCGGCCGACAAGGTGGACGACAGCGAGCTGCAGCGCGCGATCTCCGTCCTGCTCGTGCGCTCGCTCACGGTCGATGGCGAAGAGACCATCGAGGAGACCATGAAGCTGGTCGATCTCCTCAAGGGCCGGTTCGCGCTCTCCGACCACGAGGCAAGCGACCTCGTGAAGGAAGCCAAGCTCACCGAGCGCGATGCGACGGACCTGTTCCGCTATACCAACGTCGTCACCGAGCAGCTCGACCGCGACGGGCGCATCGGTGTCCTTGAAATGATGTTCGAGATCGTCGCCGCCGACGGCGTCGTCGACGTGTTCGAGGAAAACCTCATGACACGCGCCGCAACGCTGCTGCGCGTGCCGGATTATTTCCGCGAGGAACTGCGGCCCAAGCTGTTCCGGCTGATGGGCAGCAAGTCATAGAAACAAGAAACGGGGAGGGGCCCATGTCCAACCTGCAGCGCGTGCAGGACTTCATCGCCACGTGGAACGAGCGCGACTTCGAGGCGATGCTGTCGTTCTTCGACGACCGCAGCTTCTATCACAACCTGCCGATGGACCCGGTGACGGGCCGCGAGGCGATCCGCGGCGTGCTCGAAGGCTTCTTCAACATGGGCAGCGAGATCGACTGGGTCGTCCACGCCATCGCCGAAACGGCGGACGGCACGGTCCTCACCGAACGCACCGACCGCTTCCTCATCAACGGCAAGTGGTTCGAGCTGCCCGTCATGGGCGCCTTCGAACTCGACGGCCGCATCATCCGCGCCTGGCGCGACTACTTCGACATGAAGAAGTTTGAGGCGGGGCTGGCGGAAGTGTCGGGCGGGTAGCCCTACTCCGCCGCCTTCGCTGACGCTGCCGCCTGCGGTCCGCGCTGAAGGCCGCCGGGCCGTGCGCCCGTCTCCACGCCATTCTCGAAGGTTACGTCGCCGGACTTGATGGTGGCGAGGTAGCCGGTGGCTTCCTGCACCAGGCGGCGGCCGTTGGCCGGCAGGTCGTGGACCATGTGCGGGGCGGGGATCGACAGGCGGTCGAGGTCGATCACGTTGATGTCGGCCTTCATGCCCGGCGCGATCAACCCGCGGTCGGCGAAGCCGTAGAGCATCGCCGTGTCGCGGGTCTGGCGCTTCACGATGAACTCCAACGGCAGGCGCGGGCCCCGGGCGCGGTTCTTCACCCAGTGGGTCAGCATGAAGGTGGGGATCGAGGCGTCGCAGATGGCGCCGCAATGGGCGCCGCCGTCGCCGAGGCCGATATTGGTGCGCGGGTGCTGCAGCATCTCGCGGATCGGGTCCATGGCGCCGGACGTGTAGTTGAACAGCGGGAAATAGATCAGCCCCTCGCCGCCATTCGCGGTGATCGCGTCATAGGCGACTTCCTCCGGCGATTTGCCGGTGGCCTTCGCGATCGCCTCGACGCTCTTCTCCGGGCCCGGCTCGTAGTCGGGCTCGGCGCCCGCTTCCGCGTTCAGCACGAACATCTTGTTGAACGAGCGCGTCACGAATTCGAGGAAACCCGAGGTCTTTTCCGGCTCGCTCGAAATCATCCGGGCACGGAATTCCGGGTCGGCCACGCGCTTGCGGCGCTCGTCCGGTGACAGCAGGGCAAGCTCGGCCCATTGCGGGAAGGCGATGAAGGGATGCACCGAGCATTCCCAGCCCATCAGCACGCCCGCCGGGCGGCCCGCCACCTGCGCATAGACCGGAAGCTTTTCCGCGTTGGCCTCGTCCAGCAGGCCCAGCATCTTCTGCCAGAGTTCCGGCGCCTCGTCGGTCTGCACGAGGTTGAACGTGACCGTCACGCCCATCTCGCGCGCCATGCGGCGCATCCACTCGAATTCCTTGTCCATGTCGCGGTGGTTCGACGTCATCTGGAAGACGCCGTGGCCGACGCGCTTGAGCGCCTCGCCGATGCCGAAGAGCTCGTCCTCCTTGGCGAAAGTGCCGGGCACGTATTCCCCGTCCGTCGCCTTGTGCAGGAAGGTGCGCGAGGTGGAAAAGCCCGCCGCGCCCGCGCGGATGCCTTCCTCCACGATAGCCGCCATCTTCGCGATGTCCTCGGCGGTGGCTTCCGCGTTCTTCGCGCCGCGCTCGCCCATCACGTAAGCGCGCACGGCGCCGTGCGGCACCTGCGCCGCGATATCCATGGTGTAGCTGCGCCGGTCGAGCGCATCGAGGTAGCCGGGAAAATCCTCCCACTCCCACTGCAGGCCTTCAGTCATGGCGGCGCCGGGAATGTCCTCGACGCCTTCCATCAGGCCGATGAGCCAGTCGTGCCGGTCGGGCGCCGCCGGTGCGAAGCCGACGCCGCAGTTGCCCATCACGGCCGTCGTCACGCCGTGCCAGGAGGAGGGCGCGAGCGCGCCGTCCCAGGTGGCCTGCGCGTCGTAATGGGTGTGGATGTCGACCCAGCCCGGCGTCACCAGCGCGCCGTCCGCGTCGATTTCCCGTGCGCCCTTGCCCGTGACCTTGCCGACCTCGGCGATGGTGCCGTCCTTCACGGCGATGTCGCCGGTGAAGCTGTCCTTGCCGCTGCCGTCGGCGATGCGGCCGCCGCGGATCACCAGATCGAAGCTCATGGGCCCACTCCCTGAATTGCCGTGCCGGGGCTCTCGCGGTCCCGGTCCGGCGCCATGCTAACGCGTTCGTGACGCGGCGTCAGTCCGTGACGACGCCGCGCTTCCTCCAGTCCTCGCGGGTGTTGGTGCGCGGGAACGGCTCGGACGGCACCGGCAGGCCGAGGCGTTCGCAGATCGGTTCCCAGCCGTCCTTCGCCTCCCAAACCAGCAGGCGGTCGGCGGGCACTTCCGCCTTCACCCGCTCGTTGTGGGCGTTGAAGGCGGCGATGGTCGCCTCGCGGTCCTCGAGGTCCGGGGTGAACTGCCCCCACATGGCGCCGATCATCGCGCGCCAGTCCTCCGGCATGTCGGTGCTGCGGCCGGCCTGGAAGATCGTCTCGGACGCGCTCTCGTACCACCTGGCCGGATCGCGCACCGACAGCAGCACGAGGGCGTCCGGGTATTCCGCCATCAGCTCGCGCCAGAAGCTCGCCTCGGGCCAGTCCACGGCGGCGGCGTAGCCCTTGAAGATCGTGTCCCAGTCGCCCGTGCCGGTCTCGAAGGCCGTGCGCCACAGGGGCACGTGCTCCGGGTGCGCGAACACTTCCGTCATGTGATAGCAGGGCGCGTCCAGAAGCTGGCCGAGCGCCACCTTTAGCGAATTGGTGCCCGTGCGGCCGAGACCCGCGCCCACAACCTTCAAAGCCATGCCCTGTCCTCCGATCCGGTTGGCGGCGGGACGATAAGGCTTCGGCGGCTATTCTTCGAGGCTTGCGATCCAGGCGCGGACAAGGGCCACGCCCTCGTCATGGATCATGGTGCGGCCGAGCTCGGGCATCATCACGCCGGGATCCTTCGAATCCATCCGGTAGACGATGATCGACGCGTCCGGCTTGCCCGGCACGATGGAGAAATCCAGCCCGCCCGACCCGCGGCCAGCGGCCACGGGGCGCTTGAAGATGCCAATGGCGGCAGGATCGGCAATCGCCGTGTCGAGGTAGAGGCCGGACGTGTGCGCCGGGCCGTCCGGTGCATGGCAGTGGGCGCAGTTGATATCGAGATAGGCGCGCGCCCGGGCATCCAGTGGGGCGGATTCGTCCTCCCAATCGGCAACGCGCGGCGCGTCCGCCGGATTGGCCGGTGCGCCCGTCAGGATGCCGGCCGCGGTCCAGCGCGCGAGCTGGTTCTGTGTCCCGTCGGTGTAGGCGAAATCATGATTCAGGTGCTTGGCCTTGGGGCCGATGGGGGTGAACACGCGGTCACGGCCCAGCCCTTTCACGTGGCAGCCCTTGCACTGGTTCATGTTGGGCACGAGGTAGCGCGTCGATTGCGCTTCGCCGTTCGCGCCGGTCCAGGCGATGTCCATCTTGGCGCCCAGCGGGCTCAGGGCCGCCTCGGTCCCCGCCTCGTTCCAGACATAGGGGTAGGCGCGCCAGCCGTTCTTCGTGTGCGCCAGCACGCGGGTCTCGACAAGGCGCACATTCTCGTCCGGCTTCCGCAGGTCCGCCGGGTAGGCAAAGGTCTTGATCAGCGCCGAGCCGACGGGAAAATCGAACGCGCCGTCTTCCGTGTACTGAGCGCTTGTGCCCCCGGGCACGTACACGAAACGGTACTTCTCCGCGTAGTCGGTGAAGAGCGGCGTGATGAGGTCGTAGGGCAGCACGCCCTCGGCAGGCGTCTGCGCAGGCGCATCGGCAAAGACGCCGAGCGCCGACAGGGCCTTGGGCATGCGCCCGGCCTCGATCGCCGCCGTATCGACGCCGGCAAGCGCTGGCGACGCGGCAATGAACGCCGCCGCGGCGCCGAGGCAGATACGCTTGAACAGGTTCGTCATTCGCTTGCGGCAGGTCCTTGTGCCGTTTGCCGGTTGCCGTCCTGCGGCAGTTCGACGGGGGCGAGCTTCTCGACGCCGCCGTCGTGGTCCGGCAGCTCGCGCGACGGCGAGTGGAACCAGCTCCAGGTGAAATACGGGATCACGTCGAGATCGATGAAGGTCGGCGTCTCGCCGTTCGTGCGCGTGTTCTCGCCGATATAGACGCCGCGGTTCTCGGGGATGCCGGTGAAGTAATGCCAGAGCGGCACGTTGCCGTCCCAGACGATGTCGGGGATCGGCTCGCCGGAGATGTCCGCGATCAGCGTGCCGATCTCGTTGTCCGGCTTGAAGCCGCCGCGCCCGAAGGTGTTGCCGTAGACCGCCACGCCTTCCGGGTACGGGTAATAATTCTCGTCGGAATACTCGTTGGGATAGGCGACGATCAGGACGCTCGCGGTGCCGTTGTCGGCGATGTTGTTGTCGAAGACCTCGACCTTCGAGTTCGCCATCACCATCACGCCGGTGCCCATGGGCACGCCGCCGACGATGTTGCCTTCCGGGGCGAAGTTGGGCGTGTCGTTGCTGACAATTTCGTTGTCAAAGACGCGGATCGAGTGGCCGCCCTGCTGCGGCAGGCCCGGCAGGTCGAAGATCAGCACGCCGCCCGTGTTGTGGGTCGCCCTGTTGCCGTAGACGTCGGCGTAATAGCTGTTCTCGATCTCGATGCCGGCCACGTTCTCGATGGCGAGCGAGTTGCGCACGATGATGTTCTCGGACTGGCCCACATAGATGCCCGCGTCCGACGCGCCGCGCGCGATGGCGCCGTCGATCAGCACGTTCTTCGAGGCAACAGGGTAGAGGCCGTATGCGCCGTTCTCCGGGTCCGGCCCGTCGGTCCACTCGGCGCGCACGCGGATCATCGAGATGCCGTCTGCGCCGATCACCTTGATGGCGTCGCCCTTGGCGTCCTCGACCGCGAAATCCATCAGGACCACGCCGCTCGACTCCACGAGCAGGCCCTCGGCGCCGGACTCCTGGCCGCGGAAGGACAGGATGGTCTTGTCCATGCCCGCGCCCTTGATGGTCACGTCGTCCACGGCGAGCGACAGGCCGTCGCTCAACTCGTAAAAGCCCGCCGGCAGCTCGATGACGGCGCCCGGCTCGGCCAGCAGCAGCGCTTCCTGGATCGCCGTATAGGCGTCGTAGTCGTCTGCGGCCTGCGGGGCGGGTTCCGTAGCGTCAACGCTGTCTTCCGCCGCGGCCTCCGGGGACGGCGCTTCGGCCGTACCGGGATCGGCTTCCTGGGCCGTGGTGGCGGTGAGCGGCGCACCGATCGCCAGCAGCACGGCGACGGCCGCCACGAGGGCATTCTGTCCGGCGGGATTTCTTGTCATTCTGGGGTCCCCTTCCTGCGTGTCTTCCCGAACCTGTCGCAACGGTAACTCGACTTGGCCGGTCGATGCGCGGACCATTTGTCCCGGCGATGCAGAAGGCCGCCGGGATGCTGCGGCAGACGGCCTAATGACGGGTAAAGGACGCATCCTGTGGCCGTTCGGCAAGCAGCCACCGCCGCGAATTGCGGCACCGGCGAATCGCCCGGGCGGATGTCCTAAGCGATTGTTCGCGCACTTCTTTTGCGCTGCAGCAATCCGTGAATCTTTACTCGATTGTTAACAAAACTGCTCAAAACGTGGCCAAAAAGCCATACCGGTTGTGAATGATGTTATCGCGCCGTCACAAAGGGGGAGAACTCGCTTGACTCAACAGTGCCGTTTCCGTTGGGCTAGCGGTGAGGGATGCTGACTGGCCGGGGGGGACAGGATCAGGTCTGTGATCCAAACGCCCCTCCTCGCAAGTCGCAATTCGTAAAAGCGAGGATCGAGGAGGATCGCTCAAATGACTAACCGCAAAGTGCGGTCAGCGCTGATCGGCACTGCCGTCGGCGTCGGCCTGCTGGCTTCGGGGGGGCCCGCCAGCGCGTTGTCGACCTCAATCGGCGACATCAACATTTTCTTCGACACGACGGTTTCGGTCGGCGTGTCGATGCGCACGACCGATGCGCGCCCGCAGTTTCTGACGGAATTCAACGGCGGCAACGCCGACTGCCGTCTGAACTGCCCGGTGGGCGTTCAGGTGTACGCGTCGGGCGGTGGCGCCAACTTCCTCGGCGCCGGCCCCGCACCCGCCAACCCCTTTTCGGGCTCGGCTCAGAACAACGTGACGTCGACGGACAGCACGGCCCTGGCCGCTGTTGGTGTTCCTGCGGTCGCGCTTGCGCGGACGCCGTTCAACTTCGACGACTCGCCCAACACGGACGACCGCTTCCTGAACTTCGGCGCGGGCGACCTGATCTCGGGCAACATCAAGGCGACGCACGATATCCAGGCCACATGGCGCAACTTCACGCTGTTCGGCCGCGTGTCAGAGTTCTACGACGCCGTTCTCGCGTCGGACGGCTCGTATGACCGTTTCGGCCTCGACAACAGCAACAAGGACGAGGTCGCCCGCGACATCCGGCTCCTCGACCTCTACCTGTCGGCGGACTTCACCGCGGGCGACCTGCCGGTCAACGTCCGCGCCGGTAAGCAGGTGATTTCCTGGGGTGAAGGCACGTTCATCCTGAACGGCATCAACTCCGTGAACCCGATCGACGTGAACGCGTTCCGCAAGCCGGGTTCGGAAATCAAGGAAGGCCTGATCCCGGTCTGGGCTCTCTACGGCTCGATCGGCCTGCCGTTCGACCTGTCACTTGAAGCCTTCTACCAGCTCGACTGGGAGCCGTTCCAGCTCGACCCGGCCGGTACGCCGTTCGCCGGCTCCGACGTTGCCAATGCCAACTCGTCTTTCGGCGGCAACCAGGGCATCGGCTTCTACTCGGGCTCGATCCGCGGCGGCGCCAACCTCCGCAACTGTACCCCGGCCACGAACCAGACCTTCGCGCTGGTCAACAGTGCCGCCGTGCAGGCGTTCTCCGCCACGCTGGCCGACGAAGCCTATGCCACGATGGTGGGCACGGGCTGTAACACGGCCTCGTCGCAGCACTACCGGACGGACCTGCCGACCGACGGTTCGGCCCAGGGCATCCTGCTCTCCGGCTACCGTGACGGCGCCGGCGGGATCGTCGACGAGCGCGGCAACGCGGCGCTCTACGAGGGCACGGGCCGCGGCCCGGACCAGGAAGCCTCCGACAACGGCCAGTTCGGTGTCGCGCTTCGCTGGTACTCCGAGGCGCTCAACTCGACCGAGTTCGGCTTCTACTACATGAAGTATCACTCGCGTCTGCCGATCGCGCAGGTTGCGCCCTACGGCACGCCGCAGGTGGAGACCAGCGTTGAAGCCGCCGGTTCGCTCGGAACGAAGCTCGCGACGGGCCCTCTTGCCTGCGCAAACGTGGTGGCACCCGGTGCCGGTGGTGACTTCAACGACTCGTCGCTCGTGAATGGCGGGTTTGCCGAGTCCCTGATGGTCGCCGACCCCAACGCCACCGCCGCGGCCTTCGCGCCGACGGCTTCCGCCGTCTACAACGCGCTGGCCCTCAACCCGGCCTTCGCAGGCGAAGCTGCGCAGCTCGCCGCCAACGCAGCGGATGTGGCGGCCATTGCGGCCGGTCAGACCTCGGTCAACATCCGCCAGCTGGCGCTCATCAACTGCGCCATCTACGCGGGTACCAATATCGACCCCGATGGTGGTGGTGCCCTGCCGGGCCTCATTCCGGACGGTGCCGAGAAGGTGGCCCTGACGCAGAGCCTGCAGACCTCGCTCATCTACCCGGAAGACATCGAGCTCTGGGGCATGAGCTTCAACACGACTGTCGGCACCTGGGGCGTGCAGGGCGAGTTCTCGTTCCGCCCGAACCAGCCGCTGCAGGTGGACACCACGCAGCAGACCATCTCTGCTGCCGGTGCCCAGTGCGTGGGTCTGGTGACCTTCGGCGACGCTCTTCTGGGCAGCATCTCGCCGCTGTCGACCGAGCCGGGCACCCAGCCCGACGCGGGCGCCACGACGGGCTGTCTGCCGTCTGCCGTGGGCCGGACGCCGACCGCCTATGTGCGAGAGGAAGTGTTCACGGCGCAGATCGGCACGACCGCGACGTTCTCGCGCTCGAACCCGCTGATCGCGTTCCTGGGCGCTGACCTGGGTATCCTGGTCACCGAGTTCGGCCTCGTGCACGTGCCGGGTGTGCCGGACGAGTCGCCGGCCAGCCAGTCGGCGGGCAATGTTGTTGAGTACAACCGCCTGTCGGAAGTCTGCCGCTCCGGTACGGACCTGCCGCTCGGCGCCATCCTGAACCTAGACTCCCGCTCGGGCTGCCGTCCGACCGAGACGTCCTATGGTGGCGTGCTGCTGACCCGTCTGGACTACAACAATGCCTTCGGTACGCCTTGGACGGTTTCTCCGTCGATCTCGTACCGGCATGACCTCGAGGGCTTCACGCCTGCGCCGCTCGGCAACTATGTCGAGGACCGCAAGTCGATCAGCCTCGGTGTCACGGCTGACCTCCAGAGCACCTGGCGGGTGGGCATGAGCTACACCAACTACATGGGCTCGGAAGAGTACCAGCAAGACCTGGACGATGACTTCGTCTCTCTGACGGCGAGCTACTCGTTCTAAGAAACTCGTGGGGAACACGGCCGGCCCGGATGGAGACCACCTCCATCCGGGCCGGATAACGAAATCTTCAGTGGAGGAAGACGTATGAAGAGCAGTGGCATCATCGCGGCCGCTGTGGCGCTTGGCCTCTCCGGGGCCGCTTACGCCGCAGTGCCCGATGCCCAGGTGAACCGCCTGGGTAATGACCTGACCCCGATGGGGTCGGAGAAGGCCGGCAACGGCGGGGCGATCCCCGCCTGGACCGGCGGTCTCCCGACGCCCCCGCCGGGCGTCTCGCACACCGAGGGCGACAAGCTCAAGAACCCGTTCGCCAGCGACTCCGTGCAGTACACGGTGACGCCGGGCAACATGGGCCAGTACTCGGACGTGCTGACCGACGGCTACAAGAAGATGCTGTCGACCTACGACACCTACAAGATGAACGTCTACCAGACGCGCCGTTCCTGCGCGTTCCCGGAGTTCGTCTACGAAGCCAACAAGCGCAACGCCAAGGTGGCGAAGCTGGTCGGTGGCGGTAACGGTGTGGCCGAAGGCATCATGGGCGCGCCGTTCCCGATTGTTAACATGGGCCTCGAGGCCATCTGGAACCACACGCTGCGTTACCGCTCGTTCAAGGTCACCCGCCAGTTCACGGCGGCACCGGTGACCCAGGGCGGCGACTACACGCTGCAGACGGTTCAGGACGAAGCCATCCTTCAGTGGTCGGACCCGTCCAAGGAGAAGGCCGAGGATCTCGACAACATCTCGATCTACTACATCGCCAACACGGTCGCTCCGGCGCGTGCGGCGGGTAACGTGATCCTGGTGCACGAGACCCTCAACCGTGCCATCGAAGGCCGCAAGGCGTGGCAGTACTCGCCGGGCACGCGCCGCGTGCGCCGCGCGCCGAACATCGCCTACGACAACCCGGGCACCAACTCGGACGGCCTGTCCACGTCGGACTCGTTCGACGGCTACAACGGCGCCCCGGACCGCTACGACTGGACGATGGTCGGCAAGAGCGAGAAGCTCATCGCGTACAACGCGTATGAAGCGGAATCGACTCCCTACGCCGAGTACATCCAGTCGCGGCACCTGAACCAGGACTCGATCCGCTACGAGCTCCACCGCGTGTGGACGATCCAGGCGGACCTGCGTCCTGAGAACCGTCACATCTACAGCCGCCGTGTGAAGCACATGGACGAGGACGCCTGGCAGCTTGCCCAGGCTGAGCTCTATGACGGCCGCGGCGAACTGTGGCGTGTCCAGGAGCTGCACACGATCCAGCGCTACAACGTTCCGCTCTGCGGTTCGGCGACCGAAGTCGTGTACGACACCGGCAACGGCCGTTACCTGGCGCTCGCCATGCAGAACGAGGAGCCGGCGGTGAACTACTTCGCCGACGACCTCGACGGCGACCGCTACACCCCGAGCTACATCCGTCAGCTCGGCGTGCGCTAAGGCGCTGCAACGCACATCAACGGCGCGGGCCGGTCCTTTCGAGGACCGGCCCGATTGCTGCGTGAGGCGTGTCGTGGAAGGTCGTGCGGCGTATTAGCCAACCCGGGCAATCCCCGGTTCCAGCGCCGCCCACGCCGTGCCACAATGCGTTCACGCCAATCGGATGGCCATCTGAAAGCCAACCGGCGCCGGCCACACCCCTTGGGGCCAAGGCCATGCGGGCGCCAATGTGGATGAGTAGATCAATGACCATGACACCGGACATTCCGGCGCGTGAAACGGGGACGACCGGCCTTCGCCGCGCCGCTCCGGCAGTCGGCGCGCTGTTCGCGATGGCGGCGGTAGCGCTCGCACCGGCCGCGTTCGCCCAGGAAGATGCGGCCGAACTCCCGGCTCCTTCCGCAGAGACCTGCGTGCTGCCCGAGGTGCCTGAAGGGGATCTCGAAGAGAACCAGGCCTATCTCGACGAGGTGGGCCGGCTCGAGAACATCGGCTGTGCCACGCCGTCGAAGCTTGCGCACAAGACACTCCTGATCGATGCAGTCGATCTCGGTGACCGCATCGTGGCGGTCGGCCAGTTCGGTCACGTTGTCGTCTCCGAAGACAACGGGCAGACGTGGCACCAGGCCAAGGCCGTGCCGACCCAGGTACTGCTGACCGCGGTGTACTTCGCTGATGACCAGAACGGCTATGCCGTTGGCCACGACGCAACCATCATCAAGACAGAAGACGGCGGCGAGACCTGGGATCTCAAGTATTCCGATCCCGAGGCCGAGATGCCTCTCTTCTCGGTGATGTTCGCGGATGCGCAGAACGGCGTCGCCGTGGGCGCGTTCTCGACGGCGCTGTCCACCACCGACGGCGGCGAAACGTGGAACCTCGACTCGGTCATTCCCGACCCTCCGCCCCCGCTCGAAGGTCTCGAGTACGAACCGCACCTCAACAGCCTGTTCCGTGGACCGGGCGGCGGACTCTTCATCGCGGCCGAGACGGGTTTCGTGTTCCGCTCGTTCGACGACGGGCAGAGCTGGGAACCGATCAAGACACCGTATTTCGGTTCGTTCTGGGGCGGCATGACGCTCGCCGACGACACGATCCTGATCTACGGCATGCGCGGCAACGTGTGGCGTTCGACGGATCGCGGCGACACGTGGACCCAGGTCGATACCGGCTCCAAGAAATCGTTCGGCGGCGGTGTGCAGCTTGACGACGGCTCGGTCGTGCTGGCGGGTCTCAATGGTGCCGTGGGTTACAGCAATGACAGCGGCGAGACGTTCCGCGTCTATGACCGTCCGGACCGCAAGGGCTTCTCGACGGTTGTCGAAGGCCCCGACGGGCAGGTCGTGCTGTTCGGTGAGCCGGGCGCGGTTCTGCAGCCCGCAACCTACCCGGAGGATGGCAGCGGAAGCTGATCGTCCCTGAAACGACGAAGCATTGTACCGCCGGCAAGGCGGGCGCATTCCGGTTCAGCCGTTTGCGCCCTGTCCTTGCCGGCGGTACGCTTTTCCGGAAACCGAAATGCCGGGCGAGCCCGGCCGACAAGGACGGCAAACCGTCCGTTTCCGGAGGAACGAATGGCGGACCGCTTCGCCGGCTACGAGCGCATTCGCGCCACGCGTGACGGGCACGTCCTCACGCTCACCCTGACCAACCCGAAACTGCGAAATGCCGTCGATGCGAAGATGCATCACGAACTGGCGCAGGTCTTCGTGGACGTTCAGGAAGAGCCCGATCTGAGGGCCATCATCCTGACGGGCGATCCGGCCGGCAACGCCTTCTGCGCGGGCGGCGACATTGCCTGGATGCGCGCAAGCCTGGAAGGCAAGGGCGACGGCCCCGGCGTCTCCGAGGGCCGCCGCATCGTTACCTCGATGCTCGACGTCGAGGTACCGATTATTTCCAAGATCAACGGCCCCGCGGTGGGCCTCGGCGCCACCATCGCGCTCCTCGCCGATGTCATCTTCATGGGTGAGAC
Organism: Parvibaculaceae bacterium; assembly: GCA_965229975.1. Lineage (GTDB taxonomy): Bacteria > Pseudomonadota > Alphaproteobacteria > CGMCC-115125 > CGMCC-115125 > Pyruvatibacter. The sequence goes on from OZ245936.1 coordinate 2,792,663, forward strand.
CGCGTCGATCGCCGATCCGCATGTCCGCGTCGGCCTTGTTGCCGGCGACGGCGGGGCGCTGATCTGGCCGCAGCTCGTCGGCTTCGCGCGCGCCAAGGAGTACCTGATGACCGGCGACCCGGTGCCGGCCGCGGAGGCTGAGCGGATCGGCCTCGTGAACCACGTGGTGCCCGACGCCGATCTCGATGCACGCGTCGATGCCTTCGCGCGCAAGCTTGCCGCCGGGGCGCCGCAGGCGATCCAGCACACCAAGGCCGCCGTCAATATGGAGCTCAAGCGGCTGGCGGCGACGGTCTTCGATGCGTCGCTGGCTTATGAGAGCCTGTCCTTCACCAAGGACGACCATCGCGAGGCCGTCGAGGCCTTCCTCGAGAAGCGCAAGCCGCAATTCACCGGCCGTTGATACGGCGAGAGGAGTTCACAGTCATGGCGCTAGAAGCTGCAACCGTCACCGCGCCGCACGCCGCCACGGGATTGACTGGCGCCGCGCATGGCTTTCGCGACGAGCTGCGCGAGCGCGCTGCGGAAATCGAAGCCGGCCGCCAGCTGCCACAGGACATTGCCGACCGGTTTGCGAAGGCCGGGTTCTACCGGATGGCCGTGCCGCGCGAGAACGGCGGGCTCGAAACCACGCCGCAAGAGATCATGGGCGTTATCGACGCCCTGGCACAGGCGGATGGCTCCGCCGCCTGGTGCGTGATGATCGGGTCAACGACGGGCCTCACGGCCGCCTACATGGCGCCGGAAGGTGCCGACGCTGTCTTTGGTGCGTCGCCCGAGACAATCACCGCGGGCGTCTTCGCGCCCATGGGCAAGGCCACGCTCGACGATGGAGAAGCTACTGTCGACGGCCGCTGGGCCTGGGGCTCCGGGTCGCGGAACGCGCGCTGGGTCTTTGGCGGCGCGCGTCTCATCCGCGACGGTGAACCGGTGACCGACGGTGCCGACCGTCCCGTCACCAAGATGTTCGCCATGCCGGCCGATGCGCTGACGCTCCACGACAACTGGGACCCGTCCGGCCTCGCAGGCAGCGGCAGCAACGATTTCGAGGCGCGCGGCGTACGCGTGCCGGAAGGGCATGGTGCCGACATCACAGCGCCCCCGCGCATCTCGCGACCGCTCTACGCGTTTCCTGTTTTCGGTATGCTCGCCGTGGGCATCGCGTCGGTCGCGACGGGCCTTGCCCGGCAGGCCATCGACGAGATCATCGAGCTCGGCGGTGGCCGCGTCCCGCAGGGCAGCCGCCGCCCCATGGCCGCGCGCCCGCAGGCGCAGGCGGAACTGGCCCAGGCCGAGGCGCGCCTGCGCGGCGCCCGCGCCTTCCTCGTGGAAGCGGTCGATGCCGCGTGGCAGGCGGCGCAGGCCGAGGGCGTCATTCCCGCCGATATGCGCCGCGACCTGCGGCTTGCCGCGTCTCACGCCACCACGGCCTCCGCCGAGGTCGTGCGCGACATGTACACGCTCGGCGGCGGCAGCTCCGTGCATCGCACCGCACCTATCCAGCGCGCCTTCCGCGACGTGCACGTGGCGACCCAGCACATGATGGTCGCTCCCGCAACCTGGGAGCTGACCGGCCGCATGCTGTTCGGCCTCGAGACCGACATCACCACGCTTTAGGCGTGCTGGCGTCCCGGCGGTCCCTCCGCTAGCCTTCGCGCGGCCCCACCGAGAGGGCGAACAAGAGGGGAGGCGGCGCATGGGCGCTGTAAGCATCGAGCGCGACGGCGCCATCGCCATCGTTCGGCTGGACAGGGGCGACGGGCTCAACGCGCTGTCCTACGCGGTCATGCGCGAGCTCACCGACGTCGCCCGCAGCTTCCGCGACGACGTGGAAACCCATGTCATCGTCCTCACCGGCACGGACACGATTTTCAGCGCGGGCGCGGACCTCAAGGACGCCGAGGCGAACGATGCCCGCCGCCAGGGCCTGCTCAAGCGCCGCCACGCCATGCGCGCCGGGCCGGACATGTGCGATGCGTGGGAAGACCTCGAACAGTTCACCATCTGTGCGGTCGAAGGACACTGCATCGGCGGCGGTTCGGCCCTGGCCGCGGCGTGCGACATCCGCATTGCCGGCGACACGGCGGGTTTCCGCCTGCCGGAAGTGCCACTCGGCATGAACATGAGCTGGCATAGCAACCCGCGGCTCGTGAACCTGATGGGGCCTGCGCGTACCAAGCTCTTCGTCATTCTCGGCGAAACGCTGAAAGCCGACCGTGCGCTCGATTGGGGGATGGTGCAGGAGGTGGTGCCCGCCGGTACGGCACTCGATGCGGCGCTCGCGCTAGCGCGCAAAGTCGCCGCCCTGCCGCCGGTGCCGGTGCGCATGTCGAAGCAGTCCGTCGACATGGCGGCCAAGGCGCTCAACGCGGCGACGACCTACATGGATCGCGACCAGTTCCTGCTCTCCGCCACGGGCGAGGACCAGAAGGAAGCGATCCGCGCCTTCCTTGAGAAACGCGAGCCGAAATTCACCGGCGACTAGAACACCACATTACGCGAGACAGGAGTACGAGATGGCAGGACGGGTCGAAGGCAAGATGGCGATGGTGACGGGCGGGGCATCCGGCCTGGGTGCTGCCTCCTGCGCACTGCTTGCCGCCGAGGGCGCGCGCGTCGCGGTTGCCGACATCAACCTCGAAGGCGCGCAGGCCGTTGCCGACGAGCTCAACGCCGCCCACCCGAACTGCGCCATTGCCGTCGGCCTCGATGTCACGTCGGAAGAAGCCTGGAAGATCGCGCTGGAACAGGCTGTCGAATTCCTCGGCGGACTCAACGTGCTGGTCAATTGCGCTGGCATCGGCGGCTCCGCGCCCGTGGAAGAGGAGACGTTCGAGAACTGGAAGAAGATCCAGGCGGTCGATCTCGATTCCGTCTTTCTCGGCTGCAAGCACGCGCTCGGCCACATGAAGGCGCACCAGCCCGGTTCCATCGTCAACATCTCGTCCATCGCGGGCCTGATCGCCGGGCACAACATGGGCGCCTACAACGCCGCCAAGGCCGGCGTCTGGCTGTTCTCCAAGTCGGTGGCGCTTCACTGCGCAAAGCGCGGCTACGACATCCGCTCCAACTCGGTGCATCCCACCTTCATCCGCACACCGATCCTCGAAGGCCTGTTGCGCAACACGGAAAACGGCGAACAGAAACTCGCCAAGCAGGTGCCGCTCGGCCGCATCGGCGAGCCGAACGACGTGGCCTATGCCGTGCTCTACCTTGCCAGCGACGAGAGCCGTTTCGTGACCGGCGCCGAACTCAAGATCGACGGCGGCATCTCGGCCATGTAGGCCGCGGTCAGCCGGCGTAGAGGATCAGCCACGCCGCCAGCGCGGCGACACTCAGCGCGCCTGCCAGCGTCACCGGCCAGTAGCGCCACGCCAGCGCGGCGATCATCGATCCGAAGAACAGCAGATAGATCCCCGCGAAGAAGGTGAGGATCAGCAGGATCGGGATCGCGAAATAAGCCAAGGAATCTCCCGGTTTCCAGCCGGTGTTAACCCGCCGTTAGGTGTGGGGCGAAGCAACCCGTGCACCGTCCGCCAACCGAGCCTAGATTGGCGCCATGATCAAGGCGGTTGGCATATCGCTCCAGGGTCTTCAGACCGCGCAGTCGCAGGCCGTCACCGCGGCCAGCGAGATCGCGCGCGGCGCACAGACCTATCGCGATACCGCCGGGCAGGGCGGCTACGCGCGTCCCAACGGCGCACCACAGGGACCTGCGCCCGGCCGTCCGCTGGTGGATGACGCAAGCCTTCGCGCCGCGCCGGACCTCGTCTCCTCGACGGTCGACCTGATCGCCGCCGAGCATGCCTACAAGGCGAACGCCAAGGTGCTGTCCTCGCTCGCCGAGACGAGCCGCACGCTCATCGACGAGCTTCTCTAGGCCGCTTCGCCTATCCCGAGCATCCGCCGCAAGGCGGGGGCGGGCGCGACGAGCTCCGCCAGCGTGTGCTTGTCGAGCACGCCCAGATAGGCCTCCAGCGCCTCTCCCAGAATGCCCTTGAGGCGGCAGCCGGGTGTGATGGCGCAGCGGTTGCCGCTGGCGGAAAAACACTCCGCCATGGCGAAGTCCTCCTCCATGTCCCGCACGACCTGGCCGATGCCGATCTGTTCCGGCGGACGGGCAAGCCGGATACCCCCGGTGCGCCCGCGCACGGTTTCCACGTAGCCTGCCTGTGCCAGCCCCTGCACCACCTTCATCAGGTGATTGCGCGAGATGCCGTAGGCCTCGGAGATTTCCTGGATCGTGCAGAGGCGCTCGCCGGTGACGCCGGCAAACATCAGCACGCGCAGGGCATAGTCCGTGTGAAGCGTGAGGCGCATCGCGTTCCTAGCCCGCGTTGAGGACGAGCCAGACCGCGGCCCAGATGTAAAGCGGGGCAGGGGCCGCCACCCAGAGGAGGGCGGGCAGTGCACTGACGCGAAGGATACCGGACATGTTTGTCTCCCTTGGGTGTCAGATTTGATGCAGCAGGCCGAGGCTCGAAAGCACGACCACGCTGCCGATGCCGACCGCGAAGGCGGCACGCGCCGCCGTCAGCAGGCTGCGGGCGGGGGCATCGAGGCGGGCTTGCGCCTTGCCGGCCGTCTCCCGGCTCATGCTTTCGGCAAGGCCGATGAAGGCGGCAAACCACAGGGCGGTGCCCGCCAGTGCCATGAAAAGGGCGATCTGGAGCGCGATCATTGCGGATTCCTCCCGAAGGCGGCGGTGGCCGCGGGATCGAAGAACATGGCGAGCTTCAGGCTTTCGGCGATGCGTTCCGCGCGGGTGATGAACATCGCCGCCACCTCCGGCTCACAAACCTCGTGGGCTGTCTCGCGGAACAGGCCGAGCCAGGTCTCGAAATGCTCGGCCCGGATCGTCTTGTGCCGCGCATGGGCGAGCACCGGCTTTCCCTTGTAGCGGCCGGTCATGCACATGATGGACGACCAGAAGTCGTACATCTTCGGCAGATGCTCGTCCCACCTGTCACCGATCGCCGTGTCGAAGACCGGCCCAAGCACGGCGTCGCGCCGCACCTTGGCGTAGAACGTGTCCACCAGCCGCCTGATCAGCGCGTCATCGATAGCGGGATGAAGCGGACCGCGATTGACGGTTGGCGAAGCGACAGCGGGACCGGACATGGAAGCACCCTATAAACAGGCATATTGGATGCTTCTTTTATAATCGCGGCGGATGGAAAAAGCAATACCCAGAATGCTTCTTTTCCGGCGTGCACAGGATCAATCTGACGACACGTTCTGAAACCGGAGGAAATTGGTGGAGCCGAGGGGAGTCGAACCCCTGACCTCAGCAGTGCGATTGCTGCGCTCTCCCAACTGAGCTACGGCCCCATCGCCGGCGTCGAAGCCGCTGCGGCCCGCATGGGGAGCGGGCGCGAGAGGGCGGCATTTAGGGTCGCAAGGCAGGCGCTGTCAAGACGCGGCGAAAGGCGCTATGGAGCGGGTCCCGCTGCCCGGTATCCCGCTCTTTCCCTGGAGTACGCCCCATGTCGCTCGCGGCGCTTCTGCCCTATTCCGAGGTCGTCGGCACGCTGGCCGCCATCCTCACCACCGCGTCGTTCCTGCCGCAGGTCTGGAAGACCCTCAAGACCCGCCATACGGCCGACTTTTCCTGGGCCTGGCTCTCGGCCTTCGGGGCCGGCGTGGCGTGCTGGGCGGGCTATGGCCTCATTCTCGGGGCCCCGTCGATCATCGTGAACAACGTGCTCGTCTTCGCCTGCGTGGCCGTCCTGGTCTACGTGAAACTGGCAGGCCCGAAGAGCGGCGGAAGTGCCGGGGAATAGGGGATAATCGGGCGCCGGGTTGCCCCGAATCGGCGTGCCCGCTACATGATTAAGGGTTCCGGCACGGGTCCGCCCGCCGCCGGCCCGCCCGACGCTCAGTACCAGGCCAGCCCCCATGCAGTCGCTTCTTTACGTCATCTCCATCGCGTTGAACCTCTACATGTGGGTCATTATCCTCAGCGCGGTGATGAGTTGGCTGATCGCCTTCGGCGTCGTCGATATGCGCAACCAGTTCGTCTACACGGTGGCCGACACGCTCAACCGGCTGACGGAACCGGCGCTGCGGCCCATCCGCAACCTGCTGCCGAACATGGGCGGGATCGACATCTCGCCCGTCATCCTGATCCTGCTCATCATCTTCCTGCAGGACTTCATCCGGCGCTATCTGATGACCGCGCCCGGCGTCTACTAGGACCGAACGATTGGCAGGCGTATCCGGCGGCAGCGGCGCGGCCCTTCGCCTCGACGGCGGCACGCTGCTCCTGCGCGTCCGGCTTACGCCCAACGCCGACCGGGATGCCTTTGCCGGGCCGGTGGAAACGAAATCAGGCCCCGCCATCGCCGCCCGCGTCCGCGCGGTGCCCGAGAAGGGCAAGGCCAACGAGGCGCTGATCCGGCTTGCGGCAAAGACGCTTGGCGTCGCGCCCACCTCGGTCTCGCTGGCATCCGGCGGCAAGGACCGCGTCAAGCTGTTGGCAATTGAGATGAGTAATGCCGATGCGCTGACCGCGACAGCGGCGGCGCTGGGCATTGATCAACCGATCACGGAGACCGCATGAGCGCGACGTTGATCGACGGCAAGGTCTACTCGGCCGCCGTCAAGGACAAGGCCGCCGCCGGTGTCGCGGCCCTCAAGAGCGAGCATGGCATCGAGCCGGGGCTTGCCGTTGTGCTGGTTGGCGATGATGCGGCCAGCCAGGTCTACGTGCGCAACAAGGGCATTGCCTGCGAGCAGGTGGGCATCCGCTCCTTCGAACACCGCCTGCCTGGCGACACCACGCAGGACGCGCTTCTGGATCTCGTCGGCAAGCTCAACGCTGACCCGGCGGTGCACGGTATCCTCGTGCAGTTTCCCGTGCCCGCGCATATTAGCCAGCAGGCGGTGATCGATGCCATCGATCCGCTGAAGGACGTGGACGGGCTACACCCGCTCAATGCGGGGCGTCTCGCCAGCGGGCTCGATGCCATGGTGCCGTGCACGCCGTCGGGCTGCCTCGTCATGCTCAAGGGCGTGCGCGAGGATCTCTCGGGCCTCAAGGCGCTGGTGATCGGCCGGTCCAACCTCGTCGGCAAGCCGATGGCGCAGCTCCTGCTGCGCGAGAACTGCACCGTCACCATGGCGCACTCGCGCACGAAGGACCTGCGCGGCGAGGCGCGGGCGGCGGACATTCTCGTCGCGGCCATCGGCCAGCCGCAGTTCGTGAAGGGCGACTGGGTGAAGCCCGGTTCGCTGGTGATCGACGTGGGCATGAACCGCATCCCGGCACCGGAGAAGGGCGAGGGCAAGACGCGCCTTGTGGGCGACGTGGATTTCGGCCCGGCAAGCGAGATCGCGGGCGCCATCACGCCTGTCCCCGGCGGCGTCGGCCTGATGACGGTGGCCGGCCTCATGCGCAACACGGTGATCGCCGCGCACCGGCAAAACGGATTGCCCGACCCGGCAATCTGATAGGCTTCCTGCAAAGCAGGGGCGGGGAGGATTCGAATGGAAACGCGGCAGCTCGGCTCGCTCTGGCCGGTGAGCGCGCTTACCCTCGGCGGGGGCGGCCTCGGCCAGATATGGGGCGAGACAACGCGCGAGGAGGCCGTGGCGACCGTCCATGCCGCCGTCGATGCCGGCATCACGCTGCTCGACATGGCGCCGATGTACGGCCGCGGCGAAGCGGAAACGGTGATCGCCGAAGCCTTCAACGGCAAGCTGCCCGATGGCGTGCGCGTGACCACCAAGTGCCAGCTCGGCAGTCCGGAGCCGGGCGAGCTGGAATCGACGCTGGAGCGCCGCCTCGTCCGCTCGCTCAAGATGATGAAGGTCGAGCAGGCGGACATTTTCTTCCTGCACTCCAACATCTGCCCGGATGGCTACACCTACAAGCTCAACAGCGACACACAGGACAAGTGGGCAACGCGCTTCTCGCTCTACCTGAAGCACGTGATCCCGGCCATGCAGTCCTTCGTGGACCGCGGGCTGATCGGTGCGTGGGGCATCACCGGCACCGGCCTGCCGCGCTCGATCATCGAGGCGCTCCATCACGACGAGAAACCGGCTGTCGTCCAGGCAGTGGCGAACCTGATGGATTCCGCCGGCGACATGCGCCGCTACGAGGAGCCGCCGGAGCCGCGCAACATCATCCGCACTGCCGTCAATCACGGTGTCGGCGTTCTCGGCATCCGCGCGGTGCAGGCCGGCGCGCTGACCGCGGCCATCGACCGCGATCTGCCAGCGGACAACGAGCAGGTTCTGGACTATGCCAAGGCAAAGCCCTTTCGCGACCTGTGTGCCGAACTCGGCGAAGACCCTGCCGTCGTTGCGCACCGCTATTCGCTCGGCATGGACGGCGTCGACAGCGTCATCCTCGGGGTGAAGAACCGCGACGAGCTAAAGCAGCTGGTCGACGCGGAAGCGCGCGGACCACTGGAGGACGACGTGCGGCAGCGCATTGATGCCCTGCGGCTTTCCTTCCAGATACCGCGCATGCCTATCGACGAGATGCCCTCGTGAGATCTCTCGCCACCCGCCTTGCCGCATGGATGGTGCTCGCGGCCGCGAGCTTCGTGACGATCGGTGGCGCACAGGCGGATGACGGGATGCTCGGCTGGCGGGACGAGGAGATCGTGCAGGCGCTCGATGCCTTCATCCCGCGGCTGATGGAAGAAGACAATGTGCCCGGCGCGCAGGTCGCCTTCGTACGCGACGGGCAGCTGCTCTACGAGCGCGCCTTCGGCGTGCGCAATGTCTGGTCGCGCGTGCCTGTGACGACCGAGACGCTGTTCGAGGCGGCGTCGCTCTCCAAGCCGGTTGCAGCAATGGCCGCGCTTCAGCTGACGGCGGAAGGACGATTGCCCCTTGATCGCGACATCGGTCTCGGAATCGAGCCCGCATGGCTTGAGCCGGGCCCGGATGGTGCCGTCCCCGAGATCACGCTGCGCCAGGTGCTGACCCACACTTCCGGGCTCAGCAATGACATCAAGCGCAACACGCATGAGCTCGCCTATCCGCCTGGCGCGCGGTTCGCCTATTCCGGCGAGGGTTTCGGGTATCTCGGCTACGTGCTGACGGCCTATGAGCAGGCGCCTTTCGCCGACGTGGTGCGCCAGCGTGTGCTGGAGCCGCTCGGTATGGCCGTGACCGATTTCGAAATCGATACCGGCCGCATGGCGCGCATGGCGACGGGGCACACGCCGCTCTGGACACCGGTTGGCGTTTTCCTGGGCCCGTTCGTCGTCGTTTTCCTCGCCGGTGTCATCATCGCGGGCGTCATGGTTCGGCTGTTGCTGCAACAGCCGCGGCTGGAGCCGCCGCATCTCATCTTGCCGGCGGTCGCAGCGGTTGCTGCCGGTCTAATCGCGGCGCTGGAGCTGGTTGGTTTCGGCCTGCTGATCACCGTGCTCCTTTATTCCTTCGTCTACGTGCTGTGCATCGCACTGGCCTACGTGCTGTGGCGCCTGCTGTTTCACGTGCTCGGATTCACGCGCACCCCTGATGGGGTCGTGGTCCGTCGTGGCGAGTCCTCGCTGCGTTCTTGGCAGCGCATGGCGATGATCGGGGCGCTTGCGGCAACGCTGCCGCTTCTCTTCCTCAATGTCCCTCTGCCGCTGCGTGCGGCGGGCGACGTGCATCCCGCGTCGTCCCTGCGCGGGACCGCCGGGGAGATTGCGCTGTTCGCACAGGAGATGGTGTCGCCGCGGCTCTTGCCGCCGCGCCTCGCCCGCGAGATGCGAACGCCGCAGGTGGCCGTCGGCAACGGTGCCGGGGCGGAGCTGTCATGGGGTTTGGGCATCGGCATCCGCGACCGCACATTCACCGACGGCGAACGCCAGCGCAGCCTTTGGCAGTGGGGCTCGAACCCCGGCTATGCCAGCCTGCTTGTCGCCGTGCCGTCGGAAGATGCCGCCCTCGTCATCCTCACCAATTCACAGGGCGGCGGCGCGATGGTGCAGACGCTTGCGGCCCACGTGTTCGGCGGGCTCGAGCGCGTCGATGCTGGCGGCGGCTGGCGCCTGCCGCTCCCGGCCATCGCGCCGCAGTTCTAGGTGGTCATGTCGAGGATCACGCGGCCCTGCTTGCCGCGGGTCTCGTAGCGGTCGAACGCCGCGTTCACTTCGCTCATCGGAAAGCGGCTGTCGATCACCGGCCGTAACGCGCCTTCGCCAGCCCGCTCGATCAGCCTGGCAATGCGTGACGGATCGGTCGTGAGCATGAGCAGCCATCCCGCCTTTCGCCGCGACAGCATGCTCCGCGGAAATCCGGCCAGGTCGGCGAACGGGTTCGTTGAAACATACATGCCGCCGGGTGCGAGATAGCGCTTCGTGGCCGCGAAACGGGATACCGGCGGCGTGTCGATTATGAGACCAAAGCGGTCTCCATTTTCGAAGCTGGCGCCTTCGTCGTAGGCGCGGAACGCTGTCGCACCCTGGTCACGCACGAACGTCTCGGCGCTCGCCCTTGCGATGCCGGTGACCTGCGCGCCCTTCGCCGTGGCGAGTTGCGTGGCGTAGGCGCCGACGCCACCGGCGGCGCCGATCACGGCGACATGGTCGCCGGGGCTGACGGGGCGAATGCGCTCGAGTATGTCGATTGCCGTCAGGCCCATCACGCACAATGCCGTGGCTTCTTCGAAGGTGATCGATTCCGGGATCGCGCCCAGAGCCGACTCGGGCACGGCGGCGAACTCGGCATGCGCGCGCGGGCCCTTCAGCACCGGGCTGTAGCCAACGACGCGTGTCCCGCGCGGAAGGCGTGCGCCGTCGGTGATCGTCACGCCGGCAAACTCGAAGCCCGTTACAACCGGGCCGAGCTTGCGAAAGTTCTTCACTTCCCGTGCCCAGCCGCCTTGGCGGGTCTGCGTGTCCATCTCGTTCACGCCGGCGCTGTGAACCTGGACAAGGACCTCGCCCTTGCGGGGCGTGGGCACAGGAACCGTCTCGATCGCCATGCGGCCGCTCCCGGCGTCCGGCATGGTCGCGGCGCGCATTGTCTCAGGCATCGTCGGTCACCTCGATATCATGAGACCGGAATGCGCTGACCGCATCGGCAGCATCCAGAAGCGTTTCCGGCATGTAGATGCCCGGTGCGGGCGGACCGACGACAACGCGCGCAACCGCGAGCGCGGCGCCGGTCGCGGTCAGGTGCGCCTGCCCTTTCGGGTCGCAGACAAACCGGGAGCGTGTCAGCGGCGTGCCGCCGGGCCCCGTGCCTTCGATGCGGATTGCCATGTCGTGCGAGGCGGCTGTCCCGTTGTGTGTCCCCTTGGACGTGCCGATGCCGAGGTCGAAGCGGATATCCGCCGCGCCCGTCGCCGCGCGCAGGCTCGGGACGTCCAGCACGCTCATGGGACGCGCGTCGAAGGTGTCGGCGCCCACGGTGACCTGGCGGGCCTCCGCCTCGGGGTCCACCCAGCGCCACTGGCCGTCGAGCGACGTCATCGCCGTTCCGAAGAAATCTTCCGCGTCCTCGGCGGTCATCGGGCCGATCGGGTCGGCCATGTCGAACAGGGCGGCCATGTGGATGCGCGATACGGTTTCGAAGCTTGCCGCAAGGTCGATGGCGGCGAGCGTCATGACACCGGCCTGCCAATGCGCGAGCGGCACCACCGGGCTTCGCGGGCCTGCGTGTGAGGCGTAGGCGAGGAGGGGCGCCATCTCGGTGACGCTGCGCGTGATGCTGAGATGCGGGATGGCGCGGGCAAGCGCCGCCTTCAACAGCCGGTCGTGTGGATCGGTCAGCGCCGCGATCACCGCGCCGACTTCGCCGGCGGCTTCGAAGCCTGCGTCCGGGTCCGACGTGTCGAGCGCCACGGCGTGCGCGTTGCCGAGTTCGGCGGCAAGCGCCTCGCCCTTCTTCTGCGTGCGGCCACCGAGGACGAGTGGCGTGTCCGGCAGCATCTCGCGCAGCTTGCGGGCGATCATGCCGCCCACGAGGCCGTAGCCGCCAGCGATGAGAATCGGCTTTGTCATGTTCGGCTCCTCAGAAGTCGATTGCCATGCGCATTTCCATCGGCACGCCGTTGGCGTGCGGCTCGGGCGCGACGATCTCGGCGACGCACTCAAGACCCATGGCGCGGTAGAGGCCGATGGCGGGGTTGTTCGACAGGACGTCGAGGTGAAGGGCGCGGAAACCCTTGTCGCGGGCGCGTTCGATGGCATGCGCGAGCAGCGACTTGCCGATGCCCTGGCCGCGGCGCTCGGGCGGGACGGCCAGCGCCATCAGGTAGTAGACGTCATCGGGCACGTGCGCGTTGAGATAGCTTGTCTTGTCCGCGCGCTCGACGATGCCCGCCAATTCCGCCTGCGAGATGTCACCGGCTTCGACCGCGTCGATGGCAAGCGGCGTCAGGGCCTCGCGGCGGGCATAGAACTCGTTGCCCGGGTATCCGATCTCGATGCCGGCCACGCCGCTGCCGTCGAGAGCCAGCGTTGCAACGTCGTGCGCGTAGAAGTTGCCGGTTGCGGGCCATGCGCGATCGATCAAGGCATCGAGAGCCGGACCCTTGCCGAAAATGTAGTCGTAGCTCTCCGGTCCGGTCATGTGCACGAAGCGCGAAACTTCGCGGGGCTGGGCCGTATCCCGCCTTGCGGATTCGAGGGTGATCCCGCCATTCTTCATATGCGCCTCCCGGGCAACATGTTATGATTAGTAACTTACGTTTCGTAACATATGTACGAAGGGGCGTGAGTCAAGACGCGCGGGTAGCGTGCACCGGAGTACCGGAATGGCCACCAAACGAATGCCGAAGGCGGAGCGGCGCAAGCAGCTGCTCGAAATCGCCAGCCGTATCGTCCGCGAGGAGGGTACGGATGCGCTGACGCTTCAGGTGCTCGCGGAAAAGGCGGGCGTCACGAAGCCTATTCCCTATGACCATTTCGGCTCGCGGGACGGGCTGCTCATCGCCCTTTATCGCTCGCTGGACGAAACGCAGATGGAGGCGGCGCGCGACGTGATTGCCGGCAGCCGCGGCGGCTTCAAGGCGACTGTCCGCCTGCTGGCGGAATCCTACGTGGACTGTTGCCTCAAGGCGGGTCCGGTTTTCTACGCGATCCTGGCGGCGCTTGAGGGCAATGCCGAGATGCAAGCGGTCAAGCAGGAGCTGCGGGGCGAGTACTTTGCCCTTATGCGCAAGGCGCTGAGCCCGGCGGTGAAAATTCCAACGCGGGATGCGGCGCTCGTGGGCGCAGCAATCCTCGGTGCGGCGGATGCGGCCGGGGTGGCCGCTGTGGACGGCTCGGCGAGCCGGGATACGGCCGTGCGCGTGCTCGCCGACATGATGGCCGGCGCACTCGCACCCTATAAGAAAAGCTAGTCCGCCTTCGCGCGCGCGATCGCTTTCACGATCATGTCGCGGGCCTCGTCGGCGCCGACCCAGCCGTTGATCTTCACCCACTTGTTCGGCTCCAGCGCCTTGTAGTGGTTGAAGAAATGCTCGATCTGGTCGAGCAGCATTTTCGGCAGGTCGTCGTAGTTCTTCACGCCGTCATAGTAGGTGTTGAGGCGCGATGGCGGCACGGCGATGATCTTCTCGTCGCCGCCGGCCTCGTCTTCCATCATCAGTGCGCCCACCGGCCGGGCGGCCAGGACCGCGCCTGGCACGACGGCGGGCGTGCCTGCCACCAGCACGTCGATGGGGTCGCCGTCATCGGACAGGGTATGCGGCACGAAGCCGTAGTTGCACGGGTAGCGCATCGAGGCGTTGAGGAACCGGTCCACAACCAGCGCGCCCGACGGCTTGTCGAACTCGTACTTGATGGGCGCGCCGCCCACCGGCACCTCCACGATGACGTTCAGGTCGTCGGGCGGGTTGGCGCCGATGGGAAGAGCTTCGATACGCATATACTGTGACTAGCCCTTGATGCGGCGATTGCGGTCGCCGAGGAGGCGCAGGCGGAGCGCCTGCAGCTTGATGAAGCCTTCGGCATCCTTCTGGTCGTAGACGTCGTCCTCTTCGAAGGTGACGTGCTTCATCGAGTAGAGCGAATTGTCGGACCAGCGTCCGGCGACGGTGACCGAGCCCTTGTAGAGCTTGAGGCGGACGGTGCCGGTCACGTGCTCCTGGCTCTTGTCGATCGCCGCCTGAAGCATCTCGCGCTCGGGCGTGAACCACATGCCGAAATAGACCAGCTCGGCATATTTCGGCATCAGCTCGTCCTTGAGGTGCGCCGCACCGCGATCGAGCGTGATCTGTTCGATGCCGCGATGGGCCATCAGCAGGATGGTGCCGCCCGGCGTCTCGTAGATGCCGCGGCTCTTCATGCCGACGAACCGGTTTTCCACCAGGTCGAGGCGGCCGATGCCGTTGGCGCCGGCAAGCTCGTTCAGCTTCGTCAGCAGCGTCGCGGGCGACATCTTTTCGCCGTTGACGGAAACGGCGTCGCCCTTCTCGAAGCCGACCTCGATATAGGTCGGCTTGTCGGGCGCCTCCTCGGGCGCAACGATCCGCTGGTAGACGTATTCCGGCGCTTCCTCGGCCGGGTCTTCCAGCACCTTGCCCTCGGATGACGAGTGCAGAAGGTTCGCGTCGATCGAGAACGGCGCCTCGCCGCGCTTGTCCTTGGCGATGGGGATCTGGTGCTTCTCGGCGAACTCGATGAGCTGCTCGCGCGACTTCAGGTCCCAGTCGCGCCAGGGCGCGATCACCTTGATGTCCGGCTTGAGCGCGTAATAGCTCAGCTCGAAGCGCACCTGGTCGTTGCCCTTGCCGGTGGCGCCGTGACACACGGCATCCGCGCCCGTCGCCTCGGCGATCTCGATCTGCCGCTTGGCGATCAGCGGCCGGGCAATGGACGTGCCGAGCAGGTACAGGCCCTCGTAGAGCGCGTTGGCACGCATCATGGGAAAGACGTAGTCGCGGACGAACTCCTCGCGGAGATCCTCGATATAGATGTCCTTGATGCCGAACATCTCGGCCTTCTTGCGGGCCGGCTCCAGCTCCTCGCCCTGGCCGAGGTCGGCGGTGAAGGTCACCACCTCGCAGGCATAGGTCTCCTGGAGCCACTTGAGCATCACCGAGGTGTCCAACCCGCCCGAATAGGCGAGCACCACCTTCTTCACGTCTTTCGCGGTCATGTGTTGTTTTCGCCCTCGCGCGTCTGACCGTTGCCATTGCAGCGCGGGGTTTTGCGCGTCTGGGGGCAAATGTCAAAGGCTCAGGTGGGTGGCCGTCGGGCGGGCGGACGGGCGGGCTAGGGTTTCCGCCTGAACCCCTCGAGCATGGCGATGGCCGTGGCGCGGACTTCGGCGCGGGCCTTGGCGGGGTCGCTGGCATCGGCGACGTAATGCGCTGCCTCGTCCAGCGCGGCCGAGAGCATGGACGTGGCAGCGGGCAGGGAGGCCAGGTCCAGCGTTCCCTGCGCAACGGCGGCCTCCATGCCTTCGCGCAATGTGCGCAGGGAGTGGCGGGCCTGGATCTCCCGCCACCGCCGCCAGCCGAGCACCGCGGGGCCGTCGAGCAGGATGATCCGGCGGGTCACGGGGTCCGTGGCGGCGTCCAGGTAGGTGTCGATGCCGGTCACGAGCCCCCGGAAAGCGTCGGGCTCGTCTTCCGTATCGGCGTCGATGCGGTCGCCGAGGCGCTTTTCCTCGGCCTCCATCACGGCATCGAACAGGGCGAGCTTGTCCTTGAAGTGGTGGTACATGGCGCCCCGCGTGGCGCCGGCTCGCGCGACGATCGCGTTGGTGGCCGCATCGGCGAATCCGTGTGCGGCGAACTCTTCGCGGGCGGCGGATATCAGGGCGGTCCGCGTCTTTTCGCGGCGTTCGGCATTGGTGGCCATGCGGACACTTTACAAACAGTCTGCCGGTTTGTATATCTCATAAACAGGCAATCTGCCTGTTTCTTGACGGGAGACCTTACGATGCCGATTGCGAGCCTTTACCCAGTTATCGCCACCGACCACGTGGCGCGCCTAGCGGACTTCTACCGCGCCCATTTCGGGCTCCAGGCGGCCTTCGAGGCGGACTGGTACGTCCACCTCACCGACGGGGCGGGCGCCAACCTGGCGATCTTGCAGACCGGCCACGAGACCATTCCGGAGGGCTTCCGCTCGGCGGCGGCGCCGCGGCTGCTCAATTTCGAAATGGATGACGTGGACGGTGCTTACGCTGCCGCGAAGGCGGCCGGGCTGCCGATCGTGCTGGAGCTGCGCGACGAGGATTTCGGCCAGCGCCATTTCATCACGCAGGATCCGGACGGGACGCTCATCGACGTCATCAAGCCGATCCCGCCATCCGCCGACTTCGCGGCTCAATACGCGGACAGCGCCCTGCCGGCCTAGACGTCGGCACCGCGCGAGCCGACGACCCGCCGCCTGATCTGGCGCACCGCCAGGTAGGCGGCGGCGAGCACCAGCGGGGCCAGCACGCCGGTAGCGAGGGTCGGGTTCACCGGCTGGCCCGCCTTTTCCAGCGCCTTCAGGACGTAGGCCAGAAGGCCGATCACGTAGTAGCTGATGGCGACGGCGGAAAGGCCTTCGACGGTCTCCTGCAACCGCACCTGGAGGCGCGTGCGTCGTTCCATGGAGGTCAGCAGGCGCTGGTTCTGTTCCTGCAGCGCCACCTCGACGCGGGTGTTGAGCAGGCCGGAAGCGCGGGCGATACGCTCCGACAGGGCTTCCAGCCGCCGCTCCACCGCCTCGCAGGTGCGCATGGCTGGGCCGAGGCGGCGGTTCATGAAGGTGCCGATCTGCTGCATGCCCTCGAGCTTGCCTTCGTCCAGTTCGCCGATGCGCCGCTCGACGAGCTGGTGATAGGCGCGGGCCGCGGCAAAGCGGTAGTCGGTGCGGGCCACAAGCGCCTCGGTGCGCGCCGCGAGGGCGGTGAGGCGGCCGAGCAGCTTCTGCTCGTCGGCCAGCCCCTGGATGCGCGCGGTCTCGGACGCGACGGAGGAGAGCTGGGCTTCCAGGTCGCCGATCTCCGGGGTGATCTCGCGCGCCATGGGAAACGAGAGCAGCGCCATCATCCGGTAGGTCTCGACATCAAGAAGCCGCTGGATCAGGCGGCCGAGCCGGCCCGGGCGCAGCCCCTCGTTGGCGACGAGGATGCGGCTCAGGCCGTCCGCGTGGAGGCGGAAGTCGGTCCAGGCGGCGGCAAGCCCGCCGGAGGTCCGCGCGCCCATCACCTTGTTACCGCCGAAGACGCGGGCCAGCTTCGGCTCGATGTCGGCCACCGTACCCGGTACGACCAGCAGGTTGATGCCCACCAGCACTTCGCCCGGCAGCCTGGCGCGCCAGCTTGCGGGCACTTCCGAGAGCGGCGTTTCCGCGAACGGCGCTTCGAGGTCGGTGCCGCCGGCCGATGTCTCCGCGCAAGAGCGCGAGAAGGCGTAGGTCGAGAACTCGGTATGCCGCTCCCATACGAGGCGCACGGGACCAAGGCTGACGGTCAGGTGGTTGCCGAAGCGCTCGGGCACGCTGCCGCCCATCTCCTCGGCCAGTTCGCGAAGCAGCGCGCGTTCCGTCTCGGCGCCGGTCTCGCCGGTGATGACGGCGATCTGGGTGACCATCAGCGGCGCGGTCGCGTCGGCGGACGGGCGCGAATGCACCTCGTCGTTCAGCGCCTCGCGCAGGGGATGGGCCACCAGTGGGGTGAGACCGGGCATGACAACCTGACAATGCGGAGGATGCGCCGCGCGAAATTGCTGCGACGCACAAAGGCGCGCGGATCATACGGCCCGCGGCCCGTGGTGCAAGGCCTGCCGCTGACCCGCGGTCTAGAGGAGGTTGCCCCCGCTGTCGGCCTCGACGGCTGCAGCTGGCGCTTTCGCGGCCGGCCGCTGCCCTTGCCGTATCGCGGGCCTGAGCGGGCCGCCGAGCCCCGGCAAGGGCACCGTCGCCCCCGCCATCTGGGCGGCCGCCACGCCGGGCTGGGGCGACGTGATGCCCCGCGTGCCTGGTGCCGCCTCGCCGCGAAGTTCGTGCAGCAGCACCTTCTGGTCAGGCAGCTGGGAAAGGGCGTGGTCGAGCCGCTTCTTGTGGAAGGCGAGATATTGCCGCCAGCGCTCGCGGCTCAGAACACGGCTCTTCGAGACCGGCTTGCCTTCGTGGAAGCCCTTGCCGATCAGCACCGCCGTGTAGACGTCCGCCGTGAAGAGATGGGCGGACGGCAGGTCGGTCATGTGCGGGAAACCGTACTGCCAGATATCGAGATTGGCCGCGAGCGAGTCTGGCACCGCCAGCTCCTCGCGCGCGTCGATCCAGTACTGGGTGTCCGTCCGGTTGTTGAGGACGTAGTGGAGGGCGATGAAGTCGCGCACCTCGTCGTAGAAGGCGGACGAGACCTCGTTGTACCGGTCGCGCAGGCCGGCGGGCATCGTCGTGTCCGGGAAATAGGCGAGCAGCCAGCGGATCGCCATCTCGATCGAGTAGATCGCCGTCGATTCCAGCGGCTCGATGAACCCGCCGGAGAGGCCGACAGCGATGCAGTTGTTGACCCATGCCCGCCGCGAACGGCCGATGCGCATGGGGATCACGCGCGGCTCGGCGCCTTCCGGCAGCTGGTCGCCGAGGAACGCCACGAATTCGTCGCGCGCTTCCTCGTCGGTGCGATGCGCGCTCGAGAACACGTAACCGGTGCCGATGCGGTTATAGAGCGGCACGCGCCAGCTCCAGCCCGCGCCCAGCGCCGTGGACGATGTCATCGGCTCCAGCCGGTCCGGGTCCGGGTGCGGGATCTGCACCGCCATCGCCCGGTCGTTGGCGAGATACTTCGAATAGGACTCGAAGGGCTCTTCCAGCTGGCCGTTGATGAGCAGGCCGCGGAAGCCCGTGCAGTCGAGCACCAGCTCGACGGGCACGCGGCCCTTTTCCTTCAGCACCAGCGCGGCGATGTCGCCGTTCTCCGCGCGCTCCACGTCCACCATGTCGTCGAGGATGTGTTCGACGCCACGCCCCACGCAGACCTCCTGCAGCATCCTGGCAAAGAGGCCCGCATCCAGGTGATAGGCGTAGCCGGCCGTGCGTTCGTAGGGCTTGCCGCCCAGAAGGCGCGGGCCCTTGCAGGCTGCTGCGAGATCATGGGCAGGCGAGACAGTCTGCACGTAGTTGAGCCCGCCCGCGCCGAACTGGGCGTAGTAGTAGCCGGGGTCATGTCCCTCGATCGGCGCGCCGGCATTGAACGGGTTGATGAAGTCGTAGGGCTTGCCGTCCTTGTCCACGTTCCAGCCGACGAAGCGCACGCCGAGCTTGAACGAAGCGTTACACGCCTTGAAGAACTGTGTCTCGGAAATGCCGGTCTGCTGGAGCGTGCGGGCCATCGAGGGAACGGTCGCCTCGCCGACGCCGACGGTCGCGATGTTGGGCGACTCGATCAGCGTGATCTTCATGCCGCCGTTCGCGCCCTTGCGCGTCATGCCGAAGAAGGCCGACAGCATGTTGGCCGCGAGCCAGCCGGCGGTGCCGCCGCCGACGATGGTGATGTTCCTGATGGGTTCCGCCACGAATCCAGCCCCCCGCGCGGCCGCTATGTCCGGGCCGAATGGTAGGCGGGGGCGGGGCTGCGAGTCACCCCTGCTCAGTTCTCGTGGAAGGCAGAGGGAAGATCGGGTTCGGGCACCAGCAGGTCATCGGTGATCTCGAGAACGATCTCGTCCTTGTGGTCGATCACGCAGGCCTGCATGTCCTCGATGGCCTTTTTCAGAGCCGGAGGCTGGTTGCCGAAGATCTCGTCGCGCGCCGCCAGCGTCGGCCACCTCGCATAGGCGAGGTACCAGCCGCCGCCCATCCGGTGCAGCCGCGAGCCGCCGGACGCATTGGTGTGTTCGCTGACGACCTCAGTGCCGCGCACCCAAGCCTCACGGAACTTGGCTTCGTCGCCCTCGCGGACTTTCCACTGGTAGATGACGGCTGTGGTCATTCTGCTAGCGTCTTAGTGGGCCAATTAAGCAGAGGTCAAATTTTCATGTCTGATCAGAAGAAGGAACTGATCGACACAACTGCGGCCATGATGGCGGACATCGCTTCAGCGGTGCTGCCAGGAATGCCAACGTCGACCCTACAGCAACTCTACGGTCGTTACACTCAGCGCAAGCTTGAGGAAGCCCGCGACATTCTCATAGAGGAGCTTAGAGCTGGGGGTGTGTCCATTGAAGAAGCTGCTGCACAAGACCGCCTGATTGAAGTGATCTGGAGATATCTCGACGCATCAGTGGGCGCGCTGAGCCGGCAAAACCAAGCGCTCATGGCCAAGGTCATAGTGGGCCTTCACCGAGCAGACAGTCTGAACGTCGACAAATTCGAGCAGTTCGCCGGTGTGGTGTCCAAGCTTACTCACGACCAGATATTACTGGTCGGGAGATTCTACGCGCATTTGGAATCTGTGCAGGCGAGAAGGAACGGGATCGATACGACGAAAGCGCATCTTGATGCATGGAAGCTGTTGGTCGCAGAGCTTACGCCGACGCCATTCGCATCGGCCCACTCACTTGAGGGCGAAGCTGGGTCATTGGTCGCAGGTGGGCTGATTGTAATGAAGAGCGGCTTTGGCTCACTGCTATATGAGCCCGGACCCAAGCTATACGCCATCGGCGACTACTGTCTCGAAGTGGCGAACGAAGAGAAGTCTGCTTGAGCTAATCCGATGACGCGCCCTGCGCTTCGGCGCGTGCGCGGGCGAGGCGCACGCTGGCGCGTTCCTTCTCGCTTTCGGACTTGAGCTGGCCGCAGGCGGCGAGGATGTCGCGGCCGCGCGGCGTGCGCACGGGGCTTGCGTAACCCGCGCGGTTGACGATCTCGGCGAAACTCTCGATGCGCTCCCAGTCGGAGCACTCGTAGGGCGAGCCCGGCCACGGGTTGAAGGGGATCAGATTGATCTTGGCCGGAATGCCCTTGAGCAGCCGCACCAGCTCCTTCGCGTCGCGGTCGCTGTCGTTCACGTCCTTCAGCATCACGTACTCGAAGGTGATGCGGCGGGCATTCGAAAGACCCGGATAGGCGCGGCAGGCGTCCAGCAGTTCGGCGATCGGGTATTTCTTGTTGAGCGGCACCAGCTCATTGCGCAATTCGTCGCGCACCGCGTGCAGCGAGATGGCGAGCATGACGCCCATCTCCTCGCCCGCGCGCGGGATCATCGGCACCACGCCGGACGTGGACAGCGTGATGCGGCGCTTGGAGAGCGACAGGCCTTCACCGTCGGAGATGACGTGCAGCGCATCGCGCACGTTATCGAAATTGTAGAGCGGTTCGCCCATGCCCATCATCACCACGTTGGTGATGAGCCGCCCGTCCTTCGAGGTCGGCCATTCGCCCAGGCTGTCGCGCGCGATCAGCACCTGCGCGACGATCTCGCCCGCCGTCAGGTCGCGCACGAGGCGCTGGGTGCCCGTGTGGCAGAAGGTGCAGGTGAGCGTGCAGCCGACCTGGCTCGATACGCAAAGCGTGCCGCGGCCGGGCTCGGGGATATAGACGGTCTCGACCTCGTTGCCGTCCGGCAGTCGCAGCAGCCACTTGCGGGTACCGTCGCTGGAAATCTGTTCACTGACGATCTCGGGCCGGGCCAGCGTGAAGGTCTCTGCCAGGGTCGCGCGGAGGGCCTTGGAGATGTTGGTCATCTCGTCGAAGGATGTGGCGCCGCGCACGTAGAGCCAGTTCCAGACCTGGCTTGCGCGCATGCGCGCCTCGCGGCCTTCGAGGCCGACAGCGCCGAGCGCCTCGGCAAGCTGCGGGCGTGTCAGGCCGACAAGCGTTGGCGCAGGCGCAGCGGCCACGCCCGCCGGTGTGGTCACCGGCGGGGCGTTGGTGTTCGACCGTGCGATGTCGAGCTGCGCCATGGCGTTGTCCGTTGCGGCCTAGTTGCAGGCCTTGTCGATGGCCTCGATGGCGGCGGTGACGCCTGCCAGCGAATAGCGGTCATTGGTCAGCGTGCCGCGCGTGGAGGTGCCGGTGACGGTCAGCGTGTTGCCGCGCTTCATGGCGGCGACGAGCCGGCTTTCCGCCTCGCGCGTCGCGACCCAAGCGCCGCCGTTGTCGCCCTCGTTGCGGGTGAACAGCTGGAAGCGGTTGCCGTCCACGTTGGCGGTCACCTCGCTGCCTTCCTTGTAGGGGTAGCCGGCCTCGATGCTCACCTCGCCGGTGACGTTGCGGCCAGGCCAGTTGGCGACCATGGCGTAGATCTGGCCGCGGCGGACGTTCTTGGGTTCGGTGTCCTGCGGCTGGCTCAGGGCGTAGCAGATGGTGTTGGACCCGTCGGCGACCTTGAAGGCGCGCCAGTCGGAAAAGCTGCCGAGCGGCACGGGTTCCGCGGCGCGGACGGGGCCGGATACGGTCATCGCGGTCAGCATGGCGACGGCGGCAAGAGCAAAAGTGACGGGCGCGGGCAATCCAGCGGGGCGGCTCGTGCGAATCATACTCTGTGCGGTCCTTTCAGGGGCCTCTTGGGGGGGCGTCCGGGCATTCGGTCCACGCGCGTGACGGGGCCCTTCATATCGCTGATCGGGGCTGGATGTCACCCGGTGCGCAACAACAGGGTGCAATGCGCAAGGCGTTGCACGGATTGGGAGACTAGCGTTGAATGCGCTGAAATCTGCGGATGGAACGTGGCGTTTTCGTGACCCGGCAACCGCCGGCCGCGACGCGGCACTGATCCGCTCCCGGCACCCCGGCGCGCTCCGCGAGAACGCCGAAATCCGCCGGTTCTGCGTTGGCGGAAGGAACACCAAGCGCTTGACGGCTGCCAGTCCCAAGACAGTTAACGTGGCAAGCGGTTACGACCGTGAAGCGATGGCGGATTGCATCGAGGCAATTGCCGCGCGCGGCGACAAGGCCGCCTTCGCGCAGGTGTTCGATTATTTCGCCCCGCGCCTGAAAGGTTACCTGATGCGGCTCGGCGCCGGCGAGGCGCTGGCGGAAGAGCTGGCTCAGGAAGTCATGCTGACGGTCTGGCGCAAGGCTGCGCAGTTCGACCGGCGGCAGTCATCGGTGTCGACGTGGCTCTACACCATCGCGCGCAACCGGCGGATCGACGTGTTCCGGCGGGAGAAGTTCCCGGACTACGACCCGGACGATCCGCTGCTGATCCCGGCCGAGGCCGAGCAGCCGGACGAGGCGGTCGCGGCGGGCCAGCGCGAAGTGCGGGTGCGTGCCGCGCTCGAGGAATTGCCTGAGGAGCAGGCGGAACTTATCCGGCTTGCCTTCTTCAAGGGCTGGTCGCACAGCGAGATTGCCGAGCACACAGGCGTACCGCTCGGCACAGTGAAATCGAGATTGCGGCTTGCGTTCCGCAAGCTGAAGGCCGGTCTTGAAGGGACCGTTTGAGTATGCGTGAACAGGAAATGGATATGCCGCCCGCCGCCGAGAAGCGTTTCGGCGAGGAGGTCCTGCTGGACTATGTGACCGGCGCGCTCGACGGCGCCACGGCATTGATGGTCGCTGCCCAGGCTTCGCTCTGCCCGCAGACGCGCGAGACGATCACGCTGATGGAAGCCGTGGGCGGTGCGCTCATCGAGACAACCGAACCTGTCGCCATGACGGACGGCGCGCTGGAGCGCCTGTTCGCGCAGGTGGATGCCGGCTCGGTAGCCGAGCCTGCCTCAGATGACGGCGAACTCGCGGCCCTGCCGGCACCCGTGCGCGACCGTATCGCTGCGCATGGCGGCAAGTGGTCGTTTCTTGCCCCCGGCGTGCGGTCGATGGATATCGGTTTCGATGCCCCGCGCGGCGAGGGCGCCCGGGCTCCGGGCGAGGTGAAGCTCTACCGCATTGAGCCCGGCAAGGGGGTTCCCACCCATACCCATGAGGGCAACGAGGTGACGCTGGTGCTGACCGGCGCCTTCAGCGACGGACAGGGCCGCTACGGCCCCGGCGACATTGCGCTTGCCGATCCTGAGGTCACGCACAGGCCGGTCGCGGAGCCGGGCGAAGTCTGCTTCGCGCTTGCCATCACCGACGCGCCGCTTCAGCTGACCGGTGCGCTGGGCCTCGTGCAGCGCGCTCTGCGGGGCGGGGCTTAGGCTCAGGGACGCTTGGGCGGCAGCGGCTCGGGCATTTGGCGCGGGCCAACCGGACGCGGCGGAAAGCGGCCCAAGGTCTTCACGCGGTCGTACATCACGATGGCACCGGCCATCGCCACGTTGACGCAGAACGACGTGGGAATGCGCACGAACCCGGTGCACAACGCCTTCATCTCTTCCGACAGCGAGCCGAGTTCCGGGCCGAGCACGTAAGCCGCCCGCTTGGGGTGGTGGAAGCTGGGCAGGTCCACGGCATCGTCCAGAAGTTCGACGCCGATGAGGTCGCAGCCATTCGGCAGCAGCACGCCTTCGGGGCTTTCCCATTCGTAGAAGGGCATGTGGCTGCCGGCATCAGAGGTGTCCGAATGGGCGCCTTTCAGCCGGTAGTGGGCGTTAACCGTGAAGAAGAAGCTGGCGCCGAAGGCGTGGGCGGACCGGACCAGGTTTCCGAGGTTTCCGGTCTTGGAAATGCCCTCGACGCCGAGCCCGAAATAGCCCCGTGTCGCACCGCCCATGTTGTTTCCCCGCAACAATTTTCTGGCCAGGTTGACGCTGCGGCAACTTGGCGCTCGCGCGGGCATATCCCTCACGCTAATGTGCACTGCCCCCACAAGAAAGTGCGGTTTTTTGCTGCGTGTCCGGCGCCATATGCGCTGTGCCGCGCGCAGCTTTATAGGACGTCGGTCCCGCGCGGGCCAAACAGGCAGTGAATACGAAGGCAGCGAAGAGAAAAACGATGCGTGGGATCCTGGCACTCGTACTGGCGGCAATGGCCGCTGCCATATCCATTCCGGCTTCGGCGGAAGACCCGAACGTCGAGTTGGCGATGACGGCGCCACAGGGCGAGTGGTCCGTCCGGCGCGTCATGTCCGGTCCGCTGCGCGTGACCGTTGACGGCACCGAGCCGGGCCGCGGCGAAGTGCGGGCCAATCTATACGCCTCGCCCGATAGCTTCCTTGTTCAGGAGGATGCCCAGCGCGCCGTGGCGGTGCCGCTTGACGGGTCGCCGCTGGTCGAGTTCGAGGACCTGCCGCCGGGCGATTACGCTGTGGTCGTCTATTACGATCTCAACGGCAACCAGACGCTGGACCGGGGCCTGTTCGGCGTGCCGATGGAGCCCATCGGCTTCTCCAACGGTGTCGTCCCGCTGTTCTCCGCGCCGCGCTTCGAGGATGTGCGCGTGCGCCACGAGGGCGGCCCGCTCGATATCGAGATCGTGCTCCGCAACCTCAGCTAAGGGCCTGACCCTTGCCGATTTCCGGCTTGTGGCCTCGCCTTCCCGCACATGGTAATCCCTTGCGCGAACGCTCTTGAGCGAATGCGCAGACAACAAGGGAGAACGCCATGAAGGCCGTGCTTTGCAAGGAATACGGACCGCCCGACAGCCTCGTCATCGAGGACGTGCCGTCGCCCGAGCCCGGCGAAGGGCAGGTGCGGCTCAAGGTCAAGGCGGCCGCGGTCAATTTCCCGGACGTGCTCATCATCGAGAACAAGTACCAGTTCAAGCCGCCGCTGCCGTTCTCCCCGGGCGGCGAGGTGTCCGGCGTGGTCGACAAGGTCGGCGCCGGCGTCAAGACGCTCAAGGAAGGCGACCGGGTCATCGGCTCGTGCGGCTGGGGCGGCTTCGCCGAAGAGATCGTCATCGACGAAGGCCGCTGCACGCCGTTCCCGGACGAGATGGATTTCGTTTCGGCCTCGGCGTTCCTGATGACCTACGGCACGTCGCACCACGCGCTGAAGGACCGGGCCCACATCAAGCCGGGTGAAACGCTCCTCGTGCTGGGTGCTGCCGGCGGTGTCGGCCTCGCCGCCGTGGAACTCGGCAAGGCGATGGGCGCGAAGGTGATCGCCGCCGCCTCGACCGAGGACAAGGTGCAGGTCGCCAAGGATCACGGTGCCGACGAAGGCCTCGTCTATCCGACCGGCAATCTCGACCGTGACCAGCAGAAGGCGCTTTCGGACAAGATCAAGGAACTCACCGGCGGCCAGGGCGCCGACGTGGTCTATGATCCGGTCGGCGGTGATTACTCGGAGCCGGCCCTGCGCGCGACCAACTGGGAAGGCCGCTTCCTGGTGGTCGGTTTCGCGGCGGGCGACATTCCCAAGGTTCCGCTCAACCTCACCCTCCTCAAGGGCTGCCAGGTGGTCGGTGTCTTCTGGGGCGCGTTCACCGCGCGCGAGCCGGAGCGCAACAAGGAGAACCTCGCGGAGCTGATGCAGCTCTTCAAGGACGGCAAGATCAAGCCGCACGTCTCCAAGACCTATCCCATGTCCGACGCCGCGTCGGCGCTCAAGGACATGGCTGCGCGCAAGGTGAAGGGCAAGATTGTCCTGGTCACTGACGAGTAGCGACGACCGCGACGGGCGGCGGTGGCGGCGGGCGGTCATCCGCACGGTCGCTGCCGTCGTCGTCGTGGGCGGCGCGCTGTTCGGTTTTCTCGTCTACGTCCTGCTCGCGTCGGGCGACGCGGATTACTGGGCGGGCGACATCGCCGAGTTCGAGCGGGCCGACATTTCCAATCCGCCGCCCAAGGGAGCCATCGTTTTCGCGGGCGGCGGCACCATCCGGCGCTGGGACGATCTCGAGGCCGCCATGTCGCCGATGCCGGTGATCGCGCGCGGCTTCGGCGGGGCACATGTCACCCACGTGGCCGCCTACGCGGACCGCATCATCAATCCCTACGAGCCGGCTGCCGTCGTCATCTCTGCGGGCGGGGACGACCTCGCCGACGTGGGCGGCATGGCGCCCGAGAGTGTCGCCGCGGATATGGAAGTCCTGATCGCCAAGCTGCGCCCGCAGGGCGAGGCGGGGTCACCGGACCCGCACATCTACCTCATGGCCATCAAGCCTGCGCCCATGCGCGAAGCGCGCTGGCCGTCCTTCAAGGCTGCGAACGACCGGTTCCGCGCGCTGGCCGACGCGCGGCGCGACGTGACCTTCATCGACGTCGCCTCGCCCCTCTTCGATGAGGGCGGCCAGATCGAGGACGACTACTTCCGCTGGGACGGCCTGACGCTCAACGAGGCCGGTTACCGGAAGATCGGCACCGTGGTCCGCGCACAGCTTCTCGAAGACCTCGGCGACCGCTACGAGCCGGACACGGCGCCGGTCCCGGACCCGCTCCAGCAGCAGCCCCCGGCGCCATGACGCGCCTATTGGCCGCCGGTCATCTTGTTGGCGGTACGGCCAGCGCTTAAGTTGGATGCGGGGCTGACAGGCCTATCCGTCAATTTTCCCGCGCGTTCCCAAGGCTCATATCGAAGCCGGAACAGAGCGCGGGCCGTTTCAAGGCCTTCTTTGCATGAGCCAGGGCGATCTTCCGGGCGCATTCCGCGCACGGCGCGAACGCGCCGCTGCGCGCTGGCTCGACATGCCGGCGAATACGCGCGGGGCGTTCTGGCTGCTCGCCTCGGCGTCGCTCTTCACCGTCATGGCGGTGCTGACCAAGTTCCTCGGCACGCGGCTCGATCCCATGCAGGTCGCGTTCTTCCGGCTGTTCATCGCAACCCTCGTCATCATGCCGTGGCTCCTCCGCGATGGCGGGTTTGTCCCCGCGCACCCCAAGCTGATGACGCTGCGCGGCTTCGTCGGCGGCGGGGCCATGCTGTGCATGGTCTATGCGTTCATCGAATTGCCGCTGGCGGATGCGCAGGCCATCCAGTTCGCGCAGGCGCTGTTTCTCGTGCCGCTCGCCATCGTCTTCCTGCGCGAAGTGCCGGGGCCGCGCCGGATCGCCGCCGTGATCGTCGGTTTCATCGGCGTTCTCATCATGCTGCGGCCGACAGGTGCGTTCGAACCGGCGGCGCTCGTCGCGCTGTTCGGCGCGTTCCTCGTGGCGGGCGCGGCGGTGCTCGTGAAGCTCGTTGCCGACAAGGACAGCCCGCTCACCATGATGCTGTTCTCGGGCGTCTTCGGCTGCGCCATCTCGGTCATTCCCATGTGGCTCGCCTGGGTGGAGCCGACGACCTACGAATGGCTGATGCTGCTTGCCATCGGCATCGTCGGCGCCGGGGCGCACAACGCCTTCCTGCGCGCCTACCGCGTCGGTGAAGCCACGGCCATCGCGCCCATCGACTATTCGCGCCTCATCTTCGCGGGCGTTGCCGGGTTCATCTTCTTCGGCACGGTGCCGGATCTCTACACGGTCCTCGGCGCCGTTATCATCGCGGCCACCAGCTTCTACATCGCGCGCCGTGAAGCGGCGATTGCGCGGGCGAAACAGCGCGAGGCCAAGCCTTGAGTGTGGCCGACACGCGTGCGCGGGCGGCCGCCTACTGGTTGACGCTGGCACCCAACGTGCGCGGCGCGCTCTGGCTGCTTGCTTCCGCCAGTCTCTTCACGGTGATGGCGGTGCTGGCCAAGGGGCTCGGCGGGCGGCTCGACAGTTTCCAGGTCGCGTTCTTCCGCCTGCTGTTCGGGCTCATCGTCATCCTGCCGTTCCTGATGCGCGGCGGCATCGGCATGTTCAAGACGCATTACCCGGTACTCCAGCTCGTGCGCGGCGTGGTCGGCTCGTCGGCCATGCTGTGCGGCTTCTACGCGCTGGTGCACCTGCCGCTGGCGGATGCGCTGGCCTACAATTTTACGAAAGCGCTGTTCGTCGTTCCGCTTGCCTATTTCATGCTTCGGGAACCGGCGGGCCCGCGCCGCATCATTGCCGTGCTGATCGGTTTTGCCGGTGTCCTCGTGATGCTTCGCCCGACGGTCGAGATCGACCCGGCGGCGCTTGTCGCGCTGCTCGGTGCGCTGCTCGTCGCGTTTGCCACCATGCTGGTGAAGATCGTCGCCAAGGACGCGCCTGTGACGCTGATGTTCTACACCGGCGTCGTCGGCACCTGCGTTGCCGCGATTCCCGCGGCCTATGTGTGGGTCGAGCCCACATGGGCCGAACTCGGTCTGCTGTCGCTGATGGGGGCAAGCGGTGCGGGGGCGCACAACTGCTTCATTCGCGGCTACAGGGAAGGCGATGCCTCGGCCATCGTACCGTTCGACTATTCGCGGCTGGTGTTTGCCGCGGCTGCCGGGTTCGTCTTCTTCGGCGATATTCCCGATGTGCTGACTGGTGTTGGCGCCGCGATCATCGTGGCCACCACGCTCTATATCGCGCGTCGTGAAGCGAAGGCCGCCAGAGCCGAGGCCGTCCCCAAGACCGCGCCGCCGCACCAGTCCCGCTAGGCGTCCTCGAACTCGCCCTGGCGCAGCGTGCGCTGGGCCCGGGTGCGGTGGTGGTCCTTGATGTGGCTGCCGACGATGGCGATGGCCGTGGTCAGCACGGTCGCGTCGTCCGTGAAGCCGAGCGCGGCGATGACGTCCGGGATCAGGTCCGCCGGAATGATGAAATAGGCGATGGCCGCGAACAGCGTTGCACGCACGCGCATGGGCGTGCCGGGATCGATCGCGCAGTAATAGGCGGCGACCAAATCGTCGGCAAAGGGGATCCTGCCGGCAACGCGGGCGAACTTGCGCCAGAAGCCCTTGCGGACGACGCGCTCGTTGCGCTCCGCCACGGCAGGCAGCTGGATGCGCGGATCCTCGATCAGCGCGGCGGCCTCGGTATTCGGGTCGGTTCCATTCATCGCGTCGGTGCCAGCAGTTTCGTGTCGGCCCCAAGCCCCCGGGAACAGGTGAAAGATGGTCCGGCGGGGGGCGGATGGCAAGTCGCGCACCGGTTCGGCGGCGTGACGGGCAAGCATTCCCCTACGTCGCGCCGGGCAGGGCCTGCTTCGCGGGCCAAATGGTCTATCGCGGCTTTCCGCCTTCTGCTAAACCCCCGCCCGTCCTGATATTTCCTCTCCTTAAAGCCAGAAACACACAGGGAGGCTTTTTCATGAAGCTCGACAGCTCCATTTCGGCCGTCATCACCGGCGGCGCATCCGGCCTCGGCGAGGCCACCGCCCGGGCGCTCGCCGCCAAGGGTGTGAAGGTCGCTCTCTTCGACCTCAACAAGGACAAGGGCGAGGCGCTCGCCAAGGAACTCGGCGGCGTCTTCTGCGAATGCAACGTGACCGATGAAGCCGGCGTCGATGCCGCTTTCGCCAAGGCGCGCGAGGCCATCGGCCAGGAGCGCATCCTGGTGAACTGCGCGGGTATCGGCAACGCGATCAAGACCGCGGGCCGTGACAAGGAAACCGGCGAGATCAAGCCGTTCCCGACCGACAAGTTCGACCTCATCATCCAGATCAACCTGGTCGGCACGTTCCGCTGCATCGCCAAGTCGGCGGCCGGCATGATGACCCTCGACCCGCTGCCGGACGGCGACCGCGGCGCCATCGTCAACACGGCGTCGGTCGCGGCGCAGGACGGCCAGATCGGCCAGGCCTCCTACTCGGCCTCCAAGGCCGGCGTCGTCGGCATGACGCTGCCGATCGCGCGCGACCTGTCGCGCGAGGCGATCCGCGTCAACACGATCCTGCCGGGCATCTTCAACACGCCGCTGCTGCAGGGCGCGCCGGAGAAGGTGAAGCAGGCGCTCGGCGCACAGGTGCCGTTCCCGGCCCGCCTCGGCGAGCCGGTGGAATATGCCCACCTGGCCATGACCATGATCGAGAACGGCTACTTCAACGGCGAGTCCGTCCGTCTCGACGGCGCGATCCGCATGGCGCCGCGCTAGGCCGCACGGGCTGCGCCGCAGCTGGAAATCGGGAAAGGGCCGCGCCGGTTGCCGGGGCGGCCCTTTTTCTTGCCAGGAAGATCGGGGGTTACGCACGACGTAAGTGCAAAACCGACCCTGACGCCCCTACATAGGGGCATCCAACAACCCAACGGGAGGGACTTCGGATGATCGGATATTCGTGCGTGGGCACAAACGACCTCGACCGGGCGCTCAAGTACTACGACGCGCTGCTGGCTGACCTTGGCGGCAAGTCGGTGATGGAAGAGCCGGGCCGTATGCGTGTCTATGGCGGCGGCAATGGCGCAATGCTGATGGTCACCAAGCCCTATGACGGGGAAAAGGCGACGGTCGGCAACGGCAACATGGTGGCGCTGGCCGCGGGCTCGAAGGAGAACGTGGACAAGCTCTACAAGAAGGCGCTCGAACTCGGCAGCGCAAGCGAGGGCGAACCGGGCGACCGTGGCAACGGTTTCTACGGCGCCTATTTCCGCGATCTCGACGGCAACAAGTTCTGCGCCTTCCACCTCGGCTAGACGCGCAGTGCCGGCAACGCAGAAGGGCCGCCCATCGGGGCGGCCCTTTTTGTTTGCGCTATTCAGCCGCCAATGGAGTGGGCAGGGCACCGGGGGCGCCGCCGCCGCCCTGGCGCTCGGCGAGGCCAGCGCGCATGCGTTCGATCACGCTCGCGGCAATGAACAGCTCTTCCTTGGAGAAAGTCCCGCCCAGCGCATCGGCAAGTTCGCCGAGGCTCGAATTCATGCGGGAATAGGCGTCGATGCCCTTCGGCGTTGCCTCGATGAGCTGGGAGCGCTTGTGCGCCGGGTTGGGCACGAAGCGGATTAGCCCCTCTGCCAGCATTTCATTGGCCAGCTTCTGGATGTGCTGGCGCGAGACCGGTCTGGCGCGGGCGATCTGTGGCACCGTCTGCGGGCCCTGCGTGATGACCGAGTTGAGCAGACCCCAGATGCCGCCGCGCTGGGAATTCACCGCGCCGATCTTTTCGCCTTCAGCCTGTAACCGGAAATAAAGCCACGGCACCCCGTTCATGACGGCAAGGGCAAGATCGCGGCGGCCGAGTGACTTTGCGGGACCCGCGGCCTTGGCCAGTTTCTTTGCTGCCTTGCCGCCCTTTTTCTTCCCGTCTGCCGCTTTCGCCACAGCCAGCTCCCCCTCATCTTACGCGCCCCACGCCCGAACAGGCGAGGGACTCTAAACAGGAAGGCGTGGCTCTTGAAGGCCCCATGCAAACCTTCAATTGCCATTCCTGTTGCCAATAGAGAGGTGGCGGGGCGGCGCCTTGCCTTGCGTCAGCCCGCGAGCGCGTCCATTGCCTTCGCGAGGTCGATGTCCTTCTGGGTCACGCCGCCCGCGTCGTGGGTCGAGAGCGTCACCTCTACCGTCTTGAAGACGTTGAACCATTCGGGATGGTGGTCCATCGACTCGGCCTTGAGCGCCACGCTCGCCATGAAGCCGAAAGCCTCCACGAAATCCTTGAACTCGAAGGTCTTGTGGATCGCGTCGCGGTCCTTGACCTCGGTCCAGCCATCCAGCGTTCCGAGCGCCTTTTTTCGTGCATCACCTGTCAGCTTGTCGGACATTGTCGTGTCTCCCTTTTGTCTGTGCACGTGCCTGCACAATCGTGCCGCTTCCCTCCGCCTTCAAGGGGCGGCATTGTCGGCGCATGCAATGGGACAGCGCAAAATCCCCGTCGATTGACGACATCACAGCCTTGGCGGAGCGCGCCTTCGCTTCGCTGCCGAAACCGTTTCGCGACCAGTGCGGCGACGTCACGATCCGCGTCGAGGAATTTCCCGACGACGAGGTCATGGCCGAGATGGGCCTCGAGACGCCGTTCGACCTGCTGGGGCTCTATTCGGGCGTCGCCGCCCCGCACCGCTCGGTCAGCGATCCGGGCGGTTACCTCAACATGGTGTTCCTCTACCGGCGGCCGCTGCTGGACTACTGGGCGGAATACGACGAGACGCTGGGCGATCTCGTCCGCCATGTGCTGATCCACGAGATCGGCCACCACATGGGCTTTTCCGACGACGATATGCACGCCATCGAGGACGCGGCAGGCTAGGCCGCCGCCCGGTTCAGGGGATAGCTCGCCTCTAGGTGATAGATTGAACCTTCGTGGCTCAGCTCACTCGAATAGAGGTCGAAGGCGCTGACGCGGAAGGGCGGGGCGCGATAAAGGCCGTGCTCCTCCACGTAGCGCTGGACCTTCTCCGGCGGCGCGTTGCGCAGGCGGGCGAGCGTGACATGCGGCATGAAATTGCGCTTGTCGGCGGGCAGGCCCATACGCTGGCAGGCGCGCTCGATCTTTGACTGGAGGTGGGTCAGGGCCGGATCGGGCTCAACGCCGGCCCAGATTGAGCGCGGCATGTCCTTGCCGAAGACACCGCAGCCCTTGATCGAGATATCGATCGGATAGGCGTTGATGGCACTCAGGGCGTCGTGCAGGTCTTCGGCAGTGCCGGGCTGGACCTCGCCAATGAAGCGCAGGGTGATGTGGAAGTTTTCCGGTTGAACCCAGCGGGCGCCCGGCACGCCGCCGCCAAGCATCGCAAGGTCGATGCGTGTGGCCTGCGGCAGACTCAGGGCGACGAAGAGCCGGGGCATGGCGCTAGCCATAACCGAGTCTGCCGCCTGCGAAAAGCGCCTTGGACCTATCCCTCAGCAGGCCGCCGATTTGCCGATGTCGAAACCGAGCGCGCGGCCGGCGGCCGTCACCAGGTCTGCAGCGGAGACCGGTTTCGGCAGGACGGCGGCCGAGCCCATCTCGGCGGCAATGGCCAGGATCGTCTCGTCGCGCTCGCCGCTGAGGACCAGCACGGGGATACCGCGCAACCCGTGGTCCTTGTCGAGGCGGATGCGCTGGAGCAACTCCAGCCCGTCCATCACGCTCATGTTGATGTCGGTGATGATGAGGTCCGGCCTGGGCCGGTCGGGCCTCGTCAGCTGCTTGAGGGCGTCCGCGCCGTTCTCCGCTTCCAGGACCGACGTGATGCCGTAGTGACGGAAGGTCTGGCTCAGGATCTTGCGGATCGTGCGCTGGTCGTCGACCAGCATGATGGTGAGGCGCGCAATGGCTGCCGACATGGTGGCATCGATGGCCGGCGTGCGCAGGCGGGGTTTCTGCGGGGCGGAATCGAAGGGCATTGTCTGCTTCTTTTGCTGGGAAGAATGCGTCGCAACAAAAGTTACCTCTCCCCTGTTTTCCGCCCGTTACGCTCCCGGTTCCGAATTGATTTGAAATGTGTTCAACCGGCCTGCGCGCATCACGGGCAGGGGTTCGGCTGCGCGAGGTGAGCGGCCTCGATGTCGGCGAGCATCTCCTCGGACATGTCGAGGTTGATGCTGCCGATATCGGTCTTCAGCTGCTCCATCGTCGTGGCGCCGATGATGTTCGACGTCACGAAGGGCCGCGTGGTCACGTATTGCAGCGCCATCTGCGACGGGTCGACGCCGTACTTCTCGGCGATGGTGAAATAGGTCTCGAACGCCTTGTCGGCGCCCGGCCCCTCGTAACGCTGGAGCCGGTTGAAGAGCTGGCGGCGCGAGCCCTTGGGGTTTGCCCCGTTGCGGTACTTGCCGGTGAGGTAGCCCTGGGCGAGCGGCGAATAGGCCAGGAGGCCGACCTTTTCCCGGTGGGCGATCTCGGCAAGGCCGATCTCGTAGGTTCGGTTCACCAGGTTGTAGGCATTCTGTATCGACTGGACGCGCGGCAGGCCCTTCATCTCGGCATGTTTGAGGAAGGTCATGGTGCCCCACGGCGTTTCGTTGGAGAGGCCGATGTGTCGCACCTTCCCCGCCTGCACGATCTTGTCGAGCGTGGTCAGGATTTCATCGATGGGCACCGACGGCTTGTCGATGTGGGTGTAGCCGAGCCCGCCGAACAGGTTGATGGGCCGGTCCGGCCAGTGCAGCTGGTAGAGGTCGATGTAGTCGGTCTGCAGCCGCTTGAGGCTCTTGTTGACCGCTTCCTCGATCTGCTCCGCCGATTGGCAGGTGCCCTCGCCGCTGTCGCGCAGCCAGTCCATCGGCGCGCGCCCGGCGACCTTCGTCGCGAGGATTACCTTGTCGCGGTTGCCGCGCGCCTTGAACCAGGTGCCGATGATCTTCTCGGTCGAGCCTTGCGTCTCCTTGCGCGGCGGCACCGCATACATTTCCGCTGTGTCGAAGAAGTTGATGCCCTGGTCGAGGGCGTAGTCCATCTGCTCGTGGCCCTCGGCCTCGGTGTTCTGTTCGCCCCAGGTCATGGTGCCGAGGCAGATGGCGGAGACCTTGAGGTCGGTGGTGCCGAGCGGGCGGTATTCCATGGCGGCGTATTCCTCGTAGCGGGTTTGATGTCGTTGGCATGACGCGGCGCGCACGGGCATGCGGCACGTGTCACACGTGAAACTGTCTGGCGGGGCGCGCGTCCCCCAGGTTTGCCGCGCGCCGTCCGGGAAGGGTCAGGAGGCGGTGTCGGACTCTGCGTGCTCGACGAGCTGGACCGCGTGGGGTGTGATGTTCTTGACGATCACGCCGACACCCGCCGCGTTGGGATGGATGCCGTCCGGCTGGTTGAGCGCCGCGTCGGCCGCGACCCCCTCAAGGAAGAAGGGATAAAACAATACGTCGTATTTCGCGGCAAGGTCCGGGTAGATGGCCGCGAATTCCTCGCCGTAGTCCTCGCCCAGGTTGGGCGGCGCCAGCATGCCGGTCAGCAGCACGGGCAGGCCGCGCCCGGTGAGGTCGGCGAGGATCGCGTCGAGATTGGCCCGGGTCTGCGCCGGTTCGAAGCCGCGCAGGGCGTCGTTCGAGCCAAGCTCCACGATCACGCCATCCACGTCCTCGTTGAGCGACCAGTCGAGGCGGGCAAGGCCGCCGGCTGACGTATCGCCGGAGACGCCGGCGTTCTCGATCACCACCTCGAGGCCTTTTTCACGCAGCGCTTCTTCGAGTTTGGGTACGAAGCCTTCGCCTTGTTCCAGGCCGTAGCCGGCGGTCAGGCTGGTCCCCAGCGCCACGATCTTGACCGGCTCGGCGCTGGCCACAACCGGCGCCGCCATGATCCACAAGGCGGCAACAAGCGTAGGAATCGGCGCAAAACGCAGCGACGGACTGGCCCCGCCCGTCCGTTCGCGCTTGTATCGACCTGACGAGCCGCCATATGGGCGGGATACGCGCGAGAGCGCCTCAAGCCACAAATTCCGGACCTTTCGCGTGAGCATGACGGCCACAAATCCTTCCGTTTCCGGCCCCATCATCGAACTCGACGATGTGCGGCTGACGCTGCCAAGCGCCGCGGGGCCCGTGAATATCCTACGCGGGATCGGCTTCGACGTATCACCCGGCACCGCGGCCGGCCTCGTCGGGCCCTCCGGTTCGGGCAAATCCACGCTCCTGATGGTGCTCGCCGGGCTCGAAAAGCCCACATCGGGGCGCGTCACTGTCGCCGGACGCGATCTCGTTCATATGAATGAAGACGAGCTCGCCCTGTTCCGAAGGGACAATGTGGGGATTGTGTTCCAGTCCTTCCACCTGGTGCCGACCATGACGGCGCTGGAGAACGTGGCGATCCCGCTTGAATTCGCCGGGCGGCGCGATGCCTTCGAGCGCGCGGCGGAGGAACTGGCGGCTGTCGGCCTCAACCATCGCCTCGATCATTATCCCGGTCAGCTTTCCGGCGGCGAGCAGCAGCGCGTGGCGCTGGCCCGCGCCGTGGCAACCGACCCGGCGATCCTGCTGGCGGACGAACCGACCGGCAATCTCGACGGCAACACGGGCGAGGCGATCATCGACCTGATGTTCGACCTGCACCGGCGGCGCAACACGACGCTGGTCCTCATCACCCACGACATGGCGCTGGCCGAGAACTGCGACACGGTCATCCACCTGCGCGACGGGCAGGTGGAGAAGGCCGAAGCGGGCAAGCATCCGCGCGCCGCGGCGCTTGCCGGAACTGGCGCATGAGTGATCTGGCGGAAACATCCGCCTCGGCAACACGCGGCGGCGGAGCGCAAGGAAGCGGTCTCCCGCTGCCGCTTCGCATCGCTGCGCGGGAACTGCGAGGCGGGCTTCGCGGCTTTCGCATCTTCCTCGGCTGCCTGACGCTCGGCGTTGCCGCCATCGCCTCCGTCGGCTCCGTCTCGTCGGCGCTGATGCGCGGACTGGCGGAAGAAGGCCAATCCATCCTAGGTGGTGATGTCGCGTTCGAACTCGTCCATCGCGAGGTGAACGAGGCGGAGCGCGCATGGCTCGACGCGGTTGTCGATCGCGGCGGTGCGCTGTCGCGAACGGCCGACATGCGCGGCATGGCGCGTGCCGTTTCCAACCCCCAGCGAACGCTCGTCGAGCTCAAGGCCGTCGACCGCGCCTATCCCCTCTATGGCGAGATGCGCCTTTCGACCGGTGCCAATCTCGACCGCGCGCTGGCGCGCGATGACACCGGCACATGGGGCGCGGTGGTGGAACCCGTGCTGCTCGAGCGTCTCGATCTCCGGGTCGGCGATGCCATCCGCGTCGGCACGGAAGAATTCGAAGTGCGCGCCGCCATCGACAACGAGCCGGACCGGGTGGCCGGTGGTTTCGCCATCGGCCCGCGCGTGATGATCGCCATGCCGGCGCTGGCCGAGACGGGGCTCATCACCGTCGGCAGTCTCGTCGATTACGAGTACCGCCTGCGGCTACCGCCCGCCGAGCAGACCAATGCGGGCGTCGCGCAGTTCGTGGAGGACACGAAGGCGGCCATGCCGGAAAGCGCGTGGCGCATCCGCGACCGCTCCAACTCCGCGCCGGGCATTCGCCGGACGGTGGGTCAGGTGGCGCTGTTCCTCACGCTGGTGGGCCTGACGGCGCTGATCGTCGGCGGCGTCGGCGTTGCCAATGCCATCAAGAGTTATCTCGACCGCAAGCGCGAAGTGATCGCCACCTTCAAATGCCTCGGCGCACCGGGCGGTCTCGTTTTCCAGATCTATTTTGCGCAGGTGATGGCCATCGCGGCAGTCGGCATCGCGGCGGGCCTCGTGATCGGCGCGGCGGTGCCGATGCTGGCGCAAGCGACACTCGCCGACCTGCTGCCGGTGCCAACGCGTTTCTCGGTCTATCCAGGCCCGCTGGCGCTGGCTGCCGTCTACGGCGTGGTGACGGCGGTCGCGTTTGCCGTCTGGCCGCTGGCGCGGGCGCGGGACATTCCCGCCGCCGGCCTCTTCCGCGACATCGTCGCGCCGTCGCGGCGCTGGCCGCGGCCGTTCTACGTGGCACTCACCGTGGGGGCGCTCGCGCTGCTCGCCGTTCTCGCCGTGGCGCTTACCGACGACTACCAGCGCCTGTTCGCGGTGTGGTTCCTCGTCGGCACGGCGGCCAGCTTCGGCGTCCTGCTGCTGACGGCGGAAGCGCTCATGTGGCTCGCCAAGCGGGCCGGTCGGCCGCGCAACCCTTCGCTTCGCATCGCGCTTGCCAACCTCTACCGGCCGGGTGCGCCGACGGCATCGGTCGTCCTGTCGCTGGGCCTCGGGCTGACGTTGCTCGTTACGATCTCGCTGATCGATGGCAACATCACCCGGCAGGTGTCGACGCAGCTGCCGGAACGCGCCCCTTCGTTCTTCTTCCTCGATCTCCAGAAGAACCAGGTCGAAGGCTTCAACCGGATCATCGACGAAACCGACGGCATCATTTCCACCAACCAGGTGCCGATGATCCGCGGGCCCATCGCGGCGGTGAACGGCATTCCCGCCGCGGACTTCGAAGCAACGCCCGACACACGCTGGGCGCTGCGTGGCGACCGCGGCCTCACCTATTCGGCGGCTCCGCCCAAGGGCTCGGAAATCGTCGCGGGCGAATGGTGGCCGGAGGATTATTCCGGTCCGCCGCTCATCTCCTTCTCCCGCGAGCTGGCGGAAGGCTGGGGCGTCGGCATCGGCGATACGCTGACAGTCGATGTGCTGGGGCGCGAGATCACAGGCACCATCGCCAGCCTGCGCGAGATCGATTTTTCGACCGGCGGCATCAATTTCATTCTCGTGTTCTCGCCCGGCGTGCTCGAAGGTGCGCCGCAGACCTTCCTCACCACGGTGACGATGGAGGAGGAAGGCGAGCTGGCGCTCCAGCGGCGGCTCACCGACGCCTATCCCAACGTCACGTCGGTGCGCATGAAGGAAGCGATCAGCTCCGTCGCCTCGCTCCTCGAGGACCTGGTGCTGGCGGTGCGGGCGACGAGCGTGGTGACCATCATCGCCGGCGTGCTGGTGCTGGCGGGGGCCATGGCGGCGGGCCACCGGCACCGGGTCTATGACTCGGTCGTTCTCAAGGTGCTGGGCGCTACGCGCGGACGCGTGCTCTCGGCCTACGCAATGGAATACGCGCTGCTCGGCTTCGGCACAGCGGTCATCGCCGCGCTGGCGGGCACGCTGGCGGCTTACCTGGTCATCACGCAAGTGATGGAAGCGGACTGGATCTTCCTGTCGGTCACGCTGGCGGTGACGATCCTGGGCGCCACTGTCGTCACCATGGGCTTCGGCCTTCTCGGCACCTGGTCGGCCCTGAGCCGCAAGGCCGCCCCCATTCTCCGCTCCGAATAGGCTTAGCGGGGCGGCACCGAGTAGGTGACGCTCGCATGGGCAACCATCTCGTCCATGCCTTCGCTGGTGATCGCCACGTCGCCCACGGCGAGCCGCTGGCCGAGCTTGAGGAGGCGGCAGGCGGCAATCGTCGCCCGCTGCTCGGGCTTTCGCATGAAGTTGATCGACAGGTTCGTGGTGACCGCCAGCGGCACCTTGCCGATGCGCGACAGGACGGCGGCGTACATGGCTGAATCGGCGAGGCTCATCATGGTCGGGCCGGAGACCGTGCCGCCGGGCCGGAGCTGCGAGGGATCGAAGGGCAGGCGGCTGATCACGCCCTCCGGCGTGACCTCGATCACTTCCGCGCTGATGCCTTCCGGGAATATCTCGCGCATATAGGCATTCAGATTATCCGCATTCATTTTAAGTGTTTGAATACTCACGCCTATTCCGCCTTTCGAATCGCCGTCACGCCTTGAATGTGCCCCAATTTCAGCCGATATTACGCGCTGGAAAGATCCTTTTGCTTCTGAACGAGGACCAAGACACACATGGCTGACTACGACAGCGAAGTTCTGCGTAGCCGAGGCGCCACGGCACGTGCCGGCGCGGCCGATATTGATGCCGGCCTGCGGAGCTACATGCTCAGCGTCTACAACTACATGGCCGGCGGCCTCGCGATCACCGGCGTCGTGGCGTACCTCACTTACGTCATGTCCGTCGTCGAGACGCCGCAGGGCCTGATGCTTACCAGCTTCGGCAATGCGATCTACAACAGCCCGCTGCAGTGGGTGATCATGCTGGCTCCGCTCGGCATGGTGTTCCTACTGAGCTTCCGGGTGCACAAGATGAGCGTCGGCGCGGCACAGCTCTCCTTCTGGGCCTTTGCCACGCTGATGGGCCTGTCGCTCTCGTCGATCTTCCTGGTCTACACGGGCGCCAGCATCTTCCAGGTCTTCCTGATCACGGCGGCGGCCTTCGGCTCGCTGAGTCTGTGGGGCTACACGACGAAGAAGGACATCTCCGGCTGGGGCTCGTTCCTCTTCATGGGCCTCATCGGCATCATCCTGGCCTCGCTGGTGAACATCTTCGTGGGCTCGTCGGCCCTCCAGTTCGCCATCTCGGTGATCGGCGTCCTGGTGTTCGCGGGCCTCACCGCCTACGACACCCAGCAGATCAAAGAGATGTACTACGTGGGCGACGACGGCACCGTGGCCGGCCGCAAGGCCATCATGGGCGCCCTTCGCCTGTATCTCGACTTCATCAACCTGTTCATCATGCTGCTCTCGCTGTTCGGCAACCGCGAGTAGCCAACAGGCTGAGACGCCGAACCGGCGCAAACGAAACCCCCGGACGGTCCCGTCCGGGGGTTTTTCGTTACGCGATGTCTTGAGAGATCAGCCGTCGGCGACGAGGGATATCTGCTTGGGCTCCAGCACCTTCAGCACCTGCGCCAGTTCGTGGCCGCGCTTGAGGACCATGCCCGAGGCGGCGATCACCGCGTAGGCGCCCTGACGGTTGCGCAGCTTGGGCCGCTTCTCGATGCGGTAGAGCGGCATTTCGCTGGTGCGGCGGTAGACCGAGAACACCGCGCAGTCCTTGAGCCCGTCCATGGCGTAGTCGCGCCAGTCGCCCGCGGCGACGCGGCGGCCATAGATGGAGAGGATGGCGTCGAGCTCCCGGCGGGTCCAGAAAACCGGCTGCGGGGACTTGGGTCTGGCGGGCTGGCCGGACGAGGCGACCAGGGTCAGATGATCGGGTGCACTCATTGCCCGCCATTGTCGATGTGATGGCGCGGGCACGCAAGCCGCAATC
This sequence comes from Parvibaculaceae bacterium, assembly GCA_965229975.1. Lineage (GTDB taxonomy): Bacteria > Pseudomonadota > Alphaproteobacteria > CGMCC-115125 > CGMCC-115125 > Pyruvatibacter. The sequence continues at coordinate 2,833,576 of OZ245936.1, forward strand.
GGACAAGCAGGGGCAGAAAGCCGCGGTTTCCTGCGGGTTTGCGGGCAATTGCGGAATCACAAAATGGCCCAAATTCAGCCCATCGCGCGCCCCAATGGACCCCCACCTTAGCACTGTCGCAAGACGGCCCGGACGGTTGGCTCCGGTATCCCCAAGCCCCCCAGCCCCCCGCCGGGGCCGATCCAAGGGCCGCAAAGCGACACCCCCACAATTGGTCCGTGTATCCAGCAGGGCCCTTGTGGGGGCCCCTTTCGCGGCGCCGGGCGGGGAACCCCCAGATCCCCCTGTCCCTTGTGGTGATCCTTCTCACACGATCCCCGCCCGGCCCGCCATTTCTTCCCCTTCAGAGATTTTCCGAACCACCGTGCCGCTTGGCGCGGGAGCGGCCGCGAGTGCTACTGTCCGCCCCGAAATCCGATACACGACATAACGGAATAAGGGAGGGGCCCATGCGGCTCGACGGCAAGGCAGCGGTGGTTACGGGCGCCGCATCGGGGATCGGCAAGGCGACGGCGGCGCTCTTCGCGGAGCGCGGCGCCAAGGTGCTGGCGGTGGACCTGAAAGATACGGCCAGCGCCCATGACGACCCCGCCATCGAGACGCTGGACCACGACGTGTCGGCGCCGAATGCCGCCGCGGCCATCGTCGACGGTGCGGCGGAGCGGTTCGGCCGCCTCGACATCCTCGTCAACAATGCGGGCATCGCGCGGGGCGCGCCTGTGGAGAGCTTCACCGACGACGACTGGGACGCAACCCTGTCAGTCAATCTCACGGCGCATTTCAAGCTCGCCCGCGCCGCCATCCCGCACATGAAGGCTGCGGGCGGCGGGCGCATCGTTAACGTGGCCTCGGTCATGGCCGACGGTACGGATTTCGGTCTCGCGGCCTATAGCGCCTCCAAGGCGGGCGTCGGCGGGCTCACCCGCAACCTGGCGCTGGAGCTGGGCCGCTACGGCATCACCGCCAACTATGTGCTGCCCGGCGCCATCCACACCGGCATGACTGCAGGGAATTTCGCCAACGAGGACATCGCCAAGGTCTGGGCCCGCAAGTCGCCGTTCAACCGGCTGGGCCAACCCATCGACGTGGCCCGCTGCATCCTGTTCCTGGCCTCGGAAGAGGGTGGGTTTGTCACCGGCCACGGACTCAACGCGGACGGCGGTCTCATGTTACGGGTCTAGGCATGAATTTCAGCGACGTCGCCAAGATCGGAGCCGGCCTCCCGGAAGTCGAGGAGGGCACGTCCTACGGCACGCCCGCCCTCAAGGTTCGCGGACGGATGCTCGTGCGGCTGCGCGGCGAGGATGGCCTCCTCGTCGTGCCCATGCCCGCGGACGAGCGGGACATGATGATCGAGGCGGAGCCCAAGGTTTATTCGACGACGGATCATTACCGCGGCCATGACCTCGTGCTCGTTAACCTAGATGCCATCGAGCGGGAAAAGCTCATGGAACTGATCGAGCGGGCCTGGCGGGCGAAGGCGAGCAAGAAGGCCATTGCCGAACACGACCTGCGCCAGAGCGGGCAGTAGCGGCGTCCATGCCAGATTTCCGCCGCGATTCTTTCCGAAAAGTCACTTGCATGCCGGGCCGCGCCTTTCTATGCAGCCCGACTGACACGCATTTGCGGGCAACGTATCCGCAAAGCATCCGGGAGGATCGGGCCAGGCCATGACACCGGCTCAGCCAATGATCGACATCGCGGGCCTGACCAAGCGGTTCGGGCCCTTCGTCGCCGTCGACAATGTCAGCTTCGCCGTCCCCAAGGGCGAGGTGCTGGGCTTTCTCGGCCCGAACGGCGCCGGCAAGTCCACCACCATGAAGATGATCACCGGTTACCTCGCGATGACCGAGGGCCGGGTGTCGATCTGCGGCCACGACGTCGAAACGGACGCGATGGCCGCCCAGCGCATCATCGGTTACCTGCCCGAAGGCGCGCCGGCCTATGGCGAGATGACGCCGGTCGATTTCCTGCGCTTCATCGCGGAAGTGCGCGGCCTCAAGGGCGCTGATGCCTCGCGGGCCATCGGCCTTGCCGTCGAGCGCACGACGCTGGGCCCCGTGCTGGACCAGCCCATCGAGACGCTCTCCAAGGGCTTCAAGCGCCGTGTCGGGCTTGCACAGGCAATCCTGCACGATCCACTCGTCCTCATCATGGACGAGCCGACGGACGGTCTGGATCCCAACCAGAAGCACCAGGTCCGCCTGCTCATCCAGGAGATGGCGGCGGAAAAGGCCATCGTCATCTCGACCCACATCCTCGAAGAGGTCGAGGCGGTGTGTCACCGCGCGCTGATCATCGACCGCGGCCGCATTGTCGCGGACGGCACGCCTGCTGCCCTCATGTCGCGTTCGCGCTGGCATGACGCTGTGACGCTGACCGTCGCGTTCCCTTCACCTGCCGACGCGCAGGCTGCGGAAACCGTGCTGCGCGGTCTGCCGCGCGCTGCCTCCGTCGAGCGCACGGGCGAGGGGTCGATTGCGACCTACACGGTGTTTGCCGCGCCGGGCGACGGCGAGCTGCCGCTGGCAGAGGACGTCGCCGTCCTTGCGCGCGAGAAGGGCTGGCAGGTGCAGGCGCTCTATGCAGAGAAGGGCCGCCTCGACGAAGTATTCCGCATGCTGACGCATTCCGACGCGCCGGACGCCACGGCGGGCGAGCTGGAGCCGGTGGAGGCCACGCGCGCATGAACCAGATGTTTGCCATCTTCAAGCGCGAGCTGTCGTCGTTCTTCGCGACGCCCGTGGCCTATGTCTTCATCGTGATCTTCCTGTTCGCGACGGGCGCGTTCACGTTCTATCTCGGCCAGTGGTACGAGGCGGGCGAAGCCTCGCTGCGCGGCTTCTTCGGGTTTCACCCGTGGCTCTACCTGTTCCTCATCCCGGCGATCTCCATGCGCATGTGGGCGGAGGAGCGCAAGAGCGGCAGCATGGAACTGCTGCTGACGCTGCCTGCCCCGTTCTGGGCCAGCGTGGTCGGGAAATACCTTGCCGCGTGGGCGTTCGCCGCCATCGCCCTGTTCCTGACCTTCCCCTTGTGGATTACGGTCAACTACCTGGGCGACCCGGACAACGGTGTGATCCTCGCAAGCTATATCGGCAGCCTGCTGATGGCAGGCGGCTATCTCGCCATTGGCGCGTGCATGTCGGCCGTCACGACGAACCAGGTCATTGCCTTCGTGCTGGCGGTCGTCGTGTGCTTCCTGTTCACGCTCTCGGGCCTGCCGCTGGTGCTGGACTTCTTTGCGGGATGGCTGCCGCAGGCGGCGCTCAACACCATCGCGTCGTTCAGCTTCGTCACCCATTTCGATGCGATCATGAACGGCGTCATCGACCTGCGGGACCTGGTCTATTTCACGACGCTGATTGCCGCGTGGCTTGTCGCCACGGGCATCGTCATCGACCTGAAGCGGGCGGGCTGAGGACGGACACCCATGACCGACAAGAAGCCCGACAACAGGCCCGAGAACATGAACCGCGCGCTGAGCCGCCCGCTCTTTGCTGGCGCGGTGCTGGTGCTGATCGCGATCCTGTTCGTCGCCTTCAATACCTTCACCAATGTGAGCCTGCGCGGCGCGCGCCTCGATCTCACCGAGCGCAGCCTCTACACGCTTTCGGAAGGCACGCGGAACATCGTCCAGTCGCTGGAGGAGCCCGTCACGCTGCGCTTCTACTACTCGGAAGACGTGGTGACGGAGATTCCGGCCCTGCGCGCCCACGCCCAGCGCGTGCGCGACATGCTGCAGGAAATCGCCGAGGTGTCGGACGGCAACATCCGCGTCGAGGAGATCAACCCGGAGCCGTTCTCGGAAGCCGAGGACCGGGCGACAGCCATCGGGCTCACGCCGGTGCCGCTTCGCAACGGCGACCGGTTCTTCCTCGGCATCGTCGCCAACAATACGGTGGATGGGCAGGAATACATCCCGTTCGTCGCGCCCGAACGTGATGTCTATCTCGAATACGATCTCGCCCGGCTCATCTTCTCGATGGCCAACCCGGACAAGCCGCTTCTCGGCGTCGTGACCAACCTGCCGCTCGATACGGGCGCGGGCGGGCTCTTGCTGGCGATGGAGGGCAAGTCGCAGCCCTTCATGATCTACAGCGAGCTGCAGAATTCCTTCCAGATCGATTTCCTGGAGCAGGACTTCGACCGGGTGCCGGACGAGATCAAGGTGCTGGCGATCGTCCACCCGAAGGAGATGGATGCGCAGACGCTCTACGCCATCGACCAGTTCGTGATGCGTGGCGGCCGCGTGCTGCTGTTCGTGGACCCGCATTCCGAGGTGAGCCTTACCGCCGGGCCTGCCGGCAAGCCGGTGCAGGGATACACCGAGGCTTCCAACATGCCGCTTCTCATGCGCAGCTGGGGCGTCGAGATGGACCCGGACGAGGTGCTGGCCGACCGGGCGCGCGCCCAGCGCGTGGCGGCCGGGGCGCGGCAGCGGCGGCAGCTTACCGACTACATTCTGTGGCAGCGCCTGACGCCGGAAGACTTCGCGCAGGATGATCCGATCACCGCGCCGCTAGACGCGCTGCATATCGGCTCGGCCGGCATCCTGCGGCCGACGGAAGACGCGACGACGACGTTCACATCGATCGTCACCTCGTCGGAAGATTCCATGATCCTGCCACTTGAGCGTGTCAAAGCTGCGCCTGCGCCAGACGAGCTGCTGCTGGCCTTCGAGCCGACCGACGAGGCCTACCCGGTGGGCGTGCGCCTTGCCGGGCCGGTCAAGTCTGCGTTCCCGGAAGGTCGTCCGCCGGAAGAACCGGACGAAGATGGCGAGGACGATCCGACGCCGACCGAGCTCAAGTCGAGCAGCCATCTCGCGGAGTCCATCGAGAATGCCAACATCGTCGTGTTCTCGGACAGCGATCTCTTCGATGACCGGTTCTGGGTGCAGATCCAGAATTTCCTTGGTGACCGCGTGGCGGTACCGACCGCCGACAACGCGGCTTTCGTGGTCAACGCGGTCGAGAACCTGATGGGCTCGAACGACCTCATCTCGCTGCGCGCGCGCGAACCTGCCGATCGGCCCTTCACGGTGGTCGAGGAAATCCGCCGTGAGGCCGAGGCCAAGTTCCTGGCAGAGGAACAGCGATTGGAACAGCGCATCCAGGAAACCGAGCAGCGGCTTGCCGACCTGCGTGCCGAGATTCCCGGCGAAGGGGCCAACGCCCTGCTCACAGATGCTCAGGAAGCGGAAATGCAGTCGCTACAGCGCGAGTTGGCGGAAGGCCGCCGGGCGCTGCGGGATGTGCAGGGCGACCTGCGCCGTGACGTGGATGCGCTGGGTGCGCAGCTTCGTTTCCTCAACATGGCGCTGGTGCCGATCCTTGTCGGGCTCGTGGCCATCGGACTGGCGCTCGTGCGGCGCAGCCGCCGCAAGGCACGTGCCGAGGCGGCCGGCCGTGCGGTTGTGCATCGGGGAGGCGCGGCATGAGGCAGATTTTCACGTCGCCCGGCCCGGCCCGGACATTGGCCTGGCTTGCAGCGGCCACGTTGCTTGCTGTTGTCCTCGCCATCCTCGCGGTCACGGGGGAACGCCAGGCGCTCACGTCGGATTTCGAGCCGCGGCTCGCCTTCCCCGAGTTGGGTGACAAGGTCAACGAGGCGCAGAAGATCGTCGTGCAGACGCGGCGCGGCAAGGTGACGGTGACACGCGAGAGCACCGACTCCGATACCTGGCGTGTCGAGGAGAAAGGCGGCTACGCGGCGCAGCCGAGCCTTGTGAAGCGCACGGTCGTCGGCCTTTCGGATCTCGAACTGATCGAACCGCGCACGGCACAGCCGTCCTGGCACAAGCATCTCAACCTGACGGCGCCCGAGGACAAGGGATCGGGTGTGCGTATCGCGATCCATGACGGCGAAGGCGAAGAACTGGCCGCGATCATCGTCGGCAAGCTCGAGAGCGAGACGGCCATTGATACCGAAGGTACGATCTATGTGCGCCGCGACGGCGAGGATCAGACCTACGTGGCGCGCGGCTCTTTCAACCTGGAGCAGACCGCCGAACTCTGGCTTGACCGCGGCATCCTCGATTTCTCGCCGGGCCGGATCGCGCGCGTCGAGATGACGCCGCCGGAAGGGCCCGCCTACGAGGTGCTGCTGACCGATCCGAACGCCGAGGTGCCGGAAGATGAACTGGGCCCGCCCTACGAGCTCGCCGAAGTGCCCGAAGGCCGCCGCGTGAAGACGGACTACGCGGTGTCCGGCATCGGCAACGCGCTGGTGAAGCTGCAGCTGACGGACGTGTTTCCGGCCAGTGACGTGACGTTCGAAGCGCCGACCAAGGCCGTCTTCTTCGGGCAGGACGGCATCATCGTCACCTCGATCGCCGAGAAGCAGGCCAGGGGCTATCGCGCGACGTTCAGCGTGTCTGCCGCGTCCGATGCATCCGAGACCGTGAAGGCGGAGGCCGGGCGGCTCAATGACCGCCTCGCAGGCCATGCCTTCGCGGTGCAGACATTCAAGGGCGCCGATCTCACGCGCACCATGGAGTCGCTGACCGAACCGGCGGATGCGCCCGAGGGCATCGACCTCGATGCAGCCCAGGAAGCCGCTGAGACGCCCTAGGGGGCGGGGGCGAGGTCCGACACGTCGAGGCGCGTGACGCCGATCACCGGCCCCACATCGGATGCCTGCACGATGATTGCCGTGCCGTCATGGCCGCCTTCGAGTAGGGTTTCGCGGGCGATCTCAATCTCGAGCGGCGCCGACATGTCCCAGTCACCCAGCCGCATCAGGTCCCGCACCACGTTCGAATAGGTGATGGTCTCGCCCGCGTTCTCGCCGCGGGTGATCTCGACCTCGTGGCTCGTGTCGAAATGGGCGATCCAAACCGCCGCCATGCCGTCACCTTGGGCGGGCGCCGAGATGGTGACGCCGCTCTCGGACGGTTCTGCTTCAAGCGTCTCGACGCCGGCCACTTCGCCGCGCCGCTCTTCAATCGCCCTGGTTGCTGCCGCCGTCCGGCTGCCGGCCATGTGGTCCATGCCGTCTATCACCATCTGCGGGGTGTAGTTGCGGTCGTGGAAGTAGCGGGCATAGGCGCGCTGGCGTTCCGTGTGTTCCTCGCGGCCCAGCGTGTCGCGCCAGCCGAGATAGTCCCAGTAGGTGATGTTGAAGGAGAGCGCGATCACGTCGTCGCGGTCGGCGAGCGTGTTCAGCAGGGCGTCCGCCGGCGGGCAGGACGAGCAGCCTTGGCTGGTAAAGAGTTCGACGAGGACGGGCCGCGCCGCCGCCTCACCAGCCGCGCCAAGCAGAAGTGCGGCGCCGGTGGCAATCGCAAGCGGGCTCGGAATCGTTTTCGGCATCGGGTTGTCTGGCCTTCCGGTGCTTGTCGTCCCTCGCGCCCGACAAACCTAGGCCTGCCCGCGTGGGACGGCTACTCAACTGATGGTGAGCCCGCCGCGACCGGACTTTGCCCACAAAAAAGGGCGCGGGAGAGGCTCCCGCGCCCTTTCGTTCGTTCCGCAGCCTAGTGCCTACGCAGCCATCAGGTTGCGCAGCACGAAGTGCAGGATGCCGCCGTTGTTGTAGTAGTCCACCTCGTCGGCGGTATCGATGCGGCAGAGCACCGGGACTTCCTGCTTGTTGCCGTCCTCGCCGGTGATCTCGAGGGTCAGCTTCATGCGGGGCTTGATGCCCTTTTCGTTGCCCTTGATCGTCACCTTCTCGGAGCCGTTGAGGCCGAGCGACTTCCAGCTGGTGCCGTCTTCGAACTGGAGCGGCAGGACGCCCATGCCGACCAGGTTCGAGCGGTGGATGCGCTCGAAGCTTTCCGCCACGACGGCCTCGACGCCCAGGAGCTTGGTGCCCTTGGCCGCCCAGTCGCGCGACGAGCCGGTGCCGTATTCCTTGCCCGCGAAGACCACGAGCGGCACGCCGTCCTTCTGGTACTTCATGGCGGCGTCGTAGATCGGCATGGCATCGCCCGCCGGGTAGTAGACGGTCACGCCGCCTTCGACGCCCGGCACCATCTGGTTCTTGATGCGGATGTTGGCGAAGGTGCCGCGCATCATGACCTCGTGGTTGCCGCGCCGCGAGCCGTAGGAGTTGAACTCCGCGGGCTGGACGTTGTGGCTCATGAGGTACTCACCGGCCGGGCTGTCCTTCTTGATGGAGCCGGCGGGCGAGATGTGGTCGGTCGTGATCGAGTCGCCGAAGAGGCCGAGGATGCGTGCGCCCTCGACCGGCTTCTTGGCTTCCGGCTTGCCGGACATGCCTTCGAAGTAGGGCGGGTTCTGCACGTAGGTGGACGTGCCGTCCCACTCGTAGGTCTTGCCGCCGGTGACGTCGATCTTGCGCCACTCCTTGTCGCCCTTGAAGACGTCGGAATAGCGCTCGCGGAACATCTTGGCGGTGACGGACTTGCGCACCGCCGCGGCGATCTCGTGCGAGGTCGGCCAGATGTCCTTGAGGTAGACGTCGTTGCCGTCCTTGTCCTGGCCGATCGGTTCCGTCGTGAGGTTGACGTTGATGGAACCGGCAAGGGCGTAGGCCACGACCAGCGGGGGCGAGGCGAGGTAGTTCGCCCGCACGTCCGGCGAGACGCGGCCTTCAAAGTTGCGGTTGCCCGACAGCACCGAGGCCGCCACCAGGTCTTCCTGGTTGATGGCCTTGGAGATCGGCGCCGGAAGCGGGCCCGAGTTACCGATGCAGGTGGTGCAGCCGTAGCCGACAAGGTTGAAGCCGAGCTTGTCGAGTTCCTTCTGGAGGCCGGCCTCCTTCAGGTACTCGGTCACGACCTGCGAGCCGGGCGCGAGCGAGGTCTTCACCCACGGCTTGCGCTTGAGGCCCAGCTTGTTGGCCTTCTGGGCAACAAGGCCGGCTGCCATCAGCACGCTCGGATTCGAGGTGTTGGTGCAGGAGGTGATGGCGGCGATGACGATATCGCCGTGGCCCACCGTGTACTGCTCGCCTTCCACCTTGGCGCGCTTGTGCGCCTCGTCGGCCTTCTTGAACTCGTTGACCAGCGTGTCGGCGAAGTTGTCTGCCGCATCGGTCAGCGCGACGCGGTCCTGCGGACGCTTGGGACCGGCAAGGCTCGGCACCACATCGGCAAGGTCGAGTTCCAGCGTCTCGGTGAAGACCGGGTCTTCCGTCTTCGACGTGCGGAACATGCCCTGCTTCTTGGCGTATTCCTCCACCAGCTTGACGCGGTTCGTCTTGCGGCCCGTCGCCTTGAGGTAGCGGATGGTCTCCGCATCGATCGGGAAGAAGCCGCAGGTGGCGCCGTATTCGGGCGCCATGTTGGAGATCGTCGCCTGGTCCTCGAGGGACAGGTTGTCGAGACCGGGGCCGAAATATTCGACGAACTTGCCGACGACGCCCTTCTTGCGGAGCATCTCGGTGATCGTCAGCACCAGGTCGGTCGCGGTCACGCCCTCGGGGAGCTTGCCGGACAGCTTGAAGCCGACGACTTCCGGAATAAGCATCGAGATCGGCTGGCCGAGCATGGCCGCTTCAGCCTCGATGCCGCCGACGCCCCAGCCGAGGACCGAAAGGCCGTTGACCATGGTCGTGTGGCTGTCGGTGCCCACCAGCGTGTCCGGGTAGGCGACCTCGACGGTCTTGCTGCCGCGCTTCTCCTTCTTGGTCCACACGGTCTGCGCCAGGTATTCGAGGTTCACTTGGTGGCAGATGCCGGTTCCCGGCGGCACCACGCGCAGGTTGTCGAAGGCGGTGGAGCCCCAGCGCAGGAAAGCGTAGCGCTCGCCGTTGCGGCCGTACTCGGTCTCCACGTTCTTCTTGAACGAGGTCTTGTCGCCGAAGAAGTCGACCATCACCGAGTGGTCGATGACGAGATCGACCGGCGCAAGCGGGTTGATCTTCTCCGGGTCGCCGCCGGCATTGGCCATGGCATCGCGCATGGCGGCCAGGTCGACCACGCCGGGCACGCCGGTGAAGTCCTGCATCAGCACGCGGGCCGGGCGGAAAGCAATTTCCTTGGTGGACTTCTTGGACTTGAGCCACTTGGCCATGGCCTCGATGTCGGCCTTGGTGACCGAGCGGCCGTCCTCGAAGCGCAGCAGGTTCTCGAGCAGCACCTTCAGGGAGAACGGCAGGCGGGAGATGCCTTCAAGGCCGTTCTTCTCTGCTGTCTTGAGCGAGTAGTACTCGTAAGACTTGTCGCCGACCTTGAGCGTTTTGCGGCACTTGAAGCTGTCGAGCGAGGTCGGGCCTGCGGGGGCAGCGGCCTTGGCAGCCGTCTTGGGGGCTGCCTTCTTCGCCGGGGCCTTCTTGGCCGCCGTCTTCTTCGGCGCCGTCTTTTTCGCAGCTGCCTTCTTGTTGGCTGTCTTCTTCGCCGCCGCCTTTGTGCCGGGCGTCTTGCTCTTTGCTTTGGATGTGGCTCGTGCCAAGGGGGATCCTCCTCGTCGGAACTGGCGCGGATATGGGGGTCGCGCGGGATGATCAGCGCATCGCCGGGTGCGGCCGGTCTAGGGCCGCCGCGCGGGGCTTGCGCCGCGCGGATGGCGTGCGGGGGCTTTTCGCGCGCTTTATACTCCTTGTGAAAACACACGCCTAGGGCGCACAAGGGCTGGAATCAGCCTCGGGAGGGCAAAAAATGCAATCAGTTGCGCAGGATGGCGCCGATGCGCCTGTGAAGGTCACCCGTGACGGGCCCGTCACCATCGTCACGATCGACCGGCCGCATGCCCGCAACGCGGTGGACCGGCCCACTGCCGATGCCCTCGTGGCGGCCTTTCTCGACTTTGAGCAGGACGAGACGGCGAGCATCGCGATCCTTACGGGCGCGAATGGCACGTTCTGCGCGGGCGCGGACCTCAAGGCCGTCGCCAGCGGCGAGCCGGAGCGCGTCAACCGCAACGCGTTGCCGAAGACCGGGCTCGAAGCGGACCGGCTGGCGGGTGATGCCCCCATGGGCCCGTCGCGCATGGTGCTGGCAAAGCCCGTCATCGCCGCCGTCGCGGGCTACGCGGTCGCGGGCGGGCTGGAGCTTGCCTGCTGGGCCGACATGCGGGTGGTGGAGGAGACCGCCACCATGGGCGTCTTTTGCCGCCGCTGGGGCGTTCCGCTGATCGACGGGGGCACCGTCCGCCTGCCGCGCATCATCGGCCATGGCCGCGCCATGGACCTGATCCTCACCGGCCGGCCCGTCGGCGCCAAAGAGGCCCTCGAAATGGGCCTCGCCAACCGCGTGGTGCCCGAAGGCGAAGGGCTGAAGGGCGCGCTGGAGCTGGCGCACCAGCTCGCCAAGCTGCCGCAGCACTGCATGCGCTCCGACCGCATGTCCGCCTATGCCCAGTGGGACATGCCCTACGACCAGGCGATGGCCAACGAGTACCGCCTCGGCCGCGAGGTGCTGGCCAGCGGCGAAAGCCGCGAGGGCGCAGCGCGCTTCGCCTCCGGCAAGGGACGGGGCGGCAATTTTGACGATATTTGAGCGGATTGAGACAGCGATAGGCCTCGCGCTTGGGGGCAGGGGCCGGATGACGTTCGCGGGTTATCGAAACGACTGGAAAGCGAGCTTGGGTCTCGCAATCCCCGTTGCCGGGCTGGTGATGATCGCGGCGGCCCTGCTGGGCGGAATCGAGAAGACCACTTTTTTCCTCTACTATGGTGCGGCGCTTGCTCTGTTCACTGTCTTCTTCTTGGTCATGAGCGCGGATGCCTTCAGAACAGTGCTGGTGGCCTTTCTCTGCCTCACCCTTACCGCCACCGTGGGGCCTTTCTGGGCGTTCTTCTTCGCATATGTCTGGAGTTGGTTCTTGCCGCTCGACCTTTCTCTGTTCGGGTTCTTGGTGCTGGCCATGATCGTCGCCGCAGCCTTTTGGGCTCTCATTCTGTACAAGGCCGGCCGTGCCTGATGTGCCTAGTCAGATAGGATCGCATGCAGCGCTGGAGGCCAACGCGGTTTCCTGCCGCCGCGGGTTCCGCTTGCTGTTCGAGGACGTGTCGTTCTCGCTCGGTGGCGGCGAGGCGCTGGCGCTCGCGGGGCCGAACGGGTCGGGCAAGACGAGCCTGCTGCGCATTCTGGCCGGGCTGCTGGAGGCGGAATCCGGTGATGTCACGCTCGGCGGCGAGGCGCTTTACCTGGGCCATCTCGATGCTCTCAAGCCGCAACTGACCGTTGCGGAGAACCTTGCGTTCTGGGTGCGGATGTTCGGCGGCGGTGTTCCTGCCGGTGTCCTTGACCGGTTCGGTCTTGGCGGGCTCAAGGACCTGCCCGGCGCGGTCCTGTCTGCAGGGCAGCGGCGGCGGCTGGCGCTGGCGCGGTTTGCCTGTTTCGAGGGCGGGGCGAGCGCGCGGCCTGTCTGGCTGATGGACGAGCCAGACAGCGCGCTGGATACGGCGGGGCGGGCGCTGCTGGACGACCTGCTGCGGCGACACCTCGACGGTGGCGGCATTCTCGTCGCGGCGACCCATCACGGGCTCAATGTGCCTGCGCGTGAACTGAGGCTGGGTGCATGAGCGGGTTCCTCGCCCTCGTCACCCGCGACCTGCGGCTTGCCGTGCGGCTCGGCGGCGGGCCGCTGGTGGGGCTCGGCTTCTTCGTCATCACGGTCACTATGGTGCCGTTCGGCGTGGGCGCGGACCTGCCGCTGCTGGCGCGCATCGCGCCGGGTATCCTGTGGGTCGCCATCCTGCTGGCGACGCTCCTGTCGCTCGATCGCATGTTCCAGGCGGATTTCGAGGACGGCGCGCTCGACCAGCTGCTGATGTCGCCGCTGCCGCCGGAACCGCTGGTGCTCGCCAAGTGCCTTGCCCACTGGCTGACCACGGCGCTGCCGCTGATCGCGGCGACCCCGGTCGTGGCCTTCCTCGTCAATCTCGACATGGCGCTGTTGTGGCCGCTGGTGGCGAGCCTGTTGATCGGGACGCCGTCCCTCAGCCTCATTGGCGCTGTGGGAGCCTCGCTTACGGTCGGCGTCCGCCGGGGCGGACTCGTGCTGTCGCTGATCGTCCTGCCGCTCTACGTGCCGGTGCTGATCTTCGGCGCGGGTGCCGCTGCAGGGGAACGATCGGCGCTGATGTTTCTCGCCGCGTTCTCGCTGGCCTCGCTGGCGCTGGCGCCGTTCGCGGCGGCGGCGGCGCTGCGGATATCGGTGTCGTGATGCGGGCCGGGCGTTGGACAAGTGGCCGCAGGGGCCGGTTGTTGCCGCTCATCGGCGCGGGGGATAAGTAAGCCGCATGGCCCGTTCCATTCAGCGGTTGGCGAACCCCGCCCGGTTCATGGCGCTTTCGGGCGCGGTGCTGCCTTGGCTGTCCGCCGCGGCGGCTGTCACGCTTGCCGTGGGCCTCTATTTCGCGCTGTTTGCCTCGCCGCCCGATTACCAGCAGGGCGAGACAGTCCGCATCATGTACGTCCACGTGCCGTCCGCCTGGCTCGCCTCGGCGGGGTACGCGGCGATGGCTCTGGCCTGCGCGGTCGGTCTCATCTGGCGACATCCGCTTGCCTTCGCGTCCGCCAAGGCGATGGCGCCTATCGGTGCGGCCTTCACGTTCCTTGCGCTCTTCACTGGCGCCCTGTGGGGCAAGCCTATGTGGGGCGCCTACTGGGTGTGGGATGCGCGGCTGACGAGCGTGCTCGTGCTGTTCTTCATCTATCTCGGCTACATCGCGCTGTGGGAAGTGATCGAGGATTTCTCGCGGGCCGCGAAGGCGACGTCGATCCTCGCGCTCGCGGGCGCCGTCAACCTGCCTGTCATCCGCTTCTCGGTGGACTGGTGGAACACGCTGCACCAGCCGGCCTCGGTGGCGCGCCTCGACGGGCCCGCCATTCATGCGTCCATTCTCACGCCGCTCCTGATCATGGCGCTCGGCTTCACGCTGTTCTTCGCAGCCCTCGCGCTCGCGCGCACGCGTGTCGAGGTGATGGAGCGCCGGGCCGCCGCGTTGCAGGCACAACGGGCGGGGGCGCGGTGATGGCCGAGTTCTTCGCCATGGGCGGCTATGCCGCCTTTGTCTGGCCGGCCTACGGTGCGACGGCGCTGGTGATGGCGGGGCTCGTCGTGTGGATCGTGCGGGCGATGGCCGATGTTCGCGCACGCGTAGCGGCGCTGAGCGATACGCAGCCGGATGACAAGTCATGAGCAATGGCGCGTCACGCCGCATCGGCGCGCTTGTGCCGGTCGCGCTGTTCCTTGCGCTTGCCGCCATTCTCGGCCTCGCGCTTTTCTGGGGTGACCCGGACGAGGTGCCGTCGGCACTGATCGGCAAACCTGTGCCCGCCTTCGGCATGCCGCCCATCGACGGCATGGCCGGGGTGCCCGGCCTTTCCAGCGATGACCTCGACGATGGCGAGGTGACCGTCGTCAATGTCTGGGCCTCGTGGTGCGCCCCCTGCCGCACGGAGCATCCGGTGCTGATGGAGCTGGCGGCGCGCGGCGACGTGCGGCTTGTCGGCCTCAACTACAAGGATGCGCCCGAGAACGCCCGCCGCTTCCTCTCAACGCTCGGCAACCCGTTCTCCGCCGTCGGTGCGGACCGGACCGGGCGCATCGCCATCGACTGGGGCGTCTATGGCGTGCCGGAGACCTTCGTGGTCGATGGGGCGGGCCGCATTGCCTACAAGCATGTGGGGCCGCTCTCGCGCGCCGATATCGCGGATGTGATCATCCCGGCGGTGGAAAGCGCGAAATCGAACGATCCGGTTAACCCGCCGTCAACCGCACGGCCCTAAATCCTGTGCTGTGGGCCGGAGATGTCCGGCCGGGTCCGAAGACCGGGAACGTGCGTCCATGGCTCTTGCCGTCAATGCCACGCTGATTGCCGCGCAGGCCCAGGCCTATGCGCCGCAGAAGCGCGCGTTCGCGCCGCCGCCGGTGGAGAAGCTGGCGTCCGGCGACACGCGCAATGCCGTGCGGGTGGAGCTGTCCGCCGAGGCGCGTCAGGCAGGCCGCGTGGACGGCGATGCCCAGCGCCGCCCGGAGCGGGAAACCTCGCGCGAGTTCGCGCGGGAAGCGCCGCTCAAGTCCGCGCAGGAAAAAGCCGGGACACGCAATGTGCGCCCCGGCTCCAATCTCGATATCAGCATCTAGTGGCGTAGGCCGCGGCCAGGCCTGCTAGGCGCTCTTGCGCCGGCTCTTGGCCTTGGTCTTCGATTTGGCTTTCGCCTTCGTCTTGCTCTTGGCCTTCGCGGCGGGGCGCTTCTTGGCGGCGGCTTTCTTCTTGGTCTTCGCGGCCGTCTTGCGCTTGGAGGCGGATTTCTTCTTTGCCGCCGACTTCTTCTTGGTGGTTGTCTTCTTCGTGGCGGTCTTGCGGCCGGTCGCTGCGCCGACGGCTTCCAGCGCGTCCTCGCCCAGGGCCGAGAGCACACCGAGAATCTCGAACAGGTTCTCCCGCTGGCGGCCGGAAAGAGCGTTGAGCACGGTCTGCTCGGCGCGGACGGCCTTGGGCAGCGTGGCGTTGAGCGCGCGGCGGCCGGCGGCGGTAAGGCTCACGGAGTTTGCCCGGCGGTCGGTCGCGGTGCGCTTGCGCTGCAGCAGGCCGCGGGAAATCATGCGGCTGATCATGTCGGCCAGCGTCGAGCGGTCGATGCCGGTCTGCTTCACGAGGTCGGTCTGCGTCAGGCCCTCGTCACGTTCGACCGTGACGAGCACGGCAAACTGGCGTGCGGTCAGACCGCCGGGGCCGACTTCCTTGGTGAAGAGATCCTGCGCGTACTGCGTTGCGCGCCGCAGCAGATGACCCGGCGATTGTTCGAGATCCAGCTTCTTGGCCATTAATGTCCTCTTGTGATGTTCGCGCTTTGCCGCGCTGCGGTCCGGGCCATGCTCCCCTCTTGGTCCGGCGCGCGCGTCTGGTGCTTTAATCCCTGCGCTCGGGCGGTGGGTTTCCGCCTTGCGCATCGCCCGGGGGGGAGGGCGGTGCGGAGCGCGTCGCAAGAACTGACAGTGCCCGGATAAAACGCCCGGGCGGGCGACAATAACGCCCTCGATAACGTCACTCCACAACTGTGCATCAAACAAATCGAGACGCAAGGCTGTTGCCTCGTTGCGCCGCGGCCAAAATGCTGCGCCGGTGGACGTTCCGCATGCGGAGTGCCACATTCGCAACATGAGCGACGACAGCAAGCGCCCGCGCCGGGATGAAGTCAACGCGGCGATCCGGCCGGGTTCGGAACACGGTGAACATTCCTTTTCGTTTCGCGTCCCAAATGGCGATAGCGAACCGCGGCATGTCTGCGATTCATGCGGCTATATCCACTACGTGAACCCGAAGATCGTGGTGGGCTCAGTGGTGACGTGGCATGGCGCGGATGACGGCGAGCCGCGCATCCTGATGTGCAAGCGCGCGATCGAGCCGCGCCGCGGCTTCTGGACATTGCCTGCCGGGTATCTCGAACTCGGCGAAACGACGGAGGCCGGCGCCATGCGCGAGGCGCGCGAGGAAGCGTGTGCGGATATCCGCATCGACGCGCTGCTTTCCATCTACAACATCCCGCGCATCAGCCAAGTGCAGCTGATGTACAAGGCGACGCTCGCTTCCCCGTCGGTTGACGCGGGTGAGGAGAGCCTCGAGGTCGCGCTCTACACGTGGGATGAAATTCCGTGGGATGACCTGGCGTTTCCCAGCGTCCGCTGGGCGTTGATGCAGCACGCGCAGGTTGCGCAGGCAGATGCATTCCAGCCATTCACGAACCCGCAGGGTGAAACCGGCGACATGCGATAGGCTCCGCGCGCCCCATCAAGGGCCGGAGGCCGCC
This sequence comes from Parvibaculaceae bacterium, assembly GCA_965229975.1. Taxonomy (GTDB): domain Bacteria; phylum Pseudomonadota; class Alphaproteobacteria; order CGMCC-115125; family CGMCC-115125; genus Pyruvatibacter. The sequence goes on from OZ245936.1 coordinate 2,850,251, forward strand.
GCATGCCCTATGCAACCGATGCGCTCGTTCATGCCTTCCGGCATCAGTCCGAATGGTGCAGCTATCTGGGCTCGCCGTTCTCCGGTGCCGTTCTCGAGCAAGCTGCGGCCGCCATGGAGAGCGGCAGCAACTTCGTTGGCACCTATCTTCCCGGCAAGGACGGCGATGCCATCGCCGATGTCGTTGCGCTGCGGTTCCTTGGATGTGCGCATGCGCTCGCGCTCAGCGGACGTTCGCCAGTGCTTGCCGCGCGCTATCCCTCCTGTGGTGGCGACGGCAACGCCGATGGCGTGTGGGCGATGGCGGAGGATGCATTCGCCGCCAATGCGGACTTCGTACGCGGTTTCGTGGCGCGGCCGCCACAGACCAACGAAGTGGGCCGCGCCGCCGCATTGCTCGCGGGTATGCTTGAAGTTGCGGCGCTGTGGCGAAAGCCGGTCCATCTCTTCGAGATCGGTGCGAGTGCCGGGCTGCTGCAGAACCTCGATGAATTTCACTACTGCTTCGGGACTGTTCCCTGGGGGCCGGAAGACGCGCCGTGCCGGATGGCGCCCAAGTGGTCTATCGATCATGTGCCGCCGGTCGATGCATCGCTTTCCATTTCAAGCCGCCGTGGGTGCGATGTGACGCCCCTCGATATTCATGAGCCTGAACAGGCGCTGCGCGTGCGCGCCTATGTGTGGACGGACCAGCAAGAGCGGCTGGCGCGCCTCGATGGCGCTATGGCGGTGGCGCGCGCAAGAGGAACGCGCGTGGAAGCCGCGTCGGCCGAGGAGTGGCTTGCGAATGTTCTGGAACCGGCAACACCGGGCACGGCACGCGTGGTGATGCACTCGGTGATGTGGCAGTACATGCCGAGGGACGTGCAGGCACGAGCCACCGAGGTGATCCTGCGCGCGGGCGCGAACGCGACGGCGGACACACCGTTTGCCTGGCTGCGATTCGAGCCCGAGAAGAAAGGCGAGCCCGTGCAGCTCACGCTCGCCACATGGCCCGGCGGGGAGACGCGGCGGCTGGCAAGCTGTCATCCGCACGGGACGGAGGTTGGCTGGTTTGGCTGGGAGAAGGGCAAGCGCTTCGACGGACCCGAGCTCGTGCAGACGTTCGCGTGACGCGGCTCGTCAGAGCGTTTCGCGCTGGCGCTCGGCCTCGGCTTCTTCCTCGTCTTCGCTTCCCGGCTCGGGCAGGGCATAGCGCTGCAGCAGGCCGACCTGCGCGATGGCGAAGGCGACGGTGATCGGCACGTTGCCGAACAGCTTGAAGCTCACCCAGAAGTCGGTCGAGAAGTTGCGCCAGATGACTTCGTTCAGCACGGCCAGGAACACGAAAAAGAAGGCCCAGCGCCAGGTCAGCTTGCGCCAGCCCTCATCCGTCAGCCGGAACGAGCCGTCGAACACGATCTTCAGGAGCGACTTTCCGAAGAAGAGCCCGCCGAACAGGATCGCGGCGAAGAGGCCGTTCACCAGGGTCGGCTTCACCTTGATGAACAGTTCGTCATTGAGGAACAGGGTCAGCGCGCCGAACACGAGGACGAAGACGCCGGTGACAAGCGGCATGGTGGCCACGTGCCGGGCGAGTATCCACGAAGCGGCCAAGGCTGCCGTGATCGCCACCATGAAGGCGCCGGTGGCGACGAAAATGTCCCAGTAGGCGTTCGCGACGAAGAACACCCCCAGCGGGCCGATCTCCACCAGCATCCGCACGAGGGGCGTCATCGGCTTGGCGTGGACGTGCTGCTCGCTCACTTGATCAGCTCCCGGTGGTTTCCGTGTTCGCGGTCTCGTCGAGGCCGGCGATGGCGCGGGCGAAATTGTCGGCCGAAAATGCCTGTAGGTCATCCTCGCCCTCGCCGACGCCGATGGCATGGACCGGCAGGCCCGCCTTGGCGGCGATGGCGACAAGGATGCCGCCGCGCGCCGTGCCGTCGAGCTTGGTCATAACGAGGCCGGTGACGCCGACGGCCCGGGAGAACACCTCGACCTGGTTGAGGGCGTTCTGGCCCGTTGTCGCATCGAGGACCAGCAGCACGGAATGCGGCGCGGTCTCGTCGCGTTTCCTGATCACACGCACGACCTTCTCAAGCTCGGACATGAGCTCGGCCTTGTTGTGCAGGCGCCCGGCGGTGTCGATCAGCACCACGTCCGTCCCGTCATCCTGCGCCCTGGCCACCGCGTCGAACGCGAGACCCGCCGCATCCGCGCCCACATCGCGGGCGACGACGGGCGCGCCGATGCGGTCGCCCCAGATCTTGAGCTGGTCGATGGCAGCCGCGCGGAAGGTATCGCCCGCGCCGAGCACCACCGACTTGCCGGCGGCGCGGATCATCTTGGCGAGCTTGCCGATGGTCGTCGTCTTGCCGGTACCGTTGACGCCGACGACGAGAATGACGTGCGGCTTGTGCGTGCCGTCGATGCGGATAGGCGCCTCGCAGGGCCGCAGCACCTTCGCCACTTCCTCTGCCACGATGGCGCGCACCTCGCGCTCGTCCACTTCCTTGTCGTAGCGGCCTTCGCCGACGGCCTCGGAAATGCGCATAGCGGTGTCGATGCCGAGGTCGGCCTGGATCAGCACGTCTTCCAGTTCATCGAGCGTCGTTGCATCCAGCTTGCGCTTGGTGAAGACGCCGGAGATGCCGGTGGTGAGACCCGAGGTAGAGCGGCTGAGGCCTTCCTTGAGGCGCTTGAAGAAGCCGCGCTTTTCAGGCGCGGCATCGCCGGGCGCCGGGGCGGCCCCGCCGGTATCGATGATGCGCGGTTCCGTCATGCGGCCACGCGTGAAACCGGTTCGGCGAGGAGCGTGGCGCCGTCATGGCCCGTGACGCGGACATCCATGATGGTGCCGGGGGCAACGGGCGCGCTGAGGCGCACAGGCGCGAAATCATCCGTGTGGCCGTCCATCTCGCGCTCGGCCAGCAGGCGCCGCGTGGTGCCGACTTGGGCATCCAGGTGGCGGGCAAGGGCCGTGGCGGCGCGGGTGCGCAAGTCCGCCGCGCGGGCCTTTACGGTTGCGCCGTCGAGCTGGGGCATCCGTGCGGCGGGCGTGCCTTCGCGCGCCGAGAACGGGAAGACGTGGGCATAGGCAAGGCCGCACTCGTCGATGAGCGACAGGTTGGCGGCGTGCATCTCGTCGGTCTCGGTCGGAAAGCCCGCGATGAGATCGGCACCGAAGGCCACGTCCGGGCGCAGGCGGCGTACCTCGTTGCAGAAGGCAAGCGCGTCGGCGCGCGTGTGGCGGCGCTTCATGCGCTTGAGGATCATGTCGTGGCCGTGCTGCAGCGACAGGTGGAAATGCGGCATCAGCCGTTCTTCCTCCGCGATGGCGCGCATCAGGTCGTCATCCGCCTCGATGGAATCGATGGAGGAAAGACGCAGGCGCGGCAGCGCCGGCACCAGCTTGAGGATGCGGCGCACGAGATTGCCGAGCGGCGGTGCCCCCGGCAGGTCAGCGCCCCAGGACGTGATGTCGACACCGGTCAGTACGACTTCCTGCGTCCCATGCTCGACCAGCGTGCGGACCTGGTTCACGACTTCACCGGCGGCGACGGAACGCGAGTTCCCGCGGCCATAAGGAATGATGCAGAAGGTGCAGCGGTGGTCGCAGCCGTTCTGCACTTCCACGAAGGCGCGCGTACGCGCTTCGAAACCGGCGATGAGATGGCCCGCCGTCTCGCGCACCGCCATGATGTCGGACACGTTCATGCGCGGCGCATTGGTGCCCTTGCGGAAGCTTTCCGCGCGGGTCTTCTCCGCGTTGCCCATGACGCGGCTGACTTCCGGCATGGCGGCAAAGCTGTCCGGGTCGATCTGGGCGGCGCAGCCGGTGACGATGATCTCGGCGTCCGGGTTCTCGCGGCGTGCCTTGCGGATCGCCTGCCGGGCCTGGCGCACGGCTTCGTTCGTCACCGCGCAGGTGTTGAACACGATGGCGTTGTCCATGCCGCCCGCGCGCGCATGGTCGCGCATGACCTCGCTTTCGTAGGCGTTGAGGCGGCAGCCGAAGGTGACGATCTGCGGATCGTTCATGCGGTCGCTCCCGCCTTCGAAAGGTCGATCTCGCCTTCGAATTCGAACTCGGCCGGGCCGGTCATCAGGATGTGGTCGTCGCGCTCGCGCCACTCGATGTGGAGCGGGCCGCCGGGCAGGTGCACGGTCACGCTGCGGCCCGTCAGGCCCTTGCGGGCAGCGGCCACGGCAATGGCGCAGGCGGCGGTACCGCAGGCGCGCGTGGCGCCCGCGCCGCGCTCCCACACGCGGGTGCGGATGGTCTCGCGGTCGATGACCTGCGCGAGCGAGATGTTGGCGCGCTCGGGGAACATCGGGTGGTTCTCGAGCAGCGGGCCGATCTTCTCGAGGTCGAAGCGCTCCGGGTCGTCCACCCAGAAGATGGCGTGCGGGTTGCCGACATTGACCACGCTGGGGCTGTGCAGCACCGGCGCGTCGATGGGGCCGATCTGGAGTTCGATGGCGCGGGTGTCGTGGATTTCTTCCGACAGCGGGATTTCCTGCCAGCCGAAGCGCGGCACGCCCATGTCGATGGTGATGAGGCCGTCGCCGGCATCGCGCGCGACGATGAGGCCGCCCTTCGTCTCCATCTTCAGTTCGGTCTTGCCGGTGGTCTCGAACAGGTGGGCGGCGACGCAGCGCGCGCCGTTGCCACAGGCTTCCACCTCCTCGCCGGAATTGTTCCAGATGGCGGTGTAGACGTCGCCGCCGTCGCGCGGCTTCTCGATGACCATGACCTGGTCGCAGCCGGGGCCCGTGGCTGGATCGCCGACAAGGCGCGCGCCGGCGGCGTCCAGCACGAAGGTGCCGTCGCGGGCGTCCATCACCACGATCTCGTTGCCGAGGCCGTTCATCTTCAAAAAGCGCGTGCGCATGAGGGCCTATATGGCGCTTTTGGCCGTGAAATGCCAGAAAGCACAACGAATTGCGCGCCGGAGGGTCAACCGGCGCCGGCAACCCGGAGGACGCCATGCGCCGCATGCTGGCCATTCTGGCCGCGACCGCCGGGCTGGCGGTCACCGTCATCGTGATCGCGGCCCTGATCTGGTTTAACGCCCTGTTCGAGGAGCGCGGCGCCCAGCCCGTGGAATCCGTCGCCGGGGCGCTGGGCGCCAAGCGGGTGCTGGCGGTCTTCGCCCACCCGGACGACGAGCAGCTTGTGACCGGCCTCCTGCACCGCGCCGCCATCGATGACGGCGCCTACGTGGCCATGATCACGGCGACGCAGGGCGAGGCGGGCACCCAGATGCCCGTCGTCGCCCGCCAGCGGGAGCTTGGCATCATCCGCACGGCGGAAGTCCTCAAGAGCGGTTTCGCGCTGGGCGTGAAGGACCAGGAGGTGTGGAACTACGCCGATGGCGGCGTCGAGGCAGTGCCGTTCCTCACGCTCACGGCGGCCATCATCAAGGCGTTTCACCGCTATGAGCCGGACTTGGTCGTCACCTTCTGGCCGGAAAGCGGCGCAACCGGGCACCCGGATCACCGGCGCATCGGCCTCGCGGTGGCCGAAGCCGTGCGCCAGTTCGAGGGCATCCACGTCTACAGGGGTCCGAAACACGTGGCCTACACGCTGATGCCGCGCCGGGTGATGCGCCAGCTGGGCGGCGAGCGGGGCGCCTTCGTGGCCGAGCACCAGCCGGAGCCCAACTTCTCGATGCCCGGCGAAACGGGCCTCAAACAGCGCGGATGGGACATCCACGCCAGCCAGGGCGACTTCGTCCGCGAGGTCTACGGCGTCCCCGCCAACGTCCTCTACGCCTTCTTCGACAAGGAGTTCTATTACGTCGAAGCCCTGCAAGAAGCTCCGGAATAGGTCGATGCAGCGTCGATTTCGTCGATCCGTTCTCGCCGACCAGGTAGGTGACCGGCATGGTGATTTCTAGCTCCCCGAACCCTGCCAGCGCCGGCACGTCGAACGGAAACCCGTCACGCTCGGCAGCAGCCGGATTGCGGGCGATGGCGGTGAGGTAGGGCACGTCGTTTTCTCGGTGCCCCGCGGTTAGTCGCGACCGTCACACGGTAAAATCCACGCACTTCCATCGTATTCGAGGGATGCGCAATCGCGCTTGCCGCAAACAAGATGGCCACATGGTTGCTGCGTGGCCTATTGTATTGCTAGCTGAAAAAGGGGGCTACATGCGGCGACACGCATACGGTTTGGTGCTCATCCTTCTTGTATTCCTTGTCGTGAGTTATCAGCCAGCGCAGGCGGTGACGGGGTCTTTCGAATACGGTGAACGTCTCGCCGGGGACTTGGAACTAGTAGGCCCTATCGCATTTGGCGACGGCACGGTGGGGGCGGCGGCCATGTTTAACATGACGACACCCCGGTTGGAGGATGAGACGTACCTGAAACGAGCAGGCCAAGTCGCCTGCGAGGTCTTAGTGCCACAGATATTAAACGACGTCAGAGAAATGCGGCCCGGTGAATACTCCATTCTCGCTATAATCTTTAAGTGGGTTGGTGAAGAAAAAGACGGTGTTGCCCCGATACTGAATTATTCATCCGTGTTCAACGTGGAAGATTGCAGTCATATCGGAAAGAATCACTAGGGCATCTCGTTCGTCTGTGCCGCAAGCCTCAGGCGTCTGGCAATCCCCGCTATCGTCCAGCGCCAGAATTTCTGTTTTGAGAGCTTGGCGCTTGCTTGATTCTTTCCCCGGCAGCCCCTAAAACCCCACTCTCAATCCGAGACAGTCTGTCTCCTCCGGCCAGCGGGACGCGCTCCCGCACGTCGCCACCCGTCAGCGAGTTTCGCCCACGGGTGCGCTTGTGCTTTGGCCGGTCATCGGGCTGTTTCGGGAGGAAAACGGCGGAATTCGCCGGATTTTGACGATCAAAGGCGCGATGTTCGACAACCTGCAGGACCGGCTCGGCTCCATTTTCGAGGGGCTCAGGAAGCGCGGCGCACTCTCGGAGAAAGACGTCTCCGAGGCGATGCGCGAGGTGCGCCGTGCGCTGCTTGAGGCCGACGTGGCACTGCCGGTGGCGCGCGACTTCATCCAGAAGGTCACCGAGCGCGCGGTCGGGCAGGACGTGCTCCGCTCGGTCACGCCGGGCCAGCAGGTCATCAAGATCGTCCATGACGAGCTGGTGGCGACGCTGGCAGGCGACGATGCGGGCAAGGAGCCGTCCGACGACAATTCGGGGGTGAACCTCGACGCGCCCGCGCCGGTGCCCGTCATGATGGTGGGCCTGCAGGGCTCGGGCAAGACGACCTCCACCGCGAAGATCGCCATCCGCCTGCGCGACAAGGCCAAGCGCAAGGTACTGATGGCCTCGCTGGACGTGCGCCGCCCGGCGGCGCAGGAGCAGCTCAAGGTGCTGGGCGAGCAGGCGGGCATCGCCACGCTGCCGATCATCGCCGGCCAGCAGCCCGTCGCCATTGCCCGCCGCGCCATCGAGGCGGGGCGCCTGGGCGGCTACGACGTGGTGATGCTCGATACCGCGGGCCGCCTTGCGGTGGACGAGGCCCTGATGGCGGAGATGGCCGAGGTGAAGGCCGCCGCCAACCCGCACGAGATCATGCTGGTCGCCGACAGCCTGACCGGCCAGGACGCGGTCAACACGGCGGATGCCTTCAACAAGCGCGTGGGCCTTACCGGCATCGTGCTGACCCGCGCGGACGGTGACGGGCGCGGCGGCGCCGCGCTTTCCATGCGCGCCGTCACGGGCTGCCCGATCCGCCTGCTCGGCACCGGCGAAAAGCTGGAGGACATGGAAGTCTTCCGCGCCGAGCGCATCGCGGGCCGCATCCTCGGCATGGGCGACGTTGTCTCGCTGGTGGAGAAGGCCGCCGAGACCATCGACCAGGAAGAGGCCGAGAAGCTCGCGGCCAAGATGAAGAAGGGCCAGTTCGACCTGAACGACCTGGCCGAGCAGCTGAAGCAGATGGGCCGCATGGGCGGCATGGCGGGCGTGCTGGCGATGATGCCGGGCGTCGGCAAGATGAAGAAGCAGCTCGACGCATCCGGCATGGACGACAAGGTCATCAAGCGGCAGTCCGCGATCATCTCCTCCATGACGCCGCACGAGCGGCGCAACCCGAAGGTGTTGAACGCCAGCCGCAAGAAGCGCGTGGCGGCGGGCTCGGGCACGCAGGTGCAGGAGATCAACCGGCTTTTGAAGATGCACCGGCAGATGGCCGACGTCTTCAAGATGATGGGCAAGAAGGGCGGCGCGAAAGCGCTGGGCCAGATGATGGGCGCCATGGGCCAGGGCGGCGGGCAGATGCCGCCGGGTGGCATGGGCGGCCTTGGCAATATGGGCGGGCCTCAGGGCCTGCCCCCGGGCGGGCTGCCCGGGCTTGGCGGCGGATCGCTGCCGGGGCTCGGCGGACCGTCCAAGAAGAAGTGACGTGTACGGATTTTTCGGATACCGGGCGGCGCGCAGCGCCTGTCCGGGCAAGTGACAACCAAGGAGACGACTGAATGGCACTGAAGATCAGGCTCGCACGCGGCGGCGCGAAGAAGCGCCCGTACTACCGCATCGTGGTGGCCGACGTGCGCAGCCCGCGCGACGGCCGCTTCATCGAGAAGCTGGGCACCTACAACCCGATGCTGCCGAAGGATGGCACGCGGGTGACGCTCGACCAGGAGCGCGTGACCTACTGGCTGGGCAAGGGCGCCAAGCCGACGGACCGCGTGTCCCGCTTCCTCGATGCGGAAGGCATTGCCAAGCGCGAGCCGCGCAACAACCCGAAGAAGGCGCTGCCGGGCAAGAAGGCGCAGGAGCGTCTTGAGGCTGCCCGCATCGCCGAGGAAGAGGCCAAGGAAGCCGCGGCGGCTGCTGCCGAGGCGCCCGCCGAGGAAGCTCCGGCTGAAGAAGCTGCGGGCGATGAAGGCGAGGCGAAGGCCGAGGCGTAAGGCACCGTGGCCGGTCCGGCGAAGGTCTGTCTGGGTGCCGTCGCGGGCGCCCACGGGGTGCGCGGGGACGTGCGCGTCAAGACTTTCACCGAGGAGCCGGCGGCGGTCGCGGCCTACGGGCCGGTGGCGACGGAAGACGGGCGCGTCTTCGAGATCACCTACCGGCGGCCCGTGAAGGGCGGTGCGGCGGTGACGCTCAAGGGCGTCGCCACCCGCGAGGCGGCGGAGGCCCTGAAGGGCGAACGGCTCTACGTGCCGCGCGAGCGGCTTGGCGAGGCGGACGCGGATGACGATGAGGAGGCCTACTACCACGCGGACCTGATTGGCTGCGTCGTGGTGGCAGAGGACGGAACGGAGATCGGACGGGTGATTGCTGTCCACGATTTCGGCGCGGGCGACCTTCTGGACGTTCAGCGCGCAGGCGAACGGCGGGGCCGCACGGTCCTGGTGCCGTTCACGCGCGCGGTGTGCCCGGCGGTCGATCTCGATGCGCGCCGGATCATCTGCGTGCCGCCCGAGGGCCTGCTCGACGACGCTGCCGATGAGACCGGCGGGGAGGCATCCGATGGCTAGCCCGGCATGGACCGCGACGGTCCTCACCCTGTTCCCCGAGATGTTCCCGGGGCCGCTCGGCACCAGCCTGGCGGGACGGGCGCTGGCGGAAGGGCGCTGGGCGCTGCGTACGGTGGACATCCGCGATTACGCGCGCGATAAGCACCGCTCCGTGGACGATACCCCCGCCGGCGGCGGGCCCGGCATGGTGATGCGGGCCGACGTGCTGGCGGCGGCGATCGACGCCACCGATCCGGACAGCGGGCCGCTCGTCTACCTCACCCCGCGCGGGGCGCCGCTCACCCAGACGCTGGTGCGCGAAATCGCGGCGGGGCCGGGGGCCCGGTTCGTCTGCGGCCGCTTCGAGGGACTGGACGAGCGTGTGTTCGCGGCACGGCCCGGCATCGAGGTGAGCCTGGGCGACTTCGTGCTGTCCGGCGGCGAGGTGGCGGCCATGGCGATGATCGACGCCGTGGTGCGGCTCTTGCCCGGTGTCATGGGCGCGGACGCGTCCGGCGATGAAGAGAGTTTCGAGAACGGGCTTCTGGAGTACCCGCACTACACGCGGCCCCAGACGTTCGAAGACATGGACATTCCGGCGGTCCTGACCTCCGGCCACCATGAAAAGGTCCGCGCGTGGCGCCACGCTGAAGCCGAGCGGATCACACGTGAACGGCGTCCGGACCTTTGGGCCGCCTATCAGCGAAAATCGGGAGCCGCGCAGGCGCGCTCTTCTGTGGATCACTAGAGAGAACGGATCGAGGGTTCGGTCATGAACATCATCGAAGAACTGAACAAGGAACAGGCGGCAAAGCTGTCCGAGGGAAAGGAGATCCCCGATTTCCGCCCGGGCGACACGGTCCGCGTGAACGTGAAGGTCGTGGAAGGCACCCGCGAGCGCGTGCAGGCCTATGAAGGCGTGTGCATTGCGCGGTCCGGCGAGGGCCTGCAGGAGAACTTCACGGTACGGAAGATTTCCTACAACGAGGGCGTGGAACGCGTGTTCCCGATCTACTCGCCGCTGATCGACTCGATCCAGCTTGTCCGCAAGGGCAAGGTGCGGCGCGCGAAGCTCTATTACCTGCGCGGCCGCCGCGGCAAGTCGGCGCGTATCGCCGAGCGCGTGGACAACCGTCCGGCGAAGGACGCGTAAGCGCCGCTCGCGACAAACCCTACGGCCTGCCGGGTGGTTGCCGCCCGGCAGGCGCCTATATGTGAGCGCGCCTGCCCCATCCCGGGCGTGCCTTGCATCGAGAGAGTGAACGGAGGAGGAAGATGTCCGGTCCCCGTACCATGTACGACAAGATCTGGGACGACCACGTGGTCGAGACCCGCGAGGACGGGACGAGCCTCCTTTATATCGACCGTCATCTCGTCCACGAGGTCACCAGCCCGCAGGCCTTCGAGGGCCTGCGCATGGCGGGCCGCCCGGTGCGCCGCCCGGCCAAGACGCTGGCCGTGGCCGACCACAACGTGCCGACCTCCGACCGCACAAAGGGCATCGAGGACGAGGAAAGCCGCATCCAGGTCGACACGCTGGAAGCCAACTGCAAGGAGTTCGGCGTGGAATACCTGCCGATGCTCGATATCCGGCAGGGCATCGTCCACATCGTCGGCCCCGAGCAGGGCTTCACGCTGCCGGGCACGACCATCGTCTGCGGCGACAGCCACACCTCCACGCATGGCGCGTTCGGTGCGCTGGCGCACGGCATCGGCACCTCCGAAGTGGAGCATGTGCTGGCCACCCAGACGCTGATCCAGAAGAAGGCGAAGAACCTGCGCATCAACGTGGAAGGCAAGCTGCCTGACCACCTGACCGCGAAGGACATCATCCTCGCAATCATCGGCGAGATCGGCACGGCGGGCGGCACCGGCTACGTCATGGAGTACGCGGGCGAGGCGATCCAGGCGCTCTCCATGGAAGGCCGCATGACCGTCTGCAACATGACGATCGAGGCGGGCGCGCGTGCCGGCCTCATCGCGCCGGATGACACTACCTACGAATACCTCAAGGGCCGCCCGCGCGCGCCCAAGGGTGCTGCGTGGGAAATGGCCGAGACCTACTGGCGCTCGCTGCCGTCGGACGAGGGTGCAAAGTTCGACCGCGAGGTCACGCTCGACGTCAACAACCTCCCGCCCATCGTCACCTGGGGCACCAGCCCGCAAGACGTGGTGGCGGTGACCGGCGCAACGCCCGACCCGTCGAAGATCGAGGATGCCGACAAGGCCCGCGCCGTGCAGCGCGCGCTCGACTACATGGGCCTCAAGCCGAATACGCCGATGACCGACGTGGCGGTCGATACCGTCTTCATCGGCTCATGCACCAATGGCCGCATCGAGGACCTGCGCGCTGTCGCCGAGGTGGCGAAGGGCCGCAAGGTGAAGGAAGGCATCCGCACGCTCGTCGTGCCGGGCTCGGGCCTCGTCAAGGAACAGGCCGAGGCGGAAGGCATCGACAAGGTGCTGATCGACGCCGGCTTCGACTGGCGCGAGCCGGGCTGCTCCATGTGCCTCGCCATGAACGCCGACAAGCTGGCGCCGGGCGAACGCTGCGCCTCCACGTCAAACCGCAACTTCGAAGGCCGCCAGGGCCGCGGCGGCCGGACGCACCTGGTGTCGCCGGCAATGGCGGCAGCCGCGGCGATTGCCGGGCATTTTGTCGACGTGCGGGACTTCAAGTAGGGGACGCGGGGAATGGAAAAGTTCGACAAGCTGACGGGCGTTGCGGCGCCGATGCCGATCATGAACGTGGATACGGACATGATCATCCCCAAGCAGTTCCTGAAGACGATCAAGCGGACGGGGCTGGGCGTGCACCTGTTCGACGAGATGCGCTACGACGAGAACGGCAAAGAGGTCGAGGACTTCGTCCTCAACAAGCCGGCCTATCGCAATGCGCAGATCCTGGTGGCGGGTGACAATTTCGGCTGCGGCTCCTCGCGCGAACATGCGCCGTGGGCGCTGGCGGATTTCGGCATCCGCTGCGTGATTGCCACGTCGTTCGCGGACATCTTCTACAACAACTGTTTCCAGAACGGCATCCTGCCCATCGTCCTGCCCAAGGAAGACGTGGACAAGCTGATGGACGACGCCGAGCGCGGCGCCAACGCGGTGGTGTCCGTCGACCTTGAGAAGCAGGAGATCAAGGGCCCGGACGGCGGCACGATCTCTTTCGAGATCGACCCGTTCCGCAAGCACTGCCTGCTCAACGGCCTCGACGCCATCGGGCTCACCATGCAGCAGGACAAGGACATCGGCGCCTTCGAGGCGAAGGACGAGGCGGCTCGGCCCTGGGCCTAGTCGTGCTGGCCTTCGCGCCCGCTGCCTGCTAGGAACCCGGCGCTTTCAACGAGAACATGCGTCCGGAGACCGTTCACCATGACGACCCACAAGCTTCTTCTCCTGCCCGGCGACGGGATCGGCCCCGAGGTGATGGCCGAGGTGCGCCGCGCCATCGACTGGATGAACGCGGAAGGGATCGCGTCCTTCGAGGTGGAAGAGGACCTGGTGGGCGGCGCGGCCTACGACGCGCACAAGGTGTCGATCACCGATGCGGCGATGGACCGGGCGATGGCGGCGGATGCCGTGCTGTTCGGCGCCGTGGGCGGGCCCAAGTGGGACGACGTGCCCTATGACGTGCGGCCCGAGGCGGGGCTGTTGCGGCTTCGCAAGGACATGGAGCTGTTTGCCAACCTGCGCCCGGCGATCTGCTTCTCCGCGCTGGCGGAAGCCTCCTCCCTCAAGAAGGAGCTGGTCGAGGGGCTCGACATCCTGATCGTCCGTGAGCTGACGGGCGGTGTCTATTTCGGCGAGCCGAAGGAGATCACCGATCTCGGCAACGGCCAGAAGCGCGCCGTGGATACGCAGGTCTACGAGACCTACGAGATCGAGCGCATCGCCGCCGCCGCCTTCGACCTCGCCCGCACGCGCTCCAACCGCGTGTGCTCCATGGAAAAGCGCAACGTCATGAAGTCGGGCGTCCTGTGGCACGAGGTCGTGTCCGAGGTTCACAAGCGCGACTACTCGGATGTGGAGCTGACGCACATGCTGGCGGATGCAGGCGGCATGCAGCTGGTGCGCGCACCCAAGCAGTTCGACGTGATCGTCACGGACAACCTCTTCGGCGACATGCTGTCGGACGTGGCGGCGATGCTGACGGGTTCGCTCGGCATGCTGCCGTCGGCGTCGCTCGGTGCGCCTGACGCGAAGACCGGCAAGCGCCGCGCGCTCTACGAGCCGGTGCATGGTTCGGCGCCGGACATTGCCGGCAAGGGCATCGCCAATCCGATCGCCATGCTGTCGAGCCTGGCCATGTGCCTGCGCTATTCGTTCGGCATGGGCGAGGCGGCGGACCGGGTGGAGACGGCGGTGACGCGCGTGCTCGACCGGGGGTTTCGCACCGGCGACATCATGCAGGATGGCATGACCAAGGTTTCGACCAGCGAGATGGGCGAGGCCGTGGTGAAGGAAATGGCTGCGGGCTAACCGTCTACCACCAGTAGGGCCGTCCGTAGGGATAGGGCCAGGCCGGGCCGAACAGATAGCGGTTGTTGGCGCGGCGCAGTTCAGCGGCGCGGGCCTCGTCGGCGCGGATTTCCCGCAGCTTCAGCAGGCAGTTGGAGAAGGCCTCGGTTTCGGGTTCGAAGCCGAGGCCTTCGCATTCCGCGCGGTCGGCGGCGAGCTGGGCGCGGGCCGCGGCCGCGCGCTCCTCCGGCGAGACGCAGGCGGCGAGCACGAGGCAGGCGGTTGCGGCGATGACAAGCTGGCGCACGGGGCTGTCTCCCTTAGAGACCGATGCCGATCCCGACACCAACGCCGAAATTGCCGCCGGAGTTGCGGCCCGCCGCTTCCTCGGCGCGGATTTCACGCAGCTTGAGGCGGCAATTGCCGTAGGCCTCGGTTCCTTCCTCGAAGCCGAGTTCGAGGCAGTGCTGGTGATCAATGGCGTTCTGGCGCGCGATCTCGGATTCCCGGTCGCCAGCGCAGGCGGCGAGAACGAGGGCGGCACAGAGCAATGTCGTCGTTCGGATCATGGCGCTTCGGTCCAAAGGTTGGGGCGCCCACACGCAAGGACAAGCCTAGCAGGTCCGCGCCAGACCGTCCCGTTTGACTGGACCGGGGCGCGGTGACATATAAGCGCCCGCGAACAACCGGATTGGACGTCTCGTGGCGAACGTGCCTTTCAGCGCAGGAATTCCGGGCGTTCCGGCCTTTTCGGGCCGGGCGGCGCGGACCCTTTTGCCCGCCACGGCCGTTACTTCGACCAAGAAGACGACCACCAAGACCGTCTGATCCGCCTCTCGCGCCGCTCGATCTCTCTCGCAGGCCGCGGGGGACGGAGCAGGCGAACGAGGCCGCGCACTCCCTGAATGAGCAAGGATGGCCGCGGCGCGAGAGAGGCAGAAACAGGAGCCAAACATGGGTTTGAAAGTCGCCGTCATCGGCGCCACCGGCAATGTCGGCCGGGAAATGCTGAATATCCTCGAAGAGCGGCAGTTTCCCGCCGACGAGGTGATCCCGCTCGCCTCGCGGCGCAGCCAGGGCAAGGAGGTCTCGTATGGCGACAAGACCCTCAAGTGCCAGGCGCTGGAGAACTACGACTTCAAGGGCACCGACATCGCGCTGATGTCGGCGGGCGGCTCGGTCGCCGAGGAATGGGCGCCGAAGATCGCGGCGGCAGGCTGCATCGTGATCGACAACTCGTCCAAGTTCCGCATGGACCCGGACGTGCCGTTGATCGTGCCCGAGGTGAACGCGGACGCGCTGGCCGGCTACACCAAGAAGAACATTATCGCGAACCCCAACTGCTCGACCGCGCAGCTGGTGGTGGCGCTGAAGCCCCTGCACGACAAGGCGAAGATCAAGCGCGTGGTCTGCGCGACCTACCAGTCGGTTTCCGGCGCGGGCAAGGACGCGATGGACGAGCTGTTCACGCAGACGCGCGGCATTTTCGTCAACGATCCGGTGGAGAAGGAGAACTTCACCAAGCAGATCGCCTTCAACGTCATTCCGCACATCGACGTCTTCATGGAAGACGGCTCCACCAAGGAAGAGTGGAAGATGATCGTGGAGACGCAGAAGATCGTCGATCCGGCCATCAAGGTTTCGGTGACGTGCGCGCGCGTGCCGGTCTTCGTCGGCCATTCGGAGGCGGTGACGCTCGAGTTCGAGAACCCGATCACCGATGACGAGGCGCGCGATATCCTGCGCGCTTCGCCGGGCTGCATGGTCGTCGACAAGCGCGAGGACGGCGGTTACGTGACCCCGGTCGAATGCGTGGGCGAGTACGCGACCTTCATCAGCCGCATCCGCAAGGATCCCACGGTCGAGAACGGCCTGAGCCTGTGGGTCGTCTCGGACAACCTGCGCAAGGGTGCGGCGCTCAACGCGATCCAGATCGCCGAGCTGCTGAACACCAAGTTCCTGCAGAAGGCGGCGTAGCACCCGCTTTTTCCAGCAGAACTAAGATTGAAGCGCCGTCCCGGAAATCCCGGGGCGGCGCTTTTTCGTTGGCGGGGCTTGCATGCCTCGGATCTTTTTATATAATCATCATTATGCCAAAAAAGGTTGACCACACGGCCCGCCGGGAAAGCCTCGCGAAAGCAGCTGTCGAAGCCATCGACAGGGCGGGGCTCGACGCAGTGCGGCTGGTGGACGTGGCGGCGGCGGCCAAGGTCACGACCGGGGCCGTGGTGCACTACCTGCCCAACAAGGATGCGGTGCTTCTGGCTGCCTTCGAGCGGGTGGGCAAGGCGAACCTCGAGCGCATCGCCGCCTCGCGCGGCCGCACGATCACCGAGCGCGCGCTGCTGTATCTGCCCCATGACGAGGAGACGTCGCGCGAGTGGCGTGTCTTCCTCCAGTTCTGGGGGCGGGGGGTCAGTGATCCCGTGTTCCGGGAAAAGCACCGCGAAGGCTACGAGGCGATTGCCGCCACGCTGAAGGCGGAGCTGGACGCGACCGGCATGACTGACACGCAGACACTGGCCGATGCGACGATTGCCGCGGTGGACGGGGTCGCCGTGCGCGTGGCGATGGAGCCTGAGCAATGGCCGGAGCCACGCATGCGGGCGACGCTGTCGGCCCTGCTGGTGCCACTCTATGCCGCCCACGACATCAATGCAGACGAGATCGACAGGGAGAGTGCGTGATGCCGCAACTCGAGACGCTGCCGGCAACGGCTTCGCAGGACGACATTTCCAAGGTGATTGCACGGGATGGAGCGTGCAT
The DNA here is from genome assembly GCA_965229975.1 of Parvibaculaceae bacterium. Taxonomy (GTDB): domain Bacteria; phylum Pseudomonadota; class Alphaproteobacteria; order CGMCC-115125; family CGMCC-115125; genus Pyruvatibacter. The sequence continues at coordinate 2,866,900 of OZ245936.1, forward strand.
CGTCGCCAACGTGCTCGCGCCCGAGGCTCTCCACAAGATCGCGGGCGAGACGCAGCCGCTGATGGACAAGTCGGCCAAGGGGCTCGACGGCTTCACCGGGTTCAACACAACGCGCACGGGTGCTCTGGTCGCGCGCTCGCCGGCCTGCCGGGACGTGGTGATGAACCCGGTGGTGCTGGAAGCGGCGAACCGGTTCCTCGCGCCCTATTGTGACCGCATCCAGCTGCACCTCACGCAGCTGATCCGGCTGCTGCCGGGACAGGGCAAGCAGCTCCTGCACCGCGACCGGCTGGCCTGGGGCGGCTACCTCCCCGACATCGAGCCGCAATTCAACACGATCTGGGCGCTGACCGACTTCACCGAGGAGAACGGTGCGACGCAGGTGGTGCCGGGCAGCCATCTCTGGGACGACCCGGACCGCGAGGCGAAGCCTGAAGAGGTCTGCCAGGCGGTGATGCCGCGCGGCTCGGTGCTGCTCTACACGGGCTCGGTGATCCATGGCGGCGGCGAGAACCGCAGCAATGGCGCACGCGTCGGCATGAACATCACCTACTGCCTTGGCTGGCTGCGGCAGGAGGAGAACCAGTATCTCTCCTGTCCGCCCGACGTGGCGAAGACGCTGACGCCGGCGTTGCAGGAGCTGCTGGGCTACACGATGGGCTCCTACGCGCTTGGCTACTACAGCCCGCCGGCACCCAATCCGGAGATCCCGGATACGGCGCCGCCGGAGTTGGCCCTTGGCCGCCTGCCGCGCGAGGCGCCGACGGCAAAGAAGATTGCCGAGAAGGGCGGCGGCGACGCGCTGAGTTTCGTTGCGACCGAGAGCCACTAAGGCCCCGTTAAGTATTTCCGGGGCCGAAACTCCGTAGGCGGCGTATCGCCGTTCCGCCAAATTTAACCTTCTTCCGCCACTCTCCCCGCTGAACTCGTTCTTAGTTGCGTCAGCTGGGGTTGGCATGGGCGATCCTGCGGTCACGGACAATACCATCTGGCTTCTCATCTGCACCGTGCTGGTGCTGGCGATGCAGGCCGGATTCACCTGCCTTGAAACGGGTCTCGTCCGGGCGAAGAACTCGATCAACGTGGCGATCAAGAACGTCGCGGACTTCTGCGTCGCCAGCCTTTCGTTCTGGGCCTTCGGCTTTGCGCTGATGTTCGGCGCCACGGCCGGCGGCTGGATCGGGACGTCGCTTTTCCTCTTCGACCCCAACCCGTTCGGGGGCATGGAGAGCGCCTGGCTCCTCGCCTTCTTCTTCTTCCAGCTCGCCTTCTGCGGGACCGCGACGACGATCGTGTCCGGTGCGGTGGCAGAGCGCATGAGCTTCCGCGGCTACCTGATGACCGCCTTCGTGCTGAGCGCGCTGATCTACCCGGTGTTTGGCCATTGGGCCTGGGGCGGCTTCGGTATTGCCGGGCAGGCAGGCTGGCTACAGGAGCTCGGCTTCATCGATTTCGCCGGCTCCACGGTCGTGCACAGCATTGGCGGGTGGATCGCCCTTGCCGCCGTACTGATCATCGGCCCGCGCATCGGGCGCTTCGCCGAGGGCAGCAAGGGCATCGAGGCGCACAACACGCCGATGGCCGTCTTCGGCATGTTCCTGCTGTGGATCGGCTGGTTCGGTTTCAACGGCGGTTCGACGCTGGCGATCGACGGCTCGGTGCCGCACATCATGGTGCACACGCTGATGGCGGCAGCTGCTGGCGGCGCGGTGGCGATGGCGGTCACCTGGCGCCGGCGCGGCGCGCCGAGCGTTGTCGATACGGTGAACGGCGTGCTGGCCGGTCTCGTGGCGATCACGGCTCCCGCGCATGTTGTTTCGCTGGGTGGCGCCATCGTTATCGGCGGCATCGGCGCCATCGTCGCGCTGGCCTGCCAGTCCTTCCTTATCCGCCGCCGCATCGACGACGCGGTAAGCGCCGTGCCGGTGCATCTTGCAGCCGGCATCTGGGGGACGCTCGCGGTTGCCCTGTTTGGCGATCCGGCGCTCTGGGGCACCGGACACACGGTGCTCCAACAGCTTGGCGTGCAGCTGCTCGGCATCTGTGTCGCAGGCGTCTATGCGTTCGGCACGGGATACGTCGTTCTGAAAATCATCGATCATTTTGTGCCGCTGCGTGTGCCTGCGGAAGCGGAGCACCTTGGCCTGAACGCGTCGGAGCATGGTGCGTCGACGGCGATCCACGATCTGATCCGCGCCATGGACACGCAGCAGCGGTCGGGCGACTTCTCCATCCGCGTGCCCGTGGAGCCTTACACAGAGGCAGGCCAGATCGCGGCGGAATACAACCGCGTTCTCGACCGGGTGCGCGAGGAGATGGCGGCGCGCGAGGAAACGGCAGCGCAGCTTTCCTCGGCGAAGGACCAGGCGGAATTGGCGAACGCGGCCAAGTCGCAGTTCCTCGCCAACATGAGCCACGAGCTGCGCACGCCGCTCAACGCGATCATCGGCTTTTCCGACATCATCAACCGCGAGATGTTGGGGCCTGTCGACAATGCGCAATACAAGGAATACGCGGGCGACATCTTCGAGTCCGGCTCGCACCTGCTGTCGATCATCAACGACATTCTCGACCTCTCGAAGATCGAGGCCAACAGCTATGAGCTGCAGGAGGACGAACTCGACGTTGCCGACGTTCTTGCATCCTGCCATCGCATGATGAAGACGCGGGCCCAGTCGGGCGAGCTTTCGCTTCTGCTTGAGGTCGAGGAGAATCTCCCGCCGCTTCGGGCCGATGCGCGGGCGCTGAAGCAGATGGTCATCAACCTCGTCTCCAACGCGGTGAAGTTCACGCCGCAAGGTGGCGAAGTGGCGATCCGGGCGCGGCTCGAGGCTGACGGGCGCATGGCGTTCGAGGTGGCGGATACGGGCGTCGGTATCGCGCGCAAGGACATCGCCAAGGCATTCGAGCCGTTCTCACAGCTCTCGAACGATGCGACCGTCTTCAAGGCGGACGGAACGGGCCTCGGCCTGCCGCTGACGGCGGCGCTGGCCCGGAGCCACGGAGCAACGCTGGTGGTCAACTCGACCCCCGGCGAGGGCACGGCGATCACCATCCGCTTTCCCGACGATCGCACGGTGGCGCGCCGCACGGCTGCCTGATCAATCCAGCAGAAGATCCTGCGCCGCCACAAGCGGCAGCTCGATCGCACCGTCTTCGACTGCGCGCCGGATGAGCGCCGCAACGGCGCCGGTGGTGCCGTAGAGCGCCTCGCGCGGCGGCTTGCCGTCGAGGCGGCGCGCTAGGTAGCCAGCCGCCAGCACGTCGCCGGTGCCGCGGGGGGGATTTTCGTAGCGGGTGTGTTCGACACGGTGAGGCTTCGCGCCGGGGCTCGTGCCAACGACAGCGATACGCCCGGGATCGCCCGTGCCAACAGACGTAACAACCACCTCATCCGCTTTCAGCCTGCCGGTCATGTCGCCGATATTGGCTTCTGACACATCGCGCCAGTCTTCGCCGTTGAGCCATGCGAGTTCGAAGGTGTTCGGCGTGAGCATCGTCGCCAGCGGCACAAGCGCGTCTCGCAGCGCCTCCGGCACACCGTCGGCGACGTAGATCGCGCCGTCGTCGCCCATGATCGGATCGCAGAGGACCGGCAGGTCCGGCTTCGCTGCGCGGATGGTCCCGATGGCGCGGGCGGCTGCCTCGACCTGTTGCGCGGATGCGAAGTAGCCGGTCATCACCGCGTCGAGGTTCTCCAGCCAGCAGCGTTCGGCGAGCGAATCGACGATGGCCGCGATTTCATCGACCGGTGTCGCGCGGCCTGCCGGTTTGCCGTGACCGGGGTGGTGCGACAGCAGGGTCGTCGGGATCGCCCAGACGTCGTGACCCAGCCGTTCCAGCACGAAGCGGGCGGCGGAGTTGCCGACATGGCCGAAGACGACCTGGGACGAGATGGCGAGGATGTTCATTGCGCTTGGGCATTCGGCTGGGTGGTTGGCGGCGCAAGGTGCGGGCAATAGAGTGCGCCGCAATCGATAGGAGGGCCAGAGCCAAAGATGGGACAGGAGACACAGACAGTGCGGCCGCGCCGCTCGGTCCTGTACATGCCGGGCGCAAATGCCCGCGCCCTGGAAAAAGCGCGCACGCTGCCGGCGGACGCACTGATCCTCGACCTGGAAGACGCAGTGTCGCCGGATGCCAAGGAAGAGGCGCGCGCGCAGGTTCTGGCGGCGGTGAAGGAGGGTGGATACGGGCCGCGCGAGGTCATCGTGCGGATCAATGGTCTCGACACGCCGTGGGGCGCGGATGACCTCGCGGCTTTTGCCGATGCCGACATCGACGCATTGCTGATCCCGAAGATCGATGGGCCCGGCGATATCGACCGGGTGGCTGACAAGGCTTCGGACCGGATCGCGCTTTGGGCGATGATCGAGACGCCGGATGCCATCTTCAATGCGCAGGCGATTGCCGCGCATCCGCGCCTTTCGGTCTTCGTGATGGGGACGAATGACCTGGTGAAGGAACTGCGGGCCGAGCGAGTGGCCGGCCGGGCGCCGCTGATCACGGCGCTTCAGACCGCGCTGCTGGCCGCGCGCGGCGCGGAGATTGTCGCCATCGATGGCGTCTTCAACGGGATCAAGGACGAAGACGGCTTTCGGGCCGAGTGCGTGCAGGGGCGGCAGTTCGGGTTCGACGGCAAGACGCTGATCCACCCGTCGCAGATCGGGCCGTGCAACGAGGTGTTCGCGCCCTCGCCGGAAGAGGTCGAGGAAGCGCGCAAGATCATCGCCGCCTTCGAAGCGCCCGAGGCCAAGGGCAAGGGAGTCGTCACCGTGGACGGCAAGATGGTGGAGCTGCTGCATGCCGAAGAAGCGCGGCGGCTTGTCACTGTGGCGGATGCCATCGCGGCGCGGGCGTCGGCGGAATGAGTGCGACGAAGGCCGAACCGGGCCGTTTCTTCGAAGACTTCGTGCCGGGTGACGCGATTGTCCACGCGACGCCGCGCACGGTGAACGAAGGCGACGTGGCGCTCTACCAGGCACTTTACGGATCGCGCTTTGCGCTTCAGTCGTCGGACGAGTTCGCGCGGGCGCTCGGTCTCGCCCGCGCGCCGGTGGACGACTGGCTCGTGTTTCATCTCGTCTTCGGCAAGACGGTGCCGGACGTGTCGCTCAACGCCGTCGCCAATCTGGGTTACGCCGAAGGGCGCTGGGGCGTGCCTGTGTTTCCGGGCGACACGTTGCGGGCTGTGTCTGACGTGATCGGCATCAAGGAGAACTCGAACGGCAAGACCGGCGTTGTTTACGTGCGCACGCGCGGGCTGAACCAGCACGACGAGGAAATGCTCTCCTATGTGCGCTGGGTCATGGTGCGAAAGCGCGACGAGGCGTCGCCCGCTCCGGCCGCGCAGGTCCCCGACCTTGCCGATGCGGTGGCGCCCGAGACGATCCCGCCGCAGCACTTGCCCGCATTCGGCCATTTCGATTTCGAAGCCAGCGGGTCACCGCACCGGTGGGGCGACTACGTGGCGGGCGAGAAGATCGACCACGCGGACGGCATGACCGTCGAGGAAGCGGAACACCAGCTTGCGACGCGCCTCTACCAGAACACGGCGCGGGTTCACTTCAACCAGTTCGCGGAGAGCAAGGGGCGCTTTGGCCGCCGGCTGATCTACGGCGGGCACGTGATCTCGCTGGCGCGTGCCCTGTCTTTCAACGGGCTTGGAAATGCAGTGCGCGTCGTCGCGCTCAATGGCGGGCGGCATGTAGCGCCGCTCTTCGCCGGTGACACCGTGTTCGCATGGAGCGAGGTGCTGGAGACGGCCGAGGTGCCGGGCCGTGACGATGCAGGGCTCCTGCGTCTTCGCTTGATCGCGACGAAGGACGAGCCCTGCGAAAGCTACCCGACGCCCGACACGTCAAAGGCCGTGATCCTCGACCTCGACTACTGGGTGGCGGTGCCGCGCTAGGCGCCACCGCGCGGGAGCACCCCACGCGGTGGCCAAAATCCGCAAACAGGTTTGCGCGGATGGGGGAAGCTACCGGAAGAGGGCGAGGCCGGCGGCGTCGAGGTCGCGGACGTCTTCGCCTTCGGCGATCACCACGCGGTAGGGCGTGGTGGGGAAGGCGCCGTTGTCTTCCATGAAGTGGCAGGTGACCTGGCCGGTGGCGACGGTCCCGCCGGGCAGCATGCGCTCATAGGGCATGTCGATGGTCATGGTGGCGCGGATTTCGCCGGCCACTTCGCCGCCGCTTTCGACTTTCTGACGGGCGCCGCGGATCAGCACCGCCTCATCCGGATCGACGCCCTCGGGCACCCCGAAAAAGTCCTCGAAGCCGCGTTGGCACGTGTGAACGTGCGGCAGGGACAGGGAATTGCCGGTGAGGCCGGTGATGCGCTCGCTGGCGGTGGGCGGCACCTGCGCGGAGACGGCAGCCGCGCCCAGCGGGAGGGTGACGGCAAGGGCGGTAAGCAGGATGCGGGGCGAGGTCATGGAATGCTCCTTGGACGATTGCCTGGTTGGCGGCGGGCGGGACGCTGCGCCCGAATCGTGGCCGCCGCATGACGGGGTTGCGGCGCTTTCACGCCCGGACATGGTGACGCAGGCCGGCCCGGTTTGACGGCCTGGCGGCCTCCCCTAGTTCATGTCCCGCGGCGCATTGCGGTTCCCGCAAACCTGCGGCGGTGCGTTTGCGTCACGGGCGGGTGCAGGATAAGTAATCACCAGCATTCCGCCCTGTTTTCCAGGCTTTTTGAGAGGCGTTCGCAAATGGCCGAGGCACCCGTGCCAGCCGCTCAAGTGGAGCGGCCCCTGTCGCCCCATCTGCAGATCTACAAGCCGATCATCACCATGGTGATGTCGATCGTGCACCGCATTACCGGCGGCGCGCTGTTCTTCGGCACCATCATCCTGGCTTGGTGGCTGGCCGCGGCAGCCTGGGGTCCTGACGCCTACGCGACGTTCATGGGCGTTGCCGACAGCCTGATCGGCCGACTCGTGCTGTTCGGGTACACTTGGGCGCTGATCCACCACATGATGGGCGGGCTTCGCCATTTCGTGTGGGACACCGGCCACGGCATGGGCCGTACCGCCTCGGACGTGCTGGCCTGGGGTTCGCTGGTGATCTCGCTCACCGCGACGCTGGTCATCTGGGCTGCCATCACCATGGCGGGAGGCGCGTAATGGCGACGCAGAAGGATCTTCGCACGCCGCGCGCCCGCGTCCGCGGTCTCGGCTCCGCCAAGGAAGGCACGGGGCACTTCATTGCCCAGCGCGCCACGGCGGTCGCGATGGTGCCGCTGGCAATCGGTCTCATCGCCGCGATCATTTCGCAGATCGGCGCAAGCCACGCCGACTTCCGCGCCTTCATCGGCAACCCGCTGGTCGCCGTCGGTTTCCTGCTGCTGATCTTCACGGGCACCTATCACATGCGCATCGGCATGCAGGTGATCATCGAGGATTACGTCCACGGCGAGGGGCTCAAGGTCCTGGCGCTGCTCGGCAGCACGTTTTTCGCCATCGTTATCGCCGCCGTCGCGGGCTTCTCGGTTCTGAAGCTCGCGCTTGGCGCGTGACGGGCGCTCACAAGACGCAATATCGGCCCAAGAGGTAGTTTGAGGCATGAGCACCAACGGTAAGGGCAACGGGTCAGGAAACGGCGCGGCCGTGAACGGGCAGGCCTATGACGTGACCGACCACACCTTCGACGTCGTGGTGGTGGGCGCGGGCGGCTCCGGCCTGCGCGCGACGCTTGGCTGCGCGGAGGCGGGCCTGCGCACCGCGTGCATCTCCAAGGTGTTTCCCACGCGGTCGCACACGGTGGCGGCGCAAGGCGGTATCTCCGCGGCGCTTGGCAACATGGGCCAGGACGACTGGCGCTGGCACATGTACGACACTGTGAAGGGGTCGGACTGGCTGGGCGACCAGGACGCCATCGAATATCTCTGCCGCAACGCGCCGAAGGCTGTTTACGAGCTGGAGCACTGGGGCGTGCCGTTCTCGCGCACGGAAGAAGGCAACATCTACCAGCGCCCGTTCGGCGGCATGACGACCAACTACGGCGAAGGCACGGCGCAGCGCACCTGCGCCGCCGCCGACCGGACCGGCCATGCCATCCTGCACACGCTCTACGGCCAGGCTGTGCGCAACAAGGCCGAGTTCTTCATCGAGTATTTCGTGCTCGACCTCATCATGGAGGACGGGCGCTGCCGCGGCGTCGTCGCATGGAACCTGGACGACGGGACGATCCACCGCTTCCGCGCCAACATGACCATCCTCGCCACGGGCGGCTACGGGCGCACCTATTTCTCCTGCACCTCGGCGCATACCTGCACAGGCGACGGCAACGCGATGGTGTTGCGCGCCGGCCTGCCGCTGCAGGACATGGAATTCGTGCAGTTCCACCCGACCGGGATTTACGGCGCGGGCTGCCTGATTACCGAAGGCTCGCGCGGCGAGGGTGGCTACCTGACCAACTCGGAAGGTGAGCGCTTCATGGAGCGTTATGCGCCCTCCGCCAAGGACCTCGCCTCGCGTGACGTGGTCTCACGGTCGATGACCATGGAAATCCGCGAGGGGCGCGGCGTGGGTGCGGAGAAGGATCACATCTTCCTGCACCTCGACCACCTGGACCCGAAGATCCTGGCGGAACGCCTGCCGGGCATCTCGGAATCGGCGCGCATCTTTGCCGGCGTCGATGTCACCAAGGAGCCGATCCCGGTGCTGCCGACCGTCCATTACAATATGGGCGGCATTCCGACGAACTATCACGGCGAAGTCGTGGTGCCGCGCGACGGCAACCCGGACGCCGTGGTGCCGGGCCTGATGGCGCTGGGCGAGGCGGCCTGCGTATCGGTGCATGGCGCCAACCGTCTCGGCTCCAACTCGCTGATCGACCTCGTGGTGTTCGGCCGCGCGGCAGGGCTTCGCTGCGCGGAAATCCTGACGCCGGGCGAGAGCCAGCCGGAGCTGCCGAAGGACGCGGGCGACAACGCCATCTCGCGTCTCGATCACTTCCGCCACGCCAAGGGCGGCACGCCGACTGCCGAGCTTCGTCTCAAGATGCAGAAGACCATGCAGACCAACTGCGCGGTGTTCCGCACGGGCGAGGTGCTTGAGGAAGGCGTGAAGCTGATCTCCGACCTCTATTCCGGCCTGCCGGACATCTCGGTCACCGACCGGTCGATGATCTGGAACTCGGACCTCGTGGAGACGCTGGAGTTCGACAACCTGGTCGCGCAGGCGGCGGTGACGATGAACTCGGCCGCCAACCGCAAGGAAAGCCGCGGCGGCCACGCGCGCGAGGATTTCCCCGACCGCGACGACGAAAACTGGATGAAGCACACGCTGGCCTGGGTCGACGAGGGCGGCACCGTCCAGCTCGATTACCGCCCGGTGCACAGCTACACGCTCACCAACGAAGTTCAGTACATCGCGCCCAAGGCGCGCGTTTACTAAGCGCTCTGGAGGACTGAGGACACATGGTCGAACTGGCGCTGCCCAAGAACTCGAAGATCAAGGGCAAGGGCAAGACCTGGAAGGCGCCGTCGGGCGCCAAGAAGGTCAAGACCTTCAAGATCTACCGCTGGGCTCCCGAGGACGGCGAAAACCCGCGCGTCGATACCTATGACGTGGATCTCGGCTCGTGCGGGCCGATGGTTCTGGACGCCCTCATCAAGATCAAGAACGAGGTCGATCCGACGCTGACCTTCCGGCGCTCATGCCGCGAAGGCATCTGCGGCTCGTGCGCGATGAACATCGACGGCACCAACACGCTCGCCTGCACCAAGGCGATCGACGACGTGTCGGGCACGGTGAACATCTACCCGCTGCCGCACATGCCGGTGGTGAAGGACCTGGTGCCGGACCTGACGCAGTTCTACGCGCAGCACGCCTCCATCGACCCGTTCCTGCGGACCGATACGCCGGCGCCGGAGAAGGAATGGAAGCAGTCGCGCGAGGACCGCGAGAAGCTGGATGGCCTTTACGAGTGCATCCTGTGTGCGTGCTGCTCGACCGCGTGCCCGAGCTACTGGTGGAACCAGGAACGCTATCTCGGCCCGGCGGCACTGTTGCAGGCGTACCGCTGGCTAGTGGACAGCCGCGACGAGGCGACCGGTGACCGGCTCGACAACCTGGAAGACCCGTTCCGGCTCTACCGCTGCCACACGATCATGAACTGCACGAAGACGTGCCCGAAGGATCTCTCGCCCGCCAAGGCGATTGCCGAGATCAAGAAAATGATGGTGGAGCGGCAGGTCTGACACGCGTCGGGCCAATGACATCCGAGAGCGGCCCGGTATCACCGAACGTGATGCCGGGCCGTTTTCGTTTGGGGGCTGCCGCCAGGAGAGGGGAGACATGAAGATTGTGGGCCTCGACCATGTCCAACTCGCAATGCCTGCGGGCGGCGAAGACGCGGCGCGGGCGTTCTACCGCGATCTCCTCGGCCTGCCGGAGACGCCCAAGCCGGCGAACCTTGCGAAGCGTGGCGGGTGCTGGTTCGAGAGCGATGCGGTGAAGGTGCATCTCGGCGTTGAGCACGACTTCCGGCCTGCGCGTAAGGCGCATCCCGCGCTGTTGGTCTCGGGCGTTCTGGGGCTACGCGACAAGCTGGCAGCGGCGGGCGTCACCGTGAAGGACGATGAGCCGCTGGAAGGCTACGAACGGTTCTACGCGGACGATCCGTTTGGCAACCGCATCGAGTTTCTCGAGCCGCTCTAAAACCTCCCGGTTGCTCTGGACCCCGCGGTCAAGCCGCGGGGTGACATGCATTCCCTGTTGTCATTCCGCGGCTTGACCGCGGAATCCAGAGCGTTTTCCAGCGCATTTGACTTTGAACGCCCCAGACGTTGGATCGCATCTTGACGTGCTTCGATAATTCGACCATATTCAAAATATGAAAACGATTGATGTCGTCGAAGCGCTTGCCGCACTGGCCCAGGAGACCCGGCTCGAGGTCTTCCGGCTGCTGGTGAAAGCGCATGATCCCGATCCGGCAAAGGGCGGTCTCGCCGCCGGTGAGATTGCGGCGCGGCTGGGCATCCAGCCGGCCACGCTGTCCTTTCACCTGAAGGAGCTGGCGCGCGCGGGGCTGCTGATCAGCCGCAAGGAAGGGCGCTCGGTCATCTATCGGGCCCAGCTCGACAAGGTGGCGGCGCTGGCCGCCTACCTGGTCGAGGACTGCTGCCAGGGACGGTGCAGCGTCTGCGTCACTGAACGCGAGACCGAAACCGCCGGCGCTTGAGCGCGCAACCAGGAAAAGGAGACTTCCATGTCCCGACTGCACGTATCCGTTTCGGTTCCCGATCTTGAAGCCGCGCGGACGTTCTATTCCGCGATGTTCGGCGCCGAGCCGACGGTGCTGAAGCCCGACTACGCCAAGTGGATGCTGGAAGACCCGAAGGTGAACTTCGTGATCCAGACGGGCGAAGGCGCGCCCGGCGTGTCGCATCTCGGCATCCAGGCGGACGACCACGCGGAACTGGAAAAGCTCTATGGGCGCTTTCACGACGCGACCGACAAGGTCTTCGAGGAAGGCGAGACCCAGTGCTGCTACGCGCAGTCGGAAAAGAGCTGGGTGGCCGATCCGGCGGGCATCGCCTGGGAAGCGTTTGTCACAACTGCGCAGCAGGATGAGTTCGGCAAGGGAGTCGATCTCAGGTCGATCACCGGCGAAACGGACGATGCGCAACCCGGCTGCTGCGTGGTCTGCGGTTAGGCGTTCTTCTTCAGGGAGGGGACCATGAACGACGCCAAGACTTTCAACGTGCTGTTCCTGTGCACCGGCAATTCGGCGCGCAGCATCATGGCGGAATCGATCCTGAACCGGGTCGGCCAGCCGAAGTTCAGGGCCTTTAGCGCCGGGAGCCATCCCAAGGGGCAGGTCAACCCGGCCGCCCTCGACCTGCTGCGCAAGCTGAACTACCCGACCGGCGATCTGCGTTCCAAGAACTGGGAAGAGTTCGCCAAGGAAGGCGCGCCGAAGCTCGATTTCGTGTTCACGCTCTGTGACGACGCGGCCGGTGAAGTCTGCCCGATCTGGCCGGGCCAGCCGATGACAGCGCATTGGGGGTTCGAGGACCCCGCCGCGCTCGAAGGCACGGAAGCGGAGAAGGCGCAGAAGTTCGCCGAGATCTACGGCCAGATCGAGCGGCGGCTTTCGATCTTCGTCAGCCTGCCGCTCAACTCCCTCGACAAGCTCACCCTCCAGAAGCGGCTCGACGATATCGGCCGCAACATGTCGGAAGCGGGCTGACCGAAATATGACCGATTACACGATTGCCCGCCGCCTCGCGGCCGAGGCGGTGGGCACCGCCGTGCTTGTGGGAACCGTCGTCGGTTCCGGCATCATGGGCGAGACCCTTGCCGCTGGGAACGACGCGGTGGCGCTGCTCGGCAACACGATTGCCACCGGCGCCATCCTCGTTGTGCTGATCCTCGTCTTCGGGCCGGTGTCAGGCGCGCATTTCAACCCGGCGGTGACGTTTGCCTTCTTCATGCGGCGCGAGATCGGCATCGCCGCGGCGATTGCCTATGTCGTGTTCCAGGTCGGCGGCGGGCTCGGCGGCACGGCGCTGGCGCACGCGATGTTCGAGATGGATATCGTGCAGGCGTCCGCCCATGTGCGGCAGGGGCCTTCCCAATGGCTCGGCGAGTTCCTGGCGACCTTCGCGCTGCTGGCCTCGATCATCGGCCTGATACGTACCCGACCGGAGGCTATTCCCTACGCGGTCGGGCTTGTCATCACGGCGGGCTACTGGTGGACGTCATCGACGTCCTTCGCCAACCCGGCGGTGACCATCGCGCGCGGGTTCACGGACACCTTCTCGGGCATCCGCCCGGAGGATGTGGCGCCGTTCATTGCAGCGCAGCTGATCGGGGCCGCCGTGGCCGTCATCTTCTTCGGCTGGCTGCTGCGTCAGCGCAACCCTGCCTGACCGCACGCTGGTTGCTCCCGGGGGCTGTCAGGCGCTAAGTCATTCGCCAACAACAGTCACTTCAGGGAGGCGGCAGGCCACGGCGGCCCGCCGCGACGGCGTATGGCGAAGGAACTCCACCACTTCATCAACGGCAGCAAGATCTCGGGATCGAGCGGCAAGTTCCACGACGTGTTCAACCCGAACACGGGCGAGGTGCAGGCGAAGACGCCGCTCGCCTCCGCCGACGAGGTGCGCAGCGCCATCGCCGCCGCCGAGGCCGCGTTCCCCGAGTGGGCCGCGGTGAACCCGCAGCGGCGCGCGCGGGTGATGTTCGAGTTCAAGCGGCTGGTCGAAGCCAACATGAACGAGCTGGCCGAGATGCTGTCGGCCGAGCACGGCAAGGTGGTGGCCGACTCCAAAGGCGACGTGCAGCGCGGTATCGAGGTGATCGAGTTCGCCTGCGGCATTCCGCACCTGCAGAAGGGCGAGTTCACGGAAGGCGCGGGCCCCGGCATCGACATGTACTCGATGCGCCAGCCGCTGGGTGTGTGCGCGGGCATCACGCCGTTCAACTTTCCCGCGATGATCCCGATGTGGATGTTCGGCGTGGCGATTGCCTGCGGCAACACCTTCGTGTGCAAGCCGTCGGAGAAGGACCCGTCGGTGCCGCTGCGGCTTGCGGAACTGATGATGGAGGCGGGCGCGCCGGCGGGCGTGCTGAACGTCGTCAACGGTGCGAAGGAGGCGGTGGACACGCTGCTGACGGACCCGCGCGTCGAGGCCATCAGCTTTGTCGGCGCGTCGGCCACGGCGGAATACATCTACGCGACGGGTGCCGCGCACGGAAAGCGCGTGCAGGCCATGGGGGGCGCGAAGAACCACGCCATCATCCTGCCCGATGCGGACATGGACCGGGTGGTGGATGACCTGATCGGCGCGGGCTACGGCTCCGCCGGCGAGCGCTGCATGGCGATCTCGGTCGCGGTGCCGGTGGGCGAGGACACGGCGAACCGGCTGGTGGACCAGCTGGTGCCGCGCGTCGAGGCGCTCAAGGTGGGCACGTCCACCGATCCCGACGCCAATTACGGCCCGCTCGTGACGGCCGAGCACCGGGAGAAGGTGAAGAGCTATGTCGACATGGGTGTGCGCGAGGGCGCGGAGCTCCTGGTCGACGGCCGCGACTTCTCGCTGCAGGGCTACGAGAACGGCTTCTTCATGGGCGGATGCCTGTTCGACAAGGTGACGCCGGAGATGACCTCCTACCAGGAGGAGATCTTCGGGCCGGTGCTGCAGGTGGTGCGCGCCAAGTCGCCGGAAGAGGCGATCAAGCTGCCGTCGCAGCACCAGTACGGCAACGGCGTCGCCATCTTCACCGAGGACGGCAACGCGGCGCGCAACTTCGCCAGCCACGTGAACGTGGGCATGGTGGGCATCAACGTGCCGATCCCGGTGCCGCTCGCCTATCACACCTTCGGCGGCTGGAAGCGCTCGGCCTTCGGCGACACCAACCAGCACGGCACGGAAGGTGTGAAGTTCTGGACCAAGGTGAAGACGGTGACGGCGCGCTGGTCGAAGGGCTCGGACGGCGCCAGCTTCGTCATTCCCACCATGAAGTAGGCGGTCCCCATGGACCTCAAGGCGACCCGCTATGAGACCACCGACGGCATCGCCACGATCACGCTGGCGCGGCCGCACCGGATGAACGCGTGGACGGGCCGTATGCACACCGAGTACCGCTGGGCGCTGGCGCAGGCGGAAGCCGACCGGGACGTGCGGGCGATTGTCGTGACGGGCGAGGGCCGCGCCTTCTGCGCCGGGGCCGACATGCAGGCGCTGGAAGGGCACGCCGAGAAGGGCGGCTACGACTCCGGCACCACGGCGGATATCGCGACGCCCGGCTTCGGCGTGCGGCCCGAGTTCGACCAGAATTTCGCCTATCACTTTGGGCTGACCAAGCCGGTGATCGCCGCCATGAACGGGGCGGCAGCAGGCGTCGGGCTGGTGCTTGCCTGCTACGCGGATATCCGCTTCGCGGTGCCCGGTGCCAAGCTGACGACGGCGCATGGGCGCTTCAACATGCCGGCGGAATACGGGCTCTCGTGGCTGCTGCCGCGGCTGATCGGCCTTGCTCGCGCCAACGACCTGCTGCTGTCGAGCCGTGTTTTCCTCACCGATGAAGCTCACGAGATGGGTCTCGTGAACCGGCTTGTCGAGCCGGACGCGCTGATGGTCGAGGCCATGGCGTATGCGCGGATGCTGGCCGATACGGTGGCGCCGCATTCGATGGCCGAGACCAAGCGGCAGATCTACACGGACCTGCACCGGGACGTGGGCTCGGCGGTCGCCGAGGCCGACCGCCTGCTCGACGAGATGGTCGCCGAGCCGGACTACGGCGAGGCGGTGAAGGCGTGGATGGAAAAGCGCAAGGGCAACTGGCGCTGGCCAGAGGACTAGTCCGCGGACACGTCGTCCCACGGCAGCAACGCGAAGAGCGCCTTGAGGAACAGGGCGCCATCGTCGGTGAGCGGCATGGCGTTGCGGATGGTTGCGCCGTGGTCAGACTCGTCCACCAGGACGTAGGGCGCATGGGGTAGGCGGGCGGACGTGACCGGCACCAGTCCGTCACTCTCGATACCGCGGCGTTCAAGCCACGCGCGGGGGATGGTGTAGGGGAAGCCGTCTTCAAGCCACGTCCCGGATTCGAAGCGTCCGGCGGCGACGATGATCGGGACGGTCGCTGCAATACGGGCGATGTCTTCATCGCGTTCCGCGAGAAATGCCTGCCGGACTTTGACGCTGAGATCGCGAACGGGCGCCAGCGAGCTGCCGACCGTCCCAAGCGCATTGCCGGAGACGCTGGCGGCATCCGGGTCCGCCAGCACGGCATCCGCCAGCGGCGATCCGCCGAGGGGCGGCTGGAGGGCAATCCAGCAGCGGACGCGCGCCAGCTGATCCGGATCGGCATCGACAAGATAGGTCAGCACGTCGACGCCACCCTTGGAGTGGGAAACGAAACCGACGGGCCCGTCCACCTCCGCCACGAAGGCAGCGATGCGGTCCGCGTTATCGGAGGCTGACAGGGCCGTCCAGCCGGTTGCCACCGTGACGTGGGCGCCTTGGCTCTCGAGCCAATGTTCCTGCGCATTGAAATAGTCGGCGAGGCCGGCTTCGCGGGCGGGCATCAACGCGTCGGCGAGGAACGACGGGACCATAAGCACGTGAAGGTCTTCGAGGCGGGGCTGTATGGGCGCGAACGCATTTTCCACGGCGGCAGCATCAAGCTGGCCGTCGCCGCCGGTCATCGCCATCAGGCGGGCCGTCTCGTTTTGCGCGGTCGCGGGCGGCGGCGGAAGTGCGGCGCCGGTTCCCGACTGCCAGAACGGATACGTCACGGCGACGGCGACAATTGCCGCCGCCACGGCGATGACGGCTGGGAGCACCGTGAGGATCGTCCCTGCCGTGCTGAGTGTCCGGCGGCGGCTCATTGTTAGGCAAATGCCTTTCAGGCTTGCGGAGCGGCGCTCCGGTTGCCGCCACCCCGGCCTTGCGGCTACATGGCGGGACCGTTCTTCATGGTCTGCGTCCGGATGACCAAACCCAACGACATTCTAGAAGCCTACCGCGCGCTGATCGACAGTGGGGCGATCGAGTATGACGCGGCGCAGGAAGCGGCGGCGGACCAGCTGTTCGTGCTGCACCAGCGTCTCAGGGACTACGAGCCGGGCAAGCGGCGCGGGCTGTTCGGGCTGGGCGGGCAGGTGGACGCTCCGCGCGGGCTTTATCTCCACGGCGGCGTCGGGCGCGGCAAGTCCATGCTGATGGATCTGTTCTTCCGCCACGCGCCGATGCGCCGCAAGCGCCGCGTTCACTTCCACGACTTCATGCAGGAGGTGCACGAGGCGGTGCACCGCTGGCGGCAGCGCGAGAAGGAAGGCAAGGCGAAGGGCGATCCCATTCCGTCGGTTGCCGACGGGGTGATGAAGGACTCCGGCCTTCTTTGCTTCGACGAGTTCCAGGTGACGGATATCACCGACGCGATGATCCTGGGCCGCCTGTTCACAGCGCTGTTCGAGCGCGGGCTGGTGGTGGTGGCGACGTCCAACCGTGCGCCGGGCGCACTCTACGAGGGCGGGCTCAACCGGCAGCTGTTCCTGCCGTTCATCGATCTGCTGCGCGAGAAGATGGACGTGATGGAACTGGAGGCCGAGGCCGACTACCGGCTGAAGCATCTTGCCGGGGCGCCGGTCTATCACGTGCCGCTCGGGCCCGAGGCCCGCGCGGCGATGGACGGCGCGTGGGAGCGGCTGACGCCGGGCGTCAAGGGTGAGCCCTGCACCGTGGAGGTGAAGGGGCGCCGGGTGGAGGTGCCGGTCGCGGCGATGGGTGTCGCGCGGTTCCACTTCGATGACCTGTGCAAGAAACCGCTGGGGGCGGCCGACTACCTGAAGCTCGCGCGCAGCTTCCACACGCTGCTGGTCGACGAGATTCCCGCCATGGGCACGCATATGCGCAACGAGGCCAAGCGCTTCGTCACGCTGATCGATGCGCTCTACGAGAACCGGGTGAAGCTGGTGTGTTCTGCCGACGCGCCGCCGGACGGGCTTTACCCTTCGGGGGACGGGTCGTTCGAGTTCGAGCGCACGGCATCGCGCCTCATCGAGATGCAGAGCGAGGCGTACATGGCCGCGGGCCACGCCGTCTGATGCACCAAAGGAAAAGGCCGCACCTTGCGGTACGGCCTTTCCCGGAATTCGATTGGGTGTCCGATCAGTCGGGGATCGGGGCCATCACGGCGCGTTCGACGATGGCGTCGAGACGGTCGCTGCGGGGCACTTCCGGCGTGATGACCGCACCGTCGCTGCGCTTGGCGGCGAGGGGGGTGGGGCCGTCGTTCATCACCGGGCCTTCGGCGGCGGCGAGGATGACGTTGCCCTGCACGCTCTCGGTGCCGGCCTTCCCGTCGGCGGGCCGCAGGAACTTGCCCTTGGACATGGCGGCGCGCTCGGCCAGCAGGTCGTCCATGGAATGGCTGGGACCGTAGGTCGCCGACATCATGCCGAAAGAGACGCGGCGCATGTCGCCGCGCTTGCTGTCGTGGATGTCGCGCTCGACGGCGGCGATGGCACCGGTGGTGATGTCGTAGTCGGGCACGATCGGCGCGAAGCCGAGCTGCACGGCGGCCGGGTCGAGGCCCGCGACCTGCACCTCGCGCGGTTCGGCGTCGTCGGCATCGCCGCGCAGGGCGACGATGATGCCCTGGAAGCTCTCGTCGGCCTCCGGCGTGCCGTAGGGCACGCAGATCGGACGGCCGCGGAGGATGGCCTCCATGAAGCGGCAGTCCTCGCCGGCGATGGCCGAGACCAGGTGCTCCGCCGGGCTGCGGCCCGACATGATGGACGATGCGATGCCGGCAGCTGTCGAAAGCTGGCTCACCGTGATGGCGCCGATCACCGGCGCGGCACAGCCGCCAAGGGCCAGCGCGCCTGCGATGGCCATGACGGGCCCGAAGCTGCGGCGAACCGGGCTGCGGCGCGTGCCGGACTTCGTTACGTCACCGGACGGATTGCGCGGCTTACGCTTGATCATTGAAAACGCCCCCAAAGGTGCTTCTGGCTGACGGCTGCGGAACATGCGCCAAAACCAGCAAGAAGCCTGCCAGATCAACCGTTTCCTGCGCCCCGGTTCCCGGCCGGTTGTTCCGATCCGCGACACCTGCCTGCCGGTCGTTGCCGGCGCTGGCTCGCGGACGGTGGCGGTCCTGAACGGATGACCTTCCCCACACACCTGATTTCCGCCGGACTTGCGCCGGTCGGGCCACATCTCCCCAGCCGTGGCCAAAAGGCGCGGATCGGCGGAAAACCAGTAAACAAATCCTGACTCCGGCGGCCATACGGAGTCAAACGAGTTCGGCGATATGCTTAATTTTTCCGGGCTTTTTTGGCTTGCGCGCGAACGGTTCGCGACCTGTGTTCCCCGCCGGGGCATCAGTGTGCGCCGGATCCGGTCCTGAGATCGCCAGACTGTGCCAAACCGGTCCGCGCCCAGGGTACCCCTGTGTCCGCCATTTTTCTTTTGGCGCGGTATTCCGCGGCCTTTGGACACCTGCGGGGGCGGTGCTATACAGCCCGTGAACCCGACTTCTTCCCACCGGCCGGGCAGCGTCCTGCCGCCCGTCCCCATCCGGCCGAGATCACATGAACATCCACGAGTATCAGGCCAAGGGCGTGCTCGATGGCTTCGGCGTGGCCGTCGCCAAGGGCAAGCCTGCCTTCTCCGTCGATGAGGCGGTATCCGTTGCCGAGGACATGGGCGGCCCCGTCTGGGTCGTCAAAGCGCAGATCCACGCGGGCGGCCGCGGCAAGGGCGGCGGCGTCAAGGTCGTCAAATCCATCGACGAGGTGCGCGCGGAAGCCGAGCGGATGCTGGGCATGACGCTGGTGACGCACCAGACCGGCCCCGAGGGCAAGGAGGTCAAGCGCCTCTATGTCGAGGAAGGCTCGGACATCGACCGCGAGCTCTACCTGTCGCTGCTGGTGGACCGCGAGACGAGCCGGGTGGCGTTCATCGCCTCGACCGAAGGCGGCATGGACATCGAGGAAGTGGCGGCGAAGACGCCGGAAAAGATCCTCACCATCGACGTGGACCCGGCTGCCGGCTTCCAGCCGTTCCACGGCCGCGCACTGGCGCATGCCCTGAAGCTCGAAGGCGACACGGCCAAGCAGGGCGCCAAGCTCTTCAAGGGGCTCTACGAAGCGTTCCTCGGCACCGATGCGAGCCTCGTCGAGATCAACCCGCTGGTGGTCACAAAGTCGGGCGACGTGGTGTGCCTCGATGCGAAGATGAACTTCGACGACAACGCGCTCTACCGGCACAAGGACATCGCCGACCTGCACGACCCGGACGAGGAAGACCCGGCCGAGCTGGAAGCGAAGAAGTACGACCTTTCCTACGTGAAGCTCGACGGCAACATCGGCTGCATGGTGAACGGCGCGGGCCTCGCCATGGCGACGATGGACATCATCAAGCTCTACGGCTCGGAGCCCGCCAACTTCCTTGACGTGGGCGGCGGCGCCACCAAGGAGAAGGTGACGGCGGCGTTCAAGATCATCCTCTCGGACCCGAACGTCGAAGGCATCCTGGTCAATATCTTCGGCGGCATCATGCGCTGCGACATCATCGCGGAAGGCGTCATCGCCGCCGCGAAGGAGACCTCGCTGAAGGTGCCGCTGGTGGTGCGCCTCGAAGGCACGAACGTCGAAAAGGGCAAGGACATCCTCGCCAAGAGCGGCCTTGCCATCATCCCTGCCGACGACCTGGCGGACGCCGCCGACAAGGTCGTCAAAGCCGTGAAGGAAGCCAAGTAATGGCCGTTCTCGTCGACAAGAACACCAAGGTCATCACCCAGGGCTTCACGGGCTCCCAGGGCACGTTCCATTCCGAGCAGGCGATTGCCTACGGCACCAAGCTCGTGGGCGGTGTGACGCCGGGCAAGGGCGGCACCAAGCATCTCGACCTGCCGGTCTTCGACACGGTGCGCGAGGCGCGCGAGAAGACCGGCGCCGATGCCTCCATGATCTACGTGCCGCCGCCCTTCGCGGCGGACGCGATCCTCGAGGCGATCGACGCCGAGGTGCCGCTGGCCGTCTGCATCACCGAGGGCATTCCCGTGCTCGACATGGTGAAGGTGAAGAAGGCGCTGTGCGGCTCCAGGACCCGTCTCGTGGGGCCCAACTGCCCGGGCGTCATCACGCCGGACCAGTGCAAGATCGGCATCATGCCCGGCCACATCCACAAGCCGGGGACCGTCGGCATTGTCTCGCGGTCGGGCACGCTTACCTATGAGGCCGTGGCGCAGACGACGGCGGCGGGCCTTGGCCAGTCCACCTGCATCGGCATCGGCGGCGACCCGGTCAACGGCACGAACTTCATCGACTGCCTCGACATGTTCCTTGCCGACGACAAGACCGAATCCATCATCATGATCGGCGAGATCGGCGGTTCGGCCGAGGAGGACGCTGCGGAATTCCTCAAGACGTCCAAGACGAAGAAGCCGGTCGTCGGCTTCATCGCCGGTGTCACGGCGCCTCCGGGCCGCCGGATGGGCCATGCGGGCGCCATCATCTCCGGCGGCAAGGGCGGGGCCGACAGCAAGATCGAGGCGATGAAGTCCGCCGGCATCACGGTGGCCGATTCCCCGGCGGCGCTGGGGTCGACGCTTTTGAAGGTTTTGAAGGGCTGAAGGCCGCGTTTTGAATGGCCAGTTAACCAGTCACATGCAAAACTTCGAACCGGAGCGGGAGCACAGTTAACGAGGAGGGCGCAGGGGCCCAACCCTTGCGCCGGTTCGACAGATGGGAAATGGCTCGGGACGGCGCCGGACGCCTGAAAACGAAGCCTTCGATGAGACGTCGTTTCTATACGGCGGCAACGCCCAATACCTCGAACAGATGCACCACCGCTATGCGCAGAACCCCGCCGGGGTGGACGAGCGCTGGCGGGCCTATTTCGAAAGCCTCCGGGACGATCCCGGCGCGGTCGAAAAAGAGGCGCGCGGCCCCTCCTGGGCGCGGGCCGACTGGCCGCCCCTGGCGAACGGCGAACTGGTGTCGGCGCTCGATTCCAACTGGCCGGCCGCAGAAGAACAGATCCGCACCAAGATCGCCCAGAAGGCGCATGCGGCGGGCGGCGAGCTGAGCGATCAGCAGATCCGCGCGGCGACGCTCGATTCCATCCGCGCGATCATGATGATCCGCGCCTACCGCATCCGCGGCCATCTCATCGCCAAGCTCGACCCGCTGCGCATCGAACTGCCTCAGAACCACCCCGAGCTCGACCCGCGCAGCTACGGCTTCACGGACGAGGACTTCGACCGGCCGATCTTCATCGACTACGTGCTCGGCCTCGAAACGGCGACCATCAACGAGATGCTGTCGATCCTGTGGCGCACCTATTGCGACACGATCGGCGTCGAGTTCATGCATATCGCCGACCCGGAGCAGAAGTCGTGGATCCAGGGCCGCATCGAGGGTGCGGACAAGGAGATCACCTTCACCGACATGGGCAAGAAGGCGATCCTGCAAAAACTCATCGAGGCGGAAGGCTTCGAGCGATTCCTGCACGTGAAGTACACGGGCACCAAGCGTTTCGGCCTCGACGGCGGCGAGAGCCTGATCCCCGCCATGGAGCAAATCATCAAGCGCGGCGGCCACATGGGGCTGAAGGAAATCATCCTCGGCATGCCCCACCGCGGCCGTCTCAACGTGCTCGCCAACGTGATGAGCAAGCCCTACCAGGCGATCTTCCACGAGTTCAAAGGCGGCTCGGTGAACCCGGAAGACATCGCCGGCTCGGGCGATGTGAAGTACCACCTCGGCACCTCGTCGGACCGCGAGTTCGACGGCAACAAGGTGCACCTGTCGCTGACCGCCAACCCGTCGCACCTGGAAGCGGTGAACCCGGTGGTGCTCGGCAAGTCACGCGCCAAGCAGGACATGGTCTATGGCCGTGACCGCTCGACCGTGATGCCGATCCTGCTGCACGGTGACGCCGCCTTCGCGGGGCAAGGCATCGTCGCGGAGTGCTTCGGCCTGTCGCAGCTCAAGGGCTCGCGCAACGGCGGCACGATCCATTTCATCGTCAACAACCAGATCGGTTTCACCACCAGCCCGCGATTCTCGCGCTCCTCGCCCTATCCGTCGGACGTGGCGAAGATGGTGCAGGCGCCGATCTTCCACGTGAACGGCGACGACCCGGAAGCGGTCGTCCACGTCGCCAAGGTCGCCACCGAGTTCCGCCAGACGTTCGGCGCGGACGTGGTGATCGACATGTTCTGTTATCGCCGCTACGGCCATAACGAGGGCGACGAGCCCATGTTCACCCAGCCCTTGATGTACAACACCATCAAGGAACACCCGACGACGATGAACGTCTACGGTGAACGGCTGGTGTCGGAAGGGCTCGTGGAGAAGGACGAGTTCGAAGGCATGAAGGAGAGCTTCAATTCGATGCTCTCGGATGCCTTCGACAGTGCCGACTCGTTCCGTCCCAACAAGGCGGACTGGCTGGACGGGCGCTGGTCGGGACTTTCCGTTGCGGAAGGCGAGGCGCGGCGCGGCGACACCGCGGTCGACATTGACACGCTCAAGGATATCGGCAGCAAGATCACGACGATCCCGGAGGGCGTGAACGCGCACCGGACCGTGGCGCGCATCTTCAAGGCGCGCGCGGACACGATCGAGGCGGGCGAAGGCATCGACTGGGCGACCGGCGAGGCGCTGGCCTTCGGCTCGCTGCTCGTCGAGGGCTACCCGGTGCGGCTCGTCGGCCAGGACTCGATCCGCGGCACGTTCTCGCAGCGCCATTCGGCGGTGGTCGACCAGGAAACGGAAGAGCGCTACTTCCCGCTCAACCACCTGAAGGATGGCCAGCCGGAATACGACGTGGTCGACTCCATGCTGTCGGAAGCGGCCGTGCTCGGCTTCGAATACGGCTACTCGCTGGCCGAGCCCAACGCGCTCGTCATGTGGGAAGCGCAGTTCGGCGATTTCGCCAACGGCGCGCAGGTCATCATTGACCAGTTCATATCCAGCGCCGAACGCAAGTGGCTGCGCATGTCGGGCCTCGTGATGCTGCTGCCGCATGGCTACGAAGGGCAGGGGCCGGAGCATTCCTCCGCGCGCCTCGAGCGCTTTCTGCAGCTTTGCGCGGAAGACAACATGCAGGTGGCCAACTGCACGACGCCGGCCAACTACTTCCACATCCTGCGCCGTCAGCTGCACCGTAAGTTCCGTAAACCCCTGATCCTGATGACGCCGAAGTCGCTCCTGCGCCACAAGCGCGCGACCTCGACGCTCAAGGAAATGGGCCCGGGCTCCTCGTTCCACCGCGTGCTGTGGGACGACGCCGAGTACCAGCCCGGCTCGACGGTGAAGCTCGTTGCCGACAACAAGATCCGGCGCGTCGTTATGTGTTCGGGCAAGGTCTATTACGACCTCCTGGAAGAGCGCGAGAAGCGCGGCATCGACGACGTCTACCTGTTGCGTGTCGAGCAGCTCTATCCGTTCCCGGCCAAGTCGATGATCAAGGAGCTGGAGCGCTTCTCGCAAGCCGACATGATCTGGTGCCAGGAAGAGCCCAAGAACATGGGCGCCTGGACCTTCATGGAGCCCAACATCGAATGGGTCCTGAAGCATGTGGACGCCAAGCACCGGCGCGCGCGCTATGCGGGCCGCGCCTCGACGGCGTCCACGGCGACCGGCCTGATGAGCAAACACCGGCAGGAGCTGAACATGCTCCTCGACGAAGCCCTGACGATCTGACACCCCGCGCGGCATCCGCCGCTGCATGAACGAGGCCCCCATGAGCACCGAAATCCGCGTTCCGACGCTCGGCGAATCCGTGACAGAGGCGACGGTCGCCCAGTGGTTCAAGAAGGAAGGCGAAAGCGTTTCCGCCGACGAGCCGCTGGTGGAGCTGGAAACCGACAAGGTCACCGTCGAGGTGCCGGCGCCGGCCGCCGGCGTTCTGTCGCAGATTTCCGCCAAGGAAGGCGACACGGTGGAGGTCGATGCGCTGCTCGGCGCCATCGGCGAGGGGTCGGGCTCGGCCCCTTCGGATGATTCAGGCAATACGTCCAAAAAAGACGAACAACCCGCAGGTAATGCGGCACCTGCGAAGAAGGAGGCCGCACCCGCCAAGTCGGAACCGGCACCCGCCAAGGAAGAGGCCAAGAGCGAGGATAAATCCGGGGACAAGGATGCCGACAAGAGCGACGAGGGCGACCAGCCGCTATCCCCGGCGGTGCGCAAGCTCGTCGACGAGAACAATCTCGACCCCTCGAAGATCGAGGGCACCGGCAAGGACGGCCGCCTGGTGAAGGCGGACGTGCAGGCGGCTATCGAAGCAAAGTCGGGCGGCCAGGAATCCAAGCAGGAGTCCAAGCCCGCCTCGTCGCCCGCCCCGGCCCCTGCCGCCCGCGCGCCGTCGGCGCCGCAGGACGGCGAGCGCGAGGAGCGCGTGCGGATGACACGCATGCGCCAGACCATCGCGCGCCGCCTCAAGGAGGCGCAGAACACGGCCGCCATGCTCACCACCTTCAACGAGGTGGACATGACGGCGGTGATGGACCTGCGCCGTCAGTACAAGGACATTTTCGAAAAGAAGCACGGCGTCCGCCTCGGCTTCATGGGCTTCTTCGTGAAGGCCTGCTGCCATGCCCTGCAGGAGATCCCGCAGGTCAACGCCGAGATCGACGGCGACGAGATCGTCTTCAAGCACTTCGTCCACATGGGCGTGGCCGTGGGCACCGAGAACGGCCTTGTCGTGCCGGTGGTGCGCGACGCGGACCAGCGCTCCATCGCCGACATCGAGGCGACGATCAACGACTTTGGCCGCCGCGCCCGCGACGGCAAGATCAAGCTGGAAGAGATGCAGGGCGGCACCTTCACCATCTCCAACGGCGGCGTCTACGGTTCGCTGATGTCGACGCCGATCATCAACGCGCCGCAGTCCGGCGTGCTCGGCATGCACAAGATCCAGGAGCGGCCCATGGTGGTCGACGGCGAGGTCAAGGTGCGGCCGATGATGTATCTCGCGCTCTCCTACGACCACCGCATCGTGGATGGCCGCGAAGCCGTGACGTTCCTGGTGCGCGTCAAGGAAAGCCTCGAAGACCCGCAGCGGCTGCTGCTCGACCTGTGATCGTCCGCACGCTCATCCTCGTTGTTCTCACCATCCTCGCGGTAGCGCCGGCTTCGGCGCTCATCGTCGAGGTGGACGGCGCGCTCATGTGCCCGGAGCTTTCCAACTTCCGCGCCATCGCGGGCGGGGCGGCGGTGCCGGAAGCCTGCGTTCGCGCCCATGCGGATACCGATCTCTATGGCCCGGTCGGCCGCGCGCCGGACGAGCCGGGCGGCCCCTTCGTCCGTGTACGGATGGATGAAACCTTCTACTGGGCCGAGGAATCGGCGTTCTATTCTCTCTCCGGCCCCGGCGCCGACCGCGCGCCCGTGCCGCCCGTCCTGAACTAGCGCGCGAGGCACCCTCCCGCGTCCCGCGCCCAAGGAGACGTCCCTTGTCCGACACGTTCGATCTCGTCGTCATCGGTTCCGGCCCCGGCGGCTATGTCTGCGCCATCCGCGCGGCCCAGCTCGGCATGAAGGTCGCCTGCGTCGAGAAGCGCGAGACCCATGGCGGCACCTGCCTCAACGTGGGCTGTATTCCGTCGAAGGCGCTGCTGCACGCCTCGCACGCCTATCACGAGGCACACGGGCCATTCGCGGAGATGGGCGTCAACGCCAAGAGCGTCTCGCTCGATCTCAAGAAGATGATGGAGTTCAAGCAGAAGGGCATCGACGGCAACACCGCCGGCATCGCCTTCCTGTTCAAGAAGAACAAGGTCGAGCCCGTCTTCGGCACCGGCAGGATCGCCGGCGCGGGCAAGGTCGAGGTGGCGCTGGCCGACGGCGGCAGCCGCACGCTTGAAGCCAAGAACATCGTGATCGCCACCGGCTCGGAAGTGACGCCGCTCCCCGGCGTCGAGATCGACGAGGAGCGCATCGTCTCCTCCACCGGCGCTCTGGCGCTCAAGCAGGTGCCCAAGCACCTGCTGGTGGTGGGCGCGGGCGTGATCGGCCTCGAGCTTGGCTCGGTCTGGGGCCGTCTCGGTTCCAAGGTCACGGTCGTGGAGTTCCTCGACCGCATCACGCCGGGGTCCGATGCCGAAGTCGCCAAGAACTTCCAGCGCATCCTCAAGAAGCAGGGGTTCGACTTCAAGCTGGGCATGAAGGTCACCGGCATCGAGAAGGCCGGCAAGGGCATCAAGGCCACCATCGAACCCGCCAAGGGCGGTGACGCCGAAACCATCGAGGCCGACATCGCGCTCATTTCCATCGGCCGCCGCCCCTACACCGCGGGCCTCGGCCTTGAGGACGCGGGCGTCAAGCTGGATGACCGCGGCCGGATCGAGACCGACAAGCACTTCAAGACAAGCGCGGACGGCATCTATGCCATCGGCGATGCGATCGCCGGTCCCATGCTGGCCCACAAGGCCGAGGACGAGGGCGTCGCCATCGCCGAGATTCTTGCCGGCCAGTCCGGCCACGTGAACTACGAGGTGATCCCGAGCGTCATCTACACGGCGCCGGAAGTCGCCTGGGTGGGCCGCACCGAAGAAGAACTGAAAGACGCCGGCATCGACTACAAGGCCGGCAAGTTCCCGTTCACCGCCAATGCGCGCGCCAAGGTCAACATGGAGACCGACGGCTTCGTGAAGGTGCTGGCGGACGCCAAGACCGACCGCGTCTACGGCGTCCACATCATCGGCATGGACGCGGGCAACATGATCGCCGAAGCAGCCGTTGCCATGGAGTTCGGCGCCTGCTCGGAAGACATCGCCCGCACCTGCCACGCGCACCCGACAGAGACCGAGGCCATGAAGGAAGCCGCCCTCGCCGTCGAAGGCCGCGCCCTTCACATGTAGCGGCGCGGCGTTCGCCTGCCGCCCCCTCTTCCCCACTCCCGTGTCATCCCGGAAGACGCGCAAGCGGCTATCCGGGATCCAGGGTGGCTGGGTTCGGCGCGCGCGGCCCTGGATCCCGGCTCGCGCTTCGCTTGGCCGGGATGACACAGTGATGGGTGGTGAGACTCCTCCCCACCCAACACAAATCCCGACCGCCCCCGCCTTGAGCGGGGGCCTACTCGCATCTCCGCTTGCCAAAGGGCCTGAGGCTCTTGCCCGGTCCGTGCCGCCACACGCCCGCGTCAGCCAGCGGAAGCGAGAGTGGACCCCCGCTCAAGGCGGGGGTGGACGGACTAAGTGGTGAGGGTGTCAGCGCGGCCGCGCGTCCCAAGGTTCCACCTGCCCGGCGATGGTGCGGGTGTCCTCCGCCGCCAGCGCCGCGATGGCTGCCTTGGAAATCTCGCCATGGGTCAGCCATCGCGAGCCGCCGTCCTCCACCACGAACCCCAGCAGCACCTGCCGGTAGCGCACGCCGGGATGCGCCCGCATCGCCGCCAGCCGTTCGTCGCCGAACGCGCCGGGGCGTGAGGCGGCGGAGCCCAGAACTTCCACCAGCGTGCCGCCCTCAGCGACAAGCCGCGTCACGCGCTCGCGCATGGCCTCGTCGCGTCCGTGCAGCCATGCCAGCGCCAGCGCAAACGGCCCGTGCCGCCCGGCCTCGTCCAGCGCCGCGCCAAACGCCGCGCTGTCCTTCCAGTCGGCATCGATCCCGATGCGCCACGTATCCAGCGCCGCGTCCCCGAACGAAAAACCCGATGCCCGCCGCGCCAGCATCACCGCGCCGCCGGCCTCGGACGCGAAGTGCCGCGCGGCCCCGGCCAGCATGCCCGTCGCCCCGATCAGCAGCGCGGCCACCGGCTCAGCTCCCGGCCTTCGCGCGCGGATGCGCGGCGTCGAACACCTCCATCAGCCGCTTCGTATCGACCGAAGTGTAGGTCTGCGTGGTGGAAAGCGAGGCGTGCCCCAGCAGTTCCTGGATCGTGCGCAGGTCGCCACCCGCGCCCAGCAGGTGCGTGGCGAAGGAATGGCGCAGCGCGTGCGGTGTCGCGCTTTCCGGCAGGCCGAGCGCCCGGCGCAGGTCCGCCATCGCGCCCTGCACCGCGCGGGCGTTCAGCCGCCCGCCGCGCGCGCCGACGAACAGCGGCCCGTCCATCTCCAGCACATGCGGACACGCGGCCATGTACGCATCCACCGCCTCGCGCACCGGCGCGATCAGCGGCAGCACCCGCGTCTTGTTGCCCTTGCCGGTCACGCGCAGCGGCGCACCGGCCGCGGGCCAGTCCTGCACGTTCAGCGCCAGCGCTTCGCCGATGCGAAGCCCCGCGCAGTAAAGCAGCGTGATCACCGCGAGATCGCGCGCGTCCGTCCAGCTCTCGCCCGCCGTCTCGTCCAGCAGCTTGGCCGCCGCATCTTCTGACAGCGCCTTGGGCACCGACGCGGGCAGCTTCGGCGTGCGCACCAGCGCCACCTGCGCGTTCTCCACCAGCCCCTCGCGCGCGAGGTAGCGGAAGAACATGCGCACGCTCGATAGCCCGCGCGCCAGCGTGCGCGGGCTCATGCCGTCACCGCGCCGCGCCGCCAGCCACGCGCGCACGTCGCCCGCGCGCAAACCGGCAAGCGCGTCCATGTCCGGCGCGCCGCCGAGATGAAGCGATAGAAAATCGAGGAACTGTCCGATGTCGCGTTCATAGGCCGCGCGCGTGTTCGCGCTCATGCGGCGTTCGCGGGCAAGGTGGGAGAGCCAGCCGTCAACGGCGGCACGCGTGTCGCGGGCGCGGG
Organism: Parvibaculaceae bacterium; assembly: GCA_965229975.1. Taxonomy (GTDB): domain Bacteria; phylum Pseudomonadota; class Alphaproteobacteria; order CGMCC-115125; family CGMCC-115125; genus Pyruvatibacter. The sequence continues at coordinate 2,896,061 of OZ245936.1, forward strand.
GCGCGTCGCTCACGCGGGCGGCAGGTCGAGCCACAGCCGCACGCTGCGCTCGATCACGCGGGCGAGGAAGTCCAGGTGATCGACGGCCTGCTCGGGATAGAACTGGTTGGCGCGGGTGGAGCCCAGCGCCAGCACGCCCGGAGGCGCCGCGCGCGAGAAGCGCAGCCGGATCAGGGCTTCCGACTGCACCTGCACGCTGTGAACGCCGAAGAGCTCGCGCACGCCTTCCACGTCGTCGCGCAGCGCATGGTCGCGCGGTTCGCCGTTCGGCCGGAAGCCGATCAGCGCATCCACCATGCCTTCTTCCAGCACCATCACCGTCGGCGCCCCCGCCGCCGATGACGTGCGCATCCCCGCGAGGCCCTTGGTCGAGCCCGACGCCTCGACGCCGAGCGCCACGAGATCGACCTCGATGTCCTGCGCAAGCTCGGTCGTGATGTAGTGGATCAGGTGCTCGAAGTTGCGCGCGTCGAGAATCTTCAGCACCGCGCCGAAGACCTGGTCGCGCGCCACGGCGTTTTCTTCCGCCGCGTTCACCATCGCCTGCTGCAATTCGCGAAGATCCTCGATCTCCTGGCGCAGCTTTTCGATGGTAAAGAGCTGGAAGTCGAGAACGGGCGTGTCGCCGCGCTCGCTTTCGGGCACGATCTTCGCCAGAAGGTCCGGCTCGTCGCGCAGGATTTCCGGATGCTCGGCGAGATAGGCTTTCACGGTGTCCGCGTTGACCGTCTCCTGTGCCCCGCGCGCGCTCGTCAGCACATTGCGCATCTTGTCGGCGCTGTCGCTTGGGTGGGTCATGCGGCTCCCATGCCGTTCGCGGCTCGAAAACGAATCTCTTGGTGTCTGTAGACTGTACGTGATGCGATTCGAGAGCGCCAATCTCGCGCGGGATTTCACGCGCAAACGGGCGGGGCGGTGATGCCGCTCCCTTTGCACGAGACCGTGCCCGTGCTGCTGCCGCTCGCGCTGCCCGGCGTCTACGACTACGAGGTGCCCGACGGGCTCGACCTCAGGCCCGGCATGTATGTCGCGGTGCCGCTCGGCCCCCGCGAAGTGATCGGCGTCGTCTGGGACCGGGACGAGGACGCGCCCGCGCCGAAGATCGACCCCAGGAAACTCAAACCCGTCATCGGGGTGTTCGATGCGCCGCCCATGCCGCATGTCACCCGCCGCTTCATCGACTGGGTCGCGGGCTACACGGTCACGTCGCCCGGCGGCGTGCTGCGCCTTGCCCTGCGCGTGCCTTCGGCGCTCGAACCTGCGCCCATGCGCACCGCCTATCGCCTGTCCGGCAACGAGCCACCGCGCATCACACCGCAGCGTGCCCGCGTGCTGGAAGCCTTGCGCGAAACGGGGCCCGAGCTTGCGCGCGGCACCACCGAGATTGCGGAGCTTGCAGGCGTCGGCTCCGGCGTCGTGCGCGGCCTTGTCGAAGCAGGTGCGCTCGATGCGGTCGAGGTGCCGGGCGAAGCGCCCTTCGCTGTGCCTGACGGCGACACCGCCGGCCCGTCGCTCACCGAGGCGCAGGCGCGCGCCGCCGAACACCTGCGCGCACGCATCGGCAACGGCTTCTCGGCAACGCTGCTCGACGGCGTGACAGGTTCCGGCAAGACGGAAGTCTATTTCGAGGCCGTGGCCGAAGCCCTGCGGCGCGGCCGCCAGGCGCTCGTGCTGCTGCCGGAAATCGCGCTGACGCCGCAGCTTCTCAAGCGCTTCGAGGACCGCTTCGGCGCGCCGCCCGCGCCCTGGCATTCCGACCTCAACCCGAAGGAGCGCCGCCGCGTCTGGCGCGGCGTGGCGGAAGGCCGCGCCCGCGTCGTGGTCGGTGCCCGCTCCGCCCTGTTCCTGCCCTATCCCGATCTCGGCCTCATCGTCGTGGACGAGGAGCACGAGGCCGCCTTCAAGCAGGAAGAGGGCGTCATCTACCACGCCCGCGACATGGCAGTGGCGCGCGCCTCGCTCGGCTCGCTGCCCATCGTGCTCGCCTCCGCCACGCCGTCGCTCGAAACGGTGGTGAACGTGGAGAAAGGCCGCTACGACCGGCTCGAACTGCCGATGCGCCACGGCGCGGCCACGCTGCCGGACGTGAACGTGGTGGACCTGCGCGCGCAGGCGCCCGAGCGCGGCCGCTGGCTGTCGCCGCCGCTGGTGGAGGCGGTCGCTGCCACGCTGTCCCGCGGCGAGCAGGCGATGCTGTTCCTCAACCGGCGCGGCTATGCGCCCCTCACCTTGTGCCGCACCTGCGGCCACCGCTTCCAGTGCCCGCAATGCGATGCGTGGCTGGTGGAGCACCGATTCCGCCGCGAACTGGTCTGCCACCACTGCGGCGCGCGTGCGCCGGTTCCCCGCGCGTGTCCCGAATGCGGCACGGAGGACGCGCTGGTTGCCTGCGGCCCCGGTGTCGAGCGCATCGCGGAGGAAGCCGCCGAGCGCTTTCCAGACGTGCGCATGGCGATCCTGTCGAGCGATCACCTGCACGGCCCCGCCGCCACGCAGGAAGCGGTCGGGCAGGTGACGCGCCACGAGGTCGATCTCATCATCGGCACGCAGGTGGTCGCCAAGGGCCACCACTTTCCGGAACTGACGCTTGTCGGTGTCGTCGATGCGGATTTGGGTCTCACCGGCGGCGACCTGCGCGCGGGCGAACGCACCTTTCAGCTGCTGCACCAGGTGGCGGGCCGCGCGGGCCGCGGCGAGAAGCCGGGCCGCGTCCTCATGCAGACCTACATGCCCCAGCACAAGGTGATGCAGGCCCTCGTGGCCGGCGACCGGGAGAGCTTCTATGCCTCCGAGATCGAGGAGCGCGAGCTGGCCGGGATGCCGCCTTATGGCCGCCTCGTCTCGCTCATCCTGTCGGCGCCCGATGCCACCCAGGCCTACGAGGCGGGCCGCATGCTCGCCCGCGCCGTGCCGCAGGCCGACGGCGTGCGCGTGCTCGGCCCCGCGCCCGCGCCCATCGCCCTCCTGCGCGGCCGTCACCGGGTGCGCTTCCTCGTGAAGGCGCGCCGCGACTTTGCCGTCCAGCGCTTCGTGCGCGCCTGGCTCGATGCCGTGAAACTCCCCAACGCCGTCCGCCTCGCCGTGGACGTGGACCCGCAGAGTTTCCTCTAGGGTTTACTTCGCGGGCTAACCGGTTAGCCTTCCCTTTGTGGGGCCCTGCATCTGTCGCGTGCCGGGGAGCGTCGTTTGAAAACCTTCTTTGCCTGCTTTGCCGCGATCACCCTCGCGGTGCTTCCCGCCCGCGCGCAGGACAACCCGATCCCCGGCTTCGGCCCCGTCGAGGTGCCCGGCGATTTCGAGGAAGGCGGCGAACTCGACACGCTCCCGCCGCTGCCCGAAGAGCCCGCCGCGCGCGACTGCACCTATTTCTCGCAAGGCGTCGACTACCGCCTCGAATACGAGGACGGCGGCGCCATCGCCGATACCCTCGAGTATGGCCGCCCGTTCCGTGTCGTGGTGCCCTATGTGACGTGCGAGGACTCACACCTCGACATCGGCGCACAGGCCCGCGTGCGTCTCGCCGCGCCCGGCTTCTTCAGCCGCGAGATGCTGGTCGATCTTGCCCCCCGCGATCCCTCGGTGCCGGACCCGCGCACGCGGATCGTCTATCCGGGCGATCCGCTGCCGCCGCCGCTCGATCTCGTGTCGGCCCCCATCGTCCTCGCGCCCTATGACTGGCAGGGGCTCACCCATGCGGGCCTCGCGCGCGAGCGCGTGCCGGACCGGGTGGCCGACTGATGGGCGCGATCGGGACACACATCGCGGCCATCGCCGGCATCACGCTCAGCACGCTGGCCACGGCGAACCTCGCCTTTGCGCAGGCGTCCGTCTCGTGGATGGACGGCTGGTGGGAGGTGCGCGCGGAAGACCGCGAGCGCGGCGTCGTCTTCGGGATGGCGCGCGTCGCTACCGGCTCCAGCGGCTACGTGGAGCTCTACCTGCCCGGCCCCACCACGGAGGAGACGCAAGGCCCGATCCGCTCCACGTCCCTCGATCTCATTGAACGCGGCGGCAACGAGCGTCTCGCCGCCACGTTCGAGGCCGGCACCACGCCCACCGTGGACCGGCTCGACAATCTCTCGCTCACCCCCGACACGATGGTCATCCCGTTCGACCCGGCGGACGAACTCGAGATCTCCATCTCCACCGGCCTCAACGATCTCTCCGCGCGCCGCACGCTTGGCCTTCGCGACACCCGCGTGCCCGACCGCCTGACGGTCGAACTGGCCGTCCCCACCGGCACCAGCACGCAGGCCGCGCGCGCCCTCGACGGCGTGTGGAAGGTATCCGGCGCAGGCGTCGGCTACACCCGCAAGGGCGTCCTGTCGCAGCCGCTGCTCGGTTCGCCCCTCGAAATGGGCCCCGAGACATGGGTCAGACGCGACCCGTCGATCCGCGCCACGCTGGCGAAGAAATACGCCCCGCTCGATACCGGCAGCCAGCGCATCACGCTCAAGCTGCTGGGCGCGCTGCTGCCGCCCACCGGCGGCGTCGACACGGTCGAGTTCGACGTGCCCGGCGTCACCTGGGCCAACGAGTACGAGCAGAAGAGCGTCCGCGAGGCCGAGATGACCGTCACCGTGCGCGGCGACCTTTCCGCCCGCGCTGTGCCCTACTCGATCAACGGCGGCGAACTGCGCGGCATCTGGTTCCCGGAGCCGCCGGGCCTGATGCCCGTCGCCGCCGGTTTCGTGCGCGACTTCCGCGAGGACCAGCAGGTCTCCGCCGACATCGCCGTCACCGGCGAGCTTCTGCGCCTGCGCGCCACCTACGCCGAGCCGCCGATGCTCAACATCCTCAACATGATCGTTGCGCAGGAGAAGACCGGCGCGGAGCAGACCGTCGCCCTCTACCGCGATGCCGCTGACCCCACGGTCTACGTCTCCGCCCCGCTTCTCGTGGAGGCGGATGCGGCCGACGCGCCAGATGCATCGCGCCTCGCCGAGCTTGGCCGCTTCGCCTTCTCCCGGCGCCCGGCCATCGTGCTCCAAGGCGGCGCGCTTGGCGGCGACCTCGTCGCCACGCCGGAGGAGCCGGCCGCCGCCGGCAATGTCGATCCCGTCGGCGTCGTGCGCGTGGTGGACCGGCCGCCCAACCTCGTCTCCCAGGCCGAGTTCGATGCCCGCGCCTGCATCGATGCGGGCGGCGAACACGATGCCATTGCCTTCGAGGACCACGCCGCCCTCATCGCCTTCCGCGACGCGCTGGCAACGCGCATCAGGATGCAGATCGCCGATGCCTCCGGCGCAACGCCGACGCAGGCGGACCTGGACGAAGCCGCCGCCGCCCTCGTCGAGGCCGCGTGGACCGGCGCCGCCAATCCGCTCGCCCGCGTGGTCATCGAACTGCCGGAGGCAAGGGCGTCCACCGGCGGCATGAACGCCTCGCTCATCGAGACGCTGACGCTCGGCACGATTGTGCCGGATACGGAGGATTTCGCCGACGGCCCGCCGATCAAGGTCGCCGCGCCGGAAGTCACGTCAGGTCCGCGCCCCGCGGCGTTCTACCTCGCGCCGGAAGCACTCGTCACCGACTACGGCGATGATGTCACGTCCGAACAGATCGCCGCCCGCGCCCGCGCCGCCGCCAGCGAGGCGCTGCGCCACTACCGCGATGCCCTCGCGCAAGCGCGCGACCGCCTCATCACGCTCGATCCGTGCAACCCGGAAGAACTGCTCGCCACCCTCGCGCCGCTCGCACCCGAGCATGGCAACGTGGTGGGCGCCTCCATGCTGCGCCTCAAGGAGGCGACAACGCCCGGCCCGCGCTGGGCACCGGACCGGGTGCTCACGGCCCGCATCAATTCACTGCCCGTGCTGCTCGCCGATATCGACGCGCAGGCCGCCTATACCCGCCAGCAGGTCCAGACGGCGGCGGCGCTCGCCAGCGCGGCCTTCGGCGGCGGCGTCTTCCTCGCCCGCCACGCCATCACGTCCAGCCTTGCCGCAGGTATCGGCTGGAATGCTGCCAGCTATGCCACGGCCGGCGGCGGCCTGCTGTTCGCCACCGACGTCGTCACCACCGGCATGGAGGCGAAGGCCTGGTACGACGCGGACACCCGCGCGGACAATCTCAAGCAGCTCTATGTCTATGTCCCCGCCGAGATGATGGCCGCCGCCACCCGTGCCGAGCAGGAGGCGATGTACGGCACGCTTCTCTCGGCGGGCTTTACCGCGCTCGGCATCGGCGCGGTTGCCGATTTCGCCCAGGCCGCCCGGCAGGTGCTGCGCGTCTCGGACACGCCGCTGCGCGGTGCCGCCCTTTCCCTCAAGGCGGAAGGCGAGGCGATGGCGGAGGCCGCAACCACGCTCGTCCGCGAACGCGGCATGAGCATGGCCGAAGCCGCTGCCGAACTGGAAAAGGCCGTGGGCGAGGGGCTCCACCCGCGCGCGGTGCTCGCGGGCCTCACGGTGCTCGACGGCGTGCCCATGTCCGCGCGCGGGCTGCGGTGGTCGCCGCAGGTGGAAGCGGACGTGATGCGTTATCTTGTCAACTTCACCGGCAGCGCCACCGACGCACGCCGCGTGCTCAACACCTACATGCGCGAGTTCCGCGAAATGCCTGCGGACCTGTTCTTCACCCTGCGCACCCTCGGCACGGCGTCTGAAGAACTCAGCCGGTACATGACCCGCTCCCGCGCGCCCGAAGCCGCCGTCACGCTTGCGGTCATCATGCCCTGCGGCTGGCTCCCGGCCCTCATGGGCGCCGAGAGGCGCGAGGTGGTGGAAGCCGGCGGCGGTGGCCGCGTGCGCACGCTCAACGAAGGCGAGGGCTGGAGCATGGAGCTGTGCGAAGACGCAGACATCGCCGATGCCCGCGTGCTCGTGCCAGGTCTCGACTCGGTCTTTTCAGCCCTCGATGTCGCGGCACCCGAAGCGACGCGCAACATCGAGTTCGACACGGCGGAAGAGCTGGAAGCGGAAACCGCCGGCTGGAAACCCATCGGCGAGGCGCTGATCGCGGAAGGACTTACCGGCGCGGACATGATCGCCCCGCGCGGGCTCTATTACGCCAATGCCCGTGATTTCACGCCCGCCGTCGCCCGTGCCGCCCGGGCGGTCCTGCGCGATGAAATGACGCTCACGGAAGCCCTGGACGACGCGGACGCACGCGCCTTCCTCGTCGAGGTGTTCGGCGAGGCCTTCGTCGGGCAGGCGCTGGAACCCGCCGCCGCCCGGGCCGAAAGCCTTGCAGCCGCTGCGTCGGGGACGCCCTGATCCGGCGTCTGACGGGCTACCCCGGCGCCCGCCCGGTGGTGCCGGATTACCGCCCGCGCTTACCTTCGGGAGAGGTGCGGCGCCACGCCGCGCTGCTTATGTTGCACAGCAGAAACCCTTGTGTTACCTAACGCGCGGCTTGGCCGGGGGCGGGGTAACATGCGCTTCAGACGGGCCAAAATTTCTCCGTGAATTCAACGCCTTAGGGACGGCCCGCGCCGGGCCCGGAGGCTGCGAACAACTCCCCGGGTTGGATACGCCAACCCCAGTATCAGGCGAGCGGATACGTGGCAGGCGAAGACGCGATCATTTCCGGTGTCGCAGGACGTTATGCGAACGCCCTGTTCGATCTTGCCAAGGACGCCGGCGCCATCGACGCCGTGCTTTCCGACCTCAATTCCCTGGACCAGCTGCTGACCGAGAGCGCGGACCTGCGCAGCCTCGTGAAGAGCCCGGTCTTCGGCCGCGACGAGCAGACCGCCGCCATGACGGCGATCCTCGAACGCGCCGGCGCGCACGACCTGACGAAGAAGTTCGTCGGACTCGTCGCCGCCAACCGCCGTCTTTTCGCGCTCGACGGGATGATCCGCGGTTTCCGCGCGCTCGTCGCACGCTTCAGGGGCGAAGTGACCGCCGAGGTCGCCTCCGCCCACCCCCTCACCGATGCGCAGCTTGCGAAGCTGACCGAAACCCTCAAGGCCGCGACGGGCTCCGAGGTGCAGGTGAACGCCCGGGTCGATAACGGCCTTCTGGGCGGTCTCGTGGTCAAGGTCGGCAGCCGCATGGTCGACACGTCACTGCGCACGAAACTCAACCGACTGAAGCTCGCCATGAAAGAGGCCGGGTGATGGACATTCAAGCCGCCGAAATTTCCTCAATCCTGAAAGAGCAGATCCAGAACTTCGGCTCCGAAGCCGAAGTTTCTGAGATCGGCCAGGTGCTGTCCGTCGGTGACGGCATCGCCCGCGTCTACGGCCTCGACAAGGTCCAGGCCGGCGAGATGGTCGAATTCCCGAACGGCATCCGCGGGATGGCGCTCAACCTGGAAGACGACAATGTCGGCATCGTGATCTTCGGCTCCGACCGCGAGATCAAGGAAGGCGACACCGTCAAGCGTACCGGCGCCATCGTGGACGTGCCGGTCGGCAAGGGCCTGCTCGGCCGCGTCGTTGACCCGCTGGGCAACCCGATCGACGGCAAGGGCCCGATCGAGGAAGCCGAGCGCCGCGTCGTGGACGTGAAGGCGCCGGGCATCATCCCGCGCAAGTCGGTGCACGAGCCGATGGCCACCGGCATCAAGGCGATCGACGCCCTGATCCCCATCGGCCGCGGCCAGCGCGAGCTCATCATCGGCGACCGCCAGACCGGCAAGACCGCCGTGGCGATCGACGCGATGCTGAACCAGAAGGAAATCAACGCGGGCGGCGACGAGTCGAAGAAGCTCTACTGCGTCTACGTCGCCGTCGGCCAGAAGCGTTCGACGGTCGCGCAGATCGTGAAGACGCTCGAAGAGAACGGCGCGATGGAATACTCCGTGGTGGTTGCCGCCACCGCGTCCGAGCCCGCGCCGCTGCAGTTCCTGGCCCCGTTCGCGGGCTGCGCCATCGGCGAGTACTTCCGTGACAACGGCATGCACTCGCTGCTGGTTTACGATGACCTCTCCAAGCAGGCCGTCGCCTACCGCCAGATGTCGCTGCTGCTGCGCCGCCCGCCGGGCCGCGAAGCCTATCCGGGCGACGTGTTCTACCTGCACTCCCGCCTGCTCGAGCGCGCCGCGAAGCTCAACGAGGACAACGGCGCGGGTTCGATGACGGCGCTGCCGATCATCGAGACGCAGGCCAACGACGTGTCGGCCTACATCCCGACGAACGTGATCTCGATCACCGACGGCCAGATCTTCTTGGAGACGGACCTGTTCTATCAGGGCATCCGTCCGGCGGTGAACGTCGGTCTGTCGGTGTCGCGCGTGGGCTCGTCGGCCCAGACGAAGGCGATGAAGAAGGTCGCGGGCGCGATCAAGGGCGAGCTTGCGCAGTACCGCGAGATGGCGGCGTTCGCGCAGTTCGGCTCCGACCTCGACGCCACGACGCAGCGCCTTCTCAACCGCGGTGAGCGCCTGACCGAGCTGCTCAAGCAGCCGCAGTTCTCGCCGCTCGCCATGGAAGAGCAGGTAGTCGTGATCTTCTCGGGCACTCAGGGCTTCCTCGACAAGCTGCCGGTCTCCGACATCGGCCGCTACGAAGAGGCGCTGCTGCGCACCTTCCACGAGAAGCACGAGGACATCCTCAAGGACATCCGCGAGACGGGCGCCCTTTCCGACGACACCGCCGCGCGCCTGCGCGAGGCCGTGGAAGCGTTCACCGCGTCGTTCGCGTAACCGCGCGAACGGCAGGCGCTAAGGAAAGACGGAACCAGCGATGGCGAGCCTCAAGGAACTCCGCAACCGGATCGGCAGCGTCAAGGCGACGCAGAAGATCACCAAGGCCATGCAGATGGTGGCAGCCTCCAAGCTGCGCCGGGCGCAGGAGGCCGCGGAGGCTGCGCGTCCCTATGCCGAGCGCATGGACGCGGTGCTCGCCAATCTCGCGGGCTCCATGCTGACGACCGCCGGCGCTTCGCCGCTCCTCGTCGGCACCGGCAAGGACGACGTGCACCTGCTCGTCGTCGCCACCGCCGACCGCGGGCTGTGCGGCGGCTTCAACGCCTCGATCGCGCGCCTTGCCCGCGAGCGGGTGCAGAAGCTGTTGGCCGACGGCAAGGAGGTGAAGATCCTCTGCGTGGGCCGCAAGGGCCGCGACATCCTCAAGCGCCAGTTCGCCAGCCTGATCGTCGACACCTACGAGTTCACCGAGGTACGCCGCATCGGTTTCGCGCAGGCCGAGACCGTCTCCAAGCGCGTGCTCGACATGTTCGAGGCGGGCGAGTTCGACGTGGCGACGCTGTTCTATTCCGCGTTCCAGAACGTGGTGACGCAGATCCCGACCGCCCAGCAGCTGATCCCCGCCTCGATCCCCGAGCGCGCGGAAGGCGAGGCGGCCGCCGCCGTGCCCTATGAGTACGAGCCGGAAGAAACCGAGATCATGAACGATCTCCTGCCGCGCAACCTGACGACGCAGGTGTTCCGCGCGCTGCTCGAGAACGCCGCCTCCGAACAGGGCGCGCGCATGAGCGCGATGGACAATGCGACGCGCAACGCAGGCGACATGATCGACAGCCTCACGCTAACCTACAACCGGACCCGCCAGGCGCAGATCACCAAGGAGCTGATCGAGATCATCTCCGGCGCCGAGGCGCTCTAGGTCCCAACGAGAACAGGACGCGGGACCACAACAAGAGTGGCGTAAAGCCCCTTCGACCACGTGGCGCGGGACAGGCCCTTGGGGAATGGCCGCCCGCCGACATTGCAAGCCGGGGGGCTGCGAGGTGGCGAAGAAAGAACGGACCGGGCGCTTCGGACGCGCCCTTCTGGAGGGCGTGAGAAGCGCGCTCCGCTTGTTTGTAAGGCCTGAGGCCGGCGGGCAGCGCGCATTGCCGGGCCCGACCCTGGACCTGACCGCCGACAGGCTCGATGCCCCGGCGGTGATTGAAACCGAGGGCTTCGAGTTCGAAGGCCCCGACCATCTGACGAAGGCGCCGAAAGCGCCTGGCGCGGACCCCGCGCCGAACGCACATGAGACGAGACCGAGGACGGCAGACATGAGCTCCAACATTGTGGGCAAGATCACCCAGGTCATCGGCGCCGTGGTGGACGTGGAATTCGAAAACCACCTGCCGGCGATCCTGAACGCGCTGGAAACCGAGAACCAGGGCAACCGCCTGGTCCTCGAGGTCGCGCAGCATCTCGGTGAGAGCACCGTGCGCACCATCGCCATGGACTCGACCGAAGGTCTCGTCCGCGGCCAGGAAGCGCGTGACACGGGCAACTCCATCGAGGTGCCGGTGGGCGAGGGCACGCTGGGCCGCATCATGAACGTGATCGGCGAGCCGGTGGACGAAGCCGGCCCGATCAAGTTCGAATCCAAGCGCGGTATCCACCAGGAAGCCCCGGAATTCGTCGAGCAGTCGACGGAAGCCGAAATGCTCGTCACGGGCATCAAGGTCGTGGACCTGCTGGCGCCCTACGCCAAGGGCGGCAAGATCGGCCTGTTCGGCGGCGCCGGCGTGGGCAAGACCGTGCTCATCCAGGAGCTGATCAACAACATCGCCAAGGCGCACGGCGGTTACTCGGTGTTCGCCGGCGTCGGCGAGCGTACCCGCGAGGGCAACGACCTCTACTGGGAAATGATCGAGTCCGGCGTGAACAAGGAAGGCGGCGGCGAGGGCTCCAAGTGCTCGCTGATCTACGGCCAGATGAACGAGCCTCCCGGCGCGCGTGCCCGCGTGGCGCTCGCCGGCCTGTCGGTCGCGGAAGACTTCCGCGACAAGGGACAGGATGTGCTGTTCTTCGTGGACAACATCTTCCGCTTCACCCAGGCGGGCTCCGAGGTGTCGGCGCTTCTCGGCCGTATCCCGTCGGCGGTGGGCTACCAGCCGACGCTGGCGACCGACATGGGCGCCCTGCAGGAGCGCATCACCACCACCACCAAGGGGTCGATCACCTCGGTGCAGGCCATTTACGTGCCGGCGGACGACCTGACCGACCCGGCGCCGGCCACGTCGTTCTCGCACCTTGACGCGACGACCGTGCTGTCGCGCGCCATCTCGGAGAAGGGCATCTACCCGGCGGTGGACCCGCTCGACTCCACGAGCCGTATCCTTGAGCCGCGCGTTGTCGGCCAGGAGCACTACGAGACCGCCCGCCGCGTGCAGGAGGTTCTCCAGCGCTACAAGTCGCTGCAGGACATCATCGCCATTCTCGGCATGGACGAGCTGTCGGAAGAGGACAAGCTGGTCGTGGCCCGCGCGCGCAAGATCGAGCGCTTCCTGTCGCAGCCGTTCTTCGTCGCCGAGCAGTTCACCAACACGCCGGGCGTGCTGGTCGACATCAACGACACCGTGAAGGGCTTCAAGGCGCTTTGCGACGGCGACTACGACCACCTGCCGGAAGCCGCCTTCTACATGGTCGGCACCATCGAGAGCGCGGTCGAGAAGGCCGAGCGTCTCGCGGCGGAAGCGGCGTAACACCAGGTAGAGAGCGCATCGCGCATGGCTGAGAAGCTCAAGTTCGAACTGGTGAGCCCGGAGCGGCTGCTGATGTCGGTGGAAGCCGATCTCGTCACCGTGCCGGGCGCCGAAGGCGATTTCGGCGTCATGGTGGGGCATGCCCCCTTCATGACCACCGTGCGCCCCGGCGTCGTGGACGTGCAGGACGGGCGGGAAGAAACCCGCCTCTTCGTGCGCGGCGGCTTCGCCGAGGTGAATGCCGAGGGCCTGACGGTGCTGGCCGAGCATGCCGTCCCGCTCGACGAGCTGGACTCGGAAGCCCTCGACCAGGAAATCGCCAATGCGCGCGAGGACGTGGAGGACGCCTCGTCCGACGCCGCCCGGACGCGCGCGCAGCTTCGCCTGGACCAGCTGAGCCAGCTTCGCAGCGCTCTCTAAGCGCTTGATCTGGCACAAAAAACGAAATCGAACCCGTGGGGACCGGTGACGGCTCCCGCGGGTTTATTATATTGTGTCGTAAGTATCGGGGAGCCGCCCTGACAGGGCGCGGCGGCGGACCGGGCGGCAAGACCCGCGAACGCGAAGCAGGTGAGACATGACGCAGCACTGGACGCTGGACGATATCGACTGGGATGCCTTCGATCCCTCGAAGGTCGATCCCGATCTTCTGCGCACCATCAAGACCGCCTCGCTGGTGGAAGCGAACGCGCCGGACTACGTGACCTACCTGTCGCGCGTCTTCGCCGGCGACCCGGAGCTGGTGGCCGAGTTCCACCGCTGGGGTGCGGAGGAAGAGCAGCACGGCGCGGCGCTTGCCCGCTGGGCGGAGCTGGCCGATCCCACCTTCAACTTCGCCGAGGCGCTCAAGCAGTTCCAGGACGGCTACAGCCTACCGCTGGAAGCGGAAGTCTCCGTGCGCGGCAGCCGCGGCGGCGAGTTGCTTGCCCGCTGCGTGGTCGAGACCGGCACCTCGTCCTTCTACACCGCCATCAAGGACGCGACGGACGAGCCGGTGCTCAAGCAGATCGCCGGCAATCTCGCGCGCGACGAATTCAACCATTACAAGCTCTTCTACGATCACTTCCAGCGCTACGAGGACGAGGTTCCCTCCAAGCTCAAGCGCTTGACGATCGCGCTCGGCCGCGTCAGCGAGACCGACGACGACGAGCTGTCCTATGCCTTCTATTGCGCAACGAAGCCCGACGCGCCCTATGACCGCGATGCCTGCGCGCGCGCCTATCAGGGCCTGACCATGCAGCTCTACCGCCGCCGCCACACGGACCGGCTGGTGGCCATGATCGTGAACGCCTGCGGCATCCGCCTCGGCAAGAGTGTCGTGAAGGCCGTCACCGGCCTCGTCTGGCTCGGCTTCGCCACGCGCACGAAGCAGCTGTCGTCAGCCACGGCCGCGGCTTAGTCCCTCACAAGGTTCTGACCCTCACCCGGCGCTCCGCGCCGACCTCTCCCTCAGGGAGAGGTGACTTGAACGCATGAGGCGAGGCATCGTGCCCCCTCTCCCTGAGGGAGAGGGATGGGGTGAGGGTCATGCCGCAGGCGAGGGCGCCCGCCGCTACCCGTCCGTCAGGTGCCGGAACGCCGCCACCACCTGCTCATAGACCGGCCGCTTGAACGGCACGATCAGCTCCGGCAGCGCGGCCGCGTCTTCCCAGCGCCAGGCGTCGAACTCGTCGTCCTCGGCCTTCGCGAGGTCGATGTCCGCGTCCTCGCCGAGATAGCGCATGGCGTACCACTTCTGCTTCTGCCCGCGGTACTTGCCCCGCAGCGCCACGCCCACGAGATGCTCGGGCAGGTCGTAGGTCAGCCAGCCATCCGTCTCCGCCAGCACTTCCACGTTGCCGATGCCGGTTTCCTCCAGCAGCTCGCGCAGGGCCGCGGGCCGCGGGTCTTCGCCCTCGTCGATGCCGCCCTGCGGCATCTGCCACGCGCCGGGCTCGTCTTCCTGCACGTTGGGATCGTCGGCGCGGCGGCCGATCCACACCTTGCCGGCGCGGTTCAGCAGCATGACGCCCACGCAGGGGCGATAGGGCAGGTCGGTCATGACGCTCCTCGGGTCGTGCGGAGTAGTGGTGGTTCGATCAGGTCTCGCCGCGCATCAGCATGGCGGACACGGGCACGAGCTGGATGCCCTTGGCCTCGAGGCTCTCGGCCCATTCGGCGATGCGCTCCACGGTCACCGGCAACGCCATGCCGACGCCGAGCGCCGAGCCGTTGGTGCGCGCCTTCTGTTCCAGGTTGGCCAGTGCCCTGTCGAGGTTGCGGGTCGAGTTCGAGGCATCGAGGATTTCATCCGCCGCCGCCCATTCGAAATCGCCCGACGGCGCCGCGCTTGCGGTCACCGCGCGGTTGCTCTCGCCCGTGTCGATGAAGCCGAGGCCGCGCGACTTGAGTTCCGCCAGCGTCGGCTTGAGCGCGCCTTCGTCGGACAGGTAGCGTGCGCCCTGCCGGTTCACCACGGCGAAGTAGCCGGCGGCGCGGGTCAGCAGCCACGACAGGCGCCGCGCGTTCGCTTCCGCCGGCAGGCTCGTCAGCAGCGTGTAGGGGCCGGGATCGTTGTCGGGATAGTCGAACGGCTCCATCGGCAGTTCGAGGGCCACTTCGTGCCCGTCCGCGCGCGCCTCGGAAATCATGTTCTGGAGGTCCGGCCCGTAGGGCGTGAAGGCCAGCGTCACTTCCGCCGGCAGCTGCTCCATCGCCCGGTCGGCGAAGGTCTTGTTGAGGCCGAGGCCCATCACCATCACCGCCACGCGTGGCAGCGGCGCGCCGTCCGGCCCGTTGGCAATCTCGAAGGGCCGCGCATAGCTCGCCACCGCCCGGCGCCCGTCATTGGCGATGATCGGCAGCAGCCCGTCGCCGGTCTCCACGTAGAGCCCGCTGATCGGCGCCTCGCGCAGGCCCTCGCCGGGCTCCACGGGAGTGAGCGAGCCGATCTGCTGGAGGCCGGATGTGGGGGCTTCGGGGATTTCGTCCGGGCGGGTGACAGGCACGTCCGGCTTTGCCGTGTCGGTGCCCAGCACCTCCGGGCCGCTGCTCACGTCCTCCGGGAGCGCTACCACCACCTGCGGCGGTGTTGGATCGCCAGCGAAGGACAGCCAGAGGAGCAGCCCGCCGATCAGGAGGGCGACCGCGAAGACGCCGATGGCGAGCGGATTGACCGCCCGTCCGGGCCGCGCTGCGCTTTCGTTGCCAGAGGCGCTCATGCCGCCGTTGCCGCATCCGTTTGCGGGCGGCCGGTGCCGCATGCGCGCCGGCCGTCCCTGTCCCGTTAAGGGGATAAGGACTTGCGGCGCTTGCGTCCAGTCCCGGCGGACGCCCGCCGGTTGCCGGGCCTAGTTGGGGATCGGCTCCATGGCGTTGCCGCCGGACTGGTTGCCGCTGGCATCCGCCGTCGGCGCCGGGTTGGCGCTGCGGTCGAAACTCCGCTCGCCGACCACCAGCTCGCGCCCGTAGATCAGCTGAAGGTCGTCCTTGGGATCTTCCGGCACGTAGGCCGACGATCCGCCGCCTTCCTCCTCGTCCTCGGCCGCCAGGTGGCCGGCAAGGCCCGCCTCGCCTGAGGTGCGGATGTCGTCTTCCTCGGGCACGTCCTGCTTCACCACCACGTCGGGGACGATGCCCTTGGCCTGGATCGAGCGGCCGGCGGGGGTGTAGTAGCGCGCCGTCGTCAGGCGGATCGCGCCGTCGGAGCCGAGCGGGATGATGGTCTGCACCGAGCCCTTGCCGAAGGAACGGGTGCCGATGACGACGCCGCGCTCATGGTCCTGCAGCGCGCCGGCGACGATTTCCGACGCCGAGGCCGAGCCGCCGTTGACCAGCACCGCCAGCGTCTTGCCGGTAGCAAGGTCGCCGGAGCGCGCGTTGTAGCGCTGGGTGTCTTCCGGGTGGCGGCCGCGCGTCGACACGACTTCGCCCGCGTCGAGGAAGATGTCGGAGACCTCGATGGCCTGGTCCAGCAGGCCGCCGGGGTTGTTGCGCAGGTCGATGATGTAGCCCGGCACGTCGCCCAATTCGTCGATCGCCTGGCGCACGCCGTCCGCCGTCTGCTCGTTGAAGGTGGTGATGCGGATGTACCCGGCGTCACCCTCCTTGCGCCAGCGCACCGACTTGATGCGGATGACGTCGCGCACGATGGTCACGTCGAAGGCTTCCGTCCGGCCTTCGCGCACCACCGTCACGGTGATGGGCGTGTTGACCGCGCCGCGCATCTTCTCGACCGCTTCGGAAAGCGTGAGGCCGAGAACCGGGTCGCCATCGAGATGGGTGATAAGGTCATTGGCGCGCAGGCCCGCCTTGGCGGCCGGCGTCTCGTCGATCGGCGCAACGACCTTCACGAAGCCCTCTTCCATGGTGACTTCGATGCCCAGCCCGCCGAACTCGCCGCGGGTCTGCACCTGCATGTCGCGGAAGGTCTTGGGGTTCAGGTAGCTCGAATGCGGGTCGAGCGACGACAGCATGCCGTTGATGGCGTTGTCGATCAGCTCGGCGTCTTCCGGCTCCTCCACGTAATCGGCGCGCACGCGCTCGAACACGTCACCGAACAGGTTGAGCTGGCGGTAGGTTTCGGAATTTGCGGCCTCCGCGCCGCCGCGGGAGGGGCCCGCATCGAGGGCAAACACGCCCACAAGCGCGAGGCTCACGAGGCCCGCGGCCCCTGCAATCACCGTCCGGTGCATCATACGCTACCCTTCATGTGCCGGCGGCCCGTGCCGCGCGTGCCGTACTGTCTCGCCCCGGCGCCCCCGCCGGTCCAGCCGCCTTTTACGCCGGACGGCCGTTAAATCTCAACCAGGCGGCCGGATCGACCGGATTCCCCGCCTTTCTGAACTCAATATAGAGCACGGGCGCGCCATCGGCACCCGTTGCTGCCTGTCCCGTTCCATCCGAAAGACGGCCCACCGGCTCGCCCGCCAGCAGCCGCTGGCCCGGCGCGCCGTAGATCTCGGCCAATCCGGCAAGAACGATAAGGTAATCGTCGCCCGGAGTTATGATCAACACGTTGCCGTAGCTGCGGAAAGGGCCCGCGAACACGATTTCGGCATCCGCCGGGCTGATTACCTCGGCCTTCGGCCCGCCCGTCACGGTCAGCCCCTGCGCATGCCCGCCGGAGCCGTCATCGGCCCCGAAACGCTGGGAAATCCGCCCGATCACGGGCGTTCTCAGCTGGCCGCGCAGGTCCGCGAAGGACGCGGGCGGGGCCTCTTCGCCGGGCAGCGAGGGCCTCAGCGCCGCGAATGTCGGCACATCGCCCTCGAGCCCGCCAAGCAGGTCGCGCAGGGAGCGCGCCTTGCCGGCGAGCGCCGCCAGCCGCTCGCGCGCCTCGGCCGCTTCCTCGGCGGTCATTTCCTGCTCGGCGCGCTTGGCCACCAGCAGTTCGTCGATGCGCCGCCGCTCGGCGTCGAGCGACAACTGGTCGCGGCGGATCTGCTCTTTTTCCCGCGCGATGCTGCGGGAGAGGTCGTCCAGCGTATGCAATTTGGCGGCGAGGTCGTCCGCCACGCCCTTGAGTTCGGGCACCAGCGTGCCCAGCAGCATTGCGCCGCGCGCCGCCGACAGGGCATCCTCCGGCTTCACCAGCAGGGCAGGGGGCGGCTCCAGGTCCAGCCGCTGTAGCGCGGCGAGCGCTTCCACCAGCTGCTCGCGCCGCTCCGCCAGCAGCGCCTCGGTCACCGCCTTGGCGGCTTCGAGGCCTTCGAGGTGCGATTCCGCTTCCATCAGCGCCAGTTCCAGCCGCTGCGCCCGGTCGCCGGCCGCCACCAGTTCCTGGCTCAGGCGGGCGACCGCGCGCTGCGCGGCGGCAGCGCGGTTTTCCGCGTCCTCCTTGCGGTCGGCGGCGTCACCCAGCTCGCGCTCGACTTCCAGCAGCTCCTCCGCCGGGGCCGGGTCGAGGCGCGTTTCCTGTGCCGCCACGTGGCCCGCGGCGGTAGCAATCAGGAGCGCAAGGGCTGGCCTAGCCGGTCGAAGCAAGCGCGCCTCCCGGCTGGGTCCGTCCGAAAATGGGGAGCGGCGTGCCCGTCATGGCGGCGGGCGCATCGAGACCGAGCAGTGCCAGCACCGTCGGCGCAATGGCATCGAGCGTGCCCCTCCCGGAAATCTTCTCCGGTGTCGCAGAGGGCACAGCGGCGATCAGCGGCAGGTGCGTCGCCGTCGCCGCGCCGAGGCTGCGGTCGGTGCCAACGGCGATCAGCAGTCCGCCCTTGCGCTCCAGTGTCGAGGCGATGCGGCCCAGCGCCTTGTCCTGCAACTCGGCGAACTTGCGCGCCTGCGACGCGTCGCTCCCGCGCGCTGCCGAGGGCGGTCCGCTCAGGAACGCGGTCAGGAAATCGGGCGCACCCGCCTTCACCGCCTTCACGATGGTGTCGGCCACGTCCACCGGCCCGGCGCAGCGCGTCATGCGGCTTGCGGAAGGCGTGCAGCCCTCGAAATCGACGGAGATCGCGGTCGCGCCCCTGTGCGGCCCTGCGATCAGCAGCGGCACACCGTTTTCCGCCAGCGCGTGCGGCAGCAGCGGGCGGGCGGGCTCGAAGGTTTCAAGCGGTGCCAGCGCCTGGTCCCCCGCCGCGGGCCATCCGAGGATGCGGCGGCGCGCCGAGAGCGTGATCGGCCGCCCGGTGGAGGGCACGTCGAGGCCGCCTTCCGGCGCAATGGCTTCCACCAGAGCCGCCATGCCGGCGGGCTGGGGATGTAGGATCAGCAGCGCGTCGTCGCTGCGCATGCCTGGATAGGCCGGGTCGGAGGCGGGCTTTATGTCCGCGTCGCTTACCCCGCGCCGGTTCTGCTCGTCGATATATTCGCCCAGCGCCGTTTCCGCCTGCGGCATGGCATCGACCATGGCGTTGCGCACGGCGGCGAGCGCCTCGGCGCCCGCTTCCACGTCCAGCGCGTGCGCCCGGCCGGCCACGGTTGCAAGCCGCACCTGGCCCGCACCCGCCACGTCGTCGGTGAACTCGCGCAGCGCCATCAGCGCGCCATCCGAGGGCGCATCGCGCCCGTCGAGGATCGCGTGCACCCACACCCGGATGCCCTCATGGCTCAGGGTCGCCGCCAGCTTCGCCGCGTGCGCCGTGCGGCCTTCAAGGCCTGAAGGCGTCAGCACGCACAGGATGTGGCAGTCGCCGCCCACGTGGTTCAGCCGCTTGATGAAGGCTTCAACGGCCGGGTTCGCGCCGATGCCGCCGTCGGCGCGGAACAGCGCCTCGAGCCGCGCGTCAGGCACCTGCGGCGGCTGGCCCTGCGCAATCGCCGCGACCGACGACGCGAAACTGCGCGGCGCAGGGCCCGGCTCGATCTCCAGCATGCCGAAGCGCTGTGCCAGCCGGTTGAAGGCGGGCGTGCGCGCCACCATCGCAGGCCCGCGCGCATCCGCCCCCCAGCCCTCGAGAAGGGCAAGGACAACGGGGCGCGGCGGTTCGCCGGGCTGGGGCGTGTTCGGTTTGCCGAAGAGTTTCATGTTTTTGCTTCAAGGGGGCGCCGGTGCCGGGCCGAGGGTCATAGCGCGCGGTGCGCGCCCGACTCAATCCCGGAGGGCCCAAGTCAGTCCCGATGATACGGATGACCCGCCATGATGGATACGGCGCGGTAGATCTGTTCCATGACCATGATCCTCGCCAGCATATGCGGCCATGTCATGGCACCCAGCGACAGGGTTTCGTGCGCGGCCTCGCGCAGCGCCGCCCCGTGCCCGTCCGCACCGCCGATGACGAGGGCCGCGTCGCGCGTGCCGGTGTCTTTCAGCTGTTCGAGGCGGCCCGCGAAATCGCGGCTGGTGCACGCCTTGCCGCGTTCATCAAGGGCGATGATGTGGGTGCCCGGCGGCAGGGCCGAGAGGATCGCCTGCGCTTCCGCGTCCGCCGTGGGCTTGGGCTCGATCTCGGCGAGGGAGATGTCCGTGATGCCGAGCCCGCGACCCTGCGCCTTTGCGCGGGTCAGGTACATGTCGGCCAGCGCGCGCTCATTGGCATCGCGCATGCGCCCCACGGCGCAGACGGTCAGTCGCATGGGCTTCTCCACCGGCGCCTGCCGGCGGCAAGCCGGTAACTCAGGCGCGCGACGTCAGATGACGCGCGTATCGTCCGGCATGTCGGACGACCACAACCGTTCCAGGTTGTAGAAGTCGCGCACTTCCGGGCGGAAGACATGCACAAGCACGTCGCCCGCGTCGATCAGCACCCAGTCGCAATGGGTGAGACCTTCCACGCGCGGCGTCTTGCAGCCTGCCTTTTTCATCGCCTCGACAAGGTGGTCCGCCACCGCGCCCACGTGGCGCTGCGAACGGCCGGACGCGATCACCATGTAATCGGCGATCGAGGACTTTCCTTGCAGATCGATGGTGACGATGTTTTCGGCCTTGCTGTCGTCGAGACAGTCCAGCGCGGCCTGGCGCAGGGATTCGCTGGTGGGGACCGTTTCAGTTGCGCCGGCGGGTCCCCGGTGCGAGCGGGCATAGCTGTCGCCCGTGGGTGCGGCCTGAAGGCCGGTATATTCGATGCTCAGTTCCAACTCCCTCTGTCTGGCTGGGTCCGGTCGTCCGGTTCCGGCAGGAAAAGCGCATGCACTGCATGCTCAGAGGGGCGATATGGATTGTGCGGCCCTTGGATGATCTGTCCCTCGTACTTTCCTGTGCCGGAAACCCGTCCGGCCGGAAATCGCCGTTCAGCGTGAAAGCCCGGCAGAGCCATGGTGCGAATCACGCCGTACCACCGTGCCGCGCTTCCATGTGGAGAATATGACGATCGGGCCGGATGCGGCAATCGTCGCGTGGCGCCCTTGGTTTACGCCGCAACTTCGAGCATGTGCAGGCTGAACAGCCTGTCCGCGTCGGTCCAAAGGCGGCGTGCCGCGAAACCCGCCTCTTCCGCCAATGCCGCGAACTCCGCCGGGTCGTACTTGTACGAACTTTCCGTGTGGATGCGCTCGCCGTCGCCGAACTCGAAGGCCTGCCCGTTGAGCCGGATCGTCTGCGGCCCCCGGGCTTCCAGATGCATTTCCACCCGGCCCATATCGCCGTTGTAGAACGCCACGTGTTCGAAGCCGTCCGGGTCAAGCTCGGCGCCCAGCTCGTTCCGCATGCGCGCCAGCAGGTTCAGGTTGAACTGCGCCGTCACGCCGCCCGCGTCGTCATAGGCCGCGTCCAGCACGGGCTTGGGCTTCTTGAGATCGACGCCGATCAGGAACTGGCCGCCTTCGCCCAGCAGCTTCGCGCTGCGCGCCAGCAGGGCCTTTGCCTCGGCGGGCGTGAAATTGCCGATGGTCGAGCCCGGCAGGAAGCCGAGACGCCGCCGGCCCAACCCTTCCGCTTCGGCGGGCAGGTCAAACCCCTTGGTGAAGTCCGCGCAGATGGCGCCCACCGGCAGCGACGGCATGTCGGCGGCCAGCGCGCTCATCTGGTCGCGCAGGTAGTCGCGGCTGATATCGACGGCCACGTAGCCCGCCGGGCGCTCCAGCGCGTCCAGCAGCGCGCGGATCTTCAGGCTCGAGCCCGCGCCGTACTCGATGACGAGGCAGTCCGGCCCCGCGGCCTCGGCAATCTCGCTGCCGTAGTCGGCAAGCAGGCCCATCTCCGTGCGCGTCGGATAATATTCCGGGGTCTGACAGATTTCATCGAACAGCTCGGAACCGCGCGCGTCATAAAAATACTTTGGCGCGATACGCCGGGGCGATGCGGCCAGTCCCGCCAGCGCATCGTCGATGAAGGTCGAGAGCGCGGGCTTCTCGTCCACAAAGAACGCAAGCGCGTCGTCCGTCTCGGAAGCAGCAGCGGCGGATGCGGGTATGGCGTTCACGGGATCGGATTCCGTCGTTGGGGCGTGACGTGCGGGGTCAGAGATCGCGGGCGAGGCGCAGGCCGGAGAACTGCCAGCGCGCGTTGGTCGGGAAGAAGTTGCGGTAGCTCGCGCGCATGTGGTTCTCCGCCGTCGCCACGCTGCCGCCGCGCAGCACCATCTGGTTGGCCATGAACTTGCCGTTGTACTCACCGATGGCGCCGGCTTCAGGCTTGAAGCCGGGATATGGGGCGTAGGCGCTCAATGTCCACTCCCACACGTCGCCGTAGAGCTGGCTGATGCCATCCCCTGACACATCCGCAGACGGAGCAGGCTGCAACGCCCGCGCGCCGGGCTTCTCTCCGGCGAAGTGTCCTTCCACCGGCAGCGCCGCTGTCGCGTGCTCCAGCTCGAACTCGGTCGGCAGCCGCACGTCCGTTCCCAGTGCGTCCGACGCCCATGCGGCATAGGCCGCCGCTTCGAAGAACGAGATATGGCAGGCCGGTTCCGCCGGTTCCACGCGCATGCGGCCGTGCAGCGTGTAGGTGGTCCAGCCGCCGTCCTCGTTGATCCAGTAGAGCGGCGCCTGCCAGCCCTCGCGCCGGACCATGTCCCAGCCTTCCGCGTGCCACCAGCGCACCTCGCGGTAACCGCCATCCTCGATGAAGGCCATGAACTCGCCGTTGGTCACCGGCCGGTTTGCCAGCGCGAAGTCGCGCAGCAGCACCTGGTGGCGCGGCGTCTCGCAGTCATAGGCAAAGCCACCGCCGCCATAGCTGCCGCCGTGGCCGCATTCCACGATGCCGCCTTCGTAGCTCTTCCACCCAAGCGCAGGCGCATAGGCCCCCTGCCAGTCGGGCGCGGGATAGATCGCCGGCCACACGGGATTGAATGACAGCGCGTGCTTGAGGTCGGTGACCGCCAGCTCCTGGTGCTGCTGCTCGTGATGCAGCCCAAGCTCGATCAGCGGCGCGGCTTCCGCCCACGTCTCCTCGCGTGCCGTCTCGGCGAAGCGCGCCATCGCCTCGTCCACGTGCGCCCGGTAACCGCCGACTTCCGCCACCGTCGGCCGCGACACCAGCCCGCGGTTGGGCCGCGGATATTGCGGGCCGACCTGCTGGTAATACGAGTTGAAGAGATAGTCGTAGACCGGGTCGAGCGGTTCGTAACCGGGGTCCATCTGCTTCAGCACGAAGGTCTCGAAGAACCACGTCGTGTGGGCGCGGTGCCAGCGCGTCGGGCTCGCGTCCTCCATCGACTGGAGCATCTGGTCTTCCGCCGTCAGGTGCGAGGCGAAGAACTCGGTCGCATCGCGCACCGTGCGGTAGCGCGCCATCAGCGCCGCGCGCGCATCATCCGTTGCAGAAGGCGAGTTGGGGGCAGCCGCTTCGGTCTCAATCGTCATGGACGTCTCTTTCCGTTCGTCCATTTGCAGAAGCAAGGCACGCTAGTGCGCCAATTCACGCGGCGTAAGTCAACAACCCGTGAGGTAAGCGCCTAGGCTTCGTGCCAATTGCTGCCAATCGCCGCGCGGATGGCGGTCGAGGACGCGTCGGTCGGTCTGTCTTCAACGAAGACCCACGCCGGCGGTTCCACGTCCGGCAGCAGTTTCGCGTGCTCCGGCGGAAACTGCCGGTGCGCGTAGCGCGTTGCCGCGTGGGAGAGGCGCGCCTTCAGGCTGTAGCCGGGCCGCGAGATTACCGCCACCGGCACCCGGTCCATGATCTCGGTCCATGCATGCCAGCGCGGAAAGCCGATCAGGTTGTCCGCGCCCATGATCCACACGAAGCGTGTGCCCGGCGCGCGGTCGGTCAGCTTGCGGATCGTGTCCGCCGTGTAGCGGGTGCCGAGCTGGTTTTCGATATTGGTGACTTTTATCGCCGGATGGCGCGCCGCCTTCTTGGCGGAGGCAAAGCGCTCCGCGAAGGGCGCCATGCCCTGCTCGGGCTTCAGAGGGTTCTGCGGCGAGACGAGCCACCACACCTGGTGCAGCCCCAGCCGTTTGAGTGCCACGAGGCTGATATGCCGGTGTCCCTCATGGGCCGGGTTGAACGAGCCGCCAAGCAGGCCGATGCGCAGGCCCGGCGTCAGGAGTTCGCCGATCATCTAGGGCCGCGTGTTTCCGCGCCCGCGCGCCACGTATTTGAACGTCGTGAGCTGTTCGAGACCCACCGGCCCGCGTGCGTGCAGCTTGCCGGTGGCAATGCCGATCTCGGCGCCCATGCCGAACTCGCCGCCGTCGGCAAACTGGGTCGAGGCGTTGTGCAGCAGGATCGCGCTGTCGCAGGCGGTCAGGAAGTGATCCGCCGTTGCCTGGTTGTCGGTGACGATGCATTCCGTGTGCTGCGAGCCGTAACGCGCGATGTGGCCGAGCGCGCCCTCAACGCCGGGCACGATGGCCACGGAGATGATCGCGTCGAGATATTCCGTCGACCAGTCAGCCTCCGTCGCAGGCACCAGCCCGTCCACGATCCCGCGCGACGCGGCGTCGCCGCGCACCTCGCAGCCCGCGTCGCGCAGGGCATCCACGAGCGCGGGCAGGTAGTCGGCGGCCACCGCTTCGTCCACCAGCAGCGTTTCCGCCGAGCCGCAAATGCCCGTGCGGCGCATCTTGGCGTTGACCGTGATCGCCTTCGCCATCTCAAGGTCCGCGTCCTTGTCCACGTAGACGTGGCAAAGCCCGTCGAGGTGGCCGAGCACGGGCACGCGCGCTTCCGTTGTCACGCGCTCCGTCAGGTTGCGCCCGCCGCGTGGCACCAGCAGATCGATGGCGCCGTCGAGGCCTTTCAGCATTTCGCCCACCGCCGCGCGGTCGGTCGTCGGCACGAGCTGGATGGCATCGGCGGGCAGGCCCGCCGCTTCCAGCCCGGTCACGAGACAAGCATGGATCGCGCGCGAGGAATTGAAGCTCTCCGAGCCGCCGCGCAGGATCACCGCGTTGCCCGCCTTCACGCACAAGGCGCCCGCATCCGCCGTCACGTTGGGGCGGCTTTCGTAGATGATGCCGATGACGCCCAGCGGCACGCGGCGGCGCTCGATATGAAGCCCCGAAGGCACGTCCCACTCGGCAATGGTCGCGCCGACCGGGTCGTCCAGCTCCACGATGGCTTCGAGACCCCTGGCGATTCCCTCGATGCGCGCCTCGTCCAGCTTGAGCCGGTCCAGCATGGCGCCGGAGATGCCGCGCGCCGTCGCAGCCTCCATATCCTTCGCGTTGGCGGCGAGAATGTCGTCCACGTCGGCGCGCAGGGCGGCGGCGGCGGCGAGCAGGGCCGCGTCCTTCTGCTTGCGCGGCGCCGCGCGCAGCACCAGGGCAGCGGCGCGGGCGCGGCGGCCCAGCTCGTTCATCACGCCGGCGACGTCCATATCGTTGTCGGCAATGGGGCGCCCGGCAATGTTCATTTCGCCTGCTCCGTCGTCCTGTCGTTGTCGCTGCCGGTCAATTCGTCCGTGTCCGGCGCGCCTGTTCTGCTGCGGACGCTGCGCATGAGCGCAAGGTGATCGCGGTGGATCATCTCGTCGCGGCCACGGTAGCCGAGCAGCTTTTCGATTTCACGGCTTTTGTGCCCGGCGATCCGGCGCGCATCGTCCGAGGCATAGGCTACAAGCCCGCGCCCCAGTTCCTCGCCCGCCTTGTTGCGCACGATCACGGCGTCACCGCGGTCGAAGGTGCCTGCCACGTCACTCACGCCCGCGGGCAAGAGGCTGCGCCCCTGCCGAAGCGCGCGTTCCGCGCCGTCATCTATGGTGAGCGTACCCAGCGGCTGGAGGCTGCCGTTGATCCAGCGCTTGCGCGCCGCCACGGGCGTGGCATGCGCCTCGAACCAGGTGCAGTTGCCGCCGTCCTCGACGGCCTTGAGCGGATGGTCCACCGCCCCCTTGGCGATCACCATGTGCGCGCCCGCGTCCGTCGCAATGCGCGCCGCCACGAGCTTCGTCACCATGCCGCCCGTCGCCATGTCGGTCCCGGCGGTGCCCGCCATCGCCTCGATCTCGGGCGTGATCTCCGGCACGTGGGGAATGAGGCGCGCCTCCGCGTTGGTCAGCGGATTGTCCGTGTAAAGACCGTCCACATCCGACAGCAGCACGAGGCAGTCGGCATCGACCATGCTGGCGACGCGTGCGCTCAGGCGGTCATTGTCGCCGTAGCGGATCTCGCTCGTCGCCACCGTGTCGTTCTCGTTGACGACCGGCACCACGCCGAGTTCCAGCAGCTTGGTCAGCGTCGTGCGCGCGTTGAGGTAGGAGCGGCGGTGTTCCGTGTCACCCAGCGTCAGCAGCACCTGGCCCACGCGCAGGTCGTGCGCCTCCAACGCTTCCTGGTAGGCGCGCGCAAGGCCGATCTGGCCTACGGCCGCCGCCGCCTGGCTTTCTTCAAGGGCAAGCTTGGCGCGGGGGCCGAGGCCGAGCGTGCGTCCGCCAAGCGCAATGGCGCCCGAGGAGACGATCAGCACCTGCTGGCCGCGCGCGCGCAGCCGCGCCACGTCGGCAGCAAGCGTCGTCAGCCAGTCGCGGCGCAGCTTGCCGGTGCCCCGGTCCACCAGCAGCGCTGAGCCGATCTTGATGACGACGCGCCTGGCCTTGTCGAGCCGTCCTGTCATGGCCGCCACCCGTCATCGGGCTCGGCGCTCGCCATCGCCTCGGCCTGCGCCTCGTCGCGCTTCGCGGTATCGATGTGGGACCGCAACCGGCGCAGGGCATCCTTCACGCCTTCGCCGCTCGCGCCCGACAGCATTAGCGGCGCGGTGCCGCTTGCCGCTTCCAGTTCCGCGGCCTTGGTTTCGCGCATCTGGTCCGTCAGCGCGTCCACCTTGTTGAGCGCAAGGATCTCGGGCTTGTCGGCAAGACCATGTCCATAGGCTTCCAGCTCGTGGCGGATGGTGCGGTAGGCGCCGGCCACGTCCTCCTGCGTCGCGTCCACCAGATGCAGGAGCACGCGCGTGCGCTCCACGTGGCCGAGGAAGCGGTCGCCAAGCCCCTGGCCTTCATGCGCACCCTCGATGAGGCCGGGAATGTCCGCCAGCACGAAGCTCGTCTCGTCCACGGCGACGACGCCGAGATTGGGCGACAGCGTCGTGAACGGGTAATCCGCGATCTTGGGCTTCGCCGCCGAGACGGCCGCAAGGAACGTGGACTTGCCCGCGTTGGGCAGGCCCACGAGACCCGCATCCGCGATCAGCTTGAGGCGCAGCCAGACCCAGCGCTCCTCGCCGTCCTGGCCGGAATTGGCCCGGCGCGGTGCGCGGTTGGTGGAAGACTTGAAGCGCGCATTGCCCCAGCCGCCATTGCCGCCCTTGGCCAATAGCACGCGCTGGCCGGGTTCGGTGAGGTCGGCCACCAGCGTCTCGTTGTCTTCCTCGAAGATCTGCGTGCCCACGGGCAGCTTGAGGGTCACGTCGTCGCCGCCCTTGCCGGTGCGTTCGCCGCCCGCGCCACTGTCGCCGCGCTGTGCCTTGAAATGCTGCTGGTAGCGGTAGTCGATCAGCGTGTTGAGCGAGGGCACGGCCTCCGCCCACACGTCGCCGCCGTTGCCGCCGTCGCCGCCGTCGGGCCCGCCGAACTCGATGTATTTCTCGCGGCGGAACGAGACCGTGCCGTTCCCGCCCGCGCCGGACTTTATGTAGACCTTGGCCTGGTCGAGAAACTTCATGCCGCGGCTCCTTCGCGCTTCTTCTTCAGCGCTTCCCAGCGCGGCTTGTCGAGGCGGAAGCATTCCACCAGCGCCGACACGCCGCGCGCGGGCCGATGGCGCATTTCGGTGTTCACGTAGAGAAACCCGGCCTTTTCCAGCACGCCCGCGGAGCCGGGGTTCGACTGCAGGCACGATGCCCTCAGCCGCCCCACGCGCAGCGTTTCAAACGCCCAGTCGCGCAGGCCGACGGCGCACTCGGTCGCAAGCCCCTTGCCCCAGTGATCGCGGCCGAACCAGTAGCCGAAGTCGTACTCGCGGCCGGAAGGCCCGAGATCGATCATCTCGTCCAGCCCGGCGCCCGCCACCATCTCGCCGCTCGCCTTGTCGAGGACGGCCAGCGGATAGTCCGTGCCGGCTGCGATCTGCTTCGGCGTGACCGCGATCCACGCGGCGGCGTCCGACAGGGAAAAGGGATGGGGCACGTAACCCAGGTTCTTCGTCACGTCCCAGTCGGCGAGGATCGCCGCCAGCGGTGCCTCGTCGCCCGGCGCGAGCGGACGCATCACGAGACGGTCGGTCTCGATGCGGATCTCGTTCATGGCGGGCAGATCGGCGGTCATCGTTCAGTGTGCCTTTGCGGCTCTTCCAGTCGTCGTTTCCCAATCCCCGCGCGTCAGGAGCACGTCGATCGAGGGCATCTCGTGGCCGCGGGCGAGGCAGGGCCGCATGGAGCGGCCACTATAGCGAAACCCGCACTTGGCCAGCACGCGGCCCGAGGCGGCATTCTCTTCGAAGTGACCCGAGGTGATCTCGCG
Source organism: Parvibaculaceae bacterium (assembly GCA_965229975.1). Lineage (GTDB taxonomy): Bacteria > Pseudomonadota > Alphaproteobacteria > CGMCC-115125 > CGMCC-115125 > Pyruvatibacter. Next base: position 2,924,604 of record OZ245936.1, read on the forward strand.
GACACCCAGGTCCTCGAACGCGATATCCACCGCCGCCTGCGCCGCTTCCGTCGCGTAGCCGCGGCCCCAGTAAGGCTCACCCAGCCAGTACCCCAGCTCGAACGTGCCGTTCTCGCGCCGGTCGAGGCCGACGACGCCCGTCAGTCCCTCGTCCGGAGCAATGATCGCATAGGCCGCGCCGTTGCCCGCCTCGCGGGCGGGGCCAAGCGTCGCGATCCAGTCCGCCGCACCCGGATAGGGCCAGGCGACGCGCGCCAGCATGCGCGCCACGTTCCAGTTGTTCGCCAGCGCCTCGATGCGTCCGAGGTCGTCCATGTCGACCCAGCGCAGCAGAAGCCTGTCCGTTGTCATCTCCGGGCGCATTGATCGCCCTCCGGGTGGCGAGGGAGCCAAAGAAAAAGGGAGATGGCGATCCATCTCCCTCGTATCGGCTATCGCCTTCGCATGGACCGCCACCCTCGCGGGCAGTGATCCACCCGCGCTTATTCCGCCGGGGTCGCCGACGGGAGAACGGACACGTAGGTGCGGCCGCCGCGGGCAGCCTTGAAGTTCACCACGCCCTCGGCCTTGGCGAAGATCGTGTGATCCTTGCCGATGCCCACGTTCTCGCCCGGGTGCACCTTGGTGCCGCGCTGGCGGACGATGATGTTGCCGGGGATCACGGCCTCGCCGCCGTACTTCTTGACGCCAAGGCGGCGGCCAGCGGAATCGCGGCCGTTACGCGACGAGCCGCCTGCTTTCTTATGTGCCATCGAACTGTCTCCGGTGTCGTCGTTCGGCCCGCGCGGGTTACGCGCTGATGCCGGTGATCTTGATCTGGGTCTTGTGCTGGCGGTGACCCTTGGTGCGGCGGTAGGTGTGGCGGCGCACCTTCTTGAAGATGCGCACCTTCTTGTCGCGGTCGTGGCCGAGCACTTCCGCGGACACCTTGGCGCCGTCGAGCAGCGGGGCGCCGACCTTGGGCGCACCCTCGCCGCCGACCATCAGGACGTCGGCAATCTCGATCTTGTCGCCCGGCTCGCCGGCGAGCTTCTCGACAGAGATGATGTCGTCTTTCGCGACCTTGTACTGCTTACCGCCGGTGCGGATTACCGCGAACATGGGCTCAGGTCCGTTCAAAAGGGGGCGCCGAGGCGGCGGATAACCCGCGCCAAATGCCCGGAAACACAAGGAAAAGCGCCGGGCCGCGAAGTCGCGCCCGGCGAATGGGCGCGGATCATACGGTTCAGCACCCCAAAGTCAAGCGATCCGGCCGAAACTCCGGTGCAGCGCCAGCCCGATGAAATAAAGGCCGATGGCGATCCACGGAAGCGTCGCCCAGAGCGGCGCATCCGGGTAGGCGAGGACGAGAAAAAGGCTCAGGGCCGCCCACAGCGCCGTCAGGGCGATAGTCAGCCGCCGCAGCCGCTCGACCCGTACCGGATGGGTGAATTTCACCCGCGAAAAGGTAAGGACGGCGCACAGCGCGATCACCGCCAGGTTGGCCCAGGGCGGCGTCGCCAGCACCCACATGTAGAGCACCAGCACGTTCCAGACCGCCGGGAAGCCCTCGAAATAGTTGTCCGCGGTCTTCATGTCCAAATTGGCGAACGTATAGAGCGAGACGGCCAGCACCACGCCCGCCGTCACCCCGCCAAGCCCCTGCGGCAGCAGGCCCAGCTCCGCCAGCATGGCCGCGGGCACCACCACGTAGGTCAGGTAATCCACCACGAGATCGAGGATTTCCCCGGAAATCCGCGGCAAAGCCTCGGCGACCCGGTAGCGGCGGGCAAGCGGCCCGTCGATGCCGTCCACGACGAAAGAAAGCCCCAGCCACAGGAAGGCCGCGCGGGCGTCCCCGTTGGCGGCGGCCGACAGCGCCAGCATGGCAAGGACCGCGCCCGAGCCCGTCAACGCATGGATCGCCCATGCGATGCGGCGGTCGCGTGCCGTTATCGGGGCGCCGGTTGCCATTTTGTCGCTCGAATCGTCCACCATTAAGATTGCCAGCCTAACAGGCCCTGCCGCCCCGGCGCGCGGGCCATCGGGGAGGGAACACCCATGAACACCGGACCGTTCGGCTTTCTTGCCGGCGTCATTCTCGCGCTCGGCGTTGCTTTTGCCGGCTACGAGATCGGCCAGGGCTTTTACGAGGGCCGCAAGGCCGAGCGCTACGTGACCGTGAAGGGCCTCGCCGAGCGCGACGTGCGCGCCGACCTCGCCATGTGGCGCCTGCGCTTCACCGCCACCGGCAACGACCTTGCTGCCGTGCAGGCGAAGATCGACGGCGACACCAATACCATTCGCGATTTCCTGACCTCGAAGGGCGTCGAGCCCGCCGAGATCAGCCTCGAGCGGCTCGAAGTGACGGACCTCCTCGCGCAGGCCTACCGCTCCGGTGGCATCGGCGAAGCGCGCTACATCATCTCGCAGACCGTGCTGCTGCGGACGAAGAATGTGGACCTTGTGGACAGCCTCAGCCGCGAGACCGGCGAACTCGTCCGCCGCGGCGTCGTCCTCGCCGATCTCGGCGGGCCGACCTACGCCTTCAACGGCCTCAACGACATCAAGCCCGAGATGATCGCCGAGGCCACGGCGGCGGCGCGCGACGGGGCGCGGGAGTTCGCGGACAATTCCGGCTCCAAGCTCGGCGGCATCCTGCGCGCCAACCAGGGTGTTATCGTCATCCGCCCGCGCGACGACACGGGCGGCGTGATGGAAGAAAACCAGCTGGAAAAGACCGTGCGCGTCGTCGCCACGGTCGATTACATGCTGGAAGACTGAGCCCCGGCCGAACGGGGCCAACATGAGGGGGGACGCGGGCCATGGGCGATGCCATCCGTTCGCTGCTGTTTTTGATCTTCTGGCTGCTCGTCGCCGCCATCCTGCTGTCGGCGTTCAGCGGCGACGTGCGCGACGTCTTCGAGGACTACATACCCGGCTTCGACCTGCTCGACCCGGTGATCGACTGGCTGTCCGACTTCCTTGAGGACCTATGGGACGCCGTCATCGGCTAGCCGTCTCAACAGCAGCCACTTGATCGGTGCATGATACGGACATGACGGCTGATCTCGTTCTCGCGGCCGGCGGCCTCGGCCTGTTCCTGCTCGGCATGGTCATCCTGACCGATGGCCTCAAGGACATCGCCGGCCCCGCCCTGCGGCGCCTCCTCGTGCGCTTTACCGACACGCCCACGCGCGGCGCCATGGCGGGCGCCTTCACGACCGCGGTCATCCAGTCCTCCAGCGCCACCACTGTCATGACCGTCGGCTTCGTCGGTGCGGGCCTGCTCACCTTCTCGCAGGGGCTCGGCGTCATCTTCGGCGCCAACGTGGGCACCACCATCACTGGCTGGATTGTCGCGCTTGTCGGCTTCAAACTGAAGCTGGGCACAGTGGCGATGGCGCTGCTGCCGCTCGCTATCCTCATGCGCCTCTTCGCAAACGGCCGCTGGCGGCAGGTCGGCTGGGCGCTTGCCGGCTTCAGCCTGCTCTTCATGGGTCTCGACGCCATGAAGACCGGCATGGCGCCCTTCGAAAGCGCCATCACGCCCGCCGACTTTCCCTCGGACAGCCTGTGGGGACGCCTGCAGCTCGTCGCCATCGGCATGGCGATCACCATTGTCACGCAGTCATCGAGCGCGGGTGTTGCCAGCACGCTGGTCGCCCTGCACACCGGCGCCATCGACCTTGCGCAAGCCGCGGCCCTCGTCATCGGCATGGACGTGGGCACCACTGCCACAGCCGCGCTCGCCACGCTCGGCGGCAGCGATGCCACGCGGCGGACCGGCTACGCGCACGTGACCTACAACGTCATCACCGGCGTGAGCGCCGTTGCGCTGCTCGGCCCGCTGCTGTGGGCCGTGACGCAGGTGTGGCCGGATTCCCCGGAAGTGGCGCTCGTCGCCTTCCACACCACATTCAACGTGCTCGGCGTCCTCATCGTGCTGCCGCTCACACCGCTCTTTGCACGGATGATGATGCGCTTGGTGCCCGAGCGCGGGCCCGTGCTGCTGCGCCGCCTCGATGACCGGCTGCTTGTCGATCCGCCCGCGGCGCTGGATGCGGCGGCGGCAACCGTCGGCGACATTGCCGCGCGGCTTCTCACGGTGCTTGAAGGTCTGCTCGATCCGGCGCGCCCGGACACGCCGCCCGCCACCGAGATGGCCGCTATCCGACGCGCGCTCGACGCCACCGGCGACTACATGGAGAAGATCCGGCGCGATGCCGCCAATGCCCGCGTCCGCGCGCGCCAGCAGACGGTCGTGCACGCGATCGATCATCTCTACCGCATGTCCTACCGGTGCGATCAGGCAGACCGCATTGCTGCCCTGAGTGAATCCCCCTGGCTGCGCCGCCCGGCGGCGTTGATGCGGGCGGTGTGTGCCGCATTGCTGCGGGCGCCCGCCGAACCGGCGCTCGGCGAACGGCTGGCCCGCCTCGGCGCTATCCTCGAGACCCGGCAGCAGTCCTATCGTGCCCGCGTCGTGGATGAAGCGGCGCGGGGCGATATCGACATGGACCGGGGGCTCGACCGGATGGATGCCATGCGCTGGCTCGCCCGCATGGCCTACCACCTCCTGAGGCTCCACCTGCACCTGCGGGTGCTGGCAGGCGAGCCGGCGGCACGCGCCGCGCCGCAAGCCGAGTCCAGGGACGTGCGAACCGGCTGAAAAGGCCGGTGGCCGCGCGGGCTTGCGGGGGCGGGGCACGCTGGCTATTGTCCGCGCCCTGTCGGCCCCCGGGGCGTGGTGCTTCGGCGCCTTCGCCCCAGCCTCGACTCGATGCGGAGAGGTGCCGGAGTGGTCGAACGGGGCGGTCTCGAAAACCGTTGTACCTTCACGGGTACCGAGGGTTCGAATCCCTCCCTCTCCGCCATTCATCCCATAGCGACGTGAACTCTTGCCGAATGCGGGAAGCTGCCGCGCAGCCTACCGCTGCCGCGCCTTCCTGCCGGCTTGCCGGGCCATTTCCACGAAGGCCCTGAGTGCCGCCGACGGATTGCGCCGGCTCGGGTAGTAGAGGCACAGGTCGGCAAGCGGCGGCGTCCATTCCTTCAGCACCCGGATCATGCGCTCCGCCTTGATGTCGTCGCGGACGTCCTGCTCCAGGAAGAAGCCGATGCCGGCGCCGTCCATGACGGCGGCGCGGGCGAGACTGGCTTCGTCCAGCGTGAGCGGCCCCTCCGCATCGACGAGTTCGATCGCCCCCTGTTTCTCGAAATGCCACCGGAACAGCGCCCCATTCGGCAGACGGACGCGGATGCATTGGTGCTTGAGGAGATCGGCGGGAGTCTCCGGCTTCCCGTGCTGTTTGAAATACGCGGGTGAGCCGACAACGGCGTAGCGCTGGGGCCGTCCCAGCGGGATCGCGATCATGTCGGCGGGCACGAGGTCTGCCCGGCGCAGGCCCAGGTCGAACCCGTCGGCGACAATGTCGACCAGGCGTCCCTCGGTGACGAGATCGACATGGACCTTGGGATAGCGGGCAACGAAATCGGTCACCAGCGGAGAGATGATTTCCCGGGCGCCCGAGGCGAACCCGTTGATGCGCAGGGTTCCCGACGGCGTTGCCTGCTGCGACCGAACGTCGTCCATCGCGGCCCGAATGTCCTGCACCGCGGGACTCACCCGTTCCACGAAGGCGCGGCCCGCTTCCGTGAGGGCGACGCTGCGCGTGGTCCGGTTGAACAGGCGGACGCCGAGATTGGCTTCCAGCTTCGCCACCGCGTTGCTCAGCGAGGTCGGCGACATGCCCAGCGCCAGGGCCGCCCCGCGGAACGAGCCTTCGCGCGTAATCGCGAGCACGGCATCGAGTTCGTTCAGGCTGGGTCCGTACATTATCCTGAATTCCGAAATTCCTTGTTCCTATTTATCCCGATTGTCGAAATTTTTGTCCATTCCTAGATTTGCCGCAGCCCGGTCATCAAGGAGATACCCATGGCACTTCCAGCATCGATCCAGGCCTTTTTCGACGCCGACAACGGACCCGTCGATGGCGTGTTCCCGGCAGAGGCCTTCACGCCCGACGCCGTCGTTACGGACGAAGGCCAGACCTATGTCGGCCGTGACGCCATCACCGCCTGGTGGCGTGCCGCCAAGGCGAAGTCCCAGCACACGTCGGAGCCGTGCGGGAGCCGGGAAGAGCGCGGCCTCAACATCGTCCGCGCCAGGGTGGCGGGACAGTTCCCCGGCAGTCCCGTCGTCCTTTCGTTCGCCTTCCGGCTCAAGGAGGAGCGCATCGCGGCACTGGAGATCGTCGAATGAGCGGCGTTCTCAATCTCGAAGGCAAGCGGGTGCTGGTCACGTCCGGCACCCGCGGCGCGGGCGCGGCGGTGGTGGCCCTGTGCCGCGAACTCGGTGCGCAGGTCCTGACGACGGCGCGGTCACGGCCGGCCGACATGCCGGAGTCCCTGTTCGTCGCCGCGGACCTGACAAACGCGGAAGGCTGCGCGGACCTTTCCGCGGCTGCGCTCGACCGCCTTGGCGAAATCGACGTGGTGGTTCACATGCTCGGCGGCTCGACGGCGCCCGCGGGCGGCTTCGCTGCCCTTGGCGATGCCGAGTGGGCAAGGGAGATTGATCTCAACCTGATGCCCGCCGTGCGGCTCGACCGTGCGCTCCTCCCTTCGATGGTCGCGCGCGGCCGCGGCGTCGTCATCCACGTGACGTCGATCCAGAACACCTTGCCGCTTCCGGAGTCGACGACTGCCTATGCGGCCGCCAAGGCGGCGCTGTCCACCTACAGCAAGAGCCTCTCCAAGGAGGTCTCGCCGAAGGGCGTCCGCGTCGTACGCGTGTCGCCGGGCTGGATCGAGACCGAAGCCGCCGTGGAACTGACCGAGCGGATCGCGAAAAGCGAAGGCGTCGACCGTGCCGCCGGCAGGGAAATCATCATGAAGTCGCTCGGCGGCATCCCGATCGGGCGGCCGTCGACACCACGGGAGGTCGCGAACCTTGTCGCGTTCCTCGCGTCCGATCTCGCGTCCTCGATCACCGGCACGGAATACGTCATCGACGGCGGCACGATCCCCACCGCCTGAGCAATCCATTCCGTGACGAAGTGCGTGCGTGCCTGCCCCGACAGACCAGAAACCCCGACTCAACCCGAGTGAGAGAACCATGAGCACTTCCCTCAAGAATACGGTTGCCCCCGCAACAGACACTCCCGGCGTACAGGCTGAACCCCACGCGCCCATTCCGGACCAGCAGACGGTGCGAAGCGTCGTGCTCGTTCACGGCGCCTTCGCCGACGGCTCGGGATGGCGCGGCGTGTACGATGATCTGACCGCCCGCGGTTATCGGGTCAGCATCGTGCAGAACCCGCTGACCTCGTTCGAAGACGACGTGGACGCCACGCGCCGCATGCTGGCGCGCCAGGATGGCCCATGCATTCTCGTCGGCCACTCCTACGGCGGCACCATCATTTCCGAGGCCGGGACGGAGGAAAACGTGGCGGGCCTCGTCTATGTCGCCGCGCTTATCCCCGATATCGGCGAGACCACGGCAGACCAGTTCGCGGCGATCCCGTCACCGCCCGAGTTCGTGATCGAGACCGGCGCGGACGGCTTCGGCTTCCTCAACATGGAACTCTTCAAGGCAGGCTTTGCCGGCGACACGACCGATGCCGACGCGGCCTTCCTGCGGGACGCGCAGGTGCCGCTCAACATGGCGAACTTCGCTGCGCCGCTCACCAAGGCGGCATGGCGCAGCAAGCCGAGCTGGGCCATCGTCGCGACACAGGACCGCGCCATCGAACCGCGGCTTCAGCGCCAGCAGGCCGAGCGTGCGGGTGCCGGGATCGTCGAAGTCGAGGCCAGCCACGTGCCGTTCGTCATGCAGCCGCACGCCGTGGCGGATGTCATCGATACGGCCGCTCGAAGTGCCTCGAAAGAAGCCGCCGCCCGCTAGGGCGTCCGGACCGGTCGCATCGCGTATTGACTAGAGCGATGCGACCGCGTCCTCCGGGAGCCGCCAGCTGCCGCCCAGCGCGCGGAAGAGGTCGACGCTGGCCTGTAGCCTTGCCTGCTCGGCCTGCACCAGCGCGTCGGACGCGTTGAGCTGGCTGCGCTGGGCGTCCAGCAGTTCCAGGAGGTCGATGGCGCCCGCGTCGTACTGGCGCCGGGCCAGGTCGAAGGCGCGGCCGGCGTTCTCTGCGGCGATGCGCAGCTGCTCCGCGCGGCGTTCGCTCGTCTCGACCGCCGTCAGAGCGTCCATCGTCTCGCCGAAGGCGTTGAGCACCGCGTCGCGGTAATTCGCCGCCAGCTCGCGGTAGCGCGCCTTGCTCGCATCGAGATCGGCGTCCAGCGCGCCGCCTCGGAAGATCGGCTGGGCGAGGCCCGCTGCCAGCGAGCTGACGAGGCTGGCCGGATTGGTCAGCAGCCCCGCCGCCGTCGCGCCTGCCGAGAGGTTGAGGCTGGGGAAGAACGCTGTGCGCGCCGCGCCGATATCCGCGTTCGCGCCCTTGAGGCCCGCTTCCGCCGCCTTCAGGTCCGGCCGCCGCGCCAGCAGGTCGGAGGGCTGGCCGGGGGCGGGCAGGGGCAGGGCGAGGTCCGACAGGTCGTCGATCGCCACGTAGCCGGAGACGTAGCCGCCTTCCGGAGCGCGCCCGACGAGGATCGCCAGCGCCCGCGCGTTCTCCGCGTTCTGCTGCTCCAGCGACACGACACCCGCACGCGTGCCTGCCACGGAGGATTCCTGCCGTGCCAGATCGAAGCCCGACAGCGCGCCCGCGTCGTAGCGCACGCGGACGAGTTCAAGAATGCGCTCGGCGGCTTCGAGGTTCGCCCGCGCCACGCGGAGGCGCTCGGCCAGCGACACGGCGGTGAAGTAGCGCGTGGCGATATCCGCCTGCAGCATCAGCGCCGTCGCCTCGGTGTTGAAGCGCTGCTGGTCGAGCGCGTTCACCGCGCCTTCCACCCGCGCCCTGTTGGCGCCGAAGAGATCGGCCTCGTAACTCGCCGACAGCCCGGCGCTCTCGCTCCAGCTGTTGTCCTGCGCACCGCCCTCGGTCAGCGAATGGCGGCGCGAGACGTTTGCCGAGCCGTTGAGCGCCGGCAGCAGCGTTGCGTTGGCGCCAGAGAGGCCAGCGCGCGACTGCGCGATGCGCGCAAGCGCTGCATCCATCGTCGGGCTCGTGCGCATGGCTTCGTCGATCAGCGCGTCCAGTTCCGCGCTGCCGTAGTTCGCCCACCAGTCGGCTTCGGCGGCGGGCGCGTAGTCCGCCAGCACGATGGCGCTTTCGCCCCAGTTCTGCGGCTGGCTCACGGTGGGCCGTGCGTAGTCCGGCACGAGGGAGCAGGCGGTCAGCGCCAGTGCCGCCGTTGTTACCATCAGGTGGCGGGACAAGGAGGTCATGGGATTACTCCGAAGCAAGGGCCGCCACGGGATCGAGCCGCGCGGCCTTGCGCGCCGGCAGGAAGCCGAAGACGAGCCCCGTGATAAGGGCGCAGGAAAAGGCAAGCACCGAGGGCGTCGGGCTGAACGCCACGTCGACACCGAAAGAGCCTGCGAGCTTGGCGGCGCCCAGGCCCAGCGCCACGCCGGTCAACCCGCCGATGCCGCCCACCACCAGCGCCTCGGTGAGGAACTGGAGCTGGATGTTCGCCTGCCGCGCGCCGGTCGCCATGCGGATGCCGATCTCGCGCGTGCGCTCGGTCACGCTCACCAGCATGATGTTCATGACGCCGATGCCGCCGACGAGCAGCGAGATGGCGGCAACGGATGCCAGAAGCACCGTCAGCGTGTCCTGCGTTTCCGTCACCATCTCCAGAAGCTCCGCCGAGTTGCGGACCTGGAAGTCCTCGGTCTGGTGACGCAGCAGCATTTCGGTCTTGAGCGCCTGCTCCGTCTCGTTGATGCGATCGGCATCCGCCACTTTCACCGAGATGCTCGACAGGTATTGCTGGCCGAACAGGCGCATGAAGCCGGTCGAGAGCGGCACCAGCGCCACGTCGTCCATGTCGCGGCCCCAGCCGGTCGCGCCCTTGGCGCTCAGCACGCCGATCACCTCGAAGGGGATGTTGCCGACGAGTACGAACTCGCCCACCGGTGAACCGCCGTCCGGGTAGAGGTTCTGCGCCACCGTCGCCCCCAGCACGATCACCGGGGCGTAGGACTCCACATCACTGTCGGAAATGAAGGTGCCGTCGGTCAGCGGCCAGTCCTGCACCTGCGTGAAGCTCGCCCAGGTGCCCTGGATGTCGGTGCGGTAGTCCACGCCGTTGGCGCGCATGGTCGCCTTTGTACTGCGCTCGGGCGAGACGGCGACCACATTGTCCAGCTCCGCCAGTGCGCGGGCATCGGCCTGCGTCAGCGTTGCCACGGCGTCGCCGCGCGGGCGCGTGCCCGGCGCGCCGGGGCGCACGTAGAGCAGGTTGGTGCCCATCGCCTCGATGCGTTCGACGACGGCCTGCTTCGACCCGTCGCCGATGGCGAGCATGGTCACGACCGCGCCGACGCCGATGACGACGCCGAGCAGCGTCAGCGCCGTGCGGAACAGGTTGACCCGCAGCGAGCGCAGCGCGATGCGCATGCTCTCGCCGATCTGGGCCAGCAGCGGTGCCGCACGGGCGAGATCGACGTTGCTCCGTTCGCGCGCCGCTGCCACTGCCGCGTGGCCGTTGCGGTTGTCCGCGGTGATGCGGCCATCGTGAATTTCGATCACCCGGTGCGCATGCGCCGCCACGTTGGCGTCGTGGGTAATGAGGATGATGGTGCGGCCTTCCGCGTGCAGCTCCTTCAGAAGTTCCAGCACACTTTCGCCGCTGGCGCTGTCCAGCGCGCCGGTCGGTTCGTCGGCGAGGATAACCTCCGCACCATTCATCAGCGCACGCGCGATCGACACCCTCTGCTGCTGGCCGCCCGACAGTTCGCCGGGCCGGTGCCCCGCCCGCTCGCCGAGGCCGAGGCGAGCGAGCAGGTCGTGTGCGCGCTCACTGCGTTCCGACCGGTGCGCGCCGGCATAGACGGCGGGCACTTCCACGTTCTCGGCGGCGCTGGCATCGGCCAGCAGGTTGTAGCGCTGGAACACGAAGCCGAAGACGTCGCGCCGCAGCGCCGCCAGTTCGTCGGCATCGAGCGTGGCCACGTCGTAGCCCGCCACCTCGTAACGGCCGCTGGTGGGCCGGTCGAGACAGCCGAGGATGTTCATCAGCGTCGACTTGCCGGAGCCCGACTGGCCCATGATGGCGACGAACTCGCCCGCCTCGATCTCCAGCGACACGCCGTCGAGGGCGCGCACTTCCTCCTCGCCCATGCGGTAGACGCGGGAGATGTTCTCAAGCCGGATCAGCGCGCCGCTCACAGCCGGAACCCCCGCCCGCGCCGCTCGCCTTCCGCCGCCACGCCGCCGCGCACGAGGCCGGGCAGCGCCACCACGTCGCCCGGCGCAAGCCCGGCCAGCACCTCCGCCTGCGACCGGCCCTTGAGGCCGACACGGATCACGCGGCTTTCCTGGCTGCCGTTCACGACGACGAGGACGCGGGCGGGCGTGCCGGGCGCATCGGCGCGGGAGCGCGCCTCGGTGTCACCTTCGGCAGCATTCGCGGGCGTCGCCAGCGACAGCCGCTGGCCGCCGCCGTTGCGCGGGCCCGCCTCGCCGCGCACGGGCATCAGCGCCGCCACCGGCACGAGAACAGCGTCCGTCGCGCGGCCTTCCACGAAGAAGACCTGCGCGGTCATCTCCGGCAGCAGGTGCCGGTCGTGGTTTTCCACGTCGATCAGCGCCTTGTAGAGCACCACGTCGTTCACGACCTCGGGCTCCGGCAGCACCTGGCGCAGGGACGCGTGCCATTCGCGCTCCGAGCCGCCCAGCGTCTTGAAGTAGACGGGCATCCCCGGTTCGAGGCGCATCACGTCTGCTTCGGACACCTCCGCCCACACGGTCATGGTCTGCAGGTCGGCGATGCGCAGGATCGTCGGCGTCGTCTGGTTGGCGTTGAGGGTTTGGCCTTCCACGGCCACCTCGGAGATCACCGTGCCGCCGATGGGGGCGTAGATCTTCGTGTAGTTGAGGTTCGCCTCGTCCTCGCCGAGCGAGGATTCCGACTGGCGGATCTGCGCCTTCAGGGCCTCGATGCGCGCCTCGGCGACCTTCAGCGCCGCCTCGCTCGACTGCACCGTGTCCTGGCTGATCGCGTCCGCCTTGTAGAGCCGCGCATTGCGCTGGTGCTGCTGGCGGGCATAGACGGCCTCCGCCTCCTGCTGCGCCAGCTGTGCGCGCAGGCCGTCGAGCGACGCCCGCGCACTTTCCACCCGCGCCTCAAGGAGCGTGGCGTCGATTTCGGCCAGCAGCTCGCCCTTCTCCACCCGGTCGCCCACGTTGACGTGCATGGTTTCGAGCTGGCCCGACACCTGTGCGCCCACGTCCACGGTCTCCCGCGGCTTGATGGCGCCCGAGGCGGCGATGGTGAGTTCGAGGTCGCCGCGCGTGACCGTGGCGGTCTGCTGCTCGGCCGAGGTATCGCCGCCTGAAAAGGCGGCATTCACCCACCAGGCGGCGGCGGTTACAAGGAGGGCGGCCGCGCCAAGCAGCACAGGCTTCGGCAGGCGGCGCGCCGGAGATGGAATCCATCCAGCCATTTGCGTCGTATCTCTCGCATGAGCGGGCCACCCACAGCCTTTGATGCGCTGAGGGGTTATACGTGCCGGCCCCGCTGGTTCCGTCGCCGGGGAGAAGGCGTTTCGGCGGAAATTTCGTGGCGGTTCCGTGGCGGAACCGGCTGGCGGGGCCGGTGTTTGATTGCCAGGTCAACAATCCCGGCGCGCATGAATGGCGTTCCGGCCAGTCATGCGAGCAACCCGATGGCCACCGCGATCTACGACATCATCAAGCAAGACCACGACGACGCCCGCGAGGTCATGAACAAGCTGGCGGACACGACGGCGCGCGCGGAAAAGACGCGCGAGAAGCTGTTTGACGACTTCAAGGTCGACATGTGGGCCCACCACAAGGTGGAAGAAGCGGTCTTCTATTCGCTGCTGCGTGAGCGCAAGGCGGTGAAGGACGAGGCTTTCGAGGCACTCAACGAGCACCACATTGCCAACGGTCTGCTCGAAGAACTCGATTCCATGCCGGTCGCCAGCAGTGAGTGGGGCACCAAGTTCGGCGTCCTCAAGGAGCTGGTCGAGCACCACATGGAGGAAGAGGAAGAAGAGACCTTCGAGGAAGCGAAGAAGGTTCTCAGCGACGAGGAGGCCGAGGAGATGGGCCGCGCCTTCCGTGACCGCAAGAAGGTCGTGAAGGCTGCCCTGATGCCGCTCGACATGTCGGCCTGAGACCCGCGCTATTTAGCGCCCATTCAGCCAGACGTGACCCCGGGGCAACAGGCCCCCGCCAAGCGCTGCGAAAAGGCGCACTCCGTGCGCATGCGAAAAATTTGGCACTGAAGGGGATCGGTCGGGCCGGTATGGTGGTTAACCATACACGGCTCCGGTTCCTGACGCCGAACGCAGTCATTCTTGGGGGGCGAACCGATGGGGAGCATTCATGCCTTGCGGCTTGGGGGCCGCGGGCTTCTGGCGGCGGCTTTGATGGCGGCCGGCCTCGTGGCCGGCCCGGCGGCGGGGCCCGCATCCGCCGAGGACTACACCGCCTCCCGGAGCGACGGCGGCTATCACGCCCGCTTCTGCCGCACCGGCAGTGACGGGCGCTATCTCCAGCGCGAGCAGACCCTGCGCGTCCTTGCCTGGCGGCATGACGATCCCATCGCGCAGTTCTGCCTCGGCGGCATCTACCGCACCGGCAAGCTCGACGGGAACATCGACCGGCGCATCGACCGGGTCGAGGCCTATGTCTGGTACTATCTCGCCTCGGTGAACCAGAACATCATCGGTGCGTCGCCCGCCGCGGTGCAGGACTTCATCGCGCTGCGCAAGGATTCCCTGAAGTGGCGCAACCGGCTCTACCAGGGCCTGATCCTCGACGAGCGCAACGAGGCGTTCAAGCGCATCGCCTACATCCTGTCCTCGCGCGGGGGCCCCGGCTTCCTGCGTTTGGGCGAGCTCTATGCAGGCTTCGAGCCGCTCAACATCGTCGAGTCCTATGACGGTGGTTACCGCGACGTGGAGCCGACCACCCCGCCGCCCGCGCGGCGCTACGGCATCTTTCCGCTGCCCTGGGTCATGTCGGTCGAGCCCGAACCTGTCGCGCCGGCGACGCCTTACTATGGTGACGGCGACATCGACAGCCTGCGTCCGCACACGGGCCTGCCGCGCAGCCTGACCGAGTCCCTTGTCTACCTGCACCTGGCCGAGCAGGACGGGCACCCGGTAGCCCCCCGCCTCGTCGAGCGTACCAAGCGCGCCATCACCGAAGAGGCGCTCGAGCGCGATCCGCGGCAGGGCGAGATCCAGGCAAACGAACTTGTCGTCATCGCGCAGGCGCGCGCGGCCAACTGGCAGCCGCCCTTCGAAGTCTATCCCGGTGGCCTCAGCGATCCGTCGCTCGGCGCCACGGACCTCGACGACGTGCTACTGCGCGTCGAGCTGATCGACGTGAAGTGGTTCCAGACGGCGCTCAAGGCGCTCGGCATCTATGATGGGCCCATCGACAACGTGGTGGGGATCGGCACCCGAAAGGCCTACGCGGCCTTCCAGTCCGGCATCTTCGCGCGAGAGACGGGCAAGCTGACGCCGCCGCAGAAGGTCCTGCTCATCAAGACGGCGGCGCTGCGCGATCACCGCGTATCGCAGTACGTACTCGGCTACATGTATCACAACTGTCTTGGCGTCGAACCGAACGTGTTCCGTGCCAAGCACTGGTTCGAGAAGTCCGCGGCGCAACGGTATCCCTACGCGCTCTACGCGCTCTCGACCTATTACAAGGACGGCTACGGCGTCGAAGCCGACCTCACCAAGGCCGAGCACTATTTCAACGCGGCGAAGCAGGAAGGCTTCGGAAACTACGGCTATCCGCAGCTCAACCCGGTGGAGCCGTCCTGCCCCTATAAGGGCTAGGCGATCCGTGAACGGATGAATGGCAGGAGAGCGGCGATGCGCCCCAGAAGGAACCGGAACGTCCTCGCAGCGGCCCTTGCGGCCGCGCTCGCCAGCCTCATGCTGTCGCTGCCGCCCGCGCTCGCCGTGAGCGACGGCCAGCTCGGCCTGCCTTCATATCCGCACAAGCACGGCTATGGCCACGACGGGAAATGGAAGCGCGGCAAGAGCGGCGGCTATGGCGGAAGCCACGAGGTGATTCATGTGGGTGGTAGCGAAAAGCCTTACGCCCGCAGCATCGCCGATGCCGTCCACAAGGTCCGGCCCGGTGGCGCCATCGTCATCTATCCGGGAGCAGAGAGCTACGAGCCGATCCATATCGACAAGCCGCTTTCCATCGTCGCAGCGCCGGGCGCGCCCGTGCCGCTGCATCCGGACGGCACACGGCCCTGCATCAGCATTGATGTGCCGCCGGGCGAGCGGGTGGAGATCGTGGGCTTGAGCTTCGCGCCGCCGCCGGGCGGCTACCGCACGGCACCGTGCATCGTGTCGCGCGGTGCGGACCTGCGCCTCGTCGGCACGCGCGTTGAAGCGTCGGGCCTGCTGCCCGCCGTCATCATCCATGGCGGCTCGGCATGGCTGGAGGACAACGTCATTACCGGCGGCGAGAAGGGGCTGGTGCTGGGCGGCGAGCCCTACGGCAACCACATCCTGATCGGCAACGAGATCGTCGGAAACACGGGCGAAGGTCTCCGCGCTGGCACCGGCGCGCGCGTCATCGCTGCGGGCAACGTGATCTCGGACAACGGCGCAGCAGGCATTGCCGATGTCGGCGCGACCGGCCTCTACACCCACAACGATATCAACGGGAACGGCGTCGGCATCGCGCTCACCGGCGCGCTCAAGGGCGTGCCCGGTCCGACGTTCTCCTCGAATGAGATCAGCGCGAACCGCGGCCCGGGTGTCGATATCGCGCCGGGGGCTACGGGGGCCGTTACTTCCAATTGCATTCACGGCAACGCGGGCCCGGCAATCTTCGGCCAGGGCGCCGTCGCCCTGGCGCCGCCCAACTACATCTATGGCAATGCGGGCGATCCCGAGCTGAGCCGCCGGGAGCGGCGCGAGGCGGAGGACCTCTTCCAGCTTGCGTGCCAGTAGGGCGGCGTCAGCGCCCCCGCGCGAGCGGTTCGCTCCTGCGAAGCGCCCCGCGCAGGAGGATTGCCGTTAGCCGGTCCCGCAGGCTGGCGGGACTGTCCAGCCCCATCCGGCCAAGGCATTCGTTCTCCGCAGCCGAGGCCGGTCCCATGCCGGCCCGGAACAGGACCAGCATCGCGGGCACGGAGCCCACGGCGCGTGAGAGCGTTTGCAACGCCGGGATCAGCCGCTGCTCGGTCTCCGTGAAATCCGTGCCGAAAGGGAAGGCGGGCAGCAGGCCCTGCGCCGCGAAGGGCGCAAGCGCCTCCGCCAGCCTTTCCGGCGTGTTGCGGCGGTAGCGGTCCTCCAGGACGAAACCCTTCGGCAGCTTCCCCGCAGCCTTTGCCGAATCGATCAGCTCATCCTGGAACCGGCTGTCTGTCACGGCGATCATCGCGGCGATCACCTCGGCGTCGGATTTCCCGCGCAGGTCGGCGACGCCGTATTCCGTCACCACGATGTCGCGCAGGTGGCGGGGGATCGTGGTGTGGCCGTAGGACCAGCGGATGTTGCTCTGCGCGTCCTTGCCCTCGCCGCGGACGGATTTCACCGCGAGGATCGAACGCGCGCCGGGCAGCGCGAAGGCCTGCGCCACGAAATTGTACTGGCCGCCAACACCGCTCACCACGCGCCCGTCTTCCAGTCCGTCTGACACGACGGCGCCCATGGCGGTTGCCATCATGGCGCTGTTCACGAAGCGCGCCTTCACGCGCGCGCGGCGTTTCTCCGCCTCGTTGCCGTAAAGCTCGTTCACGTAGGAGACGGGTACCATGGCGATGCGCGCCCGCGCCGCGTCGCTCATCCCGCGCAGGCGGCGGTAGAAATCCTGCGGCCCGAGAAAGAAGCCGGCTTGCAGCACGTGCCCGTCCACCTCGCGCTTGAGGATGCCTGCTTCCAGCAGGTCGAGGAACGCGGCCACGAACATCTCGCTCGCGCCGAAAAGGCCCTGTTCGAACGGCGCCCCCTCGTAGAGCCGGGGAAGCGTGCCGTTCTCCAGCGCGCGGATCGCGGCCTCAAACTTCTCCGGCTTGCGATGGCGCAGCACGAGGCCGGATGCCACCGCGTCGCCGATCGCACCAATGCCGATCTGCAGCGTGCCGCCGTCCGGAATCAGCCGCGCGATCTGGAGACCCACCGCGTGGTCCGCCGGCATCACCGGCTCGCGCGGCGGGGCGAACAGCGGGAAGGTGTTGTCCGTCAGCAGCAGGTCGAACTCGCTTTCCGCGACCGCCGCTTGCCCGCCCATGAAGGGCAGCTCGTCGTTTACCTCGCCGACCACCAGCATGTCCGCCTCGCCCGCCCGGCGCATGGCCAGCAGGTCGGCGGAGAGATCCGGGTTGCAGCTGAAGCTGATCTCGTCGCCACGCCGCGCCACGATCTG
This sequence comes from Parvibaculaceae bacterium, assembly GCA_965229975.1. Lineage (GTDB taxonomy): Bacteria > Pseudomonadota > Alphaproteobacteria > CGMCC-115125 > CGMCC-115125 > Pyruvatibacter. Next base: position 2,942,093 of record OZ245936.1, read on the forward strand.
CGCCAGCACGTTCGGCTGCCGGTCGAGGATCGCCTGGAAGGCATGCGTGTAATTGGCGGCGATGTAGTTCTGCTGCGCCACCGGCACCGAGAGCCAGCGCCCGGCGAGAAAGAAGAACTCGGAAACCGTGATGTTCGGCGGCATCGCGCCCGAGCGTAGAAGCCGCGCGTAGTCGAGATCCGGATACCCGCCGAACAGCCGCTCGGTTACCGGTCCGATGAAGCGCCGTTCGAGGTCGGAGCTGCCGCGCGGCTTCTCCAGCGTCAGCGCGGTCAGGATCGACAGCGAAATCGCCGGATCGGCCATGGCGCGCTTTGTCAGCGCGTTGATGACGTGGTTCGCCTTGCCGAGGCCCAGGGGCGCCGCCAGAACGATCCGCGGCCCGGTGCGCGCAATGATCGCGTCCGCAATCTCGTCGGCGCTGGTGAAGCTCTGCGTCAAATGCGAACGCCCCGCATCGGCCAATTCCTCGCCTCAGAGGATGGCCAATGCGGGGCGCGCGTTCAACGCGATGTTTTGACGTGGGGCCTTATTCGGCCGCCGCGATGGCCGCGGGGGCGGGCGGCGTGTCCGCCTTGCGCTTCTTGCGCGAGAACACCATCGCGCCGTCCTCCACGCTGCCGTATTTCAGCATCACCAGGTCCTTGGCGTAGTTCTGGTGCAGCTTCCACGGCGTTTCGGAGCCCTGCTTGGGGAAGTCCTCCATGGCGCGCATGATGTAGCCGGACTTGAGATCGAGCCACGGCTCCTCTTCCACCTCCGGGTCGTCGAAGACCGGGGTCGCCATGTCGTAGCCCTTGGCGTCCATGTGGTTGATGAGGCGCGCCACGTATTCGCAGGTGAGGTCGCACTTCAGCGTCCACGAGGCATTCGTGTAGCCGAAGGACGAGGCCATGTTCGGCACGCCCGAATACATGAAGCCCTTGTAGGCCATGGTGTCCTTCGCCTCGACGTGCTCGCCGTCGACGGCAATGTCGAGACCGTTCCACACCTGGAGCTTGAGGCCCGTGGCCGAAACGACGATGTCGGCTTCCAGCTCCTCGCCCGATTTCAGCTTGATGCCGTTCTCGGTGAAGGTCTCGATATGGTCGGTGGCGACCGATGCGTCACCGGACTTGAGCGCCTTGAACAGGTCGCTGTCGGGCACGAGGCACAGCCGCTGGTCCCAGGGGTTGTAGGTCGGCGTGAAGTGCTTGGCCACGTCGAAGTCGGGGCCCAGCTCGTCGCGCACCATGCCGAGAAGGTAGTCCTTCACCTTCTCCGGCTTGTTCATGCACATGCGGTAGAAGTACATGCCGAACAGCACGTTCTTCCAGCGCGTGAGGCCATAGGCCATCTTGGCGGGCAGGTACTTGCGCAGCCAGTTGGCGACGGCGTCCTCCGCCGGGCGCGACACCACGTAGGTGGGTGAGCGCTGCAGCATGGTGACGTGGGCGGCATCCTTCGCCATCTCCGGCACCAGCGTCATCGCCGTCGCGCCGGAGCCGATCACCACCACCTTCTTGCCCTTGTAGTCCAGGTCTTCCGGCCAGAACTGCGGGTGGATAAACGTGCCCTTGAAGTTTTCCCGGCCGGGGAAGTCGGGCGTGTAGCCGGTGTCGTAGTTGTAGTAGCCGCCGCACAGGAACAGGAAGTTCGCGGTCAGGCGCACGGGCTCTGCCGCCTCGCCGCGCTCCGCCTCGATGGTCCACAGGGCGTCTTCGCTGGACCAGTCGGCGCGCTTCACCTTGTGGTTGAAGCGGATGTGCTTGTCGATGCCGTAGTCCGCCGCCGTCTCCTTCACGTATTTCAGGATCGACGGGCCGTCGGCGATGGCCTTCGGGTTCGTCCACGGACGGAACGAGTAGCCCAGCGTGTACATGTCCGAGTCCGAGCGGATGCCGGGATAGCGGAACAGGTCCCAGGTGCCTCCGATGGAGTCGCGGCCCTCGAGGATCGCATAGCTCTTGCCGGGGCAGTTGGCCTGCAGGTGATAGCCGGCACCGATGCCGGAGATGCCTGCGCCGATAATCAGCACGTCCACGTGTTCGGGGGCGGTCTGCGGGATCATGGGCTTCTTCCGTTCCGTTGCGTTTCCTTGCCCGCCATAAGACCTGAAAACTGGCGAACTGACAAGATGTCAGTACAAATTCGCCAGATTCAAGAGGCAGTTGCGCGTTTTGACGCGGGCGCCCTTCGCGCGCAAACGCCCGTTTCCGGCGGAATACGGCGGATTCCGCAATCGTGTTGCTGATGCGAGGGTGTCTATTGCGCGCCGGGAATACCCAGGGCTTTCAGGTCGATGCCGCCCGGCATGGCCTGCGGCTCGCGCAGGGTGACGCCGTCCGGCACCGTGTAGTTGGCCGCGTCACCGTCCGTCGACCGGTCCACCGAGGTGGCCGTGCGGCGGAACGACATGGGCCCCTGCGACATGCTCTGCTCCAGCGCGATGAAATCGTCGGTGAGGCACAGTTCGCCGAGCTGCGGGCTGGCCCACACCTCGCAGTCCTCCCCCGCAATGGTCTTGCTTGCGCCGGCCTTGGCATAGCCCATGGCCTCGGCCATTTCGCCACCCACGTCCGCCATGTCGCTGTCGCCAAAGCGTTCTTCGAGGCGCGCATGCATCGGGTCATTGGTCCGCGTGCCCTGCTTCGTCGCCCGGTCCCAGGACAGGATCTCACCGTCCTTGCGGATCACGTGTTCGTTTCGCGACTGGGTGATCCCCATCATCGACATGGTCAGTTCTTCGATGGAATAGGACTCGTCCCACGCCCGGCTGCACTCGGTCACGGTGCCGGCCATGCCGCCGGTCTGTTCGTAGGTGGCGCAATGGGCCTGCGCGCCGGATGACGTCGCGGCAACCGCCATTGCTGCCAGTGCAAGTGTGAGAAGCGTGCGCATCCCCGATCCCTCCCGATGCCGTCCTTCGCTGGCAAATCGGGCCACAGGTGAAGACCTGCCGCAACCGCCGTTGCCTGATCGCGCGGATTGCCGGGCTTTTTTCCCCGCGCGGCCCCTGCCAATATGCGCGCCCTACCAAGCAAGAAGACATTCCAGGGCAGGCCGGTTTGACCGCAATTTCGAAGATGCTCATCGCCAACCGCGGCGAGATCGCCGTGCGCCTTGCGCGCGCGGGCGCCGCCGCTGGGCTCGAAACGGTCGCGGTCTACTCGCGTGACGATGAAGCCTGCCTGCACACGCGCATCGCCGATCACGCGGTGGAGATCCCGGGGCAGGGCGCTGCCGCCTATCTCGATATCCAGAGCCTTGTGAGCGTCGCCAAGTCGCACGGCTGCGACGTCATCCATCCCGGCTATGGCCTCTTGAGCGAGAGCGCGGCCTTCGCATCCGCCTGCGCCGATGAAGGCATCCTCTTCGCCGGACCCTCGCCGGAAACCCTCTCGCTACTCGGCGACAAGGTGAGCGCGCGCGATCTCGCGCGGGCCCATCATGTGCCTGTCATCGAAGGCTCGGGCACCGTGGCCGATGCGGCTGCTGCCAAGGCGTTTCTCGACGGGCTCGACGGCGCGCCAGCCATCATCAAGGCGCAGGCCGGGGGCGGCGGGCGCGGTATGCGCGTCGTCCGCAATGCGGCTGACATCGACACGGCGTTCGAGGCCTGCGCCACCGAGGCGAAGAACGCTTTCGGCGACGGCTCCCTCTACCTGGAGCGCTACCTGCCCCATGCCCGGCACATCGAGGTGCAGATCATCGGCGATGGCGAAAGCGTCGCGCATCTCTACGAGCGCGACTGCACCATCCAGCGCCGCCACCAGAAGATCATCGAGATCGCGCCTGCGCCGAACCTGCCCGAAGCTGTCCGCCGCAAGATGCTCGATGCCGCCGTCGCGCTCGGAAAGGCGGCGAATTACCGGGGGCTCGGCACCGTCGAATTCCTGCTCGACGCCTCGGCCACCGGCGACGACGCGCCCTTCTTCTTCATCGAGTGCAATCCGCGTCTGCAGGTCGAGCACACCATCACCGAGGAAATTACCGGCATCGACCTCGTCGCCGCGCAGCTTGCCGTCTGCTCCGGCGCGACACTCGACCGGCTCAACCTGTCGGGCGACATACCGCCGCCGCAGGACAGCGCCATCCAGCTTCGCATCAACACCGAAGTGATGGCGCCGGACGGCTCGGTCAAACCGGCCGGCGGCACGCTCAGCGTGTTCCATCCGCCCGGCGGGCCGGGCGTGCGCATCGACAGCCACGGCTATGCCGGCTACCGCACCAACCCGCATTTCGACTCGCTGCTCGCCAAGCTCATCATCCGCGCCCCGCACCAGGAATGGGACGCGCTGATGGAGCTGGCGCATCGCGTCGCGGGCGAGTTCCGCATCGAGGGCGCTGACACCAATCTCGCCTTCCAGCGCGCATTGCTGGCCGACCCGGCGCTTGCTGCGTGGGACGTGGAAACCAATTTCATTGCCGACAATCTCGATGCGCTTCTCGCCGTTGCCAATGCCGATGACCGCGTGAAGCCGTCGGTAAGCGGTGACGTGTCCGCCGCCCCGAAGGCCGAGCATGTAGCCGCGCCCGAGGGCACGGTCGCCGCGCCTGCGCCGTTGCAGGGCCTGCTTGTCTCCATCGCTGTAAGCGAGGGCGAGCATGTGCGCGCCGGGCAGGAAGTCGCCATCCTCGAAGCCATGAAGATGCAGCACGGTGTCGTCGCGCCGCAGGCGGGCATCGTGCGTCTCGTCGCGGGCGAGCCGGGGGAGGTGCTGGATGAGGGCGCGCCCGTTCTGTTCATTGAGCCGGCGGAAGGCGACGACGCGCACGCCGATGCCGTCGCGGATATCGACCTCGATTACATTCGCCCGGACCTTGCCGAACTGCAGGACCGCATTCGCCGCACGCTGGACGAGAACCGCAAGGCCGCTGTCGAGAAGCGTCACAAGCTCGGCTTCCGCACCGCGCGCGAGAACGTGGCGGACCTGTGCGACGATGGCTCCTTCATGGAGTACGGCCAGTTTGTGCTGGCCGCGCAGCGCAACCGCCGCGAGCTGGACGACCTGATCGACAACACGCCTGGCGACGGCATGGTCGCGGGCTTCGGCGCCATCAACGGGCAGACCTTCGACGAGGAAGCATCGCGCGCCGCGGTGCTGGCCTATGACTACACGGTGCTCGCGGGCACGCAGGGCTACTTCAACCACAAGAAGACCGACCGCGTGCTGGAGCTGGCCGACAAGTGGCACGTGCCCATCGTCTTCTTCACCGAAGGCGGCGGCGGACGCCCCGGCGACACCGACGTGCGCGGCATCTCCGCGACCGGCCTCGACGTGGAAACCTTCGCCACCTACGCCAAGTCGTCGGGCGCAGCCCCGCGTATCGCCATCAACAATGGCCGCTGCTTCGCGGGCAACGCCGTCCTGTTCGGCGCCAGCGATCTCACGATCTCCACGAAGAACAGCTCCATCGGTATGGGCGGTCCGGCGATGATCGAGGGCGGCGGTCTTGGCCAGTACGCGCCGGATGATGTCGGCCCCATGGACGTCCAGTTCCGCAACGGCGTCGTGGACCTGCTGGCGGAGGACGAGGCGGATGCTGTCGCGCAGGCCAAGCAGCTGCTCGGCTATTTCCAGGGCACGACGAAAGACTGGACCTGCGCCGACCAGCGCAAGCTGCGCCACGTGGTGCCGGAGGACCGCAAGCGCGTCTACGACATGCGCGATGCCATCGCCCTCATCGCCGACGAAGGGTCTGTGCTGGAGCTTCGGCGCGGCTACGGCCACGGCATGATCACGGCAATGGTGCGTATCGAAGGCCGCCCCTTCGGCCTCTTTGCCAATGATCCGAAATATCTCGGCGGCGCCATCGACGCGGAAGCGTCCGACAAGGCCGCGCGCTTCATGCAGCTGTGCGATGCCTTCGGGGTGCCGATCCTCTCGTTGTGCGATACGCCCGGCTTCATGGTGGGGCCCGAACACGAGAAGCTCGCGACGGTGCGCCGTGCTTCGTCCATGATGGTGACGGGCGCCAGCATTTCCGTGCCGCTCTTCATGGTGTGCCTGCGCAAGGGCTATGGCCTTGGCGCGCAGGCGATGGCGGGCGGCAGCTTCACCAGCCCCGTGTTCCTGATCTCGTGGCCCACCGGCGAATATGGCGGCATGGGCCTCGAAGGTGCGGTGCGCCTCGGTTACCGCAAGGAACTGGAAGCGCAGGAAACACCCGAAGCGCGCGATGCCCTGTTCGAAAAGCTGCTGGCGGCCTATTACGAGCACGGCAAGGCGCTCTCCGTCGCCACGCTGCACGAGATAGACGCGGTCATCGACCCGGTCGAGACGCGCGCGTGGATCATCAACGGCATCAGGACGGTGCCGCCCCTTGCCGCGGGCCGCACCCGCCGCCGCCCCTTTGTCGATACCTGGTAGGAGACGTTAGATGTCGCAGCCCAGCGAAAAGGAACTGGACGAGTTTCGCAGCGAGGCCCGCGCCTGGTTCGCGGAAAACACGCCCACCGAACCCGATTTCATGCTGCCGCTCACCTTCATGGAGGTCGGTACGCGCCAGCAGTTCGACTTCCTGCGCGAGTGGCAGAACAAGGTCTGGGCGGCCGGTTATCTCGGCGCCGCGTGGCCGAAGGAATATGGCGGCGGCGGGCTTCACCAGAAGTTCCAGGACATCGCCACCAAGGAGATGGCGGCCGCGGGCGGGCCGATCATGCTCAACGCCATCGGTCTCAACTGGGCGGGGCCGCTCATCCTCGACATGGGCACCGAGGAAGAGCGCAAGCGTTACATCAAGAATATTCTGTCTGCGGAAGATATCTGGTGCCAGGGCTTCTCCGAGCCCGAGCATGGCTCCGACCTCGGCAACGCGCAGACAAAGGCCGTGCGCGACGGCGATGAATACGTCATCAACGGCTCGAAGATCTGGACCACGCAGGGCAACTACGCGAAGTACATGATCTTGCTCGCGCGCACGAACCCGGACGCGCCGACCAAGTACAAGGGCCTCTCCTTCTTCCTGTGCCCGATGGAAGCGCCCGGCATCGAGACCGTGCCGATCCGCAAGCTGACCGGCGAATACGGGTTCACACAGACCTTCTTCAACGATGCGCGCATCCCCGCCGACTGCCTGATGGGCGAGGAAGGCGAGGGCTGGAAGGTTGCCATGCGCACGCTTGAGTATGAGCGCGGCGCGCGCGGCGGGCAGGCCGGTGGCTACGTGATGACCTACCCGGACATCACGCAGGTCGTCGATCTCGCCAAGCGTGCGACATACGCAGGCAAGCCGGCGCTGGAAGATCCGCTGATCCGCGACGAGCTGATGCAGCTCCTCATCGAGAGCCGGTCATTGCAGCTTTGCTCCAAGCGTGCCGGAATCGCACCGCTGACGCAGGAAAAGCCGCTGTCGCTGCCGCTGATGTCGAAGCTCGCCAGCACCGAGTTCATGAAGCGCATGAACGAGTTCGCCATCCGCCTGCAGGGCGCGCGCGGCGCCTACTATGTCGATGAGCCGGACGCCTACGACAAGGGCATCTGGCAGCGCGGCTACCTCAATTCGTTCTCGGCCACCATCGGCGGCGGCACCACCGAGATCCAGCACAACATCGTCGGCGAGCACGTGCTCGGCCTGCCCAAGAGCTGAGCGGGACAAGTCACATGAGTTTTTCGAACAACGGCACCATCGGGTTCACCGAGGAACAGGCGGAGCTGCTCGAAGTCGCGGCACGCTTCTGCAAGGAGAAGTCGCCCATCGACAAGGTGCGGGCGCTTCTCGAGGACGAGACCGGCCACGACCCGGCAACGTGGAACGAGATGGCCGAACTTGGCTGGCTCGGCATCGCCGTGCCGGAAGAGTTCGGCGGCGTCGGCCTGTCGCTTTCCGAAGTCGTGCCGGTCGTCGAGCAGATGGGCCGTGCCATGATGGCCGGACCTTTCATTTCCACGACGCTCGCCGCGCAGGCCGTCCTGTTCGGCGGCCGCGACGATCAGAAGGGCGAGCTCCTGCCCGCCTTCTGCAGCGGCACCCCCGCCGCGCTCGCGCTCATGGAGCCACACGGCGACTGGGACCTCACCCATCTCGACTGCAAGGCCGAGCGTGACGGCGACAGTTTGAAGCTGTCGGGCCGCAAGGTGCTGGTGGCCGATGCGGCCATCGCCGAAACACTGATCGTGTCCGTCGCCCTCGACGGCCAGCCCGCCTTCGTCGCGGTGCCCAAAAGCGCCATCCCGGCGGACGCCCTGCGCCGCGAAGTGGTGATCGACGAGACGCGCCGCTCCTACCAGGTGACGCTCGACGGTATCGCCGTGCCCGCGTCCGCCGTCCTCGACGGCGTGCCGGCCACGCAGACGCTGGCGCATGTGCAGCTGGCCTCGGCGCTGCTGCTGTCCGCCGAGATGTGCGGCGGCACGGCAAGCTGCATCGACTACACGGTCGAGTATCTCAACACCCGCAAGCAGTTCGGCAAGCTCATCGGCTCCTACCAGGCGCTCAAGCACCCCATCGTGGATGCCCATGTGGCCTACGAGCAGGCGCGTTCGCATCTCTACGCGGCGGCCCACAGCTTCGCCTCGCAGGGCGAAGGCGAAATCGCCACGCGGATGGCCAAGGCACAGGCGGCCACGGCCATGTCGTTTGCCGCCGACCGGGCCATCCAGTTCCACGGCGGCTTCGGCTTTACCTATGACTGCGATGCCCAGCTCTACCGCCGCCGCGCCATCTGGTGCGACAGCCAGCACGGCGATGCCGCCTACCAGCGCCGGAAACTGGGCGACCTGATGTTCCAGTAGCGGCACATTCGCTGGCCGCCGGAAGGCTTGCGTTAACGAAACAAAGGCACAATCGGGCCCGGTGTACCCGCATGGGTTGCGCGAATTCGAAAGAGGGCTCGACCAATGGTGGCAGGCTGGCGATTTGGACCGGTGGCGGCGGGCGCGTTGCTCGCGGCCTGTTCTTTCACGCCCGACATGCCCGAAGAGACCGCGGCGAAAGCCCCGCTGGCGCAGGGCGAATTCGTCAGCGCCAAGGTGGCGCCTGTCTCCGCCGAAGCGCCGAAGACCGCGTGGTGGCGTCTCTACGACGATCCGGCGCTGGACCGGTTCGTCACGCAGGCGCTTGTCAACAACAACGATCTCAAGGCCGCCCGGGCGAACCTCGCCCGCGTGCGCGCCGCGCTCGGTGAGAGCAAGGGCGCGCTGCTGCCCTCCACCGAGGTGTCGGCGGGCGCGCAGTACGGGCGCGACGCGCCGCCGCTCGTGTCCTCGCCGTCCGAGAAGGAAGAGCTGACCTATTCGGCCGGCTTCGACGTCTCCTACGAACTCGATCTCTTCGGCCGCGTGCGCAACTCGGTCGATGCGGCACGGGCCGATGCCATTGCCGCCGAGGCCTCGCTCAACACGGTGCGCATTTCCGTCGCTGCCGAAACTGCGCGCGCCTACGCGGACATCTGCGCCGCCAACGAGCAGATCGGCGTCACGCGCAATACGCTCGACCTCCAGACCCGCACCGTGGACCTCACCCGCCAGCTCACCGAGGGCGGGCAGGGGACGCGGCTCGACATCGTGCGCGCCACGGTGAACGTGGAGAACACGCGCGCCTCCCTCCCGCAGCTCCTCGCGGCGCGCGAAAGCGCGCGGTTCCGTCTTGCCACGCTGACCGGCCAGCCGCCCCGCGCGCTGGAAGACGCCGCCTCCGATTGCGGCCAGCCGCCGGTCGCTGAGAAAGTCATTCCCGCCGGCGACGGCGCCGGTCTCATCGCGCGCCGTCCGGACGTGCAGCAGTCGGAGAGTGCGCTGCGCGCCTCTGCGGCGCGTGTCGGTGTTGCCGTGGCCGAGCTCTATCCGCAGATTTCTCTGGGCGGCAACATCACGTCGAGCGCGCTGCAGCTTCCCAGCATCGGCGAAGACGGGGCCATCTCGTTCTCCGTCGGCCCGCTGATCTCGTGGACGTTCCCCAACCAGTCGACGGGCCGCGCGCGCATCCGGCAGGCGGAAGCGACCATGGACGAGGCGCTGGCGCAGTTCGACCAGACGGTGCTTTCGGCGCTCGAGGAAACGGAATCGGCACTCCAGAGCTATGCAGCCGAGCTGCAGCGGCAGACGGCGCTGAAGGCAGCGCGCGATGCCGCGGCCGAGTCCGCCGAGATGGCGCGGGCGCGCTACGAGCTTGGTGCGGACGACTTCATCACCGTGCTCGATGCGGAGCGCACGCTGGCCGAGGCCGACATCACCCTCGCCCAGTCACGCGCCGCAACGACGCAGTTCCAGATCGCCGTCTTCAAGGCACTGGGCGGTGGCTGGGGCGTGGCGGACGAGCAGCCGGCGCCGGAGCCGGAAAAGCTCGCGTCGGCATCGCCGCCCGCCGAGTAGCTTAGGCCAGTTCCAAAAAACAACGGACTATCATTCCGCGTCTGGATCGCCAGAATGCGCGGGAAGGCGCGTCCAGCGTCAGGCAATGTCCATTGTTTTCAGGGAGCGGCGGCACATGCGCACGCGGATTACGGAACTCTTCGGCATCGAGCACCCGATCATCCAGGGCGGGATGCACTTCGTCGGCCTTGCGGAGATGGCGTCCGCCGTCTCGAACGCGGGCGGGCTCGGCATCATCACCGGCCTCACCCAGCCGACGCCGGAGGATCTCGCCAAGGAGATCGCCAAGTGCAACGACATGACCGACAAGCCGTTCGGCGTGAACCTCACCTTCCTGCCGGGCTTTTCCAGCCCGCCGTACCCGGAATATATCGACGCCATCATTCAGGGCGGCGTGAAGGTCGTCGAGACGGCGGGCCGCAGCCCCGAGCAGTACATGCCGGCCCTGAAGGAAGGCGGCATCAAGGTCATCCACAAGTGCACCTCCGTCCGTCACTCGCTCAAGGCGGAGCGGATCGGCTGTGACGCGGTCAGCGTCGACGGCTTCGAGTGTGGTGGCCATCCGGGCGAAGACGACATTCCCAACATGATCCTGCTGCCGCGCGCGGCGGAAGAACTGAAGATCCCGTTCGTCTCTTCCGGTGGCATGGCGGACGGCCGTTCGCTCGTGGCGTCGCTCGCCCTGGGCGCGGAAGGCATGAACATGGGCACGCGCTTCATCGCTACCAAGGAAGCGCCGGTGCATGAGAACGTGAAGAAGGCGCTGATCGAGGCGTCCGAACTCGACACCCGGCTCATCATGCGCCCGCTGCGCAACACCGAGCGCGTGCTGACCAACTCCGCCGTCGAGAAGATCGTCGAGATCGAGCGCGAGAAGGGTGCGAGCCTCGGCATTGAGGACATCCGCGAGCTGGTGGGCGGCGTCTATCCGCGCGTCATGCAAAAGGGTGAGATGGATGCGGGCGCGTGGAGCTGCGGCATGGTCGCAGGCCTCATCCACGACATTCCCACCTGCAAGGAACTCATCGACCGGATCATGGCCGAGGCCGAGGAGATCATCGCAAAGCGTCTCGAAGGCTTCCGCGCCGCGTAACCGGCGAGCAGGCAACGCAAAGGACAGCAGACGATGCGCGTGGCGATCGCAGGCGCGGGGATCGGCGGGCTCACCGCCGCGCTCGCCCTTGCGCGCCGCGGCATCGATGTCCGCGTCATCGAGAAGACCGAGTCCTTTGGCGAAGTGGGGGCAGGCCTGCAGCTCTCCCCCAACGCCGCCCGCGTCCTCATCGGCCTCGGGCTTGGTGACAAGCTGGCAGCCGTCGCCAGCGAGCCGCAGACACTCGAGCTTCGCCTCGGCCTGACCGAGATCCCCATCTTCGCAATACCCATTCGCGAGCGGGCGAAAGCGCTGTTTGGCGCGCCCTACTACCATGCGCTGCGGCCCGATCTGCACGGCCTCCTGCTCGGCGAGCTGGACCGGACGGTGCCTGGCGCGGTGATGGCGGGCAACGGTGTGCGCGAGACCAGGCAGGCCGGCGATACGGTCGAGATCACCTGCGAGGACGGTGCCGGCGTTGAAGCGGATGTGCTTATCGGCGCCGATGGGATTCATTCCCGGGTGCGGGAAATTCTGTTCGGCAGCCAGCCCGCGCGTTACACGGGCAACATCGCGTGGCGTGCGCTGGTGCCGGCCCACAAGGCCGACCGCCTGCCCCATGGCGCCGTCGTCTGGGCTGGTCCCGGCGGGCACGTGGTGACCTACCGCGTGCGGCGCGGCGAGATGGTCAACGTCGTCGCCGTTCGCGAGCGCGATGCGCCATGGGTCGGCGAATCCTGGATGGTGCCCGGCCACAAGGAAGACCTGATCGCCGATTTCGAAGGCTGGGCCGGACCGGTACCGTCGTTACTTCAGGCGGTGGATCCGGCGTCATGTTTCATGTGGGCGCTGCACGACCGCCAGCCGATGGACCGGTGGAGCGAGGGCCGCATCACGCTGCTCGGCGACGCGTGCCATCCCATGCTCCCGTTCCTCGCGCAGGGTGCCGCAATGGCCATCGAGGATGCAGCCGTGCTCGCGACGTTGCTTGGTGGCGGGCCGGACGATCCAGCCAGTGCACTGCAGCTCTATGAGCGCCTGCGCAAGCCGCGGACCGCCAAGGTTCAGGCACGCTCGCGCGCCAATCAGCGTCTCTATCACATGTATTCGACGGTAGCGCAGATCGCTGTGTTCGGACCCATGTGGATCGGTGCGCGCGCGCTGCCCCGCTTCGTCAATTCGCGTCTCGACTGGGTCTATGCCTACGACGCCGAAGCCGAGGCCTGCGCCGCACTCCAGTAAACGCGAAACGGCCCGGCGCATTGCACCGGGCCGTCCCGTGGCCGCCGGAAAGGCAGCCGTCACGATTATCGCGTGGCGTTACTGTGCCAGCGGGTCCGCATCGACACCGACTTCGGCGCCCGTATCGATACCGGCCTCGGTGTCCATCATGCCGGACATCTCGGCATCGGCCTCGCCACGGTAGTAGACGAAGGTCGGCGCGGCCGCGATGTCGTCACCCGACATCGCCAGCTCGTACTCGCCGCCGGCGCCCTGCGCCTGCTGGATGTCGCTGAACGGCACGGCAACGTACTTGGAGCCGACGCCTGCGACACCGCCATAGGCCAGGATGGCGTGCTCGATGCTGCCGTCCTTGGTCATCAGCACGTCGTAGAGGTCGGCGCTGTCGGCTTCACCTTCGGCGTTCGCGGCGAGGGTGATGTCCGTGCCGAGAAGATTCGAGGCCAGGTGGGCGTTCTCGCCCAGTTGCTCGGCGTCGAACGCTTCCGCGTTCGCCACGGTCTCTTCGCTGACATTCAGCTTGATGCGCGGCTGGGCTTCGGCGTCATAGGCGATGGTCGATGCGTTGTACGGCAGGGCCACGTCCTTGCCGCCGAAGCCGAACACGCCGCCCTGCGACACGATGATGTGGCTCACATGGCCCTCGGCGTCGACGACCACGTCCTCGACCGTGCCGATTTCCTCGGCCGATGCGTCGAAGACCGGGGCGCCGGTCAGCGTGCGGGCATTGAGGCCGTTGGCGGTCATCACGATGTAATTGTCCGATTCAACGGCCAACTCGTCGCTTGCGGCGACATCAGCCTCGATCTGGGCAGCGCGCTCCTCGTCGATGCCATCCGTCGCATCAGCAAGCCAGTTCGATGTCGCCTCGTAGGCGTTCTCCGCGGCTTCGGCGGTGGCTTCCGCGGCATTCTCGGTGGCTTCCGCCGTTGCTTCCGCAGCGTTTTCGACGGTCTCGGCGGTGGCTTCAGCCGTGTCCTCGGCGGCCTCGCCGACTTCCTCGGCGGTCACTTCGGCTTCAGCGCCTTCGGTCACCTTGGTGTCCGGCGAGCGCAGGGCTTCGTTTGTCTTCACCTCGGCCTGGACTTCGGCATCCGCCGACATGTCCGCCTTGGTATCCTTCATTTCGGCGTGGGCGATTGCCGGGGCCAGCAGCGCGGCGGCGGCAACCGTATGCAGGAGGGTCTTGCGCATGGGGCGAAATCTCCAAGAGTTGAGAAACATTCTGTGTGCGGCCGGTACGCGCGAACCGCACTGAATGCCCAACGCCGGGTGGATCGACCGGTTCCGAATTGTTCGCGCCGCAACTGAAGGCAATTTTGCGGCGAAATTTGTCAGGAAGCTGACGAAGCGGCCTGGCGCAAGGCGCACAAAGAAAAACGCCCGCCTCGAGGGAGGCGGGCGTCGATCCGGTTTGTCACCTTGTGGTGCGGCCTAGGCCACCGCGTTGGTCACGACAGCGCGGGGCCGCTGACGGTCGCGAACCTGCTCGCTGAGTTCGCGAAGGCGCGAACGGGCACGGCCCACGCGGGATTTTACGGTGCCCGTAGCGACGCCGAGCACTTCGGCAGCGTCCTCGTAGGTCATGCCTTCGATGGCAACCATCTGGAGCGCTTCCTGGTGCTCCGCGGAAAGCTCGTTGAAGGCTTCCGCCACCCGGCGCAGCGCCACGGTCGATTCCTGCGGCGCCTGCACATGGATGAGGTGCTCGTTCTCGTAGACATCCACGGACTTGTTGTCGACGCGCACCTGGCGGCGCATCCGGTTCAGGAAGCAATTGCGCTGGATGGTGAAGAGCCAGGCCTTGAGGTTTGTGCCCCGCTCGAACTTGTCGATGCGGGAGATCGCGCGCTCAAGGGCTTCCTGTACGAGGTCGTCCGCACCGTCCGCGTCATTGCGGATCAGGCTGCGTGCGTAGCGGCGCAAGTGCGGAATGAGGTCTTCCATCTCTCGTGCCAGCTCGGGTTCCATAACGATGCCTCCGTTGGATTTTTGCTGGACCCCTGTCCCGAAGTCCACGCCCATACAGATACGCCCTTGAGAACCTCACACAACCAAAATCGCAGCCATAGTTTGATACATATCAATGGCTTACGCCGGTTTGTGCAGTTGGCGAAAATGCTCAGTGCTCGTCAAATGAGAGGGTTTTGCAACTTACTCAAAAGGTGCTACTGCTAATCGGGAGTTTCGTAGGGGAAACGCCGGGGGCTTGCGTAAAGGAATCGCTCTTATGGCCAGTGAACGGCCGCTCAAGAGGACCGAACGTCTCCAGATCATGCTGGATGAGGCCGAGCTCCACGCCATCGATGAATGGCGTTTCGATCACAGAATGCCGTCACGCGCCGCGGCGGTTCGCGAGATGATCCGGCTCGCCATTTCCAGCAAAGACGCTGAGAAGGCCGATCTGGGCGAACGCAGTGCCGATTTCCGCGCGCTGCCCGATGGCGATGGAGAGGCCCACTTAAAGGGCTGAGTCCATTCGGTTGCGAAAGAAAAAGGGGCCCGCTGAATGAAGCGGGCCCCTTTCGTTTTCCGGCTCCGAAGCCGGCATCATTCCGGCAGGCCGTCCTTCGTTTCCTTGCGCGCAGCTTCCAGCTCGTCGCCTTCGGGGCCATCCAGCGCGTCACGCGCTTCCTTGGCCTTCTCCTCGACCTTGCCGGACTTCGCAAAGAGATGCTGGTCCTTGTCGAACTCGCGGGCTGCCGTGTAGCTGCCTTCGCCTTCGTTTTCGATCGGCTTGTCTCTATCGCTCATGTTCTGCCTCCGTCTGGCGTTCATGACACTCGCCCGATCAATGGCTGGCCCCCGAGCCCGGTTCCGAGCTGTCGCGGGCCGGCACAAGCCGTGCGATCTGGGGAATCGCGAAGGTGAGTGCTGCGAGCAGGACGCCGGCCCCCGCCAGTCCCAACGCGGTCTCCCAGCCGGGACTGGCCCAAAGGGCATGCAGCCGGTCGCCGATGAGCGCGAGACATGCGGCCCCCGGCGCCATCGCCAGCAGCGTGCCGAGCAGGAACTGCGGGAGCGGCACACCGGCGGCGCCGGCGGCGATGTTGACAGCGGAGTAGGGCGCGACGGGCAGCACACGGATGGCGGCAACGCCCATGAATCCGCGCCGTGCCGTGCGCTTCATGATGCGATGCATGCGGGCACTCAACACTCGCCGCAGTATGCGCGATTTCACGCGCCGCCCCGCCGCGTAGAGAACCAGCGCATTGGCGGCGGCACCCGCGATACCCAGCACAGCGCCGCTCGACCAGCCATATATATATCCGGCAAGTGCGATGAGTGGCCCTAGGGGGAGCATCAAGAGGCCGGATCCAACGAAGGCGAGCGGTACGAGAATGAGTTCAGTGGTGTCGGCCACAAGCTGGCGCGGTGCACTCGTCGCATCACCGAGGCCGAGCCAGGCGCCAAGTTCCGTCCAGTGAAACACTGCGGCGATAATGCCAAGCGCCAGCGCGATCCCGCCGAGGCGGATGCCGAGAGCGGCCGCTGCAAACTCTGTTTCATTCGGCCGCCGGGCGCGCCGGATGCGGGCCAGCAGGCGATCGCGCTTGCGCGGCTTTTCGTTACCGTCCTCCTCGTCGCCGGGCGCGGGTCCGTCCACGTCATCTGCGCTCAGCACGTTTCCCAGACCGCTTGTAAGGGCCGCCATGTCGCCGGGCCGTTCCGGGTCCGCGACCAGCGCCAGCGCGTGGCACAGTGGTGTGTCGTACTCGTCCTTGTCGTCGATGAGTAGCAGCCGCCGTTGACCGTTCTGCCGGGCCATCGCTTCGTCGAGGGCGGCAATCGGGTCGTCCGCCTGCGTGATGCGGGCCGCTTCCTCCGCGCTCATTTCCAGGTGTTCGCCCAGGGCGGCGTCGCGCAGGCCCGCGATGCGAGCGCGTGTGTCCTTGTCATCTTCGGACGCGTGAAGGACCACGTCGCATTCGCTGTCGAAGCCGAAGGACCGGTTGTTCAGGTTCGCGGAGCCGATGCGCAGGGTGCGGTCATCGGCAATGGTCAGCTTTGCATGGACGAAGATCGGTATGTGATCGTCTTCCCCTTCTCCGTCGCCAACATCCTCGGGGTGCCGGGTCACCGGGTGGGCAAAGCGTACGCGATGATCGACGCCGCATTCGCGAAGCTGGTCAACCGCGCGCATGCGCCCGCCGCACATGCTCATACGCTCCAGAAATCCGCCGGGCGCTTCCGGATTGACAATGATCACGGCAAGCTCCGGCACCTCCCGCAGCCTGTCGCACAGCGCATCGGTGATGGCGTCGGACGTGAAGTACTGGTTCTCGATGTAGAGAAGATGCTCGGCGCGCGCGATGGTCGCCAGCGCCAGGGCCTCGATCTCCGTGACCGGTGGATCGCCGTTGAGCGCGGGCATGGTCCGGGCGACGCCCACGTCCACGTTCCTGAACTCGGGCGCGACCGAGGGCGGCCAGATAGCCGATGCATCGGATGCGGTGCTGTCGATGTCGGGCAGGTGCTCGCCCGTTGCGTTCTTCCACCGCTGACCGATCACGTCGCAGATTGCGCGCGCGGCCTCACCGTCGAGCGCCCACTGGAAGTCGTGGAAGGGCTGGTATGGCGAGCCGTCCGGCCGCCGCCGCCGCTCGTCCTCGGCGGGATGCGCGCGCGTATCCCAGCGGTCGAGGGTGATGTCGAGTCCGCCGCAGAATGCGAAGGCGCCATCGATCGACACCAGCTTCTGGTGGTGTGCAGCGGCCGCCGGGAGCTTCGCATCCAGCCGGTAGTCGAGACCGTCGCTGGCGCGCCAGCCGTTGTTCCAGCCGAGCGGAAATTCGCGCTCGGCCACGTAGAACACGGAGAAGTCCCACTGGAGGATGCGGATCGAGACTTCGGGACGGCGCTTGCGCAAGGCGGCAACGAGTTCACCGAAGCGTGTCGGCCAGCCGTCGTCTTCCGCCTCGCTGCGGCCGGGCCACAGGTCCGTGCGCCCGTCGATATCCCAGCCGACGATATGAATGCTCTCCCGCGCAGCGAGCATCGCTTCGCGCAGCGCAAGGAAATAGGCCGCACCGCAGACGATCACGGCGGCGTTGTCTGCATGCGCCTTGCGGAAGACCGTGCGGCCTTCCTCGATCAGCTCATACGCCTCGTCGCTCATGCCGGGGTCCGGTTGCTCCATATGCTGCGGGCACGAAAAAGGGCGGCGGGCGATTTGCGCCGCCGCCCTTCATGTCAGGCGATACCCTAGCGGGCTAGTTGTTCATGTCGTCGACCGCGTTGTCGATCTCTTCGCCGGCCTCTTCCATGGCACCGTCGTTGTCCAGCTCTTCGACGGCTTCGTCGATGTCTTCGCCTGCTTCCTCCATCGGGCCGTCATTGTCGCAGGCGGCGACCATGGCGAGGGGGGCGGCAACGCCGAGCATGAGGAAAAAGCGCTTGAGTTCCATGTGATGTCTCCTTGGCTGGTTGGGTCAGGCTTGTGCTTGGGTCAGGCAGTCGTCCGGGCGGTCAGCGCCGGACCACGTGCATGATAAGGCTGAGCACCAGCAGAACGAGGAAAACGAAGAAAAGGATCTGCGCGATGCCGGCAGCCGTACCGGCGATACCGCCGAAACCGAGAACCGCCGCCACGATGGCGATGATGAAAAATACTAATGCCCACGAAAGCATTGGAGCCTCCAGGTTATGCAGGGCCTTGGCCGCCGCAGGTGGATCACGCGGTAAGTAACCGTGCGAAAGGCCGGTGCGTTCCCGGAAATTTTTTGAAGAAGTCGGGGCGTGGCTGGCGGCCTAGCCCAGCGCGAGGCCGATCAGGATGCCGCCGGCGAGAATACCGACCGTGCAGGCCACCGTTACGATGACCAGCGCCATCACGCCGTTGCCGAATTGCGGCGTGCGGCCGAAGGGCGGCGAGACGCTGTCCATATGGACGTCCTGGCCGCGGGCATAGGCGGCGGGCACACCCGGCGTCGCCGCAGCGGCGGCGGGACGTGCTGCGTTCCGCACAATGGAGGAGAGCCGCTCGGGAACTGGTTCAGACAGAACGTCGGAGTTCATGCCGCCGAGGGCATCGTCCATCAGGCCAAGTTTCTCGAATTCGCGACCAAGCTCCGGGTTTTCCAGCAGATGGGCTGCGACCACGGCGGCGTGGTCGGGGCGGAGCCGCCCGTCGAAATACTCTTGCAGCGTATCTGCGTCGATTTCGATGCCGTTGGCCATGTTCCACTGTCGGTTCGGCGCTTCAGTCTGGCCGGGGCCCATCGGGCCCAGACCGGTTCAGCGAACCGGAGAGACATGACCTCTGGTCATGAAAAACGGCGGGGAACCGCCGTTCTGCTCACCGGTCTACTCCGGATTGCGCGTCACGTTTTCATCACGCTCTCGACCAATCTTGCCACAATCCTAGCGGCTAATGGACCGCATCACAAGGTTTGGGCCGACTAAGCCATTGCCGGAGTTCGTTTTTCTGACATTTCAACACCGCTCGTGGGGAGCGGTTCCGCACCTTAAGGCCGATTCCGGAACAATTACTTCAGTTAAGTGTGAATTGACGCCCTCAAAAATGACGCTTGCGTCATTTTGGGGTCGAAATTCCGTGCGGTTTCAAGTTATCGTTGGGTCAAGCGACCGCCAGTCATACGTTGGCGGCATGCAATGACGGCCCAACGACAGCCGCGACGGAGGAACCCCATGAGCCAGGCCGCTATCGAGCCCAAAGACGAGTTCCGGTTCGATCCCGAACCCAGCGCTGACGCCAATTCAATCCCGCTGGAAAAGATCGACCCCGCCAACCCCTACCTGTTCCGCAAGGACATTCACTGGGGGTACTTCGACCGCCTGCGCAAGGAAGACCCTGTCCACTACACCGCGGACAGCGAGTTCGGCCCGTACTGGTCCATCACCAAGTACAAGGACATCGTCCACGTCGACACGCATCACAAGATTTTCTCGTCCGAGGGCGGCATCACCATCGCGAACCAGCAGGAGGACTTCCCCCTGCCGATGTTCATCGCCATGGACCCGCCCAAGCATGACGACCAGCGCAAGGTGGTGAACCCCATTGTCGCGCCGGACAACCTGGCGCGGATGGAAGGCACGATCCGCGAGCGTGCGGCAAAGATCCTCGACGACCTGCCTGTTGGCGAAGAACTCAACTGGGTCGAGCACGTCTCCAAGGCGCTGACGACCATGACGCTTGCCACCCTGTTCGACTTCCCGTGGGAAGACCGCAAGCTGCTGACCTGGTGGTCGGACGTGGCGACGGCCAACCTCGAAGCCGGTATCGTTTCCAGCGAAGAAGAGCGCCGCGAAATCCTGCGCGAATGCGCCGCCTACTTCATGACGCTGTGGAACGAGCGCATCAACGCCGAGCCCAAGCCCGACCTCATTTCCATGATGGCGCACGCGGAAGCGACGCGGAACATGGACGAGCAGGAGTTCCTCGGGAACCTCATCCTGCTGATCGTCGGCGGCAACGACACCACCCGTAACTCGATCTCGGGCGGTGTCCTCGCACTCAACGAGAACCCGGGCGAGTACGACAAGCTGCGCGCCGACGAGAGCCTGATCCCGAACATGGTGTCGGAGATCATCCGCTGGCAGACCCCACTGGCCCACATGCGCCGCGTCGCCCTCGAGGATTCCGAGGTCGGTGGCAAGACGATCAAGAAGGGCGACAAGGTCGTCATGTGGTACGTCTCGGGCAACCGCGACGACGAGATGATCGACGATCCCTACCGCTTCTGGATCGACCGTCCGAAGGCGCGCCAGCATCTCTCCTTTGGCTTCGGCATCCACCGCTGCGTGGGCAACCGCCTGGCCGAGCTGCAGCTCCGGATCATCTGGGAAGAGATCATGAAGCGGTACAAGTTCGTGGAAGTGGTTGGCGAGCCGGTGCGCACGCTCTCGGCCTTCGTGAAGGGCTACGAGCAGCTGCCGGTGAAGCTTCACGCCCGGTAAGCCCGCGGCACAGCATCCCGAAAACAAAAAAGGGGCCGGCAAACGCCGGCCCCTTTCTCTTTTGGCGTTTGCTTGTCGCGCTAGCTGCGCGGTTCCGAGGCAAGACCGCGGACCAGTGCGACGCAGGCAAGCAACAACACCGCCGCAAAGGGCAGTCCTGTCGAAACGGACGCAGCCTGGAGCGCGGCCAGTCCGCCGCCGATGAGCAGCGAGATCGCGACAAGACCTTCGAACAGGCACCAGAAGACGCGCTGCGGCAGGGGCGCGTCCACTTTGCCGCCGGCTGTGATCGTGTCGATCACCAGCGAGCCGGAGTCCGACGACGTAACGAAGAACACGATCACCAGTACGA
This sequence comes from Parvibaculaceae bacterium, assembly GCA_965229975.1. Taxonomy (GTDB): domain Bacteria; phylum Pseudomonadota; class Alphaproteobacteria; order CGMCC-115125; family CGMCC-115125; genus Pyruvatibacter. The sequence continues at coordinate 2,962,995 of OZ245936.1, forward strand.
TGCCGACGAAGGAGGTGATACCCGCCAGCGGCAGCTGTTCGAGCATCGCGAACAGGCGCAGTTCCGTCGAGGCGTCGGCGATCGTCTGGTAGCCTTCGTTCACCAGCGTGATGGCCGTGCCGCCGAACGCGGTCATCCAGAGCACCGACACGATCGACGGGATCAGCAGCACGCAGAAGATGAACTCGCGCACCGAACGCCCGCGGCTCACGCGCGCGATGAACATGCCGACGAACGGCGACCAGGAAATCCACCAGGCCCAGTAGAACGCCGTCCAGCCCTGGCGGAAGTTATCGTCCTCGCGCCCGAACGGGTTCGATAGCGCCGGCAGGTCGGTCACATAAGCGCCAAGGTTCGCAACGAAACCCGACAGGATCGACATGGTCGGCCCGACGAGGATGACGAAGGCGAGAAGCGTGATCGCCAGCATCAGGTTCAGTTCGGACAGCCGCTTCACGCCGCCGTCGAGACCGGCAAGCACCGACAGGGTGGCGACCGCCGTGATACCGAGGATCAGCGTGATCTTCGACGTCTCGTCGTTCGGCCAGCCGAAAAGGAATTCGAGACCGGCGCTCGCCTGTTCCGCACCGAAGCCGAGCGACGTGGCAAGGCCGAAGAGGGTGGCGAAGACGGCAAGCACGTCGATGACGTGGCCGGTCCAGCCCCACACCCGCTCGCCGAAGATCGGATAGAAGATCGAGCGCACGCTGAGCGGCAGGCCCTTGTTGAAGGCGAAGAGCGCCAGCGAAAGGCCGACAACCGCGTAGATCGCCCACGGGTGGAGGCCCCAGTGGAAAATCGTCGCGGCCATGCCGAGACGGCGCGCTGCTTCCTCGTCGCCGGCGGCGCCCGCAAGCGGCGCCCAGCTGTCACCAGTCCCGGCGCCTTCCGCAAACGACGATGAATAGTGGGAGATCGGCTCGGAGACGCCGAAGAACATGAGCCCGATGCCCATGCCTGCGGCGAACAGCATGGCGAACCAGCCGGGATATGAGTAGTCCGGCGTCGCCTCGGGGCCGCCCAGCCTGACTTTGCCGAGCGGCGAGATCATCAGCGCCAGCACGAGCACGAGAAAGATGTTGGCGGCAAGCAGGAAGAACCAGTCGAAGGTCGACGTGAGCATCGGCCGGAGCCAGCCGAAGAACTCGCCCGCCTCGTTGGGAAAGAGGAGGGTGAACACGACGAACAGCACGATCACGCCGCCGGACACGAAGAACACCGGCTGGTGAATGTCGAAGGACAACGGCCCGAGACGGGCCTCCATGTTGTCCTGCCCGATCTCGTAATCGGTTTCGATGAGGTCGGTTTCGCCTTCCGGCTCGAGTGATGTATCGGAGCTCATCTGCCCTCCCGGTCTCGAATTTCGATTCCGTGCGTCCTAGCGCACGACAAAGACGGACGTCGATGCATGCGCGGCGACCGCGCCCGCATTCGACGCAAAGATGTGGTCCGGCAGGCCCGGCACGTGTGATGCCATGACAACGAGATCGCTGTTGGTCTCGCCGATCGCCTTGATAAGCACGTCATCTAGATCGGCGGCCGGGTCGTGACTAACGAAACTCTTTGTTGTCACGCCATGCCCCCATTTTGCGGATACATCCTTGCCGAATGCGTCAAGCTTCTTGGCGTATTCGTCGGGCGTGCGTGCAATCTCGCCCGGCGTGCCGGTTGTCACGCCGACGAGACAGATCTCGGCGCCGAATGTGGATGCGAGCTTTTCCGCTGTCCCAAGCGCTTTTTCGAGCTTCTCGGCATGCGTGAGGTCAACGGGGACCATAATTCGCGAATACATGCGCATCTCCCGGGGGCTTATCAGCAATTTCGCCGGCAGGCGTTGCCGGTATGTCGATGACGAGCGCTCGTTGCACCGGTAGGGACCGATGTGGCGCAGAGTGCGGTTACGTAGCAGAAAGCGCGGAGTCCTGCCGCACACGAGCATGCGCAGGCATGGAACGCGCACTACTGAACTGCTTCATGGTCCGCAACAATACAACGTATCCGGACAAATTTACAGGGCGCGCTGTTTGCCGTTCGCGCATAGACCGTGATACGCACGCGATGGGATGCGACCAAATGCGAGGGGGATCATGCCGAAACCGATTTCGCGCAACCGCCCGTTCACGGCGGGTTTGACCACTGTTCTGGCAAGTGCGGCGCTTGGCATTGCTGCAAGCGGTCCCGCGGCGGCCGATGGCCTCTTCGAGGTCGGGCCGGTCGAATTCGGCGGTGCCATCCGCGCAAATGTCACCTATCGCGACTATGCAACGCCGAACGAGTTCGATGATCTCTTCGAGTTCGATACGCTGATTGCGCGCGCGGACATGGATACCGGTAATTTCATCGGCTCCGCGCAGGGGCGTCTCTATTACTATCACCAGGATGGCAACCGGCAGGATTCGGTGTTCGTCCACCACGCATGGCTCGGTTATCGCTTCGACGATGACAGCGAGGTGCATGCGGGCGTCAACAAGGTGCCGTTCGGCCTCCTGCCCTTTGCCTCGGACAACTGGTTCTTCTCGATCGCCTTCTATCTCGGTCTCGAGGACGACTACGATCTAGGCATCAAGTACGTCTCGCCCGACTGGGACGGCTGGAACGTGCAGGCTGCTTACTACATCGGCGACGAAGGCGACGGCATCGGCCAGTCGGAAGACAGTGCGCGCTATTCCTATGACATCGTGGATGAGGGCGCGAACGGCAACGACGAGGACAACCAGTTCAATCTTCGCGTCGCCAAGACGCTGTTCACGGACAACGAGAATCGCTCGCTTGAAATCGGCGCCTCGGGCCAATGGGGCGAAATTCCCAACGGCTTTACCGGGCAGACGGGCGAGCATTGGGCGGCGGCCCTTCACCTGCGCGGCGAGGAGGGGCGTTTCGGGTATGACCTCGAGGCGATCCGCTACGAGATCGACCAGGAAGTACCCGCTGGCCTCAACCCGGACATCGTGCAGATGGGCGCGTTCGATTTCCCGTACAACGTGGCCAGCGAAGGCGAGGTCTATCTCGCCAATGTGCGCTACACACCGGACATCGACATTCCGCTGTTCGACAGCTGGACCGTCTACAACAACTTCAGCATCCTGACGAAGGACCAGTCCGGGTTCGAGGACACGGTGCACAACATCACCGGCGCCTATTTCTCGAAGGGACCGTGGTTCATCACGCTGGACTACGGCGTCGGCACCGGCAGCCCGTTCATCACCCGTGACTTCACGAATGGTCTTGCTGCGGGCAGCGACGAGTGGGACAGCCGCATCAACCTCAACGTGGCGCTTTACTACTAGGCGCTGGCCGGTGGTTTCGTGCCGAGGAACCAGTCCATCACGCGGGCGTTCGCCTCGCGCGGATAGGTGTGGGAGAGGTCGGGGATCACGTCCAGCGTGACCTCGGCCCCCGCAGCGCTCAGCGTTTCCGCCGCCATGCGGGCGAAGCGCGCCGGGAACATCCAGTCCAGTTCCCCATGGACGATGTACGCGGGCAGGCTGCCTAGGCGTTCGCCCGACGCCATTTCCCCCAGCATCGGGTGGAACGCCGCCGACATGGGTGCCAGGTGCGTGAAGGGGCTCTCGTCGCGCAGCCCCGTCACGTACGCGAAGGTGCCGCCGTCGCTCATGCCGGTCAGCAGCAGGCGCGAGGCATCCACATTCCAGCGCTGGCCCACATGCGCCAGCATCGCCTCGATGTTGTCCGTGTCCACGTCCGGGCCCATCAGCGACCAGGTATCGCTGCGCGCCGTCGGGCTGATGAGGATCGCGCCGCGGCTGCGTGCCTGCGTGAGCCACGTCCACAGGAAGTCGCGCCCGTGGCCCGAGCCGCCGTGCAGCGCCATGATCAGCGGGTAGGCGCGGGACTCGTCATAATCCTCCGGGACGTAGAGCGAGAAGCCGCCGCGCTCACGCTTGCCGTTGGATGCCTCGATCACGCCGGTGTTCTGGCGGTCCGCGCCCGCGGCCAGCGCTTCAAGTTTGGTAGTGTCATTGCGCCATCCGGCTTCCAGGTAGAAGCGGCTGACGGGCGGCAGCAGTGCGGCGATTGGGTAGAGCGCTTCGTGGGCGCGCGAGGCATGACGAAGCGCCTTGTAGCATCCCATGATCGGGTTCTCGCCGTCTCGCGCGGCAGCGAACTCGGTGAAGGCGGCGACCGTCTCATCGGCCGCCTTCAGAATGCGGTCCCGCACATCGGCAAGGTGTTCCGGCCATGGGGCCCCTTCGAAGGTGGGGCGCGCATCGACAATGCCCTGCTCGGTCCCGGCCACGTGATTGATCAGCGCGTCGATCTCCGGCGGGTGCAGGCGGCGGGCGGTGTAGGCAAGCGCATCGATGGCGGCGAGCAGCGGTGGCAGCAGCGCCGTCATGGCGTCGATCAGTGCGCCGTCCTGCTGCTGGGCCATGGTTTCTCTCCCGCACCTGGCCCGGAAGGCGTATGCGCCTCCGGCCGGTCAGACAGCAAGGGTATGTGACGGTGGCAGGCAGGACCACCCTCTCCCGTCAGGCCATCATCACCAGCAGCCCAAGCAATCCTGCAAGCGGCAGACCCAGACGTGCGATCCAGACCATCGCATATGTCGTTGCACGGCTCTGACCGGGCAGCCAGTCCGCCCAAAGGCCCGGGCGCATGGCCCAGCCGAGGATCGCGCCGCCCGCCAGCCCGAACAGGACCACGAGGCTGGTGCCGCCAACCCGGTCGAAGGCGTCGAGGACGGGGAGGCCGAACAGGGTCCATTCCGCGTCGGTATAGCTCATGGCGGACGGGAAGCCGGCCACCAGGAGCGCCAGCGCGGCGATGGCGAGCGACGCATGATGGCGGTTGCCGATCCGGTCCCGCACGCCCGCCGTCAGCACCTTGACGCCTGCAAGACACGAGCTGAAAGCGGCGAAGAAGAACGTGACGAAGAAAGCGACGGCGAGGATTTGCCCGGCCGGTGCTTGCTCGAATGCCATGGGCAGCACGGTGAATGCCATGTCCGATCCCTGTCCCGGGTCGCGCCCGGCGGCGAAGACGAAGGGAAACATCATGAGCCCCGCGAGGATGCCGACCGAGGCATTCACCATGGCAACCATCGCCGTCGAGCGGCCCGCGGGTATGTCGTTTGGCAGGTGGCTGCCGAAGGTGACGAGGTAGCCCTGCCCCACGGCGAGGCTGAAGAAGGTCTGGCCCAGCGCCACGAACCACACTTTCGGGTTGCCCAGCGCAGCCATGTCGAGCCCGAACAGGAAATCGACAGCGCGCTGCGATGGCTCGCCCAGTGTCATCCCATAGACGGCGATGCCTGCGACGACTGCCACCAGAACCGGCGTGCCGAACTTGCCGATGGCCTCGATCGCGCCGATGCCGAAGCTCAGCACGAAGGTGACGAGGGCCAGCGTCGCGAAGAACCACCAGAGCGACGTGTAGCCGGTCGTGAAATCGGAGAAGCTCTCCACAGATCCCTGGAGGCTGGTGACGGCATAGCCGAAGGTCCAGCCGGTCAGTACCAGGTAGTAGCTGGTAATGAGCAGGGTGAGAGCGAGCACCGCCCAGCCGAAGGCGCGGTAGCGCGGCCTGAACATGGAAAGGGTGGCAAGGATGCCGCCGCGGCTGCCGCGCCCAGCCGCGACTTCGAGGGCGGCGAAGGGAATGGCGAACACGACCATGCAGACCGCGTAGGCGACGAGAAACGCGGCGCCGCCGTTCTCCCCCGCGAGATAGGGGAACCGCCAAAGATTGCCGAGACCGATGGCCGCAGCCGCGGTCGAGAGTATGAAAGCGCGCTGGGACGACCAGAGCGGGAAAGTCTGGCGCGTCTGCTGCCCCGCGCTGCCAGGCTGGTCTGCCTGGCTCTCGGGCGGTGCCTCCCCGGCCGGGGCCACGTCCTGTTCGACGGCCATGTTCCCTCCTTGCCCTCTGTCGGTATGACGCAGCGTAAGGCGGCGCACGGCGCAACAACAATGCGGGCGCGGCATCGATCCGCTTGCGGTCTCCGTGCGGGTGTGCGAGCAAGCCGCGCGCAAATCCTGCGCGGCTCATGGTCAGGTCTTCCCATGGTTTCCGGTTCCATGCCCGGCGGATTGCTCGGGCGTTTCACGGCAGCGGCCGAGCGCGTCCTATTCGCCAACCGCGCGACGATTCTCGCGATCTTCGCCGTGCTGACGGTAGTGAGCGGCATTCTCGCGGCGCGGCTGGAGGTCGATGCGGGCTTTCTCAAGCAGCTGCCCGCCGACCATCCCTTCATCGAAACCTTCCTCGACTACCGCGAGAAGCTGCCAGGTGCCAACGCGGTGATCGTCGCGGTCGAGGCCGTCGAGGGCGATGTCTGGACGCCGGAATTCTTCCGCCGCTACTACGACGTCTCCGACGAGGTCTTCTACCTGCCGGGTGTCGACCGGGCGACGATCCGTTCCATGTGGACGCCGAACACGCGCGTGATGGAAATCACCGAAGAGGGCTTCCTCGCCTACAACCTCATCCCGGCCAACGTCACGCGCGACCGCATTTCCGAAGAAGCGCTCGAAGATATCCGCATCGACACGGTGCGCGGTGGTTACGCGGGCGAGCTGGTGGCGCGGGACAACAGCGCCGTCCTCATCCGCTTCGAACTGGCCGAGATCAATCCGGTCACAGGCGAAAAGCTTGACTACATAGCGCTCGCACACCGCCTCGAAACGACCCTGCGCGGGAAGTACGAGGACGATGTCTCGCGCATCCGCATCATCGGCTTCGTGAAGGGCATTGGCGATGTCGCGGACGGCGCGCGGGGCGTGGTAGTCTTCTTTGCCCTCGCCTTCCTGCTGACGGGCCTCGCGGTCTGGATCTACTCGCGCTCGTTCCGGCTTACGCTGCTGGCGGTGGGCTGTTCCCTCGCCTCGGTAATCTGGCAGTTCGCGGTGCTGGAGCTGATGGGCTACGGGCTCGATCCGCTTGCCATCCTCGTGCCCTTCCTCGTCTACGCCATCGGCGTCAGCCACGGTGTCCAGCAGATCAACCTGTTCACAACAGAACTGATCGAGGGCAGTGACTCGGTTTCGGCCGCGCGCACCACGTTCTCGCAGCTGTTCCTGCCTGGCGCGATGGCGCTGGTGACCGATCTTGTCGGCTTCCTGACGCTGGCGCTCGTGCCCATCCCGATCATCCGCGAGATGGCGATCATCGCAACGGTCGGCATCGCGCTGAAGATAATCTCCAACCTCGTCATGCTGCCGCTTATTGCGTCCTACATGCGGCCGCGCGCCAGCTTCGTCAGTCACATAGCGCGGGTGCGCGCCAGGCGTGAAGACGTGATGCGGCGGCTCGGTGGCATTGCGCGACCTGGGCCGGCGCGTGTCGTTCTCGCTGTCTCCGTCGTCCTGTTCGCTTCTGCGGTTTATGCCTCGCGCGACAGGCACGTGGGTGACGTACATGCAGGACTGCCGGAACTGCACGAAGACGCGCGCTACAACCAGGACGTCCGCTTCATCGCCTCGCATTTCGATATCTCTCTCGACGCCTTCGTCACCGTGGTGGAGGCGCCGGACGAGGCCTGTATCGACTATGACTACATGGCCGCGATCGACGACTACGGCTGGCACTTGCGTAACGTCGAGGGCGTTGCCGGCGTGGTTTCCGCAACCACGGTGGGCCGCAACAACATGCGACTGTGGATGCAGGATGACCTGCAATGGAGCGCATTGCCGCGCAACACACAGTCGCTCGTGCTTGTCACGTCGCCCATTCCAACCAGCACAGGCCTCGTGAACCGGCGCTGCAACGTCATGCCGGTGATTGCCTTCCTGACGGATCACCGCGCCGAGACCGTCGAGCGCGTGGTGACGGCGGCGGAGGATTTCATTGCGCGCCACGCACCGGAAGAGCTGAGCTTCCGGCTCGCGTCGGGCAACGCGGGCATCATCGCGGCATCGAACCAGGTGATCTCGGAGAACGAGCTGCCAATGCTGCTCTACGTGTTCGCCGCGATCATCGTCCTGGTGGCGCTGGCCTACCGGGACTGGCGGGCCGTGATCTGCTGCTGCGCGCCGCTGCTCGTTGCCACGTTCCTCGGCTACTGGTTCATGACGCTGCTCGGCATCGGCCTCAAGGCGTCGACCTTGCCGGTGCTGGTCCTCGCGGTCGGCATCGGCGTGGACTACGCCTTCTATATCTACAACCGGCTGCAGTTCCGCCTGGAGGCGGGTATGCCGATTGCTGAGGCCTTCCCCCTGGTCATGCAGGAAACCGGCATGGCCGTGGTGTTCACGGGCCTTACGCTGGCAATCGGCGTTGCGTCGTGGGCCTTCTCTGCCCTCAAGTTCCAGGCGGATATGGGCCTGCTCCTGTCGTTTATGTTCCTGGTGAACATGATCGGCGCGGTGACCATGCTGCCGGCATTAGCCTCCGCGCTGGAACGGCTGGCACCGCGGCGGCGTTAGCGATGGTATGAGTGCCGCCTCGCGCAACGGTGACTTGGCGCGGCGCCGGCAGAGCCTACCTGAGTGGCAGAAGACGGTGCCTAGAAGGAGACGGCTGTGACCACGGAAGCACTTGGCGTGTGCGAGTATCTCGAGCGCGCGGCAGAGGACCTGGAGCTGTCCGAGGATGTGCGCGAAGTGCTGCGGCACCCCAAGCGGTCGGTTGCGGCCGCCATCGCGATCCGGATGGATGACGGGTCGCTGCGGACTTTCCAGGGCTGGCGCACGCGTTATTCGGATGCGCTCGGTCCCACCAAGGGCGGAATACGTTTTCATCCGTCCGTGACGCCGGATGAGGTGGAAACGCTTGCCTTCCTCATGACATTCAAGACGGCGCTGGCCGGCCTGCCGTTCGGCGGCGCGAAGGGCGGTGTCGCGGTCGATCCGGGCAGGCTGACCCGTCACGAGATGGAACGGCTGGCGCGCGGCTACGTACGTGCCTTCAAGGAAGATATTTCGACCGGCCGTGACGTGCCGGCCCCCGACGTGAACACCAACGGCACCGTGCTGGCCTGGATGGCCGACGAGCTGGCGGCCCTAGAAGGCACGGTCCGCACCGCGAGCATCACCGGCAAGCCGATCGTGCTCGGCGGCATAGAAGGCCGTGCTGAGGCGACGGGACGTGGCGCGGCGAAGGTCCTGCTGGCGCTCAAGGATCATCTGGGCATTGCCGACGGCGCGGCCATCGCCGTTCAGGGCTTCGGCAATGCCGGCTACCAGTTCGCGGTGGATGCGGCGCAGGCCGGCTTCAAGATCGTGGCGATCTCGGACTCGTCCGGCACGGCCATGTCGAAGGACGGTTTCGATCCCGCGGACGCCGCCCGCTACAAGGCCGAGCACGACGGTCTGGAAGGTCTCGGCAACAAGGCGCCGGATGACGACCTGCGCAACGTGGAGTGCGACGTGCTGGTCCCCGCGGCACTCGGCGGCTGGATCAACGAGGAGACAGCCGAGCTTGTGAAGGCCCCCGTGGTGCTGGAGATTTCCAACCAGGCCTGCACCGTCGAAGGCAGCGATGCGCTCGACAAGCGCGGGGTGGCCATCGTCCCCGACATTCTCGCGAATGCGGGCGGCGTCGCCGTCTCCTACCTCGAATGGGTGCAGAACCGCAGCGGCCGTCAGATGGACCGCGACGAGGTCTATGCCGATCTCGACGAGCGGATGGCCTACATGGCCGACCGGGTGGCGCAGCGTGCCAAGCGCGATGAAACCAGTTTGCGCAGCGCCGCGTACAGGATCGCGGTTGCGCGCCTTGCGGAAGCCATCGAGTCCATGGGCACGCAGCGGATGTTCAACGAATAATCGGGCATAGGTCCGGCCCGCGCCGGGGTGCTAGGCTTTTCGCCGAGCCCGGACGAACCGGGTCGGTTTCGGGGAGGCGCAAATGTTCACGGCCGTTATCACGACCGCCGCCATGGCGGCGCTCATCTTCGTGCTCGGGTTCCTGGTTTCGATCCGCCGTACGCAGACGGACATCATCACCGGGCTCGAGAACGATCCCACGAGCAAGCTGAACAAGGCGGTCCGCGCTCACGGCAACGCTGCCGAATACGTGCCGGTGCTGGCCGTGCTCACCATCTATCTCGGCCTGCAGGGACCGGTCATCTGGGCCGAGTGGGCCATGATCGTCGCTGCTGTCAGCCGTTACCTCGTGGCCATCGGTTTCCTTGTCTGCACCACGCTCGCGCGCCCGCATCCGCTCAAGGCCATCGGCGCCATCGGCACCTATCTTTCCGGTCTCGCGCTCTGCGTGGCCGCCGTGCTGACGGTCGTTTGACGAACGCCGATCCTAGCCTCGTCGCCCTCGTCCCCGCGCTCGCCGATGCCGTCGCATCGACGGCGCCGGGCCGCGAAGGTGTCATTGCTGCCGGCATCTGTGGGTCGCAGGGCTCCGGCAAGACGACGCTATCCCGGCTTCTTGAAACCGAACTCGCGGCGCGCGGCTGCCGGGCTGTCACGCTGTCGCTTGACGACTTCTATCTGCCCAGGGCGGACCGGCAGGCGCTTGCGCGTGACGTCCACCCGCTGTGCGCCACGCGCGGCGTGCCGGGGACACATGACATGGTTTTGTACGAGGCAACGCTCGCCTCGCTCGCAAGGCCGGGCGCAACGCGTGTCCCCGTCTTCTCGAAGCTCGACGACGACCGGTTGCCAGCCGATGCCTGGCATCGGATCGAGGGGCCTGTCGATGCGGTGCTGTTCGAGGGCTGGTGCGTCGGGGCTGCGCCGGAACCCGATGACGCATGGACCGGCCCGATCAACGAGCTCGAAGCCAGCGAGGACCCGGACGGCGTATGGTGGCGCTGGTGGAACGGGTGCCTTGCGCGTGACTACTGGCCGCGCTGGCGTGATCTGTCGCCACTGATGCTCATCAAGGTGCCCGGCCTCGAAAGCGTCATTGCCTCCCGGGTCCGGCAGGAGGAAGGGCTGGCCCGCGCCGAGGGGCGGCCGGTCAGCATGGACAGGGCGGCCGTCGAGCGGTTCGTCGCCCATTACGAGCGTCTTACCCGGCGCATCTGGGCCGAGATGCCGGGCCGGGCGGACATCGTGATCGGCCGGGACGACAATTTCCGCTTCCGCATGCTAGAACCCGCGCCGGACAGCCAAGGAGTGTGAGTTCATGGACAAGGATCCCGTCGTCATCACCGGCGCCAAGCGCACGCCCATGGGCGGTTTCCAGGGCGCGGTGTCGAGCATCGAGGCCCCGGCGCTGGGCACGCATGCGATCAATACCGCGCTCGAACACTCGGGCCTTGCGGCGGACCAGGTGGGCGAGGTGATCATGGGGCTCGTCCTTTCCGCCGGTCTCGGCCAGGCACCGGCGCGCCAGGCCATGCGCGGCGCGGGCATCCCCGACGAGGTGGGCGCAACCACCATCAACAAGATGTGCGGCTCGGGCATGAAGGCCGCGATGATGGCCCATGACGGCATTCTCGCGGGCTCGGCCGACATCATGGTCGCGGGCGGCATGGAGAGCATGTCCAACGCGCCCTACCTGCTGCCCAAGGTCCGCTCCGGCCTGCGCCTCGGCCATGGCGAAGTGAAGGACCACATGTTCCTCGACGGCCTTGAAGATGCCTATGACAAGGGCCGCGCGATGGGCACCTTCGCGGAGGACACCGCGGAGAAGTACCAGTTCACCCGCGAGGCGCAGGACGAGTTCGCCATCGCCAGCCTGACCCGCGCCAAGACCGCCAACGAGGACGGCAGCTTCGACGGCGAGATCGCGCCGCTCACGGTCAAGACGCGCGCCGGCGAGACGGTCGTGGACAAGGACGAGGGGCCGTTCACCGCGAAGATCGACAAGATCCCGAGCCTGAAGCCCGCCTTCCGCAAGGACGGCACGGTGACGCCCGCCAATTCCAGCTCGATTTCGGATGGCGCGGCGGCGCTGGTGCTGATGCGGCTGTCCGAAGCGGAAAAGCGCGGGCTGACGCCGATTGCGGCGATCCACGGTCACGCGACGAACGCGCATCAGCCGGAGTGGTTCACGACTGCGCCCATCGGCGCCATCGAGAAGGTGCTGGCCAAGGCCGGGTGGAACAAGGACGAGGTCGATCTCTACGAGGTCAACGAGGCGTTCGCTGTCGTCACCATGGCGGCGATGCGCGATCTCGGCCTGCCGCATGACAAGGTCAACGTGCATGGCGGCGCCTGCGCGCTTGGCCATCCGATCGGCGCTTCCGGCGCGCGCATCATCGTCACGCTGCTCAATGCGCTGAAGAAGCGCGGCGAGAAGAAGGGTGTCGCGTCGCTATGCATCGGCGGCGGCGAGGCCACGGCGATGGCGTTGGAACTGCTGAACTAGTCAGCGTCTCAACCAGTTAGCGTTTGCGCTCGATCCGGTAGACGAAGGCCGGCGGCACGTTGCGCAGGGCCATGCCCTCGTAGCGCGCGGTGAGGCCGAGACCGTGCAGCACGTCCGCCGAGACCGGGCAGACCGGGCGGTAGGTGAACTGGCGGACGAAGCCGTGCGGCTTCAGCCGCGAGAACGCGCCGCGCAGGATCGCCGCGTGCTGGGCCGGGGTCATGTTGACCAGCGGCAATCCGCTTACCACAGCGTCCAGCATCCGCCCGTCATCGGGCAGGTTCTCGATCTCGAAGGCCGAGTGGTTGACCACGCGGGCCCCCTCGAGGCTCGCGTTGAGCCGCCTCACGAAATCCGGGTTGGTCTCCAGCACCGTCAGTGCGTCCGGCCGCATGCCTGTTGCCAGCAGGGCGCGGGAGACGACGCCCGTCCCGCCGCCCAGCTCCAACACCCCCTCTGTCGCCGGACCCAGGCCCGCGGCCATCTTGGCGCAGAGGGTGGGCCCGCTCGGCGTCACGGCACCGGTGGAACGCGGGTTGCGCACGAACTGCCATAGAAACCGCAGTGTCGAGCCCCGGTCGGGGGTATGGGTAATGCTTGTCATCAATTCCTTGGCCCGCTGGCAGCCCGCGCGCATACTGCCGTCAAAATCGGTCAAAGGACATATGGGAGGGGACGATGAGCGAAGCCATCGCAAAGAATGCTGCCGGGCCGGAAAAAGGCGCGACCGAGGCCACGGCCCGCAAGAACGCCGCCGTTACCGGCGAGCTCGATTTCTCGAAACGCACGGATTTCGACAACGCGGCCCGCGGCTTCATCGCCACGCTCGACCCCATCACCATCACCCGCGAGCGCGACGGCAAGGTGACCTATGACCTTGAGGGTGTGAAGTTCCTCGACGGGGAGGCGCCGGCCTCGGCAAATCCGAGCCTGTGGCGGCAGGCGCAGCTCAACGGGCTCAACCACGGCCTCTACGAGGTGGTGCCCGGCATCTACCAGGTCCGCTCCTTCGACATCGCCAACATGACGCTGATCAAGGGCAAGACCGGCTGGGTCCTGATCGATCCGCTTACTTCCTCGGAATCCTCGGCCGCCGCGCTGGCGCTCGCCAACAAGCACCTGGGTGAGCGGCCGGTCTCCGCCATCATCATCACCCACAGCCACGCGGACCATTTCGCGGGCACGCTGGGCGTGGTCGATCCGGCGGACGTGGCGTCGGGCAAGATCCCGCTGGTGGCACCGCAGGGCTTCACCAAGGAAGCGCTGTCGGAAAATGTGCTGGCGGGGCCCGTCATGCAGCGGCGCGCCACCTACATGTACGGCAACCTGCTTGAGCCGGGGCCGCAGGGCTTTCTGACGACGGGGCTGGGCGCTGCGCTTTCCATGGGGACCACCGGCTTCGTTGCGCCCAACGACACGATCTCGAAGACCGGGGAGACCCGCACGCTCGACGGCATCGAGATCGAGTTCCAGATGACGCCCGGCACCGAGGCGCCGGCGGAAATGGTCTTCTATTTTCCGCAGTTCAAGGCGCTTTGCATGTCGGAGATTACCTCGATGCATCTCCACAATCTCTACACGCCGCGCGGCGCGCAGGTGCGCGACAGCCTGGCCTGGGCGGCGCAGATCAACGAGAGCATCGACTTGTTCGGCGACCGGCTGGAGGTCGAGTTCGCCTCGCATCACTGGCCGATCTGGGGCCGCGAGGCGGTGATCGACTACCTCGAAAAGCAGCGAGACCTCTACAAGTACATCCATGACCAGTCGCTGCGGCTGGCGAACCATGGCTACAACAAGGAAGAGATCGCAGAGCAGCTGACGCTGCCCAAGAGCCTTGCCGGGGAGTTCTACAACCGCGGCTACTACGGCACGGTGAACCACAACGCCAAGGCGGTTTACGTCAAGTATCTCGGCCACTTCGACGGCAACCCGGCGACGCTCCATCCCCATCCGCCGGTTGCCGCGGGCGCGCGCTACGTGAAGTTCATGGGCGGCGCGGAAAACCTCTTGAAGCAGGCGCGGGCGAGCTTCGACGAGGGCGACTACCGCTGGGTGGCGGAGGTCGTGAACCACCTTGTCATGTCCGACCCGGACAATGGCGAGGCCCGCGCCCTGTTGGCCGACGCGCTGGAGCAGCTCGGCTACCAGGCCGAATCCGGCCCGTGGCGCAATTTCTACCTCTGCGGGGCCAAGGAACTCCGCCACGGCGTGCCGGACGGCTCCGAGGCACGGGTGAGCGAGGGGATCGCCGCCGGCATGCCGCTCGACAACATCTTCCAGGCCATGGCGGTGCGGCTGAACGGGCCAAAGGCGGAGGGGAAATCCTATGCCTTCAACCTCGCCTTCGGCGATATCGGCGAGACATGGGCGCTGACGCTGGAAAACAGCGTGCTGCACCACTACCCCAAGAAGCCCGCGGCCAAGCCCACGGCAACGCTTAAGCTGACCTCGGTCGACTTCAAGCGGTTGATGCTGCAGGTGACCGACGCCGGCACCCTGATGAACGAGGGCAAGCTCGAGTTCGAGGGGGACGCGGCAGCCTTCGCTGATCTCGCCGGCCTGTTCGACCGCTTCAACCCGCGCTGGCCCATCGTCACGCCGCGGCCCGCCTGGCGCTAAAGCTCGATCGCCTTCTTGAAGGCCGGACGGTCCGTCACCCGCTCGTACCAGGGGCGGATGTTGTCGGTCATCGCCTCGGTCGTGCCGAGCGTGCCCGCAAGGTAGACCGCGTAGGACACGGCGATGTCCGCGATGGTGAAGCGGCCGGCGCAGAGGTATTGCCGGCCGTCCGCCAGCGTGGCGTCGAGCATTCGCAGGCGGCCGAGGAAGAACCCCTTGTAGTCCTCCACGGCCTGCGGCAGGCGGCGCTCCTCGGGCTCCACGATCGTGTAGCGGATCTGCACGGTCTGCGGGAACGTGATCGTGGCATCCGCGTGGTATAGCCAGTTGAGGAAGGCTGCGTAGTCCGGCTCCGACGGGGAGACAGCAAGGTCCGAGGGGCCGTGCTTGGTCACCAGGTAGTGGCAGATGGCGCAGGATTCGGTCATCCGCACCGCCGCCGGGTCGGCGAGGATGTCGTCGGCCTCGCTTTCCACGAAATAGGGAACGGTGCCGAGCGGGTTCACTTCCTTGAACTGTTTGTGGAAGACCCGCGGCGGGAAGGGCATGGATTCCAGCTCGTAGCTGATGCCCATTTCCTCCATGCACCAGAGGGGTCGGACGGAGCGGGCGCCCTTGCAGTGGTAGAGCCGGATTGTCATGCGTTTCCTCCCCGATTGCCGTATGGCTGTTTGGGCAGGTTTTGCACCAGCGGCGCGGGTTTCACAAACGGTGCGCGAGAAAAATCAAAAGGGGGGTGCCAATGGCCACGGACGCCGAAGCCTATTTCTCGCAGAGCTACGGGGAGGCCCGCGAGGCCTTCCTCGCCGCCTGCGCCGAAAAGACGATCGAGGTGGAAAGCATCCGCCATCCCGAGGAGACCGCGCCGGACGGGAGCGGCCTCTACACGGACGTGGCCTGGGTCGGCCCTGAGAAGCCCGACCTGCTGCTGGTCGTCTCCTCTGGCACCCATGGCCTGGAAGGCTTCTGCGGCTCGGCCTGCCAGTCGGGGACGCTCCGCGAAGGGGTCTTCGACAGCCTGCCGGATGGTGTGGCGGTGATGCTGGTCCACGCCATGAACCCCTATGGATTCGCTCATCTGCGCCGGGTCAACGAGGACAACGTGGACCTCAACCGCAACTTCGTGGACCACGAAGCGGGCGCCTATCCTGACAGCTCGGCCTATTCGGAGATCCACGCCCTCGTCGCGCCGCCGGACTTCGGCGAGAAGCGGGAGGAATGGGCGGCGGCCACAATGGCGTGGATCGCCGATCATGGGCTCGAGAAGTTCCAGGCAGCGGTCTCGGGCGGCCAATACGAGCACCCGGACGGGCTTTTCTATGGCGGCCGGGCGCCGGTCTGGTCCAACCGTACCTGGACCGGTCTGATCCGCGACCGGATGGCGGGCATCCCGCGGGTCCGGCTGATCGACATCCACACCGGTCTCGGCCCCTACGGCCACGGTGAGAAGCTGGGGCTGGGCGACGGCGACGCCGTCAAGCGGGCCCGGGCTATCTGGGGCGATGACGTGACCGATCTCCAGGCAGGGGCCTCGGTTTCGGCCATCGTTACCGGCGACGTGAGCACGCCGGTCTACGACATCCTGCCGGCCGCCGGCACCGAGCCGACCGCGATGGCGCTCGAGTTCGGCACCACCGATCCGGTGTCGGTTCTGGGCGCCCTGCAAGTTGACAACTGGCTTCACATGCACGGCGGCATGGCCAAGCCCGGTGCCGCGGAGGCCAAACGGGAGGTCCGCGACGCTTTCTACGCCGACATCTCGGATTGGAAGCGCAGCGTGTTTGCGCAGGCGAAAACCGCTGTAGAACAGGCGTTTAAAGCCTAGTCTGCAACTTTGTTGTCATTATTCGTTTCGCCAGGAAGCCAGTAGAGCTCCCCCTCGGCGGACAGGTCCACGTCGTCCATCCCGATCCCGTCGAACGGGTTTTCGAGGGCGTCCTGGATGTTGTCGAGGCCGACCAGCACGAAGGCGAAGGCGATGGCCACCGCATAGCCGAAGGCGGCGCCCGCCTCAAAGGCGATGTTGGCGTGGAGCGGCGCGTACAGCATCGGGAAGATGTTGAGATAGACCTTGGAATAGGCCCTCAGCGATGCAGGAGTCCGGTAGTCGGAGATCGCCCGCAGGCGCTCGAATTCGGTCACGGCCAGGTTGAGGTAGTTGTTGGCGCGGGAGACCTCGGTCGACGACAGGCCGGCGGCCCGCAATTCCTCTATCGACCTGGAAAGCTGGGAGAAATCCTCACGGACCCGCACACGGGCAGCAGGCCGCCGCTCCAGATCGGCCGCCAGCGCGACGCAAATGCTGTCGTAGAGGTCGTGGCCGATGGCCGCTGCCCGCTTGGCGTGCGGCTCCGCATTCGGCACCCAATCGCGATGGGCGAGGTAGAGCGTCGCGATGGTCGCCCGGACAAGGCCGAGATAGCGCAGCGCCTCTTCGCGGCGCGTATAGGCCGCGTTTATCGAGAAAACGATGGGAAACACAATCGCGACCGCGATCAGCGAGGTCGGCAGCTGGGCGTGAATCCCTTGCTGGATGCATAGGTAGGTGGCGCCCGAGGCCAGGGCGGCCACGAGCATAACGTGCCAGTCGAAGATCCGCAGCAGGTTCATGTCTTGTTCTTAGTGGGCGGGGCGTGGGCTACTGGGCCGCGGCGCCCAGCCGCGACCGGGCCTTGGCCTTTGTCGCGTCGAGTTCTGCCTGGCCCATGCCGAGCCGGTTGGCGATCGTCAGAATCGCGTGGTTCTCGAACCGGTGCAGCTCGTTGTCCGCGAGGGCGATCTCCCAGAGCATCGCCACCAGGTCCTTCTTTTCGGACTCGGAATAACCGGCGTTGATCCTCGCCAGAAGCGCCGAGTCGTCATAGGTCGCCGGCGGCGACTTCTCGACCTTGCCGATAAGCTCGCGGGCCTGCTTTGCGGAGGCGGTGAAGCGCTGCTCGACGATGCGCTGGACGGCTGCGCGTTCCGCGTCGTCAAAGTCGTCGTCCATGCGGATCACTTCCAGCAGCAGGCTGGCCGCTACCACCTCGCGCGGCGGCAGCTTGGCGCTGCCCCCGAAGAGCCGTTTGATTGCGTTGAACACGTTGTCCCCCAAGGCATCCCCGGCGCTTCGGCATTCGCTTGCCGGCGCCAAATGTCTCTGAGCGATGCCCCAACATGGGGCGTTCATGCGTGAATATTTTGTGAAATCTCAGGGGCCGCGATAGCGGCTGTTGCCGCGCCCTTGCGGCGGCGCGCCGACCGTCATGAATCGGCCCGTGCCAAAACGGCACACCGTTAAGAGATTCTCAACTTTTCCCATGGGGTTAGCCCTGATTCTTTTGTAGATTTCAAGTCGCGGGGTGCCCGGCAGTGACCGATGGCCTTTGGGGGGCCGCGGTCCGCGGCTTGCAGTGATGCGGGCGACTGCCGGTTCTGTCCTATTTTGGGGGGCGTATTCTGTTGCGGCTTGTGGCCCTCGTGGGTCTGGCGATGCTGATCGCCGGATGTGCGCTGGTGCCGTCACCGGAAGGCACGCCGGGTTTGATCCCGGCGGCCGACGCGGGGGCGGCCGATGACGCGCGCCTGCAGTTCGACGGGATCGCGATCGAACGTGTCAGCGATCTGCCGCAGGAATCCGCAGTCAGCGACGAACAGCTCGTCGAGGTCGCCGCGCCCTATTTCGGCACCCGCGTAACCCTCGGCGAACTGCGGACCATCGCCACCACGATGGAGGGCGTGTTCCGCGATGCGGGCTATCCCTACATGCGAGTCATCCTGCCGCCGCAGCAGGTGGAGGATGGCCAGGTCCGGTTCCAGGTTATCGAGGGCCGGATCGAGGGCCTTGCCGTGCTCGGCACTTCGCCGACCGCCAAGCGGCAGATCGAGGCCCGCCTCGAACCGCTGGAGGGCCTCGGGCCCGTACCCGTGGCCAAGGTCGAGCGGGCCGTCGGGCTCCTGTCGGATGTGCCCGGCCTGAAATCGCGCGTCGCGCTCGCTCGCGGCGCTGAAGGCCCCGGCACCATGCGGATGATCGCGGAAGCCGAGCGCGAGGGCCCGCGCTTCCTCGTCAACTATCACAACTGGGGTGCCGAGACGCTGGGCCGGGAGGGTGTGACGGCATTGGCCCGCGTGCCGGGCGTCGCCACCTACGGCGATGAGTTCCAGGCGTCGTTCTTCACCACGCGCGACTGGGGCGAGCAGTTCGTCGGCCAGATCGCCTATGAGCGCGGCCTGACAGCCGGGGGCCTCAAGGTGCGGGCCGAAGGCACCTACGGCGAAGCGGAACCGTCCGGTCTTGTCCAGACGCTCGGTGCCACCTCCGAGAGTGTCACGGGCAGCCTCGAGTTCAGCTACCCGGTCTATCTCGACCGCACGACGAGGATCGATGCGCTGGCCGGTTTCGACTACTCGGACCTCAAGGGTGAGCTGTTCCAGGGCACCGTTCTGTTGAGCGAGGACAAGGTGCGCACCGGCTTCCTCGCCTTCGATG
The DNA here is from genome assembly GCA_965229975.1 of Parvibaculaceae bacterium. Classification (GTDB taxonomy): domain Bacteria; phylum Pseudomonadota; class Alphaproteobacteria; order CGMCC-115125; family CGMCC-115125; genus Pyruvatibacter. The sequence goes on from OZ245936.1 coordinate 2,982,316, forward strand.
TCGAGACCTCGTGGATGGATTGGGACTTCGACCTCTTCGCCGAAGCGCGCAAAGGCCTCGACGTATTTGCCTCCAGCAAGCGCAGCGATCCCAACCTCGCGCGCACGGATGCCCATCCGGATGCGTTCTCGACGCGCGGCGAGCTCGACATCGGCTCGCCCATCTACGAAGGCTTCAAGCTCGACAGCTTCGTCATGGGGCAATTTTCCCGCGACCCGCTGATGGCGGTCGAGGAGATGGCCTTCGGCAACTACACCATTGTGCGCGGCTACGACCCCGGCGCGGCGACGGCCGATGCCGCGATTGCCGTGGCAACCGAGTTGTCGGGCTTCCGCCTCAACCACTGGAACAACAAGCTCCAGACCGAGCTGTTCGGCTTCTTCGATTTCGCCGAGTACTGGAACCGCGACGCGGTGGCGGTCGAGCGGCGGACGCTCGCGTCTTTCGGCGGCGGCGTCCGCGCGACCATCAACGACTACATGCGGGCCGAGTTCTATTTCGCCGAGCCGCTGCGCCAGCCGCGCGGGCAGGGCGAGGAACTGCCATCGTCGCGCATCATGTTCTCGATCACCGCCAATGTCGGGCAGGTGGCGGAGGACGTGGAGGGTCTGGTCTGGAACATGGTGCCGGAGGCGTCGACCGAATGACGCGGGCCCGGCGCATGCGTGGACGTCTCGCCCCGGTTCTCACCCTCGCTGCCGCGGCGCTGCCCGTCGCCGTGCCGCAATCTTTGCGGGCCGAGCCGACCGGCGGCAGCGTGATCCAGAGTTCGGGCGCCGGCGTCAACACCATCGCATCGACGCCCAATGGCGGGTTCGCCGATGTCGTGGTCACCCAGTCCGACGCCCGCATCGCTATCGAGTGGCAGACCTTCAGCCTCGCCAACGGCGACACCATCACGTTCAACCAGCTGGCCGGCAACCAGGCCATCGCTCTCAACCGGGTAATCGGCTCCGGCGGGCCGATCCCGCAGAGCGTGATTGACGGCGTGATCAATTCGAACGGCCATGTCTGGCTGATAAACCCGTCTGGCATTGCCTTCGGCGCCAACGCCAACGTCGACGTGGGCGGGCTCCTCGCAACGACGGCCGACATCGACACCGCTACCTTCATCGCCAGCGATCCGACGACGGACACGTTCCAGTTCACCGGCGGTTCGGGCACCGTGAGCAACGCTGGCGAGATCACGTCGCAGGGCTTGCTGGCGCTCGTCTCGCCACTTGTGTCCAACTCCGGCGATCTCACCTCGACCTATGGCGACGTGCTGCTGGGCGGTGCAGAGGCCTACCGCATCAAGTTCGTGGAGCAGGCGCGCAATGGCGGCGCACTGGACGAACTGCTGGTTACCGACTTCATCATCGACACCGGCTCGTCCGATGCCACGGCCGGCGGCGACATCGTTCATCAGACGTCCACGGGCCGTGCCATCGGAGGAAACGTCATCGCCAGCGCCTCTCGCGTGGGCGGCGGGGCCTTCCTCAACATGGAGGGCCTGGTCGAGGCACAGGACGTGGGTACCGGTTCCGGCGATGTGCTGTTGCTGGGAGGGGCCGAGATTTCAGGCGGGGCCGTGGGCGCAACCGCGACCGACGGGGTCAAGACGGACAACATGACCATCGTCGCGCCTGGAACGGCGCGCGGGGTCGGTACCTCCATCTCCATCGGCGACGGGGCGGGGCCCCTCAATAGCCAGGGCGGGGGAAGCGACACCAGCAATGTTTCGCTGACCGCCACGACCGGTGACATCGACATCACCGGCGATATCGGCGCGGACACCGGTGCGCTCACGCTCAGTGCCGCGAACGGCACGATCAACACCGGCGACCTGGAAGGTGCTACCGGCGTTACGGCGACGGCACAGGCGATCAACCTGACCGGCACGAACCGCAGCGTTCAGTCGGCCAATGGCACCGTGTCGCTGACGGCGACCGCAGGCAACATTGCCTCCACGACCAACATCGACATCGACGGTGACAGCGTTGCGCTGAGCGGCACGACGACCGCCGCTTCCATTGATATCGACGCCGACAACGGCACCGTCACCGCCAACAATGTGACAGCGACGGGCGGTGCCGCTTCCATCGACGCCACCGGCAACGTGGACGTGGACGACGTCTCCGCCACGACGACGACGCGGGTGGTTTCCTCGGGCGGCGACGTGGATGTGGGCAACGTAACGGGACCGGGGGGCGTCACGGTCAGCGGTTCGGATATCGACCTCACCGGCACCGGGGGCAGCGTCCAATCGACCGGCGGCAGCGTCTCGCTCACGGCAACAGGCGGCGGCGCGAACAACATTTCTGCTGCGGGTGCCATCGACATCGACGGCGATAGTGTGAGCCTCTCCGGCGCGACGACCGGCACCTCGGTCGATATCGACGCCGACAACGGCACCGTCACCGCCAACAACGTCACGGCCACGGCCGGGTCAGCCGCCATTGATGCGACCGGCAACGTGGACGTGGACGACGTCTCCGCGACGACGACCGCTCGCATCGTCTCCTCCGGCGGCGATGTGGATGTCGGCAATGTCACCGGGACGACCGGTATCACCATCAGCGGTTCGGATGTCGACCTCACTGGGACCGGCGGCAGTCTCCAGTCCTCCGGCGGCACCGTGTCCGTCACCGCCACGGGCGGCGGTGCGAACAACATCTCGGCGGCCGGTGCCATTGATGTCGACGGCGATGCCGTGGCGCTGTCCGGCGCGACGACCGGTACGTCGGTCGATATCGATGCCGACAACGGAACGGTGACGGCCAATAACGTGACCGCGACCGCGGGGGCTGCGTCCATCGACGGCACGGGCGACGTGGACGTGGACGACGTCTCCGCGACGACGACGGCCCGCGTGGTCTCGTCCGGCGGCAACGTGGACGTGGGCAACGTCACCGGCCCCGATGGCATCACCATCAGCGGCTCTGACGTCGATCTCACTGGAACCGGTGGCAGCCTCCAGTCGACAGGGGGCACGGTCTCCGTGACGGCGACCGGCGGCGGTGCGAACAACATCTCGGCCACGGGCGCAATCGATATCGATGGCGACAGCGTGAGCCTGAGCGGGGCGACCACCGCCTCCTCGGTCGATATCGACGCGGACAATGGCACCGTCACGGCCAGCAACGTGACGGCGACGGGCGGCGCAGCGTCGATCGACGGTACCGGCAACGTGGATGTGGACGACGTCTCTGCCACCACGACGGCGCGGGTCGTTTCCTCCGGCGGTGACGTGGATGTGGGCAACATCACTGGCCCGGGTGGCATCACGGTTAGCGGCTCGGATGTGGACCTTACAGGGACCGGGGGCAGCCTCCAGTCGACCGGCGGCACGGTCTCCGTGACTGCGACCGGTGGCGGTGCGAACGACATCTCGGCGGCGGGCGTCATCGATATCGACGGCGACAGCGTGGTGCTCTCGGGTGCGACGACCGGTGCCTCGGTCGACATCGACGCCGACAACGGGACCGTCGCTGCCAACGACGTGACGGCGACAGGCGGCGCGGCCTCGATCGATGCCACCGGCAATGTCGACGTGGACGATGTATCGGCGACCACGACCGCCCGCGTCGTCTCCTCCGGCGGTGATGTCGATGTCGGAAACGTGACGGGGCCGGGCGGCATCACGGTCAGCGGCTCCGATGTGGACCTGACCGGCACAGGCGGCAGCCTCCAGTCCACCGGCGGCACGGTCTCCGTGACCGCGACCGGCGGCGGTGCGAACGACATCTCGGCGGCGGGCGCCATCGATATCGACGGCGACAGCGTGAGCCTCTCCGGCGCAACGACCGGTACGTCGGTCGATATCGACGCGGACAACGGCACGGTCACCGCAAACAACGTCACGGCCACGGCCGGGGCGGCTTCGATCGATGGCACGGGCAATGTCGATGTGGACGATGTTTCTGCCACGACGACAGCGCGGATTGTCTCCTCCGGCGGCGATGTAGACGTCGGCAACGTGACCGGTCCCGGCGGGATCACGGTGAGCGGCTCGGACATTGACCTCACGGGGGCCGGCGGCAGCCTGCAATCGACAGGTGGCACCGTATCGGTGACGGCAACCGGCGGCGGCGCGAACAACATCTCGGCGGCAGGCGCCATCGATATCGATGGCGACTCGGTGAACCTCAGCGGCACGACGACCGGTACCTCCGTCGATATCGATGCGGACAACGGAACCGTTACGGCGAACAACGTGTCGGCGACTGCCGGGGCCGCGTCGATTGATGCGACAGGCAACGTGGACGTGGATGATGTAACCGCGACGACGACCGCCCGCGTCGTGTCGTCGGCGGGCGACGCTGACGTCGGGAATGTCACGGGGCCCGGCGGCATCACGATCAGCGGGTCGGACGTTGATCTCACCGGTACGGGGGGCAGCCTCCAGTCCTCGGGCGGTACGGTCTCGGTGACAGCCACAGGTGGCGGTGCCAGCAACATTTCGTCCGCGGGTGCGATCGACATCGACGGCGACGCCGTCTCGCTTTCCGGCGACGTCTCGGCTGCTGGCGACGTCTCGGTCAACGCCGATGCGGGCGACGCCACCTCGACCGGAAACATCACGTCGACTGGCGGCCTCGTCGAGGTCCTGGCCGCCTCAGGCAGTGCCATGCTCGCCGATATCACGGCCTTCACCACGGCGACCATCAATGCGCTGACGGTCGATACCGGGGACGTATCCGGTACCGTGATCGATCTTGATGCCACCGTGGCGACGCTCACGACCGAGAACGTGACGGCCACCGCCGGTTCGGCCTCGCTCGACGCGGCTGGCGATATCGATGCGGATGACGTCTCCGCCACGACGACGGCACGGGTGGTTTCCTCGGGCGGCGACGTGGATGTGGGCAATGTCACCGGGACGACCGGTATCACCATCAGCGGTTCGGATGTCGACCTCACTGGGACCGGCGGCAGCGTCCAGTCGACCGGCGGCACCGTCTCGCTCACGGCAACAGGCGGCGGCGCGAACAACATTTCTGCCGCGGGTGCCATCGACATCGACGGCGATAGTGTGAGCCTCTCCGGCGCGACGGCCGGCACCTCGGTCGACATCGACGCCGACAACGGCACCGTCACCGCCAACAACGTCACGGCCACGGCCGGGTCAGCCGCTATTGATGCGACCGGCAACGTGGACGTGGACGACGTCTCCGCGACGACGACCGCCCGCATCGTCTCCTCCGGCGGCGATGTGGATGTCGGCAATGTCACCGGGACGACCGGTATCACCATCAGCGGTTCGGATGTCGACCTCACTGGGACCGGCGGCAGCCTCCAGTCCTCCGGCGGCACCGTGTCCGTCACCGCCACGGGCGGCGGTGCGAACAACATCTCGGCGGCCGGTGCCATCGATATCGACGGCGATGCCGTGGCGCTGTCCGGCGCGACGACCGGCACATCGGTCGATATCGATGCTGACAACGGAACGGTGACGGCCAATAACGTGACCGCAACCGCGGGGGCTGCGTCCATCGACGGCACGGGCGACGTGGACGTGGACGACGTCTCCGCGACGACGACGGCCCGTGTGGTCTCGTCCGGTGGCAACGTGGACGTGGGCAACGTCACCGGCCCCGATGGCATCACCATCAGCGGCTCTGACGTCGATCTCACCGGAACCGGTGGCAGCCTCCAGTCGACAGGTGGCACGGTCTCCGTGACGGCGACCGGCGGCGGGGCCAACAACGTCTCGGCTGCCGGCGCAATCGATATCGATGGCGACAGCGTGGCGCTGTCCGGCCCGGTCAGCGCGGGCGGTGGTATCGATGTGCTGGCCGACAATGGAAACGTCTCGTCCACCGGCGACGTGCAGTCGACGGGCGGCCTCGTCTCGCTTGTTGCCAGTGCCGGGAACCTCGTCCTTGAAGGCGTTCAGGCGCTGACCGGCATTACTCTGCAAGGCGTGTCCGTCACCACCGGCGGCGCGGTGACCGGGGGCGGGGCGGTCAGCGTCGCTGCGACCAACGGCGATGTGGATGCAAGCGGCAAGGTCACCAGCACCGGAAGTTCTGTCTCCGTCACAGCCACGAACGGCGATGTTGACCTCGCGGGCGCCGAAGCCAGCACGACGCTTGGTGTGACCGGCGATGACGTGGACCTGAGTGCGCCGCTCGTTGCGGGAGGGGCAGCGACAGTTACCGCCAATACGGGCGACATTTCTTCAACGGGTACCGTGTCGATCACAGGCGGGTCGGTAACCACCAACGGACCGGTCAACGGCACCACCGGTATCGCCCTCGTGGCCAATGCCGGAAACGTGGATGCCACCGCCGATCTTACCTCCACCGGAGGCGCTGTCAGTGCCACGGCCGCCAACGGGACGGCTTCGGTTGCATCGGTTTCGGGTGCGACGGGTGCTACGCTTTCCGGCCTGGGTGTCGGCATCGGCGGCAGCGTCAATGGCGGCGCCGGGACCGCGAGTCTGACAGCCACTGCGGGCAACATCACCTCCGCTGGCCTGTTCGACGTGGATGCAGGCAGCATCGCAATCAGCGGGCCCGTGGTCTCCGGGGCCGGTATCGATCTCGACGCCACGACCGGCAACATCACCTCGGATTCCGGCATGACGTCCCCATCGGGCGTGGTCGACATCCGTGCCGGCGGGACGGCAAGCCTCGGCGGGGTGAACGCGGCCGGAGACCTCACCGTTATCGGCGCGGCGATCAATTATGCCGGGACGCTGATCAGCCAGGGTCAGGTCTTCCTCCAGGCGCTGACCGGCAGCCTGATCGGCACAGGGCCCGTTACGGCACCGGCTGGCGGGCTCACCGCCTCCGCCAATGGCGGCACGGCGCAGCTGACCGATGTGACCGTTGCCGGCGATATGGCACTCACCGGCGGTTCGGTCGTCCTCAATGGCGTCTCCAACGTGGGCGGCCGTGCCACGCTCCAGGCACTGACCGGTGACGTGATGGTCAACGGTACGCTGAATGCAACGGGGGGCGTCCTGCTGATCGAGGCGCCGACCGGCAGCGCGATCATCAACAAGCTTCAGTCGAGTTCCGACATCACGCTTGCGGTGGTGGACCTCGACCTTTCCGGGTCGATCTCGGCAGGCGACGAGTTTGTTCTCCAGTCTTCGCAGAGCGGTACGACCATCGTTCTTGGCGGCTCCGGCGGGACTGACGGCGCCTCGATCCGCCGGCCGCAAGGCTTCACCATCGATGCCAGCGAACTGACCAAGATCGTTGCCTCGAAGTTCCAGCTCAACGCTGCTAGCAACGATCTGCTGCTGCTCGACGCCAATTTCGGCAGCAACACGATCACGAACATGGTCCTCGGTGCCGATGCCGCCTCGCGCATCGTCGCGGCGGGCGATGTTCGCGGGCTGCCAAGCCTTCAGCTGGGTTTCACCGACGGTGGCACCAATGCGCGGCCGGGCCTCGTGCTCGTGTCCGGTTCGCTGGGCGAAGATACCTCCAGCGGCCGCCTCGACAGCCTTCGCATCGAATCCAGTGAGGACATCATCATCGGGACCGAGGCGTTCCTCGCCGCCTACGAGAAGGCAAACGGCGACCTGGATCTCGCGACCCTGGCCGAGCCGGACCTCGGCACGATGAACGCGACGCAGGACCACATCTTCATCGCGGTCGATCAGTTGCGCCTGCTTGCGCCCGGCGAGATCGCCCAGCTCAACACCGGCACAGGCGCCGTCGGCAACGGCGTGGTCTTCAGCGAGGCGCCGTCGGGGACCGGCACGATCCTGAATGCGTCTTCCGGACCCGACCGGGTCAACCTGTTCGGCACCGTGATCCGGTCGGACGGCACCCGGGTGACCGGGTATGACGCCGGTCTCGAACCGAACCTTCTGGAGCCGGGTCTCGCGCAGAACGGGGAGCTTCGCCTCAACCTCTGCGTCATCGGCGATGCATCGAGCTGCTCCAACGCCATCCTTCGCGAGGCGCAGGAAAGCGCGCGCTCGCGCAACAGCGCCCTCTCGTCGCTCACCAACAGTGCCATCTTCGGTTTCGAAGATGACGAGATGGATGACGAAGATGACGAGGAAGACCTTGGCGGCGTGGCCGGTGCCGGCAATGAAGGCCTCTGGAGGGCCGGCCTGCCATGATGCGTATTTTGATACTGGGGGCGTTTGGCGGGGCATTGCTGACAGGTTGCGCCAGCATGAACGCTGGCGGTCTGCCGGAGGGCCTCGATCTCGGGACCAGCGCCGATGGGGAGACCTGCCGCGCGACGCGCCGGATCGACGTCCGGCTTGAAGGCCTTGGTGCACAGTACGACGTCTTCTGTGGTTCGTGGCGGCGGCCTGCTGCCGTGATCAGGGTCTATCCCTCCGAAAGTGCGGGCCAGCTCGACGCATTCCTCGACGAATGCCAGCCGACAACCGAGTTCGACGTGAAGGGCGGTGCCATGAGCTGTCCGGGCCGATCCTCGAACGACATGTTCAAGGACGTGGCGATACGCGATGAGGGCGACGGGATGGCCGCCGCCGCGCGCGGGCTTCCTGCGCTTCTTCCGGTCATGCAGCGTGGCAATGCGGCGCTCGTCGGCAATGATGCGCCTGTCGAGCTCGCGGCGGACGAATTGGCGAACCTGCCCGGCGTCGCGGCACTTCAGGATCAGGACGTGCTCCGGCGGCGCGGGCACAAGCGCAACGCTTCGTTCCGTTTTGCGCTTGCCGCTGAAGACTTCGCCAAGGCGGTGTCGATCCAGGACGGCCTCTTCGGCGGCGACCCGGTGCGCCGTGCCGATATTGCGCTGGACCTCGCGCTCAACCTATCGGGTCAGGGGCGTTTCGCGGAGGCAGAGGCGCTGTTCGACGACACCGAGGATGCGCTGCCTCGGCTCGGCACGCCGTGGCTCAACGACAAGCTGGCCAACTATCGTGCCGTGCACTTGCTGAACAAGGGCCAGCTTCGCGAGGCGCTGGAGATCGCCGAGGCGCCGTTCTCCGATGCCACGTCGTCGGAAATCGAGGCCTTCGCTGTTTCCGGGCGCACCGATATCACGGCGATCTCGCCGCGTGACGCGGAGTTCGTGAACCAGCGCCGGGGCAAGGAAGTCCCCCCTCTCTATTCTGACAGCGAATTGCGCCCCGGCGTGCGTGCGGCCGTTCTCAAGGCGCACCGGGCCTATGTCCGCGCGGTGCTGCTGGAACTGCGCGATGACCCCGGGGCCATGGCCGTGCTCGACGAAGCAGAGGCGCTGACGGCTGCCGCCCCCCCGGGTGCGGCGCCCTGGCTGCGGGCGCTGATCGGCGAGAAGCGCGCGCTCATCGCGTTGCGGGAAGGGCGGCATGGCGCGGCGGTTTCGCAGCTCCAGTCGATCATTTCCGAATGGCGCAAGAGCGAACCGCGGTCGCTCCTGACCGCGCAGCTGCTGTCGAGCCTTGGCCGCGCGCAGGCGGCTTCCGGCGACAGGGCAGCAGCGCTTGCGTCCTACAGCGAGGCGTTCGACCTCTATTCCAGTGTCGAAGGTTCCTTCGGTGTCTCGCCGGACCGTGCGGGTGAGTACCTGGCCCTGCTGGTGGACCTGGCCGACGGCGGGGCGAACGCGGAAGCTACCGCGCGCTATCTCGAGGCCTTCGAGGGCGTTGTCGAGCCGCGCGCTGCCGCGGCCATTGCCCAGGCAGCGGCACGGCTTGGCTCGGACAGCGCTTCGACCGAAATCCGCGCCATGCAGGACGCGGAACGGGCGCTCAATGATGCTCAACGTGCGCTGCAGGAGGAAGCGGGCGCTGCCGACCCCGAGCGCCTTGCCGAACTCCGCAAGGCCGTCGCGGAGGCTGAAACCGCGCTGTTCGATGCGGAAGATGTGGCCCGCCGCTCCGAGCCTGCCTACATGCAGCTGATCAACCGTGGCGCCACGCCTGATGACCTCAAGGCCGTCGTCGGCGCCGGTGAAGCCTTCGTCGCCTTCGTGGCGACCAGCTCCGGCGGGTTCGGTTACGCGGTCTATGACGGGAAGATCGTTCCCTACCAGACCGAGCTGAACGGCGAGACCACCGACAAGCATGTGCGGCGCATCCGCCTCACGCTTCGCAGCCGGCTTGGCGGGCCGATCCCGTTTGCCGTCGAGCAGGCCAACGAGGTGTTCGAGGGTGTCTTCGGACCGATCCACGAGGACCTGAAGTCTGCGGGCGTCGAGACGGTTGTGTTCTCGCCGCGCGGTGCGCTCGGGTCCCTGCCGCCCGCGGTCATGGTGAGCGAACTGCCGCCCGACGGGGGCCGGATGCGCGACCGGGACTACCGTGAGGTGGCCTGGCTGGCGCGGGACTACGCATTCATCTCGGCGCCCAGCGCCAGCAGCTTCATTGCCACCCGCCGGACGGAACGTACGGCGGCGCAGGGTGGCCTCACCGTCTTCGGCCCGCCGGAGCCCGTTCAGGACAGCGAAGCCTGGGTTTCGCGGCTGACGGAACGCATGGTCGAGTCCGGCCGGCCGGAGCGGTGCGGGCGCGTTTTCATGGGGCAGGAGAACCTGAAGGCGACCCTGACACCGCTGGCACCTGGCGTCGCGCGCTCGTTCAACCGGCGCACGATCCGCGGGCGGGAGTTCACGGAAGCGGCGATAAAGTCAGACGCGAAACTCTCCGAACAGCAGGTGCTGGTGTTTGTCACCCATGGCTTCTTCGGTGACGGGTACTGCATCACCGAACCGTCCCTCATGACCTCGCTCGGGCCGGAGGGCGATGCGCTGCTGACCTCGACCGAGATACTCGACCTGTCGCTGTCGGCCGATCTCGTGTTCCTTGCCGCCTGTGACACGGCGCGGGCTTCCACCGGCGCGCAGGGGATCGCTGCCCTGTTCGACGGCGCGCAGCTCGACGGGCTGGTACGCAGCTTCATCTATGCGGGCGCACGGGCCGTGCTCGCGACCCACTGGGTGGCGGATGACCGGGCGGCGGATATCCTCACCACGCAGTTCTTCGCCGAGGCGCGTGGCACCGCCATGCACAAGGCGCTGCGCGATGCCCAGTCAGCCCTGATGGACAGGGAAGACCTGGCGCATCCCTATTACTGGGGTGCCTACGTTGTAATCGGAGATGCCACCCACGCGCTCGATGCGCGCAGCTAGCGATCAGCGCGGGCAGAGCGCGGCGGTATCGCCGGAGGCGAGAAGCGCAAGCGCCGCCTCGCGGTCGAGCCCCGTGTCATTGGCCCGGTCCAGCACCTGGGCGGCTTCGTAGGACCAGGTGAACGGGTCTTCCGCCGCCACGCAAAACGCCACAAACATGGCCCGGGTGTCATCACCCATCCACGAGGGCGTATCCACCGGCACGGTGGGCGGGTCGTTCTCGACCGCATCGAAGAAGGTCTGCTTGGTGCGGCCGAAGCTGTCCTTCACCACGATGGAATAGCGGCCCGGACCGATCTGGCGCGCGGCCAGGGTGGTGGACTTGTCGGACAGCGTTGTGGACGCAAAGACCCTCTGGTCCGGGTCCAGCACCAGCAGTTCGAACGGAGCCTGGCCGCCGATCCAACCCACCCAGAGGGGGCGGAAGCCCGACTTGATCTGGGCGGACTCCGCCTCGAGGTCGAGCAGGCCGAAACCGAATTCCTCGCCGGAGCGTCCCAAACCCTGGGCAACCATGCGGTCACCCAGCGGCATGAGGCGGCCCTCGATGATCTCGTTGACCGACTGTCCGCCGGTTTCCGCCCCGCCGATGGAGTGTGAGCCGGGGCCGCGCAGTTCGCGGGGGCCCGCGGCGCCGGCCACGGCGATGACTACCCGGTCGGCGGAAGAGCCGAGCTTCAGCGTGTCGCCTTCGCACAGCGGGGAGAACACGGTGAGCGGCCCTTCCGAGCCGCCGCGGCTGATGCGGACACTGTCTTCCGAGCCCTGCACGTCCTTCACGAAGGCGACCGTCGGTGTGGTGCATGGCTTGACTGCAGCGGCGGCCTGCCCGGTTGTGGCGAGCGCCCCGATACTGGCCGCAGCGGCAACGGCCAGGGCGGCGCTAAGCGGCTTGATTACGCGCATTTCTCAGGCTCTCCATCAGCTCTTCGAAGTCTTCGCGCGCCTCGTTGAGCGCGGCCACGTAGGCGGGCGCAGCGAAGCTCACCCAAATACCGTTGTCCAAAAGGAAGTAACTGGCGAACGTGCTGACCCAGAAAATCCCATACCCGATCAGAAGTTTAACAATAACGGGGTTTGTCAGCAATTTGATTGGCAGGCGTATCAGGCGGGCGCCAAGCGGCAGGTGCCGGGTAGGGCCGATCCAGTCGCGGGCGATCCGGGCGTACCAGAAGGCCAGCACGATCAGGGTGACGAAAAGGGTCAGGATCGCTGCGTCGAATGCCCAGTGAAGACGATGGATCTCGCCGCCTTCCTCGAGGCCGCGGATCATGTTGGCGATCACCATGCTGCCGCCCATGAGGCCGTAGGGCGTCATGTGCCGGTCGCGCGCCATGCTGGCGGCCGAGCCGATGATGACCACGCCCTTGTTGGAGGCGAGGCCGGAGATCATCGGCGGGTTCACATAGCGGGCCGGGATATGGAACACGTCCGCCGCAATCATCGCCGGTTCGTCCGGCGGGTCCTCGCCGGGATGGGCCGAGTAGTTGATGAAGCTTTCCTGCTTCTCGAAGACCAGCGGTTCGCCCTCGGCCCGCTCCAGCGTGAAACCGGGATTGTCGGTCTTGCCATCACAGTAACGCCGCGGGCCCTCCATGGCCTTGTGGACCCGATCCGCTGCCTCCTGCGCCGTCGCCGAGGTGCGGCCGGCGATCGCAAAGAGGGCCGTCGTGGGGACCACCCGGTCGGCGCTGTCATCGTCCAGGCACAGGTAATGGGTGAAGTATCGGGCGCCGACGACTTCGTCACCGGTAATCTGGGCGACGGCCCAGACGATGTTCTGCTGAGGGGCTTCCGCCAGAATCTGGTCGCGGGACGAAGGCCGGGCGCGGGCGGGCCGGTCGCGGTGGCCGTCGCCTTCGGTCACCTCGCGCTGCATGACCAGCAGCGGGGCCTCGGGATCGGCACCCCATTTGCGCAGGATCTGGTCGATCTTCTGTTCATCTTCCTCTTCCGGCGTGCGCCAGAAGAGGTCGATGTCCGCCACCACGACTTTCGGCCTGGGAAAGCTGGGGATGCCGTAAGCGGATTCGAGTAATTCCACGATGACGTTGCGCGGGGCGTAGGCCAACGCCGGGCCGTCTTCCTCGTCGGCGCGCCAAACGCTTTCGTCGAGATTGAGGAAGAGGACCGGGCCGGTGCCGTCGACGGTCTGATTGACCCGCATTTCGAATGCGATCTGCAGGACCTCGCGGTCGGCTTCGCCAAGGAACGTGGACCAGCCCTCGGGCGTGCGCAGGATCGCCCACACGATCAGCGCGAGGGCGAGGCTGAGCAAGAAGTTGCCGTCGAAGATGCCCTTGCCGGTGTCGACAAGCGGCAGACGGCCTGTGCGGCTGTCAGCGGTAACGGCCACGCGACTTGTGCCTCCCCCGGAAAACCCTCGGGGGCGAGTTTAGCGCATTGTTCGCACAGGCAAAGCCGGGCTGCAGGAGGCGGTTAAGACGCCATCGACCGCTTGGGCGGCAGGTCCGCGAAGTTGCCGGGCCGCTTCTCGCCGTTGGCGGTCATTGCCTCCACGATCTCGTCGAGCTGGAGCATGGACGCGTTCCAGATCGAGATGTAGTCGAGGGTGTCCGCCGTCGTGTGATCGCGCGAGTAATTGATCAGCCGCTTGCAGCCGGCGACCGCGAGGGGTGCGTTGGCGGCGATATCGCGGGCGATCTCCATCACGCCGTCGATCAGCGCGTCGTGGTCGGCATAGACCCGGTTCACCAGGCCGATCTCCTTGGCTTCGTCCGCGTGGACGCGGCGGCCCGTATAGGCCATCTCGCGCACGATGCCCTCGTTGAGGATCTTCACGATACGCGGGAAGGTGCCCACGTCCGCCGTCATGCCGATCTTTGTTTCGAAGATCGTGAAGAAGGCGTCTTCCGTGCAGTAGCGCATGTCACAGGCGGTCGCGAGATCGACGCCGCCGCCGATGCAGCCGCCCTGGATCGCCGCCAGCACCGGCACGCGGCAGTTCTCCAGCGCCGTGAACGACTGCTGCATGGACAGCACGTTCTGGTAGAAGGTCTGGCCGTGGACGGTGCGGGCCCGCCGCGTGTCTTCCTCCGTGCGGCCGCCGCCTGCAATCTCGCTGCCGCCGAACGCCGAAATGTCGAGGCCGCTGGTGAAGTGCGGGCCGGTGGACGAGATGACGATCACGCGGGCGCGGGCGTTCGTGTCGATGTCGTTCACGATCTCCGGCAGTTCCTTCCAGAACGCGCGGATCATGGAGTTTCGCTTGTCCGGCCGGTTGAGGCGGATATGGGCGATCGCATCTTCGATCGTGACTTCGAAGCATTCGGTCGTGTGCAAGCTCATGGGAAACTCCCGGTCGTCTGGATATGGAATTACGCCTTGGCGCTGGGGCGGGCGGAGACGGCCGCGCGCCAGCGGTTGAGGTTCTTGTGCTGGTCGCCCGGCTGGATCTTGATCCACTTGGCGAAGTCCACGATGACCAGCGCCGTGATGTCTGCCAGCGAAAAGGTGTCGATCGCGATGAACTCGCGGCCGTCGAGGCGCGCATCCAGCGTATCGAAGAAGAGCGGCAGGCGCGCGGCGCCGCGTTCGGCCAGGGCGGGAATCTGTTCGAAGTTCACCGGGCCTGTCAGCGCGCGGTCCTTCATGCCGGGCGAGGTATTGCGCAGGATTTCGGCAACCGCCATCAGGCCCTCGAACTCGCAGCGCGCGTTCCAGTTCATCACCAGGCCCTTTTCCGTGGGCGTCGTGCCCAGCAGCGGCGGCTCGGGCTTGTAGGCCTCGGCCCAGGCGGCGATGCCGAGGTTCTCGGTTAGCACCGTGCCGTCCTCGAGCTTGAGGGCCGGGATCGTGCAGCCGGGATTGATCTTCCTGTAGTCGTCCGAGAGCTGCTCGCCCTTCATCATGTCGATCTGGACGTTCTCGGTCTCGATGCCCTTCTCCGCCAGAAGGATGCGGGTGCGGCGGGGGCTCGGGGCGGGCGTGTAGTCGTAGAGCGTGATCGGCATGGCGGCGGTCTCCCTGGGTACGGTCCGCTTGTCGTTGCCGGGTTTTATAAATGAACTATCCGCCCGGGGCGACAGGAAGGCCGGACATTTTCCCGCTACCGGGCGCCCGTTCGCGGACATACCATGTCCCGTTGCTGCCCGCGGGTCGCGGGCAGCCTTTCGGGGGACATTCATGAAGAACTTGATCCGCGCGGCGGGGCTATCCGCACTTGCCGGCCTTGCCTTTTCGCTGCCCGCCCAGGCGGAAGACCTGGAATTCCTGCTGATCAACGCGTCGAGCTACGACATCGTCGAGTTCCATGTGTCCGATCCGGCCGATGACTACTGGTCCGACAATCTCATTCCCGACGGTTACGTGCTGCCCGCGGGCAATGAAGTGGAAGTCCTGATTGCCGATGGCGAGGACTATTGCGAGTACGACATCCGCGCGGTCTGGGAAGACGGGGACGAGTTCACCGAGATGGATGTGGACCTCTGTGACCTCGGCGAATGGACCTTCACCGACTGACCTGACGGGTCAGCGCGCCCAGTCGGGCTGATCGAAATGCGCGACCCGCGTGCCGCGGCCCAGCACCGCCACCTCGTGGAACTGGTGCAGGACCGCGGCGGTGGGCGCATGCACCTGATGGGCGCCGAGATGGAGTCGCAGGATCGGCCTCTGCGGATCTGGACCCGGCAGGAATTCTGGCGTGCGTCCTTCGCCGATATCTTGCAGAGGTATCGGATGGAGCGAGGCCACTTCATCCGGGTTCGGAACAAGCTTTTCCATGTCGTGCCAGAAAACGAACGGGCTGATGGCATAGCCCGAGCGCGTCTCGTAGTCGTCGAGGCGGCCGAGCAGGTGCGCATCGGCCAGCGCGAGACCCACTTCCTCCTGCGCTTCACGGATCGCCGCCTGGAGGGGCGTCTCGCCGGGATCGAGGCGGCCGCCGGGAAAGGCCCACTGGCCCGCGTGACCGCGCAGGCCCGTTGCCCGTCGGGTCAGCAGGATGGCGGCACTTTCCTCGTGTGGACCGGCAATCACGCACACCGCGGCGCGCTTTAGCGCGGTCTCGGTGACTTCCCGGACATCGAAGGCCGCAAGGTTCGCCGCGAGTTGCGCGCGGATGCGGTCAGCCGACATGGATGAGGCGGCGCCCGAAGTTCTCGCCGGCGAAGAGACCGGCATAGGCCGACGGCGCCTGCTCGATCCCCTCGATGACTTCCTCGCGGTAGATCAGCTTACCGTCGCGGATCCACTCGGCCATCTGCGCCGCGGCCTCGCCGAACTCGCGCACGTAGTCCAGCACCACGAAGCCTTCCATGCGCAGGCGGTGGGTGATGAAGGCGAGGGTGTTGCGGATGCCGACCGGGATCTCGCGGTTGTATTCCGATATCTGGCCTGACACGGCGATGCGCCCGCGCGGTTTCATGACAGAAATGGCGGCGTTGAGCATGTCGCCGCCCACATTGTCGAAATAGATGTCCGCGCCGTCGCCGCAAGCCTTTCGCATGTCGTCGGACAGCATCTCCGCCGAGTTGTAATCGACGGCGGCGTCGAAGCCCGCTTCGCCCGTCAGCCAGTCGCACTTGGCCTTCGACCCGGCGATGCCGACCGTGCGCCCGGCGCCCATGAGGCGGGCGAGCTGCCCGGCGGTTGCGCCGACGGGGCCGGAGGCGGACGAGATCAGCACTGTCTCGCCTTCCTTCAGTTCGGCCACACGCTTGAGGCCGAACCACGAGGTCATGCCGGGGATGCCGAGGATGCCGATGGCCGCCGTTGGCGTGATGCCGCCAGTAAACAGCGCCGGGTCGTGGCGCACGCAATGGCGTGCGGGCATGACACAGGCCGACTGCCAGCCGAAGCCGCCGGAGACCATGTCGCCCTCCTTAAGCTTCTCGTGGCGCGAGGCTTCCACCACGCCGATGCCGGCGCTGGTGATGAGCCCGCCGATGGGCGTGGCGCCCACGTAGCTGTCCTGCGTGAGTGCGGGGCGCATGCCGGGGTCGAGGGAGAAATGGGTGACGCGCACGCGCACCTCGCCTTCGTCCGGGTCCGGAAGCTCGTGCTCCTCGAGGCGGAACGTGGTCTCGTCCGGCACGCCCTTCGGGCGTTCGGCGAGAACCCACCGGCGCGTGGTGACAGCGCTTCCCATCGCTTCGACTCCCTGCTTTGTTGCTTTCAAACGAGCATACGCTGCCGACAAGGGGGGATGACAATGGCTGATGCCGTATCGGGCTCCGGCTACCAGACATTCGCGGACGAGGCGGAGCATGTTGGCCTGCTGCGCGACATGATCAGGCGGTTCGTCGCTGCCCATGCGCCGCGCGAGAAACGGCAGGCATGGGACAAGGCGCACCAGTTCCCGCGCGACGTCTTCGCGGAGCTTGCAAAGCTCGGCGTATGCGGGCTGACGATCCCGGAGGAGCATGGCGGACAGGGCGTCGATCTCGTGGGCGCGGTCGCGGTGATCGAGGAGCTGGTGCAGGCGGGTGGCTTCCTTGCCGGGCCGTTCATCCACGCGGCCTTCTACGGCGGGGCGAACCTGGTGGAGAATGGATCCGCCGAGCAGAAGGCGGCCATGCTGCCGAAGCTGGCGGCGGGCGAGTTCTTCTTCGCCTACGGCCTTTCCGAGCCCGATATCGGCGGCGACCTGCCGAGCGTGAAGACGCGGGCGCGCATGGAGGGCGACCAGATCGTCATCAACGGAGCCAAGCGCTGGTGCACGGGCGCCGACTTCGCCGACGTCATCTACTGCCTCGTGAACAGCGATCCGGAGGGCAAGCGCTATCGCAATCTCTCAGTGGTGCTGATCCCGACGGATGCGCCGGGCGTCTCCATGCAACCCATCGAGCACGTGAACCTGCGCTACACGCTCTCGTCCGACGTCTATTTCGACGATTGCCGCGTGCCGGCCTCCGCCGTGCTCGGCGGGGCGGAAATGTGGAACAAGGGGTGGGGTCAGCTTGCGGGCCGCACGCTCGACGTCGAGAAGATCGAGATCACGGCCGTGGCCTTCGGCCTGGCGCGCGCCGCGCTGGAAGAGGCGTGGCAATACGCGCTGGAGCGCGAGCAGTTCGGCAAGCCCATTGCCGGGCACCAGTCGGTCCGGCACGCGCTGGTGGATGCCAAGACGAAGCTGCAGGCCTGCCGCCACATGCTCTACCACGCCGTCTGGCTGGCGCAGGAGGGCAGGCCCTGCGCCGTCGAGACCTCGATGGCCAAGCTCTTCGTGGCGGATACCGCATGCGAGATCGCGCTCTCGTGCCAGCGGATCATGGGCGCCTACGCGCTTTCCGACGGTTACGACATAGAGCGCAACGTACGCGATATCCTGGGCATGCCCATCGTCGGCGGCTCGTCCAATATGCAGCGCAACAACATCGCTGCACGGCTCGGTTTGCCGGACTAGCGCAAGGGCGTAGGATCGCCGCGAAAACAGATACGTGGTGGAGGAAATTGTGAGCGAATTCGATCTGGTCGTGCGCGGCGGCCGCATTGCCGACGGCACCGGCGGGGACATCCGCAACGCCGACATCGCCGTGAAGGACGGAAAGATCGCCGAGGTCGGGTCCGTGTCCGGCACGGCCGCCCGCACGGTGGACGCGGACGGCGCGCTGGTGACGCCGGGCTTCGTCGATATCCACACCCACTACGATGGGCAGGTCACCTGGGACTCGCGCCTCACGCCGTCCTCCTGGCACGGCGTGACGACGGCCGTGATGGGCAATTGCGGGGTGGGTTTCGCGCCCTGCCGCGACAGCGACCACGACCGGCTGATCCGGCTCATGGAGGGCGTCGAGGATATTCCCTTCCCGGTGCTGGCGGACGGCCTGCCGTGGAACTGGGAGACGTTCCCGGACTACCTCGATGCGCTGTCGTCCAAGACCTTCGATATCGATTTCGCGGCGCAGGTGCCGCACGCCGCCGCGCGCGTCTACGTCATGGGCGAGCGCGGGGCGAACCGCGACATGGCGACGCCGGAAGATGTCGATGCCATGAAGAAGATCGCGCGCGAGGCGGTGGAGGCTGGCGCGCTCGGTTTCACCACGTCGCGCACGCTTAATCACCAGACCTCCGAAGGCGACCCGACGCCGACGCTGACTGCCGCCGAGGAAGAGCTCATGGGCATTGCCATGGGTCTCAAGGAAGCGGGCAAGGGCGTGCTTCAGGTCGTCTCCGACTTCCAGAAGCGGCGCGCGGAAATGGAGATGTTCCAGCGCATCGTGGAAAAATCGGGCCGGCCCATGTCCATCTCGGTCGCACAGACGGATCTTGCGCCGGACGCGTGGAAATGGCTGCTGGCGGAGATCGAGGCGGCGAACCAGCGCGGACTCGAAATGCGCGCGCAGGTGGCGCCACGGCCCGTTGGCATCCTTGTCGGCCTTGAACTGACGCTCAACCCGTTCACCGCCTATCCGGCCTTTGCCGAGATCGCCGACAAGCCGCTGCCCGAGAAGGTGGCGCGGTTGAAAGACCCCGCGTTCCGCGAGCGGCTGTTCGCGGGCGAGCCCTCGTCTGACCATCCGTTCGTCCAGTCGCTGATCCGCCAGTTCGGAAAGATGTTCCCGCTCGGTGATCCGCCCGACTACGAGCCGACGCCGGACAAGATGCTGGAGGCCATGGCTGCGAAGCGGAACGTCTCCGTCGAGGAGCTGGCGCTCGAATTCATGCTGGAAGACGACGGCCGCGGCATGCTGCTGTTCCCCTTCCTCAACTACGCGGAAGGCTCGCTCGATCCGTCCTACCAGATGCTGCAGCACCCGCACGCGGTGTCCGGCCTTTCGGACGGCGGGGCGCATATGGGCACGATCTGCGACGGCTCGTTCCCGACGACGCTGCTGCAATACTGGACGCGCGACCGCATGCGCGGACCGAAGTTCGACATTGCGTGGGCCGTGAAGGCGCAGACGGCGGACACGGCGCGGGCGGTGGGCCTGATGGACCGCGGCGTTCTTAAGCCGGGCATGAAGGCGGACATCAACGTCATCGACTATGACGGCCTGACGCTGCATGCGCCGGAGATCGCCCGCGACCTGCCGGGCGGCGGGCGCCGCCTGCTCCAGCGCGCCGACGGTTACCTGGCGACGATCGTTTCGGGCGACGTGGTGTACGAGGCGGGCGAGGGCACAGGCGCGTTGCCGGGGCGGCTGGTGCGCGGGGCCTAGGCTTTCAGCACCGTTGCGGCCCACGACTGGGCGGCCGCAAGGTCCTCAAGGCGTGCGACGTCCTTGTAGCGCGCGTCACCGGCGTGCTCGCCGATGCGCGGGCCGACAATGGCGTTTGCGCCGACGCCCGCCGCGATCCCGGCATCCATGTCCGCCCACTTGTCGCCCAGCATGGCGGAGGCCGCCATGTTGATGCCAAGCTCCTCTTCCGCCTGCAGCAGCATGCCCGGGTTTGGCTTGCGCATGGGATGGTCCCTGCCGTCCGGGCCCTCGATGTACGGGCAGTGATAGACGCGGGCTATGGGCGTGCCCGCCGCCTCGAATTCGCGTGTCATCCAGTCGGTCAGGGTGCGGAAGGTTTCTTCCGTGTAATAGCCGCGTGCAATGCCGGACTGGTTGGTGACAACCACGACCAGTGCGCCCGCGTCGCGCGCCGTGCGCACGAGGTCGAAGATGGCGGGCATCCACTCGAAGTCCTCGCGCCTGTGGACATAGTGCTTGTCCACGTTGATGACGCCGTCGCGGTCGAGGAACAGGGCGCGGATACTCACGTCGCAGGTGTCTCCGGTGTCCAGATTGCCGCAGGCGATTGGCCGCATGGCCGTCGGAGGCTTGAGACTGCATACTCGCCGGGTCGGTGACTAGGCCCTTCCAGCGGCGAAAGCGAGACCGCGATGCCAGAAACCCTCGACGCCACGCTGCTTGCGCGCGTGCAGTTCGCTTTCACGATCTCGTTCCACATCGTCTTTCCCGCCTTTTCCATCGGGCTGGCGAGCTACCTCGCGGTGCTCGAAGGCCTGTGGCTGTGGACGAAGAAGGACGTCTATATCCGGCTGTTCCGGTACTGGATCAAGATTTTCGCCGTCGCTTTTGCAATGGGCGTCGTGTCGGGCATCGTGATGAGCTACCAGTTCGGCACCAACTGGAGCGTCTTTTCCGACAAGGCGGGGCCGGTTGTCGGGCCGCTCATGGGCTACGAGGTGCTGACGGCCTTCTTCCTGGAGGCGGGCTTCCTCGGTGTCATGCTGTTCGGCATGAAGCGCGTCGGGCCGACGATGCATTTCGCGGCAACGCTCATCGTCGCCTTCGGGACGGTTCTCTCCGCGTTCTGGATTCTCTCGGTCAACAGCTGGATGCAGACGCCGGCCGGTTTCGGCATCAACGAGGCCGGCCAGTTCATCCCGGTCGACTGGTGGGCCGTCATCTTCAACCCGTCGTTCCCCTACCGGCTCGTGCACATGGTGCTGGCCGCCTACCTGACCACGGCCTTCGTGGTCGGCGCGGTGGGTGCCTGGCACTTGTTGAAGGACAAGACCGACGAAGCCGCGCGGATCATGTTCTCCATGGCCATGTGGATGGCTTTGCTGGTGGCTCCGCTGCAGGTGCTGGCGGGCGACCAGCACGGGCTCAATACGCTGGAGCACCAGCCCGCCAAGGTGGCGGCGATGGAAGGCCATTTCAAAACGCAGCGCGGCGCGCCGCTGATCCTTTTCGGCCTGCCGGACATGGAGGCTGGCGAGACCCATGCGCGCATCGAGATCCCGAAGGCCGGCAGCCTGATCCTGAAGCACGATCCGGATGCCGAGATCACCGGCCTCGACGCCTTTCCGCGTGAAGACTGGCCGAACGTACCGATCGTATTCTGGGCGTTCCGCGTGATGGTGGGGATCGGCTTCCTCATGGTCGGCATGGGGCTGGTCAGCGGCTGGCTCAGGTGGCGCGGGCAGCTTTACGACGCACCGCTGTTCCATCGCGCCGCGGTCGCGATGGGGCCGATGGGCTTTGTCGCCGTCCTCGCGGGCTGGGTGGTGACGGAAGTCGGGCGGCAGCCTTTCACCGTTTACGGCCTGTTGCGCACGTCCGACTCCATCGCGCCGGTCGGCGCGCCGGGCGTTGCGGCATCGCTGGCCGGATTCGTCATCGTTTACTTCATCGTGTTCGGTATCGGCGTCTGGTACCTGCTGCGGCAGATGGCGAAGCCGCCTCAGCCTGCCGAGCCCGACATGCCGACGAATGAACCGATCCGGTCCGCGGGCATCGCGCCGGGGCCGGCAACGCGCGGAGGGCAGGAGGTATGATGGATCTACCGCTGATCTGGGGCGGGCTCATCGCGCTCGCCGTGCTGCTCTATGTCATCCTCGACGGGTTCGACCTGGGGATCGGCATTCTCTTCCCTTTCCTTGCGCGCGGTGAGAACCGGGACGTCGCCATGAACTCGGTCGCGCCCGTGTGGGACGGCAACGAGACGTGGCTGGTGCTTGGCGGTAGCGGGCTGTTCGCCGCCTTCCCGCTGGCCTACGCGGTGGTGATGCCGGCGGTCTATGCGCCGATCATTGTCATGCTGCTGGGCCTGATCTTCCGCGGCGTCGCCTTCGAGTTCCGCTGGCGCGACAAGGGGCACGAGCCTTGGTGGGACCGGGGCTTCGCGGCGGGCTCGATCATTGCCGCCTTCACGCAGGGCATCGTGCTCGGCGCGTTCGTGCAGGGGATTGCCGTCGAGGGCCGTGCCTATGCGGGCGGCTGGTTCGACTGGCTGACGCCGTTCAGCCTGTTCACGGGGCTCGCGCTTGTCTTCGGTTACGGGCTGCTCGGTGCCGGGTGGCTGATCCTCAAGACGGGCGGTGATTTGCAGCAGCGCGCCTACGCGCTTGCCATGCCGCTTGCCTTCGCCGTGCTGGCGATGATCGCCGCTGTCAGCCTGTGGACGCCGTTCCTCGGTGACGAGATTGCCGCGCGCTGGTTCGGCTGGCCGAACATCGCGTTCCTGTCGCCGATCCCGCTCCTGGTCGGTTTGCTCGGCCTGCTGCTCCTGCATGCCATCCGGACGCGAAAGGAGTTCCGGCCGTTCCCGCTGACGCTGGCGCTGTTCGCGCTGTGCTATGCGGGGCTGGGCGTGAGCCTGTTTCCCTACGTGGTGCCGCGCGCGCTGACGATCTGGGATGCTGCCGCGCCCGATGCCAGCCTCGGCTTCATGCTGGCGGGGGCGGCAGTCCTGCTGCCGATGATCCTTGCCTACACCGCCTATGCCTACTGGGTCTTCCGCGGCAAGGTCGATCCGTCCGAGGGCTATCACTGATGCGGGTGCCGCTGGCCTTGCGGCGCGCCGGCTGGTTCGTCGCGCTTTGGGCTGCCGGCGTCGCTGGGGTGGGCGCGGTTTCCCTGCTGATCCGTGCGGTTCTGCTTTGACGCAGCGGCCGTTTCACCGCGACGTGATGGCAACAGCCGCCAAACATGCCTAAATGGGTTCTGAAACAGAACGCCGGAGCGGGTTTCAGGGCATGGGTGCGCAGGCTTCTACATATGTGACGCCGGATGCGGTGAACGCTGATCTCGGCGTGCCGGCCGCCGAGCAGACGGAAAGCCTGCCGTGGGTGCCGTCGCCGATGGCGGACGTCGAACGGCGGATGATCGAGCGCGACGGTGGCGAGGTGGCGCGGGCGACGAGCCTTGTTCGCTACGCGCCCAACAGCCGGTTCTCCCGGCATACCCATGGCGGCGGCGAGGAGTACCTCGTCCTGTCCGGTACGTTCTCGGACGAAAGCGGCGACTACGGCCCCGGCTTCTACGTGCGCAATCCGCCGGGGTCGTCGCATGCGCCGTTCACCGATGGCGGCTGCGTTATCTTCGTGAAGTTGCGGCAGATGCCGGACGGCGAAGACCGCACGGTTCATGTGGACACGGCCACCGCGGATTTCGTCTCGGGCGATGTTCCGGGTCATGCGCGCCTGCCGTTGTTCGACGCGGACTATGAGCGCGTCTCCATCGAAACGCTCGCGTCCGGAACGAAACTTCCCGCTGGCGAGGAGAGCGAGGAAATCCTCGTCCTCTCCGGCACGCTGCGCTACGGCGAGGAAGAATACGGGGAAGGGACTTGGCTGCGGCGGCCTGCGGGACGGGCGCTGCCCATGGCAAGCCACGCCGGATGCCGAATCTGGATCAAGCGCGGGCACATCTAGCCAAGCGGTGTGCTGCGCCAACGAAACAACAGGGAGGGAACGATGAACGCCAAGAGGATCGACTTCGAGGTCGCGCGCGACGAGCTCGCGAAAACCGAGATCACGGAGACCGCCGTGCCGGAGCCGAAGGACGGCGAGGTGCTGATGAAGGTCGACTGTTTCTCGCTGACGGCCAACAACATCACCTATGCCGTGTTCGGCGAAATGATGCGTTACTGGGACTTCTTCTCGGACGCGGGCCCGCGCGGGCGTATCCCGGTCTGGGGGTTCGGCGATGTCGTGGCCTCGCGCCATGACGGCGTGAAGGAGGGGACGCGTGTCTACGGCTACTTCCCCATGGCGACGCATCGTACAGCCAAGGCGGACAAGGCGAACGAGCGCGGCTTCGTGGACGTGTCCGGTGCGCGCGGCGAGCTGGCGCCGGTCTACAGCCAGTACATGGCGACGGGCGCCGACCCGCTCTACGCGCCGGGCGACGAGGACCAGATCATGCTGTTCCGCCCGCTGTTCACGACGAGCTTTATTCTCGACGACTGGCTGGCCGAGAACGGGTTCTTCGGCGCCAGGTCGGTCATCCTGTCGAGCGCCTCATCCAAGACGGCGCTGGGCCTTGCCTATCTCCTGAAAAACAACCGCGGCGGCGATGTCGAAGTCGTGGGCCTCACCTCGCCCTCCAACAAGGCGTTCGTCGAGAAGACCGGCTGCTATGACCGTGTCGTCGCCTATGATGATATCGGCACGCTGGACGCGGGCCGGCCCGCTGCCTTCGTGGACATGGCGGGCAATTCGAATGTCCGCGCCTCGATCCACAATCACTTCAAGGACCAGCTGTTGCTGTCATCCGCCGTCGGCGGCACCCATTGGGACAGCGTGGGCGGCGGGCAGGAAGGATTGCCCGGGCCAAAGGTCGAGCTGTTCTTCGCGCCAACCCATATCGAGCGGCGCATGAAGGATTGGGGCGGACCCGGCTTTCAGGACAAGGTGGCCGCCGCCTGGCGTGGCTTCATCCCGGCGAGCAAGGAATGGATCACCGTGGAGCATGGCCGCGGGCCCGACCGGGTGAAGGAGGTCTATCTCGAGGTGCTGGAGGGCCGCACGCCGCCGGATCGCGCGCATATCCTCTCGCTCTGGCCATAGGCGCACGGCGGGCAGCAGTTGCCAGAGCGGGCGCGGGACACTAACTAGCGGGGGCCGGTCCGGCCCCTTCCCCTAGTTTTCCGCGAGTTTCCTGGCGCCCATGCGTTCGAGCAATTTTTTCGACCTTCGTTCGACCCACAATCCCAACCGCTGGTACCTGGAGATTTCCCAGGGCCTGTGCGTTGGGCCTCCGGGCAAGATGTTCATGTTCGGCGGCGTGGGGCTGGCGGCAGCCATCACCGCGATGGAAGGCACGACGGGCCGCCCGGTCATCTGGGCGACGGCGCAGTACCTCTCGTTCGCACGGCCCGGTTCGGTCGTGGACTTCGACGTGCTGGTGCCGGTTTCCGGCAAGTACAACACGCAGGCGCGCACGGTGGCGCATGTGGGCGACCGGGAAATCCTCACCGCCAACGCGGCGCTGGGCGAGCGGCCCGACGAGCGGTCGGAGCAGTGGGCGGTGATGCCCGATGTGCCGGCGCCCGAGGACTGCCCCGAGATGCCGCGATGGGACCGCGACGACGAGGAACTGCACGATCACCTGGAACTTCGCGTGGCAAAGGGCCGATACGGTGACGCACGGCGCGACGGCGTGAAGAGCGAAGACGGCGAAGTGCTGCTGTGGGCCCGGCCGAAGGACGGGCGCGCGATCAATTCCGGCATGCTCGCCATCATCGCCGACTTCATCCCGTCAGCGGTCGGCAATGCCATCGGCCAGAACGCCGGTGGCAACAGTCTCGACAACACCCTGCGTATCCGCCGGGTCGTGCCGACGGACTGGGTGCTTTGCGATACGCGGATCTACGGCCTGCATGGCGGCTTCGTGCACGGCCGGATGCTGCAGTTCTCACAGGATGGCGAGCTGATGGCGACGGCCAGCCAGTCGATGATCCTGCGCGTGCACGATGAGCTGAAGATGCGGGACGGCTAGATCAGGCGGCCTTCGGCTTCACCAGCACGTAGGCGAGGCCGGCGAGCGCGCCGGCGATGGCCTGGCCGATCAGGCCGTCCAGCTCGCGGGTGCTGGCAATCGGCGTCACGCCGCCGGGAAATGCCATGCCGACGACGATGAGCGACACGACGACGGCGACCGCGCCTGCCACGATATAGACGATCGGGCGCAGGCCGATGCGCGCCACGAAGCCCGCCACGATGAAGCCGATAAACAGGCCGACACCCATGATTGCGCCGTAGAGCGGGCCCATGCCGACGATGTCGTGGCCGATCCACTGGATGCGTTCCATGGCGGTAAACTGGGCGCCGATGGCGGCCAGGTCGCCCTGGTTGATGATGGCGTGAGAGGCCGCGCCGAGGATCACGACGGTGATGACGGCGGCGATAAAGCCAAGCACGGTCTGAATAATTGTCATTGGACGTTCCCCTCAACCATCGCTCTTATGCCCTATATTTGCTTAAGATGGCGTTGAGAGCCAGCCCGGGAAACACGGGCCACATGGTTAACAGGCGGGGAAAGCGGTCATGCGGAAAGTCTTTGAAGCGGCGGGTGCCGCCATTCTTCTGGGCGCAGCAATGGGCGCGCAGGGCGCGGCCGCGCAGGACGTGACGGCCGATACGGTCGAGGATTTCAATATCCAGCTGGTTGCCGAAGGCCTGGACCATCCGTGGGGCCTGGCATTCCTGCCGAACGGCGACCTGCTTGTGACGGAACTCACGGGCCAGCTTCGCCTCATCCGCAACGGTGAAGTGGCCAACAACCCCGTTTCGGGCGTGCCGGAAAGCCTCTATGGCGGCCAGGGCGGCCTGTCGGACGTGGTGCTGCACCCGGACTTCGAGAGCAACCGGCTCGTTTATCTCACCTATTCGGTCGCGACGGATGAAGGCAACACGCTGCGCGTCGGCCGCGGTGAATTCACCGGCACGGCGCTCGAGAACTTCGAGGTGATCTACGAGGCGGATGCCTACCGCGACACGAAGGTGCATTACGGCGCGCGGATGACGTTTCTGCCGGACGGCACGTTCATCGTGACCAACGGCGACGGCTTCAATTACCGCGAGCAGGCGCAGGTGACGACAAATCACTTCGGCGCCGCCGTGCGTCTCAATGCCGATGGCAGCGTGCCGCAGGATAACCCGTTCGTCGGCAACGACGAAGTGAGCGACGAGATCTTCACTTACGGGCACCGGAACCCGCAGGCGGTGCTCTACGACGCCGAGACGGACACGATCTACCAGAACGAGCACGGGCCGCGCGGCGGCGACGAGATCAATGTGCTGGAAGCCGGCGCCAACTACGGCTGGCCATTGGCCACCTACGGTATGGATTACTCCGGCGCCTACGTGTCTCCGTACACGGAATACGAGGGCACGAAGCAGCCGCTCCTTTATTGGACGCCCTCGATCGCGCCGTCGGGCATGACCATGTATCGCGGTGACGCCTTCCCGGCATGGGATGGCGACCTGCTGGTGACGGCGCTGGCCGCGGGCAACGTGGAAGAGTTTGCAGACAAGAACCTACGCCGCGTCGATCTGGAGAACGGTGAAGTGGTCGGGCAGGTGGCGATCCGCATCGCCACCGCCAATGACAACGACCAGGACCCGCCGGTGACACCGCGCCTGCGCGACGTGCGGACGGCGCCGGACGGTTCCGTCTACATCCTCACCGATGGTGAAGGCGGCAAGGTGCTGCGCCTCGTGCCGGCATCGGGCATGCCGATGCCGGAACCGGAGCCCGAGCCGGCCGCCGCCGTGATGGACGATCCGGCTGCCGATGCCGATGACGCCGGCATGGACGGCGAGGACAACGCGGCCATGGAAGGCGGGGTCGAGGAGACCGTTGGCGAGGCGGTCGAAGGCGCTGCGGAAACGACGGGCGAAGCGCTGCAGGAAGGCGCGGAAGAGCTGGGCGAAGCTGCCGGCACCGCCGCCGAGGTCGTGACCGAGGCCGCGGAAGAGGGTGGCGAAGCCGCCATGGAAGCGCTGGAAGGCGATACGCCCGCCGAGGATGCCGCGCAGGACGCTGCCGAGGATGCGGCATCCGCCGACGCAGCGGACGAACCCGCCGATGAAACGCCAGCCGGCGAGATGGAAGAGGGCGAAGCGGCAGCCGAGTAGGCCGCTGGCCTATTCCGGCACCGCCTGAAGCTGGAGCATGCGCTCCAGCGTCGGGCCGGGTTCGGCACCGAGCGGCGTCAGCCACTTGTCGTAGAGCCGGTCCAGCACGCCGTCGTGGTAGAAGCCGATCAGCATGCGGTCCACGGCAAGGCGGAAATCCGCATCGCCGCGCGGCAGCACGAGGGCGTAAGGCTCGAACGACAGAATTCCCCTCAACAGGCGGAGGTCCGCGCCCAGCGGGTCCTGCATCAGGCCCACAAGCACCATGCGGTCCGACGCCATGGCGTCGGCGCGACCGTCCCTGATTGCGGCGGCGGCATCGCCGGTCTTCGCGACGCGGATGAGTTCCGCATCGATCCGGCGCGCGGCGAGGTAACGCTTGAGAGCCTCCTCCGTCGTGGTCTCGCCGGGGACTGCGATGCGCAGGCCTTCGAGTTCTTCGACGGATTGGGCCGTGGCCTCCGGCCCGACGGCGATCGATGCGCCGGATGCGAAGAACGGGATCGAGAAATCCACGATCTCGCGGCGCGACAGGGTGATGGTAGTGATGCCGCACTCGATGTCGGCGCGCCCGCTGGTGATCGCATCAAGGCGTGTCTGCGCGGTGACGGGGACCGCCTGCATGTCGATCTCGTGCAGGTCGAGGATGTTCACCAGCTCGGCGGCGATCATGCGGCAGAGTTCGACGGACAGCCCGGCGGGCCTGCCGTCGTCGTCCTTGAAGGCAAAGGGCGGTGCGTCGTCGCGCAGGGCGAAGGTGATGCGGCCTTCTTCGGCGATGCGCTCAAGCGTCTGCGCCGCGGCGGTGCCAGTGAGCGCCAGCATGGTAGCCAGCGCGACAACCATCAGTCGTGACAACATGCCCTTGGTCCTCCCCGTATTCCCCGGACGGCATGGTGCCATCCGGGGCGTGGCGAGGGAACCGCCGGGCTCCCAATGCGCTTCTACGAGTGTGCGACTACCAGCGCACCAGCACGTTGCGGAACTGCCAGGGATCTTCCAGGTCCAGCTCCTCGTCGTAGAAGTCGGGCCGGTTATCGAGCGGCGTCCAGTCCGTGTAGTAGCCCTTCACGGGGCCGAGATAGGGCAGCTGCACTTCGAGGCAGCGCTTGTAGTCCATCTCGTCGGCCTCGACGATGCCGGCTTCCGGGTTCTCCAGCGCCCAGACCATGCCGGCCACAACGGCGGACGTGACCTGGAGACCGGTTGCGTTCTGGTAGGGCGCGAGGTCGCGGGTCTCCTCGATGGAGAGCTGCGAGCCGAACCAGTAGGCATTCTTGTCGTGGCCATAGAGGAGGACGCCGAGTTCATCGATGCCGTCCACGATCTCGTTCTCGTCGAGGATGTGGAATTTCTCCTGCGGGCGGCCCGCCTGGCCGAACATCTCGTGCATGGACAGCACGGCATCGTCCGCCGGGTGATAGGCGTAATGCACGGTGGGCCGGTATTCCGGGTTCTTCCCTTCGCCGACAGTGAAGAAGTCGGCGATGGAGACGCTCTCGTTATGCGTCACCAGGAAGCCGTACTGCGCGCCGGGCGTCGGGCACCAGGTGCGCACGCGCGTGTTGCCGCCCGGCCGGTTGAGCCAGATGGCGGACTGGCAGCCTGACCCGTCCGGCTGGTGATGGCCGTTGGGCGGGAACCATTTCTCGTGGCTGCCCCAGCCGAGCTCGGCCGGCTGCATGCCCTCGGAAATGAAGCCGTCCACGGACCACGTGTTGACGAAGGTGCCCATGGGCTTGGGCTGCTTGGCGCGCTGGGTGTCGCGCTCGGCGATGTGGACGCCCTTGACGCCCGCGTCGCGCATCAGCTTTGCCCAGCCGTCGCGGTCGTCGAAGGCCGGCTCCTCGAATTTCTTGCCGAGGTCGTTGGCGAGGTTGACCAGCGCCTGTTTCACGAACCACGAGACCATGCCCGGATTGGCGCCGCAGCAGGAGACGGCGGTGACGCCGCCGGGGCGCGCAGCCTTCTCCTTGCGCGCGGTTTCGCGCAGCACGTAGTTGGTGCGGTTGCCGTTGCCTGCGTCGCGGTCCAGGTAGAAGCCGAGCCACGGCTCGACGACGGTGTCGATGTAGAACACGCCGATCTCGCGGCACATGCGCATGAGATCGACGGAGCCCGTGTCCACGGAAAGGTTCACGCAGAATCCCTGACCGTCGCCCTCGGTCAGCAGCGGCTCGAGAATCTCGCGGTAGTTCTCGCGGGTCAGCTCCTGCTTGATGAAGCGGATGCCGTGCTTGTCCGCCAGGGCCTTGTCCCGGTCGTCCGGGTCGATGATGACCATCCGGCTCTTGTCGAAGTCGAAGTGGCGCTCGATCAGGGGCAGCGTGCCGCGGCCGATGGAGCCGAAGCCGATCATGACAATGGGGCCGGTAATTCGTCCGTAGACGGGCCAGTCGGTCATGGGAGGGATCCTTCCTGTCCGATGATGGTCCCTTGGCGGGCGGGAAACATAAAAGGAAGCGGCCCGGCGGTCCAAGGACCGCCGGGCGCAGGCTTGATGTCAGGCAGGTTAGGCCGCCAGCGCCGGGCGGGCCAGCTTGGCAGGCTTCTTTGTCCGCTCGCCGGTGGCGCGAAGCAGGCCGGTGGCGCCGGCGAGGCCGCCGGGCAGCAGCTCGATGCCGAGCACGCGGTCGATCTCGACAGGGCCGGGCAGGGCGATCTCCGCCACCACGTCGTGGCCGAAGCCGAAGCGGACGTAGTAGGGCGCGTCACCCACCAGCATGATCGCCTTGTGGCCGAGCATGGCCGCCTTCTCGATGGCGAGCCGGATCAGAGCACCGCCGATGCCATAGCAGCGGTAGGCGTCGTCCACGGCCACCGGGCCGAGCAGCAGCATGTCGTGGCCGGAGGCCGAGGCAACGTGCCACAGGCGAATGGTGCCGACCAGGGTGCCCTCATGCTCCGCCACGAGCGCGAGGCCCTGGGCGGGCGCGCGGCCGCGGCGCAGCTTGGCGCAGGTCTTGCGGTGGCGGCCCGGGCCGAACGCGGCGTCGAGCAGCGCCTCGCGGGCCGGGACGTCGCCCGGCCGCTCTTCGCGATACTGGATCATCGCTGCCCCCGTCAGATGACGTAGGACTTGAGGGGCGCGAAGCCGTTGAAGCCGACAGACGCATACGTGGTCGTGTAGGCGCCGGTCGCCTCGATCAGGACTTCGTCACCGATCTCGAGCGAAATGGGCAGCTCGTAGGGCGTCTTCTCGTAGAGGACGTCCGCCGAATCGCAGGTCGGGCCGGCAATGACGCACGGGGTCTTGCGGTCGTTGTCGCGCGCGGTGCGGATCGGGTAGCGGATGGACTCGTCCATCGTTTCCGCCAGGCCGCCGAACTTGCCGATGTCGAGGTAGACCCAGCGGGTCGAGTCCTCGTCCTCGTTCTTGCGCGAGACGAGCACGACCTCGGCGCGGATCACGCCCGCGTTGCCGACCATGCTGCGGCCCGGCTCCACGATGGTCTCGGGCAGACGGTTGCCGAAGTGACGGCGCAGCGCACCGAAGATCGCCGTGCCGTAGTCCTGCATCGCCGGCACGTCCTTGAGGTAACGGGTCGGGAAACCGCCGCCCATGTTGACCATCTTCAGACGGATGCCGCGCTCGCTGAGCTCGCGGAACACGTAGCCAGCCTCGCCCAGCGCGCGGTCCCAGGCGGACGTGTCCGCCTGCTGGGAACCCACGTGGAAGGACACGCCGTAGGCCTCGAGGCCGAGACGGTGGGCGTGCTCCATGACGCCGATCGCCATCTGCGGCTCGCAGCCAAACTTGCGCGACAGCGGCCACTCGGCGCCCTCGCCGTCGGTGAGGATGCGGCAGAAGACGCGCGAGCCGGGGGCCACGCGGGCGATCTTCTCGACCTCTTCCGGGCAGTCGACGGCATAGAGGCGCACACCGAGCTGGAAGGCGCGCTTGATGTCGCGCTCCTTCTTGATGGTGTTGCCGAAGGAGATGCGGTCGGCGGTGGCGCCGGCGGCGAGCACCTGCTCGATCTCGACGACCGAGGCGGTGTCGAAGCACGAGCCGAGCTGGACCAGCAGGCGCAGGATCTCGGGCGCCGGGTTCGCCTTCACGGCATAAAAGACACGGCTTTCCGGCAGCGCGCGGGTCAGGCTGTTGAAGTTGTCGCGGACGACGTCGAGGTCGACGACGACATAGGGGCCGTCTTCGCGGTTGACGCGGACGAAATCACGGATGCGCTCGGTGACCATTGGCGGGATACTCCCAGTTCCAGATGCATCGCCTTTCGCTGCCGAGCCCGAGATCCGCGTTGGAAACGAGACCTGAAGCCGAAAGCGAATTGCGACATATCCGGGTTGGTATCTTTCGATACCGCGCCGGGGTGGCATGCCGGATTGGAACGGGACTTCCCGAACCGCACGCGGGCAATGATGGTGTGCCTCTTCAGTTCCCCGGCTTTTGGACAGCCGGCTGAGACCAAGGAAGCCCTCACCGTCGTTGCTTTAAGCCGCCGGAATTTCTGTTCTTCGGCGACCACGGGCACGTGCGACTTATTGGGCGAGCGCGGAGGTACTTCTTTTGCGAGCGCGTTTCAAGTGGGTAGAGCGAAAAAATCGTCGAAACGCCAAAGATTTTTCGTGATTGGCTTGCGTTTGGTTACCAAAGCGTCAATCTAATGACATGCATTATGTCGAAACAAGGTTTCGAGGGAGGGACCCATGGGCCGCAGCGGACGCGTCCTCGCCGTTCTGATTGTGATTGCCGCCGTGATCGGCGTGGTGCTTTACGTCATGCGCGGGCCGATCGCCGTCGCGCTTATGAAAAGCGCCGTCGAGCGGAACCTGGGCACCGACCCGTGGGCGGATAAGCCGGACGGGCTCTACGTCGCGATGTGCGGCGCCGGCTCGCCGCTGCCCGATCCGGGCCGCGGCGGCCCCTGCGTTGCGGTTGCCGCCGTCGAAAGAGGTGCAGCCCGCCTCTTCGTGGTGGATACCGGCTCGGGCGCCTCCCGCACCCTCGGCCGCATGGGCCTGCCGGTCGGTGGCGTCACGGGTGTCCTTCTCACCCACTTTCATTCGGATCACATCGACGGGCTTGGCGAACTGGCCATGCAGCGCTGGGCCAATGGCGCTGCGACATCGCCGCTGCCCGTGATCGGGCCGGAAGGGGTGACGCGCGTCGTTGACGGGTTCAATGAAGCCTACGCGCTCGACTTCACATATCGCATCGCCCACCACGGCGAAGCGATCGTGCCGCCGTCGGGTGCCGGTGTCGTCGCGGCGCCGTTCACGGCGCCGCCGGAAGGCGTGGGCATACCGGTGATCGACGCGGACGGGCTGATCGTTACGGCCTTCCTGGTCGATCACTTCCCGGTCGTCCCGTCCGTCGGTTACCGGTTCGATTTCATGGGCCGGTCGGCGGTCATATCCGGGGACACCAAGCGGTCGGAGAACGTGGCGCTGTTCGCGACGGAGGCGGACATGCTGTTCCACGAGGCGCTGTCGCCCGAGCTGGTGCAGGTGATGACTGACGGGGCCGAGGCAGCGGGCCGCGACAACATCGCGACCATCACGCGCGACATTCTCGATTATCACACGCCACCGGTGGAAGCCGCCGAGATCGCCGAGATCGCGGGCGCGAAGTCGCTCGTCTTCTACCACATCGTGCCGCCGCTGCCGCTGGATGCGCTTGAGAGCGTGTTCATGGAGGGCGTTGGCGATGCGTATTCCGGTCCGGCGCACATCGCGTCTGACGGGGATACGTGGTCGCTGCCCGGGGGGACGACGGACATCGACCACGCCAACAGGCTCTAACTGCCGCCGACCGGAACAGCACCGGTGATGCGGATGGCCCTGATGCGGCTGCGGATGAGTTCGCCCACCGCGAGGAAATCGTCGCGCGACGGTGAATTGCGTCGCCAGGCGAGGCCGACCGTGCGCGTTGGCGGGGCCGGGTCGAGGCTCTTCATGGCCACGTCGCCGCGCCGCCCGCTGTCGGCGTGGACGTAAAGCGCGGGCAGGAAGGTCAGGCCCGAGCCCATGGCCGTCATCTGGCGAAGGGTGTCGAGGCTGGTGCCCTCGAAGTCCGGCAGGATGTGGGCGCCAAGTTCCTCGCTGAGGCTGCGCACCTGCTGGTGATAGCGGTGGCCCAGTTCCAGCGCGAGTATGTTCTCGCCCCCTAGCGCATCGCGCGGAACCTTGGCCTTGCGAGCGGCCGGGTGGTCACTCGGCAGCGCCAGCATCAGCTCCTCGCGGAAGACGGACTCCGTCTCGATGCCGCCGAGATCGACCGGAAGCGACGTTATCAGCAGGTCGAAGTGGCCATCAAGGAGGCTGGTCTCCAGCGGACCCGGAAAATCCTCCCGCACATAGAGGCGCAGCGCCGGGTACCGGCGGTGCAGGGCGGGAAGGATGTGGGGCAGCAGGTAGGGCCCGATGGTCGGCAGCACGCCAAGGCGCAGGCGGCCGGCCATGCCGGTACGGGCGCCGGCGGCCGACTCCTTCAACTCCTCGACCAACCGCAATATCTCGCGTGCGCGCAAAGCGGCGTCGCGGCCGGCCGCTGTCAGCAGCGCGCCGCCGCGCCCACGTTCGGCAAGCCTGACACCAAGGCGTTTTTCCAGCTCCGCGATCTGCATGCTGAGTGTCGGTTGGCTGACGCCCGTGCGTTCGGCAGCGCGGCCGACATGGCCGGTGTCCGCAAGAGCGACGAGGTATTCAAGCTGGCGCAGGGTGGGCATGAATTCGCACCATAGGTAATATCTATTGAATTATATGTCTAAATAGATTGGAGCGATATAACGGCAATACCTAGTTTCCTGGGGAAGCGAGCACCCCGAACCCAGGAGACTGTGATGACGCTTGATGCCTCCCTCGGTCTGAACGAACCCAAACCCGAGAGCACCGACACGAGCTGGTCGCCCGCGCCGGCCCGGGCTGCCATCAAGGCGGTCGCGATCCCCGGTGACGGCATCGGGCCGGAACTGATGGCGGCGGTACAGCGCATCCTCAAGGAGGCGGGAGCCGCGA
This sequence comes from Parvibaculaceae bacterium, assembly GCA_965229975.1. GTDB lineage: Bacteria > Pseudomonadota > Alphaproteobacteria > CGMCC-115125 > CGMCC-115125 > Pyruvatibacter. Next base: position 3,017,618 of record OZ245936.1, read on the forward strand.
TCGATTGGCAGACATGTGAGGCGGGGGCCGGCGCCGTTGCCCGGGGCAACCGGTCCGGCCTGCCGCAGGAGACGCTCGACGCCATCGCGGCCACCGGGCGGGTGCTCAAGGGGCCGCTGGCAACCGGGATCGGGACCGGCGCCAAGAGCGTCAACGTAACCCTGCGCAAGCACTTCGAGCTCTATGCCAACGTCCGGCCGGCGCGAATGCTGCCGGGCATCGTCTCGCCGTTCGCGGGACGCGACATCGATCTCGTGGTGGTGCGGGAGAATGTCGAGGATCTCTATGCCGGTATCGAGCACATGCAGACGCCGGATGTCGCCCAGTGCCTCAAGCTGATCACCCGGCACGGCTCCCGGAAGATTGCCGACGCCGCCTTCGCGGTGGCGCGCTCGGAAGGCCGCAAGCGCGTGACCTGCGCGAGCAAGGCCAACATCATGAAGCTGACCGAGGGCCTGTTCAAAAAGGCCTTCGAGGACGCCGCGGCCAAGCACCCCGACATTGCCGCCGACCACATGCTGATCGACAATCTCGCCCACAAGCTGGTGATCGAGCCGGAAGCGTTCGACGTGATCGCGGCGAGCAACATGAACGGGGACATCATCAGCGACCTGACGGCGGGGCTCGTGGGCGGGCTCGGTCTTGCCCCGAGCGCCAATCTGGGCGCGCGGATGGCGATGTTCGAGGCGGTGCACGGCTCGGCGCCGGACATCGCCGGGCAGGGCATCGCGAACCCGACGGCGCTTCTCCTGGCGGCGGTGATGATGCTGCGGCACGCGGGCAAGACAGGTGTCGCCGAGCGGATCGAACACGCCCTCTACGTGACGCTGGAAGAAGGTCACGAGCTGACGCCGGACCTGGCGCGGCCACGCGGTCTGGCGTCTGCCTCAACCTCCGCCTTTGCCGACCGGGTGATTTCCAATCTCGGGCGGCGGTCGCAGCATTGTTCGGCGAGCCGCCATGCGCCGCTGGTGCTGCCGGAACCGCCAGCCACGACCGGCGCGGAGGTCGAGCAGGTCGATGCCGGGATCGACGTCTTCATCCAGTGGAAGGGTGCGGCCGAGGACCTGCCGCAGATCCTCAACTCGGTTGTGAAGGGCCTGCCCTTCCGGCTGGTGATGATCTCCAACCGGGGTCTCAAGGTCTACCCGGGGCCGGTGCCCGAGGCGAGCATGGTTGACCACTGGCGCTGCCGGTTCGCTGTGTTCCCCTCAGAGGCGGAGATGTCCATTGCCGCCGTCGCAGCGCTCATCAAGCGCATCTCTGCGGTTGCGCGCTGGTGCCACGTGGAGCGGCTCCAGATGCTCGACGGCGAGCCCGGCTTCTCCCTGGCGCAGGGCCAATAGGCCCGCGCCCCGCCCGTCAGGCTGCAGCCTGGCGGGCGGCTGGGGCGATGATGCGCTGGTCGAAATCCGAAAGGTCGGGTTCGCGGGTGCGCCACCAGTATGTGAGGGTAGGGCCCGACCAGTTGTTGGTCACCTTGCCGCTTTCGGTCTTGTACCAGCTCTGGCAGCCGGCGGCCCACACGGTGCGGCTCATGTCCTGCTGGAGCTGTGTATTGAACTCGGTCTGCGCCTCGGGCTTCACGTCGATCACGTCGATGCCGCGTGCCATCATCTGTTTGATGCAGGCGAGGATGTAATGCACCTGGCACTCGATCATGAAGATGATTGAGTTGTGGCCGAGATTCGTGTTGGGCCCGTAGAGCATGAAGAAATTGGGGAAGCCCGACACGGCCATGCCCAGGTAGGCCTCCGCGCCGTCCCGCCATGCGTCGTTGATGTCGATACCGTTGCGGCCCTTGATCTCCATCGGCGCCAGAAAGTCCGTCGACTGGAAGCCGGTGGCGAAGATCACGACGTCCGCCTCGTGGCGGGTGCCGTCCTGCGTCACAACGGCGTCCTTGGTGACGTGGGCGACATGCGATGTCTCCACGTGAACGTTGTCGCGGGCGAGTGCCGGCCACCAGTCGTTGGAGAGCAGGATGCGCTTGCAGCCGGCGGGGTAGTCGGGCAGCAGCTTTTTCTGCTCGTCCGGGTCGGTGATGTGTTCTTCCATCGCCTTGCGGCCAGCCTTCTCGAAGAGCTTGCCGAAGAAGGAGCCCTGGCGGAACGCGAGGAAGTTGCGCTCCAGCGTCAGCCAAAGCCAGATGCGGTGTAGCCGCCGCATGCCGGGGATCTTCCCGTAGAAGAAATGGGCAAGCTTGCCGTATTTCGCGTCGTTCTTCGGCACGACCCAGTTAGGCGTGCGCTGGAAGATCGTGAGGTCGGCGACTTCCTTGGCGATCTCGGGTACGAACTGGATGGCGCTGGCGCCGTTGCCGATGCAGGCGACCTTCTTGCCCTTGAGGTCGACCGAGTGATCCCAGCGTGCCGAGTGGAAGACCGGGCCTTCGAAGTTTTCGAGGCCGTCGATCTTCGGCGTGAAGGGACGGTTGAGCTGGCCCAGGCCGGAGACGACGATATCCGCCTCGACAGTCTCGCCCGCCTTGGTGGTCAGGTGCCAGACGCCGCGCGCCTCGTCGAAGCGGGCAGCGGTGACTTCCTCGCCGTAGCGGATGTGGGAGGTGAGGCCGAATTTGCGGGTGACGTGGTCGAGGTAACGCTCGATCTCGGCCTGCTTGCCGAACTTGTAGTCCCACGGCCAGTCCGGCTCGAAGGAGAACGAGTAAAGGTGCGAGGGCACGTCGCACCCCGAGCCTGGGTAGGTGTTGTCGCGCCAGGTACCGCCGGGCTTGTCCGCCTTCTCGAGGATCGTGAAGGAGTGGATGCCGGCGCGCTTGAGCTGGACGCCGGTACACAAGCCGCCGACGCCGGCGCCAAGAATCACGATGCGCGGCGTGCTGCCGGATGCAGTGTTCGGGCCGCCAGCGGGCAGCGGCGTTGACTGATCGTAAGGCATGAGCGTTCTACCCTTGGGAATAGCTGTTTTGCGTAGTTCTCCTCTGCATATCATATTGGGCAGAGCGCGGGCGAACGCTGTATAGGGAGCGCGCCGAACAATCGCCGCGTGCCGTGCCGGGGGGCTGCCAGTCTTGGGTCAATCGCCGTTCTTCCAGTCCGAATTCGACGAGCATCTGGCCGTTGCCGCGGCCACGCGTGATGCCGTGCGGGAGCCGTTCGAGACGCTCGTCGAGGTCTGTGTTGCCAGCGTGAAGGGCGGGGGGAAGATCCTGTTCTTCGGCAATGGCGGCAGCGCGGCTGACGCGCAGCACCTGGCGACGGAACTGACCGTCCGCTACATCGGCAACCGCCCGGCCATTCCGGCGCTGGCCCTGACGACGGACAGCTCCGCGCTGACGGCGATCGGCAACGACCTCGGGTTCGAGAACCTGTTTTCGCGCCAGATCGAGGCGCTTGGCCGCAAGGGTGATGTCGCCATCGGCATCACCACGTCGGGCAACAGCACGAACGTGCTGAAGGCGCTGGAGGCGGCCCGGGACGCAGGCCTCAAAGCCGCGGCACTCACCGGCACCAACCGGGCAAAGCTCGAACGAGTTGCCGACCCGGTTCTGAGTGTTCCCTCCACCACGACGGCGCGAATCCAGGAAATGCATATCCTGCTCGGCCAGATGCTGTGCGGGGCGCTGGAAAAAGGGCTCGGCTACGACGATTAACCACGCGCCGCAAAGGGCGCATCGTCCCAAACCCTTGGATATGCTAGGAAAGCACCGCTGCCGGGCGGCCGGCGGTGTTCCGCTTTCGAGATACGACCATGCTGGCTGAAGCTCTCACACCGAAATTCCTGGTGCTCTACGCCTACCTGGCGAGCGCCATCTTCGTGCATTTCCGCGGCCATGTGCGGCACCGCTTTACGCGCCAGCTGACCGACCATTCGACGCTACTCGCGCCGATCAACGTGTTCATGTACGCGTTTTCGAAAGTGCCGAACACGCCGCTTCTGGACACCCGGGACTTCCCTGAGATGCAGGTTATCCGGGACAACTGGGAGACGATCCGCGACGAGGCGATGGCGCTGGAGGACAATGGCTCCATCAAGGCGGCCGAGGAGTACAACGACCTCGGGTTCAACTCGTTCTACCGGCGCGGCTGGCGGCGCTTCTACCTGCGCTGGTACGCCGACGACTTCCATCCGTCCGCCAAGGAGAAGTGCCCCAAGACCGTGGAGCTTCTCAGCAGGGTGCCGACGATCCACGCGGCCATGTTCACGCTGCTGCCGCCGGGCGGCCGCCTCGTCGCGCACCGCGATCCCTATGCCGGCTCGCTGCGGTATCACCTCGGCCTCGTGACGCCGAATGACGATCGCTGCCGCATCTATATCGACGACAATCCCTACAGCTGGCGCGACGGCGAGGACGTGGTTTTCGACGAGACCTACATCCACTGGGCGGTGAACGAGACGGACGAGGACCGCATCATTTTCTTCGCCGATATCGAGCGGCCGATGACCAACCGCTTCGCGCGGGGCGTCAACCGCTTCTTCCGCAAGTACCTGGTTGCTGCCGCCAAGACTTCCAACGAGGAAGGCGAGCAGGTGGGCGTGCTCAACAAGGCGTTCAAGTACGTCTACCAGGTGCGTCTGCTCGGCAAGCGGCTCAAAGCGTACAACCGGAAGCTCTATTACGCGCAGAAATACGTGATGCTGGCGCTGATCCTCGCGGCTGTCGTCTGGTGGCTGTAAGCCCGCCGCGCGGTCACGCCGGAGAGCTGCAGACCCGGGTCAGACGATCGACTGGCCCGTCTTTTCCCAGTCTTTGAGGAAGGATTCGAGGCCGAGATCGGTCAACGGGTGCCTGACCAGCTTGTGCAAGACGTCAGGCGGAACGGTCGCCACGTCGGCACCGATGAGCGCTACCTGACGCACGTGATTGGGCGTTCGGATGGATGCTGCGAGGATCTGGGTCGTCAGGTCTTCGTAGTTGTCATAGAGCGTGCGGATTTCCGCGATCAGGTCCATGCCGTCATACGCCATGTCGTCAATCCGCCCGATGAAGGGCGAAACGAACGTGGCACCGGCTTTCGCTGCCAGAAGCGCCTGGTTGGCCGAGAAACAGAGGGTGACGTTCACCATGGTGCCTTCGGCGGTGAGGGCGCGGCAGGCCTTCAGCCCCTCCCAGGTGAGCGGAACTTTGACCGTGACATTGTCCGCGACTTTGGCAAGCTTGCGCCCTTCGGTCACCATGCCTGCGGCTTCGGTCGCAGTGACTTCGGCGCTGACGGGGCCGTCAACCGTGCCGCATATTTCCTCGAGGACCTCGACAAAGTCGCGCCCGGACTTGGCGATCAGCGACGGGTTCGTGGTGACGCCATCGAGGAGCCCGGTCTCGGCGAGCTCACGGATGGCGGCAATGTCTGCGGTGTCGACGAAGAATTTCATGGCTGCCCGTGGGTCTCTTGGCGCGGGTATACTACGCCACTTCCATGCTGCATCCACGATGACCGGTCAAGGGAGGCTGAGCGTCGTCCGTATTCTTGCGCCCCGGTTCCACAATCTCCCTTTCCCGCCAATCGTGCCCCGCCCGGTGTGTGGTAGATTTCGCTCCCGCCCAGCCCGCTTCACACCTTCTTTGACCTGGAAGGGCCCGGAGTGACTGTCCTGGATATCAATTCCCGTGCCCGCCGTGCGGCGGTCTGCGGCCTGCTCGTGCTTGTCATGGCTATCGGCGGTGCCATGCCGCACCTGTTCTGGGCACATGACCTCGGGACTTTCGATGCCTATTTCCAAGGTGCGTGGGACGAGAGTTTCTACGCACTCGCCATGGCGGATATCGGTATCGCCTGGAACGACTATCCGTTGAGGGTCTTTGGCGAGGCCCTTCTGGCATGGACCGCGGGGCCATCGGCTGCATTCGCGATTTCATCCGACATGCTTTGGCCGGGGCTTAGCGCAGCTGCCGCATTTCTCCTTTCATCGGCCGTCGTTCGCTCGGCGAATGCGGCGATCTGTGCCGCGATCGCATTTCTCTTTGCCGGCGACGTACTGAGTTTCAACTCGTCCGTCGTGCATTCCGTCAACTGGATCCTGTCGTACGAGATGCGGGAGTGGCCGCCGGGTCTGCGCCCGTTCGTTCTCGATGCCTACAACACCTTCCTTCAGATCTATCGCACGCCTGAACCTCAGTTGAGCTTCGCGGTGTTCTTCCTTCAGCTTGCGGCATTGGCGCGGGTTGTCTTGAGGCCCTTTCCGGCGGGCCGAGATTGGCTCGTGCTCGCTGCCGCCTGTGCACTGAACTGGTCGGCATACGCGTTCTTCGCGCTCGGCGGATACATGATGGTCGTCGCTGCCGCGCTGGCGATGGCGGTGTGCCGGAACTGGCGCCAGGCGCTCTGGCTTGCCGCAATTGGCGGCGGCTCAGTGGTTTTGCTGGCCGCTAGGCTGTGGATTTCCCACGAAGGCGAAGCAGGTGCGACGCTCTATTCATCCTCGCTGCCGCTGGTTTCCCCGTCGGTCATCTATGGGCTTGTTCTGGCGGTTGTGTCGGTTGCCGCTTCCCGCCGTCGCCTGCTGAATGATCCGGTGCTTCTCTTCGGTGTGTTCGCGCTCCTCGCGCCGCTGGTCACGCTCAACCAGCAGGTTCTGACTGGTATCATGGTTCAGGCGCTGAACTGGGAACGGTACATCAACTTCCCTTGCCTTGTTCTCGGTGCGCTCCTCGTGGCAAGGCAGCTTGATCTGCGCTCATGGCTGGTTTCCGTGGGGCGGCGCTCGGCTCTGCTGATCGAGCGAGGGCGGCAGGCATTGCTGCGCGATTGGCCACGCCTGCGTTTGCGCATGGATCGCGGTGTCGAGATCACCGGGGGACTTGTCGGCCGATACGGGCACTCGATGCTCCTTGCCCTTGTCGTCGTCACCACGGTCGCCTTCATCTATTCGGCCCAGCTTACGACCTACCGCCAGTTTGCCAGCTTCAATGCCCAGACACTTGCATTGGCGCGGCTGGCGGATAGGGTTCGAGGCAGCCGCAGCGAGGAGCACGACATCCTGCTTGCCGCTCCGGCCCTGGATGCGGCGGTCCGGGCGCGCTCGGACGCCCCGGCGGCGTCTTTCCGGGGGTATTCCGATATCGTCGCGTCGCTCGATGCGAGCGGCACGGAGACTTCGAGACCGGATATCGCCGAGTGGGGATATGCATATGCGTGGCACCTGGGGCTCGAGCCTGCGGCGCTTGGCTCGGCTCTGAACTCGGAGATCGATGCCGGCGTGTGCTGGCCTCATCTCATGTATTACGTTCCTTTCCTGGAGTGTGCGCCCTACGTGTCCGATTTCCGGCTCTACGATACCGGCGCGCTGAAGGCGCGCGTCCCGGCCATCGTAGATGGCTACGTGGCATTTCTGGGCCGGCGGCCGGATCGCCTCGTGAGCGCGATCCTGTTGCACACGGGGACGCCGGAGGATGCCGCCGAGGTCAACCCGTTCTGGCAGGAGGACGTGATCGCATCGGAGCAGGTTCGGCTTGCCGCCGATGGGTACGGCGGTCCGATTGCCGGTGAGGCATACGCGGTCCGGCAGGTGCCAAGGACTATGGCCACTACGCCGCCAACCGTGCCGTGATGGCCTCGCACAGGTCGATATGGGAGTCGATCATGCTTGCCATTGGCGGAGGCGCCGCCCTTCCGGGCTTGCCGGTGTAGCGTAACCACGCGCCCAGTTCGAGGCGGAGCGTGCTGTCCAGTGCCAGATAGCGGGGCGGTATGGGCTGGGGCGCGCCGGATGCGATGACGTGCGGGACCGCCGAGGCGAAATCCAATGTGAAGCGGCGGCCATCGTCGCAGGCAATGTTGAGCTTTCGAACGCGCCGTGAACTGTCGCGCCGTGCCACCAGCAGCGCCCGTACGCCAGACCCGGCCAGCTCCAGGGACCCGCTTGTTCCAGGCGCATCCTGCGCGACCGAGACCATCCGCCAAGCGTGGGCGCTGCCCTTCGGAGAGGGCGCCGCAACGTCGAAGATGGCGGCAGCGTGAGCTGCGAGATCGATGATCAGAGGCGCTTCGGGGTGCGCGCGCTTTTCGGTGCCGTGGCGGACCTCCTGCGCCGGATCCGCCCAATCGAGGATCATATCGCCGCTCCAGTCCCCCATCTTGTCAGCCAGCCAATGAAGTGCGGGAAGCAGCGCAAACTCGGCTCCTAGGCCGATGGCGAGGCTTCGGCTGCGCGCGAGTTCGACGTGCCGGCGGGCGGTCGCGGTGTCGGGGGAGAACGGCTTTTCGACGAGGGGCGGCAGGCCGTGTGCAAGGCACACATCGACATCGCGCAGGTGGTCGCGCGGACGGGAGGCGACGATCGCGATTGCGCTGTCTCTGCGGGGAACGTCCACGAGCAGTTGCAGGGCGCTTGCGGGATCCGCGGCCACGTCAATTTTCTCCCGGGACGGGGTCTCGCGGCGCCATGCCCTGGCTTCGTCCGCGTTGCCCCTGGCCACAAGGATGACCGGTACGCCGCCGCCAGCAAGGCCGGCGGCCAGTTCCGCCCAGACCCGCCCCCAGCGGCCGGCGCCAAAAACGACGACAGGCCGCTGAACCACTGCCTCCCGCCAGTAAGCCTCGAGTTCGTGGAGCCCCAATCTCATCCGTCCGGCTCCGCGAAGGTCCAAAACCGGTGGAGGACGTAGGCCAGGACTGTGTATGTGCTGAAGGCGAGGAACTGGGCGGCCATTTCGACCACCTGAAACCTGACGAGCAGCAGATGGAGGACCGCCAGATTGACCATGTACGCCGAGGCGACGACGGCGGCAAAGCGGGCGAATGCCGGCCAGACCGCGCCCTTGTGGCGGAACGCAAGCTGCCGGTTAAGGATGAAAGACAAGGTCAAACCAAAGAGCAGCGTCAGGAAGTTCGAAAGAACGCTGGGGAGTGAAAAAGCCGCAACCAAGGTAAACAGAAGGGCATAGGAGAGGAGCGTAACGACGAGGCCCACTGCGGCATATCGCTGCGCCGTGGCATCGAACCCGGACCGCAGCACGCCAGCCAGCCGCTCCAGCAGGCCTTCCCTCGGCGGCGGCGGCGTTGACATTAGGATTTACTCATTGTCGTTTCGTGGTCGAAAGGCCTCATAGGCGGCAACGAGGCGTTCCACAAGCCGGAACGGCGGTTTCCCGGCCGGCGATTGAATGGTGTCACGACGTGTCCAGTCCCGCGAACAGCGATAGTCAGCTTCCGGACCGGCGGCAAAAGGTTGCCGACGATTTCGATCACGCTGTCGAAGACTACACGCGCCAAATCGACCAGGCTGTCGGCTTTTCCGGGTTCAAGACCGAGTTCTTCGTCGAGGTGAAGTGCGTCTACCTGGAGCGATTGGTTACCCGCTATCTCGGGCCTGTCGCCGAACGCTCCGTGGTTGATGTCGGCTGTGGCGTGGGCGCTTATCATGGCCTTCTCAATGGGACGTTCCGCAGCGTGACAGGGATCGACGTCTCGCAGAGGAGCGTGGAATACGCTCGCCAGCGAAATCCGGCCGTCGACTACAGGACCTATCCGGGCGGCCGTATGCCGTTCGATGACGAGGTCTTCGATGTTGCCTTTGCCAGTTGTGTCATGCATCACGTGCCCGTCAACGACTGGGCCGAGTTCACGCGAGAAATGGCCCGGGTGACTCGCCCCGGCGGTCTCGTCGTCGTGTTCGAGCACAATCCCTTCAACCCCGTTACGCGGCGCATTGTGAACACTTGCCCACTGGATGACGACGCGGTGCTGCTTCGACCGAAGCGCGTGCGCGAACTCCTCGGCGAGGCGGGGCTTTCGATCGTGCACTCGCGGGCAATCCTCTCGGTGCCCCCGGTGGCCCGCTTCCTGTATCCGGTCGACGAGACTCTCGGTCGCATTGGTCTTGGCGCCCAGTACGTGGTTGCCGCCCGCAAAGAACGCTGAAGCACGGGGCACAACATGAAAACGGTTATTCTGGCCGGCGGCCTGGGGACTCGGCTGGCGGAGGAAACACAGGTCAAGCCGAAGCCGATGGTCGAGATCGGTGGCGAACCCATCCTCACGCATATCATGCGCATCTATGCGGAGGCCGGCCTTCGGGATTTCGTGGTGTGCTGCGGGTACAAGGGCGAGATCATAAAGCACTATTTCGCCGAGTACTTTCTGACGCATTCTGACGTAGAGGTGGACCTGGCGACCGGTTCCGTCCGCTATCTCAACAGTTTCGGTGAGGACTGGAAGGTGACGGTCGTCGATACCGGTCAGGACACACTGACGGGCGGACGTCTCAAGCGGGTCGCGCAGTATCTCGGCAACGAGACCTTTGCACTCACATACGGTGATGGACTGAGCGACATTAACGTCGCCGACCTGTTGGCCTTTCACAAACGCCACGGGAAACTCGCCACCGTAATGGCTGTGCCATCGCCCGGCCGCTTCGGCATTCTTGATCTCGACGATACCGAGGTGGTGCTATTCCACGAGAAGCCGAGCAGCGGTCTCGGCTATATCAATGGCGGGTTCTTTGTTCTTGAACCGGGCGTTCTGGACTATGTCGAGGGCGACCGTACGACATGGGAGCGCGAGCCGCTGGAGCGCCTGGCAGCCGATGGTCAGCTACAAGCATACAAGCACCACGGTTTCTGGCGTCCCATGGACACGCTGCGCGACAAGATCGAGCTCGACGAGATGGCGCGATCGGGTTCACCGCCGTGGCGGCGCGAGTTTGGCGGCAAGGGGCGATGAAGGCCGCCGGATCTGAAATTGGGGGACCAGGCGTGATGCCGGACATGCGAGAAATCGATTCCTGCGAGGTCTGCGGCGCGACCGAACTGGCGTGTGTGCTCGATCTCGGCAGCCATCCGATGTGCGATGATCTCGTGCCCGTGGGCAGCGATCGCGTCTGCGACGAGTGTCCGATCCAGATCCTTTATTGCGCCGCGTGTTCGACCGCACATCAGCGGTTCCAGGTTCCAAAGCAGCAGCTGTTTCCGGAGACCTATCATTACCGTGCGCGCCACACGGCGGACGTCCTCAATGGCATGAAGGACCTGGTATCGGAATGCGAAGCCCGTCTTGGCCCGGTCAAAGGCAGGCGCGTGCTGGACATCGGCTGCAACGATGGAAGCCTGCTGTCGGCTTTCCGGGACCGGGGGGCCGAAACATTCGGCATCGAGCCGACCAACGCCGCAGCTGACGCCGCGGCTGAGGGGCACACTGTGGTGCAGGCGTTCTTCGATCCTGCGATCGCGGAGCGGTTCGTGGAGCTGCATGGACAGCCGGACATCATCACCTTCACGAACGTCTTCGCCCATATCGAAGACCTGAAGGCGGTGCTGGCTGCTCTCGGCATCCTAATGCGACCGGACACTGTGCTGGTGGTCGAGAATCATTATCTCGGCGCCGTTCTCGAACGCGGCCAGTTCGACACTTTCTACCACGAACATCCGCGTACCTACAGTTTCCGCTCCTTCGAGCGGATCGCGCAGTCGCTAGGCCGCCCGATCCGTCACGTCGGCTTCCCCAAGCGCTACGGGGGCAACATCCGCGTCATGATCGGGGGGGATGCGCCCGCCGATGCGGAGGACATGGGCGGCATTCGAAACACGGAATCCCGCTTTGGCGAGGGCCTGAGAGAGCTGGCGAAGGACGTCGAGACATGGAAGAAGCGCAAGAAGGCTCAGATAGACGCCGCCGTGGCGCGCTGGGGCGCGTTGCCCGCCAAGGCATTTCCCGGGCGGTCGGCGATCTCGGTGAAGCTCCTCGATCTCGACGAAAATGCAATTGACCGCGTCTACGAGAAACCGACATCGCAGAAGGTCGGGCATTACGTACCCGGCACGCGAATTCCGATTGCATCCGATGATGATTTCGATCCCGCCCGGCACGAGGGTCCCATCCTGAACCTCGCATGGCATATTGCCTCCGAGATCGAGGCCTACATGCGTGGCCGTGGCTTCAAGGGCGAGTTCATTCACATCATCGCGGCCGAAGACTTCGCTCCGGATGAATGAGAGGCGGTACGGAACCACTCGTATGCCGACACTGATATCCATTGTCGTCCCCGTCTACAATGAGCAGGACAATGTCGAACGCGTCTACGGCGAGCTCCGGTCATTGGCCGACACGCTCGACGGGTACAAATTCGAGTACATCTTTACCGACAATTGTTCGACCGACGGGACATTCGAGAAGCTGACGGAAATCGCACGCGACGATCCATCGGTTCGCGTGGCGCGATTTGCCCGGAATTTCGGGTTCCACAAATCGGTCCTCACCGGTTACCGGCTCTCGCGTGGCAAGGCGGCAGTACAAATAGACGCAGACCTGCAGGATCCACCGGCCCTCATACGGACCTTCCTCGAAAAATGGCGCGAAGGTCATGACGTCGTTGTCGGTATCCGCCGGCAGCGGCACGAGGCGCGTACGCTCCAGGTCATGCGGAAGGCCTATTACCGGGTTCTAAGCCGCCTGGACGGGCCCCACCTGATTCATGACGCTGGCGACTTCCGGCTTATCGACGCCTCGATCATCAATGCGCTTCGGCGCATTGATGATGCGCACCCCTACCTTCGCGGCCTGATTTCCTCGCTGGCGCGCAACCAGACCGGCATTGTCTACGACCGCAATGAGCGGACGCATGGCGAAAGCAAGTTCCCCCTCCGGAACCTGATCAACATGGGCGTTGACGGCATCGTCACGCACTCGCGCGCCCCACTGAAGATAGCCTTCTACACGGGCGTCGCCGTGGCGGCTTTCGCGGTGCTGCTCATTCTCTACTTCGTTGCCAGCCGCCTGTTTCTGAGTGCCCAATGGCCGGCGGGCCTGGCAACCACGCAGATTCTCATTCTGCTCGGCATTGCTCTGAACGGTCTCTTCATGGGGATCCTCGGGATATATCTGGGCCGAATCTACGATCAGGTCCGCAGACGGCCGACCACTGTCATCGCGCGTACGATCAATATCGACGAACTTCCTTCCGGCGGAATCGACGGGGCGTTTGACATCGGTCTGCCGGACCACGAGAGGCCTGCGCAGCGTGACCCAGCAGCGTCAAAGGTGGTCTGACGCATGGCCGATTGGCAGTTCTGGTCCGGACGTCATGTGCTGGTCACCGGGCACATGGGTTTCAAGGGAAGCTGGCTCGTCGCCGCGCTCGACCGGGCGGGGGCGCGGACCGTCGGCTTTGGCCATGACGACCGGCCTGACCCGTTACTCTACCGCTTCCTTAAGTTCCGCAACCACGTCTCCATCGAGGCGGATGTGAACGACACCGAGCGCCTGCGGCACGCTCTTAGCGAGCACGAGATCGAGACTGTCATCCACATGGCCGCCCAGCCATTCGTGCGAGCCTCCTACGCGGCGCCGCTCCAGACCGTGCGAGATAATGTTCTGGGTACGGCTTCGGTACTCGATGCGATAAGCAGCGCGGCTTCGGTCAAGGCGGCAATCATGGTGACCAGCGACAAGGTCTACGAGAACCGCGAATGGCATTGGCCATACCGAGAGGCCGACAGCCTTGGCGGTGCAGACCCGTACAGCGCATCGAAGGCGGCGGCCGAAATCATCACGGCGGCCTTCCGGCGCTCTTTTTTCGCGAGCGACAAATCAGCGCAGGTCGCGACGGTACGGGCGGGCAACGTGATCGGCGGCGGTGATTGGGGTGCCGACCGTCTGCTGCCGGATGCGGCGCGCGCCTTCTCGTCCGGCGAGCCGCTGGTCGTGCGTAACCCCGCGGCCGTGCGACCGTGGCAGCACGTACTGGACGCGCTCTCGGGCTATCTGATGGTTGCCCGGCGCATGTTAGACCAGGGGGCGATGACACATACGGCGTGGAACTTCGGCCCTGAAAGCGAAGCGGCCCTAACGGTGGCCGAGGTGGCCGATGCGTTCTGCGAGGCGTGGGGCAGGAATGCCCGGTGGGCGGCGGAACAGCGGACGGAAGCAGCGCCGCACGAAGCTGCGCTCCTCAGCGTAGATGCGAGCCGGGCGCGTGCGGACCTCGGCTGGCGCCCGCGCTGGACGGGCATGGAAAGCATCTCCCGGACTGCGGCATGGTACCGTGCCTTCTACGAAGGGGGCGATGCCACCGGGCTGGTCGCAGCCGATATCGACGCCTTTACTGCGCCAAGCGAGACCGATTTTGCTGGTGGTACAAACTAACCAAACGCGCCAAATATTGGCAGACGCCCTTCGACGCGGCTTAGGAGCCTCGTGGCTGCCAAATCGAATTCGAGGATAGTTGCACTGTGAATACGTTGGCCCAGCGGGCCGGGCCACTGGCCGAGATCGTCAAGTACCGGCAACGGATCGTGCGCGGCGTCATCCAGGACGTCCGCCACCGCTATCTCGGCTCGGTTTTGGGTGTAGCCTGGGTGTTTGTATTCCCTCTCCTCCAGCTCGGCATTTTTGCGACCATCTACGCCGTGATCTTCCAGATCCGGGTGCCCGGTCTGACGGAAGCCGGGTATGTCCTGCTTGTGTTCTCAGGGCTTGTCCCGCTTCTCGCGTTCGGCGAATCGCTTACCGCGTCCCTAAGCTCGTTGAGCGCAAGCCGAACCCTCCTTCTGAACAATCTGTTCCCGGCTCATCTGCTTGCGGTGCGCAGCGTTCTGGCGGCCCAGCTTCCCGCGCTGGTCGGTGTGGTCGTCACCCTGTCGCTCGGATTGTGGATAGGGCGAACGGGTTGGGAGGCGCTTGTCCTTGTGCCGATTTTCTGGATGCTGCTGATGATGTTCGTCATCGGACTGGGCTGGATCATCTCGCTGGTTTCTCTGGTCGCCCGCGACCTGAATCACGGCATCGGACTCGTCGTCATGGTCATGTTCTTCATGAGTCCATTCGCCTACACGCCCGAGATGGTGCCGAGCGCTCTAAAGGCGCTCATCTACTTCAATCCCATGTCGTATTTTGTCCTGACGTTTCAGCAGCTGATTTGCTACGGCAAACTGCCGGATCCTGAGGTGGCTTTTGGCGCGGCATTCCTGGGCCTTTCCTCCTTCTTCCTCGGCTACACATTCTTCCAGCGCACAAAGTCGGTTTTCCTAGATCATGTCTGATCCAGTAGCCATTCGCCTTAACAACGTCAGCAAGACGTACCAGTTCTTCAGCAGCAAGAGCGATCAGGTCATCCACGAGCTTGGCTTGCGCCGAATCGGCATACGTCCGCGACACAAGCCTATGCCTTTCGTGGCGCTCGATTCCGTTTCGCTGGAAGTGCCGGTAGGCAAGCGAATTGGGATCGTTGGCCGGAACGGTGCAGGCAAGACGACACTGCTCAAGCTGATTGCAGGAAACTTCGCGCCTTCCGAAGGGACGATCGAAGTCAATGGCGATGTGCAGGCGCTCTTCAGCGTGGGCGTTGGGTTTCACCCCGAATTCTCCGGCATCGAGAACGCGCGCGCCGCATTGTCCTTCAGTGACCTCACTCAAGAGCAAATGGACGCCGCAATTGCCGACGTCGTCGATTTCTGTGAGCTAGGCGAATTCATCGACCGGCCGTTCGGCAAGTACTCGATGGGTATGCAGGCGCGGCTCATGTTCGCAGTCTCGACGGCTGTGCGTCCCGACATCATGATCGTCGACGAGGTCCTTGGCGCAGGCGACGCCTACTTCGTCGCGAAATCGAAGCGGCGGGTGGAGCAGCTTGTCGCATCCGGCTGCTCCATGATCCTCGTATCGCATTCCATGCCACAGGTTCTGGAGCTGTGCAGCGAGGTCGTATGGCTCGACAAGGGCCGCGTGCGTCGCCGCGGCGCGGCATTCGACGTCGTGAAAGAATACGAGGAGTGGATCCATTCGCCGCAAATGTCGCCCGCAGGTCCCAGCAAGATGCTGGGCGCCGATGATGGTGCCGAGGCCGGAGACGAAAGCGAGGAAACGTCCGACGCTGCGGCGGATAAGTCCGGCAAGGAAGGTGCGCCGGAAACCGATCAGATGTTCATCACCCAAGACCGCGACTTGGAGCGGCTTGCCCTCGGTTCTGAGGCACGTGTGGGAACCGAACGGATCGCGCGCGTCGCAACACCCGATGCCTTCGATTTTGTCGCCCGGGGCGGCTTGTCCCGCTGGAAGGGTTCGGGCGAGCTAGAGATCTCCGGGTTCACTGTGGCGACGGCTCACGGAAAGACAAACAAGCTCTTCCCCATGATGCCGGTCACTTTCGTTCTGGCCATCTCAGTCCGCGAGGACGGCGACTACGCGTGCCGATACGGCATCAGCTTCTACGACCACCTTGGCCGAATACTCTGCAACCTGATCAGCCCGGTGGACCGGTTCGAAGGCAAGGCCGGAGAGGTCCGCCGCGCGGAAGTTGTTCTTGACCAGACGCTGCTTGGGCCGGACGAGTATACGTTGTCGGTCAGCGTGAACGACGGGTTCGAACTGCCCGCGATCAACAGCTCCAAGCGCTATGACCTGCTGAACCGGAGCTTCCAGGCAAACGTGACCCTCCCGGACAGTCTCCAGGCCGTATCGAGTGCTTTCTATCAGCCTTCCGACTGGCGCTTCGGGAACGACTAGGGCTCTTCGCGGGGGGTGCTGCACGTACCGGTATATGTCACCCGGTAGACGTGGACATGCTCACCCGTCAGGTCCGCCGGACAGAGCGTTGCGACCTCCCGTATCCCGGCGAGGATCGAGCTTTCCAGTTCGCCCAACCGGTCTTCGTCCGCCCGCAAGAAAACAGCTTCCCCTTCATCCAGCTTCACATCTGCCGACCGGATGCGTTCTCCTCGAAGCGGGTTCAACTCGTCCGTGAGCACGAACGATATCGGCCAGCGATGGGTCTTACCTGCAAGGAACAGGACAGTGTCCGTATGCACCGACCAGATCGTGGTGGGGTGGATGCCGAGGAACAGGGCAACTTCGGGACGGCCGGGCTCAAACCTGGCAATGAGATCGACCGCCTCGGCGGCCAGGCCGCTCGTGTCGAAGTAGTTCCGGCTGGCGCTCTGGTCCAGCATCGGCCGCGCACCGGTTCGTTCGGAGATCAGTCCCGCCAGGCCGAAATGCGTGCAAACGCCCTCGTGGAGGCAAAGCCCGAACATGGACTGGTATGGCCCACCGTCGCGCTGAACCGCCTGAAATGAAAAGCTCAACGCGGCCAGCAAGGCAGCACCGGGCAGCAAAATTGAAATGGTGTAGGACCGGCTGCCCTGCAGAGACCGGCCGGTTGCGGACAGCAGTGCGCAGATCGACAGGACGGCAACCGGTGGCAGCGCGATGATGAGCGTGAACGGGACTGAGCGGCTGACGAAGTATGCGCTCATCACGAAGGCGAGCCCGGCCATGGGCGTAACGCAATAGATCAGCGTTTCGGCGCTGGGATAGTCGGGCTGTGATCCTTTCAATGCGTCCCGCGCGGGGCCGGCACCTGCGAAGGCGGCCGCGAAAGCGAGGGCAAGCCCTGTTGCCGGGACCAGTGCCACCGGAACCCAGCCGAGGAAATTCGCCGAGGCGGCAAGTGCCCAGAAGGCCGACGCCGGATTGTAGAGACGCGCGAAGGCGAAGTAGGCAGCGAAGTCGGGCCATACGCCTGCGTCGATTAGTGTCCACGCCGAAATGACAGCGAACCCCGTGAGGAGAGGGGCCATCACGCCCGCAAATGTGCCGCGGATAAACCGGCCAACGCTGCGTTGATGAATGGATACCAGTACGAGGAACAACCCGTATATGGCGATGGCGCCAATGAGTGTCTCGAAGCTCCACATGACCGCAAGGGTCAGCGAGACAAAGAGGGGCCAAGAGATCGCCCGGCCCCTGGGCAGCAGTGAAATGCAGAGGACGACAAGTGCGGGCGGCAGATACCGCAGCCCCATGGAGGAGGGGACGGAGTTGAGGTTGGCGTTGCCGTGCCACCAGCCAGCCAGCAAGAGACCCACCATGGCGAACCCCAACAGCATCGCGGCAAGGCGGTGCCGGGTCATCCGGTAGAGACATGCAAGCAATGCGGCGTAGAGAGCAAACGAATGCGCCTGTGCGACAATGTTGGCGACGCCGAAGCGGGCGCCGAACACCTCGATCCCGGCCCACGTGGCCAGCATAGGGCCCAGACCGTACTGGGAGACCGCATCCACGAGGGGCGTGCCGTTCCCTACCGCTATCCGCTGGGCCGGTCCGACATTCGCCATGAAGTGCAGCACGTCGGTATCGAGGGCGAAGTCGGCGTAGAAAAGGACAAAGGCGGGGACAAGCAGGGCGACAGATACCTTCAGCAGCCGGTCCAGATACTCTGGATTGCCGATGCGCAGGCGCGCCTCGAATGGAATAAGCAGCAGGACCGCCGCGACGATGGCGCCGGCATAAAGGAGGGAGACGCCCGTTATCGCGCTGCCGGCGGGAGGGCTCAGCGCGGCCGAGTTTGCCGCACCAATGCCCAGCAACCATATGCCGGCATTTGCCGGCAAGAGGATGAGGACCGCGAGGCCCGCGGCAAGCGCCACGGCGCCATGGGACGTCAGTGCGGCAGCCCAGCCGCCAAGCGCGGACCTGCGCGTGTCGGTGCGAGACCGGGTCAGCAATTGGCTGGCGAGCCAAATTCCGTGGACCACGACCACGCCGAAGAGTCCAATGGCGCCGGCGGTGACCCAACGGTCGCCTTCGCCAAAGAAGAACTGGGGCACAGCGCTGAGCAGCAGTATGCCTGTGCCGGCGATGGCGTGACCCCTGAAAGAGGCGGTGACGACCTCGCGCCGGCTATTCGCCTCGCTGCTGCGGCCCAGGGCCAGCAAGATGAGCGCCGAGAGGAACGGGAGCAGCGTTGCAATCAGGACGAACAACGCAAAGTCAAAGGACGTGCCTTCGAGCCCGCCTGCATAGATCAGGCAGAACGCGATGTTCAGTAGTGCTGCGCATATGGCGCCCGCGTCGACAACGCGCTGACCGGGCTCGTCAAGCTTCAGCCATCGCATGTTCCGGCTGCTCGGCATGGTGTTCGGCGGTCTCCAGAGAGGCGGGGCAGCGGTGAGGTTAGCCAAGGCCGGCAAACTTGCGAATTGCCGGACGCAGTGCGTTGAGGCTCCGTGAGGCAAGCCGCTTGATCAACACATAGACAGGATGCGGCAGAACCCGGCGGGCGAGGGAATTGCCGCGGCTAACGGCGCTGCTGAGACGGGCTACCATCTTCTGGCGGCGCACCCGCTGTCGGCACAGCTCCCTGCTCGTACGTTCGAGTTCGGCGATCGCGGCGTCTGATAACCCATCCGAATGAGCCTGTGGCCTGCTGGAGGCCAGGAGTTCGCCAAGAACCTGGTCGAAATGCCGTATGAAGGCGGCATACGTCCACCTGTCCGAGCAGGCAATGTCCCGGTATGCGGCTTCGATGATTGCGCGGGCCCGTTCCGAGTCGCGAAGCAGCTCTGCGATTTCCGCCATGTTGGAATGGTCCCTTTCGAGCACTGCGTAGTGCTTCCAGGGCTCCAGGACGCCGGAATACTCCCCTTCGTACATGATCATCAGTGTGCGCAGGCTGGCGGCCTCGAAGCAGCGCGGCGAAATCACGCTGATGACCACGTCACCATCGCGCCCCTCAAGAAACAGGTCACGCACCTTTTCAAAACTCGCGGACGGGTTCTCGCGCTCATAGGCTTCGACGCGCGGCAAGACCTCGCCGGAGAAGTCCATGAAGCTTGCGCCGCTTTCAACGCCGAGCGTGGCTTTCGCGTTGCCGAGGAATCGCAGCCATTCCCGACCATAGACCCGGTCGCTCTCGCGGCTGGAGATGTCGCACTTGAGGCCAAAGCGAGCCGCGTCCCGGGCGAAGCGCTCACCGATGCGCCACTTCTCCTGTGCGAAGGCACCGTAGAAGGCGGAGAGCTTGCGGGCGCGGTACACAACATCCAGCCGGCGGTCGTCATAGTTTGGGACCGGGAAATCGTTCAGGGATTCTTCGACGAACCCGGTCAGCGTCGTTTCGAACCTCACGCCGCTTGCGATTGCCCGCGGGTAGAGTTCCCGTTGCACATGCGGAGGCGTGACGGAAAAGACAGCCGAGAATCCGAGATCGAGGATTGTCTGTTCGGTCCTCCGGACCCAGCGCATCTCGTCCTGTATGAGAAGGATCTTCGGGGCAGCGACCTCTGCGAGACGGTCGCGAAGGGACGGCGGCAAGTAGGCCTCATTCGAGGCGATGACCGAGTAGTGAACGATCACTGCCGCAAAGTCGCCGAGCGAGATGTCCATCTGTGCCGCTGCGACGGCGTCCAGCTGCACGACGCGGTACCGGCTGTGTGCCTTGAAGGCGTCGATGTGTGCGGCCACGGTTCCGATCAGGCGGAACTGGTCAGCGGTAAGGAGGAGAAGAGGTCTTTCCATTGCATCGCATCGTGATCAGCCGGTGCCGTCTCAGGTCGCGTCTGAGTATTGGCGCAGGACTCTTTGGTCGTAATTCTTCTGTCGTAACCCGTTGAAAAAATAAGGTTTTCTTAGGGTTCGCAGTGGCGGCGACGGCGAATTCATGGCAGGACGACTTCTTCTCGACCACTTCCACTTGAGGCCCTGTTAGATAGAGGTTATTGGCTTGTGACGAAAGCCGAGTATCAAGCTTGAGGCGCGCATTTTTGGGGGAAGTTTTGGCACCGCCACACAATCTTGTGACTGTCGTCTTCATGGGCGATTCCATTACCGAGGGCCAATACGTCGATCCGCCGCACCGGTGGGTCGACCAGGCAATCGATCGCCTCACGCGCGCCTATGCGGGGTCCGACTTCGTGTTACGGTTCGTCATTTCGGGCATTTCGGGTGAGACCACGCGTCAGGGGCTCGAGCGATTTCCCGAGGCTGTCCAGCGCCACCAGCCAGACATCATGACACTCCAGTTTGGGCTCAACGACGGCAATTGCTGGGCAACGGACTGGGGGGTGCCGCGGGTCT
The DNA here is from genome assembly GCA_965229975.1 of Parvibaculaceae bacterium. GTDB lineage: Bacteria > Pseudomonadota > Alphaproteobacteria > CGMCC-115125 > CGMCC-115125 > Pyruvatibacter. The sequence continues at coordinate 3,038,368 of OZ245936.1, forward strand.
CGGAGCAGGCGTACCGGGCGAATTTGATCGAAATGATCGCCCGTGCACGCGTCTTCGGCGCGAGCCGGATCGTTCTCGGGACCAACCACGCCACGCTGCGGCGGGAACGACTGATTTCCGGCGCCAGCATCGAAAGCCAGCGCGTGAAATACAATGAAATTGTCAGGGATGTGGCCAGGGAGGCAGATGTCGACCTCCATGACGTGGCGCGCGTCTTCGACAATTTCGATGACAAGAAACTGGCAGAGTTGCTTCTGCCATATCCGGACCTTCTGCATCTGAGCAAGGCCGGTCACAACGTGTACCTGGAATCGATCGAAACGCACCTGAAACAGGCGATCGACGCCGTTATAGCCGAGCGCAAAGCAGAGGGAGAGCTTAGAAATGCGGGCTGAGAAGACATCTACGGACGAGTTCTGGAACAAGCGCGCCGGCGAACTCGACAAGGCGGAACTCGTAAACATCGACGACCTGCCTCAGCGCCGGTGTGAAAACGCATTCCTGTTCAAGCACCTCAGTGCCGATGACGAAGTGCTGGAGGTCGGCTGTGGCAATGGCTTTCTTACGCAGGATTTGCGCCAGCGTGTGAGCCACGTGGACGGTTTCGACTTTGCGGAGAACATGATCTCGCGCGCCAAGGACACTTACGGCGAGACAAACAACAAGTTCTGGGTGGGGTCCGTCCTCGACCCGAATGCAGCCAGCAAGACCTACGATGCCGTCGTCTGCGTGCGCGTTCTGATCAACCTAGCGAATGTCGAGGAGCAGGTCGCGGCGATCCGCAACATGGCCAAATGGGTGAAGCCCGGTGGCAAGCTGCTGCTCGTCGAGGGGTACCTGGACGGCTTCGAAGTCCTCAACGCTCTCCGCGGCGAATGCCGGCTCGATGCAATGAAGCCGGCGGCGATCAACTTCTACAGCCATGTCGCCGATCTGCGCCCGGCCGTCGAGGAATCCTTCGAGATCAGCGACGAGTGGAGTAGCGGGATGTTCGACCTGCTCACGCGGGTGACCTATCCCTTGCTTGTCGGTGCGGACAAGGCGACGGGGCCGTCAGACTTTCATGAGAAGACGGTGCCGCTGGCGCTTGCGATCGACGAACCGGCACTGGCCAAGTTCGGGCGCCTGCGCGGGTTTGCGGCGGTGAAGCGCTAGGGAGACGGTCCCGACAAGCGGATCCATTACGTCCTGGCGCCTCCGCCAAGCCGGCCACAGGCGACCCGACCGAAACGGCGCTGCGCGTATCGCGTGGCGCCGCCGTTGCGACGGCGTTCGGATGGGAGGCGCAGGACGGGTGCCGCTCCAAGGTCATGAAGCATGCGTAACATCCTTATCATCTGCAACATGGCGTCCCTCGAAGTGGGGACGATCAAGGAGCATGTCGATGCCCTGGAGCGGGGGCTCGAGGGACACGTGGCCAAGATCGACGCCCAGTGGGCGGGGTTTCTGCCACTCGACCTCTTCGACGTCGTCATCCTGCATTACTCGATCGTCCTGGCGCGCGGCGGGTATATCTCGCCGCGGCTGGCGACGTCGCTTGCCGGCTTCCATGGGCTGACGATCTGTTTCATTCAGGACGAGTATCGCTGGATTGATGATACGGCGGCCGCGTTCCGCGATCTGAAGGTGGACGTCGTCTATTCGCTCGTTTCGCCGGACGTGGTGCGGCAGGTGTATCCCCATCCCTGGTGCGATGACATCCGGTTCGAGTACACGCTCACCGGGTTCGTGAATGAAGGTCTGAACAAGCGTGACGTGCCGCCGTTCGAATCCCGGCCCCTGGATGTCGGCTACAGGGGGCGAAAGCTATCGGCATGGTATGGATATCACTCGCTGCAGAAATGGCAGATAGCCGAGCGCTTCCTCGACGATGCCAAGCGGTTCGACCTCAAGGTTGATATCTCCACCCGTGAGGAAGACCGTATCTACGGCGATGACTGGCTGCAGTTCATCTCGCAGTGCCGCGCCGTGCTCGGGACGGAAAGCGGCGCGAGCGTGTGCGACTTCACGGGTGAAATCGAACGCGCCGTGGAGCTGCACCTGGCCACCCATCCGGATGCCACCTACGAGGAACTCCGCGACCTCTACTTTTCGGAGGTCGACGGGAAGATCGTCATGAACGTCATATCGCCGCGCTGTTTCGAGGCCGCAGCGCTGCGCACGTTGATGGTCATGTATCCGGGCGACTACGGCGGCATTCTCAAGCGGGGCCGTCACTACGTGGCCCTGGAGCCCGATCATTCGAACATCGAAGAAGTGGTGGCCATCATCCGAGACCCGGCTAAGGCAAAGCCGATCATCGATTGCGCGTACGAAGAGATTGCCTGCTCCGGCCGGTGGTCAGTGGATGCGTTCGTCGCGGACGTGAGCCGGGTGATGAAGGAGGAACTGGCAAACAGGGGTAAGGCCGATAGCGGGCGTGGGCTTCCCGCGTTTGCCACAAGGGGCAGGAGCTTGGTGCAGCGCGTGCGCATCAAGATGGCGATGCAGCAGCCGCATGTCCGGCTGACGGTCTTCACTGCCAAGATAGTTCTGCCGCGAACCTTGAAAGTTGCCAATTTCCTTTCCACAGCAGTAATTAAGGCTGAGACTCTTTTCTTGCGCAGTGCGGTCTTTATTCTGCGTACATTCTTACCCGGGCGGTATCGCGACCGGGTCTATGGCATGCTGAAGGACTTCTACTGGAAGGCCCGCGCCCGCCTGCGGGGTTCCAAGGGCTGATCGCCTTGCGCCCTTCCGCCGGGCCCGAGGTCGGCGATCACGGCGCGCTCTGCCCTGCGGAAATGCTTCGGCCAGATGGGGGGTTTCGGTGAGACGCCGCCTCGTCTAATAAGGGTGATCGGGGAGCACCGGCGTGCCAGCGCCGGGCAGAAAAACGAGTAAAACCGGGGTCTTACGGGATATGTGCGGGTTTGCCGCGATCGTTGATTTGGAGCGCGGGCGTGGCGGTGTATCGCCTCGCGCGCTCGGCGCCATGAGCGAGCTGATCGCCCATCGCGGTCCCGACGGCGATGGCATGTGGATCGCGCCCGAGGGTGATGCCGGTCTCGCTCACCGCCGGCTGTCGATCATCGACCTGTCCGAGCACGGCGCCCAGCCGATGCACGGGCCCAACGGTGTCTCGATTGCCTATAATGGTGAGGTCTACAACTACGTTGAATTGCGCGACCAGCTCGCTGCGGACTGGAAGTTCACGACCGAGAGCGATACAGAGTCCATTCTTGCAGCCTATGCGCGCTACAAGCGCGGCTGCGTCCACTACCTGCGCGGCATGTTCGCCTTCGCACTGTGGGACGAGAAGAAGAAGCGCCTGTTCTGCGCGCGCGACCGGTTCGGCATCAAGCCGCTCTACTACACGGTGCAGGACGGCAAGTTCTACTGTGCCTCCGAGGCCAAGGCGCTGCTGCCCTTCCTGCCCGACATCGCCACCAATTCGGAGGCGATGGCCGAGTACCTGACCTTCCAGTACACAATTGGCGACCAGACCCTGTTCGACGGCATCAAGCAGCTGATGCCTGGTCACACCCTTTCGGTCGAGGACGGCGAAGTCACGGTGCGCCGTTACTGGGATGTCCATTACGACATCGACTTCGACCACAGCGCGATCTATTTCGGCCGCCGGCTGGAGGAGCTGGTGGACGATTCGATCCGCGTCCACCTGCGAAGTGACGTGCCAGTGGGGGCGTATGTCTCTGGCGGCATCGATTCAAGCCTGATGGGCCTCCTCGCCGCACGCCACGACCCGGTAAACCGCGAGGCCTTCAACGGCCGCTTCACCGAGTTCCCCGGTTATGACGAGAGCGGCTACGCGCAGCTCGTCGCCGACGAGATGGGCGGCACGCTGCATGTTGCCGACATCGGCGCGGGCGATTTCCGCGACAATATCGAAAAGGTGATCTACCACCTCGACTTCCCCGTCGCGGGGCCGGGCTCGTTTCCGCAATACATGGTCTCGAAGCTCGCCGCGGAGCACGTCAAGGTGGTGCTCGGCGGCCAGGGCGGCGACGAGATCTTCGGCGGCTATGCGCGCTACCTGCTCGCCTATTTCGAGCAGTGCATCAAGGCGGCGACCGACGGCACCTACCAGAACGGCAACTACGTGGTGACGATCGAATCCATCGTCCCCAATCTCGGCCTGTTGCGCGAATACAAGCCGATGATGCAGCAGTTCTGGCGCGAGGGGCTGTTCGGCCCGCTCGACGAGCGCTATTTCCGCCTGGTCAACCGCGCCGCCGACATGTCCGAGGAGGTCGACTGGGACGGCCTCGACATGGACCGGGTGTTCGACAGCTTCCGCGGCATCTTCAACAACGCCACGAATGTCGGCAAGGAAGCCTATTTCGACAGCATGACGCATTTCGACTTCAAGTGCCTGCTGCCGGCGCTGCTCCAGGTGGAGGACCGCATGAGCATGGCGCATGGGCTGGAGAGCCGCGTGCCGCTGCTCGACCATGCGCTGATCGAGTTTGCCGCCACCGTGCCCGCGGACGTGAAGTTCGAGGGCGGCAACATGAAGCACCTGCTCAAGCAGACCTATGCCGACGTGATCCCCGAGCCCGTGCTCAACCGGCGCGACAAGATGGGCTTCCCGGTGCCGCTCAAGGAGTGGTTCGCGGGAGAGCTGAACGGGATGATGGTCGACATTTTCAGCAATCTGCGCGACAAGCACCGCGCGCATATCAACGCCGACGCGGTGCTTCAGAATTTCGACAAGGCAGCTCGGTTCTCGCGCAAGACATGGGGCCTGATGTCGCTAGAACTCTGGCACCAGCAGTTCCACGACCGGGCGGCGGATTTCCGTGCCATGGCCGATGCGCCGGCCGGCAGTGCAAAGGAGAAAGTGAGCTTATGAAGGTTTTCGTGACGGGCGGGTGCGGCCAGGTAGGGTCGCACGTGGCCGAAATGGCGCTCGAGCGCGGCGACGAAGTGGTGGCGATCGATGACCTCTCCACCGGACGCCGGCTTCACCTGCCGGAAAAGCACGACAAGCTCACATTCGTCGAGGGCTCGATCGCCGACAAGAAGCTGATCGACCAGCTTATCGGCGATTTCAAGCCGGACTCGCTTGTACACACGGCGGCGTCCTACAAGGATCCCGACGACTGGTATGGTGACACGCTGACCAACTGCGTTGGTGGCACCAACCTGATCCGCGCCGCGCTGAACAACAAGGTCGGCCGGTTTGTCTATTTCCAGACGGCACTCTGCTACGGCGTTAAGCCGATGGAAAATCCGATCACGCTCAACCACCCGAAGTTTCCGGCAAATTCGAGTTACGCAATCTCGAAGACGGCCGCAGAGGACTACCTGCAGATCTCGGGCCTCGATCACGTGATTTTCCGGCTGGCCAACGTGGTGGGGCCGCGCAACGTGTCCGGCCCGCTGCCGATCTTTTTCCAGCGCCTGTCCGAGGGCAAGAAGTGCTTCGTTACAAAGGCGCGGCGGGACTTCGTGTTCGTGAAGGACCTCGCGCGCAATGTCATCAAGGCCGTCGACGGCACCGGCCATGGCGCGTACCACTTCTCGTCGGGTTCGGACGTGGCGATCAAGGAACTCTACGACGAGGTCGTCGAGGCGATGAAGATCAACGAATATCCCGAGCCCGATATCCGCGATCTCGGCCCCGACGACGCGCCTTCGATCCTTCTCGACCCGAGCCGTACCTTCAAGGATTTCGGGGACATCGAGTTCACGCCGCTCAAGGACACCGTGGCGGCCGCGATCGAGTACTACCGCGAGTTCGGTGTCAGCGGCGGCTACACCCACCTCAAGATCGAAGAGAACAAGAGCTAGCCCGGCTCATTCAGCTTTCAGGAGCGGTACCTTGCGCATCCTCATCACCGGCGGCGCGGGCTGCCTCGGCTCGAACCTGATAGACCGCTACCTGCCCCAGGGTCACGAGATCTTCGTGATCGACAATTTCGCGACCGGCAAGAAGGGCAACCTGCCGCCGGTCGACGGGCTCACGGTTCGGGAAGGTTCGATCGCTGATGCGGGCGCCGTCGACGACGCCTTTGAAGCGTTCCGGCCGGACGTGGTGATCCACTCCGCGGCGTCCTACAAGGACCCGGCGGACTGGAAAAGCGACGCCGAGACCAATGTTGACGGCTCGGTCAACGTCGCCAAGGCGTCAGAGCGGCTCGGCGTCCAGCGCCTGATCCATTTCCAGACAGCACTGTGCTACGGGCGGCCCGACACGGTTCCGATCCCCGTCAGCCATCCGACCCGGCCGTTCACCAGCTACGGCGTCTCCAAGACCGCCGGTGAGCAGTACCTGATGATGGCCGATGTGCCGGTGGTTTCCCTGCGGCTGGCAAACGTCACCGGCCCGCGGCTCGCTATCGGGCCGATTCCAACCTTCTACCAGCGCCTCAAGGCCGGGAAATCCTGCTTCTGTTCGGACACGGTGCGCGACTTCCTCGACATGGAGGATTTCTTCGCGCTGATGGACAAGGCGCTGGAGCCGGGCGCGCCGACCGGCATCTACAACGTCTCGACCGGCGAGGGGCACACCATCAAGGACGTGTTCGACGCGGTGGTCGACTATCTCGGCATCACGCTGGAGGAAGACGTGCCCATCGTGCCGCCCGGCGACGACGACGTGCCCGCCGTGGTGCTCGACCCGGCGGAGACCGAAAAGGCGTTTGGCTGGCAGGCGCAGGTGAGCTTCAAGGAGACCATCGACCGCATGCTCACCTGGTACGATGCGCACGGCGTGACCGACGTCTTCAGCCATCTCGCCGCACCCAAAAGCTGACGCCCGGGCCTTTCAGTTCTCAGGACACGATCCATGACCCCGCCTTTCAAGGACGCCAAAATTCTCGTGGTCGGCGGTGCCGGCTTCGTCGGTTCCAACCTCGTTCTGAAACTCCTGGAGCAAAAACCCGCAAAGGTCGTCATCGTCGACAACCTGCTGTCGGCGGACATCTCCAATGTGCCGGACGACCCCGCGGTCGATTTCCGCTACGGCTCTATTACCGACGACAGCATCCTCCGCGAGCTGCCAGAAGACCTTGAATATGTCTGGCACCTCTCATGCTTCCACGGCAACCAGTCGTCGATCGCCGACCCGATGGCCGATCACGAGAACAATACGCTGACGACGCTCAAGCTGCTCGAGCGCATCAAGGACTTCCCGTCGCTCAAGAAGGTGGCCTACGCGGCGGCCGGCTGCGCAGTGGCGGAAAAGACCTTCGACGATGCGGAAGCGACCTTCGAGGACGCGCCGGTGTCGCTCTACCACGACAGCCCGTACTCGATCTCCAAGATCATCGGCGAATTCTACGGCAACTATTACTGGCGCCGGCACGACGTGCCGTTCGTCAAATGCCGGTTCCAGAACGTCTATGGCCCGCGCGAGATCCTCGGCGCCGGGCGCTGGCGCGGCACGCCGCACACCGTCTGGCGCAACGTGACGCCGACCTTCATCTGGAAGGCGCTGAACCACGAGGCGCTGCCGCTCGACAATGGCGGCAATGCAAGCCGCGACTTCATCTTCGTCGAGGACATGGCGCGCGGGCTGATGGCGGCGGCTGAAAAGGGCGAGCCCGGCGAGGTCTACAACCTTGCCTCCGGTGTCGAGACGACCATCAAGGACCTGGCCGAAATCATCAATGAGCTGACCGGCAACCCGACGCCGCCTGACATCAAGCCGCCGCGCGACTGGGACCGCTCGGGCAAACGATTCGGCTCGACCGAGAAATCCCGCGAGAAGCTGGGCTTCGAGGCCGAGGTAGCGGTGCGCGACGGACTGGCGCGCACGGTCGAGTGGACGAAGGCGAACCAGGACCGGATCGAGCGCTGCATCCGTCAGCACGACTGGTTCATGGCCCGCATCTAGGCAGCGCCAGGGCGCATTGCCGAACGGAGACGGCTCTAACGCGATGCAGACAATTCTCACAGTCGTCGGGGCCAGGCCCCAGTTCATCAAGGCGGCCGCGGTCAGCCGTGCCATTCGCGCACGCAGCGACATGTGCGAAGTGATGGTTCATACCGGCCAGCACTTCGATGCCAACATGTCCGATGTCTTTTTCGATGAGCTGGATATACCGGCGCCGGCGCATCATCTCGGGATCGGCGGCGGCGGCCACGGACGCATGACGGGGCGCATGCTGGAGGCGCTCGAGCAGATCATGCTCGAGCGGCGTCCCGACTGGATGCTGGTCTATGGAGACACGAACTCGACTATTGCCGGTGCACTGGCCGCGGCGAAGATGCATGTGCCGGTGGCCCACGTGGAAGCGGGGCTTCGTTCCTTCAACAAGCGCATGCCGGAGGAGCTGAACCGCATTCTCACCGACCACGTGAGTGCGCTGCTCTTCTGCCCGACCCAGACGGCCATCACGAACCTCGCCAACGAAGGTATAACGCGAGGCGTGCACCACGTCGGCGACGTGATGTACGACGCAACGATTGCCGCGCGCGAGAAGGCGCGCGAAACATCGAAGATCGTCCAGCAGCTCGGACTGACACCGGGCGGGTTCATACTTGCGACGGTCCACCGTGCCGAGAACACTGATGACCGCGCGCAACTTGCCGCCGTGCTGGATCATCTGAAAGCGCGGGCCAAGGAGATGCCGGTGGTGCTGCCGCTGCATCCGCGCACTTCCGGTGCGGCGCGCCATCACAAGCTAAACTTCCAGGGTCTCAAGATCATCGACCCGGTCGGCTATATCGACATGGCCGCGCTGCTGGATGCAGCCTACGAGGTTCATACGGATTCCGGGGGGCTCCAGAAGGAAGCCTATTTCCACTCCAAGCCCTGTGTGACGTTGCGGGAAGAAACGGAATGGGTGGAAACGGTGGAGGCCGGATGGAACCGGCTCTGGCATGGACCCGACTACGTTTCGCCCCGCCGGCCCATATCGGAATATGGCGACGGGCATAGCGCCGAGCGTATTCTCGATCTTCTTGCAGCCGAAGGCCGGGCAAGTGGCCGGTGAAAGCCGAATACGCACGCTTGTACTCTATGCTCAGTACACGGACCGGCTGAGCTACTACGATGACTGGCTAGCCGCGTTCGAGGAAGAGCCGCTCTTCGAGAACGCATCCCTCAACATCTGTGCCTCCGGCGCTGCCGAGGGTATTCGCCGCGGGCTCGCGGAGGCCGACCTGGTGGTCCTGCTGCATTCCACCAACGGCGACACGACGATGTATCTCGAGCCGTATCTGCCCCTGTTTGCAGACCGCAAGGCAGTAGTCCTGACTTTCGTGGGCAACGAGGTCAACTTGCCGGGATCGCCGATCGCGGCCAAGCGCGCGGCATTTCAGCGGATGCGCCCGGACTTTATCGCAACGCAGCTTCCCCTCGAGGCAGGCGAGCACCTGTTCGGGGACTGCGCCGAGCGCTGCGTCGTCGCGGTGCCGCACGCGCTCAACCCGAAAGCCTTTCGTCCGGAGAAGCCGCACGGCGCCCGACGGCTCGACATCGGTGTCCGCGCTGTGCGGTACCTGCCGCATCTGGGCGACAACGACCGCAACAGGATCCATGACTACTTCGCGGCCAACGGGGCGCGTCTGGGCCTGACGGTCGATGTATCCGATGCCCGCTTCGACCAGCGGGGCTGGGCGCGCTTCCTGAATGATGCCCGCGGAACCGTTTCGACCGAGGCAGGCTCGTGGTTCCTGGAGCGTGACGATGCGACGGTCAACGCGATCCGTGCCTACACCCGGGCGCAACAGGGGCGCGGCGGGCTTGTCATTGCGAATGACAGCCCTCTGCGCCGGCTCGGGCACAAGCTTCCATATTCCGTCCGTGCGCTTCTCCGTTCCGTCATGTCCCGGGGGCCGGTGCGGCACGAGTCGCTGCTCAACGAATCTTTTCCGTACGAGGAAATCTACGAGAAGTTCTTCGAAGGGCGGCCGCGGCCCGGCTACTACGGCAAGTGCATATCGTCACGCCACTTCGATGCAATCGGCACGAAGACTTGCCAGATCATGTTCGAGGGCCGGTTCAACGATATTCTCGAGGCCGGCCTGCACTACATTCCGCTTGCGCACGACTTTTCGAATGTGGACGAAGCGGTCGCCACGTTCCGTGATGATCGGGCGAGGCAGACGATCGTGGATGCGGCCTATGACCACGTCATGGCCGGGCACACCTATGCGGCGCGAACCCGGGCGATTGGTGATGCAGTGGCGGCGGCGGGTTAGGGCGCAGCCTAGACGCCGTGATAGTCGCGGTACCAGGCGACGAACTTTTCCACACCCTCGTTGATGGACGTGCGGGGCTCAAAGCCGAATTCCCGCCGGAGCGGCTCGATATCCGCATAGGTGGCAGGGACGTCCCCGGGCTGCAGCGGCCGCATCAGCTTCTCCGCCTTGCGCCCCAGGGCGGTCTCGATTGCCGCTATGAAATCCATCAAGGCGACGGGCTGGTTGTTGCCGATGTTGTAGACCCGCCACGGGGCACTGCTGGTGGCGGGGTCGGGCGCGTCGCTGTCGAAGGCCGGATCCGCTGCAGCGGGCCGTTCGGCGACGCGCAACACGCCGTCAACGATGTCGTCGACATAGGTGAAGTCGCGCTTGTGGCGGCCTTCGTTGAAGACCTCGATGGGCTCGCCGGCAAGGATTTTCCGGACAAACGTGAAGAGCGCCATGTCCGGGCGGCCCCATGGACCGTAGACCGTAAAGAATCGAAGGCCGGTGCAGGGCATGCCGAACAGATACGCGTAGGTATGCGCGACCATTTCGTTCGATTTCTTGGTCGCCGCGTAGAGGCTCAGCGGATGGTCCACGTTGTCGCTGGTCGAGAAGGGCATGCGCGTGTTTGCGCCGTAGACCGAGCTGGTGGAGGCGTAGACAAAGTGCTCGGTGCCCTGAGCGCGTACGTGGTCGATGAGGTTCTGGAATCCGACAATGTTTGAGTGGATGTAGGCATCGGGATTCTCGAGCGCATATCGAACACCCGCCTGCGCGGCCAGGTGGACGATGCGCTCAAATTCGTACCTGGAAAACAGATCAGAGAGGGCTGCCTTGTCGGCGATATCCGCGTGGACAAAGGTGAAGTCGGGGTTGTCCTTCAGTTGATCGATGCGTGCGCGCTTGAGCGACGCGTCGTAGTAGGAGTTCAGGTTGTCGATGCCCACAACCCTGACGCCGCGTGACAAAAGCTGGCGGGCCGTGTGGAAGCCAATAAATCCGGCAGCTCCAGTGACCAGCCAGCTCATGATTGTCCAACTCTTTCGTTCAACCGTTAGAGGCGCGCGTCCGTCTGGTCCGCAGCGAAGACCCATTTGAGGTCTGCAAGGACGCCATCGGGCTTGAGGAAATTTCTTACGCGCTCCGCTCCCATCGCCACGAATTCACGGTGTGCGACCGCCAGCACCACCGCGTCGTAGGCGCCGGCCTCTGGTTCCGCCGTCAGCTCAAGTTCCAATTCGTGGTGGGCGTCGTCCTGCGAGACCCAGGGATCGTGAACATCCACGCGAACATTGCGCGCCCGCAGATATTCGACAATGTCGATGACGCGCGTATTGCGAAGGTCCGGGCAATTTTCCTTGAAGGTTATGCCCATGATCAAAACCCGGGCCCCGTTGATCGGGCAGCCCTTGAGCATCATGGCGTCAAGAACCTTGCCCGCGGCGTGCGCGCCCATGCCGTCATTGATGCGGCGTCCGGCCAGGATCATCTCGGGATGATGGTTCACTTCCTGAGCCTTGTGGGTCAGGTAGTAGGGGTCCACCCCGATGCAGTGGCCGCCCACAAGTCCGGGCCGGAAAGGCAGGAAATTCCACTTGGTGCCTGCTGCGTCAAGGACTTCCTGCGTGTTGAGGCCCAGCTTGTCGAAGAGGATGGCCAGCTCGTTCACGAGGGCGATGTTGACGTCGCGCTGGGTATTCTCGATCACTTTCGCCGCTTCCGCGACGCGGATGGAGCTGGCTTTGAAGGTGCCGGCGCGGACGATACTGGAATAGAGAAGGTCCACCGCCTCTGCCACTTCCGGGGTCGAGCCGGAGGTGACCTTCTTGATATCAGGCAGGCGGTGTTCCTTGTCGCCGGGGTTGATGCGCTCAGGGCTGTAGCCGGCAAAGAAGTCTTGATTGAACGTCAGGCCCGAAACCCGCTCAAGGACGGGAACGCAGACTTCCTCCGTTGCGCCCGGATAGACGGTCGACTCGTAGATCACGATGTCGCCCCGCTTCAGCGCGCGGCCGACGGTTTCGCTGGCGCGCTCCAGGAAGCCCATGTCAGGCCGCTTGAATGCGTCGATCGGCGTCGGAACGGTCACGATGAAGACATTGGCCGTCTTGAGATCGTCCGGGTTGCTGGTGAAGGTCAGATGCGTCGATGCCGCCAGCTCGTCCGCCGTGACTTCCCGGGTGTCGTCCTGCCCCCGGGAAAGGGCTTCGATGCGGGCCGCGTTGACGTCGAAGGCAAGTGTGGGGCGCTGCCTGCCGACTTCAACTGCCACAGGCAAGCCGACATAGCCGATCCCGATGACGGCCACGCGCATGTCTTCCAAGCGTGCCGGAAACGGCGCCGGATCGGTGCGGATATCGCCCAATGAAGTCCCCTCTCGCCCCACGGCCAATTCGGCCTGCGCAACGGTTTTCGCGCGGGGCCGCTCGGCAAGTGTTTGCCGCCGGAAGCCGCAAATTGCAAGGGCCAGAGCCAATCCCCGAGCGTTTCCGCCAGCCAATACGGCAATTGCACCAAATCCGCCAAACGTCTAATGAATAGGCCGTTTCTTCGAGGGGGGCGCCGGGAACGGCGGCCTAGTTTACAGGCGGAAAAGTTCCAGATGGCGAAACGTTTCGTGCTGGTTGGGGCCGGCGGCTATATCGCGCCGCGCCACATGAAGGCGATCAAGGATACCGACAACGAGCTCGCCGCGGCCCTGGACCCGAATGACAGTGTCGGTGTCATCGACAGCTACTTTCCCCAGGCCGACTTCTTCACGGAATTCGAGCGGTTCGACCGCCACGTGGACAAGCTGCGGCGGCGCGGGACGCCGGTGGACTATGTGAGCGTCTGTTCGCCCAACTACCTGCACGATGCGCATGTGCGTTTCGGGCTTCGTTCCGGCGCGGACGTCATCTGCGAAAAGCCGCTTGTGCTCAATCCCTGGAACATCGACGCGCTGAAGGAGATCGAGTCCGAGACCGGGCGCAGGGTTTTCAATATTCTCCAGTTGCGGCTGCATCCGTCGGTGATCGCGCTGCGCGAGAAGGTACAGTCGGCACCGAAGGACAAGATCTTCGATGTCGACCTCACCTATCTCACGTCCCGCGGGCGCTGGTACCACGTGAGCTGGAAGGGCGATGTCCACAAATCCGGTGGTATCGCCACGAATATCGGCGTGCACTTCTACGACATGTTGAGCTGGGTCTTCGGGCCGCTCAAGTCGTCGGTGGTGCATCTCCACCGCGACGACGTGGCGGCCGGGTTCCTCGAGTACGAGCGGGCGCGCGTGCGCTGGTTCCTGTCGATCAACGACGAGTACCTGCCGCAGCAAGCACTTGCCGAGAACAAGCGGACTTATCGCTCTATCATGATCGAGGACGAGGAGCTGGAGTTCTCGGACGGCTTTACGGATCTCCACACCGCCAGTTACCAGGCAATCCTGGACGGAAAGGGGTTCGGGCTCGACGAAGCACGTAATTCGATCGAAACCGTGTTCCGTATCCGGCAGGAAAATCCCGTCGGTCTGCGCGGTGAATACCACCCGTTCTGCGACCGCGTGGAATAAGAACAGGAAACGGCATGACTGCTGACAAGCCGCCCTTCATTCACGAAACAGCGGTCGTCGACGACGGTGCCCGGCTGGGCAATGGCACGCGCGTCTGGCATTTCGTCCATGTCTCCGCCGGCGCGAAGATCGGCGCCGGGTGCTCGCTCGGTCAGAATGTCTTTGTCGGCAACGAGGTCGTCATCGGCGACAACGTGAAGATCCAGAACAACGTTTCGGTCTTCGACAGCGTGACGCTCGAGGACGGCGTCTTCTGCGGGCCGAGCATGGTCTTCACAAACGTCTACAACCCGCGGGCGGAGGTCGAGCGCAAGGACGAGTATCGCGAGACCCTCATCAGGCGCGGCGCGACGCTGGGCGCCAATTGCACCATCGTGTGCGGGGTCACCGTTGGGGAATACGCCTTCGTCGGCGCCGCGACGCTGATCAACCGCGATGTACCGCCATTCGCCCTGATGGTCGGCGTGCCCGCGCGCCGCATCGGCTGGATGAGTCATGCCGGCGAGAAGTTGGGGCCCGATCTGGTCTGTCCTCGCGAAGGCCGCCGTTACCGGGAGACCGGGCCCGATACCCTCGAGGAAATCACTGAATGAGCGCACCGATCGCGTTTATCGATCTCAAGGCGCAGCAGGACCGCATCCGCGACAAGGTGGATACGGCTATCGCGCGCGTGCTTGATCACGGCCAGTACATCAACGGGCCGGAAGTCGCGGAGTTCGAGGAGAAGCTGGCTGCGTTTTGCGGCGCGAAGCACGCCATTGGCTGCGCAAACGGCACCGATGCACTGGCGCTGGTCCTGATGGCGCGCGGCATCCGTCCCGGCGACGCGGTTTTCGTGCCGGCGTTCACGTTTATCGCGACCGGTGAGGTGGTCGCGTGGCTGGGCGCGACGCCCGTCTTCGTTGATGTCGACCCACGCAGCTTCAACATGGATTCAAGGCATCTCGAGGCGGCCGTGGCGGATGCCCGTGAGAAGGGTCTCCACCCGGCCTGCGTGATCGCAGTGGATCTCTTTGGGCAGCCCGCCGACTATCCCGCCGTTCGCTCGGTTTGCGACGCGGAAGGCATGTTCCTGCTGGCGGATGCGGCGCAGAGTTTCGGCGGGGCGCTGGGCGATGCGCGGGTGGGAACACTTGGGGATGCGACCTCGACCAGCTTCTTTCCGGCTAAGCCGCTGGGCTGCTATGGCGATGGTGGCGCCGTCTTCACGGATGACGACGAGATGGCCGCCGTGCTGATGTCGCTTCGCAACCATGGTGCCGGCCGTGACCGCTACGACAACGTGCGGATCGGGATGAACGGACGGCTCGATACGATCCAGGCCGCGATCCTGATCGAGAAGCTTGCGATCTTCGGTGACGAGCTCGACGCGCGCCAGCGGGTGGCGGAGCGCTACAATGCGGGCCTCTCGGACGTGGCAGAGGTGCCTTACGTGTCGAACGCGGCGCGCTCTGCCTGGGCGCAGTACACGCTCAAGGTCGAGAAGCGGGACGAGGTCCGCAAAGCCTGTGACGCCGAAGGCGTGCCGACACAGGTCTACTACCCGGTGCCGCTGAACAGCCAGACCGCCTACCGGCATTACCCGTCCGGCCCCGGCGGCGTTCCGGTCTCCGACGCGCTCGCCGGGCAGGTGTTGAGCCTGCCGATGCATCCCTATCTCGATGAAGCGACGCAGGACCGTATCGTCGCGACGGTGCGCAAGGCCCTAAGGAGCTAGATCCACCGCTCGCGCCAGGCCTGGAACATGAGGACGGTCCAGAGGCGGGCGCCGAGGTTCTCCCGGCCCTCGATGTGGCGGGCCCAGGCAGAACGGATGGGAGCGGCCTCGAAGAGACCGTCCGCTTTCAGCTTCTCTTCGGCCAGCAGGTCCTCGGCCCACCCGCGCAGCGGTCCGCGCAGCCAATCGCCGATCGGGACGCCGAACCCCTGTTTCGGGCGTTCCATGATCTCGCGCGGCAGGCGCTTTGCCAGCAGTTCTCTCAGGATCCACTTGCCGGAGCCTGCCCGGATCTTCGTGCTTTCAGGCAGGCGCCAGGCACTTTCAACGACGCGGCGGTCGAGGAACGGGCACCGCACCTCCAGGCTGACGGCCATTGAGGCGCGGTCGACTTTGTGGAGCGGATCGGTCGGCAGGTAATGCATGAAGTCGCCCAGCATCATCTCCGCGGCGAGGCCGGATAGCTTGGGGCGCGGGTAGGCAAGCTCCGGTTCCCGGGCGCCGGGCACGGGCCCCGCCGGATCGCGCCAGATCGATTGAAAGCGCATGTACAGATCGGCGGCATCGGCTGCCTCGGCTGCATCAGCGAGCTTGTAGAGGCGGTCACCGGCCTGTGGCTGGCCGAGGGGAGCCAGCAGGCGATCCCACGACGACGGGGGCAGGGACCGCGCCAGCGATGCAAAGGCGCCCTTCAGCGGGCCGGGAAGGTGTCCTGCTGCCGCCGCGAGGCGGGGCCCATAGATGTGACGGTTGTAGCCGCCGAAGCTCTCGTCCCCGCCATCGCCCGACAGCGCCACGGTCACGCGGGAGCGGGCAAAGCGGCTGATGAGGTAGGTCGGGATCTGCGAACTGTCGGCGAATGGCTCCGAATAGATCTCCGGCAGCCTGGGGATCACGTCGCGGGCTTCGGACCCGGATACGTAGACCTCGTGATGATGGGTTCCGAGATGCCGGGCCACTTTCCGCGCGTGGTCAGCTTCGTCGTACCCGGCCTCGTCGAAGCCGACGGTGAAGGTCTCGACCGGCCCGGTGGCGCGCTCGCGCATCATGGCGACGACGCAACTCGAATCGACACCGCCCGAAAGGAACGCGCCTACCGGCACGTCAGCGACTAGGCGTTCCTCGACAGCGGTGCCGAACACGTCCTCCAGATGCGCCAGCGCCTCGCCGTCACTTAGGGGCGCCGCGCGTGCACCGCGCTCGCCTTCCTCGGCAACGGCGGCGATGTCCCAATACCGGTGTGCGGCTGCAATGGCTGTGGCGATGTCGTCCGGCGGGTTCGCCGTGTCGATCGTCAGGCACGCGGCGGGCGGCAGTTTCCAGGCGCCGGCAAAGATCGTGTGCGGCGCGGGGACCGCGTAATACCGGAGGTAAAGAGCGAGAGAATCGCGGCTTACCCGGCGCTCAAAGCCGGGCAACGCCATCAAGGCGGCCATCTCGGATGCGAATGCGAGGCCGTGGGATGTGCGTGCAATATAGAGCGGCTTTTTCCCGGCCCTGTCGCGGACGAGGGAGAGTGTCCGCTCATGCCGGTCCCAGAGTGCGAACGCGAACATGCCGTTGATGCGTTCCAGGGCCGCTTGAAGCCCCCATGCCTCGATGGCAGCAAGAAGCACTTCCGTGTCCGAGTGCCCACGGAAGGCAGCACCTGCCTGCGCGAGTTCGTCCGCCAGTGCCGCGTGGCCGTAGATCTCGCCATTGTAGGTGATCACGTATCGGCCCGACGCGGAGTGCATGGGCTGCGCGCCGGCCGATGACAGGTCCACGACAGAGAGACGGCGGTGGCCAAGGGCCACCGATGCCGTGTCGTCCAGCCAGATGTCTTCAGCGTCGGGGCCGCGATGCGCCAGCTCGTGGCACATGGCACGGAGGTCGGCGGCAGCGGTGTCCGGCAGGCGGGCGTTGTGCCCCAGCG
Organism: Parvibaculaceae bacterium; assembly: GCA_965229975.1. Classification (GTDB taxonomy): domain Bacteria; phylum Pseudomonadota; class Alphaproteobacteria; order CGMCC-115125; family CGMCC-115125; genus Pyruvatibacter. The sequence continues at coordinate 3,055,690 of OZ245936.1, forward strand.
AAGTGAAGCCGGCTATGCCGCACATAACGTCACGCTCGCGTGCTTCTCCGTTTGGTGCGGCTCCAGGCAGGCCGCGCGGTTTCGTAGCGGGTCAGGCGCGTTCCAGCAACCGGTCATAGACCTCGAGCATCCGCGTGGTTACCGCCTCGACGGAAAAGCCGCTCTCGGCCAGTGCACGGCCTGCCTCGCCGAAGCGGCGGCGGAGGTCCGCGTCGGCGATCAGTTTGCCGAGAGCGTCCGCCAGCGCCGCACCGTCACAGGCGGGGACGAGGAAGCCCGTCTCGCCCTCGCGGACGATCTCGCGGCATCCGGGCACATCTGTGGCGACGATGGGCAGGCCGCAGGCAGCGGCCTCGATGAGGGATTTGGGCAGGCCCTCCCGGTAGGAGGGCAGGCAGGCGATGTGGGCCGTGGCGTTGAGGCCCGGCATGTCGGTGACGTGGCCAAGCGCTGTGACGAGGCCTTCGGCCATCCATCCCCGGACTTCGTCGTCGCTGATGGCTGAGCGGTTGGCGGGATCGGGGCCGCCGGCGAGGGCGAACTCGGCCTCCATGCCGCGGGCCTTGAGGATGCGGGCCGCCTCCACGAACTCGCGGATGCCCTTGTCGGCGAGGAGGCGGGCGGCGAGGACGATCTTGACCGGGCCGGGCGGCTCGGCGGGCTGCATGCGGAAGGTGGTGAGATCGACGCCGGAGCCGGGAATCAGGACGCAGTCATCTGCCGGAACGCGCAGGGCGCCCGTGACCATGGCCTCGTCGTCCGGGTTCTGGACGATGGCGATGCGGCGGTCGTGGCCAAGGGCGAAGCGCAGGGCGGGCATGAGGGCGCGCTTGATGATGGCGGCGCGCAGGCCCTCTGCGAGAAAGAACGAGCCGACGCCGGTGACCGAAGCGGCGAAGGGCGGGCCCTGGTCGAGGCGGGAGGCGATGCCGGCCAGCGTCACGGGCTTGAGCGTGAAGGCGTGGACCACGTGGGGCTTCACATGGCCGATGAGGCGGCGCAGCTCGAAGAGGGCATTCATCTCGGCGGACGGGGAGGCGAAACTGCGGGCGAGCGGCAGGTAATGGAAGGTAAGGCCGTCGGTGTCGCGCTTGGCCGCGGTTTCCGCCATTTCCATGGCCACGTGGACCTCCCAGCCGGCGGCCTTGGCAGCGCGGGCGGCGGGCAGGCGGTGGTTGAAGAAGCTCTCAAGCTCGTTCACCACCATGAGGAGGCGGCGAGGGCCTGAGGCTGGCGGGCTGGTCATGGCGGGGCCGGGTCTCCGGTGAGGTTCGGGCCCGGCATAGCACAAGCGCGGGCGCGCGCGTTATTGCCCCTTTGCAAGGGGCCACGAGTTCATGTATATGCTCGCGGCTCAGTTGGCCCGGCGCGCCGAACGCGGTCCGGGCCATCATGTTTTTCAAGGATCTGGCGCGCCGGCCCGTGACCCCCGCAAGGGTTCGCCCGCCGCGCGACGAAACCGAAGGGAAGTACCCATGGCGGTCCCCAGGAAGAAAGTCACCCGCATGAAGCGCGGCCAGCGCCGCAGCCACCATGCGCTGAAGCAGCCGACCTACGTGGAGAACGCCGATTCCGGCGAGCTTCACCGGCCGCACCACATCGACCTGAAGAGCGGCATGTATCGCGGCCGCCAGGTGCTGGAGCCGAAGGACGAGGCGTAAGCCCGCCCGACGTTGCCTGAGAATTCGAAAAGGGCCCCTCGTGAGGGGCCCTTTTTTCATGTTTTGTTCCGCTCCGGCCCGCGGAATTGCGCGGTTGCGGAACGGTCACGGGTCCGCCGCATTTTAACTGTAAACAATACGGTCATGCGTGGGTGACCGGGTCCTTGTGTTACGTTCGGGAACAAAGGGGCCTGTCGTCTAATTCTCCAAAGGATCCGGGGAGACCCAAATGCTCGCCTTCATTCCGCTGCTGCTGCTGCTCCTGATCGCCTACAACATCGTGGTGTTCATCACGGGGCCCGCATTGGATGCCTCGCTGTTCTCGGTGAACATGATGTCCGGTTCCGTCTGGACCTTCACCATGGCCGACCTCTTCATTGCCGTCGGCCTGGTCCTGCTCTTCGTGGAAATCATCCGCTCGACCAACACGGCGCACGCCTCGATCATCAACCACGGGCTGTCGATGCTGGTGTTCGTCCTCTGCCTGGTCGAGTTCATCATCGTGCCCGAGGCTTCGACCTCCACGTTCTTCTTCATCACCGCGCTGGCGCTGGTGGACGTGGTAGCCGGCTTCTCGGTAACGATCACGACGGCACGGCGTGACTTCGCCGTCGGCGAATAGCGCGCCAGACGCCAGAAAACCTCAGGTTTCCCTTGCCCAGGCCTCTTCGAGCGCCTGGGCAAGTTTTTTTGTGACCGGCCCCGCCGGGCGGCTCTCGCCGTCGAGGGTGGTGACCGGGCAGGCGCCGATCAGGCTGTTGGTGAGGAAGACCTCGTCCGCCGCGGCCAGGGCGCCGCGGGAGACGGGGGCTTCTTCCGCCCGGATGCCCAGGTCCTTCGCCAGCGCGAGCACGTCGGCCCGCGCGATGCCGGGGCGGATGGCGCCGTCGTCCGGCGGCGTCGTGAGTGCCCCGTCCTTCACGACGAAGACGTTGCCGATGGAAGCACAGGCGATGCCGTCGGCTTCGCTGAGGAGGAGCGCGTCGTCGGCGTCCGCGGCGTCGGCCTCGCGGCGGGCCACGATGCTGTCGGTGTAGTTGAGGGTTTTGAGCGGGCTTGCCGGGCTCGTGGCGATGCGGCGGACGGCGGAGGTGATGACACTCAGGCTGCGCGGCGCGGGGCCCACGGCGGTGGCGGTGACGAGCACCGTGGGCTCGGGGGTCTCCGGTAGTGCGAGGCCGCGTCCGCCGGGGCCGCGGGTGAGGGTGAGGCGGACACTGGCGCGCTGGGTGCCGAGCAGGCCGTTGGCCTCGACGGTTTCGCGGGCGGCGGCGCGCAGGGTCCGCGTTTCGAAGGGCAGGGGGATGCCGAGGACGGCGGCGCCCTCGATAAGGCGGGCGAGGTGGCGGTCGAGGCGGACGATGCGGCCGTTCAGCACCAGCATGGTTTCGAACAAGCCGTCGGCGAGCAGCAGGCCGCGGTCGTTGGGCGCAATGTGCGCCTCGTCCTGCGGGAGGAGGCGGCCATTGAGCCAGACGCGGGCGGTCATTCGGCGGCGGCGGGCCGGGCGGCCGCCTGTGTCAGGAAATTTTCGAGCAGGGCGTGTCCGTGCTCGGTCAGGACGCTTTCCGGGTGGAACTGGACGCCGAAGACGGGGGCGTGCGCATGGGCAATGGCCATGACGGTGGCGGGGTCGTCCGTAAGACGGGCCGTCGCTGTCAGCGAGGGCGGCAAGCCGCCGGTGGCGATCAGCGAGTGATAGCGGCCGACCTGGAGCGGCGTCGGCAGGCCGCGGAACAGGGCGCTGCCGTCGTGGGCGATGGTGGAGGCCTGGCCGTGGACGGGACGCGGGGCGCGGCCGACGGTGCCGCCGAGTGCCGCCACGATGCACTGGTGGCCAAGGCAGACGCCGAGCAGGGGCACGTTGGCCCCGATGGCCGCTGTGACGAGCGGCGTCGAGATGCCAGCCTCGGCGGGGCCGCAGGGGCCCGGCGAGATAACGATGGCTTCGGGCCGCGTGGCGACGGCTTCGTCCACGGTGAGGGCATCGTTGCGGACGACGCGGGTCTCGCGGCCGAGTTCGCGCAGGTAGCGGGCGAGGTTGAAGACGAAGCTGTCGTAGTTGTCGATGACGAGAATCACGGGGCGTCTCCCGCGAGCGCGCGGCGCATGGCGCTCGCCTTGGCGATGGTCTCGTCATACTCAGCCGCCGGGTCGCTGTCAGCGACGATGCCGCCGCCCGCGTGATAGGTCACCGTCCGGTTCGAGATTGTCAGGGTGCGGATGGCGATGGAGGTGTCCATGGCGCCGTCGAGGCCGATCCAGCCGATGGCGCCGCAGTAGGGGCCGCGCGCGTGCGGTTCGAGATCGGCGATGATCTCCATGGCCCGGACCTTGGGGGCGCCGGTGATGGAGCCGCCGGGAAAGCAGGCGGCGAGCAGGTCCAGCGCGGACACTTCCGGCCGTAGGGTGCCGGTCACCTTCGAGACCAGGTGATGCACGTTGGCGAAGCTCCTGAGGCTGCACAGGGCCTCCACCTTGACCGAGTGGTCGGCGCAGACCTTCGACAAGTCGTTGCGCAGGAGATCGACGATCATGACGTTCTCGGCGCGGTCCTTGGCGCTAGCTTCCAGTTCCTCGGCCAGCGCGCGATCGAGGGCGGGCGTGGCGCCGCGCGGGCGCGTGCCCTTGATGGGTTCGGTGACGACGCGGCCTTCGCTGTCGGCCCGCAGGAAGCGTTCGGGCGAGGACGAGACGATGGTTGCCTCGCCGATGTTGAGGTGCGCGGCGAAGGGGGCCGGGGCATCGCCCGCGAGGCGGCGGTAGATGTCGAAGGGCGTGACGCCGTCCGCCAGCGCCGTCTCGAACCGCTGGGAGAGGTTCACCTGGAAGATGTCGCCCGCGTGGATGAGTTCGATGGCTTCGGCGACCGCTGCCTCGTATGCCGCGCGGGCGAAGTTGGCGGCGGGTTCGGCGCAGCGTGTGGCCGGGGGCGGTGCCGGGGTTTCGGCCTTCTCGATCAGGGAACGCAGGCGGGCGCGCTTTTCCCGTGTGCCCGTGCTCTCCCACGGGGAGACGATGTAGGCGGCGTGGCCATCGGCCGGGAAGGCGGCGACGGCGTCGTAGAAGCCGGTGGCGAGGGCAGGGGTGACGGTGCGGCCGGGGCGAAGCGGCGGCAGGCGTTCGAGGCCGTGGGCCAGCTCGTAGGCGAAGAAGCCTCCCGCGCCGCCGGTGAAGGGGACGGGCGTGTCCGAGGGGATGTAGCCATTGGCCGCGGCCCATTCGGCAAGCTCGGTGTCGAGCTGCTGGAAGGGCGTGGGCGACTTGTGCGGGTCGAGGCTGGCGAGGTCGCAGGTGGCGACGCGGTCGGGCTCGAGAAGGACATAGGCCCAGCCGCTGCCGGTGCGCCAGTCGAGGAGCTGGGCGTAGGGTGTGTCCGCGACCTGTGCGAAGACGGCGGCCGGGTCGGCAGCGCGCACTCGTTCCACCACGGCGGAGCCGGGCGGGGCGTCACGCGGGGCTTCGAGCGGCTTCGACAGGTCGGTCTCCTGGTCCCGTGCTCTTCGATAAATCCGGCGGCTGACGCGACGGCAACCGGAAATGGCGGTTTTGCGCGGCTTGCCAGCGGGCAGGGCAGTTGCTTTGGTGCCGGCAACACTAACCCATGCCGCGCCTGAAATAAGGCGGCGGCAGCGCTTCCGGGAGGGCGAACATATGAGCAATGCGTTCCGCGAGAAACTGATGGACGGCAAGGTCGCGTTCTTTGCCGGGGCGTCGAGCGGGATCAACCTGGGCGTGGCGCAGCGCTTCGCGCGCGAAGGCGCCAAGGTGGTGCTCATCTCGCGCAGCCACGAGAAGATCCAGGCCGCCGCCAAGACGATCACCGACGAGGGCGGCGAGGCGCTGGGGATCGCCTGCGACGTGCGCGACTTCGAAAGCGTCGACAAGGCGATGAAGCAGGGCCAGGAAGCCTTCGGCAAGTACGACTTCGTGCTGTCGGGGGCTGCCGGGAACTTCGTGGCGCCGGCGCTGGGCATGTCGTCCAACGGCTTCAAGGTGGTCGTCGATATCGACCTCCTCGGCACGTTCCACGTGTTCCGGGCGTGCTTCGCCTATCTCAACCGGCCGGGGGCGTCGCTCGTCGCCATCACCGCGCCGCAGGCGGTGAACCCGTCGATGTTCCAGGCGCATGTGTGCGCGGCGAAGGCGGGCATCAACATGCTCATCAAGTGCCTGGCGCTGGAATGGGGCCCGGGCGGGGTGCGCGTCAACGGCGTCTCGCCGGGGCCGATTGCCGAAACGGAAGGGATGCGCCGCCTTGCCCCGACGCAGGAAGCGGAGGACGCCATCAAGCAGTCCATCGCGCTGCGCGGCTATGGCGAGAAGGAGGACATTGCCGAGACGTGCCTGTGGCTCGGCAGCGAGGCCTCGCGCTATGTGACCGGCGCCATCATCGACTGCGACGGCGGCACGGTGCTGGGCTCGGCGCGCGGCGACGCCATCGGCGACAGCGAAGGCCAGGTGCCGAATTTCACAGGGTAGGTTTCCGGCCGCCAAAGAACGCCGGAGAGCGTTCGTGGACCCTCCGGTCGAGCCGGAGGGAGCGCGGAGATGGGAGGAGTGCACAGATGGCGATCGATACGTCGAAGTTCGAGACGGTGCTCTACGACGTCACGGACCACGTGGCGACGATCACGCTCAACCGGCCGGACCGCCGCAACGCGCTGAACCGGACGGCATACTGGGAGCTGGAGCAGGCGTTCCGCGCGGCGCAGGCGGACAACGACGTGCGCTGCGTGATCGTGACCGGCACGGACCCGGCCTTCTGCGCGGGCGAGGACGTGAAGGAGATGATGACCGGCGAGCAGAAGGACGAGAGCGTCTCGCGCCTGACCGCCGTCAGGCCCAAGCCGACGCCGGCTGCCATGGCGGTGCTCGAATGCGACCGGCCGGTCATTGCCGCCGTCAACGGTGCGGCCGTTGGCTGGGGCATGGAGCTGACGCTGTTCGCCGATATCCGCATCGCGTCCGACAAGGCGAAGATGGGGGAGATCTTCATCAAGCGCGGGCTGATCACCGATATCGGCGGGCTGGGGCGCTTGCCGGCCATCGTCGGCTCGTCCAAGGCGGCGGAACTGGTGTTCACCGGGGACGTGATCGACGGCAAGGAAGCCGAGCGCATCGGGCTCGTCAGCAAATGCGTCGAGCATCACGAGCTGATGCCGGAGGCGCGGGCGCTGGCCGGGCGGATCGCGGAGAACGCACCGCTGGCGCTGCGCTTCATGAAGGAAGGGCTGCGGCGCGCCGCGGCGCAGGACTATGAGGCGCTGGGCAGCTGGGTGTCGGGCACGCTGGGCCGCCTGTTCCAGACCGAGGACCACGCGGAAGGGGTCAAGAGCTTCCTCGAGAAGCGTGCGCCGGTGTTCAAGGGCCGGTAAACTCCCGCCCGCAATGGCGCTTTTCTTCGATCAGACCTGGTTCACCCAGCGGCTCAAGGACGTGGGCCGCACGCCCAACGAACTGGCGGAGGCGATGGGCCTGCCGCTGACCGAGCTTGCAGCGGTGTGGAAGGACCAGCGGGAACTGTCGGCCGGGGAAGTGCGGGCGATGGCGGCGGTGCTGGAAGCGCCTGTCGCCGAGGTAGCCTCGCGGGCCGGTATCTCGACGCCGGTCCCCGCCGAACCGGCGGAAGGCGGCGATGCGGCGATCCATGCGCGTCTCGACGATATCGTGACGCGGCTTGAACGACTCGAACGGGCGGTGGCGGACGTGAAGGCGCTGGCGCTCGATCTCAGAACCGCGCCGGGGGACGGTGCCGGGGATGCAACGGAAGGATCAGAACAATGAACGGTGCTGTACCGGCGCTATTCGCAGGCCTGCTGCTGGGCGCGGGGATCTTCGCGCTGACGCGGGTTCGCGGCACGGGCGTGAAGGGTGAGATCTTCTGGCTCGTGTGCTTTCTCACCTTCACCGTGGCGGGCGGCTTTGCCGTGGCGCGGCTCTTCGCGGCGGGCATCCAGCCCGTCTACGCGACAGTGATGGCGTTTGCGCTGACCGTGGGGCTGACGGCGGCGCTGATCGGCGCCGCCAGCATCCTGGTGCGGCCGCTCGAAGACCGCTGGAACACGGTGGCGCTCGCGATCCCCGCGGTGGTCTACATCTTCGCGGTGCTGACCAACCAGTTCGTGTTCACGGCCTATGTGCAGATCATCGTGGTGATCGGGCTGACGGGCCTTGCGGCGTGGAAGTTCGAGACGCATCCGCGCTCGGCCATGTGGATCATCGCGGCGTGCGTGTCTTTCGCGCTGCTGACGCCGATGATCCTGCGCGTTGCGCCGATCTCCGCGATGGATGCGGGGCATCTCGCTTCTGCGCTGGGCGTGCTGGCGCTGGCGCAGGCGGCGCTGGCGCAGGTCCGCCGCCCGGATAACAGCTGATGCGCGACTTCCAGCGTCCCGGCCGCTCCACCGTTCATTCGCTCAACGGCATGTGCGCGTCGTCGCACCCGCTCGCTTCGCTGGCGGCGGTGGAGATCATGCAGCGCGGCGGCAACGCGGTGGACGCGGCCATCGCTGCGAGCGCCGTCCTGTGCGTTGTCGAACCGATGATGACGGGGATTGGCGGCGACTGCTTCGTGCTCTACGCGCCCAAGGGCTCGGGCGAGGTGATCGGGCTCAACGGGTCGGGCCGCGCGCCGGCGGCAGCGACGCGTGACTGGTTCGAGGATCAGGGCATCGGCCGGATCGGGTTTCACTCGGTTCACTCGATCACGGTGCCCGGCGCCATCGATGCGTGGGCGCAGCTTTCGGCGGACCACGGGGTGCTGGGGTTCGCGGCCTCGCTGGAACCGGCGATCCGGATTGCCGAGGAGGGCTTCGCGCTCAGCCCGCGCATCGCCACCGACTGGATGCTGCTGGCACCGCTCCTTGAGAAGACCGACCCGGACGTGAAGGCACTCTACCTGCCGTCCGGCAAGGCGCCCGAGGTCGGCACCGTGTGGCGAAGCCCGGCGCTGGGACGCACGCTCAGGGCTATTGCCGAAAAGGGACGCGCCGGGTTCTACGAGGGCGAGATTGCCGAAAAGATGGTGGCGACGCTCAGGGCCAAGGGCGGGCTGCACACGGAAGAGGACTTTGCGTCGTCGCACGCGGAATACGTGACGCCGATCCGCACGACGTATCGCGGCCATGAGCTTTGCGAGATCCCGCCCAACGGGCAGGGCATCACGGCGCTGATCGCGCTCAACGTGCTGTCGAAGCTGCCGGTGCAGGGGCTCGACCCGTGGGGGCCGGAGCGCATTCACTTCCAGGTGGAAGCGGCGCGGCGGGCTTACGCGGCACGCGATGCCTACGTGGCCGACATGGCGCAGGCGGCGGTGCCGGTGGATCACCTGCTGTCGGACGACTTCGCGGCGGCGATCGCGGCGGAGATCGACGCGGACCGGGCGGGCGTAGTGGCCGAGGGTGCGCCGAGCCAGCACAAGGACACCACCTACCTGACCGTGGTGGACAAGGACCGCAACGCGGTCTCGTTCATCAACTCCCTGTTCCAGGGTTTCGGCTCGTGCATCGCCGACGAAGCGACGGGCGTCGTGTTCCAGAACCGGGGCGCGGGCTTCACCCTGGAAGCAGGCCATCCCAACTGCATCGCGCCCGGCAAGCGGCCGATGCACACGATCATCCCGGCGATGCTGGTGAAGGACGGGCGCACGGTCATGCCGTTCGGCGTGATGGGCGGGCATTACCAGCCGATGGGCCACGTGCAGGTGGTAATGAACATGCTGGACTACGGCATGGACCTGCAGGAGGCGATCGACTTTCCGCGCTTCCTCGTTGAAGGCGGCAAGCTGGTGGCCGAACGCGGGCTGCCGGCGGCGACGCTCGAGGGGCTTGCCGCGCGGGGGCACGACATGGCGGAAGCGCTGCTGCCGCACGGCGGCGGGCAGGGCGTCGTCATCGACTGGGAGAGCGGGACGCTGACCGGCGGCTCGGACCCGCGCAAGGACGGCGCCGCGATCGGGTACTAGGAGCCTTGCTTACGCCTTGTCGTCCGCGATGCGGCCGGTCAGGGGGCGGTGCATGAGCCGCTGGGCCGACCCGTAGGCTTTCGCACTTCGGGACATGGCGACAAGCGGATCGCCGGACGTGCTGTGCCAATCCGGGACAACGCGCCAGAGAACGCGGGCGCCGTGCGGCTGCGTTTGCGGACGGGCGGTGTCGCGCGCCGGTTCGTGGCCCGGGAAAGCGGCGGTCCTGTGCGGATTTTCGCGGGTCGCGGGCACACGCGCCGCCGGGGTGACCCGGCGGGGGAGATGAACGAAACGTGTGCGGCCGATCTGCATGCCCCCGAAAGAGCAAGCCGGATGCCAGCCGTTTCGACCACGACGCGTATGTGGAGCGTTCCGTTTCGTGTTTTTTAATCGGTCACTGGCATTTTTCGAAAACTAAGGCGTAGCCCGATCTCAGGACGAGCGAGGGCGCTATGGCCTTGTGGCTTATCTCGGGGAGCCCTGGTTCAAAAATGCAGAACGACCGGCAGGACCACGCAAGGATTGCAGCGGCCGTCGCTTTCTCTCCCAAGGCAGAGGCGAGTGACCTGCCCGTTGCCGAGGCTCTCGGCGCGGCCGGCATTGCCGTCTACACGTGGGACATCGAATCCGACGCGATCGTATGGGGATCCAACGCCGCTTCCGTGATCGGCCTTGCCGACATGGTACCGGCGGCGACCGGGCGCACCTTCGCGCGCCTCGTCGATCCGGACGCGGGGCGCTCGCGCTACGACGCGGTGATGACGAGCGACCAGTCCGACCGCGGACAGGGTGTCGCCTTCCAGTGCGAATACGCGCTCAACCTGCCGGGCCGTACCGAGCCCGTGTGGGTGGAAGACGCGGGCCGCTGGTACATGGGCGAGAAGGGCCGCCCGGCGCGGGTGATCGGCACGATCCGCAACGCGACGGAGCGCAAGCTCAACGAGCGCCGGCTTGCCTATCTCGCCTCCTACGACGAACTCACCGGCAACGTGAACCGCGGCAAGCTGCGCGAGCGCCTGTCGGACACCATCGCCTACGCCGAACGCTACGACATGGATTCGGCGTTCCTGATGGCGGGCGTGGACAACCTCGCGATGATCAACGAGGCCTATGGCTTCGACGTGGCGGACGAGGTGATCGTCGCCGTTTCGAAGCGCCTCAAGTCGCAGCTGCGCCAGACGGACCTGCTGGGCCGGGTTGCCGGCAACAAGTTCGGCATCGTGCTGGCGCGATGCGGGCAGAACGAGATGGGGCTGACCGCGGAGCGGCTGATGCGCGAAGTGCGCTCGACCGTGATCCGCACCGAGGCGGGACCGGTTTCGGCCTCGGTGTCGCTCGGCTGCGTTGCCATACCCAAATGTGCGCGCAACGCCACGGAAGCGCTGGCGCGCGCGGAAGAATCGCTCGACGCGGCGAAGTCCGCGCGGCGTGGGTCTTACGTGATCTACCAGCTCTCGGAGCAGCGTGAATCGCGGCGCCGGCAGAACATTTCGCTGGCGGACCAGATCGTCTCCGCGCTCAACGACAACCGCCTCAAGCTCGCCTACCAGCCGATCGTCTCGGCGCGCACGGGCGAAGCCGAGATGCATGAATGCCTGCTGCGGCTGGAGCGCCCGGACGGCGAGATCGTTTCAGCGGGACAGTTCATTCCGGTTGCCGAGAAGCTGGGTCTCGTTCGCCTGATCGACCACCGGGTGCTGGAACTGGCGGTGGAAACGCTACAGACCTATCCGACGGCGAAGCTTGCCATCAACGTGTCTGGCATGACGGCGACCGACCGCTCGTGGCTGGAGACGATGACCAGCTACCTGCGCGATCATCTCGACATTGCACCGCGTCTCACGGTGGAGATTACCGAGACTGTGGCGCTGCATGACCTGGAAGAATCAGAGCGTTTCGTCAGCTCGCTGCGCGACATGGGTTGCCAGGTTGCCATCGACGACTTCGGCGCCGGCTACACGTCGTTCCGCAACCTGAAGGCGCTCGACGTGGACATGGTCAAGATCGACGGCTCGTTCGTGCAGGGGCTGGTGCGCAGCCGCGACGACCAGCTGTTCGTGCAGACGCTGGTGCATCTCGCCAAGAACTTCCGCATTCCCGTGGTGGCCGAGTGGGTCACCAACGAGGACGAGGTGACGCTCCTGCGCGCCTATGGCGTGGAGTATCTCCAAGGGTTCTACCTGGGTGAGCCGACGCTGGAACCGCAGTGGCCGAAGGAAGGCGAAATCAGCGCCACTGCCTAGTCTGGCTGGTTAGCGGCGCTTCTTGTCCAGCGCGTCTATCTGCTTCTGCATCGCTTCGACCTGCTCGCGCAGGGCGCGGATTTCGCCCTCCGCCTCGTCGTTGCTGCGCGCGGCGGACGTGCGCGGCTTCGGCTTCGCATCGTCCTTGTCGCGGGCGGTGGCGGCGAAGGGGTTGAAGACGCGCACGGCGCCCTCGATGGCCTGGATGTTGTCGCGGACCTGGCCTTCGAGCTGCTGGAAGCGTTCCTCGCCGACGGCGCTGGCGAGGCGGCCGCGGATGCGCTCCTGCTCCTTGGCGAAGTTCTCCATCGACAGCTCAAGAAACGACGGCACGACGCCCTGCAGGCTGTCGCCGTAGAACTTGATGAGCTGGCGCATGAAGCGCACGGGCAGCAGGTTCTGCCCGCCCTTGGCTTCTTCCTCGAAAATGATCTGGGTCAGCACCGAGCGGGTGATGTCGTCGCCGGACTTGGCGTCGAAAACCACGAAGTCCTGATTCTGCTTCACCATGTCCGCCAGGTGGTCGAGCGTCACGTAGCTCGAGGTCGCCGTGTTGTAGAGACGGCGGTTGGCGTATTTCTTGATCGTGATCGGCTCGTTGCCGGTTGACCGCTTCTTAGCCACGTGGGTGCGCTTCCGTCGGTTTCGGGTAGGTCGTTGCGGGCCCGCCGGCAAACACCCGGGCATGGTCCGTAAGTGCCTATTGTCGCAGGGGCATGCTGCGATGCGCAAGTGCGGGTGCGAGGTGGAGCGCGGTTTTATGCTGCACCTGCGAAACGAATCTTTGCTGCGGTTCCTAGCTGCCGTTGCCGGTGGCGGGCCCGGTGTCTTTGGCCGCCGCCTCGGCGGCGAGCATGGCCTCGTATTCCTCGTCGCGGTCGCGCCTGCCAATGCCGGGGTGGACCCAGTGATCGACCGGGCCGACATCGACATGCACGTAAGGCGTCCGCGTCGGGTAGTAGCCGGCGCCGCCGCGGTCGAGCTTGCGGGCGGCGCGGTAGACGGCCTCGGGATCAGAAAAGTCCTGCGTGATGTCGATGGCCATGCCGCGCATGTGGAAGGAGCCGGGATCGACCGAGTTGGAGCGTGAGGCGAGCCAGGCATTGGTCTGCGGCGAGCGGTAGGCGGACATGATGTAGATGGGGCGGGACGATGCCGTCAGCTCGTTGATGTCCCACAGCAGGTCCATCAGTGCCGGGTGCATGTCGGTCGTCGTGTTGGTGCGCAGGTCGCGCATGAACCACGCGATGCGGCGGAAGGCGCCTTCCTGGTATTCGCCGTCGGCCCAGTAGGTGACGTTGAGCTTCTCACCCGAGTTCAGGCTCTGCATGCGCAGGGTCTTTTTGTAGGGGGCGTCGGCGCGGACGATGGCGGGCGCGGTGACGATGGCGGCGCTTGCGGCGGCGGCTGTCTGGAGAACGCGGCGGCGGGTGGGCATGGCCTCTCCTCGGGTGAACGCTTTCGGCATACCTAGTTTGAAACGGACCCGCGCAGCTCGGTCGTGACCTGCGACAGGGAACGGGCGGTCAACGCGTCGGCCTCGGCAAGGGTTTCGCGGATGGCGCGCTGGTGGGCGGTCTCGCCGGCGGACGCCCATGGCGGGGAGACGGTGCGGCGGGGGGCGTAGACGGCCTGCGGGCGCTGCGGGGCGGTGCCGGCATCGGCGATGGCGGCGGGCGCACTGCCTTTGGGCACCATGTGGACCGCGCGGTAGCCGCGGGCGGCCAGCTCGTCGAGGATCTGCGGCAGCATGGACGACGTGCGGTAATGGGTGTCGTGGAAGATGACGATGCCGCGGCCTTCGTACTCGATCATGCGCAGGGCGCGCTTGTAGAGGGTCCAGGGCGAGATGGACCGCCAGTCGTCGGTTCCCATGTCGCAGGAGAAAGTGGCGATGTCCTGCCCGGCGAGATAATTGCGCAGGCCCTTGGTGTGGTTGAGACCGGGGAAGCGGAAGAAGGGGGCGACGCGGGCCTCGTTGCCATCCTCGTCCGTCAGACCTGCGAGCGCGTTGCGGGCGGCCTCGATGCCGCGGTCGATCTGCTTTCGCGCCGACCAGTGGTTCATCTGCGAGAGGATCGGGTGCGACCAGGTGTGGGTCGCGATGGTGTGGCCGCGCTTCCAGGTCTCGCGGACGATTTCGGGGTGCAGCTCGGCATAGCGGCCGACGATGAAGAACGTGGCCTTGATGCAGTGGCGGTCCAGCGCGTCGAGGATCTTCGGCGTGTGCTCGGGGTTGGGGCCGTCGTCGAAGGTGAAGACGATTTCCTTCGGCGCAAGGTCGAGGGTGCGGGCGTACTGCATGGTGCCGATATCCGGCCCGCCGGTGGTGTCGACCTCGATGGTGCGCGCGGTGCCCATGGCGTCCGGGTTGTCCGGACACATGGTCGGCCGGGCGTCATCCGCCCGGGCCGTTCCCGCCAGCAGCACGGCGGCCACGGCCGCCAATATGGTCTTGCGCAGCATCCTGCCGCCCCCCGGAACCCACGGGCGCGACTATACATGAGGTGCGGGTGCGAATCAGCCGCCGGATGCCTTGCGGGGCGTGGGGCGCCAGTCGGGCGGGGCCATCTCGAAGGCGGCGAAGTCGAAGCCCGGCGCGACGGTGCAGCCGCACAGGGTCCAGGCGCCGAGGGATTCCGCCGTTTGCCAGCAGCCGGGCGGGACCACGGCCTGCGGACGCTGGCCGTTCAGCACGTTGGGGCCGAGATGGATTGCCTCGGCATCGTGGCCGTCCGGCGACAGGGTGAGGGCGAGGGGCCCGCCCGCGTACCAGTGCCAGACTTCGGCGGCGTCGTTGACGCGGTGCCAGTGGGAATGGTCGCCCGCTTCCAGCAGGTAATAGATGGCCGTCGAGTGGGCGCGGCCCTCGTTGGCATCCCGGAACGTTTCGCGGAACCAGCCGCCCTCGGGGTGCGGTTCGAGGCCGAGGGCGGCGATGATCTGTTGCGCGGTCTGGCTCATGCGGTTGCGAACACTCCGGCTGCCCTCCGGCTTGACCGGAGGGGCCATGCCCAAGGCAAGGGCGTTTCGTGTGGCTCTAGGCCCTCCGGTCAAGCCGGAGGGAAAGCGGGGTTAAAAGTTGTCCTTGAGCTGGCGGGTCCTGGCGAAGACGTCCACGAGGTCGGCGCCTTCGAGGCCGATGGTGCGCTGGAGGTGGGTGCTCATGGGGCGCAGGAAGGGGTTGGTCGCCTTCTCCACGCCGATGGTGGTCGGCACCGTGGCCTGGCCCTTGCGGCGTTTCTCGTCGATGTGGCGGGCGCGGGCCTTCAGCTCCTCGTTGTCGGGCTCGACGGAGAGGGCGAACTTCGCGTTGGCCTGCGTGTACTCGTGGGCGCAGTAGACGACCGTGTCGTCGGGGAGCGCCATCAGCTTTTCAAGCGAGGTCCACATCTGCTCGGGCGTGCCCTCGAAGAGGCGGCCGCAGCCCAGCGCAAACAGCGTGTCGCCGACGAAGGCGAGGTGCTGGCCGGCGAAGTGATAGGCGATGTGGCCCGCCGTGTGGCCGGGCACGCCGATGACGCGGGCGACTTCCTCGCCGAACTTCACCTCGTCGCCGTCGCCGACGGGCCTGTCGATGCCGGGAATCTTCGCGGCCTCGTCCTTCGGGCCGATGACCTGGCAGCCGGTCTTTTCCTTGAGTTCGAGGTTGCCGCCGGCGTGGTCCGGGTGGTGGTGGGTGTTGAGGATGTGGGTGAGCTTCCAGCCGTTCTTGTCGAGTTCGGCGAGGATGGGCGCGACTTCGGGCGTGTCGATCGACGCGGTCTCGCCGGTCTTCTCGCAGTGGAGCAGGAAGCCGTAATTGTCGTTCAGGCAGGGGAACTGGTGGACGACGAGATGGGTCATGGGGGTCCTCCCGGGGCTTTCCCAAGAAGGTAGGCCCTGCTTCGCCGCCGTTCAAACCGGCGCGGTCTCACCGTCCGGGATTTAACGCGGGGTTCGCACCGGCTCTGCTAAGGTCTGGCCATGCGCCTCGACGTCGTCGATCTCCGGGAATTCTATGGCCGCCCGCTGGGACGGGTGGCCCGGCGCCTGCTGGCGCTGGCGATCCGCAGGGCATGGCCGAACGTGGCGGGGATGACCGTGGTGGGGCTCGGCTACACGACGCCTTATCTGGGCCAGTTCCGCGACGAGGCAGTGCGCACGCTGGCGCTGATGCCGGCACAGCAGGGCGTCCTCCATTGGCCGCGCGAGGGGCCGTATCTCGCCGGGCTGGTGGACGAGCTGGACCTGCCACTGCCGGACGGGTGCGCCGATAGGCTCTTGCTGGTGCATCAGCTGGAAGCAGCCGAACAGTTGCAGCCGTTGCTGCGCGAGGCGTGGCGCGTGCTGGCGCCGGGCGGGCGCATTCTCATCGCCGTGCCCAACCGGCGGGGCATGTGGGCGCGCGGTGAGGGCACGCCGTTCGGCCACGGCCAGCCGTTCTCGCGCGGGCAGCTGGTGTCGCTGTTGCGAAATTCCATGTTCTCGCCGGTCGAGTGGTCGTCGGCGCTGTTCGTGCCGCCGGTCGGCTGGCGCGTGTTCCTGCGCACGGCGACCGCGTGGGAGCGGGTGGGCATGACCCTGTGGCCGCGCTTTGCCGGCGTGATCCTCGTCGAGGCGGTGAAGCAGATCTATGCGCCCACGGGGCACACGGAACGGGTGCGGCGGCGGCTGCCGCTGACAGCGCCCGTGCCGGCGGCGGCGCCCGCGCGGGACGCTTGCCCGCGTGACGCGGCGCCCCTACCGTAACGCCCGAAGTTGGGGCCGGGCCTGCGCCAAACCAGAAGCAAAAGGCAGGCGCGAAAGGTTCCCGCGTACCCGCAAATTCCGACGCATTCATGCGGTCACAACCAAGGGGCTCGAAAACGCCATGCGCATGGTCACTGCCATCATCAAGCCGTCGCGTATCGACGATGTTCTCACCGCGCTCTCCGCCATCGGCGTGCAGGGGCTGACGGTCACGGAAGTGAAGGGCTATGGCCGCCAGAAGGGCCAGACCGAGGTCTATCGCGGCGCCGAGTACGTGGTGCAGCTGGTGCCGAAGGTGCGCGTGGACGTGGCCTGCGACGACGGCATTGCCGACAAGGTGGCGGATGCCATCGCCAATGCCGCCAAGACCGGAAAGATCGGCGACGGCAAGATTTTCGTTTCGGATCTTCTTTCGGCGATGCGGATCCGCACCGGCGAGACGGGCGCGGAAGCGATCGTCGGCTAAGCACCGAACGACACGCTGTCATGCCGCGGCTTGACCGCGGGGTCCAGAGCGACACAGCACGGCTTTCGCGCGTGGCACTGGATTCCGCTGTCAAGCCTCGGAATGACGAAGAAGGGGAAATGCCTGCAACGCAGACTTCAGCAGGAAGATGGCATTCAAAGCGGTCCAGCTTCGCCGGTATTCATGGCGCGTTCTGGATGAAGAGCGCGGGATAGAGCTTAAGTCAGTGGGTGGGTCCAGTGATGGAATCCGCTACTTCCGCTTGTTAAGCGGCGTTGACGAGGTTGATCTCGCAGGAAGGTTTTCCACCGAAGCCATCCACAAGGATGGGGACGAAACGGATGGATATTGGCTCAAGTGGCGACTTATGGCGCCCGATACGGCCTTCCGGTACGGACCGCACAAAAGCGATGTTGCGCCCGTTCGGCAGCTTCTGACCGAGGCATTTGAGCAGCACTATGCGTGGGGCCAGCCAATGAAGGGCTATGTCGGTCGCGTCGAGTTTGGAAACATCTGAGCAGACGGGACCGTCTACGGGCACTCCATCAGGAAGATCGCCTGTTCGGCCGTAAGGTTGGACCACCAGCCGGGCGGGCCGTTGAAGCGGCGGGCGGTGGGGCCTGAGCCGAGGACGAGGCATCGTTCGATGGTGACGTCGAGTTCGCCGCACAGGTCGGTGAAATCCGCCAGCGTGCACAGGTGGATGTTGGGCGTTTCGTACCACGCGTAGTCGAGCGTGCTGGTGACCGGCATCCGCCCTGCGAGCGCGAGATGCGCGCGCACTTTCCAGTGGCCGAAATTGGGGAAGGAGACGATGGCGCGCCGGCCGATGCGCATCATCTGCTCCAGCACCTCGCGCGGGTTCTGGGTGGCCTGAATGGTCTGCGACAGGATTACGTAATCGAACGCGCCCTTGGGATAGTCCGACAGGTCGGTGTCGGCGTCGCCCTGCACGACCGAGAGGCCGCGCGCGACGCAGGCATTCACGCCCGCCTGCGACAGCTCCACGCCGCGGCCATCGGCGTCACGCTCGTCGCGCAGAATTTCCAAGAGTTCGCCGTCGCCGCAGCCGACATCGAGCACGCGCGAGCCGCGCGCCACCAGTTCGGCGATGCGGGCGAGGTCGGCGCGTGTTGCGCGCGGGGTTGGCGGTGTCGGCGTTGCCATCGTTCAGGCCCTAGATGCCGCGATCGCGCGCGCTGGCGCCGAGGAAGCCCGAGATGGTCTCGAACATTTCCGGCTCGTCCAAGAGGAAGGCGTCGTGGCCCTTGTCGCTTTCGATCTCGACGAAGCTGACATTGGCCGCGACCGCGTTGAGCGCGTGGACGATGCGGCGGCTCTCGATGGTGGGGTAGAGCCAGTCCGACGTGAAGGAGACGACGCAGAAGCGGGTCTTCGTGCCGCGATAGGCATCGGCGAGCGCGCCGCCGTTGCCGGTGCGGCGTGCGTGATCGGCGGCGATGTCGAAGTAGTCCATCGCACGGGTGATGTAGAGATAGGAGTTGGCGTCGAACCGGTCCACGAAGGTGAAGCCCTGGTGGCGCAGGTAGCTCTCGATCTGGAAGTCGGCGTCGAAGCCGTAAGTCACCTTCTCGCGGTCCTGCAGGTTGCGGCCGAACTTGCGGTGCAATGCAGCTTCCGAGAGGTAGGTGATGTGGGCTGCCATGCGCGCCACCGCGAGGCCCTTGCCCGGGTGGTTGCCGGTACGCGCGTAGTCGCCGCCGTTCCAGTTCGGGTCGGCCATGATCGCCTGGCGGCCGACCTCGTGGAACGCGATGTTCTGGGCGGAGTGGCGCGCGGCGGTGGCAATCGGCATGGCGGTGAAGACGCGGTCCGGGTAGGACGCGCACCATTCAAGCACCTGCATGCCGCCCATGGAGCCGCCGGCGACGCAGAAGAGCTGCTCGATGCCGAGGGCGTCCACCAGCATGGCCTGGGCGCGGACCATGTCGGCGATGGTGATGACCGGGAAGCCGAGGCCGTAGGGCTCGTTCGTCTCGGGGTCCGTGCTGGCGGGGCCGGTGGTGCCCATGCAGCCGCCGAGCACGTTCTGGCAGATGACGAAGTAGCGGTCGGTGTCGATGGGCTTGCCGGGGCCGACCATGCGCGACCACCAGCCGGGCTTGCCGGTGGCGGGATGCGGGTTGGCGACGTGCTGGTCGCCGGTGAGCGCGTGGCAGACGAGGACCGCGTTGGACTTGTCCGCGTTGAGGGTGCCGTAGGTCTGGTAGGCGATCTCGATGGGGGCCAGCGACACGCCGCAGTCGAGCGTCAGCGGCTGGTCCGGGCCGAACCGCTTCACGTGGCTTTCGCCAAGGGCCTCGACCCCGGAGGGCTGCCCGCTGGCCGTCTCGATCGTCATCGCCGCCATGTAGGGCCGGCCGGGGCCGGCGTCCATGCCTCGCAGGTCAACAAAATCGGGCCGGTAGCTAGGGAGGGGGGCGGGCAGGTGTCAATGTTTACTTTGATTTTCGCCCCCTCAGCCCCTATTGATACGCGCTTTCGAGGGCCCTTCCGGGGCGTTGTGCGCGCCTGGCGCGGACGCCGGGACGGCCCGCCAATTCACCCGTTCCAGCCGGACCCGGGGCGCGGGCTGCGCGCTCCAAGACCAGTTCATGTCTGCTGCCGTTTCCAGTGACGATACCGAGGCCCGCCTTGCGGCGGCGCGCGCCGAGATCGATGCGATCGACGACGAGATCCACGATCTTTTGATGCGGCGCGCCGAGGTGGTGGGCAAGGTGGCGGCGGCCAAGGGGCCGGAGCTGGAAAAGGCGAGCCCGATCCGCATTTCGCGCGAGGCGCAGATGATGCGGCGGCTGGCGGCGCGGCACGCGGGCACGCTCTCTTTCGAAGCCGTGGCGGACCTGTGGCACGAGCTGATCGCCGCGATGACGGCGATCCAGGCGCCGTTCACGGTTGTCGTGGCGGGCGGCGAGGACGCGCTGGTGTCTTTTGACCTGGCGCGCCAGCAGTTCGGCTCGACCATCGCGATCACCGGCGCGGAAGACGCGCGCGGCGCCATCCGGCAGGTGGCCGAGGGGCGCGCGGGCGTGGCGGTGCTGCCGGCGCCGGACAACGGCCAGCCGGGCGAGGCGCCGTGGTGGACGATGCTGTCGCGCGCGGACGACGCGCCGCGCATCGTTGCTGCCCTGCCATTCGTGATTGCCGGCGTATCGGACGAACCGATCCGCCGGCGTTTTCTTTCGGGCGAGGGGCCGCGGGCCGTTGCCGTGGCGCGGGCGCCATTCGCGCCGTCGGGCGACGACGTGACGCTGATGGTGGGCATGTCGCAGGGCTATGTCAGTCCCGACAGCTGCGCCGACGTGTTCGAGAGGGCGGGGCTGTCCGCGTGGCGGCTCGCCGTGGCGGTCGATCCCTATGGCGGCAGCGAGACGGACAAGGGCGCGGGCGCGCCGCAGCTCCATCTGATCGCGCTCGACGGCCATATCACGCCGGACGACGAGCGGCTTTCCGCCGTCCTGGCCAAGGCGGGCGGGCCGTTTGGTGACATCTATCCCGTGGGCGGCTATCCCGTACCCATCGCGGTCTGACCGCCGCTTCCGCTGCCCGCCCGACATTCTTCTTTCCCGGACACGACGCACATGCGTGATCTCAAACCCCGCGACGGCATTCTGGACATCACCGCCTACCAGGGCGGCGAGGCGAAGATCGCCGGGCGCGACACGGCGGTGAAGCTGTCGTCCAACGAAACGCCCCTGGGGCCGAGCCCCAAGGCGAAGGCGGCGTTTGCAGCGGCAGCCGAGAATCTCGAAATCTACCCGGACGGCGGCTACGGGGCGCTGCGCAGCGCCATCGGCAAGCGGTTCGGGCTCGACCCGGCGCGGATCATCTGCGGCAACGGGTCGGACGAGATCCTGCACCTGCTGCCGCAGGTCTTTCTCAACCCGGGCGACGAGACGATCTGCACCGAGCACGGCTTCGCGATCTATTCCATCGCGACGCGGGCGGCGGGCGGCGTGCCCGTGGAGGTGCGCGAGACGGACCTGACGACGGACGTGGACGCGATCCTTGCCGCCGTGAACGAGAAGACGCGCATCGTCTTTATCGCCAACCCGAACAACCCGACGGGCACCTACATTCCCATCGGCGAGGTGAAGCGGCTGCAGGCTTCGCTGCCATCGGACGTTTTGCTCGTGCTGGATGCGGCGTATGCGGAATACGTGACGCGCAACGATTACGAGGCGGGGCTCGAACTCGTCGCCACGACGAACAACGTGGTGATGACGCGCACCTTCTCGAAGGTCTACGGGCTGGCGGCGCTGCGCGTGGGCTGGGCCTACGGGCCGGAGGTGGTGATCGATGCGCTCAACCGCATCCGCGGGCCGTTCAACGTGACGGGGCCGGGGCAGGCGGCGGCGATTGCGGCCATCGGGGACACGGAACATCTCGCCAAGGCCGTGGCGCATAACGAGGAATGGCGCGCGAAGCTGACCGAGGAGATCTCGAAGCTCGGCATCGAGGTCATTCCGTCGGTCGCCAATTTCGTGCTGATGCGGTTTGCCGATACGCCGGGGAAGACGGCGGCGGATGCCGATAAATTCCTGCGCGAGAACGGCTTCATCGTGCGGCTGACGAAATCCTACAAGCTGCCGGACTGCCTGCGCATGACGGTGGGGCTGGCCGAACAGAACGAGCAGGTGATCGAGGTGCTGCGGCGCTTCATGAAGGGCGGGTCATGAGCGCGCCGCTGTTCAAACGTGTCGCGATCATCGGGCTTGGGCTGATCGGCTCGTCGCTGGCGCACGCGATCCGGCGCGGGAAGCTCGCGGGCGAGGTCGCGGGTTATGCGCGGTCGGACGCGACGCGGGCGCGGGCGCGCGAACTCGGCTTCTGCGACGTGGTGTGCGACAGCGCGACGGATGCGGCGAAGGGCGCGGACCTGGTGATCCTGGCAACGCCGGTGGGTGCCTATGGCGCGGTGGCGGCGGAGATCGCGCCGGTGCTGCAAAAAGACGCAATCGTGACGGACGTGGGGTCCGTGAAGATGGCGGTGGTGCGGGACGTGGGGCCGCATATTCCCGACGGCGTGCATTTCGTGCCGGGGCATCCCATTGCCGGCACCGAGCAGTCGGGGCCGGATGCGGGTTTCGCCGAACTGTTCGACGGGCGCTGGTGCATCCTGACGCCCATTGGCGGCTCGGAAGGCGACGGCACGCATATCGCCGACCGCGAGGAAGTCGAGAAGCTCGCCGCATTCTGGCGCGGCTGCGGGTCGAACGTGGAAATCATGGACCCGCATCAGCACGACCTGACGCTGGCGATCACCAGCCACCTGCCGCACCTCATTGCCTACAACATCGTCGGCACGG
The DNA here is from genome assembly GCA_965229975.1 of Parvibaculaceae bacterium. Classification (GTDB taxonomy): domain Bacteria; phylum Pseudomonadota; class Alphaproteobacteria; order CGMCC-115125; family CGMCC-115125; genus Pyruvatibacter. The sequence continues at coordinate 3,078,090 of OZ245936.1, forward strand.
CGGCGGATCTCGAAGAGGTCACCCAGTCGGATGTGATCAAGTACTCGGCAGGCGGCTTCCGCGACTTTACGCGTATTGCCGCGTCCGATCCGACCATGTGGCGCGACGTGTTCCTCAACAACCGCGAGGCGGTGCTGGAGATGCTAGGGCGGTTCACTGAGGACCTGTCGGCGCTGCAGCGGGCGATCCGCTGGGGGGACGGGGATGCGCTCTTCGAATTGTTCTCGCGCACGCGGGCGATCCGGCGGTCGATCATCGACGCGGGACAGGACTCGGCCGCGCCGGACTTCGGGCGGCCGCACGGGGCGGACGAAAAGCCGAAGGGCTGAATTTCCAGAATTTGGAAAGTTGTCATCCCGGCCTAGAGCCGGGATCGGGAGCGGTGTGCGCATGCGCTTGTGGCCCCTGGTCCCCGGCTAAGGGCCGGGGTGACACGGTGGGTGGGGTGCGGGGCAGACGAGGGCGATCCCGGCTCGCGCTTCGCTTGGCCGGGATGACATGAGTGGGTGGGGGAGAAGGGCCGGTTTGGCTAGAACGGGCTGTCCATGCGGCCGACGCGGACGGGGCCGAGGTAGACGTCGCTCTGTTTCACCACCACGGGCATCTTGATGCCGCCGGCGCCATCGCCGTTGGTGAACTGCAGCACCTGGATGGCGGCCTTGAGGGGGCCCTGCAGGTCTTCCTCGATCAGGTCCGCAGCGATCAGGCCGTTGACGATGGCTTCCTGGCCCTGAAGGCGCGTGTCGAGGCGGCCGTCTGCCGTGCCCGAGGGGGCGAAGGCGACGCGGCCCGCGAAGGTGGCCGAGGCGTCACCCCATGCAATACGCCCTTCGCTGACCTGTATCTCGCCGCCGCTGAATTCGAACAGGGCCAGATCGTCGAACACGTCATCGCCCGCGGCCGCCGTGACGCGCGACTGGAGCGCGGCGGCCGACACGTCATGGCCGAGGACGGCGGTGAGGCCGTCGGCGACACCGTCACCGATATTGACGCCGGCGAGGCGGATGGCGAGATCGACGGCGCCGGCGACGTCCTCCGTCTTGCGCGCATGGAGCTGGGCGCGGGCGGCGCTGACGGTGCCGGGCGCATCGAGGCGGGTGGCGCTGGCGGTTTCGAGGTCGGCGGCGACGCGCGGCGGTTCGCCGTCCTTCATCACGTAGCTGGCCTGCGCGTTCTCCGCCACGATCTCCCAGGCTTCCGGCGTCTCGCCGGGGCCGCGGGTGAGCAGCATGGGGCTTCGCGCGCTGGCGATGACGTGGTCGAGGCTGTAGGGCAGCACGTGGGCGTGGAACTCGGGCGTCGACCATGACCACGGCGTTTCGGCCGCCTCGGCGCGGAAGACGAGATCGTCGAATTCGAGGCGCACGCGCGTCGGAAAGCCGCGCACGCGGAGGTCCGTCCATGTGACGATGATGCCGTCGGCGGCCTGCTCCTGCGCCCATTCGGTGACGCCCGCGCGCAGGCGGTCGGCCAGCTCGCTCCAGTAGAGCCAGTAAAGACCGACGAGGAGGAAGAAGCCGAGCAGCGGCAGGGCGGTCTTTGGCAGGCGGTTGAGCATGACGGATGGCCGGGTTATGGGCGGTCGGGCAATTGGGTGAGGCGCGGAGGATACGACATTTGACGGCACGGGGTGAGGGTGGCGGCGACCTGTGGGTGTTCGGCTACGGCTCGCTGATGTGGCGGCCGGGGTTCGACTATCTCGAACGCCACCAGGCGCGCATCGCGGGCTATCACCGCGCGTTCTGCGTATACAGCCACGTGCATCGCGGCACGCCGGAGCGGCCGGGGCTGGTACTCGGGCTGTCGCCTGGCGGCTCGTGCCGGGGGATGATCTACCGGGTGGACGCGGCGAAGGCGGACGAGACGGTCGAGTACCTGCGGGCGCGCGAGCAGGTGACCGAGGTTTACCGCGAGGCGCGGGTGGCGGCGCTGCGGCTGCCGGACGGGCAAAGGATCACCGGCGCGCTGACCTACGTGGTGGACCCGTCGCACGAGCAGTTTGCCGGGCGGCTCGATTTCGAGACACAGGTGCGGCTCATCGCGCGCGGCGTGGGGCAGTCGGGCGCCAACCCGGATTACCTCGAAGGCACGGTGATGCATCTGCGCGAGATGGGCATCCGCGACCGGGGGCTGGAGAGCCTTCACGATGCCGTGCAGGGGGCGGTACAGGGCGCGAAGGGCTGAGCCTCAGTCCTCGCCCTTCTGCACCTTGGCCTCGGCGACGAGGCGGGCGGTGGCGGGTTCGATGGCGCTTTCGAGGTCGGCCATGAACTCGCGGCGCTTCTTGCCGGGCGGGATGGGGTCGAGGATTTCCACGACGATGGTGCCCGGTTCGCGGCGCAGGGCGCGGCGCGCCCAGAAGAGGCCCGAATTGAGGGCGACGGGGACGCAGGGAATGTCGAGCTGCGTGTAAAGGGCGGCGGCGCCGGGCTTGTAGGCAGGCGGCGCGCCGGGCGCCATGCGGCTGCCTTCCGGGAAGATGACGATGGGGCGGCCCTGCGCGGCCGCCTCGCGGCCCTGGCGCACCAGCTTGCGGATGGCATTGGGCCCCGAGCCACGGTCGATGGAGACCATGCCGCCCTTGAGCGCGTACCAGCCATAAAGCGGCACGAAGGTCAGTTCGCGCTTGAGGACGATGGCCGGGTCCTCGAGAACGGCGGCCCAGAAGATCGTGTCCCACATGGACTGGTGCTTGGAGGCGACCAGGCAGGCGCCCTTCGGCAATTTCTCGAGCCCGCGGATCTCGTAGCGCACGCCGGTGATGTTCGCGGCGCCCCACAGCTGCACGCGCGACCAGAACGAAATCCCCGCCGTGGTGGCGCGGCGCGGCAGCAGGAACAGCGGCAGCGCGCCGAGCGTGATGAAGGCGCTCGTGACGTAGAGATAGACCTGGTAGGCGAGGGAGCGGAGCGCGGTCACGGGAGATTGGCGGCCGTTGCGATTGAATCGGCGGGCGAAGGCGCGCCGGTGTTACGCAAGCCGGGCGCGGACGAGGGTTACCACGTATTTCGCGTACTCCGACACGAGCACGCGCGCAACCGTGACATTGCGCCAGACGCGGCCCGCGCTGGGACCGCTGAGCGCCACCGAGTAAGGCACGAGTTCGACGTCCGGCATGGCCTCGCCGAGCACGTGCAGGCTACGGGGCATGTGGTAGTCGCTGGTGACGACGATGAGCGACGCGTAGCCGTTCTCGCGCACCCAGGCGGCGGTCTCGGCGGCGTTGCCGTCGGTCGAGCGTGCCTCGAAGCCGAGGTCGATGCAGCAATCGAAGGTGGCGGGATCGGCGCCGATGGTGCCGGCGAGGTCGGGACCGCTCACTTGCTCGTTGACGCCGGAGATGAGGAGGCGCTGGCCGCGGCCTTCCTCCAGCAGCTTTACCGCTTCGCCGATGCGGTCGCGGGCGCCAGTGAGGACGACGATGGCGTCGGCCTTCGGCGCGGGCGCGGCTGCGCCCTGTGCCGGCGAGGGGAGGCTGGCGGCGAAGTGGATGAAGCCCCCGAGGATGATCAGGAACACGGCCAGCAGCGCCGCGATGAAGCATCGCAGCACGCTCACGGGCTCGCGGGCCTGTCCAAAAATGGGAATCGGGTCGTTCAAGGGCTCGTCCGGTTCGGCGTTCAACACTGCATTGCCGCGAAGAATGGCGGAACTCCGCCGTTTCGCGGGTGCCCTGTCCTCCAGGTGTGACTTAGGCACGAGCGAATAACGTGCCAGAGGAAATCACACGGCGGATGACTGCCGGATGACTTCCACGTGGGAAGCCCGGCGCCCCTTGGAAGGGATAGTGCCCAAGAAATTATGGCTAAAGCGTGAGTGCGAGGGCCCGCATTACGGTCATCCGCGCAGCAATTGCGGTCAGTCCCGTCACGGTGACGGGGATCGCCAGCAGGGTCACGTAGTGGTGCCAGGGCAGCTCCAGCTGGGGCAGCAGGGAGACTTCGCCCGCGCCGCCGCCGGCCATGAGGCCGAACACGAGGAAGGTGAGGGCGGCGGCGGCCCAGCCGGTGAACCCGGCCTTGAGGCCCGTCGTCAGGAAGTGGCGCTGCACTTCGCGGGCGATGAACGCATCCTGCGCGCCGATGAGATGGAGCACCTCGACGGTTTCGCGGTTGGCGGCAAGGGCCGCGCGGGTGGCGAAGACGACGATGGCGGCCGTCGTGGCGGCGACGAGGGCGAGGATGCCGAGGCCGGCCAGTTCGACCGCGGTGGCGGCGCCCGCCAGCTCGTCACGCCAGCGGGCGTGGGTGTCTAGGGTGGCATTGGGGGCAGCGGCTTCGAGGCTGGCGGCGAGCAGGTCGAGGTCGATGGTCTCACCTTCCAGGAGCCGGACGTGGATGAGGCGGGGGACAGGGAGGCCTTCCAGTGCGCCCGCGCCGCCGAGCCAGGGTTCCAGAAGCGCTGCGGATGCGGACTGGGGCAGCACCTCGTAGCTTTCGATGGCGGGCTGGGCGTCGAGCACCTGCGCCACGGCCTGCGTCTCCGCCTCCACGTCGGCGCCGCCGCGGGGGACGACCTGGATCGTGAGCGCCTGGTCGAGGTCGCGCGTCCAGGCACGGCTGGCATCGGACGTGAGCATGGCGCCGCCCAGCGCGAGGCAGGCGAGGTAGGTCATGCCCGCAACGACGACACCAAGCGCCGCGCCGCCGCGGCCACGGGGCAGGAGATCGCGGGCGGGGGCGAGGCTCGCCTCGCCGGTGACGCCGAAGCGCTCGGTTATCAGGCGGCGGATCATTGGGTGAGTTCGCCCCGGCGCAGGTGGAGGACGGGGGCGCCGGACCGCTCGACCAGGGTGCGGTCGTGGGTGGCGATGACGACGGTGGTGCCGAAGCGGTTCAGTTCCTCGAAGAGGCGCAGGAGGCGCATGCCCATTTCCGGGTCCACGTTGCCGGTGGGCTCGTCGGCGAGCAGCACGTCGGGGCTGGCGACGACGGCGCGGGCGATGGCGGCGCGCTGCTTTTCACCGCCCGAAAGGGTGGGCGGGGTTGCGTGCATGCGCTCGCCGAGGCCGACCCATTGCAGGAGTTCGATCACGTCGTCGCGGTAGTCCGCCTCGTCGTGGCCGGCGATGCGCAAGGGCAGCGCCACGTTGTCGAAGGTGGTGAGGTGATCGAGCAGGCGGAATTCCTGGAACACGACGCCGATGCGGCGGCGCAGGGCGGGCAGTTCCTGGCGCGTGGTGGTGGCGAGGTCGCGGCCGAACATGGTGATGAGGCCGCGCGAGGGGCGCAGGGCGAGGAACATCAGCTTGAGGAGCGACGTCTTGCCCGCGCCGGACGGGCCGGTGAGGAAGTGCAGGCCGCCCGGCTCAAGGTGAAAGCTGATGTCGCGCAGGACTTCCGGGCCGAGCCCGTAACGCAGTCCTACATTCTCGAAGCGGATCACGTGATCCCTCGGTCTTGGCGGCAACCCGCGTGGAGACGCATTGTTGCCGCGAATCAAGGCATGGTTAGGCTTGGATAAACCCAACTTCGCGCATTGAAGGCGCGAGGACCATAGGGCGCGCGCTTGCCCTGCAAATGCGCGCCATGCCAAACAGCCTTGCGGCATCCGCCGTTTCCGTCCGGAAGCGGCCGCCTCTCCCGGGACGGACCCGTTCGACGCCGATGATCATCACCTGCCCCGAATGCGAGACGCGCTATACCGTGAAGGCGGAAGCCTTCAAGGCGCCGGGCCGCAAGGTGCGGTGCAAGGAATGCGGGCACGAATGGTTCCAGCCGCCTCCGCCCGAGGAGGACGCCGCCGAGGCGGCCCCGCCGCCTGCCCCTGAACCCGAGCCCGACGAGGACGCGGACGAGCCGGCAATCTCGGACGAGCCGGGTGGCGCGGCTACCGCCGATGACGCTGACGACGCCGAATTCGAGGAAGAGGCAGCCGAAGAGGCACCGAAGCCGCGGGCGAGCGAGCGGACGGTCCGGTTCGACGCGGATGATATCGAGCCGCCGCCCATTCCGCCGTTCCAGCCGCAGGAGAAGCGGCGCGGGCGCGGGGCGATTGCCGGGTGGATCCTGCTGGTGCTGTTCGTCGTGGTGTTCTTCGGGGGCGCGCTCGCCTTCCGCGGTGACGTGGCGCGCATCTGGCCGGCGACGGCGTCGCTCTACCGGGCCGTCGGTCTGCCGATTGAAAGCCCGCTCAAGTTCCGGCAGGTGGAAAACGAGGTGCAGACCGAGAACGGGCTGACGGTGCTGGCGCTCAAGGGCGAGATCGTCAACGAGCATGACCGCACGCTGCCGGTGCCGCGGGTGCGCGTGGCGTTCCGCGACAGGGCGGGGCAGGAGATCTACCACTACTTCTTCGCGGTGCCCGAGGCCGAGCTTGAGCCCGGCGCGACGGCGGAGTTCGTCACGCGCGTGTCGAGCCCGCCGGCGGGGGCGAATGACGTGGTGCTGCGCTTCGTGGAGCCGGGGGAATACGAGCCCGGCGACGTGCAGCAGGCGGAATAGCGATCAGAAGCGGCGCAGGAGCCGGTTGAGGTAATCGAGTTCGACCGGCGGGCGGTCGCGTTCGCCGGCGCGGCGCTGCAGTTCCTCCAGGATGCGCCGGGCGCGCTGGATCTCGCTTTCCTCCGGCACTTCCACGCCGTCGCCCTGCTGGGGGCCGCTGCTGCGCTGGGGGCGGCCCAAGGGGTCGCGGCCTTCCGGGCCCATGCCTTGCTGCTGGGCGCCCTGGCCGCCCTGCTGGGCGAGTTCTTCCAACAGCGTTTCGGCCAGCGCCTGGGCGCCTTCGCGCAGGTTCTCGATGGCCTCGCCCTGGCGGCGGGCGGCGCGGCCCAGGTCACCCTCGGCGATGGCCTCCTCCGCGTCGCGCATGGCGCGTTCGGCGCGGGAGAGAGCGGAGGGTTCCTCGGCACCGGAGCCGCGCAGGCCCTCGCGCAATTCGCCGAGCTCGCCGCGCAGGCCTTCCTGGCGGTCGCTGAGCGAACCGCCGCCCTGACCCTGCTGTTCGCCGGGTCGGCCCTGCTGGCCCTGTTGTCCCTGCTGCTGGCCGGACTGGCCCTGCATGCCGTCGGGGGGCTGGGCGCCGTTGTCCTGCTGGACGGTTTCGTCCTGCAGGCCGCGCTGGCGGTTGATGAGGTCGCCCATCTGCTGAATGGCGTCGTTCATGGCCGACTGGGGCGGGGTCATGGCCATCTGGCCGGGCTGGCCGGCCTGCAGATTCTCGAGGATGCGGCTCAGTTCGGAAAGGAGCTCACGGGCGGCGTCCTCGGCGCCGGACTGGGCGAGGTCCTGCAGGGCGTCGAGCATGTCCTCGATCTGGCCCTGCTCGATCGACTGCATGTTGGGGTTGGCCTGCATCTGGTTCTGCTGGCCCGCCTGCATCTGCTGCTCGGCGAGGGCCTGCAGAAACTTGTCCATGGCGGCGCGCAGGTCGTCGATCAGCCGGGAGAGTTCTTCCGGACCGGCGCCGCGGGCGAGCGCTTCCATCAGCGCATCGCGGGCGTCGCGCAGCTCGGATTCGGCCAGCGACAGGTCGCCGTCCTCGAAATAGAGGGCGATGTCCCAGAGGAGATCGTAGATGCCGTCGAGATCGCCCGGGCGGTCGGCGCCCTTGAGACGCCAGTAGGCGGCGCGCAGGGGCAGGTATTCGAGTGCGTTCTCGTAGTAGCGCTCGGCATGGAGGGTGAGGGCGTTGAGGGCCTTGGCCACTTCCGGTGCCGCGTCGGGCTCGCGGGCGAGGCGCTGGCGCTGCTCGATGACGGCGCGGGCCGTCGGGTCGGTGAAGGTGCGCTGGGGCAGGCGCATGATGCGGGTTTCGCTCAGGCCCTCCTGCTCCGCGTCATCGAAGGCGGCAAGCGTGATGGCGACCTGAAGGCCGGCCCAGGGGTGGCTCGTGAGGTCCTTGTAGGCGAACTCGCCCTCGGCTTCCCTGGTGCGCGCGGAGGGAAGCGGCAGCTGGAGGACGGGCGGATCGACTTCCGCCAGCGCGCCGATATCGGTGGTGGCCTCGACGCCGGCTTCCGCGCCGTGACGGGCGGCGGTTTCGGCATCGGGCAGGTTCACGCGCATCTCGGCGCGGGAAATGCCGTAGTCGTCGTAGAGGTCGTAGCCGATCGCCAGCGACAGCTGGGCTGTGAGCGAGATGGCGTTGCCGTCGGTGAAGTGGATTTCCGGCGGGCGGTCGGGGATCAGTTCGACGACGAAGCCCGCAAGTTCGCGGCCGTTGGCGGCGATGGCCAGCGGGCCGGACTCGGTGAGCGTGAACTCGGCCTCGCGGACGCCGCCGTCGGCGGCTTCGAGGGGCACGCGCTCGCCGCCGTGGCGGATCTCGCCGCGGGCGGCACCGTAAATGCGGGCTGTGACGACGCTGTTTTCCGGCAGGCGCAGGGGCGCGGCTTCGGTGCCCTGTTCGCCCTCGACCGTGTTGAGGAAGAGGGGCGGTTCGCCGGTATAGGCGGGGGGCGTGAGCCACGCGTCGTAGGCGATGGACTCGTCGGCAGAGAGCGCGCCGCCGGGGACCAGGTTGGCGGCAAGGCGCGTGGGCCCTTCGCTGCCGGCATAGACGAGGGCGGCGCCGAGCAGGAGGAGCACGGCCATGCGCAGCGCCAGCGGGTCGTTACGGGCAACCTGCGGGGACGGCGGCGCCGTGCGGGCGCGGGCGCTGGCGGCGCGGACGCGGGCGAGGTGGCGCTCCCACAGGGCTTCGCCTGCCTCGCGGCCGCCGGGGAAGTGAGCGCGGCCGTCCTCAAGGGACGACAGCGGGCGGTGGGCGAGGCCGGAGCGGGTTTCGAGGCGGCGCAGGGCATCGCGGCGGGTCGGCCATTCGAACGTCTCGTAGGCCTGCCACGCGTACCAGCCGATGCCGCCGAGGGCGGCCAGCGCCACCAGCCAGTGCAGGAAGACAGGCAGGGCGGCGAAGCCGTTGGCGAGGGCGATGGCGACGTAGAAGCCGATGATGGCGAGCGGCGGCCAGAGCAGCGGCCAGGCACGCTCCCATGCGAGCGCGAGGCGCGTGAGCTGCATCTTGCGCGCAAGAGCGCTCGGCATGGCGCTTCCGCTGTCGGTCGGGGTATCGCCGGGTCCGGCCAAGTGCCGCTCCTTTGCCGTCCCGGTGCCGGGCGGTTCTAGCCGTCCAGCCAGCCGGGCAGGCGGTTCTGGGCCAGCAAAGCGTCATAAGTTTGGCGCTCGCGGACCACGGCCCAGTCGCCGCCACGCACCAGCACCTCGGCGGCAAGCGGCCGCGCGTTGTAGGTGGAGGCCTGGACGGCGCCATAGGCTCCCGTGGAGAGGATAGCCACAAGGTCGCCCGCGGCAAGGCGCGGCAGATCACGATCCTTTGCGAACGTATCGCCGGATTCGCATACCGGGCCGACCACATCGGCGCGGAAGCGGGGCGTATCGACGTTCGCCTCGGTTACCGGCAGGAAATCGTGCCAGGCGTCGTAGAGCGTCGGGCGGATCAGGTCGTTCATGCCCGCATCGAGAATGACGAAGTCCTTCTCCTGCCCGTGCTTCAGGTAGACGACCTCTGTGACGAGGATGCCAGCATTGCCGGTGATGATGCGGCCCGGCTCGAACAGGAGGCGCACGCCCAGCCCCTCGAAGGCGGCGGTGGCGATGCGGCCATATTCTTCCGGGTGCGGCGGGGGCTCGTTGCCCTGCGCATAGGGAATACCGAGGCCGCCGCCGAGATCGACATTGGTGACGGCGTGGCCTTCGTCCTTCAGCTCGCGCACCAGCTCGGCGACGCGGGCGAAGGCGTCGCGGAAAGGATCGAGCGTGGTGATCTGGCTGCCGATGTGGACGTCGACGCCGACGATCTCGATGCCGTCCATCTGCGCGGCGCGGCCATAGACATGGCGGGCGCGCTCCCAGGCGATGCCGAACTTGTTCTCGGCCTTGCCGGTGGTGATCTTCACATGGGTCTTCGCGTCCACGTCCGGGTTGACGCGCAGCGCGATGGGCGCGCGCACGCCCTTGGACATGGCGACCTCGTTCAGGCGTTCGAGCTCGGGTTCCGACTCGACGTTGAACATGAGGATGCCCTCGTCGAGAGCGTAGGCCATCTCACGCGCCTGCTTGGCGACGCCGGAGAAGACGATCTTGTCCGCCGGGATGCCGGCGGCGCGGGCGATGCGGATTTCGCCCTCGGAGACCACGTCGGCGCCGGAGCCCATGGCTGCGAGCGTCGAGACGACGCCGAGGTTGGAGTTGGACTTGACCGAGAAGCAGACGAGGGGCTCGCGGCCTTCCTCGCCCTTGCCGAAGGCCTCGCGGAAGACGCGGTAGTGGCGTTCGAGCGTGGCGGTCGAATAGCAATAGAAGGGCGTGCCGATCTCGCGGGCGATATCGGGCAGGGGCACGTCCTCGGCATGGAGGATGCCGTCCTTGTAGGCGAAGTGATGCATGTGTCTTCGCGTTTACTGGACGGGTTCGGGGGGCGGGAAGCGGGGGCTTTCGTCCTGCGTTTCCTCGTAGCCGTCCTCGTCCTCGATCTCGTCCGGCGGCACGAGCGCGCCGCGCACGCCGCAGGCGCCGAGCGCGAGCGCGAGCATCAGCAGAATGCTCCGTGTCAGGATGGTCATGCGAGCTGCTCCCGCCAGTAAGCGATCTGTTGGCGCACGTTGTCCGGCGCGGTGCCGCCGAAGCTGGTGCGGCTCTTCACCGAGTTGTCGAGGCCAAGCACGCCGAACACGTCATCGGTAATGCGCGGCTCGACGGCCTGCATGTCGGCCAGCGACAGGTCTTCGAGGCCGCAAGGCTTCGCTTCCGCCGCGGCGACAAGCCGACCGGTCACATGATGCGCCTCGCGGAACGGCAGGTCGAGGGCGCGCACCAGCCAGTCGGCAAGGTCGGTGGCGGTGGCGAAGCCCTTGCCCGCGGAGGCGCGCATGGCGTCGGCGTTCACGGTCATGTCGGCGATCATGCCGGTCATGGCGGCGACGGACACGTCGAGGGCATCAAGGGCGTCGAAGGCGGGCTCCTTGTCCTCCTGCATGTCCTTGGAATAGGCGAGGGGGAGGCCCTTGAGCATGACGATGAGGCTGGTCATGGCGCCGACGACGCGGCCCGTCTTGGCGCGTACCAGCTCGGCGGCATCCGGGTTGCGCTTCTGCGGCATGATGGAGGAGCCGGTGGAGAAGCGGTCGGACAGCTTGACGAAACCGAACTGGGCGGAGGCCCAGACGACGATCTCTTCGGCCAGCCGCGACAGATGCACGGCAGTGATGGACGCGGCCGACAGGGTTTCCAGCACGAAGTCGCGGTCGGAGACGGCGTCCAGCGAATTGCGCGTGGGGGCGTCGAAGCCGAGCGCCTTCGCCGTCTTCTCCCGGTCGATGGGGAAGGACGTGCCGGCGAGGGCCGCCGAGCCGAGGGGGCTCTGGTTGAGGCGTGCGCGGGCATCCGCGAACCGGCCCCGGTCGCGGGCGATCATTTCCACGTAGGCGAGGCAGTGGTGGCCGAACGTCACCGGCTGCGCGCTTTGCAGATGCGTGAAGCCGGGCATGACGGTGTCGGCATGGGACTCTGCCTGGCCGAGCAGGGCGGACTGGAGGGCGGCGAGGCCTTCGTCCAGCGCGTCGATGCGGGTGCGCACGTGCAGGCGGAAATCGGTCGCCACCTGGTCGTTGCGCGAGCGCGCGGTGTGGAGCCGGCCGGCGGCGGGGCCGATCAGCTCCGATAGCCGGGCCTCCACGTTCATGTGGATGTCCTCGAGATCGCGGCGGAACGGGAACGTGCCGTTCACGATTTCCTGTTCGACCGTGTCGAGGCCCTTAAGGATCTGCGACGCGTCGTCACTTGAGATGATGCCGCAATCGGACAACATTTGCGCATGGGCGCGCGAGCCGGCGATGTCTTCCATCGCCAGCCGCCTGTCGAAATCGATGGAGACGTTGATCGCCTCCATGATGGCATCGGGACCGGCGGCGAAACGCCCGCCCCACATCTTGTTGCCCATCGCGCTGCCCTGAGGCTTTCCTGCCGGTGTTTCGCCCGCAGCCACGAAGGGCGGGCGGCGCATCCGGCGACTAGAGGACGCATTGCTCAGATGGCCCGAACGAAAGCGCCCACGTCGTTCCGTTTCCAGGCCGCCGCCCTGATTTTGGCGGTGGTGATTGGGGCGGTTCTATACGGCATCGAGATGAGGGGTGGCAACTCGGGGTCCGGCGCCGATCCCTCGCCGCTGGCGGTCCACGCGACCGGGAAAATGGTCAATTTCGTGCCCGCGCGCGAGCCGCTTGAGATGAAGCCGGTAAGCTTCAGGGACGGCGAGGGCAACGAGATGTCACTGGCCGACTTCGAGGGGAAGGTGGCGCTGGTGAACCTGTGGGCGACGTGGTGCGCGCCCTGCAAGGAGGAGATGCCGGCGCTGGATGATCTTCAGGGCAAGCTGGGCGGCGAGGATTTTGCCGTTGTGGCGATCAGCCTCGACCGCGGCGATATCGCCCTGCCGCGCGAATTCTTCGGGGAAATCGGCGTGGAGCACCTGGACCTCTACCACGACCAGACGGGGCGGACGGGCCCGACCCTCGCAGCCCACGGACTGCCGACGACCGTGCTGATCGGCCCGGACGGGCGCAGCCTGGGGCGGCTGGTGGGCCCGGCGGAATGGGCCTCGCCCGACGCCGTGGCGCTGATCGAGGCGGCCATCGCGGCCACGAAGCCGGCGGCGCAGGGCAGCTAGGCGCCGCGGATGCGGTAGTCCATGAACATGGCGCCGAGTTGCTGTTCTGGCTTGTCGCCGTTGGTGAGGGGCAGGGCGCAGGCGTTGTAGATGACGTGTTCGCGGCCCTTCACCGAGGCTTCGGCGCGCACGAAGACGGGGCGGCGGCGCTCGAAGGCGGCCCGGGTTGTCTCGTGCCAGCGTTCGCGGACGCGGCTCTGGCGCAGGGTTTCGGTCTGCCCAAGTTCCGATATCAGCGCGCCGGTACGGTCCTCGCCGGTGATGCGCGTGACCTCGGTGCCGAAGAGGCGGATGCGGAAGTCCGCGCCGCCGTTGACCGCCTCGCTGATGACGAGGTGGGGTGCGATCGGGGCGAGGGCAATCAGGTTGATGTCGGCGCGGTCGGGGAGGGGCCGCGTGCCGCGGCGGTCGAGCCAGTATGTCCAGAGTTTGATCACGCCCGGGTGGCGGGGCTCCTCCAGATATTCGAGCCCCGCATCCACGGACGCGGATGCGTTCTTGTCGGCCATAATCGCTTTCAATATGGGCGGGAGCCGTGCTGTTCGCACGCAAACCGCTGATACTAAAGGGGTTTTTCCTACCCGCTGTTCCTAGCGCGTGGGAACCGGCGCGTCACCCCTGTAGTCGTAAAAGCCGCGGTTCGTCTTGCGGCCGAGCCAGCCGGCCTCGACGTATTTCACCAGCAGCGGGCACGGGCGGTACTTCGAATCGGCCAGCCCCTCGTAGAGCACCTGCATGATGGACAGGCAGGTATCGAGGCCGATGAAGTCGGCGAGCTGGAGCGGGCCCATCGGGTGGTTGGCGCCCAGCTTCATGGCGGTGTCGATCGCTTCGACGGAGCCCACGCCCTCGTAGAGGGTGTAGATCGCCTCGTTGATCATCGGCAGCAGGATGCGGTTGACGATGAAGGCCGGGAAATCTTCCGCGACCGTCGCCGTCTTGCCGACGCGGGCGACGAATTCCTTGCAGGCGTTGAAGGTGTCTTCCTCGGTGGCGATGCCGCGCACGAGCTCGACAAGCTCCATCACCGGCACCGGGTTCATGAAGTGGATGCCCATGAACTTTTCCGGCCGGTCGGTGGACGCGGCCAGGCGGGTGATGGAGATGGAGGAGGTGTTGGTCGCAAGCAGCGCGTTCTCGCCCAGCACGGGGCAGACGTCGGCAAAGATCTTGCGCTTGATCTGTTCGTCTTCGGTGGCGCTCTCGATCACGAGGTCGCAGGCGCTCAGCGCCTCAATGGTCTCGGCCGGGCGCAGCTTCTTGAGGGCGGCGTCGCGCTCGTCGTCCTTGATGCGGCCCGAGGCCACCTGGCGGGCGAGGTTGCCGTTGATGGTGGCAAGGCCGCGCTCAATGGCGCCGCCGTCCACATCGTGCAGGAGAACGTCATAGCCCGCCAGTGCGCACACATGGGCGATGCCGTTGCCCATCTGGCCTGCGCCGATCACCCCAACCGTCCCGATCGTCATGGCGTTCTTCGCGTCCCTCTTGAATGCGTTGCCGGGGGCGGATCATACCGCCCCCGGCGATGGCGTGTCGTCAGCTCTTAGTAGCCGGCCTTGGAGAGCTCTTCGTCGAGCTCGGGCACGGCGGTGAAGAGGTCCGCGACCAGGCCGTAATCGGCGACCTGGAAGATCGGGGCTTCCTCGTCCTTGTTGATGGCGACGATGACCTTGGAGTCCTTCATGCCGGCGAGGTGCTGGATGGCACCGGAAATGCCGACGGCGATGTAGAGCTCGGGGGCCACGATCTTGCCGGTCTGGCCGACCTGGTAGTCGTTCGGCACGAAGCCGGCGTCGACCGCCGCGCGCGAGGCGCCGACGGCGGCGCCGAGCTTGTCGGCGATCTTGTCGAGCATCTCGAAGTTGTCGCCCGACTGCATGCCGCGGCCGCCGGAGATGATGACCTTGGCGGCCGTCAGTTCCGGGCGGTCCGATTTGGTGAGCTCTTCGCCCACGAACTCGGAGATGCCGGGGTTGTCGGCGGCGTCGATCTTCTCGATCTCGGCCGAGCCGCCGTCGCCGGCTGCCTGGAAGGACGCCGTGCGGACGGTGATGACCTTCTTGGCATCGGACGACTGGACCTCTTCCATCGCGTTGCCCGCGTAGATCGGGTGCACGAAGGTGTCGGCCGAATTGACCTTCACGATGTCGGAGATCTGCGCGACGTCGAGCAGGGCGGCCACGCGCGGCATGTAGTTCTTGCCGTTGGTGGTGGCGGGGGCGAGGATCGCGTCGTAGTTCTCCGCCAGCTTGACGATCAGCGCGGCCATGGGCTCGGCCACCTGCTTTTCGTACTGCGCGTCGTCGGCGACCAGCACCTTGGCGACACCGTCCAGCTTGGACGCGGCCTCGGCGGCGGCGTCGCAGTTGGCGCCGGCAACCAGCACGTGCACGTCGCCAAGCTCCTTGGCGGCGGTCAGCGCCTTGGCGGTGGCGTCGTTGAGGGCGTCGTTGGAATGTTCAGCAACCAGTAGCGCGGTCATTAGATCACTCCCGCTTCGTTCTTCAGCTTCGAGACGAGTTCGGCCACGCTTTCGACCTTCACGCCGCCCTCACGCTCGGGCGGCTCGGTGACCTTGAGCACCTTCAGGCGCGGCGAGGTCTCGCCGCCGAAGTCGCCGACTTCCTTGGTGTCGATCGGCTTCTTCTTGGCCTTCATGATGTTGGGGAGCGAGGCATAGCGCGGCTCGTTGAGGCGGAGGTCCGCCGTGACGATGGCCGGCATGTTGAGGCGGACGGTCTGGGTGCCGCCGTCGATCTCGCGGACGACGGAAATCTTGCCGTCTTCCTTCTCGATCTTCGCGGCGAAGGTGCCCTGCGGCCAGCCGAGAAGCGCGGCCAGCATCTGGCCGGTCTGGTTGGCGTCGTCGTCGATGGCCTGCTTGCCGAGAATGACGAGCTCGGGGCCCTCGGCCTCGACAACGCCCTTGAGGATCTTGGCGACGTTCAGCGGCTCGACCTTGTCGTCGGTCTTGATGAGGATGCCGCGGTCGGCGCCCATGGCGAGCGCGGTGCGGATGGTTTCCTGCGCCTGCTGCGGGCCGATCGAAACGACGATCACTTCCTCAGCCGTGCCCGCTTCCTTGAGACGCACCGCTTCTTCCACGGCGATCTCGTCGAACGGGTTCATCGACATCTTGACGTTGGCCAGGTCGACACCGCTCTGGTCCGCCTTCACGCGGATCTTCACGTTGTAGTCGACCACTCGCTTGATCGGCACGAGCACTTTCATGAAGCGTATCTCCGGTCGTGGTCAGTCAGAAATCCGGCGCTCAAGCGCCCAGTTGAAAAGTCCGGCGCTGCGGCGCCACGGGCCCGCCCGGCCGGACCGCACGGACAATCTCGTGCGAGCGGGACGGACGCGCCGGAAATCGGCGGGCACAGGCGGGAAAAGCCAAGCTTCCTCCGGTTCTTGCGTGCCCGCTGCCGGGGGCCGGGAGCGCGCGAAAACCGGTGTTTTTGCGGTGCGGGAACCTACTTGGCCCCCCCACACGAGTCAACGCGAGGGCCGTGCGGCGGACCCGCGCGCTTGCGCCATGCCGTTTGGACGTTAAATGGCGCGCCCGCATGACAAATCCAGCAGGCGGGCATTGGTTCCCAAGGCCGTCTAGTGCGAGCCGCGCCCGTCGCCGAACAGCGGCACGCCGGCGCGCTTCATGAAGGGCACGAGGGCGGCGCCGGCCAGGGCCCCGCCGATATGGCCCCACCAGGCGGTGGGGCTGACGGGATCGGCCGCGACCATCACCACCTGGAAGGCCATCCAGCCGCCGAGCACGCCCCAGGCGGGGATCTGAAGGGGAATGCGGAAGAGGAGCACCGCCCACATCTTCACGCGCGGATGCAGCATCAGGTAGGCGGCGACGAGGCCGGACGTGGCGCCGCTGGCGCCGATCAGCGGCACGGTGGAGGTCTGCTTCATCAGCGCGAAGAGAAGCGCGCCCGCGATGCCGCACAGGAGATAGAAGGCGAGGTAACGCAGGTGGCCGAGGTCATCCTCCACGTTGTCGCCCAGCACCCACAGGAACAGCATGTTGCCCGCGAGGTGCCAGATGTCGGCGTGCAGGAACATGTAGGTGACGAGGGAGACGGGTTCCGGCCACGCGCCATAGGGCGGGACGCCGCCCATGAGGGCCGCGGGCACGAGGCCCCATGTCTGGTCCGCCGCGACGATCTCGCCCGGCGGCAGGGAGGTCTGCCACAGGAAGACCAGCACGTTGGTGACGATGAGCCCGACGGTGACGCGCTGGAACGCGATCACCTTCAGGGGATTGTCGTCGTGGATCGGGATGAACATGGGGGCGGCTTCCCGTTGGCGGCTTCAACACCGCCCATGAACACCAAGGGTACGCCGCCGGTTCACCCGCGCAAGGACTTAACGAACTTGGCCGCCGCCTCGCCGATCTCGTGCGGGCTGTCTTCCTGGATGAAGTGGGAGCCCTTGACCGTCACTTCGGTCTGGTTGGGCCAGGTACGGCAGAAGTCGCGCTGGGGGCCGGTGAGGATGGCGCCGGGCTCCGCGTTGACGAAGAGCTTGGGGAGATCGCTCTTTTCGAGCCACTTGGCGTAGGCATCGGCGATTTCGACCACGTCCGCCGGTTCGCCGGAAATGGGGATCTGGCGCGGCCAGGTGAGGGTTGGGCGGCGGTCCTCGCCCTCCTTCGCGAAGGGGCGGCGGTAGACGGCCATCTCGTCGTCGCTCAGGCCGCGCAGCACGGAGCCGGGCAGCACGGCTTCGACGAAGACGTTTTTCTGGAGGACCATTTCCTCGCCGGCATGCGAGCGGAAGCCCTTGAATATCTCGGTGGCGGCGTCGGGCCACTCGTCCCAGGTCACCGGGCGCACGATGCCTTCCATGTAGACGATGCCCTGCATGGCATCGCGGTGGCGGTTGGCCCAGTCGAAGCCTAGCGCGGAGCCCCAGTCGTGGATGACGAGGACCACGTTCTTCGTGACGCCGAGTTCTTCCAGCAGTGCGTCGAGATATTTGCGGTGCTCGACGAAGCGGTAACTGTCCGGACCCGGATTATCGAGTTTTTCGGAATCGCCCATGCCGATGAGGTCCGGCGCGATGCAGCGGCCGAGGTCCTTCAGGTGGGGCATCACGTTGCGCCACAGGTAGGACGAGGTGGGGTTGCCGTGCAGGAAGACGATGGGGTCGCCTTCGCCCATTTCCACGTAGGCCATCTTCTTGCCGAGGACGGTGGCGTGTTGCTTCGGGTGTTCGGTGGTGGCGATGCCGGGCATCGGGGGCTCCCTGGCGGTGTGTTCTGGTTGTTTGCAAGCGTGCCGCATGGGGCGCGGGGCGGCCAGACACGGTTTTGCGATGCTTGATCTGCGCTTCTTCTCTCTCCTCGTGTCATCCCGGAAGGCGCGGTAGCGGCTATCCGGGATCCAGGGCGGCTGGGTTCGGCATCTGCGGCCCCTGGGTCCCGGCTCGCGCTTCGCTTGGCCGGGATGACACGTTGGGGGTGTTGTGAGGACGGCGCCGCGGCGCGACGGCTTTCGCAAGCGGGAATGCGAGTGGGCCCCCGCTCAAGACGGGGGCGGACGGCGCTAGGTGGTGCCGTTGTTGTTGAAGCGGCGTTTGGCTTCGGCGCGGAGCTTTTCGAGGCGGGCTTCGAGTTCGTCGATGGTGGCGTCCACCTTTGCCTTGGCGGCGGTGGCGCGCTCGTTGCGGTCCACGTTGCGGCGCAGGAGTTCCTCGACGTTCCCGAAAAGGCGGTCGACGGCGATGTCGTCGTGGGGTTCGGCATAGGCGTGGTAGGGCACGCGCGAGGTGCCGAACAGGTTGATGACGTGCTCGGAGCGGCGGCCCCAATGCAGGAGCTGCGCGAAATAGCGGTAGGGGTCGTTCCGGCTGAACAGGAGGCCCATGCCCAGCGCGATGAAGGAAAGCGGGCTGAGCAGGAAATCCCGCATGGCGTCGAGCGCCAGCTTCACCTGGAAGACCAGCACGTCGAAGACCAGCTCCCACCGGTCGCCGCGCTCGCGGATGGGCAGGTGCGGTTCATGTTCGAAATCGGCGTCCGCCACGGCCATGTCCCCTAATCCCTCAAATGTTGTGAGGGTACCGATATCGGGACGCGGGTGGCGAATGAAAAGGGGGTGGCGTGCGCCAGTGCGGGTTGAGATGCGAGTGGGCCCCACGGACAAGCCGCGGGGCGGGCGGATTTTTGTTCTGTCCCCGCCACATTCCCGCTTTCCCTCCGGCTTGACCGGAGGGTCCATGGCCGCGGGTGCCGTGCCCTGATCCGGCGGGGACACCCTCACCCGGTGCTGCGCACCGACCTCTCCCTTCAGGGAGAGGTGACTTGCCGGATTGCCGCTGTTTCCCGTGTCATCCCGGAAGGCGCGCAAGCGGCTATCCGGGATCCAGGGCGGCTGGCCGCGGTGTTTGCGGCCCCTGGGTCCCGGCGCGCGCTTCGCTTGGCCGGGATGACACTTTGGGGTGTGTGGCGGGCGGCCGGGCAGACGAGGGTGATCCCGGCTCGCCTTCGGCGTCCGGGATAACGGGTGTGGCGAGAGGGTGTGAGGAGCGGCCCTAAAAGGGGCGGAAGCCCTCGAACCAGAAGGCGGCGACGATGATGAGGATGGCCGCGAACTGGAGCATGACGCGCCAGCGCATCAGCATCTGGGAGCGCGACGCCGATTCCGGCGTGCCGCCGCGCCACATGTTGATGATGCCCGCGAGGAGGACGAGGGCCACGGCGGCGAGCGCCGCCGGGATCAGGTAATCGAAAATCGCCATGGGGGAGACCCTAGCGCGTCAGCCGCCCGCTGCAAGCGCGGCCTCGGCATCCTCAGTGCGGCAAATCGCGTGGACCATGGTGAGGAAGGCCTCGACGAGCGCCGCGGATTCCTCCGGGTGCAGGCGGAAGGCGGCGACGTGGGTGCCCCAGCGGCCGCCCTCGATGACGCGCGGGTCTTCGTCGCCGGGGTGGGGCGCGACCCAGAGGTCCACGTTGCGGTTGGCGGCGGCGAGCTTTTCCGCGTGGATGCGGCGGTTGACCGGGTCGGCCTCGTCCTGGATCAGCAGGATCGGCTCGTCGATTTCCTTGCCCGCCTCGAGCGGCGTGTCCTCGAAGGCGGGGACGCCGTGGAACAGGCCCGCCGAGGCGGCGATGGGGTGGCCGAGGACGGCGGGCACGCCGGCGGCGGCGTAGGCGCCGTTCACCAGCGAATCATAGGTTTCGAGGACCGGGTCCACGAGGATGAGGCCGCGGATGCGTTCGTCCTGCGCGGTGGCGTGGATGGCGGCGCCGCCGCCCATGGAGACGCCCATGGCGATGATGGGGATGCCGCCGCCTTTCTGCTGTGCGAATTCGACGGCGGCGATCACGTCCCTTGCCTCGGCGCGGCCCATGTCGAGGCGGCCGGTGGTGCTTGCCTGCGACGTGCCGGAATTGCGCAGGTCGATGGTGAGCACGTGGTGGCGATTGGATGTGAGCAGGCGGAAGATGTCCGGGCCGGAGGCGTAGTGATCGCCGCGGTTGGCGTTGGCGCCGTGGACGAAGACGATGACGCCCTCGGTCTCGATGGGTTCGCCGGTGAGCGCATCGGTGCCCGGCGGCGTCGCGTCCGGCATCCACCAGCCGTTGATGGTGAGGCCGTCCGCGGTCTCGAAGGAGACGTCCTCGTATTCGAGGCCGTAATCGGCGGGGGTGCGCTTTGCCTCCTCGCGCTGGGCGGCGACGAGGACGGGCGGCAGGACCATGGTGACGGTGAGGAGGACCAGCACCGGCACGGCAACGGCCGCCACGATGCCCGCGCGGGCGAGGAGTCTTTTCGTCGTCATTGTTTCCCGATGCCTGAGTGCCCCAATTGATTTCACGGTACTTGGAAACCTCCCCCAACGGGGAAATGGCCTCGGAAGCAAACCCCAAATAGAAATAGTCGCCTACTGACTAGATGAAGAAATTGCATCAAATATTCGAGGCAGTCCATCGCTGGTGAAGATGGATCCTACCCTCTCTGTAAATGACCTGAGGCGAGCGACAAAAATCTCACCGGAGGAAACATCCTCTACGTCGCTAATTTGAAAAAGCGTAGCCGCATCCCAAACCGCGATAATGTATGCCATATCAAACTCTGATAGCCCCCTTAGAGACAATTTTACTTTTTTCTCTTCCTGTTCCTGTATTCCTATGGCTATCAAGCTCGGCCTTTCCTCCGGTTTGACATTCAGCTCTTTCGCAACCGCGTTGGAAAATCCGTAGTCATAGAATTCTATAAGTTTCGAGCAACTGTGAACTTCGTTTAGTTCGTTCGAGAGTCTGGCATCTGGCCAAAACGTGGGGCGAATCCATGATTTTCGTTCGACTTGTGCTGTCGTTGCCATAATGGCAGGCGCTCCCCCGAACAGTGCTTTGCAGAATCGAGTGTTCTCGTCTCTGCTCTCTCCCAACAGGGCAAAGGCCATAAGTTCAAGATTTTTGTCGAGTGACGGAATTGGCTGATCTTTAGCTTTAATTATCCGAGCAGAAAAGTTTATATCAACGAAATCCCCTAACTCTATTATTACTTGGCCGCCATCCTCTATTGCCTTCGAATCGCCTTTTTCAACATCTGACCACCTGAGCTGAGAGCTAGGAACGCTCCCCGTCTTTATCGATTGCTCACCACTTATTGGGTCATAGAAATCCGAGAATTCATTGTACCAGACTTCAGTTGCGGAGGTAGATGTGCTTGCGGTTACAGATGCTAGCGCATCTACGCCTTCAAAGTCTCCTTTCAGGATTAAACTTACTATCTGCGCATTATTTGCTACAAAATCAGCGTAAATCCTCAGGAGAGCATCTTCATGCGGAGATTCTTGGGATACAGGTATAATAACTCTATTTTTTTGAAATGATTCCTGCTCCCTCGTAAGATCATTTCCGTGAGTATTTTTGTTTCCTGAGGAGCTGCACGCTTGCATTGAGCAGGATGTCAAAATAGCTAGAATGGCTACGATGAATCGGGGCATTTCTTTTCTTTTCTTTCTGTTCTGTTTCTCCGTCTGGGGTGGCTGAAAATCTTGAATGCAATATAGAACAAAGAGGAAATTGAGAACGATATAATGACTGCTCCGGCAACACCATTTGGTGTTAGTGGCCATAAATAGATAATATAAATGAGGGCAATGGGTGCAGATGTCAAACCAATATGGATCAGTGTTTGCATGGTCGCCCCCATGAGTCATCAGGAACAATCGTAGCGCAATAACCTCGCCTTGGAGAGCACGAATTCAGGCCTCCAGCAGCCGCCTTGCGATGACCTGGGCCTGGATTTCGGCGGCGCCTTCGAAGATGGAGAGGATGCGGGCGTCGCAGAGGACGCGGCTGACCGGGTACTCCAGCGCGAAGCCGTTGCCGCCGTGGATCTGCACCGCGTTGTCGGCAGCGGCCCAGGCGACGCGGGCGGCCAAGAGCTTGGCCATGCCGGCCTCGAGGTCGCAGCGGCGGCCCTGGTCCTTCTCGCGGGCAGCGAAGTAAGTGAGCTGGCGGGCGGCCATGATCTCGGCCGCCATCATGGCGAGCTTGCCGGCAACGCGCGGGAAACGGATCAGCGGCTTGGCGAACTGGACGCGCTCCAGCGCATAGGCGAGGCCGAGATCGAGGGCCGACTGGGCAACGCCGATGGCGCGGGCGGCGGTCTGGATGCGGGCGCTTTCGAAGGTCGCCATCAGCTGCTTGAAGCCGTTGCCCTCCGCGCCGCCGAGAAGCGCCGAGGCGGGAACTTCGACGCCGTCGAAGCCGATCTCGTATTCCTTCATGCCGCGATAGCCCAGCACGCCGATCTCGCCGCCGGACATGCCATCAAGCGGGAAGGGCTCGGCATCGGTGCCGCGCGGCTTTTCCACGAGGAACATGGAGAGGCCCTTGTAGCCGGGCTCGTCCGGGTTCGTCCGTGCAAGGAGCGTCATCAGGTCGGTGCGGGCGGCGTGCGTAATCCACGTCTTGTTGCCGGTGATGGCGTAGGCGTCGCCCTTCTTCACGGCGCGGGTGCGCAAGGATGCCAGGTCGGAGCCGGTGTTGGGCTCGGTGAAGACGGCGGTGGGCAGGATTTCGCCCGAGGCGATCTTCGGCAAGAGGCGGGCGCGCTGTTCGTCGGTGCCGCCGGCGAGGATGAGTTCGGCGGCGATCTCCGAGCGGGTGCCGAGCGAGCCGACGCCGATATAGCCGCGCGAGAGCTCTTCCGAGACGACGCACATGGCGATCTTGCCCATGCCGAGACCGCCCGCGTTTTCCGGCACGGTGAGGCCGAAGACGCCGAGCTCGCCCATCGCCTCGACCACGTCGAGGGGGATCAGCTCATCGCGCAGGTGCCAGCCATGGGCGTGGGGGGCGACGCGCTCATCGGAGAAGCGGCGGAACTGGTCGCGCACGAGGTTTAGCGTTTCATCGAGACCGGGATCGCCGTAGAGGCCGCCCGCGTCCGCCTCGATGAGGGCGGCAAGGGCGGCGCGGGCCTCGGCGTTGCTGTCGGCCTCGAAGAGGGGCAGGGCGTCGGCGCGAAGTTCCGCCACGGCGGCGTCGGGAACGCCGAGGTCGGCGGGCCGCACGATCTCGCCCTGGCTCATCGGCAGGCCGCCGGCGATCTCGGCCAGGTATTCGCCGATGGCGAGACCGGCGAGGGCGCGCTCCATACCGCCGAGGCGGCCTTCGGACTCCATGCGCGCGAGATAGTCCGCAAGCTGACGGATGGTCTCGACATAGGTGGCGGTCCAGGCAAGGCCGTGGACGGCGAGCTGTTCGCGCTCGATGAGGGCCGGGTCGGGCTTGCCTGAGGGGGCGACGCGGGCGCGGACGGCGCGGGTGGCGGCATCGAGGTAGCGGCCGGCGGCGTCGGCTGCCGTGGCGGCGCGGGCGGGGAGGCCCGAGGAGGTCGTGGCGGTCTCGGCGAGGGTCATGCGGCGTCTTTTCGGGTTTCGGGTCGGGCGCGAACCTAGCGCGGCGCCCGCGCCTTCGCGAGTGCGGGATATATTGCGTGTTGTGGCGTGATCCCGGATGTTTTGTCGCGGTGCGGCGCTGGTGCAGGGGAAATCCGCAACCCGGGCAGGGGGATTTCGTTAATAAGCCACGAGACTGCCTTAATTCGTGTGTTGTATGCAGTGCAATATGGCAGCGGGGAAAGGCCCGGATCTGTTGGGAAATCCGCTTTTCCGCCGCCGCCGTTGGGGATCCGGGTTCCAAGGCGTACCCCGGCGGCATGGTTAACACCCGGTTCGCGCGATAACCGAATATTCAGCTTCGGTTCATCGGGCGGGCGTCAGGGTCGGATTTAACAGGCCAGCGACGGGAAACCGGCGCGGCCACACCTCACTCGGAGGTTCTCGACCATGAAGTCCGGTTTCGACGGCAACAGCTTCGATCCTGCTTCGCTTGCGCCGTGCGACGGCAGCAGCCAGGCACGCAACTGCGGGCGCAACGGCGAACCGCTCTCCAAGCTGCACCTGGTGTCGCGGCTCTCCGAACTCGATCAGGACCTGTCGCAGCGCTACATCAACGGCAGCGCGCGCCGCGAGGCGCTGAAGCCGCAGATCGAAAGCGCGGCGCGGCGCCTGAGCCAGCCGCCGTTTGCCGGCGCCGATGAGTACCGCGAGGGCAAGTCCGGCGGCATGTTCGGCTTTCGCGGCAAGGGCAGGGACGACGGGTTTTCCGATCAGCCGGAGCACGAGAATTCCGGCCTGATCCCGGCGCCGGTGCGCACGCGGATCGACCATTACCTCCAGGCCAGCATGCAGAATGCGCGGCAGGCGCCGCTGCACGTGATCGCCATGATCGTCGGCACGCTGGTGTTCGCCGGGGCGCTGTTCGTGGACTACACCATCGTCTCCGAATTCTGGACGCGGGCGCTCGCCAACGAGTTCCTGGAACTGCCGGGGTCGCTGGCGGACTCGGTCGCGTTCAAGTCATTGCAGGTGCTGTTCGCGGCCATCGCGGCGCATCTCGTCTTCGCCTCGCTCGGGCCGACCGGGCAGAAGGTGTTCACGCGGATCGTCTTCATTTTCGCGGTGCTGATGCTGGCGGGGCTCGGCTTCCTGCTGGCCACCATGTCGCTGCCGCAGGGCACGGCGGACGTGTTCGGCGGCACCACGTCGCTCGACCAGGCGCTGGCCGGGCTCGGCCTGGGCGGCGAGGCCTCGGGTGCGGCAGCTACCGCGCAGCCCGCGGGCCCGACGCTGGCCGACGAAGTGGTCTCGCGCGACGTGCACACGGCCACGTGGCTTGCCTCGCTGGGCGTGATCTTCCTGGTTGTGACCGGCGTTGCCGCGATTGCGCTGCACAGCGCGATCAGCGGGCTGCGGCACCTCGTGGCCGTGGGCGAATCCCGCGCACGGTGCGCGGAAGCCATCGAGCTTGAGCGCCGCGAGCATGAATACGTGCAGCTCAACCGCGAGCTGGAGCAACTGGAGCGCCCGGAAGCGCGCCGCGCCATCCTGTGGGCGGGCCTGATGCGCGAGGTGCAGGCGCATCTCGACGGCATCGACGAAGCGCGCCAGGGCCTCAAGCGGCCGCAGGCGCAGGGCTCGCGCGGGTTCTTCGGCCGCGGCAAGAAAAACGTGCCCGCATTGTCGGACGACGCCAGCCTGCGCGACCGGCTCGACTCGAGCGCGCAGAGCATGTCGGTCGAAGCCTACGAGGACCTGTTCGACAGCTGGTGGGCGAGCCGCAGCCAGACGGCGCTGGCGCGCGACGCGCAGATCAGCGGCCCGCGCCTCGACAGCCGCCCCCGCGTGAGCGGGCCCAACAGCTTCCAGTCGCAGGACCGCAAGGCGGCCGAATAGCCGCCGGTCCCGCGCCGGATATCCGTTCACCCGTGTCACCTGCCAAGGGGGACCGCGCCATGCGCCGCACCCGCTCCATGCTCCTGACTGCCCTCCTGACCGGCGCCGTGGCGCTGGGGCTGACAGCGCGCCATGCAAATGCAGTGGACGCGCCGGCCGCCGCTGGCGAGATGGGCAAGCACCCGCTGCTGGTGATCGGACTCGATCTGTCCAAGTCGAACCCGATGGTGACAAGCGATGCCTACGCGCAGCGCGTCGCCGACCGGGTGGCGCCGATGGTGGAAGACCTGCCGCTGCGCGCGCGGGTGATGATCCGCAGCTTCGGGTCCTACGACGCCACGTCCAACACGCTGCGTATCGACGAACTGATCTCGGCGCGCACCAAGCCGGAAGACTTTGCACGCGGCGTGAAGACGCTGATCGCCGGCGTGCCCAAGCTTGTGCGCGACGGCAAGCTGGTGGCGCAGGATAAGACCAACATCCTGCCGTTCCTGCAGACCATGTCGCAGGTGGTGGACTGCGACGACTACGCGGTCACCTACATCCTGCTGACCGACGGAATCGAGGACAGCGAATATGCGCGCCTCGCCTATGCCGGCAACACGCTGCCGCCGCCTTCCCACCGCCGTTTCCAGGGCTGCGAGGAGTTGCAGATCCTCGGCCTCGGCCAGGGGCTGAACAGCCCCAAGGCGACCGAGCGCCTCCGCAATACGTGGGACAACTGGGCGGCAGCCGCCGGTTTCGACCGGTTCCTCGGTCTCTACGACTGGTAGGCCAGCCTTCCGACCTTGCGGAAGCGGGCAGGTGCCATGCGCAAACGGACGGTTGTTCGGGTGCGAGGCGCCGGATAGCTTGCTGCCCGTTATGACCGCGAACCCAACCAGCGCACGCATGTGCCTCGACGTACGACTTGCCACCCCGGGCGTGATTACCGCCCGGGCTGCCGATGCCGTTCGTCCTTTTGCACACGCTGAGTCTGGTCATGTCTTCCCCTTCACACAGTTCGCCGTCTAGCCACCCTTCATCTCACCCTTCGCGTGATCGGCGGCGCTTCGCCTTTACGATCCGTGCTGCCGCCGAGCCGGAGACGGTGCCGCGCGTCATCTCGCCGTTCGCCAAGCGCGGGCTGGTGCCGCACCGGTTCTCCGTCCGCGCGGGACAGGAAGCCGGCTGGCTGACGGTGTGGGCTGAGATCGAGTTGCCCGACAGCGAGAGTGCGGACTCGATCGCCAACACCCTGCGCGCGCTGATGACGGTGGACGCGGTTCTCATCGAGGAAACCAACCTGCCGGTGAAGCGCCGCGCGCCGGTGCGCGGCTTCGGTGCCTTCGCGGCGGGGTAGGTGCTGCCCCTCTCAATTCCCCACAGTGTCATCCCGGCTCGCGCTTCGCTTGGCCGGGATGACACGAAGGCGTGGGTGTGGGCTCGCAAGGTTGACCGCGGGGCCCTTCGCCCGGCATAGGCCACCTGCCTTTCCCTTCCTCCCGCCCGCGGATTGCCCATGGACGTCGCCTACACTCTCGTGCTGCCGGTCTTCGGCGTGGTCGTGTTCGGCTACGTGGCGGCGAAGGTGGGCTGGTTTAGCGCGGAGGCGACGCGCGGGCTCGACACGTTCGTGTTTACCTTCGCGATCCCGGCGCTGCTGTTCCGCGCGCTGGCGCGGACGGAAATCCCCGACGTGCTGCCGTGGGGGCTGTGGGGCTCCTATTACGGCGGCATCCTGATCGTCTGGGCCCTCGGCTCGCTGGCGGCGGTCTTCCTGCTGCGCCGGTCGGCGAAGGACGCGGTGATCATCGGCTTCGGGGGCGGGTTCTCGAACACGGTGATGCTCGGTATCCCGATCATCCTCACGGCGTTCGGCGACGAAGCCTCGGTGCCGCTGTTCCTGATCCTCGCCTTTCACGGGCTCACGGTCTTCACCATCGCGACGTTCCTGCTGGAAACGACGACGGCGGCCGAAAGGCATGACGGCGCGGGCCGGCCTGACGTGCGCACCATCATCCTCGACAGCCTGAAGGGCATGGCGAAGAACCCGGTGATCATCGCGCTTGGGTCCGGCGTGATCTTCGGGCAGACGGGCCTCGTGCTGCCCGCGCCCGTGGACAGCGCGCTGGAAACGCTCGGCAGCGCGGGCATTCCGTGCGCGCTGTTCGGGCTCGGCGCCACGCTGTCGCAATACGCGATCCGCCGGTCGATCGGGGCAGCGACGCAGATCAGCCTGGTAAAGCTGGTGCTGCATCCCTTCGTCGTCTTCGCGCTGGGGGCCTACGTGTTCGCGCTGCCGATCCTGTGGCTCAAGGTGGCAACGGTGATGGCGGCGGTGCCGTCCGGCGTTTACACATTCATCCTTGCCAACCGCTACCAGGCAGCGCCCGGCGCGGCGTCGAGCGCGGTCGTGCTCGCAACCGCGCTGTCGCTGGTCACGCTCTCTGCCGTTCTCACCTGGGCGCTGGCCTATTAGCGGACGCCGAGCGTTTCGAGGATGAAGTCCACGCGTCCGGCCACGCTCAGCTTCGGTATGTCGATCACCTCGTAGCCGTAGACCGGAAACGTTTCCGCCAGCGACTCGTACTCGATGCAGGCGTCCTCGAAAGTGTGGGTGCGCTCGGGGTCGTTGGCGTAGATCTCGCGCCATGGCGGCGTCAGGAAGACCTGAGGGTGATAGCGGAAGACGCGGGCGGCCCTGTCGAAGTGGGGCGGCAGGCCGCCGTTTCGCGCCCTGAAGGCCAGCGGGTCGATGATCGAGCGGTCGGTGAAGGTGAGCGGCGACTCCTCCAGCACGTGCTCGAAGCGGCCCATGGCGGCGGACAGGTTGATCTCTGCGAACAGGTCCGGGCTGCAGGCGGGCAGGGCGGGGCCGCCGATGCGCATCTGGTCGCGCACGATCTGGCGGCCGGGCTCGGGCAGGGTCGGGTGGCCGCGCCGCTGAAGCTCGACGAGGATCGCCGTCTTGCCGCCGCCGGAACAGCCGGACAGCACGACGAGGGGACGCTTCAGGACTTCGGGCTCGGTCATTCGCTTAAGGCTGTTCGCTCTGTGGCAGGCCAATCATGTGGCGCAGGGCGGCCACGTCCACGCCGCTGGCGCGCAGGTCGCGCAGGCTTTCCGAGTTACGGCGCTTGGCGAGGCGTTCCCCCTGCTCGTCGCGTATCAGGCCATGGTGCCGGTAGACCGGTTCCGGCAGGCCGAGCAGCACCTGCAGCAGCCGGTGGATGTGCGTTGCGTGGAACAGGTCTTGCCCGCGGATCACGTGGGTAATGTTCTGGAGCGCGTCGTCCATGACGACGCTCAGGTGGTACGAGGTGGGAATGTCCTTGCGGGCCAGCACCACGTCGCCGAGCAGGCCGGGCTGGGCGGGCAGGCGGCCGGTCTCGCCTTCCGGTCCTTTCCCTTCCTCCTCAAAGGTCAGCCGGTTGCCGTGCAGGCGTTCGGCCATTTCGACGGCGCGCGCCGTGTCGATGCGGATGGCGTAGCTGTCCCCGGCGGCGATGCGCGCCGCGCGTTCGCTGCCCGACAGGTGCCGGCAGGTGCCGGGGTAAAGCGCGCCTTCGGGGCCATGCGGCGCGGCGGGACTTGCCGCGATCTCGGCGGCGATGTCCTTGCGGGTGCAGAAGCAGGGGTAGGTAAGGCCCAGGCCGTCCAGCGTTTCGAGGCCCTTCGCGTAGTCCGCGAAGTGTTCCGACTGGCGGCGCACCGGCTCGGGCCATTCAAGGCCGAGCCAGGCAAGGTCCCCGAAGATCGAGGCTTCGAACTCGGGGCGCGCCCGCGTCACGTCGATATCCTCGATGCGCAGGATGAACGCGGCATCATTCTCTTGCGCCCAGTCCCAGGCGGTAAGGGCCGAGAAGGCGTGGCCCGCGTGGAGGTGGCCGTTGGGGCTCGGCGCGAAACGGGTGGCAAGGCGCGCGGTCATCGGTGACTAATACCATCCATGAGAGCCATCGAGACAGAGCGCGATATCAAGCGCGCCGTAAAGGCGCTCGCGGACCAGTGCGAGCACATGGCCAACGCGGTGGCGGTTTGCGGCGGGCCTCCGCCCCTGCGCCGCCGTCCGCCGGGGTTCGACACGCTGGCCCGCATTCTCGTGGGTCAGCAGCTGTCAGTCGCCAGTGCCAACGCGATCTGGGGCCGCGTCGAGACGGGTTTCGGCACGGTGACGCCGGAAGCCGTGGTGGGCGCGGACGACGAGACGCTGCGGGCCATGGGCCTGTCGCGGCCCAAGCAGCGGTACCTGCGCTCCACCGCCAACGCGGTGCTGGACGGCTCGCTCGATCTCGACGGGATCGCCGACATGGATGACGCGCAAGCGCATGCGCACATGGTGGCGGTCGTGGGGATCGGTCCGTGGACCGCGGACATATATCTCCTGTCGGGGCTCGGGCGGCCGGACGTGTTTCCCGCCGGGGACCTGGCGTTGCAGGCGGCAGCGCAGCGCCTGATGCGCAAGCGCAAGCGGCCCGATGCGGCGGCGCTGACCAGGATCGCGCGGCGCTGGCAGCCCTACCGGGGGGTGGCCGCGCGAATCCTGTGGACCTACTATTCGGTCCCGCCTGTCTGAGAATTCACGGTTACGGAGTGCACTTCATGGTTGTTGCCAAGCTCGATGGCCCGCGTCTCGGTCCCGCCGGGGGCGGCAAGCCGGACCGGCTGGTCGTGCTGGTGCACGGCTACGGCGCCGACGGCAACGACCTGATCGCGCTCGGCCAGCACTGGTCGCAGCTGATGCCGACGGCGGCCTTCGCCGCGCCCAACGGGCCGCAGCGCTGCGACGGCAACCCCGCAGGCTTCCAGTGGTTTCCCATCACCCGGATGGACCCGACGGAAATAGCGACGGGTGTCTCCACGGCGGCCCCGCTGCTGGAAGAATTCATCGACGCGGAGCTGATGCGCCACGGGCTCGATGCCTCGCGGCTGGCGCTTGTGGGCTTCAGCCAGGGCACCATGATGTCACTGCACGTCGGCCTGCGCCGCCAGCCGGCCCCGGCGGCGATCCTCGGCTATTCCGGCGCGCTCGCCATGCCGGAGCGGCTGGGGGAGGCGGTGTCGAAGCCGCCGATCATGCTCATTCACGGTGACCAGGACGACATGCTGCCGGTCGCCGCCATGTACCAGGCCGCCAACGGGCTGGGGGAAGCGGGTTTCGCCGTGCGCTGGCACGTGGCGCGCGGGGTCGGCCACGGCATCGATCCGGAAGGGCTTCAGCTGGGCGGTGTGTTCCTTGCCGACGCCTTCGCGGGGACGGGCGGGCTTGCCGCGCAGTAGGCTGCGCCACAAATCATCCGCATGCCTCTTTTAACCGCCGCAAGGCTGTGTAGAGTCATAAGGGCGTCATACAATATGTTGTAAGGTCTCGGCGCCCCGGGGGATAGGAGTGGTGGGGAGGACGTAAAGTGCAAGCCGCGCAGGTATCGCCGGAGAGTTGTCCTGCCCTGGTTCTCAATGCCGATTACAGGCCGTTGAGCTATTACCCGCTGTCGCTCTGGTGCTGGCAGGACACCATCAAGGCGGTGTTCCTCGACCGGGTGAACATCCTCTCCCACTACGACCGCGCGGTGCGCAGCCCCACCTTCGAGATGCAGCTGCCGAGCGTCGTTTCGCTCAAGACCTACGTGAAACCCGCGCGTTACCCTGCGTTCACGCGCTTCAACGTGTTCCTGCGCGACCGCTTCACCTGCCAGTATTGCGGCGACAAGTACGACCTCACCTTCGACCACGTGATCCCGCGCTCGCGCGGCGGGCTGACCACGTGGGAGAACGTCGTGGCGGCGTGCAGCCCGTGCAACCTCGCCAAGGGCAACCGCCTGCCGGCCGAGATCGGCATGATTCCCTATGACGAGCCGGTGCGCCCGACGGTGCATGAGCTGCACTCGAACGGCCGGGCGTTCCCGCCGAACTACCTGCACGAAAGCTGGCAGGACTATCTCTACTGGGACAGCGAGCTGGAGCCGTAAGATCGCGGCATCCACCTCCATTATCTGTCATTCCGCGGCTTGACCGCGGAATCCAGAGCCGCTTGCGCTGACGCCAGATGCTCTGGACCCCGCGGTCAAGCCGCGGGGTGACAAGATCGGGGCTAGACCTTCTCCGACACACGGATGGCGAGGCGGCACATGGCCTTGATGGCGCCGGAGAGGACCGGGTAGCCGGGCGCCTCTTCCGCGCCCTCGGCGATGGCCTTTTCCTTGTGCGCCACTTCCTCCTCGCGGAAGCGCTCCACCATGTCGCGCAGCTCGCGCTCCTCGGGCGCGTCGCCCAGTTCGCGCACCTGCGAACGGTAATGCTCGTCGATCACGTCTTCCACGGCGGCGGTGCAGGCGTGCGCCGCCTTCTCACCCATGAGCGCGGTGGCGGCGCCGAGCGCGTAACCGGCGGCGCCCCAGAAGGCGTTCATGGCGGTGGGGCGCACGGCGCGGTCGTTCACCACCTTGTTGAACGTATCAAGGTGGACTTCCTCGTCCTGCGCCATCTCCTCCAGTTCGCGCACGATCTTCGCGCGCGGCTTGGCGGCGCGGAAAACGGCGAGCTGGCCTTCGTAGATGCGCACGGCGCCCGCCTCGCCCGCGTGGTCGACGCGGATCATCTCGTGGATGCGGCGGCGGACAACCTCGCTGCCCGCGAGGTCCGACGTGGTCATCTTGCGCGGTGCGGTGCTCATGTCTCGTGCCTTTCCTTCCACGCGGCCCAGGCGGGTATCAGGCAGATGCCTGCAAGGGCCAGGGAGATCAGGAAGTTATATCCCGCCAGCGAAAGGCCAAGGAACGACCAGGCCACCTCGTCGCAGCGGATGACTTTCGCGCCCGACAGCTGCGCGCCGAGATCTGCGACGGATCCGGCCACGCCGCCCCCGCCCCCGGAGCAGCCGGAAGGTCCGGCCCACCAGCCCCACTCGACGCCCATGTGCCGGAAGGCGAGACCTGCGCTGACGACGAAGATCAGTCCCGCCGCCGTCATCAGCCACTCGCCCCAGTGGCCGAGATTGGCCTCGCGGGAGATGAAGAGGGCGACGAGCAGCACGGGGATGGCGATGTAATAGGGCCAGCGCTGATCGAGGCACAGTTCGCACGGCAGTATGCCCAGCACATGCTCGAAGAACAGCGCGCCTAGGATCGTCGCTGCCGCCAGCGCCAGCGCCACGAGGGGCGCACGGCGCGGCGGGATCGCGTCGAGGACCGTGTCCATGGGCCGGCTCAGCTCCCGAAGGCGTTGACGAACGCAGATATGAGGGCGACGAGGCCGCCCGCAATGCTCAACAGCACAAAGGTCCAGACGATCCCGAGGATCGATCCGCCGATGACCAGCGCCCCGTCGCGCTCGATGAAGCCGAGCGACACGATGCCGACGGCGATGCCGGGCACCGTGTTGGTGGCGGGCAGCGGCACGAGGATGGTCAGCGAGAACAGGACCAGCAGCAGGCCGACGATCTGTTCCGCCGGGTCATGGGTCAGCCCGTCGAGACGCGGCTTGCTGATGCGCTCGAAGCGTTCGAGCCAGGGCCGCGCGCGGTTCACCATGTCCACGAGGGATGATTTCTTGAGCGTCCGCCTGCGAAGGGACTCGGGCAGCCACAGCGTGCTGCGGCCGGCTGCCAGCTGGACGGCGACGAAAACCATGGGCAGCGCCACCACCTGCGGCACGCCGTAGAGAAAGGGGATGGCGCAAGGCAGCGACAGCACCAGCAGGACAAGGCCGAAGGCGCGCTCCGCGAGCACGTCCACCAGGGCCCCCAGCGGCACGTCCTCCGTGTCGAAGAGGGCAAGCGCATCGTCCAGCAGCTGCGACGTGCGGCGCGGGCCGGCGGCGTGGCTGTCAGCGTCGGGTGTTTCGGACATGGAAGAAAGCCTAGCAGGCGGCCGGAAACCCGTCGAATGCCGCCGTTTGACGCAGGGGGCGGGCGGTATGGCGCGCGTCGATTGACCGGCAGGGCGGCGTGCCTATGATGCCGCTCCCGCTTGTCCGGCGGGCCTTCGGGCCCCGCAGCCGGTGGTGTCAGCCCCTGTGGCGGAATTGGTAGACGCGGCAGACTCAAAATCTGCTGGGGGAAACTCCGTGCTGGTTCGAGTCCGGCCAGGGGCACCAGCGGGCGGGCCTTAACCCCCGCCATTGCGATGTGCGGTAGACTTCGCGGGACACCCCGCGCGAGGAGGCCTGATTTGGCCAGCGAGACCCAAAATCAGGACGACGCCCCGCCGCCCACATCCGGCGGGTTGCCGCTGGATGCCACGACGAAGCGGCTGGCGGTCCGGGTCTGGAAGACCTGGCTTCGGCCGCAGTGGAAGCGGGTGGTCCTGGCACTGTCGCTCATGGCCATGGTCGCGGGCCTGACGAGCACGTACCCGATCCTCATTCAGCATGCGATCGACCTGCTGTCGGGCCAGTCCGAGCCCATCGTGCCGATGCCGGTCCTGCTTGGGGTCGTGCTCGGGGCGGTGACCGCGAAAGCGATCACCCTCTACATACAAACCGTCGTTACCAGCTCCGTGGTTCTGCGCGTCCTGCAGGGGATGCAGAACGCGATGTTCGGCCACCTGCTGCGGGCCGATCTCGCGCGCATGCACCGCGAAGCGACGGGCCGCTTCCTGTCGCGCTTTACCAATGACGTGAACTTCGTCCGCGATGCGCTGACCCGCGTTCTCACCAATGCAGGCCGTGACCTGCTGACGGTGATCGCCCTGCTCGGCGCGATGATCTATCTCGACTGGATCCTGACGCTGCTGGTGCTGGTGGTCTATCCGCTCGCCATCGTGCCCGTTGCGCGGCTCGGCAAGCGCATGCGCCGTGTCTCCGCCGACGCACAGGCCTATCTCGGCGACATGACGGCGCTGCTCAACGAAAGCCTGTCGGGTGCGCGCATGGTCAAGACCTACGGGCTCGAGGATTACGAGCGTGACCGGGCGGGCAACGTGTTCGAAGGCGTCTACCGCTGGACCATGCGCATCGTGCGCGGCCGTGCGGCGGTCGATCCGACCATGGAAGTGGTGGGCGGCATCGCCATCGTCGGCGTGCTGGCCTTCGGCTTCTGGCGTCAGCAGACCGGCACGGGCACGGTCGGCGAGCTGATGGGTTTCATCTCGGCGCTGCTGATCGCCGCCCCCTCGGCGCGGGCACTCGGCACGCTCAGCGTCGTGCTGCAGGAAGGCCTCGCCGCCGTCCAGCGCGTGTTCATGCTGATCGACGAGGAACCGACGATCCTGAACAAGCCGGATGCGAAGCCGCTGACGCTGACCGACGGGCGCGTGACCTTCGACAAGGTCGGCTTCGCCTACGAGACGGACGCACCGGCGCTACGCGATTTCACGCTGGACGTGGCGCCGGGCGCGACCGTGGCGCTGGTGGGTCCGTCAGGCGCCGGCAAGACCACGGTGATCAATCTTATCCCGCGGCTCTACGATGCCGGGTCCGGCCGCGTCGTCATTGACGGGCAGGACGTGAAGGACGTGACGCTGGAAAGCCTGCGCGCGAAGATCGCCCTCGTCAGCCAGGACGTGACGCTGTTCAACGACACGGTGCGCGCCAACATCGCCTTCGGGCGGCTCGATGCGACGGATGCTGAAATCCGAGAGGCGGCGCGCGTGGCGGCGGCGGACGAGTTCATCGCCAACATGGCGGACGGCTACGACACCGTCGTTGGCGACAAGGGCGTGAAACTGTCCGGCGGCCAGCGCCAGCGCATCGCGCTCGCCCGTGCGGTCCTGCGCGATGCGCCGATCCTACTGCTGGACGAGGCAACCTCGGCCCTCGACGCGGAGAGCGAGCGCAAGGTGCAGGACGCATTGGAAAAGCTGCGCAAGGGCCGCACCACCATCGTCATCGCGCATCGGCTGGCGACCGTGCGTGATGCCGACATGATCTGCGTGATGGATCGTGGCCGCGCGGTGGAGCAGGGCAGCCACGACGAGCTTGTCGCGGCGGACGGGCTTTATGCCCGCCTGTGCCGGATGCAGTATTTTGCGGATGACAGCGGCAAGCCGGTCGAGGCAGCCGCGCAATAGCGCTACTCGCGCTGCAGGATGAAATCCACGACCACGTCGCCGGCACGCTTGTGCCTGAAGCGGTCGTTCAGCGCTTCGCGGTCATATTCCGTGTTCACCCACGTCATGAAGTCGATGGGCTCGCGGGCGTTGCGCGCTTCGTATTCCTCGAGGAAGGCATCGAGCACGCCGGTCTTGGCGTGGCGCACGTGGCCGTAGCGCAGCGAGAGCTGGGTCTTGGCTTCCGAAACCGGGCGTTTTTCCTTCAGCATCAGGTAGAGCGCGCTGCCGATGCCGACACGGTCCGAGCCGGACTTGCAGTGGAGCAGCGCCGGGTACTCGATCTCGTTGAAGACGTCATTGGCGCGGTTCAGGCGGTCCACCTGCGGCGCCGAACGGCTTTCGAGAGGCATGTTGATGAGGCGGATGCCGTATTTCTCGCAGGCGTCGCGCTCCAGCACGAAAGCGCCGCAGTCGCGCTCGCCACGCAGGTTGATGATCGTCTTGACGCCGCGCTCCTTCGCCAGCCGCACGTGCTTCGGCCAGGGCTGGCCCGAGCGCCAGACGCGCCCCGTCACGGGCGTGGCCGTGTTGATGAACAGGCGGAAGACCCCGTGATCGACGAAGAACATGTCGATGAATGTGCGGACGCGGGTCCAGAAGCTGGACAGCTGCGTGTTGCGGTCTATCGCCATGGAATCGCTTTACTTGCCCCGGTTACGCGGGGCGGGTGGACAGGCGGGCGCATCATAGGGACCGCGCCCGGTATTGGAACCACGAAAGCGTGATTTGCGGGCGAAACGGCGCGTGCACACGTTGGCTCCGGTTAACAGGGCCGGGAAGGCCCGTCCAGAACCGGGAGGGTGGGTTCATGAAGGCAATCAGTCTGCTGCTGCTGCGGATTTCGACGGGGCTGCTGCTGATCATCTGGGCGATGGTGAAGCTGGCGGCGACCGACGCCGCCATCGGCGTTTCCGACAAGTATTATTTCGGCCTGCTCAGCAGCGAAGCCGTCCAGATCGGGCTTGGCGCGTTGCAGTTGCTGCTCGGCGTGGCCGTGATCGCCGGGATCTTCCGGCGCATCGCCTACACTGCGCAGGCCGTCTGGCTGGGGCTGGGCGCGCTGTTCGTCTGGCGGTCGATCATCGATCCGCTGGGGCTGATGTTCGGGCAGGACAACGTGCAGATACTTTTCTTCCCGTCGCTCACGGTGTTCTTCGCGACGCTGGTTCTTCTGGCGTTCCGCGACGAGGACACGATCTCGGTGGATGCGGCGCGCGGCGCGTGACGCCTCAGGGCTTGTTGATTTCCACCAGCCGCTTGAAGCGTTCGCGGAAGTGGCGGGCCGCTGACGGGTCGTGTCCGAGACCGGCCGCCCTGTAAAGGCCCTTGCCGACAATGGCCTCGCCGAAGGCGGTCATGGCGGCAAGCAGGATGAAGAAGCGGGTCTCGTCCTTGTCCGGTTCCGGGCGGCCGTGCGCCACCGCCTGCTGAGCGTGCATGGCGTGGACGAGGTCGGTCAGCTCGCTCAGCATCTCGCGGCCCGTGCTGGTGTCGGAATCGACGCGGTTGGTCAGCGTGAGCCAGGCGAGGAGGCGGGCGTGGCCGCGGTCGGACAGAGTGTCGAACACCGCGTCCATCATGGCGTCGGTGTCGATTGTGCCCTTCTGGCCGCGGGCGATCACGTCCATCAGCGCCTTGCGCAGGTGGGTCATGGTGCGCTCGACGAGGGCGGCAACGAGGCCTTCGCGGTTCTGGAAGTGGTGAAGGATCGCAGGGTGCGAAATCCCCACGTCGGCGGCGATGTCCTGCAGGCGGATGCCCTCGGGACCGATGGTCGCCAGCCGCTTCTCGGCGGCATCGAGGATCAGCCGGCGGGCTTCCTCGCCGGTGCGGCGCACGCGGCGCGCGGGCGCTGCGGCCTTCGCGGCCTCGTTGGAACTTGCGGTCATGGGACTTTCCGTCACTCCCCAGCCGTCCGCCGGCCGCGCCGTTCACCGGTCATCTGCCTGACGGACAAGGGGTTATGCCCTTCGCTCGCGGCGATTGGCAAGCCGGGCCGCCGGGGGGTAGCCTCACGCAACTGCATGGGATCAGGGAATCAGGCGGGTTTTGGGACCGGGCGAACAGACAGGCGATTTCGGGCCGCTGGGGCTGCCGCTGCGCACGCGGCGGCTGGTGATCCGCGAGTTTCTGCCCGGCGATCTCGGGGCGTTGCATGCCTATGCCTCGCGGGCCGAGGTGACGCGGCACCTCCTGTGGGGGCCGAACACGGTCGAGCAGTCGCGCGCCACGCTGGAGGATTTCATGGCGCAGCAGGGGATTTCGCCCCGCATGCGCCACGACCTGGCGCTGGCGCTTCCCGGCGGGAAGGCCATCGGCGGCGTATCGCTGCATATCGACAACATGCGGACCGGGTCGGTCGAGCTGGGCTACGTGCTGCACTCGGACTACTGGGGCTCGGGCTTCGCGTCGGAAGCGGCGCGGGCCGCGGTCGCAGCGGCTTTCGAGGCGTGGCCGGTCAACCGCGTCTGGGCGCGCTGCATGGCCGCCAACAAGTCGTCCCGCCGGGTACTGGAGCGCATCGGCATGCGCCACGAGGGCACGCTGCTGCGGGCCGAGCGGCTGGATGATGCGTGGCATGACGTGATGATGTTCGGCGTGCTGGCCGAGGAATGGCAGCGCACCGAAACGGATTTGGCTGCCGCCGCCACCTAGGCGGATTTCTCCACGACATAGACGAATGTGCCCTCCGCCTCGCGCATCTCGCGCAAGGCGTGGCCCGCCTCGTTGCAGAAGTGCGGCACGTCGATGCGTGACGCAGGGTCCGTCGCCGTCAGCTCGGCGCGGGCGCCGGGCGCAAGGGCACGCAACGCCTTTTGCAGCTTGAGGACGGGAAGCGGGCACAGGAGGCCGATGGCGTCCACGGCCACGGCGGGCGTGTCGCCGGTAGGATAAACCCTTGCTTTTCTTGTGTCTTTTCCGTCCGTCACCGGGCGTCCTTCTTGACCGCGTTTTGCGTGACCTTCTATAGACAATGCAGTTCCTAGGGGAGGAAGCAAAACGTGCTGAACCGTATCGGCAAGGAAGTCACCTATCTGCGCAGCGCCGTGCGCACGCTGGGCCGCCTGAAGGATATCCAGAAGAACCCGGACCGGACCTGGGCCGACATCATCGAGAAACTGGCCGTCGACAAGCCGGACAACATCGCCATCTACGGCGAGGACGGCAGCAAGATGACCTACCGCGAGCTCAACGAGCGCGCCAACCGCTATGCCCGCTGGGCAATCGCGTCGGGCGTGCAGAAGGGCGACGCGGTGGCACTTCTGATGGAGAACCGGCCGGAATATCTCGTGGCCTGGCTCGGCATCGTGAAGATCGGCGCGGTGGCCGCGCTCATCAACACGAACCTGACAGGCATGGGCCTCGGCCACTGCCTCAACATCTCCGGCGCAAACCACGCCATCCTCGGCGCCGAGCTGGCCGACAATTTCTTCGGTGCGACCGAGCACTTCGAACGCGACATCAAGCCGTGGGTCGAAGGCGGCCAGGTGCAGGGCGCGGAAGACCTGAACAAGGCGCTGCAGCTCTATTCGGCGGAAGCGCTGCCGGGCGACACCCGCAAGGACCTCGCCCAGAGTGACAACGCGCTCTACATCTACACGTCCGGCACCACCGGCCTGCCGAAGGCGGCGAAGATCAGCCATTTCCGCCTGCAGACCATGGCGGGCGGCTTTTCCGCCGCCACCAAGGCGAGCGAGAAGGACCGCATGTACGTGGTGCTGCCGCTCTACCACTCGGCGGGCGGCGTGTGCGCCATCGGCGCGACGCTCACCGTGGGCGGTTCGGTCATCATCAAGCGCAAGTTCTCGGCCCACCAGTTCTGGGACGACTGCGTGAAGTACGACGCGACGCTGTTCCAGTATATCGGCGAGCTGTGCCGCTACCTGCTGAACACGGAGCCCAAGCCCGCAGAGAAGAAGCACAATGTCCGCCTTGCGGTGGGCAACGGCCTGCGCCCGGAAATCTGGGAGCCGTTCCAGAAGCGCTTCGGCATCAAGCACATCGTTGAGTTCTATGGCGCGACGGAGGGCAATATCGCGCTGATGAACTATGACGGGTCGGTCGGCGCGGTGGGCCGCATTCCCGGCTATGCCAAGAAGACCTTCAACGTCGAGATCGTGAAGTTCGACGTGGAGAACGAAGAGCCGGTGCGCGATGCCAACGGTTTCTGCATCGTGTGCAAGCCCGGCGAAGTGGGCGAGGCGATCGGCAAGATCTCGACCGACCCGTCGACACCGACCGGCCGCTTCGAGGGCTATGCCGATCCCAAGGCGACCGAGAAGAAGATCCTGCGCGACGTCTTCGAGAAGGGCGATGCGTGGTTCCGCTCGGGCGACCTTCTGAAGCAGGATAAGCGCGGATACTTCTACTTCATGGACCGCATCGGCGACACGTTCCGCTGGAAGGGCGAGAACGTGGCGACGTCGGAAGTGGCGGAAGCCATCTCCGTGTTTCCCGGCATCAAGGAAGCCAACGTCTACGGCGTCAGCATTCCGGGCACGGACGGGCGCGCGGGCATGGTTTCGATGGTGGTGGACGGCGAGCTCGACTGGGGCAAGTTCAGAAAGCACCTGGACGACAACCTGCCGGGCTATTCGCACCCTATCTTCGTGCGCCTGCAGGAAGAGGTGGAGATCACCGGCACCTTCAAGCACCGCAAGGTCGATCTCGTGAAGGAAGGCTTCGACCCGGACGCGATCTCGGACCCGATCTTCTTCTACGACCCGCGCGAGAAGACCTACGTGCCGCTGGATGCGCAGCGCTACGCGGAGATCCAATCGGGTAATCTCAAGCTCTAGTGACCTGTCACCCCGCGGCTTGACCGCGGGGTCCAGAGCCCCTTGCCCTGGATTCCGCGGTCAAGCCGCGGAATGACAAGGAAGGGAAGACGGAAAACAAAACGGCCGGCCTCGGATGCGGGGCCGGCCGTCTTTCGCTGAGGCGAAGGCCGCTTACTCGGCGGCGGGCTTCTTCTTCTTTTCCTCGTCCTC
This sequence comes from Parvibaculaceae bacterium, assembly GCA_965229975.1. Lineage (GTDB taxonomy): Bacteria > Pseudomonadota > Alphaproteobacteria > CGMCC-115125 > CGMCC-115125 > Pyruvatibacter. The sequence continues at coordinate 3,118,504 of OZ245936.1, forward strand.
GTAGTGCTGCTGGATCGTCTGCATGGCCGCGTTCATGGCCTGGCCGATGAATTCCTCGGCGTTGTCGGTCGCCCAGGCGAAGGACTCCTTGCGCGCCTCGTTCATCTTGTTCACTTCCGGCATCACGTGGCGCATCCACAGCTCGTAGGACTTCTTGGTGTTGTCGAAGTCCGCCCAGTTGTGGGCGAGCTGGAGGAAGCAGCCGAAGCCGGGGATCTTCTCTTCCAGGCGCTTGATCTGCGCGATGGCGTCGTCCGGCGTGCCGATGATGCCCTGGCCGCTCTCGATCATGGCCTCGAGCGGGTCCTTCTCCTTGTCGGCGTTGGGGGCGGCCATCGGGTTGATGGAGTTGAAGTAGAGCGACCACTTGTGGAAGCCGTACTTCACGTTCTCCAGCGCTTCCTGCTTGGTCTCGGCGATGTGGATGGGGCCGACGAGGCGCAGGCAGTCCGGGTCCATGGTGCGGCCGTGCTCCTTGGCCACGTCCTGCGCCACCTGCCAGTTGATGCCGAGCGCGTCATAGCCGCTGGCATTGGTGGCGGCGACGCACAGCATGCCGAGGCCGTACTTGCCGGCGAGCTTGCCGCCCGACGGCGTCACGGAGCTGGCGACCGCCACTTCCGGGTGCGGCTCGCTATAGGGCTTGAGCTGCAGGCGGGCGTTCTCGAGCTTGTACCACTCGGTCTCCTCGGTGACCGTCTCGCCGTTGAACAGGCGCATGATGACGTCGAGGGCTTCCTGCATGCGCGGGCGCTGCTTGGCGACCTCGATGCCGAGCATCATGGCGTCGGACGGCAGCAGGCCCGGGCCCGCGCCGAACATCACGCGGCCCTTGGTCTGGTGGTCGAGCTGGATGATGCGGTTCGCGGTCGTCAGCGGGTGGTGGTAGGGCAGCGACACGACGCCGGTGCCGAGCTTGATGCGGTTGGTGCGCTCGGCGACGCCGGCGATGAAGACTTCCGGCGAGGCGATGATCTCGTAGCCCGCCGAGTGGTGTTCGCCGATCCACGCCTCGTCGTAGCCGATGCGGTCGAGGTGCTCGATCAGTTCCATGTCGCGCTGGATCGCCAGCGTGGGATCCTCGTCGAGCGGGTGAAACGGCGCGAGAAAGATACCGTTACGCTTCTTGGCCATCTGGGTTCCTCCGGGTGCGGCGCTTTTTTGCTGCGCCATTGGTTTCGAGTTTGGTGATTTCTAGCGGGGCCTGAGGCCGCCGAGAATGAGGGTCAGCAGTTCGTCGTGGAACGCAGCCGGGTCGGCGACCGCGTGGTCTTCCGACCAGCGGGCGGTATAGGCGCCCCACGCGGACACCAGCGTCATGGCGGCGAGGGCGGGCGTGGCCTCGGTGCTGAACTCACCCGAGGCCTGGCCCTCGGCGATGATGGTTTCCACGAGATCGACCACGTCGCGGTTCGCCTGTTCCGCCGCGCTATAGAGCGCAGGCTGGTTCAGGAACTCGCGGGCCATCTGCCGCATGACGGCGGCATGGCTCTCGTATTCGCTGATGAAGGCGGCGACGAGACGGCGAAGGCGGACCTCCGCACCCTCGGGCGCATTCTCCAGTTCTTCCGACAGGCGCTCGACCAGGCGGGTGTTGAATTCGCCTACCAGCGCCGCCTTGCTGGCAAAGTGCAGGAAGAACGTGGCCTTGGCGCAGCCGGCGGCCTCGCAGATTTCCTCGATGGTCACGTCATCGAAGCCGCGCGCGGAGAACAGCCGCATGGCCGCCTCGTAGATGTCGCGGCGCGTGCGGGCCTTGCGCTGGGCGCGTTTGCCGACCGCGGCGCTGGCCTGGATGGTTTCGGACACGGGAATTTCGCGGGCCTCCCCTTCGTGCTCGCTAGACTCCAGTCTAGTTTTCGCGCCAAGCTGGAGTCAAAGCCAAAGGGCTGACAGAAAACGCACGAACGGGAGGCAATGGCATGAAGGCGGCGATTTTCGAGGGGGCAGGCAAACCGCTGACAATCGGCGACATTCCTTCGCCCGATCCCGGGCCCAACGAGCTGGTCCTGAAGGTGAAGGCCTGCGGCATCTGCGGGTCCGACCTGCACTGCACCGAGCACGGGCCGTTCGAGCTGCCCGCCGGCACGGTGATGGGCCACGAGTTCTGCGGCGAAGTGGTTGCCGTCGGCACCAATGCCAAGGGCGGCTTTGCCGAGGGGGAGCGGGTGACCTCGCTGCCGTTTATCCTGCCCGACAACCCGCCGCCGGAGCTTGAAGACCTCGACGGGATGCTGCGGCCTGACATCCAGGCGATCGGCCTCGGGCCGGTGCCGGGGGGCTACGCGGAATATGTCCGCGTCGGCCTCAAGCAGACCAAGCGCCTGCCGGACGAGGTGACGGACGAGATGGGCGCCATGGTGGAGCCGCTGGCGGTGGGCCTGCACGGGGTCAACCGCGCGGAGCTTCGTTCCGGTGACAACGTGCTGATCCTGGGCGCCGGGCCCATCGGCCTTGCCACCACGGCCTTCGCGCGACGCATGGGTGCCAACCACGTGATCGTCTCTGAGATGACCAAGCAGCGGCGCGAGCTGGCGGAGTCGGTCGGCGCGACGGCGACGGTGGACGCGCGCGAGAATGTGCTGGAGCAGTTCATGGCGCTCACCGGCGGCAAGATGCCGGACGTGGTGTTCGAGGCGGTGGGCGTGCCTGGCGTGCTGCAGACCTGCATCGATCTCGTGAAACCGCGCGGCCGTGTTGTCGTGGTCGGTGTGTGCAACCAGCCCGACACGATCATGCCGATGATGGCGATCGTGAAGGAAGTCGGCCTCCAGTTCGTCGTCGGCTACGAGCCGCGCGACTGGGACACGGTGATCTCGTTCCTGGCGCAGGAGCGGCTCAAGGTGGATCACCTGGTCACGCACAAGGTCGGCTTCGATGCCTTCCCGGATGCGTTCGAGGCGCTGCGCAAGCCCACCGACCAGTGCAAGGTGCTGCTGAAGCCCGTATAAGCGGGCGCATGAGCGACGCACCATCAGAAGAAATAAGTTGGGACGACTTTGCGAAGGTGGACCTGCGGGCCGGCACGATCATCGCGGTCGAGCCGTTCCCGGAGGCGCGCCGTCCTGCGTACAAGCTGACGGTCGACCTCGGGCCCGAGATCGGGCTCAGGCGGTCGAGCGCCCAGATCACCGCGCTCTATGAAGCCGAGGCGCTGGTGGGGCGGCAGGTGATGTGCGTCGTCAACTTCCCGCCCAAGCGCATCGCCGGGTTCAGGTCCGAAGTGCTGGTGTGCGGCTTCTATCGCGACAACGGCGACGTGGTGCTCGCCGGGCCCGACCTTGCCGTGCCGAACGGCGCGAAGCTGGGGTAGCCCCCGCGGCTGCCTTCTTGTCACCCGGCGGCATGACATGTGGAACTGTGTTGCGGCCGCATCCGGTCCCCTCTCCCTCAGGGAGAGGGATTGTCAGGCGTGCATCACCCAGAAGCCGGCGCGGGGGAAGTGGACGACCACCTCGCCCACCTGCGGGTCTTCGCGGCGCAGGGCGATGCGGTTGGCGTCTGACGCCACCAGCGTGCCGGTGATGGGGTCGCGGCCGTAGTCGTCGGCCATCACGGCCACCTTCCTGCCGGGCTTGAGGCCATTGGGCTCGTGGGCGTCCGCCTGTTCCTCTTGGATGCTCGCTGCATCCTTCGCGATAGCGATGGCGTCCTCGCGGCTCATCGCGTGGCGTGTGCCGTGGCCGATGGCCTTCACGCGGCCTTCCCACGCGTTGAGCTTTTCGAAGCCGTCGAACACCGTGGCGCCTGCCGGGTTCACCGTGCGCACGAACCAAATGTTGTAATAGGCATTGGCATCCGCGAGGCCGGGCTTGTCGCCACCGAGGAACTTGCGCCCGTCGGCAAGCTGGCCTTCGAGGAAGCCCATGTGGGCGCGCAGCTGCTCGGTCATCACCGGCACGGCCTGCTTCATCTGCTCGGTGTCGAAGGGCCGGCCGCTCAGGGCCTCGCGGTCCTTCTTGAAGGCTTCGTCCACGTGGTCGCCGATACCGCCGAAGATGACGGCGACGGCGGCCTGGAACACTTCACGGTCGGTCCAGAAGCCAAGTGCGTAGCCGAGGCCCGCCGTGTCCGGCATGGCGCTGTCGGGGAAGCGGCGCTCAAGCTCCGAGATGATGACCTGGCTGTCGCAATAGATGTCGGCGCCGATCTGCATCACCGGGATTTTGCGGTAGCCGCCGGTGAGGCAGGTGAGTTCGGGCTTGGGCATGATCACGGGCTGGTCCACCGCGTGCCACTCCAGCCCCTTGATGCCGAGGACGACGCGCACTTTCTCCGAGAAGGGCGAGATGTCGTAATGGTGCAGGATGATCTTGCCGGTCATGGTGCCGTGCTCCTGTTACGCGAAGGGCCAGACGAAACGGATGGTGTCCGTCTCGATGCCCTTCATGACGATGTCCTTGCCGCCCGAGCGCATCATCCATTCGAGGCGGTGGTCGCGGTACTGGCGCTTGAAGAGGCCGCTGGAGATCGCCTCTTCCACCTGTGCGAAATCACCGACGGAAGACGCCGACTCCTCACGCGTCGTTGCGACCGAGGGGCGTTCGTTCACGCGGGCGAGCCACTTCGAAAGGTTGGAGCCTTCCCTCGGGCCCAGCCCGAAGGTGAGGGCGCCGTTGACGTAGGGCACGACGCTGAGATCGGCCCAGCCGAAGTCCTTGCCGTTGAACCAGTCGGCGGCGCCGAGCGTGCGGTCGAGCCAGGCGTGGGCCTGCGCGAGCTGTTCGCCGGCGGCGGCGGTCAGGCGCTCGGCGTCGTTGCCGGTTGCGCGCTTGAAGAAGTGGACTTCGCCCATGGCCCAGGTGATGGCCTCGTAATGGGTGTCCATCATGTCCTCGATCATTCGCGCGCGGGCGCGTTCAGCGGGCGCCTTGGGCATCAGCGCGGGCTCGGGCCACGTCTCCTCGATGTACTCGAGGATGATGGTGCTGTCGAAAATGGTCGTGTCGCCGTGGATCAGCGCGGGCACTTCGATGCGCGGGCTTGCGTCGCGGAACTCGCCGCCCGCCTGCCCGGTGCCGATGGCGTCGGGCATCCTGAGGTCGAAGCTCACGTCCTTCTCGCGCAGGGCGATCTTGCACTTCTGGGCGTAGGGCGAGAGGGGGTGCTCGTAGAGAACGGGCTTCGCGGCCATGGGATCTCCGTCAGTCCTTGGCGTGGCGTGTCACCCCGGCGCGGATCTTCTCGAGCCGGCCTTCGGGCACCTCGCCGGTTTCGATATCGATGTCGAAGGTTTCGAGGAAGCGGCACACCATCATGTAGACGCCGATAATGACAACCAGTTCGCTCAGCGGGTTCTTGCCCAGATGCGACAGCGCCTCGCTGAACGTTGCGTCACCGGCGCGCGTGTTCACGAGAATGTCATCGGTGAGCGCCAGCGCGGCGTTCTCGGCGTCGGAAAAATGCGGCGACGGGATGGGCCCGGCGGCCGCCTTGATGCGCGTTTCGTCCATGCCGACCTCGCGGCTGACACGCTCGTGGTGCCAGACTTCGTAGGCCGACTTGCAGAAGTGGCCGACGCGAAGGATCACCAGTTCGCGCAGCTGCGGGTCGAGCTGGCCGTCATTCAGATAAGCGCTGACCAGCGCCATGAACGGGCCGAAGGACGACCCGGCGCGCGCCACCATGCGGAACACGTTGAGGTCCGGCAGGTCTTCGAGCAGGGCAGCGTTTTCCGGGCGCAGCTCGCCCGGCTCGGGATAGGGAATACGCGCCATACGCAGGCGTCCTTTGCGTCAGCTAAGAGTTGTCAGGCCGCCGTCGACGACGAGCGTCTGGCCGGTGATGTAGGCACTTTCGCCGGAGACCAGGAACAGGGCGGCGTGGGCGATTTCCCAGCCGGTGCCCTGGCGGCCGAGCGGCACGGGCGTCTTGCCGCGCGAAGGCCGTCCCTGCGTCGCGACGCGACCGAGCGGCGTGTCGATCAGGCCCGGCGCCACGATGTTGCAGCGGATGCCGCGGCGCGCGCCTTCGCGCGCGGTGTGGCGCATCAGGCCGCCGAGCGCCGCCTTCGAGGCGTCGTATGCGGGCATGCGGCTGCCGGGCTTCAGGCCGGCGACGGAGGAGATGAACACAAGGGCGCCGCCGTCCGAGAGGCGGGGCAGGGCGGCGCGGGCCGTCAGCATGGCGCCGCGCAGGTTCACGGCCATCACCGCGTCCCAATCGTCGGGCGCCTTGTCGAGGCCCATGCCGCCGGGGCCGGTGCCCACGTTGTAGACGGCGGCATCGAGGCCGCCGAGCTGGTCCGCCGCGCTCTTCACCATCTGTTCGACTGCGGCTGGCGATGACACGTCGGCGACGATGGTGACGGCCGTGCCGCCTTCCTGCTCGATGAGCTTCTGCGTTTCGAGGGCGCTATCCGCGTTCACGTCCACCACGGCGACGGTCGCGCCTTCGCGGGCGAAGAGGCGGGCCATGGCGCGGCCGTTGCCGGTGGGATCGGTCGCCGCGTCGACGACGCGCTGGCCGGCGCCGACCACCAGCACGCGCTTGCCGCCAAGGCGGTTCGCCGGTTTCGCCTCGCCGCGGGATTCCGCGGTGAGGGGGACATCCGTGGGATCGGGCATGGCGCTACTTCGTGCGGGTGACGTTGGCGAGTTCGGGCACCTCGCCCTTTTCCAGGTCCACCTCGAAGGTTTCGAGGAAGCGCGAGACCAGCATGTAGAAGCCGATGGTCATGATCAGCTCCTGCACCTGCTGGATGCCGAGCGTTTCGATCAGGGGATTGAACGTGGCGTCCGACGCCTTCACGTCCTTCACGACCTCGTCGGTGAAGGCCATGACCTGCCGCTCGATGTCGGTCAGATCCTTCGTTTCGCCGGTGCGGGCGGCGGCGATGAGGTCTTCGCGCATCTTCATGTGGCGCGAGATGGCCTCGTGCTGCTGCACCTCGTAGGCCGCACCGCACAGGTGGCCGACGCGCAGGATGGCGAGTTCGCGCAATTGCGGGTCGATCGCCGATTCCTGGAGGATACCCTGGCCGAACTGCATGAAGCGGCCGAACATGGGGCCTGAATGCGCCAGCATACGGAAGATGTTGATGGGCGGGGCGTTCTCGAACGCCTTTGCGGAAATGCCTTCCAGCTTCGACGGGTCGCCATATTCGACGCGGGCCATGATCGCTCCCTGAGATTTTGTCATCGGTTGTTGGCCGCGAGCATATTACGGGCGCGCACGGCAATGCGAGGCGGAAAGGCGCCCTGTTACGTTTCGCCCTGACCTTGCAAACGCGCGAACGGCATTGCGCGAACGCGCGGCAGCGCTACACTCCCCCTCAACAGAGACAAAAAAAGCCCCTGCAATTATCGGGGTTTACGGGGAGAAACAGATGATCGACTTCGACAACATCAAGGTTGTCGCCGATATCACGCGCCACCAGGCGCGCACGCGCGGCGACCACATCGCCCAGGTCTTCGAAGGGCGGAAGACGACCTACGCGGAACTGGACCAACACGCCAACCGCGTGGCGCAGGGCCTGATCGCTGAGGGCGTCAAGAAGAACGCCCGCATCGCCTTCATGGGCAAGGGCTCGGACCACTACTTCGAGATGCTGAACGGCGCCTTCAAGGCGGGCGCCGTGGTGGTTGGCGTCAACTGGCGTCTCGCTGGGCCGGAGGTGGAGTTCATCCTCAACGACTCGCAGAGCGAGATCGTGTTCGTGAGCGAGGACTTCTACCCGGTGATCGAGCAGGTGCTCGACAAGTGCCCGACCGTCCGCAAGGTCATCGCCCTCAACGGCGGCCACAAGAGCTGGCCGGATTACGTCGAGTGGCGCGACAGCTTCGAGGCCAAGGACCCGAACGTCGCAATGCACGCGGATGACGACATCATCCAGCTCTACACGTCGGGCACCACGGGCTATCCCAAGGGCGTGCAGCTCACCAACGCCAACTACCTGTCGATCTTCGACCAGGCGGAGCGCGCGGGCTGGGCCGACTGGAACCCGGAAGACAAGAACCTGGTGGTGATGCCGCTGTTCCACGTGGCGGGTGTCAACGTTGGCGTTCTGGGCCATGCGCATGGCTGCACGAACGTCATCATGAAGGACGTGGACCCGGCCGCCATCCTGGAAGCGATCGAGGAGCACAGGCTGTCCATCGCTTTCATGGTGCCGGCGGTGATCCTGTTCCTCACCATGATGCCGAACGTGGACAAGGTCGATTACTCGTCGCTGCGCTACATCCTCTACGGTGCCTCGCCGATCGCGGAAGACCTGCTGCTCAAGGCGCAGGACCTGTTCGGCTGCAACTTCATCCAGGTCTACGGCCTGACGGAGACGGCGGGCGGTGCCACGGTGCTGAAGCCCGAGGACCACGATCCCGCGCGCGGCAAGCTGCGCTCCTGCGGCAAGCCGAGCCCCGGCGTCGATCTCAAGATCGTCGACGAGAACGGCAAGGAAGTTCCGACCGGTGACGTGGGCGAGATCATCATGCGGTCGGCCTGCGTGATGAAGGGCTACTGGAACCGCGAGGAAGCCACGCAGAAGGCCGTTGTCGACGGCTGGTTCTACACGGGCGACGCCGGCTACAAGGACGATGAGGGTTACGTCTACATCCACGACCGGGTGAAGGACATGATCGTCTCCGGCGGCGAGAACATCTACCCGGCGGAAGTCGAGAACGCGCTCTTCAAGCATCCCGAGATCGCGGACGTGGCCGTCGTCGGTGTGCCCGATGACCGGTGGGGCGAGGCGGTGAAGGCCATCGTCGTACCGGAGCAGGGAAAATCGCCGGACCCGGCCGAGATCATCAAATGGGCGAAGACGCAGATCGCCAGCTACAAGGTGCCGAAGTCCATCGACTTCATTGAGGCGCTGCCGCGAAATCCCTCCGGCAAGATCCTTCGCCGCGAACTTCGCGAGCCCTATTGGGAAGGTCGCGAGCGCAAGGTAGGCTAGCCGGGAAACGATATTGAGCGGTTGGGCGGCGGTCTCCCATCACGGGGGAGCGCCGCCTGCCGCGAAACGCTACCCGGGAGAAACGCCAATGAGCGAGGCTGCGAAGCTTCAATCCGACCTGCCGCCCTTCAAACCGCTGCCGCAGAAGCCGCCGAAAGTGACGGTGGAGCACAAGGACGGCGGCGTCGTCACCATCGCCTCGGACTATCCGCTGGGCGAGATGGCGCCGAGCGTGCCGCACATGCTGGAAGCGGCGGCGAAGGAACATCCCGACCGCAAGTTCATCGGTGAGCGCGACGCCAATGGCGAATGGCGGTTCATCACCTATGGCGATGCCAACGCGAAGGCGGATGCCATCGCGACCGCGATGCTCAAGCGCGGGCTGGGGCAGAAGACGCCCCTGATGATCCTGTCGGGCAATTCCATCGAGCACGCGGTGATGATGCTCGGCGCCATGAAGGCGCGGGTGCCCGTCGCACCGATCAGCGTGCCCTATTCGCTGATGAGCCCGGGCCACGAGAAGCTGAAGCACGTGGTCGAGGTGGCCAAGCCGAAGATGATCTTCGTCGACAGCGCGCAGCTCTATGAAGGCGCCATCGCCGATATCGACATGGACGACATCGAGCTGATCGTGTGCGAAGCGAAGTCCGGCGGCGACGTGCCGGAGGGTGCGCACACCTACGAGTCACTGTGTGCGACGGACGCGGATGCGCCGGCGGTTGCCGCGAGCATGGACAAGATCACCCACGACACGGTGGGCAAGTATCTCTTCACGTCGGGCTCCACCGGTATGCCCAAGGGCGTGGTCCAGACGCACGGCATGATGTGCGCGGTCGTCGCCGGGCAGGAGGCGCTGCGCGACGAGGAGGACGACGAGGACGAGGTTCCCGTCACGCTGGAATGGATGCCGTGGAACCACATTTCCGCGGGCAACATCAGCTTCAACGCGGTGCTCAACAATGCGGGCACGCTCTACCTGGACGCGGGCAAGCCGATCCCCGGCATGTTCGAGCAGACGATTGCCAACCTGCGGGAAATCTCGCCGCAGGTGTTCGGCTCGGCGCCCATCGCCTTCGGCATGCTTGCGGACGCCATGGAGCGCGACAAGGAACTGCGCAGGTCGTTCTTCGCCAAGCTGAAATACATGGGTTACGGCGGCGCGACGCTGTCGAACGATCTCTACGAGCGCATGCAGGCGCTGGCCATCGCTGAAACGGGCATGCGTATGCCGTTCACCACGATGTATGGCGCGACGGAGACGCAGGGCATCACGGTGGTGCACTGGATCACCGAGCGCGTGGGCCTGATCGGTCTGCCGCTGCCGGGGCTCACGCTGAAGCTCGTGCCCAACGGTACCAAGATGGAAGTGCGCGTGAAGGGCGCGACCGTCACGCCGGGCTACCTCAACGATCCTGAGAAGACGAAGAAGGCTTTCGACGAGGAAGGCTTCTACAAGCTGGGCGATGCGGCGAAGTTCGTGAACCCGGACGACCCGGCCCAAGGCCTCATCTTTGACGGGCGCGTCACCGAGGACTTCAAGCTCGAGTCCGGCACATGGGTGTCGGTCGGCACGCTGCGCGCGGACGTGGTGGCGGCATGCTCGCCGCTGATCCAGGACGCAGTGGTCTGCGGGCTCGACAAGCCCTACATCGCGCTCTTGGCGTGGCCGAACATGGCGGCGATCAAGGACCTGGCCGACGGTGCCGAAACGCCAGAAGCGATGGTGCGCCATCCCAAGGTGGTGGAGGCCGTGCGCGCCAAGATCGCCGAGCACAACAAGAATGCGGGCGGGTCGTCGCGGCGCATCAAGCGCATTCACCTTATGACCGAACCGCCGTCGATCGACGGGCACGAGATCACCGACAAGGGCTACATCAACCAGAGCGCCACGCTGTCGCGGCGCGCGAACCTGGTGGATGCGCTCTACGCGGAGCCGCCCGGCGACGACGTGATCGAGATCTGACAATGACCGCCGGCACCGTGATCGCCATCGCGCGCTGCGAGGTGAAGCGCGGACCGATGGAGCTTCTCGACGCCGCCGAGATTTCGGTCGAAGGCGGCGTCGAGGGCGATGCGCGCGGCCGCAAGAAGGACCGCCAGGTGACGCTCCTGACCCGTGAGGGCTGGGAGGCCGCCTGCGCGGACCTCGGCAAGGATCTCGACTGGACCACGCGGCGGGCGAACATCCTGGTGGAAGGGATCGACCTTGCGCATACCAAGCACCGGCGCCTGCGCGTCGGACCGGTCGTATTCGATATCGCCATGCAGACACAGCCGTGCTTCCTGATGAACCAGTTCGAGCAGGGGCTGAAGGAGGCGCTGCGCCCGGACTGGCGCGGCGGGGTGTGCTGCCGGGTTGTGGAGGGCGGCCGGATCGCGCTGGGCGACGCGGTCGAGCTTGTCTCATGAGCCGTGGCAGTCCGGATATCGCGCCGCGCGACGTCTTGAACTTCTGGTTCAAGGCGGGGCCGGAGAAGTGGTTCAAGTCCGACCCGGAATTCGACGCGGAGATCGCGGCGGAATTCTCGGACGCGGTTGCATCCGCGGCTGACGGGCGGCTTGATGACTGGCACGACAGCGCGGAGGGTGCGCTGGCGCTCGTCATCCTGCTCGACCAGTTCCCACGCAACATTTTCCGCGGCAAGGCGGCGGCGTTTGCGACGGATGCCGAGGCAATGGCCGTGTCGGACCATGCGATTGCCAAGCGCTTCGATACGGAAGTGCCGGCGGCGGCGCGGCGGTGGTTCTACATGCCGTTCATGCATTCAGAGGCGCTGGCTGACCAGCAACGCTGCGTCGAACTGTTCGAGACGCGGCTGCCGGACGACGCGGAGTCGATCAAGTTCGCGAAGCTGCATCTCGACCTGATCGAGCGCTTCGGGCGGTTTCCCCACCGCAATGCCATCCTCGGGCGCATTTCGACGGCGCCGGAACAGGATTATCTTTCCCAGCCGGATGCCTTCACGGGCTAGGCGGGCATTCCGACAAACGAAAAGACACAGGAAACGCACCCATGAGTCTCGACCCGCAAGTGAAGGCCCTGCTGGACCAGCTGGCCGAAAACCCCGCGCCCAAGCTGTGGGAACTGACGCCCGCCGAGGGGCGCGAGATGTACGTGGCGATGGCCTCGCTGCTGGAACCGGCGGACGTGCCCATCGGCAAGACCGAAGACGTGAGCATTCCGGGCCCGGCCGGCGATATCCCCGCGCGCGTCTACACGCCGGTGGCGGCGGGCGGGGCGGCGCTGCCGTGCCTCGTGTTCTTCCATGGCGGCGGCTGGGTGATCGGTGGGCTTGGCACCCACGACGTGTTGTGCCGCACGCTCTGCAACGAGGCGGGCGTGCGCGTCGTCTCCGTCGATTACCGCATGGCGCCGGAGCATCCCTATCCGGCAGCAGTGGAAGACGCCTATGCCGCTGTCAAATGGGTGGAGGACAACGCGGGCACGCTGGGCGTCGATGCAAATGCCATCGCGGTCGGCGGCGACAGCGCGGGCGGCAATTTGTCGGCGGCCGTCAGCCTGATGGCGCGCGACAAGAAAGGGCCGGCCATTGCCTTCCAGCTCCTAATCTATCCGGCCACGGATCTTTCCAACACGAAGACATGGGGTTCGCGCGTGGAATTCGCCGAGGGCTATTTCCTCGAGAAGAAGGGGATGGACTGGTTCGAGGCCAACTACTTCGGCGGCAACGATGCCCTGCGCATGGAGCCCTACGCCTCGCCGCTGAAGGCGGATGATCTTTCCGGCCTGCCACCGGCCTATGTCATCACGGCGGGCTTCGATCCGCTGCGTGACGAGGGCAAGGCCTACGCCGATGCCCTCAACGCGGCGGGGACGAAGGCGGAGTACATCGATTACCCCGGCATGATCCACGGCTTCTTCAACATGCAGGGCGCGCTCGACGTGTCGCGTGCAGCCGTGAAGGAAGCCGCGGCGAAGCTGGCCGCCGCGCTCGACGATTAGCCGAACAGCTTGCCGGGATTGAGGATGCCGCCGGGGTCGAGCGTCTGCTTGACCGCGCGCAGCACGCCCATGCCTTCCGGTCCCTTTTCCTGTGCGAGCCAAGGCGCGTGGTCGGTGCCGACGCCGTGGTGGTGGGAGATGGTGCCGCCATTGGCGAGGATGGTGTCGGACGCGGCGCGCTTGATAGTGCGCCACTGCTCCAGTTCGCCTTCGAGGCCGTTGTCGAGGCGGCGCGGGAACACGAAGGTGAAGTAGAGGCTCGCACCGTCCGAATAGGAGTGGCTGACATGGGCCATGACGATGCCGCGCATGTGCGCCTCGGGCATGGTGGCGGCCATCGCCTCGCTGATCGCGTCCGAGACCTTTTTGTGCAGCTCGTTGATGTTGGACCAGAAGGTGGAGGTCTCGAGCGTGTCGACGCCGAGGCCGTGATCCATCATCGGGTCGCGCACCATGGGGCCGTGGAAGCGGCCGTGCTTCCAGTTCTCGCCCGGCGAACGGCCCACATGCAGGCCGCCATTGGCGACAATCATGCGGGCCGTGCGGTCGCGGGCGTAGGAGACGGTGGCGGCATCGCCTTCGAGCCCAACGAGCATGACGCAGGGCCTGTCGGTGTAGCCGCGGCTCGAGAGGTACAGGTCGGCGAGCTTGTCCTTCAGGCCCTTCTCGCGGCCCGCGCCCGATAGCGTGCGGAAGAAGTAGGTTTCGTCGGCATCGGACAGGCGCACCATCGCCACGGGAATTTCCGCGTGGATGATGTGGCGCACGGCCTCGACGCCTTCCTCGAAGGTGCGGAACAGGTAGCCGCGGTAGTCCTCGACCTCCGGCAGTTCGTGCAGCTTGAAGGTGGCGTCGGTGATGATGCCCAGAGTGCCTTCGGAGCCGGCGACGAGCTGGTTGAGGTTGGGGCCGGCGGCGGAGGCGGGCGTTGCCTCGGTGCGCCAGAGGCCCTGCGGCGTGGCGATGCGGGCCGAGACCAGCCACTTCTCCGCCTTGCCGTAGCGGTTGGAGTTCTGCCCGGCGCCGCGCGCGGCGATCCATCCGCCCAGCGTCGAGTATTCGAAGCTCTGCGGGTAATGGCCGAGGCGGAAACCGTGTGCGGCAAGCGCCGTGTCGAGTGCGGGGCCGTAGATGCCGGCTTCCGCCGTCGCGGTCATGGCGGTCTCGTCCACCGAAAGAAGCGAGGCCATGAGCGTGGTGTCGACGGTGACGCAGACGCGCGCTTCATTGTCTTCCCGGCCGGTGACCCCGCCGACCACGCTGGAGCCGCCGCCGAAGGGGACAAGTGCCAGATCATGCGCCGCGGCAAGCTTCACCAGCGCGACGACTTCGTCCGCGCTGCGGGGATAGACGACGACGTCCGGCGCGTTGGCGAGGTTGCCGGCGCGCAGGTGCAGCAGATCGTGATAGCTCTTGCCGCGCGCATGGAAGGCGCGCTCGTAGTCGCTGACATGGACCTGGTTGGCACCGGTGATGCGTTCGAGTTCGGTCTTAATCTCCGGCGTCAGACGCGACGCGGGCAATTCGATCTCGGAGAGCTTCTTCGCAGGCGTCTTCGGCAGGGGTGTGCGCATGCCAAGCGTCTGCGCGATCCAGTCCCAGGCGGGGGCGCCGTCGGGCAGGGCGTCGGGCTGGGACACGGGGCCCCAGCCGTTCCAGCGCAGGGATTGGCGTTCGATCGTCATGGGCGCCCCTCGTTGCCGGGTTCCTGGATCTCAGACGCGCAGTCTGAGGGCACCCGGCAGAATTTCAAAGCTGGCGGGCAGGCGGCCGGGCGCTTCGCCGTCGATATCCAGCAGCACCTCGGCATCGTCATACATGGGCAGCGCCAGCATGGAACGCGTGCGCGTTGCCGTGACCTTGGGGCTCTGGATGTGGGTGCCCTTGTAGATGTCGGTCTCGCGGCTGGCGAGATCGCGGATCGTCGTGTCGGCCATGATGATGACGTCGAAGACGCCGTCATCCGGCTGGGCCATGGGCGCCATGTGCATACCGCCGCCGAAATACTGGCCGATGGCAACGGCGGCGGTGCCGACGTTGAAGACCTCGTCGTAGCGCTCGTCCATCTTGATGCGGACGGCCTGCGGCTTGTAGCGCAGGGCGCTGGAAAGCGTGGCCAGCGCGAATGTGAAGCGGCCGCCGAACAGCTTGGAGATGCGCGCGCGGTTTACGGCGCGGTCCACGTGGCCGGAAAGGCCGAAGCTCGCGATGTTGTTGAAGTAGCGCGTGGTGCGGCTGCCGTCGTTAGCGACGAAGCTGACGCGGCCCACGTCCACGGCCTTTGCTTCGCCGCGGGCGCAGATGTCGGCGGCCTGGTCGATGTCGTTGGGAATGTCGAAGCTGCGGCGGTAGTCGCCGCCGGTCCCGGCCGGGATGACGCCGAGGACGGCGTTGGGATTGATGGGGCGGCCGTTCTCGAAGAAGCCGTTAACGCATTCGTGGATGGAGCCGTCGCCGCCCACGGCGATGATCTCGCTGACGCCGTCCTTGAGCGCCTCGGCCGTGAGGCGGGCAGCATCCCACGGGGCGCTGGTCATGGCGACCTCGGCGGGAAGGCCGGTGATGGGCGTCACGGCCCGGTTGATGGACGCAATGATGCGGTCCCACTTGCGCGCGGTTCTGCCGCCACCGGATTTCGGATTGGCGATAACGCGGACGCGCGCGCCGTCGGACAGCACGTAAGGTTTGGCCGGCTCTTGCAGCTTGCCGGATGCGTCCACCGATGCCCCCTTCGCGGTCGGGCCCGGACTGCCTCCCTGCCGGACCCGTCTGCCGTTATTCGGTTCGTGTGCGGAACCGGCGCCTTGCGGTCTCGATCTGCCGCGCGCGCTCGTCCGCATCCCAACCCAATTCGTCCCCCACAATATCGGTGATTCGCCGGATGGTGTCCTCGCCCGGATCGCCGAGCGTCCCGGCGCCGGTGCGGCGCTGGAGGACGTCATCGAGGGTCCGGGCCATTTCGGTGTGAACGGCGTAGAGCACCTGTGCGCCGATGGTGAGGGTGCTGTTGGACAGCGGTTCGAGCAGGTCCGGACGTCCCTCCGCCTGGGCCAGCACGTCGTCGATGCGGCTGCCGTAGTTGCGGGCGAGGTTGCGGACGATCTCGGGTGCGATGTCAGGCAGGCGGCGAACCGCCTCGTCCTCGAAGGCGCGGTAGCGGGTGATCTCGCCGCCCTGGATGGGCGTGTCCGCCGTCGCGCAGGGCACGCGGCCGCGGCCGAGCTTTTGCAGTGACAGGTCGACGATCTCGGCAGCGAGGTGGCGGGACGTCGTCCACTTGCCGCCCAGTGCCGAGAGAAGGCCGTCCAAGCCTTCCTCCGCGTGGTCGAAGACTTCTGAGGCGCGCGAGGCGCCGTAGCTGTCCTTCTCCTCCTCGTTGGGGTTGGTGTCCACGAGGGGGCGCAGGCCGGCGTAGAAGTGCTCCACGTCGTCGCGGGTGAGGTTGAGACCGGGCAGGCCCGCGTTGATGACCTCCAGAAAGTCCGCAATGTCCTGCTCGGTGACGCCAAGCTCGTCCGGGCGGCCCTTGAACACGGTGTCGGTGGTGCCGAACAGGGTGTGATCGCGCCACGGGATGACGAAGAAGTGGCCGCCGCCCTTTGGCTGCACGGCGAGCGCCACGTCGTCGGTGATCTTGCGGGTGATGAGGTGGATGCCCTTGGAGCGCAGCAGGCGGCGGGCGGGATCGCCGTCCTTCTCGGCCAGCGCCATCACCATGTCGCCCCACGGGCCGGTGGCGTTGATCGTCAGCGCCGCGCGGATCTCGTGGCTTGAGCCGTCGAGGCGGTCGGTCACGCGGGCGCCGGTGATGCGGCCCCGGTTGCCCTCGTCCTCGCGCAGGATCTCGCTGACCTCTGCGTAGTTGGCCACCTGCGCACCTCGGTCGGCGGCGTCACCGATGCACTCGATGCCCATGCGCTCGGGCGAGTACATCTGGCAGTCGTAATAGATCATCGCGCCCGTCAGCCCTTCCGGGTTGAGGAAGGGAGCGCGGGCGAGCGCGCCGTCGCGGGAGACGCGCTTGTGCGACGGCATGTGCTTGTCGGGGTCGTCCAGCCGGTTACGGTCGTAGGACAGCCAGTCATAGAGCGTGAGGCCGACCGACATCGTGACGGCGGCCCTGGTGCCGTAGAGCGGAATGAGGAATGGGACGGGCGTGACCATGTGCGGGGCGATGCGCGCCCAGATGCGCCGCTCGCGCAGGGACTCGCGGACAAGCGACAGTTCGAAGTTGGCGAGGTAGCGCAGGCCGCCATGGGCGAGCTTGGACGATCCCGCGCTGGTTGCGCTGAGGAAGTCATTCTTTTCCACCAGTGCGACGGAGAGGCCGCGCAGCGCCGCGTCGCGCGCGACGCAGGCGCCGGTCACGCCGCCGCCGATGATCAGGAGATCGTGGGTGGTGGCGGCCATCTTTTCGAGGCTGCGTTCCATCAGGCGGCTTTCTCCGTCAGGCCCTTCTGCTTCATGCGCCAGACCAGGAGGTCCAGCCGGTCCTGCCCGAAGAAGGGTTCGCCGTCGAAGACCATGAGGGGCACGCCCCAGTGGCCGGCGGCTTTCTGGGCGGCCTCGTTGTCCTCGATGACCTTCTCGTAGTGGTCCGGGTCCGCCTCGATCTTTGCGTCGAGATCGGCGAGGTCGAGACCGGCGCGCTTCGTGGCGTCCGCCAGGTGATTGCCCTCGTTCCAGCCCTTTACGCCGCCGAAGATGATGGCGCTCACTTCATTGATAAAGGGCAGGCCCCTGCCGGCTTCCACGGCGGCGACGCCGAGGCGGGTGAGGCGCTGGATATAGGGCTGGTCGGCGGGCACCTCACCGGACTTGATGTCCATGACGATGGGGTCCGGCTTCGGCCAGGCGTAGGGGATGCCCTCGAATTCGGCGATACGGGCCGTGTCCGTCAGCAGGTAGGG
Source organism: Parvibaculaceae bacterium (assembly GCA_965229975.1). Classification (GTDB taxonomy): domain Bacteria; phylum Pseudomonadota; class Alphaproteobacteria; order CGMCC-115125; family CGMCC-115125; genus Pyruvatibacter. The sequence continues at coordinate 3,136,274 of OZ245936.1, forward strand.
TGGCCACATGGGGTTCACCTGCTTGAAGAAGCCGGGGATGCGCACGGCGATGGGATAGACGGGCCGCACGTTGACCGTGACGTCATAGGTCTCGGCGATCCGCACCAGCCGGGGGGTGGCGAGATAGGAATAGGGCGAGCGGAACGACCAGAAAACGTCGAATGACAGGGGCATGGGCGCGGAAACTCCCGGTTTGTCGCCATGTTTTGCCGGGGAGGCTAGCCTTTCCGGCCCGTAGCCCCAAGGGTTTCGTCCGCCCTCCCGCGTGCTAGGCTTCCGGCGAAACGGCATTCAAGAAAACCGGATACGACAGGAGAGACGCCATGCCCCAGGCCAAGGCCAACGGGATCACGCTGGAATACGAGACCTTCGGCAAGAACAGCGATCCCGCCCTTCTTCTCATCATGGGCGTGGGCTGCCAGCTCGTGATGTGGCCGGACAGCCTGTGCCAGGGCCTCGCCGACAAGGGCTACTACGTCATCCGCTACGATAATCGGGACGTGGGCCTTTCGACGAAGATCGAGGAAGGCGGCGTGCCGGACCTGATGGCAGCGGTGACGGCGCAGCTGGAAGGCAAGCCCGTGAGCGCGCCCTATTCGCTGGACGACATGGCGGATGACGCGGCCGGGCTGCTGGATGCGCTCGACATTGCGCAGGCGCACGTGGTGGGCGCCTCGATGGGCGGCATGATCACGCAGCTTGTCGCGATCCGGCACCCGGAGAAGGTCAAGAGCATGGTCTCGATCATGTCGACGACCGGCAACCCGGAGCTGCCGCCAGCGCAGCCGGAAGCGATGGGCGCGCTGCTGACGCCGCCCGCGGACACGAGCCGCGAGGCGCTGATCGCGCAGGGCGTGAACATGTGGAAGATCATCGGCAGCCCGAAATATCCGGGGACGGACGAAGAGCTGCGGGCGACCGCGGCGCGCGCCGTGGACCGCATGGTGTGCCCGGAAGGGTTCGCGCGGCAGGTGGTGGCGATCCTGTCCGCGCCGCCGCGCAACGCGGCGCTGGCGAAGCTTGATGTTCCGGCGATGGTGCTGCACGGCGCGGCGGACCCGCTGGTGCCGGTCGAGGGCGGCAAGGACACGGCGGAGGCCATTCCCGGCTGCCGCCTCGAGATCATCGACGGCATGGGGCACGACTTTACCGAGGCGCTGGTGCCCGTCTTCCTCGACAAGATCGGCGGGTTCCTCGCCTCCGTCGAGGGGCGTGCGGCGGCTGCCGAATAACAAGATCAGACAACAGGGCCTGGGGAGACACGGCATGCAGGTGAAGGCAAACGGCATCGACATCGAGGTCGAGACGTTCGGTGACAAGAAGAACCCGGCGATCATCTTCGTGATGGGGTTCGGGGCGCAGCTCATCAACTGGCCAGTGGAGCTGATGGAGGGGCTCGCGAAGCGCGGCTTCTACGTCATCCGCTTCGACAACCGGGACGTGGGGCTGTCGCAGAAGTTTCCCGAGCTTGGCCAGCCCAACGCGGGCGAGGTGATGGGGCAGATGCTGGAAGGCAAGACGCCGAAGGTGCCTTACACGCTGACCGACATGGCGGCGGACGCGGTTGGCGTGCTGGACGCGCTGGGCGTGGACAAGGCGCACATCGTCGGCGGCTCCATGGGCGGCATGATCGTGCAGGTGGCGGCGGCGGAATTCCCCGACCGCTTCAAGTCCATGACCTCGATCTTCTCGACCACCGGCAACCAGGAGCTGCCGCAGGCGACCGACGAGGCGATGGCGGCGCTGCTGTCGAAGCCAGAGAATGAGGAACGCGACACTGTGATCGCCCACTCGATGAAGGTGCGCAACATCATCGGCTCGCCCGGCTATCCGACGCCGGAGGACGAAGCGCGCGCCAAGGCGGCGGAGAATTTCGACCGCTCCTACTACCCGGAAGGCACGACGCGGCAATACGCGGCGATCATTGCCAACGGCGACCGGCGCGAGCGCAACAAGAAGATCACCTGCCCGGTGCTGGTGCTGCACGGCACGGACGATCCGCTGGTGCGCGTCGAAGGCGGCCGCGATACGGCGAAGTCCATCAAGGGCGCGCGGATCGTGGAGATCGAGGGCTGGGGGCACGACATGCCCGCGGCGCTGATGCCACGCCTCGAGGAAGAGATCGCCAACCACTGCGCCGCAGCTGAAGGGCGGGCGCAGGCGGCGGAGTAACGCCACACTCGGTGTCATCCCGGCCTTGAGCCGGGATCCAGGGCGGCTTGCGCCTGCGCGCGCGGCCCTGGATCCCCGATAGCCGCTTGCGCGGCTTCCGGGATGACACGAAGTGTTGGGGCGGGCCTTAGACCTGGCTCGCGCCGCCGTCGCAGGGGACGCAGGCGCCCGTCGTGTAGGCGGAGGCGCGCGAGGCGAGGAAGATGGCGACGCCGGCAATGTCTTCGGGTTCGCCGACTCGCTTCCGCGGGTTCTGTTCCTTGATGACGTCGCCCATCTCGGCAAGCGTGGCCGCCATCATGTTGGACGGGAACGGGCCGGGGGCGATGCAGTTCACCAGGATGTTCTCGCGCGCAAGGCGGCCTGCCAGGTGGCGGGTCAGCATGATCATGCCGGCCTTGGACGACGAATAGGCATAGGTCTCGAGGATCGGCGGTTCGATGCCGTTGATGGAGGCGGTATTGATGACGCGCGCAGGCGCCTCGTAGGTGGCGGCCTTGCGCAGCAGCGGCAGCATCTTCTGGGTCAGGAAGAACGGGCCCTTGAGGTTGATGTTGAAGACCTTGTCCCACCCCGCTTCCGAGTAATCGTCCAGCGGTTCACCCCAGGCGGCGCCCGCGTTGTTCACGAGGATGTCCACCTTCTCCTCGCGGTCGGCGATTTCCTTCGTGAAGGCCTCGACGCCTTCGACCGTCGAGAGGTCGTACGGGATCGAGATGCAGTTGCCCTTCTCCGACAGGCGCTCGGCGGTGGCGTTGCAGGCCTCGGCCTTGCGGGCGGTGATGTAGACCTTCGCGCCGTTCTCCACGAAGCCGGCGGCGATCATCTCGCCGATGCCGCGGCTGCCGCCGGTGATGACGGCAACCTTGCCGGAAATGTCGAAGAGGTTCTTCATGGGGCACCCTCGCTGTTGGCTGGTTTTCTGACGGCGGGACGCTAACGCCCAAATTTACGCAGGGGAAGCCTGCGGGACCGCAAAGGGTGGTTGCGGCGTGCGGACAAAAAGAAAGGCGGGCATCGCTGCCCGCCTTCCTGTCTCGTGGCCGGTGGCCGCCCTTAGAAGTTGGCAGCGTCCAGCGTCATCAGCGTGTCGGCGCCGGCCGCTGCGCGGACCTTGAGTGCCGCGGTCATCGGCATCTCGCGCTCCATCCAGTAACGGGCGAGCGTGAGCTTGCGCTTGTAGAAGTCCGCATTGCCTTCGCCCGCATCGAGCTTGGCCTGGGCGACCTTGGCCATCTGCGCCCACATGAAGCCGAGTGCCACGGTGCCGAACATGGTCATCACGTCGTAGGACGCGGCACCGGCATTCTCGAAGTTCTTGGGGCCGTTCTCGGCAAGCCAGAGGGCTGCGTCCTGCGCGTCCTTGAGGCCGGCCTGGAGCGAATCCAGCAGCGGCTTCAGGTTCTCGTCGCCCTTGTTGGCGTCGATGAACTCCTGCACGCGGGCGAAGAACGCCATGGGCGCGCGGCCGCCATTCGCCGTCATCTTGCGGCCCACGAGGTCGAGCGCCTGCACGCCGTTGGCGCCCTCGTAGACCTGGTTGATGCGGGCATCACGGACGAACTGCTCCATGCCGTGATCCTTCACGTAGCCGTGGCCGCCGAAGCACTGCATGGACATGTTGGCCGCTTCGAAGCCCTTGTCGGTGAAGTAGCCCTTGATGATCGGCGTCATCAGCTGGCTCATGTCGCCGGCGAACTCTCGGGTCTTTTCGTCCTTGGCGGCGCGCGCCTCGGTGAACATCAGGGAGACCCACATGGCGAGCGCCCGGGCGCCTTCCACGAAGGAGCGCGAGGCGAGCAGCATGCGGCGCACGTCCGGGTGAACGATGATGGGATCGGCGCTGTCGTCCGGGTTCTTGGGGCCGGACAGGGCGCGGCCCGCCGTGCGCTCGTTGGCATAGGCGGCACCGTTCTGGTACGCGACCTCACCCACGGCGATACCCTGGATGCCGACGCCCATGCGGGCGGCGTTCATCATGCCGAACATGCCGGCCATGCCCTTGGACGACGAGCGCTTCTTCTTGCCGCCCTCGCCGTCAGTCTTCTCGGTGGCGCCGGCAGCGGCCGCTGCTTCCTTCGGTGCAGGCTTGGGCCCGAGGCGGTAGGCGGTTGCCTCGTCGAAGTTGAGGACGGCGGTGGCGTTGCCCTTGATGCCCATCTTCTTCTCGATGGAGCCGCAGGAGACGCCGTTGCGCGCGCCCTTTTCGCCGGTCTCGGGATCGACGAGGAACTTCGGCACCATGAAGAAGTTCACGGTGGAGAGGTCGTCCTTCAGCTTGCCGTCTTCGTCCGGGATCTTGGCGATGACCATGTGGACGATGTTGTCCGACATGTCGTGCTCGCCGCCGGAGATGAAGATCTTGGTGCCGGAGAGCTTGTAGGTGCCGTCCTCCTGCTCGATCGCCTTGGTCTTCATCAGCTTGAGGTCGGTGCCGCAGTGGGGCTCGGTCAGGCACATGGTGCCCGTCCAGTCGCCCTCGACCATGCGGGGGACGACGTACTGCTTCATCCAGTCGTCGCCCGTCGCGTAGAGCGCGCCGTAAGCGGCGTTGGTGAGACCGGGATACATGGCGAAGGCCTGGTTGGCCGAGTTGCCCATCTCCGCGAAGGCGAAGGTGACGACGGCGGGCAGGCCCGCGCCGCCGAGCTCTTCCGGGGCGCCGAGGCGGTTCCAGCCGTTCTCGCAATAGGCCTTGTAGGCTTCCTTGAAGCCCTTGGGCGTGCGGACGACGCCGTTCTCGAAGACGCAGCCTTCCTCGTCGCCGGACTGGTTGAGGGGCTGGAGCACCTCCTCGCAGAACTTGGCGCCGCCTTCGAGGATCGCGCGGGTCATGTCCTCGGTCAGCTCGGAGAAGCCGGGCAGATCGTCACGGTTCTGGATTTCCAGAAGCTCGTGGAAGAGAAACATGAAATCGTCGACCGGGGCCTTGTAGGTCGGCATGACCATACCTCGCTAACTGACAAAACTGTCGGGAATTTCGACCGGACTATACTCATTTTTTGCGCCGAGTCGATTACGTTCTCGTGCAAGCCCAATCGCATTTTACGCAGCGTCAACAAGAACAAACACCATGCTCCGCCTCAAGCGCATCCGAATCAACGCCTCCCCCGAATACGTGGCCTACCTGGCCCGGGACTGCCGGGCCTACCGGGTGGAGGCGTTCAAAGCGCTCTCCAAGGTCGAGGTGGGCGTGGGCAACGACAAGGTGCTGGCGACGCTCAATATCGTGGACGATCCGGCGATCCTGGGGCCCGACGAGGTGGGGCTGGGGGAGGCTGCGTTTTCGCGGCTGGGGCTGCCGGACGGGACGGATGTGAGCGTGGCGCAGGCGGCGCCGCCGGCCAGTGCCGATGCGCTGCGCGCCAAGATCCGCGGGGCGACGCTGGCGGAGGGGGACTACCGGGGCATCATCGCGGACGTGGCGGCGCACCGGTATTCCAAGATGGAGCTGGCGGCGTTCCTGATCGCCTGCGCCGGGTTCATGACCACGCAGGAGGTTCTGGGGTTGACGCGCGCCATGGCGGATGCGGGCACGCGCCTCGACTGGGGCGGGGGCATGGTGGTGGACAAGCACTCCATCGGCGGCATCCCCGGCAACCGGACCTCGATGATTATCGCGCCAATCGTGGCGGCGCACGGGCTGAAGATGCCCAAGACATCCTCGCGCGCGATCACGTCGCCTGCGGGCACGGCGGACACCATGGAAGTGCTGGCGGAGGTGGACCTGCCGGTGGAGCGGATGCGCGCGGTGGTGGAGAGCGCGGGCGCGTGTCTTGCCTGGGGCGGGGCGGTGAAGCTGTCGCCGGCGGACGACATTCTCATCAGCGTGGAGCGGCCGCTCGGCATCGATACGCCGGAGCAGATGGTGGCCAGCATCCTTTCCAAGAAGATCGCTGCCGGAGTGACGCATCTGGTCGTGGATATTCCGCTGGGGCCGACCGCCAAGGTGCGCACGGAGCGTGAGGCGGTGCGGCTGCGCAAGCTGTTTGAACATATCGGCGGGGCGCTGGACCTTCACCTGGAGGTCGTCTTCACGGACGGGGCGCAGCCCATCGGGCGCGGCGTGGGGCCGGTTCTGGAAGCGCGCGACGTGATGGCGGTGCTGCGCGGCGACGATGCGGGCCTGGAAGACCTGCGCGAGAAATCGGTGATGCTGGCCGGGCAGGTGATCGACTTCGACCCGGCGGTGCGCGGCGGCGAGGGTGTCGCCATCGCGCGCGAGATTCTCGAATCCGGCCGGGCACTGAAGACGATGGAAGCGATCATCGCGGCGCAGGGGCCGCAGATGCGCAGATTCGTGCCCGGCGAGCTGACGCATACGGTGACGGCGTCGGTCGGCGGCCGCATCCGCTATTTCGACAACCTGCGCATCGCGCGTATCGCCCGGCTGGCGGGGGCGCCGATGGACAAGGGGGCGGGGCTCGAACTCATCGCGCGGGCGGGCGACGTGGTGGCGCGGGGCGATGCCCTCTACACCATCCACGCCACCCACCCGGCGGACTTTGCGTTCGCCCGGCAGCTGGCCGAGGCGGGCAACGGCGTAGAGATTGCCGCTGCCTGACGGGCCTAGCGGTCCTGGTAGGCGGGGCTGCGCTTCTCGATGAAGGCGCGCACGCCTTCCTTGAAGTCTTCCGTCTGGGCGCAGAGGATCTGGTTGCGGTCCTCCATGGCGATGGCGGCTTCGAGGCTGCCGGCGTCGACGGCCATGTTGAGGCATTCCTTGGTGAGGCGCAGGCCCAGCGGCGAGGTGGTGATCATCTCGTCGATATAGGTCTTCGCGGCTTCTTCCAGCTTGTCGTCGGGCACGACTTCGGAGACGAGGCCGGTTGCCAATGCGCGGTCGGCCTTGATGAAGCGGCCCGTCAGCATGAGTTCGCTTGCGACCGAGGTGCCGACCAGGCGCGGCAGGAAATACGAGACCCCGATATCACAGGCGGAGAGGCCGATGCGGATGAAGGCGGCGTTCATGCGCGCGCTTTCGCCCGCGATGCGGATGTCGGACGCGAGCACCATGGCGAAGCCGCCGCCGCAGGCGGGGCCGTGCACCAGCGAGATGATGGGCTGCGGGCAGCGGCGCATGCGCATGACGATTTCCGAGATGCGGCGCTGGGAGACGAGACCCTGCGCGGGGCCGGTCTGGATGGCGCTGGTGTCGGAGCGGTTGGAATTGTCCTTGAGGTCGAGGCCGGCGCAGTAGGCGCGGCCCGCGCCCTTGATGACCACGAGGCGCACGGAATTGTTCATGTAGAGGGACTGGAAGTAGTCGAGCAGCTCGTCCACCAGCTCCGGGTTCATGGCGTTGAGCGCGTCCGGGCGGTTGAGCGTGACCCAGTCGACCTTGCCCTCCTTGCGGATATCGAGGGTGTTGTATTTCGCAGCCGTCTGCGCGGTGCCGTCAGCCATGGGTTTCCTCCGTCTGTTGCGTGTTTTCGGATTGTGAAATCTGTTGCCGCCGCGCCCTTTCACGTTCGGCGTCGACCGCGATCATCGCGTCCAGCACGGCCGGGGGCAGTTCAAGCCAGCGCAGGCTGACTTCGTCCGGCGGGCGGCGCGGATCGAGGTGCGGCGGGTGGATGCGGACCACGTCGGCGATGAATTCGCCCTGCGCATCGCGGGCGGTGATGTGGCCGGTGGCGAATTCGCCGACGGCAAGCGTGAAGGTGCGGCCCTTGAGGCGTGCGCCGCCGAGCGACCAGTCCAGCGTTTCCAGCGGACCGAAGCCGAGATCGATGACGAGCGCATGGCCTGCGCCGTCGCGGCGCGTGAACTGGCGGCGTTCATCGTCCGGAATCTCGTCAGGCGTGTCGGTGGGCTCGGCCACGGTCAGCTCTCCCGCATCGGTTTCGCGGGGGAGTGTGGCCCTTGCCCCGCCCCGTCTCAAGACGGGGGCGGGGAGGCGAGGGTTACGCTGCGGCGATGGCCTGCTTGCGCTTCGAGTCGGCCAGCATTTCCGAGAACAGGGTGCGCTGGGCGTGGCTGCCGCCAGCCTCGTGGAGGCCCGGCATGGCGCGGTCGAGCTGGGTGGCCGCCTCGCGGTAATCGCGCCGGGCATGGGCGACGATGCCCTTGGCGGCAGGCAGCACGACGTAGCGCCACGTAAGGTCGCCGTCCTTTGCGCGGTCGGCGGCGCAGGCTTCGAGGCTTTCCATCATCGCGCTGGTTTCGGAGTCGCGGCCTGCCCCCGCAAGTGCTGTGACGAAGTGGAGATCGAGGAAACCGTTGACGTGGTCGCCGATATGGTCGGCGGACTTCTCTGCCACGGGCTCCCAGCGGTTGCCGACGTCGATGCCGGTCATTTCGAGGCGGGCGAGAAGGCTTGCCGCGTTCACCTGAGGCTGGATCTGGCCGATGTCGCGGGTCCAGATGCGCTCGTCGTAGAGTTCCAGTGCGCGGTCGGCGCCGCCGTCCTTCAGCACGGCAAGCGCCGCATGCCACCAGTTGTGGGTGTACATGAAGGTGCTGCAAGGCTCCCAGACGGGGCTGACCTCCGTGAGAAAATCGACGGCCTCACCGTGCCGGTCCTCGGTGAAGAGGACATGGGCGACGGCGTGGTGCGCCCAGGGGTTGAGCTCCTCGCGCTCGGTCGCCTCGCGGGCCGCGCGTTCCGCGCCGGGCAGGTCGCCGGTCTGTTCGAGGCCGAAGGCGAGCATGCCTTGCAGATACGCTTCGTCTGCTTCGACGGGGCGCGCGTCTTCGGCGAAGCGGCGCAGGCCTGCGGCATCGCCCTTGTTGAAGCAGTGATGCTGGGCGAGCTTCACGTTGAAGATGTCCTGCGGCCAGTGCTGCGCGATCATGGCGTGGATGCCCAGCGCCCGGCGGATGTCGTTCTTCGCCCAGGCATCGACGGCGCGCAGAAGCAGTTGCTCACGCTCGGTGGCGTTTGCCTCGCTGGCGAAGGCCTTGTCGAGGAAGGGGCGGGCCATGGCGGCGGACTGGCCGGTCTCGCCGAACATCATCAGCGCTGCCGCGGCCGTGTTCGCCAGCACGCCGTCCGGATCGGCCTTCGGCGCGTCGAGCGCGACGAGGGCGGTGTCGGTGTGAGCGATAAGGGCGTGGATGAAGCCGTCGATGGCATCGACGGCGGCCTGGGACTCGGTCGAGACGGGCAGGCCGCGGGCGCAATGGAGCATGGGGGTCAGGCCGGATACGCGTGGTTGGTACGTCTGCGATTCAACACAAGGAAAATGTGTGCTTTGGCGCAATCACACAAGTGACAAGGGTGTGACCCGGGGTGTGACCCGGGGTGTGACCTGGCGCGTGAACGGCAGGTTAGGGCCCCGTGAAGGGCAGCCCTGCCGGGGCGGACTTCCATGGGGGCGTCCGGGTGGCTAATGTCCCGCCCGGCTGGCCGGGGCGCGCGTGCCGCAGGTGCGAGATCACGCACCGGTGCCCGCCAGCGGTTCTGAAAGGCGTACCCAATCCCCGTGACCCACTCCTTCGACATTCTGCAGGAATTGATCCTGCCGGCGGCGCTTTTCGCGGTGATGGTGACGGTGGGGATGGAGCTGACGCGGCGCGAGTTCCGCGACCTGGCGGCCTCGCCGCGCGCGGGGCTCGTGGGCATCGGCACACAAGCCTTCATGTTTCCGGCGGCCGCCTTCCTGATCCTCGCCGTGGTGCCGCTGCCACCGGCAACGGCGGTGGGCCTCGCCATCGTGGCGGCGTGTCCGAGCGGCGGCTTTTCCAACGTGCTGACGCTGCTGGGGCGCGGCGACCTGGCGCTGTCAATCGCACTGACGACACTGTCGAGCCTGCTTGCCATCGTGCTGCTGCCGGTGCTGCTGCATTTCGGGCTTGCCATTGCGAATGCGGGCCATGCGACCGGGGAAGTAGTGACGCTGCCGCTGTTTCCGACGCTGATGCAGCTGTTCGGCGTCGTGCTGCTGCCGGTGGCCATCGGCATGTGGGCGCGCGCGAAGCATCCGGCATGGGTCCAGCGCAACATCGACCGGTGGCAGCAGTTCGCGCAGATCGCGCTTTACGGCATCGTCATCCTGATGGCGGTGAAGGACTGGCGGCCGTTCAGCGAGGGCGTGGAGGTGGCGCTGCCGCTGGGCGCGCTGCTTTTCGTGCTGGCGGCCGGTGGCGGGTACCTCGCGAGCCGGCTGTTCGACGTGGAGCCGCGGCGCGCCTTCACCATCGCCATCGAGACGGGGACGCGGAACATCGGTCTTTCGACGCTGGTCGCGATCTCGGTGCTGGGGCGCGTGGACTGGGCGGCGTTCGGCGCCGTCTACATCCTGCCGGCAAGTCTGCTCGGGTTCTGCGCTGCCATTGCGCACCGGCGGCTGCGGAGACGGGCGCGTGCCTGACTGGCGTAACAGGCTCGATCCGCGCACCGCGATCGTGCGGGCGCGGGAGGCCTATTACGGCTGGTGGATCGTTGCCGCCGTTTTCGTGATGATGGCGACGACCGCAGGCGTCGGGTTCTACAACCTCTCGATCCTGCTCGGCGCCTTCACGGAAACACGCTTCGATGTGAGCGATGTCTCCGGTGCGACGGCGACGTTCTTTCTCGCGTCAGGCTTCGCGGGCATGACCGTGGGGCGGCTGATCGAGCGGTACGATGCGCGCTACGTGATTGCCATCTCCGGCGTGCTGTCCGCAGCGATGCTGACGCTGATCGGTTCCATCGAGACGGTCTGGCAGCTTTACCTCTTCTACGCGGTGTTCGGCCTGCTTTATGCGGGCTGCGCGCTGGTGCCGGGGACGACGCTGGTGGCGCGATGGTTCGCGCGGCGGCGGTCTGTGGCGCTGTCGCTCGCGTCCACCGGGCTTTCCATCGGCGGCATCGTGTTCGCGCCGATTTCCGCGTGGCTTATCAACACGCAGGGACTGTCGGCGGCGGGCTACTGGCTCGCCATCATGTTCTTCCTCGGGGTTGTGCCGCCGGCGCTGCTGATCGTGCGGCCGGACCCGAAGTCGATGGGGCTGCGCATCGACGGCGATCCGCCGCGCGAGGATGGCAGCCACGATGACGGGCCGCCGGACGGTGTGCCGTTCGCGCAGGCCGTGCGGTCGCGGTTCTTCATCGGTGTCACAGGCGCCTACGTATTTGCGATGATGGCGCAGGTGGGTGCGCTGTCGCACCAGTATCGCCTCGTGAGCCAGCGGGAAGATGCGGCACTCGCGGCGCTCGCGGTCTCGGTGCTGGCGGCATCCAGCATCGTCGGGCGTCTTGCGGGCGGCGTGGTGCTGACGCGGTTTCCCATCCGCACCTTCACGCTTGGCTTCATGGGGATGCAGGCGGTGGGGCTAACGGCCTTTGCCTTCGCGGATGGCGTGCCGGCCCTGCTGGGCGCGTCGGTCCTGTTCGGGCTGACGGTGGGCAACATCCTGATGCTGCAGCCGCTGCTGATCGGCGAAGCGTTCGGGCTGCGCGACTATGGGCGGTTGTTCGCCATGAGCCAGATGTGCGGGACGGCGGGGGTTGCGGCCGGGCCGGCGCTGCTCGGTTTCGTCTACGAGGCGGCAGGCGGATACGGGCCGGCCTACCTGACGATTGCCTGCGGGTCGCTGGTGGCGTTCACGATCTTCGCGCTGGCGGGGCCGGTGAAGGCGCCAATACAGGAGCCGGTGTCAGGCGAGGCGTAAGGGCGCCTGGGGCACGTCCACCCAGAAGTCCGGATCGTGGCCATACATGATGCGGGCGCCGCGCGCCTGAAGTTCCCGAAGTGACCGCAGCGATGCGCGCATCGCCTCCTCGTCGAAGGCGTAGGTGGGCAGGTGCATGTCGTCGAGGGTACGGCGCAGGTAGCAGGCATCGCCCGCAAGTACGAATTCGCCCACATCCGTCTTCACACGCAGGGACTGGTGGCCCGGCGTGTGGCCGAAGGTGGGGATGCAGGTGACACTGCCGTCGCCGAAGATGTCATGCTCGCCGTCGATCTCGGAGAAATCCTGGCCGGTCTCGTAGTCCTCGGCGATGTAGCCGTAGCTGGGATCGGTGGTGCGGGCGTAGGCGAGTTCCCGCGTCTGCACGACGACGGGCACGTCGGGGGCAAGCGCGTTGCCGCCAGCGTGGTCGAAGTGGAGATGCGAGTTGACGAGGTGGGTGATGCGGCGGGCGTCGAAGCCTGCCTCTTCCAATCGCGCGTTCAGAAGTTCGGCCGGGGCGACATGCACCTCGGTGCTGCGCGCCATGTGGCCGTGATAGGCGTGGCCGTCCTCGGCCAGGTGCGGGCTCATGCCGCTATCGAACAGGACGCAGCCCTTGTCGTGTTCGACGATGTAGGCGGGCACCGGCACGGTCAGGCGGCCTTCACCGCCCGCCAGGAAGGCGGCCATGGGCATGGTCAGGTGGCCGCAGGTGAGGGCGTAGACGCGCGGCGCCATCACGCCCGCCCCTACCGGTCGCCCGGCATGTTATGGGTGTCGCGCAGGTCGCTGCGCAGGGCGTTGATGAGCCGCTCGACCATGCGCTCCTTGTCGGCGACGGGCGAGTCCGAGTTGCTGAGATTGGTGGCGTGGCCGCGCCAGACGACGCGGCTGCCGCTGTCGAGAATCTCGAAGGTCATGGTGTAGGTGGAGAGCGGCGGGCACTCACCGTCGCGCTCGAAGCTGTAGCGGCCGACGGCCTCCGGCTGTTTGCCGCTTTGGACCTGCGACTCGAGCGTGATGGGGCGGCCTGGCGTGGGGTGCTGGCTGTCGGTCTCGTAGACGAGCTGCCAGAAGGCGTTGTCATCGATCACGTAGCCGAGCGGGGCGAGCTGGGCTGCAATGTCTTCTTCCATCACCACGTCGCGCTGCACTTCGCGCCAGCTGCCGAGCGCGATGGGGCCGCCGAGGGGAATGTCGCCCTTCACCTGGGATTCGACCGTGAGGCCGGTCTCGGCGCATTCGTCGAGGCCTTGCGCTAGGGCCGGAAGGGGCAGCGCCAGGACGGCGATGGCGAACAGGGCGGCGGGGCGGAGGTTGGTCACGGCGCTTTGGTTCCTCTGTGGCGGGCAAACCCGCTCATGTGGCATTGGACGCAGCCTAGACTAGTCGGGAGCGGGGGCAAATCGCCCGCCGCGTGGTAATGTGGGACATGCGGCACGGGAGGCGGGAATGGAGTTGAGGCTATTTGGTGTGCTGGCCGGCGTTGTGATCGCGGCCTCACCCGCGTTGGCGCAGGAGAACAGCCGCCAGTTCATCCAGAAATATGAGACAGAGACGCTCAACTCCGAGATATCCATCGCCCCCGAGGCGCTGGCGGAGCCGGGGCTGGGCCTGGAGCTTGTGCAGGCGAGCCTGCACAGCGCGGCGCAGCTGGCCGAGACTGCCGCCGAGGACGCGGAAGCCAACCCGGAATTCTTCAGGCGTTATTCCATCGCGCAGAACTGGATGCTGGAGATGGAACTGCCCGGCTTCCTGAGCCTGCAGGGCACCATGTGGATGTACACGGGCGGGGCGCACGGCAACGTGGAATACGGGACGATCCTGTGGTCCCGGGATGCGGGCGAGGAGGTGCCGATAACCGCCCTGTTTGAGGCCGGCGGGCCGGAGGCGCCGGTGTGGCAGGTGCTGTCGGACGATCTCTACGAGCGGTGGATGGCGGAATGGTCCGAGCGTGCGGGCGAGCCGCTCGATCCGGCGGACGAGTCCTGGCAGCAGGGCGCGCGGACGACGCTGGCGCCCAAGCCGGAGAGCTTTGCGGCCTTCCTGCTGCTGCCGTCGGACCAAGCGGACAAGGCAGGCGGCTTGCGCTTCATCTATGCGCCCTACGCGCTGGGGCCCTACGCGTTCGGCGCGTTCGAATTCGAGGTGCCGCACGCGGTGTTCGGCGCATACCTGGCCGCGGACTGGCGCGGGCGGTTCGGCGGCGAGATCGATGTTCGCGCGGAGATGGGCGAATAGACTATTTGATGGTGCGCTCAGCCGATCGTCCGCAAACTTGGGGTTTGGGCGCATTCCGCTGCATCGGTTTGTAGGTTTGCAGCAGTTGTTGCGGCGGCGGACCCAAAAAGGCCATAAGGCGTGCTGTATGGTGCGCCGTGCAAGAGCCGCGTCAGAGGCCCCGTAGCTCAGCAGGATAGAGCATCAGATTCCTAATCTGAGGGTCGCAGGTTCGAATCCTGCCGGGGTCACCAGCCTTTCAGGCAAAAAAAAAGCCCGCGGTGCGAAAGCGCCGCGGGCTTTTTCGTCGGTGTGCCGTCGTCGCCTAGTAGGTGAAGGAGTAGTGCAGGCCAGCGGCGTTCACGCCCGGGTTGTCGTCGGAGATGCCGGCGTTCGACAGGTGGTAGAAGTAGAGCGAGACCATGTCGCCGCTATCGAACTGGTAGCCGAACTCGACCTGCTCGCGGAACTCGAACACCTGGCCGAGATCCTTGGAGTCGTTGCCATCCGTGTAGGCGCCGAAGCCGACCTGGAGGCGGACCAGCGCGTTGTCCGTGAAGAAGATGGAGCGCGAGAAGCCCACATGGGCATAGGCCGCGCCGTCCGTGTTCACGAAGGCACCCACCAGCGGGCGGATGTCGAACAGCAGGTTGTAGTCGGGGATGTAGCCGACATCGAACACGGCGGAGGCGTATTCCGAGCTGTCGCCCACATCGTAGAAGCCGGCGCCGACATAAAGGTGCGACGGCTGGGCGCCGGCGAGTTCTTCCGCCTGCGCGGGGGCCGTGGCGAATGCCAGAGCGGCGGCGGCGGCGAAACCGGTAAGAAGTTTTTTCACTTGAGTACCCCTGAGTCCGGCGGTTGAGTGGCCGGAATCCCTTGCAAATCCCGCGGGGAGTGTACGGGCAATGACGGTTCGCAGGCAATTCACGACCCATGACAAAAAACAGGCAGCCGGGACCGTTGTTGCGAATGTACCACAGGTTGCGGCCCGCCTCCGCGCTGGTGGCCGCCTGGCTGGCGGGGGCGGGAAGCGCGGCCGCCGCGCGGGACTGCGCGCTGCCGCCGCCTGATCTTTCGCCGGCGGGACGGATCGCCACGGTGATCGACGGGGACACGGTGGCCTTCGAGAAGGGGGCCGATATCCGGATGATCGGCATCCAGGCGCCGAAGCTGCCGCTGGGGCGGGACGGCTTCGAGGCGTGGCCGCTGGCGCCGGAGGCGAAGGCGTTTCTCGAGGAGATCGCGCTGGAGCGGGAGGCGGTGCTGTGGTCGCCGGGGCTCGCGCGTGACCGCTACGGGCGGACGCTGGCGCAGGTCTACGTCATGGGCGAAGGCGACGAGCCGCCGGTGTGGCTGCAGGGGGCGATGATCGAGGCGGGGCTGGCGCGGGTCTATTCGTTTCCCGACAACAGGGGGTGCGTGGAACAGCTGCTGGCGATGGAGGCCGAGGCGCGCGCGGCGGGGCGCGGCATGTGGGGGCACCCGGCGTACCGCATCCTGTCCGCCGACGACCTCGACGATCTCTACGCGCATATGGGCGAGTACGTGCTGGTGGAGGGGCGCGTGAAGAAGGTGGGGGTCGTGCGGGGGCGCGCCTATCTCAACTTCGCGGATGACTGGCAGTCGGATTTCACCGTGACCATGGCGCCGCGGGACCTTAAGCTTTTCAAGCGTATTGGTGCGGATGTGGCGCGCTACGAGGGGGAACTCATACGCGCGCGGGGATGGCTCAGGTCGTTCAACGGTCCGGTGATCGAGGCGACGCATCCTGAACAGATCGAGGTGCTGCGATGAACCTTCGCCGCGGGCCGGGACGCACCGGCCGGATACTCGCGATCCTGCTTGCCTTCGTGGTGGCCGTGCCTGGCGTGTCGCTGGCGCAGTTTTCCGACAGCGAGCGGCGGCAGGGGGCCTCGGCGCACCCGGAAATCATCAAGCAGTATGGCGGGGTCTACGACCACGCGCAGATCGGGCCTTACGTCGCCGGGATCACGGCGCGGATCGCGCGGGCGTCGTCGTTTCCAAACGAGAAGTACACCGTCACGGTGCTGAACAGCCCGGTGGTCAACGCCTTCGCGCTGCCGGGCGGCTATGTCTACGTGACGCGCGGGCTGATCGCGCTGGCGAACTCGGAAGCGGAGCTGGCGAGCGTCATCGCGCACGAGATCGCGCATGTGACGCAGGCGCATGGGCGCGGGCGGCAGAACCGGGCGATCGGCGCGACGCTGCTGGGCGCGGTGCTGGGTATTGCCGTCGGCAGCGACCTGGTGAACCAGATCTTCAATATCGGCGCGTCGGGCTACCTCGCGGATTACAGCCGCGACCAGGAGCGGGAGGCGGACCAGGTGGGCCTCCAGATGCTGGCGCGGGCAGGCTACGACCCCAACGCGGCGCCGGCGTTCCTTGCCTCGCTGGGTGCGCAGTCCGAACTGCACGCGGAGTTGCAGGGCGCGCGCTACGACCCGAACCGGGTGGACTGGCTTGCGTCGCACCCGGCAACCGGTGAGCGCGTGCAGACGACGCGCGAGCTGGCGGCACAAGCCGCGGCTACGCAGCAGGGCGCGGCTTACGAGGGCGTGGACGAGCACTTCCGCACGATCGACGGTATTCTCTATGGCGACGATCCCAAGGAAGGCTACGTGCGCGGGCGGCGCTTCATCCACCCGGAGCTGCGGTTCGAATTCGAGGTGCCGGAAGGGTTCTCCATGAGGAATTCGTCGGCAGCCGTGATGGCGCGGGGGCCGGGCGACTCGCAGATCAAGTTCGACAGCAGCGCGCGGGGCAATGCCTCGAACATGGCGCAGTACATCACGCAGGTGTGGGCGCGCGATGCGCGCGTCGGGCAGATCGAGACGGTGGAGATAAACGGTATCCCGGCAGCGACGGGCGTGACACGCGTGCAGGGGATGGATGCGCGGCTTGTCGCCATCGACGGCGGCGACCGGCGCACGGTCTACCGGTTCCTGATCGCGACCAAGCCCGCCTACACGGACCGGCTGGAGCCGGGCATCCGCGACATGGTGTTCAGCTTCCGGCGGCTGAGCGCGGCGGAGGCGGCGCAGGCCGAACCGCTGAAGCTCCGCACACGGAAAGTGCGGCGCGGCGAGACGGTGGCCTCGCTCGCCAGTCAGACGGCTTGGAGCGATTCAGAAGACCGGCGGCTGCGCGTGCTGAACGGGCTGTTCAACAACGCGCAGCCCGCGCCGGGCTCGTGGATCAAGCTGGTGATCGAGTAGGCGCCACCAGCCCGGTCTATTCAGCCGGGAAGAACGCGTCCGGCGTGTCGGTCTCTTTCAGGAGGGCGGCGCGCAGCTTATTGAGCGCCTGGTGCTCGACCTGGCGCACGCGCTCCTTCGAGATGCCGAGCTCTTCACCCAGGGCTTCGAGGGTCAGGCCCTCCTCGGCGAGGCGGCGCTTCCTGATGATGTAGAGCTCGCGCTCGGACAGGGTTTCCAGCGCGCGGGCGAGCCAGCGGCGGCGCACTTCCTCGTCGTGAGAGGCCATCGTCTCTTCTTCCGGGAGCGCGGCCTCGTCGGCGAGCAGGTCCTGCCATTCCATCGCGCCGCTTTCGCCGGCCTCGGCGCCCGGGACGGCGGCGTTGAGGGAACGGTCGGCGGCGGAGAGGCGCGACTCCATCGCTTCGACGTCCTTCATGGGGACGCGGAGCTGGTTGGCGATGAAGGTGCGGCCGTCCTGACCAAGCGACTGGGCGCCGCCGTCGTTGATGAGGGCGCGCAGCCGGCGGAGGTTGAAGAACAGCGACTTCTGCGCAGCCGTCGTGCCGGTGCGCACGATGGACCAGTTGCGCAGGATGAAGTCCTGGATGGACGAGCGGATCCACCACGAGGCGTAGGTCGAAAAGCGCACGCCGCGGTCGGGATCGAAACGCTGGGCGGCCTGCATGAGGCCCACGTTGCCTTCCTGCACGAGGTCGCTCATGGGCAGGCCATAGACGCGGAATTTCGACGCCATGGCGATGACGAGGCGCATGTAAGCGGAGGTCAGTTCGTGCAGCGCGTCCTCGTCGCCTTCGTCGCGCCAGGCGCGGGCGAGTTCGAGTTCGTGATCCGCTTCCAGCAGCGGCGCCTTCATGGCGGTGCGGATGAAGCGGCGGTCAGAGCCGCGGGAGGTTCCGGTCTCGGCGTAGGCCATATTCATCTCCCCTGTCGTGCTGCCCGATGTGCGCACCAAGTGCTTCTCACAAGGGGGATACGGCGGCGGGCGCCATATGGATCAATTGCCCGGCTTGGCAAGGGCGCGGGGTGGATTTGCGTATTTGCAGGGAACCCGAGGCGGGAAACGGCCACGAAAAAGCCCGGCGCGCTGGCCTGCGCGCCGGGCTTCTTGTTCGCTTGCGAGCCTGTTGGCGCGGTCAGGCGGCCTTTTCGGCGTCTTCCTTGTCGGCCTTGTTGCGGCTCGGGGCCTTGGCCAGGACGTTCTCGATCTTGGCCACGGCCTCGTCGTCGGTCGCCTTCTCGACGGCGGCGACTTCGCGGGCCATGCGCTCAAGGGCCTGTTCGTAGAGCTGGCGCTCGGAATAGGACTGCTCGGGCTGCTTGTCCGAGCGGTAGAGGTCGCGCACGACCTCGGCAATCGCGATGAGGTCGCCGGAATTGATCTTGGCTTCGTACTCCTGCGCGCGGCGGCTCCACATGGTGCGCTTCACGCGGGCGCGGCCCTTGAGGGTCTTGAGCGCCTGCTCGACCACGTCGTTGCCGGAAAGGCGGCGCATGCCCACCGTCTTCACCTTCGCCATCGGCACACGGAGCGTCATCTTCTCCTTCTCGAAGTTGATGACGAAAAGCTCCAGCGCGTGGCCGGCGACTTCGGTCTTCTCGATGCCGGTGATCTTGCCGACACCATGCGCGGGATAGACGATGAAATCGTTCGTCTTGAACTCTGACTTCTTGCTGGACGCGGCTTTCTTCTTCGCGGGCATATGACTTCCCAGTCTGTGGAGCGCGGCGGCAGGTGGCGTCCCGGGACGCAAAACCCCGCGCTCACGGGTCAAACATGGATGGCTGGGGCGCGTCGTTCCGTCACATGCGAGCGGCCCGCAAGAACCGGCCCTCCGGCATGACCGGCGGCCGAGGGGGCTGCGCTGCGTGGCGGACAGGGCCTGGCCGGATTTCTGCGGGTGCCGGACCTGAAACTTGTCCTCAACGGCTACCTCGCCAGCGGGCCGGGCTTTGCGCCTCAAACCTTCGAAGGGTCACAAAACCTTCCGAAGCGTGTGGGATAAATCCCACGCCAACAACGCATAATACACTGAAATGCGGCGAAAATAAAGTCCGCACAGGAACAATCCGGGTCCGGACGCTGCAAAGACGCCCGGCGGGACCGGCGGTCAGTCGCCGTCGCCGGGGGCCTCGGAGAAGTGCTTCTCGAACTTGCCATCGACATTGAGCCAGTCGTCGGCGTCCGCCGGCGCGTCCTTCTTGACCGTGATGTTGGGCCACTTGGACGCGTATTCGGTGTTCACCTCGAGCCACTTCTCAAGGCCGGTCTCGGTGTCGGGCTTGATGGCCTCGGCGGGGCATTCGGGCTCGCAGACGCCGCAGTCGATGCACTCGTCGGGGTGGATGACGAGCATGTTCTCGCCTTCGTAGAAGCAGTCCACCGGGCACACCTCGACGCAGTCGGTGTACTTGCACTTAATGCATGCGTCGATGACGACGTAGGTCATGGCGGTGGAACTCCAGTGCGCCGGGCGCTGCCCGGCGATGATCTTCAAGCCGGCTGGGCTTATACGAGGCGGAAGCCGAGGGCGGCAACCCCCAGCTTGGCCCCTGATGCCCCCATTGGAGGTGAGGTCTTGCCGCCGGATCGCGCGGTTTCAGCCCTGGGATTTCATCTGGCGCAGCCGCGCGCGGGCGCGCCTGTCCGGACTCGAGGTGGGGGCTGGATTGGCCGTTGAAAAGGGGCGGTCCGGCTTCGGCGGCAAAGGCGGGCTGCGGTCGTCGTAGAGCGTGGCGGCGACGGTGGCCGAGCCGCGCCGGGCGACGAAGCCCAGAACCTCAACGACGCGCACGCCGGGGCCGAGCGGGAACGTCAGCACGTCGCCGACTTTCAGGGTGTGGGCCGCCTTGGTGACGCGCGTCCCGTTGACGCGGACCTTGCCGCCCGCAACGAACTTCGCGGCCAGCGACCGGGTCTTGAAGAAGCGCGCACACCACAGCCAGCGGTCGATGCGCTGGCGGTCCTGATCGGGGGCGCCTGTGTCCGCCAAGGGCTACTTCTTGTCCTTGAGCTGGCTGAGGACGGCGAAGGGGCTGTCGGGATCGACCGGCTTGTCGCGTCTGGGTGGCGGTGACGACTTGGCGCCGGCGGGGGCGCCGGGTTTGCCCTTGCCCTTTCCTTTCGGTCCGCGCTGCGGACGGCCCTTGCCGCGGGGGCGGGCGTCCTGCTTGCCGTCTTCGCCTGCCTTGGCGTTGCGGGGGCCGCGGCGTCCCTCCTGAGGACCGCCCTGGCGCTTCTTGGCCGGGCGCCAGAGGGTGATCGCCTCCATGTCGTCGTCTTCGGTCGCAGCTACGTCCGGTGATGCGGCTTCGCCTTCGGCAGGTGCCGGTTCGCTCTCAGCCGGTGCATCGCTCTCCGTGGCGGCTTCAGGTGTGGGCGCTTCGGGGGCAGGTGCTTCGGGCGTCGCCGTTTCGGCGGGCGGGGCTTCCGGCTGCGGGGCAGCGGTTTCCGCGCTCGTGTCGGGAGCAGCTTCGGGTGCTGGCGTTTCGGTGGCCTGCGTCTCCGCGGCCGGTGCGTCCGGCGTTGCCGTCTCGGGCTTCGCCTCGGTTGCGGCGTCCGTCTTCTGCGCGGGTTCCGGCATCTTCCGTACGCGGACGGTCTGGGGGCGGAAGCCGAGGGATTTCAGGATGCCTTCGAATTCCTCGCCGGAGACGCCGACGAGGGACATGAGGTCCGCATCCGCCACGAAGGCGGGGCCGCCATAGCCGTGGCCGAGTTCGGCGCGGGCGGCGATCTTGGGGCGGATGGCGTCGGCGAGACGCTCCAGCATGTCGAGGCGCACGGCGCGTGGGCCGCAGACGCGGAAGCCCAGCGCCGGGTAGAAGTAGTCCGGCACCCCGCTTTCCGCCGGGGCGGAAGTAAGGCCCGGTGCGGGGGGCGGGGGCAGCTCGACGGGCTTGCCCTGTGCTTCGTGGATGGCGTGCAGCAGCAGAATGAGATGCGCGGGCGCGGGCTTGAGCAGCGCCGGCATGAAGATCGAGAACGCGCCGAAGCGCACGCCGTATTTGCGCAGGCTCGCGCGGTCGGGCTGCTCGAGGGCGTTGACGTCGTTCGAGACCTCGTCGCGCGGGACGCTGCCGAGAGCCTCCACGAGGCGGAATGCCATGCCGCGGGCGAGGCCCTGGATGTCGGTGGCGTCACGCAGGCGGATCAGCGGCTCCAGCGTCTTCGCGATGTGATCGGCGACCCACTTGTTGAGGCGGGTTTCGATGGCGAGGCGGTTGGGCGCGTCCAGCTCCTCGCCCGCCTGTATTTCTGTGCGCGGCGACAGGCGGTCGGCGCCCGCGACGAGGCGGGCGACGGCGGCGCCGTCCCACATCAGGCGGCCATGCTCGGTGAGCTGGATGGCATCGTCGGGCGCTGACGCGAGGCGCTTGGCGCGGTCGACGATCTCGGCGGTGACCGCCTTGTCGGAGGCGGCCCGCAGCGCCTTGCCGTCGACGCCCTCGGCGCGCGGATCGGGCACGAAGACGAGCCCCTGCAAGCGGCCGACGAATTCGCCCTCGACCAGTACTTCGCCGTCCTGGCTAACCGCCGCCATCAATTCCTCGCTCTGCCTCAGCCGCTTGAGCAGCACGCTTGTCCGCCGGTCGATGAAACGCTGCGTGAGGCGCTCATGCAAGGCGTCGGACAGCCTATCCTCTATCGCGCGCGTGACGCCCTGCCAATACGGCGGATCGCCCAACCAGTCGGACCGGTTGGCGACGTAGGTCCATGTGCGTATGTGGGCAAGCCGCGAGGCGAGGGTGTCGATGTCGCCGTCGGTGCGATCGGTGCGTTTTACGTGGCCTGCAAACCAGTCCTCGGGGATGCGACCGCCGGAGGTGCCCGCGCCGTCCACCAAATGATCGTAGATGTTGGCGAGGAGGCGGGCGTGCTCGTCGATCATCACCTTGCGGAAGTCGGGCACCTGGGCGACCTCCCACAGGCGTTCGATGGCGCGCGGGGTGGTGGCCGCCGCCGCCACGCGGTCATCGCGGGCCATGAGGGTCAAGGCCGCAAGGTCGGTCGCCAGCCGCGGGCGGGCGAGGCCGCGGCGCGGGGGCGGCACGTCGAGGCTGTCGAAGAGGGCGGGCAGCGTGGAGAAGTCGAGGTCCGAGTTGCGCCACATGAGGACGCGGACGGGCTCGAAGCGGTGCTCCTCGATTTCCTCGACGGTCTCGGCTTCCAGGGGTGACGCCTCGCCGGTGACGCCGAAGGTGCCGTCGTTCATGTAACGCCCGGCGCGGCCGGCGATCTGGCCCATCTCCGCGGCGGTCAGCGGGCGGTGGTGGAGGCCGTCGAACTTGCCGAGGCTGGCGAAGGCGACGTGGTCCACGTCCATGTTGAGGCCCATGCCGATGGCATCGGTCGCGACGATGAAATCGACGTCGCCGCTTTCATAGAGCGCGACCTGGGCGTTGCGGGTGCGCGGGGAGAGCGCGCCCATGACGACGGCGGCGCCGCCGCGCTGGCGGCGGATCAGCTCGGCGATGGCGTAGACGCGGTCGGACGAGAAGGCGACGACGGCGGAGCGGCGGGGCAGGCGGGTGAGCTTCTTCGATCCCGTATAGGACAATTCGGAAAAGCGGGGACGCTGCTCGACGCGGACGCCGGGGACGAGATCGAGGAGGCGGGGACGCGCGGTGTCGGCGCCGAGGAACATGGTCTCCATGACGCCGCGCGCGTGCAGCAGGCGGTCGGTGAAGACGTGGCCGCGCTCGGGATCCGCGGCGAGCTGGATCTCGTCCACGGCGAGGAAATCGACCTCCACCGAGACCGGCATGGATTCGACGGTGGTGACCCAGTAGCGCGGGCTTTCCGGCACCAGCTTTTCCTCGCCGGTGACGAGGGCGACCTTGGTGACGCCGACGCGGGCAGCCACGCGGTCATAGACCTCGCGGGCGAGGAGGCGCAGGGGCAGGCCGATCATGCCCGTCTCGTGGCCGAGCATGCGCTCGATCGCGAGGTGGGTCTTGCCGGTGTTGGTGGGGCCGAGGACGGCCCAGACGCGCGCGTCGCCGCCGGCGCGAAGGCCGGTGACGGGCTTGTTCCGGGGCCTCAGGGAGGGAGGACGGGCCATGTCCGCGCAACTTCGCCGGGCGGTTGCGCGAAGGCAAGGGCCGTGAATTCTTCGCCGGATTTACCTTCGGACCAGTTCGGGAACGAAGGGTGTCCGAATCACTGACTCGCGGCGATTCCCGCTTCGTTCACCGCTAGATGTTGCGGTTTGCGAAGCGAGGACGCCGATTCCGGCGGGGTGTTTGCCCTGCCGGATTCACCGGATTTCGCCGCTTGCGAATCCGGGCATGTCAGGCGGCGCGGCTGGCTGGGGTTGCCGGCCTCTCCGTCACGCGCAGGGCATGGAGCGCCTTTTCGTCCACCGGGCGCCAGCCGTAGCGCTTCGCCAGCTTCTGCAGGGTCTTCTGGAAGGTGGGGCTGTCCACGTAGCTGGCGTGGCGGGGGCTGGCGATGAAGTTGATGCCGCCGGAAAGGTCCGGGCGGCCGGCGGTCTCGGCCTGGAATTTTTTGGCCTTCTTCGGCGCGTGGGTGCGGTCGTGGATGGCGTTGGCGATGGCGTTCGCCATGTGGTCGAACAGGTGGTAACCGCCGGAATTGGTCTCGACGAAGCCCATGGCGAAGAAGCCCGGCACCTGGCGGCCGAAGACGCGCAGGTAAAGGTCCGGGCGGCCATTGCTGAAGGGGATCACGCCGTCCTCGAGGAAGGGCATGTCGTAGCTGTAGCCGGTGGCGAAGACGATGACGTCGATGTCTTCGCGGCTGCCGTCCCTGAACACGACGCCCGAGCCGTCGAGACGGGCGATGTCGCCCTTCGCATGGATGCGGCCGTGGGCGAGGTGGTGGAGCAGCTCCGAATTGACGATGGGGTGGCTTTCGAAGAAGCGGTGATCGGGGGCGGGCAGGCCGAAATGGGTGAGGTCGCCCACGTAGAGGCGCAGGAGCTTGCCCATGATCCATTGCTGCATGCGCATGGGCAGCTCGGGGCCGCCATGGGCGAAGACGTCCGCGGGCATGCCGAAGACGTGCTTGGGCACGAACCAGTAGCCGCGGCGAAGGCTGATGAACGCCTTGTCCGCGTGGATGGCGGCATCGCAGGCGATGTCGCAGCCGGAATTGCCGGCGCCGACGATGAGCACGCGCTTGCCCTTGAAGAGATCGGCGCTGGAGTAATCGACGGAGTGGATGGCGGTGCCGTCGAACGTGCCTTCGAATTCGGGGCGGTTGGGGTGCCAGTTGGTGCCGGTGGCGACGATGAGGTTGCCGAAGTGCTTCGTCTCGCCGGTCGAGAGCGTCACCGTCCAGCCGCCGTTGCCGTCGGGCGCGGCGTGCTCGATGCCGGTGTTGAAGCGGATGTTGTCGCGCAGGCCGTAGGTGTCGGCGAAATCGTGGATGTAGCGCAGGATCTCGTCGCCGGACGGATAGTCCGGGTAATCGTCCGGCATGGGGAAGTCGTAGAAGGCCGACTGGGTCTTGGACGAGATGAAGTGGGCGCTGTCATAGACGGGGGTGCCGGGGTTGGCCGGGTCCCATAGCCCGCCCACGTCGCCGTGGCGTTCGAACTGCTCGTAGGGGATGCCGTAGCGCTTGAGGGCGCGGGCGGCGGCGAGCCCGCCGGGGCCGGCGCCGATGATGCAGGTGGTTTCCAGGTCCATGGGTTGCGTCCCCTCGCTCGGCTCTGTGCGAAATCTCTAAATATGAGGATGTCTCATGTTTACAAATCCCGTCAAGGGGGCCAAAGATCGGCGCATGGGACTGGACATGCAGGCGCTGGAACCGAGGCGGCCCAAGCAGGCTCGCAGCCGTGCGCGGCTGGCGGCGATCCTCGACGCGGCGGAAGGGCTGGTGGCGGAGGTGGGCGTTTCCGGGCTCACCATGAGCGCCGTCGCCGAGAAGGCGGGCGTCTCCATCGGCTCGCTCTACCAGTACACGCCGACCATGCAGGCGCTGATGCGGGCGCTGGCGGAGCGGTTCCTCGACCGCTGGCGCGGCTATATCGAGGAGGCGCTGGCGTCCGAGGCGCCGGATGCCATGGGCGAGGGCGTGGCGCACGTGATCCGGCGCATCTACGCGGAAATGCGCGAACGGCCCGAGCGGCGCGACATCTGGCGGCACCTGGTAGCGGACCGGGATCTCGCGGCGCTCGACCTGGCGGACAGCCGGGCCAACGCGAAGCGGATCACCGGGCTGCTGGTGGAGCGCGGCGTCATCGCGAAAGGTGACGCGGACGCTACGGAACGCGAGGTGCTGCTGATCGCGCATCTTTCCGGCGCGGCGACACAGCTTGCCGGCGAGCTGCCCGAGGACGAGGGCGACGCCATCGTCGAGAGCTTCATCGCCATGGCGCGGCACCGGCTGGGAATTGATCCAGCCCCGTGACCGGGTGCGCGCGGGCGCGCTAAGGTCTCCCCAACGAATGAAGAAAGGGCGGCCCTAACGCTGCCTGACATGGGGAGGCGGATGCTCGAGGGATTCGAACCGCTGGAAGTGGAGGCCGGTGACGGCCTGACGCTGCGCGGCCGTATCGGCGGGCCCGAGGAGGGGCCGCCGCTTTTGCTACTGCACGGCTACCCGCAGACGCACGCCATGTGGTTTGCCGTGGCGCCGGAGCTGGCGAAGGCGAACCGGGTGGTGATGCTCGACCTGCCGGGCTACGGCGCGAGCGATGCGCCGCCGCTGACCGGCGATCACGTGCCTTATTCCAAGCGCGCCTGGGCGCTGCTGTTCATCGAGGCGATGAAGCGGCTGGGGCACAAGCAGTTCGCGCTAGCCGGGCATGACCGGGGCGCGCGGGCGGCCTACCGGCTCGCGCTCGATCATCCGGACACGGTCACGCGGCTGGCACTGCTCGATATCCTGCCCACGGTGACGATGTGGGAAATGGCGAATGCGAACTTCGCCATCAACACGTTCCACTGGGGCTTCCTCGCGCAGCCTGCGCCGTTCCCCGAGAAGATGATCGAGGGCGACCCGATCCGTTTCATGGATCACTGCATGGCCAAGTGGGCGGGCGAGGGCTTTGCGTTCGATCAGGACGCGATGCGGCTCTATCACGACGCGTTCTGCGAACTGTCCGTGATCCGCGCGAGCTGCGAAGACTATCGCGCGGGTGCAACGGTGGACGCCGACATCGACCGAGAGAGCCGCGACGGCGGCCAGACCTATCCGGGCCTGGCGCTCCTCGTATGGGGCGCGAAGAATTTCGGGTCCGACGTGAATGCCATCTGCGATGCGTGGCGCATGTTCCTGAGCGACCCCCACGGGGTGGCGCTCGACTGCGGGCACTTCGTTGCGGAGGAGAAGCCGGCGGAGACGGCGGCGGCACTCAGACAGTTTTTCGAAACCGCGTAATCAGCAACCCGCAACCGAAAGGAGATCCATCATGGATTTCGATATCCCGCAGGACATCAAGGACTACCTCGCGGTCCTCGACGACTTCATCGAGAGGGAGATCAAGCCGCTCGAGGAGCAGGACGACAACATCCGCTTCTTCGACCACCGCCGCGAGCACGCGCGCACGGACTGGGACAATGACGGCTTGCCGCGCGAGGACTGGGAAGAGCTGCTGCGCGAGATGCGCCGCCGCGCCGATGCGGCGGGGCACCTGCGTTACGCGCTGCCGAAGGAATATGGCGGCCAGGACGGCACCAATCTCGGCATGGCGATCATCCGCGAGCACCTGGCGGCGAAGGGTCTCGGCCTGCACAACGACCTGCAGAACGAAAGCTCGATCGTCGGCAACATGCCGACGGTCCTGATGTTCCGCGACTTCGGCACAGAGGCGCAGAAGCAGAAATACATCGACGGCTCGCTCGACGGCTCGATCCGCGTGGCCTTCGGCCTGACGGAGCCCGGGCATGGCTCGGACGCGACGTGGATGGAGACGCGCGCGACGCCGGAAAAGCGCGACGGCGTGGACGGCTTCCTCATCAACGGCGAGAAGATGTGGAACACGGGCCTGCACGTGGCGACGCATGACTTCGTGTTCGCGCGGACCTCGGGCGACGACGGCTCGGCGGTGGGCATCACCTGCTTCATCGTGCCGATGGATGCGCCGGGCGTGAAGGTCGAGGAATATCTCTGGACCTTCAACATGCCGACGGACCATCCGCGCGTGTCGTTCACCAACGTGTGGGTGCCGGCGGAGGACAATCTCGGCGGCATCGACCACGGGCTTCAGCTCGCGCAGCACTTCGTGCACGAGAACCGCATCCGGCAGGCGGCGTCCGGCGTCGGTGCGGCGCAGTACTGCATCAACGAAAGCGTGGAATACGCGAAGAACCGCAAGCCGTTCGGCAAGCCGCTGGCGGCAAACCAGGCGATCCAGTTCCCGCTGGTGGAGCTGCACACCGAGTGCGAGATGATCCGCAACCTCGTCTACAAGACGGCGTGGCAGATGGACCGCATGTCGAAGCCGGACGTGGCGCGCCACCTCTCGGACCGCGTGTCCATGTGCAATTACCGGGCGAACCGGCTGGTCTGCCAGGCGGCGGACACGGCGATCCAGGTGCACGGCGCGATCGGCTACTCGCGGCACAAGCCGTTCGAGCACATCTACCGCCACCATCGCCGCTACCGGATCACGGAAGGCTCGGAAGAGATCCAGATCCGCAAGGTGGGCGGTCACCTGTTCGGCTATATCGGCAGGTCCGACCGGCCGAAGGCGAAGGCCGCCGAGTAACGGCCCGGCTTCACCTGCAACGATGCGGGGGCGGTGGTCAGGCGGAGGCCTGCCTGCCGCCCTTTTCGTTTTCGGAGGCGGCTTCGGGGGAAGGGTCGCGCAGGCGCGAGGCGGGCATGTGCACGGTAACCGTGGTGCCTTCGCCGAAGACGCTTTCGAGCGTCATGGTGCCGCCGTGCATCTCTGCGAGGGACTTGGTGATCGGCAGGCCAAGGCCGGTGCCGCCATGGGAGCGCGCCATGGGACCCTCGGCCTGGCCGAAGGGCTCCAGCACTTTTTCGATCAGATGACCCTCGATGCCGATGCCGTTGTCCGAAATACGGATGGCGAGATCGCCGTTCTCCTCGACGGCGCAGCCGACGGTGACCTTGCCGCCGCGCTCGGTGAACTTGATGGCGTTGGACACGAGGTTGAGCAGGATCTGCTTGATGGCGCGCTCGTCGGCGAAGAGTTCGGGCGGCGTGCCCGGCTCGCGGAGGATCTCGACGCCGTGCTCCTGCGCCTTGGGCTGAACGAGTTCCAGCGACCAGTCGATGGTGTGGCGCAGGTCGAGCCAGGTTTCGTCCAGCTCCATCTGCCCCGCCTCGATCTTGGAAATGTCGAGAATGTCGTTGATGAGCGACAGGAGGTGGCGGCCGCTGGTGTGAATGTCGCCGACATAGTCCTTGTATTCCGGGCAGCCGAGGGGGCCGAACATCTCTTCGCGCATCATTTCCGAAAAGCCGATGATGGCGTTGAGGGGGGTGCGCAGCTCGTGACTCATGTTGGCGAGGAACTGCGTCTTTGAATGGTTGGCGAGCTCGGCGTTGCGGAGCGCCTCGGCAAGGCGGCGCTCGGCGCGGCGGCGCTCGATGGCGATGGCGGCAAGCTGCGCGGCGGTGCGGATGAAGGCCAGCTCGCGCTGGCTGGGTTCGCGGACCTCTGCGTAGTACATGGCGAGCGTGCCGAGCACGGTGCCGTCGAGGCTCTTGACCGGCTCGGACCAGCAGGCGCGCAGGCCCGCCCGGTCGGTGAGGTCGGTGTAGTCGGCCCAATAGGGATGGTTGCGGATGTCCGACACGATGACGCGCTTGCCGCTGTGGGCTGCGGCGCCGCACGAGCCGACCTCGGGGCCGACCGGCGTGGGATTGAGCGCCTCGATGTAGAAGTCCGGCAGCGAGGGCGCGGCAGCGCAGGCGAGGCGGTTCTGATCATCCAGGATGAGCGCCGAGGCCTTCATGCCGGGATGGAGGTTCTCCATCGCAAGCACGAGTGTGGTCAGCACGTCCTCAATGCTGGCGCCGGTCGCCAGCGCCTCGAGCACGTGCAGGTGCATCTTGAGTTCGTCGTCGGCGCGCTTGCGGTCGGTCGCCTCGCGGATGTTGAGAACGATCGCGTTTACCGACCCATCGTCCAGCATGTTGCGGCCGGTGGCGTCGACCCAGATGCGGCGGCCTGCGGTCGTCTGTGCCCAGCCGGTGAAGTGGCCTTCGTTGCCGGCACCGCTGACGATGGATGAGAACACCTGGTGGGCGTCGTCCCGCATGTCGGCGACGGGCAGGTCGAGAACCTGCGTGCCACGCAGAGCCTCCTGCGTGGTGTCGAACATGCGCGCAACGCCCTCGGTGGCGAAGACGATGATGCCCTGGGCATCGGTCATCATCACGCCGTCGAAGGCATTGTCGACGAGGGCGCGGAAGCGGCGCTCGGAGTTGGCCAGCCGGCGGTTGGCTGCCTCGGCATGGGCCAGTGCGTCGTCCGACTTCTCCTTGGCCGCGGCGAGGTCGCGGATCAGGTGGTCGTGGTCGAGGCGCAGCGCGACCGCGGACGCCGACTGGCTGATGACCTGGCGGGCGATGCCGATGACGAAGAGGTAGACGAGGAAGATCATCGCCGCGACGGCGAAGTAGATCGACGTGCCTGCATAGACCGCGGCGGAGACGATGGCGAAGGTGACGGGGGCCGTCGTCGAGAGGTAGATGCGCCAGTCGTAACTGGTGGTGGCGGTGGCAACCGACAGGTGCGCGGTGAACAGCAGCAGCAGGAAGAAGTTCTGCGGATCGTTCTCCGGCGACCAGAACATGAAGATCATCGCCGACCAGACGATGTTGGCGTTCCAGTAGCGCAGCGACAGGCTGCGGCTGAGCGCTTCCGGGTCGCGGGGGAGGCGGCCGCTGAAATAACTGCGGGCGAAATGCGCCAGTTCGAGCCAGATGGCGAAAACGGCGGCCGCCCATGCGCCCGTGAGCCAGACGGGGGCGCCGGTTTCGAGCGTGAAGATGATGATGAGGGCGATCGCCGGGAAAAGCAGGGGCAGCGACCGGTGGTTGCACATGATGCGGTTGAACAGGGCAAGCCGAACCGCCGAGTCACGCGCGTCATCATCCGCGGCGACGTCGTGCAGTGCGTTCAGGTCGATTGTGGCCGGCGCCTGCGGCACGCGCGTCCCCCTTGCCGCCGGGCGGAAGTGCCCGAATGCGAAGGGTCAGTGTTGCCGCGCGGTGGTAAATTCCGGGCTAACGGGCCTCTTTGGCACAACCGGCGGTTAGGGCGCGGTGGTGGTAGGGGTGCCGAGCACCGGTTTGCCGCCGATTTCCGCCATTTCCAAGTGCGCGAGCGCCATGCCCCAGGGGCTGTCCAGCTCGACGCGGACGGGCAGCAGCATGGGGCCCTGGTTGCCCGGCGCCTCGAAGGGGGCGAGCCAGAGGACGATGGGCGGCGAGGGGTCGCGCGCCTGCTCCAGCTTCCATTCGCGGCTCTGGCCGGCGAGGGGCACGTATTCGAGGTGGCACTTCACGGCCTGGCCATTGAAAGCGGCCTGCGTGCTGGCGGCGAGGTCTTCCGTGCCCTGACGGTCGAAGGCGAGCTTGAAGACGCGGCGACCGTCGAAAACGCGAACATCCTCCGTACACGCCGTATCGCGCGGGCGCAGCACGGAGTAGATGCTGGCCGTGAGCGGGTCGAGGGTGCCGTCGGCGAGGCCCGACCGGAGGGCCGCGGACTGCTGAGGTTCGAGTTCTGGCTCGGCGGCGACGTCGAAGGTGCCGTCGTCGCGGCGCTGCATGGACAGTTCGCGCTCGCCGAAGCGGCTGTCGGAATAGGTCTGGAAGCGGGCGGGCACCGGGCCGCGGTCCGACAGCGTGCCGGTGGCGCTCGATTCAAGGCGCGCGCGAATGAGCGTGTCCGCCAGACCCGAGGACTCGGCCTTCGTCGAAATTTCGTAGCTGCCGGGGGCGAGCCGCGCGTTGGTCTCCAGCGTCGCGAGGTGAAAGCCCGCGCCGTAGAAGGAATAGACGAGGCGGATCGGCTGGCCGCCCGCGGCGGCGCTATCCCCGGATTGGAGCGGCGATTGGGGCGCCGTCGCGGGGGACGGCGATGCGCCCAGGGTGAGGGCGAGAAGGCCCGCGGCGATCGTGCCGCGCTGCAAGAAATACTGGACGTTTCGGGCGGAATTCATGGCGATCCTCCGCGCAATGTTGCGGGGCCGCATTACCTTGAAGGCAGGGACGGTCCCTCGCCCTATTCTTCGCGTATGGAGGTGGCGCGGATCACCGCGCCGCCAAAGGGCGTGGGTGCGATTATACGGACCGGCACCAGGAAGTCCGCAAATTCGAAGGGAGCCATCCAGATCTCGACCGACTGAGGCTCGTCGCGCAGGCTGCGCATGGCCTCGGGCGAGTAACCGGCGACGGGTTCGAGGCGGCCTTCGCATTTGTGCGCCTGGCCCACGAAGCCTTCGCCCGCATCGATCTTGCTCTCGCCCTTGTAGGTCAGCTTGATGTCGAAACGCCGCCAGCCATCGAAGGCGGGGACCGGCGTGCTGCACGGGTTGCTGCCGCCGGCGAGCGTCATGGCGAAGATGGCGCTGACCGGGTCGAGCGCCCCTTTCTTGTGAAAATCGGCCAGTGGCGCGGGCTTTTTCGGGGGCGGCGGCAGGGCAAGGACGCTGGCCGGGCCGTCCTCGTTGAAGGTGATCTGGAGCTGCGTCGACTGGCCGGCCTTGTTGACGTAGTCGGAGGTGAAGATCTGCGGCGTCAGCACCTCCGCCTGGCGGGCGCCGGCGGCGAAGAGGGTGGTGGTCGCGTCGTCCGTGGCGCCGGCCACGTTCTGCGTTTCCACAATGGTTTCA
The DNA here is from genome assembly GCA_965229975.1 of Parvibaculaceae bacterium. Lineage (GTDB taxonomy): Bacteria > Pseudomonadota > Alphaproteobacteria > CGMCC-115125 > CGMCC-115125 > Pyruvatibacter. The sequence continues at coordinate 3,168,295 of OZ245936.1, forward strand.
AGCTGGTAGCGGGTTTCCGCCACGTCGGCGGAAAGCGCGATGGTGCCGATCTCGGCGCCGCCGACGAACATCACGTAGTCGGCCTTGACGGCGGCGCCCGCCGCCTGCGGCAGGGCGAGGAGGCTGGCAAGCGCGAGGGCGGCAACACGCATCGGGCGGCTCCAGGATTGGTGGCGGAGGGCGCTTCGGCTCCGCGATTTATGGCGCAATCAGCGAGGCTTGAGAACCGGCGCCTTCGCTGACGTCGAACCGGGTGGCGCGTGCGAGAAGCGTGCCGAGCGGGGTCGCGATTTCCAGCCGGACCGGCACCAGCACGTTGGCGCCCTCGACCGCGCCGAGCCAGAGGGTGATGGGCAGGGGGTCGCGGCGCATGTCGCGGATGGTCTCGCGCTTGTAGCCGCTGATCGGCTCGAGGCGGGCGGCGCAGCGGGCGGCGGGGCCGGTGTAGCCGTCCCGGTCGTCGATCTGCGAAATGCCTTCGAAGGTAAGGCGGAAATCGTAGCGGCGGCGGCCGTCATAGACCGGGATGGTGCGGTTGCAGGCCTCGGGCCCCGGTCTTGCGACAGGGACCAGCAGGGAGGTCAGCGGATCGACCGTGCCCATGAGCTGGGAGGCGCTGGAGGGGACGCGGCTCGAATTGTCGTAGGGCGGATCGGCGACGACGGCGGGGGCGCCGCCCTCGTCGTAGACCACGTGGATGTGCTGGATGTCGTCCTGGTCGGTGTTGCGGGCCTTGTAGTCGGCGGTGCGCATCTGGCCCGCCCCGCGTGCACCCTGCGATTCTAGGTCGAAGATCTGCTTGAAGACCACGTCGGCGATGCCCTCGGTGCGGATCACCGAGGCCGCCCTGTAGCTGTCGCCGTCGAAATCGGCGCGCATGTTCATGGAGCCGAAGGTGAAGCCGCCCAGATGCGCGTCGAACTCGGCGTCGAGCTGCACCGGCTTGGCGAGCGCGATGCCCGAGGCGCCAAGGGCTGCGAAGGCCATGAGGCCGGCGGCGAGGTGGACCGGAAGACGTTCGAACATGGCGCGATCCCTGAAGTTCTGGCGGTATCGTGACGGCATTCGGCTGCCGTTTCCTGCCAGCGATTGTGAATTTCCGGGCTGAATGCGGGCTGAACAGGGCGGGCAGCGCAGCGTCAGGCTGTGCCGGGGCGCCGGGGCAGGCCGGAATCCGCCGTTTCAGGCTTGACGGGCAGGGCCCCGGACCCCTATACGACCGCCTTTCCAGTTACCCGAACAAACCAGGAGTTGGGCATGGCCCGCCGCTGCGAACTTACGGGCAAGGGTGTCCTCACGGGCAACAATGTGAGCCACGCGGTCAACAAGACCCGCCGCCGCTTCCTTCCCAATCTGTGCAACGTGACGCTGTCGAGCGACACGCTGGGCCGCGCGGTCCGCGTGCGTGCCAGCGCCGCCGCGCTGCGCTCGGTCGAACACAAGGGCGGCCTCGATGCCTTCCTGGCCGATGCGCGTGCCGAGAACCTTTCGCTGCCGCTGCAGCGGATCAAGCGCGAAATTGCCAAGGCGCAGGCTTCCGCCTGACGCCATGGAGCATGGCCCCAGGTGGGCCTGTTGCGCGTTAACCACGAATTGAGGGTCCGTTCCGCTGGAACGGGCCCTTTTTCGTGGCACGTCCAATGCATCGCCCATCCCGTGTTAAGACATTCACCGGTTTGGGAGTTTGAGAGATGGTCATGGCTGAAGGCCGTATCCGCCATCCTATGGACGAACGGGAAAGCCGCATGAGCGGTGTGGGGCGCTATCTGGGACGCATCCTGGTGCCGGGACTGGCGCTTTTCGCGGCGGCTGCCGCGGGCTTCGTGTCACGCGGCGACGAAGTGCCCCTGTTCGGCGCACTCGGCGTGGCCGGTGTCCAGTTTGACCCGGGTGCGTGGTTCACGATGGGACACATCTGGATCCTCGCCCTGTTCCTGATCCTCAACCTGACGGGCCGGCGCTACGGCGCGGGCGTTGCCTTCGGCGCGCTGATGCTGGCGGCGGCGGGATGCGCGGGCATCTGGGCCTACGCCACGTTCGGCGCGGCGCAGGTGATCATGCCCGAGGCGATGATCGCGGCGCTGGGCGATGACCGCATGGTGCTCGCGGTGTCGCTCTCTGTGCTGATCGGCTTGCTAGTCGACAACGTGGTGTTCGACCTCGTCCGGGGCCGCCCGTGGTGGAAGGCGCCGCTCCTCGCGCCGCTGTTCGGCGGGGCGGTCTACGTCATGCTGTTCCACGGTCTTGCGGGCCCGCTCCTCGGAGAGACATGGAGCGAGCGCGTCGTGGTCCACATGGGCGTCTTTGCCGTGGCTGTGCTGCTGATGGTGCTGGTCTACCACCTGCTGCGCCCGGTGATCCGGCCGCTGCCGGGCTACGGCGGCGCCTGATCCCTATTCCGAAAGATCCAGCGCGAACATCATCAGGATGGTTCGCTGGAGCGGATTGAAGTTGTCGTCGGAGACGGCGTAGACCAGCGTCTCGCCGTCTTCGCCGCGCCGCACGGCCAGCCCTTCCATGTTGTCGACGGTCTCGCCCGCCGTGGAGCGGTAGACGATCTCGCCGTCGAGCGGGCCGTTGCCGTCGAGTTCCGCCGCCGGGATTAGCCGCATTTGGGCGCCGACGCCGCCGATGGGGCTGTAGCGGCGCTCCAGCGTCAGCACGCCGCCCGTGGGCAGCAGGGCCATGTCGGTCAGGTTGAAGGGGCGGTCGTGGCGCAGGGCCAGCGGGCGGTCGTTTTTCGCGGAGATGCGCCACCCCGCCAGATTGTCATCGGCGTCGAACGTGCCCTCGGTGATCGCCAGCAGGTCGCCGCCAGGAAGCTGCGCAATTGCCTCAAGGCCTGCGTTGTTGGTGGCCTCTTCGAGCGCCGGCGGGGTGCGTATGGTTCGGGGCCGGGCATCGAAGCCCTCTGCCGCCACGTCGTAGCGCCAGACGCGGTGGCGGCGCTCGAATGAGACCGCGTAGGTGCCGTCGGCGAGCCGGGCCAGCCCCTCGGCGTCGCCCAGGGTCTTGCCGCCGTCGAGCGGGCGGCCGTTGGGATCGCGAAGGGGCGCGATGCGTCCGTCCCCCACGCCGGTGAGCCGGCCTGCATCGTAGGTCAGGCCGAATGTCACCCAGTGGCCGGCGTCGGAGACGGCCAGTGCGGTGGCGCCGTCCGCGCTCACCACGAGGCCCGAAAGGCCGCCGAAATCGTCGTCCGCCGACGTGATCACAAGCCCGCCCCGGTAGGCGAGGCGGCGGTTCACGGCGATGCTTTCGTCGCGGGGGTTGAGGGCCATGGGCGTGGCCGCCAGCGTCAGCTCCCGTCCGCCGGCCGGTTCGGCATGGGCCGAGGCGGCCCAGAGCGGCGCAAGGGCGGTGAGCACGAAGACGCCGGCTCGGCAACGCATGTGAAGTGGTCCCGTTGAAGCCCTGCCTAGCGGGCGCTTGCGGTCACGGTCTGCGGGGTCTTGGGCATGCCGTCGCGGCGGCCGGTCTTGGGCCCGCGCTGGCGCGCGCCGGGCTTGCCTTCCTCGTCGAAGAGTTCAGCCAGCTTCTCGGTCATGGCGCCGCCCAGCTGCTCGGCGTCCACGATGGTCACCGCGCGGCGGTAGTAGCGCGTCACGTCGTGGCCGATGCCGATGGCGATAAGCTCGACGGGCGATTTCGTCTCGATCTGCTCGATGACCTCGCGCAGGTGGCGCTCCAGGTAGTTGCCGGAATTGACCGACAGGGTGCTGTCGTCCACGGGCGCGCCGTCGGAGATCACCATCAGGATGCGGCGCTGCTCGGGCCGGCCCAGCAGGCGGTTGTGAGCCCAGATCAGCGCCTCGCCGTCGATGTTCTCCTTGAGGAGGCCCTCGCGCATCATCAGGCCGAGATTCCGCCGCGCGCGCCGCCAGGGCGCATCGGCCGCCTTGTAGACGATGTGGCGCAGGTCGTTGAGGCGGCCGGGGGCGGCGGGCTTGCCGTCGGCGAGCCACTTCTCGCGGCTCTGGCCGCCCTTCCAGGCGCGGGTGGTGAAGCCGAGAATCTCGACCTTCACCGAGCAGCGCTCCAGCGTGCGGGCGAGAATGTCCGCGCACATGGCGGCAACGGTGATGGGGCGGCCGCGCATGGAGCCTGAATTGTCGAGCAGCAGCGTCACCACCGTGTCGCGGAAGTCCATGTCCTTCTCGTGCTTGAACGAGAGCGGGTGCATGGGGTCGATCACCACGCGGCTCAGGCGCGCCGCGTCGAGCATCCCTTCCTCGAGATCGAACTCCCAGGTGCGGTTCTGCTTGGCCAGCAGGCGGCGCTGCAGCCGGTTGGCGAGACGGCCCACCACGCCCTGCATCTGCTGAAGCTGCTGGTCGAGATACTGGCGCAGGCGGCCCAGTTCCTCGCTGTCGCACAGGTCCTCCGCGGCCACGACCTCGTCGAAGGCGGCGGAATAAACCCGGTAGCCCTGGTTGGCCTTGTCGGAGAACGAGCCGTCCGGGCGCCACGGCTGGGAGCCTTCGGCGGATTCGTCCGGGTCGCCCTCGATGGACTGATCGTCGGCCTCGACCTCGACCGTCTGCTCGTCGCCGTCCTCGCCTTCGCCCTCGGCCATTTCCAGCTGCTCGGCGCTGGCGCCCTCGGCCTGCTCGGCCTCGCCGCCCTCCAGATTGTCTTCGCCGGGGGCGTCGCCTTCCTGGTCGTCGTCGCTGTCCTCGTCCGACTGGTCGGGGGTGTCGCCCAGCTCGTCGCCCATTTCGAGGTCCGCGATGATGTCGCGCGTGGCGCGGGCGAAGGCTTCCTGATCGTGGGAAATCTCGGCCAGCTTTTCGAGACCGTCGTGGGCGCGGTCGTCCACCCACTCGCGCCACAGGTCCACCATGGCGCGGGCGCTTTCGGGGGGCGGGGTGCCGGTGAGCTTCTCGCGCACCAGCATGCTCACCACTTCCTCGATGGGCGCATCCACCCGGTCGGTGATGTGGGAAAAGCCGCGCTTTTCGCACTTGTCTTCAAGGGCGGCGGTCAGGTTCGCCGCCACGCCCTTCATGGCGTTGGAGCCAAGCGCTTCGACGCGCGCCAGCTCGGCTGCCTCGAAGACGGCGCGGGCGGTGCCGCCCGTCGGCAACATCTGCTGGTGCATGGCGTCGTCGTGGAAGGCGACGCGCAGGGCGATCGAATCCGCCGAGCCGCGGCACTGGGCCACCTCGTCCGACTGCATCTCGCGGCTGGGGAGCGGCAGGCGCACGTTCGTACCGCGCAGGCTTGCCGGCTCGGTGCCGAACGTGACGTTGAGATCGTCACGGCCGGCAATCGAACGCAGCGCCTGCGTGACCGCCCGCTTGAAGGGCTCGACCGGGCTTTCCTTGCCGTTTGACACGGGCGTTTTTCCCGCTCCTTACGCGATGGCCACGTTGGCCGACGACTGCGGCAGCTCCTCGCCGAAGCAGCGCTGGTAGAACTCCGCCACCGTGGCGCGCTCCAGTTCGTCGCACTTGTTGAGGAACGTCACCTGGAAGCCGAAACCGACATCCGAGAAAATCTCGGCGTTTTCCGCCCATGTCAGCACCGTGCGCGGGCTCATGACCGTCGAGATATCGCCGTTGATGAAGGCGTTCCGGGTCAGGTCCGCGACGCGCACCATAGCGGAGACGGTCTTTCGGCCCTCCTCGCTGGCGTAGTGCTTCGCCTTGGCGAGGATGATGTCCACTTCCTGATCGTGCGGCAGGTAGTTGAGCGTCGTCACGATGTTCCAGCGGTCCATCTGGCCCTGGTTAATCTGCTGCGTACCGTGATAGAGGCCGCTCGTGTCGCCGAGACCGATAGTGTTCGTGGTCGAGAACAGGCGGAACGCCGGGTGCGGGCGGATCACCTTGTTCTGGTCCAGAAGGGTGAGCTTGCCCGAGACCTCCAGCACGCGCTGGATGACGAACATAACGTCCGGGCGGCCGGCGTCGTACTCGTCGAAGACGAGCGCCACCGGGTGCTGGAGCGCCCACGGCAGAAGGCCCTCGCGGAATTCCGTCACCTGCTTGCCGTCCTTGAGGACGATGGCGTCCTTGCCGATCAGGTCGATACGGCTGACGTGGCTGTCGAGGTTGACGCGGATGCACGGCCAGTTGAGGCGTGCGGCCACCTGTTCGATATGCGTGGATTTGCCGGTGCCGTGGTAGCCCTGAACCATCACGCGGCGGTTGTGGGCAAAACCGGCGAGGATGGCGAGGGTGGTTTCCCGGTTGAACAGGTAGTCCTCGTCGTAATCGGGGACGTAGTCGCTCGTTTCCGAGAAAGCGGGCACTTCGAGGTCGGAATCGATGCCGAACACCTGGCGGACCGAGACGGTCATGTCGGGTGAGCCTGTCGGGATCGTTCCGTTCTGCGTATCGGTCATGTCACTCAAATGTGTTGTCGTCACTTCAGGATCGCGCGGCGCCCCGCCCGGAAATGCGGGTTTCGCGGAAACGGCGCGCGAGCCGGACAGGTCCCTGGCGGGCCAAGCCGGCGGGTTCGGTCTCAAATCCGGGCGATTGTCACAGGCAGCACGCGCGGGAGGCAACACGGGACAGCGCCCGGGCAACAGGTTTTGCGCAAATCGTGCGGCAAAACCGGCGCCCGAAGGCCGCGCACCTTAGCAAAATAGGCGGATCAGCAATAACCCGTCGATTTCAGGTAGCTGTAGGCCTCGATAACGCTGCGTAAGCGGTCCTCCGACGACCGGTCTCCGCCATTCGCATCCGGATGGTGCAGCTTTACCAGCCGCTTGTAATTGCCCCTGATGTCGTCCGCGGTGGCGGACCCGTCAAGGCCAAGCGCCTCCAGGGCCTTGGCCTCCTGGGGGCGGATGCGGCGGCGGGCGCCTTCCTTGCTGGTCGTGGTGCCACCGTCGGCGGCAAAGCCGAAGGGGTCATAGACCGAGGGGTCGGCCTCGGAGCCCACGAAGCCGAAGCGGCTTGCGGCCGCCGCCCCCGGGTTGGAGCCGACGCTCCAGGTCGGCCTATGGCCGGTGATCGCTTCTTCCTGGAAGCGGGCTATGTCGTCGTCCGACATGCCCTCGAAATAGTTCCACGACTTGTTGAACTCGCGGACGTGGTCGAAGCACAGCCAGCGGTAGTGACGGGCGTCGCCAGCCGTTGCGCGTTCTTTGGGCGCACGGTGGGTGCCCTTGGCCTCGCATCCCGGCCACTCGCAGGTGCGGTGCGACGCGCGGCGCTTTTCCGCCGCCTTCTCCGCCGCCGCCTTGGAGCGGGGCGGGATGCGCACGTAGTCGCGGTACTTGGTCCAGGATGACATTGGCGAATTATGAGAAGCGGTGCTGTGAGACACAAGGCGAAGGGCCGGAACGTGATGCGGCCCGCAAACTTGACAAGACGCCCGCCGTCATGGCGAGCCATGTATGTCAGGCAATCACGCAATCCACGAGGGAGAGGCGCTTGATGAGCGTTGCCGATCAGATCAGGGAAAAGTTAACGGCGGCTCTTGCGCCCGAGCGGCTGGATATCGTGGACGAGTCGGACAGGCACAAGGGGCATGCGGGTGCGAAGCCGGGCGGCGAGAGCCATTTCCGCGTCACCGTCGTCACTGACGCCTTCGACGGGAAGTCGCGCATCGAACGTCACATGCTGGTGAACGAGGCGCTGGACGAACTTCTGCGCGGCGGGCCCATCCACATGCTCTCGATCAAGGCGCTGACGCCCGCCGAGGAGTGGCAGTAGGCCGCTAGTCCGCCGCCTGCACCTTGCGCGGCGGCGTCACCTTGAGCGCGGTGATCTGGTTGCGGTGGCGGCGCAGCACCTGGAACTTGTAGCCGTAGAACGAGAAGGTCTGGCCCACCTCGGGGATGGTCTGCGCCTCGTGGATGACGAGGCCCGCCACCGTGATCGCCTCTTCTTCCGGCAGCGACCAGTCCAGCGCGCGGTTGAGGTCGCGCACGGCAAGGGTGCCGTCGATGTTGTAGGTGCCGTCGGCCTGCGGCCGCAGGCCCTTCACCTCCACGTCGTGCTCGTCGGAAATGTCGCCGACGATTTCCTCGATGATGTCCTCGAGGGTCACCAGGCCCATGATCGAGCCGTATTCGTCCACCACCAGCGCAAAGTGCAGCTTGCGCTCGCGGAAGGCGTTGAGCTGTTCGGCGAGTGACGTCGTTTCCGGCACGAACCACGCCTCGGTGGCGATATCCATGATGTCGATGCCCGTGGGATCGCCGCCGCGCGAGATAAGCGCGCGCAGCAGGTCCTTGGCGTGCAGCACGCCGACGATGTTGTCGGGATCGTCCTTCCACAGGGGAATGCGGGTATAGGGGCTTGCCAGCACCTGCTCGACAATCGCCTGCGGCCCATCACCAAGGTTCAGCATCTGCATGCTCTTGCGATGGACCATCACGTCGGCGATCTCGAGGTCGCGCAGGTCGAGGATGCCGCCCAGCATGTGGCGGTCGTCGCTCGCCATGCCGCCTTCCTTGTGGTGCAGGTCGATGGCGCCGCGGATTTCCTCGTGCGCCGACAGCACCTCGGCGGCGTCGTCGATATCGGCGCCGAACAGGCGCAGGGTGCGGCGGACGATGTATTGCACCGTGGCGGTGACGGGCGCGAACAGCCATACGAAGACACGGATGAGCGGGGCGACGGCCAGTGCCATCCGGTCCGGGTTGGTGATGGCGTAGGTCTTGGGCAGCACCTCCGAGAAGATGAGCACCAGCATCGTCATCACCAGCGTCGCGTAGACAACGCCGGTCTCGCCGAACAGCGACAGGAACACGCTTGTCGCGATGGCGGACGCCATGATGTTGACGAGGTTGTTGCCGAGCAGGATGGCGCCGATCAGCCGTTCGCGCACGGCGATCAGCTTGTTGACGATGCCCGCCGCCGTCGAACCGTCGCGTTCGAGAGCGTGCATGCGCGCGCGGCTCGTCGCCGTCAGCGCCGTCTCGGAGCCGGAGAAGAACCCCGACATGATGAGGAGCAGGAAGATCAGCCCCAGCGAAAGGAGAATGCCCGCGTCCATTATGCCGCCTGCCGTTCGCCGAGAAGCGTCTCGACCGCGTCCATGTCCACGTCGCGCGCGATAAAGGCCTTGCCGATGCCGCGGGCGAGGATGAACGTGATCTTGCCGCCCGACACCTTCTTGTCCTGACCCATCAGGCGGATCAGCTCATCCGCGCCGGGAATATCGAGGCCGCGGTCGCGGCGCAGGTCGGCAAGGCCGGCCGGCAGGTCCGAGGCGCGCAGGTGCGATTTCGCCCGCTCGGCGTCCTGGCCGGGACACAGGCCGAGTTTCACCGAGAGATCGAAGGCGAGTCCCATGCCCGCCGCCACGGCCTCGCCGTGCAGCAGGTCGCCGGAATAGCCGGCCGCCGTCTCCAGGGCATGGGCAAAGGTGTGGCCGAGGTTGAGGAGCGCGCGCTGCCCGCTTTCGCGCTCGTCCGCCACCACGACGCGCGCCTTGGCGGCGACGGAGCGCATCACGGCTTCCGCCCGCAGGTCGTCATTGCCCGCCAGCAGGTCCGCGCCGTTCTTTTCCAGCCACTGGAAGAAGTCCGGGTCGTCGATCAGGCCGTATTTCACGACTTCCGCGTAGCCAGCGCGCAGTTCGCGCGGCGGCAGCGTCGCCAGCACGCCGGTATCGGCGAGCACGAGGCGGGGCTGGTGGAAGGCGCCGACCAGGTTCTTGCCCTGGGGCACGTCGATGGCTGTCTTGCCGCCCACCGAACTGTCCACTTGTGCCAGCAGCGTCGTCGGCAGCTGCAAGAAATCGACGCCGCGCCGCAGGATGGCCGCGGCAAAGCCCGCGAGGTCGCCGATCACGCCGCCGCCCAGCGCCAGCACGAGATCGCTGCGCTCGACACCGGCGTCCATCAGGCGCGCCAGCAGGCCTTCGAGGTGGGAAAAGCTCTTGGTTTCCTCGCCCGGCGGCAGGATGACGGTCTCGTGGCGGATGCCGGCTGTGTCGAGGCTGGCCGTGAGGGTGCCGAGATGAAGGTCCGCGACCGTGCGGTCGGTGACGATGGCCACGAAATCGCGCTTGAGCAGCGGCTTGATCTCATCGCCCGCGGCGGCAAGCAGGCCCGGTCCCACGCGCACGTCATAGGCCCGCTCGTCGAGGGGCACGTGCACGGTCCGGGCCGCGGTACTGGAAGGGTCGTCAGTCATGTCGCCCGCCATATGGCGTCATTCTGCTTCCGCGTCCAGCGCCACGGGACGGCTGCCTGCCATACCGAATCAACGATACGCCTCCAGCGCCGCCGCCAGGCGGTCCACCACGTCCTCGTGCGGCCCGTCACCGGTCTCCAGGACGATGTCGGCGCGGGCGTAGAAAGGGCCGCGCTCGGCCATCAGTTTCTCCATCACCGCACGCGGGTCGTCCGCCTTGAGCAGCGGCCGGTTGGGCCGCCGGCCCACGCGGCGCATCAGCACATCCAGCTCCGCCTTGAGCCAGACGGAAATGCCGCGGGCCGCCACGCGGGCGCGGGTATCCGCATCCATGAAAGCGCCGCCGCCCGTCGCCAGCACCTGCGGCCCGTCATTAAGAAGGCGGGCGATGACCTTGCGTTCCCCGTCGCGGAAAGCGGCCTCGCCATGGGTCGCGAAGATCTCGGGGATCGGCAGGCCTGCGGCGGCTTCCACCTCCGCGTCGGCGTCCACGAAGGGCAGGCCGAGGCGGTTGGCGAGCCTGCGGCCCACGGTGGTCTTGCCCGCACCCATCAGGCCCACGAGCACGATCGACCGCCCGCCGAACGGCAGGTGGGCGTCGGTGACGGTCTCGGCGCCGCCGCTGGGGTCTTGCATCGCTGGTGTCGACATCGCGCGACAGTATGCGGCGGTCCGCCGCCGGGAACAATTCCGGGCGTTCGGTCCGGGTTAACGGGGCCCGTTACGGACAGGGGCGCCGTATTTCTGCCGCAGCCGCCCTCTAGGACACGCGGAGCCTGCTTCCGCCGCGCGGAGGTGTGCTAAGGCTGGGGTCCAGGCAAACAAGAAACCCAGGTTGAGGCTCGCATGGCGTTCGTGAAGGCCCTTATCGCCGTTTTGGTTCTCTTCGCCGTGGGCTTCGGGGTGCTCGCCGTGATCGGCGCGGGCCTCGAGCCGCAGGTGACGACCGTCGAGAGACCGGTGCCGGATGACGTGCTCGAACGCTGACTTTCGCCGTTTCCTGACTGCTGCCGCACTTGCCGCGCTGCTGCCGGCCCTGCCGGCGCAGGCGCAGGACAGTGCATCGCCGGATCAGGGTGAGCCGTCGCTGACGCGCCAGCTGCTCGACCCGGAGCAGACGCCGCTGGCGCGGCCCTCCGGCCCCCGCTCGCTGCTGCCGCCGGGCGGCGGCGCGGCGGACGTGCCGCAGTCCGATCCCTACCAGGCGCGCTCCACGCCGGATGTATTCTTTCCCTCGGGCGAGGCGTCGCCCCGTTCCACCAACCAGCCGAGCGGGTCGCTGGCTGCGCGTCCGGGCGAATCGGGCACCGGCATCGAGGTGTCGACGCTGTCGGGCGTTGCGGACGAAGGCATCGGCCTGATCGGCCCGATCGACGGCGGCCTTGCGCCGGATCTCTGGCAGGGGAGCCGCCGCCTGGTGATCGAGGACGGGCTGTCCGTCCTCGTCCCGCCGCCGCCTTCGCCCGCGGCCGCATCGCTGTTCCGCCGCCTGCTCGTCTCGCGCGGCGACCTTCCGCAGGGCGGCACCACGGGCCGGTCGATCCTCGCCATGCGGCTGGAAAATCTCTATGCGGCCGGTTTCGCGCAGGAGACCAAGGCGCTCGCCGGTCTTGTGCCTTCGGGCGAACTCAACGCGCAGATGGCTGCCGCCGCGGCCCGCGCCTCGCTCGCGCTGGGCGAACCCGATGCGGCGTGCCAGCAGCTCACGCGCTTGCCGGCGGACGGCGAGCCGGACGATCCCTACGCCGCCTTCGCGCTGGAACTCGGCGCCCTGTGCCAGGCGCGCTCGGGCATGCAGGTGGCAGCCCTCCTCTCCGTCGATCTCGCCCGCGAGCAGGGCGCGAGTGACGCCACTTTCATTTCGCTGGCAACGCAGGCCGCGGGCGGGCCGTCGCTCAACATTCCGTCGGACGAGATTTTCACCAGCCTGCATTACGCGCTGGCGCAGGAAGCGGGCCGAGAGCTGCCGGACAACGTGGTGGACCGGGCCGAGCCCGCGCTTTACCCGGCGCTGGCCCGGAACGACAGCCTCGGCTGGCCGGACAGGCTGGCAGCGGCGGAGCGCGCGGTCGCACGCGGCCTCATCAACGCCCGCGATCTCGCGGAATTTTACCGCCGGGCCATCGTCGAGGGTGCCAACAACGCCAATCCGCGCGTGTCGGCCTTCGGCGTCGCGCTCGATGCGCCGGACGCAACGGCCCGCGTGGAAGCCATCGCCTCCGCCTTCGCCGAAACGCCGGCGGCGCAGTGGCCCGCAATCCTGCCCGCCTACTCGGGCGCGCTGCGGGCGGTGAACCCGGCCATGGCGCATGCGGACAACGCGGTCTTCATGACCGAGGCGCTGTCGCTCATCGGTGATCCCATGCGCGCCGATGCGTGGATCGGTATCGCCATCACCGCCGCGCCGGAGCAGACCGCGCGCCTCGAGGCGCTGGCCCGCATCGCGACGCCCAGCACGTCCAGCTACGCGCTGCCGTGGAACCCGGAGCAGACGCTGCGGGCCACGGATGTGCGCCTCGCCAGCGAGGATACGCAGGCGCTCTGGCTGACGGCGGCGGAAATCCGCACGGTGGCCGCGCTGGGCCTGCCTGTGCCGCAATCGATCTGGGCGCAGTTCGACGATCTCGAAATGCCCGGCCGGCGCATCCCGGACAACACGCTGCGCTGGCTTCGTACCGCAGCCGATGGACAGCGCACAGGCGAAGCGGCGCTTGCCACTTTCGTTGCGCTCGACAACGATCTGCCGTCCGAACTGACCCCCGCTTCGCTCGCGGCAATCGTGGAAGCGCTGGCTGCCAGTGGCCTTGAAGCAGATGCCCGCCAGCTTGCCGTCGAAGCGCTGGTGATCCGCGCCCATGATGGCGGCTAAGGCGTCCCCGCCCGGCCGCAAGCGGCGCGCGGCCAATGCCCGGCTGACCGGGCCCGGCGCGCACCACGCCGATGCCTTCCTTGAAATGCTGGCCGCCGAACGGGGTGCCGCCGCCAACACGCTGCAGGCCTATTCGCGCGACCTCGATGATTTCGCCCGGTTCATCGCGCCCACGGCGCTTGATGGTGCGTCGGCGGCACAGGTGCGCGGCTATCTCGAAGCACTTGCCGACCATGGTCTTGCCGCCCGCACGCAGGCGCGCCGCCTGTCGGCGCTGCGCCAGTTTCACCGCTTCCTGCTGGGCGAGGGACAGCGGACTGACGATCCCACGGCATCCCTTGACAGCCCGCGCTTGGGCCGCCCGCTGCCGGGCACCCTGAGCGAGGACGAAGTGTCGCGCCTTCTCGCCACCGCCCGTGAGGGGGTTGCTGCCGCCGAGGGCGCCGAGCGCGGCAAGGCGCTGCGGCTGCTGGCGCTCCTCGAAACGCTTTACGCCTCCGGCCTGCGTGTCAGCGAGCTGGTAAGTCTGCCGCTGGCCGCCGCGCGTGGTGACGACCGCATGCTGCTGGTCACAGGCAAGGGCGGGCGCGAGCGCATGGTGCCGCTGACGCCCGCCGCCCTTGCCGCCCTCAAGGAATGGCTCCCGGCCCGCGCGCTTGCGCTCTCCGCCCGCAAGCAGGAAAGCCGCTGGCTGTTTCCCGGTACCGATCCGTCGCATCACCTGACGCGCCAGCGCTTTGGCCAAATGCTGAAGGACCTTGCGGTACGGGCGGGCGTCAGCCCGTCCGGCGTCAAGCCGCATGCGTTGCGCCATGCCTTCGCCACGCATCTACTTTCGAACGGGGCGGACCTGCGCGCCGTGCAGCAGCTGCTCGGGCATGCGGACATTTCAACAACGCAGATTTACACGCACGTGCTCGATGCCCGCATGGCGGCGCTGGTCGAAGGGCATCATCCCCTGGCGCGCAAGGGGCGCCAAGCGCGGTAGTTGACCTTGCGCCCGGGTGCGCCCATCACATGGCGGTCATCGCCATTCGTCCGCGAGGGAATTCCATGAGCTTCACGCCCGTCCGCGCGCCGGTGCCGCGCCTCAACCGTTCACAGCTTTTCGTGCCGTGCTCGCGCCCGCAGTTCTTCGAGAAGGCGGCTCAGGGCCCGGCTGATGTGATCTCCCTCGACCTCGAGGACGCGGTCGCGCCCGACGACAAGCCGCAGGCGCGCAAGAACGCGATCGAAGCGCTCAATGAGACGGATTTCGGCGACAAGGAAATCTCGCTTCGTATCAACGGCCTCGACACGCACTACTGCTACCGCGACGTGGTGGACGTGATGGAGCAGGGCGGTGAACGACTCGACCTCATGATGATCCCCAAGGTCGGCTGTGCAGCGGATGTCTATGCCATCGACATGATGATCACGCAGATCGAGGCGGCGACGGGCCGCAAGAAGAAGGTCGGCCTCGAAGTCATCATTGAAACGGCAATGGGCCTCGCCAACGTTGACGAGATCGCCGGTGCCAGCCCGCGCCTCGAAGCGCTGCATTTCGGCGCGGCGGATTTCGCGGCCTCCATGGGCATGCGCACCACCAATATCGGCGGGCCAAACCCGGACTACGGCATCCTGCTCGACCCGGACGAGAACGGGGCGCGGGACTTCCACTGGCAGGACCTGTGGCATTACCCGATGATGCGGATGATCTCGGCGGCGCGCGCCAACGGGCTGCGCCCCATCGACGGCCCCTTCGGCGATTATTCCGATCCCGACGGTTACAACGCGCAGGGCCGCCGCTCAGCCATTCTCGGCTGCGAGGGCAAGTGGGCGATCCACCCAAGCCAGGTTGAGCTTGCGAACTCGCTCTACACGCCGCCCGCAGGCGAGGTGAAGCGTGCCAAGCAGATCCTCAAGGAGATGAAGGCGAGCCACAAGGCGGGCTCGGGCGCCGTCTCCATCGACGGCCGCCTGATCGACGCCGCCTCGATCCGGCAAGCGGACGTGATCGTCTCCAAGGCAAAGCAGATCGAGAAGCGCGAGAAGGCGCGCAAGCGCTAGGCGCTGCCCAGCGCCGGGCCTTTCAGCCGCGCCAGCTTGTCCGGGTTGCGCATGATGTAGACAGCGGCGATGCGGCCGTCTTCCACGTCGATGGCATAGGTCATGGCGACGCCCTCGTCATCGGTGACGATGAAGGCAGGCCGGTCGTTGAGCCGCGTGGCGATGACGTCACGCGACCACGCTGAGCCCTGCTTCGCGAGGTGAGCCGTGAGTTTTGCTACTTCCTCCGCGCCGGTGACCACGCGCAGCGCGGCGCGCACCTTGCCGCCGCCATCGCTGGTGAAACTGGCATTTGGTGTCAGCAGCCGGGTAAGCGCCGCCACGTCGTTTGCGGCGGCAGCGGTCTGAAACGCGATCAGCAGTTCGCGGTGCTGGTCGTCGCTTGCTTCGAAGCGCGGGCGGCTCTCACGCAGGCGCGCGCGAGCGCGCGAAATCATCTGCCGGCACGCGTCCTCGCTCTTGCCCAACGTCGCTGCGAGGTCCGCATAGTCCATGTCGAAGGCCTCGCGCAGCAGGAAGGCGGCGCGCTCCTCCGGCTTCAGCGTTTCCAGCACCGTCATCAGCGCCAGCGATACGTCCTCCGCCAGCTCGATGCTGCGTCCCGGTGCGTGGTCCTCGGGGTCTTCGTCGGTCAACAACGGCTCGGGCAACCACGGGCCTACGTAGGTCTCGCGCCGCGTCCGGGCGGCGCGCAGGTGGTCGATGGAAAGGCGTGCCACCGTGCGCGACAGCCAGGCGCGCGGGCTTCGCACATCGTCCGTGTCCGCGCGGTGCCAGCGGAACCACGCCTCCTGCACGATGTCTTCCGCTTCCGCGCGGCTGCCCGTCATGCGGTAGGCGAGGCGGATGAGGTCGCCGCGCACCGCCTCGAACGCATCCGTCTCGCCCTGTGCCGTCATGGAATCACGCGGCCTTCTGCGCCGCCACGTCGTCGTTGCCCACGCGCACCTTGAGGCAAGCTTCGCCGTAACCAAGCGTGCGCTTCATCGTAGGATAGACCTGCGCGGACGCCAGCACGACGGCAAGGTCGAGCAGGCCCTTTTCGCCGTAGAGGCGGCGCACCTGCTCGCGCATCTCCACTGCGCCGTAGTCGGCATCCATGATCGCCTTTGAATAGCGGTAGACCAGCGCAAGGTCCGGGCCGAGGGCCGCCAGGTCGCCGGCCACGGCCGCGCGCAGGATCGCGGGATCGACGCCTGCTTCGAGGCCCATGTTGACGGTGATCTGGGTGCAGGGCCCGCAGTCCGCATGCATGGTGCCGACAATGCCGCCCACGGCCCCCGCCGCCGCCGGCAGAGCCTCGCGGCCGCGCGAGAACCACATGAAGCCGAACATGTAGCGCCGGAACGCCGGACGCGACACGTGGTAGATGTGGCGGACATAGCTGAAATCGTAGTCGTAGCGCTTTTCCATCTGGCGCAGGGTGCGCTCAAGGAAGAACGAGATGGGCCGGGTAAGGGATTTTGCCGTCATGGTTCTGAACTCCCGTCGGTTCGCCTGTTTGGGGCCGGCAAATCGGGCCGGTCTGTCCAGAAGACGGGGCGGGGCGGGCCCATGTGACAGGCGCGCCTCAAGAAATCCGCAAGACCGGGTGGTGTAGGCTTCCCCTGCGGCGGTTTCGCGGGCTTTCGCGGGCAAAAGTGCCCTTGTTGACAAGGCTTAAGGCCCGCGCCAGTTTGCCGCGTCATCTCAACCGGGGGGCCGAGAAACCGCGCCGATGCACAGCTATCTTGAGTTTGAAAAGCCGATCGCCGAGCTGGAAGGCAAGGTGCAGGAGCTTCGCCGTCTCGCGGCGGAGGACCCGACCGTCCAGATCGGCGACGAGGTCACCCGGCTCGAGAGCAAGGCCGCGCAGCTTCTCACCGACACCTATGCCAAGCTGACGCCGTGGCAGAAGACGCTGGTGGCGCGCCATCCCAACCGGCCGCATTTCAAGGACTACGTGAACCGTCTGATCGACGACTTCACGCCGCTCGCTGGCGACCGCCTGTATGGCGAGGATCACGCTGTGGAAGGCGGACTCGGCCGCTTCAAGGGGCGCCGTGTCGTCGTCATCGGCCAGGAGAAGGGTTCCGACACCCAGTCGCGGGTGAAGCACAATTTCGGCATGGCCAACCCGGAAGGCTACCGCAAGGCGGTGCGCCTGATGACGCTGGCCGAGCGCTTCCACATGCCGGTAATCACGCTGGCGGACACGTCCGGCGCCTATCCGGGTAAGGACGCCGAGGCGCGCGGCCAAGCGGAGGCCATCGCCCGCTCCATCGACCGCTGCCTGTCGCTGCGGGTGCCGCTCATCTCGGTCATCATCGGCGAAGGCATGTCGGGCGGCGCGGTTGCCATTGCCGCCGCCAACCGCGTCATGATGCTCGAGCATTCCATCTACGCCGTGATCTCGCCGGAAGGCTGCTCGTCGATCCTCTGGCGCTCCGGCGACAAGGCGCAGGACGCCGCCGCCGCCATGCGCATCACCGCGCAGGACCTGCACCAGATCGGCGTCATCGACCGCATTTTGCCTGAACCTATCGGCGGCGCGCACCGTGAGCGCGCACAGATGGTGCAGGAAACCGGCAAGGCCATCGAGGAAGAGCTGCGTGCGCTCGAAACCCTGAGTGGCGACGAACTTGTGAAGCAGCGCCGCGACAAGTTCCTGAAGATGGGCCGCGAAGGGCTCGCCTGATCAGCCGGACTGTTGCGCGCCGGCGCTAGACAGGGGAGGGGCGCTCCCGCACTCTGTTTGCCAGCCGCGAAATCTGCCTGCCATTCGTTCTCTGCGACGCGGCGTGTGCGAGTTGGCTTTATGCTGCGCAAGCTGATCAAGATTGCGGACTATCCTTATCCGCTGCGTCTTGCCCTTGTTCACCGCCTCAAATCGCGGCTGCGCGGTTTCTCCCGCGATCACTATCACATCTGCCTGAACCGGGCTGCGGAGGAGGCCAGTGCGCTGGGAATCCGGCGGCTTTCGGTTGCCGAGTTCGGCGTCGCCGGGGGCAACGGGCTGATCGAACTCGAGGCCATCGCCGACTACGTCGAGCAACGACACGACGTTTCCTTCGACATCTACGGGTTCGATATCGGCAGCGGCCTGCCATCGCCGGTCGACTACCGCGACACGCCCTGGAAATGGGATCTCGGCTGGTACGAGATGGATGAAGCCGCGTTACGGGCACGTCTCAGGCGGGCGGAGCTGGTCATCGGCGACGTGAAGGACACGGTGCCCGCCTTCGTCCCGCGCCTGAAAGACGCGCCGCTCTGCGCCGCCATGTTCGACCTGGACTTCTACTCGTCGACAAAGGATGCGCTCCGGATCTTTGCCGACGGCAATGCCGATACCTACCTGCCCCGGGCCCTTTGCTACTTCGATGATCTTGTTGCCATCGAAGATGTTGGTGTGAGTCTCGCCATATCCGAATTCAACGAGGAGAACGCGCGGCGGAAGATACGTCCGGCGCTCCACTGGCAGCGGCAGCCCGATCCATTCCTGCGCGGCCTGAAAATCTACGACTTCCACGACTTCGATCACCCGCTCTATACAAAGCTGGTGCGCAGGGAGCAGGACCTAGGCCTTCGCTGACCCCAGCATCTCCCGGAACGAGTCCCGCACATCGTTGGCAAAGAGCTCTGGCTCTTCCAGGGCGGCGAAGTGTCCGCCGCGATCCATCATCCGCCAGCGCTGGATGTTGTAGGACCGCTCGGCCCAGCTGCGCGGCGTGTCCGGCAGCACGTCCATCGGGTATTCGGAATAGGCCACCGGCAATTCCACACGCTGGCCGGGCTTGAGCTTGTCCGACTGCTCGGCCGGGCCCGCCTTGTAGAGCGTATTGGCCGAATTGATTGTGCCGGTGAACCAGTAGATCGAGAACGCGGTGAGGATCGTGTCCATGGGGAACCGCGCCTCCATCCCCTCGTAGGGATGCGACTTCTCGGTGTCGCCCAGCCGGTAGTACTTGTCGGCCAGCCAGCCGGCGAGGCCCGCCGGACTGTCCATCACTGCGAAAGCAAGCGCCATGGGCTTGGTGGATTGGATCGAGCGGTAGCCTTCTTCCTGCGCCCACCAGCCGCGCATTTCCTTGATCCAGGTGCTTTCTTCTTCCGTCACGGGCGTGGCGTCCGCGCCGCTGATGCTCGGGCGAAGCGGCAGCATGGTGAGGTGGATCGCGTCGATCTGGTCGGCGTGCTGCAACGCCAGCCTTGATGTCACGAACGAGCCCCAGTCGCCCGCCTGCGCGCAGTATCGGTTATAGCCCAGCACTTTGGTCATCAGCGTGTGCCAGAGCTCGGCGATGGCGGCGGGGCCGATGGGCTTTCGCGGCTTGGACGAGAAGCCGAAGCCGAGCAGAGAGGGCACGATCACGTCGAACGCGTCTTCCTCGCGGCCGCCGAAGCGTTCCGGATGTGCCAGCGGCTCCACCACGTCGAGGAACTCGGCGAAGGTCGACGGCCACCCGTGCGTGAGAATCAGAGGGCGCGGGTTGGGCCCCGAGCCGCGCTCGTAGACAAAATGTATCTGGTGATCCTCGTCCGGCAGACCCAGGTCATCGCCGGAGATCGTCGCGCGGTATTGCGGAAAGCGGTTGAGCCGCGCTTCCGCCGCGCGCCAGTCGAAGTCGTCGCGCCAGTACTCGATCAGGCGCTCCATGTAGTCGAGATTGGTGCCGTAGGCCCAGTTCCCGTTGCCCTCGGGCTCGTTCGGCATGCGCGTATTGGCGAGCCGGCGCTTCAGGTCGTCGATTTCGGCGTCGGGAACATGGATCTCGAAGGGATCGGCCGGGATGGTGGCGTGCATGGCCGGGCTGCTCTTTCTCTCAGGTGGCGGAAATCTTTTTCAGGAAGGCCAGCAGGTCGGCGGCAAAGGCCTTGGGCTGCTCCAGCGCTGCGAAGTGGCCGCCATTCTCGTGGTCCGTCCACTGAACGATGTTGGCGTAGCCGCGCTCGACCATGCTGCGCGGCGGCCAGGGGTAGACCGTCTCGCCCGCGAAACTGGCGATGCCCGTCGGAACCGTCACCTGCTCGCCCTTCGGCATGTTGACGCCGCCTTCCTCGAACACGCCGCGGTAGATCCATGTGGCCGTGTTGAAGCTTCCAGTCGCCACGTAGAGCATCAGGTTGGTGAGAAGCTCGTCCTTGGAAAACACGCTCTCGATGTTGCCGTCGCGCACGTCGCCCCATGTGTGGAACTTCTCGAGGATCCAGGCCGCCTGGCCGACGGGTGAATCTGACATGCCGTAGGCGAGCGACAGCGGCTTGGTGCCCTGAAGCTGCAGGTAGGCGGTTTCGAGCATCTGCATGCCCGCCATGTGCTGCGCCCACGAGGCCTCGTCCTCGGTCTGCGGTTCCGTCGGCCCGCGCAGCCCGAACATGTTGAGGTGGACGCCGAGGCACCCACCACCCTTTTCCTGGGCGTGATCGAAGGCGAGCCAGCCGGAAATGATCGAGCCCCAGTCGCCGCCCTGCGCGATGAAGCCGTCATAGGTCAGCACGTCGCGCATGAAGGCGTTCCAGAGCGCGGCAATGGCGCGCGGGCCCATAGGCTTGGCGGGGCGGCCGGAAAACGCGTAGCCCGGTATCGACGGCGCCACGACGTCGCGCCCGTCCGCCGGGTCTCCGCCATGATCGCCCGGATTGGCGAGCGGGCCGATCACGTCGAGGAACTCGAACACCGAGCCGGGCCAGCCATGGGTGATCAGCAGCGGCGGGTTGTCCGGGTTTGATCCCTTGACGTGGATGTAATGGATCGTGTGGCCTTCGACCTCGGCCGTGAACTGGGGAAAGCCGTTCAGCTTTTCTTCCCACTTGCGCCAGTCGTAGTGGTGAAGCCAGTGGTCGCAGAACTCCTTCAGGTAGTCCTGGTTGGTGCCGTAGGCCCAGCCGCCGTCCTTCGGAAAATCGATCCATTCGAAGCCGCGCACCTTTTCCGCGATGCGGTTGAGCGTGTGCTGGGGAATGTCGATGCGAAACGGCTGTGGCGTGGTCATGAAATGTCCCTGCAACAATGCGGCTCTCGCCCGTGGCGGGCGCGCGGCATTATGGCAGGGGCCGGTCGGCCTTCAAGCGCGGTGCGGGCGCTGTGTGCGGCCTAAGCGGCTGACGTTGCGTCAGCCACGCGCGAGGGGAATGCGAAGGGGCTATCAACCTCCTTCAGCTTGATCGGGTCGAAAATCCTGCGCGAGAGAATCGAGCGGCTCTGCAGCCGGCCATCCTTCGCGAGGGGCGCGTCGCCCCGGGTGAACTCGGACGTGCCGCACACGTAGACAAGTTCGCCCACGCTGTTGGCGATGGTCGGTAGCATCAGGATCTCGACTTGCAGGAGATCGTGGTCGAGCGTCTGGATCGTACTGTGGGACAGTACAATCTTGGGCGACCGGAACAGGTGCGAAAGTAGCGCGCGAACACCCGAGTCTTCCCTTTCGGGGAAGGTGTCGACGACGGGGAGACCGGTCAGGTCCAGCCCCAAGAGCCGCGTGACCCCGCTTCCACAGTGAGCAAAGCGGACAACGCCATCGGTCGATTTGAACTCGATGACGATGTTCTCGGCGATGCCTTTGGTGGAAATGAGTTCACCGATCTGCGCCTTCGGCAGCGAGACGCCGTCGCCATGCGCCTTCCACCAATCGAGGAGGTGCATGTTCTGAGGCGTCGCGTGCATCTCCAACTCCGGGGCGTCGGGGGAACAACCGTCCGGTGACGCTATCCCCCGTCGGTTAACCGGGGGTTGCATGGGCGCGCGACAGCGCTACCAAGTCTGAAAAATAGACTGTAGTCTTACGAAAACAGCGACTTAACGCGCGGGGCCGCCGAGGCCTCTGGGGAGGAAAATTTGACCGAATCTGTCTCGGGCTCGCAGGGCGCGGGCGCGACCATCATTACGCCTGAATACCGGCGTTACGCCCTTTTCGTTCTGCTGCTCGCCTACATCTCCAGCTACGTGGACCGTCAGATCATGGGCGTCCTGCTGGAGCCGATCCGGCTGGAGTTCGATCTCAGCGACACGCAGATGGGCTTCCTCGGCGGCGTCGCGTTCGGCATCTTCTACGCCACGCTCGGCATGCCGATCGCCTTTCTGGCGGACCGCTGGAGCCGGCGGAACATCATTGCCATCGCCATCACGGTCTGGAGTTTCATGACGGTGGCCTGTGCCTTCGTCACGGGCTTCTGGACGCTGGCGCTCGCGCGCGTCGGCGTGGGCGTTGGCGAGGCGGGGTCGAGCCCGCCTTCGCACTCGATGATCGCGGACCTCTACCCGGAGAACAAACGTGCGGGTGCGCTCGCGATCTACGCGCTCGGCGTCTATATCGGCATCATGCTCGGCTTCCTCGTCGGTGCCTACGTGGCGCAATGGTGGGGGTGGCGCGCTGCCTTCGTCGTGGTGGGACTACCGGGTCTCGCCATCGCGCTGCTGGTGCGCTTTACGCTCGTCGAGCCGCCGCGGGGCCATTCGGACGGGCTTGCACCCACGGAAAGCGGGCCCATCGACTGGTCCGAGGCCTGGGGGCAGATCAAGGCCGGTTTCGCGCATCTGTGGAATGACAAGCCGTCGCGCCACGTGGTGGCGGGCGTCACGCTCGTTTCCTTTGTCGGCTACGGCGGGGCTTATTGGGGTGCCGCCTTCTTCGTGCGCAGCCACGGTCTCACGCTTGTCGAGGTAGGCCAGTACCTTGCCGCGGTCATCGGTGTTGCCGGCGTTATCGGTGCCGTTGTGGGCGGCCGCCTGTCTGACAGGCTCGGCGAGAAGGATGTCCGCTGGAAGCTCTGGGTGGTGGCGTTGGCCAAGGTCATTGCCGCACCGATTCTGCTCTGGTTCTTCTTCGAGTTCGACACCACTGTCGCGCTGCTCATCTACATTCCGACCGTGCTGCTTGGCGCGTTCTATCTTGGCCCGAGCTTCGCGATGATCCAGAGCCGTGCGCCGCACCATATGCGGTCGCTGTGCTCGGCCATCATGCTGTTCATCCTCAACATCATCGGCCTCGGCTTCGGGCCGCAGGCGGTGGGCCTGATCAGCGATGCGCTGGCGCCGATCTACGACAAGGAATCGCTGCGTTACTCGCTGATGATCCTGTCCTTCATCAATGTCTGGGGCGCGTACCACTATTTTGCGGCGGGCAAGGCACTAAGGCCTGGCCCCGCGCCGGTGGCCGCGTCCTCCTAAAGGTTCTGCAACCGCCATCGGGAGGGCCGGGATGGCCGAAACCACAGCCTCGGGGCCGTCCGGCGCCACGCCGGAAATCACCCCCGCCTACCGGCGCTATGCGCTGGGTCTGCTCGTCGTCGTCTACACGTCGAGCTTCGTCGACCGCCAGATCATGGGTGTGCTGCTCGAGCCGGTGAAGCTCGACCTCGGCCTGTCCGACACGCAGATGGGCTTCATGACCGGTCTTGCCTTCGCGCTGTTCTACGCGACGCTCGGCATGCCGGTCGCCTTCCTCGCGGATCGCGTGAACCGGCGGAACATCATCGCGATTGCCGTCGGCATCTGGAGCCTGATGACAGCGCTCGGCGGCCTGGCGGTCGGGTTCTGGTCGCTCGCGGTTGCCCGTATTGGCGTCGGTGTCGGCGAAGCCGGGGCGAGCCCGCCAGCGCATTCCATGATCGCGGACCTCTATTCCGAGAAAGAGAGATCCGGCGCGCTCGGCATCTACTCGCTCGGAATCTATTTCGGGATCATGCTCGGGTTTCTCGTCGGTGCGTATGTGGCCGAGTATTACGGCTGGCGGGCCGCGTTCTTCGTCGTTGGCCTCCCGGGACTGCTGATTGCCGTCCTCGTCCGTCTCACCTTGATCGAACCCACGCGGGGTGCCGCGGACGGAATCGCGCCCTCCGATCCGGAACCCATCGATTGGTCGAAGATGTGGGGCGAAATCCTCGCGGGCTTCCGTCACCTTCTTTCCGATCCGGTGTCGCGGAACGTGATCTTCGGCATCATGCTGGTGGCTTTCGTCGGCTATGGCGGCACCACGTGGATCGCCGCCTTCTTCATCCGAAGCCATGGCATGTCGCTGGTCGAAGTCGGCACCTATCTGGCCTTTGCCATTGGTGTCTTCGGCGGTATCGGCGCCTTCCTCGGCGGCCGGCTCGCGGACTGGGCGGCGCAGAAGCACCTGGCTGGTGCGCTCTGGGTCGTTGCGGCGGCCAAGGTGACGGCCGCGCCGCTTGTCGTCTGGTTCTTCCTCGAGAGCAATCTGACGGTCGCCTTGATCGTCTATCTGCCGACCCTGCTGCTTGGCGCGTTTTACCTTGGCCCGTCATTCGCGATGATCCAGACGCGCTCACCGCTCAAGATGCGTGCGTTGTGCTCCGCCATCATGCTGTTCATCGTTAATTTGGTGGGTATGGGCCTCGGCCCGCAGGCCGTGGGGATCCTCAGCGACGTGTTTGCGGCCGACTACGGGGCCGACTCGCTGCGCTATTCATTGCTGCTGCTGTCTTTCGCGGCACTTTGGGGTGGCTGGCACTACTATCTCGCCGGCCGTCACCTCGTGCGCAGCGCGCCGCCGGCCGCTCCCGTGGCTGCGTAGGCGCGTGGTCCTGCAGCGAAGGGGCGTCGTTTAGCCGACGGCGCCGTGGCAGTGCTTGTACTTCTTGCCTGATCCGCACGGGCAGGGTGCGTTGCGTGGCACCTTGCCCCAGGTGGAGGTGTCGTTCGGGTCCACCGCGACACCGGGATCGTTGCGCACGGTACCGGCGGGGCGCGGCCGCTCCGCCAGCGCCACGTCGCCGCCGCGGCCCCGCGACTGCAGTTCGGCATCGGCAAGCTCGTCGCGGCCCGTGGTCGGGTCGATGTGGTGCGCTTCCATCTCCGGCAGCGTCTGGCCCTCGATGTCCGGCACTTCCTCCTTGCGGCGGATCTGCACGTGCATCAGCTGGCCGGTCACGTCCTGGCGCAGCCGGTCGAGCAGCGACTGGAACAGTTCGAAGGCTTCCGTCTTGTACTCGTTGAGCGGGTCGCGCTGGCCGTAGCCGCGCAGGCCGATGGTGTGGCGCAGGTGATCGAGCATCTGCAGGTGCTCGCGCCAATGCATGTCGAGGGTCTGGAGAATGACGCTCTTCTCGACCTGGCGCATCACCTCCGGACCGGCCTGTGACGCGGTGGCGGCGAACTTCTCGTCCGCGGCGCGGCGCAGCCGGTCGTGCATCTCCTCGTTGGCGATGCCTTCCTCTTCGGCCCATTTCTCGATGGGCAGGTCGAGGTTGAGATACTTCTGGACGTCCGCCTTGAGGCCTTCCACGTCCCACTGTTCGGCATAGGCCTTTTCGGGGATGTAGCTGGCGATCATGTCCTCGATCACCTCATGGCGCATGTCGGCCACGGTGTCCGAGAGGTCGTCGTCCTGCATCAGCTCGATGCGCTGCTCGAAGATGACCTTGCGCTGGTCGTTCATCACGTCGTCGTATTTGAGCAGGTTCTTTCGGATGTCGAAGTTGCGCGCTTCGACCTTGCCCTGCGCCCGCTCCAGCGCCTTGTTGATCCACGGATGCGCGATGGCTTCGCCTTCTTCAAGGCCGAGCTTCTGGAGCACGCCGTCCATGCGGTCGGTGCCGAAGATGCGCATCAGGTCGTCTTCCAGTGACAGGAAGAACTTGGAGTGGCCGGGGTCGCCCTGGCGGCCCGAACGGCCGCGCAGCTGGTTGTCGATGCGCCGGCTTTCGTGGCGCTCGGTGCCGCAGACGTAAAGGCCGCCGGCTTCGAGAGCCTTGGCCTTCAGCTTCTCGATGTCGGCACGGATCGCGGCTTCCTTGGCCTCGCGATCGGGCCCTTCGGGCATGTCGCCGAGTTCTTCCGCGATGCGCATTTCCGGGTTGCCGCCGAGCTGAATGTCGGTACCGCGGCCCGCCATGTTGGTGGCGATGGTCACGGCTCCGGGCACGCCTGCCTGGGCGATGATCGAGGCTTCCTGTTCGTGGAAGCGCGCGTTCAGCACGTTGTGCTTGATCTTCTTCTTTTTCAGAAGCTCGGAGAGAATTTCTG
The DNA here is from genome assembly GCA_965229975.1 of Parvibaculaceae bacterium. Lineage (GTDB taxonomy): Bacteria > Pseudomonadota > Alphaproteobacteria > CGMCC-115125 > CGMCC-115125 > Pyruvatibacter. The sequence continues at coordinate 3,194,279 of OZ245936.1, forward strand.
ACTTCTCGATGGACGTGGTGCCGACGAGAATAGGCTGGCCGCGATCCACGCAGTCCTTCACCAGCTCCACGATGGCGTCGTACTTCTCCGCGGTGGTCCGGTAGACCTCGTCGTCTTCGTCCACGCGGGCGATGGGCAGGTTGGTCGGAATCGAGGAGACATCCAGCTTGTAGATGTCCATGAACTCCTCGGCCTCGGTGTCCGCCGTGCCGGTCATGCCCGCCAGCTTGTCGTAGAGGCGGAAGTAGTTCTGGAAGGTGATGGAGGCCAGCGTCACGTTCTCCGGCTGGATCGTCACGCGCTCTTTGGCTTCCAGCGCCTGGTGCATGCCTTCCGAGTAGCGGCGGCCTTCCATCATGCGGCCGGTGAACTCGTCGATGATGACGACCTTGCCGTTCTTCACGATGTAGTCGCGGTCGCGCTGGAACAGCTTGTGCGCCTTGAGCGCCTGGTTCACGTGGTGAACGACCGACACGTTCTCGATGTCGTAGAGGTTCTCGCCACGCAGCAGGTCCGCCTCGCGCAGCAGGTCCTCCAGGTGATCGTTGCCCACCTCGGTCAGCGTCGCGGTGCGCGCCTTCTCGTCCAGCTCGTAATCCTCCTCGTTCAGGAGGGGGATGAAGCCGTCGATTGTGGTGTAGAGCTCGGAATTGTCCTCGGTGGGCCCGGAAATGATGAGGGGCGTGCGCGCCTCGTCGATGAGGATCGAGTCCACCTCGTCGACGATGGCGAAGTAGTGGCCGCGCTGGGTCATGTTCGACAGCGCGTACTTCATGTTGTCGCGCAGGTAGTCGAAACCCAGCTCGTTGTTGGTCCCGTAGGTGATGTCGGCGGCGTATTGCTCGCGGCGCTGCGTGTCGTCCAGGCCGTGCAGGATGCAGCCGACCTTGAGGCCGAGGAACGCATGGACCTGGCCCATCCATTCCGCGTCGCGGCTGGCGAGGTAGTCGTTCACGGTGACGATGTGGACGCCGCGTCCGGTCAGCGCATTGAGGTAGGCGGGCAGGGTGGCAACCAGCGTCTTGCCTTCGCCGGTCTTCATCTCGGAGATGCGGCCCTCGTGCAGCACCATGCCGCCGATCAGCTGCACGTCGAAGTGGCGCTGGCCAAGGGTGCGCTTCGCGGCTTCGCGTACGGTCGCGAAGGCTGGCACCAGCAGGTCGTCGAGGGTTGCCCCGTCAGCCAGCTGCTTGCGGAACTCGACGGTGCGCTCGCGCAGCTGCTCGTCCGTCAGCGCCTCCAGTTCGGGCTCCAGCGCGTTGATCTCATCGACCTTCGCGCGATAGCGGCGCACCTTGCGCTCGTTGGCGGAGCCGAACAGGCGCTGAGCGAGATTTCCTAGCGAGACCATGAAAAGCGGACCTTTGGGCGGCCGCGCGCGCCTGGTCCCGCGGGCCGGGACATGGCAGGGGCACGGCTAAAAACCGGCGCACGAGAGATAAGGGGGGGCATTTGGGCTGTCAACGCGGCCTCCCGGCGCAGGCGGAGCGGCGCGGACCCCGGGGAATGCGCCAAATAATTGCCTGAAATTGGCGGGCAAATGCGGCTTGAGCGTGATGCTGCTTCGTGATGAACATGCATCCAACCCGCCTCGTTCGGGCCCACCCTTGGGTTTTGGGCCTGAATTCCCGCTGAACAGGAGCTTTTTCATGGCCTTTCGCCCCTTTCTCCTTGCTGCCGCGGCGGCTGTCCTTCTTCTGCCCGTGGCGGCCGCCGCGCAGGAGGACGAGGTCGTTGCGCGGGTGAACGGCGACGCCATCAGCTACTCCGACCTGGCAATGGCCGAGGCCGAGCTGGCGGCCCAGCTCGAGGGCGTGCCGGAGGACGTGAAGCTCGAATACCTCGTCGGCCTGATGATCGACCGCAAGCTGCTGGCCGCCGCCGCCAACGGGGCGGGCATGGAGGACAACCCCAAGGTCCAGAAGCGCATGGCCTATTACCGCGAGAAGGCAATGGGCGACGTCTACCTGTCGGAGCAGCTCAACAACGCGGTGTCGGACGAGGAGGCGCGTGCCGAATACGACACGCGAGTCGGCGGCATCGAGCTCAAGGAAGAAGTCCGCGCCCGGCACATCCTCGTCGAGACCGAGGAAGAGGCAAAAGCCGTGATCGAGCGGCTGGAGGCCGGCGAGGACTTCGCCGCCGTCGCCAAGGAAGAGTCGACCGGCCCGAGCGGCGAGGACGGGGGCAATCTCGGCTACTTCACCCGCGACCGCATGGTGCCGGAATTTTCCGAGGCTGCGTTCGCGCTCCAGGCCGGCGAGATCTCCGGCCCGGTGAAGACAGATTTCGGCTGGCACGTTATCAAGGTCGAAGACCGGCGGACGCAGCAGCTGGTGCCGTTCGAGGACGTGAAGGCGGATATCAAGGCCGAGCTTCGCGACCAGAAGGCTCAGGCCTACGTGAAGGATCTGCGCGAAAAGGCCGAGATCGAGTTCGAGGGCGCCGGGGCCGGACGTCCCGAAATCTTGCCGCAGCAGTAGCTCCCTTCTCCGCCGTCTTCAATCGTCCCGCCAGCTTCCGGAACCCGTCATGGCTGCAAAGAAACCGAAGTCCTCGAAGTCTCCCGCCAAGAAGACCGCCGCCAAGCGGAAGGCCGCTGCAAGAGGCGCTGCCAAGTCGAAGCGCCGCGCAGTGCCCAAGGCCAAGCGTGCGCTTGCGGCCAAGGGCGGGTCCGCCAGCCTGCGCAAACCCTCCAAGGCGAAGCGCGCCAAGCCGGCGGCGAAGAAGTCCGCCGCCAAGAAGGCGTCCAAGACGCCGAAGCCCGGGCAGAAGATCGCTGCCAAGGCGGGCGCCAAGAAGAAGGTGCTGACGGTTTCCCCGCTCGCGCCGGCGCGCTTTCCCGATATGCCGCATGTGCCCGGCGTGCGCATGGCGGTCACCTGTGCCGAGATCAAGTACAAGGCGCGCGAAGACCTGCTGCTCGCGGTCATGGACCCGGGCACGACCGTCGCTGGCGTTTTCACGCGCTCGCGCACGGCCTCAGCGCCGGTCGAGTGGAGCAAGGCCAATCTCGATGGCGGTGAAGGCCGCGTCCTCGTGTCGTCATCGGGCAATGCCAACGCGTTTACTGGCAAGGCTGGCGTCGAGACCGTGAAGGCCACGGCTGCTGCCGCCGCCAAGCTGGCCGGTGCGCGCCAGAAGGACGTGTTCATTTCCTCGACGGGCGTCATCGGCGAACGGCTGCCGCCGGAGAAGATTACCGGCGCACTGCCCAAGGCTTTCGATGCGCTGAAGCCCGGCGGCTTCGACACTGCCGCCAAGGCCATCATGACCACGGATACGTTCCCCAAGGGGTGCACGCGCACCGTCGAGATCGACGGAAGCCCGGTCGTGATCGCGGGCATCGCCAAGGGTTCGGGCATGATCGCGCCGGACCTGGCGACGATGCTCTCCTTCATCTTCACCAACGCGGCGATCAGCCAGCGCACGCTCCAGACATTGCTGGACATCAACCTGCGCGACAGCTTCAACGCCATCACCGTCGACAGCGACACGTCGACCAGCGACACGGTCATGCTGTTTGCCACGGGCCGCGGCCCGGACGGCGAGAAGGCGCCTTATGCGCCTATCGCGCGGCCCGGCGATCCCAAGCTGCGCGCCTTCCGTGCGGCGCTTGCCGATGTCATGCGTGACCTTGCCATGCAGGTGGTGCGGGATGGTGAGGGCGCGACCAAGTTCATCACGGTGAAGGTGACCGGCGCCGAGAGCCACAACTCGGCCCGGCGCATTGCCCTCTCCATCGCCAACTCACCGCTGGTGAAGACGGCCATCGCGGGCGAGGACGCCAACTGGGGCCGCGTGGTGATGGCGGTCGGCAAGGCCGGCGAGCCGGCGGACCGCGACAAGCTCTCGATCCGCTTCGGCGGCATCGAGGTGGCGCGTGCTGGCCAGCGCGTCGAGGGTTACGACGAGGCGCCGGTGGCCAAGCACCTCAAGGGCCAGGAGGTCGATATCGAGACCGATGTGGGTGTCGGTCCCGGCGCGGCCACGGTCTATACCTGCGACCTCACCCACGGTTACATCTCGATCAACGCCGATTACCGCAGTTAACGCGGTGCTAACGACGATGCGCGCTTTGGCCTCAACCCCATGCCCGTCGTCATGGCCCGTTAAGGCTGCGGTGGAACACTCGCGCCCGGACGCTGGGGGTGCGGCATGAAGATCGTGCTCGTGGCGGCCTGCGCGCTTGTCGACACGGATGGGCGCGTGCTCATCGCGCAGCGGCCGGAAGGCAAGAACCTGGCGGGCCTCTGGGAATTCCCCGGCGGCAAGGTGGAGCCGGGGGAAACGCCGGAAGTCTCGCTGATACGGGAGCTCAAGGAGGAGCTCGGCATCGATGTGACGGCGGCGTGCCTCGCGCCCTTCACCTTCGCCAGCCACACCTATGGCGGCGAGGGCGATAGCGATCCCTGGCACCTCTTCATGCCGCTCTACATCTGCCGCCGCTGGTCCGGCACCGTCGAGGCGCGAGAGCACGCAGACCTGGCCTGGGTCCGTCCCAATCGCATGCGCGACTATGAAATGCCGCCGGCGGATGTGCCGCTGGTCGCCATGCTGAGGGATTTTCTGTGATGCTGTCGCGCTTTCTGGGGAATTTTCACGCCGATCGGCGGGGTGCCACAGCGATCGAATACGCGCTTCTCGCGGGCGCAGTGGCAGTCGTCATCATCACGGCTGTCGCCACGACCGGCGACAGCATCGCAAGCATGCTGGCGGGCATCGCGGACGGCTTCTAGCCTTCGCCCGGCTTCTCGCCGGTGCCGATTTCATCCGTGTTCAGTGCATCCGCAAGCCGCGCCGCGGCACTGCCGGGCCGCAAGGGCTTCTGCTGGCTCTCGTGCGGCCGCCATCCCGCTGCGTAGACGATCTGGAACGTGGCCCGGACGCGGCCCGACGGTTCGCTGAAGCGATCCGCATAGATTTCTGCCATCCGCATCAGGACGGCGCGGCGCAGCGGGTTGCGCCGCCGGTCGGTGAGCGCGTTCGTTTCGCCCATGCCGCGCAGGTCGCGCAGCAGGGCAAAGGGCGTCTCGTAGGTTACGGTGTGCCGGTCCGTGTCCACGACGGGCAGGGCGAAGCCCGCGCGCTGGAGTAACCCGCCCACGTCGCGCACATCAGCGAAAGGTGCCACGCGCGGGCTCATGCCGCCGTCGATCTCCGATTCCGCTTCGGCAAGCGCGATGCGTAGTTCGTTCAGTGTCTCGCCGCCGAAGAGCGCCGCCAGCATCAGGCCGTCCGGGCGCAATGCGCGGCGGATCTGGATGAGCGCGCCCGGCAGGTCGTTCACCCGGTGCAGCGCCAGCGCACTGACGGCGAAGTCCACCGTTTCATCGCCGATCGCCAGCCGCTCCTCGTCCATCACGAGGGCGGGGCGAGGTGCATGGGACGCCATCGCCACGGCGCTGTCCGAATGGAAGAGGGTAGTGAGGCGTCCGGTCGCCATCAGCGGCGCGCGGGTTTCGCCGTGGTGGCAGCCGATGTCGATGCCGGTCTCGAAGCTGCGGTTGGCGTCGAGCAGCCGCTCGGCCAGTTCGTTGGCGGCCAGCTCCTTGAGGAAGTTGAAGCCGCCGAAATCCGCCGCCGCCCGGTTGCGGCGGGCGCGGAGGAGGGCGGTATCGAACGGTGCCTGTGTCACGGGCGGGCCCTGGCTCGAAATGCTGGCATCGCGGCCCGCATAGCCTACCCTGCGACGATGGGCAAAGGGGGCGATCTGGCAGGGGCGGCCCTGCGGCTGAGCTGGGACGGTGTGGTGGCGCTGGCGCTGCCGCCGGTCTGCCCGCTTTCGGGCGAGCGCGTCACCGAGGCCGGCACGCTTGCGCCGGACGTCTGGGCGGGTCTCTCCTTCATCACCCGTCCGCTTTGCGACGTATCCGGCGTTCCATTTGAAACCGATCTGGGCGAAGGCGCGGTCAGTGCCCGTGTCGCCGCCCGGCCGCCGGACTATGACCGGGCCCGCGCGGCACTCGTCTATGACGGGGACGCGCGCAAACTGGTCCACCTCTTCAAGTACGGCGACCGGATGGACCTGGCGCCGCTGCTCGCCCGCTGGATCGTCCATGCGGGCCGTGAATTGCTGGCGGATGCCGACCTGCTGGCGCCCGTGCCGCTGCACCGGCGGCGGCTGATGTGGCGGCGGTTCAACCAGTCGGCAGCGCTGGCCAGCGCAGTTGGGCAGCAGACCGGCATCCCGGTCGAGCCAGCGCTTCTGGAACGGTCACGGGCGACCCAGAGCCAGGTGGGGCTGAGCCGGGCCGGACGGCGGCGCAACGTGCGCGGGGCATTCCGGCTGTCGGTGCCCAAACACCAGGTAGCCGGGCGCCGGATCGTGCTGATCGACGACGTGCTGACCTCGGGTGCCACCGTCGAAGCGTGCGCCCGGGTGCTGCGCCGGGCGGGCGCCGCCCGCGTCGATGTGCTCACGCTTGCCCGGGTTGTCGGCCCCGAGGACGCCACCATATGATCGTCACTAGAATCTTTGCTGGAATCTTTCGAGAAAGGCCGCCAGGCGCCCGGTAACATGAGCAAAGTCACCATCTACACCACGCAGATCTGCCCCTTCTGCCACCGCGCCAAGGCGCTGCTCGGCCAGAAGGGCGTCTCCTTCGAGGAGATCGACGTGATGGCGACCCCGGGCGCGCGGGACAAGATGATCGAGCGGGCCGGCAGGCGCACCGTGCCGCAGATCTTCATCGGCGACACCCATGTGGGCGGCTGCGATGAGCTCTACGCGCTTGAGGCCAAGGGCGGACTCGATCCGCTGCTGGCAAGCTAGGCCTTGGCCGCCGGGCCGTTCCGCGCCGCCTGCGTGACCATGCGGGCGGGGCGTGACCCTTCAGTCAATATCGAAGCCGCGTCCGATTACATCCGCGATGCTTCGCGCGACGGCGCAGCGCTCATATTCACGCCGGAAAACACCCTCATCATGGAGCTGGACCGCAAGCGCATGTTCGCGGCGGTCAAGCTCGACGAGGAAACGGCAGCCGTGCCGCACTTCGAGAAGCTTGCCGCCGATCTCGGTGTCTGGCTGTCCATCGGCTCGCTGGCGGTAAAGGTGTCCGACGACAAGATTGCCAACCGGTCGTTCCTCATCTCGCCGGAGGCCGGCGTCGTCGCCCGCTACGACAAGATCCACATGTTCGACGTCGAGCTGCCGAACGGCGAGACTTACCGGGAATCGAAGAACTATGCGCCGGGCACCCAGGCCGTGCTCGCCCACACGCCGTTCGGTCCGATGGGTCTCACGATCTGTTACGACCTGCGCTTTCCCGCCCTCTACCGCACGCTGGCCCACGCGGGCGCGATCTACTTGACGGCGCCTTCCGCCTTCACGCAGGTGACGGGGGAGGCGCACTGGCACGTGCTGCTGCGGGCCCGCGCCCTCGAGACGGGCAGCTTCATGTTCGCTGCCGCCCAAAGCGGCATGCATGAGAATGGCCGGGCGACGTACGGTCACAGCCTGATCGTCGATCCGTGGGGCCGCGTCCTTGCCGATGGCGGTGAGGAGCTGGGGTTCGTCGCTGCCGATATCGACCCGGCGCAGGTCGACGAGGCGCGGTCGCGCATTCCCTCGCTCACCCACGACCGGGAATTCGAGCTGATGGAGATGGGCGCTTCCGGCTTGCCGCACGGTGTGCGGGGTGCCATTTAACCCGTCATGATCCGGTACGATCTCAACTGCGCCAAAGGGCATGCCTTCGATGCCTGGTTCGCTTCCAGCGACGCCTTCGATGCGCAGGCGGCGGCGGGCGACGTCACCTGCCCGGTCTGCGGAACCGAAAAGGTCGCCAAGGCACTGATGGCCCCGGCCATTTCAAAAGGCGCCTCGCGCGGGTCCCTTTCGGACAAGGGCGAAGCCATGCAGGCGGCGCGGGAACTCGCCGAACTCATGGCGCGGGTCCGCCGCCACGTGGAAGAGAACGCGGAGTATGTCGGCGACCGCTTCGCCGACGAGGCGCGGGCCATCCACAACAAGGAAACCGAGATCCGAGAGATTTACGGCGAGGCCACGCTGGACGAGGCCCGCGAGCTGATCGAGGACGGCATCGCCGTCGCGCCGATCCCCGGCCCGGCCAAGCGCCGCAATTAGGCGGGTTTCGCTGCCGTCAGCATGTAGTTGACCGCCATGTCGTTCGCGACGGACCACTTGTCGGTAAGCGGATTGTAGACGACGCCCTTGAGAATGCCGGGTGCAAGGCCAGCATTCGTCATCAGGCCGCGCATTTCGTCCGGCGTTACGAACTTCGACCATTCATGCGTGCCGCGCGGTAGCCAGCCCAGGATGTATTCCGCGCCGACGATTGCCAGCGCGAAGGCGCGGGCCGTGCGGTTGATGGTGGCGGTGATCATGATGCCGCCCGGCTTGAGGCACTGTGCGCAGGCCTTCATGAAGGCGCCCGTGTCGGCCACGTGCTCGATCACCTCCATGTTGAGCACCACGTCGAACCGTTCGCCGGCTTCGGCCAGCGCCTCGGCCGTGGTGAGCCGGTAGTCGATGTCGAGGCCCTGCTCGGCCGCGTGGACCGAGGCGGTCTTGATGTTCTTCTCGCCAGCGTCGGCGCCGGTGACCCGCGCCCCGAGACGGCACATGGGTTCGGACAGGAGGCCACCGCCGCAGCCGATGTCGAGGAGGCTCAGTCCCTTGAAGGGCTCGACCGCGCCGGCGTCGCGCCCGAAATGGGTGCTGACGGTGTCGCGGATGAAGCCCAGCCGGACCGGGTTCACCTTGTGCAGGGGGGCGAACTTCCCGGCCGGGTCCCACCATTCGGCGGCCATCGCCGAGAACTTGGCGATTTCCTGCTCGTCGACCGTCCCTGCGGGGGCGGCATGGTGTGCCGTCGAAGTTGGCATCGGCGGATAACCTCGCAGAATCTGGCAGCGGCGGGGCGAACGGCGTGCGCGGACCGGTTGCAGGCTCAGGGCGGGGCCGCTATGTCTAGCGCCCTGACAACGGCGGCGCTGGCGCGTGAGGCCCAAGTGGTTTGGCGACCGTCACATACCTGACTGCTCACCCCTAGGATATGGCGCGCGTTCCTTTCCGGTCCAGCGGACCGGCAGGCACGTGCGGATTGGTACATATGGCCCGGCTCGTTCTCAAATTCGGCGGCACCTCGGTTGCGGATCTCGACCGTATCCGCGTCGTGGCGCGCCACGTGAAACGGGAAGTGGACGCGGGCAACCAGGTCGCCGTCGTGGTGTCCGCCATGGCCGGCACGACCAACCAGCTGGTCGGCTGGTGCAAGGATGCCTCGCGCCTGCACGATTCGCGGGAATACGACACGGTCGTGTCCGCCGGTGAACAGATCACTTCGGGTCTTCTGGCCATCACGCTTTCGGAAATGGGTGTGCCCGCGCGCTCGTGGCTCGGCTGGCAGATTCCGATCCACACCAACGGCATCCACGGCGCGGCACGCATCGAGCGTATCGATACCGAAGGGCTCGAAAAGGCCTTTGCCGAGGGCCGTGTTGCGGTGGTCGCCGGTTTCCAGGGGATCGGCCCGGACAATCGCATCACCACGCTGGGACGCGGTGGCTCGGATACCAGCGCCGTGGCGCTGGCCGCCGCCGTCGGCGCGGAGCGCTGCGACATCTACACCGACGTGGACGGTGTCTACACGACCGATCCGCGCATCACGCCGAAGGCCCACAAGCTTTCGAAGATCACCTACGAAGAGATGCTCGAAATGGCGAGCCTCGGTGCCAAGGTCCTGCAGACCCGCTCCGTCGGTCTTGCCATGGTTCACGGGGTCCGCGTGCTTGTCCGCTCGTCGTTCGACGAGCCCGACGCGCCGCATCTGGTTTCGCCGGACAGCAATGAGCTTCCGGGAACGCTCGTCTGCGACGAGGAGGAAATTGTGGAACAGGAAGTCGTCACCGGTATCGCCTATTCGCGCGATGAAGCGAAGCTCACCCTCGTGGATATCGCCGACAAACCCGGCGTCGCCGCCGCCATCTTCGGCCCGCTTGCGGAAGCCGGGATCAACGTGGACATGATCGTGCAGAACGTGTCCGAGGACGGCTCCATGACCGACCTCACCTTCACGGTCGGTCACGCGGAGCTCGACAAGGCGAAGTCCGTCATCGAGAAGGCGGCCGAGGATATCCAGTACAAGGAGCTGATTGCCGACGGGAACGTCTCGAAGATTTCCGTCGTCGGCGTCGGTATGCGTAGCCACGCGGGCGTGGCGTCCAAGATGTTCCGGGCGCTCGCCGAGCGCGGCATCAATATCCACGTGATCTCCACGTCGGAGATCAAGACGAGTGTTCTCGTGGATTCCGAGTACACGGAACTGGCTGTCCGCGCACTCCACACCGCCTACGGGCTGGATGCGGAGCCCGCTTGAGGGTTTGCCCTGCGCCTGCGGCGGACGGTTGCCGCGCAGGCTGCAATTCTGCAAGAGGCGATTGAGCTACCGTGGTTGAGACCGCGCACGGTCCCCGCACGCTGTTAAGGCGTTTGCGCGAGGTGATGGCTCAGTCCGGTCCGACGGAGGACCGGCTGCAGAGCGTCGTGCGCCTTATCGCTGCCAACATGGTGGCGGAAGTCTGCTCCATCTACCTGCTGCAGCCTGACAACCAGCTCGAACTGTTCGCGACCGAGGGCCTGCGCCAGCAGTCGGTGCACAAGACGTTCCTCGCTGTCGGCGAAGGCCTTGTGGGTACGGTGGCGCAGACCGCACGTCCGCTTGCCCTTGCCAACGCCCAGCGCCATCCCGCTTTCGCCTACCGGCCCGAGACGGGGGAAGACCCGTTCCTCTCATTCCTCGGGGTGCCGCTCTTACGCGGCGGGCGCGTGCTTGGTGTGCTTGCGGTGCAGAACGTTACCCAGCGCACCTACAAGCTCGAAGAGATGGAGGCGCTGGAAACGGTCGCCATGGTGCTGGCCGAGATGGTCGCCTCCGGCGATCTCGTGAACCTCACGGCGCTGCACGAGGCCGAGCTGGTCGAAGACCGGGCGATGCACCATCGCGGCGTCGCAATCTCCGACGGCATTGCGCTTGGCCACGTGGTGCTGCACCAGCCACGCATCCACGTGACGCGCATTATCGCGGAAGACACCGCGGTTGAACTCGAACGCATTGAGGATGCAGTCGGGCGCCTGCGCGCCTCGGTTGATGCAATGTTGTCCGGTACCGAAGGGCGGCCCGGCGATTACCGCGATGTCCTCGAAACGTACCGGATGTTCGCCTATGACCGCGGCTGGCTCGCCCGCCTGCGCGAGGCTGTTGAATCCGGCCTGACCGCCGAAGCGGCCGTCGAGCGCGTGCAGAACGAAACGCGGGCCCGCCTGATGCGGCAAACCGATCCGTACCTGCGCGAGCGGCTGCACGACCTCGATGACCTGGCCAACCGGCTGCTGAGCCACCTGGCGGGCACGCCGCTGACGGCGGCGGGTAAGGACCTGCCGGTCGATGCCATCGTGGTCGCCCGCAACATGGGGCCGGCCGAGCTGCTGGACTATGACCGGGAGCGCTTGCGCGGCCTGGTGCTGGAGGAAGGATCGCCGAACGCCCACGTGTCCATCGTGGCCCGTGCGCTGGGCATTCCGATGATCGGCCGCGTTGGCGGCATCACCGACGTGATCGAGGCGGGCGATGCCATCATTGCCGACGGCGATACGGGTGACGTCTACGCGCTGCCTTCGCAGGACATCGTCGATGCCTATTCCGAGAAGGCACGCTTCCGGGCGCGGCGTCAGGCGCAGTTCCGCGAGTTGCGCGACAAGCCGGCGGTCACGACCGACGGCGAGAATGTCTCGCTCAACATCAATGCGGGCCTGATGGTGGACCTGCCGCATCTCTTCGAGGCTGGCGCGGACGGAATCGGCCTGTTCCGCACCGAGCTCCAGTTCCTGATTGCTTCCGCGATGCCGAAGCTGTCGGAACAGCGGGAGTTCTACACGCGCGTGCTGGACGAAGCGGGCGACAAGCCGGTGACGTTCCGCACGCTCGATGTGGGCGGCGACAAGGTGCTGCCGTACCTGTCGCACGCCAAGGAAGAGAACCCGGCGCTCGGCTGGCGCGCAATCCGCATTGCACTCGACCGGCCGGGGCTGCTCCGCTACCAGCTTCGCGCGCTGCTGCAGGCGTCCGCCGGCCGCAAGCTGCGGCTGATGTTCCCGATGGTTGCCGAGGTGAGCGAGTTCCAGCAGGCGCGCGATCTGCTCGACCGCGAAATTAAGCGCATGACGAAGACCGGTCAGGCGCTGCCGACCGAGATCAAGGTCGGCTCCATGCTGGAAGTGCCTTCGCTCGGCTGGCAGCTCGACGCGCTGCTGCCGCTGGTCGACTTCATATCGATCGGCTCCAACGACCTGCTCCAGTTCTTCTTCGCCAGCGACCGGGGCAACACGCGCGTGGCGGACCGCTATGACCTCCTGAGCCCCGCCGTGCTCGCGTTCCTGCGCCACGTGGTCGCCCGCTGCGAGGCGCACGATGTGCCGCTGTCGCTGTGCGGCGAGATGGCGGGCCGCCCGCTTGAGGCCATGGCGCTGGTCGGGCTCGGGTTCAGGCGGCTGTCGATCCCTCCCGCGGCCATCGGGCCCGTAAAGGCGATGATCCGGGAACTCGATGCCGGAGCCTTGCACGCCGAACTGAACGAGCTGCTCGCGTTGCCCGACCGGAGCCTGCGTCCGCAGCTCGCCGAGTTTGCCCGGAATCGCAAGATTCCGGTGTAACGCATTGCCTTTTCACGGGCTTTTTTGTTTTAGTAACCATCTTCGGTCAGTCTATTGTCCGGGAACTATCCACAGCCTTTTCACAGGCCGGGTCGCCGGGGGGCACCGGGCGGGATGTGAAGGCGGTGTCGGGATGCGTCACGTTCCGGGTTGCCGTGTCTCAAATGACTGACATCTGAGGGGAAGAACGGCTCGCAATGGGCAAGGTGACGAAACTCAATCTCGAAACGGCGCCGGTCGGTGACCGCAGCCGGCTCCACCTAAGAGACATTCAGGACGACAATCCGGAGCCGCGCGGGAGCGTGGGCGCGGAATTGCGCGCGGGCCGGCTGGCCCGCGGCGAGGACCTGAGCGAGGTTGCCTCGCGCCTGCGCATCCGCCGTGAGCAACTTGAGGCGATCGAGGGGAGCGATTATTCGCGCCTGCCGGGCCGCACCTACTCGATCGGTTTCGTTCGCGCCTATTCCGACTATCTCGGCCTCGACGCCAAGGAGATGGTCGCGCGGTTCAAGGCAGAGGCCGAAGCGGGCGAAGTCTCGGCGCCGGCGGGCGAACTGGTGTTCCCGGAAGCCGACGACGAATCCAAGATGCCGCGCGGCACGATGGTCGTGATTGCCATCGCGGTTCTTGCCGCGCTTTATGGCATCTGGGACCTGACCGTATCCGCGGACCGCATGGTCGAAGAGCGCAGCCAGGCGGCGGCCCCATCCAGCGTTCCGGCCACGCGCATCACGCCGCCCGAAACGAACGAAGTGCCCGCTGCGCGCGATACTGCTACTGCGGACAACACTGCATCCACCCTTCCGACGGTCAATGTGCCGGGTACGGGCGAGGCACCTGCGCCTGAAGCAGGCGCCGCAGCGGTTATTGCTGAACCCGCCGCGCCAGCGACTCCGGCGGATGAAGTGGCGGAAACTGACGTTGAAGCCTCTGAAGCCCCGGCCGAACCCGCTGCCGAGGCCGGCACCGAGACCGCTTCGGCGGAACCGGTTCAGCCTTCGGCTTCCGAAGAGGGTGACCAGGTGTCGCCGCTGGAGACCGGGGCGGACAATGCCTGGGAAGGCTTCGTCTACGGCCAGCAGAACCACGATTCCCGCATCATCATCCGGGCGCGTGTCCAGACCTGGGTGCGTGTCGAGGACGGTGCAGGCAACGTGCTGATCTCGCGTACCCTGCGGGCGGGCGAGAGCTACCGGGCGCCGGACCGCGAGGGCATGATCCTCGCCACCCGCAACGCCGGGGCGCTTGAACTGGTCGTGGACGGCAGCGTCGTGGGCCGCGCCGGTGCGCCCGGCGAGGTTCTGACTGACCGGGCACTTGATCCCGCGGCGCTTTCCGGGCAGTAGCGGCAGCGGCGCGACGTGATCCGCCGCTTCCGTTTCCGCGAGCCCAGAAAAAGACCGCCATGCTCTCCGAGCAGAAAATCGAACAGATCCTGAACCGGCAGGCCGACATCGAGAAGAAGATGGCGGCCAATCCGGATGCGGAAGCCTATGTGAGCCTCTCCAAGGAGTTCGCCGAACTCCAGCCGGTGGTTGAAGCTGTGCGCCGTCTCCAGGACGCCTACAAGGAGTTCGCTGATCTCGGCCAGATGCTCGACGAGGGCGGGCTCGACGCGGACATGCGCGCCATGGCTGAAGAGGAGTACTACGCCCTCAAGGAAAAGATCCCCGAGATCGACCACGAGGTGGCGGTTCTGTTGCTGCCGAAGGACAAGGCGGACGAGCGCAACGTCATCCTGGAAGTGCGCGCCGGTACGGGCGGCGACGAGGCGGCCCTCTTCGCGGGCGATCTCTTCCGCATGTACCAGCGCTACGCCGAACTGCGCCGCTGGAAGTTGGAGATCATCTCGGTCTCCGAGGGCGAAGTCGGCGGCTACAAGGAAATCATCGCCGCCATCAAGGGCGACGGCGTGTTCTACCGGTTGAAGTACGAATCCGGCGTCCACCGGGTGCAGCGCGTGCCGGAGACGGAAGGCAGCGGGCGCATCCATACGTCCGCGGCAACTGTGGCCGTGCTGCCTGAGGCTGAAGAAGTGGACGTGCAGATCGAGGAAAAGGATCTGCGTATCGACGTGTTCCGCGCGAGCGGGCCGGGCGGCCAGTCGGTGAACACGACCGATAGCGCGGTGCGCATCACGCATATCCCGACCGGTATTACCGTCTCGCAGCAGGACGAGAAGTCGCAGCACAAGAACCGCGCCAAGGCGATGAAGATTCTCCGTGCACGTATCTTCGAGATCGAACGTGCAAAGGCCGAGAGCGAGCGGGCGGAGGCGCGGCGCGGTCAGGTCGGTACCGGCGACCGGTCCGAGCGCATCCGCACCTACAATTTTCCGCAGGGGCGCGTGACCGATCACCGCATCAACCTGACGCTCTACAAGCTCGACCAGGTGCTGGCGGGCGAGGCGCTGGATGAGGTCATCGATTCGCTTATCACCGAGGACCAGGCGGCGCGGCTTTCCGCCATCGAAGAGCCGGCGGCCGGGTGACGGCCCAGACCATCGCCGGGGCGCTTGCCGCGGGCCGCCGACGGTTGGCCGGGGCGGGGATCGATACGGCGGCGCTCGATGCCCGCATCCTGCTCGAAGCCGCCACAGGCTTTTCCCGTGAAGCGCTCGTTTTGCGCGGTGATGAGCCGCTGCCGGCCGGTGCATCCCAGTCCTACGAGGCGATGCTTATTGCACGGGAGGCGGGCAAGCCCGTGTCGCGGATCATCGGCACGCGCGAGTTCTGGGGCCTCAACTTCCGTGTGACGCCGGCCACGCTCGATCCGCGGCCTGATACAGAGATGCTTGTCCAGGCGGTGCTCGACCGGCTGGCGCCGGACGCCCGGCCGGTGATCCTTGATCTCGGGACAGGCAGCGGCGCAATCCTCGTCTCCCTGCTCCATGCTCTGCCCGGCGCAAGGGGCACGGGCATCGACGTCTCGTCGGCCGCGCTTCGAATGGCGCGGACAAACGCCGCGGCTGCCGGTGTCGGTGACCGGGCGGGCTTTCTCCTGTCCGACTGGGCGGCGATGCCGGTTCGGCGGGGGGATGTGATCGTGTCCAATCCTCCCTATATCGCCCGGGGCGAGCTGCCGGGGCTGATGGGCGACGTCCGGCATTTCGATCCGCCCCGGGCGCTCGATGGCGGTGCGGACGGTCTTGCCGCCTACCGCGCCATCGCCACCGTGCTGCCGCGTATCGCGCAGCCCGGCGCGCTGCTCGTCTTCGAGATCGGATACCGGCAGGCAAAGTCCGTTGCGGGCATACTATCGGATGCGGGATGTGCCATCCGGGGCCATGGCCTGGGCGTCGTTAAGGATTTGGCAGGGCGGGACCGGGTTGTTGTTGCCCGTGCGCCACGGCTCTAAACCCGCCTGCCCCATACGGAAAAAGGGGCTTGGATTGGCCGGGGCCAGCGGCTAGGGTCACTTGCAGGGGATAGCGCATGTGCGCTGCTCGCCTCAAAGGAGGCGCTCTCCTTATCCATCCGCCTGATGATGAATGCGCTGCGACCGGTAAGGTGCACGCGCGAATCGGGCTCCTCGGGGGCCGCAACCGTGCGGCGGGTGGAACCGGCCGATGGGCCGGATACGGAGAATGGCAGCAATTCGAGGCAGCGCCGTGCAAGCCGCAGGACTAGGGGCGGGGGCGTCCATTTTCCTGTGAGGACAGACCGCCGAACCGCGTGACCGTATGAGCCTGGCGCGAGATGCGCTGCCCGAGGTCCGAACGCGGAGGCAGGTCAGGCAATTTGCAAGGCTTCGGCGGGCCGTCCTGCTTCGCAGCAGACATGCATGCCGCAAGACAACATTCACACTGGATTGCCGCGCGCGGGCTCAAGCGTGCGGCTGGATGCGAAGACTGAGCACGTAACAGGATACTTGAAGTGGCCAACGTAAAGAGATCCCGCGGCCGTGGCCGCAAGCCCGGAAACAACACGAACCGGTCCTATGAAAGCAACGGGCCGGACGTGAAGATCCGCGGCAACGCTGCCCATATCAGCGAGAAATACCAGCAGCTCGCCCGCGATGCCGCGGCGAGCGGCGACCGGATTGCCGCTGAGAACTACCTGCAGCATGCGGAGCACTACTACCGCCTCGTGCTGGCTGCCCAGCAGCAGAACCAGCAGGCGCAGGAGCAGCGCGAGCAGCAGCAGAACAATCGCTCGAACAATCAGTCGGATGACGACGGCGATTCTGACGGCAACGACAACCGTCAGGGCGGCAATCGCGACACGCAAAACGCCGACGACGGCGGCAACAGCGGTGGTGGCGGTCAGCAGCGCCGCCGCGGGCGCCGGCGGCGTGACAATGTCACCGAGGCCAACGGCAGCGACGCCGACAGCGATGGCAACAAGGCGTCGCAGCAGGACGGCAAGGCCGAGGCCGACGACGAGCAGTACGCGGAAACTGCGTAGTCCCGATCAGGCCGGGGGCGTCAGCGCGTCGCCGGGCCTGATGGTGCCTGGCTCCGTCACCTCGCAATAGACGCCCATATCCATGTGGCCGTAGCCGGTGCGCAGGGCCTGCGGCAGGTTCATGTCGCGCTCGGCGGTCTCGGGATTCACGTTGGTGGCCGCGCAGCGCTGGGTCCGCAGAACGCCCTTCACCGGCACCGGTCCAATGGCAAACTCGGACCCCTCCCACTCAAGCTCCGACCAGGCCGGCAGGCCGTCGACATAGACGTTAGCGCGAAAGCGCAACGGGTCGATGGGTTTGCCGGTGACGCGCTCAAGGTCGCGCACGCTCTCCAGATTGATTAGCGACAGCACCTTCATGGGCACGTCGGAGAACGAGAAGTCCGGGGCCGTGACGATGCGCGGGGGCCCGCGCAGGTCGTCCTTCATGTAGCTGGCCAAAAATTGTTCGATCATCTGGCGCCCGACGCGGGAGGACAGGTCGCCGCGCGCCACCTGCTTGCCCTTGCGGCGGATCGTCAGCGTCTGGGTCTCGTCGTCAAACAGGGTTTCGAGCGAGGCCAGCCGCTCGTTTTTCATCAGCATCAGATACTTGATCTTTGGGAAGTATTCCGGCGCGTCCGGATTGAAATCCCGGCTGCCATTCTCGATGGCGTAGGCGCGGTCGAAGGGCACGCAGCCGCCGGCCTCGACATGGGCCGCATCCAGCTTCTCCGGCGACAGGCCCTTGACCGGATAGCGGTAAAGCGCGGTGATCTCGGGCGTGGATGACATGGCCGGACGGGCCTCCTTGTCAGTGTGAACGGGATCGCAACCCGCCCTGCGCTTCAATGTCAAACGGCCCTGCTGCCCGCGAGAGCCAATCCGGCGCTTATCCGCCGGAAACCCCCATTATCCGGGTCTCGCGGGACTTGTGTTGCGTAAATGGCACACCACATAAGGGAGGCACCGGGCGCGCCTCGTGAGGGCGTCCGGCTTGAATTGAACGGGTTCCGCTGCCTTGCCCGAGAATGGGGAGGCGGCGCGTAATGCTGAGAAAGGGGTCTCGATGAATCTCGAGAAATTCACCGATCGGGTGAAGGGTTTCCTGCAATCCGCGCAGGGCCTTGCGGTGCGCTCAGGGCACCAGCAGTTCCGCCCGGAACATCTGCTCAAAGTCCTCCTCGACGACGAGGAAGGTCTGGCGGCCAACCTCATCCGCCGGGCCGGCGGCCGGCCCGAAGTGGCGCTTCAGGGTGTCGAACTGGCGCTCGGCAAGCTGCCGCGCGTGGAAGGCGCGGGCGCCGGGCAGCTTTATCTGGCGCCGGAGCTGGCGCGGGCTTTTGAAACCGCCGAAGAGATTTCCAAGAAGGAAGGCGACAGCTTCGTCACCGCCGAGCGCGTTCTTCTCGCGCTTACGATGGCGACGCAGACGGAGGCGGGCCGCATCCTCAAGGAAGCGGGCATCACGCCCAATGGCCTGAACACGGCCATCGCCGATATCCGCAAGGGCCGGACAGCCGACAGCGCCAACGCCGAGGACGCGTACGAGGCGCTGAAGAAGTACGCGCGGGATCTCACGGAAGTGGCCCGCGAAGGCAAGCTCGACCCGGTCATCGGCCGCGACGAGGAAATCCGCCGCACCATCCAGGTGCTGTCGCGGCGCACCAAGAACAATCCCGTGCTCATCGGCGAGCCCGGCGTCGGCAAGACCGCCATCGCGGAAGGCCTGGCGCTGCGCATCGTCAACGGCGACGTGCCCGAGAGCCTCAAGGACAAGCGCCTGCTGGCGCTCGACCTCGGCTCGCTGATCGCGGGCGCCAAGTACCGCGGTGAATTCGAGGAGCGGCTGAAGGCCGTGCTCAACGAGATCACCGCGTCGAACGGCGAGATCATCCTCTTCATCGACGAGATGCACACGCTGGTGGGTGCAGGCAAGGCGGATGGCGCGATGGATGCGTCGAACCTCCTCAAGCCCGCGCTGGCGCGTGGCGAGCTGCACTGCGTGGGTGCGACAACGCTCGACGAGTACCGCAAGCACGTGGAGAAGGATGCGGCCCTCGCGCGGCGTTTCCAGCCGGTCTACGTCAACGAGCCGACCGTCGAGGACACCATCTCGATCCTGCGCGGCCTCAAGGAAAAGTACGAGCTTCACCACGGCGTGCGTATCACCGACTCGGCGATCGTGTCGGCGGCGCAGCTGTCGGACCGCTACATCACCGAGCGGTTCCTGCCGGACAAGGCCATCGACCTCGTGGACGAGGCGGCGAGCCGGCTGCGTATGCAGGTGGATTCCAAGCCCGAGGAACTGGACGAACTCGACCGGCGTGTCATCCAGCTCAAGATCGAACGCGAGGCGCTGAAGAAGGAGACCGACACGGCCTCCAAGGACCGCCTCGAAGCGCTTGAGCGGGAAGTTGCCGACCTGGAACAGCGTTCGGCCGAGCTGACGGCGCGCTGGCAGTCGGAGAAGGAAAACCTCGCGGGCGCGCAGAAGCTCAAGGAGGAGCTCGACCAGGCCCGCAGCGACCTCGAGCGCGCGCAGCGTGCGGGTGACCTCGAGAAGGCGAGCGAGCTGGCCTACGGCATCATTCCCGAGATCGAAAAGAAGCTTGCCACGCGTGAGCAGAACGACGGCGAGATGATGCTCGACGAGGAAGTGACCGACGAGCATGTGGCCGGCATCGTATCGCGTTGGACCGGCATTCCCGTGGACAAGATGCTGGAAGGCGAGCGCGAGAAGCTTCTCCAGATGGAAACGGCGCTCGGCGCCCGGGTCATCGGCCAGAAGGAGGCGGTCGCCGCGGTCAGCCGCGCGGTGCGCCGTGCGCGCGCCGGGCTTCAGGATCCCAACCGGCCCATCGGTTCCTTCATGTTCCTGGGCCCCACGGGTGTGGGCAAGACGGAGCTGACCAAGGCGCTGGCCGGGTTCCTGTTCGATGACGACACCGCGATCTGCCGCCTCGACATGTCGGAATACATGGAGAAGCATTCGGTCGCCCGGCTGATCGGGGCGCCTCCGGGCTATGTCGGCTACGAGGAAGGCGGGGCGCTGACCGAGGCCGTCCGGCGGCGGCCCTACCAGGTCGTGCTGTTCGACGAGATCGAGAAGGCCCATCCGGACGTGTTCAACGTCCTCCTGCAGGTGCTCGATGACGGGCGCCTGACGGACGGGCAGGGGCGGACGGTCGACTTCCGCAACACGCTCATCATCATGACGTCCAACATGGGCGCCGAGTACCTGGTGGCGCAGCCGGAAGGCGAGGACTCGTCCGCCGTGCGGGACCAGGTGATGGGCGCCGTGCGGATGCACTTCCGGCCCGAGTTTCTGAACCGGCTGGACGAGATCATCCTGTTCCACCGCCTCGGCCGGGCGCAGATGTCGGGCATCGTCGACATACAGATCAGCCGCCTGCAGAGCCTGCTGGAAGGCCGCAAGATCACGCTCACGCTGGACGACGAGGCGAAGGCGTGGCTGGCCGACAAGGGCTACGACCCGGCCTACGGTGCGCGTCCGCTCAAGCGGGTCATCCAGCGTGCGCTGCAGGACCCGTTGGCCGAGTTGGTGCTCGAGGGCGCGGTCCACGATGGCGAGACCGTCAAGGTCGGCGCAGGCAAGGAAGGCCTTACGGTGAACGGCCGGGAAGTGGACGGCGACCTG
>OZ245936.1:3220000-3258221 GCA_965229975.1 Parvibaculaceae bacterium
TGGGCGCCGGCCTGCAAGAACCGGCACCCGTTTCACCGTCCCTCCCGGCTGCACGGCCTGGAGGACAACGGGCGGGCATCGATAATGAGAGCGATCAAGCGTCTTAAGGGCATCTGGTGGATGCCTCGGCGCTGAGAGGCGATGAAGGACGTGGCACGCTGCGATAAGCTGTGGGGAGGTGCGAGCAACCGTTGATCCGCAGATTTCCGAATGGGGAAACCCGGCCCGAAAGGGTCATCCCGCAAGGGAGGCGAACCCGGGGAACTGAAACATCTAAGTACCCGGAGGAAAGGACATCAACCGAGACTCCGTTAGTAGTGGCGAGCGAACGCGGACTAGGCCTGTGGCATTTGAGTAAGAACTGGAAGCGTCTGGAAAGTCGCGCCTTAGAGGGTGATAGCCCCTTACAGGTAGAAATCTCTTATGTCCTCGAGTAGGGCGGGACACGTGAAATCCTGTCTGAACGTGGGGGGACCACCCTCCAAGCCTAAGTACTCCTCAGCGACCGATAGTGAACCAGTACCGTGAGGGAAAGGTGAAAAGCACCCCGACGAGGGGAGTGAAATAGACCCTGAAACCGGATGCCTACAAACAGTTGGAGCCCGCAAGGGTGACAGCGTACCTCTTGCATAATGGGTCAGCGACTTAGTCTGGCAAGCAAGCTTAAGCCGATAGGTGTAGGCGTAGCGAAAGCGAGTCTTAATAGGGCGATTAAGTTTGTCGGACTAGACCCGAAACCGAGTGATCTAGATATGAGCAGGTTGAAGGTGAGGTAACACTCACTGGAGGACCGAACCCACGTCTGTTGAAAAAGACGGGGATGACTTGTGTCTAGGGGTGAAAGGCCAATCAAACTCGGAAATAGCTGGTTCTCCGCGAAATCTATTTAGGTAGAGCGTTGCGTGAATACCCTCGGGGGTAGAGCACTGGATGGGCTATGGGGGCTTACCGCCTTACTGATCCTAACCAAACTCCGAATACCGAGGAGTACTGCGCAGCAGACACACGGCGGGTGCTAAGGTCCGTCGTGAAAAGGGAAACAGCCCTGACCGCCAGCTAAGGTCCCTAAGTAGTGGCTAAGTGGGAAAGGATGTGGGAGTGCAGTGACAACCAGGAGGTTGGCTTAGAAGCAGCCATCCTTTAAAGAAAGCGTAACAGCTCACTGGTCAAGCGCTCCTGCGCCGAAGATGTACCGGGGCTTAAGCCACTCACCGAAGCTGCGGGTGTGCACTTTAGTGCACGCGGTAGCGGAGCGTTCCGTAAGCCTGCGAAGGGTGACCCGCGAGGGCACCTGGAGGTATCGGAAGTGAGAATGCTGACATGAGTAGCGATAAAGAGGGTGAGAGACCCTCTCGCCGAAAGTCCAAGGGTTCCTGCGTAAAGCTAATCTGCGCAGGGTTAGCCGGCCCCTAAGGCGAGGCAGAAATGCGTAGTCGATGGGAACCAGGTCAATATTCCTGGGCCGGAAGGTGGTGACGAATGCCGTGTGTTGTCAGTCCTTATTGGATTGGACTGGCAGCGAAGGCGTTCCAGGAAATAGCCCCTTCATTAGACCGTACCCGAAACCGACACAGGTGGACTGGTAGAGCATACCAAGGCGCTTGAGAGAACGATGCTGAAGGAACTCGGCAAATTGCCCTCGTAACTTCGGGAGAAGAGGGCCCTGTTCTTGGGCAACCAAGGGCAGGGGGCACAGACCAGGGGGTAGCGACTGTTTACTAAAAACACAGGGCTCTGCGAAGTCGCAAGACGACGTATAGGGTCTGACGCCTGCCCGGTGCCGGAAGGTTAAGAGGAGAGGTGCAAGCTTTGAATCGAAGCCCCGGTAAACGGCGGCCGTAACTATAACGGTCCTAAGGTAGCGAAATTCCTTGTCGGGTAAGTTCCGACCTGCACGAATGGCGTAACGACTTCCCCACTGTCTCCAGCATCGACTCAGCGAAATTGAATTCCCCGTGAAGATGCGGGGTTCCCGCGGTCAGACGGAAAGACCCCGTGCACCTTTACTACAGCTTTACACTGGCATTAGTGGCAACATGTGTAGGATAGGTGGTAGACTTTGAAGCAATGGCGCCAGCCGTTGTGGAGTCACCCTTGAAATACCACCCTTGTTCTCATTGATGTCTAACCGCGGCGCTACAACGCCCGGGACAGTGTATGGTGGGTAGTTTGACTGGGGCGGTCGCCTCCCAAAGAGTAACGGAGGCGCGCGATGGTGGGCTCAGACCGGTCGGAAATCGGTTGTTGAGTGCAATGGCATAAGCCTGCCTGACTGCGAGGCTGACGAGCCGAGCAGAGACGAAAGTCGGTCATAGTGATCCGGTGGTCCCGCGTGGAAGGGCCATCGCTCAACGGATAAAAGGTACGCCGGGGATAACAGGCTGATGACCCCCAAGAGTCCATATCGACGGGGTTGTTTGGCACCTCGATGTCGGCTCATCTCATCCTGGGGCTGGAGCAGGTCCCAAGGGTTTGGCTGTTCGCCAATTAAAGAGGTACGTGAGCTGGGTTTAGAACGTCGTGAGACAGTTCGGTCCCTATCTGCCGTGGGTGTCGGAGAATTGAGAGGATCTGTCCCTAGTACGAGAGGACCGGGATGGACATACCTCTGGTGGACCGGTTGTCGCGCCAGCGGCACAGCCGGGTAGCTATGTATGGACGGGATAACCGCTGAAGGCATCTAAGCGGGAAACCCACCTCGAAACGAGTTCTCCCTTGAGAGCCGTGGAAGACCACCACGTTGATAGGCTCGGTGTGGAAGCGCGGTAACGCGTGGAGCTAACGAGTACTAATCGCTCGATCGGCTTGATCACTCTCATTACCCATGCCCGTCATTCGATGACGGACCTGAGATCAAGAAATTCCAGTGTATTCGAACCCCTTTCCTGATTGCGCGCCTGTGTTTCGCCGGCTCGGTGATTATTGCGAGGAGCCCAAACCCGATCCCATCCCGAACTCGGCCGTTAAACTCCTCAGCGCCGATGGTACTGCGTCTTAAGACGTGGGAGAGTAGGTCGTTGCCGGGCCTGCAAAACACAGGCACGCAACCAGGCAGACGAGATCGAAGATCCCTCAGTTCACGATGACACGCCGGGCGCCCAAGCCCGGTGTGCGGCCCTATTCCATCCGACAACGAACGATCCCGCGAGGCGCGCGCTGATGCGCGGCTGCCGGATACAAGAATTGGCGCGGGGTGGAGCAGCCCGGTAGCTCGTCAGGCTCATAACCTGAAGGTCGCAGGTTCAAATCCTGCCCCCGCAACCAACAATCAGCCCGTCAGGTTTCGCCTGGCGGGCTTTTTCGTGTCTGCCGGACGCTTGGCAGCAGGGGCAGTCCCGGGCACCCTTGTGCGGTGAGCCACGAGGGAGGCGCGCCATGCCGGACGGGTCGGCAGCACCTGAAGCAATTCCGTTTCTGTCCATCGAAGGCGATGCGGAGGCGATCGGTCATGCCCACGGGGTGGCCTTTGCCGACCGGATCGCGGCCATGATCGACCTCTATGGTCGCTATTTCGGGCGGCCGGAGGCGGACGTGTTCTCAGCGGCGCGGCACTTCCGTGGCGTGATCGGTGATTACAATCCGGCCTATCTGCGCGAGATCGAGGCTATGGCGGACGCGGCGGATCTCGATCCGCTGTGGATCGTGGCGCTCAATGCGCGCTCTGAGCTGCTGTCCACCATGGGGCTCAACGAGTGCACCGCGCTTCATTTCGCGGGCTCGCCGGTGATGGGGCAGAACTGGGACTGGGAGAAGTCCCTCGAGGACCTGATCGTGGTCATGCGCATCGAAGCGCCGGATGCGCCGACGGTCGTGATGATGACCGAGCCGGGGATCATTGGGAAGATCGGCCTCAACAGCGCAGGCGTCGGTGTCTGCTTCAATTTCCTGCCGACATCGGCCAAGACGGACGGCGTGCCGGTTCACGTGGTGCTGCGCAGCCTGCTCGATGCGCCGGGATGGGACGAGGCGACGGCGAGGCTTAAGGGCGCCGGCACCGGCCGCTCGGCCAATATCCTCATAGGCCACAAGTCCGGCGAGAGCCTCGACATGGAATTCACCGGCGACGGGTCGGGCGTCGTCCCGGCGCAGGGCACTTTCACCCTGCATACCAACCACTATGTCGCGTGCGACATGCCGGTCCCCGAGGCCATGCAGGCCAGCACGCTCGGGCGCTACGAGACCGCGCAGCGCCTTGCCGGGTCACGCAGCGCCAGCGACGTGGCGGCGCTCAAGCAGATCCTCGCGTCGCGCGAGGGCGAGGAGCCGATCCTCGTGCCCTACCGGCCGCGGGATTTTCTCGGCGAAATCGGCACGGTCTGCACGATCGTGATGGACCTCGAAGCGTGCACGTTCTCGATCCGCAATGGCAATGATCCGGCGGGGGCCTTCACGGACTATGCGGTGAACTGAGGCCGGGGCCTCAGATCTGAAAGGAAAACTGGCCGGCCCCCGAAGGGACCGGCCAGCCGGCATCCAGATTTTCCTTCGCCACCCCTAGGCGGCCTGAACCGCCCGCAGGAAGGAATCGACCTGGTTGCGAAGTGCGTCGCCCCGCTCGGCGAGTTCGCCGGAGGCGGAGAGCACCTGGGTCGCGGCGGCGCCCGTCTCGGACGCGGCCTGGTTGACGCCGGAAATGTTCGAGGACACTTCCTGCGTGCCGACGGCTGCCTGCTGCACGTTGCGTGCAATCTCCTGCGTTGCCGCGCCCTGCTCCTCGACCGCGGCTGCAATGGCCGCTGCAATCTCGTTGATCTGGCCGATGGTGGCGCCGATCGACTGGATTGCCTTCACGGCTTCCAGCGTCTCCTTCTGCACACCGGTAATCTGGTCGGTGATCTCGTCGGTGGCCTTGGCCGTGGCGCTTGCCAGCGACTTCACCTCGGACGCGACAACCGCGAAGCCCTTGCCTGCTTCGCCCGCCCGCGCCGCCTCGATGGTTGCGTTGAGGGCAAGCAGGTTGGTCTGGCTCGCGATGTCGTTGATGAGATCCACAACCTCGCCGATCTTCTGCGCGGTGTCGGCAAGCGCCTGCACCTGCTGGTTGGTCGTCTCGGCGTCCGCCGCCGCCTTGTTGGCGATGCCGGCGGACTGGGCCACCTGGCGGCTGATTTCGGAGATCGACGTGGCCAGCTCCTCTGACGCGGTCGCCACGGTCTGGACGTTGACCGTGGCTTGTTCCGAGGCCGCGGCAACGGCCGTCGACTGGGAGCTGGTTTCCTCGGCCGTGGCCGTCAGCGTCTGGGCCGTGGCCTGGAGCTCGGTCGCAGACGAGGACACCGCGTTGACGAGCTGGCTCACCTGGGCATCGAAGTCCTTGGTGAGCCGGTCCAGTTCGGCCGAGCGCTTGGCCTTGGCGGCATTCTCCTTTGCCGCGGCCTCGTCTGCGGCACGCTTGTCGATAAGGGCTTCCTTGAAGACGCGCACGGTATCGGCCATGTCGCCGATCTCGTCGCCCCGGCCGATGCCGGGCACCTTCACGTCGAGGTTGCCGTCGGAGAGTTCCTGCATGGTGTCCGTCATGTCGTTGACGGGTCCGGCGATGCTGCGAGTCAACAGCAGTGAGATGACGGCACCTGCAGCAATGGCGATGCCTGCGACGAGAAGCGCAATCCAGATTGCCTGGTTGATGGCCGCTGTTGCCTGCGGGCCGAGTTCGTCCTGACGATTGTTGTTGTCCGCCGTCATCTCGTTGAGAGTGGCTGCGGCGGCCGGCCCCAACCTGTCCAGTTGCGCCGAGACAATTGCGTTTCGCTCGAAGATAGCGGCCTGATAAGCATCGAAATTCGTACCGAAGACCTTCATCAGATCGATCGTCTCGCCGACCAGCTGTTGGCGGGCAGGATTGCGCAGCGCCGCTCGAATGGTTGCGGCACGTTCAAGCGCATCGGCGAGCTCGTTTCTGACGCGTTCGACCGACGCCTTGTCATTGTCATCAATGAACTTTGCGACGTAGACGCGCGCTAGCATGAGGCTTCGGAGAGTCTCGCCGGCCCCATATGCAGCCGAGACATTTGCCTCGCGCTCCGCGCCACGCATGACCTCGGACAGATTCCGTTCGATCATGATGCCGTCCGTCGTGATTTCGCTCATCAGGGCGTCCGTCTTTTTGTCAATTGCGAGGACCGACCCGAAGGCGGACTCATACTCGCGCATCATCGAAACGACCTCGCCGAGTTGTTCCTTACGTTCCTGCGATTCGAATAGCGCCATGGCGGCGTTGCCGTCGCGGTCAATTGCCTCGATCTGCTCCGAGGCCATTGCCGCCCGCTCGTCGGACCCCGTCGTCAGGAAGTCCTTGAGGTAGAAGCGGGTCATCGCAACTTCAGACTGAACAGTCGCAAGCGCCTTCGTTTGCCGCGCGAGTTTCCGGTACTCACCGAAACTGGAGGCGGAACCGCTCAGGCCGATGTAGGCAGCCAGGGTGACGACGCCGAGCAGTGCGAGAATGGTACCTGTCCCTAGGAACAGGCGCGGCCCGATGCGCAGGCTCGAAAGACTGAATTTGCCGGAGGGCAATTTGAATGACGGCATTTTGCTTTTCCTTGTTGGAACCGGGAGCTGCCTTTCGCACGCTCCGCCGGTCCAAGCGTGACGTAAGAGGCGTAACTTCCTCCAATTGAGTAAATTGCGCTGCAATAGTTAAAAGAAAGGAAACGCTCGACTGTATTTCCGAATACCTCGAAAGACTGAATCATGCGAAATATTCGTGTGCGACTATATTTCGTTCGCGATTGAACCAGGCCGGTGACTGCAAAGGCAGAGGCGCCATGGTCCACCTGTGTGCGGAACCCTAGGATCAAGCGAAACAATCAAGCAGGAGGGAGGAAACATGGCGGAGCATGTGCTCATTGCCGGGGCGTCGGGGCTCGTGGGCCAGGCGGCTATCCGGCATTTCGCGGCGCGCGGGGACTGCAAGGTGACGGCAGTGTCGCGCCGTGCGCCGATCGATACCTACGGGGCGGACTTCATCAAGGCGGACCTCACCGACGAGGCGGCGTGCAGCGATATCTTCGGCGGCATGGGGGACGTGACGCGGCTGGTCTACGCGGCCCTCTACGAGAAGCCCGGTCTCGTGGCCGGGTGGCTTGAGCAGGACCAGATCGAGACCAACGACCGGATGCTGCGCAATCTCTTCGAGCCGCTCTCCGGCGCGGCGAAGGGCCTGCGGCATGTCTCGGTGCTGCAGGGGACGAAAGCCTATGGCGCGCATGTGCGGGCCATCGATGTGCCCGCGCGCGAGGACCGGTCGGAGTATCGCGACCATCCCAATTTCTACTGGCTGCAGGAGGCGTATCTCCGCGACAAGGCCGAAGGCGCATCGTGGTCGTGGACGATCTTCAGGCCGCAGATCGTGTTCGGGCTGGCCATCGGCGCGGCCATGAACCTCATTCCCGCCATCGGCGCCTACGGGGCGGTGCTGAAGGACCGCGGCGAACCGTTGCATTTTCCCGGCGGCGCCGTGTCACCGATCCTGGAGGCTGTGGACGCGGACCTGCTCGCCGATGCGATCGGCTGGGCCGGGGAGACCGATGCTGCGGCGAACCAGATATTCAACGTGACCAATGGCGACGTCTTCGTCTGGCGCAACGTATGGCCGGCCATTGCCGACGCGCTGGGCACGGATCCCGGTGAAGACAGGGCGATGCGGATGGGCGAAGCGATGCCGGCCGAGGCCGCGACATGGGACGATATTCGCCGGAAGCACGACCTGGCAGCGCCCGGCCTTGCCGATTTCGCCGGCGAATCCTTTCACTACGCGGACTTCACCATGGCTTACGGCGCCGACCGGCCGGTTCCCTCCGCCCTGGTGTCCACGATCAAGCTGCGTGAGGCGGGGTTCTCCGGCGTGATCGATACGGAAGCGATGTTCGCCAGGTTCTTCCGCGAATTTCAGGAACGCAAGCTGCTGCCGCCGCGTTCTTGAATATTGGGCCCGGCGGGATGGCGCCGGCGGGCCGGTTTGTTTCCAGGACCGGATGAAGACGGGTGGCCGAGCACTTCACGGAAGAAAACGAGTCCGGCAAGGACGATGAACTCCTGCTGACGCCGGACGACAAGTACCGGGCGCGCCAGAACCTGCGTTCGTCTTCGCCCGTCATCTTCGAGACCATTCGCCAGGAGGGGATCGAGGAGCTTCAGCGCCCCATCCTCTCGCTCTGGTGGTCGGGCATCGCGGCCGGACTGGTGATGAGCCTGTCGCTCTTGTGCAAGGGCTACCTGCATGCCTTCCTGCCGGACGAGCCGTGGCGGCCGCTGGTCTCCAACTTCGGCTACTGCATCGGCTTCCTGCTGGTGATCGTCGGGCGGCTCCAGCTTTTCACCGAGAACACCATCAAGCCCGTGCTGCCGGTGCTGGTGAACCCGCGGCCTGGCCGGTTCCGCCTGACGGGACAGTTGTGGTTCATCGTACTGGTGGCCAATCTGATCGGCACGTTTCTCTCCATGCTGTTGGTGGAGAACGCCGGCGTGGCGACGCCTGCGCAGATCGAGGCATTCATTGAGGTCTCGCATCACCTGGCCGAACGCGAGGCGCTTACAAATGTGGGCATGGGCGTGCCCGCGGGGTTCCTGCTGGCGGCGCTGGTCTGGGGCATGGCGGACAACAAGGACAGCCGCTTCTGGCTGATCGTCGCCATCACCTACATGATCGCGCTCGGGGAGATGAGCCACGTTGTCGCCGGCTCCGCGGAAGTCTTTCTCCTGGCCCTGCGTGGCGACATGACATTTGCCGCGGCCTTCCTGCAATTCGTGCTGCCGACGCTGCTCGGCAACGTACTCGGCGGCACGGGGCTCTTTGCCCTGCTGGCCTACGGGCAGGTGCGCCACGAGATCGTGCCGGAAGAAGATTAGCTGCCTTGCAGAATTGACGGGTTGCCGCTGCCGTTCGCGGGCATACCTCCGTCGGGTTTCTCGAACCCTGGAGGGCTTTGTTATGGCTGGCGAAACGCGCCTGCCGGGCCAATCGGCCCAGCTTTTTCTGACCGATGGCGGCATGGAGACCGACCTCATTTTCAACCGCGGCATCGACCTGCCGCTTTTTGCCTCATTCACGCTGCTCGCTGACGATTCGGGACGGCAGGTGCTGGCTGACTATTTCACGCCGTATCTTGATACCGCCCGGCAGCACGGAACCGGCTTCGTGTTCGAAACACCCACGTGGCGGGCAAGCCCGGAGTGGGGCGCGAAGCTCGGCTATGACGCCGCCGCGCTTGACCGGTTGAACCGCGAAGCGGTCGAGCTCATGCAAGAGGTCCGGGACGGTTTCACGGCCTCGGGCCTGCCGGGTGTCGTCAGCGGCAATTTCGGGCCACGCGGTGACGGCTACCAGCCGGGTGCCCTGATGGAAGCGGTCGAGTCGGCCGCTTACCATGCACCGCAGGCTGTGAGCCTCGCCCGGGCGGGCGCCGACATCATCACCGCCATGACGATGACCCATGTGGGCGAAGCGGCCGGCATTGCGCTTGCCGCGCGTGATGCGGGGGTCCCCTCCGTCATCTCCTTTACCGTGGAGACCGACGGCCGGCTGCCGGATGGCACCCCTCTGGGTGACGCCATTGCCGCGGTCGACGAGATCACGGACGGCGCGCCGCTCTACTACATGGTCAACTGCGCGCACCCGGATCATTTCGGGCCGGCGCTTGATGAGAAGTCGGCGTGGATGGCGCGTATCGGCGGCATCCGGGCCAACGCGTCACGGTGCAGCCATGCGGAGCTGGACGAGGCGGAAGCGCTCGACGAGGGCGATCCGCTGGAGCTGGGCGGGCAGTACCGCGAGCTGCTGATCCGATTTCCGCACCTGCGCGTGCTCGGCGGATGCTGCGGCACCGACCATCGGCACGTGACGGAGATCGCGCGGGCTTGTGCCGCCTAGCGGACGTCTAGCGGCGCTGGGTACGCCAGCGCTCGATGACCTGGTCGAGGAAGTCCGGGTCTGTCGGTTCGTGACGCCATTCCTCGGAGAAGGCGGCGCCGCTTGACCGCGGCGCCGTCCCTTCGGGGAGGCGGTCGAACTTGACGCGCATCGGGAGGGGCACGCCTTCGCCGATGACGATGGCCTCGCCGTTGCCCAGCGACGGCAGGAAGTCGAGCAGGCTGACCGCGGCGTCGGAAATGGCGGCGCGGACGATTTCCTGATCGTTCTGGTTGGTCAGGCGCAGCGCGAAAATGGTGCTGGCCTGGGACAGGATCGTCGGCGCCAGTTCCGACGGGCGCTGGGTGACGACGCAAAGGCTTACGCCGTATTTGCGGCCTTCCTTGGCAATGCGCGAGATGGCGCGCTTGGTTGGCTCGAAGCCCAGCGCCGGGTCGCGCGGCACATAGCGGTGTGCCTCTTCGCAAACGATGGTGATGGGGACCGACCGCTCGGTCCACAGCGCGAAGTCGAAGGCAAGACGGCAGACGACCGACACGACGACATTGAGAATTTCTGCCGGCACACCGGACAGGTCCATGACCGTGACCGGCTTGCCGTTGACCGGTACGCGGAAGAAGCGGCCGATCACGTCACGCATCACGTCGCGCACGGTGAGGCCGCCGAACATGAAGGCGTAGCGCGCATCCAGCGTCAGCGCCTCGATACGCGCCTTGAGGCGCTTGTAGGGCGTCAGGTTCTCGGGCTTGTCCAGCTTGCCCATCATCTGGTCGAGCATCTGGAGAACGTCGGACAGGCGGTATGGGATCGGCGTATCGACGGTGAGCGGATTGCTCGCCTCGCCGACCTTTCGCATGATCGCGCCGCGCTCGCTGTTGCCCATCTTGTAGTTCTGCTTGGCGAGCGGGATAAGCTCGCGGAGGATTTCCACTTCCACGCGGCGGTCGCGGTCGCTGCCGAGCAGCACTTCCACCAGCTCGTCGAAGTTCAGCAGCCAGTAGGGTAGCTGGAGCGAGGATGGCGTGATCACCTCGGCGGCATCGCCGAAGGCGGGCGCGTACTCGCTGTGCGGATCGAGCACGACGATGTGAGCGCCCGGGTGGTCCTTGAGGATGCCGCGCAGGATCAGCGACACCGAGCATGACTTGCCGGTGCCCGTGGTGCCGACCACCGCAAAATGCTTGGCCAAAAGATCGTCGGTGATGATGTTGGCGGGAATCGTCGGGTCCTGGTGGACCGTGCCTATGCGCACGAGCGAGGACGAATCCGCGCGGAAGACCATTTCAAGGTCGTGGCTCGTCGCGGCGAAGACGTTCTGGCCAAGGGACGGGAAGGCGGAGACGCCGCGACAGAATGCCGGGTCGCTACCGTCTTCCGGCTTGGTGAGTTCGCCCACCAGTTCAATTTCGAGGATCTTGAGTTCCGGCTCGTCCGCACGTTGGGCGGGGACCGGAATGGTCACGCCGGAGACGATACCGAGTACCGCGTTGTCGCGCGCCGGAATTTTCAGGAGCGAACCCATGGACGGGCCGTCGTCCTTACGGAACTGGCTGCCGCCGTCGTCGAGAGCGACAACGGCCTGGGCGCCGGAAACCGAGACGATACGTCCGATCGGGGCGTCACCGCTGGCCGCGAGGCGCGGTCCACCAAGCGAAGAGGAGAGGCGGTTGGTGCTCATGATGCGTCTGCCTGGCTGAGCGCGTTGCCGTCCGGCGAAGACGCACGCCGGATGCGTGTGATCGGGAAGCGGATTTCGACCAGCGTGCCTTCGCCCGGCGTGCTGTTTACGGAAAAGGAGGCGCCGTGAAGTTCGGCGAAGGCCTTGGCGAGCGGCAGGCCGAGGCCCGTGCCTTCCTCAACGCGGGCGAGGCCGCCATCGACCTGGCGGAAGGGCTCCATGGCAATGCGGATCTGCTCCGGCGTCATGCCGCGGCCGGTGTCCTGCACCGCGAGGGAGAGGCCGAGTGCTGCCTTTTTCGCGATGAGGGTGACAGTCCCGCCCTCTGGCGTGAACTTGACGGCATTGGCCGCGAGATTGAGCAAGGCCTGCTTGAGGCGGCGTTCGTCCGCTTCGACCAAGGGCAGGCCGTCTGCGATATCCACTTTGAGCGTGAGTCCCGCGGAAGCAGCGCGGTCGGCGAGCATGGTGGCGATCGATTTCACGAGATGCGCAACGCTGACCTCGTCGAGTTCGAGTTCCATGCGGCCGGACTCGATACGCGACATGTCGAGGATATCGTTGACGACGGCCAGCAGGTGGCTGCTGGCGTCGTTGATGTCGGACGCGTAGTCGCGATACCGGCGCCAGGGCTCTTCACCTTCGCCGAAGCGCGCGTCGCGGATGATGTCGGAAAACCCGAGAATTGCGTTCAGCGGCGTGCGCAGCTCGTGGCTCATGTTGGCCAGGAATTCGCTCTTGGCGCGGCTGGCCATCTCGGCCTCGCGGCGCGCGGCAATGAGCGACAGCTCGGATCGGCGCCGGTCGATCTGCGCGCCAAGACTTGCCGCGTAGGTCTGCAGCAAGGAGGGGTGGCCGCCGGGCTTGCGATGGTGCTTCAGCATGCGCCTTCGCCGGTTGGGGTTTAATGAAGCGCCATTGTCGGCCCCAAGACGCAAAAAACGGTTAATCGCGGGCCCAGTAGTGAATGCGTCGGCATCGACGCGGGGCGCTCGACAAGCGGTCCGCTTGCGCGTAGGCAAAATGTCCCAAGATCGTGCGAAGAGCCCGGATTTCCGCCATGCCGCCCGAGACAACCGCTTTCCAGGCGCCACCTGCCGGTCCTTACGACCGCGTCCTGCGGATATGGCCGGACCGGTTAACAGCGCTTAAGGCGGTGGCGTGGGGCATGCTGGCTTACGTGGCGGCGCATGCCTTGCTGCGGCTGGCGTTCAGCGACGTGATCGCCGTCGACTGGGTGGTGCACACGTTCGAGGCGCAGTCCCTCGATCTCGGTCAGAACCCGAAATACCCGCCGCTGCCGGCCTGGGCACTCTGGTTCGTGCAGCTCGTCACCGGGCCGGGTGCGCTGGCGACGCTCGTCATCAAGTACGCCGTGATGTGGGCGACGGTCGTCGCCTATTTCTTCGCGGCCCGCCGCGTGCTGGCGCATGACGGCTGGGCGGCGCTGTGTGCCTTCTCGCTCTTGCTGATTTTCCAGATCGGCTGGAACGCGCATGAGGGCGTGACCCATACCCAGTTCCTGACGCTGGCGATGCCGCTGACGCTGATCGCCGTGCTGCGGATGGCGGAAGGCCGGAGGCTGGGGGACTATGTCCTGTTCGGCTGCGCTGTCGCGCTGGGCGCCCTTTCCAAGCAGGCCTACTTCGCCGGACTCGGCGCGCTGCTGGCCGGGATGGTCGCGCAACGCGGCTACCGGGCGGTCCTGCTCGACTGGCGCATGGGCCTTGCCGCCTTGGCGGCGGTGGTGCTGGCCGGGCCTCACTATTACTGGGCGTTGACGAGCGGGTTCGATTTCGGGGCGGCGGCCAGCACGACGCTCGCCGACCCCGGCATCACGAATGCGCTTGAGGGCATCGGGCAGGGCCTTCTCTCGGCCTTCGTTGCCCCGCTGCTGTTCCTGTCGCCATTGCTGCCGTTGGTGCTCGTCGCGGTGCCGCGGGCATTCCGGCCGGGCAACGTGGCGCATCCAGGTGCACATGGGCGGTCGGGCGCCGATCCCGTGCAGCTGGTCAGGGACACGCTGATTGCCGCGCTGGCCATCATGGTCGTGCCGGTGTTCGTCGCGGGTGTCACCCACTACGGGGAGCGCTGGATGCACCCGCTGATGGTGTTGGCGCCTATCTACCTGGTGGCAATGGTGCGCGCTTCGCATCCGACGCCCGGGCAGGTGCGGGCGATCTGGGTCATGATCATCGTGGTGAGCGTGATCGCCTTCGCGTGGCGTGCGGCCGGGTTCGTTTACCCGGACCGTTCGACTTGCGGGAAGTGCCGCCTCGATGTGCCTTATGGGGCATTGGCGGATGAACTTCGTGATTTTGGCTTTGCCGGGGGCACGATCATCGGCGCGGACGAGCACATCGCGGGCAATCTGCGCGCGCAGCTTCCCGAGGCGCGGATCGTGGTGCCGCGGTTCGCCTATTACGATCCGCCGCTCGCGGACGATGCCAACGGGCAATGCCTGATCGTGTGGCGCGTCGGCGACGGCGAAACGACGACGCGTGTGCCCGGCAACGCGCTGGCCTATGCGGGGCTGAGCGGCATTCCGGAAGAGGCGCAGGTTCACGTCGTGGCTGTGCCGCATCGCGCCCTGCTTAGGGCGGACGGCTACGACGTGTCGCGGTTCGCCGCCGTGCTGATGGACGGGCGGGGGCGCTGCCGCTAGCGGTTGCCTGCGGGCAAGTGCGCGCGGCCGGCCGCGCCGGGGCCGGGCTCGGCTTCCATGTCGTTGGCGGAGACGGGCTCACCGCAATCCGGGCAGATGATCTGCGGGGTAACCTGGTGACCGCAGCCCTTGTGGCGCGTCACCACCGGCGGGCCGTCTTCGCCGGCCATGTACTTGTCGCCCCAGGCCGTGAGGCCCATGAGCACCGGATAGAGGTCGCGGCCCTTGGGCGTCAGGCGGTACTCGTAGCGGGCCGGGCGTTCCTCGTAGCGCACGCGGTTGAGGACGCCTTCCTCCACGAGCTTCTTCAGCCGCTGGGAGAGCACTGGCCGGGCGATGCCGAGGCGGCGCTCGAAATCCTCGAAGCGGCGCACGCCCATGAAACAGTCCCTGAGGACGAGCAGTGTCCACCGCTCGCCCACTACCGACGTGGCGCGCGCCACGGAACAGGGGACGTTGGCCAGTTCGTTCCAGCGCATGGTTTGCCGAAGCTCCCGGTCGCTTTGCGTGTTCGAAAGGACAGTCTAGCTTGACGGGTTCTGATATTGAACCCACATTGCGGGCGAAAGTTCAGAAAGGAAACGCACCATGGGCGGATCCGGTTCCGGCAAGGCGGCGATCATCGTGGGTGCCGGCGATGCGACGGGCGGCGCGATTGCACGCCGCTTCGCGCGCGAGGGCTACACGGCCTGCGTCTGCCGCCGAAACGAAGAGCAGTTGGCGCCGCTGGTCGAGGCCATCGAGGCCGAAGGCGGCAAGGCGCGGGCCTTCGGTGTCGATGCCCGCGACGAGGACCAGGTGATTTCGTTCTTCGACACGGTTGAGAACGAGGTAGGCCCGGCCGAGGTTGTCGTCTTCAACATCGGCGCAAACGTGAACTTCCCGATCACCGAGATGACGTCGCGGGTCTACCGCAAGGTCTGGGAGATGGCGGCGTTTGCCGGGTTCCTGACGGGGCGCGAGGCGGCGCGGCGGATGACCTCGCGCGAGCAGGGCTCGATCCTGTTCACCGGGGCGACCGCGAGCGTACGCGGCGGCAAGGGGTTCGCCGCCTTTGCCGGGGCCAAGTTCGCGCTGAGGGCGCTGGCGCAGTCGATGGCGCGGGAACTGGGGCCAAAGGGCATTCACGTGGCGCACGTGGTGATCGACGGTGCGATCGACACGGCGTGGATCCACGAGAATTTTCCGGGCGCGGCGGAGCGCGACAAGGTGGGCGGGCTGCTCAAGCCTGACGACATTGCCGAGGCCTACTGGCAGATACACTGCCAGCCGCGCACGACATGGACGCACGAGATGGATCTGCGGCCGTGGGTCGAGAACTGGTAGCCGGGGAGAGGGACGGATGAGCAAGCAGGTCGAATTCTGGTTCGGTGTGGGCAGCCCGACGAGCTACCTCGCGTGGCTCGAACTGCCGAAGATCGCGGCGCGTCACGGCGCGGAAATCCTCTGGCGGCCCATGCTGCTGGGTGGTGTGCATAAGGCGACGGGCAACACGCCGCCGGGCGCCGTGCCGGCCAAGGGCGCCTACATGGGGGCTGACCTCCAGCGCTTTGCAAAGCGATACGGCGTGGCGCTCAACTTCAATCCGCATTTTCCCATCATCACGCTCGGCCTGATGCGCGGCGCCGTGGCGGCGCAGATGGAAGGCGACGATTTCTTCCACCGCTACCTCAAGACGGTGTTCGAGGCGATGTGGCTGAAGCCGCGCAACCTCAACGACCCCGACGAAGTGGCAGCGATGCTGAAGGAGGGCGGGTTCGACGTGGACTGGTTCCTCAAGCGCACCAGCGACCAGGACGTGAAGGACAAGCTCAAGGCGCTGACCGAGGAAGCGGTGGAGAAGGGTGCGTTTGGCGCGCCGACCTTCTACGTGGGGGACGACATGTATTTCGGCCAGGACCGGCTGGACTTTATCGAGGAGGCGCTGGCGGCATGAATGCTCCCATTTCCGTGAATGAGCCCGTCGTCGGACACGCGGATGGCAAGTGGCAGCCGACGCCCGTGGCGATGGGGCCGTTCGGTGGCCTTCATGGCGGCGTGGTCTCGGGACTGCTGACCAGCGAGCTGGAAGCGCGGGCCGCGGCGGAAGGCTGGGGACAGGCGGTATCGGCGACGGTGCATCTTGTCCGCCCGGCGCCGCTCGAGGCGTTCGAGACGAAGGTCGAGGTGGTGCGCGCGGGCGCGCGGCTGACGGTGGTGGAGAACAGCCTGGTCGCGGGCGGCAAGCTGCGGGCCAAGGCGAGCGTGAGTTTTCTCAATGCGCTCGACGTGCCGGGGATCGAGCCGGCTCCGGACGTGCCGTGCGATCCGGACACGTTTCCGGCTTGGGGTTTCGAGCCTCCTTTCAAAGCGGAGACGTATCTCTCCGCTGTCGATGTGCGCGACGCCGCGGACCGGGACATGGTGTGGGTGCGGCCGAAGCAGGCGCTGACGCCGGAGCCGGGCAGCTTCGGGCAGGTGATCGCGATTGCCGATTATGCGACGCTCTTCACCGTCTACCTCGCGGGCAAGCGGCCCAATGCGGGCGGCTGGCCGAACTCGGACATCTCGCTGCACTTGTCGCGGATGCCGGAAGGCGAATGGATCGGAGTGCGGCCGCGTTCGTCCTGGTATCCGACGGGTACGGGGCTTACGGAAGCCGAGATCTTCGACAGGCGCGGCTGGATCGGCCGGTCGTGCCAGAGCGTGGCGCTGCTGCCGATGGGCAGCGGGCCCATGTCCTGACCGGCAATTGTCTTGATCCTTAGCGGATGACCGGCGGGAAGGGGGCTGCGTCCGGATCGCCGCCTTCTTCCTTCACCGCCTTGCGGTAAGCCTTGGGCGACTTGTAGGCGCCGTGCGCCTTGAAGTCTGTCGGCCTGGCCGGAACGATCTTCCCCTTGGTCTTGGGCATGATCTTGTAAAGCTTGCCGTCACGGCCGATCAGCGGCAGCGGGTCGCCGCGGCGCGAGAACACGCGGCGCATGGCGGCGGACTCGTCGATGAAGGCTTCAAGTTCGTCCTCGTCCTTCTCGAACAGCAGCTCGTAGACGTCGATGATCTCGTCCACGAAATCCTTCTCGACGCAGGCGAGGTTGGAGAGGACCCAACAGCGGTCCTCGAACGACCAGTAGTAGCCGAGGCCGACGAGCTCGCGCTGCTTGTTGAAGTAGGGGAAGAACGGGAAGGAGCGGCAGGCCAGCGTGCGGTTGTCGCGCTCGCAGAAGGCCGCGCCCTTGCACTCGATCGCCTTGCAGCTTTGGTGCAGCTCGTCGACGATCTTGCGGCTCGTCTTGTCGAAGGGTTCGAACTTGCTCCACAGGTCGGTGCGCGACTTGAGGAGCTTCCATTCCTGCTTCTGGACGATGGGAATGGCGTGGCCCGTTGTGCAGCACACCGGCTCGCCGCCGTTGAGGGGCGCGCAGTAGTAGCCGCAGTCGTGGCGCGAGGCGATGGACGCCGTGAAACGCCGGTAGATCTCGGCGAAGTCCTTGGCCTTTGCCGTCATGGCACGCATCCGCATTCAGAGGAGTGGCTTCGAATCGCTGCCACTATAACGCGCGGATGGCGGTCCTTTCAGGGGGCGTGTCGCTATTGGAGCGTATTGATGCCCGCGAGATGGCCCCACTGGCCGGGCGCGAGGATCTCTGTCGCGCCGACGCGCACCGAGTGGAGCGGCCCGTCGAGTTCGCTCTGCCAGAAGTCGAGGAACTTCACGAGGCGCGGATAGCGCGGTGCCAGGTCGAGCTGTTGCCACACGAATGTCTGCAGCAGGCTCGGCGTGTCCGGCATGTGATAGGTGATCTCGGCGGTGGTGAGGCGATAGCCCTGGAGCTGAAGCTCGAAGTCGCTGGGTGAAGGAAGCTGATGCGTCATGCGGTACTCCCGACATCATGTCCGATTCATCAACGGCATGAATCGTTGCGCAGCGCGCGGATTCGGGCAATAAGCCTGACGCAAATTTCTTAGATAAATCAAATATTTAGCAGCGCTCTGCCGGGAGTGCTGCCAGTCATCGGGCGGCTAACATCCACTGCTGGAACATCAGCGCCGCCCACAGGTCGAGAGCGCGGTTGCGCCCGGACTGGTGTTCGCTCCAGCGCCTCCGGACCGCCTTGACGTCGAGCAGGCCGTAGTCCGCCAGCGCCCTCTCACTGAGAAGTTCCTCGGCCCAGCCACGAAGGTCGCCGCGCAACCAATCGGGCAAGGGCTGGTAGAAACCCGTCTTGGGGCGTTCGAACAGGTTGTCGGGCACGTAGCGGCGGAGCAGGCGGCGCAGCAGATATTTTCCGCCTTCAATATCGTGGAGCCGAAGTTGCCGGGGCAGGGACCAGGCAAAGCGGGCGATCTCGTGATCGAGCAACGGCGCTCTGACTTCGAGTCCCACATTCATCGATGCGCGATCCATTTTGACCTGTAGGTCGTCCGGTAGATACTCGCCAGCATCCGACGCCATGAACTCTTCCGCTGGATCAAGCCCGGTCGGCGATGGCCACTCCGGCGGCTGCCAAGCGTTCCCGGCCGGGTTTCTCCACCGCCACCGCGAGACGTACGGCAGGTAGGCGTCGCGAGGGGAGGCGGCACTCAAACGCGCAAGGGACTTGCGCAGACCGCCGTCGGGCAGGGCGTAAGCGAGGGACCGGGCGGCGGTGCGAAGCAGGGCCGGCGTCTCCTGGCATGCCTGCCAGTCCCGCGCGGCATCGCGGTAACGAGGATAGCCGCCGAAGAACTCGTCGCCCCCATCTCCCGAGAGCGCCACTTTCACCTCGCCGCGGGTACGCGCGCACAGCACCATGCTTGGGAGTGCCGAAGGATCCGCGAAGGGTTCGTCGTACACAGCGGGCACGGTTGAGAGGATGTCCAGCGCATCGCGCTCCGTCACGGGCATTTCCCAATGGTCGGTCCCCAGATGATCCGCGACGGCACGTGCAAATGGTGCCTCGTCGTTGGCTGTGTCCGGGAAGGAAATCGTGAAGGTACTTATGGGCGTCGGTGAGACGGCGGCGGCGTGGGCTGCAACCGTGGATGAATCGATGCCACCAGACAGGAAGACGCCTACCGGCACGTCCGCGTGCAGGCGGCGCGTGACCGAACGGGATATGCGTTCGCCGAGGGCATCCAGGGCGGCCTCTTCGCCGGTAACGGATGGGCCGGCGCGCTGTGCGGCGGCAGCCTCGCTGGAAGGATCGAAATAGCCGTGAAGCCGCGGCGAGCTGTAATTCGTGGCCGATGGTGCGATTTCTGTCCATGTGCCCGGGGGCAGCTTGTAGAGGCCCGTATAAATGGTCAGCGGGGAAGGGACGTAGCCTCGGGAGAAAAAGGCGCTCACAGCCGTGCGGTCGATCCTGCCTTCGAAGGCGGGGTGCTGCCGGACCGGTGCAAGCGTCGATCCGAAAAGGAAGCATCCACCCTGCCAGCCGTAGCAGAGCGGCTTCTCACCGAACCGGTCGCGGGCAAGGGTCAGCGTGCGCTGCCGGCGGTCCCATAGGGCAAATGCGAACATGCCGTCGAGCTTCGGCAGCGTTGTCTCGATACCCCATCGCGCAAGGGCTTCGAGCAGTACCTCGCTGTCACAGTGGCCGCGCCATGCCGTCCGATGGGCCATGTCGAGATCACGGCGTAGCTCTTCGAAATTGTAGATCTCCCCGTTGAATGCCAGCACATAGCGACCGCACGTGCTGTGCATGGGCTGGTGGCCTGCTGGGGAGAGGTCAATAATCGAAAGGCGGCGAAAGGCGAGGGCAATGCCTTCGTCCGTGCTGCACCACAGCCCCTCATCATCGGGCCCACGCGGTGCAAGCGCTTTCGCCATACCGGCCGCAATCGACGCGTAGGCCAGCGGGTCCGTGCTGCTGCCCGGGTCCAGGAATCCGGCAAAGCCGCACATTCGAGATCAGACTTTCTGGCGCTTTGCAAAGGTCCGCGGAAACATCTTCAGCCAGCGGCCGAGATCGGGCTGGGCACGCTTGGCCAGATGACGATACTTGTCCGGATGGACAAGGTCGCGCACCTGTCCGCCGGAGATCCGGTGCGCTTCCAATAGCGGCGGGTAGTCCGCAAGCTTGTCTTCGTCAGCAAAGATCAGCGTGTTCTGCTTGTACCACCACGTCACATCGGGATCGTTCCAGACGCGCATGCGTACCGCGTCCACCGGAACGTAACCGTGCGCGGCGAACAGTCCGGCCCAGTAGGAGGGCCATTGCTCGTTGATATGGTTGGGGCCTTCCTGAAGCGGGATGGCGGCTGAGAACAGCACGACCGGGGCAAGGCGCACCAAGTCGCCCACGAAGGACGCTGCGCGGTCTACCGGCAGGTGTTCGGCAACCTCAAGCGACATCGCGAGATCGTAGCGATCGGGCAGGGAGATCGGTGCGAACAGATCCGCACGCTGAAAGTTCTCAGGCGGAATGCGAAGCAGGGCTTCGTCCAACCAGTCGCCGTCGAGGCCAAGGATCGTTTCGGCCCCACACGCCTTGAACGCGGCGAGCCATGAGCCATCGCCGCACCCCACGTCCACGACGCGCCGCGCATGCACGAGGTCCTGAACGATCGGCGTGATTATGCCCGCGGACGGTCCCGCCGTGTTCTTCAGGTCGGCGTAAAAGGCCGTATCGTAGCTGATGTGCTCCGTGCTCATCGTGTTCCTGTCTGACCGGAGGGTTCCCTGCTCAAGGGATTGGCGTGTCATACACGGTTTCGCATGCGCGGATAAACGCTACCGGATCGGACCACAGACCGAAGTGCCCGCGCAAATAGTGGCCGAGCCAGGGGTTCACCCGTCCAAAGCCAAGGTCTCGGCGGGCGTATCGCATGGCGCGGCTGGCCGCCCGCCTGCATGCGAAGCGTTGAAGGCTGCCGGAGGTTTCCGGATGATCTTCGAGAAAGTGGCGCACGGCACGGGTGACGCGCTGGAGCTGGCGGCCCTTGTTGTTCGATAGCCGGTTTACATCCTCGTCCAGCAGATAGGCGAGTGTGCGGTCGAGCTTCAGAAACGCGCCGCGCCGGGCAAGGCGCAATGTCAGTGAGTATTCCTGACTGAAAACCACGCGTTCATCGCAGCCGCCGCTCTCCCGGCAGGCGCCGGTGCGGGCAAGGAACTGCGTGGGATTGAAGAGTGAATTTCGCATCGCGGCACGAAGCGGCGCCTCCGAGCGTGAGACACCGGGCACAAATGCCGCCGGCGAGAGATCCGGCTTTTCCCCGGGTTTGAAGAAGCGCCGGCCCCCATAGGCGAGCACGGCGCCTTCGTCTGCCTTCAGTGCATTCAGGAGAAGCAATGTGGCATCGCGGCTCAGCAAGTCGTCCGCATCAACGAACTTGATGAACGGCATCTGGGCGCGGGCGATGCCTGCGTTGGTCGCCGCGGCGGAGCCCGCGTTTGGTTGCGTGTGCAGGACAACGCCGTGCCAGCCTTCGGTCTCGCGCTCGATGACGGCCCGGCTTTCATCGGTCGATCCGTCGTCGATGAATATGAACTCGCGCGGAAAGCCGCCTTGCTGCTCGCCAATGGCCGCGATGACGGCAGGAAGCATCGCGGCCTTGTTGTAAACCGGGATAACGAAGCTGACGCCATCCGGGGGGATTTCGTCACCGTGCCGGGATTGCGGAAGTAATGGAGCAATAGGCGCGGGGCCGCCGGCGAGTTTTCCAAGTTGGTTGTTCGACACCTGATCCAAACCCAGCACCGGCCCGGCCTGATCCCGAGCGCGCATTCCACCATGAATTTGGGTAGCGGGTCCGCGTTCCGTCTTCAAGGCGTTGTGCAGGCTTCCGCCGTGCCGGGTCCGCGGACTTGCTGGCCGGGTGCGGCCGCTAGTAGTCGAGACAGCGGTTCAGCTTGTCCTGGTTGCCGTTGTAGCGCTTCCAGCACCCGTCCCGCAGGGCATCGCGCCAGTATGCCTCGCCGCGCAGGCAGGGCTGGAGTTTGGAATTGTTGCCGTTGTAGCGCTGCCAGCAGCCGTCGGTGAGGGCGTTCTGCTGGATGTCGGTAAGGCCTGTGGCGCCGTAGGATGAGCTGCCGGAGCCGCCGTGATTGTTGCCGTATGAATTGCCCGAGTAGCGGCTGTGACCGTTGGCGATGCAATCCTCGTAAACATTGCGGTCATAGCCGTAGAGGCGGCGGCAGCCGTCCGGCAGGGCTTCGCTTGCATAGCGGCGGTCGCCGCTGAGGCAGGCGTTTAGCGGACCGGGGTAGCCGTTGAAACGGATGTAGCAGCCTTCGCGCAGGGCGGCGTCATACCGGCCCTGGGCGTCGTGGTGGTCGTTGTGGCCGTAGCTGTTGCCGCCGCTATAGCCGCCATAGAGCGAGGAGGTGTCCACGCAACGGCGCAGCTTCTCCTGGTTGCCGGCGTAGCGCTTCTTGCAGCCGTCGATGAGCGCGTCCTGCCAGTAGGCCTCGCCGTCGAGGCAGGGATAGAGCTTGCCGGGGTTGCCGTTGTAGCGCTGCCAGCAGCCGTCGGTGAGGGCGTTCTGCTGCACGTCGTTCATCCGCGATTTCACACCCTGGGCAGCGGCGGGCGCGGTCCAGGCGGCAAGGGCTGCGGCCAGGGCCAGCATTGCGGTGACAAGGCGCATGGTGGTCTCCCTCGGAATGACGCGCCCAAGTCTATCCATCGAACCTGTCTCGCGCATGAACGAAAAAGGCCCCGGCGTTTGCCGGGGCCTTTCCGTGTTCGTTGCTGGTGCCGGGCTTAGGCAGCGCGCTTTTCCAGCGGCACGACCTCGCGCTGCTCGGGGCCCACATAGGCCGAGAGCGGGCGGATCAGCTTGTTGTCGGCCACCTGCTCCATGATGTGCGCCGTCCAGCCGGTAATGCGGCTCATCACGAAGATCGG
Organism: Parvibaculaceae bacterium; assembly: GCA_965229975.1. GTDB lineage: Bacteria > Pseudomonadota > Alphaproteobacteria > CGMCC-115125 > CGMCC-115125 > Pyruvatibacter. The sequence continues at coordinate 3,243,028 of OZ245936.1, forward strand.
CGTGAACATGGGGATGTCGAAGCCCATCAGGTAGTAGGCGGGGCCGGCGGGGAAATCGAGGTTCGGGTAGATGCCCTTGTCGTCAACCATCGTCTTTTCGAGGTTCTTCGACATCTCGACCCACTTCTGGCCGCCCTTGATCTCGGCCATCTTGTGATAGGCCTCAGTCATGGTCGGCACGCGGCTGTCGCCGGATTTGTAGACGCGGTGGCCGAAGCCCATGACCTTGCGCTTCTCGGCGATGGCCTGGCGCAGCCAGTCCGCGGCCTTAGCCGGGTCATCGATCTCCTTCATCATGTGCATCACCGCCTCGTTGGCGCCGCCGTGGAGCGGGCCCTTGAGGCAGCCGATGGCGCCTGTCACGGCCGAGTAGATGTCGGACGTGGTGGACGTGATGACGCGCGCGGCGAAGGTCGACGCGTTAAACGAGTGCTCGGCGTAGAGGATCATCGAAATGTCGAAGCACTTGATGACTTCCGGCTCGGGCACTTCGCCGAAGCACATGTGGAAGAAGTTTTCCGAGAAGCCGAGATCCGGGTTCGGCGCGATCGGCTCCTTGCCGTTGCGGCAGCGGTAGTCGGCCGCGATGCAGGTCGGGATGCGCGCGAGCATCTTGATCGACTTGTCGAGATTGGCTTCCGGGCTCGGGTCTTCGGTCGTGGGGTCTTCCACGCCCATGAAGCTCACCGCGGTGCGGATCGTGTCCATCGGGTGGGCTGACTTGCGGAAGCGCTTGATGACCTCGAGCATCTCCTTGGAGACCGCGCGGTAGCCGATTTCCTTCTCGACCAGCTGTGCCAGCTCGTTCCTGTTCGGCAGTTCGCCGTGCCACAGCAGGTAGGCGGTCTGCATGAAGTCGGCGTGCTGGCAGAGGTCCTGCACCGCGTAGCCGCGATAGGTGAGGGAGTTGGTTTCCTGCATCACCTTGGAAACCGCGGTCTTGTCGGTCACGACACCGGCGAGGCCGTACTTGATCTCTTCCTCGGGCACTTCGCTCATGGCTCTTACCTCCTGTTGCCGGCGTTGTGCGCGAACCCCCGCGCAGGCCGGGTCTTGCGTGTTGCGTCAGACTTTAAAGTTGAAAATCGACGTGTCGAACTTGTTGTAGTCCTCGTAGCTGAGGAGCTCGTAGAGGCGCGCGCGGGTCTGCATGCGCGGAACCACGTTTTCCTGCGTGCCTTCCTTCTTGATCTGGGCGAACGCCTCTTCGACGGCGCCCATAGCGACGCGCAGCGACGTGACCGGGTAGATCACCAGGTTGATGCCCAGGTTCTCCATCTGCTTGGCCGTCAGCAGGTCGGACTTGCCGAACTCGGTCATGTTGGCGAGCAGGGGCACGTCAACGCCCTTGCGGAAGGCCTCGAAGTCGCTTTCGTCCTTCATGGCTTCCGGGAAGATGGCATCGGCGCCGGCATCCACGTAGGCCTTGGCGCGGTCGATGGCGGCGTCGAGGCCTTCCATCGAGCGGGCGTCGGTGCGGGCCATGATCAGGAAGTTGTCGTCCTGGCGGGCTTCGACCGCGGCCTTGATGCGGCGGACCATCACCTCCACCGGCACCACTTCCTTGTTGTCCAGGTGGCCGCAGCGCTTGGGGTTCACCTGGTCTTCCAGGTGGAAGCCCGCAAGGCCCATGTTCTCCATCTCCACCATGGTGCGGTAGGCCGACATGGGCTCACCGAAGCCGGTGTCCACGTCGATCAGCGCCGGCAGGTTGGTGGAGCGGGCGATCTGGTAGCCGCGCTGGGCGACTTCCGTCAGCGTGGTGAGGCCGATATCGGGCAGGCCGAGATCGGCGGAGAGCACCGCGCCGGAGATGTAGATGCCATCGAAGCCCTGCTCCTCAAGGAGCATGGCGACGAGGGGCGAGAAGGCGCCGGGGACCAGCTGGAGCTTCCCCGAGTTGAGACCATCCCGGAAGGCCTTGCGCTTCTCCGCCGGCGTCTTCTCGACCTTCAGCATTAGAAGATGCCCTTCTTGTCTTCCGTGCGCTTCACCTTGGCGGCCGGCACCTGGACGTTCAGGTCACCGAGTTCCTCGGCCTTCAGCTTCGGAAGCCGCTCGGCGGTCTCGATGAAGCGGTCGGCCTCCTTCTTGGTGATGATGCCGTCGGTGAGCGTCATGAACTTGTTGATGTAGTGCTCACGCTCGAAGGGACGCGCGCCGTAGGGGTGCGCGTTGGCGACCGCCATCTCGTCTTCCAGCTGCGAGCCGTCCTTGAACTTGATCTCCACGCGGGCGCCGAACGCCTTCACCTTGGGATCGCGCGAGTGGTAGCGCTCGGTCCACTTCGGGTCTTCGACGGTGCGGATCTTGTGCCACAGGCGGACGGTGTCCGGACGGGCGGCGCGCTTGGGCGCGTAGGACTTCACGTGGTGCCACTCGCCGTCCTGCAGGGCGACGGCGAAGATGTACATGATCGAGTGGTCGAGCGTTTCGCGGCTCGCCTTCGGATCCATCTTCTGCGGGTCGTTGGCGCCGGTGCCGATGACGTAGTGGGTGTGGTGCGAGGTGTGGATGACGATTTCCTCGATCTTCTCGAAATCGTCGATCTGCGCGCCGAGCTTGAAGGCGAGGTCGATGAGCGCCTGGCTCTGGTACTCCGCAGAATGCTCCTTGGTGTAGGTCTCCATGATGGCGCGCTTGGGCTCGCCGGCTTCCGGCAGCGGCACGGTGTACTCGGCGTCCGGACCGTCGAGGATCCAGGCGATGACGGAGTCCTCGCCTTCGTAGATCGGCGACGGGGCGCCTTCGCCGCGCAGGCAGCGGTCGACGGCCTCGATGGCGAGCTTGCCGGCATGGGCCGGGGCAAACGCCTTCCAAGAGGAAATCTCGCCCTTGCGCGACTGGCGGGTGGAGACGGTGGTGTGCAGGGCCTGCTGGATCGACTGGTAGATCACTTCCGTGGGCAGCTTCATCAGCGCGCCGATGCCGCCCGCGGCCGACGGGCCGAGATGGGCGATGTGGTCGATCTTGTGCTCGTGCAGGCAGATGCCGGTGACGAGGTCGACCTGGAGTTCATAGCCGGCGGCGAGACCGCGGATGAGGTCCTTGCCGGAGCGGCCAACCTGCTGGGCGACGGCGAGGATCGGCGGGATGTTGTCGCCGGGGTGCGAGTAGTCGGCGGCAAGGTACGTGTCGTGGAAGTCGAGCTCACGCACCGCGGTGCCGTTGGCCCAGGCCGCCCACTCGGCGCAGTAGCGCTTGTTGTTGGGCATGCCGAAGACCGTCGCGCCGCCCTTGCGCGGGTGCGCCAGCGCCTGCACGCGGGCGGTGGCGGGGGCGTGGCGGTTGACCGACGCGATGGCGACGGAGGCGTTGTCGATGACGCGGTTGATGATCATCGCCTCGACGTCTTTTTCCACCGGCACCTTGTCGGCGCAGACCTCGGCCATTTTCCAGGCCAGCTGCTGCTCGCGGGGGAGGTGCTTCTTGGACGGATAGACGCGGACCTTGTGCTTCTTCATGGGGGCGCTTCTCTGAAATTCGTTGGAACGTCGGGTGCGTTGCGACGCCGCGCGCCGGGGCACGAAAACACAGGCGCTAAGCGGCAAATTCGGGCGCCACTTTGGCTTTTTCGCAAGGCGAGTCAACCGGTTGGCGAACATGTCTGCCGCCATCCATAAGGATGGCCCGGTTACGCTGCGTCACCATGTTAGCCGCGCGTTCACTCCTGCCTCTCTAGTGTCGCAGAAAGCCCGGGGTTTGGCGTCAATAGGCTTGCGCCGCAGACTTGCGAGACAAGGGCATGGAAGGTTTCATCCAGCAAAGCGACGTGACATCCGACGGGGTGCTCGAGGTGCTGCGCGTCTGGGACGAAGCACGCGGCGGCCTGCCGGTCATGCCGCGGTCCCGCCTGAACCCCAAGGCGCTGGGCAAGCTGCTCGCCTGGGTCTTTCTCGTGGAGTTCGAATTCGATCCGCTGCGGGTGCGCTACCGGATCGTCGGCTCGCAGCAGGCGCGGCTGGCAGGGCACGATTTCACGGGGCTCTATCTCGACCAGACGCATCACTCCGCCGAGGTGCAGGGCTTCGTGATGGAGGCCTACCGGCGGGTGATCGATACGCGGGCGCCCGTCTTTGCCGCCGCCGGGTTTCCGGCGATTGACGGGCGCGAGCACCGCTACGAGAGCTGCGCGCTGCCGCTGGGCGACGATGCGGGCGAACGGGTGACCCATGCGCTGGCCTTCGAGGACCTGCGGTTCCTCGAACCGGGCAATGCGCTTTCGGAAGATCCCGCCTATGACGGGCTGGCGGTCGAGCGTGCCCGTACCCGCCCGGTCCGACGGGTGGATATGGGCTGAGGCAGGCGGTTCCGCGGGCAAGCGGTTCTAACTTGCCTGCCTTGCCTGTGCGGGATTCCGGAACGCGCTGACGACACGCGTAAGCATGTGGACCAGTTCTCCGGCGCTTACGGGCTTGGCGAGGTAGTCGTCGAACCCTTCGGCGAGGAGGTTCTCGCGGTCGCCGGGCATGGCGCTCGCCGTCACCGCTACAATGGGCGGCAGGGGCGCGCGCGCGGTCTGGCGGATGGTCTTCATCGCCGCGATGCCATCGAGCTCCGGCATCGAGATGTCCATCAGGATCACGTCGTAGCGACGCTTGCTGGCGGCATCGATGGCCTCGTAGCCGCTGGAGACCGTGTCTGCAGAGACCGAGAGGGCAGTCAGCATCTGTTCGATGATGCGCTGGTTGACCTGGTTGTCGTCGGCGACAAGCACCGTGGCGCCGGCGAGGTTTCGCACGCCAAGCCGCGGCGTCGCCGGGGCCTCTTCCGCGGGTTCCTCGGCGGCACCAACTACCGTCATCGGGATGCGTGCCGTGAAGGCCGAACCCTTGCCGTCCGTGCTTTCGCAGGTGAGCGATCCACCGAGCAGTTCAGCGAGTTCGCGGGCGATGGGGAGGCCAAGGCCGCTGCCGCTGTAGCGGCGCGCGTAGCCGCTGTCGGCCTGTGTGAATGCTTCGAAGATCGTCGCCTGCTTCTCCGGCGCGATCCCGATCCCGGTGTCACGGACCGTCAGCACCAGCGTGCCCGTGTCGCCTGCGCCGCGCTCGAACGCGGCCTCCACGTCAATCTGCCCCTGGTTGGTGAATTTCACGGCATTGCCGAGCAGGTTGAACAGGATTTGCCCCAGCCGGGCGTCGTCGCTGCGCACACGCGGTGGCAGCGCGTCCGCCAGGTTCACGTGGAAGTCCACGCCCTTTGCCTGTGCCTGGAGGCGGAACAGGTCCGCGACATTGGTTATGGCCTGATGGAGTCCGAAGTCGCACGCCTGCATGACCCATTTGCCGGACTCGAGCTTGGCGTAATCGAGCACGTCGTTGAGGAGCCGCAGCAGGAACTTCGCGGAGCTGGTGGCGAGAACGAGGTTCTCGGCTGCTTCTGGCGACAGGTCGGCATCGCGGAGCAGGCTCAGCGCGCCGATGACGCCATTGAGCGGCGTCCTGATCTCGTGGCTTACGGTTGCGGTGAAGCGGGCCCGCGCGGCGGCGGCCACCTCGGCTTCCCTGCGGGCGGTCCGCTCATGCTTGAGGGCATCGCGCAGGCGTATCTCGGTGTCCACGCTGGCGGCGAGGTCGGCGAGGATGTCGAGTTCGTCGGGCTCGAACTGGCGGGGTTCGTCGTAGATCACACACAGGGTGCCGAGGCGGTGGCCTTCCGGCCCGTGGATGGGGATGCCTGCGTAGGCGCCGATCGACGGGTCGCCAAGCACCAGCGGGTTGTCGCGGAACCTGGGATCGCGCCGGGCGTCGGGAATGATGAAGGCCGCATCGCTCTCGATGGCGTGCAGGCAGAACGCGTATTCGCGCGGCGTTTCGCGCACGGCGATGCCCTGGCGCGACTTGAACCACTGGCGCGTATCGTCCACCAGCGACACCAGCGCGACGGGTGCGTTGAGCAAACGAGCGGCCAAAGAGGTAAGCCTGTCGAAGGCCGGTTCTTCGGGCGTATCGAGAAGATCCAGTGCGCGGAGGGCGGTGACCCGCTGTTCTTCCGCAATTTCGTCCCTGAGCGACTGCCGCATGGCACAACCCCCAACAACCTTTTTCATTGTTTGGGCCATTTATGGGGGCTGCGCGTTAGTAAATTGTGAAAATCATAGAAAAATCAGATACTTAGGTTTTGATGCGAACAACCGGGACGGGCAAGGGGAACCGTGCAGGCACCGGGACGTGGCTCACCGCATGACAGCGTTCAGCACGAGCCGGAGCTCTTCCGTCATCCTGTTCCATGACACGCGGTTCATGGGGTGCAGCAGCTGATTGGCCGTCAGGCCTTCCACGACGGCCATAACGAGATCGCCATGCGCGCCTGCGCCTTCGGCCAGGTCTTCGAGCCAGGCGACCGTGCGCTGGCGGAAGGCGCTGCGAACCTCTGACATTTGCGAGGCGACTTCCCGGTCGCGCCGGGCAACCAGGAAGAGTTCAAGCCGGGCCGCCGTGAACACGGGCTCCTTCGCCGTCCAGGTGCGGATGATCGAGACAAGGGCCTCGGCGGCTGCCGCATCCGTCATCTCGCCGACCGCCTCGAACCGCCGGGAAGCTTTGTCGAGCGCCTCGAGATCATGATCGGTGAGGAAGCGGCAGACCGCGCCGATGAGAGCAGCGCGGGTGCGGAAGTGATTGCTGGTGGAACCCTCCGGCAGCCCGGCGTGCTGGTCGACGGCACGGTGGGTCAGCCCGGCAGTGCCGCGCTCGCCGAGGACTTCCACGGCCGCCTGCGCGACGGTTCGTGCACGGGGAGAGAACGGGGCCTGGTTCATAATCTCAACTTACTACAAATGTAGTTGACAGGGCAAGGCGGTATCCGTACATAGCGGCTCACTACAAATGTAGTGGACGGCGGATGCCCTATGGCGGGCGGCCGCGGAAGGAGGTGGAAATGCCTGGTTTGCGTTCAATGCGCGCGGTCCTGTCGCACAAGGGTCTGCTGGCGCTGTTCGGCGCCATCTACGTGGTGTCGCAGGTGATCATCGCGACGATCGTCGATCCGCTGGTGCCCGAGCGGATGGTCGGGCTGCAGGTCACAGGTTTCACGCCGGCGGACTACATCGCGGTGTTCTCGGCGTGGGAGGGGGAGGGCGTCATGACGTTCTACCGGGCCCACCTGATCTTCGATGACATTCACTGGGTCTGGTACACGGTCTTCCTGACCGTCTGCCTCGCGCTCAGCCTCGATGCCGCGAAGCTGTCCGACCGCGGGAACGTCGTTCTGGTGTTTCCGCTGATCGCGGGCATCAACGACTGGTTCGAGAACGGGCTTCAGCATGTGTTCCTGAGCGCGCCGGACTTCCAGATGATCATCGACCCGCTGCCCGCTATCAGCACGACGGTCTCGATCATCAAGTGGATCTTTTTCATCGGGTCGTTCCTGCTCATCGTGCTGCTCCAGTTGCGCCGGCTGGGCGTGAGGGCGTAGCGATGGCCTTCATCGTCCGCACGAGCATCGAGATCGACGCGGCGGCGTCCGATGTATGGAACATCCTGATCGATCTCGACCGGTATCCCGAATGGAACCCGTTCATCGTCGGCGCGACGGGACGCATCGCGCCCGGTGCGACCTTCGAGGTGAGTCCGAAGTCCACGGGCGGCAGGCAGGTGACGTTCACGCCGCGTGTCACCGACTACCAGGAGGGGCGCGAATTCACGTGGACGGGCGCATTCATCCACCGGTGGTTCGCGCTGGGGGACCACACGTTCCGGATCGTGCCGCTGGGCGCGGACCGTATCCTGCTGGAGCACGACGAGCGCGTTTACGGGATCGGGGCGCCCATCGTCTGGATGCTTGCGAAGAGGCAGATCCGCACGGGGTTCGAGGCTATGAACCAGGCGCTGAAGAACCTGGCAGAAGGCACTGCCTAGACGGCGGGCCTTCTCAGAACGTGACAGCGGCGCCGATATAGGCGGTGCGCGGTTCGCCGGGGAAATAGCGGTAGTTGCCGAAGGCGAAGTCGGCGCGCTCGGCGTATTCCACGTTGCCGAGGTTCATGATGCGGCCCCTGATTTCGACGCCGGGTGCGACTTCGGCGCGGGCGCGCAGGTTGAACACGCTGTGGCCGTCATACTCGTTGGTGTTGGCGGCATCGACGAAATACTCGTCCACGAAGACGTATTCGAGCTCGGCGCGGGCCGTGTCCATGAAGTCCCAGCCGAGGCGGGCGTTGACCAGCCAGCGCGGGGCAGTGTCCACGTCGGTGCCCGACACGATGGCCTCGGTCTGCTGGGCCGGGTTGGTGATCGGCCGGTCGAACTCGTACTGGTGGACGGCATAGGTGCCGGCGACGCCGATATCGAAATCATGGGGCAGGTAGGCCGTGCCTTCGAACTCGATGCCGCGGTGCGAGGTCTCGCCGTCCGTCACGTTGAAGCCGTCGGCATCGCGGAAAAAGAAGTTGTCCTTTTCGGCGTAGAACGCGGCGATGGATGCGTTGCCGAGCGTGCCGCGCGCACGCAGGCCGATCTCGGCGCTGTCGAGCGTTTCGGAATCGATGCCGTCCACGGTTTGCAGGGTTTGCAGGCGGTAGAGGTCCGTCACCTGCGGGGCGCGGGCGGCGCGGGCGAGGTTGGCATAGACCTCGGTATCCTCGCCCACCTCCTGCACGACGCCTAGCTTGGGCGTGACGTTGAAGAACGTGTCCGTGCGGTCGGCAGGGCGCTTGAAGCGGCCGACCGTGTTGGCGGCGGTGAGGTTGTCGTAGTCGTACTGCGTCCAGTCGAAGCGCACGCCCGTCGTCACGCGCGTCGTCGGCGTCACCTGCCATTCGCCGTGCAGGTAGGGGGCGATGACGGTCTGTTCGACCTCGAAGTCGTAATGGGTGCCCTGCGTAAACGTGCCGAAGGTAGGCTGCGACTGGGTCTCGGTCAGGTAGCCGTTGGTGTATTCGAGGTCGAGGCCGGCGACGAGCTCGTGGCCGCCGTCGAAGTCGAAATAGAGCGCGCCGAGAACGCCTGCGCTCCAGTGGCCGGTTTCCTCCAGCGACTGGTCGGGTACGAAATGGCGCAGGAACTCCATGTCGTTGACGCGGCCGAAGGGCGTGAGCGACAGCGTGAGGCCGGGGCGCAGCTCGCGGTCCCAGCGCACGGAGGTGCGAAGCGCCCAGGCGTCGCGGAAGGCCTCCGGGTTGGGGTTGGAGCGTGCCGCATCGCTGTCGCGGTAGACCTCGAAGCCCTGGATGAAGCCGGCGGTCTCCTGGTTGAGGTTCATGCCGGAGACGAGGAACTTCACGGTGTCGCGGCGTGTCTCGTGCAGGACGCTGATGGTGCCCTTCTGCTGGCCGACACCGGCGTGCTCGCGGAAGCTCGAATCTTCCAGCACGCTGGCGGTCGCGCGGTAGGCGGTGTTCTCGCCGATGGGGCCGGTCACGTCGGCGGACGCCTTGTCGCGGTGGCCGCCGGTCTCGAAGGAGACTTCGCGGCGCGGCTCGAACAGCGGGTCCGGCGTGATGACGTTGATGAGGCCGTGGATGGCGTTCGAGCCGTAGAGCGCGGAGCCGGGGCCGCGCACAACCTCGATGCGCTCGGCCTCCTCGAAATGGGCATCGAACAGGCCGTTGACGTTGCCCCAGCCGGCGGCGCGCAGCGGGATGCCGTCTTCGAGATAGAGGAACGATCCCTGGCCCGCACCGCCTGTCAGCACCGGCGAGCGGATGGCCGTCAGGTGTTCCTGGCCATCGTTGGAATGGATGTAGACGCCCGGCATGCGGTTGAGCAGTTCGGCCGGGTTGTCGTGGGAAATGAGCTCGATGGCCTCGTCCTCGAGGACGGCGGTGTTGCCCGCCAGCTCCTCGGCCGGCCGCGCCTCGCGCGTCGCGGTGACGACGACCGGGTCAAGAACAATGGCCTCCTGCGCCGCCGCCGGCAGCGCAACCGAACCCAGGAGCAGCGCGATGACGCCGCTCCGCCCCCAAAGCGTTTCATCCCTCATGGGCCAGACAAGTAGCTGGCAAGGGGGCTTGCGGCAAGCGGGCTAGTTGCGGGCCGTCACCTCGATGACCCTGTGGCTGGTGTGCGTGGCGCCGAATTCGTCGGTTGCCGTTACGGCAACGGTGTGCGTGCCCGGGGTCAGGTCCGTTGGCAAATCCGCGCGCCAGAGGTGCGACGTGATCTCGGCTTCGACCCAGGGCTTCTTCACGTCCTTGTAGCGGGCGAAGAGTTCGTGGGCGGCCGGGTCCGGTTCGTTGACCCGGGTCATGGGGATGGGCTCGCTGCCATTCACGGTGAAGGAGACTTCCGTGTTGGGGCCGCCGTCGAAGACATTGACGAGGAGATCGGCGGCGCCGAGCTGGTCGGTGGTCAGCCGGCCGTTCAGCAATTCGCCGTGGCGGAAATCCCGGTAGATCTCCTCGCGGATGTGGTGGAAGGCGGCATCGACCATGATCCGCATCTGGTAGTCCGCGGGCAGGCTGGCGGCCTTGTAACGGACTGTGAGGTCTTGCCCGTCGAAGGTCGCCACGTGGTAGCCGTTCGGCGTGCCGTCGCGCTGGAGGGCGAGGGGGACGCCGCGGGCGTCGTTGGGGCCGGACCACCACGAGCCCGACACGGTCGTCAGCACGTGGCTGTGGAAGGGCTCGGGCCCCTCGAAGCCGTCTTCGCTGGCAAAGTAGTGATGTTCCGTCGTGTGGGTGTGGCCCTGCGCCGCGTAGAGGTTCGAGCGCCCTTCGAGGAGCGCGAAGAGCGCCTCCTTGTTCATGGTGTTGGTGTTTGGCTTGTCGGGCCCCTGGTAGGTGCGCAGCGGGATGTGGTGGAAGATCACGACCGGCGCATCCTTGGGGAGCGGCGCGAGGTAGTTCTTCACGAAGGTGAGGGCGCTGTCGGGAATGCGGCCCTCGTAGACGCCGTTTCCGCGATAGGTGGGTTCCTCGCGGCCCTGCTGGAAGCCGAGATAGTTCACGTTGTCGATGGCGATGAAGTGGACGCCGCCGTATTCCCACGCGTAGGTCGGCGGGCCGACGATGCGCTTGTATGTCTCAAGGGAATAACGGTCGTTGGGGCTCCGGAAGTTGAGCTCGTGGTTGCCGGGAACGTTGTAGACCGGCACGCCCATGCGCCCCATGACCGCGTTGAAGCGGGGGAAGAGCGACAGGTCGTCGAACATGATGTCGCCGACCGTGATCGCGAAGGCGGCGTCCGTCCCGATCAGCTCCGCCACCACGTCGTCGCGCAGAAAGTCGATCTCGGCATCCGACTGGGGCTGGGTGTCGGCGAAGAGGATCACGTCGAAGCGTGACGGCTCTTCGCGCTCGATGAGCGGGAAGTCGATGGCATCCGGCAGCGGCCCGGTGGGCGCGATGCCGGGATAGTGGAGATCGATGTCCGCGGGTGTGCCGTCCGGCTGGTGGATGTAGTGGAAGCGCGGCAGCATGTCGGCATCGAGCGCTGTCATGTAGCCGGTGGGCTTGATGACAAACAGGACATCGCCGTCTTCGATGGCGATGCTGTAGGCGCCGTCGTCGCCGGTCGTGACGATATCGCGCCCGTTGGAGACGCGGATGCCAGCGAGACCTGTCTCCCCGGCATCGCGCCCACCGTTGCCGTTGGCGTCGAGATAGACGGTGCCCCTGGCTGTTTCCGCCGCCAGCGCCGTGCCGCCAGCCGCGGCAACCGCCGCTGCAATACCGATTGCCACGATCCGGAACATGAAAACCCCCTCGCCGTCAGCCGTTGCGACCCGCTTGTCCACACCAGTTCTGGCGTGCGGGTGTAACGGCCCTATGACGGTAAGGGGGCGTGGCAGGGACTGGCGCCGACGAGATGTGGTGCCGGGCGGGAACCGATCAGACCGGCAGCCCTAGTGCCTCCGAAGCAACGTGTTTGGATCGCCAGCCTGAAATCCGAGGTTTGCCATGTCGAGCTCTCGGAGACGTTCCGTTGCCGTCCGCTCGATCCCTTCGAGGTGCTCGGCCAGAAGCCGGAACGTGGCCGGAGCGATCGAAGTTTGTCTGCGGGCCCATATGATCATCAGCATCAGGGTCACATCGCGGACTTGTTCGAGTGCCTCGGTTTCGCGCTCTCTCTCGCGATCGGTGGGCTGGAACGAGGCCATCCGGAATCCCTTTTCTGTCTGCGTCCAGCAGATTGCCAGCGGCTGCGGAGCCGGGCAGCTCAGTGCTTAGAAAACGCAGTATTCGTATGGATCAAAATTGGACGCGCGCGCGACGTCACCGATCAGGGCCGCCATCCCGATGGGCGACGGACTGACGTGTTCCGCTGGAAAGGCAAGGCACTCGTGTTTGTGTTGCCGAAGCGATCCCAGGCAATATCCCATGATCATTCCTGTTGGTGGCGCGAACGTCTTGCTGGCAGCGGCGTCGTCCAGATGCGGTGCATCGTTGGAGGACTCCCTGCTGCAGGGAGCGCCCCATGATTTCGCACCTGGTTCTCTGTCTGTATTGCCGAATTCCACCAGAAAACCGACAAACCTAGTCGACGTAGAGCAGCCGTTGGCGAACCGCGGTCATCACCGCTTCGGTTCGGCTTGCTGCGCCAAGCTTTTCCTTGGCATTCTGAATATGGCGGTGAACCGTTGTTCCCCGAATGCCCATTTCATCAGCGATCTGCTGGTCGGTTCTGCCGGCCGCCGCCCACCGCAGCGCTTCAATTTCGCGGAGGGTGAGGGCAACGGCTTCGGCAGGGTCCGCTGTAAGCGCTGAGACCCGGGCATGGGCGTAAACAGCCACAAGCTTCAACGCAGAGATCAACTGCGGGTCGTCATTCATCCGTTCTCCGGCGAACGAAACACCCGCCAGATAGCCGTCGTCGCCTGGAACGGGAATGGTGACGCCTTCCACCAAGCCGAACTCGGCGCCTTCGGCGAGGATCCGGGAAGAAATGCTCCGCCTCTCGACCGTGGTTCTGAGCTCTTTCCATCGAACAGCATTTTTCGGGTCTCGACGCAGATTGCGAACGACTGCATCGGAATGATCGTAATGGTTGGCGAAATAGCGTTCGACCCACTCGGCAGGGAATCCGCTAACCACGGTTCGCTTGTGGTCGAGCACGCCGGCAAATTCCGCGAGCGCTGCAACCTTCAGTCCATGTCGCGCGCCGAACTGCGACGCAACCTCCATGACCTCTCGTGGCGAAGAGCAATGGTCGATTGCGAGAACCGCTGCGTGAACCGATTCAAATAGTTCTGACATGCAGGCGCGCTTGTCCCGACTAGTAGTTCGTCAGAACAAGGATACCCAACGTGACGACGTGCGAAAGCGCCTGACTGACGTGCGTGTTTTGCAAGGCGTTGCCAAAGGCCCGAACATGAAAACCCCCTCGCCGTCAGCCGTTACGTCCCGTTTGTCCACACCATTACCGGCGTGCGGGTGTAACGGCCCTGTGACGGCAAGGGGGTCTGCCGGGGGCTCGAGCCGGGATGCTTAGCGGGCCGCCTCGGCACGCGCCGTGCGCTCAACCTCGGCGGCCGCGCTGCGAACCGCTTCGGCTGCATCCGGCCGGCCCATCTCGAGGAGGAGCCGGTGGAGTTCGAGCAACACGTGCGCGATCCCTTCGACGCGATGATCGACAGGCGCCTTCTTGTCGTACGCCGGATGCAGGTGGACGTTATCCATCAGTGCGGGTTCCTTGCAGGCCGCTCGGCCGAGCGGTCCAGCACACCCGCCTGGTCCCACTCACCCTCGGGGCGAATGATCACAAGCGGGTCGCTGCCAATCCGGATGGCGGCGGGGTGGGCTTCCACCTGGGCCACCATCTCCACGTATTCGTGATCGGAGAACACGAAGGTCTCGTCGCCCTGGCCACCGGTGTGCAGCGGCCTGAAGCCGAAGCGTGACCAGAAGCGGGTCAGCCGGGTCTGCGCATGGCCGTAGAGCGTGCGGTAGCCCTTGCGGCGGCACACCTCGATGCCGTGGCGGACGATCGCGTGCGCCACATTGCTGCGGCGGAAGCGCGGGAGGGCTGCAAGCCGCTCCACCTTGGCGAAGTCCGCGAAGAAGCGCAGGCGCAGGGTCGCCGCCGGCTCGCCATTGATGGTGGCGAGCAGGTGGGTCGCGGCGAAGTCGTTGCCGTCGAACTCCTCCTCGTAGGGGCAGTCCTGCTCGGTCATGAATACGGCAGACCGGATCGCCATGGCGCGGGCCATGTCTTCCGCGTTGGCCACGACGCGGATTTCCATGTCCTTGGGCGCGCGGGGCGCGTTCGGGCGGTTGCCCGGGTAGATCTCGAAGGCCTTGTAGCCCTCGGCGATCTCCGGCGTCAGCTCGCTGCGGAAGATCGAGCCGATGGTGCCTTCGTTCTTCTCGGTCTCGCGTTTTGCGAGCGCGCGGCGGCCGCGTTCGGTGCCGATCGTCCCGTAGGTCGGGAAGTTGCCGTAGATCTCCTCGCCCATGGCGTAGGTCAGCAGGGTGCAGAGCTCGAGCAGGCGGCCCGGGCAGACAACCGCCCAAAGGTAAAGGCCGCCGGGCGTCGTGCCGCTGGGCACCAGCATGGACAGGTCAGGGGCGCCGGGATCGAACTTGCCGGCGTAGAGCGCTTCCACGCCTTCCGCGCTCAGGGGCAGATAGCACCACATGCCGACCATTTCCGGGCGTTCCCGGTGATGATCCGCCGACTCATAGAGGGCCCAGATGCTGTCGCGATTCCGGTTGTACACTTCGTGCATAACAGTCACGGGTGCCACTTTGGGGCTAATTTCCCGCACGGCCATGTCACGAACCTTCGAAAATTCCGAAAGTTCAGGATTTTTTAAGAAAAGGAACTTTCCATCCTTAGTGTAGCAGCCTGGCTCTATTGTACGGGGAAATGATGTTTTTTCTCGATGTTTTTTTAATACATCGCCTTTAGTTTGCGTGTTACGCATCTTGACCGCCCCCAAAATTAAGATCAAAACGTTCTTTTTAGGCTATCGTTAAGCTAGAGGTCTGATTCGGATAAGAGAACTGGAGGGTGCGTATTGCCTTATACGGAAATGCGCCAAGGCGTGGCCTCGGCGTTGAGTGAATGGGATGATTTCCGTCTGGTTCTCACGGTCGCGCAGACCGGAAGCTTCAACCGCGCGGCCACTGTCCTCGGCCTGACGCAGCCAACGGTGAGCCGCCGCATCAAGCGGCTCGAGGACTGGACCGGGAAGCGGCTCTTCGACCGGACCAAGTACGGCGCGACCCTCACCGAAGAAGGCCGGGCCATCGTCGACGACCTCAACGTGGCCAACGCGGCGCTGGTTCGCGCCGCCCGGCGTGCGCTCGGGGT